>NZ_OKQO01000020.1 GCF_900289145.1 Neobittarella massiliensis (ex Bilen et al. 2018)
AAGGCTATGTCACAATAAATAGTTGACTAAATTTAGTAAATGATGTAATATAATGGTAGAAAAAGCAAGAAAGAAGAATTGCCAATGTCTGCCATTAAAGAAATTTTAAACTCCATACGAAAGTTGTCGTGTGAAGATCAAAAGTATCTTAAATCACTTTTGCTGAATGAGTTTGCTGTTGAGTCCGACATGGACGAATTTGTGGCAGAAGAGCGATTTGCCAATGGCCAAATGTGCCCGAGGTGCGGTGGTGTACATATTGTTTGTAACGGACATCGCAAGGATGGCACACAACGGTACATGTGTAAGGACTGCAAGCGGTCGTTCATAGCGACGACAAATTCCATCGTGGCTGGCACGAAGAAAGACTTGCGGGTATGGGAAAAGTACATCTCTTGCATGATGGCTGGAATGCCGATTCGGCAGACCGCTGAGACTTGCGGGATTCATAGGAACACCGCGTTTTACTGGCGGCACAAAATATTGGATGCCCTGCAAGATAGATTTGGTAAGGTTGAATTGGACGGGATTGTCGAGGTCGATGAGACTTTTTTCACTGTGTCGTATAAAGGAGATCACAAGAGAAGTAAAGTCTTTTCGATGCCGCGGGAGGTTCATAAGCGAGGGAAAGCCGCGCGATTGCACGGGTTGTCCCGTGAGAAGGTGTGTGTTCCCTGTGCAATTAGTAGGAACGGCTCTTCCTTTGCGAGAGTAGCCAACCTCGGTCGGATTTCAACAAATTCATTAGATGAGATGTTTCGCGGTAAGATCACAGACGGGGCGACGCTGGTCACTGACAAGGCGAGCGCCTATATTCGGTTTGCCGAAAATAACGGTTTGAAACTGGTTCAGCTGAAAAGTGGTGTTGGGAACAGGGGCGTTTATAACGTTCAGAGAATCAACAGTTACCACAGCAAGCTGAAACGGTTTATTCGTGGTTTCAATGGCGTTTCGACCAAGTATCTAAATAACTACTTGGCGTGGAACAATTTTGTGAACTGTGGGAAAGAGACAGTGGTGGAGAAGCAGAACATACTGTTAAGGTGTGCTCTTACTGCCGTAATGAAATTGAAATGTACGGAAGTTTCGAGTAGGCCGCCAATTCCTATGTTGGGATAAATAAACGAATATAAATAAACAGCCCACCTCATAAAAGGTGGGCTAATCGTGTTTGTGGGAGATGATAGTTGCTGTGGAAGTTTCTTATATAAATGGTCGTATATGCCTGTGCTTCGACCAACTTGACATTGTTTTCAGCGGTGTACCGCGTGAAGAACAGAAAAAAGACACTAAAAATCTGGTTGATACTTTTAAGGCGTTTGAAGAAAAGTACAGAAAAAAGCTACATCTGACTGAATGAAAATATATTCGCCATACCAAGCAAATCTTCCCAACACGAATAATCGGTATGTTGATTGATATACGAGTCGAAATCATCACCTAGGATTGCTATTAAATCCTCCATTGAAGTTACTGTATATCCACCAGTTTTAAAAAACTCTTCAATGGATGAAAACTTCGTATACCGATTCATAAAGGTCGGTGTAAATAAATCAATTACTTCTTCAAAGTCAAGTCCATCTTGATTTGACGGTAAACTAAAATGCAGTGATCTCATGGTGCTGTTCCTCCTCCGTCCATGTTCATAAGCCAATTTTCAGTTTCACTATTATAATACACCGTCTCATCATCAAGCGTAATATGAGTGGTATAAACGGTGTTACTATAATCTGGCGCATAATAACAACGCGCTACTACGTGGTGTAACGTCGTGTGTCCAAATGCATTTGTTGTCTCAAATCCAGTTTTAATTAAATAGTAGTGCGCGGTTTGCCCACCCGCGGTTGTATAGTCAGAGATGTAACTGGTGGCAGTATGGGCCAGTTTATAATCGCTGTACTCCACGCCAAAGGATTCACTTGCGCCTTCCCAAAACGCGCTGAACACAGCGCTCTCGTAGTCTTTGCCAGTTTTTTCAGCAGGGGTAGTAGAGTTGGGATTGGAAACAATACCGATCACTCCTATTACAATGACAAAAAGAACACCTACCAAACACCCTAAGCCTCTAGTATTAACGTGAATCGAGGACTTGTTTGGTCGCCCGCAAAAGGGACAGAAGTTCAGGTTTCTTGTGATTTGACGTCCACAGTTTTTACACCTTAACATTTCGCAGCATTCCTTTATACAAAAAAGTGCGCAACCGAAGCTGCGCACCGAAAAATACACACCTTCGAATGCTGCGACACATCTTCCCACAATAGTTGCGAAAATAAGGTGTATATTTTTACCTAAAAAAATACGCACCTATTGTGGGAAAATTATTAAGATGTGTCGCACTTAAATTATATTATTTTAGCAAAAAATGTCAAGGTACTAAGTGCTATGTTTTATCAACTATTTGATGTGACATAGCCTTA
>NZ_OKQO01000019.1 GCF_900289145.1 Neobittarella massiliensis (ex Bilen et al. 2018)
CGTTCATCAAAGGGTTTTTCTAGCCACAACGCTCTGCGTTGTGGTGACCCGTGGGGGAATCGAACCCCCGTTACCGGCGTGAGAGGCCGGTGTCTTAACCGCTTGACCAACGGGCCATGTGGTGCACCATCAGGGACTCGAACCCGGGACCCACTGATTAAGAGTCAGTTGCTCTACCAGCTGAGCTAATGGTGCATGTCTTCGGCGACCTCCGCCTTTTTTAACCTCTCAAAGTACATCCTCATGTACCTTCAAAACTAAATACTGCAATATCTTCCTGCCAACTGCTCGTCTCGAACTCCGTTAGGTCAAGCCCTCGACCGATTAGTACCGTCCAGCTGAACATGTCACCATGCTTACACCTACGGCCTATCTACCTCGTAGTCTTCAAGGGGTCTTACCTGATTATTCAGTGGGATATCTTATCTTGAGGGCGGCTTCACGCTTAGATGCTTTCAGCGTTTATCCGGTCCGCACTTAGCTGCCCAGCCGTGCCACTGGCGTGACAACTGGTGCACCAGAGGTGCGTCCATCCCGGTCCTCTCGTACTAGGGACAGCTCCTCTCAAATATCCTGCGCCCACGACAGATAGGGACCGAACTGTCTCACGACGTTCTGAACCCAGCTCGCGTACCGCTTTAATTGGCGAACAGCCAAACCCTTGGGACCGAATTCAGCCCCAGGATGCGATGAGCCGACATCGAGGTGCCAAACCTCCCCGTCGATGTGGACTCTTGGGGGAGATCAGCCTGTTATCCCCAGGGTAGCTTTTATCCGTTGAGCGACGGCATTTCCACTCACATACCGCCGGATCACTAACTCCAACTTTCGTTACTGCTCGACTTGTCAGTCTCGCAGTTAGGCTAGCTTTTGCGTTTACACTCTCTGGCACGGTTTCCGTCCGTGCTGAGCTAACCTTTGAGCGCCTCCGATACCTTTTAGGAGGCGACCGCCCCAGTCAAACTGCCCACCTGACATTGTCCCCCAGCCGGTTTCACGGCTGCAGGTTAGAATTCCAGCACTACAAGAGTGGTATCCCAAGGTCGACTCCACATAAGCTGACGCCTATGCTTCCCAGTCTCCCACCTATCCTGTACATGTAATACCGAAATCCAATATCAGGCTGCAGTAAAGCTCCATGGGGTCTTTCCGTCTTGTCGCGGGTAACCGGCATCTTCACCGGTACTACAATTTCGCCGGGCGGGTTGTTGAGACAGCATCCAGATCGTTACACCATTCGTGCGGGTCAGAACTTACCTGACAAGGAATTTCGCTACCTTAGGACCGTTATAGTTACGGCCGCCGTTCACTGGGGCTTCGGGTCAAAGCTCTCACTCATCTCCTTAACCTTCCAGCACCGGGCAGGTGTCAGCCCCTATACTTCATCTTTCGATTTAGCAGAGACCTGTGTTTTTGCTAAACAGTCGCCTGGATCTATTCTCTGCGGCTCATGTCTCCATGAGCACCCCTTATCCCTAAGTTACGGGGTCATTTTGCCGAGTTCCTTAACAACCCTTCTCCCGTTGGCCTTAGAATCCTCTTCCTACCTACCTGTGTCGGTTTGCGGTACGGGCACCTCATATATACCTCAGAGCTTTTCTCGCCTCCGTCTAAGCATGCTTCCCTACTAATTTTCAGTCCCTTACGCCCGGGTCTACCAGCGCCCGGGTCATGCCCTTTCAGAGTGTCACTCTGCTTAAATCTTTCGGTGGTCACGGAATCTCTACCGTGTGTGCATCGACTACGCCTTTCGGCCTCGCCTTAGCTCCCGACTAACCTGGAGCGGACGAACCTTCCTCCAGAAACCTTAGGTTTTCGGCCATTGTGATTCTCACACAATTCTCGCTACTCATTCCGGCATTCTCACTCGTATGCAGTCCACCACCGCTTCCGCTATGGCTTCACCCCGCATACGACGCTCCCCTACCCATTGTATAAATACAATGCCCAAGCTTCGGTATAGATTTTAGCCCCGTTACATTTTCGGCGCGGGGGCACTCGACCAGTGAGCTATTACGCACTCTTTTAATGTATGGCTGCTTCTAAGCCAACATCCTGGTTGTCTGTGCACCCCCACATCCTTTTCCACTTAAATCTATTTAGGGACCTTAGCTGTGGGTCTGGGCTGTTTCCCTTTTGACTATGAAACTTATCTCCCATAGTCTGACTCCTATGCATCGATTATTCGGCATTCTTAGTTTGATAGGGTTCAGTAACCTCTCGGCCCCTAGCCCATTCAGTGCTTTACCTCCGATAATCTAACATAAGGCTAGCCCTAAAGCTATTTCGGGGAGAACCAGCTATATCCGGGTTCGATTGGAATTTCTCCGCTATCCACACCTCATCCGCCACTTTTTCAACAGGGGTCGGTTCGGTCCTCCATTGGGTCTTACCCCAACTTCAACCTGGACATGGATAGGTCACCCGGTTTCGGGTCGTATACACGCAACTAACTCGCCCTGTTCAGACTCGGTTTCCCTTCGGCTCCAGACCTCTAGTCCTTAACCTCGCTACGTACATACACTCGCCGGACCGTTCTACAAAAAGTACCATATCACACTTTGACGTGCTCTATGTGCTTGTAGGCACAGGGTTTCAGGTTCTATTTCACTCCCCTCTCGGGGTTCTTTTCACCTTTCCTTCACAGTACTATACGCTATCGGTCACTGGGTAGTATTTAGGCTTGGAGGGTGGTCCCCCCGGCTTCCCACGGGATTCCTCGTGTCCCGCAGTACTCTGGATCCTGCTCAGCGCGCTCATCTTTCACTTACGGGGCTCTCACCCTCTTTGGCCGACCTTCCCATGTCGTTCAGTTAGACTTACGCGATCTTAAATGCAGTCCACAACCCCAGAAGTATTTCTACCTCTGGTTTGGCCTCTTCCGATTTCGCTCGCCACTACTTTCGGAATCTCGTTTGATTTCTCTTCCTCGCCCTACTTAGATGTTTCAGTTCAGGCGGTTGACCTCGCATAGCTATGTATTCACTATGCGATACCTGGACTTGCCTCCAGGTGGGTTTCCCCATTCGGATATCTACGGATCAATGCCTGTTTGCGGCTCCCCGTAGCTTTTCGCAGCTTACCACGTCCTTCTTCGCCTCCCAGTGCCAAGGCATTCGCCCTGCGCCCTTCTTAGCTTGACCTTATTTCGGTTGTTCTCGACTTAATTGTAGTCTATCAGATTTCTCCGATTTACCTTAATTATTTTCTCAGCGCTCTCGCGCTTTGATGTCGCAGTTGATATTTTCATATCGCAGTATTCAGTTTTCAAGGTACATTCTTGTTGCTTGGCCCTCTTAAGGCCTGGTGGGCTCAAGTGGACTCGAACCACCGACCTCACGCTTATCAGGCGTGCGCTCTAACCACCTGAGCTATGAGCCCTCATGATTAAAATCGGGTTCTCTCCCACTCTTCCCCCACCTCTTGGTGGAGATGAGGAGGCTCGAACTCCTGACCCCCTGCGTGCAAGGCAGGTGCTCTCCCATCTGAGCTACACCCCCATTTACAACAAGGAAAGATTCGCGACCTCTGCCCTCTCGGACAAAAGCCACGGACCTTCAAAATCAAACAATACTAAATGCTCGAACAGTTCTTCCTTAGAAAGGAGGTGATCCAGCCGCACCTTCCGATACGGCTACCTTGTTACGACTTCACCCCAATTACCAGCCCCACCTTCGGCAGCGCCCTCCTTGCGGTTAGGCTACTGACTTCGGGTGTTACCGGCTCTCATGGTGTGACGGGCGGTGTGTACAAGGCCCGGGAACGTATTCACCGCGGCATGCTGATCCGCGATTACTAGCAATTCCGACTTCATGCAGGCGAGTTTCAGCCTGCAATCCGAACTGAGACCGTTTTTCTAGATTCGCTCCACCTCGCGGTATCGCTGCTCTCTGTTAACGGCCATTGTAGTACGTGTGTAGCCCAGGTCATAAGGGGCATGATGATTTGACGTCATCCCCACCTTCCTCCGTTTTGTCAACGGCAGTCCCATTAGAGTGCTCTTGCGTAGCAACTAATAGTAAGGGTTGCGCTCGTTGCGGGACTTAACCCAACATCTCACGACACGAGCTGACGACAACCATGCACCACCTGTCTCATCGTCCCCGAAGGGAACAGCTAATCTCTTAGCCTGGCGATGGATGTCAAGACCTGGTAAGGTTTTTCGCGTTGCTTCGAATTAAACCACATACTCCACTGCTTGTGCGGGCCCCCGTCAATTCCTTTGAGTTTCAACCTTGCGGTCGTACTCCCCAGGTGGATTACTTATTGTGTTAACTCCGGCACGGAGGGGGTCAATCCCCCCACACCTAGTAATCATCGTTTACGGCATGGACTACCAGGGTATCTAATCCTGTTTGCTACCCATGCTTTCGAGCCTCAGCGTCAGTAAAAGCCCAGCAGGCCGCCTTCGCCACTGGTGTTCCTCCCGATATCTACGCATTCCACCGCTACACCGGGAATTCCGCCTGCCTCTACTTCACTCAAGACCAGCAGTTTTGAACGCACGCTCCGGGTTGAGCCCGAAGGTTTCACATTCAACTTACCAGCCCGCCTACACTCCCTTTACACCCAGTAATTCCGGACAACGCTCGCCATCTACGTATTACCGCGGCTGCTGGCACGTAGTTAGCCATGGCTTCCTCCTGTGGTACCGTCACTATCGTCCCACAAGACAGAGGTTTACAATCCGAAAACCGTCTTCCCTCACGCGGCGTCGCTGCATCAGGGTTTCCCCCATTGTGCAATATTCCCCACTGCTGCCTCCCGTAGGAGTCTGGGCCGTGTCTCAGTCCCAATGTGGCCGTTCAACCTCTCAGTCCGGCTACTGATCGTTGCCTTGGTGAGCCGTTACCTCACCAACTAGCTAATCAGACGCGAGCCCATCTCAGAGCGAATTGCTCCTTTTATGACCAGGCCATGCGACCCTGCCATCTTATGCGGTATTAGCAGTCGTTTCCAACTGTTGTCCCCCACTCTGAGGTAGGTTGCTCACGTGTTACTCACCCGTCCGCCACTAACAACATCCATCTTCCTAGCAAGCTATTCCGTCGGATGTGTCCGTTCGACTTGCATGTGTTAAGCGCGCCGCCAGCGTTCGTCCTGAGCCAGGATCAAACTCTTTATCATAGTTGTATCTAAACAGACTCACGCCTGTCCAAATCTAGCTCATTTCAAACTCTAACGTTTAAAATTACTTGAATGATTTCTTTATCTAGAAA
>NZ_OKQO01000017.1 GCF_900289145.1 Neobittarella massiliensis (ex Bilen et al. 2018)
CACAGGGCCCCCCCCCCCGTCCTCGTGTGTAGAGCGGTTTATACCCTCCACGCTCATATCATCGTAGGGCCGAAGCAACGCGAAAGCGTCCCGGCGCAGCTCGTCCTCGTCTATCCCGCATTTCTTCGCATAAATCGCCAGCGTCATAATGCCATAGAAACGATGCCCCCCCCGGTTTTCATCGGCGATCCGGTGCAGCCACCAGTCGTAAAGGTCACGCTTGACCGTCCAGCGGCCCCGCCGCTCCTTCTTGATGATCCGCCGCTCATACCAATCCGGGTACTTCTCTTTCGCCTCGGCCAGCGACAGTCGGCTCTTTCTCATAAGCCCCTCAAGCCGCTGCTGTTCCCCGTTGCTGTCCGGGATATAATCAAGCAGCCGCGCCAGCTCCACCGGCCCGCCGAGCCGGAACGCCCTCACAGGGTACTCACGCCCCAGCTTCGAGCCAGAGCCGACCACCCGAAAGCCCTGCAAAATCCCCTGCATTTGCGGCTCCTTGATGGTGGAGGTAAACTTATTCCAAATCTGCCGGGTGAGGGAATATTTCAGCTCTTTCAAGCATTTCTGGTTGTACGGGTACATAGGCACCGGCTCTTTCAGCACATAATACAGGTGAAGCCCTGTCCCGCTGTTTACAACAAAGGTTGCCTGGGGCAGAATATCCTTGTTCATCTGGTGCAGCGTGTCCCGGAGCTGGGGCATACCCACCCCATCCAAGTCAAAGACCAGGGCATAGAGATACCGGGCATTTTTGCCGCACCGCCGCCGTCCAAAATAGGAGATCGGGGACATAATCGTGAAATCGGTGTCTTGCAGCTCCCGCAGCTCGTCCAGCTCGTCAGTGACGGTACATCGTTTCGCTTTACCGTCCCCCTCGATCTGCAGGGCAATCCCGGTTGCCTTGTCAACCTCACTTTTGGCCACTGTCACCGCGATCCCGTTTCCCTTCCTGTCCTCAAAATGGCCCTTCCTCTCGAAAGATCCTTCCGGGAAGATCTCACGATAAAACTCATACGGCTCCACCGGCTCTAAAAACTTCTCTAAATGCTCGTTCTTTTCCCTGTAAAGTTCCCGCAGCCGTTCCAGTGCTACTTGCTGATCCGCCATTCCTTACACCTCTTTTCGTACATTCTGCAAACCCATAGGGGGAAAAGGGGGAGCCAAAGAGCGGCCCCTTCGGGGCCTTAAAGAGAAAGTCACCTCCCCCTTTTCCCCCTCGCTCTGGGGCATGGAAATGATGGAAAACCTTTCAGGTTTACCACATTCCCACACCCCGCCGCTCACCCCCATAACCCCCTCCGACTTTCTCCCTGTCCGAGAGAAAATATTTTTATTATTTATCCTGGCCTAAAGACCATAGGGGGGCATATATTATCAATACATTTTATTCCCTATTTTACGACACACTAACTCCCTGCTATCCCCTATACCCACAGGGGGGCATATATTATCAATACATTTTATTCCCTATTTTTACTGTTATTATAGCCTGTCCGGGCGGCTCTTGCAAGGCCCCCGGACAGGCTTCTTTTACAACTCCATACCGCCCCAGGTGTGGCCCCGTTCCTGCTCTCTTTCCGGCTGCTGCACCTCTGGCACAGGTAGCAGCTCCCGCGCCTTTTCGACCAGGGGCCGGAACTGCTCCGGCAAGTGCTGATCCAGAAAGTCCAGCACCGCCCCGATCCCTTCCTGGAGCCGCGCCGAAATCCCACGCTCCCAGCTCAAATCTTTTTCCAGGTATTCGACCTGCACTTTGAGCTGCCGGTTTTCATTTTCAAGCCGCTTCCGCTCCTGGGCCTCCTTCAGCTTTTCTTTCATCGAGGGGATTTTCTGCTGAAGCTGTTGGTTTTCTACCTTCAGCTCCCGCACCTTCTGCTCTGCCGCCGCACCCCGGATCACCGCCGCCTTCAGCTCCTTCACCTGCTCCACCGTCACACCCTTGACGGCCCCTGTCAGCGTCTTTTCTGGTTGTATCGCGTCCAGATCGGGCTTGACCTTCTCCACCGCTTTCAGCAGCTTCACATTCCCTTGCAGGGCCTTTCTCTGCTTTTCCAAGGCCGCGATCTCCTGCTCTGCCGCTATCACCTGTTCCTGGACAGCTTCAAGCCGCTGGGCCGCTGCCCTGTACTCTGGCAGCTCCATATGAGGGCGGCCACCGCCCAGGCTGATGATCTCAAACTCGTGCGCCTGGGCGATTTCCGTTAGGGCTTCTTTCTCCCGTTCCATCCAGGCTTTCCATTCCGTCTGCTTCCGGCCAAGCCCCTCAAATCCTTGCTGCTTTAACGCTTGTTTCATTGATACCCTCGTTGAGAGGCCCCGGCTCTGCTCCGTTGCCACCGGCACGAAGTCCACATGGAGGTGGGGCGTGGCCTCGTCCATGTGCAGCACCATATTGAACACCCGCAGATGAGGATTGCGCTCCTGGAAGGACTCTGCAAATTCTTTGAGAGCTGCCGCCGCCCGTTCCCCTCCAGGGGAGCCGCACCCGCAGTCCGTCAAGTTGCCGATCTGAAAGATAGCCTCGTGAAATAGCTTCTCCTGCTTGCTCTGCCGGATATGCTCATAGTAGTCTGGTATCTTGTCCCTGGTCTTTTTCTTTTTGGCATTGTAGGCGGCCAGGGCTTCATCGAAAAGTTCGTGGTACACCTTTTTCAAATCCTCGTTGCAAAAGGTGACATTCTGCCCCGACCTGCTTCGGTCTACATTCGCCGCTGAAAAGCTCCTGTTGTTGTGCCGGATACTTCCCCGGCCCGTCATTCCCGAAATGGTTGTGCCTATAAAATCACCCGTCCCTTTCCTGCAAAAGCCTATATCCTACTACTCCTATTTTACCATAACTGGCCGCAGTCCACAACCTCTTTGTTACTTTCTTGTGAGAAAGTAACGCAAAAGCACTTTCACACCGCCGCCCCTTCGGGGCTGGCAGTATGAAAGTGCTTTTGCGCCCTGCCGGGGGCTAAAAGAGGCAGCCTCACAACTGTCTCCAAGAACTTCTGTTGTCACTCTACTTCTTCTGGTGCAAGAGGATAGCCACACAATTCATCTTCCTGTGCAGAAACCTCTGCGTCCTCTGTTTTTACAAGACCGCTTTCTTCAAGCAAATCTGGCGGCACAGCACTTATAGCTAACTGTTGTTCTTCCGGCAAACTATTATAAAGTAAACTTACATTCAGGATAATTTGAACAACCATAAAACGATTTTTTTAATACAATATTGTTGCCACACTTAGGACATTTTCCTACAAGGGGTCCCGAGCGCTTAGTGGGAATTTGTACCCCTTATCGATACAAATTCCCCGTAGGCGCTAGGGACCTCTTTAGCTTCTTGGAAGCTGTCAGTAGTATATCTAATAATTTATCTCCATTCCCTTTAGTAACGTGTAACTTTCCAAATTTAAAAAAGCGACTCATAGAATTATTTCCTCCCGTTAAATAATAGATAACTATTAAAAATAGACAATACTTGCTCATAAGTAATGGTACTTAAATTGTTTACTTTGGCGTGTTTCATTGCTTGATGAAACTGATTTTTAGTAAACAGTTGACGATATTCTCGATTGACCCATTTTGAAACAAAGTACGTATATAGCTTCCAATATTTATCTGGAACATCTGTGGTATGGCGGGTAAGTTTTATTAAGACACTGTTTACTTTTGGTTTAGGATGAAAGCATTCCGCTGGCAGCTTAAGCAATTGCTGAATCGAGACTTGAGTGTGCAAGAGCAACCCTAGTGTTCGGTGAATATCCAAGGTACGCTTGTAGAATCCTTCTTCAACAATCAGATAGATGTCAGACGCACGGCTTTCAAAAACCACTTTTTTAATAATTTGTGTGCTTAAATGGTAAGGAATATTCCCAACAATTTTATACCTCTGTTTGTTAGGGAATTGAAACTGTAGAATATCTTGGTGAATTAAAGTGACACGAGTATTCAGTTTTAATTTTTCTGACGATAAGTTGAATAGATGACTGTCTAATTCAATAGACGTTACCTGTTTACTTATTTTAGCCAGTTTCGTCGTTAAATGCCCTTTACCTGTTCCAATTTCGTAAACGGTATCGGTTTCTTTTAAATTCAATTGTTTTATTATTTGGTTGAGTACTTTTTCACTCGTTAAAAAGTTTTGAGAATATTTTATATTTTTGTTCATGTAATCTCTCCTGAAGTGATTACATCTATAAACAAATACAGAAGTTAAACGATTTGTTTGTAATTTTAGTTATCTGTTTAAAAAGTCATAAGATTAGTCACTGGTAGGAATTAATCTAACGTATTTATTTATCTGCGTAATCACTGTTTTTAGTCTGTTTCAAAACAGTAGATGTTTTATCTACATTACGCATTTGGAATACCAACATGACGAATCCCTCCTTCTTAATTACAAATTTTTAGCATCTAATTTAACTTCAATTCCTATTATACAAAATTTTAAGATACCAATCGAGCCATTCAAGCGTTTCTTCCGAAAGACCATCCGCATCTACCATCCGATCACCAAATCGGACTTGATTTCCAGTTCCTTCTCTTTGCTCAAAAACAATCCATTTTTCGTTCATAAAAATCTCTATGGTATTGTCGGCTCCGTATTGATATTCAAAGCCCGTCCCGAAATTGGATTGGTTATCTTTTGTCGGTATCTCAGAACCGTCAACCGTCGAAGTAATTTCCCCATCCATTACTCCACAACGGGCACTTACGGTACTCTCTTTCCCCGTATCGTAGTAGAGTTTACCATCCACCATCACCATAGGAATTTTGTCCCATTCAAGTGGCAGCTCGGAGGAATGCTTCGTTACTAATTCATCAAATACAGATAGTTCTATGTTGTCCTTAGATGTTTTCCAAAAATATCCGTCTTTCTCAATAGTTCCATCATTCATTATTACAACAGTGTCTATCTGTTTCCCTTCTGTATCATACCACCTTACTGAATAACTCCACCCTGTACTGTCGTTACTTTTCTCACCTTTTTCAAATTCTAATGACAGTATATCAGCAATTTGCGAAATTACTTCTTCTTCGGTGACCTCTACCGTTTCTCCCGTATTTCCTGATTGTATTTCTATTTTTCCAACTTCTCTATCTTCGAGAGTAATGATACTATCACTGTTGTTACACCCACTTAATACAAAAGACGCCACTAATACCAAACATAAAATAAGAGCAATTTTCTTCATTGTATCACACCGCCTTTCCTACTTGTAGTGACGAAAAAAATGTCCTTTTGTTTCCTATCTACCACCAAAAATTTTTGAAAACCAGCTTTTTTTCTGTTCCGGCTCCTGCTGATCCGCTCCACTCTCCCCGGAAAGAAGCTGTTGCTTCATTGTTCCCGCGTGGAGTGCCTGGGCCGCTGCCGCTGTCTGCTG
This sequence comes from Neobittarella massiliensis (ex Bilen et al. 2018), assembly GCF_900289145.1. Taxonomy (GTDB): domain Bacteria; phylum Bacillota; class Clostridia; order Oscillospirales; family Ruminococcaceae; genus Neobittarella; species Neobittarella massiliensis. The sequence goes on from NZ_OKQO01000017.1 coordinate 5,373, forward strand.
GGCGGCTACCAGGGCCTCAGTCAGCTTTGCAATCTGCCGGTCTTTTACTTCAAGCTGCCCTTGCAGCGTGTCGATAGTTGCCTGTAAAACGCAAACTAAATCGCCAACTTCGTGGTTTTCGGTTTGCGTTTTAGTTTGCGATTGGTTTTCGATTTCGGTTTGCGATTTTTCAGAAAAAGCCTGTTTTATCAAGGCTTCCTGGTGTTCATCAATCGCAAACTGGTTTCCGTTTTTTCGTAAACCTGATCGCAAACCCAGGTTTGCGATTTGCTTATTTACTGCTGTCTTTGATACCCCTATCTCGTCCGCTATCTGCCGGATTGTTTTCATACCTTCACGAACAGGCCCACAGGACACACGCCCTCAAACCCAGGCGTAGATATGTACCAGCAGCCGGGGCCTGTTGGCTCCCAGGCTACTTCAAGGGTAATCTCGTGCCAGCCATCAGGAAACAAGGCGGTAAAACCCTGCCCTGCGTGTATGCCGTCCCCTTCCAGGAGCAGCCGAGGGTGCGGATCATCGTCTGCCAGATCGGGGAGCTGCAACTGCGCGATCCTCTCTTTATCCCAGCTCATAGACCTTTCCTCCTTCCCCTAAAATAAATCGCTATGCGATCCCGTCCGGGTGAGATATAAAATCAGCTCGTCCCCGTCCACTTCGTAGATCAGCAACCAATCCGGCGTAATGTGGCACTCACGACACCCCGCATAGTCCCCGGAAAGTTGGTGATCCCTGTTTTTCTCCGGCAACGGCTCCCCCGCAGCCAGTTTTTTAATAATATCGGTCAGCAAAGGAATATCAAAGCCGCGCTTTTTCACGCGCTTCAAATCCTTCTGAAACTTTGTGGTTGGTCTTATGTTATACATCGGCAAGCAGCTCCTCCATCATCTGATCGACATTGGAATAGGTCTTGCCAAGGCTCGGATCGGCCTTCATTCTCTTTACTTCCTTGATTGCTTCGACGGTTTCAGCGTTCGGTACATCACCGCTGATTTCAAAGGGTATTCTATACTCCCTCACAGCCTTACGCGCAAAAACATTGAACGCCGTTGTCATCGTCATTCCCATATCAGCACAGAACGCCTCAAACTGCCGCTTCAAGTCTGCGTCCATACGAATGTTAATATTTGTATTTGCCATAGGTAGCAACTCCTTTCACTCTTATTATATCCATTGTATAACTTTTTATTTACAATGTCAATATATATTCCTGGCCGTTTACCCAAGCACTGGCCCTTAAACTTCTACCCTGGTATGTTCGCATTTAGAGGGCAAAAAAGCCTTGATTTATGCGGCTTTCTGGGCGCAGTAGAGAGGGGGCCGGTATTTTACCCTCGGAGGGCTGAAAACGGCTTCTAAAGCGTAACAGGGGCCTTTCTGGGCCTTATTCCTGGCCCCCATCGTGTAGCGCGTCCAGGAGCCAATCGCTCAACTCCTGGGAAGGGGACACCCGCACCGTTATATGCCCATTTTCAAAGCGCACCGCTGGCGGCGGGCAATCCCACCACTTACGGACGGTTTTCGGATCAAGGCCAGTTTCCCGGTGACAGTCGGCCTTGCGTCCCTCCGGGTGCTGCTGCCGCCATTCATAAACCCGCGCCTGGGCCGTTCCGCTGCCTTTTGGCCGCCCATTCCCTTCTCTCCAATTCGTACCATTGGCCTTATCGTTAATCTCCTGGATTGCTCTCGCGCCCTGCAAATGTACTGGCTGTTTGCGCCAGTTCCGCTTATTGACAGGCATAGTCAGGCCGGAGAGCTTCGCTATATCGTCCCTGGGGAATGTCACATAGTCCTCGTTGAACATCTCAAGGGCGCACACCACATCATCTTTTGTAAAGCGGTTTATATCCTCCACGCTCATATCATCGTAGGGCCGAAGCAACGCGAAAGCGTCCCGGCGCAGCTCGTCCTCGTCTATCCCGCATTTCTTCGCATAAATCGCCAGCGTCATAATGCCATAGAAACGATGGCCCACCCGGATTTCATCGGCGATCCGGTGCAGCCACCAGTCGTAAAGGTCACGCTTGACCGTCCAGCGGCCCCGCCGCTCCTTCTTGATGATCCGCCGCTCATACCAATCCGGGTACTTCTCTTTCGCCTCGGCCAGCGACAGTCGGCTCTTTCTCATAAGCCCCTCAAGCCGCTGCTGTTCCCCGTTG
>NZ_OKQO01000016.1 GCF_900289145.1 Neobittarella massiliensis (ex Bilen et al. 2018)
GTCTGCATCCCCGCGCCCCGAACGGGCCCCGGCTCCCGGCGCCCCCAGGGGCGAGGTGCCGCGCAGCGGCCACAGCCGCGGCGGCCGAAATCGGCGCGGCAAAAATACCGGTCGGCCCGGCGGGCAACAGCCCGGTAAGAAGCCGCAGTAAAGTTTGTGTAAAGCCTGTTGCCATGCGGTTTCAGCAGGAAAATGTTAGCCGACTGTTTTTTGCGTAAAGTCCTTGTTTTTTACAGAATATATGTTAGAATAGAGGGGAAATACAAGGAGGTGTATTACCAATGGCTTATAAAATCACTGACGAGTGCATCAGCTGTGGTGCGTGCGAGGCCGATTGCCCCGTAGGCGCTATCTCCGCTGGTGACGACAAATACGTGATCGACGCAGATACCTGCATCGACTGCGGCGCCTGCGCCGGTACCTGCCCTGTAGGTGCTCCCGTAGAGGCCTAAGCACAGCGTTTTATCCGAGATAGCGGACACGTAACAGTGTCCGCTATCTGTTTTTGTGCCGCTTTCGCCGGCCCAATATCTGCCTGACGCCCGCCCAACAATCGCCCACCAGCCCAACACGGGCCCGACAGCTGCTCAGCACCGGTCCGGTACAGAGAGGGGAGAGATACCACATGCACTACCAGTACGAAGATCTGGGCGGCGGCCTGCAGCTGGCCGTTACTCCCCAGCACCGCTTTGGCGGTGACGCCTTTTTGCTGGCCGGTTTTGCCGCCGCCAAAAAGGCCGACCGGGTGCTCGACCTGGGCACCGGCTGCGGCATCATCCCCTTCGTGCTGCAGCGGCAAGTCGCCCCCGCCGCTGTTACCGGGCTCGATATCCAGCCCGCGGCAGTGGCCCAGTTTCACCACTCCATCCGGCGCTCCGGTCTCCAAAACATGCGGGCGGTAGAGGGTGATATCCGCCGGGCCGATGCGCTCTTTGGCGCCGAGCAGTTCGATCTCATCACCTGTAACCCGCCCTACTTCTGCCGCTTAAACACATCTAGATGAGAATAAGAGACAGGTACGGGCCAGGACCCGGAACCTCCGCCCGCCCCGGAAACAGAGCCGGAGCCGGAACAGGAACCGGCGGGGCTGAACCCGGCGATGCTGCTGGTGGTGCTGGCTGNCGCTGTATCGGTAAAAAAAGAAGACGAGATCAAGATCGATAAGACCGCCCCCGGTCTTGCCGCCGCCAGCACCGACCTCACCCTCACCGACAGTCTCTCCGGCGTGTGGAAACTGCAGAAGAAGACGGCCCAGCCTGCACCCCAATTGCTGCTGCGCCGCGGTCCGGCTCAGGCCGCGGAAGGCGCTTTCCAGGACCTGCAGGTATTTGAACTGACCGCCGGCAACGGCGCCGCCAGCCAAAACTATACGATCTCCCAAAACGGGGTGTACCGGGCAGTGGACGCCGCCGGCAACCTGGGCGCGCCGCAGATCATCTCGCCCATCGACCCGCCGAGCGTCCTGCGGCCCGAGTCGGTAGACGACCCCAGCGATCCCACCGGCCCCAGCATACTGCCCGGCCCTGTGGTGGGCCCAGAGGTAAAGCCGGATGATCCGGTGCCCGGCCCTCAGATCGATACCGATGAAAACGGCCTCAAGCACGCCGCCGTCTACGACAGCATAAACGAGGAGATCGACGAGAGCGCCCCTCTCTACGGCGGCAATTTTGACGCCGCCGACGCCCGGGCGCTGCTGCAGTACCGCTATCAGTTTTCCGCCCACGTCGCCGGGGATATGACCAGCGAGCTGAAGATCATGCAGAGCGGCAAAGACGTCACTGCCGCCGGGGCCGATACCACCACAGCCGGCAGCTTTACCGTGGTGTATAAAGTCACCGATGCCGACGGCAACACGACCACCCTGTATCTCACCGATATCCTCACCGATCCCAACGCCCCGCCGGTGGTGGTCTACCCCGACTATGTCGACCCGATCGTCGGCCCGCCCATCGACCCGGATAAGCCGCTGGCCGATCCCACCGTGAAAAAAGACCCCAAAACAGGCAAGAACCACGCCTATTACGAGGACTGGGCCACCGAAGTCATCCGCAGAGACCCGGCGCTGTACGATGGCAGCATAGACCGCCAAACGGCCCTGTCTATCATGCAGCAGCGCTTTCGCATCCTCTCCGGCCAAAGCAGTAAAAAACTGCAGGTCATCGGTCTGTATATCTTCGATAAAGACGGCAAAGACATCACCAAAAAGGGGATAGACACCCAAAAGGTCGGCGCCTACGACATCCGCTATACGGTCGAGGATACCGCCGGCAACCGCGTCACCATCACCCTGCACTATGCGCTGCGCCAAAGTCAGACCGCCGTCGATATCGCCCCCCAGCCCGACGCCGGCGATACCAGTCCCGGCAGTGGCCCCCAGGCGGATGATGCCGTGCCGTTTACCGGGGCCGATAGCTGCCCGGTCCACTGGCTGGCCCTGCTGCTCATCGCCGCTGTGTGGCTCTACACGCTGGCCCGCTGCAAAAAGCACACCGCATTTTGCTGGGTCGACAGCGCCGTTTTGCTGCTGGCGGCACTGGCCACCGGGCTGCTGGCTCTAATGGGCAGCTGCCCGCTCGATGCACCGGCACTCATTCTCTGTGGGCTTTCCGTATTTTCCAGCGGCTTGCTGGTATCCCATATGCAGCCGGCAGAGACGGATACCTACTGATCTTATCTTATACGGGCGCCAAACAGGCGCACCCGTTTGGCGACTTGCAGTATACAGTACACAGTAACACGCACAGCAAAGAACCGATCAATATAGGCGGCCCGGCCCCGGGCGGCGGCAGTACCTGGGGCCGGGCCGCCCCTATGTCCACATCCCCACCGCACCCACGCAAAAAAGGCGGGCTATATAGCCCGCCTTTTTGTGTGTTACACGATGTATCTTGGCAGCGTCTGTACCGCCCCGCCCACCGGCGTCTGATCGGGGCGTGGAGCAGCGCAGGCCCGCCGGTCCTCAGTTGGTGATGTCGCGCCGGCAAAATACCCACATGCCGGCGGCAAAGAACAGCGCAGCTATCCCCAGCAGCATGGCCGCCCCGTACCCGGCCGACAGGGTCACCCCGCTCATCTCCCGCAACTGCTCTAAAAAGCCGTCGTTGCGCACCAGGTGGCTCGGGTCCATGTAGGCAATGGGGGTGTAGGCCACCCAGTTAAAGCCAAACATGATCGCCAGCTGCAGGGCCAGCGGGCTGCCAAAATATCCGGCGGTAGGCAGCGCCACAGCCAGCGCGGTGTTTTTGGCCACCGCCGAGAAGAAAAAGGCGATCGTGCCGATAAAGATGATGGCGATGCACACATACCCCATGCGCGGCAGCAGATAGCTGAAAAAGCCCATCTGCTCAACTGCGCCGTCTCGGTACTGCAGCACCGGCACGCCAAAACCGCCAAAGCCCAGCTTAATGCCCGCCGTCACAACGGTACCTATCGCCATCAGCAGATACGAGCCCAGCCCCAACAGCATGCAGGTCACCCACTTGGCGGTGTACACTTTATAGCGGCGCACCGGCCTGGTCAGCAGCAGCCGTATCGAGCCGGAGGAGAACTCCCGCGAAACGCTGCTGCCGGCAAACACCACCACCACGATCACCGCAATAGCGACCGAGCCCAGCAGCCCCTCGGCTGCCGACCGCGGGTCCTTGTTGCTGCTCTCAAACAGGGGGATATTGTTTTCCAGGCTGTGCCACAGCACCGCACTGCGCTCAGTCAGCGCTTTCTGCCGGTCCTGGTAGCTCTCCTGGTATTGGGCGTAGGTCATGTTGCGGCCGAACTGGCCGCCTTTCTGGGCCTCGATAAAGTCGCCCTCGTCCAACATGGGGGCATAGCGCTCGCCCAGCTGCTCCTGCAGTTCCTGCAAGGCGTTGTTTTTGTAGTCGTCCTCCCCGTACCCGATGTCGTGGTCCAGGCGGTACTGATACAGCTTTACCAGTTCGGTCTGTTGGGCCAGCTGGGTCTTTAAAGAGCTCAGCGCCTCTGCCACCGCCAGATCCTGGGCGTCGGCCTGCACCAGTTTTTGCTGGGCGTCCACCTGCTTTTGCAGTTCATTGGTCTGCTCGGTAGCCGCCTCCAGCATGATCTGGGTGTACGTGCCGTAGCTGTTTTGCGCCACTACCTGGCGGTAGCGCTCGGCCTGGGTCTTTAGCTGGGCAAGCCGCTGGTCGATAGCGGCAGCGTCCATCTCCTCAATGCCGTCGGGCACCGTCAGGTAGCTGGCTATATCGCTCAGGCTGTAGTGCTCGCCCCGCTCTCTGTACAGCTGCAGGCCCGCCATCTCCAGCAGCGCGCTGCGGTAGTAGTCCAGCAGGTTGGTGCGGTAGTCGCTGTAGCTGATATTCTCGTCCACCTGCAGCTGCAGCACCTGATTGTCTATCTCGTAGAACCGCTGCTCCGGCAGCCGTTTGGAGCCGCTCTCCTGCTTGATCTCCGCGATCGACTGGTCGTTCCAGCTGATCTGGCTCTCCAGGTAGCTGCGGTCGTCGTCAGCCGCATGGTTCCTGCTCGACAAAATGGGCAGCATAATACCCACTGCCAGTGCCAGCAGCAAGATCACAGCGGTGCTCTTCTTGCCAAATTCTTTTATAAACTCATTTTTTATCAGCGATGCTGTCTTTTTCACAGGGTCACACCTTTCTGGCCCGGGGCCGTTGCCGGTCGCTCATTCGCACTTACTGTATCTGTCCTTTCGAACCGGTCGTCGTCTGCAGGAACATGTCCTCCAGGCTGTCCCGGTGGGGCGTCACCGCGTAGATTTCCAGGCCCGCCTGTACCATGGTCGCCACCAGCTGGGGTATCCGGCTGTGGTCGCAGCGGGTACACAGCACGCCGTCCTCGGCAGTAAAGGCCAGGTCCGGCAGCAGCCGGCTGCAGGTCGCTGCCGCCTGCTGCGGGTCTTTTACGGCAATGTGCAGCTGCTCCTGCTGGTCCTCGTCGGCATGCAGGTCGCGGGTGGCGATGATCTTGCCCCCGTCGATGATACACACCCGGTCGCACATCAGCTCCATCTCGGCCAGCTGGTGGCTCGAGATCAGCACCCCCACACCTTCCTGCCGCGCCAGCAGCTGCAGCGTGTCCCGCAGCTCCTTGATACCCATGGGGTCCAGCCCGTTGGTGGGCTCATCCAGGATCAGCAGCCGGGGCCGGTGCATAATGGCCTGGGCCACGCCCAGGCGCTGCCGCATCCCCAGCGAGTAGCGGCGCACCTTGTCGTCGATGCGATCCCCCAGCTTCACCATCGAGATGACCTCGTCGATGCGCGCCCGGGTAATGCCCGGGTACATGTTGGCGTAGATCTGCAGGTTCTTGCGCCCCGACAGGTAGGCGTACATCTCCGGGTTTTCAATAATGCCGCCCACGCTCTCGCGGGCCTGTTCGGGCTGGCGCGCTGCGTCGTACCCGCCAATGCGCACCCGCCCGCTGTCGATCTTCAGCAGCCCCAGTATCATTTTGATAGTGGTGGTCTTGCCGGCGCCGTTGGGGCCTAAAAAGCCCATGATCTCCCCGGCGCGGACCGAAAAGGTGGCGTCCTGTACGATGGCTTTCTTGCCGATGTGCTTGCACAGCTTTTCTACTTTCAGTACGTGGTCCATAGTCCCTCCCGTAAACGGGCCCCCGCCTTGGCGCGGGCATATTTTCGTCGGTGAGCCGCAAAACACGGGGCCGGTGCCGCCGGCATTTTGGGCCGCTGTGCACAGTATAGCCGCATTTTCGCCCCCCGCCTAGGGGAATAAACTAGATGTAATAATTCCGTCATGAAATATTCATTTTTACCCCACTCCCCAAGAGATGTGGAAAACTGTGTGGAAACAGTGGAAAACTCGGGCGATATTCAGGCCGAAAAATCAAAAAGATGTTGATAACTGTGTTGAAACGGTGGAATTACCCAGTGTATAATTGTGGAGAAAGGAGGATATATCATGGATCTTGTCGAACAGTGGCTGCGGGATCGGCCGGGCGTCAGCTGGGGCTGTGTGCCGGTCCCGCCCCCGGCGCAGTGGTTTGCCTGCCGCCGGGCCGGCCTACTGCCGTCGGGCCGGCTGTGGGCGCTGGTGTTCTGTTTTCCCTATGCCCATCCTCCGGCTTTTGGCGGCAACATCTCCTGTTACGCCGCCGTGCCCGACTATCACCGCGTCATCGGCGACCAGCTGGCCCAGCTGGCCCAACAGCTGGCTAAAGCTACCGGGCACCCCTTCATCCCCTTTGTCGACAGCTCCCCCCTCGACGAGGTGGCGCTGGCGGCCAGCTGCGGCCTGGGCATAGTCGGCGACAACGGCCTGCTCATCACCCGGCAGTACGGCAGCTATGTGTTTATCGGCGAGCTGATCACCAGCTGCCCGCTGCCGCGCCGCACCGCCGCTTTGTTTCGCGCCGGCGGTTGTCTGCACTGCGGCGCCTGTCAAAAGGTCTGCCCCGGCGGGGCCATCGCCGATGGGGCGGTGTGTACCGATCGCTGCCTGTCTCATATCAGCCAAAAAAAGGGAGAGCTCACCGGCTGGGAACAGCGGCTCGTCGCCGGCAGCGAGCTGCTCTGGGGCTGCGACCGCTGCCAGCTCTGCTGCCCCATGAACCGGCAGGTGTCGCCCACCGCGCTGCCCGGCTTTTTAAAAGATACCGTGGCCACCGTGTCCAAAGAGCAGCTGCGCCCCCTGTGCAAGACCCGCGCGTTTGGCTTTCGCGGCCCCCGGGTGCTCGAGCGCAACTGGGCGCTGCAGCACCCGGGCCCCGCCGGTGAAGTCACAGAGCAGTAACTGCGCCCCGGCGGCTTTTCATAAAATGCGATCATGCTTGCCGCAGCCTGTTGGTATGGGGCGAAAAATCTGTTATAATGGGCTTACCGGGCGCGGGCGCGCCCAAAACGGGGATAGAAAGCGGGGAGAGCGATGACCACACTCATGGTCCAGACCGACCGTATACTCTACAACCTGCGCCTTTTTAAAAAGGCGGTTGGCAAAGCGGGCGTGATTCCGCTCTTGTCCGGCAACGCCTACGGCGTGGGCGACGAGCAGATGGCGCGGCTGCTGTTTGCCAACGGCTACCGCCTGGTGGCCGTCTCCCGCATCGAGGAAGCCGTGCGGGTCAAAAACGCGGTGGCCGGGCTGGATGTGCTGCTGCTCACCCCCTACGCCACCGAGTCGGTCGCGCAGGAGATCGTCCGCCACGGCATCATCGCCACCATCGGCTCTTACGACAGCGCCGTCATCTTAAACGGTATCGCCGCCGCCGCGGGCAAGCGGGCCCGCATCCACTTTAAGTTCGATACTGGCAGCGGCCGTTTTGGTTTCATGCCGCAGGAGGTAGGCAAAGCCGTACAGGCGGCCAAGTATCTGCCCAACCTGGCGCTCGAGGGCATCTATACCCACGTCTCCGCCAGCGACTGCAAACACGAAAAGCGGGTCAAAAAGCAGTATCAGGCCCTAAAGGGGATGCTCGCCGTGCTGCGGCGCGAAGGCATCAGCTACGGCACCGTGCACGCGGCCAATTCGCTGGCGGCGCTCACCTACCCCTGGCTGCGGCTCGACGCGGTGCGCTGCGGCAGCGCCATGGTCGGGCGCATGGCCCAAAAAGACCGCTGGGGCTTTAAAAAGGTGGGGCGCTTAGTCAGCGAAGTCATCGACGTGCGCTGGGTGCCGGCCCACTATAACGTGGGTTACGGCAGCACCTATAAAACCAAAAAGCCCACCCAGATCGCGCTGGTCCCCACCGGCTTTGCCGACGGCCTGTGTCAGGAGACGGTGGTAAATGTATTTAAGTTCCGCCACATCTTTCGCTATATCGGCGCCGCCGTGCGCCGGGCCTTCACCGGCCGCCGCACCTACTGCGATATCGGCGGCAAGCCCGCCCGCATCCTGGGCTATGTAGACCACGAGACGGTGATGGTCGACGTCACCAAGATCGAGTGCGCCCCCGGGGCCATCGTCAGCTTCGACACCCGCCCCGCCCAGGTCGACGGCAGCGTGCGCCGGGCCTATGTATAGCCATATCCGGCAGCCGGCACAGCAGCCGGGGCTATTTTCTGTCGTCTTTTGTCCCTTTTGCCCATACCCGCAGTGATAATACAAAATTTACAGTCATGGCCTGTAGAATTCATAAAATTTTTATGAATATGCTGAAAAACACTGGTTTTTCCCGCACAGAAGTGGTAGAATGAGCTTGAAAAGAGGTAGCAGTACCTCTTACTGCAACACACAAGGGAGGGTCACCTTATGAAACTCATATTTGCAATCGTAAACAAAGACGACAGCGGCGCCGTCCAGAACGCCCTCACAAAGAAAAAATTCTCTGTGACCAAGCTGGCCACCACCGGCGGCTTCCTGCTGGCGGGCAACACCACTTTTATCATCGGTACCGATGACGAAAAGGTGCCCGAAGTGCTGTCTATCATCGAAGAGAACAGCAAAAAGCGCACGCAGATCGTCCCTTCGTCCATCGCGTACGGTGCCGGCCTGTCCTCGGCCTACCCCATCGAGGTAGCTGTCGGCGGCGCCACCATCTTTGTGACCAATGTCGAGAGATTCGAGAAGTACTAGTCTCTCCGAAACGTTCCTGGGCAATACACGAGTGCTCGCACTGCTGGAGACGATGTTGGCTTCCGGCCGTGTTCCCCATGCAGTGCTCTTTAGCGGACAGCAAGGGTGTGGTCTCTACACCCTTGCTGTCTTGTTTGCGGGGGAAGTTTTGTCGGTCGGCCTGCCCGAACACGCGGCGCAGGTAGCCCGGCAAAACGCGCAAAAAGGCATCCATCCCGACTTGTGCGTCGTCCAGGCCGAGGGGGCCAGTATCTCAGTAGACCAGGTGCGCGCCGTCACCAGCGAGCTCTATACTTTGCCCAACCAGGGCAGTTATAAAGTGGTGCTCATCTGCGACGCTCAAAAAATGACTGCTCAGGCACAAAATGCGCTGCTCAAGGCGTTGGAGGAACCGCCCTCCCACGGGGTGTTCATCCTCACCGCCGACTCGCCGCAGGGCCTGCTCACCACCGTGCGTTCACGGGTGATGGATTTTGCCATCGTCCCCCCGCCGGTGGACGACTGTGTGGCCTTTTTTGCCGGCGACTCGCTGCCGGCCGACCAGCTGCGCTTTATCAGCGAACTGTTCGAGGGCAATATCGGCCGGACCATGCAGTACTTCGGCGTCACCCGGCAAAACCTGGCGGCGGCGCGGTTCGAGCAGACCAGTCTGCGCCGGGTCAAGAGCGCCAAAAAACCGGCCGCCAAAACAAAATCCCCAGCTAAAAAAAGTGAGGATGGGCCCCGTGAGCGGCTGCAGATGGCTATGAAACTGCTGGCGGCGGTGGGCGCTCAGCAGCCGGCGGCGGTCGCCGGTCTTATTTACAGGTGCAAAAATCGCGACGAGCTGCGCCTGCTGCTGGATGACGTAGTGCGCCTGCTGCCTTTTGCCGCCAAGGTGCGCTATCAGGGGGCGGCAGTGCCCCCCTCGCTGGGCGAGCTCAGCGGTATGGGCCGTATCGCGCCCGACCGGGTGATGACCTGCGTGCAGGCATCGTGCCGCTATATCGAGAGAAATGCCAATCTGGCGCTGGTGCAGGCCCAACTGGCCGCCGCGCTGGCGCAATGTTACAGTGGAGGATCAAAATAGATGGCAGAAGTGATCGGTGTCCGCTTTAAAAACGTGGGCAAAGTATACTACTTCGACCCCGACGGCAACCAGGTCCCTAAGGGGGGCCGGGTCATCGTCGAAACTGCCCGCGGCATCGAGTGCGGCGAATGCACCATGAAAAACCGCACCGTGGACGACGATAAGATCGTAAAGCCCCTCAAAAAGGTGGTGCGGGTGGCCACACCCGAAGATGTGGCCCGGGTCGAGAAAAATCGCCAAAAAGAAAAAGAGGCTTTTGAAGTCTGCGAGAAAAAGATCGCCAAGTTCGGCCTGGATATGAAACTCATCGACGTGGAGTACACCTTCGATGGCTCCAAGATCCTGTTTTACTTTACCGCCGACGGCCGGGTCGATTTCCGCGAGCTGGTCAAAGACCTGGCCTCGGTATTTCGCACCCGCATTGAGCTGCGGCAGATCGGCGTGCGCGACGAGTCCAAGATGCTGGGCGGCCTGGGGGTCTGCGGCAAGCCATTTTGCTGCTCCACCTTCCTGGGCGAGTTCCAGCCGGTCTCTATCAAAATGGCCAAAGAGCAGGGTCTCTCCCTCAACCCCTCAAAAATATCCGGCACCTGCGGCCGCCTCATGTGCTGCTTAAAGTTCGAGCAAAAGGGCTACGAGGATTTCGGCAAGATCACCCCCAAACCCGGCAGTTGGGTGCGCACCCCCGACGGCGACGGCGTAGTGACCGAGGCCAACGTCATCACCGGCAAGCTAAAAGTCAATATCCACAGCGACAGCGATGTGCGCCAGCCGCCGCAACCCTATCACCGCGACCAGGTCACCCAGATCCCCCGGCCCAACCGCGACGATCTGCCGCCCCGCCCCGCCGCCGCGCCCGACAGCCGGCGAGAGCGCCTGTCTGCATC
>NZ_OKQO01000005.1 GCF_900289145.1 Neobittarella massiliensis (ex Bilen et al. 2018)
CGAACCCATGCACGTTGTTCCTAATTCATGTCTATAACACTTTAAGCCCTCCGAACACGATGTACTGTTTTCTATTCTCCTATGTCTCGTTACTTTTCACGTTTTTTCCTTTTTTTTTTTTTTTTTTTTATTTTTTTTTTTTTTTTTTTTTTTTTTTTTTTTTTTTTTTTTTTTTTTTTTTTTTTTCAAGCAGAAGACGGCATACGAGATGTGCGGACGTGACTGGAGTTCAGACGTGTGCTCTTCCGATCTCATCTAGATGTGTATAGGGGCCGGGTCTCGCTCTCCGGCCGCACCGCCGACTCGCTCACCCTCGTCGGCCCCCAGGGGCGTAGGCAGCCTTTTGTCCGCCGGCGCGATGGCCGCTACACCGCCGCGGTCAGCCAAAACGGCGGCTATCTCGTCGAGGCCACCGCCGGTCAAAAAGTAATCACCCGCCCCCTCACCGTGCAGGGGCTCGACACTGCTGCCCCCCAGCTCACAGCGGTCTGCCGCGATGGGGGCGACACCCTGCTCACCGTCGCCGATCAAGATACCGGCATCGATTGGTCCACTCTATCGGTGAGCAGCTCTGTCGGCCAGCTCTACCGCCCCGTATCTGTCGACGATGGTACCGGCACCGCCCGCTTTGCGCTGCCGCCGGGCCGATACACTTTACAAGTCGGCGATAAGGCGGGCAACGCCGCCTCCGGCCCGCTGCCGGTGCTGGGCTAGTCCCGTGCGCTCTGCTGCCGTCCTTATCGCCGCGCGCCCCGCGCTGCCTGTCGGCCGGCTCCGCGGCGTATCGCCCCGGCATCGCCCATAGCCCACACCCACATCGCCCTATTTGCCCCGCGCGCGGCGCCCCCATCCCACCGTCTTTTTCCCTTCTTCGCCGCTGTCCGCCCCGGTCAAAGGGCCGATCAAAAAAGAGCCGTGCGCCCCCGCGCACCGCTCTTTTTCTATGCCGCAAGCTGTGGTACACGCCCGGCCCCACTGTAAAATACCGCCCTCACACCGCAATATAATCTACCGAGAATATCACTCGGCAGCCGTCGGCCGGCAGGTCCTGCGCCGTCAGCAGTCGGCGATGCCCATCGGCAGCGGTGCCGTACAGCCCAAACTGCAGCGCCCCCTCGCCGGCACTGCACAGCGCCAGGTCGCCAAAGCCCGGCGGCAGCCCCTCGCCGTGACACACCGGCCCGGCCACCAGCCCCGCCGGCGGGTAGGGCAACCCGCCAAACAGGCAGTCCCCGGCGCCCCGGGGCACAAAGTCCAGCACCCCGTCCAGGTGCACCAGCCGTCCCAGCTTGTAGCAAAAAGCCAGGTTGGCCGCCCCCATCTCCAGCCAGTCGCCCACCGCCGCCAGTCCGGTATAGCGGCTGTACTGGGCCGCCGGGTAGTCGACGTCCGGCACCGCCGCCACCGGCACGCCGCCGTGAAATACCGCCAGCCCCTCCAAGTCCGGCCGCAGCGTGTCGGCCTGTCGGGCCGCCGCCACCGCCGGCGGCTGGGGGTGCGCCCCCCAGGTGTAGGGGTAGCGCGCCAGCAGCGCCAGCCACCCCGCCTCGTCCACCGCCGCCAAGCTGTCGGGCACCGCCAGCAGCAGCATGCAGTCCACATATAACTGGGCCCCGCTGCGCACCGTCAGCGGCCCGTTGCAGTCCCCCGCCGGGGCAAACAGCAGCAGGTGCCGGGCCATGGGCTGCCCGTTTACCAGCGGCTGGGCCAGCGCAAACTGCTCGTCCCCCACCGCCAGCACCACCGTGTCCCGCCCCCGCGCCACCAGGCAAAACAGGTATTTCTGCCCGGCCATCAGCTGCACGCTATAGCTGCTCACCAGCGGCGCCACCCGGCTCACCTGCATGCCCTGCCGCCCGTGCAGCGCGTCGGCAAATACCCGGTGCGCCCCGCCGGTATAGCTGCCGCTGCCCTCAAAACTGGGGTCTTTGAGCAAGTTGGGCCCCAGCGTGCCGGTGCCCAAAAACAGGTCCTCTACCGCGCCGCTGTCCGTGCCGCCACCGGCGTTTTCCGCCCGGTCGGCCTCGCTGTGGGCCCGGTCGGCCTGTTCGGCGGCGGTCTGTGCCGCGCGCGCGGCCAGGTCGCTGGCCCCCTGGCTCACCGTGGCCGCGTCCTGCGCCGCCGCCAGCTGCACGTTCACCCGCTCCGCGATCTGCTGGGCGGCTCCCTTAGCGTCCACAGCCAGCTGGGCGCTGTTTTGCACCGCCACCACCTGTTCTTTGGCCGCATCCGCGCTCTGGGCGGCGGCCGTGGCGCTGGTCGCCGCCGCCTCGCTGTAGCCCCGCGTCTCGCCGTGCAAAATGTTCACCTGGTTAAACAGCGTGTCAAATAGGCTCTGCCCCGCCCGGTACACCTCGCTCAGGTCGGGGGCCGGGTACACCTGCAGCATGTACTGGCGGCTGCACAGCACCCGGCTGGCGTCGCGGGCCTCCAGACTTATGGCCACCGGCCCGCACAGCCCGGTGCTGCTGCCGTCAAAATCCAGTCGGGCGCACACCCGGCCCGGCGCGTCCTCCCGGGAAAGCGCCAGCTTGTGGCTGCCGGTCGGCGTCTCGGCGTTCAGGTAAAAGCTAAAGCCGGTCATATCCAGCCCGCGGTAGGTGGCCGGCAGGCAAAAAAGCAGGCTGTCCACCCCTTTTTCCCCCGCCACCAACACCGGTTCGCCGCCGTCCTGCGCCGCCGTCAGCTGCTTGTTTTCCCCCAGTGTTAACACGTACTGCATGTCCCTTCCCCCTACTTCATAAAGTGCAGCACGTCGCTTGAGGTGTAGTACGCCGGTATGCCCAAATAGGCCGCCAGCGCGTATACCTTCTGCATGTCGCCGTCCACCGCGCCGTACAGGTACCGCGCCTGTTGGCGGTAGGCCTGTCCCTCGGCGTACACCCGGTTATAGCTGCCGTCTTTTTTCTTGGTCTCGCTCACACCGCGGCTGTGTCCCATGGTGTAGTACTGCCGCGACTGGGCGGCGATCGCGCGAAAATCCTTGTTCTTCTCGTCAAAAGCCGCCGTCTGCCCCGCCGCCTTGCCGCTGCCGCCCCCGCTGCCACTGCTGCCGCTGCCCGTGCTCCCACTGCGGCGGGCGCTGCTGCCGCTGCCGGCCGTGCGGCTCTGCTGCTGCGCCTTTAACAGCGCCTTCTGCTGTCTCTCCAGCTCCCGCTGGCGCTCTTTGCGGGCCCGCTCCTCAGCCTGCTGTCGCTGGCGCTCCTCGCGCTCCACCTTGGTCTGCAGGCTCTCCCGCTGGCGCTCTAACGCCTTTGTCTCTTTCTGGTAGCTGCTGTAGGCCGCGTCGGTGTACTGCTGGCGGCGGTCCTCGTCGCGCTGGGTCATCTGCCGCTGCAAGTACTGCCGCGCCGCCTCCCCATAGCTCGACTGCTGTCCCCCCACCAGCGCCGCGGCCGCCGCCCGGTAGTCGTCCTGCCGCCCGGCGGTCTGCTGGGCGTCGCGTCCCTTTTCTCTCTGGTAGCCGGCGTCCTCGTCTACCCGGTAGGTGAATTTCTTCTCCCGCAGCTGCCGCAGCACCGCCTGCAGGTCGTCACGATAGCTCAAAGTTCGGTTCCACCCCCTTGACGATGCCCCCCTGCACCCGCACCAGCAGGTTTCCGCACTGAAAGCTGCCGGTGTAGCTCTGCCGGGGCGCCAGCTGCAGCCCGCCGTCAAACCACAGCGCCAGCTGCCCCTCCTCGTCATAGGCCCGCAGCGAGCCGGCGTGCACCGCCAGCCCGGCCCCGTTCAAGGTCACCTTGTCGCTGCTCAGCAGCTGCTGCAGCGCCGCGATTTGTCCGGCCAGCTCGCCGGTGTCCCCGCCGCCGATACTGGCGGCAAAGGCGGCGCTCAAGTTGCCGCTGTCCAGGTTCTGCAGCAGCCAGTCCAGCTCCTTTTGCAGCCGTATCACGTAGTCAGTCAGCGTCTGTACCTTCTCCTCTGTCGTCTGGCCCTGCAAGTCGGGCACCCCCGCCATCATCATCTGTCATCACCCCCGTGTAAACTGTAGCGCAGCCCGCACAGCGCGCTGTCGGGTCCCAGCCGCAGCTGCAAAGGCCGCGGCTGCCGGCCGCCCAGCTGCACATAACAGCGCATCCGGTCCAGCTCCCGGCTCTGTTTTTTGCCCAGCAGCCGCCCGTTTTGGTAGGCGGCGATGCTGCCCCTGTACAGTAGCTCATACTGCTGCAGGTTGCCGCCGCCCAGCCCGCCCCGCAGCTGCACGCAAAAGCCCTGCCGCGCCCCGCGCTCCAGCGCGTAGCAGGCGCCGTCGGCGGCAGTGGCGTACACCGTCCCGCCAAAGGTAGTCAGGGCGGTGTAGTCCCCCGCCCCCAGCTGCACCAGCGCCCCGTCAAAGCGGTACACCCCGCCGTCGGCCAAAAAATAGGCTCCCCGCTGGGTACAGCACAGCTGCATATCGGCAAAGGTGATCCCCAGCGCCGCCAGCTCGTCGCGCACCGCGCCGCCGCGGTAGCTGTACAGGCTCTGGCGGGCAAAAAACCACAGCGTCTTGTCAAAGCAGCCGGCCTGTCCCGGCCCCGTCACCCCCAGGGTGGCGCACTGGGTCAAAGTAAAGTTCGAGGGCCGGTTGCCGTACAGCTCGTAGATGGCCTCGTCTGTAAACACCGTCACGTGGTTTAAAAAGGCGGTGATGGCCGTAAAGCTGCCCCCGGCCACCGCCACCCGGTAGCTGCCGCTCTCTTTGGGCGAGCCGTCGGGGTTCTGGTAGCTCTCCCAGTCCCCCTCGTCCCCCAGCGCCGAGGCCCGCAACAGCCCCCCCACGATGCCGAATACCCGGTTGCCAAACACCACCGCCTGCCGCATGTCCGCCGGGGCGGTAAAGCCGGCAAAGGTGTTTTTTACCCGGTCATAGGCCATCCGGTCGGGGAAGATCAGCCACTTGTCGCCAAAGCGCACCACACACTTCTCCCCCGCGCTCAAAGTCCCCTTTTTCACGCCGCCCACGTAAAAGCCGTCCCCCTCAATGGTCCAGCCGTCGCCGTACTGGCGCAGGCCGGGGCGGCGCAGCACCTCTACCGGCGCTCTGGCTCCCACCAGGTGTCCCTGGGGGTCTATCTCGCAGCCCACGCCGCGGTCGTAATAGCCCAGCCGGGGCTCCAGTCCGCTCAGGCCGTAAAAGCGCCCGGTCTGCACCTGCTGTCCGCCGGGCCGGTAAAGCCGCACATAGCGCATACCGGCGCCCCCTAAAGCGGGCGCAGCTCGCTGTGAAAGCGCTCTGCCGCCGCGCCGCCCACCGCCTGCCGCCGGTAGCTCTGTCGGGCCGATTCCAGCAGCGCGGCAAAGTTGTTGTACCCGCCGATGTTTCCCTGCAGCAGCTCCAGCTTGGCCAGCAGGTAGTACAAATAGCAGCCGCTGTGCCCCTCACCGGCGGTCAATACGGTATCCGGCCCCACCTTGGGCGCCGGGGTGCGAAAGGTCACCGCCACCTGCTCCGGCCGCCCCGCCGGGGGCAAAAACACCCCGGCGGCGCACTTGCCCGCCACCCCCGGCAGCGGCAGGCCCAGGCCCATCTTGTAGCCCTGTACCGCCAGTACCATGTAGGGGTATACCCGCTCCGGCAGCGCGATCTTGCCGTCCTCTCCCACCGGCAGCACCGCAGTGGTGCGCTGCAGCGGGTCGTCGGCCACCATCTCGGCCTCGGCCTCCTCTAAAAACTGGTACAGCGTGCTCTCCGGCAAAGGGGTGTCATAGCCCTCCCGCACCCGCGCGATCATATCTTTTCCGGTCATCTCTTCCTCCTTACCGGCCCGCCCGCAGCGGGCCGCCGCATCGGGGTCCACCCCCTCTCTGCCCGGCGGCGCGCTCATCAGCGCCCGCCGCCGGCCCGTATATGTGCGCTCGCCGCCGCTCAGCCGCGGTACTGCTCGCACAGCCGCTGGGCGTAGCGGCGCTGGTTCTCGGCGTGCTGCAGCGCCAGCGCCACATAGCGGGGCAGCTTTACCTGCACGCCGCGGCGTATCACCCAGCTGCGCCCGTTTACGATCACCGCGCAGTCGTCCCGGTAGCGCCCCTCGTCGCGAAACAGCGTCACCGTCACCGGCTGTAACAGGGGGTCTCTGCGCATCACAGCATCCCCCCTTCGCCCACCGCGCTCGAGCAGCTCTCCAGTCGCACCATAAACGGCTCCGACAAGATCGCCGCCGTGCGGGTGGCCTTCCAGCCCACCGTGGCCCGCTGGTCCAGCGGGTCCGAGCTGCCGGCGCTGCCCAGCTGCTTAATGATGGTCTGCAGCCCGCCGCCCTCGATCTCGGTCACCCCGTAGGCGTTTTGGCCAAACACCAGCGTGGCGTACACGTCGGCCCCGGCCGCCCCGGCGCCCCCGTCATAGATCACCGCGTCCGCAGCCGCCGCACAGCTCTCGTCCAAAGTCAGCACCTTGCCGGCCTGGGCGGTCACCGTGTATACCTGCCCGTCGATGAGCAGCATCCGCCCCTCCAGGTCCTGCCCTTCCACCGTCTCTTTCACCGTCAAAGCGGTGCCGCTGGCGCCAGCCACGTGCAGCGTGCCAAACGCGCCGAACGGCTGCGCCCTAAACACCTTGGCCTCTGAGGTCTCGATGAACCGCACCCCAAACAGCCGCCCGATCTCGCCGTCGTACAGGTCCTTGGGGTCGTAGCTCTTCACCGCCTCCCACAGCGGGTCTGCCGTCAGGTCGTGGGCCACGTTGGGGTGGATGATGGCCACATAGCTGCCGCCGATAGGGGTGGCCAGATTGTTTTTCAGGCAGGTGGCCGCCCGCTTGATGTCCTCCACCCGCAAAAAATCGCCCTCCTGCCCGCCGCCACCTGTCAGTGTATGCCGGGCCAGCTTTTTATTTGCAAACATCACGTTGGTCCCGGCGCTGATGATCTCCCTGGTCACCGTGTCCAGGGTGCGCCCGGCCTGGTCGCCCAGTA
Organism: Neobittarella massiliensis (ex Bilen et al. 2018); assembly: GCF_900289145.1. Lineage (GTDB taxonomy): Bacteria > Bacillota > Clostridia > Oscillospirales > Ruminococcaceae > Neobittarella > Neobittarella massiliensis. The sequence goes on from NZ_OKQO01000005.1 coordinate 6,897, forward strand.
TCTCCTGGGCCTCCAGCAGGTTGTGGTCGATGGCCGTCATCTCCAGCATGTCCGATACGCTCACATAGTCGCCGTACTGGCTCACCGTGGCGCTGAGGGTGCTCCAGTCCAGTTTTTTGCCCGCCGGGGTCACCCCCTCCTGCAGCGGCTCGGTGGCCGGCGCAAAAGGGCTCAGCTTGCGAAATTCCACCGTCTTTCCCCGGTTGGGGGGGATGGGCTTTTTCTGCGCGAACTGGTCGTGTACCAGCCGCGGCTTGGCATTGCGGATCAGCTCCTTGTCGTAATAGGTCTTCATCTGGGCCGACAGTATCTCCTGTCCCTGTCCGCTCTGGCTGGTGGTGTTTACTTCCATCATGTCCTCCCTCTGCCGGTGTCTGCACCGGCTCCATCTCTGCTTTTACCGCCGCTCACAAAACGACCCGTTCGCCCCGGCGCACCGCCTCGCGAATGCGCAGCAGCTGCTCGTCGGTAAAATTCTGCACGTCCTCGCCAATAAGCCCGCCGCCCCGCTGCATGGCGCTCTCCACCGGCCGTCCCGCCGCCTGTATCGCCTGCATACAGCGGTCGGTGTACCGGCACAGATAGGCCGACAGCGGGCTGTACCCCGCCGCCAACAGCTGCACATAGCCGCGGTCGGTGGCCAGCTCTCCGGCCTGCACCTCCCCCAAAAGCTGGGGGTACTCGGCGGCCAGCGCCGCCAGCGGCTGGCGCAGGTTCTCCTGCACCTGCTCCACCAAATGGGGGTTGGGCATGTCAAACAGCTCCTCGATCTCCTCCACCCCAAAGTGCTCCTTCAGCCGCTGTTCTTTTGCCCTCCAGTCATCCGGCGGCCCCGGCTCCGCCGCCGTCTCCGGCTGCTCCTCGACCGGCGGCTGTACCTCTGTGTCCGCCTCTGCCGCCGGCAGCTCTTTTGCCACCTGTTCGCTCTCCTGCATCTCATATGCCCCCTCTCGCCGCCACTTCCGGCGGCACTGTCCCGGTGTGCCCGCTCTCTCTCGCCGGCACACCGTCCCTCTCCTCTGTCGGGCCCGCCACAGCGCCCGCCGGCCCTGTCTCAGGCCCCATCGCCGCGCCCGGCCCGCCGCCCGCGGTCTGCAGCATCTTCAGTATCTCCTCTTTGCCCTCCAGCACCATGGCCTGCACGCAGCGCGCCGCCGCCTCGGCGCCGTCCGCAGCAAAGGCACCCTGCTTGTACAGGTCCAGCACCAATTGGTTGTGGGCGGCGGTGGTAAAGGGGTTTTTCTTCTGGGCGATCACCCGAATATCCAGGTGCGGGGTAATGTCCTCCCGGCCCAGCTTCAAAAACTCCCCATCGGCATAAAAGGTGCGCTCCTGGCGGTAAAACTGCTTGATCAGCCACACCAGCTGGCAGGTCACCTGCTTAAAGGCGCGGTAGCTGCCGGCAATAATGTCCCGGCTCAGCTTGTTGCCCGCCTCCTGCAGCGCCACAATGGCCCCGTAGGCCGTCACGCCGCCGGTCACCCCGCCGGTCATAAAGTCCTTGTTGCCCAATATGTCCTTGAGCTCGGCGATCTTCTGGTCCCGGTGGGTCTGCACGAATCCCGGCAGCGGCGCCGCCTGCAGCGGGCGCACCGCGCTGTCGTCCACCGACAGGTCGCACTGCACAAAATTCTGCCGCAGGTCGGCCAGCTGCCCCATGTCCACCCCGGCCCCGTTTTTTACCAGGAACCGCTGCCGCCCGGCGATCAGCGCATTCTCCTCGATCAGGTAGTCCAGCCGGTCAATGTACCCCTGACACGAGGCCCCCACCTCGCACAGCCCCATCCCCAAAGGCGAGCCCTCCTTGGGCAGCAGCACATCCAGCACAAAGGGGTACTGTCCATGGTCGTAAATGCCCCGCCCGGCATAGGCCGGGTCGGCCTCGCTGTCATAGAGCAGGTGCTCGTTCCAAAACTTGCACAGGTGCACCACCTGCCGGCCGCTCACCTGCTTTTTGTAATAGCAGTCGCACAGGCACACCTTGCCCGCCAGCTCGTCGGCCCCAAAGTCGCGAAAGCTGTCGCGCACCGTCAGGCTGTCGGCGGTAAAAGGCACCTGCGGCCACCTGCGCCGCATATCCTCCACCGGCTGCAGCGACAGGCAAAACACATAGGGCGAGCGCTGTATATCGCCGCAGCCGGGCGCAAAGTAGAGCCGCATCAGGTCCACCAGCTGCACCTGTATCTCGCCGGCCGCCGGGTCCCAAAACACCCCGTAACAGCCCGCTCCCACCTTCAGCTTCTTCCACCACAGGTCGCTGTACACCTGCTCAAAATCCAGCTTGTCCAGCAGCACCGGCACCACCCGCCCCAGCAGCTCGGCCCCCCGCTCGTCTTGGGGCTGGCGGGGCAAAAACACCGGGCTGGGGCAGGCGTCCATGGCGTCGGCGTGCTTGTTCCACACCGCATTGAGCAAAAACGGCGTGTGCGGCTCGCGCCCCGAGAGCGGCGCCTGTTTCATGTACTTCCAGTGCGCCCCCTTAAAGTAGTCCTCCCACTCTATCGCCTCGCCGTGGGCCCGGCGCAGCCCCTCCCGGTAGCGCGCCAGCGCCGCGCGCATCTTCTCCAGTTTTTCCATTCGCTCGCTCCTTATCTTCTGTCACGGCCCGCTGGCAAACAGCGCCCGGTCATAGGGGTTTTGGGGTCTCGGCCGCGCCTGCGCCAGTTCCAGCGGGTCGTCCTTTGGCGGGCGCAGCGCCCGCGGCGGCGGGGGCGGGTTTACCATCGGGCAGGCCATACACACGTAGCGGCTCTCGTCGTAAATGTGGTCCTCGCCGCGGGTGTCCACGTCCTCGGGGGCCTGCCGGTCGTACACCAGCGCCGGCAGCGTGCGTATAAATTCGGTACAGCTCGAAAACACATACAGTCCCGGCCGCCCGTTTTGGTCAAAGCGCAGCCGGGTGTGCAGCTGCATCTTGCCCGGCAGCCGCCGGTTGTCCCCCGGCGCAAAGTACAGCCCCTCCCTGGCAAAAATAGCGGCAATGCACCCGTCCTCGCCCCGGCTCTCGTCAAAAATGCTGGGGTCGGCAATACCCAGTATCTTTCTCCCCGGCAGCTCCCGGCGCTCAAAGTCCGCCACCCGCCGGGCCACCGTGCGGGGGTCCTGGCGCAGCCCTCGGTCGGCCTGTCCCGGCTCACAGCCGTAGATCTCGGCAAAGCGGTACAAAACGTCGTCGGGCGATTTAGCCCAGTACCCCACCGCGTAGGGCCGGGTGTAGCCCCAGTCAAAGCCGCGGTAAATGGTAAAGTCCTCCGGTATCGAAAAGGGCCGTATCACGTGGGTCAGCTCCCGGCTCTCATACCCGCTGGCGTCGTCGCAAAACTCGCCGAACACCTGCCCGTCAAACACGTTCCAGTCCCCCAGCAAAAGCGCCCGCCGCAGCGCCTCGGGCTTTTGCTCCAGCTCGGCGATGTAGCCCGGGTGCAGGTGGGGGTTATCTCTGGCGGTGGCCGGTATGTACTGGCGGGTCTGCACGGTGTTTTCCCCCAACAGCTGTGAATAGGTGGAAAACGCCCGCACCACATACGGCTCCAGCGCGTCGATAAAATAGGCCTTCACCCACCCGTGTCCCAGCCCGCCCGGGTTGGCCGTGCAGCGTATGAACGGCCGCACCCCCAGCGCCTTTTTGGCCCGCACCCGGGTCTTTAAGTAGTCATAGGTCTCTTTTTCAAACTGGGTCAGCTCGTCGATAAATAGGCGGTTGAACTCACTGCCCTGATACTGGTAGGCGTCCTGCGGCCCGCGGCAGCTGCGAAAATGCAGCACCGAGCCCCCCGGTAAAAACAGGTCGTGGGTCTGCTGCCGGTACTGGTAGAGCCCCCGCGGCAGCACCGTCAGCGCCTCGCGGATCAGCGTGTCCCGCAGCTGGGGGTAGCTGCGGCGAAACAGGTAGCTGTGTACCCCCGGGTGTTCCAGCGCGCCCCCCCCCGCCTCCATCACCACCGCCCGGCTCTTGCCGCCGCCCGCCGCCCCGCCGTACAGCAGCTCATACGCCCCGCTGGCGTGAAAGAGCTGCTGCTTGGCCGTGGGCTGGTAATCCAGTTCAAACTGCGCCACTTTCCCCCTCCGGCCGGGCCAGGTGGTGGACGATCTGCACCGATGTCTCCTGCTTCTCTGCGCACTGTCGGCCCAGTATCTTTAGCAGGTACGCCGCTGCCGTGGCGCTGGGCGGGCAGTATTTTTCCTCCACCGCCTCCACCACCCGCTCGCTCTCGCTCTGCTTGCGCCCGTCCTCGCCAAATACCGTCTCCTTCACCTTTATGGGCCGCACGACCGGCTGTACATATCCCGCCGCCTGTCGCAGCAGGTGCTCCATGGCCTGCCCCGCCGCGATCTGCGGCTCCATGTCCATGGCCCCGCCCAGCTCCGGCTCCTCCTTTATGCGCCGGGCCAGTACCCGCGGCGGCAGCCCCGTCAAAGCGCCGATCTCCCCGCAGCTCATCCCCAGCATCCGCAGCCCGGCAATGGGCAGCTCCCGCCAGCTCCGCTCTCTCTTTAAAGCCATCTCTCTCCCTCTTTTCCGGCGCGTCAGCAGCGCCTTGTCCCCATCTCTCTGTTCGGTAGCTCCTCACTGCTGCACAGCCGCACCGCCCGCCCACCAGTCAAAAGCCACCTGCTGTCCTCTCCGCCCAGCCCCCGCGCCAGTCTCCCCGCACACACACCAGACCACGCCACACCCACCGTGCGCCGCAACTCTCAAAAGGCCCCAGCATCCCAACACCACAAACACCCATCTGTCCCCATCTCCAACTACATCCCCCAACCAGCCCTCACGACAGTCCCCCGCTTCCCACACACCAGGCCGCATCTACCGTTCACCGCAATTCCCCAAAAAACTACCCAGCATCCCAGCACCACACACATCCATCTGTTCCCATCTCCAACTACATTCCCCACCTAGTCCTCACGTCAGTCCCCCGTTCCCCCACATACCAAGCCACACCACGCTCATCGTCCGCCGCAACTCCCAAAAATACCGCCAACTCCCCAGCACCACAAACACCCATCTGTCCCCGTCTCCAACTACATCCCCCAACCAGCCCTCACGTCAGTCCCCCGCTCCCCACAAGCCAAGCCGCACCACATCCACCGTCCGCCACAATTCCCAAAAATACCGCCCAACTCCCCAGTTCCACAAACACTCATCTGCCCTCATCTCCAACTACATTCCCCATCCAACCTCAGCACCAGTCCCCCGTTCCCCCACATACCAAGCCGCACCACGCCCACCGTCCACCGCAATTCCCCAAAAGCTACCCAGCATCCCAGCACCACAAACACTCATTTGTCCCCGTCTCCAACTACATTCCCCACCTAGCCCTCACGTCAGTCCCCCATTCCCCCACATGCCAAGCCGCACCACACCGAGTCGTACTACACCAGGCCAAACCCTACCAAGCCACGCCGCACCAGCTAAGCTACTTCATACCCGCTCCCCTATCAGAATGTCTCACTTCCCGCCCCCAAAAGGTCCACCCGATCTCTCAAACGCCAAGCGTTACCATCTCCTCTGTTCCCCCCTGCTGTCCCCATTCCGGCACTGCCGGCTGTCGGCTGCCACCTCTACCCCGCTGTACACCACCTTGTCTGGCCGCCTGTCTAAAGCGTCTTGTCCGCCTTTACAAAACCACACATCCGTCAGCCGCCGGCGGCCGCCTGCCCCCCGCCACAGTAGGCACATCCGCCGTCCCTACCTCAACGCCGCAAACCACTTTCTCCCCTCGCTGCCCATTGCGCACTGTATACTGTATACAGCACACAGCACACAGCACACAGCACACAGTGCATGATAACTGCGCACTGCTCCGCCATCTCTCCCACACCACACACCACAAACGTTTCGTTTTCAAAACGATAGATGTAAAAAAAGAGTACATATCCTCCGTCCCGCTTCGGTGCGTCCTCCGGTCTCTTCTCCCCTCTGTCTGCTCTCCAGCATAAAGCCTGTCCTGAACTCGGTCTCAAAACCTGTATCTTTTAAACCAAAAGCAGACCTTTCGCCCGCCCGGCGACGATCCCCGGCCAACAAATGGCCGCCAGATCCGCTTACTCTGCCGGTCTGCTGCCTGTTTTTCCCCTCCGGACCCTGATCCGTCCACTCACTGTCTCAACAAAAACAAACGTTCACTTGTTGCAACCCAGTCTAACACTATCGTTTCATTTTGTCAACGTTTTTGCAAAATATTTTAAAAATTCGTTGCTTAAATAAAATTGTCGTGGTATACTGATATCACATATAGAAATCCGCGCAGAAAGGCAGGACCCGCTATGAATAGCAACACGCCGCAAAACATCGGGGAGAAGATCAAACAGCGCCGGCTCGAGCTGCACATGTCGCTGGAAGACGTGGCCCGCCAGATCGGTGTCGCCAAAAGCACCGTCTACCGCTACGAGACCGAGGCCACCCGCAGCGTCGGGCTGGATAAGGTCGACGCACTGGCCAAAGCGCTGCAGGTCTCTCCCGGCTACCTCATGGGGTGGGAGGAAAAGGAGTCCGACACCTACTACCAGCTCAAGACCACCCTGCAAGAGCTCGACCTCTCCGAGGACGACGTGGCTTTTCTCACCTCCATGGCGCAGAAGATCGCCCGCCGCAAACGCGAAGATGAGCGGTAGGTCGCTGCCTGCCCTGTACCGGCAGCTGCGCGAGCTGCAGCGCTGTCTCCCGCCCGGCGACCTGCTCATCACCGCCGGTGCCATCTGCCCGGTGCACTTTCACCGGTTCGACAGCAAAAAGCTCGGCGCTCTGCTCTTAGAGGGGCAGTGTATCATCGTCAACGCCTCCCAGCCGCCGGCCTCCCAGCGCTTTTCGCTGGCCCACGAGCTGGTGCACTTCTCTCTGCATGCCGGCCGCCCGGCCAGCGCCCGCACCGAAAACGACGAGTGGCAGGCCAATCAGGGCGCCGCCCAGCTGCTGGTCCCCTACCAGCAGCTGCTGCCGCTGGTGCGCCGGCAAAAAGCCGCCTACCGGCAAGATCCGGCCGCGCTGGCTCTGTCGCTGGCCCCCCGTTTCGGGGTCAGCCCCACCGTGCTGCAAAATCGGCTGCACACGCTGTCTGGCCCTATCGAGAACTACTTGGCCGGCGCGCCGCTGTCTCAGGTCTTTTCCGCCCCGGCCGCGCGCAGCCGCCGGGCCTCCCCCAACATCTATCTCTAAAGGCGCTCTCATCCCCAAAAAAGGAGGCGGTATCCGTGTCCGCCAAAACAGACTTTTTGGCCGGCTACCCCCAGTTTCAGGGCCCCGGCGCCGGCCAGCCCATCGACCCGCAAAAGTCGGTCAGCTTTTCCGGCTACCGGCCCGAAAAGTTCGGTTTCCCCTTCTCCCCCGGCCACGCCGCCTACCACCGCATCCTGCAGGATCTCGACCAGGCCATCCTCTTCGCGGTCATGCACGGCAAAGACACCTTTCTCTGCGGCATGGCCCAGGGTTTCGACACCGCCTGCGGCATGGCCGTGCTGCGCGCCAAAAAAAGCACCGGCCTGCCGCTGCGGCTGGTCTGCGTGCTGCCCTACGCCGGGCAGAGCAGCTGCTGGGCCGCCCAGGGCCAGGCAGATTTCGATCACCTCTGTCAAAACGCCTGGCAGCGGGTGGTGCTCTCCCCCCGCTACTACACCGGCTGCCTGCACGTGCGCAACCGCTACCTCATCAGCCACTCCAGCCTGCTCATCTGCTACTACTCGGGCAAAAAAGGTGGCACCGCCTACACCGTCGGCCTGGCCAAAAAGCACGGCCTGGCCGTCGAGAACCTGTTTCTCCCCGCCGACGAAGGCGCCGTCCAGCAAACACTGTACTAGCTGCAGCGCATTACCCGGCCGCCGCACCCACCCGTGCGGCGGTCTTTTTGCGCCCCGGTGATCCCGCCGGCGCCGCACCCCTCCCCCCGCAGGATATACAACCTGCCCCGCCGCTGTTTTACACATGTCGATATTCCTAAAACATCTCATCACATTTCGTGTATTTTACCGGTTTTTCTCCCGATTTTGCCCAAATCAAAAATCGAAAATTATCGAGCTTCTCCAAAAAACCGGCACAAAGTTTGTCGTCCGCAAAAAGGGGTACCATGGTATAATACAGTTGTGTGAGCGCCGGCTCTGTCCGGCCCAAATATGCGAGCTGAGGAGGACTTGTTATGCGTTACGGAGCTGTTGGCTGTATCATCACCAACCGCATCGACTTTACCGACGGCAGCCAGATCGACGGCATCATGGGCGGCACCGTCTACGGCCTGGAGGGTATCCGCTTTTACGACGAGAGCTGCCAGCTGTTTGGCAACGTGGGCGACGATTTTGAGCGGGACTACGGCCCCTGGATGGACCGCAACCGCATCCCCCGGGCGGGTATCGCCACGGTGGGCGAGTACACCATCTACGACATCGTGCGCTACGCCGCCGACGGCACCTACGAAGAGATCCCCGGCCACGGCGAGAGCTATGACGAGTTCCGCTTCAACTTCGGCGTCATGACTCCCGACCACCGCAACGTGGCCCCCTACGCCGACGGGCTCAAAGGCCTGTACGTGGCCCTGGGCACCGACCCGGTATTCTGGCGCGAGCTCTACGCCCTCAAACAGCGCTACGGCTTCCAGATCATGTACGAAGTCATCCACATGGACACCTTCCCCGACCGGCTCGACCGGGTGATGAACGTGCTGCAGTACGTCGACATGTTCTCCATCAACCTGCCCGAGACCAAACGCCTGTTCGGCCTCGAGACCGAGCAGCAGTGCATCGATAAACTCAAATCCCTAAATTTGCCCTTCGTCCTCTTCCGGGTGGGCGACCGCGGCCTCTACGCCATCTCCGGCGGCAAGCACTTCTTCGTGCCCTGCCTGCGCTACGAAGGCAAAGTACAAGATCCCACCGGCTGCGGCAACTCCTCCACCTCGGCCTCCATGGTCGGTTTCTGCGAGGGGCACGACCCGCTCATGTGCGGGGTCATGGGCTCGGTGGCCGCCCACTTCAACGTCCGCCAATACGGCCCGGTGCAGGATTTCTCGCCCGAGCTCATGGCCGAGGTGCGGCAGATGGTACATACCCAGTACGACCAGCTGGCCAAGCAGTACATCGCCCAGGGTCAGCCGCCGCGGTGACAAATCGACCCCAAGCGGCCCACTCTCACTGACGTCATGCGCACCCGAGCGCATACTGATAAATTCGTCTACCCACCACTTCACCCAACCCACAAAACAGGAGGCAAAACACTATGGAAAGAGCAAACTTAGACTGCGCCATGGCTCGTCAGGCCCGCTACACTGCCGAGTTCGGCAAAAAGATCCTCGCCGGCATGACCCTGCAAAAATTCATCGACTGCATCTCGATGGAAGAGCTGCTAAGCATCAAACGGGTCTACATCACCGGCTGCGGCGACTCCTACCTGGCCGGCGTGGCCGCCAAAAAGGCGTTCGAGACCCTGTCCGGCGTCGAGTGCGTGCCCACCAAATGCTCCGAGCTGGCCCGCCATATGGACGCCAAGGCCTTCGGCACCGATCCCAAGCCGCTGGTCATCGGCATCTCCATTTCCGGCACCGTCAGCCGCGTGGCCGAGGCCCTCACCCGCGCCGCCAAACACGGCGCCAACACGCTGGCCATCACCGACCACCCCGAGAGCATCGTCGGTCAGGCCGCCGCGCACACGCTGGCACTGGATATGCCCCAGCTCGAGCCCTGCGCCGGCGTCTGCTCCTATGTGGCCTCCACGCTGGCCCTCATGTGCCTGGCCAACCGCATCGGCATCGTCCGCGGCCTGCACACGCTCGAGTACACCTCCACCTTCGAAAAACACATCACCGACTACTGCGACGCCGTAGCCGCCAAGATGGAGGAGATCGAAGAGGCCTCCTATCAGGCCGCGCTGGCCCTCAAAGACAAAAAGGCTTTCGATTTCGTAGCCGACGGCCTGTCCGCCGCCACCAGCCACTTCGGGGCCGCCAAACTCGTCGAGCTCATCGGCGCCTGCAACTCCATCGACGACTGTGAGGACTGGTGCCACATCAACTACTTCATTAACGAGCCCGAGAAGATCGGCACCTTTGTCATCATCGACAAAGATTCCCAGTCCATGTCCCGCACGCTGGAAGTCATCGGCACCATGGTCAACATCGGCCGCGATCCGTTCGTCGTCACCGACGCCGATCCCGCCATCTTCCCCGCCGGCGCCCATGTGCTCAGCCTGCCCGAGGCCGATGTCGACTGGGTCAAGCCCATGCTGCAGCACGTGCACTTTAACTTCATCGCCGGTTTCCTCAGCGAGCTCACCGGCATCCCCGCGTTCCGCGCCTTTGAGGGCAGCGTCTGGAAGACCGAAGAGGGCTCCAGCCACATCAAAGATTCCCAGATCGTCATCTACTAAAAGCGGTCTCTGTCCACATAAAAAACGGGCCCGGCTCCATGCCGGCCCGTTTTTTTATGCCCCTTTTTCCGGCCACCCACCGCCGCGCCCTTCTCGGCACAGGCCGGCCATATTCTGCGCTATGGTCCTTTTAGCTTTCTGCGCAAAAGAGCCACTGTGTCATCATAGGGCACAGTGGCTCTCTATCCTGCTCATCTCATCTTCTTGGCGCCGGGCAGCGCCCGCGCACCTACTCGCCGCCGGCAGCCACGCTCCGCACAGCGCCGGTCTGCAGCACCTGCTGGCAGATGACCTGCTGCACGCCGCCCACCTGGTTGCTGGGGGCGGTGTACCGCGCCGCCGCCAAAAGCGGCGGCACCGCATTTTCCATAGCATAGCCGTAATGGGCTCTCTCAAGCAGGCTCAGGTCGTTAAAATGGTCGCCAAAAGCCATGGTCTCTTCCCGCGAGATGCCCCAGTGGCGCTGCAGCAGCGCCACCGCCTCCCCTTTGCACACTCCGGCGTCGGCAATGTCCACCCACCGCTCGCCCGACATGGCAAAGCTCAAGCTGTCGCCAAACATCTCGTGCAGCACCGGCATCGAGTTTTTTTCCGGCTCCAGCTCATCGCTCATGCCGATCTTATAGGCCCGATCGCGCACCTGCTCCAGGTCCTCTGCCGCCGTGGCGTTGGGGTAAAAAAAGTGCATCCGCTCGTCGTGCACCGGCCCGGCCGACTCGTAAAAGGTGCCGTTTTCGCAGCACAAAGTCATGCGCAGGCCCGGCAACCGCCGCCGCAGCGCCAGTATCTTCTGCACCTTTTGCTCCGGCAGCAGCCGCGCGCGCACCACCTCGCCGCGGTACACCATACACCCGCCGTTGTCGCAAATGCACACCGGCGGGTGCTCCATGTGCGAAAAGTAGTGCTGCAAACTCACGTAAGAGCGGCCGCTGGCCACCACAAAATGTACGCCCCCCCGCCGCAGCTCCTCCAGCGTGTCCATAAAGCCCACCGGCAGGTTTTTGTCGTCGTCCAGCAGACTGCCGTCCATATCCGTCACGATCAGTTTGATCACCGCGTACCTCCCTCTCGTCTCTCTCCCCCGGCAGCCGGCCCCGGGCCCGCTCCGGCCGTGCTGTATGTGTCCGCCTAGTAGATCAGCGGCAGCAGCGCGCCCACCAGCGCCCCCAAACCCAGCAGTACCGCCAGGCCCAGTGCCACTGCGCGCACCGTCTTTTTCTGTTTCAAAGTCTCTCGCCTCCTGTGTATATCCATCTCCCATTATACCGCCATCCGCACAAAAATGGGGGCCTGCGCGGCCATTTTCTCTCATTTGGCCGCTTTTTGCCCCCGGGCAAAGCCCCACTCTGGCACAGCTGCACAGTTTGCCCCATTCTCCCCGCTCCACCAGTCCATCAGTCCGCCAGTCCATCAGTTACCGGCACTGCTGTCTGCCCGGTCGCCCCCCGCTGCCGCTTGTACCTCCAGACCCGCCGGTAACGCCGGTATTTTGGTATTACAGCGTTCTAACGCCCCGGTGGCCCATCCCCACACCGCCGCTGCAGTCCCGCACAAGACCGTGCAGTCCCCCAACACTGCCCGTACCGATGAGCTGCCGCCCCGACCGGCTGTCCCAGCTTTCAGGCCGCCACCGTGTCAGCGCTCTTTTCGCGGCGGGGCTTTTCCCGCAGCCCGGGGTGTGCTATCATAGAGTAGATCAGCTCATACTAAAAAACAGGGCCACTGCCCTATTTTGCATACAGCATACAGGAGGTAAAGTATGTCCCCACAAACGCCCAGCACCCCCGCCGCCGCGCAAAAGCCCGCCCGGCTCTCCTATACCGAGCAGACCTGTATCGTCATGGCCAGCCACATCAACGGCTCCGGCCGCCTGTTTGGCGGCACGCTCATGCAGTGGATCGATGTCATCGCCGCCGTGGCCGGCCGCCGCCACAGCGGGTGCGACGTCACCACCGCCTCGGTCGACAACCTGCAGTTCCACCGGGCCGCCGTGCAAAACGACACGGTACTGCTCACCGCTAAAGTCACCTACACCGGCCGCACCTCTATGGAGGTCCGGGTCGACAGCTTTGTCGAGTCGCTGGCCGGCGACCGCCAGCGCATCAACACCGCCTATCTGGTGCTGGTGGCGCTGGATAAGCAGGGGCGACCCACCCCGGTCCCCGCCCTGCTGTGCGAGACCACCGAGGAACAGGCCGAGTTTCAGGCCGCCCTGCGCCGCGACAGCCTGCGCCGCCAGCGCCGCAAAGAGGAGTACTGACATCCCGGCTCCAGCCACCCAAAAAAGAGAGTCCCCCAGCACAGGGGGCTCTCTTTTTTCTGTCCGCAGTGCCGCACTCCCAGTCTCTGTTTTAAAACTGAACGCCGTATGACCGCCACCCACGGCTTCACTGGCTGCCGGTCATTTCACCGGCAGCCGCTGCACAGTCAAATGCAAACACTGTACCGGCTCATCATAGGTCAACACCAACTTCAGATCTCCCTGCCCAAAGCGAGCCTGTCCGGTATCCAGCTGCCACTGCATCTCGTCAGTAAACAGCCCCCGCCCGCCACAAAATCACCCATCTTGATGTAGAACAGCCACCCAGCACCCAAAGTCCTCCCGCTGGGTACCGGCCAGCAGGCAGTCGCTCTGGCAGGCGAAGTCCTCGGCGACCGTGCTCGCACCCCGGTGCCGCACTGTCGCCCCCTGCGTACTGGGGGAACTGTCCAAACCGCTGGTGTTCCGGTCGCCAAGCAGACACCGCCACCATCTCCACCAGCACCTGTCAAAGCCAGCTCTCCCACTGCAAGCATCCGGTCAAACCACACGCCACCAGTACGGTCACCACCGCACCAAAAGCTATCTTTTCCATCAGCAGCGCCAATTTTTACAGCACACACCTCCCACGCTTCAGTGTGCTGTTTTATCTCCCACCGGGTCGCCCGTCACTGGGCCGCTCTTTCCACCGGTTGCCCGCCGCGGCTAAAGCCGCCAGCAACGCTTTCCCAATCACCGGTAATGCGAACCACCGCAAAATAAAGTCGCCCGCTCCGCTGTCCCAACTGTACCGTCACCAAGCGGCCATACTGGTAAAAGCCAGTCACTTCAGCCGCCAGATCGCGCTGTATCCGTGCCGCATCCACACCACCCGCTCCCAGCTGTCTCATGTCGCAGCAGCACCCGCATATAGTTACGCCAAGTCCCCCCCAGCGCCCAGCAGAGCAAAGCCGGCAGGGGCACCCCCCGCTCCCGGTCGTCAGTTGTACAGTCCGCTCCGGGGCACCGCCGCAAGAGAAAAATTGCCGCATAACGGCTTTACCCACTACGCCGCTACCGACAAGGCCCCCGGTCTGTCGCCCGCTCCCACCCACACCCGCCCAGCCCAAACAGACAGGGGCAGCGGCAGTATCCCGACCGGTATCTTTTTTCCGCTCTTCACCGCCAACACCCCCACTTTATAAAGTCTGGTATTTCACTTTTAAAATGCCAAAAAACGCGCCGGTTCTCGCGGTCCGGCGCGTTTTTATCGATATAAACCGTTATCGTATCTGCTATTTTACACCTGCCGCACCGGCAGCCGCAGCACTGTGCGCAGGTTCTCCTCCCTGGTCCGCCGCGGGTCCCCCAGGTAGATCTCCCGGTGCCAGCTCTCCCGCTGCACCAGCCCGTGCTCCTGCATAAAAGCGGTCATGGCTGCAAAGCTCTTCCCCTCGCTGGCATAGCTGCCCCGGTGCATCATCTGCACGCACAGCCCGTCGCTGTGGTACAAAAAGCGCGCCCGCGCCACCGGCAGCTGCGGCTTTTTGGCCGCCAGCTGTGCCGCCGCCCATGTAAAAACTGCCTGGTCCACAAACTCCGGCTGCCGTATCATCGAGGTCCATCGCCACTGCTCCCGCTCCAGCGCCATGCTGTCGGCGTACCACATCCCCTCCAGCGGCGGCACTACGTAATCGTAATATCCCGCCGGCTGCCAGCTGCCCATACGGCTCATCTTAATGGTAAAGCTCAGCCCGTAAAGCAGCTCCATGGCCTGCTGGTAGCTCTCCCCGTCCGGCGCGCCGGTGCCGTCCACCGCTATGTAGGGCATCTGCGGCAGCTTTATCTGTTCGGGCTCTCTTCCCGGCAGGTAAAACGCCTTTTCCAATTTCTTAAAATCCACCTTCTCCATCTGTACCACCCATCCTTTCTGCCCTCAGTATACACCCCTAAAGTTGACAGCCGCCTGTCAGCTTTCCCCACCCGCCCCATTTTTTGTACCGCCCATAGCAGATAGCCGTCCCTAACGATCGCCTGTTCTTCTGCTATCGGTCCCCATGTTTCAACTCTCGCCATATTTCCACCGCGACCTTCAACCGCACTCTCCGGTCAAACTCATCCCACAAATCCCCATCCCCCTATTTATCAATCTAAATAGTTCTCCCCTAAATCCGCCACACCGACCTATCCGCAACCACTGTCCTCATATCCCCAGATCATCCGCGTCGACCGGTCGTTTTTCCTCCACCGCGCATAAAGCAACACAGCCCCATCACCTGTGTCCCTTATCCCTCTACCCCCATAAACCGCCACACCCCTATTCTGCCATTCCCGCCAGTCTGCCGCCATTTGTTCCAACCGCCCAGGCCACCACACCACCAGCGACCCCGGCACCCGATCCAGCCGCTCTCCTGCCACGCACAAGCAGTATAGTTCCCACATAGCCCTTTCTCCCCACACCAAAAGTCACCACTTCCCGCACAAGACCATACAGCCAAACCACCTGTGCCCCTATCTCTCCACCCCAATAAGCCCCTCGCACTCCAACGCTCCACCGCTCACCTGTCCATAACCACTAGCCCCATACTCCCAGACCATCGACAACACCGGTACCCAGCCCAGCTCTCCCCCACTGTACACAAGCAGTATAGTCCCCATATAACCCTTTCTCTCCACACCAAAAGTCACCACCGACCGCACAGGACCCATACAGCAAAATCGCCTGTGCCCCTACCTTATCACCTTAATAAGCCCACCCAAACAAATGCCGCACCAACCACCCATTTGCAGCTACTGAACTCATATCCCCAGGCCATCGGCGCTAACCAGCATTCGGCCTATCCTCCCACCGCGCACAAGTAACAGAGCTCCCGTACAGCCCCCGCCCCTGCCTCAACAGTCGCCGTCAACCATATATTTTCACACCATCCGAATCACCTCTACCCTCATCTCTCTACCCCAATAAGTCACCCGCACGCCAAGCCATACCGCTTATCCGTCCGCGACCACTAGCCCCATACTCCCAGGCCATCGGCAACACCGATACCCAGCCCAGCTCTCCTCCACCATACACAATCAGCAAGTCCTCGTGAGACCTTTCTCCCCACACCAAAAGTCGCCACTGCCCGCACAAGATCATACAGCAAAACCACCTGTGCCCCTATCTCTCCACCCAAATAAGCCACCCGCACTCCAAACACCGTACCGTTCACCCGGCCACAGCCACTAGTTCCGTACCTCCCAGGCCATCGGCGCCGACCGGCATTCGGCCTATCCTCCTCCCACCGCGCACAAGTAACAGAGCTCCCGTACAGCCCCCGCCCCCGCCTCAACAGTCGCCATCAACCATATATTTTCACACCATCAGAACCACCTCTACCCCAATAAGTCACCCGCACGCCAAGCCATACCGCTTACCCGTCCACGACCACCAGCCCCATACTCCCAGGCCATCGACAACACCGATACCTAGCCCAGCTCTCCCCCACCACACACAAGCAGTAAGTCCCCGTGAGCCCTTTCTCCCCACACCAAAATTCACCACTTCCCGCACAAGACCATACAGCAAAACCACCTGTGCCCCTACCTCTCCACCTCAATAAACTCACCCATCTCAACGCCGCACCATCCACCCATTTGCAGCGACTGACCCCATATCCTCAGACTATCAGCGCCAACTACAGCCCAGTTCTCCCCCATCGCGCATAAACAACATATCCCCCCCACGCACCGCCTTATCTTACCGTCCCAAGAAACTGCCACACTCTTGTTCTGCCATTCCCGCCGGTCCGCCGCTACTTGTCCCAATCCTCCCGATCATCAGCCCACCAGACCACCACACCACCGGCGATCCCGGCGATCGATCCAGTTACTCCCCCGCCGCGTACAACTCTCATAGCTCCCATACAGCTCCTCTCCCCACACCAACAGTCGCCGCCAGCCGAGCACGACCGCACGACCTGCCCTCCCACATGCCTTTACCCCCCACTCCCCAAAACGCTCATCCCCAAAAGAAAACAGCAGGCCCGGTCTAACACCGGGCCTGCTGTCTCTCTTTTGTCCGCTATACCGCACAGTGAGCACCAACCGGTGCCTACAGTACCTCCACAAAGTGCTCTGCGTACTGGTTCCAGTACTTTTTATATACCCGCTGCTCATTGCCGTCAAAATTCAGCTGGTACATCCTAAAAGTCACGCGAACATCCTTGGGCTGCCACTGCTCTATATACGAGTAGCGGTAGGTCATGCCCAACTTCTGCATCACCGCGCCGCTGCGGGGATTTTGCACATCGTGGGTCGCCGTAATGTAGGGCAGTCCATCCGCTCTCACCTGCTCTACCACCGCTTTTCCCGCCTCGGTAACGATCCCCCGGTGCCAAAACTCGCGGCGCAGCCCGTAGCCAAAATCGTGGTGCTCCTGCATATCCACCTTGATATAGCCGATGGGACGGTCGTCGCTCTTTAAACAGATCGCGTACTGGTAGCCGCGCGGTTCGGCGTATTTGGCGGCATATCGCTCCTGATAAAACGCCTCGGCCTCCTCCATGCTCTGCAGGGGGTACCACGGCAAAAACCGATTGACCTCTTTATCCCTCAAGATCTGGTACAGCGCCTCGATATCCCTCTCGGTAAATTTGCGCAAGATCAGGCGCTCTGTTTTCAGAGTTGGTGTATTCATCCCATTATCCTCCTGCCATCATCCAGTCGTATTCCTCTAAGATCACATCCAGCGTGTGCCTGGCGCTGTCAGCTGCCCCGGGCTCGGACGAGCGGTAGGTGATCAGCGCCTTCCACAGCGCCCAACCCCGCGCTCTGTCTATCGTGCCCGGGTCCAGGTCCTCTAAAAAGCGCACGCGGCTGGGGCGGTCAAAGAATGTCCAGGCCATCGCATAGTCACAGGCGGGGTCGCCAACGCCCATGATCCCAAAATCGATCACCCCACACAGTGTGCCGTCACGCACCAAAATATTGCCCGGGGCAACATCCCCGTGGAGCCATACCGGCGCCGAGGTCCACCGGGTGGCGGTCGCGCGCTGCCAGAGCTGTTTTAGCGCGTCCACCGGCAAGTCCGTCTCCAGCTCTCTCAGGGCGCTCTCTACCTGTCGGCTGTAAACGGCAGGTTCAGCGCCCCGATAAAAGTTGTGTGCGCCCGCCGCCGGCGCGCCCCGGGTATCTATGCGCTGCAGCTCCCGCAAAAAGGCCGCCAAGTCCACCGCCAGGCGCTCTAGATCCGTTATATTTTCGCGGCACAGCGTCTCGCCCTCTACAAACCTGTTTATCGACCACACAAACGGGTAACCGCTGCCCGCTCTCCCCCGAACGATGGGACATGAGATGGGCAGCGACAGAAATCGTGCCAAGTATGGAAGCCACTCGGCCTCCTTTTCGATCTGCGGCACATACGCCGCCCCGCTGGGCAGCCGAACAGTCATATTTTCACCCAGATAAAACGTCCGGTTATCGTGCCCGCTCTGGGCAACGGGACGTATGGGCAGATCCGCCCACTGGGGAAATTGCTCCCTGATGAGCCGGGTCACCAGCTCTACCGAAATAGCAGGCATAGCCGCTCCTTTTTAAACCGATTAGAAATATTCCCACCACTCACCACCATTATTATAGAGCAGCTGTCCGGCACTTTCCAGCCTACAGTTTTCATGCCAAATAAAAAAGAGAGCGCCGCAAGTCACCTTGCAGCCCTCTTTCTACTCTCTACTCTTTACCGCTCTCGTTTTCTCTGCGCGGTAAGTACTTTTTGTATACCTTTGTCAGAAAGGTGGTACCTCTCAGACAGCGCCTCTATGCCGGCTCCGTTTTGATAATCCCGGTAGATCTTTTGATCTCGCTGCTTTAGCATCTCTCTCGTTCCGTTTTTGCTCCCCCAAGTTCTCCGTTTGCGGCTGGGGATATAGAGATATGCGCCGTCTATATATTTTTGGATCTCACCCACCAGTTCAGCAGGCAGTATATCTGTTGCAGATCTGTAACTCATCTAATCTTGCTCTCCTTCATTGGTCTTTCCCAATAAGGCATAGCAAGAACTACTCCGACAAATTAAGTTGCCACCCGGCCTATCGCAATAGCCCCCACTATGCGATGAGCTTTCAGCAGTACGTACATAAACACCATCTCCTCTTTGTCATTACATATAATTTTTACATAATATATCGCCAGTTGTCAATATGCCTTCCAACGCCTGTTCAGGGCGCACACTTTAAAGGAAAAGCAAAAGTGGCCGTTTCGTGCCGCCCAGCACTGCACCAGCACTGCACCAGTCCACCCCCGGTGATCGCTGTGCCCCGTTTGTACCGCACCGCCGGTCTCTCTATCTGTCGCCCCGCGCTAGCTCGGCGGCCACCACAGCTGCCCGGCGGGCCAGCTCGCGGGCAATGTGAACCGGCTCTTTTACCCATACCCCACCGCCGTACGAGAGCAGATACCCATACAGCCACTCGTCCTCCGGCATGTGTACATGTACCTCAAAGCTGCCGTCGGGCAGTCGCCGCACCTGCTCGGGGGCAAATTCATCCAGCACACGGTACCCCCGCTCAGCGGCAATGTGCAGCACCAGTTCCGGGCCGCCGCCATAGCGGTGGTCTGCTCCCAGCACCGGGGCCGGGGGCAGACCGGTCGGGGCAGGTCGGCCGCGGTCATCCAACTGTAACTGCTGCATGCGCCGCAGCTTAAAGTAGCGCCAGTCGGCCCGCTGGGCACACCATCCGCACAGGTACCAGTCCTGGCCGCGAAAACACAGCTTGCCCGGCCACACCGTCCGCTCGCTCTCTATCCCCTTGGCGCTGTAGTAGGTAAAAAGCACCCACTGCCGCCGCAAAATAGCGGTCTTCACCTGCTCAAAGCGCTGCTGCAGTCCCGCCGTATCGCCCCAGCCAGAAAACTCGATCTCCAGCCAGCTCTCCCGGTGGCGGCCAAACAGGCCCCGCAGCTTCACCAGTGCGCTGTCGCCCCCCTGCCCCACCGCCTGCAAGCTCTCCAGCGCCGTCAGCAGCGCCTCGCGCTCCTCGGTGTCCAAATAGGTGCGGGCCAGCACGTAGTCCTCCAATAGGCCCAAGCCGCCGCCCCGCCCCTTTTGGGCGTACACCGGCACCCCCGCCGCGCTCAGGGCGTCTATATCCCGGTAAATAGTGCGCTCGCTCACCTCAAAATGCCGGGCCAGTTCTCCGGCCGTCATCTGCCCCCGCTGCAGCAGCAGGCAGGTCATGGCAAACAGTCGGTCCGCCGCCATCGTCCTCTCCCCTCTCCTATGCTGTATAACACGCCGCCACAGCCGGCAGATACTGGCCCCGCCCACAAACGCGACTGCCACTTGTCACCTGTCAGGCACCCAGTCCCCGGCGGCATAAAAGCACCGCTGTACACTGCGGCGCAGTACCGGCCGCCGGTCTATCGGCTGCCAATCTTTACACCCGCTGCAAAGCCCCACCGTTTTCTCTCCCGTAAAGTAAACGCCGTCGGCAGTACCCGGCACCTCACAGCAAGTCGCCCTGCGTCGGTCCTCCCGTAAAAGCCGCTCAGCGGAGCCGCGCGGTCGCCAGGTCTGCCCCCTGCGTATTTCCCCCAGTGTAACACACCACCCGGCCGCTTTCAAACGGTCGGCCAGTAGGTAAAACTGGCCAGCTTTTGTCAGTCCGCTCCCCGCCCCAGCAGTCATTTTTACAATTTTGCCGGCAGTGGGTCAAATAGGGTTGTAAAAGTTGTCGCAATAAGGGTATAATAGACGAAATTTACAATTTCGAAACATTTTTCGGGAGGGGTATATCGCATGAAAACTGTCACTGATGAGATGATGCGGGCCGCACAGGGCCAGGTGCCGGCCCAGCTGGTACTCAAAAACGCCCGGGTGCTCAACGTCTTTTCCGGCGAGATACTGCCCGGCGACGTCGCCATCTGCGGCGACACCATCGTCGGCGTGGGCCAGTATACCGGCCAGAAGGAGGTTGATCTTGCCGGCCGCTATGTGGTCCCCGGCTTTATCGACGCCCACCTGCACATCGAGTCGTCTATGGTCACCCCGCGGCTGTTTGCCGCCCAGGTGCTGCCCTGGGGCACCACCACCCTCATCGCCGACCCCCACGAGATCGCCAACGTCTGCGGCCTCGACGGTATCGAGTTCATGCGCCAGAGCGCCCGCGGCGCCGCCTGCAACATCTACTACATGCTGCCCTCCTGCGTGCCCGCCACCCCGCTCGACACCAGTGGTGCCACCCTCACCGCCGGCGACCTGGCCCCCCTGCGGGGCCAGCCCGATATCTTGGGCCTGGGCGAGATGATGAACTACGTGGGGGTAAACGGCCTCGACCCCGATGTGCACCAAAAGCTGCAGGCCTTTGCCGGCGGCGTCATCGACGGTCATGCCCCGCTGCTCTCCGGCAAAGAGCTCGAGAGCTATGTGCTCTCCGGTGTGCGCACCGAGCACGAGTGCTCAAAACCGCAGGAGGTGCTCGACAAGCTGCGGGCAGGTCTCTATATCCTGGCTCGGGAGGGCTCGGCTGCCAAAAACCTCGAGTGTGTGGTCTCCACGCTGCTCGAGGTGGGGGCCTCATTTGACCGGGTTGCTTTCTGCACCGACGACAAGCACCTGGAAGATATCAGCGAGCAGGGGCATATCTCCCACAACATCAAAAAAGCGATCGCACTGGGTCTCGACCCGGCCACTGCCTATCGCTGTGCCAGCTATACCGCCGCCCACATCTACGGGCTGGACCACCTGGGGGCTGTGGCCGCCGGCTATCAGGCCGACCTAGTGGTGCTCGACGACCTGGAACAGGTGGCCATCCACGCAGTGTACCACCGGGGCGTGTGCTGCGCCGAGACCCGCGCTCCGCTCCTCGCCACCGAGATCTCGGTACCCGCGCCGCTCAAACAGACCGTGCACCTGGCCCCCCTGACCGACGGCTGCTTCGACCTGCCGGTCCCCGCGGATAAAGACTTCCCGGTCATTGGCCTGGTCCCCCACCAGATCACCACCCAGCTGCTCTACGAGCGGGTGCCCAGCCAAAACGGTCTGTTCGTCAGCGGGCAGGGTCTCAACAAAGTAGCGGTATTCGACCGCCACACCGCCAGCGGCAACGTAGGCCTGGGGGTGGTGCGCGGCTTTGATCTGCACGGAGCCATCGCCTCCACGGTGGGGCACGACTCCCACAACCTGGTCGTAGTGGGCGATAACGACGGCGACATGCGTCTGGCCGTACAGACGCTGGCTGCCGCCGGCGGTGGCTACATCGTGGTGCAAGATGGGCAGGTGCTCTCGCTCATCGAGCTGCCGGTAGCCGGTATGATGCGCGACGAGAACGCCCACACGCTGGAGCGTCAGAGCGCCCAATTTATCCGGTGTGCCCGCCAGATCGGCGTCAGTGAGCAGCACGACCCCTATCTCACCTTATCTTTCCTGTGCCTGCCGGTCATCCCGGAGGTTCGCATCACCGACCGCGGGGTGTTCGACGTACAGCGCTTTTGCTATTTCTCCTGAGTAGAAGTCTGTTTTACAGAAATGCCGTATCAAGGGCGGGCAGCGCAGCAGCTGCCCGCCCTTTTTATTCGCTGTGTACCGCACACGCTTGCTCGCAGCACCGGTTCGTGCTACACTGCGAATAAAGAGAAGGCAGCTGTAACCGCTGCCAAAAAAGGGGGAATATCTCGTGCTTCTCAACCGTTTACTCTGTGCAGGCGCCAGCAGCGGGACATAACTGCACAGAGTAGCTCGTCCCCACGCCGGGCCCTGCCTGCCGCTCGCCACACACCGCAAGCGCACAAGGAGGTTCCCCGTGAAAAATACCAGACATCTCCCCTTTTCGTTTTTACTGTTTTGGCTGAGTCAGTCGGTCTCTCAGTTGGGCAGTGCCATGACCAGCTTTGCCCTCACGATCTGGGCGTATCAGCAGACGGGCAGTGCCACAGCCGTCTCGCTCATGGCTTTTTGCACCTATCTGCCCTGGGTGGCGGTAGGTCTTTTCTGCGGCGGCTTTATCGACAGCCACCACAAGCGGTTCATCATGCTGTGGTCCGACGGTTTGGCGGCCCTGTGCTCGCTGGCTGTCGCCCTGCTGTGGGCAACGGGCACACTGCAGATACAGCACATCTACCTGGTAAATGCCGTCATCGGGCTGATGAACGCCTTTCAGTCGCCCGCTCAAACGGTGGCTATCGGCATCCTGGTTCCCGCCGACGCGCGCACCAGAGCCAGCGGCATGTCCTCTTTAGCCGGCAACCTCACCGCTGTAGCGGCCCCCATGGCCGCGGCGGCACTGCTGGCCTTGGGTGGGCTGGGGCTGGTCATCGCCGTCGATCTGCTCACCTTTTTGGCCGCCTTTTTGCCGCTCTGGCTCCTTATCTCGGTACCCGAACAGCCGCAGCCCCAACGTACTGCATCGCCGCTGGCCGGCTGCCGGCAGGGCCTCACGTTTTTGCGGCGCGACCGAAAGCTGCTGACAGTGGTGCTCACTATGGCCCTCATCAACTTTTTTTCGCGCCTCACCTACGAAAATATCCTCTCGCCCATGATACTGGCCCGCAGCGGCGGCAGTGCCCAGGTACTGGGCCAGGTGACAGCGGTCATCGGTATCGGCGGCATCATCGGCGGGCTGGCAGTCTCACTGGACCGCCGCCAACACGACTGTATGCGCATGATCTACCTGCCGGCTGTATGCTCGTTTCTCTGCGGCGACCTGCTCATGGCGGTGGGGCGCGGTCCGCTTCTGTGGTGCCTCGCCGGGCTGGCGGCCAGCCTGCCTGTCCCCGTCATCAACGCCGGCAGTCAGGCGCTGTGGTATCAGCGGGTGCCGCTGGCCATGCAGGGTCGGGTATTTGCGGTGCGCGGGGCCATCCAGTGGTGTACCATCCCGGTGGCCATCCTCTCTGGCGGGCTGCTGGCCGACCGCGTGCTAGAGCCCTTTATGGCCGGCTCCAGCGCCCCTGCCCACTGGCTGCAAGCGCTGGTGGGGCGCGGACCCGGCAGCGGGATGGCCGTACTGTTTTTATGTACCGGGCTGTTGGGCGGGCTCTCTTGTCTGCTGTTCTACCGGCTGTCGACCATAAAAAAGAGCCACTGAGCGGCACTTGGTACCAAAAAAGATCGCTCGATCCGCCGCTGCACTGCTCACCAGGTATTTTGATCATATGCCCCGGCTGTCGGCGGCGTTCTGTACTTGGCGATACCCGTGATCTCTCTGTGCCAAAACAAAAGATCTGCGCACCGAGCACGGCTATTTTACAGTCCATCAACCAGACCTCGCACCGAAACAGTGAATCTGGCTGGCCCCATCGTGCCCAGTTTTTTATCGACTGCGCAAGTACCGGTGTGCAGTCGATTTTAGATAACGGTGCTTTAAACATAAAAGGAGAGGGACGGATGACCGTCTCTCTCTTTTTTGTTCTCTGCCGCCGGGTAGGCGCTATGCTGTCGCTCCCGGTGGCCGGCACCTGGCTCCACACGGCAGAGCTCTGTGCCCCGTACGGGGTGAATATTGGGGTGCTGCTTATCTAAGCGGCCGCTTTTACACAGCTCGTGGGGGAATTATGCAGCGCGGCCACCGGGGCAATGCGCCACCTGCCGGGCCGGGCGTACTCGCGGCGACCGAGAGGCGGGCCGCGGTGCGGCTTTGGGGGCCATTTTGCGAGTGCTGGCTGTATGGCCGCTGCCCACGCACAGCGCCAGTACCACGAGACTAATGCCGCACAACAGCAAGATCTGCAGGCCGCTGAGACTGCCGCCGTCGCTGGCGGCGGCGGTGAAAAACAAAGTCAAAAGTGAAAGTACGGTCAGCACATTTTTAGATCTCTTCACGGGTTCTCCTCCTGCCACAACGGTGGTCTTATCTATCGTCAAGTGGCTGAGCTCGTCCAGCTCGCCGGTGTCCAAGTTTCTTGTATGAACTTAGTTTATCGCAAGTTTCTTGACTTGTCAAGCACATTTTCACAAGTTTCTTGATCTTTTTGCTTGACGCCAGTACCGGCCTGTGCTATTCTCTTATTAGAAGATCTCTGCACATGGGTGCAGTGAGAAAAGTTGCCGCCGCTTTCTACCCGTCGGCAGCAGACACTGTGCAACTGGCGGCGAGCAGCCGCTTTTTTATAGAGGGGGTACCTTTTTATGGGCATCGGCAAACAGATACGCCGCGCCAGGGAGCAGCTGGGCCTCACCCAGGGGCAGCTGGCCAAGGCGGTGGGGGTCACCAAGTCGGCTATCGGCAATTACGAGAGCGGGGTCAGCCATCCCAAAGAGCCGGTGCTCTACGCCCTATTCGAGGCGCTGGGCTGCGATGCCAACTTTCTCTTTCAGGGCCACTATCCCCCCCAGGCCGCCCTGCAGGCCGAGGACCGCGCGGCCGCTGAACACCTGCGCCGCTACCAGGCGCTGGACCGTGACGGCCGTCAGCTAGTCGACCTGATCTTAGAGCGGGAATACAGCCGCATCACCGGTCAGGAGACCAACATTCTAACACCCGACTTCTGGCCCCGCCTACAGCCGCAAAAACAGATCCCCTTCTACGCGCTGCCCGCCTCGGCCGGTACCGGTGTGTACCTCGACGGCAGCGACAGCGAGCCCATCTCGGTCCCCGCCAGTTCAGAGGCCGACTTTGCTCTGCGCGTCAGCGGCGACAGCATGTGGCCCGACTATAACGACGGCGACATCCTGCTCATCAAACAGCAACCGTCGGTGCTCCCCGGCGAGTTGGGCATCTTCGTGCTCGACGGCGAGGGATTTTTCAAAAAGTATGCCGGCGACTATCTCGTCTCTCTCAATCCCCGCTACGCCGATATTCCCCTCTCCCGCTTTGAAAACATCACCTGCAGCGGCCGGGTGCTGGGCAAGCTGCACGGATAGCGCCGGGCCGTCGGGATGTGCGCTCTGCCGCGTGTCCCACACGTTATGTTCCACCGATATCGGTGTGCGCCGGGCGCGGCCGTGCCACCCGCCGCCACACTACTCGTGCTGCAAAGTTTGGTCACCGGTGCTCTGCACCTCACCTCTTAGCGAGAGCTTTCACTATAGCGGCAGTATCTGCTGCTGCAGTGGTACGCGGCCGGTCAAAATGGCGGTGGGGCTGCTCTGTCTCTCTGTACAAAGCAGATCCAGGTCTGCCCTTTCGCGGCGGTCAGGCTCAAAATCAGCTGTACGTCTCCAGCCATATCGCCAGCCTGTCGATCTACTGCGCTGTCATCTATATCATCTTCTACAGTCCGTCCCCAGGTGACGGGCTGTTTTTTATGTTGACACTACTGTATATCTGTATTACTATATATAATACAGATATACAGTAGTGGAGAGGAGACCTGCTGATGCTCATCCGGATCGACCTGCAGAGCGATGTACCCCTCTATCTGCAGCTGCGCAACGAGCTGGTGCTGGCTATTGCCGCCGGCCAGTTGCTCCCCGGCCAAAAGCTGCCCTCGGTGCGCCAACTGGCCGGCCAGCTGGGGGTCAACGCCATGACCGTACAAAAATCTTACAACCTGCTCAAGGCACAGGGCTTTGTGGTGACCGACCGCAAGCGCGGCACTGTTGTCAGCAGTACTCCGCCCAGCGGTCAGGCCTGTTGTGCCCAGCTGCAAGATGATCTGGCGCTGCTGGCGGCCCAGGCGGGTATCGGCGGACTGAGCCAGCGGGAATTTTTGCAGCTGTGCGCCCAGTGCTACCGGTCGATCACTCAAAAGCCGGCCGGTGAAGGGGGCGATACACCGTGTTCCTCATGACCATCATCCTGGTGGGCTGCGACCTCATCGGCGCCGGCTGTGTGCTGTATAACATGCTCTCCTCGGCCCGCTGTACTGTCCATCCCGGTACCCCGTCGCGCCTGTTGGGGGTAACGCTGCCCGGTTGGGCAGTAGATGACCCGCAGGTAACGACTCTGGTAACTGCCTATAAAAAAACCTGCTGGCGGGCATTTTGGCTCTCGCTGCTCCCGCTTGTGCCCCTGCCGCTGCTGGAGGACTACCCCTCGCTGGGCCTGCTGCACACCATTTTTTACTACCTGTTGGTCCTTTGGGGCGGCAGCGCGCTGCAAAAACGCTGGTTTGGCCGGCTGTATGCGCTCAAGCAAAAAAACGTCTGGGTCACCGGCGAGCCGGTGGTGGCCACCATCGACATCACCGAACAGCCGCCGGCCGCTATCAGCCCCTGGTGGCTGCTGCCCTCACTGCTGGTGGCGGTGGGTATGTTTCTCCACGCGCTGCTGGCAGCCGGCCTCGCCGGTGTGTGGCAACCGGTGTTTGCCGGCACTCACCTGGCTGTCACGCTGGGGTTCTGTGCGCTGTTTTTTTGGCAGCGCCGCGCGCCCAAGACCACCTTCAGCAAAGATCCGGCCGTAAACACCGCCTGTAATGCCGTATCCAGGCAGTTGTATACCGGGTTTTGGGCTGGCCTGGCGGCGGCCGACAGCCTGCTCGAACTCATTCTGTATTTTATCCTCTTCGGTACCGCTCCCAGCAGCTGGGCCGTTTTGACCGCTCTGCTGGCACTGTCGCTGGCGCCGCTGCTGGGATATCTGTACATCGGCCACCGGGTACAGGCCGCCCAGCGGCAGATCCTGGCACTGGATACCCGCCCCGCCGTCTGCGACGACGATGTATACTGGCTGTCCGGCCACTACTATAACCCCCGCGACAGCCGCTATAAGGTAGAGCCCCGCCCCGGCTTTCAAAATTGCTACAACATGGCTACCGCCGGCGGCCGGCGCCGATTTTACGCCATGGTCGCCGGTATCCTGCTGTTTTGCGGGGCGATCTGCCTGTTTCTCGTGCGCATGGATTTTACCACCGCCGAGATCGCGCTCTCACCCGACCGCTCCACCGTCGAGATCGACGCCGCCGGGTTTGACTGGTCGTTTGCTACCGGCGAAGTGCAGTCGCTCGCGGTCTCCAGTGAACACCTCTCCGGCACCCGGGTGGGTGGAGCTTCCTCCCGCCGATACAATTTTGGCAACTTTAACCTAAAGGGATACGGCCCCAGCCGCGTGTACACCTACGCCTCCTGCCCCTGGTATATCGCTGTCGAGCTGCCCGACAAATGGGTGTTTTTGAGCCTGCCCACCCAACAGCAGACGAAACAGCTGCTGGACGAGCTACAGCGGGCCACCGGCCTGCCGGTACAGTAGTCCCGATCGCAACAGAGCGCTCCCGCCACCGGCTGGGGCGCTCTTTTTTCATCTGGCGGCGCGCACCGATGGCGGCCGATCCCGCAACATTTTACCCACCTGCCGGCGCTGGGCAGCGTTTGCCCCTTTGTGCCGGCCGTCTTTTGTGCTAAAATAGGGGCAAGCACCGGGCCCTGCTGTCAGGGCCCGCTATAAAGGAGTGAGCCACTTGATCTACCGCACCTTACCGCCGGCCCCGACCGGCGTCGCCACCGCCACAGCTGCTGGCCTGCACTGCCCGCCACCGGCGGCGGGCGGCCGGCTGCTGCTGCAGGGCGGACTGGTCGTCGACCCCAAAAACGGCGTCGAGGAACCGCGCGATCTGGCATTGCTGGGCGGCGTCGTGCACAGCTGCCAGCCGCACATCCCCACCGAGCCCGGCGATACCGTGATCGACTGCCGCGGCCTGTATGTCTTTCCCGGCCTGATCGATATGCATCTGCACCTGGGCGACCTGTTCGAGGTGAGCACCGATCCGTTTGCCCACGCCGCCGCAGACGGGGTGACCGTCGCCTTTTCCCCCGGGGCCGGCAACACGCTGCTGGCCCCTTCACTGCTGGGGGCCGAGTTTGACCGCGGGTTGCCCATCAGTGCCGGGGTATATGCCGGTGCGCCGGCGCTGCTGGCCACCTCGCTTGATGACGAGGAGCTCGTCTCCTATTTCACCGGTACGCTGGTGCGGGAGGTGGCGCTGCAAAAGCTCAGCCGCAACCCCATCGGGGTGGCTACCGGCATGCAGATCATCGGCGTAAAAGATCACATGGGCCACTTTATTTTGAGCGACGAGAGCGCCGAGCGCATCTTCTCCGTCACCTCCCGTGCAGGGCTGCTGTTCATGACCCACACCCAAGACCCCGAGCACGCCTGCCGCATGGCCGCGCTGTCTAAGGGGCGCCCGCTCTATCTGGGGCACGCCTCGGCCGCCGGCTGCGGCACCTTCGGCGACGGCGCCGCCGACATGAAGCAGGTGCTCGACCTGTTGGCACAGCCCAATATCGACGGCGAGCTGCTCGCCAGCATGATGCGTCAAAATCGCGGTTGCCGCGAAGGGCTGCGCATCGACAGCCGCGCCCAGCAGCTGTGCTATCAGGCCCTGGCCGAAGGCCGGGTGCAGGTGCTCGCTTCCGACGGGCAGGGAGACGCCACCATGAAGGGCTTCGGCGACAGCCGCGACAATATTCCCGCCCTGTTCGAACTGTGCGATCTGGGCGTGCTGCCGCTGTCTAAAGCAGTGGCCCTTATGACCAAAAACCCCGCCCATATCCTCTCTGCCCGCACCGGTAATCCCTGGTTCGAGCAACAGCTGGGCCACCTGGGCTGCGGTGCCGCCGCCAACGTCACGGTGGCCGACCGGCATACCGGCCGCGCCATCTACACGATCGTAAACGGGCAGCTGGCCGCTTTCGAGAGCCGGCCCCTGCGCAGCGGTTGGGGTGCCGGGCGGCTGGTCTGCCGCTTTGGCAGCCTGTCGCGCACCGGCGTGGGCGACTGCAGTATGGGCACGGTCCTGCCCTAGCAGCCCCGGATACTATTTTTTTTAGAGAGGAGCCCGTAACATGCCCAAACTCGGCCATCTGATCGCCAAAATGACACAGTACTACCGCGGCGATCCCCACCAGATCGAACACTTTTTAAAGGTGTACGGCTACGCGGTGGCTATCGCCGACGGCGAGCAATTGCCGCCGCCCACCTGTGAGGTCCTGTACGCCGCCGCCGTGCTGCACGACGTGGGCTGCAAGGTGAGCGTGCAAAAATACGGTTCCAGCGCCGGGCCGCATCAGGAAAAGGAGGGCCCGCCCATCGCCAGATCCATGCTGCAGGAGCTCGGGTACAAAGAGCCGCTCATCCAGCGGGTGTGTTATCTAATCGGCCATCACCACACCTACCGGGATATCGACGGCGACGACTACCAGGTCCTGGTAGAGGCCGATTTTCTCACCAACATCGGCGAGAGCGAGCAGTACTACCGCAGCCGCTACACCGCGCTGGAAAACATCTTTCGCACCCCCACCGGCATCCACCTGTTTGGCCAGCTATACACCTGACGCCCGTCACCGCGGCGGGCACACACTATAAAGGAGCGTCACCTATGGAAAAAACTGTTTCCCTGCTGCAAGAGCTCATCACCCTGCGCACCGACGGCGACGGCGAGCGCCAGATCGCCGATTTTATCGAGGGCCTGTTTGCCGGCACCGCTGCCACCACCCGCCGGTTTGTACACAGCGACACCCGCCACTCGCTGCAGGTGTGCATTCCCGGCCGCGACCACAGCCGCTCGGTGGCGCTGGTGGGACATATCGACACCGTGCCGGTCAGCGACGGCCCGCTGTGGCAGCACCCGCCCTTTTCAGGGCACTACGACGGCGAGTTTGTATGGGGCCGCGGCAGCGCCGATATGAAAGGCGGCGACACCGCCATGATCCTGGTGGGCCAGCATCTACTGGCCGCCAGCGAGCCCCCCGCTCTGGATGTAGAGCTGCTGTTTACCTGTGACGAGGAGACCAGCGGTATGGGCGTGGTGGCCATGCAGCAGGCAGGCGTGTTCGACCGGGCCGTGGCCGCCTTTATCTGCGAGCCCACCAGCTGCCGGCCTGGGGTGTGTGAAAAAGGGGCGCTGTGGCTGCAGGTCACGGCGCAGGGGGTATCGTCTCATGGCTCGCGCCCCGACTTGGGCGTCAGCGCCATCGACGGTATCAACACCTTTGCCCAGCGCCTGGCCGGGGCGCTGTCGGCCGGGGCGGCCCACCCGCTGCTGGGGCGCACCACCATGGCCATGACCACCTTTAGCGGCGGGGTCAAGACCAACGTGATCCCCGACAGCGCCACCGCCACCTTCGACATCCGGGCCGTGCCCGGTCTGCAAAACCGCCAGATCATCGAGATGAGTGGCCAGATCGCCAGATCGCTGTGCTTGGAGCGGCCGGGCCTGCACCTGTCGGCGGCGGTGCAGAACGACCGTCCGGCCATCGAGCTGCCGGCAGACAGCAGCTTTGGCTCCATCGTCGACGACGCCTGCCGCCGCTGTGGGGTAGACCCGGTGCACCGCGGGCTCTATTTCTACTCCGACGGCAGCCAGTTCGTGCCCCAGACCGGGGTCCCATTCGTCATCCTCGGGCCCGGCGACGACGCGATCTGCCACTGCCGCGACGAAAAGATCGATCCTCGCGAGATCGAGACGGCCAAAAACATCTACCTGGCAGCCATCTCGCAGCTGTAGTGCAGCTCGCGGGCCGGGCTTGATACCTGCTAAAAAGACCTGCCATCAAGATCGCGTGGCAGGTCTTTTATCTCTTTTGCGTCTCTGCCGCCAGCCGCGGGGCAGCGGGCCACCGCTCAGTGGCAGGCAGCGAGGATATAATCGGCAAAGTACGGCCACGGGGCATAGGTATCCTGTTGGGTGGGGCTGCTGGTCATCACCGTGACCAGGTCGAGCTGAGGCACCACAAAGATGAACTGGCCCATAGCTCCCATGGCAAAATAGGTGTCGTACCCCTGTGCGCCAAACTGTCGGGTCCACCACAGGTACCCGTAAGAGCCGGAGTTGCCGATCGGCCCCACCTGGGCGCGGGTCGACTCCTCCACCCACGTCCGGGGCACCAACTGCCTCCCCTGCCAGCTGCCGCCGTTTAAATACAGCTGACCAAACCTGGCGGCATCGCGGGCGGTCATCTCGATGCCGTTGCCGCCGTCCAACACATTTTGCGGGTCGGCCCGCCACTGCACGCTGCTCATGCCCAGCGGTTCGAACAGGTGCGTGCGCGCGTAGTGAAAGAGCGAGTCATCGGTCACCTGTTCCAGTACCGCCGCCAGCAGATGAGGGCCGCCGGTGGTGTAGTTAAAAGAGCTGCCCGGCGTCGCCACCAGCGGCTTTTGCAGCACGTAGTCTACCCAGTTTTCCGCCGCGTTGAGCTCAAAAAAAGAGGAGTCGTCGCCGTTCCACTCGTGCCACTCCAGCCCCGAGGTATGCTGCAGGAGCTGGCCGATGGTGATCTGCCCTTTTTCGGTACCCGCCAACTGGGGAAAATATATTGTCAGCTGATCGTCAACACCGCCGATCAGCCCCTCCTCGATGGCGATGCCCACCAGTGCCCCGGTAAAGCTCTTCGAGCAGGAGTTGAGCCGAAATACGCTGTCGGCCCCGTACCCCTCCCGGTAATACTCATCTACGATATAGCCGTCTCGCACCGTCACCGACGCATAGATCTCGCTCTGGTCCAGCGCCGCATGCAGCTGCTGCAGCACCGCCCCATCCATGCCGTGATTTTCGGGCGTGTCGGTAGACCAGGCGTTGTCTGCCGTCTCGGCCGGTACCGGCACACTCTCGGCAACAGACGAGCTGGCGCCGCTGGCCGCCCGGTCATGCTGCTGCCCACAGCCGGCCAGCAGCGCCAAGGCTAGGCCCAAGGCGATAAGCGCTGTTTTCTTCAAAAGTCAGTTCCCCCCTACATCATTTGGGCGGGCGGCCCCCTGTGCCGCCGCAGTGTTCTCTGTCTGTCTTTCACTATAGAGCGCCGCTGCTATGATGTCCAATACTTATCTTTTATAGGGAAAAATGCCTTTTGCGCATATCTGTGGCCTGTGCGCCCGCTCCCGGCCTGCGAATAAGACGGGGACGCCTGAAAACAGGCGTCCCCGTCTTATTCGGTCAGTTGTCTGCCGGCTCGCCGCCGTCTTTTGGCACCCAGCGGCAGGGCAATAGCTCGGCCAAGGTGCGCACCTGCCCATCAGGCAGCAGCACCTGGCACTGCTCGTTGTCCGCGTGCAGCTGGCAGATGAACTCGCGGCAGCGGCCGCAGGGCGGCACCACCTGTCCCCCATCGGTCACCGCTGCCATGCGCACCACCCGGTTCTCGCCGGCACATATCATGGCTGCCGCCGCAGCGTGCTCGGCGCAAAAGCCCATCGAGCAGGGGGTGTCGATGCACACCCCGGTATAGATAGTGCCAGAACTGGTCTGCAGCGCCGCCGCCACCGACCCGGCCCAGCTGCTCTGCGAGAGCTGCCGGTCGCCCTGTACCGCTGCCGCCACCTGAACGAGCGGGTCAAACTGATGGATATCTCCGGTCATAAGATCACCTCTTTTATAAAATAGCCGCGGGCCAGCCGCTGTTGTGGTGGGCGGGCTGACAAGCTACGCGCCAGCATGTGCGCCACCGCCGGTCCGCCGCAACTATAAAAATACCCCGCCCGCACAGCCGGCGCATCCAGCTGTGCGGAGACGGGGCATCTCATCGCCTAAAACGCTACGCTTCGGGGTCTTTTTTAGCCACCGTCACTTCCTGCACCTCGCTCGACTTTTTATCGAGCACCGTCAGCAGGTAGCTCACCAGCGCCGCCAGCACCAGGCAGAGCAGTGAGATGAGCCCGTTGAGGTTCACCGTAAAGCCGGGGTACAGCACCAGCAGCGAGCCGGCCACCAGCCCTAAAATCGCAAAGTAGGTGGCGCGGGTGTAGTGGTGCAGCAGGTAGTCGATGACTTTGGCCCCACCCAAAATGCCGACTGCCGCCCCCAGTACGACCGGGATGAGCAGCGGGATATTGAGCTTGGCCACCGCGTGCAAAATAGGCTCGTACAGGCCGATGACCAACAGTACGAACGAACCGCTGATGCCCGGCACGATCATCGATACCGCTGCGATGAGCCCGGCAAAAAACAGCAGAAAGAAGTTTGATACCGACAGCGCGCCGATCTTCATGGCCGCCGAGTCGGGCTTTACAAAGGCGATGACCGCCATAACGCCGATGGCGATGCCCATGGGCAACAGGTAGCGGGGCGCATAGCCCGACTTGGCCGCCCGCTTGGCGATATCGGGCAGGCTGCCGATAATGAGCCCCATAAAGGCGAAACTGGTGGGCATAGGGAAGTTTTCAAACAGGTACGAGAGCACGCCGCTAAACGCGAAGATGCCCACCGCCATGCCCAGCCCCAACAAAATGAGGAACTGCAGGTTTTTCTTGAGCACCTTCCACTTTAGGGTGATGGCGCCGATGAGCTCGTCGTACACCCCGGCCATAACAGCCACTGTGCCGCCGCTCACCCCGGGGATGATGTTGCCCACGCCGATGAGCATCCCCTTGATAAATAGTATCACTCTCTCCATACGGTACGTCTCTCCGCCTTTCGCCGTCTTTGCTTTTGATCGCGCTCGGGTGCGCCGCACAGCGCGCCCCGAGCAGCTGCTAGTTGTCTACGCGCTTACCGCAGAAATGCACCTGATAGCGCTCCATACACTCCTCGATGATCTCCTGCGCGCGCTGGCCGCCCAGCACCTCCGAGGTGGTGGTGTGACCGTGCTCCAACCCCTTATACACCTCGAAAAAGTGCTTGATCTCGTCGGAGATATGGGGCGGCAGCTGGCTGATATCTTTGTAAAAGTTCCAGGTGGGGTCTTTCTGCGGGATGGCGATGACCTTGTCGTCGATCTCGTCGTCGTCGATCATGCGCACCACACCGATAGGATAACACTCCACCATCACCATGGGGTCCAGCGGCTCAGAGCACAGCACCAGCACGTCCAGCGGGTCGCTGTCGTCGGCATAGGTGCGGGGGATAAAGCCGTAGTTGGCCGGGTAGTGGGTGGAGGTGTAGAGGATGCGGTCCAGCCGCAGCAGACCGGTCTGCTTGTCCAGCTCGTATTTTTTGTTGCTGCCCTCGGGTATCTCCACCACCGCTACAAAATCGGCGGGCGCCACCCGCCGGGGGTCGATATCGTGCCAAATATTCATGGGGTACTCTCTCTTTCAGCTGTCTGCCGCCGGGTCGCGGCAGGGTCGGTCCTACATATACTTTTAAAGGCGCGCCACCAGCCGCCGCTGGCCGGTACCGGGGCGGGCTGATAACGGGCGCATATCGTATGCCGATTTTTCTTATTATAGCAAAGCGCACAAACAATTGCAATCAACTTTGTAAATATCTTCCACTACTTTTGGTGGATCGCGCTGCCGCCACCGGGTAATGGCCGCACCTCTATTCCCTGCGGAAACCGCTCTTTGAGCGCCTGTACGTGGGAGATGATACCCACCAGCCGCTCCTCTTTCTTCAGCGCCTCCAGCGTGTTCATAGCCTCCTCCAGCGACTGGGGGTCCAGGCTGCCAAAGCCCTCGTCGATAAACACCGTATCCAGGGCGATGCCCCCCGACTGGGCGCCGATGACATCGGCCAGTCCCAACGCCAGCGACAGCGCCGCCTTAAAGCTCTCGCCGCCAGATAGCGTGCTCACCGGGCGCGCCTTGCCGCTGTAGCTGTCGAGCACCTCCATCTCCAGCCCCGAGGGGGCGTTTCCCTTCTCTTTTTCGGTGCGCCGCAGCAGCATATATTTGCCCTGTGTCATCTGATCCAGCCGCAGGTTGGCCGCTGCCAGCACCCGGTCAAAATAACCCGAGAGCACATACCGCTCAAAAGAGAGGTGCTGGCTGTTTTTTCCGCTGGCCACCCGGTACAGATCCTGCACCTGCATGTAGGCCTCATCCAACCGCCCCTGCTCTTTTAACAGCTGCTGTAGCTGGCTGAGACTGCTCTTCTGCTTTTGCAGGGTCAGCTGTAAGGCGGTCACCTGCTGGCGGGCGCTCTGCTCCTGCTCGCGCAGGGCGTCCAGCACCCGGCGGGCTTCCTCCAGGTCGCTGGGGGCGCGGCCCTCATAGGCCGCCAGCGCCTCTTTTTGCCCCAGCAGTCGCTGCCGCTCCTGCTCGTAACGGTCGATCTGTTCTTGCAGCTGCTGGCGCTGGGCGGTGGTGGGCGGCGTCCGGCGCAGCTGCTCGGGCTGTACCTCCTCACGGGCCAGCAGCGCCGCCAATGCCTCGGCGCTCTCCCGCACCGCCTGCGCGGTCTGCTCGGCCAGTTGGCGGCGTATCGCCAGCCGCTCGCGGCAGCTGGCCAGCTGCTGCTCGTACTCGGCCAGCTGTCGCCGCAGTGCCTCCTGCCGCTTTTCGCTCGTCTGCCGCTCCTCTTCCAGCCGGCGCACCTTGTCTTGGACCTCTTGGGCACAGCCGGTGGGCAGCGCCGTCAACTGCTCGGCCCACAGCTGTCGCTTGCCCTGTACGCCGGCCCGGCTGGCCGCCACCCCTGCTGCGGTGTCGAGCCCCTTTTTCTGCAGCTGGTCTACCGGGCAAAACGCCGCTAAGGCCTCGGCCAGCCGGCTCTGTTTTTGGCGCAGCTGTTGCTGTCGCTCGTCGCAAAACAGAGTGGCTCCCGCCGCCAGGGCCGGGTCGGCTTTGAGGGCCGACAGCGTGCCCAGCACCGGCAGCAGATCGCTGCCGTTCAGCTGCTCTAAGGCCGCTGCCAGTTGGGCGTCTCTCTGCCGCAGGGCGGCGGTGGCCGCTGTTAGGGCAGCCGTGGCCGCCTGCAGAGCCGGGTAGTCGGCCCCGGCGTCCACAGTCTTTGCCGGGGCGGGGTGGTGCGTGCTGCCGCACACCGGGCAGGGGGCATCGGGGCGCAGCGTTTGGGCCAACTGCCCCGCCTGCGAACGGTGGTAGGCGCCGCTGATGCGGTCGTATTCCTCCTGGGCGGCGCGGCAGGCGCAGCCGGCGCGGCCAAACTCGGCCAGCTGTTCCTGCAGTGCCACCGCCTGGGCGCGCAGTGCAGCCAGGTCGGCCTGCTCGGCACAGCACTGCACGTACTGCTCTACCGTATCCAGCCGCTGCAGCGTGAGCAAACTGTCCTGCAAACTGCCCTCCAGCTTCTGGCGCAGGTGCAGGCTCTCCAACCTGCTCTTTTCCAGCTGCAGCTGCCGGTCGCTCTCGCCGCGGCGGCTCTCCAGCTCCCGCAGCTCCCGCTCGGCGCTCTCTATTTCCCGGCGGCGCCGCTGCAGGTCATCCCACTGGGTCTGGGCCTCTTTCAGGCCGGCCGCCGCCTCGTCGCGGCGGGCGCGGTGTTCCTGCGCCTGCTGGGCAGCTTGGCGGCAGCGCACCAGCTTTTCCATCTGGGCCAGCTGGTAGCGGCGCTGCGCCTGTTCCCCGGCCTGCTCGTCCAGCGCCGCCAGCGCCTGCTGGTAGCTCTGTAACTGGACAATAGCCGCATTGTCGCGGCTCATCTGCTCCAGCGGGTATTTTTGCTGGTCGCGGCGATTTTTCTCTAGCTGCGCGGCCAATTCGTCCAGCGCTGATCGCCCCGCCATCTGCCGCTGCTCGAGCAGCTGGCAGATGGCCTCCACATCGGG
Organism: Neobittarella massiliensis (ex Bilen et al. 2018); assembly: GCF_900289145.1. Classification (GTDB taxonomy): domain Bacteria; phylum Bacillota; class Clostridia; order Oscillospirales; family Ruminococcaceae; genus Neobittarella; species Neobittarella massiliensis. Next base: position 43,785 of record NZ_OKQO01000005.1, read on the forward strand.
ATAATCGGTATCTAACAACTGCTGGAGCGCGCCGTCGCCGCTGCCGTTTAACTGGTGCAGCAGTAATTGGCGCTGGGCCTGGTGGGCCTGCAGCGCCTCCTGCTGGGCCGCCAGCTCAGCTTTGAGCGCCTCCTCTAAGCGGGCAAACAGCTGGGTGCCAAAAATGCGGCGAAAAATAAGCTGCTTGTCGGCGCTGGAGGACTGCAAGAGCCGCTGAAACTCCCCCTGGGGCAGCAGCACGATCTGGCGAAACTGCTCTGCCCCCAGCCCCACCAGCTGGGCCAGCTGCTCGTCCACCTCCCGCACGCGGGTGAGCACCTGGCCGTCGGGCAGATACAGCGCCGCCTGCTGGTTAAAGGTGCTGTAGTTGCCGCGGCTGTTGCGGCGCACCTGTTTGGGTGCGCGCTCCACCGTGTAGCGCTGGCCGCGCACCGTAAAAACAAGGCGTACCCGGCTCACCGCGTCCTCGGCGGCATAGTCGCTGCGCAGGCCGTCGGCGGGGCGGCTGTCGCCGCTGGCCCGGCCGTACAGGGCAAACATCACCCCGTCAAAAATGCTGGTCTTGCCCGCTCCGGTAGGGCCGGTGATGACAAAGATCCCGCTGCCGCTAAGCGCCTTAAAATCCACCTGCTGTCGGTCAGCAAAGGGGCCAAAGGCCTCTAGCTGTAACTGCTCAAGCTGCATGTGCTACACCTCCCGCTCCAGTTTTTGCAGCAGCTGCGCGATCATCTCGCGGCTGGGCTCATCCAATTCCTCGCCCTTAACGGCCCGGTAAAAATCGGCGAATTGGGTGGCGCTGTCGATCTCCTCCCAGCCGCAGGCTACCTGCTCGAGCTGCTGCCGCCGCCGGCTCTCCAGCCGCAGGCCCAGCATGTTGGGGTACACCCCCCGCAGCCGGTTCATGCTGTCGTACACCAGCTCCCGGTCGGTCACCACCGCGTACACATAGTCCTGCCGGCCCGGGTGCAGCCGGCCGGTGAGGATCTCGGCCAAGCTGCCCCGCACCACCGCCACCGACCGCAGCGGCCGCAACAGCTGCGGTCGCACCTGTACCTGTCCGTCGGGCCGTACTTCTACCAGGTTGACCTGTTTTTGCTGCCCCGCCTCTGAAGTGGAGTAGCTGAGCGGCGACCCGCTGTAGTAGATGGGCCGCTCTCCCACCTGCTGGGGGGCGTGCAGGTGCCCCAGCGCCACATAGGCAAAATCGGGCAGCACACCGGTGTGCACCAGGTCGCTCTCGCCCACCGCCAACTCCCCCTCACTGCGGCGCATATCGCCCGCGCTCATGGCGCCGGGTGCAAAAAAGCCGTGGGCCATGAGCAGGTTGACCGCCCCCGGCTCCAGGGGATTTTCGGCAAACCAGGCGGCGTATCCACTGTCCATATCGGGGACCTCCCGCTCAGGAAACAGCTGTCGCAGCCGTGGCAGGTCCACATAGGGGGCCAGGTACACCGCCAGCCGGGTGCCGTCGCGCCCGGTCATCTCCAGGCGGGCCATCCGCTGGCTGGGCACCCCCTGTATGAGCAGGCCACCGGCAGCGGTCTGCCGGGCGCCGAACTGCAGCCGCTGAGCGCTGTCGTGGTTGCCGGCAATGGCCGCCACCCGGGCTCCGCGGGCTATGGCTCCATCTATGAAGTCATCCAGCACCGCCACCGCTGCCGCCGGCGGCACCGAGCGGTCGTACAGGTCGCCGGCCAGCAGGAGCAGCTCTACCTGCTCGCACTCGATCAGGTGCAGGATCTGGTCCAGTATATACCGCTGGTCCTCCAGCAACGGGTACTCCCCCAGTGTTTTGCCGATGTGCAGGTCCGCGCAGTGCAGCAGTTTCATTCCTCTTCTCCCTCTTCTTCCGCCGCCGGCCGGCGACCCTTTTTACTGGCTCTTATTGTACCACACCGGCCATATCTCCGCCAGCTGCCGTGTCGATATATCCGCCGGCCACCGGCCACCGCCGCGCTAGTAAACTGCCCGGTGCGTACTATCGGGGATTTGGAAAAAGTTATTTTGCCAGGTAGTGGCCACCACGCACCTTTTTGCCCATCCGGCCAGAGCCGCATACTCTTTTTTATTTTTAACAAATGCCCCCTTGACAAACGGGCAACAGCTGCTAAAATATAATAAGCCGATTAACTATTAACCGGTTAATTTAAAAAGACACCTTTTCCACATTTCACATCCCCCATGTAAAAAGGAGGTATTTATTTGGACCTTCGCGAGATCGTTCAGAAGATCAGCCGACTGCACCTGCTGCACCGGCTGTACATTCAAAAAACGGCACTGCAAAACCACCTCTATTTCGGGCAGCCGCCGCTGCTGGAATACGTGATGGATCACGACGGCTGCACCCAGTCCGACGTGGCCGAATTTTTGCACGTCAGCCCGCCGTCGGTGGCCACTTCCATCAAGCGGATGGAAAAAATGGGCCTGATCGCCCGTACCCCCGACCCCCGCGACGCCCGCTGCAACCGGCTGCACATCACCGATGAGGGCCGCCAGCTGACCACCGCTTTCCGCGCCCAGTTCGACTCGGTGGACCAGCAGATGTTTGCCGGTCTCTCCCCGCAGGAGATCGAGCAGTTCATCACCACCGTCGAGCACATGATCGCCAACTTGGCGGTAGGCCCCTATGCGGGGCTTGATAATATCACCCTGCGGCAGCAGGCGAAACAGCTCAAAGAGGCTGAGCACCGGGCCGCGCACAGCGGCCATCCCCACCCACCGCGCCCCGAAAGAGGAGGTGACCGGCGATGATCAAAAAACTCGCTCATTATATGAAGCCCTACCGGCTCTATGCGATCCTCTGCCCGCTGATGGTCATTGGCGAGGTACTGCTGGAGATCCGCATCCCGCTGCTCATGTCCAAGATCGTCGACGTGGGCATTCCCGGCCGCGACCTGGGTTACGTGGTGCGCACCGGCGCCATGATGGTCTGCATGGCTCTGGCCTCGCTCATCTGCGGGGCGCTGTCGGCCCGCTTTGGCGCCATGGCCAGTATGGGGCTGGGCAGCCAGCTGCGCGGGGCCATGTTTAAAAAGATACAGTCTTTCTCTTTTTCTAACATCGACAAGTACTCCTCGGCCAGCCTGGTCACCCGCATGACCACCGACGTACAGAACACTCAAAACGCCACGATGATGGTCATTCGCATGCTGGTGCGTTCACCGGTGATGCTCGTCAGCGCCACCATCATGGCCTTCTCGATAAATTCCAGCCTGGTCACCGTCTTTTTGGTGGCCATACCGGTACTGGCCGTGGCGCTGGCCACCATCGCCATCACCGCTTTCCCCCGCTTTCAGTCGATGCTGCGCAAATACGACGGCATGAACGCCTCGGTGCAGGAAAACCTCATCGCCATCCGGGTGGTAAAGGCCTTTGTGCGCTCGCGCTACGAAAAAGACAAATTTAAAAAGGCCAACGAGGACCTCATCGGCGCCTCGCTGGCGGCCGAACGCCGGGTCATCTGCAACATGCCCATCATGCAGCTGGTGATGTACAGCTGCATCATCTCCATCTTGTGGTTCGGCGGGGGCATGGTCATCGGCGGCAGCATGCTCACCGGCGAGCTCATCAGCTTTATCAGCTACGTCACCCAGATCCTCATGTCGCTGATGATGATCTCTATGGCCTTTATCAACCTGGTACTGTCCCGCGCCTCTATCTCCCGTATCGGCGAGGTGCTGGAGGAGGTGCCCGATATATCAGACGAACACGCCTCCGACGCGCCGGTAAAAGACGGCTCTATCGATTTTGAAAACGTCTCTTTCCGCTACCGCCAAGATGCCGAGAACGACGTGCTGCAAAATATCGACCTGCACATCCCCGCCGGCAGCCGGGTGGGCATCATCGGCGGCACCGGTTCGGCCAAGACCACCCTGGTACAGCTCATCCCCCGCCTGTACGACGCCACGGTGGGCAGAGTGAAGGTGGGCGGCCGCGACGTGCGCGACTACAAGCTCGACACGCTGCGCCACGACGTAGCCATGGTCCTGCAGAAAAACGTGCTGTTTTCCGGCACCATCCGCGACAATCTGCGCTGGGGCGACCCGAACGCCACCGACGAGCAGATCGTCGCCGCCTGTAAGATCGCCCAGGCTCACGACTTCATCCAATCCTTCCCCCAGGGCTACGACACCGATCTGGGTCAGGGTGGCGTCAACGTCTCGGGCGGCCAAAAGCAGCGGCTGTGCATTGCCCGGGCGCTGCTGGCTGGCCCCAAGATCATTATTTTAGACGACTCCACCAGCGCCGTAGATACCGCTACCGACCAGCACATTCGTCAGGGCCTGCAGCAAGACCTGGCCGGCACCACCATCATCATCGCCCAGCGCATCACCTCGGTGCAGGACTGCGACCAGATCGTGGTGCTGGATGAGGGCCGCATCGCCGACGTGGGCGACCACGAGACGCTGATGCAGAGAAGCGAGATCTACCGCGACGTGTACACTTCACAGCAGAAAGGGGTGGCCGACTGATGCCCAGACCGCGCACCAATTACCAAAAGCCAAAAAACACCGGCAAAACATTTCGCCGGCTCATCGGCTACATGATGGCCCGCCCCGCCGTGCTGGCGCTGGTGGTGCTATTTGTAGCCATCAGCTCCGGCGCCTCGGTGGCCGGCACCTATCTGCTCAAGCCGGTGCTCAACCGCTATATCGTGCCTTTTATCGGCAGTGGCTCAGCCGATCTTTCCGGCTTTATCGGCATGCTGTGCCTGATGGGCTGCATCTATCTGGCCGGGGCCATCTCCACCTACTGCTACAACCGGCTGATGATCTCGATCTCCAACCGCACGCTGGGAGCCATCCGCCGCGATCTGTTCGACCACATGCAGGATCTTCCCATCCGCTACTTCGACACCCACACCCACGGCGAGCTGATGAGCCGCTACACCTCCGACGTCGACACCCTGCGTGAATGTATCTCCCAGTCCACTCCACAGCTGCTGTCTTCGGTCATCTCGGTAGTGGGCACCTTTACCATGATGCTGGTGCTCAGCCCCACCCTCACTCTGCTCATCGTGGCCATGCTCGTCATCATGCTGTTTATCATCAAGGCGGTAGGCAGCCGCAGCGCCCGCTATTTTAAAGCCCAACAAAAGGCCAACGGCGCCGCCAGCGGCTTTATCGAGGAGATGATCGAGGGGCAAAAAGTCGTCAAGGTCTTCTGCCACGAGCAGGCTGCCGTCGACGAGTACGCCGTCTTAAACGAGCAGCTGCGACAGTCGGCTACCAACGCCAACACCTTTGCCAGCATCCTCATGCCCATCATGGGCAACCTGTCTTACGTCAACTACGCCGCCACCGCTATGGTGGGTGCTTTCCTGGTCATCAGGGGCTCGATGGACATCGGCACCATCGCTTCGTTTTTGCAGTTCACCCGCTCCTTCTCTCAGCCCATCACCCAGATCTCACAGCAGTTTAACTCCATCCTCTCGGCGCTGGCCGGTGCCGAGCGTATCTTCGAGGTCATCGACGAGACCCCCGAGGTGGACGACGGCTATGTGCAGCTGGTCAACGCCCAAAAGGGCCCTGACGGCCAGCTCTGCGAGAGCGAGGGCCGCACCGGCCTGTGGGCCTGGAAGCACCCGCACCAGGACGGTACCATCACCTATACCCCGCTGACCGGCGACGTGCGCTTTTTCGACGTGACCTTTGGCTACGAGCCGGATAAGACTGTTTTGCAAAACGTCTCGCTCTACGCCAAGCCGGGGCAAAAGATCGCCTTTGTCGGCTCTACCGGCGCCGGTAAGACCACCATCACCAACCTCATCAACCGCTTTTACGATGTGCCGGAAGGCAAGATCCGCTACGACGGCATCAACATCGGCAAGATCAAAAAAGACGACCTGCGCCGCAGTCTGGGCATGGTGCTGCAGGATACTCACCTGTTTACCGGCACCGTAAAAGACAACATCCGCTATGGCCGTCTCGACGCCACCGACGAGCAGATCGTCGCCGCCGCCAAACTGGCCAACGCCGACGGCTTTATCCGCCGCCTGCCACAGGGCTACGACACCATGCTCTACTCCGACGGGCAAAACCTCAGCCAGGGGCAACGGCAGCTGCTGGCCATCGCCCGGGCGGCGGTAGCCGACCCGCCGGTGCTCATCTTAGACGAGGCCACCTCTTCCATCGACACCCGCACCGAGGCGCTCATCGAAAAAGGCATGAACGAGCTGATGCAGGGCCGCACTGTGTTCGTCATCGCCCACCGGCTCTCTACCGTGCGCAGCGCCGACGCCATCATGGTGCTGGAGCACGGCCAGATCATCGAGCGCGGCAATCACGACGAGCTCATCGCCCAAAAAGGCAAGTACTACCAGCTCTATACCGGCCAGTTCGAGTTGTCGTAGACCCCATTAGGTCCCCTCTTAAAAAGGGCCGCTGTGCCAAGACAGCGGCCCTTTTTTCTATCTCTCACACCGTGTGCTCCAAAAAGATCTTCAGCCCGATACCGGCCAATATCAAGCCGCCGGCGATCTCGGCAAATTTGCCCAGCAGGTCGCCAAAACGGCGCCCTAAAAAGGCCCCCACAAAGCAGCAGCAAAAAGTGGTGAGGCCAATAATGGGTGCCGCCAAAAAGATGTTGGCCCCAATGGCCGACAGGCTCACCCCCAGGGCCAGCGCATCTACACTGGTGGCGACGGCCTGCACCAGCAGCAGTCTGCTGGTGAGTATCAGCGTGCGCCCCACCGCCGTGATCTGCCGCCCGTGCTGGCCGGCCTCACGCAGCATGCGCACCCCCAAAAAGCACAGCAGGATCAGTGCCACCCAGTGGTCAAAGCGCTGGATATAGCCGCTAAAGCCATAGCCCACAAAATAGCCCAGCAGCGGCATGAGCATCTGCGCCAAACCAAAATACAGGCTGCACAGCAGCGCACAGCGCAGCAGCCGCCCCCGGGCTGCCAGCCCGTTGGTGACCGATACGGCAAAGGCGTCCATCGCCATGCCAAAACCCATGAGCACCATGGTGTATATATCCAAATCGCCGCCCCCATTATTAAGCATTTGCGCCCCCGGCGGGGCAGGTCCCTACCAGTATACGCGGCCGCAGGGCCATTTTTGCCTGGTACGGCGCCAAAATATCCAGGCGATCAGCGCCCCCATCAAAAAGAGGAGCTCTCCCCGGTGGGAGAGCTCTTTTTTATCGGCTCCGCGTCATTGCCGGCGCAGTACCGGCCCACTTACAGGTACCCGTACCGCTTGCGGCCCCGCCACAGCAGTACCAGCGCCGCGATCACCGTCAGCCCCTCGGCGATGGGCACTGCCAGCCACAGCCCGTCTACGCCCCAGAGCCGCGGCAGCAGCAAAAGCCCGATCGTCGTAAAACCAAATGTACGGGTAAAAGAGAGCCCCGCCGAGAGCTTGCCGTTTGACAGCGCGGTGAACATGGCCGAGGTGAAGATGTTGATCCCACTGGCCAAAAAACTGTAGCCAAACAGCCGAAAGCCGGCGCGGCTCAGCTGGTACACGGTGCTGCCCGGGGCGGCAAATATAGCCGACAGCACCGGTGCACCTATCATGGTCAGTGCAAAGATCGCCAGCGACGACAGACCGATAAAGCGCAGACAGATGCCAAACACCCGCTTTTGCCGTCGGGTGTTGCCGCTGCCGTAGTTAAAGCTGATGATCGGCGCCACCCCCATAGAAAAGCCGATATACAAGGTGCTCATCAAAAACTGGGTGTAGAGCATCACCGTCACCGCCGCCACCCCGGCCTCGCCAGCCAGTTTTATCATCTGGATGTTAAAGAGAAAGGTGGTCAGGGCGGTGGCCAGCTGGCTGACCATCTCTGACGAGCCGTTGAGACAGGCCTCTGCCAGCACCCGCCCCTCCCAGATGGGGCGGCAAAAGTACAGGCTGCCCCGCTTTTTCATAAACACCAAGAGCCCCGCCACCGCCGGGATGGAGTAGCCCAGCCCGGTGGCGATGGCCGCCCCCATGATCCCCATCTTGAGCGGGCCCATAAACACAAAGTCCAGCACGGCGTTGGTGCAGCCGGCCGCCAGCGTCAGCCCAAAGCCCAGCCCCGGGCGCCCGGCGGTGACCAGCAGGTTTTGAAACAGCACCTGCAGCATATTAAAAGGGGTGCACAGCAGTAGGACCCCCAGGTAGTCGCGGCAGTATGGGGCCAAGATCTCGCTGGCCCCCAGCGCCCGCACCAGCGGGTCTAAAAAAGATAGGCCCAATAGGGCGATGAGTGCGCTCAGCGCCACACAGCACAGCGCCAGCAGGCTAAAGGCGCTGCGGGCGCCCCGGTCATCCCCCTCCCCCATGCGGCGGCCGATAATGGCCCCGCCGCCGGTGGCCAGCATGGTCGCGAGCCCCACCGTGGCGTAGATCACCGGGCAGGCGATGTTCACCGCCGACAGCGCCTCGGTGCCCACCAGACGCGAGATGAATACCGTATCTACAATGGTATACATGCCCATGAACACCATCATAAAAATGGTGGGGAAGGCAAAACGTAGCAGTGCCCCGGCGCCAAAATCGCGGTCCAGGGGGTTTATACGCCGCTCAGTCATCGCCTTCACCTCCCCGCTCTTCTGCCGGCAGCACAAAGCGCTGGGTGGGGTAGCCAAATTCGGTCAGCAGCTCCGATTCGGCAAAGCCCAGCTGCAAAAAAGCCTCCCGGTACCCGGTATCGGCCCGGTCGCCGGCCCGGTAGGTGGTAATACTCACCGGTCTTCCCGGCATATACCGCTCCACCACACACCGCAGCAGCGCCTCGGTCACACCGCGGCGGCGGTACTGGGGGTGTACGCCCAAAAAGTCGATACTCCCCTGCCGGGGGTCAAACAGCACCGCGCCGATAGCCGTTTGGTTCTCGCACAGCCACAGGGCCCGTCCGGCGCGCATATAGTCGCGCAGCACGTCGATATACTGCTCCTCGATCAGGCCGGGGAAACCGTCCACCACCAGTCGCACCAGCTGCATCCAGCGGTCGATGTCTTTTTCCTGCGCCGTCTGTACCCGCTCTGCCAACGCGGCGGTATCCGTCTCGGGCAGCGCCGGGTCGGGCTGCAGCACAAAAGCCAGCTGCAGGGGGTAAAAGGCCTCCTCCTCGCGAAACCGCCCCGGTGCCTTTTTGTACATGGCCTTAAAGGCGTCGGTAAAGGCCTGTTGGCTGGCATACCCCGCCAGCTGGGCGATCTCGGAGATAGGCCGGCGCGAGAACGCCAGCAGCTTGGCCGCCTCGGTCAGCTGACGGCGCTGTACGTAGTCGTGCACCGTAAGCCCCACCGCAGCGGTAAACATGCGGTGCAGGTAATATTTAGAGTAGTGTACCGCCTCCGCCACCTGCTCCAGGTCCAGCTTCTGATCTAAGTGGGCCTCGATATAGTCGATGGCCGCCATCACGTTTTGGGTCTTTCCCGCCAAAACACATCCCTCCTTCGCCTGCCCATCATAGCAAAAAGCGGGGCGCTGCCTCTACATCATTCTTGCCCAACCGCCGTCAACCGCCGCCCATTGGCCGGCTCCGCCACACAAAAAGGCGGGGCGGCTGCAGGCCGTCCCGCCGGTGGTGACCCATCAGCCCCCATATTTGGCAAACAGGTCTAAGATCAGCTGCACAAACCCCTTTTTTTGCATGTGCAGCGCCACCAGCGCATTGGGTCGGTCGCTGGCAAAATCGCACACCGTCTGCCCCAGCCGCAGCTGGTCGCGCAGCTCGATGTGCACCTGCGCCGGCTGGGCGGTGATGATCTCGGGGCGCAAGATCCAGGCCACCGTCACCGCGTCGAAGATGATGCTCTCACCATTTTTAAAGTCCTGCATCATCTCCCGCGCAAAGTAGCCGGCCGCCTCGTTTTGCAGCGCCTCCAAGCGCTCTGCATCCTCCACGCTCACCCGGCCGTCACGGCACACCTCTATGCCGCACATCACGATGGGGACACCGCTGCGAAACACGATATCCGCTGCCTCGGGGTCTACATAGATGTTGAATTCGGCAAACTCGGTGGTGTTTCCGCCGGCCGCCGCGCCCCCCATCAGCACCATGCGCAAAATGTTTTCTTTGCACTGGGGGTACTTCTGCAGCAGCTTGGCGATGTTGGTCAGCGGCCCCAGCGGGATAAGAGTCACCGGCTGCTCGCTCTTCTGGATCAGGTCGTACAAAAAGTCTTCTGCCGGGCGGGGATCTACCGGTACCCGCTCCTCCTTTGCCCCCGCAAACAACATGTGGATGGGGCGCCCGGTTTCGATCAGGTCCCGCTGCAGCGGCCCGGCTGCGCCGGCGGCAAACGGCACTGCGGGGTCGGTAAACGACAGGGTCCGCCGGGTGTTCTTCACCACCCGGTCTAAAGTCAGGTTGCCGGCCACCGCCGATACCCCCAGCACCTCCAGCTGGTCGCTGGCAATGGCCATAGCGATGGCAAAGGCGTCGTCCGAGCCGGTGTCGCAGTCTAAGATCACCGGCATTTTTACAGCTTCTATGGGCATAGTATCGCTCTCCTCTAGCACTTCTCTTCCACTCTAGTATACCGTTCCTGTCGGCAGCCGGCAACCTCACACCGGCAATTTTCTGTATGCCCCCAACACCGTGCGCCCCACTGTGCACCATGCCCAAAAAAGTATATCGGGCACCGCTGCAGCCCACTTGACCGCCAATGGCAAAAGGCCCCGGGGCAGGTCTTTGCCCCGGGGCCCTCGGCGGCGATGACACAGGCCATCCGGCAGCTCTAGTCTCCCAGGCCCAGCTTTTTCACCGCGTCTTCACGCATTTTATACTTGAGTATCTTTCCGGCCACATTCATGGGGAACTCCGCCACAAAATCGATGTACCGGGGCACCTTGTGCCGGGCCATGTGATCGGCGATGTAGCCGCGCATCTCCTCGGCGGTCATCTGCTGGCCCTCTTTTAAAATGATACAGGCCATGATCTCCTCGCCGTAGCGCTTGTCCGGCACGCCGATGACCTGTACGTCCTGCACCTTTGGATGGGTGAAGATGAACTCCTCGATCTCTTTGGGGTAGATGTTTTCGCCCCCGCGGATGATCATGTCTTTCAGCCGCCCGGTAATGCGGTAGTTGCCATCCCGGTCGCGGCAGGCCAGGTCGCCGGTGTGCAGCCAGCCTTCGGCGTCGATGGCCGCCTCGGTGGCGCCGGGCATCTTGTAATAGCCCTTCATGATGTTATAGCCCCGAGCCACAAATTCGCCGGTCTCGCCGTCTTGGCAATCAGCGCCGGTATCGGGATCGATGATCTTGCAGGACACGTTGGCAAAGGCGCTGCCCACCGTGTCGGTGCGCACCTCCAGCGGGTCGGTAAAGCTCGACATGGTACACCCCGGCGAGGCCTCGGTCTGGCCGTATACGCTCACGATCTGGCGCATATTCATCACCTCTGCCGCCTGGCGCATGAGGTCGGCCGGGCAGTTGGAGCCGGCCATAATGCCGGTGCGGATGTACGAGAAATCGGTGGTGGCAAAATCGGGGTGGCCCATCATGGCGATAAACATGGTGGGCACACCGTTAAAGCAGGTGATGCGCTCGGCGCTCACACAGGCCAGTGCCGAGGCCGGCGAGAAGTACGGCAGCGGGCACATGGTGGTGCCGTGGGTCATCGAGGCGGTCATCGACAGCACCATACCGAAACAGTGGAACATCGGCACCTGTATCATCATGCGGTCGGCGGTGGAGAGGTCCATGCGGTCGCCGATATACTTGCCGTTGTTGACCACGTTGTAGTGGGTGAGCATAACGCCCTTGGGAAAGCCGGTGGTGCCGGAGGTGTACTGCATGTTGCACACGTCGCCCGGGTCGACCTTGGCCGCCAGGCGGTAGACTTCCTCTACGGGCACGTTGTCCGCCCGCTGCATGGCTTCCTCCCAGCATAGGCAGCCGGGCACCTTGCAGCCCACGGTGATGACGTTGCGCAAAAACGGCAGTCGGCGGCTATGCAGCGGCTGGCCGGGACGGGTGGTGGCCAGCTCTGGGCAGAGCTCCTGCACGATGCTCTTGTAGTGGGCGTCGCGAAAGCCCTCCACCATGATCAGGGTGTGGGTGTCCGACTGACGCAGCAGGTACTCGGCCTCGTGGATCTTGTAGGCGGTGTTCATCGACACCAGCACCGCGCCGATCTTGGTCACCGACCAAAAGGCGATGAACCACTGGGGGATGTTGGTGGCCCAGATGGCCACATGGCTGCCCGCTTTTACCCCCAGCGAGATAAGCACCCGGCAAAACTGGTCCACGTCGTCGCGGAACTGGGCGTAGGTGCGGGTGTAGTCGAGGGTGGTGTATTTAAAGGCGTACTGGTCGGGGAATTCCTCCACCATGCGGTCGAGCACCTGCGAGAAAGTCAGGTCGATGAGGTCGTCTTTCTTCCACACGAACTGGCCGGTGTGAGTGGTGTTGTCGTACAGGTGGTGCGGTGCCCGCGACGGGCTGCCGAACTGCTCCATATAGGTGACGAAGTGGGTAAAGATGACCTCCATATCCTGCAGGCCCGGCATCCACTGGGGGTCCCATTCCAGCGAGATAAATCCGTCGTAGTTGATCGAGCCCAGCGCCCGCATGAGCTGATCCATGGGCAGGCTGCCCTCGCCGATAAGGCAGTACACCGGCCGGCCGTCTTCCCCCACGGTCGAGTCTTTTACGTGTACATGGCGCACATAGGCCCCCAGGTTTTGGATGGTCTCCTCCGGCTGTTCGCCGTGGTCGCGATAGGGGTGGTGCAGGTCCCACAGCGCCGCCAAATGGTCAGAGGCAAACCGGTTGAGCAGGTCCCGCAGCGCCGCCGTATCAGAAAAAATGCCCACCGTCTCTAAAAGCAGTGTCACCCCCAGCTCCTCGGCCCGCGTTACCAGCTGCTTTAGGCAGTCGCCGGCGGCCTCTACAGCGCTCTTTCCGCCGCTGGTGGCGTGCACCCGCACGTAGGGCACCCGCAGGTCTTTGGCCGTCTGCATACAGGCGGTCACCTCGGCCACAGTATCGGCCCGGCCGGCGATATCCGAGATATCGCACACCGAGTCGAGACAGGGGATGGAGAGCTGCTTTTCAAACAGGTCGCGCACTGTGGCCGCGGCGTGGTGGGGGCCAAAAGGCCCGTGCTTGCCGGCCAGCTCCCCCTGGTGGATGCCCCGCAGCTCAATGCCCTGCATGCCGGTCTCCCCGGCCACAGCTACAAATTCATCCCAGCTGTACCCCTGCCAGCCATTTATCGAAAACGAAAGTCTCATTGCTACATCTCCTCGTATACGATCTTGTTGAGCGCGTTCATGTACGCGTGGATACTGGCGCCGATCACGTCGGTGGATATACCCTGCCCGGCGTACAGCTTGCCGCCGGCCCGCAGCCGCACCAGTGCGGCGCCCATAGCCTCACGGCCCTCGGTCACCGCCTGGATCTGAAAGTCGTCCAGCTCGTAATGGTGGCCGATGATCTGCTCAATGGTCAAAAAGGCGGCGTCGATAGGGCCGTCGCCCACACAGATACCGGGCATGATGCGCCCGTCTTTTTCCAGTTCGATCTGGGCGCTGGCGGCGATCACGTTGCCGGCGTTGATGACATAGCTGCGCAGCTTGTAGGTGGGGGGCACCTGCAGGGCGTTGGTGGCCACGATGACTTCCAGCTCCGGCAGGCTCACCTCTTTTTTGGCGGCGATGTGGCAAAATGCCTCGTACACCTTGGCCATGTCGTCCTCCGAGAGATCATATCCCAACTTTTGCACCGCCCCGGCCACCGCGGCCAGGTCGTCGTGGGCGCTCAGGGCGCCGCCTTGCTGGGCCTTACCCACCCCGTGGTCAAACGGCGAGCGCCGGCTGCGCTCGGTCTCGGCCATCCAGCGTATCTGGTCGATGGTGCGCTGCAGCTCGGTCACCCTGATGTCGGTGTACACCGAGCAGGCGTCGCCCCTGGCTCTGATGATCTGGCTCATGGCCCCCATGCCCGGGCAATCGGCGGTGCAGCAGCTCACCTTGATCTCGTCGGCCCCGGCCCGTATGGCCGATACCGCACAGGCTACCGCCATGCCCAACTCGTCGCCGCAGGCGGCCCCCAGCGACACCTGCCCGCAGGCGGGCACCGCTTCTTTCACCGCCCCGATAAAGTGGCCAAACTCGCTGGGCAGCATGGTGCCGGCTGTATCGGCCAGGCTCACGACAGTGGCACCGGCGGCGATAGCGGCTTCTACGGCGCGGTACAAAAAGTCCTGCTCGGCACGGGTGGCGTCCTCGGCCAAAAATTCCACCTCGCCGCACAGCGTCCGGCACCGCCGCACCAGCATGTCGATCATCTCCAGCACCGCCGCCGGCTTTTTGTGGCAGCTGTACTCCATCTGTACCGGGCTCACCGGCACCGCCACCTGCAGGCGCGGTCTTTTGGCCCCGCGCACCGCCTCCCAGGCACTGTCTACCCCCGCCTCGCTGTGGGCCACCGGCACGCTGACTACCGCCTGTGCCGCCAGATTGGCGATAGATTTGATGAGCAGTGCATCCACCTGGGGATCGTCGATGGCCGATACCTCGATGACCGGGGCGCCCACCCGGTCGAGCAGTTTGGCGATCTCTATTTTTTCTTTAAAGCTCAGCTGGGCGGCCGATCCCTGCCGCGCGGTCTTTAAGGTCATGTCTGCCAGTATAATGTTGCGCATAGTATCTCGCTCCTGTCTCTCACGCCCGGCCTGGGGCCGGTCAAAACCTCTCTCAACAAAAAAATCCCCGAGGTCTTATATAAGACCTCAGGGACGGATGTGCTCCGCGGTACCACCCTGTTTACCGCCCGCCGTGCAGCTTCGCCGCGATACACAGAGCCAAAATGCATCCGCCGATAAAAAAAGTCCCCGAAGCCCGGTATCAGGCTTCAGGGACGGAAGATCTTCCGCGGTACCACCCTGTTTATCGCCGCTGCCGTATAGCGCGCGATCACTTTTCGGGGCTCTAGCAAGCCCCTATCCGATAACGGGGAAACCGTGGCTCCTTACTCGGCTTACTTTAGGGAGCCCTGCTCGGGAGGCAGACTGCACAGGTCTTTCAGTACCGGCTCGCACCCGCCGCCGGCTCTCTGGAACGCTCCAGACCTGGCATAATTCCGTCAAAGCATTTTGTCATGTCGTAGGTTTAACATACTATACCGCCCCGGCGCTTGTCAAGACCAGAACCAATAAATATTTTTTTACTTTTTACGGCGTCCTCAGCCTGTCCGCCAACCCGTGCACCGGCAGCACCCGCTGCGGCCACATTTGCTACCGCCCCGCATCAGTACCGATACGCGCAGCCATCTGTACGCCGGCGTCAAAGGCGTTTTGGCAGTCGCGGGGAAACTGTTCCTGGTGCCAACGCCGTTTGGCCGGCTCGTCCCAGTAATCGGCCTGGTATTGACTGTAGTCGGTGAATTCGTAGGTGTCAAAGGCATATATCCGCTGCGGCTCGGCGTAAAAGGTGTAGGAGAAGTACTGCTCGGTGTCGCCGAGTACGGCTGGATAGCCCCGCCGGCGCATCTCCTCCTCGGTGACGTTCATGGTGTAGAGCACCGCCGTCTCGATCTTTTGCGGTGCCAAACTCCCACCGCCCCGCTCAAACGAGTGGTACTGAAAAAATAGCCGCTCCAACAGGCCCCGCAGCTGGGCGGTGATCTGGTGAAAATAAATGGGCGAGGCAAAGGCGATCCCATCGGCCTGCCGCAGCTTTTCTAGCACCGGCTGCAGGCCGTCACGATAGCTGCAGCGCCCATAAGTAGGGCCCCTGCGCTTGCACAAAAAGCAGCTGCGGCAGCCGGTATAGTCCAGGTCAAAAAGGTGAATGGTCTCCACCTCTGCCCCCGCCGACCGCGCCCCCTGCAAAAAGTGTTCCAACATGGTAGCTGTGTTCCAGTTTTTACGCGGCCCGCCGTTCACCCCGTAGATCTTCATCATATACGCTCCTCACTTCTGTACCCTTTATGGGTTTGCTTTTGTCAGTTTCTATTTTAAAAAAGCAGGTGTAAAGCAGCAAGTATGCACTTTTTTGGTGAGTACTATCAAAAAAGAAAGTATTGCCGTGAAGACTTATAAGGGGCAGGCAGCCGACAGTCAACATACCTATTTTGACTATACGTTATCGGTCATAGGCAGCAAATGGAAATTGCTGATACTCTACAACCTAGGTAAGTACGGAGGGGCTGAACTATAGCGAACTGCGGCGCACGGCGGACAGTGGACGGTGTGACCTACCAAACGCGCAGTACCACCCTCAAAGAGCTGTCCGCCGATGGGCTCATCCATCATCTACCGACACGAATACCCGCAGATCCCACCTAAGGTGGCGTATCGCCTCACCGGGAAGGGGCGCTCCCTGCTGCCCATCCCGGCCGATATGTGTCGCTGGGGCGAGTTACATCGGCCGCCGCACTAGACAAAAGCTACCGACCACCGGCCCTCTGCCCCCACATCTCGACATTGTCGGTCTACGACCAGCAATATTTATATAGAAAAGATGTGGTCCGCTATCGCGCGGGCCGTATCTTTTCCGCTCCCCACTCACCTTTTTCCGCTTTTTTCAGCCGCAAGCTGCCGCCGACACACAACGGCAAAACAATCTGTCTGCCCCGCTGGCTACAGCCGCACAGGTCCTCTGCCGGCAACGTTTCGCAAGGAGTACGTCTCCCAACAAAAAGCACATAGCTGCACCGCTTTAAAGGGCACCCTGCCGGTAGCGGAAACCGGGCCGTTTAGCGCCCCAAGCCTGTTTTGAAGTTTTGAAGTGGGGGATACTGCCTATCGTGCATATAGCCAGGCGCGCCGGCACCCGAAGGATCGCCCCTTCTCCGTGTACCTATTCTCACCCAAAAAGCTGCCGATACCATCACCGCGCTGCCCGCCTATCCTCCCCCTGTGCACTGTCTGGGGCAGTGCTGTACCCCATTTGTACAGGTGCTGTCTCCGCACAACTCATGCCCGGCGCAGCACACCGCTGTAGGGGTGGTCTCCCGTGGCGGGCCGTACCCAGAGCAGCGCCCCGGCAGCTGTCATGTCAAGCAGGCGCTGGTGCAGCCACCAGTCGCTCACTCCCGGCAGCCCAGCCAGTGCCCGCCCCAATACCTGGGCCTCTACAAAGGGGCCGTCTGGCATAGCCCGCAGCAGACAAAAATCATAAAAATCAGCTGGCACGCCCATCAGACGTCCATTCACCAGTGCCCGCAGTGGGTCGTCCTGCGCGGCCAGCTCGTGCCAGCGGTGCGCTGCCTCCTGCCGTTCGATGGCGCTCAGCGTCAGGGTGTCCCCCAGCAGCGCCGGCACCTCGGCCGGGTCGAGCTCTCCGGTGCCGCGCCGGCGCTGCAGCACCTCTTCTTTGCGCACCCAGGCCGGTACTGGCAACACCTGTATTGGGGTAGGTGTTTCCAGCAGATGCGCGCAAAGCCACAGCAGTCCGCACAGCTCATCCGGGGCCTCTAGGCTGATCCACGCCCGTATCGGCTCTCTGTCTGCTGCTGCCTGCGCCAAACGCTGTACCGTCTGCCGGTTCTGCGCCCACATGTCTGCAACCGCACCGCCATAGTCGGCCAGCAGCGCGTACAAAATCGCTCGGCGACACTCTATATCCCGGTGCGCACCACCGATCCGGCCGATATCCAGGGCCAACGTCAGTGGCCGCACCTCACCAAGGTCTGCTTTGGCAGCGCCGGGCAGGTGGCGGGCGCACTGCAGTGCGCCTGCGGCACTGTCGCCAAAGGTAAGTTCTATTGCCATGTTCGTCTCCCATTCTCGCGCAGTCCCGGTCGGCCGCTACTCTTTTTACCGCGGCGATCCGTATCTGTCAGCGCTGTCTAAAAATCCTTATAAAAGGGGAGCAGGGCCGCCGCACGGCACCCCTGCTCCCCTTTTTCTCACAGTAGATCTCGCTATATCAGCGATAGAACGCGATCATTTTTTGCAGCATGTCTTTAAAGCGGGCCTTATCTACATACATCGCCACATCCACATTGGGCGTGCGCCCTAAATGCCCCCCGCGGTCGACCACCGTCTGGCCAATGCTCTGGCTGCTCTCGGTCTCGCAGGTGACGTAGTACGGCGCCGTTTTCACCATATCCGGGTCGATCAGCGCACCCACGGTGATGGCATCGTGCATGATCAGGTCCCACCGACGGCCCTGCCGCAGGATCTCTTTGATAAATTTGTTGATAGCCGCCAACAAAAAGGTGATCGCACACGGCGTGTCGGTCAGCTGCTCAAACTCCTCCAGCGTAAACTCGGCGTACCGGGTGGCGTTCAGCCCCACCATGGTCACCGGGATACCGCTCTTAAAAACGATATCACAGGCGTGCGGGTCCACCCACACATTAAATTCGGCGTAGGGGCTCACATTGCCGGTGGTGGCCGATCCACCCATCATATAAATGCGCTTTACATAGTGCCGGATGTCGGGGTGTTTGAGCAGGGTGATGGCAATATTGGTCAGCGGACCGATAGCCGCGATCACCAGCTCACCCGGGTGAGCCAGCGCCTCCTCATAGATCACATCCCAGGCAAATTTGTCCTCCTGTTTTGCACCCGCCCGGTTCTCGATCAGCACACCGGCCATCCCGTGGCCACCGTGGATATCGTCTTTATTCTGGTATCCGGCCAAGCCGTCAAAGATCAGCGCCCGCTTGGCGCCTTTTGCCACGCGGCAGCCACCGCCCATAAAGCCGGCCAGTCGCACCGCGTTGTCGCTGGTGTACGTATAAGAGGAGTTGCCCGCCACCGGTGTCAGCGCCAACAGGTCTATATGCGGGCAGCTGTTAGCCAGCAAAATAGCTACTGCGTCGTCCGTTCCCGGGTCGCAGTCGATGATCAGTGGAATTTTCTTCACGGCAGATCCCTCCCTCAACTGCCGGCCTGCTACTGGGCGTAGCAGGCGATGCAGTCGCGCAGCATCTGCACAAATTTCTCTTTATCTGCCGACATGGCCACATCCACATTGGGCTCGCGGTGCAGATGGCCCTTAAAGTCCACCACCGTCTGGCCCACGCTCTGGCTGCTCTTGGTCTCACACACCACATAGTACTTCTCGGTGTGCAGCACAGTCGGGTCGATGACCGCCGCCACAGCCAGCGCATCGTGCAGTGTCACTGCGTCGGGCCGGCCCATGGCTTTGTGGCTCTCGATAAAGTACTTGCGCATGCCCCGCAGCAGCAGGTCTATTTTAGTGGGCTGGGCCAGCAGCGCCTCCTGCTCCTGGCCGGTCAGGGTAGTCATCCTGGTGGCGTCCAGCCCCACCATGGTGATAGGCACCCCGCTCTTGAACACGATGTCGCAGGCATGGGGGTCTATCCAGATGTTAAACTCCGCATAGGGGTTGGTGTTGCCGGTGCCAAAGGCGCCGCCCATCATCACGATGCGCTTGATATTCTTTTTGGCTTCGGGGTGTTTTAAAAAGGTGATGGCGATGTTGGTCAGCGGGCCAACAGCCAGGATCACCAGTTCGCCGGCGGCTCTCTCAGCCTCCTCGGCGATCACGTCCCAGGCATATTTCTCGTCAAAATCTCTCTTGGCCTTGGGCAGCTCTACCCCGCCCAGACCGTTTTCACCGTGCACGTCGGGGATGGGGTTCACCCCGCCGATGACCGGCCGGTCAGCGCCCAGCGCCACCCGGCAGTCGATATTGAGGTACTCGCGCAGGTTCAGGTTGTTGGGGCCGGTGTGTTTTAGCTCTACATTGCCGTTTACCGCCGTCAGCGCTCTAATGTCCAGCTTGTCGCTGCTGTTGGCCAATACGATGGCCCAGGCGTCGTCGGTACCGGTGTCGCAATCTATGATAACAGGGATCTTATCCATATATGTAACCGCCATTTCTCCGCGCCGTATATAAATCCTCGCCCGCCGCCGCGCGGCAGCGCCGGGCACTCTTTTCCTGTTTGGTGTACGCGCCTTTGCCTATTTAAATTTGCGGCAGGCGTCGGCCAGCATGCCCACAAACTTCTCGCGGTCCAAGTCCATAGCCACCTTGGCGTTGGGGGCTTTACCGGTCAGGCCCAGAATATCGCAGACGGTACAGCCCTGGGTGTAGCCGCCGTCAATATCTACGGTCACATACATGTCCTCCAGCTTTACCGGCGTATCCGAAAGCAGGGCCGCCACAGCCACTGCGTCGTGCATGGGCACCTCTTTAAAGTTGGTACCGGGCAGGTCGTGATCTTTAAAGAAATCCATCAGTCCGGCGATCAGGTCGCCGCCCTTGGTGCCGATCTGGTGGAACTGCTCGATCTCCTCGGCGGTCACTCTGGCCTTGTTGGTAGCGTCGAGCCCGCACATGATGATGGGGATACCGGAGTCAAATACCACTCTGGCTGCCTCGGCATCCTCCCAGATGTTAAATTCTGCCGTGGGCGACCAGTTGCCGCCAATGGCCGCGCCGCCCATCAGGCTGATGCAGCGGATCTTGTCGTGCAGGTCGGGGTTCGACAGCAAAAAGATAGCGGTATTGGTCAGCGGGCCCATGGCCACGATGGCCACCTTCTCGTCGCTCTTTCGCACGATGTCGGCCATAAAATCGCAGAAGTTCACATCCAGCGGCTGGTGGGTGATGGGGGGAAACACCGGGCCGTCGAGACCCGACTCGCCGTGTACGCTGTCGGCGATGCTCAGCTCCCGCGAGAGCGGCTGACTGGCGCCTTTGACTACCTGGATATCGGTGCGGCCCAGCCACTCCAGCACGCGGATGGCGTTGGTCGAGGTGTTTTGCAGTGTGCTGTTGCCAGCCACCACCGTCATGCCTTTTACCTCCAGCTCATCGCTGGCCAGCGCCAGCGTCATGGCCATCGCGTCATCGTGGCCCGGGTCGCCGTCTAACAAAATCGGAATACGTCCCATTTTCTCGTCCTCCTGTTTGCCCTTATTTTCCCGCCCCGCCAAAAGTGCCCGCTGCGGCGGCAAAACCCCGCAAAAAAGGCCCGTCCCACGGGCGGCAGGTCGGTTTTTTCCTATGATTTCAGTATACCGGCTGCCTTTAAAAATTACAATCTTTTTTTGGTGTTTATCCACCTCCTTGCATGAAAACAGCCTGTCTCACCAGCTGTTATTCGTCTATTTGAATAGTTTTAAAACATAGTTTCTGGCATGTTGTACACCTCATCTACCGAATACACCACCTGGATTTATAGAGAGCGGCGCATATTCTGGCGCCCGGGGCGATATATCTGGTAGTACAGAAAAAAGCTAGAAGGTGTCAATATGAAATGTATCACGATCCGCCTGAGAAAACGCATGCTGCTCATTCCCGTGGGGGTGGTGGCTGCCGTAGCGCTGGCCATCGGCATCGGCAGCCACCTAAAGGGGCAAAAAACGCAATACTGCAATTTCCCCGACGGTTACGGCGAGCACATCGAGACCACCGCTCCATCCGATGCCATCGGCACCGGGCAAAAGATCGCCTATCTCACCTTTGACGACGGCCCCAGCGACGAGACCGAAAAGATCCTCGACTGCCTGAAAGAGAAAAACGCCAAAGCCACCTTTTTCGTGCTGGGCACCGAGCTGGATAAGCGCCCCGACCTGTACCGCCGCATCGTCGACGAGGGCCATGTGCTGGGGCTGCACTCCTTCTCCCACGAGTACAAGAGCATCTATCAGAGCCCCGAATCGTTCTTTCAGGACCTGAATATGCTCAAAGAACCGCTGGAGGCTATTGCCGGCCAGCCCATCAGCGCCTATCGCTTCCCCGGCGGCTCCTCCAACACGGTACACCGCAAATTCAGCAACGTCAGCAATTTTATGGACACCGTTATCGAGCAGCTCACCGCCCAGGGGATCCAGTATTTCGACTGGACCGTCTCGGCCGACGACTCGGTAGGCTCTAAAAAGAGTACCGATTACCTGGTTAACAAGGTGGTCAAAGAGTCTCTGGAGCAGGAGACCCCGGTCATCCTCATGCACGATGCCCCCGGCCACGATACCACCGCTGCCGCCGTGCCCCAGATCATCGATCAGCTCACCGCTCAGGGCTACACCTTCCAGAGCCTCTCCGAGTCCACCCCCTGCCACCACCAGCGGTATAATTGATCTCGTCGCTCAACTACAGATAAAAAGCGCTGCCTGCAGGCAGCGCTTTTTGACGGTCATCTTTCCTCGTAAAAGGCAAACATCTGCCGGTACAGCTCGGTAATGCGCGCAGCGTCAACCTGCAGCGCCACCTCACAGTTACGGGGTCTGCCGCTCACCCCGTCCCAGTCTACCAGCGTGCGCCCCACAGACGGCGTGCCGCTCACTTCGATCAAAACAGGGTAGCGGCGGCAGCGCAGCAGCGTATCGTCGATCATACCCGCCACCGCTACCGCATCGGGCAGCTCGGGCACATAGTGCAAAATGTCTGTGTCGGGGCGCCAGCTCCTGGTCTGCTCGGCGCTGTAATCCATCATCTGCCGCAATTTTGAGAGTACCGCCCCCGGCCGGTGTATGCCGCTCTGCCACACATCTGCCGCACAGATCCCCTGTGCGGTGCAGTTTAACCCCACCATGCGCAGATCGATACCGCTCGTAAATACGATGTCTGCGGCCAGCGGGTCCTCCCAGATATTAAATTCGCCGTAAGCCGAGTGATTACCCGCTGTCGTCGAACCGCCCATAATGTGCAATTTATCGATCATAAAGGCGGCCTCGGGGTGTTTGCGCAGCATGATCGCCACATTGGTCAGTGGCCCCAGCGCCGCGATCTCCAGTTTTCCCCGGCACCGGCATGCCTCATCGTAGAGGATATCCCAGGCTGGGCGCCGGTCAAGCTCTCTGCGGGCCCGGGGCAGCTGTACGCCGCCCAACCCAGTTGGTCCGTGTACATATTCGGCGGTGATCAGGTCGCCCATCAGCGGCGTCTGTGCCCCGGCGCCGACTGCACAGTCTAAGCCTATCAGGGCCGCTGTATCTCTGGCATTGGCCGCTGTATATTCCGGCCTCACATTGCCGCCCAGGGTGGTGATCGCGCGAATGTCGAACTGCTGGCTGCTGTGGGCCAGCAGTATGGCTACAAAGTCATCGATGCCCGGGTCGCAATCGATGATCAGCGGTCGCTTTGCTCTGCTCATCCCTGTCTCCTCCTGTCGGCACTGGCGGCGGTGTCAAACAGCCACTGCACAAATCTTTGCCGTACCAGCGCCAGTACCACGTCGGTATTGGCGACCTTGTCAGGGTAGTACCCCGACATGAGCGCCACTGTACTGCCGCGGGTATAGGCGCCGTTTAGATCGATCTCTACCGGGTATCGGCGCAGGTTCACTTCATCGGGCCGGCACAAAACGTAGATGGCAGCTGCCCGGCGCAGGCACGCCGCATCTTTAGCCAACTCGGCCACCAGTCTGCCAATGTCGCCGCCACGGTCGTATAGGCCGCTCCTCTCGGTCGGACACATATAACAGGAAGTCTCTACATCGGTGCCGCACATGATCAGCGGCAGGCCCGACCGAAAGACGATCTGCGCCGCCTCTGGGTCGCACCAGATATTGTGCTCCGCTGCCGGTGTGCGGTCTCCACGCACTGTACCGCCGCCGGCGATCACGACCCGATCCACCTCCCGGCACAGCTGGGGGTAAGCGATCGCCAGGTCGGCCAGGTCGGTCAGTGGGGCTACCGCTGCCAGGCATATCTCTCCCACTCTGCCGCGAATAACCTCTGCCATAAATTCTGCTGCCGGCTGCGGTGGGCACAAAAATTCTGCCGGGGGCAAAAAAGCGCGTTCCACCGGCGGCTCTTCACCCGTCTGAGCAACCAAGTGGCTCTGGCTGCACAGCGGCCGCCCGTTCCCCACATAAATGGGCAGCTCTATCTGCAAGTACTCGCACAGGCGGGCCACTGTCACCGCTGTCCTATCGGCCGCCCCCCACCTCCCGGTACAGGTCACCCCCTCTACACTGAGCTCCTCGCTGGCACAGGCCAGCACCAGTGCCAGCAGGCTGCCATCGCTGCCGTCTACATCTATGATCAGCGGTTTCTTATGCATCTTCTGTCACTCCTGTCACCTCGTCTGGGGCCCCTTTTTGCGCACCGCCGTCAGGCAGCTGCCCATCTTTTGGCCAGCTGCCTGCAGTGACACCTTTGCTTTTCCACCGGCCCGACAGATAGCGCCCGGTGGCACAGAGCGCCTCAGCTCCCCATCCAATGACCATCGTTGCCCACAGGCCCTGATATCCCATGCGCGGCGACAGCACGTATGCGGCGGCCACCTTTACCAGTATGCTGGCAAAGCCGATGACCATGCAAAACGTCACGTCACCGGCACCTTTGAGCACCCCTTCTGCCGAAAACAGCAGCGCCATAAACAGCGACGATCCAAACGTCCAGACCAGGTACGAGCTGCCGGCCTCGATGACCGCCTGTGCGCCCTGACCCGAGATAAACAGGCTGATCAGCGGCTCGCGCAGCAGTATGGCCGCCGCCCCCAGTACCAGCGCAAAGAAAAGCGATATGAGCAGCCCCCATCGGTAGCCGCTGCGCACCCGCTCGGTCTGGCGAGCGCCCATATTTTGGGCTGCAAAAGCTGTGACCGCGATCGAGATGCTGGTGATCGACATCATGATGATATTTTCGAACTTGATGGCTGCTGTATAGGCCGCCATGATCTGGGGCCCAAAACTGTTTACGAACCCCTGCATGATGATGATCCCGCCCGAGATCGCGATCTGCTGCAGCGTAGCGGGGACCGCCAGGCGAATGATCTCCCACAGCACCGACAGCTGAAATTGCCGTGCCAGCGTCTCTGTCGGCTGTAGCTGACTGCCGTCCTTTTGCTGCTCCTGCCGCTCCATCTGCCGCAGCTGCTTTTTAAAAAACACAAAGGCCAGCACCGAGGATACCGCCTGCGCGATCACCGTGGCCAGCGCTACCCCCGCTACCCCCATATCAAAAGCCAACACGAACAGCAGATCCAATACGATGTTCACCACCGAGGCCACCACCAAAAAAGCAAGCGGCATCTTAGAGTCTCCCAGTGCGCGAAATACTGCCGAGAGCATATTGTAGGTAAAGGTGAACACCAGTCCCAGCAGGTAGATGCGCATGTACACCAGCGACATGGGCATCACCGAAGCCGGCGTGCGCACCAGCGCGAGCAGCGGGCGGCACAGCAGCACACCAGCCAGCGATAAGACCAGCGAGAATCCGACCGAAAACACCGTGCTGGTCACCACTGCCTGCCGCACCTTCCTGCTGTTGCCGGCGCCAAAATGCTGGCCGATATAGATGGTGGCGCCGCTGCTCAAGCCAAAGGCCAGAGCGGTGGCACAAAAGGTGATGGTAAACGAATTGCCCACCGCCGCCAACGCGTCAAAACCCACAAAGTTGCCCACCACCACCGAGTCGACCATGTTGTACAGCTGCTGAAAGATGTTGCCCAGCAGCATAGGTACGGCAAAAAACAGGATCGTCTTCCCCGGTCTCCCGGCTGTCAAATTTTTGGTCACTACAGTTCTCCTTTCGGCTGACAGTTGCACAGCGCCGATAAACGGTTATACTCTCGTGGCCTGCAAAAAAGCGCGTGCAGAATAGACTGCACGCGCTTTTAAAGTTTCATTACAACAACAGAGCGCAACAAAACTGTGCAACAAAAAACGGCGTGGCAGGCCTAAAGATAGACCCACCACCACCGTAAGAGCACACAGCGATCCGCCGCGTTCTTATGATATTCATTATATGCAGAGACAGTTCCCAAAAGCAATGCACAAGATGCATAATCTATCTGTGAAAATTTCTCCTTTTTGACTGGTCCTGCCCGCTAGAGCAAAAAGGGCGGCACCGCCCCTCAAATGGCTCGTGCTGCCCTTTTGCTCTTTCTGTTTAGCGGGGGCCGGAGTGCTTTTCCCACCCCGAGCCCTATAGGTTCTCGTCTTTCAGCGCGTCGACCAGGTTGGCTCTGCGCATCTTGCCGGTGGCGTATAGCATCGTGCTGCCCACCAGCAAAAACACGCCGGCGGCCGCTCCCAGGTATGCCGTCCAGGGGAGCATAAAGCCAAAATCAAAGTTGCGCTCCAGTGCCTTGTACATGCCCAGGGCCACCAGCACCGCCATGGGCATCCCGTAGGCCAGCGCCTTGACACCGTAAAACAGGCTCTCACAGCGGACCATTTTGGTAAGTCCTCTGGGCGTCATGCCCACCGAGCGCAGCATGGCAAACTCTCTGGCCCGCAGCGCCACCCCGGTAGAGATGGTATTAAAGATGTTGGCCGCGCACACCAGCGTGATCAGGGCGATAAAGCCGTAGATAAACACCGATAAGATCCCCATCACCTGGCGGTTTTGCTCGCCGTAGTCCGATATGTTCATCACCCGCATCGCACCGGTCTTGGCCGCGGGCATCTGCATAATCTGGTTATACACCTGCACCGGGTTCACCGCGCGAACAGTCATCTGCGTGCCCAGGTCCACCTCGGGCAGAGCGGCGGCTATCTGGCGCACCGTCTCCTCGCTGGTCACCACGTACAGGTCGGTCAGCACCTCCTCATACCCGGCCATCACTTCGGTCTTTTCGCTGCTCTCTCCCACCAGCATCAGCGGGGTGCTGGCGCTGTCTGCCCCGCTCTCGCGGTGCAGGTACAGCACCGTGCCCGCCGGGTCTTTTAACTGCCGCACCGCCGTAAAGTTGTGCTCCTGCTTTAAGTTGAGCGGCGCTATCGCAATGCCGCTGCCGGTCTCGAGCGCGCCCCTGCCAATGCCCGCGCGCCGGCAGTAGTCCCGCAGCTGGTCCTCGGGCAGGCCGAACACCTGTATGTTAGGGCAGCTGGCGGTGCTGCCCTTAGGGGCGTATTTTTTAAAGTCGGGGTGTAGCTGGCTCTCATCCAGCTGTGTCCACAGCGCACCCTGCAGCACCGTGTAGCGGTCGATGCGGTCGGCGCCCTCTACCTGCTCTACCGCCGCGGCGAGCTGCTCCTGTTCCTCATCGGTGCCGCTGATATTCACCAGCAGGTCGTACTGTACCTGGTCCTGGGTCATCGCAAAGGCAGTCTGCATGTAATCGGTAAAGGTGGCAGCAGTCAAAAACAGCACCACGCTCACCACCAGCGACAGCAGCGTGGCCCGGTAGCGGTTTTTGCTGCGTTTCATATTTTTCAGTCCCAGCTCGGCCTCAAAGCCAAACAGCTTGCCGGTCAGGCGGCTGGTCTTTACCTGCCTGGCCCGCAGCTTTTGCTCCCCGTTTCCGCGAATGGCGTCGATCGGCCCCATCTTCGAGGCCCGGCGCGCCGGCACCCAGGCCGAGATAAACAGCACCAGCGCCGAAAACAGCGCTGCGAACACCGCCACCCATGGGTTCATCACCACCTGCATGGCCGGCCCATCGCCCATCAGGCTGTCGAGCATGGGGCCCACCGCCAGAAAAGTCACCCTGATACCCAGCCAGCCAAACAGAATGCCCAGCGGTATCGCCGCCGCGCCGATGACCGACGCCTCAAAAAATACGCTGGCCCGCTTTTGCTGGCGGGTGGCTCCCACGCTGGCCAGCATCCCCAAGGTGCGGCTGCGCTCCGACAGCGAGATGGCAAAGGCGTTGTAGATCAGGCTCACCGAGCCGATGAGGATGACCAGGCACAGCGTCACGACGGTGGTCGTCAACGTGGTCATCAGGTAGGTGTCCTCCATCACCCCGCTGTACATCAGCAGCGACGAGTTAAAACTCACCGCGCACGAGAGCTGCTCGGCGATGCGCGCACCGTCGCGAAACAGCTGGCGGCTCAGGTGGCTGTTCTCCACCCGTATATCCACCGTGGCGTCGGCCGGCAGCGCCGCGAGGTCCAATCCGCTTATGCCGGTATAGCCGTACATCCAGCTGGTCTCCATATTGGTGCGCATCGCGGCGATGCCCACCACTGTAAATGTCTGCTCCCCTGCCGGTTCCCACAATGTCTCCTCGTCCTGGGCGTCCTGCTGGGTCACGTAGCGACGCCCCTCGCTGCCGTCCTCCTGGGTGTAGGGCACATACAGCGCCCCCACCGTCAGCGTCACCCTGTCTCCCACCTTCCACTCGTAGCCCGAGGTGTCTAAAAAGTCCTGCGACACCACCAGCTCATCTGTGCGCTCGGGGGCGCGGCCCTGGGTCATCCGCAGCGGCAGATGTTTTAAGCTGCCCGGTGCGTACCGGCCCACACACAGGTACTGCCGGGGGTCTTTGCTCTCGGGCAGCTGGGCATATTGGCCCTGGTAGCTCAGGCTGTAGCTTGCGGTATTTTCGTCTTCGGTGATAACAGCGGCCTCTTTTACCGGTACCCGCTCATAAGCCGTGTGCCACAGCCCTATGTTCTGAACGGTATTTTTCTGCATCTTGTCTAAAAACGACAGCGCGATAATGGCCACCGCCGTGACCATCGTCACCGATACGATGGTCCCCAGCACCGTCACCAAGGTGCGTTTTTTATTCTGGGCCATGTGCCGCAGCGTCAATCTCTGTATCACGTTCACCGCCGGATCACCTCGTCTCTGGCGATCTGGCCGTCCTCGATGGCGATGATGCGGTCAGCCTGCAGTGCGATCGACTCGTCGTGGGTGATGACGATGAGCGTCTGCCCGTTTTCCCGGTGAAAAGTCTGTAGCAGCTGCAGGATCTGGGCGCTGTTTTTCGAGTCCAGGTTGCCGGTGGGCTCGTCGGCCAGCACCAGCGCCGGGCTGGCCATCAGCGCCCGGCCAATGCTCACCCGCTGCTGTTGCCCGCCCGACAGCTGGCCCGGCAAATGCTTCATGCGCTCGCGCAGTCCCAGCGTCTCGCTCAGCTGGCACATGCGCCCCTCGTCTACCCGGCGTCCGTCCAACAGCAGCGGCAGGGCCATGTTCTCCTTTACCGTCAGTACCGGTATCAGGTTGTAAAACTGGTAGATCAGCCCGATCTGCCGCCTTCTAAAAATGGCCAAGGCGCTCTCGTCGAGCTGGTACAGGTCGGTCCCGTCGATCACCACCCGGCCCGACGTGGGGCGGTCCACCCCGCCCAAAATGTGCAGCAGCGTGCTCTTACCTGAGCCCGACGGCCCCACGATGGCCACGAACTCGCCCCGCTGCACCGAGAAAGATACCCCCTTGAGCGCATCTACCCGGGCCTCCCCCGCACCGTATCGCTTGCACAGATCGTTTACCTGCAATAGCTGCATTTTTGTTCCCTCCTGTGTCCGGGTGGGCGTCTGGCTCGGCGCCCCTCTCCCGTCTATGCCCATCATACGGTCTGCACATGACGCTGCCGTGACCGGCGGGGTGACAGTTTCGTCACCTGCCAGCCGATCTCCCTCTACACCACCTGCTTATACAGCTTTACGGTAAATACCGCACCGCTCTCCCAGTTGCCGGCTGTCACGTCGGCGTTCTGGCTCTGCAAAATGGCTTTGGCCATCGCCAGGCCGATCCCCACGCTCTCCGGTCCGGCCCCTTGACCCTTGTAAAACCGCTCAAAGAGGCGCCCCAGGTCCGCCTGATCGATGCCCGGCCCGGTATCGCGGATATACAGGGCGATGTGCAGCGGGTTCTCCCGGCACGAAAGCGCCACCGTCCCCCCTGCCGGTGTGTGCTCAATGCAGTTTTTTACAATGTTGCCCACCGCCTCGGCCGTCCAGGACAGGTCGCCCCGCCAGTGCAGCTGGGGCGGGCAGTCCAGCTGTAACTGCACCCCCGCCAGCTCTGCCGGTATGCGCAGCGGCGTCAGCGACCGCTGTAACAGCGCGCACAGGGCCATGTCCTCTTTTTTAAAGTCCACCGCCGCCGCGTCGATGCGCGCCAGCCGCAGCAGCGCGCTCACCAGCCACTGGATGCGCCCCAGCTGCTCGGTGGTGCTGTGCAAAAACGTCTCCCGGCGCTCCTGTGGCAGGTCCGGCTCGGCCAGCAGGTCGGTCATCACAAACAGGCTGGTCAGCGGTGTTTTCAGCTGGTGCGAGATATTTTGCAGCGCCTCGGCCAAATAGGCTTTATCCGCCCCCAACTGCCGCGTCTGGCGCTTGAGTATGCTCACGATCTTGTAGATGTCGTTTTTCAGCAGACTCAGTTCTCCCTCGCGGTTGTCGCGGATATCCAGCGGCTCGCCGCCGGCGTATACCGCCGCCAAATAGTCGCACAGCGCTGCGATCTGCCGGTAGCGGTAGCGGGTAAAAAGCGCGTATAGGCCCCCCAGCACCAGGCAGCCGGCGCCGCACCACAGCCCCGGCAGCCCCCAGCGCCAGCAGCCCCCGGCACAGCTGACCGCCGTTACCGCCAGCCAGCTCCCAAACAGCAGTCTTATCTCCCGGTTGCGCAGCATCTCATCTCTCCTCCATGCGGTATCCCAGCCCCCGCAGGGTGGTGATCCGGGCAGCATCCCCCGCCTCGGCCAGCTTTTCCCGCAGCCGCTTGATGTAGACCGTCAGCGTGTTGTCCCCCACAAAGTCGCCGTCTATGTCCCAGATCCCCTCTAATAGCTGGTTGCGGGTCAGCACCTGGCCGGGGTGGGCGGCAAAGGTCAGCAGCAGTCGGTACTCCACCGCCGTCAGCGCCACCTCCTGCGCCCCCACCTGTACGGCCGCCCGCCGGGGGTAGATGCACAGCCTGCCAAAGCGCAGCACCTCCTGCTCGTCCTGTGCGCGCTGGGTCCGTCTCAGCACCGAGCGGATGCGGCTGAGCAGCTCCCGCAGCCGAAACGGCTTGGTGATGTAGTCGTCGCCCCCCATGTCCAGGCCCATCACCACGCTCAGCTCATCGTCGCTGGCGGTCAAAAACACCACCGGCACGTCGCTCTTTTTCCGCGCGGCGCGGCAGATGTCGTACCCGCTGCCGTCGGGCAGCATCACGTCTAACAGCAGCAGATCAAACTGCCGGCCGTCAAGCAGTTCTCTTGCCGCAGCACAGCAGTCGGCCGCCACCACCTGGTAGCCCTCGCTGGTCAGCGCATACAAAAGCCCCTGCATAATGGTCTTGTCGTCCTCTAAAAGCAGTATCTGCTCGGCCATGGTCGCCCCTCCTCTTTGCTCTCCTCCATTATAGCTATTTTTGCCCGCAGCGGGGTGACAAAATCGTCACCTGTCCCGCCTGGCCTCCGCTGTATCAAAAGCAGTTGCTAACCGGCCCTCAAACTTCACATCGGTGGCGCGCCCGCCTTGCGCCGGCGCTGCATGCCCGGCGTTTTTTGATGAGTATGCCCCCCGCAGGGCCTGCGACCCTGCATGCGCTACAATAAAAAATAGCCGCTCGGCGGCTTGCCGCGGCTGGCGCCGCTCTCTGTATGGGGCCAAGCCCCCATACCAGATATTTTTTGAATACGCCGGTTGCTGGCTGCCGCCAGCCGTGCTGTCGCACCCAAGATCTGGCGATTTTGGACCGGTTATTATAAAAAATAGCCGCTCGGCGGCTTATCGCGGCTGACGCCGCTCTCTGTATGGGGTCAAGCCCCCATACCAGATATTTTTTGAATACGCCGGTTGCTGGCTGCCGCCAGTCGTGCTGCCACACCCAAGATCTGGCGATTTTGGACCGGCTATTATAAAAATAGCTGCTCGACGGCTTACCGCGGCTGGCGCCGCTCTCTGTATGGGGTCAAGCCCCCATACCAGATATTTTTTGAATACGCCGGTTGCTGGCTGCCGCCAGCCGTACTGTCGCACCCAAGATCTGACGATTTTGGACCGGCTATTATAAAAAATAGCCGGTCGGCGGCTTACCGCGGCTGGCGCCGCTCTCTGTGGGGCCAGACCCCCACAGAATATTTTTTGACGAACGCGCACACCGGCTACCGCCGGCGGTACTACGCACCCGCAGGGCCTGCATCCCTGCACGCGCTACAATAAAAAATGGCCGCAGGCCGCTCTTTCGGCTATGTGGTCAGTCCTCTGTCCACCGCTGTAAAGGTCAAAATTTTAATTGCCGGGCAGCACAAGACAGCGGCCGCCTTTCATTTCTGTGTAAGGCCCCTCGCCCCATACAGTACACGAGCCGAAAACGCCGGCAAAACACCGGCAGCAGGCGGTCGTCTGCTGCGCGCTCCACCCCAAATCTGCGATTTTTTGCCGGCAGTTATAAAAAACAGCCGCCAAATACCCCTCAGTGGGGCTGCCGGCATCAAAAAGGCGGCCAAATCCATCTAAAATGTGTGGTTCGTTCACAAATTAGCAATTGAACATAACTGGCATTTGTTGTAGTATAATAATACTGATTTTTCGTATCCCGCCGCCGGCCGCGTACATCTGCAGCTGTGTCCGGCGGGCCGCTCTTCTGGGGGACATGCCTTTGTTTGGCTACGTAAAGCCGTTTAAGCCCGATCTACGCGTCTGCGAGTTCGATACCTATAAGGCCGTCTACTGTGGCCTGTGTCACCAGCTGGGAAGCAGTTTTGGCCCCTTTTCCAAACTGACTCTCAGCTATGATTTTGCGTTTCTCTCGCTGTTACAAATGGCTCTCGATCCCGCCGATCCCCAGTTCTCCAAGTGCCGCTGCATGGCCAATCCCCTCAAAAAAAAGGTCTGCTGCACCGAGAATGCGGCCCAGCGCTTTTCTGCCGGCTGCGCCATGATCATGGCCTATTATAAAATAAAAGACGATCTGCGCGACCACGGTATGGGCCGCAAGCTGCGGGCGGTGCTCTGTTACCCGTTCATGGCAAGAGCCCGCAAAAAAGCCAGTCGCACCTTTCCCCAGGTCGACGCGGTCATGGCTGCCGCCACCCGCGCCCAACAGCAGCTCGAAGACCAGCACTGCGCCAGCATCGACCGCGCCGCCGACCCCACCGCCACCTTTTTGCAGCAGGTCTTTGCCCAGATGGCCCAGAGCGACGCCCAGCGCCGCATATTGGGCCGTATGGGCTACCTGCTGGGCCGCTGGATCTATCTCATCGACGCGTTCGACGATCTCGAGAGCGACCTGCAGCGGGGCGACTACAACCCGCTGGCGCTGCAGTTTGGGCTGCAAAAAGGTCAGCCTGTCGACTGGCAGACCATCGGCGCCAGCATCACCGAGATCTGTAATCTCACCGTCGGGCAGCTGGCTGCCAGCTACCAACTGCTCGACCTGTACCACTACCAGAGTATCCTAGACAACATTATATACCTGGGCTTTAAACACACCCAGGGCCTTATCCTAGACAAGTATAAAGGGGAAAACTAGATGGATCCGTACAGAGTACTGGGCGTCTCCCGCGACGCCACCGACGAAGAGGTCAAGGCCGCCTACCGCAAACTGGCCGCCAAATACCACCCCGACAATTACCAGAACAACCCGCTCGAGGACCTGGCCGCCGAAAAGATGAAAGAGATCAATGCCGCCTACGACGAGATCGTCACCTCCCGTAAACGCGGCGGTTCCACCGGCCGGGCCGGTTCCGGCACCGGCTCCGCCGGTGGCTACAGTTATTCTGGCGCTGGCGCCGGTGCCGGGGGCGGCTCTACCCAGTACGCCGATGTGCGCCGGCTCATCCAGTCCGGCCGCATCGTCGAGGCCGAGGAGGTGCTCGACGGGGTGCCCACCGGCTCCCGCAGCGCCGAGTGGTATTTTCTCAAGGGGGTCATCTACTCCCAGCACGGCTGGCTCGAGGAGGCCATGCGCCACTTTAACCAGGCCCGGGTCATGGACCCGCAAAACCCCGAGTATCAAAACGCCGTCAATCAGATGAACGCCCAGCGCCGGGGCAACATGGCCGGCAACCCCTACGGCGGCTATAACACCCAACCGGCAGGCTGTTCCGGCTGCGATATGTGCAGCTCGCTCATCTGCGCCGACTGCTGCTGTGAATGTATGGGCGGCGACCTGATATCCTGCTGCTAGCTTTACCTCCGCCGATCTTCCATGGCAGGTAAAACTTCATTCTGTGGTATCGTCGGTGCGGGCATGGCCGTCAACTCCCACACATTTTATCTTCAGCGCCGCGGTACTTTTTCCGTGTGCATACCGCTGCGGCTGCCCGCCGCCCGGCACCGCCTGGCTATCGGCAAATACCGCCGCAAACCCCCTCGATGTTTTCCCGCCCCGGTCCCAAAGGCTATCTGGCGCTGCCGCCCCTCACCCGGCGTCGGCGCCTTTCTTTTCTCCGTACCCCATTTTTGCTAGGAGGTAACCCCACATGACACCACGCAGACAAAATAGAGCCAGCGCCCGGGTGGCGCTGGGCGGCAGCATGGGCGCGCTCAGTCTGCTGCTGCTGTTTCTCTCGGGGGTGTTCCCCTTTGCTACCTATGCGCTGCCCGCTGCCGCCGGGGTGGCCCTCATGCCGGTAGTGGTCGAGATCGGCTACCGCTGGGCGCTGGCCGTGTACGGCGGTATCTCTATACTGGGGCTGCTCTTTGCCCCCGACAAAGAGGCCGCTCTGCTGTTCGTTTTTTTCCTCGGCTACTACCCCATCATCAAAGCGCGTATCGAGCGCCTGTCCAGCCGCCTGCTGCAGTGGCTGTGCAAGCTGGGGCTGCTCAATGTCGCCATAGCCCTGGTCTACTTTATCATGGTGCGGCTTTTGGGCCTCACCGCCGTTATAGAGGAATTCGGCCAGATGGGTACCGGCCTCATCGCCGGCCTGTGGGTGTTGGCCAACGTCACCGGGGTGGTGTACGATATCGCGCTCACCCGAGTCATCTCCATGTACGTGCACTGGTTCCGCCCCCGCTTTCTCAAGCGCCTGGGTTGACCGTCTGCCAAGTCAATAAACGAGCCTCTCCCCATGGCGGGAGAGGCTCGTTTATTGTGCCTTTATATTCCTATAGTGTACCCTGTTGCAAACGCTGTCCGCAGCGGCAGAGTATGTCCCCACTGGCCTGCGCCAGTTGCCAAAAGCACAGCTGCCACCGCTGCAGCGCTGCCGTAGCCATCTGTATCAGCTCCCCAGCTGCCCAATTGGGCCGTGGGGGCAACTGCTCTTTGCGGTAATCCCGTAACCGCGCCAATTGTAAAATACTTGCCTGCTGTCGCTCGCCGCCGGTCAAAGCCGCCAGCAGCTGCCCCTGCGATCGGTCTCCCGTCAATGGGTCCAACTGCCAAAACAGCGTTTGCAGCATAGTCTCGTCTTTTGCACGCCCCGCCGCGTACAGTGCCGCCAACAGCAGGTCCGTTTGCCGGTCAGCGCTCTGTCCGCACGTATAGCCGTATAAAAAGGCCCAGTGGCACAGCAGTTCTTGGGCGATGTTATAAAATATTTCCAGCTCCTCGATCTCATCCCGGCCGTCTATCCCCTGCTCCCCGATCACCGCCCGCAGTTGTCGGCTCAAAAGTTCCTTCTCAGCGCAAACGGGGCCGTATGGTCCCGATGTCAGTGGGGGCACCTGCCCGGCCAGCGGGGCATCATAACCCGCTATCTCCTCCTCCCCCGGCAGCAGATAAGCCCCCTGTAGCAAGTCGTATACCTCGCCGAATACCTGCTGCAGCTGCTCTCGTGTCTGTATCGGCGCCACCCGCCCCTCCTCGGTATACAGCAGTGCACTGCCCTGATATTTCATTTCTTCCTCCGCAAAACAATTTACAATCCAGTTTATATATTATCCTATTATGTATATCCTAGTGTAAAGCTTATGTTTATTCTCCGTACTCAATTATTTTATTTTGTGTTTGTTATTGAGTAGTTTTAGTGTACCACATCTCAACACAGAACACAAATTATTAAATTGCTTGTTATCGATAAAATATAATTTTATGATGTTTTCAAATAGATTGATAGGATGTGAACAGGATTGGATAATCAGAAGTTCCGCGAACGACTGTCTCAAATATTGACTCAGCAAAATTTGGCTGAGTCTAAAGTCAGTGTAATGATGGGACGGAGCAGAACTTATCTGAATCATATAATCAATGGCCGTTCTTCAATGCGGGTAGAAGATTTTCTAAAATTTTGCACATGCACACAAATTTCCCCTATTGAATTTTTCCACACCGAAGGTACGCTCGATGAGGTCATCCAAAAAGTTGAGCAGGATTTTAGTGGGCTCGATGCACACTACAAGCTGCTGCTCTCTTCCCTCATCCACGGTCTCTCCCAACAGCCTCCAAAATAGGTCGCCAAACAGCACAAAACACCCCTACCTGGGTCCCCAAACCCCAGGCAGGGGTGTTTCTTTGTGTTTGCGCACCTAAGTTCATCGTCGCGCAGACCCGCCCCCACTTGTGGCCGACTGTATGTCCACGGTATAGCGCGATGGTGCTTTCCGCACATTCCACAGCCCCCGGCTATTTCTATTTTATTCGTACGCTCTGCTCGGCCATCCTGTAGCCGGTCAAGCTTTGCGCCGTTCAGGGGCGATTTTTGTACAGCAAAAAGGCCCCTATCTTTACTGTAGAGACCATATTTGCTATTGACTTGTCGTTTCATTATGCATATGGTGCTAAAAATGTGAGCAGATCAGCACAACAAGTGCCGATCTCACTTTCTCCCGTACCGGCCTCGTTCATCCCATGGTACGCAATGTGATCTTCTAAGGCATCGACCAATCTCTCTATCTGCTCATCCGTCAAGTCAGTCGATGGGTCAAACGGTAGCGGTACACTTTTCAAAAACGTCAGTTGCTCTTTGCTAAATGGTATCTTCACCATGTCCCCCCATCCATTAAGCAGCTGTCCAGTCTCCTGTTTTGCACGCATTAAAAGTATGATCCAGATTAGAGTAAAGCGATCATCGCATCTTTACCCGCCAACAACTGGGGCGCCAATCAGTCTTTATCGTGTCCCTTTTGAGTGGCCCCACCTATGCGTCCTCTCTGTCTACGGTCAACAGCCGGTTCAAATCTAATTTGTGCCTACAATATGCTTTCATCCACACCACCCGCGTGGGTGGTGACACTTCGCGCCAGATACTTACGTAGAAGTTTCAGAAATTTCAATCCACACCACCCGCGTGGGTGGTGACCGCAGGCTATCCGGCATACGGTCATAGTCCCAGCCATTTCAATCCACACCACCCGCGTGGGTGGTGACCGCTCCTAGCAAAAGCGAGCCGTTCGAGGATGAAAGCATTTCAATCCACACCACCCGCGTGGGTGGTGACTACTTTCCAACATTGATAAGCGTGAGCCATATGGCATTTCAATCCACACCACCCGCGTGGGTGGTGACGGCAATCTCTTACAAAAACAGGCCCTAACACTTGTCTTTATCATACACCTTATCTAGCTTGTATGCCAGTACCCCCCGTATCAAGTCCGGCCATTTCTTAAATAGGCGAATAACCCTCTCCAGTACCCGGTGCGAAAGACACGGGTATTCCCTGGGCGCTTGTACTTCGCACTCCGGTGCACTGCTGTGCGCTCACAGCTTGTGTGCACTGTAAAAATCTTTCAGCTCTGCTTTTACTTCCGGTGGCAGCATGCTTTTTTTCACTCCGCGCACCGCTCCCTCCAGCCCATACAGGCGGTGGATACAGGCCGATGGGTCTATCGCCTGTATCCGTAGCCAAGCCTCCCTGCTGCCCAGCTGCCGCAGCTGCTCCGCCTCGGTCACCCCCACCTGCTCCAGCTGCCGCGCCACCTCCGGCCCAATATTGGGCAATTTTTCTAATATGCGCATACCTTTACCCCCTAACACTTGTCCGTATTTTTACCTCAGTATACTGCGGCGGGGTTCCTACCGCAAGTGTTTGCCCAGGCAGCTATGCAGCAAACCGTACTCTGTGTCCACCTCTGTTATAAGTGTCGCCGCATATCTGCACCTGCCGCTGCACAAAATAACAAAAGTCGCTTTATCGACCTCGCTATCACACTTTTTTGACACCCAACGTATACTGTTGTATACTTAATATTATTTGTCGAAAGGAGGGCCGTGGGAAGTAAAGCGCCAGAGCCCATGGGGCTGACGAGGCGGAGAGTGATCGAAAATTCGGCGGATGCTCTCCCGGTCAGATAGTCGCCGCTCAGGCGACAGGTCTGGTCGTTACCCGCGCTACAAAACCCGGCAGCAATGCCGGTCCACAAAAAGCGCGGCAGATCATTTTGATAAAAAGAGGTATACATATATGTGTGGAATCGTAGGTTATATCGGCACGCGTGACTGTGCCAACGTATTGCTGGAAGGCCTAAGCATGCTGGAATATCGCGGATACGACTCAGCCGGCGTCTCTATCTTCGAGGGGGACTGCGTGCGCACCATCAAATCGCAGGGCCGCCTGGCCGACTTAAAGGCCAAGATGGAAAAAGAAGGTATCCCCGCCGGTCATTGCGGTATCGGCCACACCCGCTGGGCTACCCACGGTGTGCCGTCCGACGTCAACTCGCACCCCCACTGCGGTAACAAGGTCTCGGTCGTGCACAACGGCATTATCGAAAATTATACCGAGATCAAAGAGTTTCTGCTCTCTAAAGGCTACTCTTTCGACTCGCAGACCGATACCGAGACAGTGGCCAAACTGCTCGATTACAACTACCGGGGCGACCCCTTTGCCGCTATCCAAAATACTCTGCGGCAGATCCGCGGCTCCTATGCGCTGGGCATTTTGTTCTACGACTGCCC
Source organism: Neobittarella massiliensis (ex Bilen et al. 2018) (assembly GCF_900289145.1). Classification (GTDB taxonomy): domain Bacteria; phylum Bacillota; class Clostridia; order Oscillospirales; family Ruminococcaceae; genus Neobittarella; species Neobittarella massiliensis. The sequence goes on from NZ_OKQO01000005.1 coordinate 82,068, forward strand.
CGACAAATTATTTGCCGTGCGCAAAGAGAGCCCGCTCATCGTCGGGCTGGGCGAAGGCGAAAACTTTATCGCCTCCGACATCCCCGCCATCTTAAAGTATACCCGCAACTACTATCTGCTAGAGGAAAATGAGGTCGCCACCCTCACCAAAGAGGGCATCACCGCGTGTGATCTGGACGGCGCTCCCATTCAAAAAGAGCTGCTCACCGCCACTTGGGATATCGCCGCCGCCGAAAAGGGCGGGTTCCCCCACTTTATGCTCAAAGAGATCTTCGAGCAGCCGGCCGCCCTGCAAAATACTGTATCGCCCCGGGTAAAAGATGGCCACATCGACCTGGCCATCCCACTCACCGAAAGCCAGTTAGCCGGCTTTAAACAGATCCATATCGTCGCCTGCGGCACCGCCATGCACGCCGGCATCGTCGGCAAATACCTCATCGAAAAGCTGGCCCGTACCCCGGTCAACGTCGATGTGGCATCTGAATTCCGCTACCGCGACCCGATCTTGGATAAAGACGACCTGGTGGTCATCATCTCCCAGTCCGGCGAAACTGCCGATACGCTGGCCGCCATGCGGCTGGCTAAGCAGCGCGGCGCCCATACGCTGGCGGTGGTCAACGTGGTGGGCTCCTCCATCGCCCGCGAAGCCGATAGCGTGCTCTACACCTGGGCCGGCCCCGAGATTGCCGTGGCCAGCACCAAAGCCTACACCGTGCAGCTGTCCATCATGTACCTGCTGGCCTTTAAGCTGGCCGCCTGCAAAGGCACTATCGACGCCGCGCAGGAGGCCGATTATGTGGCTCAGCTCTGTGCCATACCTCAGCTGTTAGAAAAAGTGCTGGAGACCTCCTCCCGCTACGAGGAACTGGCCAAACAGTACATGCACGCCGAGGATATGTTCTTTATCGGCCGCGGCCTGGACTATGCGCTCTCGCAGGAGGGCTCGCTCAAGCTCAAAGAGATCTCCTATATACACAGCGAGGCCTACGCCGCCGGCGAGCTAAAGCACGGCACCATCTCGCTGATCACCGACGATATGCCGGTCATCGCCCTGGGCACCCAGCAGCGGCTGCTCGAAAAGATGGTCAGCAATATCAAAGAGGTCAAGGCCCGCGGTGCCAATGTGCTGTTCATCTGCTACGAGGGGTATGAAGGCGCCGACGAATTTGCCGACAACGTCATCTACCTGCCCTTCAGCAGCGACATCTTCGCCCCCCTGGCTAGCATCATCCCCCTGCAACTGTTCGCCTACTACATCTCCTCCCTCAAAGGCTGCGACGTAGATAAGCCCCGCAATCTGGCCAAAAGCGTAACAGTAGAATAGGCACTTATCCATGGCCATTCCCTAAATAAAAAGGCATCCCGTACGGGATGCCTTTTTATTTGCTACCTGTTCTGGGGACCCCGAGCAAGAGGCAGCCTATCGCAGCGAAAAATCTTCCCGCTTCAAAGTCAAATTGGAGTTGTAGTAGGGGTCGCCTGCATCCAGCTGCTTCTGCCAGCGGTCAGTAAAGCGCTTGACCTCGCCGCTAAAGCGCATCTGCTTTTCTTTGGTGTCCTCATACCCCCGGCTCTTGGACTCGTAGTGGTAAAGCTCCGCATAGGGAGTAAACACGATGAGATAGCCCGCCTGCCGTATGCGCATGCACAGGTCCACGTCATTAAAGGCCACTTCAAAGCCTTCATCCAGGCCGTGTACCTGCTGGTAGACGCGTCTGGGAATCATCATGCACGCCGCTGTCACCGCAGAGAGGTCTTGGGCGATCTGTAGCCGCGTCATAAAACCAGGCTCGTCGCGTCGGCTCCCCTTTAGGGCGTGGCCTGCCACACCACCGATGCCGAGGATCACCCCGGCGTGCTGCACCGTATCGTCTGGGTAATACAGTTTGGCGCCGACCGCACCAACATCGTCCCGCTGGGCAAACATCAGCATCTCCTGCATCCAGTCCGGGCTGATGACCTCCATGTCGTTGTTGAGGAGCAGAATATACTCGCCTTTGGCATACTGAAAGCCAAAATTGTTGATAGCTGAATAGTTGAAGGTATCTTTCCAGTAGACCACCTGCACGCGATCACTCTTTTCCAGCTGTGCATAGTAGCGAAAAGTCTCTGGGTCGATGCTGTTGTTCTCGATGACGATGATCTCGTAATTCTCGTAGGTTGACAGGCCCAAGATCGAATTCACACACAGTCTGAGGTCCTCAACATGGTCGCAGTTGGGGATGAGGATAGAAATCAGCGGTGTACCCTTGAGCGCATACCGAATTTTGTAGGTGGATAAAACAGTCGAATCCTCCACCGTCCCCTCTAGCCCCACCCGGGCCAGATGATCTGCCAATGCCGTTCTCGCAGCCGCAAGGCAGTAGGGCTTGGCCGAGATATCGCTGGCCACAGACAGCGGGTGCGAGCGCCAATAGTACAAAACTTTGGGGATGTGATAGACATGGTTGGCAATCTCTGTTATGCGCAGGACCAGATCATAGTCCTGGCTGCCGTCACACTTGCTACGAAAGCCGCCTACCTGTTCAAACAACCTTTTGTCAAAGCAGGACAGGTGGCAGATATAATTGTAGCTGCGCAGCGTGTCGGGGGCGTAATCAGACTTTAAGTTGTAGCCCAAGATCCGCGTTATACGCCGCTCGAACATGGCTTCATCGGTATAGATGAACTGCGCACCGGTCTCGTTATAGGCGCTGACGATCTCAAAAAGTGCATTGGGCGCCAAAATGTCGTCGTGGTCCAGCAGGGCGAGAAAGTCACCGGTCGCCATCTGGGCACAGGCGTTGGTGTTTTCCGATATGCCGCGATTTTCCTCCAGCACCCGATACAGTATCCGCTGGTTATCTTTTTGATACTGGGCGACGACCGCCTCGATCTCTGCCTGATCTCTGTCGCTTCCATCTGCCAGGCACAGTTGCCAGTTGGGATAAGTCTGCCTGACTACCGAATCCAACATCTCGCGCAAAAAGGCGATATCGGTATTGTAGAGCGGCACCAAAATACTGATACAGATCTGCTTTTCAAACCTGCGCGCCCGCTGTTCTTCCAACTGTTTTTTGGTCAGCTTTTTTCCGAGCTCGGAATGCGAGCTGCGCTCTCCCGCCACAACGGTCCACAGCTTTTTAAAAAAGCTTACCACGCCCTGATTTTTTAAGTAGGACAGCCCACGCCACATTAGCAAAAGCACTCGATTGCTGCGTGCGATCTTATAGACAGCTGTCTTTATCGCCCGCAGAGGTCTAGTCACCCGCCAAGAAGTCGAACACAACATTTCCTCGCACTGCTTTCGATAGCGCGCACACGTATAAGTCAGTTCAACGTTTTCTTCCTGCAGCTGTTTATACTTTTCACGGTAATATTGCAAGCTCTGTTCTAGCGAGTACTCGGCAGATGTCTTTGTCTCTTTTTCCATGTCTCTGTTTTAGCTCTCCTTATACGCGTTGCAGACGGCATCTTTGTCGCCGATCATCTTTATGTGGCCACGCTCCAGCCACATTACCCGGTTGCACAACCGCTCGATCTGCTCAATGGAGTGGGAGACGATGATGACGGTGGTTCCCCCGCTCATCATCTCATTGATACGCCGCTCGCACTTCTCCTGAAAGCGGAAGTCGCCCACCGCCAAGATCTCGTCGACGATGAGGATATCGGGCCGGGTGATGGTCGCCACAGCGAACGCCACCCGCGCCACCATGCCGGAGGAGTAGTTTTTCATGGGCACATCTAAGAATTCCCGCATCTCCGAAAAATCCACGATCTCATCAAAGCGGTCTCTCATCATCTGGCGGGGAAAGCCCAGCACCGAGCCGTTTAGAAAGATGTTTTCCCGGGCGGTCAGATCCATGTCAAAACCTGCCCCCAACTCGATGAGCGGCGCCACGGTCCCGCGTATCTCCACCGAACCCTTTGTGGGCTTTAAAATACCCGAGATCACTTTCAGCAGCGTGCTCTTGCCAGAGCCATTGAGTCCGACGATTCCGAACACATCGCCCTTTTCAATGTCCAGCGACACATCTTTGAGCGCCACGAAATCCTCGAAGAACAGCTGCCGTTTGGCAAACTTGATGAGGTACTCTTTGATGCTGTCGATCTTCTCTTTGCTCATATTGAAGTGCATCTCGACGTCTCTCACGATCACAGCGCGATTGTCCAAAGCCCTCACCTCCTAAATGTACAAAATAAACTTGTCCTGGCACTTTTTGAACACCCACAGCCCCAGCGCCAAAAAAACGACGGCAAAACCTATACAGATCAAGTTTTCCGTCAGGCCGGGGATGGTGCCTTTCATGACCAGCTGTCTAAAGTAATCGATGTAGTAGTAGAGCGGGTTGCACTTGACCACTGTCACCAGCAACTTGTTGCCCGCGATCGCCTCCATGGGGTAGATGATAGGCGCCATATACACGAGCGCCGTCAAAAACACGCCATACAGGTGCAGCAGATCCCTGAAAAATACGCTCAACGCACTCAAGATCAGGCCGATACCTATACAAAATACCAGCATATAGAGCATGGGGATGGGGGATAGCAACAGCGTCCAGTGCACCGGTGCCCGCAGAATAAAGATCATCAGCACGACGGCGATCATTGAAAACAGCATGTTGACAAAGGCAAACAGCGCCTTTTCCAGGGGAAAAATGTATTTGGGGATATACACCTTTTTGATCAGCGCCCCAGCCCCGGTCATCGATGTCATAGCCGAGCTGGTCGACTCTGAGTAGAAGTTATACAGTGTCGAACCAGTCAGGTAGTATATGGGGAAATTTTCTACCTCAAAGCGAAAAATGTGCGAGAACACCGCCGAGATGACCATCATCATCAGCAGCGGGTTGAGCACGCTCCACACCAGCCCCAGCACTGAGCGCCGGTATTTGACCTTGATATCCCGCGAGATCAGATCCTCCAGCAGGTATCGGTACTTGGCCAGAGCATTAAAATAGCCTTTTAACCTATTCAAAACGACTCTCCTTTGCCCGGCCCTACGCGTTGAGCTCTTTAAACGAGGGATTTTTCTTGTCCTTGTCCGACAGCAGGATATCCATATCCTCGGCGATCGGCCACTCTACACCGATGTCCGGGTCATTGTACATCAGGCCGCCCTCATCGCTGGGGTCGTAAAAGCGGGTGCACTTATAGGCAAATTCAGCTGTGTCGCTCATCACCAAAAAGCCGTGAGCAAACCCCTCCGGCACATAGAACTGGCGCTTATTCTCAGCGCTCAGCAGCACGCCCCGCCACTGGCCATAGGTCTCACTGCCGCGGCGCAGGTCCACCGCCACGTCGTACACCTCGCCGCTGATGGCCCGTACCAGCTTGCCCTGGGGATTTTTCTTCTGAAAATGCAGGCCGCGCAGCACGCCTTTTTTCGACTTGGATTGGTTGTCCTGCACAAACACCATGTCCAGCCCGGCCTCTTTAAAATCGTTATAATTATAAGTCTCCATAAAATACCCGCGGTCGTCGCCGAATACGGTCGGCTCCACGATCACCAGTCCCTGGATCCCAGTCTCTATAAAAGTAAATTTGCCCATCATGTGCTCCTCCCAATCCTAAGTAAGCGCGACGAGACTACCGCCACACGGTGGCGCACGCAAATACAGTTTTCGTGTGCACACCGCGAGACTATGCTGCCCGCCACAAATGCAGGGACCCGCACTCGTTAAAAAGCGCGGTGCCTCCCCACAACAGCTCAACGGCAAGATCACTGCCGGTCACTGCCGTATATATACAGCGAAATAGAGTGAAAACAGCGGTGTTTGTCACTCTATTTCGCTCTATTTTATGTTCTATTTGCCCGCGTACATCTTCTCGTAATATGCCTGGTAAGCGCCGCTGGTCACGTTCTCCATCCACTCTTTATGGCTCAAATACCACTGGATGGTCTTCTTGATCCCCACTTCGAAGGTGGTCTCCGGGTACCAACCCAAATCGTTTTTGATCTTCTCCGGATCGATACCGTAGCGGCGATCGTGTCCCTTGCGGTCCTCCACATGTTTCATCATGTGCTCGCCTACCGCGCTGTCCACGTTCTCTTTAATGTACTCAATAATGGTCTTGACAATGACCACATTGGGCCGCTCGTTGTGGCCGCCCACGTTGTAGACCTCACCCAGCTTGCCATCGCGGATGACCATGTCGATGGCTTTACAGTGGTCCTCAACATACAGCCAGTCACGGATCTGCATGCCGTCGCCATAAATGGGGAGATCTTTGTGCTGCAGCGTGTTGTTGATCATCAGCGGGATCAACTTCTCGGGGAACTGATACGGCCCGTAGTTGTTGGAGCAGCGGGTGATGTTCACCGGGAACTTATAGGTGTCGGCGTAGGCTTTCACAAACAAATCGGCCGAAGTCTTGCTGGAGGAATAGGGGCTGTGGGGGTCCAGCGGCGTGGTCTCGGTAAAGAAACCCGTCTCACCCAGCGAACCGTATACCTCGTCGGTCGACACCTGCAAAAACTTACAGCCCTCTCTGTAGGTGTCGTCCCCTACCTGCCAGGCGTTTTTGGCCGCGCTCAGCAGGTTGACCGTGCCCAGCACATTGGTCTGCACAAAGATCTCCGGATTAGAGATAGAGCGGTCCACATGGCTCTCGGCGGCAAAGTTGACCACGTAATCGATCTCATTTTCGGCAAACAGTTTCTCAACAGCCTCTTTGTCGCAGATATCAGCCTGTACAAAACGATAGTTGGGGTGGTCTTCCACCTCGGTCAGGTTCTCCAGATTGCCCGCATAGGTGAGCTTGTCCAGATTGATGATCTTTACATCGTCGTATTTGCCCAGCATATACAGCACAAAGTTCGAGCCAATAAACCCGGCGCCGCCGGTCACCAAATAAGTCTTCATATTACGCCTTCTCACTTTCTGTGTAATTCTCAAAAAAGCATGTCAGTGCCTCTTCCCAGGGGCGCATCTCGTCGCCTACCGTGCAGCGCAGAGCCATGTTGTCCAGCGCCGAATAGGCCGGCCGCCGGGTGGGGCTGCCGTACTCCTCGGTGGTGCAGGCGTTTACCTGGCAGTCAATGCCCGCCAGCTCCACGATCTTGCTGGCAAAATCATACCAGCTGCAAATACCGGTCCCAGTACAGTGGTAGATCCCGTACTGCTCGGTAGCGGCCAATTTCAGCAGGTGATGGGCCAGGTCCACCGCATTGGTGGGGTTGCCCAGCTGGTCGTCCACCACCTTGATACTGCCGTTTTTGCGGGCCACCCGCATAATGGTCTTGACAAAGTTGTTCCCCTCATAGCCATACAGCCAGGCGGTGCGCACAATAAAGTACCGCGAACAGAAAGTCTGCACATACTGCTCGCCCAGCGCCTTGCTCTTGCCGTAAATGCTCTTGGGATTCACCAGATCCCACTCTATATAAGGGGAGAAGCCATCGCCGGCAAATACGTAGTCGGTGGAGACGTGGATCAGTTTGGCGCCGATGGCTTCCGCTGCTATCGCCAGATTGCGCGCGCCCAGTGCGTTTACCTTAAAGGCCACTTCCAGCTCTTTTTCACAGCCGTCCACATTGGTCATCGCCGCACAGTTGATGATCACATCTACCGGATTATTCTGCAGGTACTGCTGCACTGCCGGTCCATCGGTAATGTCCAGTTCCGCCACGTCTACACCAATGACCTGGGCGCTCTTTAATGCCGCCGGGATCTCCCCCAGCTCGGTCCGGCCACTGGCCAGATCTCTGCGCAGCTCGCTGCCCAGCTGACCATTGGCGCCGGTAATCAGCACTTTCATCGGATCCATCTCCTTTTACTTTACTTTTACCGTCTCGGCCACATGGAACAGGTACTGCCCGTACTCGGTGCTCTTCAGGCGCTCTGCCTGCGCCAGCAACTGCTCTTTATCAATAAATTTGTTGCGGTAGGCGATCTCCTCCAAGCAGGCGATGTAGAGGCCCTGCCGGGTCTGGACCGCCTCCACAAAGTTGGCGGCATCCAGCATCGCCCGGTGGTTGCCGGTATCCAGCCACGCCATGCCACGGCCAAACAGCTCCACCTTCAGTTTTCCCTCTTTTAAGTAAGCGTTGTTGACCGAGGTGATCTCCAACTCGCCGCGGGCTGAGGGCTGCACATTTTTGGCGATCTCCACTACCCGGTGATCATAAAAATACAGGCCCGGTACCGCATAGTTCGATTTGGGCTGGGCCGGTTTCTCCTCGATCGAGAGCACGGTGCCGTCATCGTCGAACTCCACCACGCCAAACTCGCGGGGATTGCTCACATGATAGCCGAAGATGGTGGCCCCATCTTCGCGGGCACAGGCGTTTTTCATCCGCTCGGTGAAAGAGTAGCCGTAGAAGATGTTGTCGCCCAGCACCAGGCACACATTGTCATCGCCGATAAAATCCTCACCCAGAATAAAGGCCTCAGCCAGCCCGCGCGGGGCCTCCTGTACCTTGTAGCTGATGCGCAGTCCCAACTGGCTGCCGTCGCCAAACAGCTCCTCAAACCCCACAATATCCCGGGGGGTAGAGATGATCAAAATATCCTGGATCCCCGCCAGCATCAGCGTGGATATCGGATAGTAGATCATCGGTTTATCATATATGGTCAGCATCTGTTTGGAGCACGCAATGGTAGAGGGGTACAGTCTGGTACCCGCCCCACCGGCTAAAACGATACCTTTCATCGGTCGGATTCCTCCTAAATATAGATTGGCACATATTTGCTTTATTGTACCACACTTGTGCATATTAAATCAATTATTTCCTGTGGTTTTGTGCCATTTTATGGGCTGCCTGCGTCACTGCTGCCGGGATATTCCTATTTTGCCTGAAAAATATGAATATTTCTACCTCTGTTGGTGAAAGTCTGGGTATATGCCTTTAGAAGTATGCAGCAGACAAATACCGGGCGGACCATGACTGCCTGCAAAGCATTTAAACAATACTCCTCTCTAGCCATTCTGCGGCGTACCACTATAGAAAAGAAGTTTCCTTCCATATTTACATGGGCTGTTTTGCCCCGATATCGCCCAACCAGGCCTACCTAAACAGGGCAGGCAACCGGCAGCCAAACGATCGTACTTTTATCCTTCTTTTTATAAAATGCGGCCTATTCTGTAGAAAACGAAATACTGTTACTCTGCCATCACCGGGTTGATAGATCCCTTATCCAGCAGGAGATCTCGATCATTTAATACAGTTAGGGGGCACGGTCATTTTGTCCAACCTCTTAGCTTTTTCATACAAATACACGTTACCACCACCTACCATCCCATCAAAAAATCACCCGATCTCTCCCCTGTTCTTTCCACCGCCCATCTGCCCTACTGCTCATCTGCCCATCGGTCGCTGTATAGCGATTTTAGAGCCGTTCCTCTATTTTTCCAAGTAAGTACCCACTTTCAATTTATACTAAAGTGAACTATCAATGTTCGGATCGAGCAGAGCATTTGGCTCCATACAGATAGAAGTTCTCCGTACTGTTCCAGACTTGTCCTTCGCAAAACACGGCTATCATACACATCGCAATTTCACGTGTGGCCATATTGTATCCTTATTACTTTATCGGCATTACTCCGGTTACCTCATGACATCGTCACATCGTCTGCCAACTAAATTGGGCCTGCTATCTTGAGAAAGTCCTGATCAAAAAGAGGCCAGCATATTGCCGGCCTCTTAAAACAGTTGTCTTTAGTTACTATAATATACGGCCGCTGCCAGTCAAAGCGCTATCACGTGCACTCCCGGGTAAAGCGCGAACTCGATCCCGCATAGAGCAGTACATTGCTATAAGCATGGAAATCACCAGTACGGATGATCCCCTTACAACTGCCCAACTTTCGCTTGAGATCTTCATGGCTGATGATCTCCCGTTCAGGTGTCCCCAGCGACATCTGCAACAAGTCAGTCGTCTGTCGATATATCGACGGGTTCGCCCGCTCCAACTCTGCCGCCAACAGGTAACGCTCGCAGAGAAAATACTGCAGCACTTCTTCTAAAACATCGGTCATGGTCGGCATATTTACCTTCAGTGAAACATCTACTACCGGAACATCAACAGGCAGAGGCAGGCCCGCATCAGCAATAGCGATACAGTCCGTGTGCCCCAGCGACATCAAAAGGTCACTCATGGGCCGATTGATCAAACCAGTCTCTAACATCTTTTTCTCCTCTCCTTCTAACCCACTTAGGCACCTCAGCTGCCTCAACTGCTACAGATCACTTTGATCAGGCAAGGTATTTTTCACGCTCCCTCCATCAAGACCTGCAATTTTTCCGGTCAAAACAAAAGGATAGCCCACAGGCTATCCTTTTGCCGTATGCCAGAAAACTAGTTGTTAGCTTTCAGTTTTTTGATCTTGGACTCACGACGGATGGCATACAGCACCAGGCCGACCAGAGTCACAAAGTAGGGGATCATCAGCACGATCTGAGGGGGAACTTTCATAACCTGCAGCACGTTGCCCAACTGCTCGGAAGCACCGAAGAGCAGAGCTGCCAGCATTGTACCAACAGGAGTCGAGTTACCGAGGTTCATAGCTGCCAGAGCGATAAAGCCACGACCAGCAGTCATATCTCTCTGGAACCAGGATACGTAGTACATCGACAGGAACGAGCCACCCAGAGCAGCGAAGAAACCACAGATCAGCAGCGAAGCAGTCTTGATGGTCTTTACGTTGATACCCACAGACTCAGCAGCGTCGGGGTTCTCGCCGACAGCGCGGATACGCAGGCCGATCGCAGTTCTGTAGATCAGATACGAGGCGATGAATACGCACAGGAAAGCGAAGTAGGTCATTACACTGTGGCCGGAGAGCAGTTTGCCCACAACCGGAATATCCTTGATAAAGGGGATGTTCAGTTTGGGGATCTTGCCGCTCTTCAGAGCAGTGGAGGTACCTTTCTCACCGGTGACGATGAACAGTACGAAAATGGTAGCACCAGTTACGAACAAGTTCAAAGCAGTACCGGCCAGAACCAGGTTAGATTTCAGGTAGATACCGACATAAGCCAGTACAGCGGCAATGATCATACCGATCAGGATAGCCGACAGGATACCGACAAACACACTGCCGGTCCAGGCAGAACCCAGAACACCACCGAGAGCAGCCGCCAGCATAACACCTTCCAAGTTCAGGTTCAAAACGCCGGCTCTATCGGTAAAGATAGCGCCCAAGGCAGCCAGCAGAATAGGGGTGGTCAGCTTCAGGGTAGATACAAAGAAGGATGTGCTAAAGATTGCAGAAAAAACTCTTTCCATTTATTTCGCAGCCTCCTTTGCAATTTCTTGTTTCTGTGCGTTCTTAACGATGAGTTTATGTTTCCATTTGGCCAGGAACATCTCAGCTGCGACCAGCATGATGACAACACCTTGCAGAATGTTTACGAACTCAACGGGAACGTCAGTGATACGAGACATGATGTCAGCGCCAGTTCTTATGTAAGCCAGGAACAGCGCGGCAAACGGAACGAACAGAGGATTGTACTTCGCCAGGATACCGACCATCAGGCCGTCATTGCCGTAGGACGGAGGAGCCTCCCAGGTGTAGCGCTGGAACAGACCCATGATCTCGACACCACCGCCGATACCGCCGATCAGACCACCGATGACCTGAGAGTAGATCATAACGGAAGCAACAGCGATACCAGAGTAACGGGCGAACTCCTGGTTCTGGCCAACTACACGAATAGCGTAGCCCCATTTGGTCTTGTACAGGAAGATGTAGCCGAAGATGACAGCGGCGATACACACAAACAGACCAGTATGGATACGAGTACCGGTAACGATCTTGGTCAGGCGAGCGCTCTCTTTAAATTTGTAAGAGCAGTTGAAGCCTGCAGTAGGATCTTTGTAAACGTTGAGCAGGAACCACAAGGTAAACTGCATGATGATGTAGTTTATCATGATCGAGGAAACGACCTCAGATGCCTGCCATTTCACCTTCATGATGGCGGGGATAGCCGCCAGGACCATACCGACGATACCAGCCATTAAAATGACGAACGCCGAATGCAGGCCTTTGGGCAGGGTCACATAGATCGCGAACCACGAACCGATACAGGCGCCAGCATAAATGGTGGACTGGGTGATCATGCTGAACTGGTTGGCCGAGTACATGATAGAAACGGCGACACCAGCAAAAGTCAGAGGAATGGTCAGCTCGATAACGTTGCCCATACGGCGCAGGTTACTCAGAGGACCAAGTGCGAATGTCTGCAGAGCCTCTGCAGGATCATCGCTCACGATGGCTACCAGAGCAAAAGACAGCACCAGCGAAATCAAGATAGCAATGGCGGTCTTCATAGCATCGAAGCGTTTTTCAATAGTTTTGCTACTCATATGCTACCCTCCCGATTTCCTCGTCGGACATTCTCTTGATGCCCAGCATGTACTCGCCGAGCACAAAATCGGTCACCTGAGAGGCGTCCTCGAAGTATGCGACGATCTCGCCCTCGTACATGACGATCAAGCTATCACTGAGCTCCAGCGCCTCGTTGAGGTCAGCGGTGATCAGCAGCACAGCAGCACCCTCATCACGCAGCTCGACGAGTTTTCTTCTGATGAACTCGGTGGCGCCAACGTCGATACCGCGGGTGGGCTGGTTGGCAATTACCAGGTTGGGATGACTAGAGAACTCTCTGGCCACAACGACTTTCTGCATGTTACCACCAGACAGCATTCTGACCGGCTGCGTTCTGTCATCACATTTTACCAGGAAATCCTTGATGTTCTGATCAACATCGGCATCCAGTTTCTTGTTGTTGAGGAAGATGCCCTTATTGTTCTCTTTTTTGTAATATCTGTCAGAGATGATGTTCTCTTTCACCGAGGAGTTCTCCGAGCAGCCGTAGGTCATGCGGTCCTCAGAGATGTGGGACACGCCCAGCTCACGGATCTGCCGCACGCTCATACCACGGATGTCAGTGCCGCAAACGGTGATATCACCATTTCTGTGGGGGATCAGGCCGGTAACGATCTCCGAGATCTCGCGCTGGCCGTTGCCCTCAACGCCGGCAATACCGACGATCTCACCGCGGCGAATGCTGGCCGAGAACTGCTTGACGATAGGACGGCCCTCATCGTTGTTGTACTTCAGATCACGGATCTTCAGCACGACTTCTTTGGGCTGAGCCGGCGTCTTGTCGATCTTCAGCATAACGTCACGACCGACCATCATTCTGGAGATATCCTGTACGGTCACGTCTTTGATCTCGCCGCCGCCGACAGATTTGCCCAGGCGCAGAACGGTAAACCGATCGCACAGGGACTTGACCTCATCCAGATGGTGAGAGATAAAGATGATGGTGTGACCCATCTCTTTGAGGTTCTTCAGCTCAACGAACAGCTCTTCTGTCTCCTGCGGAGTCAAAACAGCGGTGGGCTCGTCGAGGATCAGGATCTCAGCGCCGCGCAGCAGTGCTTTCAGGATCTCGACCTTCTGTTTCTGGCCGACCGGCAGGTCTTCCACTTTTGCTCTGGGATCAACGATGAGGTTGTATTTTTTCGATACTTCCTCGGCCATCTGGATGGCCTTGTTGATGTTCATGGGACCGAACTTGCCGCCCTTAGAAGGCTCCATGCCCAGTACCAAGTTTTCCGCAACGGTCAGGGAGGGGCAGAGCATAAAGTGCTGCCAAACCATGCCGATGCCGTGTTTGATCGCCTCGATGGAGTTTGCGAATTTTACTTCCTCACCCCGCAGAACGATCCTGCCCTCTTCAGCGCTCTCGTGACCGAAGAGAACCTTCATAAGGGTAGATTTACCCGCGCCGTTTTCGCCGCACAGCGCGTGTATCTCGCCCTTACGAACGGATAATGTTACGTCTTTGTTCGCCACGAAGCCGTTGGCGTACACCTTCGTAATGTTATCCATTAGTAGAATTTCTTCTGGCATACAATCACCTCGTACTTTACTGTTGTGCAGCCAACTTAAAAAAGGCAGCTGCCTTCAGCATAATTTTGTGATGCTTTAGACCCCGTTAAAAGATCTAAAAATCAGTACCGAGAGAAACCATGTTGCCACACTATAACGACGTGCGACGAACCGATACCAATTTCACTACCATAAATTTTACCTAACTCCATACTAAATGTAAACAGAAAATGAAGAAGTCCTACCTATTGCTCATATCGCACTTTGGGTTTTTATGCAACCTGACAACTTTTTGAGTATATGCTAAATAGAAAACCGAATTTTACCTGCCAAAAAGGCCATTTTCATGTCGTTTTTTGCCGGACTCATCGGCATATTGCCCAAAGCGGCCTATTTGGGGGATATAGTGGGTAAGCAGTCTTTTCTATACAATTCGTATTTTTGGCTAAACCAGTTCCCGCTCCTTTGGTACCATTGGCAGCCGTGGCCCCGTATAAAAAGCGCCCGGCAGGCAGTCTCCCCATATACGGTATACTTGCTCATTTCCAAGTAAACCCTTCTTTTCCAGTACTTTCTCTGCGCATCTACGCATACCTGCTTCGCCAGATCGCCTTGTGCTCTCATCTCAAATAACTGCTGCTTTGCCGGTTCCCTCTATTTATATAGGAAAGATTATCCACTACACTTTTGTTTCCCACCCACACATATCTCTTTTTGGATCTGATACCACAAGATCCCTATTCTGAGCTCCCCCGTCATTATTTAACAGCTACTCATTCTCTTCTCTGTCATTTCCTGTATTTATCAATTGCAAATTAATAGATTTGGTAATACAGCCCTAAAAAGCCACTTACTTTTACCTTTATATTTATATTTTTACAGCAGTAAACTCTTCCACTGGTCTTTTCAAGTCGCAAAAGCTCACCTTTTATACAATACAGACTTTTTTATACACCAGTTTATCCAAAAGCACATGACCCCCATCTTTCTCCCTTTATCTTTACTTTCCCTAACCAAAATTGTGTCTTTTAATGGCCATATATCGTTCTCCATATATTCATAAATTAGAGGAGGAAATCATCTCGTGACTTAAAAGCGAAAAAGGGGTGTGTTTTTCATCATTTAAACTGTTGTTACGTCCTGTTGCCTTATCCCCCATCTCCCAACTAATCTATGTTCGTTTTATCTCTCTGCCGTTTCTGACTCCATCCACACAGGAAACATGCCCCTACCGATCTATTTGATATACGTTCTGCATGCGTTCTGCGGAAAAGTCCCCTCCTACATCGGTCAATCAGGTATCGGCTATTATTTATTTAACACAAATATCAGAAAGATATTTCTCAGTTTTGCACATAGAAAAGCAGCTGATATCCTCTGATGTATCGGTGTAAAATTTCGAAAACACGCGATCTTATAACAATATATCGTATTTTATCGGTAAATAATACACCTGTACAAAAAAGAGTTACCCACCCTAAAACATAAAAAAGGCAGACCCAGAAGGTCTGCCTTTTTTATTTAGTTTAGCAAATTAGGCTTTAACGCCGTCACGCAGAGCGTTGTACACGTCGGTAGCCATACCATACATAGTGTCGATCTTGATCTCACCAGCGGTGATCTTCGCCTCGACATCGTCCATGTAGGTCTGTACGTCAGCGGGAACGTTCTCTTTGTAGAAGTCGTTCTCCGACAGAACGGTTACGCCCTCAGCAACGCCCCATTTCTCCAGGGTGCCGTAAGCCAGCTCGCCAGAGAAAGTTTTGTTGATAGCGGATTTGATAGCAACGTCACATTTCTTCTCCATGGAAGTCAGGATAACGTCAGCCAGATCCGGATCGGTCTCGAGGAAGTAATCGCGCTGATCGGCGTCAACACCGATAGCCCATTTCTTGCCGTTCTCCTGGCAAGCCTGGAACAGGCCCAGACCGGCAGAACCAGCCACCTGATGCAGCACGTCGGCGTTGCTGGTGTTGATCTGTACGCCAGACAGCTCTTTGGCTTTTGCCGAGTCAGTCCAGTTACCGATGAAAGCGATCGCCACTTTACCAGACTCGTTAGCGTACTTGGAACCCTGGATGTAACCTACCAGGAAGTCCTGGATAACAACGACCTCGCCGCCGCCGACAAAGCCGATGGTCCCGGTCTTAGACATCTTCTGAGCCAGCGCGCCGGCCAGGAAGTCGCCCTCGTTCTGCTTGAAGTTGATGCAGAAAGCGTTGGACATCTTGTTGTCGTAATCGGGGTCGATATCAAACAGGATGAACCGTTTGTTCGGGTAATCCTCCCAGAATTTCTCCAGGATCTCGGCCATCTCACCGCCGGAGGCAACTACGATGTCGTAGGTATCGGCAGCGTCGTTCAGGGTAGGCTCCATCTTCGATTTGGTATCGGCGCCGTACTCGATGACTTTCGATTTGATGTTGTTCTCCTCGGCGCCTTCCTGTACACCTTTCCAGGATACATCGTTGAAGGACTTGTCGCCGATGTTGCCGCAAACGAATGCGACACTGTTGTACTTACCGTCTTTGCCGTCGCCGCTGTCTTTGTCATCACCGCAGCCGGTCAGTGCGACCGACAGCAGCATGGCAGAAGCGAGCAACATTGCCATGAGTTTTTTCATGTGTGTTTTCTCCTTCTCTTTTCAAGATTGCCAGGATTGGCAAAATCAACAACTGGATTATAGCACTTGCGTAAATTTGCCGTCAACTGCTTGTCCCGAGATTTAACATTTTGCTGTAACCCAGCTCTATATTCTCGTGCACTTTGTATGTTATTTTTGTCACCCTCATTTTTTATTGCACAAAATTTATTTTCTTTTTTGTGTATATAGCTAAATAATTTTATACACCATAGCAAGTATTTACGAATTTGATTTTTATATCGCCCTCTATTCTATCTCTTTTTTATAGCAGTTCTTTCTAATGAGACCCAGTACAGCCCTATGCAAGTCATGCCCGTCTTAAATGAGCGTAAAAAGAGAGCGGACATAAAGTCCGCTCTCTTTAATGAATAGCTCGCTTGTAAGTACTTTACTAAAAGCTTAGGCTTTAACGCCGTCACGCAGAGCGTTGTACACGTCGGTAGCCATACCATACATGGTGTCGATCTTGATCTCACCAGCGGTGATCTTCGCCTCGACATCATCGATGTAAGACTGTACGTCAGCGGGAACGTTCTCTTTGTAGAAGTCGTTCTCCGACAGAACGGTTACGCCCTCAGCAACGCCCCATTTTACCAAGGTGCCGTACTCGGCTTCACCTTTAAAGGTCTTGTTGATAGCGTCACGGATAGCAACGTCACACTTTTTCTCCATGGAAGTCAGGATAACGTCAGCCAGATCCGGATCGGTCTCGAGGAAGTAATCGCGCTGGTCGGCGTCAACACCGATAGCCCATTTTTTGCCGTTCTCCTGGCAAGCCTGGAACAGGCCCAGACCGGCAGAACCAGCCACCTGATGCAGCACGTCGGCGTTGCTGGTGTTGATCTGTACGCCAGACAACTCTTTGGCTTTCGCCGAGTCAGTCCAGTTACCGATGAAAGCGATCGCCACTTTACCAGACTCATTGGCGTATTTGGAACCCTGGATGTAACCTACCAGGAAGTCCTGGATAACAACGACCTCGCCGCCGCCGACAAAGCCGATGGTCCCGGTCTTAGACATCTTCTGAGCCAGCGCGCCGGCCAGGAAGTCGCCCTCGTTCTGCTTGAAGTTGATGCAGAAAGCGTTGGACATCTTGTTGTCGTAATCGGGGTCGATATCAAACAGGATGAACCGTTTGTTCGGGTAATCCTCCCAGAATTTCTCCAGGATCTCGGCCATCTCACCGCCGGAGGCAACTACGATGTCGTAGGTATCGGCAGCGTCGTTCAGGGTAGGCTCCATCTTCGATTTGGTATCGGCGCCGTACTCGATGACTTTCGATTTGATGTTGTTCTCCTCGGCGCCTTCCTGTACACCTTTCCAGGATACATCGTTGAAGGACTTGTCGCCGATGTTGCCGCAAACGAATGCGACACTGTTGTACTTACCGTCTTTGCCGTCGCCGCTGTCTTTGTCATCACCGCAGCCGGTCAGTGCGACCGACAGCAGCATGGCAGAAGCGAGCAACATTGCCATGAGTTTTTTCATGTGTGTTTTCTCCTTCTCTTTTCAAGATTGCCAGGATTGGCAAAATCAACAACTGGATTATAGCACTTGCGTAAATTTGCCGTCAACTGCTTGTCCCGAGATTTAACATTTTGCTGTAACCCAGCTCTATATTCTCGTGCACTTTGTATGTTATTTTTGTCACCCTCATTTTTTATTGCACAAAATTTATTTTCTTTTTTGTGTATATAGCTAAATAATTTTATACACCATAGCAAGTATTTACGAATTTGATTTTTATATCGCCCTCTATTCTATCTCTTTTTTATAGCAGTTCTTTCTAATGAGACCCAGTACAGCCCTATGCAAGTCATGCCCGTCTTAAATGAGCGTAAAAAGAGAGCGGACATAAAGTCCGCTCTCTTTAATGAATAGCTCGCTTGTAAGTACTTTACTAAAAGCTTAGGCTTTAACGCCGTCACGCAGAGCGTTGTACACGTCGGTAGCCATACCATACATGGTGTCGATCTTGATCTCACCAGCGGTGATCTTCGCCTCGACATCATCGATGTAAGACTGTACGTCAGCGGGAACGTTCTCTTTGTAGAAGTCGTTCTCCGACAGAACGGTTACGCCCTCAGCAACGCCCCATTTTACCAAGGTGCCGTACTCGGCTTCACCTTTAAAGGTCTTGTTGATAGCGTCACGGATAGCAACGTCACACTTTTTCTCCATGGAAGTCAGGATAACGTCAGCCAGATCCGGATCGGTCTCGAGGAAGTAATCGCGCTGGTCGGCGTCAACACCGATAGCCCATTTTTTGCCGTTCTCCTGGCAAGCCTGGAACAGGCCCAGACCGGCAGAACCAGCCACCTGATGCAGCACGTCGGCGTTGCTGGTGTTGATCTGTACGCCAGACAACTCTTTGGCTTTCGCCGAGTCAGTCCAGTTACCGATGAAAGCGATCGCCACTTTACCAGACTCATTGGCGTATTTGGAACCCTGGATGTAACCTACCAGGAAGTCCTGGATAACAACGACCTCGCCGCCGCCGACAAAGCCGATGGTCCCGGTCTTAGACATCTTCTGAGCCAGCGCGCCGGCCAGGAAGTCGCCCTCGTTCTGCTTGAAGTTGATGCAGAAAGCGTTGGACATCTTGTTGTCGTAATCGGGGTCAATATCAAACAGGATGAACCGTTTATTCGGGTAATCCTCCCAGAATTTCTCCAGGATCTCAGCCATCTCACCGCCGGAGGCAACTACGATGTCGTAGGTGTCGGCAGCGTCGTTCAGGGTAGGCTCCATCTTCGATTTGGTGTCGGCGCCATACTCGATGACTTTCGATTTGATGTTGTTGTCTTCGGCGCCTTCTTGCACGCCTTTCCAGGATACGTCGCAGAAAGATTTGTCACCGATGTTGCCGCAGACATACGCGACACTGTTGTACTTGCCGTCTTTGCCGTCGCCGCCGTCTTTGTCGTCGCCGCAGCCGGTCAGCGCAACTGACAACAGCATAGACGAGGCAAGCAGCATTGCCATGAGTTTTTTCATTGGTATTCTCCTTCTCTCCTAAAATGCCAGGATTGGCAAATTTGATAAATGGATTATACCATCGCCGTTTTCAAGCCGTCAACACAAAAAAGACATATTCAACATATCGCATTAACAGGTTATTCGTTTTTTGTGTATGTTGCAAATTGCTTTTTGTGATCTTGTTGTTCTAATCACTAAAACCGCACTGTATACCTATTCTTTTTTCGTACACTCTTGTGTCCATACACCTGTCAGGCCCTCTTTTCAACATATTTTGCAGCATGTGCGCATTTATCGTGGGCCACAAATCGCTTTTCCCCATCATGTACCCCATCATATGTCACACCAGCACCGTTATAAAGTACCGGCGCTCGGCCTGCACAGCAAAAAAGAGGGCCGAGCCTTTATCGCTCGGTCCTCTTTATCAAAAGCTGTTTTTAAAGGGAAGATCCGTTCGTTACGGTTTTACCTTGTCGCGCAGCGCGTTGTAGGTCTCGGTGCTCATGCCGTAAGCCGAGCTGATCTCGATCTCTTCGTTGGTGATCTTGGTCTCCAGATCGTCGATGTAGCTCTGTACGTCGGCGGGAACGTTCTCTTTATAGAAGTCGTTCTCGGCCAGCACAGTTACCTGTTTGCCAACGCCCCATTTTTCCAGCGTGCCGTAGGACAGCTCGCCCGAATAAGTCTTGTTGATGGCCTCCAGCAGAGCGACGTTTACCCGTTTCTCCATAGAGGTCAGGATCACGTCAGCCAGCTCCGGATCGGTCTCAAGGAAGAAGTCGCGCTGATCGGCATCCACGCCGATGGCCCACTTCTTGCCGTTTTCCAAGCAAGCCTGGAACAGGCCCAGACCGGCGCCGCCGGCTACCTGGTGCAGAACGTCTGCGTTGTTGACGGTGATCTGTACGTTGGCCAGCTCTTTGGCTTTCGGGGAGTCAGACCAGTTACCGATGTAAGAAACAGCCACTTTGGCGTTGGGGTTAGCGTAGACAGCACCCTCGATGTAGCCGACCATGAAGTCCTGGATAACCACCACTTCTGCGGCGCCTACATAACCGACTGTGCCGGTCTTAGACATTTTCGAGGCCAGCGCGCCGGCCAGGAAGTCGCCCTCGTTCTGCTTGAAGTTGATGCAGAACACGTTGGACATCTTGTTCTCGTACAGGGGGTCCACATCAAAGATGATGAACCGTTTATCCGGGTAATCCTCCCAGAATTTTTCGACGATCTCGACCATCTCGCCGCCGGAGGCGATGATCAGATCGTAGGTGTCCGTCGCGTCGACCATGGTGGGCTCCATCTTCGATTTGGTGTCCTGGCCGTACTCGATACATTTTACCTTGCTGATATCGTTTACTTTAGCGCCTTCCTGCACGCCTTTCCAAGAGACATCGCAGAATGATTTGTCGCCCAGGTTCGAACACACGTAGACGATGCTGTTCAGCTTGCCTTCTTTGCCGCCGTCCTTGTCATCGCCGCAGCCGGTCAGTGCGACCGACAACAGCATGGCCGAGGCCAGCAGCATTGCCATGAGTTTTTTCATTGTTGTTCTCCTCCCTATCAGCCCCACGGGGGACTTGATTTGCGCCCATTCTAGCATTGCCCATTCGCCGGGTCAACGGCTGGGGGCTATCTTCTCTGTTTTCCAAAAATGGCCGCCATCCTTATTGTGCAATTACACCATAACACTTTGTGTTAAAAACGTTTCCATTTTACGTTTTGCTGTATTTCTTTCATGTAAAATGCTTTTTCCGACGGATTGACAGAAAAATTCAGGCAATTGACTATCCGCAAAAATGGCTGGGGAGCCCACTTGTCTAAGATAGAAAAAAGCAGCCTAACACCGGTCGTCTTACACAAAACGGTTTATTTTCCGCCCTAGGCCCGGCATGTCCCTTTACATATATGCACAAATCACACCGGCTAACAGCCACAAACGCCGGCTACCGTGCGCACATTCTGCCGTCCTTTATAATATGAGACTGTGCTTTTTATAGCTCTGCGGGCAGAGCGCCGTCTTTAACAACGTCACTCTCCCCGGCGCCTCTCCCGCAAGCATTCACGGCTTCACGCTGTTGCGCAGCGCGTTATAGGTCTCGGTATCCATCCCGTAAGCGGAGTCGATCTCGATCTTCCCCGCCGCCACCTTCTCTTCCAGGTCGTCTATATACGCCTGCACCTCGGCGGGCACATGCTCCTTATAAAAGTCGTTTTCGGCCAAAACGGTCACTTTCTTAGCCACGCCCCACTTTTCCAGCGTGCCATAAGCCAGTTTGCCCGCATAGGTCTTGTTGATGGCTTCGCGCACCGCCACGTTGGTCCGCTTCTCCATAGAGGTCAAGATCACATCAGCCAGCTCCGGATCGGTCTCTAAAAAATAGTTGCGCTGGTCGGCGTCCACACCGATAGCCCACTTCTTCCCATTTTCCAGGCAGGCCTGAAAGAGCCCCAGCCCGGCCGCACCGGCTACCTGGTGCAGCACATCGGCATTATTTACGTTTATCTGGATACCGGCCAGCTCCTTGGCCTTGGGCGAGTCCTGAGAGTTGCCGATATAGGAGACCGCCACCTTGGCGTTGGGGTCGGCGTACACGGCGCCGGCAATGTAGCCGACCATAAAGTCCTGTATGACCACCGCCTCCATCGAGCCCACATAGCCGATAGTTCCCGTTTTCGAGATCTTCTCGGCCAGCGCACCGGCCAGGAAGTCCCCCTCATTCTGGCGGAAGTTGATGCAGAACACGTTGGTCATCTTATTTTCATAGAGCGGGTCGATATCAAACATGATAAAGCGCTTTTGAGGGTAGTCCTCCCAGATCTTTTCCACGATCTCCAGCATCTCCCCGCCCGAGGAGACGATCAGGTCATAGGCGTCCGCCGCATCCACCATGGTAGGCTCCATCTTCGATTTGGTGTCGCGGCCAAATTCGATACACTTGACCGTGCCGATATCGTTGTCCTCGGCTCCATCCTGCACCCCTTTCCAGGAGACATCGCAAAACGACTTGTCCCCCAGGTTGGAGCAGACGTAGACGATACTGTTCCACTTGCTCTCACTGCCGCCGCCGTCTTTGCCGTCCCCGCAACCGGTCAGCGCGAGCGACAGCAGCATCGACAGCACCGTACATGCCAAAACAATCCTTTTCATCATTACACCCCTTCTTTGCAAAATTTATATGTGTTTTGTATACCCAACCGCTCTATATCTATGATTATAAAATCAATTAAAAATTTTTAAAGTATCTATATCTATTTTTGTAATAACTGTTATTTTCAGATATCTGCATGTAGCCAATAAATACATAAACAAATTTCTGCGTATTATCACAATTGTTACAAAACAGTTGCTTATTCAGCTGCTGTTTTGCACTGATCTTATTTTTTGGGGCGTCGGTAAATAGTAAGTAACCTCATAAACATATTGTAAAACACCTATATATAAAGCAGCTGCAACCTCTCCGTCCATACGGGCAGCAAAAAGCAAGAGGCCCGACACTGTCTTACACAGTGTCGGGCCTCTTGCCACTTTTTTCATTCGGCCTGCTGCCGGGCTACTGGCGCTTATCTCCCATAAAAAAGATAGACATGGTCCCGGTACCGGTGTGGCTGCCGATGACCGCGCCGATATAGTTGATGTAGATCTCCTTTACACCAAAGCGGCGGCGGATCTCCGCGGCCATAGCCTGGGCGTCGTCCAGGCAGTCGGCGTGGCAGATATATACACAGTCGTTTTCCTCGGGGACAAACTTCTCGGCCATCGTATCCAACAGGTTCTTGATGCCCGCCTTGCGGCCGCGGGTCTTGCCCACCGGAATGAGCTTGCCCTCATCGAGCAGATGGATGATGGGCTTGATGCCCAGCATCGTACCCACGATGGCCGTGGTCTTCGAGACCCTGCCGCCCCGCTGCAGGTGGTGCAGGTCGTCGGCGATCACGATGTGGCACACCTTGAGCTTGTTTTTTTCCGTCCAGTCGGCGATCTCCTCCAGCGTCTTGCCCTCGTCTTGCAGGCGGCGCATGTGGTGGTACAAAAGCCCCTCCCCCAACGAGGCGCACAGCGAGTCGATGACCACGATCTTACAGTCGGGGTACTCAGCCATCAGGTCGTCGGCCGCCACCACCATACTGCCGTAAGTGCCGCTGAGACCAGAGGAGAAAGCCAGGTGCAGGATATCGTATCCCTCTTTGATCAGCGGCTCAAAAAAGTCGCGGGCGTCGCCGGGGTTCACCTGGGTGGTGGTGGGCATCGCCCCGTGGCGCAGCTGGTCGTAAAACCACTTGTAATCGCCGCCGTCGCCGGCATTCAGGTCGGGGTACAGCTTACCTTCCAGCTGAAACGACAGCGGGACCATGTGGATATCGTGCTCTTTGATGTAACCGGCGTCAAAGTCGGTGGTGGAGTCGGTGGTGATGAGAAACTTGCGGGGCATAGCTCTTCCTCCTCAGGGGGCGCCCCGCAGGCCGGCAAAGCCCTGTAAACAGGGGCCGCGGCAGCCAGTCGGTGCGCTTTCAATATTCTAGTTCATTTTAATATACAGGGCCGGCAAAAGCAAGCCAAACGGGCAGATGGGCTGGAAAATCATGGCCAGAGTCCCCAAGATCAGCCCAGAATGTGCAGATCTTGTTGTATTTTGGCGACAGGTATGCTAAATTTGTGTGTAGGAATAGAGTAAAGGCCTTAGCGGCCGTTTTTTGTGGGTGGGAACAGCGCCCGCGGCGCTGTTCCCTATTATTTTACCGCTTTTTTGTAGGGGGATATACAATGGAAAACTTTGGCATACTGTCACTGGTGCCGCCGCTCATCGCCATCGTGCTGGCTCTGGTGACCAAAGAGGTCATCTCTTCGCTCATTCTGGGCATCCTGTCCGGGCTGCTCATCTACACCCGCGGCAACCCCATCAGCGCCATGACCGAGATGTTCGAAATCATCACCGGCAAGCTGGGCGACAACGCCTATATGGTCATCTTTTTGTCGCTGCTGGGGGCGCTGGTGTGCGTGGTCACCATGTCCGGCGGCTCCCGCTCCTACGGCGACTGGGCCTCTAAAAAAATAAAAAACCGCACCGGGGCCATGCTGGCCACCAGCGGCCTGGGCGTGCTCATCTTTATCGACGACTACTTTAACTGCCTGACGGTGGGCACCGTCATGCGCCCCATCACCGACAAGCACCTCATATCGCGGGCCAAGCTGGCCTATATCATCGACGCCACCGCCGCCCCCATCTGCGCCATCGCGCCGGTCTCCAGCTTTGCCGCCTACGCCATCTCGGTGCTGGCCGATACCGGCGCCACCCAAAACGGCATGGCCACCTTCCTGCAGTCCATCCCCTTTAACATGTACGCCATCCTCACCGTCATCATGCTGGTGGTGCTGGCTGTCACCAAGCTGGATTTCGGCCCCATGGCCAAATTCGAGGACGAGGCGCTGGAGGGCAAAGTCATCCCCGGCGCCGACCGGGGCGGCAAGAGCGGCGACGAGCTCAGCCAGGTCGAGGCCTCCGACCGCGGCACCATCTGGGACCTGCTGCTGCCAATCGCCTCGCTCATCGTCTTTACCGTCACCGCCATGCTCATCACCGGCGGCCTGGGCAGCACGGTAGACGGTCAAAAGGTGGGCCTGCTCGAGGCGTTTGCCAACACCGACTCCAACCGCTCGCTCACCTACGGTGCCTTTGGCGCGCTGCTGGTGGCGCTGGTGCTGTATATCCCCCGCCGGCTGATGACCTTCTCCAAATTCTTTGAGGGGGTCACCACCGGCATCAAGTCGATGATCAGCGCCATCACCATCATGGTGCTGGCCTGGACCATCGGCAGCGTGTGCAGCGACTACCTGATGACCGGCAAATACGTGGGCGAGCTGGTGCGCAGCTCTCACTTCCCGCTGCAGATCTTCCCGGCCGTCATCTTTGCCGTGGCCGGGCTGCTGGCCTTTGCCACCGGCACCTCCTGGGGCACCTTCGCCATGCTCATCCCCATCTCGGTCGAGATCTCGCGCCACTCGGCGCCCCAGCTCATCCCCATCATCTTCGCCGCCATCCTGGCCGGCGCGGTGTACGGCGATCACTGCTCCCCCATCTCCGACACCACCATCCTCTCCTCGGCCGGCGCCGGCTGCAACCATATCGACCACGTCTCCAGCCAGCTGCCCTACGCCACCGTGGCGGCGGGATGCTGTTTCGTGGGCTATCTGGTGGCCGGTTTCACCACCAGCGCACTGCTGTCGCTGGCGGTCTCCATCGGCCTGCTCGTCCTCTGCTTAGTGCTGCTGCACCGCCGGTACGAGCACCGCATCCACCCGGCCGCCCACAACTGACCGGCCCGGCAAGTTGATACCCATGAAGGGGTGTGGTATAATCGCCTTGTGTGGTTTGCCACCCCTTTTTAGGTGCTCTTGCACACCGGCGGGTACCGGTCGCGGCGCGGCCGGGCCGCCGTCCATATCGTGGCCGGTCCCCGCCGGGCTATCTACTACCACCTTACGCAACCATTCAGGAGGCAGAACGTGAACAATCAGGCATTGGCAGAGACGTCTTACATCGTAGGGCAGTCGCTGGTATATTTTCTACTGGTCTTTTTGGCCGTCTACGCGGTGCGCAAGTTTTTCCAGCGCCGCACCATGAAAAAGATCGAGGCCCGCAAAAAGGCCGAGCGCGAAAAGATCGAGGCCGCCACCCCGCCCAAGGAAGAGCTGGAATTTACCGGCGACCTGCCCGCCACTCCCCCGGCAGACAGCCGCCCGGGCGACGGCGAGCAGTAAGCGCCGCCGCTCTCGCCTAAACTACTCCCCGGCCGGCCCCGGGACTATATCTGTGCAGGAGGAGATATCGCATGGTCGTTTTTATCGCCGGGGGCACCCACACCGGCAAAACGCTGCTGGCCCAGCGTCTGCTCGAAAAATACGGGTTCCCCTACCTCTCGATCGACCACCTCAAAATGGGGCTCATCCGCAGCGGCCACACCGACCTGACCCCGCTCAGCAGCGACGAGGCGCTGACCGGCTATCTCTGGCCCATCGTGCGCGAGATGGCCAAGACCGCCATCGAGAACCGGCAGGATCTGGTCATCGAGGGCTGCTACATCCCCTTTACCTGGCGCGACGACTTCGACGCCTGGTATCTGCCCCACATCCAGTACCGCTGCCTGCTCTTCAGCGAAGACTATATCCGGCAGTACTACCGCCAGATCCTCTCCCACGCCAGCGATATCGAGTGGCGGCAGAGCGACAGCTGCGACCAGCAGGCGCTGCTGGCCGAAAACCGGAGCAATCTGGCCGCCTGTAAGCGGTACGGTTGCGACTATATCCGCATCGACGGCGACTATCAGGTCGATCTCGAACTCTAGTTTTCACCATATAGCCAAGAGCCGATACCACAAACGGTATTGGCTCTTTTTTTCATCCCTTTTAGCACCTCCGGCGCCGCTCGGCTCCATCCCCGGTACAGGCACGCCCGCCGCGCTGCCCCATCCCCCGGCGTTCCTCCCCCCGGCGCCACCGGCAAACTGCCCGCCTTTCGCCGCCGCCCCAGCCGCCGCTGCCGCGCACACTCTACATGTCCGGCAGCGGTTTGACATTCCCGCCGCCAGCGCTTAGACTGTAAAAAACGCAGCCCTATAGGGCCGTCCGCCCCACATGGGCTTTTCACAGGAGGTATCTGATTATGAGCGATCAGCTGAAGATCAAAATGTACGCCTTTACCCTGGACTGTCAAGACCCCTGCGCCTTGGCCCGGTTCTACGCCTCCCTGCTCGGGTGGGAGATCGCCTATCACGACGGAGATTGGGCCATCGTGGGCCCGCCGGGCGCGGCGCAGGGGGCCTATCCCGGCATCACCTTTCAGCGCGAGCCGTCGTACACGCCGCCGGTCTGGCCGTCCGAGCCCGGCGCCCAGCAGCAGATGGCCCACCTCGACTTTGCCGTGAACGATCTGGATGGGGCTGTGGCCCATGCGCTCCAGTGCGGGGCGACGGTGGCCGCGGCGCAGTTTGACGACGGCTGGCGCGTCATGCTCGACCCTGCCGGGCACCCCTTTTGCCTGTGCCAGATGCGCGCGGTGATCGAGAGCCCCCAGTTCGGCCTGCGCTAAAAAGCGCCGCCGCTGACCATGTCGGTGCCGCCCCTTATGCCCCCTGTCTCTCTGGCGCTGGCCGTGCCGATATATCTCCCGCCGCACGCCCTCCTGGCCGCTCATCCCCAGTTACCGGCGCCAGGCGTCCGCTCTTTGTCGCGCGCTGCTCATTTGGTCGCCGCGTACAGCCCCGTCCGGGCCGGTCAACAGCCTCTCTATCACCGCCGGCCCCCACCAGCTGCCCGTCAGCTCGAGTTGGGGCAGCCGGGTACTGCGTCTGCGGCCGCACCGGCCCGCCGCTGTGCTCCAGCGGTCGGGTCTGCATCGCCGCCTGTCCACAATCCCATACAGCGGCATATCTCCATGCCCGCGGGCCGGTCCACCGCCGGCGCCCGGCAGCACTCTATCTCCCCGCAGCAAAAAGCGCGCGGCCCGAACAAACTCGGGCCGCGCACTCTTTTTTGCCTTTTGTCCCATCAGCTGGCGGCGGTGTCCGCCGGGGGCGCTTCGCCGGGCAGGCGCAGCGTGGTGAGAATGGGATAATGGTCCGACGGGTAGATACCGCGGATGCTGTACTTGTCCAGCGCCACATCGAGGATGTCAAATTCCTGGGTGACGAAGATGTAGTCAAAACGGGTCTTGTGCCGGTCTTTGCCCTTAAAGTAGTGAAAGGTGTTGACCCCCTGCCCGCTCTGGGCCAATGTCGAAAATACGTCGGTAAAGTGGAAATCGTAGCCGTGTCGGTTCTCGCGGATGAGCCGCACCGGCAAACTGTCGGGGGTGGCGTTCAGGTCCCCCATCAGGATGGTGGGCAGCGGGTCTATCTGCTGGTACTGCTGGATGCGCTGAAAGATCACGTTGACCCCCAACACCCGCGACATGGGCAGCAGATGGTCAAAATGGGTATTGAATACCCGCAGGCGCCGGTGGCTCTGTTTAAAGTACACCTCAGCCACGGTGCACACCCGGGGAAAAATGGCAAAGGCGTACCGGCTGCCCTGACTCTGGGGCTTTTTAGACAGCCAAAACGTATCGTGGAACAGCACATCGATATCCTGGTTCTTGACGATGATGTCCGCGTGCTCGTCCCCCAGGTCTTTTTTGCGGCCCCAGCCAAAAAAGCTGTAGTTGCCCAGCAGCTGCTGTATGTCCTCGCGCATCGAGAGCAGCAGCTCCTGCACGCCGATGATGCTGGCGCCGGAGTTGCGGATCACCTTGGCAGCCATCTTGCGCCGGTGCTCCCAGGTGCGGGGATTAAAGCGGCCGTCGCGCTTTAGGTTGAAGGTGGCCACTTTCACGATCTGTTCCTGCATGGTCTTCACCTGCCTCCGGCGGCTTTTGCCGCCGCGTATTGGGGCGCCCACACCGGCGCCCCTCTATGTTTAGTATAGCACAACAAGCACCGATGGTTGATAGCAAAAGCGACGAAAAATACGCGCTTTCTCTGGGCACCAATTCCCCCATATCCACAATTTTAGCACTCTATATCAAAGAGTGCTAAAATTCAAAAAGCGTTCACAAAAATATAAAAGATCGGTAAAACACACCGGATAAACTGTAGACAGAAACAAAAAAGGAAGCGATGCACATGCAGACGAATAGCGACTAGAGCACCAAACTACACACACGAAACCCCATCCCCAAGTATTACACGAAAGAGAGGTACCTACTATGTCCGCACTGATCCCGTTTGGCAGAAATGAACACAATCTGTTTTCCTATCTCGACGATATGGAGAAGAGCCTATTTGGCGATATGGGCGCCGGTTTCGGCCAGTTCCGCACCGATATCGTAGATCGGGGCGACCACTACCTGCTGCAGGCCGAGCTGCCCGGTTTTGACAAAAAAGACCTGCACATCGATATCCAGGGCGACGAGCTGTGTATCAGCGCCACCCACGACGAAAAGAGCGAGGAAAAAGACGACCAGGGCCGCTTTGTCCGCCGGGAGCGCCGCTATGGCTCTTATCGCCGCAGCTTCGATATCAGCGATATCGACACCGCCGCCATCGACGCCAGCTATCAAAACGGCATCCTCGAGTTGAAGCTGCCCAAAAAGGCGCCGGTCGCCGATGTGCGCCACCAGATCGAGATCAAATGACCAGTTGCACCCCCCAGGGGGCGGCTGCCGCCAATTTGGGGCAGCCGCCCCTTTTTGGTGCCCGCCCGGTAAGTCCGTCTCTACTTCTGCCGCCCCCAAGGTGCGCCGGGTGCCGTCTCGGCGCGCTAACAGTGTAGCCCAACGCGCCCGGCGCTATACCGCAGCGCCCCGCCCGGCGCCTTTTATACACAGCACAGCCGGCTCGCAGCAGGCAGCGCCTACCGCGCGCAGCGGTTTGCGCCATCCCGCTTTATCTGCTCCCTTCTCGCCGCTGCCCGTTCTTTTGACCCGCCCATTTATCTACATCCCAGCACCCGCAGTACCCGCAAAAAAGAGCGGAACCGCACCGGCCCGCCCGCAAAATATCTCCTCTGCCGCCAGTTTGCCGCTAGCGCCGCCGACCGGCTGGCGGCCCAAGGTCCTGCTGCAGCCGCCCAATGTGGGGCATCAGCACCTGCAGGGTCACACCGGTGATAAAGCCCATCACCAGCCCCGCCACCGCCAGCACCGGCAGGTAGTAAAAGGCGGCGGTGGTCTTTAAGATCAGCACCGACACACACAGCTGTCCCATGTTGTGAAAAAAGCCGCCGGTCAGCCCCATGGTGAGCATACTGCACCGCTTTTTGGTCAGCCGCCACACCAGCGCCATCACCAAAAGCGAGAGCACGCTCCCCCCTAGGCTCATGGCCGCCGCCACCGCGCCCCGGGTCAAAAAGGCAAACAGCCCCTTGAGCGCCGTCACCGTCAAGGCGGCCCTAAAGTCCAGCAGTACCAGGCAGTACATGGTCACGATGTTCGCCAGCCCCAGCTTCACCCCCGGCGGCATCATCGGCAGCGGC
The DNA here is from genome assembly GCF_900289145.1 of Neobittarella massiliensis (ex Bilen et al. 2018). Taxonomy (GTDB): domain Bacteria; phylum Bacillota; class Clostridia; order Oscillospirales; family Ruminococcaceae; genus Neobittarella; species Neobittarella massiliensis. Next base: position 112,520 of record NZ_OKQO01000005.1, read on the forward strand.
GGCACCAACCCCTCTATAAACGACAGCAAAATGGCCAGCGCAAACAGCAGCCCCAAAAAGGCCACCCGCCGGGTCTTCTGCTGTATCTGTCGCGAAGTCACAGGTCCGCCTCCCCTCTGGTGATATTCGGCGGCGCCGCTACTACGGTGCCGCCAGCGTATAGTCGCTGCTGGTCAGGGCAAACTGGTCTTTTAGCGCCGGCGAGATATAGACGTTCTTCTCGCTGTCCACCAAAATAAGCGAGAACTCGCTGCGGTCCAAACAGTCGATGGCCGCCTGTGAGCCGGCCACAAAAAAGTAGGTGGATAAAAAGTCGGCCAGCGCCCCGTCCTCGGCCACCACCGTCACCGAGAGCAGGTCCTGCTGGGAGGGGTAGCCGGTGCGCGGGTCAAAGATGTGGTGGTAGCGGATGCCCTGCTCCTCAAAATACCGCTCGTACCCGCCGGAGGTGGCCACCACCATTCCGTCGGCGTGCAGCGTCCCCAAGGTGTGCTGGCGGTCCTTTTCGGGGGTCGAGAGGCCAATATCATACGCCCCTCCGCCCGGCTTTTTACCGTAGGTGTAAATGTTGCCCCCCACCGAGAGCACCGCACCGCCCACCTGGTAGCGGCGGTATATCTCGCCCGCCACCCGGCAGGCGTACCCCTTGGCGATGGCCCCCAGGTCGATCATCTGCCCCGGCCGCCGCAGCATCACCGTCCGGGCCTCGGGGTCCAGGAGGATATCGCGGTAGTCCACCAGCTCCAGCGCCTGGCTCAGCTCCTGCTGTCCGGGCACGTGCGGCGTGTCGCCGGTCACGTTCCACAGCACCGACAGCGGCCCGGTGGTCACGTCAAACAGCCCGTCTGTCTGCGCGCAGTAGTCGTACGCGGTGGCGATCAGCTGGTACACCTGCTCCGGCACCGCCACCGGCGCCACCCCGGCGCTGCGGTTGATCTGGGCGATGGGCGAGTTCTCGCGGTACATCGAAAAGTCGTCCTCAAAGCCCGACAGGGCCGCCACCACCTCGTCGGCCGCCCGCTGGGCGTTTTTGCCGTACACCGTCTGCGACACAAAGGTGTTCATCAAAAAGTCGCTGGTGGTGTGGGGGGTGGCGCGCCAGTCATCCCAAAACGAGTAGATGCCCACCGCCGCCAGCGCCACCGCGATCAGCACCGCCACCGCAGCACTGCCGCGGCGGCGGGCGCGTTTTTCGTTGACCACCGGCACTCCCCCCTCCTCTGTCGCCCCGGTCTGTACCGGGCCAAAAAGCCGGGCATCCCGCGCCCGGCCTGTGAATACGCTCTATTTTAAAGAGTATGGGCGGCGCTGTCAACCGTATGCCGACGGTGGATACAACGAACATCGGTCTTAAAGTTTACCATTTTTGTACACTTTGCAGAAATTTTTCCAAATGCGTTGACAGTGCCGCTATGCACGTGTATAGTTAGGGCTACTCTAGGGAAGAATACCCGCAGAGTGTCCGGGCACATTTGCCGGGCAGGTAAATTATGGAGGTATGCGAGATGAAAAAGTTTATGGCCATGGCAGTGGCGGCTTGCTGCGCGCTGCTGGTATTCGTGGGCTGCGGCTCGTCTTATAAAGACGGCGCCTACAAAGCCCAGTACAAAGACGCCGACGAGCACGGCTGGACCGAATTCGTCGAGGTCACCGTCAAAGACGGCAAAGTCAGCGACGTCACCTTCGACGCCAAAAACGCCGACGGCAAGCTAAAATCTCAAGACGCCGAGTACAAGAGCTATATGGAGGCCACCGGCACCTGGCCCGAGAAGTTCTACGGCGACATCGCCGAGCAGTACAAAGAGAAACAGTCGGCCGAGAAGATGGACGCCGTCGCCGGCGCCACCAACTCTTCCGACTCCTTCAAAGTGCTGATGACCGAGCTGGAAAAAAGCATGAAGGAAGGCAATACCGACACCATCACCGTCGAGGCGTCCAAGTAACACCTTTCTGCGCGATCGCGGTATCTTCTTCCCCCGTAAGAGAGCGGCTGCCGGCCGCTCTTTTTTTGCGCCTGGCGGCCCCCAGGCAGTGGGCAGGTCGGCGCCGGTCTGCTATACTGGTATCGGCAAACACCCATCTGTTGTAAGGAGGTGCCCCCCGTGGGACTACTCGATCTCTTTAAAAAGAAGACCGGCCCAACTCCAGCGCCACCCTCCCGGCCGGCCGCCGCTCCCTACACCGCCGACATGGTCCAGGCGGTGCTCAAAGAGCTGTATCTGCGCACCCGGCAGCCGGTCATACGCCTGGCGCTCACCGGCGATACTCCCGCTCTGGCCGCCAGCAAGCTGGGCGGTCTGCCCTACCTGCCGCCCGGCGCCGCCGTGCCCACCACCGCCGCCGGTCAGCAGCTCACTCTGCTGGCCCAGATCCGCTGTGAGGAGCTCCCCGCCAACAGTCTCTACCCGCCGGCAGGTCTGGTCCAGTTCTACATTTTAAACGACGATCTGCTGGGCCTGCAAAACTTTGACGCGCTGGACGACCAGTCCGCCAGCCGGGTGCTCTTCTGGCCCCGTGTCGATCTCGCCGTCACCGCCGAGCAGGTGCGCCCCCGCTACCACCCCTATGGGGAAGAAGATGATTACTTCCCCTTTACCGGCTGTTTTGGCCTGCGATTCTCGCTGGAAGAAGAAGGGATGAGCAGCTGCGATCACCGCTTCGACGCCGCCTTTTGCGCCCTGTGGGCCAGTTTTTACCCCCAGGTGCCGCTGGCCCACTGGTACGACCTGCCCGACGCGCTGACCGAGGACCCCTTTAACGACCTGTCCGGTTTCGGCCACAAGCTCGGCGGCTACCCCGCCTTCACCCAAGAGGACCCGCGCGACTGTCACGGCCGCTACGCCCCCTACAGCCAGCTGCTGCTGCAGATAGACAGCGCCGGCCTGGGCAGCCGCGAGATCATGTGGGGCGACAGCGGCGTGGCCGGCTTTTTTGCCCCTGCCGGAGCGCTGGCCGCCGGCGACACCAGCCGCATCCTCTATAACTGGGACTGCTTTTAGTCCCCCTGCCCGCAAGTACTGCCCCCGCCCAAACAGGCTCAAACAAGCTCAAATCAGCCCCCATCAGCCCCAGCTCCGGCGGGCGATCCGCCCCCTGCCCCGCCCGGTATATGCGCCCCACAAAAAAAGAGGAGCGCGAGGACCTTTTCTGGTCCCCGCGCTCCTCTTTTCGCGCGCCGCCGCGCTGCCGCACCGCCGGTGCAGTCAGCCGCGGCTCTTAAAGAGCGGGTTTTTCTTCAGGTAGTTCTGCAGCTGCCGCTGGGTGGGCAGCCGGGCCGATATCCCCCGCGCCGCGCGGGAGAACATGGCTGCCGCCCGGGCGTACACCACCGCCGGGTACAGCGCCTGTCTCTGCGAGAGCGCCATGCACAGCGCGGCGATAAAAATGTCCTTATCGCCGTTTTTGTCCACCGCCTCGCTGATGTCACACTCGCCCAGGGTGATGAACTCGTTGGCGGTGGCGATGAGCGCGCCCCCCTCACACTTGAGCACCACTGCCCGGGCCCCCTGCTCCAGCAGCCGCGACAGCGCCAGCCGGGCATGTCCCATGGTGGGGGTGCCGCACCCGGTCAGGTGGGCGATGTCCCACTCGTCCGGCAGCACCACATCCACCTGGGCCAGCAGCTCGGCCGGCAGGCTCTCAATGGGGGATGGGTCCAGTATCACCGTGCCGCCGGGAGCCTGCCGCCGGGCGGTCTGCACCGCTGCCAGCACCGTCTCGGGCGGCATCTGGTTCACCACCACCGTCATGGCCCGGCCGGCAAACAGGCCGCTGTTTTGCCGCACATAGTCGGGGCCAAACTGGGCGTTGGCGCCGGGGGAGCTGATGATGTGGGGGGCGGCGTCGCCGGGGGTGCGGCACAACAGCACCAGCCCGGTGGGGCTGCCCGGCACCGGGCTCAGTCCGGCGGTGTCCACCCCCTGCGCAGTCAGGTCAGACAGAATGCGGCGTCCAAAGTCGTCGTCCCCCACCCGGCCCAAAATGGCCGCCCGGCCGCCCAGGCCAATAGCCGCGACCGCCTGGCGGCTGGCGCGGCCGTCGGTGGTGTAAACGGCCTCGGTGGCCCGCTGCGCCTCCCAGCGGCCGGGTATCTTCTCGATCTCCAGCGATATGCCCATATCGATGTTGCCCACAAACAGTATCTGGTCGTTTTCCGCCATGGCTCTCTCCCCTCTAGCGCAGGCTGGTGCTCTGGCGCACGGTCAGCTGGTGGTGCACCACCTGGCTCGCCGCCGTTTTGCCGTCGAGCATGTCCAGCAGCATATCCGCCGCCCGCGCGCCGATGCGGTACAGCGGTTTCGACACCGCCGTCAGCTGCGGCCAGGTGGCCACCGCCAGCATGCTGTCCTCCAGGCTGATGACCGAGCAGTCCTGCGGCACCTGCACGCCGTTTTGTAAAAAGGCGTGTTGCAGGCCCAGCGCCTGCTCGTCGCACACCGTCACCAGCCCCTGTGGCAGCGGCCCGTCCGCCGCCAGCGCCAGCCCCAACTGGTAACCGGCCTGGTAGGTGGGCTCGCCGCTGTACACCCGGTGGGGCACCTCGCCGCCGGCTGCCCGGTCGCAGCCCTCTATATAGCTGTGGTCAAACCACGGGGCCGTCACCAGCGCGATATCGCGGCAGCCCACGTCGATCAGGTGGCGGCAGGCGCGGTAACTGGCCTCCTCTCGGTCGGCGTATACCGAGGGGATGCCCGCCCGCGGCCGGCACTCGGCCAGCACCGCTTTTATACCGGTCTCTTCGGTCAGCTGCTGCAGCTGCTGGTCCAAAAACAGCAGCGCCAGCACCGCCCCGTCCGCCCCGCAGGAGCGCAGCGCCGGCAGCACCCGCTCGCGGTAGTCGCTCTCGTTTTGGGCGGTGAACAGCATCACCGTGCCGCCGCGGGCGGCCACCGTGTCACACACGCCGCCGCAGAGCAGCGCCCACACCGGCGACATGATGTCCTGTACCGCCAGCGCCACCACCCCGGTGCGCTTGCCCGACAGCGCCCGGGCGCTCAGGTTGGGGTGGTAGCCCAGCTGATCGGCCGCCGCCCTCACCCGCTGCGCCGTGGCCGCCGATATGCTGGGCGATCCCGCCAGCGCCCGCGACACGGTAGAGATGTTCACCCCCGCCAGCTGAGCCACATCCTTGAGTGTTGCCATAACGATCCCTCCCTGCACCGCATCAGGCGGCGCTCCACACAAATTGTTTGTGCAAGCCTTTGCACTCCTGCTCTTATCATACCTGCTCCCCGCTCGCCTGTCAAGCTGTCTCCGCCAAACAGCGCCATATACAGGGATATTTTCCTACATATCAGCAATATTTGCATTGACAAAATGCCGTGTATTCGTGTATCATCAGTTTGTTTACAGTCAAAAAAACTATTGCAATCGTTTGCATTTCTGAAAGGCGGTCATTTTTTTGCAACAGCGTAAAAAGCGCAGTGCCGTATGCATCTATCTCATGGTGTTCATGATGGGGTACGCGCTGTCCACCAACCTCTTCGGCACTGCTCAGCCCAAGATCATCCAGAGCTATCACCTCACACTGGAGCAGGCCTCCTACTTCTCGGTGCTGCAGAGCATCGGCATGCTGGTCTCCAGTGCCATCGTGGGCCTGGTGGTAGACCGGCTCGACAAGAGCCGGGTAGTGGGTTTCATGTGCCTCATCATGGGCCTCACCCTGCTGGCCATCGGCCTCATGCCGCCGTTTTTGGTGCTGCTGGCGCTGTTTTTGCTGTTGGGGGTCACCTCCAGCGTGCTCGACAGCTCCTGCGCCTCCTACATGTCCGATCTGTACGGCGACGACCGCAGCAAATACATCAGCATCCTGCACGCCTTTTTCGGGGTGGGGGCCATGCTGGGCCCGCTGTACGTGGGCTTTTTAAACGACCGCGGCCTGGGCTGGAACTGGTCTTACAGTCTGCTCTCGCTGGTGATCATGGCGGCGGCCATCGCCTACCTGTTCACCTTAAAGGTAGTGGGCCGCCCGCAGCCGGCAGTGCAGAACACCGCCGCCGACGGCACCCGCCAAAAGGCGCCGGTCGGCGAGATGCTGCGCTCTTTCGACCTGCGCATCCTCTGTGCGGTCAACTTCCTGCTGGCCGGGTTCCAGATGTACACCATCTGGCTGCCCACCTATCTCAATCAGGCCAACAGCCAAAAGTATCCCCTGAGCTTTTGCGCCCTGCTTTTAAGTCTGTACTCCGGCGGCATGATCGTCAGCCGGCTGGCCAACAGCTACATCTCCAAATACGTCCACGCCCGCGACTACATCACCTTCGTCAGCGTGGCGGCAGGGCTGGTGCTCATCGCCGGGCTCACGCTGCACAACAAGCTGCTGTGGATGGCGGTCTCGCTGCTGCTGGGCCTGCTCACTGGCGCCACCCACACCGCCATGTTCGTGTTGGCCTGCAGCTACTTCCCCCAGTTCCCCGCCACCGCCACCGCCTTTACCGGTCTGTGCTCGGCAGTGGGCAGTATCTGCTTTCACGCGCTCACCGGGGCGGTGGCCCAGCGCTTCAGCTTTACCGGGGCCATGTTCATCCCCGTCTGCGCCCTGCTGGGCACTTTTCTGCTGCTGGCCATCACCCATCGCCGCCGGCCCAACCGCTAGGCGTCTCCCACTTTTTACCACTCGTCCCATCCGCCCCGGCCACCTGTGCGCCGGGGCCTTTTTATGCCCTGCGGTCCCCCAAATCCTTTTAAACAGGCGTTCACTCACTGCCCGGCCATCACCAAAAACCCCTTCACCTTCACCATCTCACCGCACCTATAGCGGCCCGCCCCTGCTCGCCGCGCCCAAACCCACGATCCGGCGCTATATAGAACACAGCCCGCCGCCGCGATACACCGCTCCCCCCACCGGCTCTCTGTCTGCCCTCCGTCCACCTCTCTTCCGCATACCCCCACCTCCCGCCATCGATCCATCTACCCAAAATACCCGCTGCCAAAGCACAGCACCCTGCTGCCCCCGTAAAAGCAGACCAAGGTCCTCCCGCACAAGCCACATGCTCCGGCGGGGCACGCCCCTTTCTCTCCCCGCCGCATTCGCGCTTTGCGTCCAAGCCACCGCGCCCCTGTCCCCGCCGATCCCAACAAGCACCGATCTCCCCCAGACAGTGCCGGCTAACATGAGCCAACATCCGTCGGCACGTGTCAGCGCCGTCGGTCTTTTCGCCCGGCCCCGACCGCTTCCCTCCCGGCCCGCCCTATTTTTGCGCAGAGCAGCAGCGGTCTTTCCGGCTTTGCCCCTCATATATGTCGCTGCTACATGCTGCTGTACCCCGCTGCACACTGCCGCGCACTGCTGCACACCGCCACACGCGGCCCGCTGCTCCCCGCTCTCATCGCCCCGTCAAGCCATCCCCGGCCCCCGCCAACTCTCGGGGCCCCGCCCTCTCTGGTGTCCCCCTGTGTCCCCACCCGGCGCAGAGGTAAAACCACCGCTTTTCCCCTATAAGCCGGTCTCGTACCCCGTGCCGCCGGTCTCCGCCAGTCTCCGCACCGAAATCCACCGCTGCCGTCCGCTCGCTCCCGGGCAGCCGCTCAGCGCCCCGCTGCTCTCCCACCCGCTCTATCTTAATCGATCCGCCGCAACAGCCGCAGCAACTGCAGCAGCCATAACAGCAGCCGTCCCAGCGCCACCCGCCATCCAACGCCCGCCACCTACCAGGTCGGCCCTTCTATCCCCGTATCGGCCGTCTCCCCCGCCGCCTCCCGGCTGTTACCCCCCCCCAAAGTCGCCCAAAGCCTCCAAATCCGCCCAAAAGTCGCCCAAAAACCTCCCCAAAACCGCCCCGGCCCGAGAGATACCCCCACCCACCAGGGCCCGCTCCGTCTCTCAAGCTAAAATTCCCCCGTTGACGCCGCCCACCTCAGCGCCGTCTCCCTGCGGCGGCACGCCCTACCGGCTATGCAAACTTTTGCACAGTCCCGTTTGCCCCTTGGCCCCCTCTTTTTCCCGCCTGGGCGCCCTGTTTCTGTGCAGATCGCTGCAATATCGGCGCGAGATAGCGCAAAACACACCATTGACAGCGGTGATAGCGCGGGTGTATCATATTTTCAATTGAGGAAAATTTGAGGAAAAAAAGATAATGCAAACGTTTGCAATCGAAAGGTGGAACTGTTTTTGAAGAATACCAAAAAGCGCAGTGTAGTGTGCATCTACCTCATGGTGTTCATGATGGCTTTCGCGCTCTCTATCAACCTGTTCGGCACCGCCCAGCCCCGGATCATCCAGGGCTACCGCCTGTCGCTGGAACAGGCGTCCATGTTCTCGGTGCTGCAGTCTATCGGCATGCTGGTCTCCAACGCCATTATCGGCCTGGTGGTCGACCGCCTCGACAAGAGCCGGGTGGCCGGTATCATGTGCCTGGTGATGGGGCTCATCCTGCTGGCCATCGGCTCCATGCCCCCATTTTGGGTGCTGCTGGCCCTGTTTGCGCTGCTGGGCATCGTCTCCAACATCGTCGACAACGCCTGCGCCTCCTACATGTCCGACCTGTACGGCGACCAGCGCAGCAAATACATCAGCATCCTGCACGCCTTTTACGGGGTGGGGGCCATGCTGGGCCCCCTGTACGTGGGCTTTCTCACCGACCACGGCCACCAGTGGAGCCTGGCGTACACGCTGCTGTCGCTGCTGGTGATGGGCGGGGCTATCGCCTATCTGTGCACGCTCAAGATCATGGGCAAGCCGGTGGCGCTGGTGCAGAACACCGCCGCCGACGGCACCCGCCAAAAAGCGCCGCTCAAGGCCATGCTGGCCTCGGCCGATCTGCGCATCCTGTGCATCGTCAGCTTTCTGTACGCCGGCTTTCAAATGTACACCGTGTGGCTGCCCACCTATTTAAATCAGCTCGATGGGCAAAAGTACCCCCTGAGCTTTTGCGCGGTGCTATTGAGCCTGTTTTCGGGCGGCGTGATCGTCAGCCGGCTCATCAACGGCATCATCTCCAAGTTCATCTCCTCCCGCGACTATATCACGCTGGTGAGCATCCTGAGCGGGGCGGCGCTGATCATCGGCCTGCTGGGCCAGCACAAGATCCTGTGGATGGCGGTCTCGTTCTCTCTGGGCCTGCTCACCGGCGCCATCTACACCGCCAAATTCGTCCTGGCCTGCGAGTATTTTCCCCAGTTCCCCGCCACCGCCACCGCCTTCACCGGCCTGTGCACGGCGGTGGGCAGCATCTGCTTTCACGCGCTCACCGGGGCGGTGGCCCAGCGCTTCAGCTTTACCGGGGCCATGTTCATCCCCGTCTGCTCGCTGCTGGCCACCTTCCTGCTGCTCATCCTCACCCGCAAAAAAGGCAAAAATACCTAAAACTGCTTGCCGCCATGGGCCGGGCCGCCTCATACTGTCCGGTATAGGTCCCAGCGCCTTTTCTGCGCAGGTCCGGTGCCGCCGGGCCTGCGCTTTTTTGCCGGCGGTCAGCTGCTCACGGCCAAGGAGGAGATCGTTTTGCCGTATGCGCAATTTGCACTCTATTCGTTTATCGCCATGTTTCTATTGGTGCTTGCTGTCATACTGACAGTGATTATCGGCCAGCGGTACAAAAACAGCCGCGCCCCCAGGCTCTCCGTCCGGGCCGAGGTGATAAAAAAGCGCGCCCAGGTCACGCGGCACCTGCACTGGGGCCCCTCTCTGCCCCACTCTCAAAAGCGCGTCACCTACTATGTCACCTTTGCCATCGACGGCGGCCAGCAGCTCGAGCTCTGGGTGCGCCGACGGGTGTACCATCAGCTAAAACAAAATTGTCGCGGTACGCTCACCTTTCAGGGCACGCAATATCTGGATTTTCAAAAGGCCCCCAGGTCCAGGTAGTCCCGCCGACACGACCTCCCCGCCGAAACCAGACCAGCCCAAACCAGCCCAAACCAGCCCCAACTAGCGCAAACCAGTTCAAAATGCCCTCAAAATGCCCCACCGCCATACGCGGCCCGTCCCTCTGCTCCCCCATCCTCCCTCTTTTGCAATCCCGCAACCCCGTCGGCCGCAAAGCGCCTCCTCCGCACAGATATCAGATATCCATTTGCGTCTGTGTCACCGCCGTGTCAGCTGCTGTGTCACCCATTACCGCCGCCCAAAAGCAGCTGCTATACGAACCAGATGGAGCAAGCAGACCGCTGGTAGCTGGTGACCAATGGCAATTGGCCAGCGGCATTTTGGCGGTGCCAAAGCGGCCCAGACCCACGGTGCGGCCCGCCTCCACCAAACGCCGGTCTCCGGCTGCCGTCACCGCAAAGAGCTGTCGCTAAAAAAGGATCACCCATAGGCAGGTATACCACCGCGCTCCTATTGGCTCCCTGCCTGCTGCTGTCCTGTTGCCGACCTGCTGCTGTCCGGCTGTGACCGCCAGCAGCACATCAGCACAGCGCCGTCACCGGTCTGGTCCGGCAACAGCTCACCGCCCTGCTGGCCGACCGACCCGATCACCCATCGCCCCGTCATCGAGACCGCCCCACGGGTGGGGCGCCCCCAAACGGCGCGGTCACCGTTCCCTGTACCAGCGGCGGCTGCCAGGCGCAGTACGGCTTTCTGTACCGGCAAAACGGCAGCAGCTACCGCACGATCGGTCAGGGCTCCGGCATCGGCGCCACCTCCCCACCCGCCGCCGGTAAGCACCCCACACAATAAGGCGCAAAAAAGCCGTGTTCCCCTACCCGTCTGCGGTTCACAACCCGCTCAAGTCCGGGCGCCATCTTAAAGGAGGATTTTTCATGTCGAGCAATGAAAAAGCAGTCACCGCACACTACAGAGATACCGGTGAAGAACATCGGGCCACCGAGTCCAGATACGCAGAGCTCGAATTTTATTATATTAGAATTTAAACACTATGGGGGTAATTATGGAGTACATAAAAGATTTAATAATCGCAATAGGTGGTGGAACTACCGCTCTAATAGCTTTGCTTACAATATTTAAGGCACTATTTATGAAATTTTTTGAAAGAGTTATAGATACTGCTTTTGAAAAAAATATTGAAAAGTACAAAAATGTGCTTACACGCTCTACGACTGCTTTTGAAATTCTATTGGATAAAGAACTTGACTTTTACACTAACAGTGACCCATTATTTGCAGAAGTAATCGTTTTAGTACAAGATTTGGTTTACTATTCAAGTTCTGATGATAAGATGGACTATGAATTTCAGCGTAAAAATTATAAACAATGCTTCTTGAGGTATTGTGAATTAATCAAAGAAATAAAAGAAAAAACGCTGGTACACCAAGTTTACCTACCTAGAACGATATTTATGGAGTGTTCAAATATCGTATCACAAATGCAAGAAGGGCTGCAACATTGGAAGTTGGTTGCTGATGTAGTTTTTAACCTATCTACTGAAAAAATAGATACTATAAAATCAAATGAATTAAGTGATAATATTTTACGACAAATTGCATTAGCAGAAACTCTGATTAAAGCTAGGCTAACTACCTTATCAAATATCAACTGATTTAAAACAATAAAGAATACATCATTGCTTAGAAAAGCAGTAAATCATATACGATTTACTGCTTTTTTCAGGTATAAAAAACATATCTCTCACTATATCGGTCCCCTCTCCTCCGTGATCGAGCTGGGGTGTGGCACCGGTTATTATGCCATGTACTTTTCTGCGCAGTGCAAAACCTACGTCGGCGTGGACCTGACGCCAGAAAACATCGAGCTCCTCAATCAAAAGGCGGCAGCCCGAGGGCTTAATAATGTGACTGGCGTCGTCGGAGACGCCACAACACTAAACGGCATCCCCAGCGCTTCATTTGATGTCGTCCTAGTGTCTCGGGCCCCTCTATCACCTGCCGCCAAACGAGAGAGAGCTGGTCTTTGCCGAATGTCACCGCATCTGTAAAAGCAGTGGGATCGCAGTATTTGCCTACATCAGCAAAGTCGGGGCATATGCCGGGGCCTGTATACACGATGATCTGCGGGCGAACTACCCCAACGCCAGCGCCAACCGACAGGTGCTGCAGAAAGGCACCGACGATCTGCATCCGGGTCTGTTTTTCTACACCATGCCAGAAGAAATAGAGCTTGTCGCCGCCGCACACGGCTTTGCCAAGATCAAAGATCTGGGAACGGACTTTTTTATCACCAAAAGCGTCGTGGATGCCATGAGCGACGAGAAGTTTGCGCTGCTAAGACCGCTGCTGGACCAAATGGCTTTCCACGAGTCCTGTACCGGTATGAGCAATCACGCGGTACTGGTATGCCAAAAGTCACCGCCGTCCCAGCAGCAGGTATCGTGCCTCTCGGCGCATATTCCGGCCGGTCTCACACCGCCCAGTCGGCTCTGCTCTCCCCCGCCTCCAAACACCGGCGGAGCTATCTGCATGTCGCCGATAGCCCCGCCGGTGTTTTCCGTCATCTCCCTGGCGGCGGTGCCGCCCGGGCACCGCGTCTTTTTACAGTGTTCCGCTGCAGGCAGGATAGTGCCTACCCAACGGGGCCCGGCACGCCCGGTCGGCCGGCCCATCGCGGTCTGTCGCCGGGCAGCTCCTTTTTATTGCGGCAATCTCTATCTCCCCCGCCTACCGTTTTTCACCCGGCTCCCAGGCGCCGCGCCGTCTCCCTAACAGCAAAAAGGGCCGCCCTCTGTGGGCGGCCCTCTCTTATAAGATCGTCGTCAAATACCCCCACCCGGCCTCAGCTCTCCAGCACGCAGCTCATCCAGCAGCCGGTCTGATCAGGGGTAAACAGCACCTTCGAAAAGGCGCGGCTCTTCACCAGCTCATCGGCGATGGCCCGCCCCTGTACCACGTCTGCACCGGGCAAAAAAAAGCGCAGCGCCCCATCTTTGCACTGGATATCGCGGATGTCGCAGTCGGGCGGCACCGCCTTGAGGATATCCAAAAAGCCGATGGTCAGGTACTGGGGCGAGGCCCGCACCTGCAGCGTGGCCTCACCCACGGCGTCGGTGTAGTCAAAAAACAGGCCCACGATATCCTTGCGGTCCGACAGGATCTTCAGGTAGGGCCGCGGGTCCACCTCGCTCTCTAAAAACACCCGCACCGTCTTTACAGTGTTGCCCAGGGTAGAGCGCTCAATGGCGGTGGCCACCGAGCGGGTGGAGCAGAGCACGCACACCAGCGACAGCGCGCAAAAGCACAGTCCCACCAGGTAGAGGCCCACGCCCCGCTGCCAGTTTTTCAACGCCCACCACCTCCCCTATGTCTCTGTGGCCCCGGCACCGCCGGTGTTACCAGTATACCCTGCGCCGCACCTGATTATGGGCGTTTTTTGCGATAGAACTACTCGGCCAGCTCGGCCCACTGCTCCATGTGCTGTTCCAGCAGCTGTTTTTGCTGTTCCAGCTGGGTGGTCAGCTCGGCCAGCTGCTGGTAGTCTGTCTGCACCTCAGGCTGCTGCAGCTGCTCTTCCAGCGCGGCGATCTGCCGCTCGCACGCCTCGATATCCCGCTCGGCCGCCGCCAGCTTGGCACGGCGCTGGGCGGCGTCGCGGCGGGCCTGCTTCGAGGAGCGGTAGCTGGCCGCACCCCGGCCCTCGTCGGCGCCGCCGTCCTCTTTGGGGCGCGCCTTTTGCAGCGTCTGAGCGCCGCCGGCCAGCATCTTGTCGCGGTAGGCGGCAAATCCGCCCTGGGTGACCTTGGCGCCGTCGGCGCGCGACAGCTCCACGATATAGTCGGCGATATCGCCCAGCAGGTAGCGGTCGTGGCTGACCATCAAAATGGTCCCCTCATACTCTTTTAATGCCTGCTGCAGCGCCTCTTTGGTGTACACGTCCAGGTGGTTGGTGGGCTCGTCCAGCACCAAAAAATTGGGGCGCTGAAAGCTGAGGTTGGCAAATTTCAGCTTGGCCAGCTCGCCGCCCGACAGCTCCGACACCTGCTTGTAGATCTCCTCCCCCACAAAGCCGTAGCGGGCCAGGTGCGAGCGCAGCGCCAATTCGGTCATCTGGGGATACTTGTTGTGCAGCGCCGCCAGCACCGTCTCCTGGGGGTAAAAAGGGTTCTGCTCCTGCTCAAAATACCCCAGCTTCACAAAGCCCCCCAGCGCGATCTTGCCGCGCTTACAGGGCAGCAGGCCCAGCACCTCCTTTAAAAAGGTGGATTTTCCGGCCCCGTTCTCCCCCACGATGCACACCTTTTCGCCCCGTTTTACTGTCAGGTCCACCCCGGTGATGAGCATCTTGCCCTCCACCTCTACGTCTACGCCGGTGGCGGTGAGCACCTTCTCGTACGGGGGGCGGTCAAACGGGAACGAAAAGTGTATCTCCTGCCGCTCCTCCACCGGCCGCTCCACCCGCTCGATCTTATCCAGCGCCTTGCGCCGCGACTTGGCCATCTTCGAGGTGGAGGCCCGCACCAGATTGCGGTCGATATAGTCCTGGTACTTCTCGATGACCTTTTGCTGCTTTTCATAGGCCCGCTGCTGGGTCAGGGTCTCGGCCTCTTTTTGCTGCTTGTACTGGGTGTAGTTGCCCCGGTAGTGGCGCACCCGGTGGCGGCTCACCTCCAGCATCTCGGTGACCACCGCGTCTAAAAAATAGCGGTCGTGGCTCACCACCACGATGCAGCCGCGGTAGCTCTGCAGGTAGTTTTCCAGCCAAAAAAGTGTCTTTAAGTCCAGGTGGTTGGTCGGCTCGTCGAGCAGCAGCACGTCGGGGGCGCCCAACAGCAGCTTGGCCAGCGCCAGCCGAGTCTTCTCCCCGCCCGAGAGCTTGGCGATCTCCTTGTCAAAATCCGCCTCAAAAAAGCCCATGCCAAAAAGCACCGTGCGGATGCGGTAGTCGATATCGTAGCCGCCGCCGGCCTCAAAGGCGGCGGTGCGCTGGGCGTACCGGGCGGCCAGTTCTGCGTACTGGGCGCCGTCGGGGTCGGTATCGGCCATCTGCCGCTCCAGCTGCTCCAGCTCCCGCCCGGTCTGCAGCAGCTCCGCAAACACCGTCTGCATCTCGGCGTAAACGGTGTTTGCGGCCTGCAGGCCGCTATTTTGCTTTAAAAAGCCCAGGGAGGCCCCCCGGGTGATAAAAATGTCGCCGCTGTCGGGCACCAGCTCGCCGGTGAGCAGCTTCAAAAGGGTCGATTTGCCCGCTCCGTTTTGGCCCACGATGCCCACGCGGGAGGTCTCAGACAGGGTAAAATCCACCTCTTGCAGCACCGGGAACTGGCCAAAAGAGAGGCTGACCCCATTACACTTTATTTCCATCTTTCCATGCTCCGTGATCTGGTAGTGGTGCCGCCGGGCGGCACACCGCTATTATACACTACAACCACCCGCCTTTCAAATAGGCCTTTGCAAGCGGCGGCCGGCGGCGTATAATAGTCTTTATAGGGGGCGGTGCCGCAGCGCCGCCCAAGGCGCGGCCGGTCGGCGATACCCACGCCGGCTGCCGACGGCGTGAAAAGGAGAGAGAACATGGCTGACTATGCAGTACAGCGCTGTATCGAGGCACTCAGGCAGCACAATATGGATGCGCGGCTGCTCCCCGACCGGCAGGCACTTTTTAGCCTGCTGCAAGATGAGCTGCTGAAGCCCGGCATGACCGTGAGCATGGGCGGCACCCAGACCGCCCGCGAGCTGGGGGTCGACGACCTGCTGCGCAGAGGCCCCTACACCTTTTTAGACAGAGAGGCCCCCGGCACCACCCCCGAGCAGGTACAGCGCATCTACCGCGATGTCTTTAGCTGCGACTGCTTCATCACCGGCACCAACGCTATCACCGTCGACGGCGAGCTCTACAATATCGACGGTAACGGCAACCGGGTGGCGGCCATGATCTTTGGCCCCCGTCAGGTGGTGGTGATCGCCGGCACCAACAAGATCGTGGACGACATGGCCGCCGCCGAGCGGCGCCTGCGCACCGTGGCGGCGCCCAAAAACGCCCAGCGGTTGGGTCTGCACACCCCCTGCGCCGTCACCGGGCACTGCGTGGGCGGCTGCCACAACGCCCAGCGCATCTGCTCGAGCTACGTAAAGCTGGCCTGGCAAAAAGCGCCCGGCCGCATCAAGGTACTGCTGCTGCCCGAGGAGCTGGGCTTTTAAAAGTCCGCCCAAGCCCCACATCCCCCGGCCCATCCGTCCCCGCACAGCCGCCACCTCGCCGGGCATTCCCAGCTGCGCGTGCAGCCGGTGCCGCCCGGCATACCGCATACCATATTTTATATACGGTTACAAAAAAGCACGCGCTCCCGCCGCAGTGCAGCGGGGTGCGCGCCGCCCAAAAATAAAAGGAGTGAACTGCCCAGATGATACCCAACCGAGAAGAGGCTCTGGCCCTGCTCAAGACCTACACCCACACCGAGGAGCTCATAAACCACGCCCTGAGCGTCGAGGGCGTCATGCGCCACTTTGCCCGGCTGTACGGCCAAGACGAGGAGCTGTGGGGCGCCGTGGGTCTGCTGCACGACCTGGACTACGAGCAGTGGCCCGACGAGCACTGCCAAAAATGTGTGGAGCTGATGCACGGCGCCGGCATCGACGAGTCGTTTATCCGCGCGGTGGTGTCGCACGGGTACGGGCTGGTCAGCGACACCGCGCCCGAGAGCGATCTCGAAAAGGTGCTCTACACCATCGACGAGCTGACCGGCCTCATCACCGCCTGCGCGCTGGTGCGGCCCAGCCACAGCGTGATGGACCTGGAACTCAAGAGCCTGAAGAAAAAATTCAAGTCCAAGGCCTTTGCCGCCGGCTGCGACCGGCAGGTGATCCTGCGCGGCTGCGAGATGCTGGGCAAAGAGCCCGACTGGGTGATGGCCGAGGCCATCGCCGGCATGCGCGAGATCGCCGATACCATCGGGCTGGGGATGGCACAGTAGCGGCCACCGCGCCGCACTGTCTGCCTTTTGCACCTAAAACAGGGCTCAAAACAGCTGTTTTTACAGTTTGTTCACATTTAAGCACACCCCTGCCGGCCCAGTAGAGCCCGGCAGTACCCCGCTGTCTCCCGGCCGCGGGCGCAAAAAAAGCGACAGCGGGCCCGGTGGCCCATACTGCCGCTTTGATCGGGGGCTATTTTAGCTGTTCTGGATGAGGGCCAGCACCCGCTCTTTGGGCATAAAGCCCAGCGACTGGTTGACCGGCTTGCCGTTTTTGAACACGATCAGGGTGGGCACGCTCATCACACCGTACTGGGCGGCGAGATCGCTCTCCTGGTCGATGTCGACCTGGTACACTTCGGCGCTGCCGGCCGTCTCGGCCTCCACCTGCTCAATGACCGGGTGCAGCATCTTGCAGGGGCCGCACCAGGTGGCGAAAAAGTCGACCAGTACCGGCTTGTCGCCGCCGGCCAACACCTTCTGTTCAAATGCCGCTCTATCTAATACTTGTACGCTCATAACAGATACCTCCTTGGGGTTCTTCCTTTTTACACCATTTTAGTATAGTTTTCCTGGGTTGTCAAGGTTATTTTGGGAGCATTTGGGACATTGTATGCAGCGGGGCACCCACAACATGTGTTTTGCCGCCCCACCGGGTCGGCGGTACGCCCGGGAGACCCTGCCCGTTTTAGAGAGGAGCGCGCCACATGCAGGTACATATAGACGCCGACGCCTGTCCGGTGTGGCGGCTGGCGGTGGATATCTGCCACCAAAAACAGGTGGCGGCCACCCTGTACTGCGACACCGCTCACCAGCTGTACAGCAGCTGGGCGCAGGTGCTTACCGCCGAGCGGGGCGCCGACGCAGTCGACTTTTTGCTGGTGGGCAAAATGCGGCCCGGCGACGTGGTGGTCACCCAGGATTACGGCCTGGCCGCTATGGTCCTGGGCGGCGGCGGACTGGTGCTCGATCAAAACGGCCGGCGCTTTACCGGCCAAAATATCGACGGTCTGCTGCAGGGGCGGCACCTGGGGCGGGTGGCCCGGCGCCACGGCAAGTACCCCAAGGGGCAAAAAAAGCGCGCCGCTCAGCAAGACCGTGCCTTTGCCGATGCCTTTTGCCAGCTGCTGGATGAACAGCTGGCCGCCGCCGGCGAGGATCAAAGTGGCTACATGCGCGGCAGCGGCCGCGCACATTTATAAGGAGGACACAACCATGCATATACTCATGATTACCGGCAGCCCACACCGCAACGGGACCTCGGCCCTGCTGGCCGACCGCTTTATGGTGGGCGCCACCGACGCCGGTCACAAGATCGCCCGTTTCGACGCCGCCTTTCAAAAGGTGCGCCCCTGCACGGCCTGCGACGCCTGCAAGCAAAACGGCGGGCACTGTGTGCTGCACGACGATATGGAGGTCTTGGCCCCCATGCTCAAAGAGGCCGACGTGGTGGTGCTCGTCACCCCCCTGTACTACTACGGCATGTCGGCCCAGCTCAAAGCGGTGATAGACCGCTTTTACGCGCTGGGCGACCAGCTGCGGACAGGCGGTAAAAAGGCGGCTCTCATGGCCACCTGCGGCGACGGGGAAGAGAGCGCCTTCGATGCGCTGGTAGCCCACTACCGGGCAATGTGCAGCTACCTCAAGTGGCGCGACTGCGGCATCGTGCTGGCGCCGGGCTGCTATCTGCGCGCCGACATCGAAAACAGCGACTACCCCCAGCTGGCCTACGAGCTGGGGCTGGGCATGGATCGGTAACTGTCTGCCGCCCCAGCTAAGCCCCGGCAGCGGGGTATATCGCGCTGGCAAGCGCAGCAAAAACAAAAGGAGTAAAGTCGTTTCTATGTGGTTAAAACGCGTGTATCAGGCCAAAATGGGCGATATGAGCGGCCGTCAGGTGCTCACCAAGACCGCACTGGTTTTTTTGTCCAGTGCCATCACCGCTTTTGGGGTGGGGCTCTTTATCTGCAGCGGTCTGGGCAGCGACTCGATCTCGGTCTGGCTCGATGGGCTCGACCACACTTTTCACATCGGTATCGGCACCGCCTCGCTGCTCACCAACACGGTCACGCTGTCGACGGCGCTCTTGTTCTGTCGCCGCTTCGTCAACGTGGGCACGGCGGTGATGGCCCTGTTTTTCGCCTGGGTGCTGGGGCTGTGCGAGCCCTGGATGCGGGCCATGGCCGCCGCCCACGCCGGGCTTTCTTTCCACGCGGTAATGGTGGTGGCCGGGCTGGCGATCATGATCTTCGGCTGGTCGTTTACCGTGTCGCTGCGCTTTGGCTTTGACAGCACCGATGCCATCCTCTTCGAGATCCTACTGCACCGCCCCCGGTGGCAGTACCGCTTTTTAAAGATCGCCCTGGACGGCACCTTCATCACCGCCGGCTTTTTGCTGGGCGGAGTGGTGGGCATCGGCACGGTGATGAGCTTTTTGCTGACCGGGCCGGGGGTGGGGCTGCTGGTGCCCCACATAGACCGCCTGATCCTGCGGCCGCTGGGGGTGAGCGACCCGCAAAACCAGCAGATGGACCGATAGCGTACCCATATCCGTATCCGCCCCCGCTGTACGGCGGGGGCGCTGGGGCGGCTCAAAACAGCCGCCCTTTTTTGCCGGCAGAGCGCCTCGGCATATTCTATCGACACCGGCCACCTGATATGATAGACTGAGAGATACCTGTACGAAATACGGAGGTCTATTTTATGTGGCTAAAAAAACTGTACGACGATAAGCTGGGCGGGCTGACCGGCCGCCAGCTTCTTTTAAAGGTGCTGGTGGGCTTTTTTGGCAGTGCGGTAACGGCGCTGGGGGTGGGGCTGTTCATCGCCAGCAGTCTGGGCTCCGACCCGGTGTCGGTTTGGCTGGACGGCCTCGACCACACCTTTCATTTCGGTATCGGCACCGCCTCGATGATCAACAACTGCACCACGCTGTGCATCGCGCTGCTGTTTTGTTTCAAGTACATAAACATCGGCACCGTCATCAGCTCGGTGTTCTTTTCGCAGGCGCTGGGGTGGTTCCACCCGCTGCTGCAAGACTTTTTGGCCGCCCACCCCGGCCTTGTCACCCAGGCGGGGATGATTGCGGTGGGGATGGTGCTGATGGCGGCCGGCTGCGCCTTTACCGTGTCGCTGCGGTTTGGCTTTTCCAGCACCGATTCCATCCTCTTTCGCATCCTCGATTTTCACCCCCGCTGGCAGTACCGCTACATCAAGATCTGCAGCGACGGCGTCTTTATCACCGCCGGCTTTTTGCTGGGCGGGGTCATCGGCGTGGGCACGGTCGTCGGCTTTGTTTTGACCGGGCCGGCCATCAGCTTTTTCGTGCCCATCATCGACCGGTGGCTGCTGCGGCCGCTGGGCATCGACGACCCGCACAACCAGCAGATGCAAAAGAGAGCCGCCCAAGAAGAGACAGACAAGGTCGCCGCCCCGTGAGGAGCGGCGGCTTTTTGCCGCCGACAGCAGTTGCCCGGGGCCCTAAATCGTGCTATGATAAAAAGTAACTGCTGTGCGGCTATGCGGCCCCAACAGCCGGGCCGCAAAACCGGGGCCTGTTGCTCGGCGCCCCGCGGGCCAGCACACCAAGAGCGCGCCCCGCGCGGGCGCCCCACACACGCCAAAGACCGGAGGAGACTATGAAAAATACCACCAAGACCATCGCCATCTTTATGCTGATCGCAGCGGCGGTGTTCGCCTTCTTTTCGCTGACCAGGTGCAGTCTGTCAAACAAAGTGGTGGGCGACAGTTTCAATCTGCAAAAGGGCCAGTTCTTAGAGATGTACAACCAGAAGATCCCCGAACAGCTGGACAAATTCAAAGAGAAAGACGGCGCCATCACCGCCCGCGGGGTGGAGCTGCTGCTGCACACCGGCGGCAAGCAAAAGCTGGTCGACAAGGTGGAGCTGCGCGGCCCGTACGGCAGCGACAGCGAAGGCGAGACCTTTGCCGGGTACCTGTCGATCCTGCTGGTGGCCTGCGACGACACCGTCAAGGAGGAGGAGCTCAAAGACCTGATCGAGGGGCTGGAGCTGGCCAAGGTAAAAGAGCAGGACCAGATCGAGGCCAGCACCACCCTCAACAGCCGCAAATACACCTTTGTGCTGCGGGACAAGCAGGCCAGCTTAACGGTGGTGCCGGTCAAGTAGAGCGGCGCTTTACAACACCTTAAAAATCTGCTACTTTAAAGGCAGGGCAGTGGCCGCGGGCTGCGCCCCACACAGCGAGGAGGACGAAGATATGGGATACAAACAGGAATTTATCGAGTTCATGGTGCGCTCGGGCGTGCTGACCTTTGGCGATTTCGTGACCAAGAGCGGTCGTCAGACCCCCTATTTCATCAACACCGGCAACTACAAGACCGGCTACCAGGCGGCCAAGCTGGGCCAGTTTTACGCCAGCTGCATCCGCGAGAACCTGCCCGATGGGGTAGATGCGCTGTTTGGCCCGGCGTACAAAGGTATCCCGCTGGCGGTATCGGCCTCGGTGGCACTGTATAACGACTACGGCATGGACGTAAATTACTGTTTCAACCGCAAAGAGGCCAAAGATCACGGCGAAGGCGGCGTGATGGTGGGCTACCAGCTGCAAGACGGCGACCGGGTGGCCATCATCGAGGACGTGATCACCGCCGGCACCGCTATCCGCGAGTGCCTACCGGTGCTACAAAATGCGGCCAAAGTAGACATTCAGGCGCTGATCATCTCGGTGGACCGGATGGAAAAAGGCACCGGCGACAAGTCGGCCATCCAGCAGGTGTACGAGGACTACGGTATCAGAGCTTACCCCATCGTCACGGTGCGGGAGATCATGGAGCATCTGCACGGCCGCGAAATCGACGGCAAGGTGTATATAGACGACGAGATGCTGGCCAAAATGGAGGCCTACCTAGAGGTATACGGCATCTGATCCGACCACAGTGGGCGGGGCAGCGGGCGCGGGACAGGCGCGCTGTCCCGCCCGCTGTTTTATTTACTGAGTCGGCGTGAGCGGTTGCCGTGGGCGCCCGCGGCAGCCGGCAGGAGGAGCGCGATGTGATGGAGCACTGGTTCACCGCCGAGGCTATCGACAGCGAGACCACCGCGATCAGCGAGTACCGCCATTGGGAACAGGTGCACAGCTACCTGCTGCGGGGGCAGCGGCGGGCGCTGCTCATCGACAGCGGGCTGGGCGTGGGCGATATAGGGGCGGTGGTGCGGCAGCTGACCGCGCTGCCGGTGACGGTAGCCACCACCCATGTCCACTGGGACCACATCGGCGGCCACCGCCATTTTTGCGACTTTGCCGTGCACCGGGCCGAGGTAGACTGGCTGGCCAAAAAGTTTCCCATCCCGCTGCAGGTGGTGCGGCAGAACCTGACTCGCGGCGGTCAAGTGTTCCCCGCCGGGTTCGAGCCGGGGGCCTATCAGGTGTTTCGCGGTGATCCCAGCCGAGTGCTGCGCCACGGCGACTGTTTCGATCTGGGCGGACGGCAGATCCAGGTGCTGCACACGCCGGGCCACTCCCCCGGGCACCTGTGCTTTTACGAGCCGGCACGGGGC
This sequence comes from Neobittarella massiliensis (ex Bilen et al. 2018), assembly GCF_900289145.1. Taxonomy (GTDB): domain Bacteria; phylum Bacillota; class Clostridia; order Oscillospirales; family Ruminococcaceae; genus Neobittarella; species Neobittarella massiliensis. Next base: position 134,820 of record NZ_OKQO01000005.1, read on the forward strand.
TACCTGTTCAGCGGCGATCTGATCTATGCCGGGCAGCTGGACGCCTTTTACCCCAGTACCGACCCCGAGGCATTTGCGCAGTCGGTACAGCGCGTGGCAGCGCTGCCGGTAAAAAAGCTGCTGCCCGGCCACTATACACTGGACATCTCCCCCGCGCTGATCGGCCGGGTGGATGCGGCATTTTCACAGCTGCGGCAAAAGGGTCAGCTGCGTCAGGGATCGGGCATCTTTGACGGCGACGGTTTTTCGATCCATCTGTAGCTAAAACACAGCCGCGGGCGGCGGGGCTCGGCGTTAAGGCCAGGCTGGACCCCGGTGGGGCCCAGGACTGCGGCCCGTCTGTAAAAAGCATAAAGAGGGGCAGAACACGGCTGTGCTCTGCCCCTCTTTTAAAGTGGTGGCCGCCCTACAACATCTGCTGCAGTTCGTCGCTGAGGTGTTTCATGTGGGTGATCTCGAACGAGACGGCCTGTTTGAGCATCCCGTTATACAGGTCGCCCATCTCACCGGGCTGGCGGGGCTCGGCGTGCAGTTTGGCCAAGCCGTCCTCCAGCTCAGCGATCTTGTGGTCCATCAGCGCTTTTACGCGTTTTTGTGCTTCGTTCACAGTAGTCTCCTCCTTGCAAGGTAAAGTATGGATACCCATAGTATGGCCCGAATCGCCGCCGGCAACGCCAAGACGGCAAAATTTTTACCGCTCGCAGCGCACAAGACTCTCTGCACTGCGCCGACACTTTGCACTGCAAGAGCAGCTGTGCTACAATGATAGGCAGATATTTTACTGTGAAGGAGGGACGGCGCTATGCAGCTGCGGCCGACCAGAAAAGAGGACCTCGACCAGGTGATGGGTATCATCGGTCAGGCCATGACCTATATGAAAGCAGCCGGTATCGACCAGTGGCAAAACGGGTACCCCGACCGGCCGACCATCGAGGGGGACATCGCCACCGGCATCGGCTATGTGGCAGAAGATGAAGATGGCAGCGTGGTGGCCACGGTGGCGGTGACCTTTGACGGCGAACTCTCATACCGGCAGATAGAGGATGGCGCCTGGCTGACCGACGGGGCCGCGTACGCCACCGTGCACCGCATCGCCGTGCGGGCCAACTGTAAGGGGCGCGGGGTGTCCTCCTACATTCTGGCGCAGGTGGAGGCGATGTGCCGCCAGCGGCAGGTGGGCAGCATCCGGGTGGACACCCACCGCGACAACCGCTCTATGCAGCGGCTGCTGCAAAAAAACGGTTTTTCCCGCTGTGGGCGCATCTTCTTGTGCGGCGGCGCCGAGGACGGTCACGAGCGCATCGCCTTTGAAAAGGTATTATAGGTCGGGCGGGGCGGTGGCCCCGCCCTTTTTATATCGCCGCTGATACACTGCTGTACAGGTGCACACAGCGGTGATCAGGGTGCTTTTGAGGGCTGCCCCTTTTATGGGCAGCAAGAACTACCAACCTTGTAGATATTCTTTTGTTCAACCCGACAATTATCCAAACTATTCATAATTTGTTACAAATTATGCTTGAAATTGTACACAAAACACAAGTACAATAAAGACATAAAGAGATGTTGGTACCGCATTTTTACTGCGATACCGGCACCGTATAGAGGGAGTGTTGTTTATGTCACTGGAAAAAGTGCAGGGCTTTATCAGGTTCATTCAAGACCAGAAGGGGCAGGAGCAAGACTACATCAAGCGGCTGCAGAACTGGGGCCGGTTTTTGGATTCCAACAACCCGTCAGACCCCTCGAACCCGGCATACAACAGCATGCGGGCCGACGAGGAGGCGCGTATCCTAGAGGAGATCATCGCCACCGAGAAAAAGCGGATGTCCAAAAAGGCCGATCAGTACGACAACTACCGCAGTCATGTGCTGGCGCAGGAGAAATGCGCCCGCCTGTTCGCCGAACTGGCCGATATGGCCAAAGAGGACGACTACCAGGTGACGGCCCACGACCTGATCTCACACATCGGCGGCGAGGTGACCAACATCATCCTGCAGTACCCCGACAGCGATGTGGACACGATCTTAAAAAAGGTGGTCAAAAAATTCACCGAATAGACGCGCTCTTTGGGGCGGCGGGCGCTTCGTTTCAGGCGGCTGCCGCCCCGTTTTTTTCACATATCGGCCCTGCTCCGCACACTGCAGCGGCGGGGCCCACCGCCCGGGACGAGCTGCCCTGGGCACGAGAGGCGGTCACACATGAAACTGACATTTTACGGCGCAGCCCACGAGGTCACCGGCAGCTGCCACTGCATCGAGGTGGCGGGCAAACGCATTCTGATAGACTGCGGCCTACAACAGGGCCGCGATGAAAAAGACGACCAACAGCTGCCGTTTAAGGCCGACAGCATCGACTGTGTGCTGATCACCCACGCCCACATCGACCATTCGGGGCGGCTGCCGCTGCTGGTAAAAAACGGCTTTCACGGGCAGATATTCGCTATCGAGGCCACCTGTGAACTGCTGAGCATCATGCTGCGCGACAGCGGCCACATCCAGGAGATGGACGCCCAGTGGGAGAACCGCAAGCGCGACCGCAGCGGCAAAGACCTGGTGGAGCCGCTGTACACCGCCCAGGACGCCGAGGCGGTGCTGCCCTACTTGGTACCCTGCCAGTACGGGCAGCCGGTGCAGGTGTGCGACGGGGCGACGGCAGTATTTTTCGACGCCGGCCACCTGCTGGGTTCCTCTTCGGTGGAGCTGCTGCTGGAAGAGAGCGGCACACGCAAAAAGGTGGTATTCTCGGGCGATATCGGCAACACCGATCAGCCCATCATCCGCGACCCACAGCACCTGACCGACGCCGACTACGTGGTGATGGAGAGCACCTACGGCGACCGCTCTCACCCGCCAGCTACCGACTACACTGCCGATCTGGCGCGCATCATCGACGAGACGCTGGGGCGCGGCGGCAACGTGATCATCCCCTCATTCGCGGTGGGACGCACCCAGGAGCTGCTGTACTTTATCCGCGACATCAAGGAGCGGGGCCTGGTGCGGCGGCCAGATTTTCCGGTGTATGTCGACAGCCCGCTGGCGGTAGAGTCGACTCGTATCTACGCCCGGCAGCTGCACACCTACGCCGACAGCGACGCACAGGCCATCTTGCGGCGGGGCAAAGACCCGCTCTCTTTTCCCGACCTGCACCTGTGCCAGACCAGCGAGGAATCTAAGCTGCTCAACTTTGAGCACACCCCCAAGATCATCATCTCGGCCAGCGGCATGTGTGAGGCCGGCCGCATCCGCCACCACCTGAAGCACAACCTGTGGCGCCCCGAGTGCACTGTGGTGTTCGTGGGCTACCAGGCAGAGGGGACGTTGGGGCGCATTTTGCTGGAGGGGGCCAAAGAGGTAAAGCTGTTTGGCGAGCAGATCGCCGTAAAGGCCCGCATCGTCAACTTCCCCGGTCTCTCGGCCCACGCCGATAAGGAGGGGCTGCTGCGGTGGGCAGAGTCTTTTTCACCCCGGCCCCGGCAGATCTTTGTGGTGCACGGCGAAAACACCGTGTGCGACAAATTCGTGGGGGCGCTGACTCTGCGGGGATTGGCGGCCCACGCACCCAACTTTATGGAGATCTACGACCTCGTCAGCGGCCAGATGCTGGCCCAGGGGCGCAGCTACCAGCAGCTGCACCCGCTGCTGGAGGGGCCCAGAAACGGCTCTTCTAACCAGGCTTTTGCCCGGCTGGTGACTGCCGGCTCGCGCCTGTTGGACGTTATCGGCCACAACGCCGGCGGCGCCAACAAAGATCTGGCCAAATTCCGCGACCAGATCCTGGCGCTGTGCGACAAGTGGGACCGGTAATAGCCAGCGGTAAATACAGGCGGGCTGTCAGCAGTGGGCAGGCGGCCCCTGTCTCTGCCGCACCGGGCACACGGGGGCGATTTCTCCTCGGCCGGCCAGGCGGATATCGAGCGTTTTGACGGGGCGGCAGCAAAAACGGGCTTGACGCCGCGGCAGGTTGATGGTATAATCATTTTTGCTATCCGGTACTGCCAGATAGCAATATGCAGATGTGGTGGAATAGGCAGACACGCTACTTTGAGGGGGTAGTGGACGTTCGTCCGTGTGGGTTCAAGTCCCGTCATCTGCACCAAAAAGACATACTTTCCGCTAAGAGGAAGGTATGTCTTTTTTATACCCCAAATGTGCTGTCATTTAAATGCACGGTCAGGCAAAAAAGATGTACTGACAAATACCGATTTATCAAAAGGACACTGTAATGTTAATCTGCGTTGCTTGCCGCAACAGGCTATCCTCCGTATCATTAGTGGCAAGGTAAGGAGGTCATTCCTGATGCTAAAAGAAAACATAAAAACAATAAGAAAATCCAAAGGGCTTTCACAAGAGGAACTTGCAATCAAGTTGAATGTGGTGAGACAAACGATCTCTAAATGGGAGCAAGGCCTGTCGGTTCCAGATGCCGATATGTTGATTTCCATATCAGAGGTATTTGAAACACCTGTAAGCACACTGCTTGGAGAAACCGTTGTCGAGGCGAAAGCGGATGATCTAAAAGCGATTTCCGAGAAACTTGAGGTCATAAACCTGCAACTCGCCCACAGGAAAACAGCGAGACAAAAAGCGATCCATTGGCTTTTTATCTTATTGTGTGCGGTTATAGTGGCTGTTTTTGCAGTCCTGATCATATTAAATAGTCCCTACTTGGGTTGGGATTATAGCCACCCCGAACCCGCAGTTGCAGGAGTCGTGTTTCACGCATTTGAGTGGCTGTTCGTTCGAATAGCACCGCTTGCCTTGATCGGCGCATTCGTTGGGGTTTTCTTAACGCGGAAGAAGGTGTGAGTTTGCCTAACTTTTTTAGAAGACAGTCGATAAAAAATCCCAGTTTATCTATAATCATTTAGTTTAACTACTGCTAGAAATCATTTTGCGCTATGATTGCAAAAAGATCGCCGGCTCAAGTTGGCGGTCTTTTTCTATTTATCGGCAGAGCGCCGCTATACAAACCTATTCCTTGTCGCATAAGAGCAGCTGTTCTGCGGCACAGAAAAATGGGCAAAACAGCCGCTTTTTATCGATGTTCTACACGCTGCCCGTTAAAAGGGCCGGGGATACGGCCGCCACCATTGGGCGGCTCCAGCCGGTACAGGCCGGCATCATCATGTCCGAAAACAGCGAGACATTTTTTGAGTATATGCTAAAATAGATGCAGAGCCCAGCCCGATCGCGGCGGGAGCTTGATAGGAGGTGGTGCTGTGATAAAAAGCAGCAGAGGGTTATATACGGCGTTCGCGGCAAGAGACGCGCGCTTTGACGGGCGCTTTTTTGTGGGTGTCTCTTCCACCGGGATCTACTGCCGCCCCGTGTGCTGGGCAAAGATGCCCAAAGAGGAGAACTGCACCTTTTTTACCACCGCGGCGGAGGCGGAGCAGGCGGGATACCGGCCGTGTCTGCTTTGTCGGCCGGAACTGGCTCCCGGCCAGTCGCCTGTTGACGCCAGTGCCGCGCTGGCCCATAAGGCGGCGCACCTTCTCGAAGAGAACTGCGGCAGTGGGCAGAGTCTAGAAGATCTGGCGGCACAGCTGGGGTGCACCGGCCGCCATCTGCGCCGCGTATTTGCCGAGGAATTTCACGTATCACCGGTCCAATATCTGCAGACCTGCCGACTGCTGTTGGCTAAAAACCTGCTCACCGACACAGCGCTTTCGGTGACAGAAGTGGCGATGGCCGCGGGATTTGGCAGTTTGAGCCGGTTCAACACCCGGTTTAAAGAGCAGTATCAACTCTCCCCTACCGCCCTGCGAAAAGCCCCCGCCAAAGCCACACCGCACCCCGGCAGTATCACTTTGGCGCTGGGGTACCGGCCCCCATACCAGTGGGATAAGATGCTCGATTTTTTGGCCGGGCGGGCCATCGCCGGGGTAGAGCGTGTGCAGGACGGCACCTATGGGCGCACAGTCTGGCTAAAGGACCGTTTGGGCCGGCCGCTGACCGGCTGGATAGAGGTGACACATCTGCCGAAAAAAAGCGCCCTGCAGGTGACGGTGAGCGAAACGCTGCTGCCGGTACTGCCGCAGGTGTTGGCGAGAATTCGGCGCCTGTTTGACCTGTACTGCGACCCGGATACGGTGTATCGCGCGCTGCAGAGCATGGATGAGATACGCCCCGGCCTGCGTGTGCTTGGGACCCGTGTACCGGGGTGCTTCGACGCCTTTGAGATGGCCGTGCGCACCGTGTTGGGCCAGCAGATCACGGTGCGGGCAGCCAGCACGTTGACCGCCCGTTTGGCCACCGCTTACGGAAAGCCGATAGAGACCGGTATCGACGGATTGAGCCGCCTGTTTCCGACCCCGGCCGATATCGCGGCGCTGGGGCCGAATATCGAGACTCAGCTGGGCCAGCTGGGGGTGATCGCCGCCCGGTCGCGTACCATCTACGCGCTGGCTCTGGCGCTCATGCGTGGAGAGATCGTTCTGGGCCCGTGCGCTCAGCCGCAGGAAGAGATGCAAAAGCTCTTGCAGATCCGCGGGATCGGGAGTTGGAGCGCCCAGTATATGGCCATGCGGGCCATGCAGTGGCCCGACGCTTTCTTAGAGACCGATGCCGGTGTCAAAAAGGCACTGGCGCCCCGCTCGCCCGGAGATGCGCTGGCTCTGGCAGAGAAGTGGCGGCCTTGGCGCAGTTACGCCACCGTCAGTTTGTGGAATGCCCTGTAGAGGGCCTTTTGCGGCCGCCGCTAGGTAGATCTATTGCCGTTTATAATGAGAAAAGAGAGGATGAGACCCATGCAGCATCTGTACCTCCGAACATGTAAAACACCGCTGGGCAACATTTTACTGGCCGGTGACGACATCGGCTTGACCGGGCTGTGGTTTGAGGGCGAAAAGTATTTTCCCACCGATCTTTTCGCGCAAGAGCACCGGCAAGACCACCCCATTTTTGTAAAGACAGAGCGCTGGTTAGACACCTATTTTTCTGGCCGGGAGCCGGGTGAGCTGCCGCCTGTCCACATGGTCGGCACCCCGTTTCAGCTGGCTGTATGGGAGGTGCTCTGCCACATCCCATACGGACAGACTACGACCTACGGGGCGATCGCCCGCCAGATCGCCGCGCAAAACGGGTTGCCGCACATGTCGGCCCAGGCAGTGGGCGGCGCTGTGGGGCACAACAGCATCTCTATCATCGTCCCGTGCCACCGCGTGGTCGGCAGCACCGGCAGCCTGACGGGGTATGCAGGTGGCATCGATAAAAAGATCGCCCTGCTCAAATTGGAGCAGGTAGATCTATCGGGGCTCTTTGTCCCCCGTAAAGGAACTGCGCTCTAACCCCCATAGCGGGCCGGCCGACGCGCGCTGACACACTGAGTGCCGCCATTTATTTTTATGGAGGTATCTCGTTTCAGCAGATGTCACACAGGCGTCTGCCACTCTGTCCCCGCCCTACTGCCGCGCCCATATAAAAAGGCCCTGCACCCAGTGAGGTGCAGGTGCGTATTGGGGGCGTACCGCATATAGCGTTGCTCCCGACAGTCCGATCGAGGCCGCCGGCCGAGTTCATACATTTCTCTATGTGTATGTGTACGTATACGGCGAATTGCCGGCATACCGACAGCCGGCCAGGTCTGCCGCGGCGCTGGTCAGCTATGTACCTGCCTTTTTAAAGGGCAGTCACTGCCTGTCTTCCCGCGCCTGCTGCCGGCGCACCTCTTCCTTGAGGGCATCTATACTTATATCAAGCACTGTGGCGATGAACACGGCATTATCCAACCCCACATTGGCTCGGCCGTGTTCGATACGCTGGTAATACTCGATAGAAATATTGCACATTTCGGCCATATTGGCCTGTGTCAGATGGTTTTCCTCGCGATATTGCCGCACTTTTTGAGAAAATATTTCATGTATTGACATATTACACCTCCTCAGCGTTCTCTGTTGAGATTTTATGTCAATTTGGTCTCTGTCTACAATGGACGATGGTACATAATCTACACATTTATGAAATAACACAAAAATAGCCCCAATTGCTTAGGGGAAACTTACTGCATATTTGTATTTGGTACCGCTCTCAGAACTGTCATATAATTCATGCGCTTTTACCCAAGACTATATCTCATAGTTCGCCCTGTATATTTTTAGTATTCGATGTCTAAACCTGACCCTTTTTTCTGTTGCGCGCTCCCCCCGCCTGCCGGCTACGCCGCGCGGCGGGGTATTTTTTTACGCCAATAAGGCCGGCAGCCTTTAAAAAGCTGTCGGCCTTATCCTGCGGTGTGCGCTGTATTTGCTGTATCGCAGTGCTACACGCCGCCGAGTGCAGATATGCCCGGTTATGTAGGGGCGCCCGCCGGCGCCCCTGGTCTGCTGTCAGAAGGCGCTCTACTGGGCGTCTTTTTTGGTGGGGTGTACGGTGCAGCGGGGATGGTGTACCGGCGCATACACAGACGAGAGCTTCAGCGGGCGGCGGCCGGTGTTGACGATGTTATGCCAGGTACCGGCGGGGACGAACACGCCGTAACCGCTGTAGAGCTGCTTGCGGTAGGTCATATGTGTGCGGCAGCTGCCCATTTTAACGGTGGCCATTCCTTCTTCTACGCGGATAAACTGATCTGTATCCGGGTGCATCTCCAAGCCGATATCGCCGCGCACCGGAATAGACATCAGCGTCATCTGCAGGTACTCGCCGGTCCAGTAAGCAGTGCGGAAATCACAGTTCTTCTGTGCCGCGGTCTCGATGTTGGCCACATACGGCCCAGGGCCGTGGTCGGTATCACAGTGGATATCGGGGCACTCGTCGGGGTCAGGATCAGGCTCGGGTCTGCCGCCACAGCCGCAGCCCGGCTCCTCCGGCTCGGGTTCAGGGCGTCCACCGCAGCCGCCGTCCGGGCGGTGATGGTGGTCGTGATCGGGTCTGCCGCCACAGCCGCAGCCCGGCTCCTCCGGCTCGGGGCGCTCCACCGGGAACTCCTCGTAGCAGTCGCAGTGGCGGTCGGGGCAATCCACCAGGTTCTCCTCATCCTGGTGGCAGTTACAGCGGATATTGGTGAAGAATACATCTTCGTGGTGATTGGGCATATCGCTATCTCCTTTCCTATGTGCTGACAGCACTCCAGTTTATGTCTCGGCGACAGCGGCGGTACCGGTGGTGCGGCGCGCTTTTACACACCGCGTCGGCAACTGCGGCAAAAGCGCAGCTGTCGGCGGCTTTATCAGCTGCGTCCACCGCCTAAAAACGCCCCTCACCCCATATTTCGCCCATCCCTCGCCGCGCAGCCCGGCTCCAGCACCACACCGATCCGCAGCTCCTGTTTTGCCAGCCGCGCTGCGAAGTGCTATAATATGGTTATCGATACAGCGCAAAGCGCGTCACCGAAAGGAGCTCAAAAGCATGTTGGCAGCAAAGCGGGCACTGGCGGCAGCCGGGTTGTTATCGCTCATCAACACACCGCTGTGGGTGGGCTTGGCCGGTGGCCCGCTGTGGCTGCATATCGCTTTTACCGCGCTGCTGACGGCGCTCTATCTGGCTCTGCACATCCGCCCCCGCAGGCTGCCCGAAGGCGGCCGCCTGCAGGTCATGATGGGCGGGCGCGAGCTGCTGGTGCTCTCCTGCCCGGTATTGCTGGTGCAGCCGGTGCTGCTCGTGTCGGCCTGTACCCGCTGGAAACACCTGTTTTCACTGGGGCGGCGCATCGGGGCGATCGCGCTGTCACTGCTGCTGGTGGCCGCACTGCTTACAAACGGCTTTTTGCGGCTGATGTTCACCTGCCAGCGGCTGCGCATCCTCTGGCGGGTGCTGCTCCTGCTATGCTGGTGGGTGCCGGTGGTCGGTCCGCTGCTGCTCATCAAGGCCTGTTCGCTGGCCCAGGCCGAGTACCGGTTTGAAGCCGCCCGCGCCCAACTGCAGGTCCTGCGCCGCGACAGCCAGGTCTGTGCCACCCGCTACCCGCTGCTGCTGGTGCACGGTATCTTTTTCAGAGATTGGCAGCTCGTAAACTACTGGGGCCGCATCCCCAAAGCGCTCATTCAAAATGGGGCCACCATCTTTTACGGGCAGCAGCAATCGGCCGCCAGCGTGGCCCGCAGCGCCGCCGAACTGGCCCGGCAGATCGAGCGGGTCGTAGCGGCTACCGGCTGCGAAAAGGTCAATATCATCGCCCACTCCAAAGGCGGGCTCGATGCCCGTTATGCCATCAGCTGTCTGGGGCTGGCGCCACGGGTCGCCTCGCTCACCACCATCAACACCCCACACCGGGGCTGTGTGTTTGCCCAGGTGCTGCTAAAAAAGCTGCCCGGGGGTCTGGTGCGCTTTATCGCCACCCGCTACAACAAACTGTTTGCCAAACTGGGCGATGACGACCCCGACTTTATGGCCGGGGTGCAGGACCTAACTGCCCAGCGCTGCGCCCAGCTGGCCCAGCAGATGCCCGCCAGCGACGGTATTCTGTACCAGAGCGCGATGTCGGTGATGAAAAGGCCGGGCAGTGCCGCCCCGCCGCTCAATCTCAGCTACCGGCTGGTCAAAAAATATGACCGGGCCGAAAACGACGGTCTGGTGGCCCTGCCGTCCGCCCAATATGGCAAATTTTTAGGCTGTCTGCGCGCCGGCGGCAAGCGGGGCATCTCCCACGGCGACATGATCGATCTTATGCGTGAAGATATCCCCGGTTTCGATGTGCGCGAGTTCTATATCGGTCTTGTCAGAGATCTAAAGGCGCGGGGCCTGTAGCCCCTGCCGTACTATGTACATCACAAACAGCGCCCCGGGCACCTCCTCTGTAAGAAGGCGCCCGGGGCGCTGATCACATCTATCTGTTCTATCTTGTCTGCCCGTTCACTGCGGGCCCGCCACCACGCAGCAGCTGCGGCGCTTTTTGGCCTGGTACAGCGCGGCGTCAGCTGCGCTAAAAAGCGCCTGATAGCTTTTTCCGTGCTGCGGCCACCGGGCCAACCCCATGCTCTTGGTGGCCCCCCACTGCAGCGGGTCTTTTAAAAAGCGGTCTATCTGCCGCGGCAGTTCCCCGCACCACTCGGTCCCATGGGCAAACACCACAAATTCGTCGCCGCCCCAGCGGGCGATCATCGCCTCGGGCCCAAAAGCGGTCCGCAGTTGGTCGGCTACCTGCTTGAGCGCACCGTCGCCGGCGGTGTGGCCGTGGGTGTCGTTGAGCTGTTTAAAAGCATCCAGGTCCACCAGCAGCAGCGCGTGGGGGCCGCCGGGTTCCCGGCGCAGCACACGCTCGATATATGCCTCCCCATAGCGGCGGTTATACAGGCCGGTCAGCGGGTCCATGTGGGCGGCTGTCTCAAAGAAGTCGGCCCGGCGCTTGAGCGGGTCGATATTCGAGACCACCCCCACCATAAAGGCGGGCTCCCCGTCTTGTAAGATGGGCACCACATCGATCTTGCACCAGGTATAGTCCTCGTCACCGGCGCACATGCGCGCCTGATACGAGGCCGGCTGCCCCGCCAGCACCGCCGCAAATGCGCGCGCCACGGTGGGGTGGTCGTCGGGGTGGGAGAAGTAACCCGACACCGCACGGCAGTATGCCTGCGGCGACAGATCGCTAAAGGCGGCCACATCGCGCAAGATCGTGTCGCCGTCTTTTCCAAAGATCGCCTCTGCATTTTCAAAAAAGGTATAGCGCTGGTTTTTCAGGTCCACCTCGTACACGCAGATGCCGGCCGCCCGCATGGCGATGGTAAAACGCTCTTTATAGCGCCGCAGTGATTTGAGCAAACGCACACCTCCCGCCTGGCCACCGGGGACGCTGTGCTCTGCTCCCGGCGCATATTTCGTTTTCATTATAACAGTGTGCGCTTATATATGCCAGCTATTTTCCATTAATATATACACAGTATATAAATAGCTGATAAAAAGATGGTATAGCTCCACTTATATCGGTACTGCGGCAAGTTGACAGTCCTCTTCCCTATGGGGTATGCTAAAAAACAGCCAAACATACCGCAACGACAGGAGGAACATCACATGATCCGTTTTAACTGCGACTACAGCGAAGGGGCCCACCCCCGCATTCTGGAACTCATGCAGCAGACCAACCTGGAGCAGTGTCCCGGCTACGGGGAGGACAGCCACTGCGACCGCGCCCGGGCTCTCATCCGTAAGGCCTGCGGCGGCGCCCCGGTAGAGGTCCACTTTATGGTGGGCGGGACCCAGACCAACCTGACGGTGATCTCCGGTCTGTTGCGCCCCCATCAGGGGGTCATCAGTGCCGCCAGCGGCCACATCGGCGTCCACGAGACCGGCGCTATCGAGGCCACCGGCCACAAGGTGCTCACGCTCCCCAGCAGCGACGGCAAGATCACCGCCGCCCAGGTAGAGGCGCTCCTGGACGAGCACTGGCACGACGAGACCCACCAGCACATGGTACAGCCGGGCATGGTCTATATCTCGCTGCCCACCGAGCTGGGCACCATCTACCAAAAAAGCGAGCTGACGGCGCTGTACCAGGTGTGCCGTAAAAATCATCTGCCCCTGTATATCGACGGGGCGCGCCTGGGCTACGGGCTGGCCGCCGCCGGATGCGACTTCGACCTGGCCGACCTGTGCGCGCTGTGCGACTGCTTTTATATCGGCGGCACCAAGCAGGGGGCGCTGCTTGGCGAGGCACTGGTGCTGTGCCGCCCCCAGCTGTTGCCCGATTTTCGCTACCTGATGAAGCAGCGCGGCGGCATGCTGGCCAAAGGTAAACTGCTGGGCCTGCAGTTCGAGGCGCTGTTCTCTGATGGGCTGTACTTCCAGCTGTCGCGCCACGCCGTAGAGATGGCCGACCGCATCGCCGCCACCTGCCAGAAAAAAGGTATCCCCCCGCTGGTGGTCACCGGCACCAACCAGCTGTTTTACATCTTCAGCGACGAGGCGCTGACGGCGCTGCAGCAAAAATACGCCTTCTCTTACTGGGGCCGTATAGACGAGCGCCACAGCGCAGTGCGTATCTGCACCAGCTGGGCCACCACCGAGGACGATACCGCTGCGCTCTGCGCCGATCTCACCGCGCTGTAAAGCGGCCCTTTTGGCAGCGGCCAATCGGTCGCCGCGACCCGCTTCCCCGGCGGCACAGCAACCCAGCTGTGCCGCCTTTTTGCGTACCTCCCCAACATATTTTTTAGATGTACTTGACAAAACAGATCGAAGTGATATTATAATGATATCAAACAGAAATGATCTGTATAAGGGGGAACTACCGTGAAAGAGATCGTGCTGCAAAACAAGAAAAACGGTATGGCTGTGCTGCTGGTGACCGTGGTGCTGTACCTGCTGGCGGTCGCCGGATGTGTGGGCGGCGGTATGCTGCTGCCGGGCGCCTTTGGGGTGGTGCTGCTGGTAGTGAGTATCCTGTGGCTGAGCCTGGGCTGGATACCGCTGCTGGGCCTAAAGGTATTGAGACCGCAAGAAGCGCTGGTGCTCACCCTGTTTGGCAAATACATCGGCACGCTCAAGAGTGAGGGCTTTTACTTTGTAACCCCCTTCTGCTCCAGTGTCAACCCGGCCGCCAAGACCAAACTCAGCCAGAGCGGCGACGTGGACGGCGGCAGCGCCAAAACCTCGGTGATCTTTAACACCGCCGCTGTCTCGGCCACCGGGGCCGAGCTGGCCAACCGCAAGATCTCTTTAAAGATCATGACCCTCAACAACAGCCGCCAAAAGATCAACGACTGCCTGGGCAATCCAGTAGAGATCGGCATCGCCGTCATGTGGCGGGTGGTCGACACCGCCAAAGCGGTATTTTGTGTCGACAACTTTAAAGAGTACCTCTCGCTGCAGTGCGACAGCGCCCTGCGCAACATCGTACGCATCTACCCCTATGATATCGCCCCGGGCGTCGATACCACCGGCGACGGGGTGGCCGACGAGGGCAGCCTGCGCGGCTCCAGCGAGATCGTAGCTGCCCGCATCCGCGACGAGATCCAGCAAAAGGTAGCCGAGGCCGGGCTCGAGATCATCGAAGCCCGCATCACCTACCTGGCTTACGCGCCGGAGATCGCCGCCGTCATGCTGCAGCGGCAGCAGGCCTCAGCCATCATCGACGCCCGCAAAATGATCGTCGACGGCGCGGTGGGCATGGTCGAGATGGCCCTAGAGCGCCTGGGCGAAAATCAGGTCGTAGAGCTGGATGAAGAGCGCAAAGCCGCCATGGTCTCCAATCTGTTGGTGGTGCTCTGCGGCAACCACGACGCCCAGCCCATCGTCAACTCGGGAAGCCTGTACTAAAATGGCTGCCGTGCAAAAACAGCCCAAAAAGCAGGTGCCTCTGCGTCTCTCCGCCAAACTGTACGATGCGATCGCCGCCTGGGCCGAAGACGATTTTCGCTCGGTCAACGGTCAGATCGAGTACCTGCTCTCTGAATGCGTGCGCCAGCGCAAGAAAAACGGCAAATACGTCTCTGACGAGCTGGATGTGCCGCCCGAACTGGATATCGAGTAAAAAAGAGCCCCGCCGTACGGTGGGGCTCTTTTTTGTGTACCGGCCGCGCGTCGGTCCCCCTGCACAGGGGCGGCGCATGTCGCATGTAGAGGACAGCCAAATTGCCGCCGCACCAGATATACTATCTGCACAAATATCTTAAGCTGGGACACATGTCCTTGTAACAACTGCCGATTTCACTATACTGGTACTCGAAGGGGCGAGCTGCTCCCAAGAGAACGTCAAGCGGCACCCAGCCGCAGAATTTAAGGAGGTCACTCTTATGCCCAGAAAAGTCATACTGGATGTAGACACCGGTTCGGACGACGCCGTCGCTATCATCACGGCGCTGCTGTCACCCGAGGAATTCGATGTCCTCGGCATCTGTACCGTCAACGGCAACCGCGAGGTACGGCTTACGACCGACAACACGCTGCGGGTCCTCGATCTGCTGGGGATGCCCCAGATCCCCGTCTTTAAGGGATGCGAGTTCCCCATGGTCTCCACTTTAAAACCCGGCCGCAAGCCCAATATCCCCTGGCGTGAAGGCATGATGACCGGTATCGAGGCACTGGTCCACGGCGATCACCTCGAGATCCCCGAGACCGATCTAAAAGAGCAGGATACCTGCGCGGTGAGCTGGCTGGTCGACACGCTGCTGCACACCAAAGAAAAGATCACGCTCATCCCCGTGGGCCCGCTCACCAATATCGCCATGGCTATGCGCGTAGACGCCCGTATCTGCGAGAACATCGAGGAGATCATGATCATGGGCGGCGGCTTTATCACCAACAACTCGTCGGCAGTGTCTGAGTACAACATCTGGGTCGACCCCGAGGCGATGGAAGTGGTGCTGCAGTCCGGCTGCAAGATCACTTTGGTCCCGCTCGATGCCACCCACGAGGCCTACCTCACCGTCAAAGACGCCGAGGTGCTGCGCTCCTACGGCACCAAGACGGCCGCCGCCGTGGCCGCCATCATTGAAAAGCGCTCGCGCGGGTACGCCAACGATGTAGATATGAAAGAGTACGCCGCCGCCCCCATCCACGACGCGCTGGCTGTCTGTGCGCTCATCGACCCGACCGTGCTGGTAGACGTAGAGCACGTCAACTGCCATGTGGACATCGCCGCCGGCTACGCCGATGGGCAGACCTGCCTGGACCGCCGTATGCGCACCACCAAAGACGGCCCCAACTGCTATTTTGCCATGCACGCCGACCGCGAGAAGTTTAAAGATATGATCCTGGCTATCATGAAAAAAGCCACCCGGTAAAACACACCGCTCTGATGCAGATAAAAGGAGGAACACTCTTATGCCTAGAAAAGTGATCTTAGACGTCGATACCGGTTCGGACGACGCCGTTGCCATCATCCTGTCGCTGCTGTCCCCCGAGTTCGAGGTATTGGGCCTGTGCTCGGTCAACGGCAATCGGGAGGTAAAACTCACCACCGACAATACCCTGCGGGTAAAACAGCTGATGAAGTCGGATGTGCCGGTATATAAGGGTTGTGAATACCCCATGGTCGCCACGCTCACCCCCGGCCGCAAGCCCAATATCCCTTGGCGTGAGGGCAAAATGACCGGTGTCACCTCGCTGATCCACGGCGACCATCTCCCGTTCCCCGAGACCAGCTTAAAAGAAGAGCCTGTGGGCGCTGTGCCGTGGCTCATCGACACGCTGGTACACACCCAGGAAAAGATCACGCTCATCCCCGTCGGCCCGCTGACCAACATCGCTATGGCTATCCGCAGCGACCCCCGCGTAGTGCAGGGGATCGAGGAGATCATGATCATGGGCGGCGGCTACCTGGTCAATAACACTACCCCCATGGCCGAGTACAACGTCTGGGTCGATCCCGAGGCGCTGGAGATCGTGCTCACCGCCGGCTGCAAAGTCACGCTGGTCCCGCTCGACGCCACCCACGAGACCTACCTCAATTTAGAGGATGTAGCCGAGCTGCGCTCGTACCAGAACACCGCCGCTACAGCCGTGGCCGACCTGGTGGAACAGCGCATCAAGGGCTATGCCAACGACGCCGACATGAAGGCGTTTGGCGGCGCTCCCATCCACGACGCTTTAGCCGTCTGCGCTCTGCTCGATCCCAGCGTGCTCACCGAAGTGGTACACGTCAACTGCCACGTCGATATCTCCGGCGGCTACGCCGATGGCCAGACCTGTCTGGATATGCGCCAGAAGATCGACAAAGACGCGCCCAACTGCTACTTTGCCCTGCACGCCGACCGCGAAAAATTCCGCACAATGGTCAAAGCCATCCTCAAGACCTGCCCGTTCTAAAGAAGTACCGTTCAAGCGCTCTGCCGACTGTCGGGCAACTACTTAACCTTCTTTGACAAACGATCCACAGGCGATAAAGAGCCGGGACTGCTGTTTGCAGCCCCGGCTCTTTATACGTCGCGGTCATCGCTGCCGGTCATGACCGCGGCACTCCTTTTTTTCATCGCTCAGGCCAGCAGCTGCACCAGCAGTGCCAGCCCCCACATCACCAAAAACTGCAGCGGGTAAAACAGGTAAAAGCCGTGCCCCTGCCGCCCCTTTTGGCCGTTATAGCAGTGCAGGATGGCAAAAGCCAGCGCTCCCGTGCTCTCGGTGATGCCGCTGCCCAGTGAAAACACCAAAGTCAGCGGCAGCGGGTCGCCGGGCAAAAAGTCGCTGACAAAATAGAGCGCCACATTGCCCACCAGCAAAAGTATGGTCGCCAGCGGCCACAACAGCCGCGGCCGGTCGGCCAGCAGATAAAAGAGCGCGATCAGGGCCACCCCCAAAAAGCTGTAGTCACATCGTATCAGCCACGCGGCCGCCATACAGGCCAGCAGCCCGGCGGCTGCCAGCCATTTCTGAGCGGCAAAACGGCGCAGCCACCACACTGCCACCAGGCCCAACAGCAGTGTAAAAAACACATTTTGCCCGCTCCAGTCAAAGCAGCGCCCGTTTACAGCCAAGTCGAACGGTATCTCCGAGAGCAGCGCAAACAGCGCCAAACGGCCGGCGTATTTGGCAAAACTGCGGGTGTGGGTAAACCCCTGCACCACCAAAAAGCAAAAGATGGGGAACGCCAATCGCCCCGCCGCGCGAAAAAAGCCGCTCACCTGTACCAGCCACATCAGGCCGGGCCAGCCTTTTTGCCCCCATACTGTCACCAGTGCCATCAGTGGTATAGCCCCCAGGTGATCGATGACCATCAGGCCCATGGCCAGCTTTTTTAAAAAGGCGCCAGAAAATCCGCGCACCAGCGGCGCATCCAGCGGCTGCTCCACCGCTGATCGGATGCCGGCCGCCGCGGCAGTATCGATCTGTGTCGTCTGCATGCCACAACGCTCCTCTCAATTTTGCCGCTCCACAGGCCTTGAAGTCGGTGTGCGGGCACTGCTCCCCAGTGTACCCGCTGGGGCAGCGCCTGTCAAATGTCCCTTCATACCCGCAGCCGGCGGCACAGCACTTGACAGCAGTGCGGGCCGGGCGTATAGTTATTATTGTCAAGTGCCGCCGTGCGCTGTTCTTTTTAGCCAATAGTTAGCTTAAACTAACCACCGTGATCATCATTTGGGAGGGACCGATCATGCCTACTGTCATCGTCTGCGCCGTTTTGTTGCTGCTGGCTGTATTTGCTGTGCGCCACTACTGTAAAAAGCTGGCCTCGGGCTGCTGTGGAGCCGGCGGCGACCAGAGCCGCGTACAGCGCACGCCGGTGGCTGACCGCGACCTGCGGCACTACCCGTACAGCCACACCTTTGCCGTAGAGGGCATGACCTGCAAAAATTGCGCCGTCCGGGTCGAGAATGCGCTCAACGGCATCGATGGGGTATACGCCCAGGTCCACCTGGGAAAAAAGCAGGCAGTGGTACACACCAAACGCCCGCTCTCTGCCGGGGTATTGCGCCAAGCGGTAGCCAAAGCAGGGTATGCCCTGCGTACCGATACCAGCTCCGGTAATAAGCCGCCACTCGCCAGCCAGTAAGGCCCTACCAGTACCCCAGTACCTCCTGCGCCTGCCTCCCGCTGTAGGCGCCGCCGCCGACTGACGGCTCTCTTGCCGCAAACCGGCTATACGGCGGTAATCGGCATAGCGCTGCCCGCCACCCGGCAGCTGGTCTGGTCGGTGGCCGCCGCCCAAAACACTGCTTATCGCCGGCTTCTGGCCGGTGCGCTCTGGCTGTGCGCCCCGCAGAGCAGTCGGCCCGGTCTCGAGCTTGGCGGGGCCCGGCAGCACCCGCCGCGGCGAGCGCTGTTAGCTGTTGCCGGTCTGAATCTGTACTCGTTCTGGTTCTGGCGCTGATGTCAGTGCTGTTTCACCCCTTTGATGGGGGCACACACCGTACACACAATGCCCGGCCAGCTGGTGTTCACCGCACCTGCGGAGGGTCTGCACTTTTGCCTCTATCTGTTGGCTGCCGTCTATGCCGCCGGCTCATGATTGACCGGTGCCGATCAGTGCCGTGCTGTTTGCATTTGTACACCTCGCGCTGGCGTCACTCCGGGGAAGCTGATCCGCTTGCTGCCGGGCTTGCCGTTTAATCTGTGCGCCGAGCTCGGCCAGCTGTGTCCCGTATCCGCCTGAGCACTGGTCCACGTCCACGGGCTGCCAGATCGCGCCGCGACCCTGCTGTGGTGTGCCAGCCGCCTCTGTCGGCACCAGTGTCCTTCTCCCCATTTTGTCAGCCCCCTGCTGGTGTGCCGCGTCGGGTCAAACGCCCGGTACCCGATAGGCCCGACCGAGCAGGTAGCGGCAGCACGCCACCTAAAATAAAAAGAGCCGACGGCCCATTTTCGGGTCCGCCGGCTCTCTCTTTTTTCTGTTACAGGCTCATACCCAATTGGATGGCCTCAAAGTTTTTCTCGACCAGATGTTGTTTAGAGGCCGGAACGCTCTTCTCGATACCTTTTTTGATCTCATCGAGAGTGAGGAACTGGGTCTCCCCCAGCAGCTTGCCCAACAGCACGATGTTGGCCAGCCCCTTTAAGCCCCGCTCCTCGGCCAGCGCGGTGGCGGGCACATAGTGGATGTGCACCCCTTCTACCTCGTCGCGGTCAGCGATCAGGGTGCTGTCTACCACCGCCGTACCGCCGGGGGTAACGGTATGAATAAACTTGTCGTACGAAGGCTTGTTCATGACCAGCAGCAGGTCCGGTGCCAGCACCAACGGCGAACCGATAGGCTCATCAGAGATACACACGCTGCAGTTGGCAGTGCCGCCGCGCATCTCGGGCCCGTACGAAGGCAGCCACGACACCTGTTTACCGGCCATCAGTCCGCCGTAAGCCGATACTTTGCCGCAAAAAAGGATGCCCTGACCGCCAAAGCCGGCCAGCAAAATATTGTGGGTCATCTTATTTCGCCTCCCCGTCAATGTCTTTATAAACGCCCAGCGGGTAGTAGGGCAGCATGTTCTCGCGCAGCCAATCCAGTGCCTCTACCGGCGACAGGCCCCAGTTGGTGGGGCAGCTCGAGAGGATCTCGACGATCGAGAAACCCTTTTTGTCGATCTGGTTCTGGAATGCTTTCTTAATGGCCTTTTTGGCCTCTTTCACGTGGGGCACGCTGTCCACAGCCACCCGCTGTGCCAGCGCGGTGCCGCTCAAAGTCGAGAGCATCTCGCAAACCCGCACCGGGTAACCGGCCGTAGAGGTGTCGCGTCCGTAAGGGGTGGTCTGGGTGATCTGCCCCGGCAGCGAGGTGGGGGCCATTTGGCCGCCGGTCATGCCGTAGATGGCGTTGTTGACAAAAATGACGGTGATGTTCTCACCGCGGGTGGCTGCGTGGACCGTCTCGGCGGTGCCGATGGCGGCCAGGTCGCCGTCGCCCTGATAGGTGAACACCACCCCGTCGGGCAGGGCGCGCTTTACGCCGGTGGCCACTGCCGGCGCTCTGCCGTGCGGGGCCTCGATCATGTCACAGGTAAAGTAGTCATAGGCCATAACGGCGCAGCCCACCGGGGCGATCCCCACCGCTTTGTCCTCGATCTGAAGCTCGTCGAGCACCTCGGCCACCAGGCGGTGGATGATGCCGTGGGTACAGCCGGGGCAGTAGTGGAACACAGCGTCGGTAAGCGCTTTGGGTTTTTGGAATACGATGGCCATTATTGCACACCTCCTGCGATTTTTTCGATCTCGGCCAGCACCTCGGCCGGAGTGGGGATCACGCCGCCGGTGCGGCCGAAAAAGTGCACCGGCACTTTGCCGTTCGCCGCCAGGCGCACATCGTCTACCATCTGGCCCATGCTCATCTCCACGCACAGCATAGCTTTACAGCTGTCTGCCGCCTGGGCGATGACCTTCTCGGGGAACGGCCACAGCGTAATGGGCCGTATCACACCGACTTTCAGTCCTTTGGCGCGGGCCGATTTCACCGCGCTGTTGACGATGCGGGCAGTGGCGCCGTAGGCCACCACTACGATATCGGCGTCCTCGGTGTACTGGCTCTCCACCAGCACCTCGTTCTCTTTTACCACTTCATAGCGGGCAAAACGCTGCCGCACCAGGTCTTCCAGGTCCTCGGGCTTTAGGTACAGCGAGTTTACGATGTTGTGGGGCCGCTTGCCGCCGTGGCCGGTGGTGGCCCAGGGTTTTTCGATCGGGTGGGCCTGTACTTCGGGGAACTCCACCGGCTCCATCATCTGGCCCAGCATACCGTCGGCCAGGATCATGGCCGGCATGCGGTACTTGTCGGCCAGATCAAAGGCGGTAAAGGTAAGGTTCACCATCTCCTGAATGGTGCTGGGGGCAAATACCAGGTTGAAAAAGTCGCCGTGACCAGAGGCGTGGGTGGCCTGCCAGTAGTCGGCCTGCGAAGGCTGGATACCACCCAGACCGGGGCCGCCGCGCATCACGTTGACGATGAGGCAGGGCAGGTCAGAGCCGGCTATGTACGAGATCCCTTCGCTCTTTAAGCTGATGCCCGGCGAGGAGGAGGAGGTCATGACCCGCTTGCCGGTGCTGGCAGCGCCCAACACCATGTTGATGGCCGCCACTTCGCTCTCAGCCTGCAAAAAAGTGCCGCCGATCTTGGGCATGCGCTTGGCCATGTAGGCCGATACCTCTGTCTGCGGGGTGATGGGGTAACCGAAGAAGTGGCGGCAGCCGGCGCGGATGGCGGCCTCGGCCAAGGCTTCGTTTCCCTTCATTAAAACTCTGTCTGTCATACTCTCCCTACCTTACCTTTCTACAGTGATGGCCACATCGGGGCACATGGTCGCGCACATGGCGCAGCCGATGCAGGCGCCTTCATCTATGCACTGGGCCGGGTGGTAACCCTTGGCGTTGAGTAGCTCCTGCGCCAAGGCAATGATCTGCTTGGGGCAGGCCTGTACGCACAGGCCGCAGCCCTTACAGAGATCGGTGTTCACGGTGATTTTCGCCATCTCTATTCCTCCATATCTCGGCGCTGCCACACCGGGCCAACATAAATGTCGACCGGGGTGATGCGCTCTATCAGCGCGCTGAGTTGTGGGTACAGCGCGCGCTCGACCAAAGTGGTCACCAACGGCAGCTGGCTCAACTGCGCCAGCTGCTCAGCAAAGGGCTGAGCATTTAAAATGTCCTCTGCTGTGGTGTCGTAAGAAAGGTTCGAGGCATTTATGATGCCGGTAGCCGGCAGGCGAGAGGTGGCCTCGATCTCCCGCAGCACCGCCAGCGCCTCTTCGGGCTGTCGGGTCAGGTAGCGGTAACAGTTGCACACGTACCAGTGGGCGGCGCCGCAGTTTAAAAATTCCTGCCGGTAGCGGCCCAGAGCAGCGGCACCGGCATCGTCCCCGCCCACGTCAAAGATGGTATAGCCCTCTTTTTTGGCAAATACCGACTGGACTTCGGCGGTGATGGCGGGGATATCTAAGTTGGTGCCCGCATACATAGGGGCGATGATGTCGACCCCCTTTTTAAAAAACAGATCGCGAAAATCGCTGGTCCTGAAATAGGGGTTGACAATGTCTAGGTCGACCACCGTTACCTGCTGGCCGGCCTGTGCCAGCTGCAGGGCCATATTGACAGCAAAATTGGTCTTGCCGCTGCCGTAGTGGCCGGTGATGACCGTCATGCGGGGGATAGACTGGATATCGATAGGTATTCCTCCTAAAAGCGGGGCCAGAGCCCGATCGCTTTATCGCTTTAAACCTTTTAAGTGGGCAAAAGAAATCCCGACATTCGGGATTTCCCCTATTATACCACCTTATAAGACAAAGGACAAATGGGGATTGATGGGTGAGGCATGGAAAAAAGCAGACTGCGAGCTGGAAAATTTAGAAAGATCTACAAAGAGCAGGTCAATCGGCAAATCAGACGAATCCGTACTTTTGCCCAGTAAAGCGTTCACCGCTCTTAGCACCAGATCCGTATTCGGCCTGCCACCGTGTCCCCGTATCCACGTGTCCCCTGTTGGCGGTGCGGCGGGCCCGCACGATAACAGAGGTGTCGGGGCTACGGGCAAAAAAATATCTTGCGCTCTCGTGATGAAGCGCAAGATGTCTGTGTGTATGGGGGTGCTGCTACTGTATACATGGTCTTATGGTCTTTATGGTCAGACGGTCATGCCTTTTTTGAGCGACAGTTTCATGCGGTCGGCGATCATGGCGATAAACTCAGAGTTGGTGGGTTTGCCCCGCAGCGCGTTGACCGTATAGCCAAAGTAGGTATTGAGCACGTCGATATCGCCGCGGTCCCAGGCCACCTCGATCGCGTGGCGGATAGCGCGCTCCACGCGGGAGGCAGAGGTGCCGTGCATCTTGGCTACGGTGGGGTACAAAAGCTTGGTCACCGAGCCCAGCATCTCACTGTTCTCGATGCACAGCTGGATGGCGTCGCGGATGTAGTGGTAGCCCTTGATATGGGCGGGCACCCCGATCATGTGCAGTGTCTCGGTGATAGAGATCTCCAGGTCGGTGGCGGTGACCGGAGCGGGAGCCAAGGTGCCGGCGGGGCCTGCCTCGCTCATACCGCACAGGCTGGCAATGCGTTTAGAGAGGACATCCATATCGAACGGCTGGATGGCACAGTAGTTGCAGCCGGCAGCCAACAGCTGGTTCTCGATGGCAAAATTGTTAAAGCTCAATACACAGATGTACACCGGTCTCTTCTCAGCGCCCGACTCCTTTACCGCCTGCATAACGGCGATGGCATCTAAGCCGGACATAAAGGCGTCCATGATAACTACCTGCGGATGGTCGGCCGAAATGTGCTCGAGCACCTGTTTGCCGTCTTTCTTGGTCGTCTGGACCTCAAACCCCTTAGATTTGAGTACATCTGCACAAACCCTGCCAAATTCGGCGCTGTCGTCTGCGATCAACACGGATACCTTGTTCACAATATCTTCCTCCTAAACTATTAAAACCGGCACTTTGTATTTCCCCAGACAAAACGGGCCTCGGTGCCTGATGGCAGAGGGGTCCTTTCATCTGGAAGTTGCTACATAAAAGTGACTACTGCTGCGAGAGAGGCGCCCCCACCTTGTTTTTGGAGCTGCCGCCGCGCATCTGGTTTGGAGCTCAAAACTGACCCTGTGCCCCTGCCGTGGCCAAACGCGGTGTCCTCTATTACTTGTAACTGTACACACCGCAGGCACACCCGTCAAGGTGTGCCGCCGGGACATGCAGGTGGCGGCCTGCCGGTCTTTCGCAATAGATGTCGCCGCCTGCCATAAAGGCGCACAGACGGGCGATATCATAAGCAGAGACCCTGCAGTTTGCGGTGCGTTTGATAGAATTTGTGTAGCTACTGTAATCTATACCAGTATTTTACCATTATTTGTAAATATGTCAATAGAATTAGCTGGAAAATATTGGATTTCGGAAAAATATTTTACCGACTGTAGAATAGGGACATTTCTATTGGGCATTCCCCTCAATTTGTCGGGCAGTATCGTACATGTTTTCAGCGAATATGCCGTAGCCGCGGGTTGGATCATTGACCAAAACGTGGGTGACTGCCCCGACAAGTTGCCCATTTTGCAGGATGGGACTGCCGCTCATGCCCTGCACGATGCCCCCTGTTTTCGACAAAAGTATACCGTCTGTAATGTGTATGACCATGTTCCGCGTCTTTTCGCGGTCGTTTAGCCCCACTTTTTCGATTTCTATGTCGTATAGGGTCGGGGTCTCGCCGTCGATGGTCGTCAAGATTTGGGCGGCACCGGCTTTTACCTCCTGTTTGTAGGCGATGGGCAGCGTCTCCCCTTCTGCCTGGCGGTAGTACTGGCCATACACGCCGGTCTCGCCGTTTTGCTTGAGGCTGCCCAAAACACTGCTGTTAAAAAAGTTGCCGCGCAGTTCGCCGGGGGTGCCCGCCTTTCCCTTTTTAACTCCGCTGATCGCCGCATCGACGATCTCGCCGTTTTCCAGCGGCATGATCTCCCGGGTGTCGGAATCGCTGATGCCGTGCCCCAGGCCGGCAAATACGCCGCGAGTGGCGTCGATAAAGGTCATGGTGCCGATGCCGGCGGTGGAGTCGCGCACCCAGATACCGATCTTGTAGCCGCCGTCTTTAGATTCTACCGGCTGGATGCTGGTATACCCGTCCGATCCGTCGCGGCGGTAGTGGATGTTGAGCTTGTCTCCGGTGCGGGCCAGCGCGATGAGATCGTCGTTAGACTTGACCGTCTGGCTGTTTACCTGCACGATGACGTCCCCCACTTTCAGCCCCGCCTTCTCGCCGGGGTTCTCGCTGCCCGACTTGGTCTGAACCGGTGAGATGCCCACCACGACCACGCCGTCGGTGAACATCTTCACCCCAAACGGCTCGCCCGAAACTACCACCTGCGGCTTATCGGCCACCGAGACGTGGACGTCTTTGATGGGGATGACTCCAAATAGGTTTACATCTGTAAAAAAGTTTTGATTGAGGCCGGTGCTGGCCTCCGCCGCTTTTTGGCCGGTACCGCTGGAAAAATGCAGCAGCTCGTTGCCCGAAAAATAGGCCGAGTCTGCCGACTGCATGTAAAAACTGTCGGGCAGTGTTTTCTGGTAGTAACTCACAGCACCAAACAGCGGCATCGTAACCACCAAAGCAGCGGCAGCCAGCCGCTGCACCCAGCCCTTGATGCCCGCCCGGCGCTGGAACATGGCCGGTAGCTTCACCGGCCGGCGGGGCTCATGTTCCCCGCGGTGTTTTTTTAGCATAGATAGCGACCCCCTGTACCGTTTAGCCCAGCGCGGTGCACCCAACTGATTGCCAGCGTGCAGGCGCGGCGATTGATGGCCCCGCCGCCAAGCTTTTCTTCTGCGCGGTGAGACAGTATCAGTGTTTGCCTGGCTCCGGCGAATATGTGCGGCAAGTTTTGCATGACGCGCAGCCGCTCACCGGCAAATTTTTATGTAAGGCAGGTGTTAGGTGTACGCTCTCTAAGGTAACTTTTGGACGGGGTTGAATTTTGGCACAATCTGCGCTGATCGGTGCTTTTTTGCCGCAGTAAGCTGTACGGCAGATAAGCAGTAGACTGCGTCCACGGCGCCGTATTCCATCTTTATAAAATTTACATACCGCGTTTTTATACCGTGGGCAAGGTACTGTTTCTTTTCCCTGCAGGCATTCGGCCTGCAGCAGATACAGCACTGCAACTGTGGGTAGACCGGCCCACAGATCTTACCTGTTTTCGCAAAGTACGGCCCGGCCGCCAGCAACTAGGCTACCTGCCGCTACGCAAAAATACTGCCGATACAGCAACATCCCTATCGATAGTTTGCCCACCGCTGCCGTTGTATCACCGCTGATCAGCTGTTATACTGATAAAAAGATCTGCATTTCATATTTTCTATTTTATGATCACTAAAAATACTGTACGGTAAAAAATAGAGGGAATAAAAAGTATACAGATCTATGCACACGCCAGTTTTTGATCTGTTTTTTATGTAAAATTTGATCGTGCGCTTTTGAAATGTCCCTGCCGTTTTCCGGGGTCATCCAATTAAAAATATATTCATATTTAGATAGTCTCCTGCTCCACGCGCAGGAAGAGCAGCGGCAAACATCTTTTGCGAGATCGCCCTAAAGTCAAATGTCGGCCTGTAGCATCGCGCCTGCCAGCGCTATCTATGGCCGCCACACATCTCTAAAATCAGGGCCAGCTAATGAACAGGCCGGGCTTGCAGAGCTTCCGCACGAGTTTTTCGCGCTTTTCACCAGGCCATACAACAGCACACACCTAAATCAAAGGAGGGGTACAAGATGTCACCAGTTAGAAAATGTGCGGTGGGTCTGTTGCTCACGGCCAGCATTGCGGCAATGTTTCTGCCCTGGTTTGGCGGTGCCCGCGGCGTGCAGGAGATATCGGGCACATTGGTACTGCAAGATCCACGCACACTGCTCTGCCTGGCGATAGCGGTGTTGGGGCTATGTACCGCCGGTAAATACCGGGTGCCGCTATTCTGGCTGGGTATGGGCGGTATCACCACACTGGAAGCAGCCTATTTCCTCACCTGGCACATCGAGACGGTCAGCGGGGCATTTTCGCTGTCTCAGAGCTTTCATCTGGCCTATCCAGAATTTTATGTGGGTCTGGGGCTGGCGGCGGCTACCCTCATCGCCTACGGCATCTTGGGCCCCCGATCAGCAGTGCACCGCGGCCCATGCTGACCACCCAAATAGCTATGACGAAGAGGGCCGATACCTCCAACAGGTATCGGCCCTCTTCTTTATCGTTGCTGCTCTTAATCAGCGGTACTGTACCCCTTTTTGCCCTCTAGACTATCCTGCCCGGCATCAGTCACCGCAACAATCACCGCCAGTTGCGGCTGGCAGCTGTGCCGTGCTCTCATCAGCCCGGCGCATATACAGCAGAGCAAAGGGGCGCCCCTGCTGATCGGTGTCGCTACGGCGCTCTGCAACAAACCCCATGTGCCGGTAAAACCCCACTGCCGCATGGTTTTGCTCATTGACGGTGAGCGTCTCTAGCTGCCAGCGCCGAACACCGTAACGGAGCAGCGTGCCGCCGACCCCCTGCCCGCGGGCAGCCGGGTCTAAAAACAGCATCTCCAGGTGGCGGTCGTTTGCTCCCATAAAACCCAATAACGCCCCGTCCGCGGCGACCGCCACTGCCAGCTGTGGCACGGCGGCCAATGCCCCAGGTACCTCCAGGGCGATGGCTGCTCTATCTGTATCGCTCAAAAATGTATGGGTCGCCCGCACCGACCGATCCCACAGAGCTGTCAGCACCTGTATCTGCTGCGAGCCGCGCACTGCCGGTTCAATGATCTGCATCTGTCTTCCCCCCTATTTACGTGAGCGCCGCACACCCACCGCTGAGGTCGGCGGTAGGTGTACAGCCGCGGCAGGCCAGGCTTGTACCCGCTGGTCCACCTTTTTCGGCGGCAGCGCTTTACGCTACCACCTCAAGGCAAAAAACGGAGCACAGCAAATGCTGCGCTCCGTCTAAACGTGCTCTGTCACTCTGTGTCCAGTACACAAAAATCTCGGATTAACCCTCGAAATCGGAATCCTCGGTGGAGTAGACCACGGCGTCTTCCATGCTTCTGCTGCTGTGCTCGGCTCTGGGCTGGTTCTCCAGCAGAGCGCGCATCGACAGGCTCACGCGCTTTCTGTCGATGTCGGCCTCGGTGATCTTGCAGTCGACCACGTCGCCAACTTTCAGCACATCGGCCACTTTCTCAACTCTCTCGTTAGAGATCTGCGAGATATGGATCAGGCCGTCCACACCGTCGATGATGCGGGCAAAGGCGCCAAAAGAGGTGATGGAGACGATGGTCGCCTTGACTTCGTCGCCCACATGGTAGTTGGCCTGGAAGATGTTCCAGGGGTTGTCCGCCTCTTTTTTGTAGCCCAGAGAGATCTTCTTGTTCTCGAAGTCGATATCTTTGATATACACTTCGACGGTGTCGCCCACTTTGACGACTTCGCTGGGATGTTTGATGCGCTTCCAGCTCAGCTCGCTGATGTGAGCCATGCCGTCTACGCCGCCCAGATCGATAAAGGCACCGTAAGAGGTCAGCGATTTGACCACGCCGGAGTACACTTTGCCGATCTCCACCGAGTTCCAGAAGGCCTCGGCGATGGCTTTGTTCTTCTCGACCAGAACAGCTTTGATAGAGCCGATAGCGCGGGCGCGGCGCTCGTTGGTCTCGATGATCTTAAACTCGACCTGCTGGCCTTTCAGGGCCTGCAGATCTTCGCCCCGGCGCAGGGTAGCCAGCGAGGCGGGCACGAACACTTTTACGCCGTGTACGGTGACCAGCACACCGCCTTTGATCACGTCGGTCACGACACCCTCAAGGACGGTACCTTCTTCTTCTGCCTTCATGATCTTGTCGAAGCCTTCGATCGCATCGTAGCGCTTTTTAGAAAGCAGAGCTGTTCCTTCCTGGTCATTCACCCGCATGACGATCACGTTGATCTCCTCGTCCTTTGCGACCAGCTGATCGCAGGAAGAAACGGTGGAGTCGCTGGTGAGCTCACTGAGGGGAATGAAACCGGTGTGTTTGGTGCCGATGTCTACCGTGACCTCGTTGGGGGCGACACTGGTGATGACGCCCTTGACGCGCTGCCCGATATATACCGGCTTAAGGCTCTCCTCCAAAGCTTTCTCGAAGCTGAATTCTTCGCCTTGCACATCGTTTAGCAGTTCACTCATTGTATGTAGTACCTCCTTGATTATACGAGCAGGAGTCGACGCTCCGGCTGTAACTCCTATTATTTTAGCACATAAAATGTCCTGTTGCAACATTTCTTGCGCGGTTTCTAGCAGGATGGTGCGACAATTTTTTTCGCATACTTCCCGCAGTTTCGCGGTGTTGGAGCTGTGCCGGTCTCCCACCACCACCATCAGGTCACAGCGCTGCGAGAGCTCCTCGGCCTCCTGCTGGCGGCTGGCGGTGGCGCCGCACACAGTGTCGAATATCTCGAGCTTTTGGCACCTGCGGGCGGCGATCTCTTTGGCCTGCTGCCAGTTGCCCACATGGTAGGTGGTCTGGCTGCACATAGATACCGGGCGCTGCTCCAACTGGTGCGCGGTGATGAGCGCCTCGAGTTGGGCAGGGGTCGAAAACACGTAGTGCTCGCCGGTACAAAAGCCGGTGATGCCCACCACCTCCGGGTGCTCGGGGTCGCCGGCGATGAGCAGCACGTCCCCCCGCCGCGAACGCTCGGCCGCGATCTGGTGTATCTTGGCCACAAAGGGGCAGGTGCAGTCCTCGCAGCGAAGGCCCAGCCGCTCGATCTCGTCGTACACCGACTGTGGCACCCCGTGGGAGCGAATGATGAGCACCCCGTCTGTGGGCGCCTGGTCGGGGCTGCAGCAGATAAACACCCCTTTTTTCTCCAGGTCGGCCACCACGTTGGCGTTGTGGATGATGGGGCCCAGCGTGCAGACCTTGACGCCGCTCTCGGCCAGTTCATACACCTTGCCCACCGCCCGGTCTACCCCAAAGCAAAAACCGGCGGTCTTCGCCAAAATGATCTGCGCGCTCACTGGGCACTCTCCCACAGTGCCTGCATCTGCTCGGTGAGCACCTTTTTGGCCGCACGCAGCTGGCTGGGGGCGTGGATATCGGTGAGGCCCAGATCGCTGTTTTTGATCATCTTGCCGTAGGTGACGTCCACCCGGGTAAAGATCTTCAGCTTTTTAGGGCCGCTGACGATGACCGGCAGGATATCGGCCCCGGTCTGGGCAGCCACCACGATCGCGCCCGACTTGAGGCGCTGCAGCTTGCCGTCTTTCGAGCGGGTCCCCTCGGGGAAGATGCCCAGTATCTTCCCCTGACGGATCCTCTCGCCGGCGGCGTCGATGGCGCCGGTATCTCCTTTTCCCCGCTCTACCGGAAAGGTTCCCAGGTGCGAGATGATAAAGCCCAGCGGCTTAAATTTGAAGAGCTCGGCCTTGGCCATATAACAGATCTGGCCCGGCACCTTCAGGGCGATAAAAATAGGGTCTTTTTGTGAGATGTGGTTGGAGCACAGCACATAGCCGCCCCCCTGCGGAATATTTTCCAGCCCGTGGTAGCGGACGCGGTACAGCGCGCCAAAGATGCCGTGTACCAGCCCGCGGGCAAATCTGTAAAAACCGTCTATCATCTGTCGACCTCTCCCCCGCCGCCGGTATGTTTGCGCCCCGGCGGCGCATCTGTTCAAACGTATTCGGTGGTATTCGGCAGTCGGCACTCGCCCATCGGGCCGCCGGCTACCGGCGCTCACAAGCTGTTTTTGATCAGCACCACCAGCGCAGCTACGCTCTGCTGGATATCCATCTCGCCGGTGTCGAGCAGATGGGCGTCGTCGGCCCTCTTGAGCGGGGCTACCGCGCGGTGCGAGTCGTTGTAGTCGCGCTGCTCGATGTCCGCGAGTATCTGCTCATAGGTCATCTGCTCGCCTTTTTGAGCCAACTCGGCGTGGCGGCGGCGGGCTCGCACCTGGGCCGACGCTGTCAGGTAGACCTTTACCTGGGCGTCTGGCAGCACCACGGTGCCGATATCGCGGCCGTCCATGATCACGTCGTTTCGCCGGGCCAGCGAGCGCTGGGTCTCCATCAAAAAATCGCGCACCTCGGGCAGCGCCGACACCGCCGATGACCCCATGCTCATCTCGGGGGTGCGGATGAAGTCGCTCACGTCGCGCTCGCCCACAAATACCCGCTGTACGCCATCTATATAGCGCAGGTCCAGCTGCAGGCCGGGCAGCGCGGCGATGACCGCCGGGCTGTCTTGCGGGTCGATGCCGCGATCTACGACATACCAGGCCACAGCCCGGTACAGCGCGCCGGTGTCCACGTAGATATAGCCCAGCTCGGCTGCCGCCGCCCGGGCGATGGTGCTCTTACCGGCCCCGGCGGGGCCGTCTATTGCTACTGCGATATGCATAGAAATCCATTCTCCTTGCTCGTGTGTCGTGATCTTACAGCCCTCCGGCCCCTCGTTTGGCCAAAATATCTCTGGCGGCCAAATACGCGGTGGAAAAGGCGATCTGCAGGTTAAAGCCGCCGGTGTAGCCGTCCACATCCAGCACCTCGCCCACAAAGTAGAGGCCGGGCCGCTCTTTTATCTGCATGCTGCCCGGCTGCACCTGCCGCACATCCACCCCGCCGCGGGTGATGATGGCCTCGGCAATGGGCCGAAAGCCGGCAAAGGTCAGCGGCAGGCACTTGAGCAGGTCCCGCAGTGCAGCCCGCTGGGCTCTGGTCAGCTGATTGGCCTTTTCGGTGGCCGGCACCCCGCTCAGGGCGCACACGGTACCGATGAGCTTTTGCGGCAAAAGGCCCGCCAGCAGGTTCGAAAAATTCTTGTTGGGGTTTTCCTCCACATCCCGCAAGATGCGGCGATCCAGCTGCTGGGCGGTGAGTCCCGGCTTTAGATCGATCTGAAGCCGGTAGCGACCGGGGACATCCTCCATGTGACCGCTGGCCGACAGCACCAGCGGCCCGGAAACGCCAAAATGAGTAAACAGCAGCTCGCCCAGTTGGCTGAACACCGGCCGGTCTTTCTTCTGCGTGTCGCGCACCGTCAGGGTGGCATTTCGCAGCGACAGCCCCATCAGGTTTTTGCACCAAGGCTCTTTTACCACCATGGGGATCAGGGATGGGCTGCAGGCGGTCACCGGCAGGTCCAGTGCGGCGGCAAAGCGGTGGCCGTCGCCGTCGCTGCCGGTCTGCGGGTAAGACAGCCCGCCGGTGGCCACTACCACCTGGGGCGCAAAAAAGTCGCCGCTGGCGGCAGTCTCTACCCGGTAGCCGCCGTCAGCGGGGGCGATGGCCGTCACCCGGTCCTGTAAAATGGTCACCCCCTGCGCGCGGGCGGTCTGCACCAGCGCGTCGGCCACCTGGTGCGCCGAGTCGGATACCGGGAATACCCGCGCCCCCCGCTCGGTCTTCAGCGGCACGCCCAGAGCCGTAAAGTAGTCTTTGGTATCCTGGGTAGAAAAGGCATTTATGGCGCTGTAGAGAAAGCGCCAGTTGCGGGGGACATTTTTTAAAAACGTCTCGCTGTCGCAGTCGTTTGTCAGGTTGCAGCGGCCCTTACCGGTGATGCGCAGCTTGCGCCCGAGTTGGGCGTTTTTCTCGATCAGCAGCACCGGTACACCGCCGGCCGACAGCTGGCAGGCACAAAACAGGCCAGCCGCGCCGCCGCCCACCACCACGGTGGGTGGCGCACTATTTTTTTTCATAAACTTCCCCTATATTCTCGTAGATCTGGTACTCGTCCCAAATGGTCTCCAGCCGGCCCAGCGTCTGGTACAGCTCGGCCTGCTTGCGCTGCCCCAGCGCCACGATCAGGGCATTGATCAGGCTCATGGGGGCCACCAGCGAGTCGACGAACGAGATCATCTCGCTCTTGGCGTACAGTACGGTATCGGCCAGCGTGGCGATGGGCGACTTTTCGCTGTCGGTGATCGATATCACCTTGGCCCCGCACTTCTGTGCGTAGGTCAGAGCGCGCACCGTTTTTTTGGAGTAGCGGGGGAAGCTGATGCCCACGATGACGTCCCCCTCGGCGATGCGGATGATCTGCTCAAACACATCCGAGCCGTTGTCGCCCGACACCAGCTGCACGTTTTCAAAGATCATGTTGAAGTAGTAGCTCATAAACGCCGACAGGCTAGAGGCGCCGCGCATGCCGATGATATAGATCTTTTTGGCCGCCAGCAGCGTCTCCACCGCCCGGGCGAAATCCTCTTTTTCAATGGCCTGGTCGGTCTTGCGCACGGTGGCGATATCCATCTCCAGCACCCGCGAGAGCACGTCGTGGTCGCCGATCTGCTCGGTGGTGACCCGCATGCGCTGCACCGCGTTGAGGTTGCGCTTGATGAGCTCTTTGAGCGAGCGCTGAAATTGGGGGTAGCCCTCAAAGCCCACCTCCATGGCAAAGCGGACCACCGTGGACTCGGACACGCCCACCTCGCGACCCAGTTTCGAGGCGGTCATGAAAGCCGCCTTGTCGTAATTTTCAAAAATATAGGCGGCAATCTTTTTTTGCCCCTTGGAAAAGACGCCCATCTTCTCCTCGATGCTGCGCAGCAGTCCGTTGACCGGGTGTGCCATATCTCTCGCCCCACTTAGCAAAATTTGCCGCCGCGCCGCCGGCCGCCGGTCCCCGATCTCGTTTTCCGCGCACCGAGACGGGCCGCCAAAGCCCGCCCCACCGCGTTTTTGGGGCACCTGCGCGCGCCTGGGCGCACGGATACAGTATACAGTTTTTAGTTTATAGATTGGCGCTAAAAATTGCAAGAGATTTTGCCCTCGAATGCAAAAAAAGTAGCCGCTGCCCACCGCGCGCCGGTGACTGTGGTATCACTTTTTTGCCAAAAGCTGTTTTGACCGCTCAAATTGTGCTATAATAGCTGCAAAAGTGGGGCAGCGGTCTATCTGCCCCACACGCGGCGGCCCTGTTATAACCGCACCCGGCGGCCCATACTATAGTAGTGGGGCCGTGCCGGAGCAGGCGCGCCAGGTAAAGAGCTGCCCGCCCCGACACGGCGGCCCGGCCACAAGCCGGCAGGCGGCACATAAGCGATTTTAGAGGTGTTTACATCGATGAGTGTTATTTATGAGGATCTGCTCAAGGACAAAAGACACATCCACTTTATCGGCATCGGCGGCAGCGGCATGTTTCCGCTGGCCCAGATCCTGCACGATAAGGGCTACTATATCACCGGCTCAGACAACAACGAGACCGATACGCTAAAGCTGGTGCGTTCGCTGGGCATCCCGGTATTTTTTGGCCACGACCCCAAAAATATCGAGGGGGCGGACCTGATCGTACACACCGCCGCTATTATGAAAGACAACGTGGAGCTGGTGGCCGCCAAGGCCTCCAGCGCGCGGGTGGTGGAGCGCTCGGTGCTGCTGGGCAGCATCTCGCGCAAATACAGTAATGCCGTGTGCGTGTGCGGTACCCACGGCAAGACCACCTCCACCGCCATGCTCACCCAGCTGCTGATGGACTGCGGCGCCGACCCCACCGCCATCATCGGCGGCCGGCTGCCCAGTATCGACTCCAACGGCCGGGTCGGCGCCAGCGACACGCTGGTGGTCGAGAGCTGCGAGTATGTCGACACCTTTTTGAAGCTGAGCCCCGACATTTCGGTGGTGCTCAACATCGACGAGGACCATTTGGAGTACTTTAAAAACCTCGATAACATCATCCGCTCGTTTAACACCTTTAACAAGATGGCCAGCAAAATGGTCATTGTCAACGGCGACGACCAAAATGCCATGCGCTCGCTGGACGGGGTGGAAAAGCCCATCGTCACCTGTGGCGAAGGTGAGGACTGCGAGTACCGGGCAGTGGATGTCACCTGCAAAAACAACGTGTTTTTTGAATACGACCTGTACCACCGCCAGGCGCGGCTGTGCCACATATCGCTGGGGGTACCGGGACGGCACAACGTGCACAACTCGCTGCTGGTGTGTGCCGCCGCCCTGCAGTGCGGGGTAACGCCGTCGCAGCTGGAAGAGCACATCGGAAACTTCCGCGGGGCCGGCCGCCGGTTTGAATTTTTGGGCGAGGTAAACGGTTTCACCGTAGCCGACGACTACGCTCACCACCCGGCCGAGCTGGAGGCCACGCTCTCCACCGCCATGCAGATGGGCTATCGTCAGGTATGGGCGGTGTTTCAGCCCTTCACCTATTCCCGCACCAGCATTTTGCTCGACGACTTTGCGCAGGTGCTCTCGATGCCCGATCGGGCCGTCATCACCGAGATCATGGGAGCCCGCGAGATAAACACCTACGGCATCAAAGCCACCGATCTCTCCAGCAAGATCCCCGGTAGCGTGCAGCTCGACACCTTTGAACAGGTGGCCGACTACGTGCTCAAAAATGCCCAGCCCGGAGACCTGGTACTGACCCTCGGCTGCGGCGACGTGTATAAGATCGCCAAACTGCTGCTGAAAAAGTAGCGGGCGGTACAGTTAAAAAAATTTGCGATCATCACGGCGAGAGCGGCACCTTTCTGGGTGCCGCTCTCACTCTATATACCTCTACCCTATCTGTCCGGACAGCGGGGACAATGACCAGTTCTGGGCCAATAAAAGAGCACTGCTCCTACACCGGGCAGTGCTCTTTTAAACAGCGCCGCAGCTGTTATTCCAACTGGCGAATGATGAGTGTGGCCAGCGTATCGTCAGGGTCGGCAGAGCTGATAGAAAAAGCCGACGACGAAGACAACCTGAACGAGGTGAGCGCGTCTATGCGAAAAAGGGCCTGTGCGGCATAAAAGCCCGGCTCGCCGGCACTCTTTTCAATGCGCAAAAAAGTTCCCGGCAGGCTGATGCCGTTTTTCTGCAGGGTAAAGCGGGTGGACAGTGCCGCGCTGCGGGGCAGATTGAGCTTAAAACTGATCAGATAGAGGCCCGGTCGCAGCAGGTGAAATATTCCGTAGTCGGCGATGATACCGGCGGTGTGCGGGCCTTCTTCCTCAATGGGCAAACCGCCAAAAAGCCCGCTC
Organism: Neobittarella massiliensis (ex Bilen et al. 2018); assembly: GCF_900289145.1. Taxonomy (GTDB): domain Bacteria; phylum Bacillota; class Clostridia; order Oscillospirales; family Ruminococcaceae; genus Neobittarella; species Neobittarella massiliensis. The sequence goes on from NZ_OKQO01000005.1 coordinate 170,591, forward strand.
ACCTTGATCGTCCCGCTCTGATAGAAAAAACCGTATTCCAGGTCGGGCACTGCACCGGTGGGACCAGTCGGTCCGGTTGCACCCATCGGGCCGGTGGCTCCAGTAACACCGGGTAGGCCCTGCGGACCGGTTGCGCCTGTCTCACCCTGCACACCGGCAGGACCCGTCGCCCCGGTCGCACCCGCTGGGCCAGTGGCCCCAGCAGCACCGGGTAGGCCCTGTGGGCCGGTTGCACCTGTCTCACCCCGCTCACCGGCAGGGCCCGTCGCCCCGGTAGCACCCGTTGGGCCAGTGGCTCCAACAGCGCCGGGTAGCCCCTGTGGGCCGGTTGCGCCTGTCACGCCCCGCTCACCGGCAGGGCCCGCCGCCCCGGTAGCACCCGTTGGGCCAGTGGCCCCAGCAGCACCAGGTAGGCCCTGCGGGCCGGTTGCGCCTGTCACGCCCTGCACACCGACAGGACCCGTCGGGCCGGTTGCACCTGCCTCACCCCGCGCACCGACAAGGCCCGTCGCCCCGGTTGCACCCGTTGGGCCAGTGGCCCCAGCAGCACCGGGTAGGCCCTGTGGGCCGGTAGCGCCTGTCACGCCCCGCTCACCGGCAGGTCCCGTCGCCCCGGTAGCACCCGTTGGGCCAGTGGCCCCAGCAGCACCGGGTAGCCCCTGTGGGCCGGTAGGACCTGTTGGGCCAGTTGCACCCGTAGGTCCCTGCGGGCCCGTCATACCTGTAACTCCACGGGCGCTGGCCGGACCGGTGGGGCCAGTGGGACCAGAAATACCGCGCGGGCCAGTCGGTCCCGTGGCTCCCCGTGGGCCAATTGGCCCGGTAGCCCCATCGTACCCCATGCAGCCGCGGGGCCCCATAGGCCCCTGTGGCCCGCGCGGTCCCTGTGGTCCTCTGGGGCCGGCAGGCCCGGGGCAACAGGGCTGGCAGGTGGTGTGACCACAGGGGCAGTTGGGAGGACATTGACGATCATACATAGCTAAAATACCTCTCTCTCAAAAAACTTGCTCTGCACCATCCATCCTATGTTTTTGCACCGCAAAAGGGCCGTGTTGACAGCACCGCGTCCGCTGCCAACTGCGTTTTCATCTGCGTCTCCCGCCGCGCTCCGGCAGCGCGGACCGGCCAGGCGATACTTGCGCCCATATAAAACAAAAAAGGGGCCGATGAACGGCCCCTTGCAAACTGTGAGAAAGTGTGGGCTTCTCTGCCCGTCGGGTGCGGCTGAGCATATGTAGTCAGCCGCCCAGACCCAGACTGACGGAGATGGCATGATCGATCTGACTCATCGAGCCGTTATCGACCTGACCCATCTTTTCGCGCAGGCGGGTCTTATCGATGGTGCGTACCTGTTCCAAAAGCACGATGGAATTTTTGGCCAGCCCGCACTTTTTGCTGTTGAGGGCGATGTGGGTGGGCAGCCTGGATTTATCCCGCTGGCTGGTGATAGCCGCCGCGATGACGGTGGGGCTGTGGCGGTTGCCCACGTCATTTTGTACGATGAGCACCGGCCGCACACCGCCCTGTTCAGAACCCACCACCGGGCTCAGGTCTGCGTAATAAATATCGCCCCGTCTTACCTCGTTCACGATCTTTTTCACTCCTTTTGGCTCGCTGTGTGCCCGCCAGAGCGGGCGATCTTTTTATCCGGCAGCGGCGTGGCAGCCTATCCGCCCCACCGCTCTCATCTGTAGTTTGACCGGGAGGTTGGGGTTTTAATCACCGCAAGGAGCGTATACCAGTATATTTTTACCAGCAAAAAGGTGTGTGCGCAAAAAAGTAGCGGCGCAGCTACCCGCCTATATTCTGCTGTCCAAAACAAAAAAGCCCCCACATACAGAGGGGCTTTTGCACAGCGGCAGAAACAAATATAAAAGATCCGTCAGCTCCCCTGTTGGGGTCCGCTCTGGGGGGTAAAGCTCTCGATTGTGATGGTGACCGGCTGTTGGTCTTTTTTCTGGCCGTAGGTCATGGACAGTGGCAGCAGCGTCTTTTTGTCAAAGGCGATCGAGAAATCTCCCTGATCGTCTTTGCCGGTGGCGGTGATGATCCCCTTTTTCTCTTTGATGGTGTAATCCCCGGCGCGAAACAGATTTTTTAAGATTGTCGCCACCCCTGCCGGCTTTAGCTGCAGTCCGGCGGGATTGATCTCGAGACCGCCCATGCGAAATACTACGTTGCTCACCGTCATCTCGCAGGAGAGCCCGGCCAGACTGGCCGGCTCTGATACGGTAAAGGACATGCGTCCCTCGGCATTTTTTTGCAGTTGCAGGCCGCAGGTAAAGTCGCCGCTCTCGATCTTTAACTGGCAGCCAAAGGCGCCCTCAAATTGCTGGGTGGGGTTTTTCTCGGTGGCGGCGCTCTCTTTTTTTCGGCAGCCGCTCAGTGCTGTCAGCGTACAAAAGGCCAGCAGCACCGCTACTATACGGCGGGCACAGCGTGATCTCATTGGCATTATCCCCCTCTTTTTGCTCTTTCCATCGGCCCCAATATACAGGGTCCGGGCACTGTTTTAGGATATGCCCGCCGGCCAAAAAGTATGCCGCCACCTGTTTGCCAATGTGCGCAGAGTGATTGTGCTGCCGGACCCATATATGTATAATGGGGTCATAAGGACCATACCGCCAGCATGAGGAGGAGCGTATGAAGAGACCGGCACCGAGCACCACGGTTCAAAAAAGGCAGGACCTGCGAGAACACATGGCACAGCGGGTGTTGCGCTATTTGTGGTGGATATTGCTGCTGGTCGCTGGCATCCAACTCTTTAACATCCTGCATGCGCTCGTCTATACCGGCTGGCGGCTGCACACCCCGGCCAGCCGCGTGTACGTGCTGCTCTATGCCTGCCTGCTTGTCGTATCGCTGCTGGGGCTGGCCTGTGTGCCTTTTTTAAAGCGGTCGCTGCCCCGCTCGGCGGGTCTCACTCTGTGGCTGCAGTGGATCTACTGCGGGTTTTTGCTGTGCTGGGCGGTGATGGTAACGCTGTACGATCAGCGGGTGGGCCCAGGTGCCGAGACCTATTTGACCGTACTGCTCACGGTAGCGGTGCTGGCCGAGCTTCCGCCCGTGCCAGCGGCTGTACTGCTGGGGGTGCCGCAGATCGCGCTGATGTTGGCACTGCCCTACTATCAGCCGACCAAACAGGACAATTTCGGCCTGTACCTCAACTCTACCGTGCTGGCGGCGGTGGCGATCTTTATCGCCTGTTACCGCTACCTGTCGCAAAAGCGACAGCACGAAGGGGCGCAGCTCATCCTCGAAAAAAACCGGGAGATCGCCGAGAAGAACCGGGAGCTCATGTACCTGGTAGGGCACGACTCGCTCACCGGGCTCTACAACCGCCGCTTTTTAGACCTGCGGCTGCCGGCCATCTGTGCCGACTGCGCCGAGCACGGAAAGCACCTGGGCATGATGATGATCGACATCGACGATTTTAAGCTGTATAACGACCAGTTTGGCCATCAGATGGGCGATGCCTGCTTGGATCAGGTCAGTCAGGCGCTGCTGGGCTGCCTGCAGAGTGAGGGGGAGTACATTCTGCGCTACGGTGGGGAGGAGTTTTTATATCTGGGCTCTGGCGCGGATACCGCGGCGGTGCGCCGGCGGGGCGAAGAGATGTGTGCGGCGGTACGGGCACTGGCGCTGCACGCAGCTGGTAAGCCGTCGCCGGTCACGGTGAGCATTGGCGCCTGCGCGGCGGTTCCCCAAGACAAAAGCGCCTGGCAGACCCTTATCCGTAGGGCCGACCAGGCGCTGTACACCGCCAAACATCAGGGAAAAGACCAGGTAGTCTGCGACACCGGCGAGGGGCGGTAACGCTACAGGCACACCGCCACAGCCATCGCGCGCCCAGTGTCGTGGCTGATAGAGAGATCTAGCTGTTCATAATCGCCCAGCCGGGCGGCGGCGCGCGGCGCCAGCCGGTAATAGGGTTTGCCCTGCGGGGTGTGCGCCACTTCGATATCGGTGAAGGAAAGCCCGCGAAAGCCGGTACCAACAAGCTTCACCAGCGCCTCCTTGGCGGCAAACACGCCGGCCACCGTTTGGGGCGCGCTGTTTTTTTGGGTAAAATAATCTCGTTCGCCAGCGGTGAACACCCGCTGTAAAAAGTGCGGGTCCTCCATGCTCTTTTTTATCCTTTCGATCTCGATAATATCGCAGCCGCAGCGCAACACTTACATCCCTCCCCTATACTTTACCGTCCGGTGGGCGGTAGTCCTCTGCTGTGATTATAGAGGAAACCGGCAGAAATTACAAATATCTGCTTCAAAATGTGTTGCAAAACACGGGGGGATGTGCTATTTTAAAGTATATAAACGCGATGACGGAGAGAGTAACACCGCTTATTTCCCCTCTTTTCAGAGAGAGCCCGGCTGCTGTGAAGGGTTCAGAGGGCCAGCAGTGCGAAGTTCACTCCCGAGCGGCCCCGCTGAAAGCCCCCTGTGGCCGGTAGGTGGGGACGGGCAGCCCCGTTAGCGGCAAAAAGAGTGTTTGCTCTAAGCAAAAAGCAGGGTGGTACCGCGGAGACTTTTACGCCTTCGTCCCTATTTGGGGGACGGGGGCTTTTTTATTTGCCCGGCGCCAAAAACGGCGCCGTCCCCAAGCAAAAGACCCGCACTGTGAAAGGAGCCGGATATGAAAGACAAACTGCTGCAGATCAAGGAGCAGGCCATCGCGCAGATCGCGGCGGCCAGAGACGACCTGGATGAGATCAAGGTGAGATACCTGGGTAAAAAGGGCGAGCTGACAGCCATTTTAAAACAGATGGGCGGACTGTCGGCCGAGGAGCGGCCACAGATCGGCCAGCTGGCCAACCAGGTGCGCGCCGATATCGCCGAGGCGATCGCCAAAAAGGCCGAACAGATGAAAGCCGAGGCGCTGAAGAACCAGCTGGAGGCCGAGCGGGTGGACGTGACCATCCCCGGCAAGCTGCCCCAGCAGGGCGGCCTGCACCCCATGACCCAGGTGCTAGACGACCTGACCGAGATCTTTTTGGGCATGGGCTTCTCGGTAGCCGAGGGGCCGGAGGTAGAGCTCGATTACTATAACTTCGAGGCGCTCAACCTGCCGCCGGATCACCCTGCCCGCGATACCCAGGACACCTTCTATATCACCGATAACATCCTGCTGCGCACCCAGACCTCGCCGGTGCAGGTGCGCACCATGGAGAAGCAAAAGCCCCCCATCAAGGTCATTGCCCCGGGGCGGGTCTACCGCTCCGACGCGGTGGACGCCACCCACTCACCGGTATTCCACCAGATCGAGGGGCTGGTGGTGGATAAAGGCATCACCATGGCCGACCTGAAAGGCACCCTGGAGGTGTTCACCAAAAAGCTGTACGGCGCCGACAGCGTGGTGCGCTTCCGTCCCCACCACTTCCCCTTCACCGAACCTTCGGCCGAGATGGACACCCAGTGCTATGCCTGTCACGGCGCCGGCTGCCGCCTGTGCAAAGGCGAGGGCTGGATCGAGCTGCTGGGCTGCGGTATGGTCCACCCCTGGGTGCTGCAAAACTGCGGTATCGACCCCGAGGTATACAGCGGCTTCGCCTTTGGTATCGGCTTGGAGCGGGTGGCCATGCGGCGTTACGGTATCGGCGATATGCGGCTGTTCTACGAGAACGACCAGCGGTTCTTGAGCCAGTTCTAACAGGAGGTAGAGAAGATGATCCTTTCGTATAAATGGTTGCAGGACTACACCGAGATCGACGCTGCGCCCCGGGCGTACGCCGAGGCCATGAGCATGTCCGGCTCCAAAGTAGAGGGCTGGGAGAACCTGGCCGACGAGATAAAAAACGTAGTGGTAGGCAAGGTGCTCTCGATCGAAAAGCACCCCGACGCCGATAAACTGGTGGTGTGCCAGGTAGAGGTGGGCGGAGCGGAGCCCATCCAGATCTGCACCGGCGCCACCAACCTGTACCCCGGCGCGGTGGTGCCGGTGGCGCTGCACGACTCCTATCTGCCCGGCGGCGTGCACATCAAAAAAGGCAAGCTGCGGGGACAGGTCTCTAACGGGATGATGTGTTCGTTTGCCGAGCTGGGTCTCACCGAGCACGACTGCCCCGACCAAGATGCCGACGGCATCATGATCTTAAAGGATGGCAGCTACACCGTCGGCGAGGATATCGTCACCGCGCTGGAGCTGGACGATCTGGCGGTAGAGTTCGAGATCACCTCCAACCGGCCCGACTGTCTGTCGATGATCGGTCTGGCCCGTGAGAGCGCCGCCACCTTTAGAAAGCCGCTGCGGCTGCCCGACCCCCGCGTAGAACATGAGAGTGGGGATATCGGCAATTACCTGAAAGTGGACGTCGAGACCGAAAACTGCCTGCGGTACGCCGCCAAAGTCGTCAAAAATGTAAAGATCGGTCCCTCGCCCAAGTGGATGCGCGACCGGCTGCGGGTGTGCGGCATCCGCCCCATCAGCAACATCGTCGACATCACCAACTACGTGCTGCTGGAGTACGGCAGCCCCATGCATGCCTTTGACTACCAGCAGGTGAAAAACGGGCACATCATCGTGCGCCAGGCCCGCCCAGGCGAGACGCTGGAGACCTTAGACGGTGTAGTGCGCCATCTGGATGAGACCATGATGGTCATCGCCGACGAACAGGGCCCCTCGGTAGTGGCCGGTGTGATGGGCGGCGAGAAGAGCGGTATTGCCGACGACACCACCACCATTATCTTTGAGAGTGCCTGCTTTGCCGGCCCCAGTGTGCGCCGCACCAGCAAAAAATTGGGCCTGCGCACCGAGAGCTCGTCCAGATACGAAAAGGGGCTCGACCCCGAGACCTGCATTTCTGCCCTGCTGCGCGCCTGCCAGTTGGTAGAGCAGCTGGGGGCCGGTGAAGTGGTCGGCGGCGTCATCGACTGTTACCCCGCCCCCAAGGCCCCCACCGTCCTGCACCTGGACGCCGACTACACCAACCGCTTTTTGGGTACCGAGATCCCCAAAGAAGATATGGTCAAATATCTCGAGAGCCTAGAGTTCGAGGTGCGTGCAGACGACAGCATCGTGGTGCCGTCTTTCAGAGCCGACGTAGCCCATAAAGCCGACGTAGCCGAGGAGATCGCCCGGCTGTACGGCTATGATAAGATCCCCTCTACTCTGGCCCAGACAGCCGACGAGGCCGAGCTTACCCGGGAGCAGAAATTTGCCCGCACTATCCGTCAGCAGCTGGTGGGCATGGGGCTCTACGAAATCATCACCTACACCTTTATCAGCCCCAAATACTACGACAATATTCGCCTGCCGGCGGATAGTCGCCTGCGCGATTCGGTGACCATCCGTAACCCGCTGGGCGAAGATACCAGCGTCATGCGTACCACTGCACTGCCCTCGATGCTGGATATCCTCTCTAAAAACTACGCCAATCGCAACCTGAGTTGCCGCCTGTTCGAGCTGGCCACCGTGTACGAAAAGGCCGGTGATGACCAACTGCCAAACGAGCCCGAACACCTGACCCTGGGCATGTACGGTGACTGCGATTTCTACACCATCAAAGGTGTCTGTCAGGGCCTGCTCGACGGACTAAAGGTGCCCGGCTGCCGCTTCATCCCCTGTGCTGATCACCCCACCTTCCACCCCGGCCGCTGTGCCGAGATCGAGCTCGACGGTAAGATCGTGGGCGTCATCGGCGAGGTGTACCCAGAGGTGGCTGCCAGCTATGGCATCAAACCCCGCACCTATATCGCCGAGCTGGATATCGCCTCTCTGCTGGCCGGAGCAGTAGAGACCGTGACCTACAAACCGCTGCCCAAATTCCCCGCCTCCACACGCGATCTGGCCCTGGTCTGCGATGAGGAAGTACTGGTGGGCGACATCACCGAGAGCATCCAGCACAGCGCCGGCAAGCTGCTGGAAAAGGTGGAGTTCTTCGATATCTATCGCGGCAAACAGCTGCCTGAAGGCAAAAAGAGCGTGGCCTTCAAGATCGTGCTGCGCTCGGAAAATGAGACCCTTACCGACAAGCACGCCGATGATATCGTGGCCAAGATCCTCAAAAATCTGGCGCCGCTGGGCGTGAGCTTGCGCGCATAGCTTTTTGCACAATCGGTCAAGTTTTATATCTTAGGGATAGGCGGCTTGTTCTCCCCGTTAAGTAGTGCAAAAAGGACAAGAACTGTTCTCGGAGCAGCGCTCCTCACACTGCCGTCGGCAGTGACACAGTTCTTGCCAACTGTGAGGTGTGAGGTGCTATGATTATACACCTGCACGATCGGTCAGGCTTTATATCCTTGGGGTAGACAGCTTGTTCTCCCCGCTATGTAGTGCAAAACGAAAAAGCAGGGTCGGTCCCACGAAAAGTTGATACTTCTATTGAGAGCACTACGGTGGGCTGTGGCCTGCCGTAGTGCTCTTTTTCTACAGCTAATTTGGAGGTCCGCTCTCTACTTGATATCTGCGGGGGGTGCTGGCTGACCGTCGATCTGAACGGTAAAAAATGTGCCGTTCTTTGCTGTGCAGCATGGAGCTGTCGGCAAGATCTCCCCCTATTTTGAAGTTTTTCCAGGGCATGTTTTGGTTGATTTATAGAGCAAAATAGTGTATCTTATTAGGTGAGAGGTGATAACCATGCAGGATCGGACCATGACTTTCTCCCTCTATGAGGACAAGGAAGACGAGACCAAAAAAATATTGACCCAGGTGTACGACGCGTTGCGCCACAAGGGCTACAATCCCATCAATCAGATCGTGGGGTACATCCTGTCAGAAGACCCCACCTACATCACGACCTATCAAAATGCCCGCAGTCTGGTGCGCAAGCTGGACCGCGATGAACTTTTGCGCACGTTGGTAAAATCTTACCTGGGCGAATAGCGCGCGTATTCTGCTATTGTAGTAGAACTCGTATTTGTGAACAAACTGTAAAAACGGCTGGTTTTTGCCTTTTTAAATGGCAAAATGCCGGCCGTTTTTGATAGGCCCTATTGGGGCGCTGCCGGCAGGTGGGCATAAAGTTTACCGGTGGGTTGTTTACTTTGCGGGTAAAAACTGCTATACTGTGTAAAGAAACTCTATAGATCTGGCGTTTTGTGCCCTTCATTGCGGCCCACTTAAACAGGTGGTGGCAGCCGGGAGCGGCGGTACAGAACGCTTTTTGTTTCATGAAAATTCTACCAGAGCGGGAGGAATACGATATGGCAGAAAAAAAGACGCTTATGTACAGGGGCAAACCACTGGTGCGCTGCGGCAACGACATGTACTTTGGCAGCATGGACGACCGGTACATCGTGTATATGCAGATACTCTCGACCCGGAAACAGGGCGATGAGGATGTGGCCGATAAGGTGCGGCTGTCGCTGATGAACACCAACACCGACCTCTCCCCCATCGAGCGCATCGTCAAGAGCAGCGAGAAAAAGGGGATCTGGGGCGCTTTAGAGATCGCCGAGATCTGGCTGGAGCGCGCCAACAAAGAGGGCGTTTAAAAATAGCGGTCTGACAGGTCTTAGAACGTCTAAAAAGAGGGAGTCACAAAAGTGGCTCCCTCTTTTTTATTTACCTATTTTGATTTTCTTATTTGCACAAATTTGTCGAATATTTATCATCTATATGCAGAAATTTATATATTCTTCGACAATCATCTGCAAAAACACGAGCAATATGATATACTATGTAAAAATAACATTTTATTTTCTGAGATGGGAGTAAGCGTGATGAAAAAAGTTGTGGCACTGTTGATGGCGCTGTGTATCGTGGCCGTCTGCTCGTTTACCGGTTGCGGATCGGTTAAGCTCGATAAACGCTATGCACTGGACGGGCGCCTGTCCTTTAGCATGCCGAGTAAGTGGGCACATGATCGCTCTGGAGATCTGGAACGTTTTTTTGCTAAAAAAATAGGTGCCCCCGACGACGGTTATATGACTGCCTCCTATGTTTTAGACAGGACAATGAAAGAGAGTCCCACCAGTGATGAAGCACAGACGTTTTTAGAGACATACTATAAGGCATACAGCGATACCGATGCGATGTCTGATGTTAAGGAGCTCGAACCGCTCTCACAGCTCACATCGGGGTTGTTCGGCGCTGAGTTTTTAGCTACCATGACGATAGACGGTACCGACTACCCGGCGGTCATCGAGCTCTTCTATAAAGAGCAAACTGTATACAGCTTTATTTTTTGTATGCCCAAGTACAGCAGTACACAACTGCGTGACTTTGGTGAGGATTTTAGAAACACCTTGCAGTTTAAGAGCAATACCGGTTTTGAGGAACAGGACCGGGTAGCCGGCTATCGCCAAGCCGACAAAAATGTCTACAGTGGTAAAGGGTTTACCAACAACTATATTTTCTTTGACGGCAAGATCGAGGATGTGCAGCAGCAAAACGGCGTTGTCGTAGCTCTGGCCAGCGACAGTAATGGCAAATCCTGGGCACTGACCGTCGGCGATATACCGCAGTACGCGCCCGACAACGTCGCGGTGCTCAAGGACAAAGAGGTACGGATATTTGGAAAATTTACCGGCTCGTCTGAAGATGGCCATCTGACTATGCAGGTGCAGCAGATCGGGGACAAACAGAGCGAAAAAATATATGAGGACAGCGCCTTTCGCTCCTCTGGAGATCAGTTCATTGCCCTGGTGGAGCAGAGCGGCGCACCCATTAGCTGGGCCGCCGCCACCGACGGCAGCCACGCCGGACAGTATGTGTATATGGACGGCTATATCACCGATCTCAGCAAGTCCTCCGCCGACAAAAAGGTCACCTTTTTATTCAGTCAGAACATTGACGGCAACTTTGCGCAGCAGACGGTAGAGCTCCCCTACAGCAGCAATCCAGCGGCTTCCTCTTTAAAAGCCGGCGGTGTGCGGCTTTATGGAACAGTGGGCAGCGACAATGTATTTTGCGCGGAAAAGGCAAAAGAGATGGATGTGGGATTTGGCGAGGCCGAGATCATCTCGCTGTTTAAGGCCAGCTGCGGCAGCTTGTCCTATGATGAGGCGGCTCGTAATCCCACTGCCCATGTCGGTGAAAAGGTACAATTTACCGGCAAAGTGGTTCAGGTCATCGACGGAGCGTCGGCGGATTACGTCACTATGCGGGTAAATGTGACTCTGGGTTCTTACAGCATTTACAGGGATACTGTATATGTAACCTATACACTGCCCGCCGGCAGCCAGCGCATTTTAGAGGACGACATCATTACCATGTACGGCATGATGGACGGGACCAAGACCTATACCTCTACGCTGGGGGCGAGTATTACCATCCCCCAGCTCCATGCCAAGTATATAGATATTATTGGGTAGTTGTCCGTCACCGTTTACAGTAGGACCTACCGATCACCAAAATAGTTCGGTCATTGCGAAAGGAGGCACTTTGACAGAAGCTGTCTCCTTTTTCTTTGAGAACAGCTGGATTTTTTAAAGCAGCGGGCTAAATGATCTTTTCGCAGCGCATACCCCGCTTATCCAGGGCACTATGCCCCTACGGCCATCGTGCATAAACCGTAACCAAAAAGCAGCCCCGTTTAAAAACGGGGCTGCTTTTTATCTATGCCTTGCAGCGGCGCAGCATGCAGCCGGCCGGGGCGGCGGGGGCGGGCAGCGAAAAGAGCATTTGCGGGTGCACCGCCTGGTCGATAATTTGGCCGTCTTCACCGCGCAGGTTATCGACCACAAACTTTTGCGGCGGCCGGCCGGGCAACAGCAGCTCGACCTCTTCGCCCCGATGCAGACGGTTTTTTAAGGTGGCGTACAGCCGGCCGGACCGGTATTTCTGCACCACCGCCACCACGTCGCTCTGGCGGATATAGATGCCATCCTCCAGGTGTTGGCCGGGTATATCGCCCATATAAAAGCCGGTGGAATAGGGGCGGTGGCTGACATTTTGCACCTCCTGCCGCAGCCAGCTGGGGCACTGGTAGTGCTGGGGTTCTTGGAGGTAGGCATCCAGGGCACAGCGGTAAGCATTGGTGACGGCGGCCACATAGTACACCGCCTTGGCCCGCCCCTCGATCTTTAAAGAGGTGACGCCGGCGCGGATGAGCGCATCGAGGTGTTCGATCATGCACAGGTCGTTGGCGTTTAGGATATAGCTGCCGCTCTCGTCTTGCCCTACCGGAAAGTACTGGCCGGGACGGGTCTCCTCTACCAGCCGGTACTGCCAGCGGCAGGGCTGGGCGCAGGCGCCGCGGTTGGCATCGCGGCCGGTGAGGTACTGGGAGAGCAGACAGCGGCCCGATACCGACATGCACATCGCCCCGTGGACAAAGGCCTCCAGCTCCAGCTGGGGCGGGGTGTTTTGGCGGATATCGGCTATCTCCTGCAGCGAGAGCTCACGGGCCAGCACCACCCGGCTGGCACCCAACTGGTACAGTGCATTGGCGGTGGCGTAATTGACCACCCCAAACTGGGTAGACACGTGCAGCGCCACCTGTGGGGCGTGCTGACGGGCCAGCTGCAGTACCCCCAAGTCGGCGACAATGAGCGCGTCGACACCGATAGACTGTAGGTAAGAGAGGTAGCTGGGCAGCTCTGCCAGCTCGCCGCAGCGGGGCATGGTATTACAGGTGACATACACCTTGACTCCCTGCCGGTGGGCATCGGCCACCGCCTGGGCCAGCTGCTGCCGGTTAAAATTGCCGGCCCCGGCGCGCATGCCGTAGCTGTCACCGGCCAGGTAGACCGCATCGGCCCCATAGAGCAGTGCGGCCTGCAGCCGCTCGGGGTCGCCGGCCGGGGCCAGCAGTTCCAGCGGATGGGCAGGTACCGGCTGCATATTTACTTTTTCCATGTCTTGCTGGCCTCGGCCACGTTCTTTTCGTGCTCCTCGTAGGTCTTGGCGTAGTAGTAGTTGTTGTTGCCGTCGGTGACGAAGTAGAAGTACTCGGACTCGGCCGGGTAGAGCGCGGCGTGGATGGCCGCCTGGCCGGGGTTGCAGATGGCACCCACCGGGATGCCCACCGCCGAGTAGGTGTTGTAGGCCTCGGACTGCTGCTCGCTGTAGGTGATGCCGAAATCGTCGTAGAACTGCAAAAAGAGGATGGTCACATCGGACTGCAGCTGAGAGAGGATATCGGGGTTGTTGAGCCGGTTGTGGAACACTGAGGAGACCATGAACATGTCGTCGTTTGAAAACGACTCGCTCTGGATCATCGAGGCCAAGGCGATCGTCTCGTCGAGCGACATGCCCAGCTCATCCATGCGGGCGTACATCTCGTCGGTGATCTGGCTGTCGAAATGGGTGAGGAACACCCGCGCCACCTCGGTGGGGTCGGCGTCCTTTTTAAACTGGTAGGTGTCGGGGAAGGCGTAGCCCTCCATCTTGAGGATTTTCAGCGGATCGTCGGCGACGTGCTGCTGGAACTTGAGGCCGAAATCGGCCGTGTTGATGGCCTCGATAAAGGCGTTCTCGTCGCAGATACCGGCCTTTTGCAGGCGGCGGGCGATCTGGGCCAGATTATACCCCTCGGGGATGGTGACCGATACGGTGTCGGCATCCTGCGTAGTCTGCTGCAACACCTTGACGATATCGGCATAGGGGGCGTTTTTCTTTACCTGGTGGTCGCCGAACTGGTAGCTGCCGTCGTGGCCCTGCAGGCGGGAGTAGATCTTAAAGACGGTGGGGCTGGAGATCACCCCTTTATCTTTGAGGGCCTGGGCGATCTGGCCGGTGGAGCTGCCCTCGGCCACAGTGACGGTGACCTGTTTGCCGGCGCCGCCCCAGCCGCCGATCTCGCCGGCAGCCCAGAGGCCGACACCGCCGGCCAGCAGCACCAGTACGGCGGCGACAGCGGCGATGATGAGCAGCAGTTTTTTGCGGCTTTTGGGGCCTTTGGAGGTGGTTTTTAAATTACTGGTCATGGGTGTTCTCCTTCTCTGTCTCTTCGGTGAGCACCTGGTCTACAGGTATGTCGTACAGGTGGGGGTGGACGGTGGCAAACAGGCAGTCGCGGTAACACAGGCCGATTTTAAAGCCAGTCCAGTTTGCCAGCAGCCGGTCGTAGTAACCTTTGCCGTAACCGGCGCGGTAGCCCTGCCGGTCAAAGGCCAGACCGGGAACCACGATGGGGAGGTCGGTGCGCCCGCACAGCCGGGTACCGGTGGGCTCGGGCACCGAAAAGGCACCGATGCGCAGGCTGGCGGTGGACGGCGTATGTACCAGCTGCAGCTGCCGGCCCACCACCCGGGGCAGATATACCTGTTTGCCCAGGTCGATACACTGCTCGATGATCGGCAGTGTATCGATCTCGCGGGGCAGGGCGGCGTAGAGCACCACCGCCGGGGCGCCGGCAAATTGGGGCAGCTGCCAGAGCTGGGCGGTGATGTCGGCATCTTTTTGCGCTTTTTGCCGCCGGTCCAGACCGGCGCGGTACTGCTTGGCCCAGTGGCGCAGAGGGGCTTTGGGATCGGTCGTCATGATATCACCTCGCGAGAAAAGGACAGCGCCGCCGAGCGGGCTGCCCCCGCTGACTAGGGGCGCATGCGGATGGAATTTTTGAGCAGCTGCGCGCGGGGGGCACCCAGCAGTTTTTCGACCAGGGCCAGACCGAACTCGCAGGCCACGCCGGCGCCGCGGGCGGTGATGATATCGCCGTCGATCTCTACCGGGGCGCCGGTGGAGACGGTGTCGCCCAGCTGGTCTTCAAAGCCGGGGAAGCAGGTGGCGCGCCGGCCGTCGAGCAGGCCTTTGTGGCCGAGGATGGAGGGGGCGGCGCAGATGGCGCCGATGGGGATGTGGTTTTCTGCGCAGTAGTCGATACAGCGCTGCACCTGGGGGCTGTGCTCCAGCCCCAGGGTGCCGGGCATACCGCCGGGCAGCACCATCATTTGCAGCCCCTCTTCTAAGACGATATCGCTGTCGGCGATGTCGCAGGCGACGGTGATGCCGTGGGCGCCGGTCACCTGACGGGAACCGACGCCGACCATCATCACTTCCAGTTCGGCCCGGCGCAAAATATCCACCGGGGCCAGACCCTCGATCTCCTCAAATCCCTGGGCAAAAAATACATAGATCACGAGCTGAGACCATCCTTTCACCGCGGCACAGTTGCGCGCGAAATTGTAAACAAATTGTAAAATTGGGCCTTTTGTGCCCTAAAATATGACTTTGTGCAACAGCAGGCTGCGTCTTTACCGGCCGGCGAGATATGGCCCGACGGGACAGGGGCGCGATCGGGAACGCGTCAGTCCAACACCAGGTCGATAAAGGCGGGAGGCGCGGACGGGCCCGGCGGCGGCAGCGACATGGCCGCCGGCAGCACCTGCCCCAGACCGGCAAACAGCGGCCCCTGCGGCGGCAGCGTGAGCAGCAGCCGGGCAGTGCCCAGGAGACCGCACACCGCCCGCAGTACAGCGGCAGCGGTGGCGGTATCGGCGGCGGCCAGCTCTTTGACAAGGGCGGTGTCGCCGTCGCGGTGGACGACGCAGTGCCCGCCGTTAAAGTGGTAGACCCCGCCGCCCAGGTACGCCGCTTCGCGGCAGATGTGCCGGTAGCCCGCCGGGCTGTGGGCCATATAGCTGAGCCCGAGCCCGGCCAGCGCCTGCCGGCGGCAGGCGGCAAGCTGCGGCGGCGGCAGCGGCGAGATCACTGCGGCGGGGCCGGACAGCTCGTCGGCCGCCAGACACAGCTGCCGCCGGGCGCCGTAGGTAGCGTAGCCAAAGCGGGCGTAGTACTGAAAGAGGCTCTTTTCACCGGGGACCAGAAGGATGCCCGCGGCACCGGCCTGTGCGCTGCTCTGCCGGGCGGCTTTTAACAGCTGCCCCATGAGCCCCCGCCCCTGACAGCTGGGCAGTGTGGCGGCGGCGTAGAGGTAGTGCCAGCTCTGCGCCTGGCCGGTATGCACCAGCTGCACCGGCAACAGGTAGAGCATGGCCACCGGCTGCCCCTCTTGCCGCCAGACCAGCGGGATACAGCTGTCAAACAGATCCTCTAAAAACAGGTCGATATAGCTGCTCTCGTCGCCGAAGCAGGCCTGCCAGATGGTTTTAAGTGCGGGCCAGTCGGCCCGGGTGGCGGTATCGATCACCGGCATCAGTCCTCCAGTGTCACGGTGTATTTTTCCAGCAGCAGTTCGGGCTTGTAGGAGAGCTTGGCCTTACGCAACCCCTCCTCGCCCAGATCTTCCTCGCGGTTGATGAAGAGGAACTCGTCCTGCAGCGTTTTGGCGAACTCGCGGTTGATCATGGGATAGGCACCGCGGTAGTCGCCAAAGGCCTTTTCGACATGAGTATCGAAATAGTCTTTGCTGATGGCGTGGCCGAAGGTGAAGGCCACCACCTGGCCGTCGACCCGCAGGAGACCGCCGCGCAGGCCCAGCTGCTCGTAGTCGGCAAAGGCCTTTTTGACCGCGCAGTGCTCGATCTGCAGGCTCTCGCTGGTGCTGCAGCCGTTTTGGCGACACCACTCCTCGTTCATGGCCAGACAGTCGGGGATGTTTTGGCGGGTGATGGGCTCGTAGGACCAGTTGTAGGTCTTTTCGAAAAAGGCGATGTGGTTGCGCTTGGAGTGCATTTTTTTGCCCGGCAGCGCCGCCAGCTTTGGTGCGGAGTAGACGTAATCGAAGTAGTCGCGATTGTTTTGCAGCTGGATATCGTCGCCGAAGAGCGCCCGCAGCAGAGACGCCTGCCGCTCGCCGGCGCCGTTGATGACGAACTTTTTGCCCAGCGCCCGGCAGTCTTCGCGCAGCAGGTCAAGCACCCGGCGCAGGGCGGTGAGGTCGTCGACTGCGGGGCCGGCGGGGAAATTGTAGATGGCGCTGTCGCCGTCGATCGAGCGGGAGACGAAGAACCCCTCGGCCTGGGTGTACTCGATGCCGTAGGCGCCCCACCACATGTAGATGTTGGAAAAGGCGTACTCACAGCTGCCGAAACCGGCGGCATAGAGCAGCGGTTCGGCCCATGACTGGTCCTCGAGAGCGGGCTTTTTAAATGTCAACATATAGAAATGATCTCCTCACATACTTTACGGTATATCTCGCCGGCTATCTGCTCGATGGGATACGGCTCGGTGGCGCTGCTGCAGCGTATTTTGTGCCAGCCCAGCTTTTGGATGCAGAAATCTGCCGCCCGGCGGCAGTGGGTGAGATAGGCTACATCCTGTTCGTGGATATCTCTGTGGCCGCCGCCGGCGTAGCGCCGGTCCATCAGCTGCTGGGACACGGCCGGGTCCATATCGAGATACAGCACCAGGTCGGGCGCCGGGATCTGCATTTTGCAGAATTCCAGGTCGCACAGCCAGTCGAGGTAGGGCTGCCACTGGGGCGGGGGCAATTTGGCCAGCTGGTGCAGGGCGTTGGAGGTGGTGTAGCGGTCGCACAGCACCAGCCCCCCCTGCCGGTAGTGCGCCCCCCAGCTCTTGCGAAAGCTGGCAAAGCGGTCGACGGCAAAAAAGGTGGAGGCGGCATAGGCACCCACATCTTCGGGCTTTTGGCCGTAGGCGCCGGACAGATACTCCTCCAGCGCGCCGGCGGCGGGCTGACCGTAGCTGGGAAAGCTGACCTGCAAGAGCGGATGGCCGCCGCGCTGCAGGTTTTGGGCCAGCAGCGCCGTTTGGGTGGCCTTACCACTGCCGTCGAGGCCCTCTATCACGATCAGTTTGCCCTGTTTTGATGGGTTTTGCACAGGTGTTTCCCCCTTGTGATGAAAGTTTTGCGCGCGGGTATCGCTAGTCGCTGAGCTTTTGCAGCTTGGCGAAGTTGGCCATGATCTTTTTGATGCCCACCTTGTCGAAGTCGACCTCCAGCAGCGTGTCGCCGCCCATGGGGGTCAGCGAGAGGATGGCGCCGGCACCGAACACCTTGTGGGCCACCTTGTCGCCCACCGCGTACTGGGCGCCGGTCTTTTTGGGGGCGGCCGGGGCCGGCTGGCGGCGGCCGCCGACGCCGATCTGACCGCCGCCGCGGGTGGAGGGCGAGGGGCCGAAGCGCACTGCCGACAGGTCGAGATGCATGGGCTCGGGGGCCCCCTGTACCTCGAGATACTCGTCGGGGATCTCGGCTAAAAAGCGGGAGGCCGGGTTGCGCTGGGTGGCGCCGAACAGCATGCGCTGCTTGGTGTTGAGCAGGTACAGCCGCTCTTTGGCGCGGGTGATGCCTACGTAGGCCAGGCGGCGCTCCTCCTCCAGCTCCTCGGAGGAGTACATGGACTGGCGGCCGGGGAAGATGCCGTCTTCCATGCCGGCGATGAACACGTTTTTAAACTCCAGCCCCTTGGCCGCATGCATGGTCATGAGCACCACGCTGTCGGCCTCGGCATCGAAATTGTCGATGTCGGTGATGAGGGCGATCTCCTCTAAAAACTCCTGCAGCGAGGGCTCCTCGGCCGACTGCTCGTACTTGACTACGTTGGAGACGAACTCCTCGATATTCTCGAGCCGGGTCTCGCCCTCGAAACCCTGGGCGCGCAGAGCGGCGATATAGCCGGTGTCCTCGAGCATTTGGCGGGTGAGGTCGGCCAGGCTCAGCTGGTCTTTTTGGGCGATGAGCGCGTCGAACATGTCGGTAAAGGCGCGGATGCCTTTGCCGCGGCTGGCGATGGCCGGGTAGTCGTAGGCGTGCTGCAGTACCTCGTACAGGGGCAGGCCCAGACCGCTGGCGATCTGCTCGGCTTTGGCCAGGGTGGCCCCGCCGATGCCGCGCTTGGGTTCGTTGATGATACGGCGCAGGCGGATGGTATCGGCCGGGTTTTGGATGACGCTGAGATAGGCGACGGTATCCTTGATCTCTTTGCGGTCGAAAAAGCGCAGGCCGCCAATGATCTTATAGGGGATGCCGGCGCGGGCGAAGTAGCGCTCGATGGCGTTTGACTGGGCGTTCATGCGGTAGAGGATGGCGTGGTCGCCGTAGCGGCAGCCCTCCTCGGAGACGTTTTTCTCGATGGTGTCGCCGATGAACTCGGCCTCTCCGAACTCGTCGCGGGCGGTGTAGACGGTGATCTTGGCCCCGGCGCCGGCGCTGGTCCAGAGATTTTTTCCTTTGCGGGCGGTGTTGTTTTGAATGACCTGGTTGGCCGCGCTGAGGATGTTTTGGGTGGAGCGGTAGTTCTGCTCGAGCCGGATGACGGTGGCGCCGGGGAAGGTCTGCTCGAAGTTTAAGATATTTTCGATGGTGGCGCCGCGAAATTTGTAGATGGACTGGTCGTCGTCGCCCACCACGCAGAGGTTTTGGTGGCCGGCGGCCAGCAGGCGCACCAGCTCGAACTGGACGCGGTTGGTGTCTTGATACTCGTCGACCAGCACGTAGCGGTAGCGGTCCTGGTAGTAGCTGCGCACCTGCTCGTCGGCCTGCAGGATGCGCACCGTGTGGTAGATGATGTCGTCGAAATCCACCGCGTTGGCGGCTTTGAGCGCCTTTTGGTAGCGCTGGTAGATCTTGGCGATGGTGCGCTCTTTAAAGTCGGCGTGGTCGCGGGCGGCGTTCTCCTCCGGGTCGACCATGCTGTCTTTCAGGCGGCCGATGGCCGACAGCACCGACTTGGGGGGGAACATCTTGTCGTCGATCTGCAGTTCGCGGAGCACTGTTTTGAGCAGGCGCACGGCGTCGTCGGTGTCGTAGATGGTGAAGTTGGAGGTAAAGCCCAGCCGGTCGATACAGCGGCGCAGGATGCGCACACAGGCCGAGTGGAAGGTGCTGGCCTGAATGTCGGCCGCGGCGTCGCCCACCATGGAAAAAAGGCGCTCTTTGAGCTCGCCGGCGGCCTTGTTGGTAAAGGTGATGGCCAAAATGTTCCAGGGGCGGGGGGCGGATACCGGCAGCAGGTCGGCGGTGGACTGGGGCAGCTGGGCGCCGCTGGCTATGGCCGCCTGCAGGGCGTCGATATCCTGCTGGGTGGGGGTGCCGTACACTTCTTCGGCGTGATAGGCGCGGCCAAAGGCGACCAGATTGGCCACCCGGTTGACCAGCACGGTGGTTTTGCCGCTGCCGGCACCGGCCAGGATGAGCACCGGGCCGTCGGTCTGCAGGACGGCTTGTCGCTGCATGTCGTTGAGGGAGGAAAAGCGGCTCGCGATATAATCGCGCCGCAATTTTACAAACTGCTCTTTGAGTGGTTGAGCCATAGGATAACGCGTCTCCAATCATATGTAGTCCCGCGCGGGGCGAGGCGGGCAGGCCGGCGCAGGGGCGACTTTGCGGGGGCCCCAAAGGGCCCCCGGCAAGAGATCGCAGTCTATTTACATTTTACCACATGCCCCGCCTTTTTAAAAGTGTCGCCGGCAAAACAGGACCTTAGCGCCGTGTTGGCAGACCCGATCACCGCCGGGCAGAAAACTCTTTTAAGGCGCCGGCAAACGGCACTGCCAAGCGGATGGACGGCTTTTTGGCCCGCGCCGGGCGGCGGCTGCGCGCGGGGCGAAGCGGCTGTTTTAAAATGCACCTTTTTTCTCTGGCTTGGGCGGCAAAATGGGGCCGGGTGCAGGTAGATTTATCCCCGATTACCGCTCCCCTGCCGCCGCAGTACATTTTTGTAAAGACAGACAGCGGCGGCCGCCACCGCAGCGAGCGGCAGCGGCCGCCGAGTGGGCGCACCGGGCTTTGTCGTCACCTTATCCCCGGGCGCACAGTGCGCACACCTGCCGGTGCAGCTGCGCGGCTATATCGAAGGAGGGGGCGATATTTTGCGGGTCTACCGTTAGGATGGCCGACAGGGCGGACGCCAGGCCGGGCGGGACCGGGGCGCCGCTGTGCAGCAGGCGCTGAAGACTGCCTTTTTCGTTTAGGCAGTAGAGGCCGGCGGCGGCATACAGCGCCTGCAGCAGACAGTTGGCGGTGCGGTAGAGAGAGCCGACGGCATAGAGGTGGTCGCCTTTGGCGATCGCTTTTTGCCCGCAGGTGAGGGAAAAATCGCTCTCCCAGAGAAACTTTTCGACGGCGGCTTTTTGATAGCGGGGCGGGAAGGTGCGCAGCTGATCTTTGAGCTGCTGCAGCGCGGGGGTATTTTGCCGCAGCGGGCGGCAGTGGTATACCTCCCCCATGTAGATGGCATTTACAAAACCGAAGGGATGGCCGCACTGATAGTCGATGGTGATGTGCCCGGCGATACAGTCCTGTATACAGCGGGCGACTTGGGCGGTGTCGCGAAAGAGGATATCGACCGGGACGCCGCCCACCGTGAGCCAGCCGCCGCCGTTTATCCGGGGGCCCCAGGCACCCAGACCGGTGATACAGTCGGGGCGGTGGGCGTCGTCGAGGGCGGTGGCGGCACGGGAAAAGGCGGGCAGGTCGAGGGCGGCGGTGTAGTAGACGCCGATATCGATATCGGAGCCGGGGCCGGCGGTACCGGTGGCACGGGAGCCGCCCAGCACCACGGCGTCGATACCGGCGACCGGGGCCAGCGCGGCGGTGATGGTATTTATGATCTCGCTTATCTGCATGAAAGACACCTCGCTTTTTATTTGGTGTGGCGGGCGGATAAAAAGGCAGGGGCCCGCGGGCCCCTGCCTTTTAAGATGCGATTATGTAGCTTTTATCGACAGATGTTGATGAGCACGCCGGCCGCGACCGCCGAGCCGATAACACCGGCCACGTTGGGGCCCATGGCGTGCATGAGCAGGAAGTTGGCGGGGTTATACTGCTGGCCGACCTTCTGCGAGACACGGGCGGCCATGGGGACTGCCGAAACACCGGCCGAGCCGATGAGGGGGTTGATCTTGCCGCCGGTGACCAGGTACATGAGCTTGCCCAGCAGCACGCCGCAGGCAGTGCCCACGCAGAAAGCGATGAGGCCCAGGGCGATGATC
This sequence comes from Neobittarella massiliensis (ex Bilen et al. 2018), assembly GCF_900289145.1. Lineage (GTDB taxonomy): Bacteria > Bacillota > Clostridia > Oscillospirales > Ruminococcaceae > Neobittarella > Neobittarella massiliensis. Next base: position 192,272 of record NZ_OKQO01000005.1, read on the forward strand.
TTTAAGGTCTCGGGGCTTAAGAAGCGGTCGCCGGTGGCGGTGGCGCCGACCGAGACGCCCAGGAAGATGGTGATGATGTTCATCAGTTCGTTTTGCGCGGTCTTGACCAGACGGTCGACCACGCCGCTCTCGCGCATGAGGTTACCCAGCATGAGCATGCCGACCAGCGGGGCGGCATCGGGCACCAGGAAGGAGACGATGATGGTGACCATGATGGGGAAGATGACCTTCTCGGTCTTGGAGACCGGGCGCAGAGTATCCATGACCACCATGCGCTCTTTTTGGGTGGTGAGCGCCTTCATGATGGGCGGCTGGATGATGGGGACCAGCGCCATGTAGGAGTAGGCGGCGATGGCGATGGCGCCCAGCAGCTCGGGGGCCAGTTTGCTGGTGACGAAGATGGCAGTGGGGCCGTCAGCGCCGCCGATGATGCCGATGGCACCGGCCTGTTTGGGCGTAAAGCCCAGCAGGGTGGCACCGATGAAGGTGAAGAAGATACCGCCCTGTGCCGCGGCGCCCAAAAGGAAGCTCTTGGGGTTGGCGATGAGGGGGGCAAAGTCGGTCATACAGCCGATACCGAGGAAGATAAGGGGCGGGTAAATGCCCATCTTAACGCCCTGATACAGGTAGTAGATAAGGCTGCCCTCGGCGTGGGAGGACAGGTTGGCGACGGGGATGTTGGCCAGCAGCATGCCAAATGCGATAGGCAAAAGCAGCAGCGGCTCGAAGCCCTTGACGATGGCCAGGTAGAGCAGCACACAGGCGATGGCGATCATCAAGAGATTTTGCCACGGGCAGTTGGCAAAGCCCGAGGACATGATGATACCTTTTACAGTATCGAGAAACTGTTGAAACATGTCACATTTCCTCTCTCTTTAGATAGATTTTAAAAGGGGCGGGTGTTCTCGATGATGCCTGCAGTGCTCCAGGCCGGACGGCGGCCGGATTTCTGGCGGCGGATGCTCTTGACCTTGAAGGGCTTGCCGCCCATCATCATGGCCACGGCGGCGGAAATGGCGGCGACGACCCCTTCGGGAACGCCGTCGCTTGCGGCCGCCTGCTGTACCGGGGCGGCGGGTCTGGCGGCGGGGGCAGCCGGTTTTTGCGGGGCGGGCGCCGCGTCTTTTTTGGACCCTCCGCCGATACCACCCACGATCTTGCCCAGCAGCCAGATGCACAGGGTGAGGAATATCAGCGCAGCGAACACGACGACCATACCGGTGATCGTTACGAGTAGTGCAAATTCCATCTCTCTATCTCCTTAACCTTGTAATATATGAAAGGGGAAAAGCGGCCCCCATTCCAATCCACCATATTATAGCGCATTTTTTTTGCTTTTACAATGACTCGTGAACAGTTTTTGTACGGGCGATAAAGATTATTTGAACAAACGCGGTGGGTACGGCTTGTGCAATCGGTATGCTTTTTTAGAAAAAAGAGGGGCAGGAGTTGGGGGCGAGCGGTGGGGGGCGCTGCCGCGGCCGCAAGATGGCGGGCGGCGATGTGGGGGCAGATGTTGGGGAAATATTAGGGTGGTGTTGAGGTGGTGTTGGAAAGCGTTTTTGGGGGGCAGCGGGGCGGCACGGCTGTTCATTTTGAGGGGGGCACCGGGTGCGGCACGGCGGGAGTTTGGGTGGGCGGGTACCGGGTACGGCGGACGGTGAGGTGCACAGAGGGCGGGGGTCTCCCCTGCTCTGGACCCGATGTATGGCCGGCGGCGGCTATAGAGTGGGGACGTGAGGTGTTTGTGCGAACCGGGGACAGTGCCACCGCGTTTTGGGGGATATCGGGCGGCGGGAGACGGGCAAGGAGCGGGGTGCTCCTCCCCTGCCCCGGCCGGCCGATAATGTGGGACCGGCCGGGTTGCCCTGCGGGTAAAAATGTGGTACTGTAAGGAAAAATCGGGTGGGCCGCGGGGCGAGCGGCACCGCTGTATTTTAAAAGAGGTGACTATCGTGACGCGTTTGCTGTATATGTTGGCGGCGACTTCGTCGGGCTCGTCTTCTTCGAGCGCGCTGGAGATACCGGAGGAGATCAAGGACCCGAGCGGGGCGGTGACCGCCGACAGCCTGTTTCGCTTTTTAAAGGAGCACCTGCCGGCTATCTTGACCGCGCTGGCCATCATCGTCGTCGGCTATATCGTGATGAAGGTGGCGCTGTCGTTCTTTGAAAAAGTGCTGCAGCGCTCGAAATTGCAGCCTTCGTTTCACCGCTTTTTCGTCTCGGCCATCAAGCTGGTGTTCTGGCTGCTCATCCTGTTTACGGCCGGCGGCTCGCTGGGCATTGACCTGTCGAGCTTTTTGGCGGTGTTCAGCGTGGCCGGACTGGCGATCTCGCTGGCGGTAAAGGACAGCCTGACCGATGTGGCCGGCGGGCTGCAGATCCTGTTTGCCAAGCCGTTTGCGGTGGGCGACTTTGTGGAGCTGGACGGCATCAGCGGCACGGTGCAGGAGATCGGCATCGTGTATACCAAGCTCTCGACCATCGACAACCGCGGTATCTACCTGCCCAACAGCCAGGTCTCCTCCTCGAAGATCATCAACTGCTCCTCGGAGACCATGCGCATGCTGGATCTGCGCATCCCCATCCGCTACGACGACGACTACCAGCTGGCCAAAGACCTGCTGCACCAGATCGTGTACGCCGATGAAAAGGCCTACAAAGACCCCGCCCCGCTGATACGGGTGGGCGAGTACGGCGACACCAGCCTAAATATTTTGCTGCGGGTATGGGCGGCGCCAGACGACCTGTACCCGCTGAAATACGACCTGCTGGAGCACATCAAGACCGCTTTTGACAGCGCCGGACTGCACCTGGGCAAAGGACAGCTGCAGATCGCGCTGGACGATAGCGCCGGCACCGTGAAAAAGCGGCTGGCCCCTTAGGCGGCGGGCGGGGCCGCTGCCTTGTCTAGGGGAACACGAGCACTTATAAAAGAGAGCGGACGAGCGCCCAAATAGGGGCACTGTCCGCTCTCTTTTGTTGGGCACTGCTGGGCTCTGTTAGGCGAGGTATCTATTTTCGCGGTGGTGTGGCCGGGCAGGCATATGGGCGGCGGCGATACCTTGCAGCACGGGGTGCGGCAGGCGATAACTTTTGGAGGGACGGGACCCGGGGCGGAACGTGTTCGTTCCTTATATAGATAGGTCGCGGCCAGATCAGCGGTAGTGGCCGGCGAGCTGGCCCTGCTGCAGGATATGCCCCTGCATGGCCGCCAGCAGTTGGCGGCGGCGGGTGGTGGGCGGCAGGGAGAGCCGGCAGTCGAGCGCGTACACGGTAAAGTGGTAGCGGTGTGACCAGTGAAAAGGCGGTTTGGGCCCGCGGTAGCGATTTTTGCCGTAGGCTACCCCCTGCACTGCGCCGCCCAGGGCGGACAGCGCGGCGCCGGGGGGGATATTGCCGGGGATGACCGGGGCGGCGGGGAGATCCCAGATGAGCCAGTGGGGGTAGGCGGGGATGGGGTGATCCATATCGCACAGCACGACGGCCAGCGAGACGGCCTGACTGCTGAGGCCGGACAGCTCGAGCTGGGGCGAGCAGTCGGCCCCAAAGCCGGTGTGCAGCAGGGGGATCTGGCCCCCGTTTGCGAAACTGGGCGAGGTGACGGTGAGTGAAGACATAGGCGCTCCTTTTTATAGTACCGGTGTGTAAGGCGGCCTGATGGCGGCCCCATACACAGTGTAACACGGCCGGCAGGCGGGGGCAAACGCCGCGCTCTACAGGGGCGACGGGCTGCACAGCGCCGGCGGTGGAAAAATAGAGAGACTGCCAAAAAGCACCGCAAAACACCGGTGTTTTGGACGGTGTCTGTCTGCGAGGTGCCCAAAATATCCGGCCAATTTTAACCCTTTGCACAAAATCTTCGCCGTTTGCCTTGGGTAAAAAGTCTCTTTTTTGTGGTGTTCGCCAATCTTTTTTATGCAACTATACAGGGGCATTTTTTGGTGCTATACTGAACATGTTTCGAGTACGCACAATAAAGGAGGCCGTTTTTTTATGAACCGTTTAGACTATCACAGCCCTATGGTGCAGCAGGCCGTTGAGACCCCGACCATGCTGCCACCCATTATTGAGGCGAGCTTTTCTGATGAGGCCCTGCGCGCAGCGCTGCCGGCCGATCCCAGCAGCATCAAGCAGGTGATCCTGTCGGGCTGCGGCGACTCGTTTGCCAGCGGCGCCGCCACCTATCCCGCTTTTGCACAGCTGTGCCAGCTGCCGGCGCAGGGCATCTCGGCCCTGTACTGCGGCCGCTACACCACCCCCGCCGAGCTCGACGGGGCGCTGGTGATCTTAAACAGCATCTCGGGCGGTGTTTCGCGGGTGGTGGAGAGCGCCCGCCACGCCAAGGCCCACGGCGCTTTTACCGTGGCGCTGACCGGCGACCCCGAGTCGCCGCTGGGCAAAGAGTGCAACAGCGTTTTGCAGCTCAAGGACATGCCCTACATGCCCGGCACCCCCAAGGTGATCGCCTACACCGCCTCCTGCGTGGGGCAGTTTTACCTGGCGGCCAAGCTGGCCCAAGCCCAGGGCAAGATCGACGATGGGGAGTATCAGGACATCCGCCACGCGCTGTACCGCTACGGCACCAGCGATCTGGCCGAGGTCATCGACGAGATAGACGAGACGGTTTTTGGCTGCATGGACAAGTGGGCCAAATTTGACCGCTATACGATGCTGGGCGACGGCGGCGACTACGGCGCGGCGCTGTTCTCGGGCTTTAAGTACCCCGAGTCGGTGGGCCGCATGGCCAACTGGGACGACACCGAAAACTTTAACCACGTGGGCTACTTCCACCGCGAGCTGGACAAGATCGGTACGGCCATGGCCATCAGCGCCGACTCGCCCACGCTGCAGCGGGCGGTAAAGACCGCCGAGACGCTGTGCCAGCTGGGCCGTATGGTGGTCATCGCCACCGACGCCGACCGGGAGCTGTTCCCCAAAGAGGCGGTGGTCTGCACTATGCCCAAGGCCTCTTACCCGTGGATGGCGGCCGGGTTCTTGCACATCCCGCTGTCGCTGCTGGCCTCGTACCCGCACGCGCTGGAGCCGGATATGCTGGCGCCTTACCGCAAAAAGCAGGGCGTATGGGACAACGCCAACATCAGCCGGCTGCAGGACAGCCACATCGAAGTGCTGTAAGAGGAGGGGAACAAAGTGGCAACTATCACCAGAAACGACTGTGAGCAGAACGCTCTTTCTAAACAGGTAAAGGATTTCGCCGCGCTCGTGCCCGGCTACATAGATGAGATGTACGCGGCAGCGGTGGACGCCGCCGCCAAGATCGCTGAGAAAGACAGCGCTTTGGTGCGCCCCAGCGACGTGTACGTGACCGGCTGCGGCGACTCGTACTGCGCCAGCATGGCCGCCGCCCCGGCGCTGCGGGCACTGCTGCCGGGCTGCACGGTACACCCGGTGCGGGCCAATGATCTGGCCGGTCAGATCCCGTCGTTCATGCTGAAAAAAGGGGTGCTGGCCATGGGCATCAGCGCCTCGGGCACCGCACAGCGGGTGCTCGACGGCATGGTGCGCGCTAAGGGGAGCGGGGTCTTTACCATCGCTCTGACCGGCAATGCCACCACCCCGCTGGGCAAGGCCTGTGACAGTGTAGTGGCGCTGCCCAAACCGGAGGTTGTGTCGCCCACCCCCAGCGTGCTGAGCTATGCGGTGTCCTGCCTGGGCGTGATCTTTACCGGGGTGGGGCTGGCACTGGCTGCCGGAACCATTACCAAAGAGCAGGCCGAGGGCTATAGAGAGGACGCCAAGGCCTACTGCGTGGCCTGCGGCGACCTGTGCCAGGAGCAGGCCGACGACATTTTTGCCTTGGCGCAGGAGCTGCAGGATTGCGACGGCTTTGACTTTGTGGGCGACGACGCCGACTTTGCCACCGCCTATTTTGGCAGCTGCAAGTTCGCCGAGGGCTTTGGCCCCTTTACGGTATACGACGACTCGGAGAACTGGGAGCACGTCAACTACTTTATCAAGGATACCCACCACATGGCCACCTTTGCCGTTATCAGCAAGTCCTCGCCGTCGCTTTCGCGGCAGCTGGAGCTGCTGCCGGTGGTGGAGCATTTGGAGCGCAAAGGCGTAGTGGTGACCGACCTGCCGGCTGAGAGCATCGCGCAAAAAGGGCTGCACATCATCAGCCTGCCCGAGGCTCCGGTATCCTGGTTGGCGCCGGCGGCCAACTACCTGGCGCTGTCGCTGCTGGCCAGCTACATGACCGTGCTCGACGGCGAGCCGTTCTTCCGCGGTTTTGCCGGCCCCTGGGGCAAGTAACAGACCGCAATGCCCGGCGGGGGATGTGTGCATATATGCATGTGCTCCCCCGTGCACTGATACTGGAGGGATCGAGATGAAAAATTACGCCGTGACCGGTTCCATCATGCTCAACAACATCAAGTACGCCGACGGCAGCACCAAAGAGGGGCTGCTGGGCGGCGGCGGGCTGTATGCGCTATCGGGCATTCGACTGTGGACCGACCAGTGCCACTTTGTGGGCGATATCGGCGAGGACTTTGAGACGCTGGTGGCCCCCTGGTGGGACGGCAACCACATACCCCGCACCGGGCTGAACCTGTGCCACAGGCACTGCGTGTACAACCAGGTGAACTACGAGCCCGACGGCCGCTTTTTCGAGCACTCTATCTACCCCGAGGGCAGCGCCCACAACATGTACATGGTGACCCACCCCGAGCAGATAGAGCCGGTGGCCGGTGACCTGAAGGGCTTGTCGATGGTGGCCAGCGCCAACCCGGTGGAGTTTCGCAAGATCGGGCGCATGCGGGAGAAGTACGGCTTTAAGGTAATGTTTGAGATCAATACCGGCAACTGTAAGGCCGGGTTTTTAGACGATATTCTGGAGTGCCTGCAGCATGTGGACATCTACTCGGTAAACCTGCCGGAGGCCAAAGACATCTTTTCGCAGGAGACCGAAGAGGGATGTATCGCCGCCATGCAGAAGATTGGCAAGCCCTGCTTTTTTAGAGTGGGCATCAAGGGCAGCTACATGGTGATGCCCGACAAGGCGTGGTTCGTGCCCATTGTGCGCGGCGAGCACGACATAGACCCCACCGGCTGCGGCAACTCGTCGACAGCGGCGGCTTTCTTTGCCATGTGCGAGGGAGAGGACCCGCTGATGTGCGCAATCATAGGCAACGTGACCTCCTGCCTGAACGCGCAGCAGTTTGGCCCCATGCCGGTGATGGATGCGGCGCTGCGCCAAAAGGCCCGCCAGATGGCCGAGGACCTGTACCGGCAGTACAGCGGCCAGTGAGTGCTTTGAGCGGGCGGCGAGAGCGGCCTGCAAGAGCGCGGACCGGTAAGTGACCTGGAAATAAAAAGAGAGCGGACCGCTGGGTCTGCTCTCTTTTTTTGCGCAGTGGAGCTGGGGGCGCGCAGATGGGCGGCAGGCGTGATCGCGCGCTGCTTTGTGGGAGCGGCAGCGTGCAGGGGTTGACGACACGACTGTTAGGCGGTGCCAAAATAGCACCGCAGCGGGGCGAGCGCCGCACAGGGCCGGATGGCTCCCCCATTTTGCCTTGATAGAGATTGTTTGTGTATTTGCATATTTTTTTATGATATAAAAGCCATAAAGCGTCTATTCGTCAATTGATAGTTTATATATAAATGATTTATAGATACCGTTATTTAACTTCTGTATTTATGGTGTTATTTTTACTTTTTGCACAAAGCAGCGTCGAATAGGACCGTTAAAAAGTCTTTTATTTGCTGTATTTAACAATCTTTTTTGTGCAATCACACAAAACACAGCTTTCGTGCTATACTAAAATCATTCGGGACACACATGTGAGACAAAGGAGGTTCTATCTATGAATCGTTTAGACTACCACAGCCCTATGGTGCGGCAGGCCGTTGAGACGCCCACCATGCTGGCGCCCATTATGGAGGCGAGCTTTACGGATGAGGCGCTGCGGGCGGCCCTGCCGGCCGACCCCAGCAGCATTAAGCAGGTGATCTTGTCGGGCTGCGGTGACTCGTTTGCCAGCGGTGTCGCCACCTACCCCGCTTTTGAGCAGCTGTGCCAGCTGCCGGCGCAGGGCATCTCGGCTCTGTACTGCGGCCGCTACACCACCCCCGCCGAATTTGAGGGGGCGCTGGTGGTGCTAAACAGCATATCGGGCGGGCCCTCACGAGTGATAGAATCTGCCCGGCATGCCAAGGCCCACGGCGCTTTTACCGTGGCGTTCACCTCGAACCCCGATTCGCCGCTGGCCAGAGAATGCGATAGCATCTTGCAGTTAAAAGAGCTGCCCGACACCACCGGCACGCCCAAGGTGATCGCCTACACCGCCTCTTGCGTGGGACTATTTTACCTGGCGGCCAAGCTGGCCGAGACCCAGAAAAAGATAGACGGCGCCGAGTACCAGGCGGTGCGCGACGCGTTGTACCGCTACGGGACCAGCGACTTTGCCGCGGTGGCCGATACGATCGACGAGACAGTTTTCGGCTACATGGAGACCTGGTCTAAATTTGACCGCTACGCGATGTTGGGCGACGGCGGCGACTACGGCGCGGCGCTGTTTGCGGGCTTTAAATTTCCCGAGTCGGTGGGGCGCATGGCCCACTGGGACGACACCGAGAACTTTAACCACGTGGGCTACTTTCACCGCGAACTGGACAAGATCGGCACCGCGATGGCGGTGAGCGCCGACTCGCCCACGCTGCAGCAGGCCATAAGGACCGCCCGCGTGCTGTGTGAGATGGGGCGCATACCGGTCATAGCCACCGACGCCGAGCGGGAACTGTTTCCCCCGGAAGCGGTGGTCTGCACTATGCCCCGCGCCCCTTATCCGTGGATGGCGGCCGGTTTTTTGCACATTCCGCTGACGCTGCTGGCCTCGTACCCACACGCGCTGGAGCCGGATATGCTGGCGCCTTACCGCAACAAACAACACCCGTGGGACAACGGTGACCGGCTGCGCAAGAGCCACATCGAAGTACTGTAAGAGGAGGGAAACAAAGTGGCAACTATCACCAGAAACGACTGTGAGCAGAACGCTCTTTCTAAACAGGTAAAAGAATTTGCCGTGCTCGTACCCGGCTACATAGATGAGATATATGCCCGGGCGGTCAAGGTCGCTGCCGACATGGCGGCCCAGGACGCCGTGCTGGTGCGGCCGGAGGCGGTGTATGTGACCGGCTGCGGCGACTCGTACGGCGCCAGTATGGCCGCCGCCCCGGCGCTGCGGGCACTGCTGCCGGGCTGCACGGTGCACCCGGTACGGGCCAGTGACCTGGCCGGGCATGTAGCCGCCTTTCGGCTGAAAAGAGGGGTGTTGGCCATGGGCATCAGCGTTTCGGGCACCACCCAGCGGGTGCTCGACGGCATGGCGCGCGCCAAGAGCTGCGGCGCTTTTACCATCGGCCTGACCGGCGGTACCGACAGCCCGCTGAGCAGGGACTGCGACCGTGCCGTGGCGCTGCCCCAGCCAGAAGTGAGCGCCGAGCCGGGCGCGCCCGCCCCCAGCGTGTTGAGCTACGCGATATCTTGCCTAGGCGTGATCTTTACCGGGGTGGGGCTGGCACTGGCCGCCGGGACCATTACCCAAGAACAGGCCGAGGGCTATAGAGAGGATGCCAAGGCCTACTGCGCGGCCTGCGGCGAGCGCTGCCAGGAGCAGGCCGACGACCTGTTTGTGCTGGCGCAGGAACTGATGGGGTGCGACGGCTTTGACTTTGTGGGCGACGACGCCGACTTTGCCACCGCCTACTTTGGCAGCTGCAAGTTTGCCGAGGGCTTTGGCGCTTTTACGGTGTACGATGACTCGGAGAACTGGGAGCACGTGAACCACTTTATCAAAGACACCCGGCACATGGCCACCTTCTCGGTCATCAGCAAGAGCTCGCCGTCTCTATCGCGGCAGCTGGAACAGCTGCCGGTGGTGGCGTACCTTGGGCGCAAAGGCGTAGTGGTGACCGACCTGCCGGCCGAGCGCATCGAGCCCCAGGAGCTGCATGTCATCAGCCTGCCCGAGGCTCCGGTATCCTGGTTGGCGCCGGCGGCCAACTACCTGGCGCTGTCGCTGCTGGCCAGCTACATGACCGCGCTGAGCGGCGAGCAGTTCTTTCGCGGTTTTGCCCGGCCCTGGAACAAGTGAGCCGGCGATGGACCGCTGACGGACAGTTGGGCGTGAGGAGGTAACAGCGAGATGAAAAAATATGCGGTGACCGGGGCGATCATCCTCAATGACATTCGCTACACCGACGGCAGCACCAAAGAGGGACTGCTGGGCGGCGGCGGGCTGTATGCGCTATCGGGCATTCGGCTGTGGACCGACGACTGCTTGATGGTGGGCAACATCGGCGAGGATTTTGAGACGCTGATCGCCCCCTGGTGGGATGGCAACCACATACCCCGCACCGGGCTGAACCTGTGCCACAAGCACTGTGGCTACAACCAGGTGAATTATGAGCCCGACGGGCGCTTTAACGAGCACTCGATCTACCCGGAGGGGGACAGCCACAGCATGTACCTGGTGAGCCACCCCGAGCAGATAGAGCCGCTGGCCGGCGACCTGAAAGGCCTGTCGATGGTGGCCAACGCCAACCCGGTGGAATTTCGCAAGATCGGGCGCATGCGGGAGAAGTACGGCTTTAAAGTGATGCTGGAGGTGAACTCCCACCACTGCAAGGCCGAGGACTACGAAAACGTGATGGCCTGTTTAGAGTATGTGGATATTTTTTCGGTGAACCTGCCGGAGGCCAAGGACCTGTTTTCACTGGACACGGAGGAGGCGTGCATCGCCGCCATACAGCGTACCGGCAAGCCCTGCTTTTTTAGGGTGGGCACCAAGGGCAGCTACATGGTGATGCCCGACAAGGCGTGGTTCGTGCCCATTGTGCGCGGGGAACACGACATAGACCCTACCGGCTGCGGCAACTCGTCGACAGCGGCGGCTTTTTATGCCATGTGTGAGGGGGAGGACCCGCTGATGTGCGCGATCATGGGCAACGTGACCTCTTGCCTGAACGCGCAGCAGTTTGGCCCCATGCCGGTGATGGATGCGGCGCTGCGCCAAAAAGCCCGCCGCATGGCCGAGGACCTGTACCGGCAGTACAGCGGCCGGTGAGTGCTTTGAGCCGGTACCAGACCGGCGAGCGGTGGTGCGGAATTACTCCCGCTGCCACTGCGCATTAACTTTAAAAGAGAGAGCTGGCCGATCGGTCTGCTCTCTCTTTTTTAAAGCGGTGTGGCAGTGTAGGCGCATCGCAGGGGACGGACCACCAGGTGGGCGGACACGGCGGTACCGCGGTAGCAGGTGGTCGCGGGTCGGGTACCGTAGAGAAAAACCAAATTTTTGATACAGGGCCAGACCGCGCCCGTTGCGGGCATCGACTTCCAGCTCGAGCTGCGTATAGCCCATGCTGCGGGCGGCAGACAGCAGCGCATCGCGCATGACACTACTCAGGCCGAGGCCCCAGCAGCGCTGCTGGACAGAGATACCAAATACCGCCCGATGGCAATATTTTGCCGTAGGGAGGCTGGGGCCACCCCACCGACAGCCACCAGCTGGCCGTCGACAAAGGCGGCCAGCTTGACCTGGCGGGGATGGCACAGCAGTGCGGCCAGATGACCGGCGTGCTGCGCGGGAGCAACGTCTATCTCGTCTGGGGGGGTCATAAAATCAGTTTGGGTGCTGGTACAGCGCTGGTGGGCCGCACGGCGGCAGCGTCTTGCGCTTGCGGAGCGGGGGGGCGCAACAGGGCGAGCCCCCATTTATAAGGGACACCGGCAGCGATAAAATAGTCATACCGGGAGCTCTTTTTCCTGATGGAGCGGCTGAAAAGGCCACGCAAAATATACAATTTGTATATTTTTGGAACAAAATACAAATTTTGTCAGTTTCCGAAGGATGCTGCCGGAAAAAAGAGAACCGCCGTACTTTTGACCGCATAGACGGCGTGTCGGCTGGGCTTGGCAGTACCGAACAACCGGGCAGTGGGGGCGGCGGCTCTCCCCTCCTCTTTCTCTGTACGGCGGGGCGGGATGCGCGGACAGGTGCCCCGCCCGGCGGCATTTGGGTACGGCGTGGTAGAGAGGGGACGGCTAAGTGGATTGCTGAAAAAGACGGCGGCCCGGACCGGGGACGGTGCTGGTTGACGGCTGCTTTTGGGGGGCGATCGCAGAAAATGCAGGAAAATGACGGGGCAGCTGGCGATAGGGCGGTAAGCCCCTGGGTCGGGTGGTGGGCCTTGGGGTGCCGGGCGGCCCCCGTGCGAGAGCGTAGTTTGGGGGAGATACTTGGGAAAACAGAGAGACTGCCGGAGATGGTGAGTTGCATATGGAGAGCCTGTGGCAGCACCGTACCGTGATCTGGCTTTGAGGGATGGGGATGGTCTCTCCTCTTGTATTGATATTGATATTGGTATCGGTGTCTATACCAGTGCCGATATTGGTGCAGGACGGATCGAGTGAGCGGGGCGGGACGGTGCAGGGATTGGCACTGCGGGCAGTTGGCTTTTATAGGGGGAGGTGGAGCTATATTGGTGGTGTATGGGGGCGGCATACTGCACTTGGGACTGGTTGGTGCGGGATGTTTGTGGGGGCAAATATAGAGGGGTGGTGCTGCGCCGCCATCTGGCTTTGAGGGATGGAGACGGTCTCCCCTATTGTATTGGGAGCGGTGCCCGTACTGGTGTCGGCACCGGTGTGGGGCGGGGCTAGCGAGCAGGACGGTACAGGGGCGGCACTGCGGGCAGTTGGTTTTTGTAGGTAGAGGTGGGGCTATATTGGTGGTGTATGGGGGCGGTATGCTGCACTTGGGGCTGGTTGGTACGGGATGTTTGTGGGGGCAAATATAGAGGGGGGTGGTGCGCCGCCATCCGGCTTTGAGGGATGGGGACGGTCTCCCCTCTTGTATTGGAGGCGGTGCTCGTACTGGTGTCGACACCAGTGTGGGGCGGTATAGGGGGTGGAGATGCGGACAACTGGCTTTTATGTAGCTATTGGTGGTGTATGGGGCGATATACTGCACTTGGGGCTGGTTGGTGCGGGATGTTTGTGGGGGCAAATATGGAGTGGTGGTGCGCCGCTATCTGGCTTTGTGGGATGGGGACGGTCTCCCCTCTTGTATTGGGGATGGTTCCCGTGCTGGTGTCAGCACCGGTGTGGGGCGGGGCGGGGCAGGTGATGGAGATGCGGACAACTGGCTTTTATGTAGTTATTGGTGGTGTATGGGGCGGTACACTACACTTGGGGCTGGCTGGCGCAGGATGTTTGTGGGGGCAAATATAGAGGGGTGGTGCTGCGCCATCATCTGGCTTTGAGGGATGGGGACGGTCTCCCCTCTTGTATTGGGAGCGGTGCCCGTACTGGTGTCGGCACCGGTGTGGGGCGGGCGAGCGGGGCGGTGCAGGTGATGGAGATGCGGACAATTGGCTTTTGTGTAGCTATTGGTGGTGTATGGGGCGATATACTGCACTTGGGGCTGGCTGGCGCGGGATGGTTGTGGGGGCAAACATAGAGGGGTGGTGCTGCGCCGCCATCTGGCTTTGAGGGATGGGGACGGTCTCCCCTCTTGTAATGGGGGTGGTGCCCGTACTGGTGTCGGCATCGGTGTGGGGCGAGGCGGTATAGGGGGTGGAGATGCGGACAACTGGCTTTTGTGTGGCTATTGGTGGTGTATGGGGCAGCATACTGCACTTGGGGCTAGCTGGCGCGGGGTGCTTGCGGGCGCAAATATGGAGTAGTGATGCACCGCCATCTGGCTTTGTGGGATGGGGACGGTCTCCCCTTTTGTATTGGGGGCGGTGCCCGTACTGGTGTCGACATCGGCGCGGGGCGGGGCGCTGCGGGCAGATGACTTTTACAGGTGGGGATGTAGCTATATTGATGGTGTATGGGGAACGTACTACGCCCGGAGCTGGCGCGGGATGGTTGTGGGCACAAAAAAGCAGAGCGGCGGACCGGATGAACCGCTGCTCTGCTTTTATTGGGGGTGCATGGCCGGTACTACTGCTGAGCGTTGGCCGGGTCTTCCTGCGTGGCTTTCTGTTTGGCCTGGTTGATCTTGTCGGCCTTGGCGGCGGGAGTGGGATACCAGCCGCGCTTTTGCATCTCCTCGAACACTTCCATTTGGATCTGGTGTTCATCTTGCAGCAGGCTCATCATCACGCTCTTTATCTCTTTGCCGGCACATTCGCAGGCAAAGGTATTATACTGGGCGGTGATGTGCTTTTGCGAGGAGAGCATATCGGTGAGTATGGCCTGATCGTCTATGGTATTCATTCAAGATGCCTCCTTTTTACTGCAGCTGATTGAGCAGCTTGTCGTAGTGGTTTTGGTGTTTGGCGGCTATCTGCTCGCATTTTTGCTTGATCTGGGCGTCTTGACAGATAGAGGCGTACATCTGGTATTTTTGGATGAGGATGCGCTCTTCGGTGAGGCAGTCCTCAATGCCGGAGAGCTCTTTTTCGGTTATGGTGTTCACGGTGGTTTTCCCCCTTTTTTAAACGTTGCCTTAGTAGTGTACACCGCACCGCAGTGGGATATTCAAAAAAAGCTGTCGGCGGCGGGCCGGGTATCGGCATATTTTACGGCGGCGGGTTTTTGTGTTATACTTTTTACGAAAACCGCAGGAAAACCACTGTTTCTACGATGGGAGAACACCGCATGAATGAGATCGTCGATGCATTTTTAAAGCAATACGCCCCCGACCCGGACGGCCAGCAGTTGGGTCGGCAGATAAAAAGGCGGCACCAGCTGATGCGGGGCTGCTACCTGCTGATGCTGCTGGTGGGCGTGCTGCTGGTGAGCCGTTTTGGCTTTTGGGGCATTATTGCCGGGGTGCTGCTGTTGGCGGCCGGGGCGGTGCTGCTGCGGCTGGAGCAGGACCGCTCGATGGCGCTGCTGCAGGACTGCCTGTTGCAGCAGTGCGACCCGGCCATGGCGGCCACTGCCTTTATTACCTGCCAAAAGGCATTTTGGAAAGGGGCGCACACCGCCGGGTGTATCGATCTGGCCCGCAACCTGCACCTGATGGGGGCTCGCGAGCTGGCAGAGCAGGTGTTGGAACTGGTGCAAAATGGCCCCTTCTCGTCGCAGAACTACCTGAATTTTTGTACGGTACAGGCCCATATCGCCACCGATGACGGCGACGCCGACACGGTGCGGGCGGTGCTGGATACCCTAAACCGCTGGAAGAGCGAGAGGGATAAAAAGGTAGACGCCCAGAAAAAGGGGCAGATCCACCGGCTGCGGCGGACCCTGACTTTTTTAAAAGGCAAATATGACACCTACATTGCCCAGATGCGCGGCCAAAAGCAGCGCACCCCGTACGGGCAGGTGTGCGCCGGCTATTATGTGGGGCGGGCCTACCTGGAGATGGGTGACCTGACGGCGGCCGGTGAGCAGTTCGCCTGTGTAACGGAGCTGGGCGGCAAGATGGAGCTGGCGCTGATTTGCCAAAAGCTGCTGCAAGAGGCCCGGCGGCAGGACGAGAGCGGCGAGTCGGCCGACGGGCGGGAACAGTAGCGATGGACGGCGGATTTGCCCTGCGGCCGACCCGGCCCAGAGACTGGCGCCAGACCGAAGTGGTAGTGCGGGAGGCGTTTTGGAACACCTACCAGCCGGGGTGCTGCGAGCACCTGCTGCTACACCGGTTGCGGCAGAGCAGCGCGTACCTGCCGGCACTGGACCTGGTAGCTGTCGACAGGGACGGGCAGATCGTGGGGCACATCGCCTACACCCGCTCGCAGATAGCCGGGGCGCACGGCAGCACTGCTGTGGCGACATTCGGCCCTATCAGCGTGCTGCCTGGCTGGCAGCGGCAAGGTGTGGGGCGGGCACTGATCCGGCGCACCGAGGCGCTGGCGGCAGGGATGGGCTACCGCGGCATCGTTATTACCGGTGATGATGCGATCTACAGCCGGTTGGGGTACCAGGTGTCGAAGGTGTTTGGTATAGCGATGGTCGACGGGCGCTACCACGCGGCGCTGCTGGCCAGGGAGCTGGTGCCGGGCGGGCTGAGCGGGACACGGGGGCGCTTTATACAGGCACCGGTTTTTGACCAGCCCATCGAGCCGCGGCAGCTGCAAGATTTTGACGCCGCTTTTGCCCCTAAAAAGAAGGCGGTGACCCCCACCCAGCAGCGGTATCAGCAAAATCTATCCCGCTACCTGCCGGACGATTGATCGGCTGGAGTGCGAGTGCCTGCCCCAACCGACCCGGGGTGGGCGCTCGTTTTTTTTCGTATAGCTGCGGCCGCTTTTGCCGGTCGACCGATCCGGCCCCGGTGAGCAGGTGGAAGACAAGACGACTTATTTGGCGATAGCAGGAGCGCGCCCCGGCAGAGCTGGGGTGCGCTCTTTTATATTGGCGCGCTCACTGGGCCAACCGCTCGCGCAGCAGCGCGGCGATGACGGCGGGGTCGCCGCGGCCGCCGGGTGCTTTCATCGTGCGGCCCACCAGCGCCTGCAATGCGCTGCTCTTTCCCCTTTTATAGTCGCCCACCGAGCGGGCGTCAGCGGAAAGCACCTGCTCGACATAGGGGACCAGCTGGGCCGGGTCGGTCAGCTGCCAGAGGTCTTCGCCGGCGATGATCGCTACCGGGTCGCCGTCTTTTTTCCACAGCCGCGGCAGCAGTTGGCGGGCAGTGCTGCTACCGATCTTTTTTTGGCCCAGCAGGTCGCACAGAGTGGCCAGGTGGGCCGGGGCGATGGGGATGGTGCTATCTTCCCCATCGCCCAGCAGGCGCAATATCTGGCTCAGTACCAGGTTACACAGCAGCTTGGGGTAGGCGGTGAGCTGGGCGGCTTGCTCGAAGTAGTCGGCCACCTGGCGGTCGGCGGTGAGCTGCTCGGCGTCGGAGGGGGTGAGACCAAAGTCGCGCTGGTAGCGGGCGCGGCGCGCATCGGGCAGAGTGGGTATCTCGGCGGCCAACTGCCGCAGCCAGGTCTCGTCCACCCGGATGGGCACCAGGTCGGGGTCGGGAAAATAGCGGTAGTCGTTGGCATTTTCTTTGCGGCGCATAGAGTGGGTCTTGCCGTCTTTTTCGTCGAAGCGGCGGGTCTCTTGCACCACCGGCTCGCCTGCCTGCAGCAGAGATACCTGGCGGCAGAACTCGTAGTTGATGGCTTTTTGGATAAAGGAGAAGGAGTTTAGGTTTTTGAGCTCGGCGCGCTTACCCAGTGCGCTCTGCCCCTGGGGGCGCACCGACAGGTTGACGTCGCAGCGCAGCGATCCCTCCTGCATTTTGCAGTCGGACACACCGGTGTAGAGCAGCACCGAGCGCAGCTTTTGCAGATAGGCCACCGCCTCCGCAGCCGAGCGGATATCCGGCTCGGAGACGATCTCGATGAGTGGGACACCACAGCGGTTGCAGTCGAGCAGTGTGCCCTGGACCGAGTCGTGGATGAGTTTGCCGGCGTCTTCTTCGATGTGGATACGGGTGATGCCGATGCGTTTGGCACCGGACTTGGTCTGGATATCCAGATGGCCGCGGCTGCACAGCGGCAGGTCGTACTGGGAGATCTGATAGGCTTTGGGCAGGTCGGGGTAAAAGTAGTTTTTGCGATCCTGTTTAGAAAAGCCGGCGATCTCGCAATTCAGGGCCAGACCAGCTTTGACGGCGTAGGCCACCACCTGCTGATTGAGCACCGGCAGACTGCCGGGCAGACCGGTGCAGACTGGGCAGCACTGGGTGTTGGGGGCAGCGCCAAAGGTGGTGGGACAGTCGCAGAATATCTTGGTCTCTGTTTTGAGCTCGGCGTGGACCTCCAGCCCGATGACCATCTCGTAGCTCGTATCCATCATGCTCTCTCCTCTCTATAGCTCTGGGCGAAGTGGTGGGCGGCCCGCAGGATCTGCGCCTCGCCGAAGTGGCGGCCGATGAGCTGCATGCCTACCGGCAGGCCCTGTTCGTCGCGGCCGCAGGGCAGGCTGACGGCGGGCAGGCCGGCGATATTCACCGGTACGGTATACACGTCGCCCAGGTACATCTGCATGGGGTCGCCCTGCTTTTCACCCAGCTTGTAGGCGGTGGTGGGGGCCACCGGCGAGAGCACCATATCACAGGTATCTAAGATGCGGGCAAAGTCTTGCACCACCAAGGTGCGCACCTGTTGGGCTTTTTTGTAGTAGGCGTCGAAGTAGCCGGCAGAGAGCACGAAGGAACCCAGCAGGATGCGGCGCTTGACCTCGGCCCCAAAGCCCTGACTGCGGCTTTTTAGATAGATCTCGTCGCGGGAGGTAAAGCCGGCGGCGCGAAAGCCGTATTTGACCCCGTCGAACCGGGCCAGGTTGGAGGATGCCTCAGCCGAGGAGATGACGTAGTAGGCCGGCAGCGCGCTGTCGAGACTGGGCAGTGTGGTCTCTACGATCTCGGCGCCCAGCTGCTCAAAGCGACGGGCGGCGGCCAGGATGCCCTGCTTGACCGGCGCGCTGAGGCCGGGGCCGAAATACTCCCGCGGGAGAGCGATCTTGAGCCCGCTTATATCTTGCCACAGGGCGGTGCGGGTGGACGTGTAGTCGCGGGGGGCGGAAGTGGCGTCGCGGGGGTCGTGCCCGCAGATGGCGTCGTAGAGCAGGGCGACATCTTCTACCGTATTAGCCAGCGGGCCGATCTGGTCGAGTGAGGAGGCGAACGCCACCAGCCCGTAGCGGGAGACGGCGCCGTAAGTGGGCTTGAGCCCCACCACCCCGCAGTAGGCGGCCGGCTGGCGGATGGAGCCGCCAGTATCGGACCCCAGGGCCAGCGGCGCCTGCCGGGAAGCCACCGCCGCAGCGCTGCCACCGGAGGAGCCGCCGGGCACACGGGTGGGATCGACCGGGTTTTTGGTGGGGTGAAAGTGGGAGTTCTCGGTGGTGGAGCCCATGGCGAACTCGTCCATGTTGGTTTTGCCCAGCCGCACCGCCCCGGCGGCCTGCAGTTTTTTAAAGGCGGTGGCGCTGTAGGGGGGCGTAAAATCGGCGAGCATTTTGGAGGCGCAGGTGGTGCGCACCCCGGCGGTGCAGATGTTGTCTTTTACCGCTACCGGCAGCCCGCACAGCGACCCGGCACGGCCCTGGCGGCGGGCAGTATCGGCGGCATCGGCAGCCGCCAGGGCCTCTTTGGCGGTGACGGTGAGGTAGGCGCCGATGTGGCGATCCGTCTTTTCTATCTGCTCGAGATAGGCGGCGGTGATCTGGCGGGCGCTCAGCTCGCGTTTCTCCATGGCCGCCAGCAGCTCGGCAGCGGTGTGCGCGGTGATCTGTTTCATGCTTTTGCCCCTCCTTTTTCGTCGCGGTCGGGCAGGCGAATATAGTTTTTATAGGTGGTGGGGGCCATCGCCAGCAGCTGGTCGTGAAAATCGCCGGGGGATGGGACATCGGGGCGAAACACGTTCTGCAGCGGCAACACGTGGGCGGTGGGCTCGACCCCGGCGGTGTCGATGGCGGCCAGCTGGCCGGTAAAATCGAGCATCGCGTGCAGGTCGGCGGCTGTCTTCTCCCGCTCGGCGGGCGTCAGCTCCAGCATGGCCAGAGCGGCGACGGCGTCTACGTCTACCGCCGGGGCTGCCGGCGGCTGAGCGCCGCCGGCAGTGGGCCGGCCACCTTCCAGGTGCAGGGCGGCGAGCTGGGCGGCATCGACCCGACCCGGCGCGCCGGTGAGCGGACAGGCGGCGTCTTTGGATTTGGGGAAAGCGATGACATCGCGCAGTGAGGCGGCCCCCAGCAGCAGCATGGCCAGCCGGTCGAGGCCAAAGGCAAAACCGCCGTGAGGCGGGGCGCCGTAGCGGAAGGCCTCGATGAAAAAGCCGAAGCGCTGCTCGATCTGCTGCTGGGTGAAACCCAGCGCGGCGAACATCTGCCGCTGGATGTCGGGGCGGTGGATGCGCATGGAGCCGCTGCCCAGCTCGACGCCGTTGAGCACCACGTCGTAGGCCTGGGCCCGTACCCTGCCGGGATCGCTTTGCAGATAGGGCAGATCTTGCTCGCAGGGCATCGTAAACGGGTGGTGGGTAGAGACCCAGCGCTTTTCCTCGGCAGAGTACTCGAACTGGGGAAAGTCGGTGACCAGCAAAAAGCGGTATTCGCCGGGGCGGCGCAGACCGAGCATATCGGCGACAGCCAGGCGCAGTGTGCCCAGTGTGCGGCGGACGGTGGCCAGATCGTCGGCACAAAAGAGGATGAAATCGCCGTTTTGGGCACCGGTAGCGGCGGTGATCGCGGCGATCTCCTCTGCAGTGAGGTACTTGGTGAGGATGGAGCAGACCTGGCCATCGGGGCGCAGGGAGAGCCAGGCCATACCGCCGGCGCCACAGCGGCGGGCGATGGTGGTGAGACGGTCGATCTGAGTGCGGGTAAAGGCGTCGCCGCCGGGTACACAGATGGCCCGCACCACCCCGCCGCCGTCGCACACCCGGCGAAAGACCGAGAAGCGGCATTGGGCGGCGATAGCGGTGATATCGGTGATGGGCAGGCCAAAGCGGAGATCGGGTTTATCGCTGCCGTAGAGGTCCATCGCCTGCTGCCAGGTGAGATGGGGAAAAGGACTTTCGACCCGGATACCGGTCACCTCTTGCACCACCGTTTTAAACAGGTCTTCGAGATGGGCGAGGATATCTTCCTGATCGACGAAGGAGAGCTCCATATCTACCTGGGTGAATTCGGGCTGACGGTCGGCCCGCAGGTCCTCATCGCGAAAACAGCGGGCTACCTGGTAGTAGCGGTCGAGGCCCCCCACCATGAGCAGCTGTTTAAACAGTTGCGGCGATTGGGGCAGCGCATAGAAATCGCCGGGGTGGACCCGGCTGGGGACCAGGTAGTCGCGTGCGCCTTCGGGGGTGCTTTTGGTGAGGATGGGCGTCTCGACCTGCCAAAAGCCATGGGCGTCGAGGTAGTTCTCGGTGGCGCGCTGCAGCTGGTGGCGAAAGCGCAGGTTGTGCTGCAGCTGCGGCCGCCGCAGATCGAGGTAGCGATAGCGCAGCCGCAGATCCTCCCGCACCGAGCCGGCCTGTTCAATAAAAAAGGGCAGCGTGTCGGCGGTGGAGAGCAGCTCCAACCGGGTGGCGCGCAGCTCGATGGTACCGGTGGGCAGCTTGGGGTTGTAGGTCTCGGGGTCGCGGATACAGATGGGGCCCTGTACGGCGAGTACCGACTCGTTTTTCAGGTGCTCGGCCACGGCGAACTCGGCGGCCGAGAGATCGCGGCGGTCAAACACCACCTGTAGCAGGCCGGTGCGGTCGCGCAGGTCGATAAAGATGACGCCGCCCATGTCGCGGCGCGTTTGGGCCCAGCCGCAGGCGGTGACCGTTTGGCCCACCAGGTCCTCGGTAAGGGAGCCACCGTAGTGGCTGCGTTTTAGTTTCACTGTCTCTTCACGCCTTTCTCTTTGGTGCTTGCCATACAAAGCGCCGGGGCGGCGGGAGATGATGGGCGGTGACGGGGCTGCCGCGACGAGCGCCGCGCCCGTAACAGACTGCTGGGGGCCGGAAATCGCGGGGCGAACAAAAAAAGCCCGCCGACCCAAACAGATCTGTTTGGGACGACGAGCCTATGTGCTCACCGCGGTACCACCCAATGTGGCAGCCCCATGAGAAGCTGCCCCCTTATCCGGCACGGGCGCCATTTTTGAGGGCCGATGCCTGTTGGCTGTAACGCGCCAAACGCGGTCAAGTCTACTCGCTCTCGCTTTCGGTTGACAGCTCCGGGATGTTCTTCGGCCAGAAATCCGCGCTGCGATCGCACCCCCCGCAGCTCTCTGTGGCTACCATTCTGGCTTACTCTTCCCATCGTTGCTTTTGTATGGTAAAGATATTTATTTGGCGCCGGAGGTATGCTCCGACTATGGGTCATATGATAAGCTTGCGCGGGACATTTGTCAATATACAGAGAAAAGTTTGGCAAAAATAGACGGCGGCGCGCCCGGCGGTAGGGAGGTGCGTCGTGAAGAAAGCACAGATTATGCGGGGCGAGCGGCGCGAAAACGGCGGAGCAGATAGTTTTCTGCCCTGAACCACAGATACCCCACCAGACAGTTTAGGAGCAGTGCCGCGGGGAGGACACGGTAGTTGCCCACCCGGTTGCACAGCCAGATCTGCTTTTGGACCAGCGCCTGCAGCGGGCCGTAAAAGAGCATTTGGGATAAAAATATGTGGTACGACGCCTGACCGATTTCGCACAGGGGCCTAAAAACACGGTGGTGGCGCGCCAGGAACGACTCGTGCTGCAGTGCCCACCACACCACGGCAAACGCCAGCAAAGCGACCGGCAGCGACCTGGAGGTCCAGCGGTAAAAGAGCCTGGGGCTGTAGCCGAGATACCCAGTGGCCCCCAGAAAGAGCAGCCCGACAGCGGCGGCGAGATGCGGGAGATAGCTGCCGCGCAGCCGCTTCCCATACATGTATAGAGCCATGCCCAGCAGCGCGAACGGCAGGTGGCGAAAGCCCAGGATGCGGTAGAGGGCATCGTCTATATAGGTGCGGGCAAACACCTCGTAGAGCACTGCCAGCCCCAGCCCCGACACGGTGGCGACCAGCGGCATCTTTTTTATAAAGACATAGAGCAGCGGCGCGCACAACAGCACCTGCAAAAAGGCCAATGGGTAATAGCTGCCGGGACCCCATCCGCCGTAAAAGACTGTGCTGTATAAAACGCTACGGGCAGAGGCTTTTAGGGCGTGTACATCGAGCCCACCCGTTAAAAAGAGGAGCAGCACCTCGGCCGTCAGGCAGATACAGTAGGGCAGCAGTACACGGGTCAGCTTTTTACCCAGAACGGATCTGTCAAAGTGTTTTAAAAAGCCGCTGATCTGTGCTCTTTCTGCCGAGAGGAAAAAGGTATACCCGGTCATGACCATAAACACAGGCACTGCCAGGTCGAGCCAAAAAGGGGCCAGCAGGCGGTGGCGCTGTTCATCGGTAAAGGAAAAGTGGGTGATCACCACCATGAGTATAAAGATGGCCTTTAAGCAGTCGAGACTGTAGACCCGCTTTGAATGCATTGTCGACTGATTTTGCACAGATTTTCATTCTTGTTAAAAGTGACCGCAAATCAATAAAAAAGAGCCCTATTTCTAGGGCTCGATACGCTTTGTAAAGGAGAACGAAAATCTGTACTTTAATAGTCGCTGCTGTAGGAGAGCGAGTAGCCGTCGGCAATGAGGTCGAGAGCCATACCGGTGCCGATAGCCACGCAGTCGATGGGGTTCTCGGACACCCGGCACTGCACGCCGGTCTCGCCGGAGATGAGCTCGGGCAGGCCCTTGATAAGGCTGCCGCCGCCGGTGAGCAGGATACCGTCTTCCAGAATATCGCCCACCAGTTCGGGCGGGGTCTTTTCCAGCACGCCTTTGACAGCCACCACCAGCGTCATGGCGAACTCGTTTAAGGTGGGGATGAACTCGTCGGAGGTGACGGTGATCTTGACCGGCAGGCCGGTCTCGAGGCTGCGGCCCTTGATCTCCATCTCGGTATCTTCCATCACCTTTTTGACCGAGCCGATCTCTTTTTTGAGGCGCTCAGCGGTCTTTTCGCCGATGAGCACCTTGTGGTTGAGACGCACATACTGGATGATGCGGTCATCGAACTGGGTACCGGCACATTTGACCGAGGTGGAATCGACCACGTCGTTTAAAGAGATGACGGCGATGTCGGCGGTGCCGCCGCCGATATCCACCACCATGCGGCCGCGCGGCAGCGAGATATCTACCCCACTGCCCAGGGCGGCGGCGATGGGCTCCTCGACCAAAAAGGTTTTGCGGGCACCGGCGGAGAGCGCGGCATTGACCGCGGCCCGGGCCTCGACATTGGTGACTGCCGAGGGGACACAGATGGCCACCTTGGGCTTGACCACATAGGAGGAGGACACCTTTTTGATAAAGTATTTGACGATCTCCTCGGTCATGTCGATATCGGAGATGACACCGTTTTGCAGCGGGCGCTCCACCACGATGTGGGCTGGGGTCTTGCCGGCCATCTCGTACGCCTTTTGGCCGATGGCCAGCACGCTGTCTGTTTTTTTGTTGACGGCCACTACCGAGGGCTCTTTGCTGACGATGCCTTTGCCCACTACGTAGATGATGATGGAGGTGGTACCCAGATCGATACCGATGTCGTAATTTGCCATGCGCTTAAACTCCTCTATAGACTGGGGGGCGGTGGGACCGCCCCGCGCTTATTGTGCGGTGTGAACAGCCCGCGGGAAAGCGGGCCGTGTGGGTACTATGCGCCATCGGGGAGCTTGTCCCCTTTTTGCAGCGCGGCAGCGGCACAGCACAGGTAGACCTGTCTGCAGCCCCGCACCCGCAGCATTTTGGCACATTCACCGGCAGTGGCGCCGGTGGTGAGGATATCGTCGACCAGCAGTACCGCCCGGCCCCGCACCCGCTGCGGGTCTTTTACCTCGAACGCGCCCAACAGATTGGCGCTGCGCGCCAGCTTGGGCAGAGTATGCTGGGCCGCCGTGGGGTAGATCTTTTTGAGCAGATCGCCCCAAAAGGGCAGCCCCAGCTGAGAGGCCAACTGCCGGGCCAGCACCGCCGCGTGGTCGTACCCCTTTTGGCGGCGCTTTTGGGGCGACATGGGCACCGCCGTTACCGCGGCGATATCGCCCAGGGGCAGGTGCGCCCGCGCACAGGCGGCCATATAGACGGCCAATGCGCGACCGCTGCCGGCGCGGCCGGAGAATTTGTACCGTCCCAGCGCCCGCTGCACCTCTCCCCGGTAGATAAACGGGGCCACGTCTTTTTCGACATAGGGCAGTGTGCGGCCAAAATAGGCGAAAATACCCCTTTGATTTATTGTATCGGAAAGCCGCGATTTTTGCAAATCGCAGTCGGGGCAGATCACCTGCCCGCCGGGGATTGGTCGGTCGCAAAAGGGGCACAGATCGGGGTAGAAAAAACGCAGCAGCGCCGCGGCGACACTTTTGACGTGCGAGATCGCGAGCCCCTCCCCTCTTTTATGTAGGCTGCCCCAAAAATATAGGCGGCAGGCCGGGCGGTGAAAATGTGGCCGGCACGGACTTCACCTGCTAATCCATAATATCGTGGATAAAGGCGCCCAGGCCGCTGTAGCGCAGCGTTTTGCGGTTATTTTCGACCATCATGGACACCGCCTGCGGACTTCCCACCATCACCAGCAGCTTTTTGGCGCGGGTGACGGCAGTATACAGCAGGTTGCGGTAGTAGAGCTTGGGATTGGGCTCGAGCAGCGAGAGAATGACCACATCGAACTCGCTGCCCTGGCTCTTGTGCACGGTGACAGCGTAAGCCAGCTCGATCTCGCGCAACATGTCGGCGGTGTAGGTGGCGGTCTTTTCCTCATCGAAGAGGATCTGCACCAGACCGTCGCGGCGGTCGATGTGGGTGATGAGGCCCATATCGCCGTTGAAGATACCGGTCCCTTTTTCGCCGTCGGACTTTTTGTAGAGGATATCGTAGTTGTTTTTGGTCTGCATGACCTTATCGCCCACCCGAAAGGAAAAGCCCATGCTCTTGATCTCGGGCTTGTCCGGCGCGGGGGGGTTTAGCCGCTCGCGCAGCTGCAGATTGAGGTTTTCACAGCCGCAGAGGCCCCGCCGCCCGGGGGACAGGATCTGGATGTCGCCGGGAGAGACCCCGTAGGCTGCCGGCAGGCGGCGGGCGATGAGGTCCTCGATGAGCTGCAGGCCGCCGGCTTTGCCGGGGGCGCGGAGAAAGAAAAAGTCGCTGTCGCGGCGGGAGAGATCGGGCAGTTGGCCGGTGAGGATCTGGTGGGCGCTGGTGACGATGGCGCTCTGGGCCGCCTGGCGAAAGATGTGGGACAGACGAATGGTGGCAAAGCAGCCGCTGTCGATGATGTCTTTGAGCAGGTTGCCCGGCCCCACCGAGGGCAGCTGATCGTAGTCGCCCACGAGCACCAGTTTGCAGGTGAGCTTCATGGCTCGCAGCAGCGCCTCCAGCAGCAGCACGTCGACCATGGAGGCCTCGTCTAAAATGAGCACGTCGCAGTCGAGCAGGTCGTCTTCCCCTTTGGAGAAAGAGAGCGTGCCGTCTTTTTGATAGCCGGCCTCCAGCAGGCGGTGGATGGTCTTGGCCTCGGACCCGCACAGGTCGGTCATGCGCTTGGCGGCGCGGCCGGTGGGGGCGCACAGCGCCACCTTTTTGCCGTCTTCCTCGAACAGCGAGATCATGGCGGCCATGGTGGTGGTCTTGCCGGTACCGGGACCGCCGGTAAGCACCACAAAGCCCTGACGCATGGCGCTGGAGATGGCCTGCCGCTGGCTGTCGGCGTAGGTGATATCCAGCTTTTTTTCCTGGGCGGCGATGGCCTTATCCCACTTGGTGCCGCTATCGGGCATGACCGCGGTCATCATCTGCAGACGGGTGGCGATATACCCCTCGGCCCGGTAGAGATCGGGCAAAAAGACCATGCTCTTACCGCGGACCATGTACTCGACCAGATCGTTTTCCTCCAGCATGGCCGCCAGCACCTGGGCCACCGGCTCCTCCTCGAGGGCGATATAGTCTGTGGCCACCTGCAGCAGGCGGCTCTTGGGCAGGCAGGTGTGGCCGTTTTGCAGGTTGTGGCGCAGCACGAACTCCAGAGCGGCGCGGATGCGCTCGGGCGCCGAGAGCGGCATTTGCAGCTGGCGGGCGATATCGTCGGCGCGGTCGAAGGAGATGCCGATAAAGTCGCAGCAGAGGCGGTAGGGGTTTTGGGTGACGATCTCCTGGGCCATAGCGCCCCACATCTTCCAGACGCGGATGCTCTCGGCCGGGGTGAGGCCGTACTGGGTGAGGAAGGCCATGACCGTGCGGATACCGAAGATGCGCTTGTACTCCTCGCCGATCTGCTCGGCTTTTTTGGGGGTGATGCCCCGCACGGCGCACAGCCGCTGCGGCTCGCGCTCGATGACCTCCAGCGTATTCGCGCCGAATTCGTCGACGATACGGCGGGCCATGACCGGGCCAATGCCTTTGATGGCGCCGGAGGCCAGATACTTGAGCAGCGCGCCGGTGGTGGCCGGCAGCCGGGTGGTGCAGAGACTGGCCTTGAACTGGCGGCCAAAAGTGGGGTGATTGACAAAGCAGCCGGTGAGCTCTACCTCTTCGCCCTGATGGACGTCGGGGAACTCTCCCACGGCGGTGAGCAGTTCGTCTTGATACTCGATATCGATGACGGCAAAGCCGTTTTCTTCGTTTTTATAGATGACACCTTCGACGGTGCCGGAGATCTGGATCAGCGGTTGTTCCATGGCGCCCCCTGTGACTGCGCTGTAGGTGAGATTTTGGCCGCCCGCACCGGCGGCCGCACAGCATCGTATACAGGTACAGTATACCCATTTCGCCGTCGCTTTGCAAACGTTCGTTTTGCCCTCCGCCGACTGGGGCGGAACACAGCCGGGCCCTCACGGCCGCACCACCCGCCCGGAGGCGAGATCGGGCAGCTGGGTGGCGGAGAGCACCTGCAGCTGCATGGGGCAATCGGCCAGAAAGCGGCGCAGCACCTGGTCGCATTCACCGGTGAGCGGCTTTTCGGCCAGCAGGTAGACCTGGCAGCGAAAGCAGCTGTACTCCTGTGTGTTTTTTAAATTGTGGAGGATGTTCTCGAGGTCGCGCTCATTCCCCTGCAGCGGCAGCATCAGCGTGAGCTGCCGGCGGCGGCAACTGTCGAGCCGGTCGCCCAACATGCGCACCACCTCCCACAAGCCCAGCGCCGCCAGCACCACCAAAAACAGCATCGTGATCAGTTTCATGACAAGAGCCCCCTATCTTAAAAATTCTACCCATTCTATGAAAACAGAAGAAAAAGGGTCACTCCCAGACCGATTTGTGGCTTTTCTTTTATGGGCCGCCGCGCTACAATGGGGGAAAGCGGATACCGTATGTATCGTGTACACCGGCAACGCGCCGGGGGCTGTTCGGGCTTTGGCGGAGCCGGGACCTCCCGACGGCAGGCAGAACCGGGGGAGGGCAAATATGGACCGAGAGATCGCGCTGCGGCCGGTGGATGAACACAACCGGGCGCAGGTGCTGGCGCTGCGGGTAGAAAAGAGCCAGCAGAACTTTATCGAGACCACTGCCCGCTGCCTGCAGGAGGCGGCAGAGCTGGCGCTGTGGAGACCGCTGGCGGTATGCGCCGGCGAAACGGTGGTGGGCTTTTGCATGTATGGGTTGTGGGAAAAAGAGGGGCCTGGCGGCCGCCTGTGGATGGACCGGCTGCTCATCGACCAGCGGTATCAGGGCCGGGGCTACGGGCGGGCGGCGCTGAGAGCGGTGCTGCGGCGCATGGCCGACGAGTACCCCCGGCACCGGCACATCTACCTGAGCCTGTACCGAGACAACACTGCTGCCACTGCGCTGTACCAGTCGCTGGGCTTTGTGTTTACCGGCGAGCGGGACCACAAAGGCGAATTTCTGATGCGCATCGACCGGGCACAAGTGCTGGCCCTGTAGTGTGCGCCGTATGCGCCCGGTCCCACAGATACGGCCACAAAAAAGAGAGCACCTGGGGCGGGCAGACAGTTTCTGCGCCGCGGCCGGGTGCTCTCTTTTTGATCTCTTATATTTTTGTTTCAGGGGCTGCGATGTTTTTGGGGAGATGTAAGTTGGGAGAAGCGCAGTGCCACCTCTGCTGCACAATGTGCAGCAGAGGTGGCACCGACATCGAGGAAAGCAGTGGGCGTACGGGCCCGCGAGCGGCACTTTTCGCCTGGGATGCGAAGCCTTTACGCACACCCGGCTTTTCCCCCTTCTTACTCCTTTTTTATCTCGTTAGGCCGAGGTTTTACCGTAGACGGCGGCTTTGAGGGCGTCGACCCGGTCGGTGTCCTCCCAGCGGACGCCCAGGTCCTCGCGGCCCATATGGCCATAGGCGGCCAGCTGGCGGTAGATGGGGCGGCGCAGGTCGAGATCTTTGATGATGCGGGCGGGGCGCAGGTCAAATACCTGGCCCACTGCCTCGGCCAGCTTTTCGTCGCTGACGGCACCGGTGCCAAAAGTATCGACGAACACCGAGACCGGGTGGGCCACACCGATGGCATAGGCCAGCTGGATCTCACACTTTTTGGCCAGGCCGGCGGCGACGATATTTTTGGCCACGTAGCGGGCGGCGTAAGCGGCGGAGCGGTCGACCTTAGTGGGGTCTTTGCCGGAGAAGGCGCCACCGCCGTGGCGGCCGGTGCCGCCGTAGCTGTCGACGATGATCTTGCGGCCGGTGACGCCGCTGTCACCCTGCGGGCCGCCGATGACGAAACGGCCGGTGGGGTTGACCAGAATGCGGGTGCTCTCGTCCAGCAGGTCGCGGGGCACGATGGGGTCGATGACCAGCTTTACCAGATCGCGGCGGATCTGTTCCAGAGAGACTTCGGGGCCGTGCTGAGTAGAGATGACGATGGTGTCGATGCGCACCGGGCGGTCGTCTTCGTACTCGACGGTGACCTGGGTCTTGCCGTCGGGGCGCAGGTAATCGACCAGCTCCTGTTTGCGCACCTCGGTGAGGCGTTTGGCCAGCTTATGCGCCAGGCTGATGGGCAGCGGCATGAGCTCGGGCGTCTCGTCGCAGGCGTAGCCGAACATCATGCCCTGATCGCCGGCGCCGGTCTCGTCGGCGTCGGCATCCTGCTGGCCGACCTTGGACTCGAGCGCCTTGTCGACGCCCATGGCGATGTCGGGCGACTGCTCGTCGATGGAGGTGAGCACGCTGCAGGTCTCGCCGTCAAAACCGTATTTGGCGCGGGTGTAGCCGATGTCGGCGATGACCTGACGGGCCAATTTTGGGATATCGACATAGCAGCTGGTGGAGATCTCGCCCATCACCAGCACCATACCGGTGGTGACGGCGGTCTCGCAGGCCACACGGCCGCTGGGGTCTTTTTCTAAGATCGCATCGAGCACCGCATCGGAGATCTGGTCGCAGATCTTATCGGGATGGCCCTCGGTGACCGATTCGGATGTAAACAGATGTCTTGCCATACTATGCACTCCTTTTGTAATGCCGGGCCGCCCTTAACCGGCGGCTATGAAAAAATGGATGTGACTTTTAAATCCCTGCGTTTTGGGCCTTGTCCTGCCGTTTTTGTACAGGCAGTAAAAAAGAGCGCCCATACCGAGCGCTCTATACTTTTTTAAGCGGCCTTATCTCTCGGTAGTACCGTAGGATTTAGCACCTTGCAAACTTGCAGGTTGCCGGGTTTCACAGGGCCTAGTCCCTCCACCACTCGCAATAAGGTATTTAATTGTCGAGAGTTATTATACTAGACCTGTCTGGATTTGTCAATGCGTGTCGGAGCGGCTTTGGGCTGCCGGTGTACCAGGCCGGAGAGACGCTTGTAGAGCAGGAAGGTGAGCAGCGAGATGACCACCCCTTTGATGAGGTTAAAGGGTACTACCCCCACCCAGATATAGGCGGCGATGCTGTTTATATTTTTGTTGATGGCCTGACAGGCACCGACGATGGCCTCGATGGGCATGATCTTGGAGTAGAAAGGGATGAGCAAAAACCAGTTGCTCAGCGCCCCCACTGCGACGAGAATGACCGTGCCCACCGACAGCGAGATGAGCGCGCCTTTGCGGTTGTGTACATAGCGGTAAAGATAGCCGCACAGCAGGGCAAAGCTGGCCAGCATGAGGAAATCGGCCAGCTCGCCCACGCCGCCGGTCTGGGTGGAGAGCAGGTGCACCAGGTCTTTGACCAGGGTGATGCCCACCGCCTGCCAGGGGCCAAACAGAAAAGCGGCCAGCAGGATAGGCGCACCGCTGATATCGAGTTTTAAAAACGGGGGCAGGAACGGGAGCGGCATCTCAATATACATGAGCAAGGTGGATATGGCGGCAAACAGCGCCATATAGGTGAGTGTGCGGACACGGTCGTTGCGTTGCATAGGGGTACCTCCAGCGATAATAAATGTGCGCGGGTGTACTCTTTACGGATACTGGTACTGACACCTGCGCCGGGAGGTCTGCTCTGGGAGGCTCACCGCGCTGGAATACTGTGTATATACCCCACCGGCTACGGAGGCTGCGGGACAAAAAGAGCCCACAGCTGTAGCTGTGGGCGAAAAAACACGATATACCGACAGAGATGCTGCCGCGGTGTGTCGTTTCTTCTATCCGGACTATACCGTCGGCTCTGGAATCACACCAGATCAGCGCACAGCAGAGACTGTGCGGTCGCGGGCTCGGGGCAACGCCCCTTACCGCCGGTGAGGAATCGCACCTCGCCCTGAAACAGACTGCACCTATATTATAGCGCGCTGATGGGGTTTGTCAACACTGATCTGCCGGCACAAAACAACATATTTTATGCGCATTATACGTTTTGTATATAATTTGTGACGATCTATGGCCTTTGCAGGGGCGGTGTGTCGTTTGTGGGGGACTCTGCCGGTGACGGCGAGTCATCCATTTTGAGGTACTGCTCTTCTGCCTCTATCTGAGCCTGTTTGAGCAGCTCGATACAGTCGGTAACCTGGTTAAAAAGATAGGTATATAGTCTTTGATAATCTGTCAAAAGTATCACCTCTTCTAACTTACTATAGATATTATTTATCTAAATGTCAATAGATAGATTTTATCTATCGTATGCTTTACTCGGGTGATAAAGATGAAAAACAGGATGCGCGATCTGCGGGAGGATCACGATCTATCACAGCGACAGGTGGCGGCGGCGCTGGGCATTACGCAGCGCAAATACAGCTACATAGAGACCGGTACTCAGCCGTTGACCGAGGATATTCTGGTAGGGTTAGCCCACTTTTATGGGGTGAGTACCGATTATATTCTGCGATTGACGGATGATGCGCAGTCCGGCAGAAAATAGCATATACAGGACCACTGTGGAAAAGGTCGGGCTGCCAACTGGATTTTGGCAGGACCGGCCTTTTTATGTGGAGATATTCTATGTAGGAAATGTAGAGATCATGCAAAAAGAGAGCTGTACGAAACGTACAGCTCTCTTTTATAGCAGCTTAAAAAGCTAAATTAGCCGTTGATAGCGGTAACAACGCCCGAACCAACAGTGCGGCCACCCTCGCGGATAGCGAAACGCAGGCCTTCCTCGATAGCGATCGGGGTGATCAGCTCAACGTCCATGGTGACGTTATCGCCAGGCATGCACATCTCGGTGCCCTCGGGCAGGGTGATGACGCCGGTCACGTCGGTAGTTCTGAAGTAGAACTGGGGACGATAGTTGTTGAAGAAAGGAGTATGACGGCCGCCCTCTTCCTTTTTCAGGATGTAGACCTGGCCAGCAAACTTGGTGTGGGGGTTGATGGAGCCGGGTTTGGACAGAACCTGACCGCGCTCGATCTCGTTTCTCTGCACACCGCGCAGCAGGGCGCCGATGTTGTCGCCAGCCTCGGCGTAGTCCAGGATCTTTCTGAACATCTCGATACCGGTAACAACGGTCTTGGCTCTCTCGTCGGTCAGGCCGATGATCTCGACTTCGTCGCCGGTGTTCAGCTGGCCTCTCTCCACACGACCGGTGGCAACGGTGCCGCGGCCGGTGATGGTGAAGATGTCCTCAACAGGCATCAGGAAGGGCAGGTCGGCTTTTCTCTCCGGAGTGGGGATGTAATCGTCGACAGCGTCCATCAGCTCGAGGATGGGAGCGTACTCGGGGGCGTTGATGTCGGTGCTGGTGGACTCGACAGCGGCCAGAGCGGAACCCTTGATGATGGGGGTGTCGTCGCCCGGGAACTCGTACTCGTCCAGCAGCTCGCGGACTTCCATCTCCACCAGCTCCAGCAGCTCCTCGTCGTCGACCTGATCGGCCTTGTTCATGAACACGACGATGTAGGGAACGCCGACCTGACGGGACAGCAGGATGTGCTCACGGGTCTGGGGCATCGGGCCGTCAGCCGCGGAAACAACCAGGATAGCGCCGTCCATCTGAGCAGCACCGGTGATCATGTTCTTGACGTAGTCAGCATGGCCGGGGCAGTCGACATGGGCGTAGTGGCGCTTGTCGGTCTCGTACTCTACGTGAGAGGTGTTGATGGTGATGCCGCGCTCTCTCTCCTCGGGGGCTTTGTCGATCATGTCATAGGCCTCGTACTGAGCCTGGCCCTTGAAAGACAGCACTTTGGTGATAGCAGCGGTCAGGGTGGTCTTGCCGTGGTCAACGTGGCCGATGGTACCAATGTTCACATGGGGTTTGGTTCTTTCAAAATGAGCTTTTGCCATGGTATTTCCTCCTTTTATGCAAAGAAAATAGTTTTTGGTGGTTTCATTGTATCAAGAGCGATACAAAAAAGCAAGACTACTCGCCCTTTTTGGCTCTGGCGTTCATGATGCCCTCGGCGATCGATTTGGGGACCTCCACATAGTGGCTGGGCTCCATCGAGTACTGGCCACGGCCCTGGGTCTTGGAGCGCAGGTCGGTGGCGTAGCCGAACATCTCGGACAGAGGTACAAAGGCGTTGATCTGCTGGGAACCAGGTCTGGACTCCATGCCCTGGATCTGGCCACGGCGGGAGTTCAGGTCGCCGATAACGTCGCCCATGTACTCCTCGGGGACGATGACGGCAACTTTCATGATGGGCTCGAGCAGGACGGGGTTGGCCTTGGCCATACCCTCTTTGAAAGCCATGGAGCCGGCGATCTTAAAGGCCATCTCGGAGGAGTCGACCTCGTGGTAAGAACCGTCGAACAGCTCGACTTTCACATCCACCACCGGGTAGCCGGCCAGCACACCGGTCTGCATGGCGCCCTGGATACCGGCGTCGACAGCGGGGATGTACTCTTTGGGGATGGCGCCGCCAACGACTTTGTTGACGAACTCGTAGCCCTTGCCGGTCTCGTTGGGGATCAGGCGGATCTTGACGTGGCCGTACTGGCCGCGGCCGCCGGACTGACGGGCGTATTTGTGATCGACCTCTTTTTCGGTGCGGATGGTCTCGCGGTAGGCGACCTGGGGTTTGCCCACGTTGGCCTCGACGCGGAACTCGCGCAGCAGACGGTCGACGATGATCTCGAGGTGCAGCTCGCCCATACCGGCAATGATGGTCTGGCCGGTCTCCTCGTCGGTGTAGGTCCTAAAGGTGGGGTCCTCTTCAGCCAGTTTGGCCAGCGCGATACCCATCTTCTCCTGACCAGCTTTGGTCTTGGGCTCGATGGCGACGCGGATAACGGGCTCGGGGAACTCCATGGACTCGAGGATGATGGGGGCTTTGGGGTCGCACAGGGTGTCGCCGGTGGTGGTGTTCTTTAGGCCCACGGCAGCGGCGATATCGCCGGCGTAAACTTCCTCGATATCTTTTCTGTGGTTGGCGTGCATCTGCAGGATGCGGCCGATACGCTCGTTGTTTCTCTTGACCGAGTTGTACACGGTGCTGCCGGCATGCAGCACACCGGAGTACACGCGGAAGAAGCACAGCTTGCCCACATAGGGGTCGGTGGCGATCTTAAAGGCCAGCGCCGAGAAGGGCTCGTCGTCGGAGGACGGACGGGTCTCCTCTTCCTCGGTGTCGGGGTTCACGCCCTTGATATCGTCGATATCGGTGGGGGCGGGCATGTAGTCGATCACTGCGTCGAGCAGGGGCTGTACGCCCTTATTCTTGTAAGCAGTACCGCACAGCACCGGCACGAAGTCGTTGGCGATGGTGGCCTTACGGATGACTTTCTTCATCTCGGGGATGGAGAGCTCCTCGCCCTCGAGATACTGCATCATCAGGTCTTCATCCTGCTCTGCAACAGCCTCGATAAGCTCGCTGTGATATTTTTCTGCCAGTTCCTTCATATCCTCGGGGATGTCCTCCTCGCGGATATCCTGACCCAGATCGTCGTAATACACCTCGGCCTTCATGGTGAGAAGGTCAATGATGCCGCGGAAGGTCTCCTCGGCGCCGATGGGCAGCTGCAGGGGAACTGCATTACATTTTAAGCGGTCTTTCATCATGGAGACAACGTTGTAGAAGTCGGCGCCCATGATGTCCATCTTGTTGACGAACGCCATGCGGGGGACTCTGTAGTTGTCTGCCTGACGCCAAACAGTCTCTGACTGGGGCTCAACGCCGCCTTTGGCACAGAAAACTGTTACAGAACCATCGAGCACGCGCAGGGAGCGCTCCACCTCAACGGTGAAGTCCACGTGTCCGGGGGTGTCGATGATATTGATGCGATGGCCCTTCCAGTGGGCAGTGGTAGCAGCGGAGGTAATGGTGATACCGCGCTCCTGCTCCTGCGCCATCCAGTCCATTGTTGCTGCACCGTCGTGGGTCTCACCGATCTTGTGGTTAACACCGGTGTAGAACAAGATACGCTCGGTGGTGGTGGTTTTACCAGCATCAATGTGAGCCATTATGCCAATATTCCGGGTGAGTTCGAGAGATACGTCTCTTGGCATAGTGCCCTCCTTAAACTGTGTGTGACCTGTATCGCTACAGGAAAAAATCTAAAACTGGCAAAACGGCCCACATGGGCCGTACGCCACAGCGCGGGCAAAAGGCTTGTCCGGGCTGTATTCCTACCAGCGGTAGTGGGCAAACGCCTTGTTGGCCTCTGCCATCTTGTGGGTGTCCTCACGCTTTTTGACAGAACCGCCGGTGTTGTTGACGGCGTCCATCATCTCGGCTGCCAGGCGCTCTTTCATGGTTCTCTCGGAGCGCTTGCGGGCGTACAGCGTGAGCCAGCGCAGACCCAGGGTCTGACGTCTGGCGGGGCGGACCTCCATGGGGACCTGGTAGGTGGCGCCACCGACACGGCGGGCCTTGACCTCTAAGACAGGCATGATGTTCTCGAGGGCCTGCTCGAAGACCTCTACGGGGTCTTTACCGGTCTTTTCGTTGACGATATCGAAGGCACCGTACACGATCTTCTGGGCCACACCTTTTTTGCCATCATACATGATGGAGTTGATCAGGCGGGTCACCATCTTGGAATTGTACAGCGGATCGGCTAATACGTCGCGTTTTGCAATTTTACCTCTTCTTGGCACTTTGCTTCCCTCCTTCATATAAATGAATTCACAGGTACTCGAAAGCGACAAAACTCCCGTATTGCCAAGACGAGACATTTATAAAAAATGCCATCATCTGGCTATAACAAGTCTTGTTTACTTCGAAGCACCAGCCTTCGGACGTTTTGCGCCGTACTTGGAGCGCGCTTTCATACGTCCGTTAACGCCCTGGGTATCCAGAGTGCCGCGGATGATGTGGTAACGCACACCAGGCAGGTCCTTGACACGTCCACCGCGGATCAGTACAACCGAGTGCTCCTGCAGGTTGTGGCCGATACCGGGGATGTAAGCCGATACTTCCATTCCGTTGGTCAGTTTCACACGGGCGATCTTTCTCAGCGCCGAGTTCGGCTTCTTCGGGGTCATGGTTCTAACGGCAGTGCATACGCCGCGCTTTTGCGGAGAAGACATGTCGGTCTGCTGTTTCTTGATGGTGTTCAGGTTTTTCTGCAGGGCCGGAGCAGTCGATTTCTTCACAGAAGCAGTTCTGCCTTTGCGAACGAGCTGGTTAAAGGTTGGCAATGTATTTACACCTCCTTGAAAATGAGTCAGTTGGGCCATCTAGACATGGCTCAACATTTGAATTTTAACACCTATACAATTATTTTGTCAAGCTTTTAGGTAATATTGCCACATAAAAAGTTTGTCATGCGGCATTTATGAAAGTTTTTCCGTTTTTGGGTAAATAATCAGCCTCGTAAAACCGTGTTTCTGGTTTTTTATGCAGCTCTGTCAAGACCGGGCTGCTGCGTGACAGGCGGGGCGCGCAGAACAGACTGGACCAGACCGGACCGGGTGCAAAAGAACGGTTGGCAGCGGTGGTATACTGTGTATATAAAAGGAAAGAAGATGCCAGGCGCGCAGAGTGCCCGGCGATGACAGACGGAGGTAGAGACCATGACATACGCGATCGTTTACAGCAGCCGAACCGGCAACACAGCCCAGTTGGCAAAGGCGCTGCCGCCACTGTGGGCGGGAAGCGGGCCGCTGTACTGCGGGGCCCCGGACGATGCGGCACTGGCGGTCGATCTGATCCTGGTGGGGTTTTGGACTGATAAGGGCGGGTGCGACCAGCAGACAGCTGCCTTTTTGCCCCAGCTGCACGGCAAGACGGTGGCGCTGTTCGGCACCGCCGGGTTTGGCGGCAGCCGCGACTACTTTGACCGCATTTTAGAGCGGGTGGCGGCGCTGGCGCCGTCGGATGCCCGTCTGTTGCCGGGCTTTATGTGTCAGGGCAAAATGCCCGGGAGCGTGGGGCAGCGGTACCGGCAGATGCTAAAAGACGACCCGGGCAACGCACAGGCGCAGGCCATGCTGCAAAACTTTGACGCCGCGCGCAGCCACCCCGACGCACGGGACTTGACGGCGCTAAAGCGGTGGGCGCTGGCGCTGGTACAGGGGCTATAAAATACACCTCTCCCCTGCTCAGTGCGCCAGTTAGACGGCCGCAGGCCAACGCCAGAAAGCCAGCGGGCGTACGGGAATGGCCGGGGCGGAGAGAAAAAGAGCAGGGGCAAAAGCCTCTGCTCTTTTGTCGTTTTAGGATAAATTACTCGCCGATCTGGTCGAGCTGGAACTCGCAGGGAGCCACCTTGGAGACCAGGTCCTCGGGGGTGCGCTTGACGACCTCGACATCGTTGTAGATGGGCATACCGGTACCGGCCGGGATGAGCTTACCGATAATGACATTCTCTTTGAGGCCGATGAGCGGATCTGCTTTGCCTTTGATGGCGGCGTCGGTGAGCACACGGGTGGTCTCTTGGAAAGAGGCGGCCGAGAGGAAGCTCTCGGTGGCCAGAGAGGCCTTGGTGATACCCAGCAGCACCGGGATATAGTTGGCCTTTTGCAAGCTGACCTCGCCCGCGGCGATGCGGCGCTCGATCTCCTGATTGGCCTTGATGAAATCGCCTTTTTCGACCACCGAACCGGAGATGAGATTGGTGTCGCCGGCGTTGTCCACCCGCACCTTCTTCATCATCTGGCGGACGATGACCTCGATATGCTTATCGTTGATGTCAACGCCCTGCAGGCGGTAGACGCGCTGCACCTCTTGGATGAGGTAATTCTGCACGGCAGTCTCGCCCTTGATGGCCAGCACGTCGTGGGGATAGACCGAGCCCTCGGTAAAGGTATCGCCGGCCTCTACATACTGGCCCTCGGTGACCCGGAGACGAGAGCCATAGGGGATGAGGTAGCTGCGCTCGTCTTTGGTCTCGTTGTTGGTGACCACCACGTGACGGGCCTTTTTGATCTCGCGGATGGAGACCACACCGTCGATCTCGCTGATGATGGCCATGGTCTTGGGCCGGCGGGCCTCGAACAGCTCCTCGACGCGGGGAAGACCCTGGGTGATATCGTCAGCCGAGGCGATACCGCCGGTATGGAAGGTACGCATGGTCAGCTGGGTGCCGGGCTCGCCGATGGACTGGGCGGCGATGATACCCACCGCCTCGCCGATGGCGATCTCTTTTTTGTTAGCCAGGTTGGCGCCGTAGCACTTGGCACAGATGCCGTGGGTGGCGTCACAGGTGAGGATGGAGCGGATCTTGGCACTCTTGACCCCGGCGGCCACTACCTGAGCGGCGATGGTATCGGTGATCAGCGTATCACAGTCGACCAGCACTTCGCCGGTCTCGGGGTGCAGGATGGGCTCGGCGGCATAGCGGCCGGTAAGGCGCTCCTGCAGCGGCTCGATCATCTCGTTGCCCTCACGGATATCTTCGACCACGATGCCATTATGGGTACCGCAGTCCTCTTCCCAGACGATGACCTCCTGCGAGACGTCCACCAGACGGCGGGTCAGGTAACCCGAGTCGGCGGTACGCAGCGCGGTGTCGGCCAGGCCCTTACGGGCGCCACGGGAGGAGATGAAGTACTCCAGGATGTTGAGGCCCTCGCGGTAGTTGGCCTTGATGGGCAGCTCGATGGTCTTACCGGAGGTGTTGGCAATCAGGCCGCGCATGCCGGCCAGCTGGCGGATCTGGTTGATGGAACCGCGGGCGCCGGAGTCGGCCATCATGAAGATGGGGTTATACTGGTCGAGGTTGTCGGTCAGGGCGTCGGACACCTTGCTGGTGCAGTTATCCCAGATCTCGATGACCTTGGCATAGCGCTCGTCGTCGGAGATGAGGCCCTTGTTGTACAGGCTGACCACCCGGTCGATCTGCTCGTCGGCCTCGGCCAGATAATCGGCTTTCTGGGGCGGGATCTCGGCATCGCAGACGGCCACGGTGATGGCGCCTTTGGTGGAGTACTTAAAGCCCTGGGCCTTGATCTTGTCGAGCACCTCGGAGGTGGTGGCGGTGCCGTGCACCTGGATGCAGCGGTCGATGATATCGCCCAGCTGCTTTTTGGTGACCAGGAAATCCACTTCCAGGTCTATCTTCTTGTCGGGGTCGGAGCGGTCGACATACCCCAGATCCTGCGGGATGGGGGTGTTAAAGATCAGCCGGCCCACGGTGGTATCGATGATCTTGGAGCAGCGCTCGCCGTCAATCTCGCGGATGAGGCGGACCTTGACCCGGGCGTGCAGCCCTACCGAGCCCTCCTGATAGGCCATAAGGGCCTCGGCCTCGTCGCGGAAGATCATCCCCTCGCCCGGCTCGCCGGGCTTCTCCATGGTCAGGTAGTAGGAGCCCAGCACCATGTCCTGGGTGGGCACCGCCACCGGGCGGCCGTCGGAGGGTTTTAACAGGTTGTTGGCCGCCAGCATGAGGAAGCGGGCCTCGGCCTGCGCCTCGGCCGACAGCGGCACGTGCACGGCCATCTGGTCGCCGTCGAAGTCGGCGTTGTAGGCGGTACAGACCAGCGGGTGCAGTTTGAGAGCGCGGCCCTCGACCAGCACCGGCTCGAAGGCCTGAATGCCCAGACGGTGCAGAGTAGGCGCGCGGTTGAGCAGCACCGGGTGGCCCTTGATGACGATCTCGAGGGCGTCCCACACCTCGTTGCGGGCGCGCTCGACCATCTTGCGGGCGCTCTTGATGTTGCCGGCGGCGCCGGTCTCGACCAGGCGTTTCATGACGAAGGGCTTAAACAGCTCCAGCGCCATCTCTTTGGGCAGGCCACACTGGTACATTTTCAGTTCGGGGCCGACCACGATGACTGAACGGCCGGAGTAGTCGACGCGTTTGCCCAGCAGGTTCTGACGGAAACGGCCCTGTTTGCCCTTGAGCATATCCGACAGCGACTTGAGCGGCCGGTTGTTGGGGCCGGTGACCGGGCGGCCGCGGCGGCCGTTGTCGATCAGGGCGTCTACTGCTTCCTGCAGCATGCGCTTCTCGTTGCGCACGATGATATCGGGCGCGCCGAGCTCGAGCAGCCGTTTGAGGCGGTTATTGCGGTTGATGACCCGGCGGTACAGGTCGTTCAGGTCGGAGGTGGCAAAACGG
Organism: Neobittarella massiliensis (ex Bilen et al. 2018); assembly: GCF_900289145.1. GTDB lineage: Bacteria > Bacillota > Clostridia > Oscillospirales > Ruminococcaceae > Neobittarella > Neobittarella massiliensis. The sequence goes on from NZ_OKQO01000005.1 coordinate 232,543, forward strand.
CCGCCGTCGAGCTGTACCATGGGGCGGATATCCGGCGGGATGACCGGGATGACATCCAGGATCATCCACTCGGGCTTGTTGCCGGAGAGGCGGAAGGCGTCGACCACTTCCAGCCGCTTGAGCAGCCGGATGCGCTTTTGACCGGTGGCGGTCTCCAGTTCCTCTTTGAGCTCTTTGCTCAGGGCCTCGAGGTCGATATCCTGCAGCAGCTTTTTGATGGACTCGGCGCCCATGCCGGCCTCGAACTCGTCCTCGTACTTCTCGCGCATATCCCAGTACTCTTTTTCGCTGAGCAGCTGCTTTTTCTCCAGCGGCGTAAAGCCGGGATCGGTGACGATGTAGGAGGCGAAGTAGAGCACCTTCTCTAACAGGCGCGGAGAGATATCGAGAATGAGGGCGATGCGGGAGGGAATGCCCTTAAAGTACCAGATGTGCGACACCGGCGCGGCCAGCTCGATGTGGCCCATGCGCTCACGGCGCACCTTGGCGCGGGTGACCTCGACGCCGCAGCGCTCGCAGACCTTGCCTTTATAGCGCAGCCGTTTATACTTGCCGCAGTAGCACTCCCAGTCCTTGGTGGGCCCGAAGATGCGCTCACAGAACAGGCCGTCGCGCTCGGGCTTTAGGGTGCGGTAGTTGATGGTCTCGGGTTTTTTGACCTCGCCATGGGACCACTCCCGGATCTGCTCCGGGGAGGACAGGCCGATCTTGATCGATTCAAAAACATTAAATTCCATAGGCGTCCCCTTTTTCTATATCAGAAGGCATGTTTTCCGTTTTTTGCGGATCACAGCGCGTTACATGTTCTCGTCTTCAAGATCTGCGTCGTCGTCACCGCCGAGCAGCGCGCCCAGCAGGTCGGCGGCACCGGTGTCCTCGCTGTCTTCGCCGGTGAGGATCTCCTCGGGCACGTCCTCGACGCTGAGCTCCTCGATCTCGCTGTCGACAGCTACATTGGAGAACGCCTCGTCATCCACCACTTTGGGGATGCCCATATCCTCGTCGTCGAAGTTCTGTTTGAGGTCGATCTCCTCGCCGTCTTTATCCAGCACACGGATATCCAGCGCCAGCGACTGCAGCTCTTTGATGAGCACCTTGAACGACTCGGGCACACCGGACTGGGGCACGTTCTGGCCCTTGACGATGGCCTCGTAGGTCTTGACACGGCCCACCACGTCGTCGGACTTGACGGTGAGGATCTCCTGCAGGGTGTAGGCGGCGCCATAAGCCTCCAGCGCCCAGACCTCCATCTCGCCGAATCTCTGGCCGCCGAACTGGGCTTTGCCGCCCAGGGGCTGCTGGGTGACCAGCGAGTACGGGCCGGTAGAACGGGCATGGATCTTGTCGTCGACCAGGTGATGCAGCTTTAAGAAGTACATATAGCCGACGGTGACCGGGTTGTCAAACGGCTCGCCGGTGCGGCCGTCGTACAGAACGGTCTTACCGTCCTCGCGCAGACCGGCCTCGCGCAGGGCATCGCGGATGTCCTCCTCGTGGGCGCCGTCGAATACGGGGGTCATCATCTTCCAGCCCAGCGCCTTGGCGGCGCGGCCCAGATGGACCTCCAGCACCTGCCCGATGTTCATACGGGAGGGAACGCCCAGGGGGTTGAGCACGATGTCCAGCGGAGTGCCGTCGGGCAGGAAGGGCATATCCTCCTGCGGCAGAATGCGGGACACGACGCCCTTATTGCCGTGGCGGCCGGCCATCTTGTCGCCCACCGAGATCTTTCTCTTCTGGGCAATGTAGCAGCGCACCACCATGTTGACGCCGGGGCTGAGCTCGTCGCAGTTCTCGCGGGTGAACACCTTGACGTCGACCACGATACCGTACTCGCCGTGGGGCACCTTCAGCGAGGTGTCGCGCACCTCGCGCGCCTTCTCGCCAAAGATGGCCCGCAGCAGCCGCTCCTCGGCGGTGAGCTCGGTCTCGCCTTTGGGGGTGACTTTGCCCACCAGGATATCGCCGGCGCGCACTTCGGCGCCGATGCGGATGATGCCGCGCTCGTCGAGGTCTTTGAGGGCCTCTTCGCCCACGTTAGGAATGTCGCGGGTGATCTCCTCAGGGCCCAGTTTGGTGTCTCTGGCCTCAGTCTCGTACTCCTCGATATGCACCGAGGTGTAGACGTCGTCGCGGACGATCTTCTCGTTTATGAGGACGGCGTCCTCGTAGTTGTAGCCCTCCCAGGTCATAAAGCCGATGAGCGCGTTTTTGCCCAGCGCGATCTCGCCGTTGTCAGTGGCGGGGCCGTCGGCCAGCACCTGGCCCTTGACCACTTTTTCGCCTTTGTCGACTACCGGGCGCTGGTTGGTGCAGGTGCCCTGGTTGGAGCGCATAAACTTGATGAGCTTGTACCGCTCGAGTTTTCCCTCGTCGGTGCGCAGCAGCACCTCGTCGGCGCTGACGGCCTCGACCACGCCGTCGTGTTTGGCCAGCACGCAGACGCCGGAATCGACGGCGGCTTTGTACTCCATACCGGTGCCCACCACCGGGCTCTCGGTCTTGAGCAGCGGCACTGCCTGCCGCTGCATGTTGGAGCCCATCAGCGCGCGGTTGGCGTCGTCGTTTTCGAGGAAGGGGATCATGGAGGTGGCCACCGAGAGCACCATCTTCGGCGATACGTCCATGTAGTCGACCTTGTCGCGACCGATCTCGAGGATCTCGTCGCGGTGGCGGGCGTTGACCTTTTTGTTTTTGAAGTGGCCCTCTTCGTCCAGCGGCTCGTTGGCCTGGGCCACCACGAAGTTGTCCTCCACGTCGGCGGTCATGTAGACCACCTCGTCGGTGACGACGCCGGTGGCCTTATCCACCTTGCGGAAAGGCGCCTCGATAAACCCGTACTCGTTTATTTTGGCAAAGGTAGCCAGGTAGGAGATCAGGCCGATGTTGGGGCCCTCAGGAGTCTCGATGGGGCACATGCGGCCATAGTGGCTGTAGTGCACGTCGCGGACCTCGAACCCGGCGCGATCGCGGGACAGGCCGCCGGGGCCCAGGGCCGACAGGCGGCGCTTGTGGGTGAGCTCGGCCAGGGGATTGGTCTGATCCATAAACTGCGACAGCGGGCTGGAACCAAAGAACTCTTTGATAGAGGCCACCACCGGACGGATGTTGATGAGGGCCTGCGGGGTGGCACTCTCCAGCTCCTGGGCCTGCAGGGTCATGCGCTCGCGGATGACCCGCTCCATACGGGAAAAGCCGATGCGGAACTGATTTTGCAGCAGCTCGCCCACCGAGCGGATGCGGCGGTTGCCCAGGTGATCGATGTCGTCGGTGGTGCCGATGCCCTGCGCCAGGCAATTTAAGTAGTTGATAGAGGAGAAGATATCGTCGATGATGATGTGCTTGGGCACCAGCTCGTCTTTTTTCTGGGTGATGAGCTCTTTGAGCTCCTCGTCGCCCTCAGCGGCCTCGAGGATATCCAGCAGTACCGAGAAGCGGACCTTTTCGCGGATGCCGCACGCGGCCGGGTCGATGCCGGGCACGAAGTGGGCCAGATCGACCATGCCGTTGGAGATGACCTTGACCTGGCGGCCCTCTACGTCGAGCACCACTGTGTCCTGGCCGGACTCCTGGATCTGCAGCGCCTTTTCGCGGGTGAGCAGCTCGCCGGCCTCGGCGATGATCTCGCCGGTCATGGGGTCGATGGCGGGCTCGGCCAATTTTTGGCCGGAGATGCGGTCGCCCAGGGCCAGCTTTTTGTTGTACTTGTAGCGGCCCACCTTGGACAGGTCGTAGCGGCGGGCGTCGAAGAAGAGATTGTCGATATGGGTCTGGGCGCTCTCGATCGTCGGCGGCTCACCAGGGCGCAGCTTGCGGTAGGTCTCGAGCAGGCCCTCCTCGGTGGACTCGGTGGTGTCTTTTTCCAGGGTGGCCATGATCTTGGGGTCCTCACCGAAGAAGTCGATGATCTGACTGTTTTGACCCAGGCCTAATGCGCGGATGAAGGTGGTGACGGGGATCTTTCTGTTCTTGTCGATGCGGACGTAAAAGATGTCGTTGGAGTCGGTCTCGTACTCCAGCCAGGCGCCGCGGTTGGGGATGACGGTGGAGGTGAACAGCTCCTTACCGGTCTTGTCGTGCTCCATGCCGTAGTACACGCCGGGGCTGCGCACCAGCTGGGAGACGATGACCCGCTCGGCGCCGTTGATGACAAAGGTGCCGCTGTCGGTCATGAGGGGGAAATCCCCCATGAAGATCTCCTGCTGCTTGACCTCGCCGGTGACTTTGTTAAACAGCCGGGCGGTGACCCGCAGAGGGGCGGCGAAGGTGACGTCGCGCTCCTTGCACTCCTCTACCGAGTACTTGGGCTCGTCGTCGAGGCGGTAGTCCACAAAGTCCAAAACCAGATTGCCGGTGTAGTCGGTGATGGCGGACACGTCCTCAAATACCTCTTTGAGGCCCTGCTCCAAAAACCACTGGTACGAGTTTTTCTGCACCTCGATCAGGTTGGGCATCTCCAGTACTTCGTTGATCTTGGAAAAGCTCATCCTGACGTTTTTACCCAGCTTGGTCGGCTTGACATTCACCATAGGCTCGATCACTCCTTCATCTATTGAACATCCCTCATTACCGGTAAATCCGATAAAAAATGATGTTGATTTCACGGCGGGTTCATGCTATAATACTTGTGCGAGAGCTACAAATATCCATTTTGATACAGTATATCATTATAGTATAGATATCTCCTGATGTCAACCGATTTGCACGGGAAAAGTTGCGATTTTAGCGACTTTTTCCGTTTTTTTGATCTACTGCAACAGAGCAGAGCGACACCTGGCTTTTGGTGTCGCTCTGCTCTGTGCTCATTACAGTGACGGGCGGTGGAGTGCCCGTTTCTATTTGTCGGGTGGGGTCTGGGGAGGTAAGGGGCGGTCAGGGCAGGGCGATGTCGCCTTTCTGTGTTTTCAGCAGCATTTTGCTCCGATCATCGCGGGTGTAATGGGCGGCGGTGGTAAAGCTGTTTTTACCCTCGACCGTTTTGCCGGCGCGGGTGACTTTGCCGTCTTCGGCCAGGCAGTCGACTGCGTAGGTCTCGGCCAGCTGGCGCTGTTGGGTGATGCTGCCCTTTTGCGTGATGGCGGTGGTGGGGCAGGCGTATTTCCCCCGCCCCACATCCAGCAGGATATCGCCGCTGTCGATGTTGACTGTGGCCTGCTGACTGCCGCCCTGCAGCGACACGTCGCCCGTACCGCCAATGACCGAGATGACCCCGTTATCCTGCAGGCGGCTGATTTCGACCTGGCCACTGGTGCGCCTGATATACAGCTGGCCGGCCTTGACGTCGCTGGCCTGCAAGTCGCCGTCGAGCTGCAGCCGGGCGATATCTACCTGCAGCTTTTGCAGCTTGACTGGACCGCCGGCACTGGCAAAGTTGAGTGTTTTGCCCCTCTGCGGAGTGGCATTTTGGTAGGTGCTCTGACCCCGCTCATTTTGGTAGTCCATCTCGCTCACATAGACTTCTAGCAGACTGCCGTTGCCGCGGCCGAGCCTGATGGCGGCCTGCTGGGCGCTGATGTCGTGCAGCTGTATATCGCCCTGACGGGTGTCGATCTCTAAATCATCGGCCTCCAGGTGATCGACGAGCACGTCGCCTTTTTGCAACACACAGCTCACCGTACTGCACCTGCGGTACGGCAGCGTGATGCGTACCTGACTGCGTTTTTGCCCGCGCGGGTCCAGCAGCGTGGTGCCCACGCCGCGGCCCTGCGATGCTGTCTCGCCGATCGACAGGATACCGTCCTTGACCTTTACATCGGGCGAGCGGAGAGATCCGTAGCACACCGTTTCTACCGAGAGCTTCTCCCCGTGGACGATCTGCACATCAAAATCATCCAGATGCAGCTGGATGCCGACGGCCCTGCTTATGCCCCCCTCTTCAGGGTAGCTGATACGGCTGCGCGGGGTATCTTCTACTATGAACAGGCCCTTCTGATCGGCTGCCACCCACAGGCTGGAGCCGGAGAGATAGCCCGCACCCATGAGTACCAGCCCGGCGGCAGCTATGGCGACTGCGGCGATACGTATTCTTTTTTGGCGATCAGCGGCCATGTGCAGTCACCTCCTCTGCTGTTTGCCGACCGGCGGGCGGGGTATTCCTCTTGCGGGGGCGGGGCAGCCGACCGGAGAGCGCCGACAGCGCCAGCAGCGCACCGCCGGAAACGAACAGGCCAAGACCCAGGTAGAACAGCGCCCCCATAGGCCCGGTCGAAAACAGCGTGAGGCTGAGGATGACCACCGCCACCCCGCACAGGAGCAGCCACGCCGAGAGCACAAACAGGATGCAAAAACCCGCGATCCGCAGCCGCTCCCGCTTGTGGGGCGATTTTGAAACGCGCCTTTCTGACCGCCGGCGGCGGTATGCCCCCCACTTTTGGGCTGCCGCTGCCAGCCACTGCCGCCAGCGGCCGGCTGACGGGCTCTGGCCGTTTTCCTCGAGAATGCGGTCAGCCAGCTGTCGCGGGTCACCCAGCTGGGCGATCACCTCCTGCTCGGCATCCGCTCCTGCGTCCTCGAAATAGTCGACGTAGTACAGCAGCGCACTGGACCGCTCTTCGGTGGAGAGCGTATCCAGACAGGTCTCCAATCTTTTAAGGTACTGCTCTCTATTCATCGCCACAAAGCCCCCTCAACAAAATATCGTCTATCCGGTTCTTGTAGGCCTCCCACTCGGTCCGGTACTGCTGCAGTTTTTCACGCCCCTGGGGGGTGATGGAATAATAGCGGCGGTTGCGCCCCTGAAAGGCCCGGTCGTAGGTGGAGAGACTGGCCTCTTTTTGCAGGCGGCGCAGCACCGGGTACAGGGTCGACTCGGAGATCTGCAACACGCCTTTGACCCGCTGGGTGAGGACATAGCCGTAGGTATCTTCCCGGTCCAGTACCGCCAGCACGCAGCACTCCAGCAGCGCCGCGCCGGTCTGAAAGATCATCTGCTCGCCCCCTTATTATTTCTACAACTATATTATATCAAATATAATATACACTTGATACTGGTAGCTGTGCCAATCTTGACCTCTGTTTTCTGGCACTGTATACAGGGGTAGACGCATTACTGAAAGGTACGGCGCCGCTCTCCCCTATTTCTGGTGCAGTGGGCAGTTCTTGCCGCCACTGCACCAGTGAGCCGGTTGTGAGCCGACTTGCTGAGCAGCCGTTCTGCGGTTCTGCGGGCCGTGTGTTGTGTGCTATGTGCTGTATGCTGGATGCTGGCCGGGTGAGAACACGCAGACGCGCAACCGCCCCAAATCGCTGCGAGACGGTAAAGGTGGCGGCCAGCGAGACCGCTCCGGCGCCCGCAGCGGGGCAAAATAAAGAAACCGCCCGCGACAGTTACATCGCGGGCGGTTTTTTAACATATGGTGTGCTGCGGCGGGGCAGCAGACGGACACTAGTCGGCCAGACTGCCCTGCAGGGCCTCGACCAGGCTGGTCATGCCATCGGTGATGGCCCGGCGCTGCTGCTCGGTGAGGTTTTCGTAGGCGTTTTCCTCGGCGGTGGCCAGTTCATCTAGCAGGGGAAAGGCAAACTGTTCCCCTGCCGGGGTGAGAGCCACCAGCTTGCCCCGGCGGTCGCTGTCGTTTTGCTTGCGGTGTATGTACCCCTTTTTCTCGAGGCCCGAGAGCAGAAAGGACACCGTCTGCTTGGGCAGGGCGGTCTTGTCGCAGATGTGCTTTTGGGTGCAGCCCTGGGGGTTTTCGCGGATGATGTCCAGCACCAGCACGGTGTTAAACTGCACGCCCCGACGGGCGGCCCATGCGCCATACAAACTGTCGATCATAAACCAGTTCTCGTAGTAGCGGCGGACGTGGTACTGGATATCTTGACTCTCGCTCACGGCGGTAGTTCCCCTCTTTCGTATAGCTGTGTATAAGGCGGTCAGTCGTCGGCAAACTGGTCGATGGTGTATGAGGCCAGCTGGGCGTTGACCGAGTCGGCGATCTTGCCGAATACGCGGCGCACCTTGCAGTTGCCCGCGCTCTGACACTCGCAGTCGCTGTTTTGGTCGAGGCACTTGGAGATGGTGACCGGCCCCTCGATGATCTCGACGATGTCGCGCAGCGATATCTCGGCGGCGGGCTTTTGCAGCTCGTACCCGCCCTGCGTGCCTTTATAGGAGCGCACCAGGCCCCCGGCCACCAATTTGCTGAGTATCTTCAGTGCAAAGCGCAGCGTGACATCGGTGGCTTCTGCTATTTTTTTGGCCTCGGTCCGGCTGGTGACGGTAGCCAGATGCCGCACGATGCGCACCGCATAATCGGTCTCCCGGGTAAAAACCATTTCTCGCAACTCCTTGCTGTCAAAAGTTAACCAAATTACTATACATTCTGTATCCAGTATAGAACAGCAACTGCGATTTGTCAAACGGGAGCGGACATATGGGCTAGTCTAAAAAGTCTTTGAGCTTTTTGCTGCGGCTGGGGTGGCGCAGCTTGCGCAGAGCTTTGGCCTCGATCTGGCGGATGCGCTCGCGGGTGACGTTAAACTCTTTGCCCACCTCTTCCAGGGTGCGGCTGCGGCCGTCCTCCAGGCCAAAGCGCAGCCGCAGCACCTTTTCCTCGCGGGGGGTGAGCGTTTGCAGCACCTCGCCCAGCTGTTCGCGCAGCAGCGTGTGGGAGGCGGCCTCGGCGGGGGCGGGGGCGTCGTCGTCGGGGATAAAGTCGCCCAGGTGACTGTCCTCCTCCTCGCCGATAGGGGTCTCGAGCGACACCGGCTCCTGCGCCACCCGCATGATCTCGCGCACCTTTTCGGCCGGCATGTCGAGCACATCGGCGATCTCTTCGGCGGTGGGCTCGTGGCCATTTTGGTGCAGCAGCTGGCTGGAGACCTTTTTGACCTTGTTGATGGTCTCGACCATGTGCACCGGGATGCGGATGGTACGGGCCTGGTCGGCGATGGCGCGGGTGATGGCCTGACGAATCCACCAGGTGGCGTAGGTGGAGAATTTAAAGCCCTTGGTGTGATCGAACTTCTCGACAGCTTTGATGAGGCCGAGATTTCCCTCCTGGATAAGGTCTAAAAACTGCATACCACGGCCCACATAGCGCTTGGCGATGCTGACTACCAGGCGCAGGTTAGCCTCGCTCAGGCGCTTTCTGGCGTAGGGGTCCCCCTCGCTCATGCGCTTGGCCAGCTCGATCTCCTCCTCGGAGGTGAGCAGCTGCACGCGGCCGATCTCTTTGAGGTAGACTTTGACCGGATCGTCGATGTTGGCGCCGTCGGCAGCGGTGGCGTAGCGCTTGCCCTCCTCAATCTCCTTGTGGGAGTACTTGCTCTCGGCAGTGCTCACCAGCTGGAAATCGGCCTCGGGATCGATGTCCTGCTCGGTCTCGAGATCGTCGACGATCTCGACCTTTTTGCTCTCGAGCAGCTCGTAGAGCTTGTCCACCTGCTCCACATCGAAATCGTATTTCTCGATAAACTCGGTGAGCTCCTGGGTGGTGAGCTTGCCTTTTTTGGCGCCGATCTCGGCGATGGTCAGCATGCTAGCGGTGTTTGCCGTGTTGTCCATTTTTGCCATACGTCTTTTCTCCCTATTCTCCTGCGTGTTGGTGTCTGTATATGGGTGCGGGGTGCTATGTCCGCTTATTTTTTTGCTGCCGCAGCTGGCGCATCATCTCGGCCCAGTCCGCGTCGGGGGTGTGGGCGATGGTCTCGCTGTCGGGGCGGCTGCTCTCTTTTTTGAGCAGCCCGATCTTCTGGTCGATCTCCTCGATGTCGATGTGCAGCGGCGCGGTCTCGGCGATGATGCGGGTGACCCGGGCCAGCTCCTGATCGGTGAGCAGCTGGGCTAGGTAAGACAGGTCACCGGTGAGACCGGCATCGAAAGCGCCTTTGAGCAGGCTGTACACCCGGCGGTTAAAATCGGTGACAAAGTCGCGCTCGGCCAGCTGGGGGTAGATGCGCCGGCCAAAGGCGACATCGCGCAGCAGCGCGGCGATGAGGAACTCCTCGGCGGTGTTGGCCAGCGGATTTTTAGCCGCCTGGGGATTTACCTTGTCGCGGTAGTCGATGGCGCTGCTGAGCAGTTCGCTGCGCTCTTTTTTCTTTTGTTTGCGGTAGTGCTGCCGCCGCAGCTGCTCTACCTGCTCGAGCACCCCCTGCTTGGTGGCCCCGGCCCGCTCGGCCACCACCCCGGCGTAGATGTCGCGCTCGGCGGGGGTGGGCAGCGCCGCCACGACCACCGCGGCGTCTTTGATATATCCGGCGCGGCCAGCCGGCTCTTTTAAGTCGTGGCCGGTCTCGGCCCGCTGCAGCTCGTACTCGGTGGAGCCGCGGGCATTTTGCAGCAGGCGCTCAAAGCGCAGATTGCCGTATTTTTTGATGTACTCGTCGGGGTCTTTGGCCTCTTGCCGGGGGATGTGCAGCACCCGCGCCTTGATGCCGGTGGGCGCCAGAATGCCGATGGCCCGCTTAGTGGCGATCTGCCCGGCCTCATCGGCGTCGTAGGCGATGGTGATGGTGTCGGCGTACTGGGCGATGAGCCGGGCCTGGTGGTCGCCGATGGCGGTGCCCAGGGTGGCCACCGCCGTGCAGAAGCCGGCCTGGTGCATGGCGATGACGTCCATGTAGCCCTCGGCCAGAATATAGGCGCGATCTTTTTGCCGCTTGGCAAAATTGAGGGCGAACAGATTGCGGTTTTTGTGAAAGGCCGGCGTCTCGGCGGTGTTGAGGTACTTGGGCTTTTCGTCGCCCATGTTGCGGCCGCCAAAGCCGATGACGTTGCCGCGCAGATCGATGATGGGGAACATCACCCGGCCGCGGAACTTGTCGTACACGCTGCCCTTAGACGAGCGGGCCACCAGGTCCGCCGCCAGCAGATCGCCATCGGAAAAGCCCTTTTTGCGCAGCGCGTCGCGCAGGGCATTCCAGCTCGACGGGGCAAAGCCCAGGCCGAAGTGCTTGATGGTCTCGATGCTGAGACCGCGGCCCAGCAGGTAGTCGAGCCCCTGCTTGCCGGCCGGTGAGAAGATCGCCGCATAAAACCAGCGGGCGGCGGCGCGGTTGGCCTCGAGAATGCGCAGCTTGAGCTTGCCCATCGAGTCGTCGACCCCCTGCTCGGGCATCTGCATGCCGGCGCGCTGGGCCAAAAACTTGACCGCCTCGATATAGTCGAGGTTCTCGGCGGACTTGATAAAGGTGATGACGTCGCCGCCGGCACCGCAGCCAAAACAGTAGTAGGACTGGGTGTCGCGGTAGACCACGAAGGAAGGCGTTTTTTCAGAGTGGAAGGGGCACAGGCCCTTGACGGTATTGCTGCCGGCCCGCTTGAGGTCGACGTAGGAACCGACCACGTCTTCGATGTCGTTTCGGAATTTCAGCTCGGTCAAAAAGCTCTCGGGCAGCAAGGCGCTCCTCTCCTTTCGTCAAAATCTGCCTCCCGGGCAGAGCTATACTGGTGCTAACGCGCCGTGTCGGGCCGCTACTCTCCGTGCCAAAACTGGGGGACGTACAGCCGCTCGAACAGCTGGACGGCATAGTCGTCGGTCATGCCCGAGAGATAGTCGCACACGGCGCGATCGAGGCCCCAGCGGTCAGCCAGCTGCTGATATCGCGGCGAGAGCGCATCGGGGTCGCTGACAAAGTGTTTATAGAGGGTGATGATGAGCTGTTCTGCTTTGCTCTCCTCTTTTTTGGCCACCGGGTCGGTGTACACCACATCGAACATAAACTGGTGCAGCCGCTGATAGGCGGTGTACACCTCCTCCCCCATCCAGATGCGCGCACCGCTGTTTTCCAGCAGCGAGCGCACCAGCGTGGTGATGCGCTGATTTTTGCCCCGTCCCAACACCGCCACACTGTCGTAGGGCAGCTCGTTTTCCTGCAGGATACCGGCGGTGATCGCGTCCTCGATATCGTGATTGATATAGGCGATGCGGTCAGCGTAGCGCACCAGCTGGCCCTCCAGCGTTTTGGCGCGGACACCTTTGGTATGGCAGGCGATACCGTTGCGCACCTCGTAGGTGAGGTTGAGACCGCGGCCGTCTTTTTCTAAAAAGTCGACTACCCGCACGCTCTGCAGGTAGTGGCGAAAGCCGGCGGGACAGACCTCGTTGAGCGCCCGCTCACCGGCGTGGCCAAACGGCGTGTGCCCCAGATCGTGGCCCAGGGCGATGGCCTCGGTCAGGTCCTCGTTGAGACGCAGCCCACGGGCGACGGTGCGGGCGATCTGCGAGACCTCCAGCGTGTGGGTGAGGCGGGTGCGATAATGATCCCCTTTAGGGGACAAAAACACCTGTGTTTTGTGTTTGAGACGGCGAAACGACTTGCAGTGTAAGATGCGGTCGCGGTCGCGGGCAAAATCGGTGCGGATATCGCAGGGGGCAGTAGGGTGCCGCCGCCCCCGCGAATCGGCGGCGCACACCGCATAGGGTGACAGCGTCTGCCGTTCGGCCTGTTCGCTGCGGCTGCGGATGGTGGTGTCGATGGGTGTCACCTCCCCTATGTATATGTAGGGCAGTTTTTATAAACTGCGTTGGGTACAGGTACGATATATGCGTGGGGATCGCCGCCGGCGCAGACGATGCCCCTCTAACAAGCTTATACGCAAAAACGCGGGCTATCCCTCTTTTTTTGCAAAATTACAAAAAGAGCCGCTATTTTATCGGCTTTTTGCCAGGAGTGCACCGCCATCTCGCGCCGCGCGCAGTGCGGCGGCTACAGATAGGAAAAGTGACTCTTTATCTTTTTGGGCACCACCCGGCCATCGGTGCGCTCGGTGACCTCGTCTACCAGGCGCTGGTAGTCGCTGCCCTTGACGGTGAGCGCCAGTGTGACATCCACCTCGAAACGGGTGTCGCTTATCTGCAGCGTGTAGCCGGGCAACATATTCTGTATGACGCCGTAGAGATTATAGGGCACGGTGAGCACACAGTCGATGCAGGTGCACATGGTAATGATATCGGCGCCGGCCACCGCCAGCGAGGCGGCTTTAGAATAGGCCCGCAGCAGCCCGCTGGCGCCCAGCAAAACGCCCCCGAAATAGCGGGTGACCACCAGCAGCGCATCGGTGATCTGCGCCTTTTGCAGCACCTCTAATATGGGGCGGCCAGCAGTGCCCTGCGGCTCGCCGTCGTCTGATGAGCGCTCGACATGATCGGTGCGCAGCCGATAGGCATAGGTGTGGTGCCGCGCTTCGCGGTGCTGCTTTCTTACCTGGGCGAGCAGCGCGTCTACCTGTTGCTGGTCGGCCGCTGGAAAGAGCTGCCCGATAAAGCGGGACTTTTTTTGCTCGTAGAGCGACTGGGCGGCACCGCCGGGAGTGCGGTATTCCTGTAGCTGCAGCGCATCTGCCATGGTCCTCTCCTCTCTGGCCGCGGGCGGCCGGCAAAAAAAGAAAGGCGGTGCTTTTTTAAAAAACACCACCTGCTAGACTTTTGTGAAAAGCCCGTCTTATTTTGTGCCAAAACGCTTTTTAAAGCGCTCAACACGTCCACCGGTATCGACAAGTTTCTGTTTGCCTGTATAGAATGGGTGGCATTTTGAACAGATCTCAACACGAATATCGCTCTTGGTGGAACGAGTCGTAAAGGTCTCGCCGCAAGCGCATCTGATTGTGGTCTCTTCATATTTTGGATGAATCCCCTGTTTCAACGTAGTCACCTCTTTCACTCAACGAAACGTTACTTTCAAAATAATAGCACAGCCCCCCGCAAAATGCAAGTACTTTTTTGCAAAAAAACGCGGTGGCGGCGGGGCGCGCCGCACCTTTACCCCCCGTTCGGCTCTCCCCTATTTTAGCACATCTGCCGTCCCCCATAAGTCGTAGGATTTACCAAAATTATTGTGTAAAATTTTCGTAAACACTTGCAAATTCACGAAACATTTGTCACAATATACCTATATAAAGGAATTTTGTAAGCGCATACACAGAGAGGGGGTGCCGGCGGTGACCATCGGCATCATCGATATGGGCTCCAACTCTATCCGCCTGTCGGTCTATCGCTGCACGGGGCGTTCGTTTTCTCTGCTGTTCGGAGACAAGCAGATGGCTGCTCTGGCCGGTTGTATAGAGGGTGGCGACCTGACTGAACAGGGCGTTGAGCGCGCCTGCGGGGCACTGACGCGGCTGCTGCAGCTGACCCGACTGCTGGGAGTCGTACAGGTGCAGGTATTTGCCACCGCATCGCTGCGGCAGATAAGAAACCGGACGCAGGTGCTGACGGCGATCGAACAGGCGTGTGGGGTGCGCCCACAGGTTCTTTCGGGCAAAGAGGAAGCACTGTGCTCGCTGGCCGGGGCGATGCACGCCACCGGCGCTCGGGCGGGGCTGGTGTGCGATATCGGCGGTGGATCGACCGAGCTGGTGGGCTTTGCCGACGGTCGGCCGCTGGATGCAGTAAGTTTGCCGCTGGGCTCGCTGTCGCTGTCGCGGCGGTATGTACCGGGCCTGCTGCCCACGGCAGCGGCCGTGAAGCAGATGCGCCAATACATCACCGAGCAGCTGTGTCTGCTGGATTGGCCGGTGCCGCCCGGCGGGGTGTTGTGCGGAATTGGCGGCACCGTGCGCGCCTGTGGGCAGCTATACGCCCAGATGGGCGGCGGCGATTTGGCCGGCTACTTCCCCGCCAGCTGGGCCGACGAACTGTGCGCGCTGCTTGCCAGCGGCGATGAAAAGCTGCAGCGGCAGGTGTTTTCGCTGGTGCCCGAGCGCATATTGACTCTGGTCCCGGGCGCTGTTTTGCTGGGGCAGATCGCCGCCCATTTTGGCTGCCGACAGGTGCAGGTGAGCACCGGCGGTGTGCGAGAGGGGTATCTGTTGCGGCACGTGCTGGCAGACCCTGCGGCCGAAAACTGACCGGCGGCCCAAAACGACTTGGATAGAGGAGCAAAAGGAGCATACATATTATGAAAGACAAGCGGCACCGCAGCTGCATGGAGAACCGCGAGCTGTCCTGGTTAAAATTTAACGAACGGGTGCTGGAGGAGGCCAACTGCCAAGAGACCCCGCTGATGGAACGGCTGAAGTTTTTATCGATCTTCACCTCTAACCTGGACGAGTTTTACATGGTGCGGGTGGGCACATTGACCGACTTGGCCCTGGTAGAGCCCGACGACCGCGACTCGAAGACCGGCATGACCGCCCAGGAGCAGCTGGCGGCGATCTACCGCGAGACGGCGCCCCTATATGCCCAGCGTGACCGGGCCTTTGCCGAGTTGACCACCCTGATGGCCCAGGCGGGCATTTCTCAACTGCACTACGACGAACTAAAACCGAGCGAGCAAAAGCTGGTAGAGAAGGAATTCTATCGCACAGTGCTGCCGGTGCTGTCGCCCCAGATCATCGACACTCGTCATCCGTTCCCCCACATCGACAACAAGCAGCTCAATGTGGCGGTGTCGCTGCGGCATAAAGATCACACCATGTTCGGCATCATTCCCCTGCCCGGCTCGGTGCCTCGCATGCTGTTCGTGGATAGAGAACAGCTGCGCTATATCCTGATGGAGGAGGTGCTGCTGCAGTTCGCCCCCAAGGTGTTTGACATGTACAAGGTGGGGGAAAAAGCCATCATCTGCATCACCCGCAACGCGGATATCGACGCCGACGCCGGCATGTACGACGAGGACCTGGACTACCGCCAGCACATGAAAAAGGTGCTAAAAAAGCGCATGCGGCTGGCCCCGGTGCGGCTGGAGGTGCAGGGGGATATCAGCGAGGGATTTATTAAGTACCTGCGGGGCAAGCTGGGCATTACCCGCGAACAGGTATTTTTGTGTGCGGCACCGCTGGACCTGTCTTTCTGCTTTGCCCTGACGGGTCAGTTGCCGGCACCGCTTGTCAGCCAGCTGACCGACGCCCCGTTCACCCCGCAGCAGCCGGCGCTCGTAAAACAGGGCGAGCCGGTGCTGCGACAGGTGCTCAAGCGGGATATCCTGCTCTCGTACCCCTATGAGAGCATGAACCCCTTTTTGCGGCTGATCAAAGAGGCGTCGGAAGATAAAAACGTGCTCTCGATCAAGATCACGCTCTACCGCATTGCCCGGCAGGCCAAGTTGGCCGAATATCTGATCGCCGCGGCAGAAAACGGCAAAGAGGTATTTGTGCTCATGGAGCTGCGGGCCCGCTTTGACGAGCAGAACAACATCGAGTGGGCCCAGCGGCTGGAGGAGGCCGGCTGCCGGGTGATCTACGGTATGGACCACTACAAGGTGCACTCGAAAATCTGCCTCATTACCCGCCGCGAGCACGGGCGGCTGCAGACCATCACCCAGGTGGGGACCGGCAACTACAACGAAAAGACCGCCAAGCTCTACACCGACCTGGCCCTGATCACCGCCAACCCACAGATCGGTGCCGACGCCACTGCGTTTTTTAAAAACATGTCGATCGGCAACCTGCACGGCAGCTATGGGCAGCTGTGGGTGGCCCCCTGCTGCTTTAAACAAAACGTGCTGCGCTGCATCGACGAGCAGATCGCGCTGGCCGGCAGCGGCCAACCCGCGGGGGTAATGATGAAATTCAACTCTCTCACCGACATCGACGTGATGGAAAAGCTCATTGAGGCCTCTTGTGCGGGGGTACCCTGCCAGCTCATCGTCCGCGGTATCTGCTGCCTGGTGCCGGGCGTGGAGGGGCTGACCGAGAACATCACCATCATCAGCATCGTGGGGCGCTACCTGGAGCACTCGCGGGTGTACTGTTTCGGGGTGGGACAGCAGATGAAGATGTACATCTCCTCGGGGGACATGATGAGCCGCAACACCATGCACCGGGTAGAGGTCTCGTGCCCGGTGTACGACCCGGCCCTGCGCCAGCGCATCCTGCACATGATGCAGGTAATGCTGGGCGATAATGTAAAGGCCCGCCAGCTGGGCGCCGACGGGCGCTACCGCATACGCCACCCCGACGGACAGATACCGGTGGACAGCCAGCAGTGCTTTATGGACCAAGCCATATTGGACGCGCAGAAGCAGCCGGTCGCCGGCCAGAGCAGTGCGAGCCGCGGGCTGTGGCAAAAGTTGCGGGGGCTGTTTGGCCGGTAGTGCATCTCCCCCGTCTTAAGCATATAAAAAGCGCTGCGCCAGACCGACAGCTGGCGCGGCGCTATTTTGGTTGAATGGGCTGGCGAAAGCGGCTATACTATAAGGTAAAAAGAACCAGTGACCAGAGGTGCCGCCCGCCGCCTGTTCAGGGCAGCGGCGGGGGCCGGTAAAACAAAGCAGTTATGGGGCGCCGGGGCGATCTTTATCCCGGGCGGCCCAATGATAAAAAGGAGTGTTTTGTATTGACGTGGCATGATAGGACGCCCCAGCAGATCGCGGGGCAATTTTCCAGCGATCTGGAACGGGGGCTCACCGATGAGGCCGCCGCCCGTGTGCTGTCCGAGGTGGGCGAGAACAAGCTGCAGGGCAAGCCGCCCAAGACCCTTCTGCAGCGCTTTGCCGCCCAGCTCAAAGACACCATGGTCATCATTCTCATCATCGCCGCCGTTATCTCGACGGTGCTGGCGGTGATGGAGGGGCACGGCGACTTTCTAGAGCCCGCCGTCATTCTGTTCATCGTGATCCTCAACGCGGTGTTGGGGGTATTTCAGGAGAGCAAAGCCGAAAAGGCGCTGGATGCCCTCAAAGATATGTCTACCCCCCACGCGCGGGTGGTGCGCAGCGGCCGCGAGCAGATCATCTCCTCGGCCGAGCTGGTGCCGGGCGATATTCTGGTGCTGGAGGCCGGCGACTACGTGCCCGCCGACGCCAGACTCATCGAGTCCTCCAGTCTGCAGTGCGAGGAGAGCGCCCTGACCGGAGAGAGCGTACCGGCCCAAAAAGATGCGGCGGCCACAGTGGAGGAGCGGGCACCACTGGGCGACCGGGTAAACATGGTGTATTCCGGTTGCAGCGTTACCTATGGCCGCGCTAAGGCCATCGTCACCTCGACAGGTATGTCCTCACAGATCGGTCAGATCGCCGCCATTTTAGACAGCCAGCAAGACACCGCTACCCCGCTGCAGCACAAGCTGGAAAAGATGGGCAAAACGCTGGGCCTGGTGGCGCTGGGCGTGTGCGCGGTGATCTTTATCATCGGCCTCATCGGCGGCACCCCCATCAAAGAGATCTTTATGACCGCTATCTCGCTGGCGGTGGCGGCTATTCCCGAGGGGTTGCCGGCCATCGTCACCATCGTTCTGGCGGTTGGCGTGTCGAAAATGGTGCAGAAAAACGCACTGATCCGGCGCTTACCGGCGGTGGAGACGCTGGGCAGCGCCTCGGTCATCTGCTCGGATAAGACCGGTACGCTCACCCAAAACCGCATGACGGTAACTGCCTGCTGGGTGCCCCGCCGCCAGGAGCGCGCCGACGGTGCGGACCTGCTCGACGAAGTGGGCGCCCCCGACACCCCGGCCGAGGTAGTGTCGCTGCTAAAACTGGCCACACTGTGCTGTGACGGCAAGGTGTTAGAGCAGCCCGACGGCAGTTTGCAGCATATCGGCGACCCCACCGAGACGGCGATCGTAGCCGCCGCACTACAGGCGGGGGAAAAGCAGGAGCAGCTGAATGCCGACTACCCCCGCATGTTCGATCTCCCCTTTGACTCGGACCGCAAGCTGATGACCACCGTCAACATGATCGACGGCCGGCTGCACGTCATCGTAAAAGGCGCCTTTGATATTTTGGCCCCCCGCTGCAGCGGACAGATCGAGACCGCCCGCAAAGCAAACGACCAGATGGCCCAAAATGCACTGCGCGTACTGGCTGTCGCCCACAAGGTCATCGAGGTGCTGCCGCCAGAAGACGAGTCGGCCAGCCTGGAGCAGGATCTCTCGCTCATCGGTCTCATCGGCATGATCGACCCGCCCCGCCAGGAGGCCAAAGACGCCATCGCCACCTGCAAAAAGGCCGGTATACGCCCCATTATGATCACCGGCGACCATGTGGTGACCGCCTCGGCCATCGCCAGCCAGATGGGCATTTTGCAGGAGGGCCAAAAGGCCATCACCGGCGCCCAGCTGCAGGAGATGAGCGACGAGCAGCTGGCGGCTACCATCGGCGACTACTCAGTATACGCCCGGGTGACCCCGCAGGACAAGATCCGCATCGTCAAGGCCTGGCAGCAAAAGGGGCAGATCGTGGCTATGACCGGTGACGGCGTCAACGACGCCCCCGCCCTGAAGGCGGCAGATATTGGCTGTGCCATGGGCATTACCGGCACCGATGTGGCCAAAGGGGCCGCCGATATGGTGCTGACCGACGACAACTTCGCCACCATCGTGGTGGCGGTGCGCGAGGGGCGCGGCATCTTCCAGAACATCGTCAAATCGGTAAAGTTTTTACTCAGCTGCAACATCGGCGAGATCTTTACCGTGCTGACCTCGATGCTGGCCGGCTTTGGCGCCCCGCTGAGCGCCATCCAACTGCTGTGGGTCAACCTGGTCACCGACGGGCTGCCCGCTTTAGCGCTGGGTATGGACGCCCCCGGCAGCGACGTGATGGACGATCCGCCGCGGCCCAAGGATAAAGGTATCTTTGACGGGCCCATGTGGCTGCACATCGTGCTGCAGGGGCTGATGCTGGCGGCGCTCACCGTGACCAGCTACGTGTTGGGCCGCTATGTGTTCGCCGAGAACTCGGTAGCAGAGGGGCGGACCATGGCCTTTTTGGTGCTGGCACTCTCACAGATGTTCCACATCTTTGGCGCCCGCACCCGCCGCTCGATCTTCAAGTCTAACCCTTTTGCCAACCGCTATCTGAACCTGGCGGTGCTGGCCTCTATCGCGCTGATCTTGGCAGTAGCGCTGATCCCACCGGTGGCCGGTATCTTTGGCATGGTACACCTGCCGCTGGCCGCCTGGGGCTGCGTGCTGGGACTGAGCGTGCTGCCGGTGCCCATCGTGGAGATCGCCAAGCTGTTTAGCCGCAATAAATAAAACTGCATCACCGCTATAAAAGAGAAAGAGCCACCCGGCCGGATGGCTCTTTCTCTTTTTATACTCTATTTTTGCCGGTGGTCTGCGCCGGCCCGATAGCGGCCCAGTAGCCCGTCGTACCGCCGGCCAGCCAGCCGAAAATACAGCTCGAACCCGGCGGTGAATACAGCCAATACAGCTAAAAAGATGAGCCCGAACAGCACCCAAGCGCTGGCATACTGGCTGGGAAACCACTCCAGCAGCAGGGCCGCCCCTACCAGTACCGGCAGTAACAGTGCGGCAAACAGCAGCAGGCGGGCGGTGTAGCGCATCTTTTTAAAGAGCGCTTGCGTAAAGCACAGGTATTGCAGGCCGGTGGCGACGGCGGTGAGCCCCAACAGGTATAAAAGGCTGGTGACTCGTATTTGGGTGCGCCCCATAAACAGGCACACCAGCGCGTACAGCAGCGCACAGCCGGTAAAGGCAAAGCAGCAGGCGGCTTTCCACTCCATGACCCGGCGCATAAATTTTTTCATCAGCGATCTCCCCTCTCCAGAGCGGCCAGTTTTTGGCGAAAAGCGCCCGCGTACTGACGGGAGGCGTACAGCTTTTCACCGCCCTCCACGGTGAGCAGCAGCCGGCCGCCCAGATCGGGGCGCATGGCACATATCTTGGCAAAATTGACGATGGTGGACCGTGAGGCCCGGAAAAAATCGAGTTTCTCCAGCCGGTCAGCCAGCTCATACAGGCGCAGGGCGCTCTCGTATACGGCAGTTTCGGTGTAGAAAAAGGTCTTTTTATCCACCGAGTCGATATACAGAATATCCCGTACGTCGACGATGTGGACCTCCCCGTCGCGGATACCGGTGAGCTTTTGCTGGTAGAGCCGCAGACCGGTCACGATCTGCAGCACCGCTTCGTCGATGACCGGGCAGTCGATCTGTACCTGCGTCTCGGTGAGTGCCGGGTCCTGATTCAGTTTGATCTTCACACACAGCTCCTCCTGTCTGCACAGATGGCAGCGCCTCTGTACGACCCCTATTATACTGGGCGCCGCGCACGCCGGCAAGGTGCCCGCTCCCCAGTGGTAGATATTCGGCGCCCAAATGCCGATACGCGGGTCTCACCTGGGAACGCTTGCCCGGTCAGGTCCTGACTGCCGACACCGCAACGCCCGGCCAGCCGGTTTACCGGCCCCAGTTGCTCGTTTTTTTAGATGTGTCTGCTCCCCTGCTGTATGCCGGCTGTTGGGCTGCTCGAGATGTGCTATAATCATACTATATAGGACCTGCCGGATACCGAGACCACAGATAGGAAGGAGCGCTGTGCCCGATGATACCCACTTTGACCCCCGACAGCGGGGTGCCGCTGTACCGCCAGCTGATAGACGCCCTGCGCAGTTCGATCGCCGCTGGCGAGTTCTCGATCGACCAGAAGATCCCCACCGAGGCACAGCTGAGCCAGCGGTACGGTATCAGCCGCATTACCGTGCGCGAGGCCATCGACGCGCTGGTAGAGGAGGGCCTGCTCATCAGACGGCAGGGCAAAGGCACCTATGTAGCACGCCCGTACATAGGCCGCGACATGGCTGAATTTCGCGGGTTCACCAACGCCTGTGAGGCCGGCGGCCAGGTGGCTGGCACAGAGGTGCTTTCGGTCGGCTACCAGACTGCCGGCGAGGAGGAGGCCTCTTTTTTGGGCATACGCCCCGGAGAACCGGTCGTTGCACTGCGGCGGCTGCGCTTTGCCGACGGCGTACCCATCATGATCGAGCAGAATATTTTTGCCCGCCACTACAGCTTTTTGCTGCAGGAGGATCTCTCTGGTTCGCTGTATCGGGTGCTGCAAAAATATCACATTACCCCCAGCGACACGATAAAGGCGATCGGCATCAGCTATGCCAGCCGGGAGGAGGCGGCGCTTT
The DNA here is from genome assembly GCF_900289145.1 of Neobittarella massiliensis (ex Bilen et al. 2018). Classification (GTDB taxonomy): domain Bacteria; phylum Bacillota; class Clostridia; order Oscillospirales; family Ruminococcaceae; genus Neobittarella; species Neobittarella massiliensis. The sequence goes on from NZ_OKQO01000005.1 coordinate 254,302, forward strand.
TGCAGGTAGAGCCCAGGACCGCCCTACTGTGCATCGACGACTATGTGCGCGACAGCCACCAAAACCCCCTGCACTGCGCCCGGCAGATCATTCGCAGCGACCGCTATAAGTTGTATATGCGGGGGACCTGTGTGGGTATTTGACTGTGCAGACGAAACCAGGCAGCACTAGGCAGCACTAGGCAGCACCGGTTGCCCAGTGTTTTTCACTTTGCTGTATTCGACATTTTTTGACGACCCATTGTGACAAGTGCACAGAACGTGTATACTAGCTGTAAGAGGGGCGAGGAGGGAAACGGGCATGTTTTGTATGGTGCACAGTCTGGGTCTGGTGGGCCTGCAGGCCTACCGCATACAGGTAGAGGTGGACACTGCACGCGGGCTGCCGAGCTTTGAGATCGTGGGGTTGCCCGACACGGCGGTAAAAGAGTCGCGAGACCGGGTGCGGGCAGCGGTAAAAAACAGCGGCTTTGCCTTTCCGGTGAGCCGCATCACCGCCAATCTGGCGCCGGCAGATATCAAAAAAGCCGGCTCGGTATATGACCTGCCGCTTTTTGTGGGCATATTGCGAGCTTCGGGTCAACTGAAAGCCGACACCGACGACTGCGCCTTTATCGGTGAGCTGTCGCTGCGGGGTGACCTGCGGCCGGTGCGGGGCGTGCTGCCCATGGCTATCGAGGCCCGCCGGCAGGGGTACCGGGCACTGTTCGTGCCGGCAGAGAACGCCATGGAGGCAGGGGTGGTAGAGGGGCTTGAGATCTTACCGGCTGCCACGGTAAAAGAGGTGCTGGATCACCTGAGCAAAGCAGCGCTGATCGCCCCCTACCACAGCCAGCTGCCGCCGGACGACACGATATACCCGCTGGACTTTGCCGACGTGAAGGGGCAGTACCTGGCTAAGCGCGCCTTTGAGGTGGCGGCCTGCGGCGGGCACAACATTCTGCTGATGGGGCCGCCGGGATCAGGTAAGAGCATGCTGGCCAAACGGCTGCCGGGCATCATGCCGCCCATGACGTTCGCGGAAAAGCTCTCGGCCACGATGGTGCACTCGATCGCCGGGACACTGCCGCCCGAGACGGCACTGCTCTCGTCGCGCCCGTTTCGGGCACCGCACCACACGATATCAGCGGTGGGGCTGGCGGGGGGCGGCAGCACGCCCCGGCCGGGCGAGGTATCGCTGGCCAGTGGGGGCATTTTGTTTTTAGACGAGTTTGCCGAATTTAAGCGCAGCGCCATCGAGGTGTTGCGGCAGCCTATGGAGGACGGCACCGTGCGCATAAACCGCGGCGGAGTGACGGTGCAGTACCCCTGTGATATTTTACTGGTAGCGGCCATGAACCCCTGCCCCTGCGGCTGGGCGGGCCACCCCACCCGCCGGTGCAGCTGCAGCCCCTCGGCCATCAGCCGCTACTTGGGGCGCATCAGCGGGCCGGTGCTCGACCGCATTGATATACACCTACAGCTGCAGCCGGTGGATTATGACGCGCTGGCCTCTCCCCTACCGGCGGAATCGAGTGCGCAGATACGCCGCCGGGTAGTGGCCGGCCGTCAGCGACAGCTGGACCGACAACAGCAGACCGGTGTGTCGTGCAACGCCAAGTTGCCCGCCGGGGTACTGGATACCGTGTGTGCCATGACCGAGCCCGCACAGCAGATGCTGCGGGGCGCTTTTGAGCGGATGGGCCTGTCGGCCCGGGCCCGGGACAAACTGCTAAAGCTGAGCCGCACCGTGGCTGACTTAGACGGCAGCGAGCAGATCACCGGAGACCACATGGCAGAGGTAATCCAGTACCGGCAGCTGGACCGGCCCGATGCCGGGTTTTAGACCGGGGTCGGCTGGGCGGCTCGCCGCCGACAGATATAAAAAAGCCTCTGGCAGCTATGGCCAGAGGCTTTTATTTGTGGTATTTGGTGTTGGCGCCGATGGAGAAAGCGCGGTAGATCTGCTCGAGCAGCATGAGCCTGAAAAGCTGGTGGGGGAAAGTCATCGGCGAGACCGACAGCCGCATTTGGCAGGCCTTTTTCACCTGCTCGTGCAGCCCGTAGCTGCCGCCGATGACAAAGGTGAACTGGCTGATGCCCGCCAGCGCCTTTTTTTGCAGCAGCTGCGACAGCTGGGGAGAAGAGCAGGTCTGCCCCTCTACGCACAGGGCGATGTGATAGCCGCCGGCGGGCAGTTTGGCCAGCAGGCGCTGACCCTCGTCGGCGAGCACGGCGTCGACGCTGTCGTGCAGGCGGGTCTCGGGCAGCTCGGTAACAGTGAGCTTACAAAAGCTCTGCAGCCGTTTGGCGTATTCCTGGCAGCCCTGTACCAGATATTTTTCTTTGAGTTTGCCGATGCAGAGCACCTGTACACTGAGCATCGTATCACAGCTCCCACAGCGGCGAGGCGGTGTCGCGCGGGGCCACCGACAGCTGGAGGTCCCCCTCGGGATCGGCCCCCATCATCTGCAGCTGGCAGGCCGTTGTTTGATAGGCTACCTCGGGCGCGTTGGAGTTGATGCTGAGGTGGGCCAGCATAAAGCGTGGCACCCCCCGCTGGGTGAGCGTGCACACCGTCTGTGCGCACAGGTCGTTGGAGAGATGGCCGCAGTCGGAGAAGATGCGCCGTTTGAGAAAATAGGGGTAGTCGCAGCTGCGGAGCATGTTCTCGTCGTAATTGGACTCGAGCACGATGAGATCACTGTCGGCGACTTTGTCGATAAACCCATCGGGCAGCTGGCCCATATCGGTGGCCACCGTCACCTTTTTGCCCCGTGCGGTCCGCACCCGGTAGGCCATACTGTCGGCGCAGTCGTGGCTGGTGCGCATGGCGCTGATCTGCATGTCCTGGATCTCAAACGGGGTCTCTTCTTCTATGTAGTGGACCGGGTAATCGCTCTGCAGCAGATCTTTCATCCGCAGTGCCCCGGCGGTGCCGGTGGTGGTGTACAGCGGGGTGTGGTATTTTTTTAAAAACACCTTGAGCCCCCGCACATGGTCGATATGCTCGTGGGTGATGAGGATACCGCCCAGCGACTCGGGCTCGATGCCCCGGCTCTGCAGCTGCAGTACGGTCTGCTTGCAGTTTTTGCCGATATCGACCAGCAATCCGCCGCATTCACTGCCGATATAGGTGCTGTTACCGCTGGAACCGCTGTACAGCGTACAAACTTTTGCCATGCTCTACCCTGTCCTCTCTGGCCGCTTACTGTTTTTGGGGCGCACACTCTACCCGGCGGATATCGGCCCCCAGATCGCGCAGCTTGGAGACGATGTCTTCGTATCCGCGCTCGATATGGCGGATATCCTCGATCTCGCTGATACCGTCGGCCATGAGGCCGGCGATGACCATGGCCGCCCCGGCCCGCAGATCGACCGAGCGCAGCACACCGCCGTGCAGGCGGTCGACCCCGTCGACCACCGCCACCTGGCCGTCGACCTGGACGTTGGCGCCCAGTTTTTTGAGTTCTTCGACGTAGGCGAAGCGGTTGTCCCACACGCCTTCGGTGATGATGCTGGTCCCCTCGGCCACGGTGAGCATGGTGGTCATCTGCGGCTGCATATCGGTGGGAAAACCCGGATGGGGCAGTGTTTTGATGTTGCACTTTTGAATGGGCCCCTCGCGCTGGACGCGCACCGCCTCGTCGTACTCGGTCACCTGGGCGCCGGCTCTGATGAGGTTGGCGGTAATAGACTCGAGGTGCTTGGGAATAACCCCGCTGACCAGCACGTCGCCGCCGGTGGCGGCTGCGGCCACCATATAGGTGCCGGCCTCGATCTGGTCGGGGATGATGCCGTATTCGGTGCGGCCGAGCTTTTCGACCCCGTGGATCTTGATGACGTCGGTTCCGGCGCCGCGGATATCGGCTCCCAGCGAATTTAGAAAATTGGCCACATCGACGATGTGGGGCTCTTTGGCCACATTTTCTAAGATGGTGACCCCCTGCGCCTTGACGGCGGCCATCATTACGTTGATGGTGGCCCCCACCGAGACGATGTCGAAATACACGTGGGCGCCGATGAGCTGATCGGCGCTGACATGGATGATATCCCCCTCGATGCCGACCTGGGCACCCAGCGCCTCGAACCCTTTGAGGTGCTGATCGATGGGGCGAATGCCGAAATCACAGCCGCCGGGCAGCGCGGCACACACCTGATTGTACCGGCCCAGCAGCGCGCCGATAAAGTAGTAGGAACCGCGCATTTTTTTGGCCAGCGCATAGGGCACATCGGTGCCCAAAACGGTGGTGGGATCGATAGACAGGGTGTTTTTGGTGATATATTCTACCTGGGCGCCCATGGCGGCCAGAATGTCTTTGCTGATATCGATATCGCTGATGGCGGGCACATTTTCTATAAGACAGGGGCCCTCGGCCAGCAGCACGGCGGGCAAAATAGCGACGGCGGCGTTTTTGGCACCGCTCACGTTTACTTCACCGCTCAGCGGCTTTCCCCCGCGGATGACGAATTTCTCCAATGGTAAACGCTCCCTTTACAGACGCAGAGCGCACCTGCCCCACTCCCCCGGGGCTGCTGCGGCGCGCTAAACTCGTATACAAAATCGCCACCAATATGCCGTGGACAGCGCTGCCCGGCGGCCGTGGCGAGTGAAAAAAGCGAAAGATCGCGGTGGCCGGGACCTATACCCGGCGGGGCCGCGCCCCACAAGCGGCACGCTGTGCTGTACGCAGAGATACCCCTTGTCACCACCTGTGTATGGATGAAGTTATTATAGCATCTTTGACCAAAAAAGAAAAGTAGCATTTTGCCATTTTGCCCGGCAACATCTGTCTTTGACTGTATTTTCCCCAAAAACAAGGCCGATACTCGGCAATTTTGTATGTCAAACCGGCACCGAGCGACTGCTGATGCGCCTTGAGGCGGTACGCTGCACAAAAGGCAAGATGTTACGAAATTGTTAAAACGGGCCAAAAAGCGTTAAAAGCGCACCCATTTACGCGCCGTTTGCCGTTTGGCGGGCGGCGCGTGACGGGCGATGGATGACGGATGATGAGCCGGTGTGTCGGCGGCAGAGATGCGATCGCAGGATCTGTTTAGAGGGCGAGATATGGGCGGGGAAAAACAGGCGGTCAGCGTGAAAAACAATTGCCGGCTCAAGAGGGAACAAGATGCTATAGATATTTTTTTACAAAAGAGCATTGGATGGCGGCTCGGGACTATCGGGACGCGGCGGGCGGCAGGAGGCGGGCCCGGCAGGTGCTGGACGGCGCCGGGGCGGGAGACAAAAAAGGCCGGGGGCCGCAGCGCAATCGCTGCGGCCCCCGGCCTTTTATAGAAATAGGTGATCGCCTATTTTAGATGTAGTTGAGCGGGTCCATATAAGAGCCGCCGATGCGCACCTCAAAATGGCAGTGGTTGCCGGTGGCGTTGCCGGTGCGGCCGACGCGGGCGATCTGCTGACCTTTGCTGACGGTCTGGCCGGCAGTCACCAGCAGCTCGGAGTTGTGGCCGTACAGCGTTTTCATACCGTTGCCGTGGTTGATGATGATGTGGTAGCCGTAGCCCACGTTCTGGTAGGCCACTTTCTCGACCACGCCGTCATCGGCGGCGTATACGGCGGTGCCGGCGGGGGCGGCGATATCCATACCGGTATGGCCGTAGTACCCCCAGATGGGGCAGCTGATATAGCCGCCGGCTACCGGCCAGATAAGGCTGCCGGAAGCAGAGCCGCTGTAGCCGCCGCTATAGGTGCTGGAACTGCCGCTGTAGCTGGGCGAGTAGCTGACTTTGGTGCCCTCGACCACCTTTTTAGTGACCGGCTCGGATAGGACCTTGGCACTGAGAATGGTCTTTTCGGTCTCGACACCGCCGACCGTGACCACGCGGGCGGTGACTTCCTGCTCGCCCTCGACGCCTTCTTGCAGCGTGGTGGTGGTTCCCTTGTCGTACTCGGCGCTCTGGCTGGTCTCGGTCTCGAAGGGGATCTTCTCGTTATAGGTGACCTGACGGGTGGCCTTGACCTGAATGATGGGCACCGGATTTTGGATGACGACCGGATCGCCCGGGAACAGGTCGCCGGTGATGTTGGGGTTTAGGGCCACCAGCGTGCTGAGGGTGATGTTGTTTTTGGCGGCGATATCGATGGGGGTGTCGCCGTCCTGGGTGGTGTAGATCTTCTCCTCCACCTCCTGCGAGCTCAGCAGGGCGACCATCTCTTCGTCGGCCATCTCGCTGTCGGTGGGGAAAAGCCCCTCTTTGAGCTCGACGGATTTATTGAACTCCACCGTGGCGTCGGGGTACTGGGCCTTGACCGGGTCGATCATGGCGGCCAGCGCCTGCTGGGTGGCGGTCTCGTCTTTTACACAGCCCTGGAACTCGCCGTTTATATAGAGACCGTAGCCCTCGACGATCTCGGCGCCGGAGGCGCTGATGAGCGTATTGGCCAGCTCCTCGGTCTCGACGACTTTTTTCGAGTCGACTACGGCGATGGAGTAGGTGGGGCTTTTGATGTACTCGGTATCGGTGCTGTCTTTGACGGCGATGCGGTCGTTGACCACTTTTTTGGCCTGGTTGAAGGTGGCCTCGCTGTCGACGTAGCCGACAACTTGTCCCTCATACTCGACCTTGAGGGCGAAGTTTAAGTTGAGCACGGTGCTGATGACCAGCGCGCTGACGGCGATGGCCGCTACCGGCATAAGGTAGTTGATGGCCTTTTTAAAGCCGTGCTGCGAGCGGCCGAACCAGCCCTTAAAGTGGGCCCGACCGGACTTGTGCGGGTCTTTGTGGGCCCGCCAGGTGCCGCGGACACCGTCGACGATGTTGCCGAAAAAGCGCTGTACCGGGTTGACCAGATGTTTTTTGGCCTTTACCATCAGTTCGATAAAGCTGTGCGCCACCCTGCCCGGCAGCTGCTTCAAGACGATAGCCATCGCCTTTCTGCGCTTTACCCATATTTTATGATAGTGCTTATACCGGCGGATAATCACGGTGCCGATATAGCAGCTGAATGCATCGATCTTGTGGGCGACCTTTTTAACGGTCTTTTTAAAACTCTTGTCTTCTGACTGCCCGCCCCCGCTTTGGGTCATCTCATCTTTTTTGAGGTCTTGAGACAAACCTTTTGGCAGATGCGCCATCCAATCACTCCTGTCTTGGGAATTGCCGTGAACCAATTTCAAATCTTACAAATTGGTTACAACTTGGTTACTATTATATCGCAATCCTGTAAGATTTCAACCCCTGCCGGCGGAAAAAGCCGATTTTTGGCCCGATTATCGTGGAACTTTGCTAGTAATGGTCGCCAGTGAGCTCTGTCATTTGGTCGATTATACCCTGCATGTCTCCAGGAATTGGGGCTTGTACTGTAAGATATTGGCCGCTGACCGGGTGTAAAAAGCGCAGCGTGCGGCAGTGCAGGGCCGGCCTGGCGATGGATCGTAACGTTCCACCGTATTGGCTGTCGCCCAGCAACGGGTGGCCCAGATAGGACATGTGCACCCGTATTTGGTGGGTGCGGCCGGTGGGCAGCTGGCAGCGCACCAGCGAACAGCCGGGGCCCCGACCCAGGGTACCGTAGTCGGTGCGGGCATATTGGCCGTGTGGATGGACGATGCGTTTGGTGAGGATCTCCTGCTCGCGGAGGATAGGGGCCTCGACCGTGCCGGTGGGCGGGGTGAGCGCGCCCTCGACAATAGCCAGGTAAACTTTTTGCAACCGGCCGGTAAGTGCGCTGGCCGCATACTGGTTTTTGGCCACCAGCACACAGCCGGTGGTGTCTTTATCCAGCCGGTTGACGATGCGGAACTTGAGCTGCAGACCCAGCTGGTCGCAGTGGGCGGCAAACACGTTGGCCAGTGTATCCTGATGGTGGGCATAGGCGGTGTGGCTGGGCATGTTGACCGGCTTGTTATAGACCATGAGGTCGTCGTCTTCATATAAAACAGGGACGGTGATAAGGCTGCGGCGATAGGTGTTTTGCTCTTCGGGCAGGCGCACCTGCAGCCGGTCGCCGGTGTGCACCGGGTCGATGGTGCGGATGTGGGAACCGTTACACCGCAGGCCCAGCGGGTCTTTGCGCAACCGGGTGAGCGTGCGGGAGGAATAGCCGTAAGCGCCTTTGAGGATCTGCTTGACCGACTTGCCGTTTTGGTGCTCTTTGATGATGTAGACGATCTCCCGCAAGAATACCGCTCCTTTCTGCCATGACGGATGTTTTACACATTTGATGGGCCGGCGATACGCGCGTGCCCGACATGAGCTTCTATTATATAGGAAAAAGGCGAAAAAGGCAAAATAGGGGGTGCTTGTGGGGAGCAAGGCGACATGATACAATGGGTGGGATTACACAGGATACGCAGAGGAGCCAATGGCCAGACGGCTGACGGCCCCGCTGCCAGATGGGAGGGACACCTATGGCCGTATATCGGGTGACTGACACTGCGCGCGTTGCCCCGCTTTTTGCAAAGTGGCCGGAGACGATGATCTGGTCGTGTTTGCAGGGCTGTATGGGCAGCGCCTGGGCCGATGACCAGACAGCGCCCACCGCGGCGCTGGTGGCGCTGGGCGACTTTGGCTTTTTGGCCGGACAGCCACAGCCGCAGCTGGCGGCACACCGGCCAGAGGACGCGCCGGATCTCTGCATTTTGGTGCCCCAGAGCGAGGCGTGGGCCCGCTGTATTGAGCAGGTGTACGGCGACCGGGCCCAGCGGGTACAGCGCTATGCGGTAAAAAAGGAGCCGGGCGTATTTGACCGGGACCGGCTGCGGGCGCTGGCCGCCGAGCTGCCGGAGGGCTATGTGCTGCAGCCCATAAACGCGGCGCTGTTTGCACAGGCTAAGGCCCAGCAATGGTCGTACAGCCTGTGCGGACAGTTTGCCGGGTGGGAGGATTACCGCCGGCGGGGGCTGGGGGTGGCGGCCACCCGCGACGGGCAGCTGGTGGCGGGGGCCTCTTCTTACAGTGTGTACCGGCAGGGCATTGAGATCGAGATCGACACCCGCGCCGACCACCGGCGCCGGGGGCTGGCCACCGCCTGTGGAGCGGCGCTGATCCTGGACTGTTTAGAGCGGGGGCTGTACCCCAGCTGGGACGCCCAGAACCTGCATTCGCTGGCGCTGGCCCAAAAGCTGGGCTACCGCCCCGATGCCCCCTACCCCGCCTACGAGGTGGGCGAGCGCCCGCCGCACACAGGCCACCTATAAAAAAGGAGGGCGCAACATGCCCCAAAAGATGACAGCGGAGATGGTGGCAGCCAGTGGCGTTACCTGCAACCACCAGGAGATGGAAAACGGCGAGCGGCGCTTTCGCCTGCTGGGGCCAGACGGCAGCGGCTACATCCGCTGCGAGAACCCCGGCGGGCCGGTATGGGAAAACAGCCATCTGCACCACACCACCCGAGAGTTCATCTTGGTGCAGCAGGGGCCGGTGATCTGCGCCGTGTACCGGCAGGGCAAGGCGGTGCTGCGGCTTTTAGAAACCGGCGACTGCTTTTGCCCCGACCCCGGTGTGCCCCACGACCTGTGCATGGGGGCCGGGGCGGTGGTGCACGCGGTGAAGTACGGCAGCTGCCCGGCGGGCGACTGGGTGCCGTCGCCCGAGCTGGATATGTGCGTTCGAAAGCTCAGCTGGGAGCAGGCGCTGCAACTGGCCGAGGGCTGAGCACAGCTTAAACAGCTTAAATTTTATTTGCCAAAACGCTTGACAACACCGCCGCCAGTCTGTATACTAGAGAAGTATTCTAGATGTACATTTGATCTCACATGTTTTTGTAAATCATTTGCTCGTTAGATGGTCTACAAAAACATGTGATTCTTTTTTGTCAGAGAATATAATATTTTTGATGGAGGTACCTATTATGCATACTGGTACTGTAAAATGGTTCAACTCGGAAAAAGGTTTTGGCTTTATTGCTGACGACAACGGCGGCGAGGACGTATTCGTACATTTCTCGGCCATCGTGGGCGACGGCTACAAATCGCTCAATGAGGGTCAGAAAGTCTCGTTCGAGACCGAGCAGGACCCCAAAAACAGCAGCAAGCTGCGCGCTACCAACGTGACTGCGCTGTAAGTGCACTGTAAAAAAAGCGCCCCTCTTTAAAAAGAGGGGCGCTTTTCTTTTTGCCGGGCGGAAAAAAGTGGGGCTGCTCTGCCCTGCTCTGGACCGCGGGGCACCGGCGCTTGGGGTGCGCCGGCCTATAAGAAAGATAAAAAGGGCGGGGCCGGGATGGACCCGGCCCCGCTCTTTTTTATGTGCGGTACACAAGCAAACAGCAAACAGCACACAGTACGCAGCTACGCAGCACAGTGTGATGGGACAGCTAGGCGTCGATATCGACCGACCAGCCGGCCGGACCGTCGAGACGGCCCCACTGGATACCGGTGAGCGTATCGTAGAGCTTTTGTGAGATAGCGCCGATCTGGCCGCCGCCAATGGGCATGACCTTATCTTGCCACTTGAGCTCGCCCACCGGGGAGATGACCGCGGCGGTGCCGGTGCCAAAGCACTCGGTGAGCTTGCCGGCGTCGTAGGCGTCGGCGATCTCCTGGATAGAGATGCGGCGCTCGCTGACCTTTTGGCCCCAGGACTGCAGCAGCTCGATGGTGGATTTGCGGGTGATGCCCGGCAGGATACTGCCGTTTAGAGCGGGGGTGACCACCTCGCCGTCGATGACGAAGAAGATGTTCATGGCGCCCACTTCCTCGATGTATTTTCTCTCGACGCCGTCGAGCCAGAGCACCTGGGCATAGTCCTGCTCGTGGGCCTCCTCCTGGGCGATGAGCGCCGAGGCGTAGTTGCCGCCGGTCTTGGCCTCGCCGGTGCCGCCGCGCACGGCGCGCACGTAGGAGGACTCGACATAGATCTTGACCGGGTCGAGGCCGCTGGCGTAGTAGGGGCCGGAGGGAGAGAGCAGGATGATGAACAGGTAGCTATCGGAGGATTTGACCCCCAGCTTGCCCTCGGTGGCGATGATGAAGGGGCGGATGTACAGCGACGAATCTTTGGCTTTGGGAATCCAGTCGCGGTCGAGATCGACCAGTTTTTTCAGGCTGCAGAGGGCCAGCTCCTCGTCGATGGGGGGGATACACATGCGCTTGTTGGAGCGGTTGAGACGCTTAAAGTTCTCTTCGGGGCGAAACAGCAGCACGCGGCCGTCGTCGGCGCGGTAGGCCTTCATACCCTCGAACACCTCTTGCCCGTAGTGCAGGCACATGGCTGCCGGGGAGATGGAGATGGGGCCGTAGGGCTTGATGACCGGGTCGTGCCAGCCCTGACCGGCGGTGTACTCCATGACGAACATATAGTCGGTAAAGACCTGGCCAAAGCCCAATTTGCTCTCGTCGACGGGCTTATCCTTTAGGGTTTTTGCAAGTTCCACTCTGATCTCTTGCATGAAAATCACTGCCTTTCTACAGTTGGCGGGCCGGACCCGCCGGGCGCCCCGGCTGGGCGGGGCGCGGTGTGCCGGTCAAATACACACCGCCGCGCCGGCTTTACTTTACCTTGCGAAACACGGGCGGGGCATATATGGGTACCGGCGCGGCGTAAAGATATCAGTAGGCGACGCCCTGGGCGATCATGGCGGTGCAGACCTTGTTAAAGCCGGCGATGTTGGCGCCCATGACCAGATTGCCGGCGTGGCCGTACTGGGCGGCGGCGCTGCTGGCGCTCTGGTAGATGCCTTTCATGATGCCCTCGAGCTTGCTGTCGACTTCCTCGAAGGTCCAGCTGTAGCGCATAGAGTTCTGGCTCATCTCGAGGCCGGAGACCGCCACGCCGCCGGCGTTGGCCGCCTTGGCGGGGGCAAACAGCACGCCCGCCTTTTGCAGGGCGGCGATGGCAGCGGGGGTGGAGGGCATGTTGGCCCCTTCGGCCACGGCCATGACGCCGTTTTGAATGAGGGCCTTGGCCCCCTCTTCGTCGAGCTCGTTTTGGGTGGCGCAGGGCAGGGCGATATCGCAGGGGGTGTTCCAGATGTTTTTGCTGCCGGCGGTGTAGACGGCGCCTTCTCTTCTGGCGGCGTACTCGGTGATGCGGGCGCGCTCGACCTCTTTTACCTGTTTCATGAGGGCCAGATCGATGCCGCTCTCGTCGAGGACGTAACCGGCAGAGTCGGACATGGCGATGACTTTGCCGCCCAGCTCGGTCGCCTTTTCGGCGGCGTAGATGGCGACGTTGCCGGAGCCGGAGATGACTACCTTTTTGCCGGTGAAGCTCTCGTTTTTGAGGTCGGCGAGCATTTCGCGGGTGAAGTAGCACAGGCCGTAGCCGGTGGCCTCGGTGCGGGCCAGCGAGCCGCCGTAGGTAAGGCCTTTGCCGGTGAGCACGCCGGTAAACTCGTTTTGCAGGCGCTTGTACTGGCCGAAGAGATAGCCGATCTCGCGGGCGCCGACGCCGATATCGCCGGCGGGCACGTCGGTGTTGGGGCCGATATGTTTACACAGCTCGGTCATGAAGCTCTGGCAAAAGCGCATGATCTCCATATCCGACTTGCCTTTGGGGTCGAAGTCGCTGCCGCCTTTGCCGCCGCCCATGGGCAGGCCGGTAAGGCTGTTTTTGAACACCTGCTCGAAGCCCAGGAATTTGATGACCGAGGCGTTGACCGAGGGGTGCAGGCGCAGACCGCCTTTATAGGGGCCGATGGCGGAGTTGAACTGGACGCGAAAGCCGCGGTTGACCTGTACTTTGCCGGCGTCGTCTACCCACGAGACGCGGAACACGATCATCCGCTCGGGCTCGACCATGCGCTCGATAACGCCGTTTTTCTCGATGGCGGGATCGGCTGCGACGACCGGCTCGAGGGACTCGAGAACCTCTTGGACGGCCTGCAAAAACTCGGGCTCGCCGGCGTTGCGCCGGCAGACCTGCTCGTAAACCTGGCTGAGATATGCGTTGCTAAAAGACATAGGGGGCCTCCTTAAAATGGGATTGGGCACATCATCGCTGTAAAGCGGTACATCGCACCCCGATATGTCCATATTATATAGAGTTTGGGGGCACAGTTCAAGCAAAAGTGAAGTAAAACCGGGCAGCGACTTGCAAATTTATGGGCTATGCCAATTTTTGCAGGGGCGGCGGGGCGCTTGTTTGGGTATACCGCAAGATATTCGTAAGAGTACTTCATAAATTGTTAAGTTGCCCCAATAGGTCAAAAATGCTATAATAAGGCCATTGAGAGCGGGCCCACCGCCCGGCGGCAACAGCGCCGAAGCGGGCGGGCCAAACCACAAAATTGGGAGTTGGGTACTATGAACTGTAAAAACTGTGGCAATATCATCCCCGACGGGGCGGCTTTCTGCACGGTGTGCGGCACCCCGGTGGAGCACGCGGAACAGGCCGGACAGAACACCGCCGGACAGGCGGCCGGCGCCACCTGTGCGGTGTGCGGCGCGGTGGTGCCCCCGGGCGCCAGCGTTTGCCCCAACTGCGGCACGGTGCTGCAGGGCGCGCCCATCCCGGCGGGCTACAAGCCCCGCAGCAAAGTGGTGGCGGCGCTGTTTGCCTTTTTGCTGGGCAGCTTTGGCATTCAGAACTTTTACCTGGGCTACACCAACAAGGCCATCGTACAGCTGATACTGGGTATTTTGTGCTGTGGCACGGTATCGTACATCTGGTCGTTCATCGAGGGTATTTTGATTTTGACCGAGTCGATCAGCGTGGACGGCAACGGCGTGCCGCTGGACCGGTAGGTCACTTGTAAAAAGCGCGCTGTTGTGCTAAAATAGCAGGGCGCAGTTTTGCGCGGCGAGTAGACCATGTGGCGGCGCACACAGCCCGAAAGAGCGTGTGTGAGGAAAGTCCGAGCTCCGCAGGGCAGGGATAGCTGCTAACGGCAGCCGAAGGCGACTTTAGGGAAAGTGCAACAGAAAGAAACCGCCCCGGCCTTATGGCATGTGGGTAAGGATGGAAAGGCGAGGTAAGAGCTCACCAGCGCACAGGAGACTGTGCGGCTATGTAAACCCTATCCGGAGCAACACCGCAATGGGGGCAGATACGGCTTGCCCGGCCGGCTCCCGACAAGGTGGCTGGAGCTGTGCGGCGACGCGCGGCCAAGATAGATCGTCACTCAATACAGAACTCGGCTTATGGTTTAGTCGCCTACTTGAAAAAAAAGCACCCGTATCGGGTGCTTTTTTATTTTGGCAAATGCTGTTTATCGCTCTCGGCGCGAACATATACCGCAATGTCTGACAGCGCACAGTCGAATATCTGGCACAGCTTATCTAGCGTGTGGGTGGTGACGGGTTGACCGGCCTGTAAGCGCTGCACAGTGGCATGGCTAAGGCCGTATTTCACCCGCAGGGTGTAGGTGGTCGCCCCTCTTTTGGCCATGGTCGCCCACAGTGGGTCATAGACGATCATTTCTCTGCATCCCCCTTACACAGGTGTGGGTAGTGGCGTCTTTTTGGCCATGGCCCTTGCCGCGGGTCACGGCCTGCGGCGGCTGCCGGGCAGGGTGAAGTTGAGCAGGTCGCCGGGGCGGATGTGCAGCGCGTCGGCGATGTTATAGAGCACCTCCAGCGAAAAGGGGTAGACGGTGCCGGGCGCTTCGATGGAACTGAGGTGGGAGCGGCTGATACCCGCTTTTTCGGCCAGCTGCTCCTGCGAGAGGCCCTGCATTTTGCGCAGGGCGGCGATAGCCAGCCCCAACTCGATAAAGCGGTCGCGGTTGTCAAAAGACACGTCCCGACCCATGTATGCCCCTCCCCTCTTGTATCGTATGGTGTATATTATAGATTTTGTCAGGCTGCAATACAGTCTTATTTAATGTGCTATTGACTAAAATATTGGGCAATGGTATCATGAGAGCATGCTTTCCACGTTTAGCACAAATATCCACTATTTTTACTACTCATCGGTATCGTCCTCGAATGAGTAGTCGTTGAGGGCGGGGAAATCTAAGAATTCGGCCACGGTAAGGCCAAAGGCGTTGGCTACTTTAAGTAGTGTGGACAGCCGGGCATCACGCGTTTTTTGGCCCATGATGTTGTTGAGCGTAGAACGGGTGATACCGCTCATCTGCGACAGTTTGTAAATAGAAAAACTGCGCTGCCGGCAGAGAGTGCGGATGCGGTCGACTACGAGCGATGAGAGCTGATCTTTCACGGTATTCACCTACCTGTTTATGGCTGCGTGGCAAAAGCCGATACAGCAGCGCTGCATCCGCTGTCGTCAGGCATCGGTATCGTCCTCGTACGAGTAGTCGTTGAGGGCGGGAAAGTCTAAAAATTCGGCCACGGTAAGGCCAAAGGCGTTGGCTACCCGCACCAGCGTTTTAAGACTTGGATTAAAGGTATGGCGGCCCATGAGGTTATCGAGGGTGGACTGGGTGATGCCGCTCATCTGCGACAGTTTGTAAATAGAAAAACCGCGCTGGCGGCAGAGAGTGCAGATGCGGTCGACTACGAGCGATGAGAGCTGGTCTTTCACAGTATTCACCTACCTGTTTATGGCTGCGTGGCAAAAGCCGATATAGCGGCGCTGCATCCGCTATCGTCAGGCATCGGTATCGTCCTCGTACGAGTAGTCGTTGAGGGCGGGGAAATCCAAGAATTCGGCCACGGTAAGGCCAAAGGCGTTGGCTATCCGCACCAGCGTTTTAATACTCGGATAGGCGGAGCGGCGGTTCATAATGTTATCGAGCGTAGAGTCGGCAAGGCCACCCATCTGTGCCAACTGATAGATAGAAATACCGCGCTGGTGGCAGAGTTTTTGGATATGGGCGGCGATAAGCACCGAGATTGGGACTGGCATAGCAATCACCTACTTACCATAACTGGATAGCAAAAAACAGATATAGCGGCGCTACATCTGTTTAGGTTATTCATCGGAATCGTCTTCATCGGAATCGTCTTCGAAAGAATAGTTGTTAATAGCGGGAAAGTTAAGAAATTCCGCCACCGTCATATTAAAAGCATTAGCGATTTTGTGTAGTGTTTTGATTCTTGGGTTAAATGTTCTTCTATTAACCAAGTTGTCGAGGGTAGACTGGCTAATATTGCTCATCCGCGCCAACTCATTAATAGATATTCTTTGCTGTTTGCAGAGCGATACTATGTGGTCAACAATAATTTGAGAATAAATTATGTTTGCCTTATCCACATACTTCACACCCCTGCTAATATAAAAATACTATCCCTATATATAGGGCTAATATTTTCATATTAGCAATAAATATACAGCCCTTTACTCGTATACGAGCAAAGGGCTTAAAAATAAACAATAAAGGGAGAAAAACTATGGAAAACGATCTATCTATCCTCACGGAGAGGCAACGGGAAGTATATCTTTTGCGGCAGCAGAGGCTGACCTGTAAGTGCATTGGCGAGGAGCTGCACCTATCGGTGAGCGCGGTGTCGCTCCACTTACGCAATGCGCAAAGGCGCTTTCGGCAGTACCAGGCCTTTCAGGAGGAGAAAAAGAGAGACGGTCAGACGGTGGCTTTTTCCATCAGCCGCATAGAGTTGGCGCTCATTATCGAGGGGCTCGTGCTCTTAGGGGGAAAAATGCACCGGGAGATCGGCGGCCGCAACATCCGCAGTGACTGGCAGGGGCGTATGCCGTATAGAGCGCTTGCAGCCGACGCCCTGCTGACGCGGGCACAACTGGCGCTATATGGGAAAGTCATCCATACCGGCATATTGGAGTGACCGGCCACGCAAAAAGAAAGCCCTGTAAACTACAGGGCTTTCTCTGTTGACACGTGGGGCCTTGGCCGGCGCCAACTGTGCTGGCGGGACCAAAAGGCCTATTTGCGCTTGGGCGGCTTGGTGCGCACCAGCAGAAGCTGCTGCAGGCCGCTTAGGATGGCGGGGGTGGTGACCGCCACCATGAGCCAGCGGCTGCCGCGAAACGACTGGGTGGAGGAAAACAGCTCCTGAAGATAGGGGTCGGCACCGGCGAGGACGGCCTGCGCCTCGGGCTCGTCGCGGTCGCTGATGGCCACCAGACAGGTAAAAGAGCCCCGCTCGGGATAGAGGGTACAGACCGAACGGCTGCCCTTTTTGTACTTGACGTTCCAGCCCGGAGCCATGCCGCAGCGGCTAAAAAACAGCTGCGGCGACAGGCCGTAGGTATCTTTTATAAACTGCTGCAGCTGCGGCCACAGCGGGGTACCGATGTACTGGCTTATCTGCTGGGGGGTGGGGGCGGCGGTGGCGGGGTAGGTGTTGCTCCAGTCGCTCATGGGCTTCCTCCTGTTAAACGGGCCGGTACGGGCGTACCGGCGGTGGGGCCGCGCTCACAGCGGTCGCTGCATGGTGATGTGGGGCCAGCCGTCTTCTATAAAGGGGCTGCCGACAGCGGTATAGCCGCAGCGCTGGTAAAAGGGCTGCACCTGCACCTGGGCGTGCAGCTGGGCGGTTTTGGCGCCGGCGGCGCGCAGGCGGGCGTGTATCTCGTCCAGCAGGCGGGCGCCCAGGCCGGATCTGCGGTGGCTTTTGGCCACACAGATGCGGCCCACGGTGTAGGTGCCGGGCCCGCCGGGAGCGGGAAAGGTACGGCCCACGGCGGCGGGGGTGCCGTCGGGCGCATAGAGGACCAGGTGCCAGGCGGTGTGGTCGATCTCATCGAGCTCGACTTCGCGGGCAAAGCCCTGTTCGTCGACGAATACCTGTAGGCGCAGGTCGTAGGCATCTTGCTGCTGGGGGGTGCCCTCGACCCACTTGGCGATATATTCCATTGGCAGTGCTCCTTTTTTATGGGGTAGGTACAGTATACCGCACCGAGGCGGCCGGGCGCAACTGCCGCGCTGCTGCCTCTGCCCCCTGCTCCCCTGCCCTATTTTATGGCGCGGCAAAAGGGGCGTGTCCACAGCCGGACACGCCCCTTTTTTGCACCGCTACACTACCTGGTCAGAGCTTAAAGATCAGCTTTAAAAACAACATGCCGGCCACGCCGGGCACCCCCAGCACCGCCGAGGCCCCGCAGGTAAAGAAATTAAAGCCGATGGTAGGGCCGATAAACGGCGCCAGCACATTGAGCAGCAGCACCACGCAAATGCCCGAGAGCCCGGTAAACACCGCGGTGATACAGGGGTGCTGCCCCTTGGAAAAGGTGCGGGCCATCACCGCCACCACCACTATGGCAAGCGCCAACATGATCCACCGGTAGTATGCCATCTCGTCATCCCCCGTCTTTTTATTGTGGGGCTACTCCTGGCGCGGCAGCTGCCGGGCCTTTTGGTACAGGAAATCGAGCCGGTGCTCCAGCGCCTTGATCTCGTAAACGGCGGAGGTCACCAGTTCGCCTTCGCTGCTGTAGTCGAACCGATCGTGGGCCTGACACAGGCGCAGATTGGTCTCGGCGATGTCGTCTTGCAGCTGCTGGCGGGCGAGCTGGGCACTGCTGGGCGCGGTCTGCTGCCGCTGAGAAAGCAGCTGTTTAAGGCCGGCGAGGCGGCCGTCGATACGCGCTAAGATACCTTCCATAGCCATCCGCTCCTTTCGCCTGTGAGTTTGCCCCCTATACCTCCAGTTTATGCCGGTGCGGTTGGGATAAATACCCATTTTGGCCGGGAGGAGACGAAAAGACAGCACGAAAAAAACGGCCGCGCTCCCGGATGGGGGCACGACCGCTTTTTTGCGGCCCGGGCGGCAGAGCGCCGGCGGGCAGAAATACAAAGATACTATACGCGCTGTGCAGCTGGTCAGACCAGGGCAAAATCGACCTGGCCCAGCGAGACGTTGGTGTTGGTGGTCTTGACGGTGATGGGGTCGCCGATGGAGATGGTCTTGCCGCCGGCGTGATCGACCAGCTTGATATCGTCGACCAGCTCGTAATCGCTGCCCTCGATGGTGGCCAGGCGCACCAGTCCCTCACAGCTGTTCTCGAGCTGGACGTAGAAGCCGTAGGGGGCCACGCCAGAGACGATACCGGGCATATCCTGCCCGATGAACTGCTGCATGTACTGGGCCTTGTAGGCGTCGTCACAGTCGCGCTCGGCCATCATGGCGTTTATTTCGCACTGGGTGGAGTGGGCGGAGGAATCGACCACGAAATCGTCGTACCGCGCCCTGATCTCGGAGGCCGGTACGCCGCTCAAAAAGTCGGTGATGATGCGGTGGATGGAGAGATCGGGGTAGCGGCGGATGGGCGAGGTGAAGTGGGCGTAATCGTCGAGCGACAGGCTGTAGTGGCCCAGGGGCTGCTCGCTGTACTTGGCTTTGGCCATGGAGCGCAGAACCATTTTATGGATGAGGATCTGCTCGGGTTTGCCGCGGGAGAGATCGAGGATCTCGGCCAGCTTTTTGGTGGGTACCCCGGCCTTGATGTCGGTGTAGGGGTAGCCGAAAGCCTTGAGGATGGTGCGCAGCGTCTCGAGTTTGATGCCGTCGGGATCTTCGTGTACGCGGTAGACAAAGGGCAGCTTGTTTTTGCGGCCCAGGTTGGCGGCACACTCGTTGGCGATGAGCATGAGCTCCTCGATGGCCTTTTCGGAGGCGCCGCGGTCGCGCACCACGATATCGACGGGGTCGCCCTCTTCGTCCATGATGATCTTGCTCTCGTTGGACTCGATATTCATGGCGCCGCGGGCAAAGCGGTTGTCCTCGAGTATCTGGGCCAGCTGGCCCATGAGCTGCAAGCTGTCGATCACCTGGGCGTAGGCCTCTACGATGTCGGGACTGGCGGTGCCGTCGAGCAGGGCGTTGACCTCGCTGTAGGCGCACTTTTTGCGGGAGCGGATGATGGTCTTGGCAAAGCGGTAGTCTTTGATGCGGCCCTGCTCGTCGAGCTGGGCGATACAGGACAGGGCCAGGCGGTCCTCGTCGGGGTTAAGGGAGCAGACGCCGTTAGAGAGCTCTTTGGGCAGCATGGGCACTACCGAATTGGCGTAGTACACCGAGGTACCGCGCTCGAAGGCCTCGCTGTCGAGGGCGGTGTCGGGGCGGACGTAGTGGGACACGTCGGCGATGTGCACGCCCAGCTGATAGCCGTCGGCCGTTTTTTGCAGCGAGATGGCGTCGTCGATATCTTTGGTCTCTTTGCTGTCGATGGTGCAGATGACCCAGTCGCGCAGGTCCTCGCGGCCGGCGAAATCGTCGGGGCAGACGCCGCGCTCGAACACCTGGGCAGCCTCCTGCAGCGTCTCGGGCTCGAAGTTCAGTTTGATGTGGTTTTGGTGCAGGATGGCGTCGGCGCAGAACTTGGCGCGGCCGGAGTCGCCGAACACCCGCTCGATGGCGGCGATGTGGCCGAAGTGCTTGCGGCCCCGCACCACCAGTTTGACGAGCACCTTGTCGCCATCTTTGGCCTCGCCCAGGGTGGAGCGGCGGACCTTGATCTCGGTTTTGGGCATGCAGTCGAGCACCACGAAGCAGCTGTCGCCGGAGAGGTGCAGCACGCCGACAAAGGCGCCGTCGGGGTCGGGGATGACCTGGACGACTTCGCCCTCCAGCGACATGCCCACCCGGCCCGGGCGGGTGCGCAAGAGCACCTGCTCGCCGGTCATGGCGCCCATGAAGTAGCGGCCGGGAATGAAGACCTGGGTCTTCTCCTCGTCGTCGAGCTGGGCAAAGCCGAAGCTGCCGGCCACCTTGACGATCTCGCCGCGCTTGAGATCCAGCCGCTCGGGCAGGGCAAAGCCCTGCTCGCCGAACAGCACCTGGCCGCTCTTTTCCATCTGGTCGAGACAGCTGCGGATCTGGGGCTTGGAAAAGCTGGCCGCACGGGTGCAGATCAGCTTGAGGGGGACGTAGGGGTTTTTGGTCTCGCGGAGTATTTTTTCTATCGTTTTTTGCAGTTTGATAAACGGTCACCTGTCTTTCAAGGGCGGCCCGGCCGCCGGTAAGTAAACTTCTGTGCCACTGTATGCGCCCGCCCCTTTATTGTGGGCAGCGCCCGGGGCGGGCATACCCCGCCCCGATGGGCACACACAACAAAACACCCTGCACCAGGTGGCAGGGTGTTTTTCTCATTTGGAAAATATTCCGAATACACCGACTAAAAGTGTAAGCGCGAAAAACGCAACGCCCGCTATTTTGGTCCACTTGGCCAGCAGTGCGTCAGGAGTCCTGCCGCCGGAGCTTCCCAAATAAGACTGCGCCGAGCCGCCGCTGATGGTGTTTGACATACCGGATGTCGGCTCCTGCATGATGACCATTAAAATAATGACCAGGCAGGAGATGAGCAGTAGTACGCCCGCCACGATCTGAACTGTGTTCACGGTGCCACCTCCGAAGTAAAGCTATGTTCTCACAATAATCAATATAATAGCATATCTGCTATAAAAAAGCAACCAATGGCGTCGATAAATTTTTGTATACACCAACCAGCGGCGGGTATACTACCAGTGTCCATATCACCTTACTTTTTGGCGTTTGCGAATAGGGTGCCATGGACCGGGGGCCGGCGCTCATAGCCGGCCTTTTTTGGCGTGTTTTGCCACTTTTGGCCCCCGGTACCGGCACCGGCGCAAATTTGCGCTTTACCTTGACGCGGCGTAAGGGCTTATCGTATAGTTACAGCAGAAATGCGTGATGAGGAGGCCGACAGATGTCTTTTACCGTGAGCCAACTGGCAAAGCTGGCTGGGATAAGCCCCCGGACCCTGCGCTATTACGACCAGATCGGCCTGCTGGCGCCCCAACATACCACTGCCGCCGGTTACCGCCTGTACGGCGCCGAGCAGGCCGACACACTGTGGCAGATACTCTTTTACCGGGAGTTGGGGCTACAGCTGGGCGAGATACGGGCGCTGCTGCGCGACCCGAGCTACGACCGCCGGCAGGCACTGACCGACCACCGCCGCCGTCTGCTGCAAAAAAGAGAGAAACTGGAGCGGCTATTGGGCGCGGTGGACCGCGTGCTGGCCGCTGACGACACACAGGAGGTGTTTTTATTGGAAGAGAGATTTGACTGCTTTAAAGAGCAGCTGGTGGCTGAAAATGAGCGCCGCTACGGCAAAGAGGTGCGGGCCAGATACGGAGATGCAGCGGCCGACAGCGCGAACGCGGCGATGCTCTGCATGAGCCGGGCCGACTACGACCGCTTTACCGCGCTGGAAAAGGAGATCCTGCAGCAGCTGGACGCGCTGTTTGCCGCAGGGACGCCGACCGACGCGCCGGCGGCGCGGGAGCTGGCCGAAAAGCACCGCCAGTGGCTGACTGCCAGCTGGGGCCACTACGACCCGGCGGCCCATGCGGCGCTGGCGGCGGGCTATGTGGCCGACGACCGCTTTCGCGACTACTACGACCGGGGCACTGCCGGGCGGGCGGTGTACCTGCGCGATATGATCGCCCACTACACCCAGTCGCTATAACGCCAAAAGAGGGGGGACTACCGGGTAGTCTCCCCTCTTTTTATGTTGCGGTGCAGATGGCTGCACCCATGTCAATTTTGCAGCTCGGTGTGGGACTGCTGCAGCGCGCGCTCGGACCGGCCGGCATATTTGGCCATGACCAGGGCGATACACAGTAGCGCGGCGGCAAAGCCCAGCTGCACGCCCATAGCCTGCCAGATCTCGACGGGGACCCCGCCCGAAAAGCTGCTGATCTTACAGATGCGGTTGAGGGCTACCGAGTACCAGTAGGTGGGGGTAAAGTGGGCCACGGCCAGCATGCCTTGACCCAGGTACTCCAGCGGGACGAACACGCCGCCCAGAAAGCTGAGACCCAGCGAGACGAAGTTGGCCACGGCGTTTTGAGTGTTGGGGCTCTTCATGAAGATGCCGGCCAGCATGGAGATGGCCATGGCCACCAGCGTGAACACCAGCGCGTTGAGCAGCATGAGCCCCAGCAGCCGCATATCGAGCACGGCCAGATCGCGGCGGTAGACGACAAAGCCCAGCAGGGTGAGCAGCAGCCAGCAAAAGAGGCTGATGATGAGGCTGTACAGCGACAGCTGCCCGTTGAGCCGGCCGGCGTTCATGGGGCTGCAGAGGTTGCGGCGGCGCAGATCGGGGCGGCCAAAGGCGATGGTCACCGTGCTGAGGCAGAGCATGACCATGACCATGAGGATGTAGCTCTGCATGCGAAAGAAGATGTGGTAGCTCTCGCTGACGGGCTGGGCCTCGCCGAACTGGCGGGTGGTGACCTGCACGTGCTGACCGAGGTCGCTGATGGCGGTCTCGACGACCTGCGCAGGGTCGGCGCCGGGATCGGCCAGCAGACTGCTGCGGACCATTTGCAGGTACTGGCTGACCAGACTGTCGGCGTAGTAGCCGCGGGCCGAGTTGGGGGTGGTGACTGTTTGTAATTGCAGCGGAGCGGCGGTGAGAAAGCTGGCGGCAAAGCCCTGGGGGATGATGACGATATAGTCGCTGGCGCGGTAGAAGGTGGCGTCTTGCAGCACCTGTATCTCGTCTTTGAGCGGCACCTCGGTGCCGTTTTGCGACAGGTAGCGGCGCAAGCCCTGGGTGATGGGGGTATCCCCGTCGCGGTCGATGATGGTGAAGGTGGGCTTTTCGGCGGTAAAGTCGGTGCTGAGCTGCTGGGCGCTCATGTCGGTGAGCAGCACCGAGAGGGCCATAAAGATGACCACGTAGATGGCCAGCGCCCCCATTTTGCGGGACATGACTTGAAAACAGGCCTTAAATACTCTCATAGCGCTGCCTCCTTACGAATGCGGCGGTGGCGGCGAACATGACCGCAGCCATGGCCAGCAGGATACCGATGTTGAGGAAGTACTGGCTGTAGCCATCGTAGCAGTACAGGCAGTAGAAGGCGTCGGAGATGCGGGCGGCGGGATTGAGCCAGGAGACCACCGGCAGCTTTTGCGCCACGGTGTAGTTGATACCGGACACCATGAGGCCGGACAAAAAGCTGAGCACCATGATGACCGAGATGAGGATGGCGGTCTTGGGCCCATCTTTGATGCGGTGGTTGACCGAGACCAGCGCGCCAAAGGCCACCCCGACCAGACTGCCCACCAGACAGGTGAGCAGCACCAGTGGCATTTTACCGCCGAAATCTACCCCCAACACGTAGCGGATATAGAGGACGACGATACCCACACAGGCCGTGTGTACGGTGATGCCGCCGAGCAGATCGGCCGAGACCAGTATGTGCCGGTTGGTGGGAGCTATCGTTTGGCGGGCGCCCACCGGCGACAGGTTGGCCTGCAGGCGGTCGACGCTGGTGAGGCCCTGAAAGCTGCCGTAGAGGCAGACCATGGCCAGCAGCGCGTAGAAGTAGCCCACCTTTTCGGTGACCGGGTTTTTGGTGAGGCTGATACCCTCGGTAAAGTCTTGCCGGGCGATGAGCGCGCGCAGCTGCTGCGGATCGCTGACGCCGGCGGCCACGGCGCGGGAGACGGTGTTTTTGGTCTGCTGGTAGCTGTCGAGAAAGCCGCGCAGGACCGTCTGCTCTATGCCGCTGCCGGAGACGGCCAGCTGGGGGACATCACCGGCCAGGATGTAGCCGGACACCTTTTCATTTTGCAGCAGTGTATCGGCCTGCTGGGTGCTGTCGACATAGGTGATAGAGAGCAGGGCGCTGTCGCCCTGCGAGACCTGCTGCAGGGCGGTCTGCAGTGTTTGGTCCTGCTGGTAGGCGCTGTCGCGCACCACCGCTACCGGCACCGTTTGCAGCTGGGCCGTCTCGTCGAGCGAGCCGAAGGCAAAATAGAACAGAGTGGCCATCATCAGCGGGAACACCCAGGTCCAGACCAGAGTCGTGGGGTCGCGCAGGGCGGCGCGGATGCGCTTGAGATAGATGTTGCAAAACATGGCGTTTTCCCCCTTAATCCCGCAGTTGTTTGCCGGTGATCTCTAAAAACACGTCGTTTAGGGTGGGCGGCTCGGAGAACACCCGCCCAAAGGGCAGCTGTCGCTGGCGCAGCAGGTCGAGCACGGCGATCATCTGATGGCCGCCCATCATGCAGTGGGCGACGAGCTGGCCGTTTTGGTAACTGACCTGGCGCACCCCGTCGATGGCCTGTATCTCGCGCAGCACTGGGGCGGGCAGGTCGGGCAGCTCGACCAAGAGCTTTTCGCCGGTGCGGATCATGGCCTTGAGCTCCTCTTTGGTGCCAGTGGCGACAGCGCGGCCGCGGTCCATGATCATGATGCGGGAGCAGAGCTGCTCGACCTCCTCCATATAGTGGGAGGTGTAGACCACGGTGGCCCCCTGGGCGTTGAGACGGCGGATGCCCTCGAGGATGTTGTTGCGGCTCTGGGGGTCGACGGCCACGGTGGGCTCATCCATGAAGATGAGGCTGGGACGGTGGGCGATGCCACAGGCGATGTTGAGCCGCCGCAGCAGGCCGCCGGAGAGCTTTTTGGGCAGAAACTTGCGGTACTCGCCCAGGCCCACAAAATCGATGGCCTCATCGACCAGCTCGCGGCGCTTTTTGCGGTCGGCCACGTAAAGGCCACAGAAATAGTCGATATTCTCGAGCACGGTGAGCTCGTGAAACACGGCCACGTTTTGCATGACTACGCCGATCTTCTGCTTGCTCTTGTAGTTTTGCGGGCTCATGGGGGAACCGAACAGCGACACCTCGCCGCGGTCGTAGTGTAAAAGCGAGAGCATGCAGTTGATGGCGGTGGTCTTACCCGAGCCGTTGGGACCCAGCAGGCCGAAGATCTCCCCCTCCTGCACCGACAGGTCGAAGTGGTCGAGGGCGACCAGGTCGCCGTAGCGCTTGACGAGATTTTTTACTTCTATGATCAATGGAATACGCCCCTCTCTATTTTTGGGTGGTGGGCGGCGGGGATCGCTCTCCCCTGCCCGGTATGACCAGTATACCCCACCGGGGCGGCGGTGGGCAGTGAGCGGGGGCACGAGTCGCGGTGACAATTGTCACATGTAGCCGGGTGCGATTGCATAAAGGACCGGCTTTTGTTATGCTAGAGACAGAAGAGCAAGCGGGGGTGAGCGGATGCAGAAGATCGTGGATAAGGCCGTTTTGCTGGTGTTGTGCCTGCTTTTATCGCTGGCGCAGGACGCCGGGACCTTTGCGGTGGTGGGGCTGCTGACAGCGGTGGCGCTGACGGCGCTGTGCAGCTACCTGCCGCGCCGGTGGGGCCCGGCGTGCACGCTGCCCTACCTGCTGCTGTGCTGTGTGTACCCGCTGTTTTTGCTGTTTTTGCCGCTGTGCTGCTACGACTGCACCGGGCAGGACCGGTGGTACCTGCGCCTGGGGTGGCTGGTGCCGCTGGCGGTGAGCCTGCGCCGCACCGAGCCCAGCCTGACGGCCACCCTGACCGGGTTTTGCCTGCTGGCGGTGCTGCTGGCCCGCAAGACCGCCGCGCTGGCGGATATTTTTAGCCGCTACTACCTGCTGCAGGACAACACCCGGGAGGCGGCGATAAACCTGCAGCAGAAAAACCACGACCTGATGGAAAAACAGGATTATGAGGTGCGCCTGGCTACCCTGGCCGAGCGCAACCGCATTGCCCGCGAGATACACGACAATGTGGGGCACCTGCTGACCCGCTCGCTGCTGCAGGTGGGGGCTTTGGAGGTGGTGTACCGGGACCAGGAGCCGCTGCGGGAGCAGCTGGACCAGGTGAAGGCCACGCTTTCGGGGGCCATGGACAACATTCGCAGCAGTGTACACGACCTGCACGACGAGTCGGTAGACCTGGGGGTGCAGCTGCGGGCGCTGGCCGAGAGCACCACCTTTTGCCCGGTGCAGCTGGAGTGTGAGATAGAGGACGCGCCGCGGGAGGTAAAGTACTGCTTTATCGCCATTTTGCGGGAGGCGCTGTCGAACATTGCCCGCCACTCGGACGCCACCGGGGCCACAGTGCGGGCCATCGAGCACCCGGCGCTGTACCAGCTCATCATCCAGGACAACGGCAGCCGCCGACCGGCAGAGGGCGGGCGCGGCATTGGACTGCAGAACATGCGCGACCGGGTCGAGGCGCTGGGCGGGGTATTTACCGCCGGCTACCAAAATGGGTTTCGCCTGTTTATATCGATACCAAAGGAGCACTGAGCGATGGATATCCTCATTATTGACGACGACCCGTTCGTCTGCGCCTCGCTGCAGACGATCTTGCAGGTCCAGGACGACATCGAGGTGCTGGGCACCGGCACCAGCGGCCAGCAGGCGGTGGAGCTGTACCGCCGGTACGAGCCGGACATCCTGCTCATCGATATCCAGATGAAGGGGATGACCGGGCTTGAGGCGGCGCGGCAGATACTGGCTCAATGGCCGTTGGCGCGCATTTTATTTTTGACCACTTTTTCGGACAACGACTACATCCGCGACGCGCTGCAGATGGGGGCCAAGGGGTATCTTATCAAGCAGGATATAGAGGCCATCGCCCCGGCGCTGCGGGCGGTGTACTCGGGGCAGAGCGTATTTGGCGACGAGGTGGTGCACAAGCTGCCCGACCTGATGGGCGCCCCGGCGGGGCCGGACCTCTCGGGCTTTCAGCTGAGTGAGCGGGAGCGGGAGGTGACCGAGCTGGTGGCGCTGGGGCTTTCGAACCGCGAGATCGCCGACCGGCTGTTTTTGAGTGAGGGGACGGTGCGCAATTACCTGAGTGCTATTTTGGAAAAACTGGACCTGCGCGACCGCACCCAGCTGGCGGTATTTTACTACCGGCAGAAGTAGCGGCGGGCAGATAGCAGACATAAAAGAGGGGACGCTTTGGTATCGCCTTATAAGGAAGTATTTTAGAAAGCAATAGACATACTGAATTATCGGTTATTGCATAAGTAACCGTTAGAGGAGTACCGAGAAGAACCGTAAAGTTTTGTCGGTGTTTTCTTTTGGCAGATAAAAGAAAATACTGAAATTTTTAAAAATATGAATTTTTTGATATAAGAACAAAATATAGTTTTGTTCTACGAGATAGACAACTTTGAATTTGAAGAGGTTTATAATGAAAAATCAGTATATGCAACTTGTTCCGGCAGACCTATCACTTGCCGAACAGGTAATTGATTACTATAGGAGAAACAGAGACTTTTTAGAAGCCTTTGAACCTATACGAAGCGAGGAGTTCTTTTCTTTAGATTATCAGCAAGAAGTTTTGAGAAGTGAAATGAAACGCTGTAAAGAAAAGACCGCCTTTCGTTTTTATATCAAATCAACAGACCATCCTCAAAAAATTATAGGGATAATCGGTTTGAATAACGTCGTATGGGGAGCTTTCTGCTCTGCTTTTTTGGGATATAAATTAGATGTAGGTTTTGTAAATAAAGGGTATATGTCTATGGCAGTAGGTATGCTGACAAAATATGCATTTGAAGAATTAGGCTTGCACCGAATTGAAGCGAATGTGATGCCGAAGAACAGAGCATCTTTAAGAGTTTTAGAAAAAAATCAGTTTATAAATGAGGGGCTTTCAAAATATTATCTAAATATCAACGGAATTTGGGAAGACCATATTCATATGGTAAAGATAAATTACGATATGCACGAAATTCCAGTTTGCAGGAATAAAAAACAATACTGATTTCTTAACCGATGGCTTGTGAAAAAATCACTTGTCATCGGTTTTTTGTTGTCAAAATCATATGATAATAAATGATGTCCACAGGGATAACGAGTATCGGATTTTATAGACCAAAATTTGTAAAATTATTACTTCACAGCATAAAAAGAAACGGTGCAACCTCTTTTCGAGGTTACACCGTAACTTACATAGGAATTACTTCCTTCTGGGACTGCCCTTTGAGCCTTCCCTCTTTTTATTTATGGCAGATGTGAAAACTAGTGGGGGCCGCCTGCCCGCCGGCGGCAGATGCCCGGTACCGCGGCGGCTAAGGCCAGCCCTAACACCAGCCCCAACACCAGTGCCAGCGCCGCCGCGGCCGGCAGCGCGGTGTGGTCGCCGGTGGGGACCGGCGCAGTGCCGGGCGCCCCGGAGCCGGCTGGAACAGTGGTGGGGGCGGTGGGCTCCTCGCTGCCGCCTGTCGGCGCCGGGACAAAGATGGCGGTGACCGTTTGCGCCCCTTCGGTCACGGTGACGGTGAGCGTGCCGTCGGCACCGGCAGCGACCGCGCGGTCATCGACCTGCCAGCGGGAAAACTGGTAACCGCTGGCGGGTACGGCGGTAAACTGCACGGCGGTGCCGACGGGCAGCGGCTGGCCGGACCGCACCTGCGCCGAACCGGCGCGGGCCAGCACCCGACCGCCGGCAGCATCGGCAAAATACAGGGTGCTCTCGGCCGGCAGCGGCGACTGCGCCGCCTGCTGGACCAGCACGTAGTAGCTGAAGTGATCGGTCTCGAACTGGGCCAGATCGCCGGATACGGTGACCGGGTACTGCACCAGGTCGCCGGTGGGCTCGACCCGGTAGATGAGCAGCCGGCTGCGGTCGAACCCGGCGGGAATGGGGATGGACACCTGCACCTTGCCGCCGGGCTGCACCTTGGTATCTTGCAGGTAAAGACCGATATCGAAGGCGACGAGCTGATCGGCCCGGTCGGCCAGGGCGGTATGGACGGTGTTCCAGTCATCGCTCTGTCGGTCGACCGGCTCTACCTGCAGGTGGATCTGGGCGGGGTCGGCCCCGGCGGGCAGCGACTCGGGCGGACAGACCAGCTGCACCTGGGTATCGGGGTCTTGCAGCTGTACCGGCAGCGGCCTAAAGGTGATATTTAGGGCTACATCGGCCCGCAGCGACGGCAGAGAGAAGCTGTTTTGCGCGACCTCTACCGGCTGTCCGCCGGCGGTGACGCTGTCGAGCTGCCAGCCGGCAGCCGGGTGGGCGGTAAAGGTGACGGTGCTGTTCCAGGGCACTGTCTGCGGGCCGCTGGGATCGATGCTCCCCTGCCCCTGTATCTGGGTGGTGACGCGTATATCGGGGGTATTGAGCGACCACACCGCCGGGGGCCCCGGCTGAAATGCGGCCGGACTGTCGTCGGCAAAGGTAAACCAGCTGGCGGCAGTATCCTGACCCTGGTAGGAGATGAGCGCATCCTGATGCCGCCAGCCAGTGCCCAGCAGCGACACTGCGGCCGGGCGGTCGGGATCGACTGGGATATACTGGCCGGTGACGGTGAGCGGGTCACCCAGCGCCAGGTCGGTGACACCGTCGAGCAGGTCGACGGTGACCGGGCTGCCGGTGATGGTGAGGGTGCTGGCGCCCTCGACGGTGGCGGTGCCATCTTCCTCGACATAGCCCTGGGTGTAGATGGCGCCGCCGCTCGGGAAGGTGATGCCATCTACGATGTGCACCGCGCTGCTGCCGCTATAGACGGCGGCCACCCCGTCGCCGCTGTAGCTGCCGCCGCAGACCAACTCGCGCACGGTGCAGCCGGTGAGGGTGACCGAAGTGCTGCCGGCCCGGGCCGTTTTGCTGGAAAAAGCCAGCGGGCCGCCGATGGCGGCGGTGATGGTACTGTTTTTTATATCGAGCACGGCGCTGCCCAGCACGTCGACGCAGCCGTCAGTATTCATGATAAAGCCACCGCCCAAGATGTTGCCGCCATAAGTGCCGTCGTACAGGGGGAAAGTGCTGTTTTGAATGGCGATACGGGTGCTTTGAGAGGTGGATGTAGCCGATGTGCCACTGCTCTCCCCGCCGCCGTACACATCCCCCTCGATGGTACAATCGCTGATGGCAATGTCCACGTGGCCGGTGTTGCCGACGGCATCACGCGCTGATACGTAGCTGCCGCCCATGATCTCGCGCTGCATCGTGGTGCCGGAGATGGAGATGGAGACCGAGCCCACCGACACATCGGTACCGGCAGTGCTGGTGCCGCCACCGCCCCAGAGATAGTCGTCATTGTTAGAGTAAGGCGCTACGTCGGCATTTTCAAAGCGGATGGACACCTGGCCGGTGACCTGTGCCACGCCGCCCGCCACGTCGGCCCCACCACCGCCCAGCAGCCAGCGAACACTTCCGCTGCGCACGGTGACGCTGGTGGAGGGCACCGTCTGGTTGTGGCCGCCGCCGTACAGGTAGTTTATCTTTACCCCGTCTACTGTGAGGGGGATACCGCTGGCGTACACTTCGTAGGCACCCACTGTGTAGAGCCCGCCGTCGTTGCTGCCCAGCGTGACTGTGGTGATGCCTTTATCTGGCGGCAGCTCGAGCGTGCCCTGCTCGCCCAAGTCGGCGGTGAAGATCAGTGTGAGCGCGCCGGTATCGGCGCTGAGGCTATCCAAAGCCTGCTGGGCGGTGGCACAGTCGCCGCCGGGGCCCACCCGCAGCACGACGCCTTCTTGTGCGGTGGGGACTGGGGTAAAGAGCGAGACTGCCAAAAGCAGTGAAAGCGCCCAGGCGCAAAAGCGTTTTTTCATAACATAATCCTCCCCATCACACACTGATGGTCACAATAATCGCTCTGTTTATAAGAAAAATAAACATATTTGTTACCTCATTATACGCCTGTCATCTACAATTTGTCAAAAAAATGACGATGGGAGCAGCTGGAAAATATTTCTGTCTCTACACTGCTGTTTTGGGCAGTCATCGGCGAGAGCCCATGGGCGCCCGCCGCGGCCAGACGGCCAAAAAGCCCACTGGAGGCAGACTCCCGGTGGGCTTTTTAAATTGGCTGAACGGTTTCAGGAATCGCTATTTTCGCCTTTTTTCGCGGCGCAGCAGCACCGCCAGCGAGAGCAGGACGGCGACTGCCAGCAACAGGATAGTCCCCATATCCAGTGCGCAGCCGCGCAGTGCCCACAGCAGGCAGGCGATAGCGGTCATACCGCTGTAGAAAAACAGGTCTCTATATCTCATTGGGATCTTGCTCCTCCTCATCCTGTCGGCGCAGCACCAGCCAGGTATAGCCGGCGGTGCACCCGGCCGCCAGCAGTGCCAGCCAGTGCACCCAGCAGCGGCGGTGTTCGCCGGTATTTACGCCGCCATTCGCGCCGTCGCTACCGGACTGGTGGCCGCCGTCGCCGGTCGAGGTGCCGGTCTCGCCCGGCTCTATCTGGGCCTGGCGCTGGGTGAGCTGATAGGACAGCTCGACGGTGGTGGTGTTGCCCAGCAGATCGGTGGCGGTGCGGCGGATGGTATAGCTGCCGGGAGCGGTGGTGTCGATACCTAGCGCGGTGATGTCGCGGCCCTGGCTGTCGAGTATTTGAATGGGCGAATAGGTGAGCGTGTCGGCCGGGTAGGGCAGCGCCGACTGCAGCCGGTAGCGGCCGTCGAACCAGCCGGCCGCTGTCTGGGCGCTGAGGTGGCCGCCAAACGGCGGGGCGATGCCGATATCCTGCACCAACTCGTCGCGCAGCAGCGCGTGGCTGATGGTGGGGTTTTGGCCGTCGGGCGTGACGGTGACCTCCGGCAGCTGATCGGGGTTTTGGGGCCAATCGGGCTGGATGGGACCGTCGCCGGGCTGTACGTGGGGCGGATCTACCACCGGGCGCTCGACAAAGGTATAGGTGAGCTGGATGGTGGTGGTGTTGCCGGCGCTGTCGGTGGCGGTGCGGGTGATGATGTACTGGCCGGGGCGGGTGGTGCCGAGCTCTGACGCCGGCTGGCCCTGGTGGGTGATGTGCAGCTGGCCCCACTGGAGCAGGCCATCGGGCTGGGAGGAGGTGACCTGATAGCGGCCGGCAAATAGGTCCAGCATATTTTGCCGGGTGTACCGCCCGCCGCCGGCTGGCGGGTCTTGCAGCTGCTCGGTGATCTGGTCGATGAGGGTGCGGTGCACCTGACCCTGGTCGTCGATATCGGGCTCGGGCTGGTCTGGGGGAAATACCGCGTCATCGGGGTCTGTGTCAGGGCGACCGTCGGGGTAGGTGGTGTCGCCGCCGGGCTGCACGTCGGGAGCCTGGCCCTCTACCACGTACAGGGTACAGACCTTGGGCGGGGCGGTGTGGCCGTCGTCATCGGCACCGTTTTGGCTGAAGGTGAGGATATACTTGCCGCAGGGCAGGTCGACCGGGATGCGCGTGGTGCTGGCGGCACCGGTCTGCGGTGTGAAACTGCTGCCCGGCTGCTCGAGACGCCAGCTGATCTGCTCATCGTACAGCTGGATGCGGGCGGCGCCGTCGACGGTGGGCAGCGTATTGTGCACCGCCGGTGTTTTGACGCTGCCGGCAGGGGCGGTGACGGCAATATCGTCGCCGGCGATCATATCGAACACCGCCTGCGGCGACAGCGAGTCGGCTGTGGCGGCACTGTGCTGGACCGTGGCTGTGTCGTCGGCCACGATGACCGGGGCCACATCGGTCTTTTTAACGGTGACCGGGTCGCTGGTGTTGCCCGCTGCATCGACTGCCCGATACTGGTAGGTGCCGTTTGGCAGGCCGGTAAAGCCGGTGTGGGCGGCGGTCTGGACTGGGTCGCCGGCCCCGTCGGTGAGAGCGTAGAGCTGTAGATCCTGCCAACCGCCGCCGGGCAGTTTTACCTGCAGCTTCCACACGCCGGAGAGGCTATCTTTTAGAGAAAAAGACATGGTGCCGCGGTCGGTGAGCTGCAGGGTGGGAGCGGCGCTGTCGATCTTGAGGGTCTCGCTGGTGTCGCCGGAGCGCTTGCCGTCGGAGGTCTGTACGCCGTAAAAATCTGTCTGGGTGCCGGCGGTGTCGGTTTCAAACTGTTTTTGGCCGTTCTCGCTGGGGGCGGCGGCGCCGGCGAAGTACAGTTCGTCGTAGGTGCTGTCGGGAGCCAGGGCGATGGTGACGGTACCGGTATACCAGCCATTTTCACCGGCCGGGCCCTCTACGATATAGTCGTAGTGGTCGGGGTCCTCGTCATCCGACACCATGGGCGCGCCCACTGTAAGCGAGGACTGGTGGTAGTAGTTGTTTTTAAAGAAATCGTCTTGTAGCCGCTGGTAGACGGTGGCGGTGGTGCCGGAATCGCCGGTGACGGTGGCGTTGTAGCGGATGGTGACCGCGTCGTCACCGGTGGGCAGCGAAAAGGCGATGCCGCTGTCTTTGGTGATGTCGTGGGTGGTATCGGTGGCGACGGGGGTGCTGCCGATATAGATCTTCTGGTCGCTGCCGGTACAGGGCGTTATGCCCACATGGGCGTTTAGGTCGCTGTTTTTGAGGGCGGCGGGAAAGCTGTAGGTGCTGCCGATGTTCTGGGCGGTGGCCTCGACGGTGACGGTATCGCCGGGCAGGGCGTAATGCAGCTCTTTTGTATTGTCGCCGGGGTCGAGAAAGCGCACCGACATGGTGGGCTGGTACTGGGTGTAGCGAAAGCCGGTGAACTGCATCTGCGATGTAAGATAATGGCTCACTCCGCTCGCTTCAACCGCTCCTTCCAGCGATAGATATACTGTCTCATCTGAAATCTTGTTATTTACAAATACCGTAGTATGACCATTGTAAACGAACGTAAAGGTCCCTTGTTTTGTGATATTATCCCAATGATAGGATAAACTGGCCGGTTTTTGCGAGCCGAAATCACTCGCAGATATCTTTTTTTGATACCCGCTAATTGCTGCACTCGGGCCAAAATCATTCCTAGAACCCTGTGCGCCGTATAGGATCGCTGTACAGGTTCCCCAATTTGAATTGCTATGCCAACCTACTGAACTGCTACCTGTTGTATGGTTGAGCAGTATAAATTGTAATACATTTCCATTCTCTGAAAAAATATTAAAGGTCGACCAGCTGGCCAGACAGGTAGATAGGCTCGGTAAGGTCACCAACATTTCTATCTCCCAATCAGTTCGCAGCGAAATCTTTTTTTTGCTTTTTGCCCCACCACAAACTTGTGCATTTTTTCCTGAAATACTGATCGTGCTTTCCCTGATCGTGGTCGGCGTACCGGCTACATTGACGATATTAAACATCTGGTTGAGGTCGGTGCACTGGGTGACCGAGCCGTCTTTTTGGGCTGCCCGGGCCGTGCTGGGCGGGGTGGGAAAGGCGGCCAGCAGCAGAGCACAGGCCAGAGCCAGCGCGACAGACCGGCCCCCACGCCGGTTCTTGCCTCGTATAAGGTGTCTCAATTTTGGTCTCCCCTTTTTTGTGTTTGTCGGCGGGGCGCAAAGAGGCCCCGAATAAAAGTAGATGTAACTAAGTGTCGCCGGCAGATACTTTTACCCCACTGCTCGACAAAGTTTTTTATTTTTTGCATTTTGGCGGCACTTGTACTATAATACCGCCGTACCAGCCAGCCATACAGGGGGTAAATTATGGGAAAATTGGGACACCACCAGCTGGAGCAGCTGGTACTACGGGCGCGGGGCGGCGACGAGCGGGCCTTTGCGCAGCTGTACCGGGCCACAGCTGCCGCGCAGTACTACCAGGCGCTGTCGATACTGGGCGATGAGCAGCTGGCGGAGGACGCGGTACAGGAGTGCTATCTGGTGCTGCACCGCTCGCTGCAGCAGCTGGAAAAGCCGCGGGCGGTAGTGGCTTTTTTAAACCGCACTACCTACCTGGTGTGCCAGAACATCCGCCGGGCCCAGGCCAGGGCCAAACCGGTAGCAGAGGCCGACCTGGAGCAGGCCGCACAGCTGCCCAGCCCCCAGGACCTGCAGCTGCGCGATACGGCGCTGACTGTGTCGGCGGCTATTGCCAAACTGCCGCAGAGACAGCGGCAGGTGCTGGCTCTGCGCTACTTTAGCCAGTACACGGTGGCCCAGATCGCAGAGATGATGCAGTGCTCTACCAGTACGGTAGACCGGCTGCTGACGGCGGCCAAACGCGCGCTGCGGCAGCAGTTGGGCGGCACCTTTGCGCTGGTGCCGATGGGGCTTTTGCTGCGGTACAGCTGCCGGCAGCTGCCGAGACCGGCGCTGCCGGGCAGTGCGGTAGCGGCGGCGGTGGGGGCCCCCGCTATTTTGTGTGTGGGCGGGGTGCAGCTGGCCCCGTTTGCCCTGCACTGCGAGCTGCAACAGTCGCCCGCGGCGGCGATACTCACCGCCTGTATCGGCGGGATACCCGCCCCGCGGGGGGGACTGAGCGACAGCAGCGGCCACACCACCGATATGGCCCGGGGCAAAGACGGGTGCTACACGTTGCCCATCTCCCAAAACGGGACTTATACGCTGCGGGCGATAGCGAATACCGGCCGGGTACACCGCCGGCAGGTGACGGTGACCGATCTGGACCGACAGGGGCCGACACTGGCCGAGATACGGCCCACCGAAGAACTGGTGTACTTTACCGTGCACGATGACAGCGGGCTGGCAGCCGACAGCTTGCGGGTGGTAGACGCACGCGGCGAAGCGACCTATTTGGATAAGGTGGAAGGCGGCTGCTACGCCGCCGCACTGCCAAACGGCAGCTATACCCTGCTGAGCAGCGACCGGCTGGGAAACACCAGTGCCGTGCCGTTTTCGCTTACCGGCGGGCAGGCCGACCGCGTAGCTGGGGAATAAAGAAGATAGGCTTGGCAGTTACTCGCGTTTGGGGGCGCTCTCTGTACAAGGGGCCTGGGTCCAGGCGGCATATTTTTTGAAAAAACCGGCCGCTGTCTACTGCCAGCTGCACGACCACGTCCAAAGTGCGGGTTTTGGACCGCTATAAAAAAATAGCCGCGGCCCTATTTTAGAAGGGACGCGGCTATTTTTTATGAGAAGGCAGCTTTTACTGGCCCAAAGTCAGCTGGCTGGCCAGGTCTTCGGCGGCTATTTTGGCCCCCATGGAGGGGATGGTCTTGGTGCGGTAGCGGTGCTCGTCTTGCAGCTCGGCTCGCGCCAGCGGCACCACCGTTTGCAGCACTGCATTTTTGGTGAGCTTGATGCCGGCCACACCCTGGGTGTTTTTGGTCTGTTTGGGGGCGATGAGCGCCGAGTTGACGATGAGCATGCGGTCCAGCGAGGTGCGCAGCAAAAACTCGCTGTCCTCGGGCACCCAGTACACCGCCACCAGCGGCGACTTGTCGCTGTAGGCGCCCACCAGCTTGCGGCGGTTTTGCTTGGTCTGGTAGGCGGAGAGGTTCACCTTGGCGATCTTGCCGCTGGCAAAGAAAAACAGCATGTAGCCGCTGTAGTCGCGGGTGGGCACCATGTAGAGGGCCCGCTCGCCCTGCTCCATCTCGAGCTTGGCGGGGATAAAGTCGCCGATGAGGCTGGCTTTGGTGTCGTCGAACTGGGCGGCTTTGGCCTTATAGACCTGGCAGCGGTCGGTGAAAAACAGCAGATCGCAGTCGTTTTGGGTATCGATCTCCTGCACGACGGTGTCACCGTCTTTGAGCTTGTGCACGCTGCTCATGCGCCAGGACTGGGGGGTGATCTTTTTGAAGTAGCCCTCGCTGGTGAAAAACAGTTTGACATCGTAGGCCTGTACCTGCTCGCTCTCGGGCTCGTAGATCAGGTCGTCGGTGTAAGAGATCTCGGTCAGGCGGGGCTGGCCGTACTTTTTGGCCACCTCTTTGAGCTCGTCGATGATGATCTTATCCAGCTTTTTGGCGCTCTTTAAGATCTCCTCCATGCGGGCGATCTCGTCTTGCAGCTGATCTTTTTCACTGGTGCGGCCGATGATGTACTCGCGGTTTAGGTGGCGCAGCTTGATCTCGGCCACGTACTCCGCCTGTATCTTGTCGATGCCAAACCCGATCATCAGGTTGGGCACCACTTCCTGCTCCTCCTCGGTCTCGCGGACGATGGCCACCGCCTTGTCGATATCCAGCAGGATTTTCGCCAGGCCCAGCAGCAGGTGCAGCCGGTCTTTTTTCTTTTTGAGGTCGAAGTAGATGCGGCGCTTGACGCATTCGCGGCGGAAGGCGATCCACTCGTTCAGCAGTTCCCTGACCCCCATCACCCGCGGGCTGCCGGCGATGAGCACATTAAAGTTGCAGGAGAAATTGTCCTGCAGCGGGGTCATGCGCAGCAGCTTGGCCATGAGCTTATCGGGGTCGACCCGGCGCTTTAGATCGAGGGTGATCTTGAGGCCGGAGAGGTCGGTCTCGTCGCGGACGTCGTTTAGCTCGCGCACCTTGCCCTGCTTGGTGAGGTCGACGATCTTGTCGATGATGGCCTCGACGGTGGTGGTGGGCGGTATCTCGGTGATCTCGATACAGTTTTCTTTTTCGTCGTAGCGGTAGCGGGCGCGTATCTTTAAGCTGCCGCGGCCGGTGTCGATGACCCGCTTCATCTCCTGCTCGTCATAGAGGTAGATGCCGCCGATAGCAAAGTCGGGCGCCTTGAGGGTACCGGCGATATCGAAATCGGGGTCTTTGATGAGGCCGATGGTGGTGTCGCACACCTCTTTGAGGTTAAACGAACAGATGGCGCTGGCCATGCCCACGGCGATGCCGATGGTGGAGTTGGTGAGGATGGTGGGAAAGGTGACCGGCAGCAGGGTGGGCTCTTTGGTGGTGCTGTCGTAGTTGTCGATAAAGTCGACGGTATCTTTGTCGATGTCGCGGAACAGTTCGCCGCAGATATCGTCGAGCTTGGCCTCGGTATAGCGGCTGGCAGCATAGGACATGTCGCGGGAGTAGCCCTTACCGAAGTTGCCCTTCGAGTCGACATAGGGGTGCAAAAGCGTTTGGTTGCCCCGCGACAGGCGGACCATGGTCTCGTAGATGGCGGCGTCGCCGTGGGGGTTTAATTTCATAGTGGAGCCCACGATGTTGGCCGACTTGGAGCGCGGGCCCTTGAGCAGGCCCATTTTGTACATGGTGTAGAGGATCTTGCGGTGGGCGGGCTTAAAGCCGTCGATCTCGGGCAGCGCGCGCGAGACGATGACGCTCATGGCGTAGGGCATATAGTTTTCTTCCAGCGTCTGCACGATGGGCTGCTCGACGACGATGCCGGCGCCGGCTATCTCGGCGTTGGGATTCACCTGTTTTTTGACGGTGGGTTCTTTTTTCTTTCTGGGTGCCATACAGCTCTCACTTTCTAACAGGTCATATGCCGCCCATCAGGCGGCCAAAGGGCGGCGCAGATGCGCTCACGAGACATCCAGCACGTCCAGGTAATCCTGCCCGTGGGTGGCGATAAAGTCTTTGCGGCCGGAAAGGTTGTCGCCCAGCAGCAGGTCGAACACGCGGGCGGTCTCCTGCACGTCGGCGGCGGTGACCTTTATAAGGCGGCGGGTATCGGGGTTCATGGTGGTCATCCACATCATGTCGGGGTCGTTTTCGCCCAGGCCTTTAGAGCGCTGGATGGTGAACTTTTCCTTGCCGATCTTCTGCAGCGCATCGGTCTTTTCGCTCTCGGTATAGGCAAAGTAGGTCTTATTTTTAGTATTTATCTCGTACAGCGGCGATTCGGCGATAAAGACATAGCCCTCGTCGATGAGGGTGGGGGTGAGCCGGTAGAGCATGGTAAGGATGAGCGTGCGGATCTGAAAGCCGTCTACATCGGCATCGGTACAGATGATGACCTTGTTCCAGCGCAGCTGGTTGATATCGAAACTCAAGAGGTCTTTGTTGGCTTTGGACTTGACTTCTACCCCACAGCCCAGCACCTTGATGATATCGTTGATGATGTCGTTTTTAAAGATCTTGTGGAACTCGGCCTTGAGACAGTTGAGGATCTTGCCCCGCACCGGGATGATGGCCTGAAACTCGGCGTCGCGGCTGAGCTTGCAGGCGCCCAGCGCCGAGTCGCCCTCCACGATGTAGATCTCGCGTCGGGAGGTATCTTTGGTGCGGCAGTCGACGAACTTCTGCACCCGGTTGGCCATGTCCATGGTGGTGGACAGCGTTTTTTTGAGGTTTTTGCGGGTGTTCTCGGCCTTTTCGCGGCTGCGCTTGTTGATGAGCACCTGCTCGCTGATCTTGGTGGCATCCTCGGGATTTTCGAGGAAGTAGACCTCGAGCGACTTCTTGAGGAAATCGGTCATGGCCTGGGCGATAAAGGGGTTGGTGATGGATTTTTTGGTCTGGTTCTCGTAGGAGGTCTGGGTGGAGAAAGAGGAGCTGACCAGGATGAGACAGTCCTCCACGTCCTGATAGGTGATCTTGCTCTCGCCTTTGAGGTATTTGGCGTTTTGCTTCAGGTAGGCGTCGATCTGGTAGACGAAGGCGTTTTTTACCGCCCGCTCGGGCGAGCCGCCGTGCTCTAGAAAGCTGGAGTTGTGGTAGTACTCCACCTGCTGGGCGCGGTTTGAAAAGCAGCAGGACACCGACAGCTTGACCTTGTAGTCTTTTTTGTCGGCCCGGTCGCGGCCGGAGGTCTCGGTCTGCCAGTACTGGGGCGCGGTGAGCGACTCTTCCCCGGCCAGCTCCTGCACGTAGTCTTTGATGCCGTTTTGATAGAAGTACTCGGTGGTCTCGAAGCCGCTGTCACCCTGTATGCGCAGCAAAAACAGCACGCCGGAGTTGACCACCGCCTGGCGCTTGATGGTCTGGTGGTAGTAGCTGTCGGGGATGTCGATATCGGTAAACACTTCTAAGTCGGGACGCCAGCGGATCTTGGTGCCGGTCTGCCGGGCGTTGGTGGCCTCTTTTTGCAGGTCGCCCACCGGCTCCCCTTTTTCAAAGTGCATCTGGTACTTGTAGCCGCCGGTGACCACGGTGGCGTCCATGTACTCGCTGGAGTACTGGGTGGCGCAGAGGCCTAAGCCGTTGAGGCCCAGCGAGTACTGGTAGCTCTCGTCGCCGTCGGCGTCGTATTTGCCGCCGGCGTACAGCTCGCAGAACACCAGTTCCCAGTTGTACTTGTCCTCTTTGGGGTTGTAGTCCATGGGGATGCCGCGGCCGTGATCCTCGATCTCGATGGAGTTGTCGCGGTATTTGGTGACGACGATCTTGTCGCCAAAGCCGCCGCGGGCCTCGTCGATGGAGTTGGAGAGGATCTCGAACACCGCGTGCTCACAGCCCTCCAGCCCGTCTGAGCCGAAGATGACCCCCGGGCGCTTGCGCACCCGGTCGGCCCCTTTGAGGGCCGAGATGCTCTCGTTGCCGTAGGTCTTTTTGGATCTTGCCATAGATTGCTCCTCTTTGTATATACTGCATCGCTGCAAATGATCGCCTGTTTTTGGGGGCTCGGCGGCGCTGGGGGGCGCAGCCGCATACATTTAGCATTATACCCATCTTTTGCAAAAAATGCAAAACCGGGCCCCGGGCAGATGGGCCCCGGCACCAAAAAACGCCCGCATTGGCGCGAGCGCTTAAAAGGCGTGGTATTTATAGAGCGGCTATCAGGTCTGGGGCGCGTCGCCGCTGTCGAGATGGCCGCCCAGGTCGCGGTCGACATCGATGCCGGTGTCGCTATCGGCGGCGCCAGCCAGCTGCGGGGCGCTGTCGGCACCCTCGAGGGTGCTCTCGCCGTCCATGAGCTTGGCGAAGGTGTCGCCGTCGACCTTTTCGTATTCCAGCAGCACGCCGGCCACCTGGTGCAGCTTATCCATATGCTGCTGGAGGATGGTCTTGGCCTGCTCGTAGGCGCGGTCGATGATGGCGCGCATCTCGGCGTCGATCTGGGTGGCTATGCCCTCGGAGTAGTTGCGGGCCTGACCCAGGTCGCGGCCCAGGAATACCTCTTCCTGGTCGGTACCGTAGACGATGGGGCCCAGCTTCTCGCTGAAACCGTAGCGGGTGACCATGGCCCGGGCGATACTGGTGGCGCGCTCGATATCGTTGGAGGCGCCGGTGGAGATATCGTCGAGGATGAGCTGCTCGGCCACCCGGCCGCCCAGCAGGGTGACGATGTCCTCAAACATCTGGCTGCGGGTCTTGTAGCTGCGGTCCTCTTTGGGCAGGCTCATGGTGTAGCCGCCGGCCATCCCGCGGGGGATGATAGAGATCTGATGCACCGGGTCCTGGTACTGACAGTAGTGGGTGACGATGGCGTGCCCGGCCTCGTGGTAGGCGGTGAGCCTGCGCTCTTTGGGCGATACCACCTTGCTCTTTTTCTCGGGGCCCGCCACCACCTTGATGGTGGCCTCTTGGATATCGTCGTCGGTTATAGCCTTTTTGTGCCGACGGGCCGCCAGCAGGGCCGCCTCGTTTAGCAGGTTGGCCAGGTCAGCGCCGGTAAAGCCGGCGGTGGTCTTGGCGATGACGCCCAGGTCTACGTCGGGGCCCAGCGGCTTGCCGCGGGCGTGCACCTTGAGCACTTCTTCGCGGCCCTTGATGTCGGGGTAGCCCACATACACCTCGCGGTCGAAACGGCCGGGGCGCAGCAGGGCCGGGTCGAGCACGTCGCGGCGGTTGGTGGCGGCGATGACGATGACGCCCTCGTTGGCGCCAAAGCCGTCGAGCTCGACGAGCAGCTGGTTGAGCGTCTGCTCGCGCTCGTCGTTGCCGCCGCCCAGACCGGCGCCGCGCTGGCGGCCGACGGCGTCGATCTCGTCGATAAAGACGATGCTGGGGGCCGCTTTTTTGGCCTGGTCGAACAGGTCGCGCACGCGGGATGCGCCCACGCCGACGAACATCTCGACAAAGTCAGAGCCGGAGATGGAGAAAAACGGCACCTTTGCCTCGCCGGCGACGGCTTTGGCCAGCAGCGTTTTACCGGTGCCCGGAGGGCCGATGAGCAGCACGCCTTTGGGGATGCGGGCACCCAGGGCCGAGAACTGGCCCGGATTGCGCAAAAACTCCACCACTTCTTTGAGCTCTTCTTTTTCCTCGTCGGCGCCGGCCACATCTTCAAAGGTGACCTTTTGGCCGTCGGCGGGCTGTTGCTTGATCTTGGCCTTACCGAAAGAGGACATTTTTCCGCCGCCGCTGCCGGACTGGCGCATCATGAAGATCCAGAGGAACACCATGCCGCCGATGAGCAGCAGCGAGGGCAGCATGCTCACCCACCAGGGAGCCACCACTTCGGGCTTGTAGTCGTAGGTGATGGGATTGCCGGGATTCTCCTCGTTATAGGCCAGCACCTTTTCTTCGGTGTGGTTGATGAACAGCTGCACGTTGGGGACCTTGTACTCGACCACCTGTTGCTGGCCCCGCAGTTTCATCTTCAGTTCGCCGGTGCCGAAGTCGAGCGAGTACTCCTCGACCCGGTTCTTGTCGAAGTAGCCCAGCACGTCCTGATAGGATAGAGCGTCGCTGGACTTCATATTCAGCAGGTAAAATGCGCTGCCGATGAGTACCAGCAGCAACAGCAGATAGATGCCAAGGCCCGCACCTCTGCCTCTTTTCTTATTCAAAATGGCTTCACTCCTCAAAGTCGGGCCGGCTGCTCGCCTGTCCGCTCGGTCATACGTCGGCGCGCTGTGCGCTCGGTGGGGGGGATCGCCGCCGGCAGGCGGCGAGGGGAAAACTTTATTATCAGGGCGCGCAATTATCAGGGCGCGCACAATACTGCCCACCTTATCAGGTGCGGGGCACCGATGGCGGCAGCCGGCGCGCGCTCATCAAAAAACTCGGTATGCGGTACAGCCGCAGGGCGGCTGCTTTTTATAGAGACCGGCCCCCGGCGCGCAGACGCCGAGAGCCGGTCGGCGGCGCCGGGGCCCTGCGGGGCGCGGCGCGCAAAAACTACCGGTGTTTTACTCGGCGCTCTCGTAGACTTCGGGTTTGAGTACGCCGATATAGGGCAGGTTGCGGTAGCGCTCGTCGTAATCGAGGCCGTAGCCGATGACGAATTCGTCGGGCACGGTGAAACCGATGTACTCTACCGGAACGTCTACCTGGTGGCGCTCGGGCTTATCCAGCAGGGTGCAGATGCGCACGCTGTTGGGGTTTCTGGTCTCGAGCATGTCGATGATGTAGCTGAGGGTCATGCCGCTGTCGAGGATGTCCTCGACGATGAGCAGATCGCGGCCGGTGAGGTCGATCTCCAGGTCTTTGATTATCTTAACCACGCCGGAGGTTTTTACACCCGAGCCGTAGCTGGACACAGCCATAAAGTCGATGGCCAGCGGGATATCGATGGCCCGCATCAGGTCAGCCATAAAGGCGACCGAGCCCTTGAGCACGCTGACCAGCAGCAGATTTTTATCTGCATAATCTTTGGCGATCTGCGCG
Organism: Neobittarella massiliensis (ex Bilen et al. 2018); assembly: GCF_900289145.1. Lineage (GTDB taxonomy): Bacteria > Bacillota > Clostridia > Oscillospirales > Ruminococcaceae > Neobittarella > Neobittarella massiliensis. Next base: position 297,874 of record NZ_OKQO01000005.1, read on the forward strand.
CCCAGTTCGGCCACTCTCTCGTGGATCTGCTCTTCGGTGAGCAGCACCTTCAGCACGTCGTTTTTCATCAGAAGTCCTCCCCATAATACACAGCTGCTATGTTTTTGGTCTTTTCGTCTACCGCCACCCGGCTGTCGATACCGATGCCCGGCAGGCAGACGACGCCCTTTTGGTCTGCCAGGAGCGGCAGGTGGCAGCGCTCGGCACTGGGCACCTTCTGCTCGTTCAGCAGTTTTTTTACAGTCTTACCCACGCCCCGCCCGGCCAGATGGATCCGGTCGCCCGGCTGCCGGCTGCGCAAGGTCAGAGCATTACATATCTTATCATAGTCCATAAAATTTATGAAGAATTTTTTGTTAATTTTCTTCTCGGCCCCATATTTTTCCTGACTTAGCACACATACCATCAGCTTTTTTTGACCGATACTATACATTTTGCCCACCGCTACCGGCTGGGCGGGGATGGGTGCAGCCGGTGTCGGCGGCCGGTACAGACACAGCTGTGTGCCCTGCAGACACAAAAAAGTATTGGCAGTGAGCTGCTGCTTTGTGCCGGCGGCGGCAGACAACAGCTTTTGGATCTCGGCTTCGCCGGCGGGCAGGTCCTGCTCTTTTAAGAAGCGGGCCGCCACTCTGGCCGCCAGGGCCGGATGGGCCGCCAGCAGGCCGGCGGCATCGAGCGACGGGCCGGCAGGGCCGCCGGCCAGCTGCCGGTACAGGGCCTCGGCCTGGGCACACAGATAGTCCTGATCCTGGCCCAGGTGGCGGGCCGTTTTGACAAAGCTCTGTTCCAGCGCGCTGTTGAGCGACCGCAGTACCGGCAACACCTGTAGCCGCAGCCGGTTGCGGCTGTACACCGGCTGCAGGTTGGTGCTGTCGGTGATGTAGGGCAGCTGGCGGCGCTGGCAGTAGTCCTCTACCTGCCGGCGGCTGACCTCGATGAGCGGGCGCACCAGCCGGCCGGTATAGCCCTGCCAGCGGAAGCTGCGCACCGGCGGGATACCGCACAGGCCGCCGAGACCGGTGCCCCGGGCCAGGCGAAACAGGGCGGTCTCGAAGTTGTCGGTGGCGGTGTGGGCGGTGGCCAGCACCGCCCCGCGCTCGGCCGCCACCTGGTACAGAAAGTCGTAGCGCAGGGTGCGGGCCGCCTCTTCTAGCGACTGGCCGCTGCGGCGGCTGAGACCGGCAACGTCGGCCCGGCGGGTGACGCAGTCGACCCCGGCGGCGGCACACCACGCGGTCACGAACTGCTCGTCGCGGTCGGACTCCGGCCCCCGCAAGCAGTGGTTGAGGTGGGCGGCGGTGACCTGCAGACGGCGGTCCGGTGCCAGTTCCAGCAGCAGCTGCAGCAGGGCCATAGAATCGGCTCCGCCGGACACTGCCGCCACCACCGATGTGCCCGGCGGCAACATTTGCCAGCGGGCGGCGGTGTCGGCGGCTATCTGCTCGAGCGCGCTAGAACGGGGCATCGCGGTAGGTCTCCAGCGAGGAGAAACGGGTGTGCTCGCCATCCCAGCCCAGCTTGACGGTGTCCACCTCGCCGTGGCGGTTTTTGGCCACGATGCACTCGGCCACGTTCTGCTCCTCGCTGTCGCGGTTGTAGTAGGCGTCGCGGTAGAGGAACATGACGATGTCGGCGTCCTGCTCGATAGAGCCCGACTCGCGCAGATCCGAGAGCATTGGCCGCTTGTCCGGCCGGCTCTCGGGGCCGCGGGAGAGCTGGGACAGGGTGATGATGGGCACATCCAGCTCCTTGGCCATGATCTTTAAGTTTCTCGTCATGTCCGACACCTCGGCCACACGGCTCTCGATACGCTTGCCGGAGGTCATCAGCTGCAGGTAGTCGATGACCACCAGACCCAGGTTTTTGATGCGCCGCAGGCGGGCTTTCATCTCGGGAATGGTGATGGCCGACGAGTCGTCGATATAGATCTCTTTTTTAGAGAGCCGCTCGGCGGTGGTGACCAGGCTGGCCCACTCCTGCGGGGTGAGATCGCCGGTGCGGAAGGCGGCCGATGAGACCGAGGCCTCGCTGGACAGCACGCGGGAGACCAGCTGCTCTTTAGACATCTCGAGTGAGAAGATGCACACCGCCTTGTCGCTGCGATTGGCCACGTTAGTGGCCAGGTTGAGGGCAAAGGCGGTCTTACCCATGGCCGGGCGGGCGGCCAGCAAGATGAGGTCGGACTTGTTGAGGCCGTAGATCAGGTGGTCTACCCCGCTAAAGCCGGTGGACAGGCCGGTGAACTCCTGCTTGTCGGAGCCGGAGATCTGCTGCAGGCTATCGAAGGTATCGATGATGATCTTGTCGATGCGCTGGGGGCCCTGTACGCTGCGCCCCTGGCGGATGTCGAAGATCTTCTGCTCGGCGGCATCCAGCAGCATAGCCGGGTCGTGACCGCCGCTGGTGGTATCGTCGATGATCTCGCGTGCGGTGCTGAGCAGGTTGCGCAGCATGAATTTTTCCTCGATGATCGAGGCGTAGGTATCCATATTCGAGAGCGACGGCACCGTTTGGGCGATGGTGGTCAGGTAGACCTTGGCCTGCTCTTTGCTCTCGAAAATATTTTGGCTGCACACCTCATCGAGCAGGGTGACGAAGTCGATGGGTTCACCGGTGGTGAACATGCGCACTACACAGCGGTAGATCTCCTGATGTTGGGGGTTGTAAAACTGCTCGGGCCGCAGCCGGTCGATGACCCCGTTTAGACAGTTGGGGTCGAGCAGTATGCCGCCCAGTACCGACTGCTCGGCCTCCAGGCTGTAGGGCAGACCCAGCCCGTAGGCATCGGTCCCGTAGTTTTCCATCTCCTCACCTCCGTTGCGGCCGCTCCGGCCCCTACACAGCTACAGACCGGGCAATGCCCAGTCTGCTCGCTCGCCGTTTTTACAGCTCGGTCACCTGCACGCTCATTTTGGCCTCTACCGAGTGGGTAAAACGCACTACTGCGCTGTAGCTGCCAAAGGCCTTGATGGCGGTATCCAGCTTGATCTTGCGCTTGTCGACAGACACCCCGAACTGGGCGTTTATCTCGGCCGCGATCTCTTTGCCGGTGACCGAGCCGAAGAGCTTGCCCTCTTTGCCGGCCTTGGCCTTGACCACCACCGTTTTGCCGTCGATCTTCTGAGCCATAGCCCGGTTCTCGGCGATCTCCTCCTGCACGTGGTGCTCCTGAGCGGCCTGCTTGTTCTTCAGGTCGTTGAGGGCGGCGGCATCGGCCTCGATCGCCAGTTTTTTGGGAAAGAGGAAATTGCGGGCGTACCCGTCGGACACCTTTACCAGCTCGCCGGCTTTGCCGGTCCCTTTAACGTCTGCCTTTAAAATCACCTGCATCTGCGTAACGCTCCTATCCTGCCGCCAGCAGCGGCAATATTATACAAATGGTAATATTTTGTTTATATATTGCGTTTAGTTGGGTATCTAGTCGGCAATATGGTTATTTTTGTAGTACATGTCGATGGACTGCTTGAGCATATCCACCGCCGCCTCGAGACTGGTTTCGCGCAGTTGGGCGCCGGCCATAGTGTGGTGGCCGCCGCCGCCCAGGCTCTCTAAGATCACCTGCACGTTGAGCTGGCCCATGGAGCGCGCCGAGATATTTACCTGACTGCCCTGGGAAAACAGCACGAACGACGCCTTTACATCGCTGATCTCCAGCAGTTCGTCGGCGGCCTGGGCGGCCACCACCCGCATATCGTCCACATCCTCCTGCGCCACAGCGATGGCACACTGATGATAGATCTTGGCGCTGGTGACGATGGCGGTACGGCTGCGAAACGCCTCCATCGAGGAGGAGAAGAGCCGTTTGACCTCGACTGTATCGGCCCCCAGCGAGCGCAGGTAGGCCGCTGCCTCGAAGGTCTTGACACCGGTCTTGACGGCGAAATTCTTGGTGTCGAGCACGATGCCAGACAGCAGCGCCTCGGCAAAAACCTGCTCGATGCGGTCGTCCTCGTTGAGGTAGCCCAGCAATTCGGAGACCATCTCGCTGGTGGAGGAGGCATAGGGCTCGTGGTAAAAGAGCACCGCCCCCTGTATGTAGTCCACCCGCTTGCGGTGGTGGTCGATGACCACCACCGCCCCGGCACGGTCCACCAGGTGCGGGCGGTCCACCATGTTCTGGGCGTGGGTGTCCATAACGATGACCAAAGTGTTTTTGTCCACCGTCTCCTGGGCGCTGTCGGCGTCGATGAAGATATCGCCCTGATCGGCCTCCTGAATGCGGGCCACCAGAGGCTGGGAGAGGGTGGTGTCGTAGTCGATAACGGCAAAGGCGTGGCAGCCCAGCATGCGCAGGGCCCGGCACAGCCCCACCGAGGAGCCGACGCTGTCGAGGTCGGAGAACTTATGGCCCATGATGAAGATCTGCTCGCTGCCCTGACACAGCTCTTTGAGAGCCGAGGCGATGATGCGGGCGCGCACCTTGGTGCGCTTTTCGACTCCTTTTGAGACGCCGCCGAAAAAGTCGTAGCCGTTGATGGTCTTGACCGCCGCCTGGTCGCCGCCGCGGCCCAGCGCCATGTCCAGCGAGTGGCTGGAATTCTTCATGTTCTCGCTGAGCGTGTCGGGCAGCATGCCCACGCCGATAGACAGGGTGATGGGGATCTTGCCGTCGACCAGTATTTTGCGGATGCGGTCGAGCACGGCAAAGCGCTCGTCGATGAACTTGCGCATGTGGCGGTACTCCACCACCGCGTAGAACTTGCGGTTGGAGACCTTGATGAGGATGCCGGTGGTCTGCCCGATGTAGTTTTCCAAGCACCGCTCCACCTCGCCGGTGATACGGGCCTTTTCGCTGTCTTTATAGGACTGCAGCACATCGTCGTAGTTGTCGACCAGCAGGGTGAGCACCGCTGGGCGCGACAGGCCAAACTCGATAGAGTCCTGCTTGAGCTTGGTGATCTCGACCAGGTAGAGCAGCAGCACGTGCTCTTCCTCACTGCCGGCCTCGGCCAAAAAGGCGGTGAAATAGCGGCCCTGCAGGTTCACTTCGCTGCCTACCGGGGTGCGGGCCTTTTCCATGTTGAGACCCTGCACCAGGCGGGTGGCGTCCTCGCCGTAGAGCTGGCCCTTTTTGGGAAACAGCTGGGCAAACAGATCATTGTACCACAGCACCTCGCCGCCGGGCTCGGTGATGGCCACCGGCAACGGGGTGTTGCTGATGGCCGGCCGCTTGCCGCTGTCGAGCCCGCCCACCGCCGCATCGATGACGGCAAAGGTCTTTTTGCGCAGTTTGGCGATAGACCACAGCGTGTAGCCCAGCGCCGCCAGCGAGACCGCCACTGCCACCGCCAAAAAGGCGGGGTGGATAAAGCCCGCCATGATGCAAAAGGCGGTGCAGAAGATGATCAGGCCGTATAAAATAGGTGAAAAGCTGCTAAAATATCGCTTCATAGTACCGTTTTCCTTGCCGGGACACGCCCCGGGCAAAAGCCCCCTCTTTATCTGAGTGGGCGGCCGCGCAGGCCGCTATAGACCGGGTATCTTACACTTCCATGATGATGGGCAGGATCATGGGGCTGCGCTTGGTCTTTTGCCAGAGGAAGATGGATAGCGCCTCCCGGATCGAGAGTTTGATCTCGGCCCAGTCGCGGTGTTCCTCGGCCAGGCATTTTTGCAGCGTTTTGTTGATGACTGCTTTGGCGTCGCGCATCAGCTGCTCGGATTCCCGCACGTACACAAAACCGCGGGAGACGATATCCGGCCCGGCCAGCACTTCGCCGGTGTGGGAGTCCATGGTGATGACGATGGTCATCAGCCCGTCTTGCGACAGGCGGCGGCGGTCGCGCAGCACCATGCTGCCCACGTCGCCGACGCCCAGGCCGTCGACCATCACCTTGCCAGCGGTGACCACCTCATCCTGCTTGACGCCGCGCTCGCTCAGCTCGACTACATGGCCGTTTTCGCCCATGATGATATGGTCGTTTTTAATGCCCATACTGCGGCCCAGACCAGCATTTTTCACCAAGTGCTTGTACTCGCCGTGGACCGGGAAGAAGTACTTGGGCTTGGTCAGCGCCAGCATGGTCTTGAGCTCGCCCTGACAGGCGTGGCCGGAGACGTGCACGGCGTACATGTCTTCGTAGATGACCTCGGCCCCCAGTTTGAGCAGCTCGTTGATGACTCTGCCCACATGCTTTTCGTTGCCGGGGATGGGGCGGGCGGAGATGATGATAAAGTCCTGCGCGGTGACCGATATCTGCCGGTGGGTGCCGTTGGCCATCCGCGACAGAGCGGCCATGGGCTCGCCCTGACTGCCGGTGGTGATGATGACCAGTTTTTCCGGCGGGTATTTGCCGGCGTCGGCCAGCTCGATCATCTGGTTTTTACCCACCTTCAGGTAGCCCAGTTCAATGGCTTTAGCGGTGACGTTTTCCATGCTGCGGCCGCTGACGACTACCTTGCGGCGGTGCTTTTTGGCGTAGTCGATGATCTGCTGTACACGGTGGATGTTGGAGGCGAAGCTGGCGATAATGATGCGCTTGCCGTCAGCCTTTTGAAACAGCGTCTCGAAAGCCTGGCCCACACTGCGCTCCGACGGGGTCATGCCCGGGCGCTCGGCGTTGGTGGAGTCCATGAGCAGAGCCAGCACGCCTTCGCGCCCCAGCTCGGCAAAGCGGGGCAGATCGATCATCTGTCCGTCGACCGGGTCGTAGTCGATCTTAAAGTCGCCGGTGTGCACCAGCGTGCCCGCCGGGGTGTGGATGGCCAGCGCCACCGCGTCGGGGATGGAGTGGTTGACGCGGATAAATTCCACCTTGATCTTGCCGAAGGTGACCACGTCGCCGGGGGCCACCTTGTGCAGCTTGCTCTTTTCGAGTAGGCGGTGCTCCTCTAATTTGCCCTCGACCAGGCCCAGCGTCAGCGGCGTGCCGTACAGCGGCAGGTTGAGCTGGCGCAAAAAGTAGGGCAGTGCGCCGATATGGTCCTCGTGGCCGTGGGTGAGCACGATGCCGCGCAGCCGCTTTTTATTTTCCATGGCATAGGCGAAGTCGGGGATCACCACGTCGACGCCCAGCATGTCGTTATCGGGGAAAGTCATACCGCAATCGATCACCACGATGTCTTCGCCGTACTCGATCAGGGTCATATTTTTGCCCACCTCGTGCAGGCCGCCCAGTGGGACAATGCGGATGGGCAGTACCTTTTGGCCGCCTTTTCCGCGGCGGCTCTGGAAGCGGAACTTCTTTTTGTTGGCGCCATCGGCCGACTGCTTAGCAGTGGGCTGGGTTGGCTGAGTAGGCTGGGTGGACTGAGCCGGTTGCTCTTTTACTGTGGCGGGGGCCGCTGCTTTGGCCGCAGCCTGCTGGGCGGCAGTCGGTTTTTTGGGGGCGGGCCGGCGGCGGCGCGGCGCCCCTTTACCGGCCCCCGGTCTGGCGCCGGGCTGAGCTGCTCTCTGCTGGGGGGCCCTTACGGTCCCTTGCGGTTTTTGATTGTCGCTGTTGGTTGGCATAATTTCCTCCATAAATGAGCTGCCCACTGCCCTGACTGGGCATTTTGCGGCAACTCGGACCAAGCCCATGACCGCGCAACGTGGCAGCGGCGGGCCGTATAATAATTTTCTATTTCCGTATCCGATAAGTGCACATTGCGTGCTGAATGCTGAGAAATCCGTACAACAATAGATAATACAATACTAAACGTTTCTGCAGGCAATGTCAACTCTGTGACCAGGAGGGCCACCTTCTGCTGGCAGTATGCCCGGCACCGCGGCGACTCTATGCGCGCGGCGGCCATTTTGTGCACCGGTACTTGTGAGTGGGGAGATTTTCCTCTATACTGATAGGCGGTGTGACATTGGCGCACACCGCCTGCTAGCGAGAACATGCACGCTGTACTGTTGCGCAGCTGTAGATATATAGATAGGAGCACACCCATGGCTGAGACAAAAAAAACTGTGCAGATATTTACCGACGGCGCCTGCAGCGGCAACCCCGGCCCGGGCGGCTGGGGGGCCATATTGCGCTACGGTGAGACTACCAGAGAGCTGGCCGGCGGCGAGCAGCACACCACCAACAACCGCATGGAGCTGACAGCAGTCATCTCGGCGCTCTCGGCGCTGAAGGAGCCCTGCCGGGTGGAGCTGTACAGCGACTCGAAGTATTTTATCGACGGGGTACAAAAGGGCTGGGCCGCCTCTTGGAAGAAGCGCGGCTGGAAAAAAGGCGACGGCAAGCCGGCCCTGAACCCCGATCTGTGGCAGCAGATACTGGACCTGATGGAGCGCCACCAGGTGCAGCTGCACTGGGTTAAGGGCCACGCCGGACACCCGGAGAACGAGCGCTGCGACCAGCTTGCCGTAGAACAATCCAGAAAATATATCGGCTAAAAATTCGAATGTTTTTCGAGGGGGCGATCGGGGCAGCGCACAGCGAGAGCACCTGCGCGCCCCCCTTTTTTGCAGTGGATCGATGCGGTATTGCGGTGGCCGGCAGAAGCGACGCCACCGCTGAGCACCCCCATATTTTGTGCTGTACTGCCGGACTTTGCTAAGCGCTGCCCCTCGTGGGCAAAGTAGCCTGCATATCGCCCTGTGCGGCCACACATGCTGTAGGGGGCTCACCCGCTATACGCGGTCATACCTGCCCCAGCTACCGGTTCGGGACAGAAGATGGCCGAAAAAATTTCCCATAAGAACTTGTAATTCCTACTATTTTAGTGTATATTAGTGTTGCAGCCGATAACAGGGCTGCCCAGACACGATTTTTATGATACGGCGCTGCCGGTAAACGGCAGCTAAAATTGCAGAAAGCGAAGTGAAGTCGTATGAAAAAATTTATATACGCTGACAACGCCGCCACCACCCCGGTGAGTCAGCCGGTACTGGAGGCGATGCTCCCCTATTTAAAAGGGGAATACGGCAACCCCTCCAGCATTTACGAGAAGGGGCGGCGGGCGCTGGCGGCCATCGAGGAGGCCCGCCGGCAGGTAGCTGACGCGCTGCACTGCAAGCCGCGCGAGATCTACTTTACCGGCTGCGGCTCGGAGGCCGACAACTGGGCCATCAAAGGCGCGGCTATGGCCCTTTATAAAAAGGGCAAAAAGCACGTGATCACCACCGTATTTGAGCACCACGCCGTGCTGCATACCACCCAGAAACTTGAAAAATTGGGGATGGAGGTCACCTACCTGCCGGTAGACGAAAACGGCCTGCTCACCGCCGAGGACGTAAAAGCTGCCATTCGCCCCGACACGGCGCTGGTATCGATCATGTACGCCAACAACGAGATCGGTACCGTACTGCCCATTGCCGAGATCGGCGCTGTGTGCCGCCAGGCTGGGGTGCTGTTTCACACCGACGCGGTGCAGGCGGTGGGCAATGTGGAGATAGACGTGCAGGCACAGAACATCGACATGCTGTCGCTTTCGGCCCACAAATTCCACGGTCCTAAAGGGGTGGGTGCACTGTACATCCGCAGCGGTGTGCGCATCGAAAACTTTTTAGACGGCGGCGGCCAGGAGGGTGGCCACCGGGCCGGCACCGAAAACGTGGCCTCGATCGTGGGGATGGGCCGGGCCATCGAGCTGGCCTGCGCGCCGGGCGCGATTGCCAAAAAGCACGACCATTTGGTCCCGCTGCGCGATAAAATCATCGCCGAAACCCTAAAGCTGCCCCACACCCGTCTCAACGGCCACCCCACCCAGCGGCTGCCGGGCACCATCAACATCTCGTTTGAGGGCGTTGAGGGCGAGAGCCTGCTGCTGATGTTGGACCTGGCGGGCATCGCCGCCTCCTCCGGCTCGGCCTGCACCTCCGGCTCGCTAGACCCCAGCCATGTGCTCTTGTCGCTGGGTCTCAGCCACGATGTGGCCCACGGCTCGCTGCGGCTGTCGCTGGCCGAGGACATCACCGCGGAGGAGGTCGACTATATCATCTCCTCCATCCCCCCGGTCATCGAGCGGCTGCGCGCCATGAGCCCGCTGTGGGAGAAGATCGTAAAAGAGGAACAGGCCGGTGCCTAAAGGGTTTTATGCGCGGCCTGCAAAGATCTGCATATTTGATATTTTGAAAGGTGGTTTTTAACCATGCTCTATTCGGATAAAGTACTCGACCACTTCTCGAACCCCCGCAACGTGGGTGAACTGGAAAACGCCGACGGCGTGGGCGAAGTGGGCAACGCCAAATGCGGCGACATCATGAAGATGTATTTAAAGATCGATGACGGCATCATCAGCGACGTGAAGTTTAAGACTTTCGGTTGTGGGGCGGCTATTGCCACCAGCTCTATCGCCACCGAGATGATCAAGGGCAAGTCGATCGACGACGCGCTGCAGCTGTCGAACAAGGCGGTCATCGAGGCGCTGGACGGTCTGCCCCCGGCCAAGATCCACTGCTCGGTACTGGCCGAGCAGGCGGTAAAGGCGGCGCTGGCCGACTACTACCGCAAGCAGGGCGTAGACCCCACCCCCATCGTGGGCGCGATCGAGGATTGCGATGCCTGCCACTGACCAGAATACCGACCGGACAGAGCGCGTACTGGTAGCCATGAGCGGAGGAGTGGACTCCTCCGCTTGTGTCTATCTGCTGCAAAAGGTGGGATACCAGGTGGGCGGCGTGGTGTTTCGCATGTCGCCGGAGCACGATCAGGCGGTGGCCGATGCCCGCCAGGTAGCCGAATTTTTTGGTGTGCCTATTGAAGTGCTGGACCTGCAGGACGTTTTTGAAAAAGAGGTCATCGACTACTTTTGCCAGAGCTATTTAGCCGGCGAGACCCCCAACCCCTGCGTGCGCTGTAACCCCACCGTGAAATTTAAACACCTCTACCAGCTGATGCTCGATAGGGACTATGACTACATCGCCACCGGCCACTATGCAGATATTCGGCGGCAAAACGGCCGCTGGTATTTTGCCCAGGCCGACAGCCTGCAGCGGGACCAGTCGTACATGCTGTACCGGTTGGGGCAGGATATCCTGTCGCACCTGTTGTTGCCGCTGGCCCATTACCAGAAAAGTGAGATCCGCCAGCTGGTAAAAGAGGCCGGGCTGCCCAGCTTTTCTAAGCCCGACAGCCAGGAGAACTGTTTTATCAGCGACAACGACTACGCCGGCTATATCACCCGCCGGTGCGGTCCGGGCAAAAGCGGCTACTTTTTTGGTCCGGACGGCAGCCCGGTAGCTCCCCACCAAGGTATTTTGCACTATACGGTAGGCCAGCGCAAAGGCCTGGGTATTGCGCTGGGGCGACCGGTATTCGTGCGCCGTATCGACCCGGTTGACGGCGGGGTGTACCTGTGCGAGAGCGGTGAGGAATTTGACCGGCAGATCGCGCTGCGTGACGTGTGCTGTGCCGATGAGCAAGATCTGTCCGACGGTACCCGCTGTCAGGTGAAGATCCGCTCGGTGGCCCGCCCCTGTCCCTGTACCATACAAAATGAAGATGGGCAGATCACGGTGGTATTTGACACACCGCAGCGGGCACCGGCACCCGGGCAGTCGGCCGTGCTGTACCGGGATGGGCTGGTGATCGGGGGGGGCATCATTGTCGCGCAGAAACATTCCGATCAGCTGGTTAATAGCTAGTCTGTTCCTCTGGCCGAGCAGCGCGACAATGCGGAAGTTCGCCTGTCGGGGCACCACCCCTCCTGCCGCCAGCGCGGCACCTGCGCACTTCCAGGTCGAGGGCTGCTCTCTTGGCCGTACAGGTCGCGCAGAAACATTCCGATCAGCTGGTTACAAATTTGGCTCGTAATACGGGGCACGTCTCTATATGTCTCCAAATTTCGTGTTCCATTTTCTGTTAGGTGGCATACACAAAGCTCTTGGGTCAGGGACAGGTAGTACACGACAGGCACCGTGTTACAAGTGGTAAGAACAACGCAGCTACGGGTGCTATTTACGCCGGCCACGGCGCACGGGACTGGGGGCTTTTGCATTTCTTTTGTTTGACCAGTTATGCTGAATTGGACCTGCTCATCTGCTATTCGAGCGGCAGAAGTTGTGCTATACTCTATACTGGTGATAAGATGTGTTTGCGGCGGGCGGGCACCAGTTGCTGCCAGATGTTTTTTAAACTGTCAGCTGTTTTATAGCCCATTAGTATAGCCCGCTTTTAACCGGGAGGACTGTGTATGAACCTGCAGATGAATATGAACAACGACAATCAGAATAAGCCCTCTGTCAAAAAGGTACTGATCATGACACTGGTCATCGTCGCCTTTTTTGTAATATTGGGCTTTGTGGGCACCAAATTACAGTAGCTATTTGCCCGCTGCTATGAAATGCGCTATAAAAAGGAGCACGCTGCCGCGTGCTCCTTTTTTGTGTGTGCAACTGATTCGGTCACAGAAGTTCTTTTAGCGCCTTATATTTTTTGACCAGTCGATCGTCGACATCTTTCAGATCGCTCTTAAAGTTGATGTAGTTACCCGAGACATCGATCACGCAGCTTTACATGTCCTGATATGTCTCGTACAGCTCCTTCGCCGCCTGTTTTATATCCTGTAATTCGCTGTTGTCTTCCACCGACAGTTTCAGCAGCTTTTTGTACTGCTGCTCCCGCTTTGCCACGTCATTTTGCAGCTGTGATATAGTGGCGCTCTGTTCTGTTTGGGCGGCGAGAACGGCGTTATCGACATCGCCCATATAGTGGCCGTTATAATACCTGGTACCCGAGACATAGGTACCCCAATAATCCAGCAGTGCATTGCCCAAATCCTCCATCTGCGTACCGGTGAGCAACATGTCGTCACAGAAGTTCTTTGCATCTTGGCGGTAGGTAGCGATCGCCTCTTCCCGCTTTTTCTTCTGGATATTCTGGTAGATAAAATAGCCGGCGATACTGCCTACGATCAGCACCGCTGGAGACAAGCCAGCCCCGGCCGCCCGGCCAGGCAGATGGTTACGATTACAGGTAGAAGCCCCCCCCGGGGCTGAGCACCTGGCCGGTGACGAAAGACGCCTCGTCGCTGCACAAAAACAGGATGCAGTTGGCCACATCCTGCGGGGTGCCCAACCGGCAGAGCGGGGTCTCATCAGCCAGCTCTCGCAGGTCCTGCGGTGACAGATTGCCGTTCATCTCGGTATCGATGACGCCGGGCGCCACGCAGTTTACCTGGATACCGCTGGGGCCCAGCTCTTTCGCCAAAGACTTGGTGAGCCCAATGAGCGCCGCTTTGGTGGTGGCGTACACCACTTCGCAGGAGGCGCCGGCCAGCCCCCACACCGAGGAGAGGTTGACGATCTTGCCCCACTGCCTGCCGATCATATGGGGGAGCGCTCGTTGACAGCAAAACACCGCCCCGTCTAGATTGACCCCCATCATACGCCGGTAATCGCCCTCTGATACCTGCTGAAACAGTTCTTGACGGGCAACGGCGGCATTGTTTACCAGCACGTCTACCGGTCCCAGCTCTTTTTCGACCGCTGCAAACAGCGTCTGCACCTGTTTTTTATCAGCTACATCGGCGCCAAAACAGGCGGCGGTGCCGCCGATGGCCTCGATCTGCTGTTTTACCTGTTGCGCCCGGTCGGGCGACTGGCAGTAGTTGATAGCCACCCGATAGCCCTTTTTGCCAAACAGCAGGGCCGTGGCCGCCCCGATGCCCCGCGACCCACCGGTGACTAGTACGGTCTTATCCATCTGTCTATTTCCTCCTGACGAACACGCCGCCGGCATTTTTGGCCGCGACATTCTTTTTTTACAGGTGCCGCATCACACAAAAAGGCGGCGGGGCCAGCTAGGGCCCTGCCGCTATTTTAACACAGGTACAGCTATTTAAAAAGGCAGCTGCCCCCGCTCATCTCTGCCGCAACAGGTCCTCCAGCCGCTGCCGGGCCTCTTGTGGAGCGCGCGCGAGCAGCGGCGTAGAACCAAAATCCTCGATGGCGATAGAAGCTGTAGCCGTGCCCATCAGCGCGGCGGTACACATATCTTTCCCCTGGGCCAGACCCGCGCAGAGCCCGCCGCCAAAAGCGTCGCCGGCGCCGGTGGTATCGACCACGCGCGCCTGCCGATAGCTGGGCAGATAGGTACAGCTATCTGCCTGGCGGCTGTACACCAGACACCCGCTGCCCCCCAACTTGATGACCACCCAATTGGGCCCCAGGGCGGCAAACTCTCTGGCTGCCTGCTCAAACGGCACGTCGCCGCGCAGGCGCCGCACCTCTACCTCGCTGGGCAAAAACACCGCCGTGTAGCGCAGCGTCTCCTCCACCAGCTGGGGCTTTTCGGTGCAGTGCACCTCGTAGGGGTCAAACACCACTGTTTTGCCCTGCTCGGAAAAGTGGCGGGCCAGCTCCAGCTGGCTCTCGATGGGCATGGCCGCCACAAAGCAGATATCGGCGCTCTCGTAGTGGGGCGGGATATCGGCGATCGACGGCGAAAGGTACTCGATGAGACCAGGCACCCGGCCCTCGAAATCGCGCCGGCCGTCGGGGTGGTAGATCACCCAGTTGCGCACCCCCGGTCCGGGATAATACGGCATGCCCGAGATATCCAGCCCTGCATCTTGGCAGCGCACCAGATTTTCTTGCGGGAAGTCCTCCCCCAAGCGGGAGAGCATCCCCACCCGCACGCCCCACAGCCGGGCGGCCAGAGCGGCGTACAGCACGTCGCCGCCGGTGGCCCCCAAATGCTTGGTACCGTCGGCCATGACCATGTCGTCGATGGTGATGTTGCCCGCGATCACCAGGTCGGTCTTGTTCACTCGCTGTCCTCCTCCCGGCCGAACTGTCGGCCGCTGTTTTGCTGCCTGTATACCTGCAGGCGCTGTGTGGCCTGTGGGCTGCCGGTGCGCAGCAGCCCGCCGTAGCTGTAATCCTCCACGGCAAACGAGGCGGTGACCGTAGCCTGACATGCGGCGGCCAGCACATCGCCGCCGGTGGCGGCATAGCCGGCCAAAAAGCCGCCGCCAAACGAGTCGCCGGCACCGGTGGCATCGACTGCGCGGGTGTTATAGCAGGGCAGCGACACAAAGCTGTCGTCTTGCCGGCGGTACACCAGGCACCCCTCCTGCCCCAGCTTGATGACCACGTATCGGGGGCCGTACCGGGCAAACTGACGGGCGGCCCGATGTAGCTGCCCGTGACCCAGTATCTCCTCGACCTCCTGCAAGCTGGGCAAAAACACATCTACGTACTGCAGCGCTGTGAGCAGCCACTGCCGCTCGTGCTCCTGCTCTACCTCTGGCGGATCTAGCAGCACCGGCACCCCGCGGCCGGCAAAATCGGCAGCCAGCTGGTACTGGTTCTCGGCACGCATAGCGCAGAGCAGCACTGCCTGCACCGAGGGCCGCCTGTAGCTTTGCGGAATATCGGCCGGCAGCGGCGAGTAGCTCTCCATCCCGCCCACGACCAGGTTGCGCTGTATGCTGGTGCGGCGTCCGTCGGACTCGTAGATCTGCCAGATCCGCATGGTCTGCCGGTCAAAGGGGGCCATCCCATCGGTACAGATCCCCATGCCGGCGATCTTTTGGATGTTTTGCGGGGGGTACCCCGGCGTTTTTCGCGTGAGGATAGCGACCCCATCGCTCCACAGCGAGGCGGCCATGCTGGCGTACAGCGCATTGCCGCCCGGCAGGCCCATGCGCGTGCGGCCGTCTGGCAGCACGATATCGTCGATGGTCATATTGCCGGTGACGATGAGTTTGACCGGTGTGCCCAATTTCTCCACATCCTCCCAGTTTTTATGGCCGTACAGCGGACCGAGCAGCACCTGGGGCCCTGCGCCCGACAGGGGCACTTTGGCAACACCACCGACCTTTTGCTGCACAGCTGCACAGTAGTTTGTTTTATCTTACCACCTGTACGGCCTATTTTCTATGAGCGGGACAGAGAATTCCACCGCTTATTTTTGGCGTATTGCCCGGTCATAAAACCCGGTATTATCAGGGTAAGCGGCATACGGACCCGCAGCGCCGATATAAAAGCCAAAAGGCCCGGCGGCAGAGCGCACCGGGCCTTTTATATAAGAGCGCTGCAGGACCATCCGTTTGACAGCTGCAGTTACTGCGCCAGTAGCCGCTCGGCCAAAGGGAGGATATCCAGCGGAGTGCGGGCCGTGGGGACGGGACGGTCGACCGTGCCGAAGCCGTAGGCGGCGTGGATAAACGGCAGCCCGGCAAAAAGGGCAGCGTCCAGATCGCTCTGGGTATCGCCCACATATATGGCGCTGTCTATGTGGTGGCGCGCACACAGGGCGGTGATGTTCTCGCCTTTGGGGCGGCCGGTCTCGCCGGCGCACAAAAAGCCGTCGACCAGCGGCTGCAGCGTCCGGTAATACTGTAAAAATGCCTCGATATAACCGGTCTCGCAGTTGCTGACGATGTACACCCCACCAAGCTGCGCCAGCTGTACAAACAGTTCCTGTACCCCCGGGTACAATTTGCCCCCGTGGCGCAGCAGCTGGGCGTTCTCCTCGGCGCAGCACAGCTGTATCACCTCGACTGCACGCGAGAGCGGCAGCTGTGGCAGCAGGCAGGCGGCGATCTCGGCCGTGGTTTTACCCATCAGGCCGGCCATGGTCTGTACGGTCATCTCAAAGCCGGGCAGATCGCTGCACTTGGCAAAGGTCTGGTTCCAGGCGCGGGTGGTCTCGGCGGTGGAGTCCCACAGTGTCCCATCCAGATCGAAAAGTACTGCTTTTTTAGCCATCGTATCCTCCTTTTTCGCGCCGGTCAAAAGCCGGGCAGAGCGTTTTTCTGTGTGCAGTGTAGCACATTTTATGAAAAAGCACAAAGGCAGCCGGCTGACTGCGGGCTGCCTTTCGTACAGAATAGTTGCAAAAAGAGAAGAGAGAGCTGTTTGCTAGGGTTTGACCGACTCGCGGATGGAGATGAACTGTTCCTGTTGCATGCCGTAGGCGGTATCCATGGTGATCTCTCCCGCGGCGATCTGGCCCTCGAGCTCGTCGATGTACACCTGGGTCTCCTGGGGGACGTTTTGACGGTAGAAATCGTTTTTGACGATGACGGTGACCCCCTCTTTTACGCCCCAGCGCTTGAGCGTGCCGTACTGTGCCTTACCCTCAGCGGTCTCTTTTAAAATGTTGAAGATAGCGATGTCGTTGCGCTTGAGCATGGAGGTGAGGATGACATCGGCCACCTTTTGGTTAGACTCGGCGAAGTACTCTCGCTGGTCGGCGTCGACGCCGATCGCCCAGATGCCGGTCTTTTCGGCGCAGGCCTCAAACAGCCCCAGCCCGGCGGCACCCGCCACCTGGTGCAGCACATCGGCCCCCTGAGTCATCTGCACCTGGGTGAGCTCTTTGGCCTTGGGCGAGTTGACAAAGTCGCCGATGTAAGCGGTGGCCACTTTGACATTGGCATCGGCGTGCTGAGCGCCCTCGACATAGCCCAGCAAAAAGTCGTTGATGACGACCACCTCGGCCCCGCCGACAAAGCCGATCACACCGGTCTGCGACATTTTGGCCGCCAGCGCACCAGCCAGGTAGTCGCCCTGATTTTGCATGTAGTTGATAGCGAAATAGTTGGGCATCTTCACCTGGTAGGTGGGGTCGATATCAAAGCCCACAAATTTGGTGTCGGGGAATTCCTCATAATGCTTTTCCAATATTTCGGTGAACTCACCGCCCTCAAAAGCCACGATATCGTACTTTTCCGCCACATCGACCAGGGCCGGCTCCATCTTCGATTTTTCGGCCCCGTACTCCACCACCTTGATATCCATGCCCAGCTCTGTCTCGGCTTTTTTAAAGCCCTCCCAGGCGATGTCATTAAAAGATTTATCGCCCAAGTTGGCACAGATAAAGGCAGCGCTCATCTTCTCGTCTTTTTTGCCGGTCTTTTCTTTTTCTCCACAACCGGTCAGGGTGCCGCCAGCCACCACTGCCAGTGCCAATACTGCCGCAAGAACTCTTTTCATGGGGAAAGCTCCTCTCTGTTTAAGGCCTATTCGAGCAGTTGTGACGATATCCGCACGGGAGCTCGTCGATACTCCTCGAAAAACGTATTTTTATATCTTAAATATACTATATGTATAATATATACATTCAAGAATACCTACCGACACCGCTATTTTTACCTATCGGGTGTCAGTCTCTTTCCAGCTCGCACAGCCCCGTCAGGCAGCACTTGCATGTAACATGTAAGACGGTGCCCCGCCGATCAGCTACTCCAGCTCGCCCCGCAGCAGCCGGGATAGCTGCCGGCAGCTGTCGGCAGCTATGGGGGAAAAATCGTCGTCGGGGTCTTCTTTTAAGCAGCCGCCCACAATAAAGCCCTGGGCCAGCTGGCGCATTTCGGCGGCGTTTTGCCCATTGACCCCGCCGCCGATGAGCAGCGGTACACCCAGATGACAGTGCTGCACCTCCTGCAGGATCTGGCTGGTCTCGGCGGTCGACTTGCCGGTCAGGATCAGTCCGTCGGCCATACAGCTCTTTACGGCGAAGGTGGCCATCTCGCCAAAATCGCGCGCCCCCAAAGGTGTCCCCTCCCGGTCGAAGATATCGGCCAGGATATCGACCTGTTCGGCCCCCAGCTCCCGCCGGCTGCGGATGGCCTCATAGTAACAGCCCTGCAGCAGACCGGTCATTTTTACCATAGCGCCCACATAGGTCTTGATGCGCACATAGTCGGCACCTACCGCTTTGGCCACGGCGATCGGAGCGGCGCCATCGTGATCGAGCAGTGTGATGCCCAGCGGGATATCCAACACCTTTTTCACTTCTCGCCCCACGATGGACATATAGGCCACCGTCTGCGGCGGCGCCTGCAGATGGGTGGGCTCGTCGCCCACGTTTTGCAGCAGCACCGAAGAGATACCGGCAAGCTGCATGCGCCGGGCCCCCTCTACGGCGTAGTCGATCACCCGCTCCAGCGGCCAGCGGTCGCGCCGCAGGCTGGTGGGGAACGGCGGCAGGTGCAACACACCGATGGAAAAGCCGCCTTTTTGCAACTGGGTCAGCACACTCATGGAGCCACCTCCTCAGCTTCAGGGCGAAAGGCGCTGTGGTGGATGGTGCGGTAGTGCTCCTCCTCTATCTGCTGACTGGGGAAGTCGTAGGCCTGTTTGCCGCTGGCCAGCGACAAGCTGTAGGCAAACAGCGCACACAGTAGCCCGGTGACCAGCGGCGTGTACACCTCGTCGACCCCATCCTCGGCCAGCAGGGCAAAGTCGGCCGGCAGGTCGCCGGCATCACCGGTACCCACCAGTACGCTGCCGCAGCCCAAAAAGCGCATCTCGGCCAGCAGCTCGGCTGCCCGGCTGCAGCACCGCCCAGCCGGAGCGATCACCACCACACAGTCGCGCTGCTGGGTGGTGAAATACTGGATATGGGCCCATTCTTCCAGCTCCTGGGGGGTGCCGGAGATCTCGCCCCCCTCGATGAGCTTGGCAACCCCGTAGTGGGCGATGGCCAGATTGGGCCCCGCACCGATGATGGTGAAATCTTTCAGACCAGTATACCGCTCGGCGGCGGCCAGCGCCGGTGCGCGGCCGGCCGCGAGCGCCGACCGCAAAACCGCCGGCAGCGCGGCCAGCTGCGCATGCTGGGCAGCGGCAGCATCCGGTGTGAGATAGCCGTTTGCCCGGCCGAGTGCCACCGAGCAGGCGTACAGCATGAGCAGCGAGGCCGAGAAGGAGATGGTCCCCGGTGCAAACCCGCGGGAGTCGATGTGGTAGACCACCGCCTCGCCGCAGGTCTGCGCCAACGCGCCCCGCTCTTTGCCGGTGATGGCCACCACCGTGGCCCCCGCTCTCTTGGCCATCCGCGCACACTCGACGGTGCGGGCCACCGTCCCCGAATAGGAGATGACCAGTACCAGGGCCCCAGCTGGCATATAGTCCACATCGTAGCGGCAGAACTCCAGCGCCTCGCAGGCCTGGCAGGGCAACCCGGTATTTTTCATAAAGGCGTACTGGGCGGCCTGGGCGGCGTACAGCGAGTCGCCGCACCCCACGGCGTATACTTTGGTGTAGTGCCGGCCCTCAAACAGCGGCGACCGCCGCTGCAGTTCGGCCATAAATTCTGGCAGCTTGTCAGCCACCATTTGCGGGGTGGCCTCTATCTCCTCGATCATCACCCCGATGTCATTGCGTTCGGTCATGTCTTCACGCTCCTGTCTTTTGTATCTGTCGGCGCAGGGCGGCCAGCCGCTGCGCCGCCTGTTCGCCGGTGGCCTGCAGCAGCGGCACCGAACCAAACGCCTCGATGGCGATAGAGGAGGACACGGTCCCCCGCAGCGCCGCCTCTGCAGCACTGCCTGTCTGCTGCCATCCGGCGGTAAAACCGCCGCCAAAGCTGTCGCCGGCACCGGTCACATCTACTACCTGCACCCGCTCTACACAGGGCAGATAGGCGATGCGATCCCCGCGTTTCTGGTAGATGAGCGCGCCCCGGTCCCCCAGTTTGATGACCACCGTATGGGGGCCATAATCGGCAAAGTGCCGGGCCGCCGCTTCAAAATCAGGTGCGTTCTGGCCGGTCAGTCGGTGCACCTCTTCCTCGCTGGGCAAAAAGATATCGGTGTGGGCCAGAGCCCGGTATACCAGCTCCCGCTTGTCACTGGCATCCTGCTCGTAGGGGTCCAGCAGCACGGTGGCGCCGGCGGCCTTGAAGTTTTGGGCCAGCTCTAACTGGCTCTCGATACACATGGCCGCCAAAAACACCGCCCCTGCCCGCCGGTATTGGTCAGGCACATCGTCCCAGCCGGGAGATAATGCCGCCATGCGCCCCTCTACCCGGTCGATAAAAGTGCGGCGCCCATCGTATTCGTAGACGATCCAATTGCGGATACTGGGCCCCACACAGCGCACCATGCCTGTAATATCGAGCCCCTGGGCGGCACAGCGCTGCAGATTCTCTTCGGGAAAGTCGCTGCCGATACGCGAGAGCATCCCCACGCTGCCGCCCCACAGGCGGGCTGCCAGTGCCGCATACAGCACGTCGCCACCGGTCACTGCCATCTGGGTGCGGCCATCGGGCAATACCATATCATCGATGGTGATGTTGCCCGCCACCACGATGTCGATCTGTCCAGCCAATCAGATCCCCCCTCTTGTTGTTTGCCTCTATTCTAGCACAAAAAAAGAGAGGCCCTGTAAACCTCTCACTTTTTCACCGCTCCCGTTATGGGAGCTCTATTTTTGTGTATTTATCTACCGATCTGCATGCAATCTGCCCAATGATACACCCCATCAATTGCCGTTATCGGCAGGGGCCACACCACACTGCTGCCAAAACGCCTCGCTCAAAAAGCGCAGCGCCAACATCAGCGGTGTGCGGTCGGTCACCTCGTAACCGCCGATGAGCTGGGTGGGCACCCAGCAGTAGAGATTGTAATCGGCCAGTGCCGCCACCGGGTTTTTGCACAGGTGAGTCAGGCTGATGCTGGCCGCGCCCCGGTCCTTGGCCATCTGCAGCGCCTGAATGAGCATGTCGGTCTCGCCGGTGGCGCTGATGACCAGTACCAGATCGCCTGGGCGGGCGTTTTGAGCGCTGTAGTACATGTCGTGCCGATAGCTGAAACACTCGGCTGTGCGGCCCACACATTTTAAATTGTGGGTCATCATCTCACACAGTGGCTCTGAATCGCCAATGCCGTAAAAGTAGACCCGCCGGGCCCTGAACATCGCCTTGGCGGCAAGCTGCAGGCTGCCGGGAGCCAGCATCTCCAGCGTGCGGCGAATGTTTTGCGGCACGCCAGCATCGGGGGACGGAGCCCCCTCCTGCCGCAGTGCCAGCTTCATCTCGGCAAAGCCGCTGTAGCCCAATTTTTTGGCAAAGCGCAGCAGCGCATTGGGCGCCAGGTGCAGCTGCCCGGCCAGCTTTTGGATGGACATCTGGGCGGCGTCTGTCCGGTGCGCACTGATATAGGCACCGATCATGTCGTCGGTCTCGCTCAGCGAGAACTCGTATACCTGCAGCCGCTGGGTAAAATCCATCCCGTCTCACTCCCCTGTTCTATACGCTCTATCGGGCGGTGGCTCCACCGCTGCCGCCACCGCTATTGTACCACACTTTTGGTGCCAAAACAGCACCTCGACCCCAGTCAGGCGACACTCTATCCAGAAAGCGGTGGTCCGATATGGGTCATTCGCGTATTGTCGCGATCATAAAAATCTTTTATACTTATTACATGGGGCCATTTGTCTCGATAGGAGATGTGCTGTGCCACTGCTCAAGCGGGTATTCACCGCGCACACCGGCGATCTCACCCAGGGCCCGCCGGGCAAACGGCTCTTTTTGTACATGATCCCCATCCTCATTACCAACCTGTTTCAGCAGTGCTACAATCTGGCCGATACCCATTATCGTCGGGCAGCTGGTGGGGGCGGGGGCGCTGGCGGCGGTGGGCGGCACCGGGCCGGTATTTTATCTTTGCTCTACAGTGACCATCGGCTTTGCCACCGGGGTGGGCATTCTCAGCGGCCAATACTTTGGCAGCGGGCGCACCTGTTCGCTGCGGGATATCTTTACCACCGCCACGGTATTCACCGCGCTGTCCTCGGTCGTCATTGGGGCTGTCGGCGCCGTCTGTGCCCCGTGGCTGCTGGCACTGCTGCGCACCCCCACCGATGTGTTGGCCGACAGCGTCACCTACCTGCGCATGGTATTTCTGGGGTTTCCCTTTATGGGTTTGGGGGCCAGCGGGGCGGCGGTACTCAGCGCGCTGGGCGACTCGAAAACGCCGCTCTACTGCACCGCTGCCGGCGGGCTGTGCAACGTGGTGCTCAACCTGTTTTTCGTGCTGGTATGCCGCTTGGGCGTTTTCGGCGTGGCGCTGGGGCAGCTGCTCACCTGCCTGCTGGGCCTGCCGCTTCTGCTTAAAAAACTGGCAGCCATCACCGGCCAGCCACAGCTGCCGCTGCGCCGGGTGCCCGGTCACTTTAGCGGTAAATTATTAAAAGAGGTGCTGCGGCTGGGGCTGTCCTCCTCGCTGCAGGGGGCCGTACTAGCCGGCAGCTTGCTGCTGATGCAGTCGCTCATCAATGGTTTTGGCAGCTTGTATATGGCAGCCTACACCACTGTACAAAAGATCGAGTGGCTCGTTTTGCTGCCGCTCAACAACCTGTATCAGGCCTTTTCGAATTTTACCGCACAAAATATCGGCGCCGGCAAGCTGCCGCGGGTGCGCCGCTGCTACCGCCTGACCCTGCTGTGGGGCCCCGGCTTTTGTGCGGTGATGGCGCTGGTGCTGCTGTTTGGCAGCAGAGGCCTGGCCAGTCTGTTCGTCGCTGCCGGCAGTGGCGAAGAGGTCATCACCGCCGTGGGCGACTACTTTAAAGTGGCGGTGGGCTACTGCTTTTCGCTGGGACTCATGTTCCAGAGTGAGGGACTGCTGCGGGGAGCAGGCGATGTGCTCACCGTCTCGGTGATCACCGGGGCGGCCATGGTCTTTCGCCTGGTCACTGCTTTCATATTGGCCCCCAAGATGGGCTTTTCGGCTATACCGCTGGCGTTTTTGGCCAGCTACACCAGCGAGGCGATTATCGCCTATCTGCGCTACCGCCGGGGCCGGTGGCGGCACAAAGCCGTAGTTTTGGCCCGCTGACGCCCCATACAAGCAAAGGAGGTCCGCACCATGGGCGACTCGATTTTTGATCGCTGCCCACCCGACGTAAAAAAGCATGTCCTCTACCGCCAGTACCAACCCGGCGATATTTTGCTGCTGCAGGGGCAGCAGGAGGACTGCGCCTATTTTTTGCTGCGGGGGGCGGTGCGGGTATTCAAATTGCTGGATGACGGCTCCTGCGTGCAGATCGGCTTTTTTAAAAGCGGCAGTTTTATCGGCAATATCGAGCTGTTTGCCCACACCGACCTAATGAACATGGTGGAGGCCGCTGAGCCCTGCACGGTGGCCTGCATCCCCCTGGATGCGTTTTATCACTGGCTGGATAGCGATACGGTGCTGTGCCGCCAGCTGCTAGAAGATATGGCCGTGCAGATCGTGGCCTTTAACCGCCAGATCATGCTGGGCAAGAGCCTCACCCGGCAGGAGCACTTCTATCTGCTGCTGTTGCGCGCCGACAGCGCCGGTCAGCCACTGACCAAGCAGCTGCTGCAAGACCAGCTGTCCGCCTCGCTGCGCACCGTCAACCGGCTGTTGCAAAAGGCGGCTCGCGAGGGACTGGTGCGGGTAGAGAACGGCCAGATCTTGCTGCTGGACCGCGAAAAGCTCATCGCCCTGCACAATCGGTGCGATACCGGCCAATAAGCGCAAAATATGCACAAAAATGTGCAAAAGAATTTGTCAGCCACCGGGTCAAGTGGCATTGAGGGCCTCTCTTTTGGCCGCTATACTGTAGGTGTAGCGACATGAAAGAGGGGCCCCTTTCAATGCCGCCGACTAGTGGGAGGTGTAGCAAATTGGAGTATATTGTCAGCGGCCTGAACATGATGGATGTCATCCGTTTCCCCGATGGCACCACCAGCGCCCCACAGATGGGGGGGATTCCGCTGTACGGATACTGCGGCATGCGGCCCTACACCCGCAGTATCTGCTACCTGGCCCGGGTGGGCAAAGACTTTTTTGACACCTACGGCCAGTGGTTTGAAAAAAACAAGGTAGACCGCAGCGGGTTGCTGTTCGTGTCTGAACAGACGCCCTACAACATCATCACCTACCGGCCCGACGAGTCGGTGTCCGCCTGGGACTTCTTCACCGGCAACTGGGCCGATTCCGGCTTTTGGCGGCCCCATCCCGAGGACCTCGACGCTGTGATCGGGCCGGATACCAAAGGCTTTTACATCTGCGGCGCCCCTCTTCCCGACCCGGTGTGGGCAAAACTGCTGGCGCTGCGGGAGCAGTACCACTTCAAGATCATGTGGGAGCCAAACGGCATCCACACCCACTCCACCGACCGGGAGAACATCCTTGAGCTGTTGCCTCAGCTGGACATGGCCTCGTTTAACCTGACCGAGTCTAAAGAGATCTTCGGTCTAGACAGCGAGCAGGAGGTTCTCGACTTTCTTCGGCGGCAGCCCTGCCCGCTCATCCTGCTGCGTATCGGCGCCCGGGGCATGTACACCATCGGCGGCGGTCGCGTTTGTCTGGTGCCGTCTGCACCGCTGCCCGAGGGGCAGCAGGTCGTCGATGTCACCGGCTGTGGCAACTCGTCCACCGCTGCCGCCTGTGTGGCTTGGTGCCAGCAAAACGATCTGGCCATGACCGGGATCATGGCCAACATCGCCTCGAATTACAACCTGCGCCAAAAAGGCCCCTACCCACTGTTTGACAGTCAACTGGAAGAGCAGTGCCGGATCTGGGCGCGCCAGCTGTACCAAAAAGGCGCCTATCAATACCTGTAGTCTCGGGGCCGAGCGCCCCCTGCCATACATACGTCTATCTATAAAAAAGGAGTGTTTTATCATGGCCAAATACGACAGCAACCTGCACAAAGAGATCGTCAGCCTGCCTACTATGGTGCGCTATATCTGCAGCGACATCCAAAAAAAATGCGAGACGGTATTTACTGCCGACGAACTCAAAAACTTTGACAATATCGTGCTCTCGGGCTGCGGCGACAGTCTCTGTGCCGCCTACGCGGTGAAGGAGTGCTACGAACAGCTGCTGGGCCTGCACATCGACACACCGGTCTGCCTCGACCTGTCCCGCCACTACGACGTGCGCCGCTTTGGCGAGAAGGGAAAGACGCTGGTCATCCTCATCAGCTTTTCCGGCAAGGTATCCCGGGTGGTCGAAGCCGCCCAGCGCGCCAGATCCAACGGCGCCATCACCATGGCCGTCACCCACGATATCGAGTCGCCGGTGGCTGCCGCCTGTGACAAGGTGCTGCACGTAGTGCCGGAGGAGTTTGATCTGCACCGCACCCCCGGCTGCCGCACCTATGTGGCCTCGATGACTGCCCTCTACCAGTTCGGTATCGCCATGGGCCAGATCATCGGCAATTACGATATGGCTGCCGCCGACGGTTACCGTCAGGATATTCTCGACTACGTCACCGAGTTTGAGGCCGCTATGGACCAGATGGACGACGAACTGTTCAATGTGGCCGTGTCCTGGAAGCCGGTCCCCTACTTCGAGTTTTTGAGCTCCGGCCCCGAGTACGCCTCCGCCTGGTTTGGTCAGGCCAAAATGTACGAGGCTACCGGCGACTTCTCCCGCTATGAGAACTTTGAGGATTGGGCGCACGTCGACTATATCCTGCGCAAGATGGACAGCGGCATGTTCTTGTTCATCGACAAGAAAAACCCCGCTTTCAGCCGCGCGCAGGAGGTCGCCAGCGTACTGACCCGCCAGAGCTACCGCTACCTGGTGTTTACCGATGCCGACAAATCCGAGTTTGCCGACCCGCTGAAAGTATTCACCGTGCCCACCGCCAAACACCTGTGGCTCACTCCGCTCATGCAGGCGGCGCTGCCCTGCATGTTTGCCGGCGCGTTGGCCCACGTAAAAGGCACCACCGAGTTCTGTGCCGACATGATCGACTCGCTGTTCCCCTTCGGCGGTGCGATCCTGCGCAACAGCAAGATCGAACTGCACTAAAACTGTAGAAACTGAGTAGGAGAGCCGCAGCGTTGCGGCTCTCTTTGCCAAAAACCATTATCAGACTGGGAGGTCTTATACCATGCCGGGACATCTGAGAATAAACGAGGGTCAGGACAACATGTTCACCCAGTTAAAACCGGGCAAAAAACTCATTATCGGCTGTATCCACCTGCTGCCGCTGCCCAATACCCCCTACTATCAGGAAGGCGATTACGACCGCTCGATCGAGAAGGCGCTGCGGGACGCGGAGGCGCTCATCAAAGGCGGCGCCGACGGCTGTCTCATCCAGGGTATCGACGGGGGCATCTTCCCCAATACCGACGACACCGACTACGCGCGGGTGGCCTGTATCTCGGTCATCGGCAACGAGGTGCGCCGCATGGCCGGCCCTGACTTTAAAGTGGGCGTGCAGCTCATGTGGAACTGTATCACACCATCTCTGGCGGCCGCCAAGGCCTGCCACGCCGATTTTACCCGCTGTACTGCTCTGGCCGGCAGCACCAGCTCGCGCTTTGGCCCCATCGTGGCCCAGCCGCTGAAGGTGCAGAATTACCGCCGGCGCATCGGCGCCGACAACGTGGCCATGATCGCCGAGATCGCCGGCTACCACGTGCAGCAGGGCGGTTACGACAAGGCTCGCTTCATCGAGCAGGCGCGGGATGTGCTGTCGGTAGGGGCCAACGCTATCGAGATGTTCCACGGCGACGAGGCACTCAACGAGCGCATGGTCTGCGACCTCAAAGAGGCGTTCCCCACCGCCCCGGTCGTGTTGGGAGGCGGCACCAACATCGAAAATGCCGCCAGACGGCTCAAATATGCCGACTGTGCCATTGTGGGCACCTGCTTTGAAAAGGGAAACTGGGGCGGCGATGTGCAGTGGGACGCCGTGCGTGACTATGTACAGAACGTCCGCCAGATCGAGCCCCAATAGATCTGGCCCGACCGATAAGTGGACCGGCTGGTCCGTCAAATGTAAGGAGTGAATCTATTATGGTCATCCGTTCTATAGACCCGCGGCGTACGGCCGTTATGGTCATTGATATGCAAAACGACTTTATCGCCCCCGGTGCGGTGCTGTTCTCTCAGATGGGGTACGATTTTGTGCCCGCTATGGCCGACTTTCTCGACCGCTGCCGCCAAAAAGGAATGCAGATCATCTACACGCAAAATGTGCTGCGGGCCGACAGCAAAGACATGGGTAAATCCGGAGATTTTTGTCAGGCGATCAAGGAGGGAAAAGCGCTGGTAGAGGGCACCCCCGGGGCAGAGATCTACGCACCGCTGGCCCCCAAAGAGGGAGATATCGTGCTCAAAAAGCACCGTTACAGCTCGTTTTTTGGCACCGATCTAGATATCATCCTGCGCACCGGTGGCTTTGACACGGTGGCCATCACCGGGGTCTGTACTGAGGCCTGCTGTTTCTCCACCGCCCGCGATGCCGGCGCGCTGGGATACGACGTGGCTTTTCTGTCTGATCTCACCGGTACCATGGACTACCCCGATCTGGGTTTTGGACCCATGACCGCCCAGCAGATGCAAAACGCTATGCTCACCAACATCGCGCTGACCAGCGCCCACGTCATGACTGCCCAGCAACTGCTGGAGCTGCCCGTGCGCGACTAAATCATCCTATAGACAGGAGATATAGAGTTATGGACCGCGTTCTCTCCGTTCCTTTTAATCATCAGCAGCTGGCGCTTTTAGACCGCTATACAGCGGTGCCCGGCGCCTACAGTACGCTCATTCTGCAGGCGTTGGCAGAAGCCCAGCCCGGGTGTCAGCAGGCGCAGCTGTCTTCCCCCGCGCCGCCGCCCCCCAAACGCAAGCAGTTGGCCCAGCACCTTTTAGAGCCGGGCACCGGCATAGCCGTAGAGGTAAAGGCAGGTCAGGTACTGCGCATCGCCCAGGTAGAGGGCGGGCAATGCGGCGACCTGAATGTATACAATCTGCAAAATGGACAGGAGCACTTACATGTAGGGCGCACCCGGCACCTGCACGGACCGCACCCCACCACCGGCGATCTGCTGTGGTCTTGTGCCCCGTGGGAGCGGCCGCTCATGGCCATCCTGCAAAATACCGGCGTGTGTGACACCACCTTTGCCAGCTGCAGTACTTTGGGGTACAGCCACTTTTACAACATGCCCCAGCACATCAATTGCCAGCAGATGCAGATCGAGGCCCAGCGCGCCTATGGGATCGGACCATGGCAAGAACACGATTCCTTTAATCTGTTCATGTACACCGTATCCGACAGCGAGGGAAACCCGGGCATTGACAGAAACGGGGCTGGGCCCAGTGATTATATCGAGTTCTACGCCTTGACCGACGTTTTGGCTATCCCCAATGTCTGCGGCGACGACCTGGGCAAGACCAGCAATTTCTGGCAGAACCACCTGTCAGTTATCGTGGAGGAAGCTCTGCCCGAGGACCGGCAGAGAGCGGAAGGCTTTACAAAGCCGTATCAAAATTCTGTTGTCCCGGTACCTTATCAAATGAAAGAGGTACCGCTGCGCAGAGATCCAGACTATACGCCCCATTTTCCCCACCTGCCGCTACGTATCCATCAAGTCGAGGTGGTGCTGAGCGAACAGGACCAACAAAAGCTCGATGCCGTGCATAATCCCGGTCTCTATGGGGATGATCTGTGTGCTGCCCTGCGCGATATCGTGATGGACTGGGCCGATGCGAAGAACAACGCCTCGCTGCCCGGATACAGCCACCATTGAGGATAACATCGTAAGGATGTAGGATCTTTTCGCGGAGGTGTTTGGAATATGATGCATACGATACATCGACCTTATCCGCCGCTGGGGGCATTACCACCTACTACCGGCCCCAGCGACATTCAGCTACTGGTCGACTATCAGCGCGGGCACAGAGAAGACATGGCTGCCATTCGCGCTGAACAGGTGTTAACTGGCGTTTATACCCCTCAACGGCCCATCTCCTGCTGGGAGCAGACTGTGCCCGGCTATCGGGAAGAAGTGACGGTACGGCTTTACAGACCTCAGGCGGAGGCAGACGCTACACCTGCCGTTTTGTACATGCACGGTGGCGCCTGGTGTAAAGGATCTATCGATACCACACACGAATACTGCTTGGCACTGGCAGATCTATCCGGGGCTCTGGTAGTCTCGGTGGCATATCATCTGGCACCGGAGTTTCCCTATCCCCACGGGATCGAGGACTGCTACCAGGTGCTCTGCTGGATGTGGAAACAGGCAGAGGTACTGGGGATCGACCGAGAGGATATCACCTTATCTGGCGATTCGGCAGGCGGCAATTTCTCTGCCGGTCTGTCACTTATGGTACGGGACCGCGGGGAAGTGTCGGTAAAAAATCAGATCCTGTTGTACCCCGGGCTCTCCATGCGCGCTGAAGATGGTGTAGGCGGGCGCGATCCCGATGCTATGCTTTCGATGCAGATCGTGGTGGACTGGTATCTGGGTGGCGCCGCATCCCAGCAGCCCTATATTACACCTCTGGCTGCCGCCGATCTATCTGGTCTGCCCCGCACCTTGTTGGCAGTGGCTGCGCTGGACGGTATGCGTTTTTGTCAGCGCACCTACGCCCAGGCGATCGAACAGGCTGGCAATATGATCACAGTGGTGGAATTTGAAAATACGCCACATGGCTTTATCTGTGATCATCGCTGCCTGCAGCAGCTGGAGGATATGGCGAGTCTTGCGGCAGATTTTATCAGAGAAAAATTATAAGTAGATCAGTTTATAGAAAATAGAGTGCTCTCAAAAATGGAGAGCACTCTATTTTCTATACTGCGATATCTTTTCTATCTGGTCACTCTTGACGGCGGCTGGGCAAAAAGCGATCAGACCCCAACTTACAAAAACACAGTTGTTATAGAAAGAGACAAGCGAAAAACAACGCTGCAGCAGCGCTGATATCGATGTGAAACGAAAATATAAGTATATTGCACTTAGCCGAAATGTTCGCTGAGTATCTGCCCCAGATGCGGTGTGCGGCACTGTTATTGGATCAACGAGGCCTTGAAGGTTCTGATCGACATATTTCCTTTTTGTTTCTAATAAAATGCATCTGACGGCATTTTAAGGCCAGTTACGGGCGTTTATCAACGTATGGAAATGCAATAATGGGTAATGGGTAGGAGCCCTTTGGGCGCAGTGTAATTCGAGGCAGTGCCGGCCATGATCCCGTCATGACCAGATCGCCTTGCCGGTACCAGGTCACACAGGCGACAGTAGACAAGCTGTCACATCCAGTTATTCGACGGCCTGCTCTTCCTCTGGCAGCGGCACAAACAGCACTGGACAAACACTGCCACCGCCGACGGTGCACACATCCCAAACACCGGTGCGCAGCAGTGTGAGCAGGTAGGGCTGCCGCCAATATAAGAATAGCAAAAATCCCGATAGACCGCATGCCCATGCAATCTATCGGGATTTTTGTTGGAGCTGCTAACCAGATTCGAACTGGTGACCTCATCCTTACCAAGGATGTGCTCTGCCACCTGAGCCATAGCAGCCTATTTGGCAGGGGCAGAAGGACTTGAACCCTCGGCACGCGGTTTTGGAGACCGCTGCTCTACCAACTGAGCTATACCCCTATCTCTTTAGTTATAATAACTACTAAAGTTCAAATGGTGGGCCTTCAGGGACTCGAACCCCGGACCGACCGGTTATGAGCCGGTTGCTCTAACCAACTGAGCTAAAGGCCCAAAAATGGCTCCCCCTGTTGGGCTCGAACCAACGACCCTGCGGTTAACAGCCGCATGCTCTACCGACTGAGCTAAGGAGGAATATCTGTGTCCTTACAGACACCTATATAAAAGGGACAAAACCCTTATATAAACGAGTGTCGGCGTCTACCTATTTTTCCAGGCAGCTTCCCGCCAAGTATCTTCGGCACAACATAGCTTAACTTCTGTGTTCGGGATGGGAACAGGTGGATCCTATGCGTCATCAACACCGACTCTATATATGAATATCAGCTCTCGCTGTACCCAACTTGTCAAAAAAGGTTTCCGGTCGCCTTCTCGCTTTGCCCTGTGACCCGAAAAACACTGCGTTTTGCCCCAGCAAAACTGATGAACTTTGTTCATCAAAGGGTTTTTCTAGCCACAACGCTCTGCGTTGTGGTGACCCGTGGGGGAATCGAACCCCCGTTACCGGCGTGAGAGGCCGGTGTCTTAACCGCTTGACCAACGGGCCATGTGGTGCAC
>NZ_OKQO01000018.1 GCF_900289145.1 Neobittarella massiliensis (ex Bilen et al. 2018)
AGCGACGAGCACGAGAGCGGTCAGTAGCAATCCAAACTTTGTTACTCGTCAGAAAATCGAAATCATCTTCGGTTAAATCCAAAACGGCAGAAGCCTGAATGAGCTTAATAGAGGCCAAAGCGGTCTGGAAACGTACGGATTGTTCAGTAACTTGACTCATGATTTCTTACCTATTAGTGGTTGAACAGCATCGGACTCAGATAGTAATCCACGCTCTTTTAAAATGTCAACAAGAGAATCTCTACCATGAACAAAATGTGACTCATATCTAAACCAGTCCTTGACGAACGTGCCAAGCATATTAAGCCACTTCTCCTCATCCAACGCGTCAGTTTTTGACAGAATCGTTAGTTGATGGCGAAAGGTCGCAAAGTAAGAGCTTCTCGAGCTGCGCAAGGATAGGTCGAATTTTCTCATTTTCCGCCAGCAGTCCACTTCGATTTAATTCGTAAACAAGCAGTAGTAATTCCTGCTTTATCAAGATAATTTTTCGACTCATCAGAAATATCCGAAAGTGTTAACTTCTGCGTCATGGAAGCGATAAAACTCTGCAGGTTGGATACGCCAATCATTTTTATCGAAGCGCGCATAAATTTGAGCAGATTTGTCGTCACAGGTTGCGCCGCCAAAACGTCGGCTACAGTAACTTTTCCCAGCCTCAATCTCATCTCTCTTTTTGCGTTCTGCTTCAATATCTGGTTGAACGGCGTCGCGTCGTAACCCAGCTTGGTAAGTTGGATTAAGCACTCCGTGGACAGATTTGTCATTGTGAGCATTTTCATCCCGAAGTTGCGGCTCATTCTGATTCTGAACAGCTTCTTGGGAAGTAGCGACAGCTTGGTTTTTAGTGAGTTGTTCCATTCTTTAGCTCCTAGACCTTTAGCAGCAAGGTCCATATCTGACTTTTTGTTAACGTATTTAGCCACATAGAAACCAACAGCCATATAACTGGTAGCTTTAAGCGGCTCACCTTTAGCATCAACAGGCCACAACCAACCAGAACGTGAAAAAGCGTCCTGCGTGTAGCGAACTGCGATGGGCATACTGTAACCATAAGGCCACGTATTTTGCAAGCTATTTAACTGGCGGCGATTGCGTACCCGACGACCAAAATTAGGGTCAACGCTACCTGTAGGAAGTGTCCGCATAAAGTGCACCGCATGGAAATGAAGACGGCCATTAGCTGTACCATACTCAGGCACACAAAAATACTGATAGCAGTCGGCGTGTGAATCATTAGCCTTGCGACCCTCGGCAGCAAGAACCATACGACCAATATCACGAAAATAGTCACGCAAAGCATTGGGATTATCATAAAACGCCTCTAATCGGTCGTCAGCCAACGTGAGAGTGTCAAAAACGATAAACCAACCATCAGCATGAGCCTGTCGCATTGCATTCATCAAACGCTGAATAGCAAAGCCTCTACGCGATTTCATAGTGGAGGCCTCCAGCAATCTTGAACACTCATCCTTAATACCTTTCTTTTTGGGGTAATTATACTCATCGCGAATATCCTTAAGAGGGCGTTCAGCAGCCAGCTTGCGGCAAAACTGCGTAACCGTCTTCTCGTTCTCTAAAAACCATTTTTCGTCCCCTTCGGGGCGGTGGTCTATAGTGTTATTAATATCAAGTTGGGGGAGCACATTGTAGCATTGTGCCAATTCATCCATTAACTTCTCAGTAACAGATACAAACTCATCACGAACGTCAGAAGCAGCCTTATGGCCGTCAACATACATATCACCATTATCGAACTCAACGCCCTGCATACGAAAAGACAGAATCTCTTCCAAGAGCTTGATGCGGTTATCCATCTGCTTATGGAAGCCAAGCATTGGGGATTGAGAAAGAGTAGAAATGCCACAAGCCTCAATAGCAGGTTTAAGAGCCTCGATACGCTCAAAGTCAAAATAATCAGCGTGACATTCAGAAGGGTAATAAGAACGAACCATAAAAAAGCCTCCAAGATTTGGAGGCATGAAAACATACAATTGGGAGGGTGTCAATCCTGACGGTTATTTCCTAGACAAATTAGAGCCAATACCATCAGCTTTACCGTCTTTCCAGAAATTGTTCCAAGTATCGGCAACAGCTTTATCAATACCATGAAAAATATCAACCACACCAGAAGCAGCATCAGTGACGACATTAGAAATATCCTTTGCAGTAGCGCCAATATGAGAAGAGCCATACCGCTGATTCTGCGTTTGCTGATGAACTAAGTCAACCTCAGCACTAACCTTGCGAGTCATTTCTTTGATTTGGTCATTGGTAAAATACTGACCAGCCGTTTGAGCTTGAGTAAGCATTTGGCGCATAATCTCGGAAACCTGCTGTTGCTTGGAAAGATTGGTGTTTTCCATAATAGACGCAACGCGAGCAGTAGACTCCTTCTGTTGATAAGCAAGCATCTCATTTTGTGCATATACCTGGTCTTTCGTATTCTGGCGTGAAGTCGCCGACTGAATGCCAGCAATCTCTTTTTGAGTCTCATTTTGCATCTCGGCAATCTCTTTCTGATTGTCCAGTTGCATTTTAGTAAGCTCTTTTTGATTCTCAAATCCGGCGTCAACCATACCAGCAGAGGAAGCATCAGCACCAGCACGCTCCCAAGCATTAAGCTCAGGAAATGCAGCAGCAAGATAATCACGAGTATCCTTTCCTTTATCAGCGGCAGACTTGCCACCAAGTCCAACCAAATCAAGCAACTTATCAGAAACGGCAGAAGTGCCAGCCTGCAACGTACCTTCAAGAAGTCCTTTACCAGCTTTAGCCATAGCACCAGAAACAAAACTAGGGACGGCCTCATCAGGGTTAGGAACATTAGAGCCTTGAATGGCAGATTTAATACCAGCATCACCCATGCCTACAGTATTGTTATCGGTAGCAAGCACATCACCTTGAATGCCACCGGAGGCGGCTTTTTGACCGCCTCCAAACAATTTAGACATGGCGCCACCAGCAAGAGCAGAAGCAATACCGCCAGCAATAGCACCAAACATAAATCACCTCACTTAAGTGGCTGGAGACAAATAATCTCTTTAATAACCTGATTCAGCGAAACCAATCCGCGGCATTTAGTAGCGGTAAAGTTAGACCAAACCATGAAACCAACATAAACATTATTGCCCGGCGTACGGGGAAGGACGTCAATAGTCACACAGTCCTTGACGGTATAATAACCACCATCATGGCGACCATCCAAAGGATAAACATCATAGGCAGTCGGGAGGGTAGTCGGAACCGAAGAAGACTCAAAGCGAACCAAACAGGCAAAAAATTTAGGGTCGGCATCAAAAGCAATATCAGCACCAACAGAAACAACCTGATTAGCGGCGTTGACAGATGTATCCATCTGAATGCAATGAAGAAAACCACCATTACCAGCATTAACCGTCAAACTATCAAAATATAACGTTGACGATGTAGCTTTAGGTGTCTGTAAAACAGGTGCCGAAGAAGCTGGAGTAACAGAAGTGAGAACCAGCTTATCAGAAAAAAAGTTTGAATTATGGCGAGAAATAAAAGTCTGAAACATGATTAAACTCCTAAGCAGAAAACCTACCGCGCTTCGCTTGGTCAACCCCTCAGCGGCAAAAATTAAAATTTTTACCGCTTCGGCGTTATAACCTCACACTCAATCTTTTATCACGAAGTCATGATTGAATCGCGAGTGGTCGGCAGATTGCGATAAACGGTCACATTAAATTTAACCTGACTATTCCACTGCAACAACTGAACGGACTGGAAACACTGGTCATAATCATGGTGGCGAATAAGTACGCGTTCTTGCAAATCACCAGAAGGCGGTTCCTGAATGAATGGGAAGCCTTCAAGAAGGTGATAAGCAGGAGAAACATACGAAGGCGCATAACGATACCACTGACCCTCAGCAATCTTAAACTTCTTAGACGAATCACCAGAACGGAAAACATCCTTCATAGAAATTTCACGCGGCGGCAAGTTGCCATACAAAACAGGGTCGCCAGCAATATCGGTATAAGTCAAAGCACCTTTAGCGTTAAGGTACTGAATCTCTTTAGTCGCAGTAGGCGGAAAACGAACAAGCGCAAGAGTAAACATAGTGCCATGCTCAGGAACAAAGAAACGCGGCACAGAATGTTTATAGGTCTGTTGAACACGACCAGAAAACTGGCCTAACGACGTTTGGTCAGTTCCATCAACATCATAGCCAGATGCCCAGAGATTAGAGCGCATGACAAGTAAAGGACGGTTGTCAGCGTCATAAGAGGTTTTACCTCCAAATGAAGAAATAACATCATGGTAACGCTGCATGAAGTAATCACGTTCTTGGTCAGTATGCAAATTAGCATAAGCAGCTTGCAGACCCATAATGTCAATAGATGTGGTAGAAGTCGTCATTTGGCGAGAAAGCTCAGTCTCAGGAGGAAGCGGAGCAGTCCAAATGTTTTTGAGATGGCAGCAACGGAAACCATAACGAGCATCATCTTGATTAAGCTCATTAGGGTTAGCCTCGGTACGGTCAGGCATCCACGGCGCTTTAAAATAGTTGTTATAGATATTCAAATAACCCTGAAACAAATGCTTAGGGATTTTATTGGTATCAGGGTTAATCGTGCCAAGAAAAGCGGCATGGTCAATATAACCAGTAGTGTTAACAGTCGGGAGAGGAGTGGCATTAACACCATCCTTCATGAACTTAATCCACTGTTCACCATAAACGTGACGATGAGGGACATAAAAAGTAAAAATGTCTACAGTAGAGTCAATAGCAAGGCCACGACGCAATGGAGAAAGACGGAGAGCGCCAACGGCGTCCATCTCGAAGGAGTCGCCAGCGATAACCGGAGTAGTTGAAATGGTAATAAGACGACCAATCTGACCAGCAAGGAAGCCAAGATGGGAAAGGTCATGCGGCATACGCTCGGCGCCAGTTTGAATATTAGACATAATTTATCCTCAAGTAAGGGGCCGAAGCCCCTGCAATTAAAATTGTTGACCACCTACATACCAAAGACGAGCGCCTTTACGCTTGCCTTTAGTACCTCGCAACGGCTGCGGACGACCAGGGCGAGCGCCAGAACGTTTTTTACCTTTAGACATTACATCACTCCTTCTGCACGTAATTTTTGACGCACGTTTTCTTCTGCGTCAGTAAGAACGTCAGTGTTTCCTGCGCGTACACGCAAGGTAAACGCGAACAATTCAGCGGCTTTAACCGGACGCTCGACGCCATTAATAATGTTTTCCGTAAATTCAGCGCCTTCCATGATGAGACAGGCCGTTTGAATGTTGACGGGATGAACATAATAAGCAATGACGGCAGCAATAAACTCAACAGGAGCAGGAAAGCGAGGGTATCCTACAAAGTCCAGCGTACCATAAACGCAAGCCTCAACGCAGCGACGAGCACGAGAGCGGTCAGTAGCAATCCAAACTTTGTTACTCGTCAGAAAATCGAAATCATCTTCGGTTAAATCCAAAACGGCAGAAGCCTGAATGAGCTTAATAGAGGCCAAAGCGGTCTG
>NZ_OKQO01000014.1 GCF_900289145.1 Neobittarella massiliensis (ex Bilen et al. 2018)
CAGCCCCATAAAAGAACGCCCACCTTGCCCAGCTTTTGCTGCACCAGTGCCGGCGGTTGGGCGGCCAGCTGACCGATGGTGTGTATGCCCATACGCGCCAGCTTGCTTTCGGTGGCGTGGCCCACGTTGGACCGGGCGCGCCCGGGCCGCGGCCCTCCCCCCTCCTGCCGTCCTTGCTGTCTCCTATCCTCCTCGAGAGGCCAATAAGAGACAGGCCCGGCACAGACCGAGATCACCACCTTTACCCAGCTCAAAAGCGCCATCGACGCCGCAGCCGGCAGCTCGGCGGTGCTCTCTCTATCCGGTGAGATCTACATGGAAGAGCTGCTCACGATACCGGCGGGCACCACAGTCACGCTGCAGGGCGGCGGCACGCTGGCCCGAGATGCCCGCTACACCGGCCTGTTCTTTCTCGTCCAAAAGGGCGGCACACTGAATATCGACGGCATCACGCTCGACGGGCGGGGCCTGGCAGCCAACTCCAACGGCTTGATCTGCAGCTACGGCGCAGTGGCGCTCAACGCCGGGGCCCTGCAGGGCATCCACTGTCTCGGCGGCGCCGCGGATTATCAGCGCAGCGCAGTCAGTGTCGTGGGCCCCGACGCCACCTTTACCATGACCGGCGGCCAGATACGGGATAACACCTACACCCAGCCGCGCAGCAATCAGCATATCGGCGCAGTTATGGCTGTAGATGGGGCCACGATCGAGCTGTCTGGCGGGCAGATCACCCAAAACACGCTGGAGGCCAGCATCTCTGCGGCGGTCGTGGTGTTTGGCGGTACCGACAAAGAGGTGGATTCGCACCTGTATATCAGCGGCGACGCCCAGATCACCGACAACGTCGCCTATAACGGCGGCGTACTGCTGGGCAACTCCAATGCCTCCTCTCTGTGGAGCGACCTGGGGCTGGCGGTCTGCCAGATGGATGGCGGGCTCATTGCCCGCAACACCGCCCAGGGGTTCGAGGGCTACACCAAAAACTACGGCGGCGGGGTCATGGTGTACTACCACGCCGACTTTACCATGAACGGCGGCCAGATCCTGCAAAACACCGGCAAGATGGGGGCTGGCGTGTGTGTGACCGACGGTTTTGTCGAGTCTGGCGCCTACGCCGCCGGCTGGTCGTACCAGGAGCTGTGGATAGAGAAATACAACATTCCCGGCGCCTTTCGCCTAAACGGCGGCGAGATATCCGGCAACCGGGCCATCGGCGGCGGCACCGGCGATGAGGGCTGCGGCGGCGGCATATACATCGCCTCGAATCAGGTGACGCTAAGCGGCGGCAGCATTACCGACAACGGCGCCGGCCGTCAGGGCGGCGGCGTGTATGTGGGCTGTGTGCCCTATGTGCTGCACATGTACGACGCGCTGATCACCGACAATACCGCCGAGCTGCTGGGCGGTGGGCTGTGGTTTTGCCCCACCGGTGACGCCACCAATGCAGTGACCAACGGCGGCGCCATCTACGGCAACCGGGCCGGTGGGGCCGGCGACGATTTTGTCGCCGTGCCGCAGACCGGCAAGCTCTACACCACCAACCTGGCCGATCGCATGCTCGGCGGCGGCGCGGTCAGCTGGTACCGCGACGGCGGTGTCGAGCTGCTCGACGGCGACCAGCTGGGCCAGCCCGACCAGACAGCGCGATTTGATCCCCAAGACCCCGGTCAGCGGCTGACCGACATCCAAAACAGCACCCAGGGGCATGCCCTGAAGGCGGTGGTTTCACCGGCGGCACAGCAGCTGGCCCAAAGCCAGGCCAAGCTCTACATCACCGGCAACCGCGCCCCGCGCGGCGGCGGCGTTGGCTCGAACGGCAGCGTGATCATCGGCACACCGCAGCAGGAGTACACGCTACAGGTGCGCAAGGTGTGGCCCGACGGTGTTTTGCCGGCGGCGCAGGCGGCGGTGACCGTGGCCCTGCAGATCGGCGATTACCAGCTGGATACCGTGGTGCTGGAACAGAAAAACAGCTGGCAGGCCACCTTTACCCAACTGCCGGACCCCGCAACACTGGGGGAGCTGCAGGTACAGGTGCTCGAGACGCCGGTGCCCGACGGCTTTGCCCCCAGCTACTCGCAGGCGGTGGTGGACGAAGACGCCAAGACCATCTCGATCACCATCACCAACACTCCGCTGCCCACCGCCACCGGCTCGCTCACGGTGGAAAAAGCGGTAGCCGGCATCGGCGGCGAGACCGACCGCGATTTTACCTTTGTGGTGCAGCTGAGCGACACCGCCGTTTCGGGCGTATACGGAGAGATGCTGTTTACCGGCGGCAAGGCGCAGTTCACGCTCAGGCACGGGCAGCGGTGTACCGCCACCGGCCTGCCCGCCGGCACCACCTACCGGGTGACCGAGGTCGAGGCCGGTGAGGACGGCTACCGCACCACCGCCACCGGCGACAGCGGCGCGATCGCCGCCGGGCAGATGAGCACGGCGGTATTTACCAACTGGCGCGACAGCCAGACGCCGAGACCGCTCGCCGAGACCGAGACCGGCTCTCCCGGCTCCCCCGCTACCGGCGGGAGCGTATCGGCGGTGCTGCTGCTCATATCCGCGGTGGCGGCGGGGTCGCTGCTGCTGTTATACCGGCGGCGCTGGGGCTATCGCCCCAAACACAGCAAGTAAAATAGCGCGGCCGAGAAAGGCAAAAGACCGGGCTGTCCGTGTAAGGACAGCCCGGTCTTTTATTGGTGGATGGATGGGGCCGCTTGGCCGGGCATACCGCCCGGGCGGCACCGCGGCAGCGCGCCTTTTTAACTACACCTCGAAGTCGGCGGCGCTGCGGCCGGTCACGACCTGATGGACGAACGCCTTCACCTTGACGTGCTCGGGGTGATCTTGATATACCGCCAGCGCCTGGCGGTCACAAAGCTCTGCATACAGGCAGACATCGGCCCCGCCGGGGGTGAAATTGAGCCCCACCTGGGCCATTAGCAGCCCGGGGACTTTGCCCACCAGCGCCTCTAACTTTTGTTTCATGATGGCGGCGTTCTCCGCCCGGGTGCGGCCGTCGGCCTCTTCTGCCAAATTCCACATAACGATATGCTTTACCATAGATAAAACCTTCCTTTCTCTGGTCCGGCCATACGGCCGGTGTGCTGCTCGCCCGTCTGTCTGCATTATCCCAAATCGGGGCGCCGGTGTAAAAGCTCTTTATCGGCCGGGCCGGCACTGCTTTTCCCGCCGGCGCCGAGAAGAAATCGTCACAAAACCGTAATGCGTCTGTAAGAAACAGCGCTAGATTTTTACCGCCTGTTTCGCTATACTGAAAAAAGAGACCGGCGGGCGCACACAGCTGCCCGCTACAACAAAGGAGGTGTGCCTGTGAAGACCTTTTTTAAGTGGCTGGGCCGCATCGTCTGCTGCCTGCTCTTGCTGCTTATCGTCGGCGGCACCGCTCTTACCCTGTACTGTCATCACCAGTATGCGCAGATCATCGAAAAGGAACCGGTGTCGCAAAAAGTGGCCGCGCTCAAACAAAAAGAGGGCTATGTGCCGCTGGAGGAGATGAGCGACTACTACCTGGAGGCGGTGGTGGCCGTGGAGGACCACCGCTTTTACGACCACGGCGGTATCGACCCGCTGGCACTGGTGCGCATCTTCTTTGACAGCGTGCGCGCCGGGCACATCGTGGGCGGCGGCAGCACCATCACCCAACAGCTGTGCAAAAACATCTACCTGAGCCAGGAGCAGACCATCACCCGCAAAATAACCGAGGTGTTTTTTGCCCTGGAGGTGGAAAAAGAGCTCTCTAAAGACGAGATACTGGAGCTGTACTGCAACGACGCCTACTTTGGCAACAACTGCTACGGCATCGGGCAGGCCAGCGCCTACTACTACCAAAAAGCGCCGGCCGACCTCACTCTGGAAGAGGCCACCTTTTTGGCCGGTCTCCCCCAGGCGCCCAGTTATTTTGCCGACAACCCCGACCAGGGGCGCCAGCGGCAGGAAGAGGTGCTGGACGCGATGGTAAAATACGGCTATTTGAGTGAGAGCGACCGCCCCAGCCTGGCCTGAACCCCAAAAATAAAACAGAGCGCCGGATACGCATACCGTACCCGGCGCTCTGTTTTATTGCGCGGGCCCCGGGTCGGGGAGCTGCACAGCTACTCTTTTTTTAGACAGTGCAGACAACAGCCGTCCTGCAGAGAAAAAAGGCGGCCACAGGCGGGGCAGCGGTGGCTCTCTTGCAGCGCCGCCAGCGCCCGCGGTTTGCCCACTGTTTTTATGTGGGCTACAAACGCCGGCAGATCGACCTGATAGCGGCGGCGGTAATTTTTATAGAGCGGCAGCAGCTTTTTGCAGGGCCAGCTCGCACAGGTCAAACACCCGCCGGCCCCGCGCGCCTGCACACAGCCGCGTATGGCACATTTTTGGCACGACACCGCAAGCTGCGCCGCCGGCCCCCGGCAGCCGCCACAGGGCTTTTTGGCCGCCAGGTAACGGCTGCACAGGCCGCAGTACACCCCGCAGGGGGCCAACAGCTCTACCCGCTCCTGCACCACAGCTCCCCCCTTCTGCCTCAAGGCCCTCAGCACTGGGGCGCCTACTCGTACTCCAGTATGCGGCAGCTGCCCTGCAGCGCCGCCAGCGCCCCTTGGGCCATAGCCAGCATCTCGCTCTCCCCGGGGTAGACGAACACCGGGGCGATCAGGTCTACGCGCTCTTTTATCTGGCCGGTGAAGCGGTCGCTGTAGGCCATACCGCCGGTGAGCACGATGCCGTCGACCCGGCCGCAGAGCACCGCTACCATAGCGCCGATCTGTTTGGACACCTGGTAGGCCATGCTCTCCAGCACCAGCGCCGCAAACGAGTCGCCGTTTTTGATCATCTTCTCACATACCCGCAGATCGTTGGTGCCCAGCAGCGCCTGCATGCCGCT
Organism: Neobittarella massiliensis (ex Bilen et al. 2018); assembly: GCF_900289145.1. GTDB lineage: Bacteria > Bacillota > Clostridia > Oscillospirales > Ruminococcaceae > Neobittarella > Neobittarella massiliensis. Next base: position 4,889 of record NZ_OKQO01000014.1, read on the forward strand.
CTGGTTGGTGATGAGATCCACCATCTCCTGCCGGGAGTACTGGCCCGAAAAGCACATGTCGATGACCGGTACCAGCGGCAGCGCCCCGCTGCGCTCGGGGGTGAAGGGGCCCTCCCCCATCATGGCGTCGTTGACGTCGATGACCCGCCCGTAATGGTGGGCGCCGACGGTGATGCCGCCGCCCATGTGGGCCACGATGAGCCGGCTGTTTTGATAGCTCTTGCCCAGCTCTGCACAGGCCCGGCGGGCCATAGCTTTGGCGTTGAGCGCGTGGAAGATGCTGCGCCGCTCGATACCGGGCATGCCGGTGAGCTTGGCCTGGGGCACCAGCTCGTCGGTCACCACCGGGTCAACGGTAAAAGCCGGTATGCCCAGCGCGTCGCCGATATCCCGGGCGATGAGCCCGCCCAGCGAGGAGGCGTGCAGGCTGGCCTCGCCGCTGGACAGATCCTCCACCATCTTGTCGCCGATGCGGTAGGTGCCCGAATCCAGCGGCTTTACCATGCCGCAGCGGCCGACCACCGCATCCAGCACGATGTGCTCCTGCTCCTGACCCTGCCCGGCCTCCTGCAGGGCCTGCATCACCATCTGCTGGCGCAGCGGCTTTTGCCCCATCACGCTGCCGCAGCGGTCCAGCTCGTCGCGGTCGTGGGTCAGGGTCCTCTCCAGCACACATTGCTGGTCTTTATACACGGCGATCTTGGTGGTGGTAGAGCCCGGATTGATCGCCAGGATATAATATGCGCGCACCGCGCACCTCCTCCTTGGTTTGGGCCCGCCGGCAGCCCGTTCCGGACGGCGGGCGGGCAGAGTAAGTTTTACAGCCACACCTCGCCGGTGCGGATCGTGCGCGCGCCGGCAGCGCCGCAGAGCGCCAAAAACGCATCGACGGCCGCCGGTGCGGCGCAGAGCTGCCAGGTGTTTTTTTGCCCCGGCAGCGGGGCGGCTCCCAACTGCCGCAGCTCCTCTTCGGGGGCCCCTTTGTCAAAAGACGCCAGCGCCAGCTCCCGGCCCTGGGCGCACGTGTCGGCGGCGAGCGACAGGATACAGTCGAGCCGGTCCAGCTGGCCGAGCAGCAGCCGCATATCGCCCCGTCCCTGCACCGTGATGAGCAGCCGGGTGGTCTGCCCGTCGTACTGCGGGCTGGCGTGTATCTCGCTGATGTTGAGCCCCGAGCGCCGGATGAGGATGGATATCTGGTCGAGCACCCCCACCCGGTCTTGTACATGCAGGTGCAGTTTATGTGTTTTTTGCAGCAAAGTCTCTCACCTTCTATGCGCCGCCTGTCGGCCGGTTCTGGGCCGACAGGTAGCGCTTAAAATCATCGGCCGGCATGGGCCGGCTGAACAGGTAGCCCTGGGCGCAGTCGCAGCCCAGCTGTGCCAGCAGCTGTAGCTGGGTCTCGTCTTCCACTCCCTCGGCGATGGTGGCGATGCCCATCTCCCGGCACATCTGCACCGTGTGGGCCACCACGGCCCTGGTGCGCTCGTTCTGGCCGATCTGGGTGACCAGGCTGCGGTCGAGCTTTACCACGTCCACATCCATGCCGGTGAGCATGGACAGGTTGGTGTACTTGGTGCCGAAGTCGTCCAGCGAGATCAGGAAGTGTTCGCCTTTCAGCTTTTCGCTGATGGCCGCCACCGTCTCTTTGCCCACCTCGCCGACAGTCTCGGTGATCTCGATCTCGATGGTGTGGCTGTCTACCCGGTACTGCGCCAGCAGCTGTTGCAGCATCTGGGTCAGGTCGGTCTCCAGCAGCGTGATGCGCGAGAAGTTGAGCGAGATGATCAGCGGCTCGAGGCCCTGCGCCGCGCGCCGGCTCTGGAACTTGCACACCTCTTCGAAAATAAAGAAATCGATGTAGCGGATCAGCCGCAGCCGCTCGAAAAATGGGATGAACCTGGCCGGCGGCAGCACCTTTTTCGTCTGCGGGTCGACGCTGCGCACCAGCGCCTCGGCCCCCACCACCCGGCCGGTGGCGATATCCACTTTGGGCTGCAGATACATCTGGTAAACGCCGCCGCGCAGGTCGGCCAGCAGCTGCTGCAGCACCTGGGGCCGGTTGTGCTTGCTCACCGTCTGCCGGTCGCTGTAATAGCGCTGTTTTTCCACCAGCATCTGCTCGCGGGCGTGCTCCAGTTGGGCCTGCAGCTCCGGCTCGTCGTCGGTCCAGCTGGTGCCCAGCGCCACCCCGTTGGAGGTGACTCCAAACAGGTCTTGCCGCAGGGCCGATACCGCCCCCTCAAAGTCCTGCTGCCCGATATCCTGACAGAACACCAAAAACTCGTCGCCGCCGGGCAAAAACACCCGTTCGTCGCCAAAGCGGTCGCAGATGCAGCGGGCCGTCTGCCGCACCACCTTGTCGCCCTCGGCGTAGCCGTACTGGTCGTTTATCTGCTTTAGGCCGTTGATATCGGCGACCAGAACGCCCAGGCTGGCAAAGCTCTGCTCGTCGATGCCGGTCAGGTACGCCACATAGCGCCGGCGGCCCTGCAGGCCGGTGAGCGGGTCGTGCTCGCGCAGAAAGTCGATGCTGCGCTGCTGCTCCAGCCGCTGGAAGGCGGCGTAGAGCAGGGCGACGGCGATCTCGAAAAAGCTCTGCCGGTAGTAGCTGTGGCGGCAGTTGACCATGCACAGGTAGTACTGTTTTTGCCGCTTTTGACCCATGGGCATAAACGGGGCGGCAAACAGATTGTACACCCCCAATTTAGAAAACAGCTGGTACAGCACCACGCTGCTGTGTTTGAGCAGCTGGATATCCTCTATCTCGAGCTTGCGCTGCTCTCTCATCAGTTCGGCCACCTGGCCGGTGAGACGCACGCTCTCCCAGTTTCTGGCCTGTTCGGTGCGCAGCTCATCGCGCCACTGGGGGTAGAACCTGAGCAGGTCGGCGCCGGCGTCGTACTCCAGCCACAGCACCTCGCCGGCGCCGTAGTGGGCCGCCACCGCCGCACCGGCGATATCTATGGCCCGCTGGCGGTCGGGGCAGTCCTCCAGCTCTTTTAAAAGCACCTTTACATCGGTCTGCACAGCCTGTGCGTGCGACACATCCGATAAGTCGGTGATGTCGACGGCCACCTCCATGCGGGCCGGGCGGCCCTGGTAGTTGATGAGCTTGTCTTTGATGATATAGTCGCGCTGCAACAGGTTGTTGGCGTGCTCCCACACGTAGGGGCGGTCGAAGCGGAGCAGGTGGTTGGTGCAGAAGGCGCAGGGGGCATCCAGCCCCTGCAGCGCCTTATAGCACTTTTGGCCCAGGTACTCCTGGCCCACAAAGCCCAGGTTCTCGGCGCCGGTGGGGTTTATATACAGCAGCTGGTAGGTGACCGGGTCGCTGATGTAGAGCACGTCGTCAAACTCGTCTATCAGCGAGTCTTTGGCCGTTGGCATACTGCCGGGCTCGGCCCGCTCTTCGGGCTCGACGGTGGGCTGGTCGATCTGGGTGACTACCCGCTGTGAGCGCCCCTTTATGCACATATCATCGGTGTAGAACACATACCGGTCGCGGCCGCGCTGCTTGGCCTGATACAGCGCGATATCCGCCTTTTGGTACAGCTCGGGGAAGGTGTCGCCGCAGGCCGGGCACAGCGATATGCCCACCGAGCAGCTGAGCCCCTCGAAGCTGCGGCGAAAGCTGGCGCAGATCTGGGCGGCTTTTTTCTCGGCGATGTCGCTGTCGGCAATGTTTTTCATAAAGATGATGAACTCGTCGCCGCCCATGCGGCCCACCACGTCGTCGGCGCGAAAGCCGGCCTGCAGCTTGCCGGCCATCTGAGATAGTACCCGGTCGCCGTACATGTGGCCAAAGCTGTCGTTTATCTTTTTAAAATCGTCTACGTCGATGATCAAAAAGGCGTGCATGCCCCCGGCGGGCACCTCGGCCAAAAAGTCGCGTATCAGCGTCTCGGATACGCCTTTGTTGTATAGCCCCGTCAGCGAGTCGCGCCGCGACTGGTACTGCAGCGAGAGCTCCTCTCTCTTTTGCTTGTCGATATCCTTTACATAGCAGAGCATCTTCACCGCGTCAGAGACCGGGTCTTTGATGATGTGGGCGGTCATGCGCACCCAGCGCAGGCGCTCGCCCATCCCGATCTGGCGGTACTCCATGCTCACCTCGGCCTGACCTTCGCCGTACCGCTCAAGCAGCTGTCCGCGGCCAAAGCAGCGCTCGAAATCGGCCCGCTCCTCCGGGTGCAGGCGGCGGCGCATGAGCAGCTGCAGGCTGTGCTCGTAATTTTGCTGGCGGCCGGGGCCGATGAGCTCGGCCCACTGGCCGGTGGCTTCGTCCACCGTGTTGGCGCTCAGGTCCACCTCGGCGTAAGAGAGCACGTCGGCCAGCATGGCCTGCCGGTATTTCTCCTCTTTGATAAAGGCGTACTCGGTCTCTTTTTGGTGGGTGATATCCTCCACCAGGCCAACGGCCCGCCGGGGCGTGCCGGCCGGGCCGGGCACGGCGGTCATCGAGAGGCGGTCCCAGATGTATTTGCCATGCACATTGCGGGCCTTGATCACGGTGCTCACCCGCGGTGCGCCGCGCTGTATATCCCGGTAGGCCTGCAGGTAGGACTCTATGTAGTCGGGGTGGATGATCCCCCGGTCGATCAGGGACTGGGGCACGTCGTCCACCCGCTGCGGCAGGCCGTAGATCTCGGCGGCGCGGCTGGTGTATACGTTGTAGCCGCCGTCGATGTGGTAGTCGAACACCGCGCCCCCGGTCTGGTCCATGGCGATGCGAAAGCGCTCCTCGCTCTGGCGCAGCTCCTCCTCCACCTTTTTGCGGTCGGAGATGTCGAGCACCACACAGTTCATGTAGGGCACGCCGTGGTCCTCGCCGCCAAAACTGCCCCTGGTCAAGATCCAGGTCAGCTTTCCGTCGCCGCGGGTCACCCGCTTTTCAAACTCAAAATTGCGCTTTTGGTCGGCGTAGGCGGCGCCGGTCACCTGCATGATGTTGGGCACATCCTCGGGGATGATGGCGGCGATGAGGCGGTTTCCCAGCTTGTCGCGCATCTGCTGGGCGGTGTAGCCGTACAGGCGAAAAAAGCTGGGGCTGCCATACAGCAGCGTAAAGTCCTCATCCATGCGCACGCGGCAGATACCGCCGGGCAGGTTGTCGGAAAAGTCTTCCAGCTCGCGGTTTTTCTTCAGCAGATCGGCGGCGGTGCTGGCCAGCTTCTGGTTGAGCAGCGCCCGCTCGGTGATGTCGACGAAAACGCCCACCAGGATCTCGTCCTGCCCCTCAAACAGCCGCCGGCCGCGGTCGAGCACCCACACGCTGCCGCCGTCTTTTTTGAGTAGGCGAAATTCGGCCTCGAAGGTGTTCCCCACCGCCAGCTGGCCGGTGATGGCCTCCACAGTCGGCTGCCGGTCGTCGGGGTGCAGGGCGCCGATGAGCAGCCCGCCGGTGGCGCGCTCGAACTCCTCGTAGCTGTAGCCCAGCATGTGCAGCAGCTGCTGGTTGACAAAGCGCAGCGGCGCCCCCTCCTGGTACCGGGCGCCGGCGATGCCCGCCGCCACCGCCTCGCCGAGCTGGGCCAAAATATCCAGCTGCAGCTCAAGCTCCACCGCCTGCCCGCCCTTAAAAGAGAGCTCCAGCGGCAGCAGCTGCCCCAACTTGTTTTGCATGGGCGTCGACACGTGCACCGCCTGCAGGCCCAGACGGCCGCCGCTCAGCTGCTCGATCTTGGCGCTGATGCGCAGCTCGGTGCCGCGGTCGCCGTACCGCAGGTACAGCCGGGCCATGGCTAAAAAGCCGTCGCCGTCGCCGCTCACCTGCAGCTCCTGCCAGCACATGTCGTCGGGGGCGCTCACCCCCTGCAGCTCCCGGTCGAGCAGCTCGGTCAGGTGGCGGTCATCGGGCGCCCACGCGCGGCTGCCCACGCCGATGCCAAAGGCGCCGGGCGCAAAAAAGGTCAGGGTCTTGGGGACGTCGCGGTCTTTTAAATAAGCGGTGCAAAAGGCCTTTAAAAAGGCCTCTACACGCGCGTGCTCTCTATCCATAAATACGCTCCTCGCGCCCGGTCTTCTCCTGTCTGCCCCACTGCAGCCCGCGCAGACCCCGGCGCCTGTTGTCTAGCTCTCATTGTACCATACCGGCCCCCGCAAGTCACCGTTTTTATCGCCCGGCGGGCGGGCTACATCTCCCCGTACAAAACGCAGCGGCCGCCGCCCAGTTTCTTGGCCCTCTGCACGGCTTCTTCGGCCCGTGCCAGCAGCTGGCGGCAGGTGGCCGCCTCATCCGGCGCACAGCAGACCCCGATGCTCATTTTGAGGCCGCGGGCGGCGTGCGGCGCTGAAAACGGCTGGTACAGCTTTGCCAGCACCTGCTGCAGCCGCTCCTCCAGGTCCTCGCGGCCGTCCAGCCCCTTGAGCAGCAGCGCGAACTGGTCGCCGCCGCTGCGGGCCACGATGTCGTGTCCGTCCACGCTGCGGCGCAGCCGCCCGGCGATGTTGCGCAGCAGCGCATCGCCGGCCACGTGCCCCAGCTCGGCATTGACGCCGGAAAAGTCGTCGATATCCACCAGGATCAGCCCCAGCTTTTGCTGCCCAAAGCGCAGGTAGGTCTCGACCTGCCGCACCAGCGCCTGCCGGTCGTACAGCCCGGTCAGCGCGTCGCGGCGCGGGCTGCTCTCCTCCGCCGGCTGCTCTACATCGTGTACGATCTTGCCCACCAGCCCCAGCACGCGGCTGCCGCTCTGGTCCCAGAGCGAGCTTATCGAGACAGAAAACCGCTGCATGCCCCGAGCCAACGTGTGAAACCGCAGATAGCAGCGCACCGGGCCGCGCTCGCGCCGGCAGTACTCCAGCACCGCGCGCAGCGCGGCCCGGTCGTCGGGGTGTATCAGTCTGGTGTGTACCAGCAGCCGCCGGGCTTTGGTAAACACCCGCTGCTCGCCGCCAAAATAGGCCAGAAACGGCTCGGAAAAGGTGAGCTGGTCCTCTTTGAGGTCGTAGTCGAAAACGACGCTGCCGCTCAGGCTGCCGGGCTGCTGCTCCGGCGGCTTTATAAACTGCCCGGTCGCCCCATCGTACAGCGTGGGGCGGCACTCCCCGCCCTCGATGACCTGGCGGTAGCGGGCGCGCAGGTCCTCCAGCTCCTGCCGCATGCGGTGGCGGTCGGTCTTTTCGCGCACCACCACCTGGGTCACCGGCACGCCGTCCAGCTCTCCGGCCGGGCGGCCCTGCACCTGCACCCACACCACGGTGCCGTCGCGCCGCCGCACCCGCATCTCCATATCCAAAGGCGCGCCGCCGCGGGCCGCCTCCACCTCTCTTTGCACCTGGTCGCGGTCGTCCGGGTGCACCCAGGCCAGCGCCCCGTCGATCATGTCCGCCATCTCGCAGCCCAGGATGTCCAGATAGGCGCGGTTGGCTTCCAGCAGGCTCAGGTCTCTGTCTAAAAGCAGCTTGGCCACCCCTACCGGCAGCTGCTCAAAGAGCTCGTGGTGCTCTTTTTCCAGCATTTTGCGCGCCGTGATATCGACCAGTATCCCGTAGTACAGGGGGGCGTTGCCGCGCTGACCGGTGTAGATGAACTGCACCTGGAGCCACTGGGTGCTGCCGTCTTTTTTTTGGCGCGCAAACTCCAGCGAGATGGGCTCGTGCAGCGCCGACTTCTCCACCATCATGCAGATGTAGCGGCGGCGCTGGCGGGGGTCCATGCCCGGAAAAATGCCGTCGCGGTAATCGGACGGCGAGGTATCCAGCAGCTGAAAGTAGCGGTCGCTGCCCTGCAGGAGGTACACGTTCTGGTCGCGCACGATGTATTTGCCGCACACCCCCCGCAGGTTCTGGTTGTCTATCTCCAGCGCCTCCTGCAGGCGCTGCTCATCCTCTTTCTGCTGCTGGATACAGCGGCTGAGCAGCACCGCCAGCTGCCGCTGGCCAAACGGGTCCTGCACCCGCACCAGCCACGTCTCATACCAGCGCGGCTCCTCCTCCAGCGCGTCCCGCCAGCGGTGCTGCAGGTAGGGGTCTTTGGCGGTGTTTTGCCACACCTGCCGGGCCGCCGCGGGCATAAAGGCGCTCAGGTAGGCCTGCCGCTCCGGCTCCTCTAACCTGTCGGCCACGCCGCCGATCAGCTCGGAGTACGTCCCGGTCCTGCCAAAGGGCTGTTTGCCCGGGCCGCGGTACTGCGAGAGGAAGGTATAGCTGTCCTGTGACAGATCGACCGACACGACCGAGTCGTAGATCTGCAGGATGCCCCGCATGAGGAGCTCGCGGTCTAAGATGGCCTGCTGTTCGATCTCGGTGAATTGGTGGGGGGCCACGGTGATGATGTAGGCCGGTGTTCCGTCCTCCCAAACAGTTTTGGTGGCCGAGATATCGACCACTTCGCCAAAGGCGTCGCCGCTGCTGATCGATGTGCTGGTCTCGGCGTCGCCGATGGTGTGGAGCGGGCAGTTTTGGCACCCCTCCGGCCACACCTGGTGGCAGATCATCCCCACCCGCACCTGGGGGCTCACCCGCTCTACCCGCCGATTGTAGTACAGGATCCGGTGGTCCTCACGGCTGATCACATACCCCGCCACATTGCCCAGATCGTCGAGGATATTCGTTGCGTCTTGCTGCATAGTGGTCCTTTCCCGGCCGCCTCGCAGGGGCCTGTATCCACCTGGTGACACAGGCGGCGCACTCTATATAAAAACCATTTTTATCCAAATTATGTAACAATCATATCACACGCCTATTTTACTTGCAACATTTCTGTGCATGTTATACAGTTGAGGCTTGGACAAGTCGTGTTCTGTCCGTGTCCCAACGACTTTTCGCAGCAAAACCGAGCTTTTTCGGCATTTTTGTCTACTAGGCGCGAACAGATCATAAAAAGCGCCTAAAATATCAGGAACCATCGTGCCTATGGCTATTGTTCCAGCCTAAAAATGTGCCCCTCTTCCGGTCGTCTGTAAGGTGGTCGGTACCGCCAAGCGCCTAAGCAGTGGGGCTGCTCCATCGGGCGGTGGCAGCGCCATCTATCGCGGTGATCCACTGCCGCCGGCCGCCGTGGAGGTGGTGGCCGGCAGCTGCTATGTACCCCAGAAACAACCGCCAGACTAGTACCCACACACAGCGCGTATTCCGCAGGCGCGCCAAGTGCCGCCCGCCGAGACTGGGAGCCGGTATCTTTGGGGCTGGCGGTGGTCATCCCTTTTATGGGGCTGGATAGAGTATACCCGCCCACACCTGCTTACCGACGGAGCATTCGAACTGGACCGCAGCTGGTCTGGGGGCGGACTAGATCTGATCTGGAACTGTGATGCTACTTTCGACTGTTCTCCCATAAAACGCCTGTCAATGGCTGCGATCTGTCGCAACTGTAAAAGCATACGCGCTGAACTACCCGATACATAATAGCTACCCCACCAACAAAAAAAGCCTGGGGCCAAACAGTTTTCACTGTTGGTCCCAGGCTCGTTTACTCTCGATTTACACTCTGGTCGAGTGCGCTCTGTAGCGAATCTATGGTTGCCCCAGGGTCCAATACCCAGCAGTCTACCTTGCATATCGACAATGACAGCCGACTCCATTCAGTGACCGGCGCCGAATGTTGGTTCACTGGGCCGTTAGTCTTTAGCACGTACCATCAGTTTTTATGTTGCAGCACGGCGGTACAGTACTACCGGCACTCCATGCACAGATTATTAGTCTGGCTCATGGTCCTCTCCTGCGCTTGTTCTCTTCGGGGTGGTGCTCGCTGCATTTTCAGGGTCACCTGCACATTTGGTCGCCTCTTCCAATGCAGCCAGTCCCCTCTTTAAAAAGGTGGGAATAGGTGCACCTAGAGCGCCGGCATTTTCCAAGATAGAGCCCAGTTCGGTCAGTGTATACCACACCAGTACCACCGGGCTCAGCCCTACCGTATAGTCAAAAGGAAGCGATATGGCAGGTATACCGGCGATCACCAATCCGATGAGTATATCGAGCAGTACCGCCGCCCCCACGGCTACCAGACTACCCAGTTTGTGCCAGATACCATCTCTGGCCAGCGAGGACCGCCATCTTTTCTGGCGATGGGCAACAGCTGTACCGGTAAGATAATCGATCGTCATGGCGGTGACCCACAGCACGACCAGCCAACCAAACCATCCCCATATGGCTGAGAGCGCCGCTGTCAGACCGGCTATAGCCAGTTTCCAGCTCTTCACATGTTCTATCATCTTTTTCCCCCGTGGCCCGTTCACAGCAAGATGTGCAGCTTTTGGCCGGGGTAGATCAGATCGGGGTCTATAATGCCGTTTTGAGCAGCCAGTGCCTGATAAGTAGTGCCAAAACGCCCGGCAATGGCCGACAGCGTGTCCCCGTCTACCACCGTATAGGTCACGCTGCCTGCCTTCGGGATGTTCAGTACCTGTCCGGGGTAGATCAGGTTGGGGTTCTCTATATCGTTAGCTGCCGCCAAAGCCATGGCCGTACTGCCATAGCGGGCGGCAATAGCCGTTAGATCATCTCCCAACTGTACTGTATAGCGGGTCTTCCCGGCGATAGGAGCAGCCGGTAGCGACCCGACCTCAGTGGTGCCGGTCTGTGATGGGGCCGAGGTGGGCGGCGCTGCTGTCATTTTTATATTCGGGTAATCCTTATAGGCGATATCCTCATCTACCCGTCCCACAATACCCGGTATACTGCCAGAGCTGCTATATTGCCACATACCATAGTTGCCGGTATAGGTGCATGTGGTGTCCCATTGGGGCACCCACACATCCAGATCGCACAGTTTAGCCATATCGATCTTCTGCTCCAGCCAGTATTTACTGGCGTAGAGCACGCAGTAGTGCCCAGCCTCCTCGATCTCTTTTTGAAAGGCTCTTATATTGGCTGCCAGCTGATCGGATGATAGATGAGCGATCGTACTGTCCTCCACATCGTAGGCGATGAACATGTCTAATTTCCCCCGGTAGCGCGCTGCCAGCTGCAGGGCAAACCCTGCCTCCTGCCGGGCCTCTTCCTCATTTAAAGCAAAGGCGTAGATATACATCCCCACATGCAGCCCTGCTGCCAGCGCTCCGTCCATATGCGCATTAAACATTCTATCTTCACAGGGAGTGCCGTAAATGATGCTGCCGCCTTTAACAATGGCAAATTGCCTTCCCGAGCCCGCCACCATCTGCCAGTCGATATCCCCCTGATAGCGCGATACATCGATCCCGTGCATGATCTCGTTCATCTCATCCTCCTCTTTGCGTTTGTCCATCTACTTTACAGATGTCCTAGGCCGTACGCCGCCACATATAGCAAGTCAGGTAGGGCTGCAGATTGGTAGCTGCCGCCGATGTACCTGCAACTTTGGTAGCGTGATTGATACGGCTGTTTGCTATATTGAGTGAATTTGCAGAATGTGTAAATGCATAGTGGAATATGTCGGGGCCCTTTTCTGATGCGGTGTACCCCAGTGACGCTGAGTTGCCGTCATAGGCACCGATCTGCGCACGTAACGTTCCCGACTCATGAGCATGTGTCTTCGCACCGCCGCTCTTGTTGACAGCGTTAAACTCCGCTTGAGAAGTATCTACTCCTACCAGCACCCGGCCGGCGGCGATTGCCGACCAAGTGCCGCCCAAAAAGCTGGCCGGTGAGGTATTGACCATAGATATGTACACGGCCCCTACCGGATAGATCTTGTTGAGCAGCTCGTCTGCATACAGCAGCCGCCGATTGTAGTTGTTGCCGCCGTACACGTCCCCCTGCACATATACCGGTTTATTGAACCAATGATTAGGCGCGTCGGTGAAGTAGTGCATATAGCTGGCATTTCGGCAGCCCATAGTAGTGGTCAAGCCGCTATCGGTCACTGCGATCTGGCCAGCCACGTCCAGCGACCCCTGCTCGTGTAATTTCATCACGCCGATGCCGTCTTTGGTCATATGCATGGTGGGGATGCCTCGATCCAGCACGCGGCTCAGCTGCGCCGAAGAGAGCAGATCGTTCACCTTGCACAGCAGATCAAAGGAGGCGTCGGCAGTAAAGCCGTTGGCGCCCAGATCGCCATCGATAAACGCGGTCAGGGTAAATTTCCCGCCAGCTATGGTGATGGGCAGTGCCGTCTCGCTGCTCCAGCCGCCTGCCTCACTGGCCTGGTAGGTATATGCTGCCGTTGGTCGGTTTACCTTTTCGGCAGAAAAATTGCCCTGCCAATAGGTACCCTCCAATACGAGCCGCGTGCGGGTATCCACATTGTTTTGGCGCCGCACGGTCATGGTCGTGATCTTGGGCGGGGTGTAGTCGATGATATCCGCCAGCTTGGTGACCGAGGTCTGGTTGCCACGACTGTCTACCGCCGCTACCTGAATACTGCCGCCAGTCACCGCTCTGATACTGCCGGCTACCTCACTCGCTCCATAGGGGATCTCGGCCGTTTTGCCCCCGCAAGAAACGATGTATTTTTTGATGGTCGCACCAGTAGTGCTGGTGGCCCGATCAGCTGCCGGCACCGTCACCTGCAAGGTGCTAAAACCACTGACTAACCTCTGGCTATCCAGTGTCAAGGCAGTGGTGGCACTGTTAATGTCGCAAAAGGTAAAGTTGCCAAATATCGGCCGGGCCGCCGTACTGTTTACTGTAGCCGTACCGTCTTTTACGACTGTGCCACACAGGTGATCGCAGTGGTAGCTCTGGCAGGTCAGTTTTACTGCCACTGTGTTGCTGTTGGGCGTTTTGGCGTATATGGCGGCTGTCTCCGCCGCTGTAAACTGAAAGGTATAAGCTGTACCAGATACATCTGCCTGCCGGATATTCGCCCCTCCTACCGCCAGAGTCAGCTTGTGGGTCACAGCGGCCCGGCTGCGGCTCAAGTTTACGGTCAGAGCCTGGCCGATGGTAAAATTGGCCGCTGTGGTGATGGTGCTGTGCGCCGGGGCTGTGATGGTACCGGCATAGTCCTTGTAGCCGATCAAAGTGCCGCCGGACATCGTGATCAGCCGCAGAGTATAGTTCACGCTCTGCGCGGTACCCATGTGACCGTAGAGTGCTTTGGTCTCGGCAACAGTCCAGGTAATGGTGCCGCTGGTGGTGTAGCCGCCGCGGCTGATCGCCAAAGTGCTGCCAAATCGCACCTCGATGTTGTGCGTAAAACTGCTGCTGGCCCGGCTGATACTCAAAGGCAGATTGTCCCCGGCCACAAAGTTTGCCGAGGAAGTAAGGCTGCTGGCCCTGGGTATGGTAGAGAGCGCAAAGCTGCCGCTGGCAGAACATCTTCCCGGCGAGTAAGAACTGGTCGGATTAAAGGTCGAAGATATCGAGATACTACCTGCGCCGGCGGCATCGTGGGTCACCCACTGATCACAGGTCGTCAGCACGACTCGACCGCCGGCGCCGATGCTCACGATCTTGTCAAAGCCGTGCTGCACACCGCTGATGGTGACAGTCCCATCCACCCCACTGAGGCTCTCCCAGCTGCGCGTGTTCGATGTGAGCCACACATCGACACGGACCAGCGATTGGTTGTTGGCCACGTTGGTCTGTATCTCGTATACATCCAAAAAATAGGCAAAATTGCCGGCGTAATTGGTTACTGATCCGTTGATAATAGCCAATATACATTCCTCCTTAGTCGTTGATAACGAAAAATGCTCCGCTCTCCATAGGGATGATGCGCAAGGCGCTGACCGGGTTTTCGTACCGCTGTACGGTCAGCTCCTCCTGCGCTGTCAATCTGGCTATGAGTGCATCATCTTTGGTCAGATAGACCACATCTTTACCGGTATCTTTGTTCTGTACTAAAAACTGCTTGTTATCGATCTGCACCGCAAAAGGATCACCCTCTACGTCTACCTGCAGACCGCGCCGATTGACAGTCACGCCCCCGGCTTCCACCTCGCCTCTGGATTGCTGCCAGGCGGTGCACACCAGACCCGCTTTAACGATGATATCCGCCACGGCCAGCACGCCATTTTGACAGGCAAATGACACTTCTGTCTCTTCTGACTGGGCAATAAAGCTGCCGGTGCGCTCCACCCACTCATCGGTAGGTGTGATCTCCTCCACCGGCCTGCCAAACGCCACTGCCGCCTCTGTCTGTAGGCCCACCTCCAGCTTGTACTTAAAATACCAGGCATACTGTCCGCCGGGCACAGTCTTTATATACTGCCGCATAGCACCACTGGTATCGGCTCCGCCCGCTAAAATAAAGCCACCGCCGGCCGCTGTCTGGCGGTAGGTCTCACTGCTGGTATCGGTCGTCACCTGCCCCTCTGTCACCCAGTCTTCGAGTCCCAGCCGGCCGCTGGACCCAGCGACCAGATTGTCGCCACCTGTCTTCTGGGCCGATAGGGTTATCTGCTCGATGCGCTGGTCGATACGGCTGCTCTCCCGCTCCAGCTCTTTGCCGGTCGCGTAGGTCTCGGCCACCTCTGTGCGGATCACGTCTGCCGCCTGGGTGATCTGACTCTGGAGCAGTACCTCTGTCTCGCCTTTGGTGTAGGTCTCGGTCAACCGGGAGGTAGTGGCGTCCAGATCTCGTACCACTTCATTTAGCTTTGTGTGTCCGCTCTGCAGTTCTTCTTTGATCTCTTTGATCGTGCTCTGGAACACACCGGTGATCTTCTCTGGCACCGACGACAGTGTCACCACATTTTTTTCCGGCATGAGCGGATACTCCACGTACTCCACCACCTGGTGCTCCTCTTTCCTGTGGCGTCGGTCATCCATAAACAGTACCTTATCGTATAGGCCCAGTTTCAGCTGGCTGTACCGGGGGTCCATTTTAGCCAAGTCCACCACATCCAGTTCATAGCTGCGCCGAGGTACTGCCAAACGCTTGAGCTGTTCGAGCGCCCGGTCTTTTAGCAACTGTGGGTCCTCGCAGTCTCGGTCTTCCCAGGTGGCGCAGATCACCCGATTGGTATAGGAAAAATCCTCTATAAATTCTGTACCTTCGTTGACGCTGACGATGCTCAAACCATCTTTTCCGTAGGGGTACAGTCTGGTCACCAGATCGGTACTCTCGCCGGTAAAGGTCACCGAACGCAGGTTCAGTTCGTCGGTGATATAAATCCCCGTAGGCTGCGCATTCTCCGGTACGATGACCCGCACGATCCGGCGCTTGTTGTCCCAGTCGTACACCACGCCATAGATCTCCATACACTCCTGCAAGATATCATATGCCGTCACTCTCTCCAGCTCGAGCTTGTGCAGATCAGTCACCTGGGTGCCGCCCTGTGCCTGCCAGCCCTCGGGCAATACTTCCGCCAATACGTCCTGCAGTCGCATCTCACTGTGGTTGTAGGTCATATAAAAGCGCGCCTGCAGCGCGCTCAAATCCAGTGCGCAGTCCACCGTCGTGGTACCGCCCCGCCGCTCGCACATACCCTTGATCAGGTAGTAGCGGCCCTGTGCCTCCACCCGCAGTTCCTCGGCCAGCTTATCGTATTGGGGGTGTTCGCTGGATATTTCAAATTGCAGGGTATCGAGTCCATCGTAATCGTGCGTTATGCTGTAAGCGCTGGGGGCCAATCCCTCTAAAGGATACTGCGACGCCCCGTCCGCTCCGGTCAAAATAATCATCTAGCCAGTCTCCCCTCTCTTATAAATAGGTGGGGTAGTACCGCACCGTTACCGGGATATCCGCCGACACTGCGATCTTGTTCTCCCCGGGGGTCAAAACGGGGAAGGACGTAAAGTCCTCCCCCACATCGGCAAATTTATTGTTTCCGGCCGCGGTCACCATTTTTTGAATGCCGTCGATGACCACTTCCTCCCCTGCAGTCAGTTTGAGAACTGTCCTGCCGCCCACGGTCACCGACTCCATATCCTGCTGCGGTGTAAAGGTGTAGCTGCACCCGGCGGGCAGGTTGCCGCCAGCCTGTATGATATGTTCACCGGCGCCGTCTAAAATGATCTCGGCCATCTCATCGTGCTGGATACTGTCAAAAGTATAGACCACCTCGAATATATCCTCGGTGATGCGCTCCGTTCCGTCTACCGACAATAGGATACTGCGGTAGTAAAAACCGTCTGGCAGCAGCAGTTCATTTTCGCCGGTCAGCGCCGCCGTTAGGCTGCTCACCTGTTTTATAGCGTCGTGCAGGTCGGCCGCCTCTACCCGGGCGGTGACTGTCAAAGTCTTGCCGCCATAGCGGGTACTGCCGATCCGCGACCAGACACCATCTTGTCCCCGCAACACTTCTGTCTGGATCTCGTGGGGCACCACTGTGTAGTCGCCCATCTGGACGCCAAACTTCTCGACACTCTCACCATTTATGGTAAACATGCTCTATACCCTCCCAATTTTTCGATGTACGGCATCAGTTTGACCGCCATTTCCTGACCATCTTCGTACAGGTGCAGTTGTAGCGGCCGTCTGCCGCCCGCTGTCTGCTGTGTGTCTGCCGCCATGACAGCGGATGTTTGCAGTGATGCCGCCGATACCCGCGTCGACAGCGCCGAGGTCTCTGCCTGTACCGTTCCCCGCATCCGCGACACCAGGCTCGAGACCTCTTCACTCATCTCCCGCTCGATCAGGGGCAAGGTGGTCTCCATTCCCACTTCAAGACCCTGTCCCAGCGGTTTTCCCACCAGATCGCGCATCTTTCTTGATGGTGAGTGGATGTCTGCCTGCTGTTTTGCTTTTGCGATCACACGGTCTATCATAGAGCCCATTGCCATCACAGCCCCGGGAATGGCATTACTGATACCGGATGAAAGACCACTTCCCAGTCTATAACCCAACGAGCTGGTATTGCTGCTATTGACCTTGCTTTCCATGCTCGAATATCCGCTGGTCACTAAGCTCTCTGCTGCTCTACGGGCATCTCCCTCCTTCTCTTTCTGTGCGCGAATGTATTCCTCGCTCATCTTTCCACCGCTGCCATACATTTTCGATTGCAGCAGGTTCTGTTTTTTTATGGTTTCATCCAGTGTCAGATTTACCTGATTGGCAGCTGCACCTTCTACCTCACCCGACTGATCTTTTTGCCCCTGCACATAACTATCGCTCACCTTTACGCCGTTTAAGTACATCTGCGGCAGCGTCTCGCCCTCTTTTAGCGCAAACGCATTGACCGTTTTATCTACCTGATCAGATGCCGCGCCCTCAACTTCTCCCTCCTTATCCTTTTGTCCCTGGATGTAGCTGTCGCTCACCTTTACGCCGTTTAGGTACATCTGCGGCAGCGTCTCGCCCTCTTTTAGCGCAAACGCATTGACCGTTTTATCTACCTGATCAGATGCCGCACCCTCAACTTCTCCCTCTTTATCCTTTTGTCCCTGGATGTAGCTATCGCTCACCTTTACGCCGTTTAGGTACATCTGCGGCAGCGTCTCGCCCTCTTTTAGTGCAAATGTATTTACCGTTTTATCTGCTTGGTCAGACGCTGCACTCTCAATTTCTCCCTCCTTATCCTTTTGACCCTGGATATAGCTGTCGCTCACTTTTACACCATTGAGGTATATCTGTGGCAACGTCTCGCCCTCTTTTAGTGCAAATGTATTTGCTGTCTCTTCGACCTGGTCCTCTACGGCCTCTTTGACATTCCCAGTCGATTCATTGATCCCATCCACACCGGCCTGACCCATATCAGACATAGCCTTCTGTACATAAGGAGCCTGATTAGCTGCTGCCATTGCCATAGCAGCACCTGTCCTCTCCACACGCATCCGAGCAGCCTCTACATCTTCATCTGTTATAGATGTGTTACCAGCTCTTTTCATATCTAGCAAGTTCTTATACTGCGCTTCTTCTTCTTTATACTGCTCTCTAAGCCCGGTCGTGGTAGTCTCAGCGACCGTCATATAGCTGGCACCCTTATCGGCATTGATCCTCTTGATCTCATCTGTATTACCAGCTAAAACAGCTGCCTGCATCTGCTCATAGCCATTTATTTTCTGTGTAGAATCTGCGACCTGCTTCTCCGCTTCTTCATAGGCTTTGCTTGCATCTTTCAGCGTATCTCTTTTCTGTTCACAAGTATCGATCAGCGCAGATGCATCCAGTCCCTTAGCCTGTGCATCTAAAACCGCTTTTTCTGCTTCCTCTACTTCATATTGTGCTGCGACATATTTTGCATACGCTTCTGAGCAATTCTCTACTTTCTGCTGTCTTGTCTTGATGGCCTCGGTATATTCTTCATAATAGGCGTCAAGTATTGCCTCCGCTTTCTTTTTTTCGATCAATTTATCTATTGCATCGCCGTTGGCCTGCAGCGCCGTCTTTTCTTCGTTGAGCCACTGTACTGAACCCGGCAAAAGTTTATTGATCTCCTCTACTAAAAATTGCGCTCGCTCCTCACGCCCGGCATTCACGTTGCCCTGTTCGTCAGTTAGTGTCTGTAATTCTTGCCAGAGTTTTTGAACATGGGTGATCTCTGCCAGATCGTCCGATATCTTCTCTGACCGTGTCGCTGCAAGTTGATCCATAGCGTCGCGCTGTTCATATATTTTTTCTGTCAGCGCGTCGGTTTTTACCGTTGCCTCAGTACTCGATACTGCAAAGGCCCCCAGAACTGTAAGTACCAGGCCAATTGCTGCACTGATCGCACCAAATGGACTCATGCTAGTCACAGCATTAAAAACTTCTTGCGCGGTGGTCGCAGCAGCAATTTGTGGAATGAGTAGGCTAAACGACATAGACATCATCTTTAACCCTACATTCATCGCCGTCGTCGATTCGGCCATCATCGCATCGTATTCCGATACGGCTGTAGCAGCATCCACCCAGCCCTTCGCGATTTCCGCTGTTACTCCAGAAACGCCGCCTGCGATAGTCTCCAGCGCCTTCGTCGAAGTCTTGAGTTTATCTACCTCTCCAGAAACAGTCTTAGCCGCTTCCGTCACATACTTGACATTATTGACGATGGTCGTAAAGCTAGCAATATTTTGCTCACTATTTACGTTTACCTCTAAGCCCATATGTACCTCCTCCATAAGAAAAAGCACATCTTTCGATGTGCTTTTTCTTAAAAACTATCCACTAAAATTTATTATGCAAATCTATCCTTACTAGTCCGGGTAAAAAGTTGCTACGACATGATATTGATGAGTCACTATATTCGCTTGGCAGTCGCATTTCTGAACATCAAAACCATATTTTATGCCGTTTGCCGAAGTGGTACTTTTCCCATATTCCGTAAAGTCATCTACATGCAGCTTACCTACAATATCCTCTATCGCCGCATCGTCCGCCCCCTTGTAGAGTAGCGGAATGATTGCCCTGTACAATTGGGGGGTCAACCTTCTGGTCTTCGCCCCACGAGGAGCGCCAAAAGCAACGATGATTACACTCTTCACATCGCCCTTTTTTTCGTTACGTGTAATATAGATGCTCACATTCTCATCCAAAATTTCAGCTGATGGCTTTTCATCCGAACTTGATGCAGAGTATATACTTTCAGTTTCCCCTTCAATGTCAGACTTTTCTTTTTCAAATGTCAGTCGCACCCCTAAAGACAGGGCCTCTGTTTGCAGGTCGCTCTCAAAATCCTCATAGTCAACACCAAAACTATGTTTCTTCCCACACCCCGCAAATACCCCCAACACCATGCACAAACACAGCGCCATCTCCCCATGTTTCCGGTCCCGAGCAGATCGATAGGTCTCTGCTCTCTGGCCAACCGCAGTCCTCCGATCTCCCTCCCGCAAAAACAGCACGTCCCCAATGGGGCGTGCTGTCTGCTGCTCTTACATGCCGTTTTCTGCAAAGCGCTTGGCCACGTACTGCTGCATAGCCTCCTTGTACGCCTGGTAGCTCTTTTGCTGGCGCATCTCTTTGGTCTCTATGGCGTACTGGCGTTTCATGCGGTTGTAAAACGCCTTGGTACCCCGGTCCATTCCCTTGGTATCCGCCGTGCGGTATCCCATGATCTTGGTCAGCGGCACCTGTTCATACAGGCCGCTAAACAGGGCTCTGAACTTCCACCAGTGCATCCGCTCCTGCTGCAGGTCCAGGTGGTACTGAGCCCAAAAAGCAGAGTATATGTATGCGGCGTCCTGCTCAAAGCTGTAGGCCTGTGCCCCGCGGCTGCCACCGATATGCTCGGTCTGCTTGGGTGGATCCTGTCCACAGCGGTAAAACCACAGCATCCCCTCCACCGCCTGATCGAGATCGGTGGGCTGATCGATGTAAAACAGTGCCAGCGCACGATCTATGGCCTCCCACTGGGCAATTTGCGGGTCCTGGTTCATCAGCTCAAACAGCACCATATAGCGGTAGTCGGTATTTACCCGCAGTCCGTCTACCGTCTCGGGCAGCCGGTCAATGAGGATGTTCACCGTCTACTCTTGCCCAGGCAGTACGATGCGGTCCGGCCGGTACTTGGCAATACGGGCCTGCAGCGCCTCAGACTGGCTCTGCACCTCGCGGTTGAGCGCATCCATAGCGTCCAAGCATGTGGGCAGCCCCGGGTCGTCACCCAAGATCTCCCGGGCGGTCTCGGTGCCAAACACAGTTTCAAAAAATGCGACTGCTGCCGCGCACTCACGGGCAATCGACTGCGATAGGCTCTCCCCCTCTTTTGGGGGCTTTTTCTCCCCGATAGCCTGCAGCGCTTCTTCGTACCTGGCAGCAGTCTTGGCACTATAAAAGTCAAATGGGATCTCTTTTCCGTTTAAAAGCATGATTGCCTCCTTCAAGTATTCGCTCGGTATATCAGCGCCCTGTGCGGCGCTTTGTGGCCGGTCTTACTGACCGGCAGCAGCGGTGTAGGTGTACTCTACCGGCATAGCGCCCGCCTTTTTCACATCGATATCCACCGCGGAGTTCTCGCCGGAGTTGCCGCTGCCATCACTGTTGACGATGATCGAGGCAACGCCTTTTTCACCTTTACCGTTGAGGATGCAAAAATACACATACGGTACCTGCACCGACTGGCCAACACCGTATTTGATATCGGGTTTGAAGCAGTAATCCTGGAACTCGTCGCCGATATAGCGGTCGCCAGTCACTTTAAAGGTGCGCTGGGTACCAGTCTTGGTGGTGGACTGGCCGGCGCGGATATACTGCTTGTCCTGGGTGATGGGGTTCATCTGGGCATCCAGCCCGGCAACGCCCATCTGGGCGACTACAAAGTCGTCGATCTTGGTGCCGGCAGTGCCGGAGATGTCCACCGCCAGTACCATGTCATCGTTGGTCACCCAGCCCTCAAAATCCGCACTGGGGGTCTTGCCGGTCATCAGTTCTTTAATAGTCATGTCGTGTTCCTCCCTTTACTTTCTCTTTCGGTGGGCGGTATCCGCCATCCGTCTTTAAAGACGCACCGTGTATATAAGTGTGATCGTCACCTGGCAAATACCTTGGGGGTCGTTTGCCGTCTGGTAGAACGCGCCGCTGGACGAGGAGATGGACTGCACCTTTTTGGGGGCGTCTAAGAGCGGAAAATTCTTCAGTTCATTCTGGCTAAAAAGCCAATCCTCCAGCCCCTCCAAAAAGGTGTTTTCATGCTCCAGGTCCACGCCGTTCTCCCCCGTACCGGTAACGTATACGGTCATCTCATTTTGCACGGTCACCGTGCCGTCTAAATATCTGCCCACGGTCTTCTGGCCTTTGGGCAACAGGTGTACAGTGCCTCGGCTGCCGTCTGTAAACAGCGCCTGCAGCTCTGCATTTTGCGCATCCTGTCCAATGAGCGGGCAGGTCTTTAAAAATTCGGTGGTGCTCTTTAGCACGGTCATCTATATATCCTCCTCCCGGCGCTAAGGCGCCTGCATGGGCAACAGCTTCACATACCTGAACTGACCGAGCAGGTCGGGCAATTTATGCGCCGCTTTTCTCTGCCCACTCTCTACGCTAACATACTACCACCGACGTTCGTGACATGTGTGACAACTTCGCCAGGCGCCTGTCCATGCCAGCCTCCTCTCTCACCAGTTACCAAATAGCCTGCATCAGCAGCGTGTACACGGCGCTGCCCAGAACGCCCAATTGTCGCTTTGGGCAGCCCGACCTACTGCTCACTGCTCTTTAAAAAGCGGTGAAAAGCCTGTTTTACACTGTCTTCAGTATTGCCGTATCCCACTTTGGCTGCCACCTGCCGCCAAGTCAAATGATCCAGGCACCGCAGCGAGAGGATCTGCCGCAGTAGACTGTCATCCACACCGGCAATAAAATCACTCACCTGCTGGTACTGCTGCAAACTGCGCAGTGTTTTGCGCTCTATGGCGTCTTTGCAGTCGGCAATAGCTGCCGCCAACGCAGTCTTATCGCTCACACCTCCCAACCAGGGCAGGCCCGTCACCCGCGAAGATGTGTCGGTCGCGGCCGCCTCCAGCTCCCGCAAGCGGCGGCGGTCGAGCTCTATCTCCCGCTGCAGATGGCCCAGGTGCGCCAGTTCCCGGGCCGTCATGCCGCTGTGTCTGCTCATACCTTCCCGTCCTCTCTGGCCCACTTTAAAATGGTCCGGTAGTGGTCCTTGACAAAACGCCCCTTATGGCCGATGTAATCCGCCAGCTTTTCCACGTAATAGTCAAAGGCCTCGTGGCCGATCTGGATCATCAAGCTGTCGATCTGGGCGTCGGTGAGCAGCACCCGGTGCTGGCCGATGCCCCCAAACAGCTGGGGGTAGTCTGGCCGCAGCTGTTGGCCCTCGTCGGTATCCAGCACGTCCTCTACGTATATATCCAGTGCTCGCGGGCCGCCGCCGCTGCGGGTACTGTCCTTTTCTTTACTTTGCGCTTCACGCGGGGGATCTTCACCGTTATTCGCCCCATAAACGCCGTTTTCTCCCCGGTCGAATTGGCGCAGGATCGCGCTCTTGCGCGATAAGAGCTGCATCTCCTCGGGCGAGAGCAGCCAGTAGGCGGGCTGTATCTGCACTTCGCGCCGCTCCACCGTGGCCCGGTAGTAGGTGCGCTGGATGCGGTGCGACGTCAGTACCCCCTGTTCGGCCAGCCGGGGCTCAAAAAGCCCGCTGTCGATAAGCGACGCCACCATCTTGCTGATCTTGTCTACCGCGGGCTGGTCTTTGCCCTGCAGCCCCGTCTGTATCGCCCAGTGCACGTCCTCTTTTTGGTCGGTGCTGCCGTAGTACAAAAAGTAGCCCTGATCGCCGTATATCAGGTCTAAGAGCAGCTCGTACACCAGCACCACCACCGCCCCGTGCTGCAGCCGGGGACGCCTGAATTTGCGGTCGCGTTCCAGGCCGATGTCCCGGGCGTAATACTCCAGCCGCGCCTTGGTCGGGGCCGCCATCAGCGCTGCCCCCCACAGCGGCGGCAGTGATCTGCCGCCCGTCTCTGAAGTGCCTGCTCCCGCTCGGTCAGCGCCTCTAAAAGCGCCCGTTTGATCTCTCTGGCATCCGCCCGGCCATACAGCTCCAGCAGCTCGCGGGTCTCGCGCAGCCGCGCGTCGTACGGGGTCTCTATACCTCTGTCCATTTTTCTTTCCTCCTGTCTCAAAAGTCCGTTTTATCGTACACATCCCCTGCTATACTGTTAACAGGGTAAGAGCTCTACATCTTGCCGGTCTGCTCGTGGCGCAGGATCTGCTCCGGCCGCACCCGCAGCGCTTTTGCCAGCCGGTAGGCCATATCCACCTGCATGCGCTTTTGCCGGCTGCCCCGCTCGATCATGCAGTAGTAATTCTGGCTGATGCCCACGCGCCTGGCCACCTCACACTGCAAAAGGCCTCTGTCCTCGCGCATCTCTTTTAAGTAATTTCTCATCTCGATATCTCCCTTCTGGCCGCTTGCCAAATTATCCTGTAATGAGATATTACCATGTAACGCCCCAGCAGTCAACTCATTTTGAGATATTTTTCTTTGTATTTATCTCTTTTTGCGCTGAACTGTGCCGTAGAGCAGTCCATAACAGCGGTAGGAACAGGTATTTCTCGCCCCTAAAGGTGCAAAATCTCTTTACAAACCATCCCGTTTTGTGATATGCTGAATACATACATCTCAGTTTGCCGGTATCTTTTAGCGAGCGGCCGGCAGTCTCACAATAAGGAGGAACACCATGTTCGGCGAGAGATTGCGCCAGCTGCGCAGAGAGCGAAAGATCACCCAGCAGGCTTTTGCCCGCGACTTGCAAGTCGCGCAGAACACCGTATCGAATTGGGAGAACGGCGGCCGGCAGCCCAACCTGGATATGTTGCGCCGTATTGCCGACTATTTTGCCGTGCGCGTCGACTATCTGCTGGGCGATGCCGCCCCCGGCGACGACGCCGATAACGGCGACATCACCTTTGACAGTTTCACCTATGCCCTATACGGCGAGACCCGCGACCTGACCGAAGAAAATCGCCAAAAGCTGCTGGAGATGGCCCGCTTTTTTAAGCAGCAACAGGAGAAGGAAGGAAAGTAAATGGATGCCACCTCGCTGCTGGTCGAACTGTACTGTCAGGCCTACGCCGACGGTATCTCAGTTTTTAGCCGCTACCCGGTGGGGGAGCTGGGGGCCGCCACCATCGAGATGAACGGCCGCTACGCGGTATTTATCGACGATGAGCAGTTCGGCACCGCCGCCGATGAGCTCTGTGCGCTGGCCCACGAATGCGGCCATGTCCACACCGGCGCCACCCACGCTGTGGCCAGCCCCTACGACCTGATCGAGC
The DNA here is from genome assembly GCF_900289145.1 of Neobittarella massiliensis (ex Bilen et al. 2018). Taxonomy (GTDB): domain Bacteria; phylum Bacillota; class Clostridia; order Oscillospirales; family Ruminococcaceae; genus Neobittarella; species Neobittarella massiliensis. The sequence goes on from NZ_OKQO01000014.1 coordinate 29,364, forward strand.
GGCACGAGTACCGCGCCGACCGCTGGGCCATCCATCAGCTCCTCCCCCCCGAGCGCCTGCAAAAGGCGCTGGGCAGCGGCGGCGAGTGCTGGCAACTGGCCGAGGAGCTGGGTCTTCCCCAGCACTTCATCTGCAAAGCCATTGATCTCTACCGGGCAGAGGGCCGCCTGCAGTGATCTATCTATAAAAAGCGGGCGACCGGTCCCCATCAGGGTGCTCGGCCGCCCGTCTGTATTGTATGCCGCACCGCACTGCGGCGGGCGCTGTATGCCGTCCGCTGTGTGCTGTCTGTCTCGTCTACCGTCTGCTGTGTGTCGTCTGCCATCTGCCATCTGCCGTGTGTCGCGTCCATCGTCTGCTGTCTGTCGTCCGTCGTCTGCCATTTGCCGTGCGCCTTCTGCCATGTACCTTCTGCTGTGTGTCGCGTCCATCGTCTGCTGTCTGTCGTCCGTCGTCTGCCATCTACCGTCTACTGTCTACCGTCTGCCATCTGCCGCGTCCATCGTCTGCCACCTGCCGTCTGCTGTATGCCGTCCGTCTCGTCTGCCATTTGCCGTGTGCCTTCTGCTGCCTGCTATCGCTGTCCGTCGTCTGCTGTCTGATGTCTGCTGTCTGCTGTCTGATGTCTGCTGTCTGCCGTCTGATGTCTGCGCGGTGCCGCCGGTATCTCGTGTCCTGTTTGCTGTTTACAGTTTACTGTCTGCTGTCTACACCGCTGCCTGCCCCGCCCGCCGCACCGCTATTTTTGCGCACTGCATCCCACACCACCACACCACCACACCACACGCCGCATTTTATCCGGCAAAAAAGCCCACCCGCAGTTGGCAGGTGGGCTTTTTTCGGCTTATGCATGGCCGGCTCTATTTCGTTTTATCCGGCTCTGGAGCGGCAGCGCTGCCGGTTCACTGGGTGTCTTCGATGACCAGCGTGTTGGCCGTATCCGGAACCAGCGACACGCCCAGCGTCTTGGCCTCTCTGTCGGCTGTAAACAGGTACAAGATCCCACTGCGCTGTAAAGACGCCGTCTCTGCCTTGCCCGAGCCCAGCCCGATCTCCTCTAATTTTTGCAGAACCAGCGGGCAGTCCTGCTGGGCTGTCGAGGGCTGCATGCACTGCACCAGCGCAGTCAGGTAGCCGCTGTACACCCGGGTGTCGCCGCCGTCGATAGGCATCTCGGTCATGATCGAGCTGATGCGGCTCTCCCCTTCCGGGCAGGTCAGCACCAGCTGCACCTTGCCGCCCAACTTGGCGGTAAAAAAGGTGTACCCGCCGGTGTCCTGCACGGTAAATTTCCCCACCGCTTTTTGCCCGGTGAGCCGGCTGTTCATCCGCTCCCGCAGCTGGTCGGGCTTTACGTCAAAGCGCCCGTTTTTGATCGGCACGTCGGCGGTCGTCTCCGCTTCTTTATTCTGTGTCGCCGCCGTATCGGGCCGGGCCGCAGCGCTCTTTTTGCCGCTGGTGCTGCTGCGAAACAGGCCCAGCACCATCGCCGCCACCAACACCAGCACCAGTACGGCCAGCAGCGCGGCGCCCAGCGCCAGCCAGTTGCGCCGCCCTTTTTGCCGCGGCGCCGCCTCGCTTGCCAGCAGTACCTGGTCGGCCGGCACCTCCTGCACCACCGGCACCTTGCCGGGGCGCGGCGTCTCCTCCGCCGGCTCGGGCAGCGGTCCCGTCCCGTCTGCCCGGTCTTCCTTTTCTTCCTCTTGCCACTGCGCAGGCCGCTGGCAGCAGGGGCAGCTGTCGCCCGCATATTCTCTGCCGCATTTCAGGCACTTGGGCATATCTTCACCCCACATCTTCTCTTCTGTTTGCCGGGCGACTGCCGCTGGGTACAGGTGCACCGAAAGCGCACCGCCGCCCCGCAAACCGATATTCCCCTGGTGGGGCCTATTCTCTCTATTCTTTTCCTCATACAGCGTACATTATAACACAGCAGCGCCGGCAGGGCAAATTTCCGGCATATCCGGCTCCTCATTTCTCCACTTTTAGGCGCAATTTTTGCAAAAAAGCACAAAATGTCTCCACTTTTCCTCAAAATAAAGGCCTGCGGTCTCCACTGTGACCACAGGCCTCTTTTTTAAGGATAACAGGCGCTCTACCGGTCCGGCTTGCTGCCCACTGCTCAGGCCGCGGTAAAGGTGCCGCGGGTAACGGTGAGGTACTGCCCCTCCGATACCGTCACATACTTTTCACCATCGAAGTTGTCGTTGGTGATGATGCTGTCGAAGTTGCCGGTGCTGTCGGAAGATACCTCGATATAGCAGGAGTACTCGCTGTTGCAGGTCACCTTGTACTCGCCGGCCGGCAGGTCTTTGCCCACCTTGTACATGCCTTCGCTGTACACGCCGTTTTTGCTGGTGATCTGCACCTCCGCCTCGGCGGCGAAACGGCCGCGGTTGACGGTAAAGTACTGGCCGTCCTGCAGGGTGATGTAGCCGAAGGTGTCCAGGTTGTCGTTGGTGATGATGCTGTCGAACTCGCCGGACGAGTCGGACGAAACCTCGATGTAGCAGGACAGATCGCTGGTGTTCTGCACCACGTACTCACCGGCCGGGATGTCGGTGCCGACCTTGTACATGCCTTCTTTGTGCCAGTTGACCGTCTTGCTCGGCGTGCCGCTGGAGGCGCTCTGCGAGGACGAGCCCGAGCCGCCGCCCGCCGGCGCCGTATCCCAGGGCAGCTCCACGCCGCTGT
>NZ_OKQO01000002.1 GCF_900289145.1 Neobittarella massiliensis (ex Bilen et al. 2018)
ACAACTTTCGTATGGAGTTTAAAATTTCTTTAATGGCAGACATTGGCAATTCTTCTTTCTTGCTTTTTCTACCATTATATTACATCATTTACTAAATTTAGTCAACTATTTATTGTGACATAGCCTTATGGTAAAAAAGTGTGGCGGAAAATAGCCAATTAAGAAACGAGAGAAGAGCTGTGCCAGATGGGGCATGGCTCTTTTTGGCGTGCAGCGACCGAGCTGTTTTAGCCGGTGCGGCCACTGCTATTCTATGCGCCGACTGACAAACTGGCGACATAACTTTTGCTGTGCTGCCCATACTGCTACTGGGTAATAGACCGCAGAGGAGGCAGAACAGGTGGCTGGTTTTGAAAAATTATCGCGGCGTATGGCGGCCATATTTATAGCGGTGGTGCTGTGTGCGGTGGTGCTGGTGGTGCGTATTGGCGCCTTGGGGGAGGACAGCGAGATCGTGCAGGCGGCGCAGGGGCAGTCGCAGAAAAAAATCGAGATCGCCCAATGCCGCGGGACCATCTATGACCGGGATATGCAGCCGCTGGTCAACGCCGAGACCGGCTATAAGCTGGTAGTCACCGGCGATTTTGACCAGGTGGATGATATTCTCCCGTCCATCAAAAAGGACGACCGCAGCTATGCCCGCGAGATGGCTAAAAAAGAACAGATATTTGCCGTGGAGCTGACTGGGCCGGTGCAGTTTTCCGGCGGGTATACCGTCCCCTACAAAAAGCGCTATGGCAGCCGCTTTTTGTGCCCCCACCTGATCGGATATCTGCAGGACGGTCAGGGCTTTACCGGCCTGGAGGCGGGATACGAGGACTTTTTGCGGCAGGCCGGCGGCACCCAGAGCATTACTTTTGGCATCGATGCGCTGGGCCAGCCGCTGCGCAGTGGGGAGCCGTTGGCTCAGCAGGTGCCCGACCTGGAAGATGGGGTGGTGCTCACCATCGACAAGCGGGTGCAGCAGATCATTGAGGAGGAAGGAAAGAGCGGGGTGCCCTCGGGCAGTATCGTGGTGCTGGACTGTGCCACCGGCCAGGTGCGGGGGGCGGCCAGCTTTCCCAGCTACGACCCGCAGGATGTGGGAGCCAGCTTAAAAGAGGTGAATTCGCCGCTGCTCAACAAGACGCTGCAGCCCTACAGTGTGGGCTCCACCTTTAAACTGGTCAGTGCCACCTCGGCTTTGGAGGCGGGGCTGCCGCTGTCGACCAGGTTCACCTGTACCGGCAGTGTGAAGATCGGCGATACCGAGTACAAGTGCCACCGCGCAGAGGGACACGGCGAGATCGACATGGCCCAGGCTATCGAGCTGTCGTGCAACTGCTATTTCGTGCAGCTGGCCGAGAAGCTCGACCCCGCCTTTGCCCGCGCCACCGCCCAGAGCTTTGGCTTTGGCCAGTCGTGGCAGCTGGCGCCGGGTCTTTTGTGTCAGGCCGGCAACCTGCCCAGCACCCAGGCACTGGCGAGCTATGATCTGCCCAACTTCTCGTTTGGGCAGGGGGGACTCACCGCCACCCCACTGCAGCTGACGGCTATGGTAAACACCTTTGCCCGCGGCGGGGAGTACCTGCGCCCCACGCTGGTACAGGGGATATGGCAGGATGGCAGTTTGCAGGAACAGGAGACGCCGGACCCCATTCGCGTGATGGAGCCACAGACGGCACAGAAGATAGCCGACGCGATGGTAGCGGTGACCGTGACCGGCACCGGGCGGCAGGCAGCGGTGGATGGGGTGCGCATCGCCGGCAAGACCGCCACCGCCCAGACCGGTGAATTTGGCGAGGATGGGATCGAGAAACTGCACAGTTACTTCAGCGGCTTTTTCCCGGCTGAAGACCCCCGATACACGGTACTGGTGTTTTATGAGTACGGCGGTGAGGGCTCATTTACCGCCGCCCCGGTGTTTGCCAAGATCTGCGCCCGGCTGATGGAGCTGGAATAAGTAGGCGCTGGTGGATACCGTAGAGTAACAAGAGCCGTCGACGGAAGTACTTTTCAGTGGAGAGCGGCCGTGCTATGATCGTAGAGACAGCCGGGATCGGCGGCCGGTGTAAAGGGATTTATATGCGGTGCGGGCAGCCGCGCCAGGCACGGTGGGAAAAAAGTGGCCGGGCGATCTGCCGATGGTGCCGATACATGATTTTATGTAGGGGGAGAGTGCAATGATCTACACAGTGACCTTTAACCCGTCGCTGGATTACGTGCTGCAGCTCGAAGAGCTGCAGATGGGGCGGGTCAACCGCGCAGAAAAAGAGCAGCTCACGGTGGGCGGTAAGGGACTCAATGTGTCGCTGGTACTGGGCAATTTGGGCGTTGACAGTGTGGCTATGGGTTTTGTGGGTGGCTTTGTGGGCGACGAGATCGCCCGACAGCTGCAAAATACCGGTTGCCGCACCGATTTTATACGGCTGGCACGGGGTGTTTCGCGCATCAATGTAAAGCTGCACACCGGGCAGGAGACCGAGATAAACGGCGCCGGCCCCGACATAGAACCGGTGGCACTACAGGCGCTGCAACACAAGCTGGACCGCCTGCAAACGGGGGATGTGCTGGTGCTGGCCGGCAGCATTCCCCGGAGCCTGCCCGACGATATCTACCAGACGGTCATGGCCCGGTTACAGCAGCGGGGGGTCGATTTTGTGGTGGACGCCACCGGCCGGCTGCTGGGTGAGACGCTGCGCTACCGGCCATTTCTCATAAAGCCCAACCATCACGAGCTGGCGGAGATAGCCGGTCGGCCGTTGGACGATGACCGCCAGCGCATTGCTTTTGTCCGGCAGCTGCAAAAACAGGGGGCCCGCAACGTGCTGGTGTCGATGGCCGGCGACGGGGCGCTTTTGTGCGCCGAAGATGGGGCAGTATACAAGCTGCCGGCGCCGCAGGGAAAAGTGGTCAATTCAGTGGGGGCGGGCGACTCGATGGTGGCCGGCTTTTTGGCTGGATGGCAGTGCAGCGGCGACTGCCGCCAGGCATTTTGCTGGGGTGTAGCTGCCGGCAGCGCATCGGCATTTTCACCTGGTCTGGCTACCCGCAGCCAGGTCGAGGCACTGCGCGGGGGCTTGCGTGCGGAGCGGCTGTGAGCGGCAAAAGTTCCCAGACTTGCCGCTTGGGCGGCAAAGACGCCAGCTGTTTAACAGGGCAGCACAGCAGTACAAAAAAGCGGATAACTATGCGGAAAATGACATATTGTAAGGCCTGCGGGAGTGTGGTATACTGATTCGGTAATGCGCGTGCCGCCCGCCAGAGATCTCGGCTCGCCACCCGTTTGACAGCTGGTGGCGAGCGGGAACTGCCAGCGGGCGGCAAGTATGCCAAAGACGGAGGAATGGGTTGTGAAAAACTGGAAGAAAGAGGCAAAGACGGCCTTGATGGTGATCGTGGGCAACGGGCTGTTGGCGCTGGGCGTAGCGGCGTTTATCTTGCCCAACGATCTGGTATCTGGCGGCATCACCGGCCTAGGTCTGATCGCCGAGCACTGGCTGGGGTTCGATGTGGGCCTGGGTATCACTGTGTGCAACTGGGTGCTGTTTTTTGTGGGCGCGCTCTTTCTGGGTAAAAAGTTTGCTCTATCCACTCTATTGGCCACCGTCGTCTACCCGTTTGAACTCATGCTGCTGCGCAAGGTAGATTACCTGCAGCATATTACCGACGATGTGCTGTTGGCCGCGCTGTTTGCCGGTATCCTTGTTGGAGCGGGCATGGGTCTAGTCATCAAAGAGGGCGCCTCGACCGGCGGCATGGACATCCCCCCGCTGATCCTCAACAAAAAATTTGGCCTGTCGGTGCCCATGCTCATCTGGGTATTTGATTTTGTTATCATCGCCTTTCAGATCCTCTTTGCCACACCGGAGCAGCTGCTCTACGGCATCGTGGTCATCATCGTCACCAGCGTGGTGATGGATAAGGTGATGATGCTGGGCGAGAGCCAGACACAGGTCACCATCGTCAGCCCCAAACACGCCGAGATCAGCCAGGCGATCCAGAAAAAGCTGGACCGGGGCGTGACCTATTTAGAGTCAGTTACCGGCTGGCTGGAACAGCCCGGCCGGGTCATTCTCTCGGTCATCAGCCACCGGCAGTTGCCGGCCATGAAAGAGCTGGTAGAGGAGATTGACCCCACCGCCTTTTTGGTGGCGGCCAAAGTCAGCGAGGTCCGCGGCCGCGGCTTTAGTCTGCACAAAGATCACCCAGCCCGCAGAATAGAGGGGCAGAACGCAGAGTAAAAACTGTAGAGCATTGTTAAAAGGCGCGCCGTGTACGATCTGAGTACACGGCGCGCCTTTTTAAAGTGGTGTATGGACGAGGTACTATTTATTTAGGGCGTTTCCTCTTGTCGATCCTGTAAAAAACCGATCCCGCTGAGCATGATCTCCTGGGCGATGCGAGCTATCTCGCCGGCCGGCGCCCGCATGCCGTCCTGCAGCCAGCGGTCGAGCAGGCCGATGCAGCCGGCGCTGACAAAGGCATAGTAGTAGCTGATCTGCTCGGGAGTGGCGCGGCGAAAGTACTGACTGTAGCTGGCCTGACAGCGCTCGCGCCCCAACTCGAGTAACTTGGCGGCGAAGGCCTTATCGCCATAAGGGCCCAGTGTCACGATACACAGATCGGAGTTGTCTTTTAAGCACTGAAAGATGCCGGTGCTGATATCGACCGGATTGAGGGGACGCGCCTCCTCCAGCAGCGGCTGTAGGGCCTCTTGGATCTCGCCAAACATCTCCTGTTCGATCTTGGCGAGCAGGTCGTAAATATCGGTATAGTGGGCGTAAAAGGTGCCCCGATTGATACCGGCGGCGGCACACAGCTCCTTGATAGAGATGCTCTGGATCGGTTTTTGCTGCAGCAACTTGGTAAAGGCCTGCCGGATGAGCATACGGGTCACCCGCACCCGGTGGTCGGTATTTTTCAAAAGATCTCCCCCTATCAGACAGTTGGGGCTGCCGGTGTCGGATATCTGGACAACTGCGCCCCAGCTGTTTATTGCGCGCTGCTTTCCCTCTGAGTATACTGTACTTAGAAGAGATGATCAACACGGTGTGCAGTATATAGCGGAGGTGTTTATAACATGTTTAAGCTGTATATCGTGACCGGTGCGGCAGGACACCTGGGAACCGCGATCGTCCGCGCTTTGCAGCAAAAAGGGGCCTCTATCCGGGGATTGATCCAGCCCGGCCAACGGCCAACTGCCGGACCTGGCACCCGGTACTTTACCGGCGATATCTGTGATGCTGCGACGCTGCGACCGCTGTTTGAAGGGGTACCTGCTGGGGATACGGCCGTCATCCACACCGCGGGGATCGTGGACATTGCCCAGCGAGGGACCGACCGGCTGTGGCAGGTAAATGTGCTGGGCACGCAGAATATGATCGACTGCTGCCAAAGGTATCAGATAGCGCGGCTGGTATATGTGAGTTCGGTGCATGCGATCCCCGAACGAGGTCAGCTGCACACTGTGCGGGAGGTGGCGCATTTTTCGCCCGACCTGGTGGTGGGCGGCTATGCCAAGACCAAAGCCGCCGCCACTCGCCGGGTGTTGCTGGCCGCGGCGGCCGGCCTCGATGCGGTGGTGGTCCATCCGTCTGGCATTTTGGGCCCTTACAGTGATGGCGGCAACCATCTGGTACAGATGGTAGAGGACTATATGAACGGACGGCTACCGGCCTGCGTGCGCGGCGCCTATGATTTTGTAGATGTGCGCGATGTGGCCGACGGCTGTGTTGCGGCGGCAGATAGGGGCCGCCGCGGCCGCTGCTACATTTTGTCGGGCGACCAGTACACGGTAAAAGAGGTGTTGGAACTGGTGCGCCGGACCGCCGGTGGCAGAAAACTGGCAGCGCTGCCCATGTGGGTGGCTCGGGCTGTCTGCCCGGCTATCAGCTGGATACAGCGCCGCCGTGGGCGCCGGCCACTCTATACCCCGTACGCGCTGCATACACTGACTGCCGGCAGCCGTTTTTCCCACGAACGGGCCAGCCGTGAGTTGGGTTACACCACCCGCGATCTGGCGGTGACGGTCGCCGACACAGTGTGCTGGCTGCGGGAAGGGGCGGTCCGGGGAACCTGGAGGACAAAAAGAAGAGCGGATGAAAAAATATAGTTTAGACCGGCATAAAAAACACCGCCAGACCCGGATACAGTTGACAAAGGCGGCTGTGGCGGGGTATACTTATACGGTAAAAGACGATGATGAGGAAGACTGCCTGGAGAGCTGTGTGCAGAGAGCGCCCCATTTGGTGAGAGGGGCGCGGCGGCGACAGGCAGCGGCCACCTCGGAGTTTCGCCGCCAAAAGCGGTGACGGCACGCCCCGTTACGGCGGCAAAGTGGCGCGCAGACGAGCGCGCAATTTGGGTGGTACCGCGGAGCAGATACAGGCTTTCGTCCCATAACCGGGGCGGGAGCCTATCTTTTTTGCCCGCGACACGCAAGAAATGATATAAAAGCCGCTGTAGTGCGCGGCACAAAAACAAAAAGACAGGTGATAAAAGATGAAATGGACTGGTCTCAACGAGCTGCGGGAGATGTTCCTCTCGTTTTTTGAGGAGAAGGGGCACACCCGGCTGCCCAGCTACCCGCTGGTGCCCCAGGGCGACAACAGCCTGCTGCTCATCAACTCGGGCATGGCACCCATGAAAAAGTTCTTTTTGGGGCAGGAGACCCCGCCCAATGTGCGGGTGACCACCTGCCAGAAGTGTATCCGCACCCCAGATATCGAGCAGGTGGGTAAGACCGCCCGCCACGGCACCTATTTCGAGATGCTGGGCAACTTTTCGTTTGGCGACTACTTTAAACACGAGGCCACCAAGTGGGCCTGGGAGTTTATCACCGAGCGGCTCGAGATCCCCAAAGACCGGCTGTGGGTCACCATTTATCTGGATGATGACGAGGCTTTTGACATCTGGACCAAAGAGGTGGGCATCCCCCCCGAGCGCATCGTGCGCCTGGGCAAAGACGACAACTTCTGGGAGATCGGCGCCGGCCCCTGCGGCCCCTGCTCGGAGATCTATTTTGACCGGGGCGAGAAATTTGGCTGCGGCAGCCCCGACTGTGGCCCCGGCTGTGAGTGTGACCGCTACATGGAGTTTTGGAACCTGGTGTTCTCGCAGTTTGTCAACGACGGTGAGGGCAACTATACCGAGATGGAGCACAAGAACATCGATACCGGTATGGGCCTGGAGCGGCTGGCCTGCATTATGCAGGGGGTAGACAACCTGTTTGAGGTAGATACCGTCCAGAACATCATGCAGCACATCAGCCGCATCGCCGGCATCGCCTATCATCAGGGCACCCCCGAGCAGGACGTGTCGCTGCGGGTAGTTACCGACCACATCCGCTCCACCGTATTTATGGTGGCCGACGGGGTGGTGCCGCAAAACGAGGGCCGCGGCTATGTGCTGCGCCGTCTGCTGCGCCGGGCAGCCCGCCACGGCCGGCTGCTGGGCATTAAAGAGGCGTTCCTCTACAAGGTGTGCGACACCGTGATCGATGAGAACCTCTCGGCTTACCCCGAGCTGGAGGGCAAGCGCGGCTATATCAAAAAGGTCATTCAAAACGAGGAGGCCCGCTTTGAAAAGACCATCGATCAGGGTATGGAGATGCTATCGGAGCTGATCGACAAGATGGATGCCGCCGCCATCGAGGCCGGTAAGGCCATTTTGCCCGGCGACGACGCCTTTAAGCTCTACGACACCTATGGGTTCCCGGTGGATCTGGTGCGCGAGATCATCGCCGAGCGGCAGATCGCCCTGGACCAGGACCGCTTTGACGAGCTGATGGATCAGCAGCGCGCCCGCGCCCGTGCCGCCCGTGAAGATATGGGCGATGTGGCCTGGGTGGAGGACGTGACGGTTACGCTCGACCTGCCGGCCACCGAATTTGTGGGCTACGGCCGTGATGAGGCCACCGCCAAAGTGCTCTGCATCATCGAAAACGGTGAGATCGTCGACCAGGTAGGGCAGGGCCAGCAGGCCATCCTGATCCTGGATCAGACCCCGTTTTATGCCGAGAGCGGCGGCCAGGTGGCCGATCGCGGCGCCGTGAGCGGCGCGGGGCTCAGCGCACTGGTCACCGGTTGTCAGAAGAGTGCCACCGGCGGCTACTTCCTCCATCATATACAGGTGCAGGAAGGCGTCATCGCCACCGGCGACAGCTTGCACTGCGCCATCGACAACGACTACCGCCAGGCGGTCGCCCGCAATCACACCGCCGCCCACCTGCTGCAGGCGGCGCTGCGGCAGGTGTTGGGTGACCACGTGCACCAGGCCGGCCAGCTGGTCGACAGCCACCGTGTGCGTTTTGACTTCAGCCATTTTTCAGCCATGAGCGGCAAGGAGATCATGCAGGTAGAGGAGATCGTCAACCGCAAGATCATGGCCGCCATCCCCACCGACATCAGCGAGATGAGCCAGCAGGCCGCCCGCGACCTGGGTGCGATGGCCCTGTTTGGCGAGAAGTACGGCGATGTGGTGCGGGTGTGCCGGGTCGGCGATTTCTCGATGGAACTGTGCGGTGGCACCCATGTGCAGAACACCGGCTGTATCGGTCTGTTTAAGATCCTCTCGGAGTCGTCGGCAGCTGCCGGCATTCGCCGTATAGAGGCGGTCACCGGCACCGGGGTCATCCGCTTTATCGGCGAGCAGACCCAGCAGATCCGCGATACGGCCCATACTCTAAAGCTGCAAAACACTGCCGAGCTCGTCCACAAAGCCGAGTCGGTGATGGCTGAGCTCAAAGAGGCCGGCCGCAAGATCGAAGAGCTGTCCTCCAAATTGGCCGCCATCGAGGCCGAGGGACTGTTTGACAAAGCCATCCAGGTGGGCCCGGTCAAGGTGATTACTGCCAGCTTTACCGGCACCGATGCCGGTGCGCTGCGCACCATGGGCGAAAAGGCCCGCGAAGGCAAAGATGATCTGGTGGTGGTTCTGTCGACGGTAGTCGGCGAGAAGGGGACCATCTGCGTGGCCTGCGGCAAGAGCGCGGTGGCTGCTGGCCTGCATGCCGGCAAACTCATCAAAGAGATCGCCAAGCTGGCCGGCGGCAGCGGCGGCGGCCGCCCCGACAGCGCTATGGCCGGCGTGAAAGAGATCTTTAAGATCGATGAGGCCATGGCCGCCACCCCCGACCTCATCCGCGATATGCTGGCCTAAATGCCGGGCAGGTCGCCCGGCGGTGGGAAAGCCATCTTTTTAAGGAGGCAGTATTTACAATGGATTGTTTATTCTGTAAAATAGCAGCGGGAGAGATACCCTCTAACAAGATCTATGAGGATGAGCAGGTGCTGGCCTTTTACGATATCGACCCGCAGGCCCCAGTCCATTTTCTGGTCATCCCCAAGGCGCACATCCCCTCCTGCGACGCGCTGGAAGAGAGTGAGGACCCGGTGGTATCGCACGTGTTCACCGTGATCGCCCGGCTGGCCAAGCAGCTGGGGCTCACCGGCGGGTACCGCATCGTCAATAACTGCGGCGCCGACGGTGGGCAGACGGTACAGCACCTGCATTTTCACGTGCTGGGTGGCAGAGAGATGGGTTGGCCACCTTTTGCGAGCTGAGCCCTTTAGCGTGCAGGTCTCGCAATAGAGGTAAAATATTTGCGTACAGCGCGGTACTGGATATTTTCTACCCGTCTTGTGCGCATCAAATTGTGCATATGTGGTAGAGTAGTTATCAGTTCAGCACGCACAATGCACTGACTTTGTCGTGCGGCAGGGGTGGCGGCTACTGCTCCCCGGCCTCTACAATGTAATACAGCCGGGCCAAAGGGGCACGGCTTTGGAGAAAGGCGTTATAGAGATGAATGAATTTCACAGAATGCAGATCGCCGGGTTGACCCGTGACCTGCCCATCTGCAAGGTAAACGACCAGCTGTCCATCGCGGGTTTCGTGATGTTCTCGGATGTGGAGATCACCGTTGCCTGTGCCGAAGAGCTGCTCAAAAAGGTGCCGGAGTTCGACTACATCGTCACCGCCGAGGCCAAAGGCATACCCCTGGCATACGAGATGTCGCGCCAGTCGGGCAAAAAGTATTTCCCCGCCCGCAAGATGACCAAACTGTACATGCGCGACCCCATCCACGTGCAGGTAAAATCGATCACCACTGCCAAGGTGCAGGACCTGTATCTGGATAAAAACGAGGCCGAGCAGCTGCGCGGCAAACGCATCCTCATCGTCGACGACGTGGTGAGCGGCGGCGACAGCCTGCGCGCGCTGGAAGTGCTGGTAAACGAGGCTGGCGGCAACATCGTGGGCAAGGCTTTCGTGTTGGCTGAGGGCGACGCTGCCGACCGCGACGATATCATCTTCTTAGAGAAGCTGCCGGTATTCCCCACCGAGGGATAAGTACAGCCAGAGCACACTGGGCGCAGCCGGCTGCTGAGTGGACCTGTTTTGCGCCGGCTGTCTAGGTCCGGCTGAAAGGTGCGATTAAAATGAGACGACCTCTGGGGATCATCGGGTTTTCCTACCTGTTTTCCCTGGGGGTCGCTCTTTTTTTGCCGCTGCCGGCTAAACTGCCGGCAGTGCTGGCGCTTTTGGGCTGTGCACTGCTGACAGTGGCCATCGGCGGTAAACAGCTGCGCCCACGGCGCTCATCTGCTTAACGGCAGCGGTGGGCGTGCTGGCAAACTACCGCGCCACCACTGATCGCATGCTGCCCCAGCAGGCGCTGGCCGGCAGCGCGGGCAGCTTTACGGTGCAGGTGACGGATCTGCCCCAGTACTCGGGCCAGACGACCGGTTTCACCGGCCGGGTCATCGGCTGCGACCTGCCCCAGGCGCCCGATGAATTTTTGATTTACTTTACCGTGCTGGGGTCAGCTGATGTACAGCAGGGGCAGTATATAGCGGTCTCAACCCAACTGCAGCGAGCCGACGAGGACCAGATATTCGACTCCTTTTTAGGGCGGGGCATATTTTTGCGGGCTTTTGTGCCCAGTGCCGACCAGCTGGTATACCCACCGGTGCCAGATAGTGACAGCGGTATGGCGACATTTTGGGCCGATGCCCGGCGCCAGCTGGCAGATGGGGTGTATAGGCAGCTGCCCGCACAGGCCGGAGGGGCTGTTTGTGCTATGTCGCTGGGGGATAAACGGTATCTCTCGGCGGATACCAAAGAGGCCTACGCCGCTGCCGGCATCTCGCACCTGCTGGCACTTTCCGGGCTGCACGTGGCGGTAGTGGCGGGGTTACTGACGGCGCTGCTACAGCTATTGGGGCTGGGCTACCGGGTAAATACGCTGCTGTGTGCAGCTGTCTGTTTGGCTTATGGGGCGCTGGTGGGCTTTTCCCCCTCGGTGGTGCGGGCACTGTGTATGTTTTTTTACGCCCGCTCGGCACTGCTGTTTTACAAGAGTGTAGACCCCTATACGCTGCTGGGGGTGGCGGCGCTGGTGCTGACGGCAGGCGACCCGCTGGCGGTGGCCGATGTGCGCTTGCTGCTGTCGTTGGGGGCCACTGCCGGGCTGGTGTTGCTGCTGCCCAGGTTACAGCGCCGCAGGTCCCGGGGCCCAGTGGCCGCCAGCCTCTGCCAAACGCTGGCGGCTACGCTGTGCACGCTGCCGGTGGCAGCGGTCAGTGTGGGGAAAGTATCGCTGTTGGGACTCCTTTCCAATCTTGTGTGTATTCCACTATGCGGCATCGTCGTATCGCTGGGGCTGATAGGGGCGCTGCTCACCGCACTGCCGGGGGTGGGTAGTGTGGGCTTTTTGCCGCTCGTAATCTCGGGCTTGGCTGCCCGGGGCATCGAGCTGGTGGCCGGGCAGATGTACCGCTTTGTACAGCGCTTTCCCTGGTTGCTGGTAGACGCCGGCACGCCCACAGCGCTGACGGTGATAGGGGTGGCCCTTATTTTGCTGGCGCTGATGCTGTGGTTGCCCCGCCGCCACCGGTTTGACAGTGACCGCGGTACTGGGGTAAAATAAAAAACAGTGCAAAAAAATATAGACGGGCATTTTTTGGCCCGACAGTGACAGAGCAGAGAGGGGAGACCCGCGGTGAAATACACACCGTCCACCTTTAAAAAGGCGCTGGCGGCAAAAGAGCTGTACGGCTTTTGCTATCTGCACGGGCAGCAGCGCTACCTGATAGACGCCTACGCGGCGGCGATCATACACGCGCTGGGCGCCGGGGAAGATGATGTGGCGGTCATCGACGGCGACCAGCTGGATATGGAGCAGCTGGGCGATATGGCGGTGACGGTATCGTTTGCGCCGGTACAGGTGACGGTGATCAACGGTCTGTCGCCCGAGGCGACCAGCGAGGCCGACATCACTCGACTGGGCGAGATCGCCGATTATCTGTCGCCGCAGACGACCCTTATCATCAAAGAAAACTTTTTGCCCGAGGGGCCGCGCAACAAGCGGGCCAAGGCGCAGAAGTTGCGCAAGTTGGCCCAGGAAAAAGGCGTGCTGGTAGATGTGGGACAAAAAGATACCCGGCAAAACCTGACAGTGGCCCAGGCTCTGGCCAAAAAAGAAGGGGTGCAGATCGGGCAGACAGACCTGCGCTATCTGTTGGAGCGCTGCGGCGGCGATCTGCTCAAAACTCAAAATGAGTTGTGCAAACTGGGCAGCTACCGGCTGGGCGAGCCGGTCACCCGCCGGGATATCGACGCCTTTACCCCCCGCACGGTAGAGCTCACCTCGTTCGAGATGGCCCGCGCGCTGTTGCGGGGCGATGTGCCGCAGGCCATGCGGCTGCTGGAGGACCTGTTCTCGCTGCGGGAGGAGCCGGTCTCGATCATCGCCGCGCTCAGCACCAATTTTTGCGATATTTTCAAGGTAAAGGTGGCCGGGGCCGCCTATATGAGCGCCAGTCAGATCGAAAAGACCTTTGGCTACCGGCCGGGTGATTTTCGCATCAAGCAGGCGGGCCAGAATGGCCGCGGCGTGAGCCAACAGCAGATCGATGCCATCATCGAGGCGCTGCTGCAGTGCGACTTGGCGCTGAAATCCACCGCCGCCGACCCGAAGATACTGCTGCAAAAGCTGCTGGTAGAGATCAGTCTGCTCATGCGCCGACACTGAGCGCAGCAGGTAAGGAGAGACTATATGGTTGCGTGTAGCCGTATCATTATTGTAGAGGGCCGGTACGACAAGACAAAGCTCTCTAGTCTGGTACAGGCCCAGATCATCCCCTGCCATGGATTTGGCATCTATAAAGACGTCCAGCGGCGGGACTTTATCAAAAAAATGGCGGCCCAGTACGGGGCGGTCATCCTCACCGACAGCGACGTGGCCGGCTTTCAGCTGCGCAGTTACCTCAAAAATCTGCTGCAGGGCCTGGATGTGCTGGACTGCTTTATCCCCGATATCTACGGCAAGGAGCGGCGCAAGGCTCGCCCGGGCAAAGAGGGGAAGCTGGGGGTGGAAGGCGTGCCGGCCCCGATCCTTATACAGGCGCTGCGCGACTGCGGTGCGCTGCTTCCGGCCGATGTTCGTGCGCCGACGCCACAGGGGCCGCCGGTCACCCGGCTGACACTGTATAACCTGGGCCTATACGGCAGTGCCGACAGCGCTGCCCTGCGCCAAAAGCTGCAAAAGAAACTCGATCTGCCCGAAAACCTATCGCCCAAGGCACTGACTCAGGTGCTGGCCCGGCAGTTTGACAGCCGGCAGCTGGAGGAACTGGTAGGAGACCTTGTGCGTGCCGCTCTCTAAATAGAGCTCTATACCTGGATTTTTAAAGCCCCCTGTAGCAGCTGTCTCAGACCGCTACAGACCCGCTACAGGGGGCTATTTGAATGGCTTGGCCATATTGCACTTTGCCGCTATTTCAGGTATACTTCTCGTGAAGATGTATCCTTTTATTGTCTACGAGGAGGAATGTATTGTGAAAAGTTACAGTGTATATGACAGAATTTTGGGTTCTTTGACAGTGGCTGGTATGGGCGACGGCATGGGTGGCGCCACCGAGGCCATGAGCACCGACGAGATCAAGAAAAAATTTGGTGGGCTGGTCACCAAGTTTGAAGATCCTTTTGACAACAAGATCGCCTATGGCAACTTTGTGGCCGAGGTGACCGACGACGCCTCCCAGATGTACGAGATGGCCAAGATGATGGTCAAGGAAAAAGGCGATCTCACCGTGCAGGGGGCAGCCGACGCGCTGGTTATCTGGAGCGAGAGCTACCCCAAGTATTTCCCCCGCAACGCCGGGCCGACCACTTCACACGTCATTAAAGAGCTCAAAGAGGGGGCCGACCCCGAAGAAGTGGGCAAGGTGGGGCTTTTGTATGGCCGCGGCACCTCAAACGGTGCGGCTATGCGCGTGGCGGCTGCCGGTCTGGTACACCCCGGTGACCTGGAAGGAGCCGTGCAGACAGCTGTGATCATGACCAAACCCTCCCACGGCACCCAGCACGCCTACTCGGGCGCCTGCGCGATCGCCTGTGCAATCGCCGAGGCCATGACCGAGCAGGCCAACGTGTTTACCATCATCAAAGCGGCGCTGTACGGCGCGAAACGGGGCGAGGAGATCGGCCTGAAAGAGGCCCGCATCGCCACCGGTGTGCGCCTGTACGACAAACTGTTGGAGGGCATCACCATCGGTCTCGATGCCACCGACATGGAAGACTGCATCGCCAAGCTGGAGGCCCGCATCGGCAACGGCGGTGAGATCCAGCCCTCGGTCGCCTGTGCGATGGGTCTGTTCGTGTTCGCCTGCGGCGACCCGCACCAGACGATCCTGGGCGGCGCCAACATCGGCGGCGATACCGATACGATCGCCTGCATCGCCGGCATGGTGGCCGGTGCTTACAGCGGCTACGAGGCTCTGCGCAAAGACTGGGTAGAGCTGTTTGAGCAGGCCAACCCCGCGCTGGACTTTAAGGCGGTCTCTAAAGACCTGGCTGCCATCGCCGAGTCGCGGATGTAGCGGGGCACCGGTATGGCAAAACAGCACGACGTGCTCTTTTATACCTTTCCCTGTGTGGACCTCATCGTGCCCATGCAGGCCAGATTTCCGGTAGAAAAGAGTACCACCACTAAAATACTCACCATTGGCAACGAGCCGGGCGGCCCCGGCAACACGCTGATCGCCTCGGGGCGTATCGGGCTGGATATCGTGCCCATCGGCGCGATCGGGGACGACTACTACGGCCAGTTTTTGCAGAGCGCCTATCGCAGCGAAGGGATAGACCTGTCGCTGCTGGAGGTGGTACCGGGCATGGAGACGCCCAAGGCGCTGGTGCTTATCGACCAGGATGGCCAGCACAGCTTTATCAGTATGCTCGAGGGGACGCCGGTCGACTCGGCGGTATTTGAGGCCCCGATGCAGAGCGCCAAAGCCATTTATCTCTCGGGCTACATGTTGGCTGAGCCCTGTTTTTTAAAGAGCACGCTAGACTTTTATCAGCAGGCCAGGGACCGGGGGCTAGAGATCTTTTTTGACCCCGGCCCGGTCATTGCCAAGGTGGACCCGGCGATCATGGACCAGGTCCTGGCGGGCGTTACCGTGTACGTGGGCAACGACACCGAGACCGGCGATATCACCGGCATAAAAGACGATGTGGAGGCGGCTACTGCCGCACTGTGCGCGCGCTGCCCCGGCCTTATCGTCAACAAGGCCGGTGGCCGCGGCTGTTATATCCAGCGCGCCGGTGAGGAGGGCCGCTGGTACCCCGGAT
The DNA here is from genome assembly GCF_900289145.1 of Neobittarella massiliensis (ex Bilen et al. 2018). GTDB lineage: Bacteria > Bacillota > Clostridia > Oscillospirales > Ruminococcaceae > Neobittarella > Neobittarella massiliensis. Next base: position 15,616 of record NZ_OKQO01000002.1, read on the forward strand.
TTAATGTGCCGCTGGTCGACACCACCGCCGCCGGCGACTCGTTTATCGCCGGGCTGATGTACGGACACCTGTACGGCTTGGGTGAGCGGGCTACCGCCACGCTGGCCAACGCCATGGGCGCGGCCAAGGTGCGCAAGCACGGTTCCGGTACCCAGGTGCCCACCTTTGACGAGATCGTGTCTGTGCTGCAGCAGGGGGGCTATAGCCTGCCCGACAGCGTACATACACAGCGCAGTTTCGCCACATTTACTCTGTAGCCAGTAAATATAACTGGGTCCCGGCACTGCCGGGGCCCAGTTTTTGGTGTGCGGCTATGTGGTCCGATAACATACAGTACCGTACACCGCCGATAAAGAGGGGGGCGCGGTGCAAACGGCGGCGAGCGCGCACACCGCCTACAGGCCTTTTCTTTGCCGGCAGTTTGTGCCATAATGATGCTGGTGGGGCCGCCGCCCGGCAGCCCGACAAAATGCAGATAAAGAGGGGAGTACCATGACCCAAAAACACCGCTGCCCCAACTGTGGCAAGCGCTTTGATTACGATATGCACGGGGGCAGTTGCCCCAAGTGCGGCCACTTTAGCCGCCCGTCAGCGGCTGGCGTAGGGGCACCACATATGCCAGCCAGCGCGCCGCCGGTACATACCAGTTACGCCCGGGGCCCGGCCGGATACAGTGCCCCGGGCGAGGTTCGGGGGGCGACGCCCAACACCGGTGTTTCGCCGCAAAAAGTGCAGATACCGCACCAGATGGTCGCAGCTAAAAAGCGCGGCGGTGCTATCTGGGTCGTGCTGCTGGCCATAGCGCTGGTGCTGCCGGTGGGCGCTTTGGTGGGGCGCGACTTTTTGCAGCGCCAAGCCGAAAAAAAGATCTCTTGCCCACCGCCGGTAGCCACTGCCCAGGCGGCAGGGCAGCCCTTCTTCGCAGAAAACAGCAAACTCACCGTTACCGGCGCCCGCACGGTCATTGCCGCCGACAGCCAACCCGGTTTTCCGCCGGGACAAAAGGCGGTAGCCGTGTCGGTGCAGGTAAAAGGCGGTGCGCGCGACTGGCGGCGCGATGTGCGCATTCCTTATGTGCAGTGCGGCACGGTATATAAACAGCCGGTCAGCGGCAGCGACATACGCCCCTATGCGGCGCTGCACGGGGTGCAGTCTGTTTTGGACGAGTACGATCTGGTGGGGGACGGCGACCGGGCGGGCGACCTGCTCTTTTTTGTGCCCGCCGATACCGCGGCGCTCACTTTTTGTGTGGAACAAGCTGACGAGAGCGGTGAGCGGGCCGAAAAGGTGTTTCGCGTGTCTTTACCGATTGACGAGAGCGGGGTGATCGCGTGAAACAGCGGAGAGTGAACTGGCTGCCGCTGGCGGCGGTCACCGGCCTGCTTTTGTCGCTGCTGCTCTCGCTGGGGCTGCTGATCCCGGCCCACGACCGCTACCGGCGCGCCCAGTACGAGCCGGCTATCACCGTACATGGCCTCACGGCCACCCGGCTGGGCACCAGCTATCGGGGCAAGCAGGCCGACAGTGGCCGCTCGTTTTGGCAGGTACAGGTAGAGGTGGAGAACACCGGCGGCACCACCCAACAGCTGCGCTATCTGTCGCTGTATTTCGAGGGCAATAGTTACAGCGACGTAGAAGAGGTAGAAGAAAACAGCGACGAGACGCTCTTTTACTACCAGAACACCCCGGTGCTGCCCGCCGGTCAGCGCGGACAGCACACGGTGATCCTGGAAGTGGCCGACGGCTTGCCCCAGCTCAACGTGCGCTGCTACAGCGGTATAGAGGGCGATGAGAAGAACTGGTCTCTGCCGCTGGATTGGGCGCAGGGCCATGCATATTCACTGGTATAAAGTGGAAGTGTCCGCTATATTTTGTGTACTATATGCGGCTGGTTTATGCTATACTGGATACATCAAAAGATCAAAAGGAGGCGCTACTTGTGAAAAAAGGCTTTTCTATCGTATCGATCGTGCTGGGGGTGCTCATTACCCTATGCGGTGCTGCCGTCACCACACTGGGTGCCATCGGCTTGGGCCGCAGCCGCTAGAGCTGCTTGTATCCCGCACCGTATAGACGAAAAAAGAGAGGCGCCAGCTGGGGATATCCCGGCGGACGCCTCTCTTTTATTGCAGGTCATATTTTATCAGCACAGCTGGAGTGCAGGCCAAACAGCTGGCGTGCATTTTGATCTAGCTGGCGGGCTATCACCTGTTCTGGCAGATGCCGACGCGCCGCCAGCGCCCGGTGCACCCGCATGGTCCACAGTGGGGTAGGGGTGTCCTCTATCCCGCCGTCGGCGGTCAGCCGCTGTGGGTAGGGGCCGTCGGTCTCGGCCAACAGCTGAGTAAGGGGGAAACAGTCGCTCAGCTGTCCGTCGCGCTGCATGCAGCAGATCTCCGGCGTGAGCGAGGCGCAATACCCGGCAGCGGCAATTGCCTGTGCCACTTCTCTGGGCGCTTTGAGCCAGTGAAAGACGGCGCGCCGCACCCCCAGCTGTTGCAAGAGCTCCAGTGCCAAAGCCGCCGCGTCGTGCACCGCATGTACGATGAGCGGCAGGTCACAGTCGACCGCCAGCCTGGCAAACAGCGCAAATATCTCCCGGGAAATAGGGTGGTAGGGCGGCTCCTGGCTGTAGCAGGGCAGCCCCACCTCGCCGATGGCGCACAGCTGCCGGCTGCCACCTTGCCGCACCCAGCGCGCCATCTGCTGCGCCTGTTCGAGCAGTTGCGGAGTCACCGGTTGCTCGGGGTGCACCCCGGCAGCGGGAAATACCCGCCCGGGAAAGTGGCGGGCCAGAACGAGCAGCCGCTGCAGCGACGCGCTGTCGGTCGACGGCGTGACGAGTGCAGTGAGCCCCTGCTTTAGCCAGCTGGACAGCTGATCTTCTGCAGCGGGGTACAAGTCGAGGTGGCAGTGGCTGTCGATCACCGTCTACAGCTGCCCCCGCATGTATTTTTTCAGTGGGGCAGTCAGCAGCAGGCCGGCCACGATGGCAATGATGGTATTGGGCAGCATGTACGAGATGTTATAGAGCAGCGAGTAGATCCAGGGATTGGCTACCGTTACACCGATGACCTCGGTGGGGGCGGTGATCTTGTAGATGGTGATACCGCTGATAAAGTGGACGATAAAGCGGGCAAAGCAGCCCACGAAGGCGCCTACCGGCAGCCCCCATTTACGGCCCTTACACAGCCCGGCAAAGCCCACCGCACCGTAGGCCAGCGAGTAGTCCAGCAAAATAGAGGCCCAGTTCCAGGCATAGCCCGCACCCAAAATAAATTTTAAGGTACCGTACACCACACCGGCGGCTACGCCCCAGCCGGCGCCCCGGCGAACGGCGAAGATGATGATGGGGATCATGGCAAAGCTGATCGACCCGGCCAGTAAAAACTGCAGTTTAAAATAGCTCAGAATGATGGCTGCCGCCACCATCAGCGCCCCTTCACAGAGGATGCGCACCTTTGAGTTTCGGCTCGACTGTGTTGACATCGTATATGCTCCTTTTCTCTCTGCCGCATATGGCGGCGGTCGTGGGTCTGGCCGGTGGCGGCACCTAAAAGCACACAAGGCGCAAAAAACGCACCGGCATGTCTGTAATGCGGTGCGTAATACAAGCTTTTAAAAACCTTCCTACGCCGGCATTACCCGGATCAGGTATAGAGGGTCCAGAGCGGCGTTACGCTCTATCTCAGCCGGGCTTGCACCCAGCACCCCTGTCGGCTCACAGCAGGATCTGTCACATCCTGTCTAGCCGTGCTCATTATATGCCGCTGGCCGGTAGCTGTCAAGTGGTGCCGCTCCGGGGCAATGTGCTATTTTTTACCGCCGCCCTGTGCTATACTGAACACAGCGACAATATAAGGGGGCATTTTATGCACACCGTCTACCGCGCCCGCCGACCGGCGGCGCTCTTTCTATGTTTGGCATTGTTGGTCTCGTTGCTGGCCGGGTGCGCCACCGGCAGCCAAGACAGGGCCCAGCAACAAAACTTCAACGCGTTCACCCACCGGCTCACCCAGCAATCACTGGCCGCCGACAAGATGAGCGAGCACTTTATTTTGCTGGATCCCGAGGCCCGGGGCTATACCTCCGGCCCGGCCACCTGGGGCAGTGTCGGCCGCGACAGTTGGGAGCAGGCCGCCGATCAGAGCGCTGAGCAGCTCAAAGAGCTGCGGGCCTTTAAGAGGGAGGCGCTGACCGAGAGCCAGCAGCTGGTATATGACGTGCTGGAAGACTACCTGCAGGTGCAGGCGGACTATGCCGGTCTGGCGCTGTATTACGAGTACTGCTCTCCCAACGGGCTGGTCAACCAGATACCGCTGCTTCTGTCCGAGTATGCGCTGCAGGACAGCGGGGATGTGGAGGACTATCTGGCTCTGCTGGGCGACATGCCCCGCTACTTTGGCGAGATACTCCTGTTCGAGCAGCAAAAGGCGGCTGCCGGTACCTTTATGACCGCCGCGCAGCTCGATGCGGCACTGGAGGCCTTGACCACCAATGTGCGCGATCCGCAGCAAAATGCGCTGATCACCACCTTTTCCCAGCGCCTGGAGGCGATACCCGATACCGATGAGCAGCAGCGGCAGCAGTACACCCAGCGAAATAGCAGTTTGGTGCTGGAGCAGGTAGTGCCCGCCTACCAGGCATTGATCCAGGGGCTGGAGGCGCTGCGCCCCAGCTGCAGTCAGCACGCCGGCCTGGGCGCCACCAAACAGGGAAAAGCGTACTACCAAAATCTGGTCAAAGAGAAGACCGGTTACTACGGTCGGCTCGATGAGCTGGAAGACCTGGTGGACCGGGCTATCGCCAAAGAGATGCAGGCGATGGCCGGCACCGACGAAAATACTATAGAGCGGGCCTTTGCATTGACTTTGCCAGAAATGGCCCCGCAGCAGATGCTAGAGGACTTGCAAGAGAAAACAGCGTCTTCTTTCCCGCCGCTCTCCGGCGTAGACTGCCGGGTAAAAGAGTTGCCCACCGACAGCGCCATCCCCAACCCCGCCCTGTACATCATCCCGCCCATCGACGGCTCGGGCGCCAATGTGGTGTACGTAAACCCCAATTTGGAAAGCAGCGACCCGGTCGCCGATTACACTACCATCGCCCACGAGGGGTACCCGGGCCACCTGTACCAGACAAATATGGAGATGCGTGCGCGCACCGACGACGTGCGGGCCTTTACGAGCTTTAACGGCTACAGCGAGGGGTGGGCCACCTACGTGGAGTACGGCTACGGCTATCAGTATTTGCCCACCGACGACAAGGAGGCGACAGCGCTGCTGGCGCACAACAGCTTTGCCTCGCTGCTGCTTTACTGCAAAGCCGATATCATGGCTCACAGCGGCGACTACAGCGAGCAGGAGGTGATCGCGTCCCTGGCACCTATATTTGGCGATGACGGGGCTCAGGCTGTCTACCAGCAGGTCGCCGATGACCCCGGCACCTATCTATCCTACGGGGTGGGGGCGCTGCTCATTCGCCAGCTTTACCAGCAGGCCCAAAAAGAGCTGGGCAAAAAATTTGACGAGAGCGCCTTTCACCAGATGTTTGCCTCGCTGGGCGGCTGCTCTTACGAGGTGCAAAAACAGCAGGTAGCCAGCTTTATTGAGAGCCAGAAATAGCGCGCAGACAAAAACGCCCCACCGCAGTTACTGTGCGGTGGAGCGTTTTGCAGCCGTTTTATAACAGCGGTCAAACGACGCGGTTGATGGGGTCGCCGTCCACAAAGCGGCGGATGTTTTGGGCCAGCAGCGAGACCAGCCGCTGTCGGGTCTCCAGCCCCTTCCAGCCCATGTGCGGGGTGAGGATGACGTTGTCCATCGTGTAGAGCGGGCAGTCCTCGGCCGGTGGCTCCTGTTCCAGCACATCCAGCCCGGCCCCGGCAATGACCCCCTGCTGCAGTGCCTCGATCAGGGCCGGCTGATCGATGAGCGCCCCGCGGGAGGTGTTGATCACACAGGCGGTGGGCTTCATCAGCTCTAGTGCCCGGCGGTCGATCATGTGGCGGGTATCTTCAGTCAGGGGGCAGTGCAGACTGAGATAATCGCAGTTTTTGAGCACCTCATCCAGCGCCACGTAGCGGATGCCGTCCTCGTCGGGGCGGGGGGTGCGGGTGTAGGCGAGGACCTGCATGTCCATCGCCCGCGCCACCCGCATCACCTCGCGGCCAATGGTGCCGGCGCCGATGATACCCAGCGTCTTGCCGTTTACTTCGGTGTGCGGCACCGCCAAATGATCGGTAAAATTGCGGTGGTCGCCGCGCGCCAACATGGCCTTTTGCACCCCCATAGAGGAGGCCAGCGCCAGCAGCATCATAATGACGGTGTGCGCCACCCGCTGGGTGCTGTAAGCGGGGATGTTGCACACGGCGATCCCCCGGCGGCGGGCGGCATCCAGGTCGATGTTGTTGTAGCCGGTACCCGCCTCGCAGATGAGCTGCACACAGCTGGGCAGCGCGTCGATCACGGCGGCGGGCATGGGCATTTCTTTGGTCACCACGATGCGGTGGCCCTGCGCCCGCTGGCAGATGAGCTCGGCCGGGGTGTCGTTGTATACGGTCACCTGGCTGGCCAAACTGCGCATGTCTATCTTGCCGTCAAAATCGATGCGTGCCGCATTGAGCAGTACGGTCTTGTCGTCCATATGGTCATACCACCTTTTTCTGGTCTGTGGGGCTAAGCTGCGGCCCCACTTTTTTATCAGTATACGCTATCGCGCCGGCGCCGTAAAGTGCGGCGGTCACAAAGTGCGGCCAGCTGCCGTATCTGCTTGCGCAGATGTGGCCGTTTGGGGTATAATGAGACAAAGTAGACTGGTCAGGCCGTGCCCCTTGTGCGGCCAACTGCGGGAGAACGATTATGCAGCGCGAACAGATCGCCGCCCTCATCGCCGATGAGAGCGAGAATATGGCCTATGTGGCCGACCCCTCAACCTACGAACTGCTGTATGTCAACAAGGCGGTGGTGCGCGGCTTCGGTCTCTGCGGCGACGCCTATCTGGGCCAGCCCTGCTACCGGGTGCTGCAGGGGCTGGAGGCCCCCTGCCCGTTTTGCACCAATCATCTGCTCACCACCGAAAAGTATCTGTACTGGAAACACTATAACCCCATTTTAAAGCAGTACTATCTGCTGCGGGATAAGCTGTTTAAACTCCCCGGCGGCCGCCTGGTGCGGCTGGAGATCTGTACCGACATTACCGACAGCGAGAACACCAACCTGCACCTGCAGAACCAGCTCACCACCGAGGAGACGCTGCTGCGCTGTGTACATACGCTCTCGGGTGAGGACGATACCGACACGGCCATCAACAAGCTGCTCTCGATCATCGGCGGCTACTACCAGGCCGACCGCGCCTATCTCTTCGAGGTCGATCCCGGCGGGCAAATGATCTCTAACTCCTACGAGTGGTGCCAGGAACAGGTACAGCCGCAGATCGAAAATCTGCAGCAAATCCCGATCACCGCTATCGACCGCTGGATGGAGTACTTCACCACCCAGGGGGAGTTTTTTCTCACCTCTGCCGGCAAGACCCTGCAGCCCGATTCGATCGAGTACCAGATACTGGCCCCACAGAAGATCGACAGCCTGATGGCCGCGCCGCTGTGGGAGGGGGAGACCCTCAGCGGGTTCATCGGTGTAGATAATCCCGCCGCCAATACCGGCGAGACCCATCTGCTCAAATCTATCACCTATTTTATCAAAGAGGACATCCAAAAGCGCCACCTGCTCGAGCAGCTCAAAGAGCTCAGCTACACCGATGGGCTCACCGGCCTGGGCAACCGCCACCAGTATATCAGCTTTTTGGCGGGGCTCGACAAGGCGCCGCCCCGGTCGATGGGGGTGGTGTTCATCGATATCAACGGCCTCAAGGTGGCAAACGACAGCTTTGGCCACCAGTACGGCGACGAGATGATACGCAGTGTGGGCCACGGCCTGCGGGAGATATTCCCCGAGCACACCTTTCGCATCGGCGGCGACGAATTCGTGGGCCTGCTCATCGACGTCGAGCGCGAGGAGTTCGACCGCCGGGTAGAGGCGTTGCGCCGCTACGAGGCGAAAGACAGTTTGGCCGGCTTTTCGATCGGCGTCAACTGGAGCGCGGGGCAGGTGCACCCCTCCCAGCAGATCAGCTACAGCGACAACCTGATGTACGTCGAGAAACAGGCCTACTATAACAGCTCCACCCACCGCATCCGCCACCCCCGGCGCGGGGTGCTGTCGCAGGAGCTGAAAAAGGCGCTGGACGCCGGCGAGTTCATGGTGTATCTCCAGCCCAAATTCGACCTGGTCACCGGGGCGATGGCCGGCGCCGAGGCGCTGGTGCGCCGCCGCGGCAGCGACGGGTCGGTCATCCCGCCCGACCGGTTCATCCCCCTGTACGAGGCGGGCGGTGTGATCCGCCATGTGGATTTCTTTGTGCTGCGCACCGTCTGCAAGTGGCTTAAAGAGTGGCGGGAGAAAGGTTGTGCCCCGGAGCAGATTGCGGTGAACTTCTCGCGCATCACCCTGATGGAACACGGTGTGGAAGAGAAGATGAAGAGCATTTTGCAGCGGTACGGTATCACCCCCGGGCAGATCATCGTCGAGGTGACCGAGAGCACCGGCAAGATGGACGGCGTCTCGCTGGGCGATATCGCCCAGCAGATAAAAGGGGCCGGGTTCTCGCTCTCGCTAGACGATTTTGGCTCGCAGTATTCCAACCTGTCGGTGCTCACCGCCGCCGGCTTCGACGAGATCAAATTCGACCGCAGCTTGGTCGAGGAGATCGGGCAGCAACCGCAGGCCACAGTGGTGGCCAAGCACGGTATCAGCCTGTGCCAAGACTTGGGGACCACCCCGGTGGCCGAGGGGATAGAGACGGTGCAGCAGCTGCTACTGCTGCGCACCTACGGCTGCAAGCTGGGTCAGGGCTTTCACTTTGCCCACCCCATGCCCGGCGAGGAATTTTATCAGCGCTATCTGGCAAATAAGCAGTGAGCGGCAGCACTTTGTAGGCGGCGGCAGTAGGCGGGCATCTCCGTCTGCCGCCGCCTTTTTGCCGCCTTGCTATTTTTTGTGTGAGCGGTGCTGTATCGGGCGGAGCTTTACCTGATCTTTATCTGCCGGCCGGCGGCCCTAACACTACATTTACCCGCGATTTGCTATGCTAAGGACAGAGGATGTGTATTCTCCAGATCTTTTACAGCAGAGAGAGGGACCGCAGATGAAATATCAAAAAGTGCTCGCCCGGCAGTGGCAGGTACAGGTAGATGCCCATATCGAGCCGGCTGCCGACCTGTGGCGGCTGTGCCAGTTGGTGTGGCAGCTGGATCAGCAGCTGGAGGCTTTGCCGCAGGTGTTACAGGGCCAGGAGTCGGTGTGGGTTTACTGGCCCGGCGGCTGCGCCGATTGCGATGACCTGCTGAGCCAATACGATCTGGCCGCCGCACTGATCTCACAGCACTATCCGCTGCGTTTTTGCGGCAGCACCGACTGGGGCGAACCGGCCGATATCTCGGCCACCTGGGCGCCCGACTGGCACGGCATCTCGTACCAGACCCGCACCGTTACCGGGCAGGACTTCGATACCCTGTGCGATATCTGCCTGTGCATCGCGGTGCCCGATCGGGTAGCCGGGCAGCAGATCGCGTCGATGCTTATGGGCATTCGCCCCGGCTGCGATCTGTTGGCTCTGCCCCGCACCCCGTTTTTAGAGGAGGAGTTGGGCAGCTGCGGCCCCCGAGATACCGACAGCTATTTTCGCTACCTGCCGCTGTGCGACGGGGCGGGTACAGAAAACTGGCAGCAGGCACTGAGCGTGCTGCAGCGACAGGAACTGTGGCTGGCCTTTTTACAGGATGGTGACGACCCGGCCGAGTTTGGCTGGGCGCTGGCAGCGCTGGGCGACAGCTGCCCCGACTTTGGCTGGTATCTGACGCTGACCACGGCAATGGATCGCGCCGGCGTGTATACCCAGACCGATGGCAAGACCGGCTTTCATCTGTACCGTGGCGGCCAGCGCCTAGCGCTCGACTACCAGCGCGGTACCGACGCCCAGCGCTTTTTACTGCGCGCACTGTTTCCCATTGCTGGGTGAGCGGCTATCTTTATGCTATCTTTATACCTCTTTATCAGATATTAACGCTCTTTTCACGTCCTATACGGTATAGTAGGGAGTAGAGATCCGGCCGGTACCGGGCAAAATACAGTGGAGGTGACTTTTGTGCTGCAAGACCCCAAGACCCCGCGGGATATCCTGCGCCAGATCGAGCGGGAGGAAGAGGCGCGCCACCGCGGCCGGCTGAAGATCTTTTTTGGCTATGCCGCCGGTGTGGGTAAGACCTATGCCATGCTGCAGGCCGCCCACGATGCCGCCGAGCAGGGCATCGATGTGGTGGCCGGCTACATCGAGCCCCACACCCGCCCCCAGACGATGGCGCTGCTGGAGGGGCTGGAGCAGCTGCCGGCCAGGCAGCTGCTCTACAAAGGGGTACAGCTGCGGGAATTCGACCTCGACCGGGCTATCGAGCGCCACCCCCAGCTGCTGCTGGTCGATGAACTGGCCCACCAAAACGCCGAGGGCTGCCGCCATCAAAAGCGCTATCAGGACATTGAGGAGCTGCTGGCGGCCGGTATCGACGTGTACACCACCGTCAACGTACAGCACATCGAGAGCCTCAACGACATCGTGGCCTCGATCACCGGCGTCAGCGTGCGCGAGCGCATCCCCGACCGGGTGTTCGACGGGGCCGACCAGGTAGAGCTGGTGGATATCGAGCCGGAAGATCTGCTGGCCCGCCTGCGCGACGGCAAGGTGTACCAGCCGCGCCAGGCCCGGCAGGCCATGGGCCACTTTTTTAGTCTCGAGAACCTGACGGCCCTGCGCGAGATCGCCCTGCGCCGTACGGCCGATCGAGTCAACCGGGTGGGCGAGCGCAGCAAGCAGTCCTCCGGCAGCGATTACTACACCGGCGAACACATTCTGGTCTGTCTGTCCTCCTCGCCCTCCAACGCCAAGATCATCCGCACGGCAGCCCGCATGGCTCTGGCTTTTCGCGGCACCTTTACGGCGCTGTTCGTCGAGACGACCGGCTTTGCCAGCATGAACCGAAAAGACCGCGACCGGCTGCGCCAAAATATCCATCTGGCCCAACAGCTGGGCGCCCGCATCGAGACGGTATACGGCGACGACGTCCCCTACCAGATCGCCGAGTTCGCCCGCATCGTTGGCGTGTCGAAGATCGTTATCGGCCGCAGCGGTACCCAGCGGCGCCTGGGGCTGCGCCGCCGCTCGCTCTCTGAGCAGCTGGCCACCTACTCGCCCAATTTAGATATCTACATCATCCCCGACCGCGAGCTGCCGCCCTACCGCCCCCGCCCGGTGCCCCGCACAGACAGGGCACGCCCGGCAGTCGAGTTCGCCAAGTGTCTGGGTATCCTGCTGGTGGTAACGCTCGTCGGCATCGGTTTTGACCGGCTGGGCTTTAGCGACGTCAACATCATCACCGTCTACATTTTGGGGGTGCTGCTCTCGGCGGTGGCCACCAACGGACTGGTGTACAGCGGCGTCATGTCGCTGGCCAGCGTGCTCATCTTTAACTTTCTGTTCACCCAACCGCGCTTTACCTTTAACGCCTACGACCAGGGCTACCCGGTCACCTTCGTCATCATGTTTGCCGCCGCCTTTATAACCGGCTCGTTGGCTGGCAAAATAAAAAAACAGGCCAAACAGTCAGCGATGGTGGCCTACCGCACCAAGGTGTTGCTCGAGACCAACCAGATGCTGCAGCAAAAGCAGGAGCAGCGCGACATCGTCAGCGTCACCGCCGGCCAGCTCATCAAGCTGCTGGACCGGGACATCGTATTTTATCTGCCCGAAGACGGCAGCCTGGGCCAGCCCACTCTATTTTCCAGCCGGAGCGGCGCCGAGCACCAGGACCTGCTGGATGAAAATGAGCGGGCGGTGGCCCATTGGGTGTATAAAAACAACAAGCGGGCCGGCGCCGGAACCAGCACACTGGGCAGTGCCCAGTGCCAGTACCTGGCGGTGCGCGGGGCCAATGCGGTGTACGGGGTGGTGGGCATTGCCCTAGAGAGCGATGAGCCCGACAGCTTCACCTACAGCCTGGTGCTCTCTATACTGGGCGAATGCGGCTTGGCACTGGAAAAAGAGCTGCTGGTACAAAAGCGGGAGGAGGCGGCCGCCCGGGCCAAAAATGAGCAGCTGCGGGCCAATCTGCTGCGCTCTATCTCCCACGATCTGCGCACGCCGCTGACTTCGATCTCCGGCAATGCCGGGGTGCTGCTGGCCAGCGCCGACTCACTTTCAAAAGCCAAGCAAAAACAGCTGTACGGCGACATCTACGACGACGCCATGTGGCTGATCAACCTGGTGGAGAACCTGCTCTCGGTCACCCGCATCGAAGACGGCACCATGCAGATACACACCCAGGCCGAGCTGGTGGAGGAGGTCATCGACGAGGCGCTGCGCCACCTGCCCCGCCACAGCGACCAGTATCACATCGACGTGCAGTGTTCAGACGAACTGCTGCTGGCCAAGATGGATGCCCGGCTCATCGTACAGGTGGTCATCAATATTTTAGACAACGCCATCAAGTACACCCCGCCCGGGTCGACGATCGTGCTCACCAGCCAAAAACAGGGCGATATGGTAGCCGTCGAGATCGCCGACAACGGGCCCGGCATCCCCGACGAACAGAAAAAGCGGGTGTTCGAGATGTTTTATACGCTGGGTTCCGATATCGCCGACAGCCGCCGCAGTATGGGCATGGGCCTGGCGCTGTGCAAGTCTATCGTCAATGCGCACGGAGGGCAGATAACAGTCCGCGACAACCAGCCCCAAGGTACGGTATTTTGTTTCACCCTGCCCGCAGAGGAGGTAACGCTACATGAATAAACCGCTCATCCTGGTAGTCGAAGACGACACCGCCGTCCGCAACCTCATCGCCACCACCCTCGAGACCCAGTCCTACCAGTACCACATGGCTAAGACCGGCGGTGAGGCGGTGGTAGAGGCGGTATCGCAAAAACCGGATATCGTGCTGCTGGACCTGGGTCTGCCGGATATGGACGGGGTGGAGATCATCAAAAAGATCCGCAGCTGGTCGAATATGCCCATCATCGTCATCAGCGCCCGCAGCGAGGACCGCGACAAGATCGAGGCGCTGGACGCCGGTGCCGACGATTACCTGACCAAGCCCTTCTCGGTCGATGAGCTGCTGGCCCGGGTGCGGGTCACGCTGCGGCGCCTGCACTACATGCAGGGCCCGGCTGAGGGGGAGGAGCCGATATTCGTAAACGGCGACCTGCGCATCGATTACCCCTCCGGCTGTGTGTATCTGGCCGGGCGGGAGCTGCACCTGACCCCGATCGAGTATAAGCTCTTGTGCCTGCTGGCCAAAAACGTGGGCAAGGTGCTCACCCACACCTTTATCACCAAAGAGGTGTGGGGCTCCAGCTGGGCTGGCGATGTGGCGTCGCTGCGGGTATTCATGGCTACGCTGCGCAAAAAGATCGAGACCGATACCGCACATCCCAAGTATATCCAGACCCATGTAGGGGTCGGTTACCGCATGCTGCGCATAGAGTGATATCTGCACAAAAAGCCGCCGCCATTTTTGGCAGGCGGCTTTTTACAGCAATACTTTACAGCACCCGGTCGGTGCGCTATGCTGATAAAAAGGGCGGGTCTCTGCCCGCGCGAAAAATGGGGGAGAACAGATGGCTTATTGTGCAAAAAAATACGTACACCATCTGCACCATATTGGTTTTGTGGTGCAGGACCTCGACCGATCGGTCGATTTTTACACCCGTATCCTGGGTTTTGACCTTCGTGACCGCTGGGCCGAGGGACCAGAAAAGGTGGAAATGGGCCTGTGCGTACCTGGCGCCGCCCTGGAACTGGCGCAGCTGCAGGGCTACGGTATCACCATGGAGCTGATGCAGTATAAGAGCGCTCCCGGCCACACCGGCCCCATCGCTCAAAATCGGGTGGGCCTGGGGCACATCTCCCTGATCGTAGAACACTTCGACGACTTTTTAGAGCAGATGCAGCAGCTGGGCGTGCCCATTGCCAGCCCGGTGACCAAGCTCACCTATGGTCAGTGGGTGCATATCGTCGACCCCGACGGCATCCATATCGAGGTCATGGGCCTGCTGGTCGATGGCCCCCTCGACGGCAAATTTTCATAGAGACGTCGCCCGGCAAGTACCGGCAGCTATAGGCACATAAAAAAGAGGTTCCACTATACAGTGGAGCCTCTTTTTTGCGATAACGCACAAAGAGTATCGCTGCCGCCCAACATTTGCCGGGACCGAGCGCCGGTGAGAGAGCCGGTCGACAGATTTCCTCAAGGCCCATCTGCCCGCGGAGACAGCCGGGTCTTTAGCTAAAAAAACGCCGCTCCGATTTGGGCGGCGCACACACACTTTTGTGATGGGATAATGTGTTTTAATATTGTGTACTTTACACGCTGTTTGTGAACGAAAAAGATTAGAATTTCGTTCGGTCGGCAACTCGTTCACACATCCACATTGTACACCACAATTTTCCATGTTTCAAGCCTTTTTCCAGTTACCTATTTGGAATAGTTGCCGAAAACGGCGGCGATATGAAAAAGTAAACGTTTTCAATCGATGGGCACAGTGTTCCAGTAAGTGGAGAAGAGGCTGGGTGCCGCTCCCCGTATGAAGAGTCGCCGACCTCTTCCCAGTCAAAAAACAGGAGGTTTTAGTTGTGAGGAAAAAAAGTAAGCTGCTTGCCGTTTTGACGGCGGCGCTGCTCACGGTGAGCGCGGTGCCGCTGAGCGCAGCCTCGGCAGAAAGCAGCGAATGGATCACTGGAAACGGATACGGCAGTATTCAGGCCAACGAGGATGGGACCTGTACCTACACGGGCGACCCGGCGCTCAATACAGATAACTCCCACTGCGGGCCCTATACCAAAGCGGGCGGGGCCAGCCTGGCCGATGGCGAGACGCTGGACGCGGTAGACGTGACCATCGACCCCACCAGCATGACAGTCGGCGAGAAGTTTGCCCTGTCGGTCTCGATGAACGACAAGCAGGGCCAGTACCGGACCGAACTGATGGTCCAGTTCTGGAAAGAAAACGACGGGAGCGTGTCGGTGGCTGCCGGTATGCAGCCCGGCTATCAGGGCAAAGTGACCGAGGCGGGCGTGTACACGCTGCAGTACCGGTATTTTGATCATTCCGGCGACCTGTACGCCGAGTTTTCGCTGTTAAAAAACGGCGAGCAGGTAAGCACCACCGGCGACATCGACATGAGGGTAAAGAGCGCCGATTGCGGTACGCGCGGCTATATCTGGTTTAACGACATCTCGGTGTCCGGCGGCTTAAAAGTGGGCCGGCCGGTGGCCAATGTCGTCATTACCGACTGCGGCGCCTGGGGCGATAGCTGGAGCAACGCCTACAATCTGGGATGGAAATACGTGGGCGGCTTTGATACCGACTCGATCACCGCTATCCAGGTGGGTATGAGAGACGCCGACGGAAAGCTGATCGTGGCGTATACGGCCGACAAGGAACAGTTGGCCTATCAGGCGGAAAACGGCTATATCACCGCCGAGGGCCTGAGCAGCGCCCCGTTTTATCAGGTGACTACAAGTGGTGTCGAGCTCGTCGAGGGGCGCGATCAGGACTGGACCGTCATCAAAGGCGAGGCTTATGCCGCCTGGAAGCCCGCTGTATTTTTTGCTGAGATCGTGACGCCCGAAAGGAGCTATCCGCTCGAAACGGCCTACGACGGACAGTTTGCCCCTGCTTTCCAGTGCGCCCACAAACAGCTCGCGGCGGTGGACGGCGTAGAGGCCACCTGCACCGAGCATGGAAACATCCCCTACTGGTACTGCGACAACTGCAAGCAGTACTTTGCCGATGAGGACTGTCAGCAGGCCATTACAGCGGCAGATATCCTGCTCGCCGCCACTGGTCACCAGGCCCAAAAGGTAGAGGGCAAAGAGGCGACAGCCACCGAGGAAGGCAACGTGGCATACTGGTACTGTGCGGCCTGCGGTAAGTACTTTGCCGATGCAGACTTGACGCAGGAGATCACCAGGGAAGACACTGTACTGCCCGCCACCGGCGAGCAAAAAGAGCCCGAGTCCAGCGACGGGCAAAAACCCGAGAGTGAAGATACACAGGCGCCCGCTACCGGCGACAGCAGCGTTTTGCTCTGGGGCGGTCTGCTGGTGTTCTCAGCCGCTGCGATTACCGGCCTGAGCCTGTATAAGCGCAAAAAACAGGTGCGGTAGCAGCACGGATCCGATGTCATGATCAAACAGCCGACAGGTCTTGTCCTGCCGGCTGTTTTCTTTTTGCCGGGGCCCAGTCGGTGCCGCTGTTGGGGGACAAGCGGACCCTTACGGCTAAAGACCACCGAAAATGTGTGCTGCGGCGGCATAAAAAGGGGAGGCTACCGGGAGTTTTGGCCAAATGTGGCGCCGGTATTTCGGCGCCGCAGGTCATTGTATCTGCCGCTGGCGGGGCGTATCATAAAGCCAGAGACGTACAGACAGGAGTTGATCGCGTGGATAAGCCCTATGTCGTTACCCTGGGCCGCAGCGTGCAGGACGAGTACTGGGAGGCCGAGCACTACCCGATGGCGGGAGAGAAGATATCGGTCTACCGCAGAGAGAAGGTGGCCGGTGGCTTTTCCAATTCCGCCTTTGTCATGGCGGCGCTGGGCCTCACCTGCTACATTGCCGAGACTTTTGGCGCCGAGGACGAGAGCACGGCTATGCACCAGCAGCTCATGCATCAGCAGGGCATCAAGACCGATCTGGTGCGCACCAAACAGGGGTATCAAAACCACCACTGTGTCATCTTAAAGACCGCCCGGTCCGGTGAGCGCACCATCTTTTCGCTGGAGCAGCCCCACCAGCCCGTACCCTATACCGAGAGCGAGCTGGCGCTGATCGGCGGCGCCGATTGGCTGCTGGTGAACCTGAGCGATCTGCGCTGCTTTCCCCATCCCCAAAAAATGCTCGATACCGTGCTGCGCGGCGGGGTCAAACTGGCTATCGATGCCGAGGCGGCTTCATTTGAGAGCCGTCAGCAGGACGACTTCTATTTTTCACGCTGCAGCTTTCTCTCGCTCAACGAGTTTGCCTACCAAAAGTTTTGTGGCGACAGCGGCCACCGGGCCATCCAACAGCTGCTTCAGCGCGCACCAAATTGTATCGTGGCCCACACGCTGGGCGCGCAGGGCAGCCGTATCTACACCCGTGATGTGGCGCTGCAGGTGCCGGCCCTACCGGTGGCGGCTGTCGATACCACCGGCGCCGGCGACACCTATAACGGCGCCTTTCTCTACGGCCTGACCAACTGCTGGCCGCTCGAGAAATGTGCTCTGTTCGCCTCGGCTGCTGCCGCCCGCTCCACACTCTACCGCGACCCGCGGGGCGGGGCGGTATCGGCACAGGTGGTGCAGCATTTTATCGCCGAGCACCGCTATGCGCCTGTGCTAAAGCAAATATCCCGGTGAGGTTTGACTGGTTTGGCCGTTGAGACCGGAAAAAGTGAAAATGCGGCGGGACCCGGTGGGGAGGATGAGACACCCACCGTTCCCGCCGTCTATACGGTACCCGATAGAACGGTGCCTGTTTGTATCTCGATCCAGTGGAGCAGTGCCTCTTGCCTGTCGGTGTGGGTGATCCAAACGCATTATCCAGCCTGCCGTCGCGTTCGATGGTGCGGCGCGCGCCCCCGTTTTGCAAGTCGCAGCCCGGCAGCCCCCACTTGGGCTCCAGCTGCCGGTGGTAACCGCGCGACAGCTGTAAGAGCGGGGTGGCATATCTCTTGCCGCGTTCGATGGGCCGTTCCCCGTAGCCGATACAGCCGCTGTATTGCCGCAAAAGTCGTT
The DNA here is from genome assembly GCF_900289145.1 of Neobittarella massiliensis (ex Bilen et al. 2018). Taxonomy (GTDB): domain Bacteria; phylum Bacillota; class Clostridia; order Oscillospirales; family Ruminococcaceae; genus Neobittarella; species Neobittarella massiliensis. The sequence continues at coordinate 33,495 of NZ_OKQO01000002.1, forward strand.
GAGGTAGTGGCGGGTGTTCACCATCCCGGCAGCGCGCCGCCGTGCTGCTACCGCCCGCCGTGCGCCAGAAGTTCCTGCCAATAGTCCATCGCCGCACTGTGCAGCGCTCCATCAGCTATAGCCAGCTGCAGCAGATCCCTGGTTTTCCCCAACTCCTTTATTTATCTGTTACAACACAGCCGCGGTGTTCTTTTCATTGCTGCCGGGGGCACGAAGAGCGGTTGCCCCGGTCCGGCCGATGTGCTATACTCTATAAAGAACAAACTTTTGATTTTACTGGGGGGACGGGCGTGGACCGCACGATACTGCACTGTGACTGCAATGGCTTTTATGCCTCGGTAGAGTGTGCGCTGCACCCCCAGTACCGCAACGTGCCCATGGCTGTGTGCGGCGACCCCGAGAGCCGACACGGCATCATTCTGGCCAAAAACGAGCTGGCTAAGGCCTACGGCATCAAGACTGCCGAGACGGTGTGGCAGGCTAAGCGCAAGTGCCCCGACTTGGTGCTGGCCCCCTCTCACCACGACCTGTACCGCCAGTTCTCCCAGCAGATAAATGCCATCTATCAGCAGTATACCGACCTGGTCGAACCCTTTTCCATCGACGAGAGCTGGCTGGATGTAGGCGGCAGCTACCGGCTGTTTGGCAGCGGCGAAAAGATCGCCGACGAGCTGCGCCGCCGTATCCGCCAAGAGGTAAAGGTCACTATCTCGGTGGGGGTATCTTTTAACAAGGTGTTTGCCAAACTGGGCAGCGACTATAAAAAGCCCGATGCCACCACCGTGATCACCCGCCAAAATTACACCAGACTGCTGTGGCCGCTGCCGGCCGAGCGCATGCTGTTTATCGGGCAGGTGGCTGCCGGCAAGCTGGCGCGGGCGGGCATCCACACCATAGGCGATCTGGCCCGCGCCGACGACTGGCTGTTGCAGCGCCTGCTGGGTAAAGGGGGCCTAACGGCTAAGATCTACGCCCAGGGTCTCGATGACAGCCCGGTGCGCCGCTTTGATGAGCAGCGCGAAGTCAAGAGCGTGGGCAACAGCATCACTTTTCGCCGCAATCTGGTGGGCCAGCGCGATATCCGCGCCGGGGTGCTGTCCCTGTGCGACACGGTGGCCGCCCGTCTGCGCGCCCACAAGCTCTACTGCCAAACGGTACAGGTGCAGATCAAGTCGCCCGATCTGCGCGTCATCTCGCGCCAGCAGGGGCTCTCCCGCTCCACCAATCTGGCGCGGGAGCTGTTTTGTGCCGCGATGGCCATCATCGAGCGCAGCTGGGACATGAAAAAGCCCATTCGCATGCTCACGGTGACCGGCACCGCACTCACCGATCAGGATACCGGCGAGCAGCTGCGGCTCGATGTGCCTTCCTCCACCCCCGACCACGAGCGCCAGCAAAAGCTGGAGCAGGCACTCGATGCCATCCGCCAGCGGTACGGCAGCGATTCGGTGGGCTTTGGCTCGCTCATCGAGAGCGATATCTTTCACCGCCGCCCCGACGAGATAGAGCCCGGCGGCGACCGGGAATAGATCTGTGAATCTGTGAGCGTGTCCCAAACCCTGTTTTGGGATGCGCCTTTTTTGTATACTTGCGCTCTTTTTGGCCCATAGTTTGGGATGTGGAAAACAAGATAGTCACCGGCCCCGCACGGCTGTAAAACAGCCGTATCGCCGGCGCAACAGGAGGATCACTATGAGACAGACCAAAGAGAGCTTACAGTTTCTCACCAGCGACCAGTGCCCGGGCTTTGCCATCGTGCCCTGGGGCCTCGATGCCCCGCTGATGTGCTGCGGCCAACAGCTGCAAAAGCTGGTGCCCGGCCAGGTAGATGCCGCCGTGGAAAAACACCAGCCGGTGGTGTTGCGGCAAGACGATACCGTCACGGTAGAGGTGGGGCAGAACCACCACCCCATGGGCGAGGAACACCTCATCGACTGGGTGTTTTTGCAGACCGACTGCGGCGGCCACTACCACCTGCTCACCGCCCAGAGCCAGCCGGTGTGTCAGTTTGTGTTGGCGCCGGGCGAGAGCCCGGTGGCGGTATACGCCCACTGCAACCTGCACGGCCTGTGGCGACAGGACATATAGGCCCCGGGCGGTGAAAAGCAAAAGAGGAGGCCCTGCCAAACTGGCGGGACCTCCTCTTTTTATGTGGCGGCGCAGTGGGTGCGCCAGGCAGCGCTAGGCAGCGCCGGGCAGCGCAGTGCCGATGTGCAGGTTGTCTTTAGCGGCCGTAGCGGTCGTCGTAGCGGCTGGAATCGGGTCCGCGGCTCTCGCGGCGGTAGTCGCTCTCGCGGGGGTAGCAGGGCTCGGGCCGCGGGCAGCGCGCCTCAAACACACACGACAGCAGCATGGCCAGGATCATAATGGCAGCCGCCAGGAACGCGGCCCACAGGCCGACGATAACGGTGGTCAAAATGATCGACAGCGACCCGTCGATGAGAATGGCCAGCAGCAGCGACAGCAAAAAGGTGACCGCCGTGGTGACGATCAGGCATTTTCCGTACCCGCACATACACTGGTTGAGAAGGTTTTTCTCCTGGCTGGCGTTCTTTACCGCCGTGTATAACAGAGCCATCAGCATAATGAACGACAGCACCAGGATAAAAGGTGCCAGCAGCGAGATGAAAGCGCGGTCGCCCTGATAAAAGGCGTAGGCGATGAATCCGCCAAACACCACGCTCAGCAGCCCGGCAATGAGGCAGCCGAATTGGGAGTTGCTCATAAAATAAGATCTCCTTTCTGGATTTGCAGGCGTAAGGGGCCCGCCTGTAACCTCAGTATATGCAGCCGCCCGGATTGGTGCCAAACCCGGGCGTCGCCGCCCCCATACGGGACCACTGCGCCCGGCGCTACATATAGTGTGAGCACGGGTCGCCGGCGGTAAAAAAGTGGCGGTGGCCGGCGGTACAGACCTGCATATTTTTGGCGCAAATCCACATCCTGATAACAGAGAGAGGTGGTAAAAAAGCATGTATACGTATAGTCTTACACAGCGCACCGACGGCGGGTACGACCTGATCGTCGAAATACCCTGGAGAGAGGCGGAGTTCGGCTTTGACCTGTGGGGCGGAAATTCGGCTCCCAAACCAGAAAAACAGCTGGCGGCCCATCTGGCCAAAGACGGCCGCCAAAAAAAGATCAAGACCATCCGCTTTGTGGTGGCCGGCCTGCTGGTGGCGGTCATCCCCTTTAGCGCCGCCACGGTTGCTCTGGCCGAGAGCCCCCACTTTACCTCCATCGCCGATGGGGTGCTCGCGGCGGTAGAGCAGGCGGTGCGCGCGGGGGATAAATTTCACATGACCTACCTGTACGGCGGCAGCGTCTCCCAGCAGATCGCCCAGGTGCAGGCTGTTGGAAATTTCGACACCGTGTCCCCCAGCTACTTCGATATCAGCGCCCAGGGAGAGCTCTCGCTCAACGGGGTCAGTGCCACGCTGGTCGACGCCATGCACCAGATGGGCATCAAGGTGGTTCCCATGCTCAGCAACCACTGGGATCGCACCGCCGGCGAGCGGGCCCTGCAGGACCCGGAGAAACTGGCCGGGCAGATCATCGACGCCATCAATACCCACGGCCTCGACGGGGTGAATGTCGATATCGAAAACGTCACCGCCGCCCACCGCGATGCCTATACGCAGCTGGTGCGCATTTTGCGGCAGCGCCTGCCGGCGGGCAAAGAGGTATCGGTGGCAGTGGCGGCCAACCCCAACGGGTGGACTACCGGCTGGCACGGCTCGTACGACTATGCCGGGCTGGCCCAATACGCCGACTATCTGATGATCATGGCCTACGACGAGAGCTGGGAGGGGAGCGCCCCCGGTCCGGTAGCCAGCGCGCCGTTCGTCGAAAAGTCCATCCGCTACGCTCTGCAACACGCCCCAGCCGAAAAGATCGTGCTGGGCGTCCCGCTGTACGGCCGCATTTGGAGCGCCGACGGACGCCTGCAGGGTAACGGTATCAGCATCAAAACGCTGGAGCGCATGCTGGCCGACTACCGCGCCACCATCACGTATTCCGACACGATGCAGTCGCCCAAGGCGGAGTTTACTGTGCGTGAGGGGGATAAGGTGTATACAGTGGCCGGCAAGCCGCTGACGCCGGGAAACTATACCGTCTGGTTTGAAAATGGGCAGTCGCTGCAGGCCAAGGCTCAGCTCATGCACCAGTACGACCTAAAGGGCCTGGGTTCCTGGGCGCTCTCACAGGCCTCCGACGAGGTGCTGGGCCAGCTGCCCGGCTGGGTAGAGGGGGAGAGCGAGGAAGAGATATCGCTCAGCGGCAAAGTCACCGCCTCTTCGCTGCGCATTCGCCGCCGCCCCACCACCGCCAGCGACACCATCGGCTTTCTCGCCCAGGGGCAGCAGGTCACCATCGTGGCCCGGCTGGATGGCTGGTATCGCATTCGGTTGGCCGACAACGGCTACGGCTACGTCAGCGCCGACTATATCCAGGTAGAAGAGTCGGAGGTGCCGCCGGTGATCACCCGCACGGGTTATTCCACCGGCGACCGGGTGCGGGTGCGCGCCCAGCCCTCTACCGGGGGCGATATCCTGCGCCATCTCTCCCGCGGCGATGCCTTTACGGTGGTGGGAGAGGCGCAAAACAGCTGGTATCAGGTACAGCTGGCCGACGGCACCGCCGGCTACGTGCACAGCGATTACGTCAGCTTTACAAGACCGGTGGTCGATCGGCCGGCCTACTCTACTGGTGACCGGGTACGGGTGCGCGCCCAACCCTCTACGGTGGCCGATATCCTGGGGCTATTAAATCGGGGAGATGCCTTTACCGCCGTAGGCGAGGTGCAAAACGGCTGGTACCGGGTGCGGTTGGCCGACGGTACCGAAGGCTATGTGCACGGCGATTACGTGGCGCTCGGTCGGGGGGCGCACATCACCGGTAACAGCGTGCGGCTGCGCAGCCAGAGCAGCACCGCATCCGCCGTTCTGGGCCTGTTAAACCGGGGCGATATGCTCACCGTCATCGGCGAAAAACAAAACGGCTGGTACTGGGTGCGGCTGCCCAGTGGTGTACTGGGTTACGTGCACGGCGACTATGTGGCGCTGGACAGCTGACGATATTTAAACCGCGATAAAAAAAGCAGCTCTGCGGGGATCTTTTTCCCCACAGAGCTGCTTTTTTTATCTGTTGTATTGGCCATGCAGTTCGCCGCCGGTATCGGCCGGGTGTGCGCGGTGTACGATGCATCGTGTATAACTCAAACCCCTTTTTTATCGGGCGCTGGTCAGGGGGGCGTGCCGGCGGCAGCGGCAGGGTGGGCCACAATCTCCACACCGGCCCCAGGGCCCGGCAGCTACGGCTCAATCACGAATTCCTGCACACCCATGTAACCGGGCGCTATCGCGTACTTGGCAAACACGACCACCACCTGCTGCTTTTCATTCAGGTAAAACGGCTGGTCGGCCCTTATCGAGGTAAAGCCCATATCGCCGTCAAAATAGCTGTTTTGCGGGTCTTTTTTGCGCTCCTCTATCTGCCGGCGTATCTGTTCATCGCAGATCTCCCGGTAATGTTTGCCCAGCAGGTCTTTCAGGGTGAGCTCCTCGCCGCTCTCTAGGTCGATGTTGTAGTAAAAGCGCTCCTCCTGGTAGTTGATGCAGGAGGTGTACTGCACGATCATGAACGACACCCGGTCCGGTCCCGAGTACTCGATCTCATAGTCGATGACCGTCTCCACCGGCCGGTACTCCTCCTCGGTAAATCCAGCGGCCAAAAACGAGTCTTTGTAGGAGCGCGCCCAGCTGCGCGCCTCGTCGGCCCGGGCATTCATCTTTTGCTGGATCTCGCGATTTATGCGCCGCTCCAGGCGGGTATTGCCGGTGTTTTGCAGCGCCGGCAGCTTTACGCTGATCAGGCCGCTGTCGTCCTGGTGGGAGTACTCGGTAAAGGTCACCACCCGCGCCACTTCACCCAGCACCGGTATGGCATATACTGAACTGGCAAACGCCGGGCTCAGGTTGACCGACAACACGAACACCCCGCACAAAAAAGCGGTGGCCAGCGCTGTGTACCGCAGCCACACCAGCTGGCGGCGGGGCTTGGGGCCGGTTGCATTGAGGGCGTTTTCTACCCGCCCGGCCAGCAGCGGCGGAGTGGGGGTCTGGTCGTAGCGCTCTCTGGCGCGGCGCAGATTTTTCATCTCAAAGGCTCCTCTCTGTCCCGGTAGGTGCCGGTAGCCGCCGGATTTTTGGCCTCCAGCTGCTGCAGTTCCTCCAGCTCTTCGCCCAGTATGCGCTGCAGGGCCTGCAGTGCGCGGTACAGCCGCCCCTTGGCACAGCTCAGCCCCACTCCGGTCATCATCGCTATCTGCTGCAGTGGGCGGTCCTCAAAATAGCGCAGAACAATGACCGTTTTCAGCTTGGGCGGCAGTTGGTCCAGCGCGCGGTCGATATCCATCGCGCGGTCCAGATCGCTGTGCGGCGCCGACTGCGGCGGCAGCTGGTCCACCAGCACGACCCGGCCGGCGGTGCGCAGGTAGCTCAGGCAGGCATTGACCAGAATGCGGTAGAACCAGGTCTCCATGTACTGGGGCTGGCGCAGGCGGTGCAGGCTCCCCAGCGCCTGTACGATCGCGTTTTGCACCATGTCCATGGCGGCGTCCTGGTTGTGTACATAGCTGTAGGCCAGTTTATAAAAATCCTGCTGGCGCTCGCGCACAAAGGCGGTAAAGCGCGGTCGCAGGGGGTCGTTGGCAGCGTTGTGCAAGCCAGATCACTCCTCTATATCGCAAAGCCCGCCCGCAAAATGTAGGGCCGACCAGATCATCTCACTGTCTTTTAGACGGGCGGTACCTCAAAAAAGTCACATAGTCCGCCGCAGTTTTTGCCCCGGTAACAAGGTGGGCTCTTTTGGGGCGCATGGTCCGGCGACAGGCGCGCGCCCCTCACTGGCAGTATACCAGCGCGGGCGGCGGCACTCAACAAAAAGTGTGAGCGATGTGGTCTGGCAAACAGAAAAAGGCACCGCAGCAGTTGGTAGCAGCTGTGGCGCCTTTTTCTCTACAGGTATTTTCTATTTTGAAATAATGGGGAACCAAACTTAAAATACCAGCTGCAGTTCGTGCTGGTAACAGGCCTGGGCGATGTTCAGCAGGTGGTCGCCCACCCGCTCCACATCGGTCAGCAGCTCGCTGTACATCACACAGGCCTGGGCGCTGCACTGGTGGCTGCCCAGGCGGCTGATCTGGTTATGCCGAAAGCGGCGGTTCATCTCGTCGATCTTCTCCTCGGCGTGAGAGATGGCCGATAGACCCTGACGGCGGTCGGCGGCAAACGATCTCGGCAGCACTTCCAGCCCCCGCCGCAGTACCTCGCGCATGATCTCCATCTCCTGGGTGGCGCCGTCTGAAAACTCTACGCCCCGATCCTTGGCGCTCTGGGTGTACTGGGCAATATTCATGGCGTGGTCGCCCATGCGCTCCACGTTGCCGGCAACAGAGAACAGTGCATTGAGGGCCGCCGCGTCGCGGGCGGCGATATTTTCCGCAGTGACGCCAGCTATATAGCTGGTGATAGCGGTGTTGAGGTAGTCGATATACTCCTCCCGCTCCTCGATCTTTTTTAAGTTGGCCGCCTTACCGGCTACCACGCTGTCCATACCGTCAAATAGGTTTTGGCAGGCCAGCTCATACATGTGCCCCACCTCGCGCTCCAGCTGCGAGATGGCGATAGCCGTCGAGCCCATACCCTGCTCGGTCAGATGTAACGGGGCCATGTCGGCGTCCGGCTGATCCTCGCCGGGCAGTATGCGGCAGGCAGCTTTTGCCAGCAGCTGCCCAAAGGGGAGCAGCAGCAGGGTCGTCACGATGTTAAACAGCGTATGTACGTTGGCGATCTGGGCGGCGGGGTTATCCGGCGTCAGCGACTGCATAAACGACACGAATGGGGTGGTCATGCAGATGATCACGAACACCGCAGTACCGATACAGTTGAACAGGATGTGGATGATCGTGCTGCGGCGGGCATTTTTGTTGGTGCCGATGCTGGCCAGCACCGCCGTGATACAGGTGCCGATATTCTGCCCAAACAGCACGTAGACCGAGCTGCCCAGCCCAATGAGCCCGCTGGTGGCCAGCGCCTGCAAAATGCCTACCGAGGCGGAGGAGGACTGGATGATAGCGGTGAATACTGCCCCGGCCAAGATCCCCAGCAGGGGATTTGAAAATTTAGTCATCATCGAGATGAAGGCAGGGGAGTTCTGCAGCGGCTGCAGCGATGAGCTCATCAGGTCCATGCCGATGAACAAAATCCCCAACCCGGCGATGATCGTACCGGTATCCACCACCTTTTTCTGTTTGAAAAAGGTGACCATCACCACGCCGGCCAGCGCCACCACAGGGGCCAGCGCCCCCACGTCCAGAGCGATGAGCTGCCCGGTGATGGTGGTGCCGATATTGGCGCCCATGATTACCCACACCGCCTGGCTGAGCCCCATCAGGCCGGAGTTGACAAACCCCACCACCATTACGGTAGTGGCCGAGGAGGACTGGATCACCATGGTGATACCGGCCCCCACCAGCACCCCTAAAATGCGGTTGGAGGTCAGCTTTTCCAGCAGCGTTTTCAGCCGCGTACCGGCAGCGGCCTCCAGGCCGCCGCTCATCATCTTCATACCGTACAAAAACAGGGCCAGTCCCCCGGCAGTCATCAAATAATCGCTTACATGCATGGCTGTCATTTCCTCCCTCAAAAAATCCCCGGCAGTGCCGCCTTACGTCTGCTATCTACTGGCCAAATTTACCGCTCACCCAGTAGATGAGCAGCGCCCCCGCCACCAGGCACAGCGGGCAGATGAACCACAGCCCCACACTGCCCGGCAGCCCGGGAAAGACCTCCATGACCGACGCGGCCACAAACCCCACGATGAGCATGTACGTCTGCTGGGGATGTCCGTCCATGGCCCGCTCCAGCGCGGCGGTACATAAAAAGATACCGGCGATACCACCCAGTCCCAACGGGATCAAAAAGGGCAGATAAAAGTCGCCGATGGCCTTGAGGGTCATCTGGTACAGCCCCAAAAGCAGCAGCATGTGCGAGGCGCTGATGCCCGGCAAAACCAGTGCAACGGCGATGATCACCCCGGTAAAGGCCAGCAGCAGCATCGTGGCCACATCTACCTTGCCGTGCAGCACGAACAGGTCTTTGGGCACCAGCCGCAGGGCCAGTACCAGCGAAAAGCCCACCACCCCAAACAGGGCTGTGCCGGGGGTAAAGCGGCGCACCGTAGACTTTTTGATCAGCAGCGGCAAACTGCCCAATATCGCCCCGGTAAAAAAGTACTGGGCCGGGTAGGCAAACTGCTCTACAACAAACAGCGCCAGTCTGGAAAACAGCAGCATGCCCGCCCCGCCGCCCAGACAAAAGAGCCCTAAAAACAGCAGGCTCTCTTTGGGGTGACGCCGCAGTCCCGATATGCTGCGCACCAGTCGGTCGTAAATGCCCAGCATGATGGCGGTGGTCCCGCCAGATACGCCGGGAATGAGCATCGAGGAGCCGACCACCACCCCGGAAAGAGCTGTCTTGGCCATGCTCTTTTTATCTTCATGCAAGTAAAACACTCCTTTTTCTGCTAAAAACAGGGGCGGCCGGGTGTCGGCCATCCCGCACCTACCATTGTAGTTTGTCAGTCTTTTGATGCGCAAACCCTCATATTCCGTTGTTTTTATATTGCCATGCCTTTTTAAAGGCGATAATGCTGTAAAAACCGCTGTTTTCCTTGCCTTTCGTCAAAATACGGCTGTTTTTTGCAGGAATAAGCGGTTGTAACCCTCTGGCTTTCCACTATAATGGGACGTGGGGCCGCGCACTGTCTTTGCTGCGGCAATCGATAAAAAAGTGGAGGTGCGGGCTGTGCGGGGCACTTTGCGGCACAAATTTACCACCATCTACGTCGCCTTGGCGCTGTGCATCTTGACTGTTGGCGCCGTGTCGACCGGCGCGATGTACTGGGTGGGGAAAAACGTCGACGGCATGATCGAGGAGGACTATAAAAACATCCAGGCAGCAGACGAGATGCTCGAGCTCATCGACCGGCAAGACAGCGCCGCGCTCACCTATATGAGCTTTGACCGGGTGGGCGGCATCGAGGTGTTTACCGAGGGGATGCAAAATTATCTCAAATGGCAGTACCAGCTGGAGGCCGGCGCCCAGAGCGCCGAGATGAAACGGGAAGTCGAGAAGCTCACCGCCCGGTACGACCACTACTGCAAAGCCTTCTCTCTATTGCAGGAGCAGCCGGACCAGCAGCAGATGTACAGCTACTATCAGCAGAGCTTGGCGCCCGATCTGGAGGAGATCAAGGCCGGTCTGCGGCGGGCGCGGCAGACGGCCAGCACCCAAATGCTCAGCCGCAAAAATGCCGCCACCCGTCAGGCGGTGGGGCTCTCGGCGGGAATACTGGGCTTTTCGGCACTGCTGACGGCGCTGGGGCTCTGGCTGTCGCTGCGCGGCACTCGGCGCTATCTGGCCCCGCTGGGCCAGCTGTGTCAGGGCCTGCGCGATGTATCCGCCGGCGGCGAGCTGCGCGAGGTATCGCTCGCGGCCCCCGGTGAGATCGGCCAGCTGGAGCGGGAGTTCAACAAGATGATCGGCCAGCTGCGCGCCTTTGACGAGCAGGGGGTCAACGAACTGCTGGCCGAGAAGAAAAAGACCGATGCCATTTTGCAAAATATGGAAGACGCCTTTTTTCTGCTCGACGGCCGGCTGCTCATACAGACCATGAACCCCGCTGCCTGCCGCCTGTTCTCCACCGCTGAATCGGTCGCCTCCGGCCGCCATATATTAGAGGTACTGGACAGCGAGCAGGTCGTCTCTATGGCCGAGTCGGTGCTGGGCGGCGAGCAGCGCAGCGAGTGCCAGCTGCAGCTGCCCGGCGACGAGCGGGTTTTCAACGCCGTCTGTACGCGCATGCCCCACGTCAGCGCCGACAGCCCCTGGTGCCTGTCGCTGCTGCTGCAAAACATCACCGTCGTCAAAAAGACCGAGAAGATCCGCGGCGACTTTATCGCCACAGTCTCCCACGAGCTCAAGACCCCGCTTACCAGCATGCTCATGGGTGCCAGCATGCTGCAAAACGGCGACATGGGTCCGCTGGGGCAGCAGCAGGCCGAGGTGGTGTCCGCCCTGCGAGAGGATATCGACCGCATGGGGCGCCTCATCGAGGACCTGCTGGAGCTTTCTAAAGTACAGTCGGGAAACGTGTCCTACCGCATGGCTGCCACCGATATCCGGCAGATCGCCCGGCAGACCACTGCCCAGTTTGCCGACCTGGCCCGCTACAGCCAGGTGTCGCTGGCAGTCGATATGCCCGCTCTGCCGCCGGTGTACTGCGACGGTGAAAAGCTGGGCTGGGTCTTTTCCAACATTCTGGGCAATGCGCTCAAATACACCCGTCCCGGCGACAATATCCGACTCTCGGCTGCCGATACTGGCGGCGGATGGGTAGAAGTGTCGGTAGCCGATACCGGCATGGGGGTACCGCCGGAATATCTGCACAAGATATTCGAGAGCGACTTTACCTATCAGGAAAACGACCTCGAGACACGGGGCAGCGGTATCGGGCTGTTTTTATCCCAGAAGATCGTCCGGGCCCACGGCGGCGATATCTGGGTCCGACCGGGCGCGACCGGCGGCAGCATTTTTTCTTTTACCGTGCCCATATATGATAAGACCACACGACCAGAGGAGGACAGCGACCTATGAAGCGTGCCCTGATCGCCGACGACACCAAAAATATCCGGCTGCTGCTCAGCCGCTGCCTGGAGCATGAGGGCTATCAAGTGGCCACCGCCCAAAACGGCCCCCAGGCGCTGGAGATGGCCCAGAGCACCCCGTACGACCTCATCATGCTGGATATCAAAATGCCCGAGATGTCCGGCACCGAGGTGCTGCGGCGGTTGCGCCAGCAGCATATCGATACGCCGGTGGTGGTGATGACCGCCTATGGCACCATAAAAAATGCAGTGGAGACCACCAACCTGGGGGCGCTGTGTTACCTGCAAAAACCGTTTACCGCCGACAAGATCAAAAAAGTATTAGAGGAGCTGCAGCAGGAACTGGCCGGCGACGAGACCGCTCTGCTGGCCTATATCGAGGGTCAGTTGGGCCTGGGGGCATACAGCCAGGCGGCCGATAGCCTGCTGGCCATGCTCCCCCGCCACACGCTGGACCCCGAGATCTACCGCCTGCTGGCAGCCGCCGCCCGGGGTCAGGGCGATGTTGCCGCCGCCGAAAAATATCAGCTTCTGTGCGACACATTGCGCAGCGCCGAAAGTTGAGTCGGCATAAACTATTACACAAAACTTATTTTGCGCAAAAAATGCAGGTTCAGCGGGTAAAATATTTGAAAAGGGGCCCAAAATCGCCCCGCCCACGGCGTCAGGCGCTCGCTAGCGCGCAGAAGGTAGCTGCTGGCGCCGTTTGGCGCTGCCCCCGCAGCCTGCTATAATAGACTCACGGCCAGTGGGGCGGGGTCAGGCCCGAAAACGCCACAGCGGTGCGCCGAGCCCGGCTCTGCCGCCCATAAAACTGGACCGATATCCACATTTTTACGAGGAGGAGATTTCCTTACATGGACCCCGACAGTAGCGGCAATTTATTTTTGAGTTTATTCATTCTGCTCTTGCTCATCGGCGCCAACGCCTTTTTTGCCATGAGCGAGATCGCCGTCATCTCGCTCAACCGCGCCAAGCTGCAAAAGCGCAGCGAGCAGGGCGACCGCCGGGCCGGCTATCTGGCCCGTCTCACCAGGTCGTCTTCCGACTTTCTCTCCACCATCCAGGTGGGCATCACGCTGTCCGGCTTTCTGGCCTCGGCCGTGGCGGCCGAGAATTTTGCCGGCATGCTGGTCAAAGCCATCGGCGACGTGCCTATTCCCCGCTCGGTGATCGAGGGCGTATCGCTGGTGGTCATCACGCTGATACTCTCGTACTTCACCATCATCTTCGGCGAGCTGGTGCCCAAGCGCATCGCCATGAAAAACGCAGAAGGGGTATCCCTGAAAGTAGCCACCCCCATCTGGTACTTTTCCCGTATCGCCAAACCGTTCGTCGCCCTGCTGGCCCACAGCACCAACGGCATACTAAAATTGATGGGCCTGGGCAGTGAAGATACCGAGCAGGTGAGCGAGGAGGATATCCTGCTGCTCATCGACGAAGGCGCCGGCCAAGGCGTGCTGGAAAACAGCGAGAAGGATATGATCGAAAATATCTTGGCCGCCGGCGACCGTCGGGTAGAAGATGTGATGACCCACCGCACCGATATGGTAGCGGTGGGAGAGGATATCACTCTGCCCCAGCTGCTGGAAGTCATCCGGCAGGAGGGCTACTCCCGCATCCCGGTCTACGGCGAAGATGTAGACGATATCCTGGGCATCGTCTACGCCAAAGATCTGCTGGATCTGGTGGAGCCGGACCGGGCGGCACACTTCTCGGTAAAAGACTATCTGCGCCCGGCGGTATTCATCCCCCAGGCCAAAATGTGCGGCAAGCTGCTGGCGCAGATGCGCCAGGACCACACCCATATGGCTGTGGTGGTAGATGAGTACGGCGGCACCGCCGGCATCGCCACCATGGAGGACCTGCTCGAGAGCATCGTCGGCCCCATCGAGGACGAGTACGATACTCAGGAGCTGGAATTCTGCTGGCAGCCCGATGGCAGCTGTATTTTCGACGGCAGCGTCACTCTGGAGGAAGCCGAAAAGATCCTGCAGACGAATATCCCCTATCAGGGGGAGTACGACACGCTGGCCGGCTACGTGGTGGAGGTGCTCGACCGCATTCCGTCCCCGGGAGAGGCGATCCTGCTGTCTTTGGGAGATGCTCTGCAGCTGCAGGTCACCCGTATCGAGGGGCAGCGTATTGCACAGGTACGCGTATTCCCAAGCAAAAAAACCGAGCAAAACACCGAAAATCTACCGGGCCCCCTGGAAGAAACTGACGGGTGATGGTATGATGATATCTATAAATTGCATATTTGTTTCTCGATAAGAGGGAGTAACTTGCGCCGCCACGGCAGCGGCGTAGTAGATCGCGTCATACCGATCTCTGTAAAGAGGTCCGCGCCTACTATAGAAAGTAAGACTTTTATCACAGTGATCCGCTGTGATAGGAGTCTTTTTCTTTTGCCCTGTTTCGGCTCTCAGCGCCCGCCGGCAGGCATAAAAGGTACCAACAGCGGTCAACACTCTACAGGATAACGCAGAGAAGATACGGGCGCTTTTTATAGATACGCCCCCCGCCCGCTGCGGGTGGGGGAATACGGTCGGCGGCCCAGCGCCGCCAAACGAAAAGGAGAAGGTACACCGAGCGATGGAAATTTTATTTGAAAATATCCTCAATCTGCAGCCCGGACAAATCATCATGTGGGTCATTGGCGGCCTGCTCATCTGGCTGGCCATCAAAAAAGAGATGGAGCCCGCCCTGCTCTTGCCCATGGGCTTTGGCGCTATACTGGTCAATTTGCCGCTGTCTGGCGCCGTGAATCAAACAATCGAGGGCGTGGTGGAGCACGGCCCGATCGACACGCTGTTTAACGCCGGCATCGCCAACGAGCTGTTTCCGCTGCTGCTGTTTATCGGCATCGGCGCCATGATCGATTTTGGCCCGCTGCTCTCCAACCCCAAAATGCTGCTGTTCGGCGCTGCCGCCCAGTTCGGCATCTTCTTTACACTCAGTCTCTCGTCGCTGTTTTTCGATATGAAAGACGCCGCTTCGATCGCCATCATCGGCGCTGCCGACGGCCCCACTTCCATCTTTGTGGCCAACTATTTCGGCTCCAACTACCTGGGGGCCATCATCGTGGCCGCCTACTCTTACATGGCCCTAGTGCCCATCGTACAGCCGCCGGTCATCCGGCTCATCACCACCCAAAAAGAGCGGCGTATCCGCATGCCCTATAAACCGGGCAACGTGTCTAAGACCACCCGCATCCTGTTTCCCATCGTGGTCACCGCTATCGCCGGTCTGGTCGCGCCCCGCTCGGTGGCGCTGGTGGGCTTTTTGATGTTCGGCAACCTCATCCGCGAATGCGGCGTGCTGCGCGCTCTGTCCGAGAGCGCCCAAAAAGAGCTGGCCAACCTCATCACACTGCTCTTGGGCATCACAGTGGCCACCAAAATGCAGGCCGACCAGTTTTTGCGCAAAGAGACGCTGCTCATCATGGCCCTGGGCCTGGTGGCGTTCGTGTTCGATACTGTGGGCGGCGTGATGTTCGCCAAGCTGCTCAACCTGTTTAGTAAAAATAAGATCAACCCCATGGTCGGCGCCGCCGGCATCTCGGCGTTCCCCATGTCTGCCAGAGTCATCCACAAAATGGGCCTGCAAGAGGACCCGCAGAATTTCCTGCTCATGCACGCGGCCGGCGCCAACGTGTCCGGCCAGATCGCCTCGGTCATCGCCGGCGGTCTGATCATCAGCCTCATCGCCCGCTAAGGAGAGAGTATAATGGATCTCAATATCGAAAATTTTCTTTCCACCCTGCCCATGATGCTCTACGGCATGCTGGGCATATTCACGGTCATCATGGTGGTCTATCTGTGCATCAAACTACTGGGCCGCTTTTTCCCCGAAAAGGATTCCTGATGATTTCCTGAAGTTTTTGGCCCCGTAGTTGACTTTGCCACAAACTTCCCCTAAACTTAGAACAGGCGGCAGCGGTCGCCTGTTCTTTTTCATAAAAAATGCGCAAAGGTGGAACTACAAATGCAGCTCATAACGGTCATCGTCCCCAGCTACAACGAGGAGGAGTCGCTCCCGCTGTTTCACAAAGAAATGACCCGGGTAGCCGACGAGATGGTCAAAAAACACCCGGTGGAATTCGAGTATATCTTCGTCGACGACGGCTCAAAAGATCAGACGCTGGCGGTCTGCCGCCAACTGGCCGCGGCCGACAGTCGGGTGCACTATCTGTCTTTTTCCCGCAATTTTGGCAAAGAGGCGGCCATCTATGCCGGTCTGCAGCACGCCAAAGGCGATTTTGTGGTGCTGATGGACGCCGACTTGCAAGACCCGCCGGCGCTGCTCGATGAGATGTATACCGCCATTACCGAGGAGGGCTATGACAGCGTGGCCACCCGCCGGGTATCTCGTAAGGGAGAGCCCCCCATCCGCTCTTTTTTTGCCCGCATGTTCTATAAGCTCATCAACAAGATATCCAAGGCCGATATCGTCGATGGCGCCCGTGACTACCGGCTCATGACCAGGCAGATGGTCGACGCCATCCTCTCCATGAGCGAGTACAACCGCTTTTCTAAAGGCATTTTTGGCTGGGTGGGCTTTCGCACCAAGTGGCTGGCCTACGAAAATGTAGAGCGGGTAGCGGGGGAGACCAAGTGGTCGTTCTGGAAGCTGTTCCTCTACTCGATGGAGGGCATCATCGCCTTTTCCACCACGCCGCTGGCGCTGGCTTCGGTATTCGGCTTTCTGCTGTGCCTGGTAGCTGTCGTCGCCGTGCTCTTTATCATCGTGCGCACGCTGGTGTGGGGCGACCCGGTCTCCGGCTGGCCATCACTGGTGTGTATCATCACCTTTATCGGCGGCATCCAGCTGTTTTGTATGGGCATTTTGGGCCAGTACCTGGCCAAGACCTATCTCGAGACCAAAAAAAGGCCTATTTATATCCTGCGGGAAGAACACTAAATAAAAAAGAGGGACAGGCATTACCTGTCCCTCTTTTTTATTCCAGCTCTACAGATCCCTCAACTTGTCGATCAGCTTCTGGTACACCGGGTGCATGTCTTTTTCGCTGGAGTGGGCGATCATCTCGTCGATGGGCACCCATTTCACCCCGCTGTTTTCGTCTGGTTTTACAGTCAGTGGCAGCGTGTCGTCAGCTTCCAGCGCATAGCAAAGAGACAGGTGTAGGTGCGACGATACATATTTGCCCCGCTTTACGTGCCCCCACACCGGCAAAATATCCAGCGTGTAGATCTGCCCGCTGTACAGGGGCGCAAATTGGGCCAGCCCGGTCTCCTCCTGGGCCTCCTTTACCGCCACGGCCAAAAGGTCCTGCATGCCGTCGGCGTGCCCGCCGGTCCAGGCCCAGCTGTCGTATATATTGTGGTAGATCATCAGCGTCTTGTCCCGCGCTGGGTTCACGATAAAGGCCGAGCTGGTAAAGTGGGCAAACTCGTTTTTCCGGGTGTACAGGTTGTCAAATTGCCGCATGTACGAGAGTATCACTTCCCGGTCCTTCTCCTCCTGCTCATACAGCGGCCGGTACTGCTCCAACAGTGCTTTCAGTTCCACTTGTATCCACTCCTCTGGTATTTATGCTCTCCCCGCCGCTGCCTCAAAGGGGCAGTGGCAGGGTCGGCAGCTGACGGGTATAGTGTGCAAAAGCGCTGGGCACCGACAGCTGCTCTTCGATCTCCTCCAAGGTGTACAGGGGCTCTTGGGGTGGTGCGCTCAGGTCGGCCAGGTACCCCTCCATCTGCCACACGATATGGGTAAAAATATGCTTGGCCGCCCCCAGCGGGCGCAAGGTGTGTACGCAAAGCCCCTGTGCGGCCAGCTGCTGTTGACACTCCTCCGCGCCTAAATGGCCCGGCAGGCACAGGTACTGGTACATACCGCCCAACAGCCCGCTCTCCGGCCGCCGCTGCAGCAGGATGCGCCCCTGCCAGCGGGCCACCACCACCGTCCACTGTTCATTGCGTTTGGCCTTTTTGGGGGCCTTATGGGGCAGGTGGTGATGGGTCTGCAGCGCCCGTCCGCGGCAGATGTCCCCCAGCGGGCAGCTGGGACACAAAGGCAGCGTGTTGGGCAGGCAGATGGTCGCCCCCAGCTCCATCATCGCTTGGTTAAAGTCCCCCGGTCGGTGGTGTGGCATAGCGCTGAGCACCAGCTCGCCAAAGGCCTTTTTTACCCGGGGCTGCAAAATGTCGCTGTCGCAGCTGATGAGCCGTGCCATCACCCGCAGTACATTGCCGTCCACTGCCGGAAAGCGCTGGCCAAAGGCGATAGAGGCGATGGCCCCGGCCGTGTATGCGCCGATGCCCGGCAGCTTGAGCAGCGCGCAGTAGTCGCCCGGCAGTCGGCCCCCGTGGTAGGCCACCACCTCCCGGGCACATTTTTGCATATTTTTTACTCGGTTATAGTAGCCCAGCCCCTCCCACAGCTTGAGCAGCTGGTCCTGGGGCGCGTCGGCCAGTGCCTGCTCGTCGGGCAACGCGGTCACAAAGCGCTCAAAATAGGGCAGTACCGCCGCCACCCGGGTCTGCTGCAGCATGATCTCCGACACCCACACCCGGTAAGGGGTGGGCCGCTCACGCCAGGGCAGCACCCGGGCGCTGCGGTCGTACCACTGCAGCAGCGGCTGGCTCATCGCCGCCAGCAGTTCCCGGCACTCTCCCGGGGCTAGGTCTGTATGTAAGATCTCGTCCATAATCCTCCGGATCGGTATCGGTCGGCCGGGTACCACGAGAGTGTCCCGGCAAAAATCTCTTTACCGCCCAAGTATAGCACATCTGCGCCCCACAGGGCCATAAAAAACGCAAATACCCACTTTTTGGGCACTTATGGCCACCGGTGCAGGAACCTATCGGTCGGTCTGGCATAGCATGACACAAAGAGCTGGCCCGCCAGACGGCAGGTTCTCCGCAATTTGCCGCTCCTGTGCCAAGCAGCGGCCAGCCCAATACCAAAATCGATGGGGGAGATATTGACATGGCATTTCTTATGAAAAAGACCCTGGAATCGGTAGCAGTAGAGGACTCTGACGCCTGCTGCGAGGTACACGGCTGCATCACCGCGCCACCTGCCGCCCAGAAGATGCGCATCATGCTGGAGGTCTTCGGCCTGCGCGATATGGACTACTACATCTTTGTAGAGGTCCGCGACAGCGAATGTGAGTGCGGGGAGACCGTGGCCACCGCCAGCTACTTTACACCGGTACGGCCGGAGGGCTGTGACTGCAAGACCGAGATCCCGCTGGAGATCATGGTGCCGCTCACCGGCTGCCAGAGCTGCGAAGATATGGTCGTCGACGTCTGCATCCAGTACGTGGGCTGCTCCTGCCGCTAGTCACCTGAGTAAAGGGGTATCCATATGTAAAAAAGGGCCGCGAGAGCGGCCCTTTTTGTCGGCTTATCTGCCCCGGCAAGGCGTCCGCTCAGTCGTCTCCGGCGGTCAGATTGTCGGCAAAGGCAGACAGCTCCTTGTAGGTGTGCACGTTCTCGGCCCGGTCACCGATCATGCCCTGCACATACTGGGGCAGCGCCGCAAACAACTGGTGGGCCTTTTCGCTTCGATCGATGAGTTCGTACAGGTCCTGGTAGCGGGTGTTTTTCTTTTCCTTTTTCACCGTTTAGCCCTCCTCTTGATCAAAAAGGGGTGTACTTGGCCGCCAGCATCCCCACGGCTCGCTGCAGCTCCTCAAAGCTGCCGATGTCCAGCGCGTCCAGCTTGCGCTTTATAAACACCGGCTGGCTGCAGTAGTACTCGTAGGCCGATAGGTCCTGGTCCAGCAGGTCCGACAGCCCCAACCGGTAATACAGCTCCTCGGCCATCACTGTCTCCCTTTTTTGCGGTAGGCGATCAGTATCAGCTCGTCCCCCAACACGTCGGCGATCTGGCGCTCCACCTCGCCGATGGTCAGCGCCTCCTGCGGGGTCAGGGGGGCGATCTCGTACTGCTGCGCGTTTTGTTCTCCCATGTCTCTCTCCTTTTCTCTAGCGGGGTGATCCGGCGGCAGGTCCCCATAAAAAATCGATTTCGCCCCGCACTGTTAGTATGGAGCGCGCCGCCGGCACCATCCATGGAAAATCTCAGCGCTACAGGCCGTACACCGATTTTGGGTTCTATTTGGGTTATACTAATTTTATGAAAAAAGCCCGCATATCGCCGCCTGCCGGCGACCGAGAGACGAGAATGATGAGGGGGAAAAGATACATGCCCATACAACCCAGTGAACAGCGGCCCAAACAGCCGGTGCGCTATACACGCCCCAGCGATGCACAGCTAAAAAAGCGGCTCACGCCCCAGCAGTTTGCCGTGGTGCGCAAAGACCATACCGAGGAACCCTACAGCAGCAGTTATTGGCAGGAGCAGCGGCCCGGCATCTATGTCGATATCGCCACCGGCGAGCCGCTCTTTTGTTCCAACGACAAATTTGACGCCGGCTGCGGATGGCCCAGCTTTACTCGCCCCATCCGGCAAGACCTGCTGGAGGAACGGCCCGATCACTCGCTGGGCATGTGCCGCACCGAGGTGCGCAGCAAGCTGGGCGACAGCCACCTGGGCCACGTCTTTGACGATGGCCCGGCCGAGCGCGGCGGCCTGCGCTACTGCATCAACGCCGCCGCACTGCGCTTTATCCCCAAAAGTGAGATGCAGCGCGCCGGTTACGGCTATCTGTTACCGCTGGTCGACGGCTGAACCGCCAGCCTTTTTTAAAATGTCAAAGCACAGGGCCGCTATCCATGCGGGCGGCCCTGTGCTTTTTATTTCTCTCTCACGAGTGGTGCGGGTGCTGGCTGTTGCGGGCAAAGCGCCGCTTGAACAGGTCGATGAAGCCCCGCGGTTTAAAGGGGCAGATGGGGGAGAGGTAGCGGTCTCTGGTGATGGTAGAATTGACCGCGGCCATGATAAAGATCAGCACCAGCCCGGCGCCAAAGCCCCAAATACCAAACGCCCAGGTCAGCACCAAAAGCCCCATGCGGCAAAATTTGATCGAGTAGCCCAGCTCGATGCTCGGCTGAGAAAAGGTGGCGATGGCCACGAACGACATGTAGAAGATCGTCTGCGGGATCGCCACCCCCGACTGCACCGCAAAATCACCCAGTATCAGCCCGCCGACGATGCTAAATGAACTCGAGAGCACCGAAGGGGTGTTGATGCTGGCCAGCCGCAGCCCATCGATGGCGAACTCGATGAGGATGAGCTGCAGCACGATGGGCAGCGCCGAGGTGTTCTCCACCTTTAAAAACGAAAATAGCGATGGGATCTTGTCGGGGTAGTGCAGCGCCAGCATCCACACCGGGGTGATGAGCATGGTGACAAAGGCAGTGGAGATGCGGATCATCTTCATATACCACCCCACCAGCGGCGGAAAATAGAAGTCGTCGGCCTCCTGGGTAAAGTCTACCAGCCGGGTGGGCAAAATGATCGAGGTGGGGCAGTTGTCCACCAGCAGCACCACCCGCCCCTCCACCAGGTTGGCGGCGGTCACGTCCGGGCGCTCGCTGTTGCGCACCTTGGGGAACGGGTTGAGCGATGGCCGCGGCAACAGCAGCTCCACCAGGTTCTGCTGGTTGATGATCTCGTTTTTTACATCCAGCTGCTGCAGGCGCTCCCGCAGCGACTGCAGCAGTTTTTCATCGGCTTTGCCGCCGATATAGCCCACCACGACGTCGGTCTTCGACTGCGCCCCCACCGAGAAGATCTCAAACACCAGCTTGGGGTCGCGGATGCGGCGGCGGATCAGAGCGGTATTGAATACCACCGTCTCGGTAAAGCCGTCGCGGCTGCCCCGCAGCACCTTGTCCTTTTCCGGCTCGTCAACGCCTCTGGCCGGGTAGGTGCGGGTATCTAAAACGATGCAGCCCTCCAGCCCCTCTATAAGCATCAGCGCCGGCCCAGCCAGCAGGCTATCCACCGCCTTTTGGGGGTCTGTCTCTACCGTGTACTCCACATAGGGCATAAACTGGTCGCCAAATTGTTCCAGCGACTGCAGCCGGTCCATCTGCTCTTTTTTGATAGAGTACCAAAACTGCATGATGCGCTGCAGCAGGTCGTCCTTTACAAAGCCGTCGACAAAGTACATCGTGCACTGCCGCTGGCCGATAACGATGGCTTTTTCCAGCAGGTCAAAGCTCTTTTTCATGGGCAACAGGGCCCGCAGCTCGTCAGGTCTCACAGCACTCACCTCCAACAGTCAGTCTGCCCGGTAAAAAGTTGCCCTATGCAGCGCGTGTCATTGCCAGCAGTCCGCTGCACATGCTAAAATAAAACCAATGTGAAAGATGTGATCGTGTAGATAGGGAGGTGACTTGACCGTGGAGGATAAGCTGCTCGACAGCTGCCCAGCCGCGATCCGCCAGCGCTTGCTGGCCCGCAGTTTTGACCCGGGCGAACTGCTGCTCTTGCAGGGAGAGCAGGAGCACTGGCTCTACCTGCTGCGGCAGGGCCAGGTAGAGATCTTCAAACAGCTGGCCGACGGGCGTCAGTTCTCGGTGGGGCTCATGCAGCCGGGGGTGCTCATCGGCGACCTGGAGGCGCTGGGCCAGCAGTCGGTGCTGCACACCGCCCGTGCAGTGACCGCCTGCGAAACGCTCTGTCTCACCCGGGAGGACTTTTTCGACTGGTGCCGGTCCAGCTGGCCCTTTTGCCGTCAGGTCATGGACCAGCTGGCCCAAAAAGTGGTGCTGCTCTCCCAGCAGGCGGCGCTCAACAGCTGCGCCACTCTCGACCAGATCCTGCTCCTAGAACTGGCCCAGGCGGCCCAGCGCGGCCAGTCACAGCTCGACAAAGCGCATGTGGTCTGGCAGATGGCCGCCGCCCCCCGCAGCACCAACCGGGTGCTGGCCCGCTTTCGCCAGCAGGGGTTTATCGATGTCGACCGCACCGCCATCACCATTCTCGACCGCGCCGCCCTGTTCGCACAGGCCCGCCGCGCCGGGCTCTCCTGCCAAAACGGCCACTGGCGATTTATACAATAACAGCGCCGCATTTTAGGCGCCTTATCGGACCTGGGTCCTTGCCGGGGGCAGCGGCCCCAGTCTATCATGATAGGTGTAAACAGCGCTGCGCCCGGCGCGGTGCCCACCTAATAACAGAAAGGCGGCAATGCGACATGATCACCCAGATTTACTCCATCCAAACCGTAGAAGAGGCGCTGGCCTGCATCGAGGCCGGGGCCGACCATCTCGGCCTGCTGCCCGAGCAGCTGGAAGACGGCAAGCCCATCCCCTGCGGGGTGCCCAAGTCGGTCTGCCACGATATCCTAAACGCCTGCCGCGGCAGAGCGGTGCTCTCTTTCCTATCGGTTAACGACGACCCCCAGTTTTACTACGACATGGCCAGCGAGTACCACCCCGACATCATCCACGTCACCGGCAAGCGCTTTTTCGTCAGCGAGCCGTTCGTCAAAAAGATCAAAGAGCTCTCGCCCGGCACCCGGGTCATGCAGGCGGTGCCCATGACCGGCCCCGAGGCGGTGGATTTTGCCAAGAAATACGCCCAGTGGGCAGACCTGCTCATTTTAGACTCGGTGGCGCCGGACCACGATGAGATCGGCGCGGCCGGCGTCACCCACGACTGGGATCTCGATCGCCAGATCGTGGAGTCGGTCGATGTCCCGGTCATCATCGCCGGCGGCCTGGGCCCCGACAACGTGGCCGCCGCCATCGAGCACGTCCGCCCCTGGGGCGTCGACTCGCTCACCAAGACCGATGAGTTCCTGCCCGACGGCACGCGCCTGCAGAAAAAAGATATCGCCAAAGTGCGGGCTTTCTGTCAGGCGGCCAAAGCGGCCGGGAGGTGAGCGGCGGTGCCACAAAATAGAGCCGGCGTCCTCTGCGTGGGGGATATAAACGCCGATATCAACATCGACCGCCGGGCCGTCAAGACCGTCACCCAGAGCGCCGAGGACCTGATGCGCGGCGGTTCGGTGGGCAATAAAGGCATGCTCTGCCCCGGCGGCACAGCGGCCAACACCGCAGTGGGCCTGGGTCGGCTGGGCACCCGCGTGGCCATCGCCGGCCTCATCGGGGCCGATGGCTTTGGCCAATTCTCCATCGACCACCTCGAAAAGGACGGGGTGGACACCAGCCATCTGGTGCGTCTGCCCGGCGGCTTTACCATGGTCACCGTCAACATCTTCGACCAAAACGGCGACCGCGAACTGAGCTTTGCCTTCCCCGAGCAGGGGGCGGCTTTCACACTGCTCACCCCCGATCACCTGCCCGATGCGCTGCTGGCGCAGTTCTCGGTATTTTACACCACCGGGGTGCCCATCCTGTTCGACCCCACCCGCAGCACGCTCATCGACTGTATGCACCGCTGCCATAAACTGGGGGTCACGGTGGCCTTCGACCTCAATATGCGTGTCGAGGCCCACGGCTATACCGACGATATCCGCCGCGCCTTCGAACAGGCCGCCGCCGCGAGCGACATCCTGTTCGGCTCTGCCACCCAGGAGCTGCCCATCTTGACCGGCTGCACCGCCTGGGTGCAGGCAGCGCAGAAGTTGCGCCGGAGCTGCCGGGTGGTAGTGAGCAAAAACGGCGCCGCCGGAGCGGCGGTGTTCGGCCCCGGCGAGAGCTGCCAAATGCCGGCCTTCCCGGTATCGGTAAAAGACACGCTGGGCGCCGGCGACGCCTTTAACGCCGGGTTCCTCACCGCCTATGTGCAAAACAAGTCCCTGCGCGACTGCCTGCTGTGGGGCAGTGCCGCCGCCGGCTACTCCATCCAGTTTACCGGCAGCCGCACCACCCCCAACAGCCGGCAACTGGCCGCTTTTATGGCCGAGCACGCCGATATCGCCGCTCAGATCGGCCCGGTCGCTGTCTAGCATACAAAAAGAGCACCTCTCAAGAGCGCACCGGTGACCTCGTGTCCCCGGTGCGCTCTTTCTTGGCCCGCCGCCGGCGCACGGCAGCGAAAAACGGCCAAAAGACGAGGATGGACGATTTTGACGGCCCTTTCGGTTGACAGCACCCCGTCAAAAATAGTAGAATGTTTTTAAGAAAACTATACAGAAATCAAAGTCAGCCGGTACTCTTGTCAGAGCACCGGCTGTAAATTGGGAGTGTGCAAATGGTCAGGAGCATGACCGGTTACGGCCGCAGCCAACAGCAGCTGGGCGGCTACGACATTTTGGTAGAGCTCAAGAGCGTCAATCACCGCTATTTCGAGTTCGCCTGCAAGACCCCCCGCATGTACGGCTACCTGGAGGATAAACTCAAGGCGCTGGTCTCGTCGCAGGTCTCCCGCGGCAAGATCCAGCTCAACCTCTATCTCCAGGCCATCCAGGGGCAAGATACCCATATCGCCGTCGATCGGGCGGTGGCCGCCGGCTATGTGCAGGCGCTGCGCGGCGTGCAGCAGGAGCTGCAGGTGCGCGATGACCTCTCGCTGTGCGACGTGGCCCGCTTCCCCGATGTGTTTCTGGTGCAGCGCGCCCAGGAGGACCCCCAGCAGGTGTGGCAGCTGGTGAGCCAGGTGGCCGCCGCCGCGCTGGAGGAGTTTTGCACCATGCGGCAAAAAGAAGGCGCCCGCATGGCAGAAGACATCACCTGCCGCGCGACGCGGGTGGGCCAGCTGGTCGACGAGATCGAGGTGCTCTCCCCCCAGACGGTACAGGCATATCGGCAGCGCCTGCAGGCCAAACTGCAAGAGATACTGGAGAGCCGCCAGATCGACGAGGCCCGCATCCTCACCGAGGCGGCCATCTTCGCCGACAAGGTGGCGGTGGACGAGGAGGTCGTGCGGCTGCGCAGCCACATCCGCTCGCTGGAGGAGATCTTTGCCGCCGGCGGCGCCGTGGGCCGCAAGCTCGACTTTTTGGTACAGGAATTTAACCGCGAGGCCAATACCATCGGCTCCAAGTGCTCCGATATGGCCGTCACCAAGCTGGTAGTCGAGCTCAAGAGCGAGATCGAGAAGATGCGCGAACAGGTGCAAAACATCGAGTGACGGCCCCAGCGGCAGGAGAAACAGCATGAAATTACTCAACATAGGCTTTGGCAACATGGTCTCGGCCTCCCGCCTGGTGGCGGTGGTCAGCCCCGAGTCGGCCCCCATCAAGCGCATCATTCAGGAGGCCCGCGACAAAGGCCTGCTCATCGACGCCACTTACGGGCGGCGCACCCGCGCGGTCATCGTCACCGACAGCGACCACGTGGTGCTCTCGGCCATCCAACCCGAGACCATAGCCGGCCGGCTCGACGAAAAACAGGAACTCATAGAGGAGGTACAGTTGGAAGATGGGCAGTGACAGCAGGGGTATTTTATACGTGCTCTCCGGGCCCTCGGGCTCGGGCAAAGGAACGGTCATCCGCCATATGCTGCAGCAGGATGCCGACCGCTTCGCCTTTTCGGTGTCGGCTACCACCCGCAGCCCCCGCCCCGGCGAGATCGACGGCAAAGACTATTTTTTCATCACCCGCCAGGATTTTGAAAACAAGATAGCCAGCGGCGAGATGCTGGAGTACGTGGAGTACTGCGGCAACTACTACGGCACGCCCCGCGCCCCGGTCGAAGAGACCCTGCGCCAGGGCCGCGACATGCTGCTGGAGATCGAGGTGACCGGCGGCAAGAACGTAAAGCGCCTGCTGCCCGAGGCGGTGCTCATCTTCATCGCTCCGCCCAGCATCAAAGAGCTGCGCGAGCGCCTCACCGGCCGCGGGACCGAGGACAGCGCCACCATCGAGCGCCGCCTCGAAGTGGCCAGAAGCGAGCTGGGTGAGTACGTCAACTACGACTACCTGGCCCTAAACGATACAGTGGAGCAATGCGTGGGCCGCATCGGTGCCATCATGCAGGCCGAAAAGACCGCCACCACGCGCATGCGTGCATTTATGGAAAGAGTGATACAACATGTCTAATACCAAAAGAGAGACCAATATGCTGCGCCCGGCCATGTCCGAGCTGTTAGAGCCCAACCAGAGCTACTACTCGCTGGTGGTGGCCGTCGCCAAACGCGCCCGCGAGATCTGCGAGGAGGCCGAGGAAGAAAAAGAGATCCTCACCGAAAAGCCGGTCAAGCTGGCGGTGGAGGAGTTTGCCGACGGCGAGTGCTCGGTGCGCCCGGCCACCCACCACGATAACGACTGAACACGATATCTATAGCAGGGGAGGGGCCAGCCCCTCCCCCTACGCCTTTTATGACCGATAGCGCCGGCGGCGAGCCGGCCAGCAGAGGGGGAAACGCCTGTGGACTATACCGGAAAAAAGGTGCTGCTGGGCATCACCGGCGGTATCGCCGCCTATAAGATGGCCAATGTGGCCAGCGCCCTGACCAAGCTGGGGGTCGACGTGCACGTCATCATGACCGAGAACGCCACCCAGTTCATCACCCCGCTCACCTTCGAGACCCTCACCAAAAACAAGACCTATATCGATACTTTCGACCGGCTGTTCTCCTGGGATGTCAAGCACATCTCGCTCAACACCGGGGCCGATCTGTTCGTGGTGGCCCCGGCCAGCGCCAACATCATCGGCAAATTTGCCGGCGGTATCGCCGACGATATGCTCACCACCACCTTTCTGGCCGCCACCTGCAAAAAGATCATCGCCCCGGCCATGAATACCGCCATGCTGCAAAACCCGGTGGTGCAAAAAAACATCCAGACGCTGCGCGACCTGGGCATGCTCATCCTGCAGCCCGGCAGCGGGCGGTTGGCCTGCGGCGACATAGGCGCCGGCCGTCTGCCCGAGCCCCCCGAGCTGGTGGACTGTATCCTGCGCCAGCTCGAGCAGCGGCAAGACCTGGCCGGCAAACGCATACTGGTGACCGCCGGCCCCACCCGCGAGTTCTTAGACCCGGTGCGCTTTATCTCCAACCGCTCCACCGGCAAAATGGGCTATGCCATCGCCGACTGTGCCCGCCGCCGCGGGGCCGAGGTCACGCTGGTCACCGGCAAAGTACAGCTGACCCCGCCGCCGGGGGTGGCGGTGGTGCCCATCGATTCGGCCAGCCAGATGTACGAGGCGGTGATGACCCGGCTGCCGGCACAGGATATCATCGTCAAAGCCGCCGCCGTGGCCGACTTCACCCCGGCGCAGTTTGCCGACGATAAGATCAAAAAGTCTCAGTCCGACGGCACGCTGCAACTGGTGCGCACCAAAGATATCCTAAAAGAGGTGGGCCACGCCGCCGCTCCAGGCCAGGTGGTCTGCGGCTTTTCCATGGAGACTCGCGACCTCATCGAGAACTCCCGCAAAAAACTCGACAGCAAGCACTGCGACCTCATCGTCGCCAACAGCTTAAAACAGCCCGGCGCCGGGTTCGGCGTCGACACCAATGTGGCCACGCTGCTGTCTAAAGACGAGGAGCTGCCGCTGCCGCTCATGAGCAAAGAGGAGCTGGCCGACCGCCTGCTGGATAAACTGCTGGCCATCTACCGGCAAAAAAATCCCGCCGCGCAGTGATCGGTGATCGGCGCGCGCTAGGCCGGCAGTACCGGACCGTGGGTGGCGCGCGGCAACTTGTGCCCGGCCTGTTTATCCGATCGCCTGCATGTCGGCATACCGGCCCGATGTGCGCGTGCGCGATCGGGAGGAAAGATCGTTACCACACTTAAAAGCAGCCCGTGCCGCTCTATGCCGCTTTCGGTGTCGGCTGTACGCGCTGTCAAAAAAGGGGGGCGGCCATTGTCCGCGGCAAAACGTATAGCGACGGTAGCGGTGGACGGTGCCGCTTTCTACTTTGACCGGGGCTACAGCTATCTCGTACCCGACGAGCTGGCTCCCCAGGTGCGCCGCGGCGCCCGGGTCACGGTGCCTTTTGGCCGCGGGGGCCGGGTGCGCAGTGCGCTGGTGCTCTCCTGCGAGGATAGAGATGCGTGCGACTGTGCCGGCTACAAAACGATCGCCACTGTGTACGACAGCGAATTGTGCGACAGCCCCGAGCTGTTGGACCTCATCGACTACTTAAAAGAGTCCACCTTCTGCACCTGGTACGACGCGGCCAAAGCCATTTTGCCCGCCGGGGCCGGGGTGCACATCCGCGAGTACCTGCAGCTCACCGCCCCCGATACCGCCCCCCGGTCCGAGACCGAGGCCCGGGTGCTCGACTGTCTGGCCGCACAGGGCGGCCGGGCCGAGCT
Source organism: Neobittarella massiliensis (ex Bilen et al. 2018) (assembly GCF_900289145.1). GTDB lineage: Bacteria > Bacillota > Clostridia > Oscillospirales > Ruminococcaceae > Neobittarella > Neobittarella massiliensis. The sequence continues at coordinate 62,280 of NZ_OKQO01000002.1, forward strand.
GCGGGCGCTGTGCCGCCAGCTGGAGCTGGAGCCCGGCGACCGCGCGATCGCTGAGCTCCTGCGCCGGGGGGCGCTGCTCAAAACGGCCGAGAACCGCCGCCGCTACGTCAGCGACCAAGCCACCAGCATCGCCGCCACCGCCGGCTATTCGGGCAAGCTCACCGCCAAACAGCAGCAGCTCTACCAGCTGCTGGCTCCCTGCGGCAATACCGGTATGCCGCTGCGCGCGGCGCTGTACCAGACCGGGGTCACCCGCTCGGTGGCCGACCGGCTGGTGCGCGCCGGCGCCGCCCGCTACTTCGAGCAGTACGACTACAAAGAGGTGTTCACTGTAGAAAGCGGCGGCGAGCAGCCGGTGCAGCTCACCTGCGCCCAGCAGCAGATCGCCGCTGATATCCGGGGCCGTATGGACAGCGGCAGCTGGGGCTGCGACCTGCTCTACGGGGTCACCGGCTCCGGTAAAACGGTGGTGTTCGTCGACCTCATCCGCCACGCGCTCGAGCAGGGGCGGCAGGCTATGCTGCTGGTGCCCGAGATCTCGCTCACCCCCCAGGTGATCACCCGCTTTAAAAAGCTCTTTGGCCAGCGGGTGGCGGTCATCCACTCGGCGCTCTCGGTGGGCCAGCGGCTCAGCGAGTACCGGCGCATCCGTCAAAAAGAGGCCGATATCGTCATCGGCACCCGCTCGGCAGTGTTTGCCCCACTCGAAAACATCGGTCTCATCGTCCTCGACGAGGAGCAGGAGAGCAGCTATCACTCCGACTCGGCCCCCCGCTACCACGCCCGCGATGTGGCCTGCTGGCGGGCCCGCCGCCACGGTGCCCAGGTGGTGCTGGCCTCGGCCACCCCCAGCATCGACACCTATTACCGCGCCAAAAAAGGCGAGATCGCACTCTACCAGCTGCCGGCCCGCTACGCCGGTGCGCAGCTGCCCCAGGTACAGATGGTGGATATGCGGGCCGAGATGGCCGCCGGCGCGGTGGAAGATCTGTCGCGCCCCCTGCGCCGCGAGCTGCAAAAAAACCTGCAGGCCGGCAAGCAGAGCATCCTGCTGCTCAACCGCCGAGGGTACCACACCTCGGCCACCTGTCCCACCTGCGGGGCGGTGGCCAAGTGCCCCCACTGCGACATACCGCTCACCTATCACCGGGCCAACGGGCGGCTCATGTGCCATTACTGCGGCTACTCGGTGCCTATGGCCACCTGCTGTGACAACTGCGGCGAACCCCATCTGCGCCTGCTTGGCGCCGGCACCCAAAAGCTGGAGGACGAGCTGGAAAAGGCGCTGCCCGGGGCCCGCATCCTGCGTATGGACACCGATACCACCGCCTCCAAAAACGCCCACCGCACCTTTTTAGAGGCTTTTTCCCGCGGCGAATACGATGTGCTGGTGGGCACCCAGATGGTGGCCAAGGGGCTCGATTTTCCCGGCGTCACGCTGGTGGGGGTGCTGGGTATCGACAACCTTCTGGCCGGCACCAGCTACCAGAGCTACGAGCGCTGTTTTTCACTGGTCACCCAGGTGGTGGGCCGCGGCGGCCGCGGGGCCGATGCCGGCCGCGCCATCCTGCAGACCTTCGACCCGCAAAACCGGGTGCTGCAGCTGGCCGCCAAGCAGGACTACGACACCTTCGCTACGGAGGAGCTGCAGGCCCGCCGCTATCTGCTCTATCCGCCCTACTGCCACATGGCCATGTTCTCGCTCTCGGCCACCCAGCGCGAGAGCTGCCTGCAGGCCGGCCGGGCGCTGATGGAGATACTGGGTCAGCTGGCCACCGGCGAGTATGCGGGGCTGCCGCTGCGGCTCATGGGCCCCACCCCGTTTCTGGTCGAGCGGGTCGGCGACCGCTACCGCTACAAGATCATCGCCAAGTGCCGCAAAGACGCCCGCACCCGCCAGCTGTTTCGCACCGCGATCCTGCAGCTGGCCGAGCAAAAAAAGCTGTTCGGGGTGCGTTTAGCAGTCGATTTCTGGCCGCAAGGCGAGATTTAAGGCCCGAAGTAACAGTTTATTAACAATTGAGAAACCAAACCGCATCCGCCCGGATGCTATAATAAGAGCACTGCAAAAGTACTGCGCAGCCGCATCGCACTGCGGTTTTACGGCATATTTACCGGGGCGCGCCCCACAGATATAGGAGATGAAACGATGGCATACCGCAATATTTTGACCAAAGAGCAGGAGATCCTGCGCAAAAAGAGCCGCCGGGTCGAGGTGTTCGACGACAAGCTGGCCACCCTGATCGACGACATGTATCAGACGCTGGAACAGGCCGAAGGCGCCGGCCTGGCCGCCCCGCAGGTAGGCGTTTTGCGCCGGGTAGTAGTCATCAATGTGGGCGATGGCCCCATGGAGCTGGTAAACCCCGAGATCCTCTGGACCGAGGGGGAGGATGACGGTCTGGAGGGCTGCCTGTCATTTCCCGGACAGTGGGGCTTTGTGGTGCGCCCGCATAAATTGCGGGTGCGCTTTCAGGACCGCACCGGCGCCGTGCACGAAGAGGAAGGCGAGGACCTGTTTGCCCGCTGCGTGTGCCACGAGCTGGACCATTTAGACGGCGTTTTGTATGTGGACAAAGCCGAGAAGATGCTCACCCAGGAAGAGCTGGAGGAGCTGGTGGCCGAGAAGCAGGCCGAGTACGAGGCCGAGCAGGAGCAGGCGCACTGAGCAGATAAGGGGGCCGATTTATGAACATCGTCTTTATGGGCACACCGGAGTTTGCTGCTGTCAGCCTGCAGGCGCTGGCCGACAGCGGGCACCGGGTCGTCGCCGCATTTACCCAGCCGGATAAGCCGGTCGGGCGCAAAAAAGTACTCACTGCACCGCCGGTCAAACAGCTGGCGCAACAGCTCGGCATCCCGGTATACCAGCCCACCTCGGTCAAAAAAGCCGAGACGATTGAACTGCTGGCCAGCCTGCAGCCCGACCTCATCGCCGTGGTGGCCTACGGCAAAATACTGCCTCAGCAGGTCATCGATCTGCCGCCGCTGGGCTGTATCAACGTCCACGGCTCGCTGCTGCCCAAATACCGGGGCGCCGCACCTATCCAGTGGTCGGTGATAAACGGGGAGAAGACGACGGGCGTCACCACTATGTATATGGACGCCGGTCTCGACACCGGCGACATGATCTACACCGACACCGTCGAGATCGGCGGGGACGAGACCTCCGGCCAGCTGTATCAGCGCCTGGCCAAGGTGGGGGCCGATCTGCTCCTCAAAACGCTCACGGGCATCGCCGACGGCACCGCGCCCCGTCAAAAGCAGGACGACAGTCAGTCCACCTACGCCCCCATGCTGGACAAGCAGATCGCCGAGCTCGACTTCTCGCTTACGGCACAGCAGGTACACGATCACATTCGCGGCCTAAATCCCTGGCCGGTAGCCCATACTTTTTTTGACGGCAAAAAGCTCAAGGTATTTTCCTCTCGGGTGATTTCGGGCGCTGCCGGCACCGCCGCCGGCCAGCTGACCGCCGACGGCACACTGCAGGTGGCCTGCGGCGACGGCGGAGTCGTAGCCCTGACAGATGTATTGCTCGAGGGGTCAAAGCGCATGAGCGCAGAGCAGTTCTTGCAGGGGCACGGTGCAAAGTGCCGCCGCGGGCTGCAGCTGGGCCGCAAAATGGGGGAATAGCCCCCAAAAAGGAGGGGCATACATGCCTTTTTTCTACTTTGACTACTACTATCTGCTGCTGGTGGTCCCCGCACTGCTCATCACCGTGTGGGCCCAGTACAAGGTAAAGTCCACCTTTGCCCGCTACGGCCGGGTGCTCTCCAGCCGTGGCATCAGCGGCAGCCGCGCGGCAGAGGATATCCTGCGCGGGGCCGGCCTTTACGATATCCGGGTCGAGCCGGTGGCCGGCAGCCTTACCGACCACTACGATCCGCGCGCCGGGGTCATCCGCCTCTCGCAGGATGTGTACGGTTCCACATCGGTGGCCTCCATCGGGGTCGCCGCACACGAGGCCGGGCATGCGCTGCAGCACGCCGAGCACTACGCGCCGCTAAAACTGCGCAATGCTATCATCCCACTCACCAATTTGGGCTCCACGCTGTCGATCCCGCTGGTGCTCATCGGCTATTTCATGGGCGCGCAGCCGCTGGTAACTGCCGGTATCGTGCTGTTTTCCCTGGTGGTGGTATTCCAGCTCATCACGCTGCCGGTAGAGTTTAACGCCTCCCGCCGGGCCATCGCCATCATCGGCCAACAGGCCATGCTCTCCAGCGAGGAGCTGCAGGGGGCCAAAAAGGTGCTCACCGCCGCCGCGCTCACCTATGTGGCGTCGCTCTTGGTATCGCTGGCCAACCTGTTGCGGCTGGTGCTGCTGTTCGGCCGCCGCCGCAACGACTAGATGCAAGCAAAAAGGAGGGCTGCACATGGCAGCTGGGCAACAAAACCCCCGACTGGTAGCCGTACAGGTGCTCACCCGGTGCGAGGACGGCGGCTACGTCGATGCAGCTCTCGATGCCGCCCTGCAAAAAAGCGGGCTGCCGGCCAAAGAGCGGGCGCTGTGCACCCGCATGGTCTATGGGGTCACCGCCGCCCGCCGTCGGCTGGATGCGCAGCTCGCAGGGTACTGTGCGGGCAAAAAGCTCACCCCGCCGATTTGTAACACGCTGCGGCTGGGCCTGTACCAGCTGCAGTCGATGGATGGGGTGCCCGATGCCGCCGCCGTCAACGAGACCGTGCGGCTGCCGGCTCTGCTGCGGCAAAAAAGCGCCACCGGTCTGGTCAATGCCGTGTTGCGCCGTTACCTGCGCGATGGCAAACCCACTTATAGCGGCAGCGACCTGTCGGTGCGCTATTCGGTAGAGCCCTGGATCGCCAAGATGTGGTGTAAGGCCTACGGAGAGGAGCAGACACGCCAGCTGCTGGCCCGTTTCGAGGGCGAGTTTCCCACGTTCATCCGGGTCAATACGCTCCGGACTACCGCCCCAGACCTGATCCGGCGTCTCTCTGATGAGGGGCTGACAGCCGAGCCCACCGCGCTGCCAAACTGCCTGCTCTTGCGTCGCACCGGCTACCTGCCGGAGCTGCCCAGCTTTGCCGAGGGGCTGTTTCATGTACAGGACCTCTCATCGCAGTACTGCTGCCAGGCGCTGGGCGCCCAGCCCGGCGACACGGTACTCGACTGCTGCGCCGCCCCCGGCGGCAAGAGCTTTACTGTCGCCCAGTACATGGGCGGCCAGGGGCGGCTCTGCTCTTTCGATATCTGGGCACAAAAACTGCCCAAGATCGAAGATGGCGCCCGGCGCCTGGGCATCACAAACCTCACTGCCGCCTGCCACGACGCCACCACCCCCTATACCGGGGTGCCGCTGGCCGACAAGATACTGTGCGACGTGCCCTGCTCGGGGTTGGGTATCCTGGGCAAAAAGCCCGACTTGCGCTACAAGCAGCGCGGCGAGATCAAAGATCTGCCCGATCTGCAGCTGCGCATCTTAAAACAGGCGGCAGAACAGCTGCGCCCCGGCGGCGTGCTGGTGTACTCCACCTGTACCCTCAGCCCCAACGAAAATCAGGGCGTGGTGGGCAAATTCCTGCGCGACTGCCCCGACTTTACCGCCGTCGATCTCACCGGTCTGTGTCCCGGCGCCGCCGTCACCGACGGCATGGCTACACTGCTGCCCCATCAAACGGGCAGCGACGGCTTTTTTATCGCCAAACTGAAAAGGGGAACCCCATGCAACAGATAAATGGTCTCTCTTATGCACAGGTAGAAGAGCTGGTCAAGGCGTGCGGCCAACCGGCCTACCGCGCCGGCCAGCTGTTTGGCTGGCTGCACCAAAAGCGCGCCGCCGCCTTCGAGGATATGAAAAACCTGCCCAAGGCCTTTCGCGAGCAGCTGGCAGAGCGCGGCACCATCGCCAAAGTGACCATCGAGAAAAAGCTGGTCTCCCAGCTCGACGGCACCGTAAAATACCTGTTTTCACTGCCCGACGGCGAGACGGTAGAATGCGTGGTCATGCGGTATAAGCACGGCCTGTCCATCTGTCTCTCCACCCAGGTGGGCTGCAAAATGGGCTGCAGTTTCTGCGCATCCACACTGGCCGGCTATGTGCGCGATCTCACCGCCGCCGAGATACTCGATCAGATCTACACTGCCGCCGATGATCTGGGCGAGCGCATCGGCAACATCGTGCTCATGGGCATCGGCGAGCCGCTGGACAACTACCAGAACGTGCTGGATTTTATCCGCCTGGTCACCGATAGCCGCGGTATGGATCTCAGCCCCCGGCACATCACACTTTCTACCTGCGGCATCGTGCCGGGTATTTTAAAGCTGGCCGATGAGGGGCTGCCCATCACGCTCTCCATCTCGCTGCACGCGCCAAACGACGTGCTGCGCGATCAGCTGATGCCGGTCAACCGCAAATACCGCATCCACCAGGTGCTCGCCGCCTGCCGCCAATTTGAGCAAAAGACCGGCCGCCGCATAAGCTTCGAGTATACGCTCATCGACGGGGTCAACGACAGCCGTGACTGCGCCCGGCAGCTGGCCGACCTGTGCCGCGGTCTCATGTGTCATGTGAACCTGATACCGGTCAATAAAGTACAGGAGACCGGCTACACACAGAGCCATCAGGTCACGCAATTTCAGGCCTGGCTGCAAGACCGGGGAGTCAACGCCACGGTACGGCGCACACTGGGGCAGGATATCAGTGCCGCCTGCGGCCAGCTGCGCCGCCAGAGCTTGCAACAGTAGTAGGAGGAGACAGTATGCTTAGGATCGTATCTCAAACCGATACCGGTGTTATGCGGCAGCAAAATCAAGACTGCGCCAAATCCGGCGCTCTGGCCGACGGGACCATCTGGTCGGTGGTGTGCGACGGTATGGGCGGCGCGGTGGGCGGCGCTATAGCCAGCAAACTGGTGGTCGACGCCTTCGAGCAGTCGGTGGACGAGGGCCTCGACCAGCTGCCCAGTGGGTCGCTCAAAAACTTTTTAGAGGTGGCCATCTCCCGGGCCAACAACTTGATGATCGACAAGATCATGGAGCAGCCCGAACTGGCTGGCATGGGCACCACGCTGGTGGCCTGTGTGGTCAAAGACTCGGTGGCACATATCGCCCATGTGGGCGATTCCCGCGCCTACTTACTGCAAAAAGACGATATCGTGCAGCTCACCCGCGACCACTCGATGGTACAGGTGCTGGTAGACCAGGGACAGATCTCGCCCGAAGAGGCCAAAAACCACCCCAAGCGCAACGTCATCACCCGGGCGGTGGGTATCAACCGCAACATAGATATCGACTACGACGAGATCCCTCTGCAGGATGGGGATATCCTGCTTTTGTGCACCGACGGGGTCACCGGTCATATCGATGACCGCGAACTCTGGCAGCTGGTGCGCGAACACGACTTTTTCGATGCGGCCCAGGCGCTCATCGACGAGGCCAACGCCCGCGGCGGCAGCGACAACTCCACTGCAGTTTTGATCGGTTAGGGGGCAGGTCACTATGGACAAATATATCGGAAAAAGACTGGATGGCCGCTACCTGGTGCAGGAGATCATCGGCATCGGCGGCATGGCCAACGTGTACAAAGCCACCGACCTGCTCGAGCAAAAAACAGTGGCGGTCAAGATCCTCAAAGACGAGTTTGCCGAGAACGAGGAGTTCATCCGCCGCTTTAAAAACGAGTCGCGGGCTATCGCCCTGCTCTCCCATCCCAACATCGTCAAGGTGTTCGATGTCAACTTTACCGACCGCATCAACTACATCGTCATGGAGCACATCGACGGCATCACTTTAAAAGAGTACATCCAGCAGCAGGGGGTGCTCACCTGGAAAGATGCCGTCCACTTCACGCAGCAGATATTGCGGGCGCTGCAACACGCTCACGACCGGGGCATCATCCACCGCGATATCAAGCCGCAGAACATCATGCTGCTGCCCGACGGTTCGCTCAAGGTGATGGATTTTGGCATCGCCCGCTTTGCCCGCAGCGAAAATCGCACCATCACCGATAAGGCCATCGGTTCGGTGCACTATATCAGCCCCGAGCAGGCCCGCGGTGACGAGACCGACGCCAAAGCCGATCTCTACTCCACCGGGGTCATCCTCTTCGAGATGCTCACCGGCCAGCTGCCTTTCGAGGCCGATACTGCCGTCAGTGTGGCCATTAAACAGATATCCGATAAACCGGTATCCCCCCGCTCTATCAACGCTGATATTCCCGAGGGGCTGGAGGAGATCACCTTAAAGGCCATGCAGAAAGATGTAAATCTGCGCTATCAGTCGGCCTCAGAGATGCTCCTGGATATCGAGGAGTTTAAAAAGAACCCCTCCATCAGCTTCCAGTACAAGTATTTCGTCGACGCCGAACCCACCAAATACGTAAACGCCATCGAAGACGTGCGTGAAAAGCAGACCCAGCCGCCAGAGGCCGGCAAAAAAACGTCCGGCGCCAAACCGGGCAAAAAAAAGGTCAACAATATGGTGGTGCTGGGCGGTGTGGCTGCAGCTTTTCTGGTGGCGGCGCTGCTGCTCATCATCGGCATGGTGCTGGTCAACACCGGCGTGTTCGGCGGCAAAAAGGTATCGGTCCCACAGGTGACCGGCCTCACCTATACCCAGGCCAAAGAGCAGTATAAAGACTACACCTTCAAAAAAGAAGAGGCCTACAGCGACAAGGTCGAAAAGGGGACCATCATCTCCCAATCGCCCCGCGCGGGCACCAAGATCAAAAAATCGCAGGCCATCACTGTAAAAGTCAGCAAGGGCCCCGAGGTGGTAAAGATCCCCGACCTCTCAAATGTCGAGGCCTCCAGCGCCCAGCGCCAGCTGGAAAAGATGGACCTGGTGGTGAGCGTCACCCGCGAAAAGAGCGACACGGTGCCGCTCAAGTACGTCATCCGTCTCGATCCCGAAGCGGGTACCGAGGTCAAAAAAGGCAGCACCGTAACACTGGTCGTCAGCGACGGGGCCGAAAAGGAAGAGGAGCCCCAGGATGAACTGGTCGAGGTGCCCAATCTCATAGGCCTGTCCGAGTCCAGCGCTCGCGCCGCACTGTCGGCCAAAGGGCTGACCATCGGCGGGGTAGAGAACGTCTACACCGACAGCGATGCCGACAAAGGCAAAGTCGTCAGCCAAAACCCCAGCAAAGGCATCCGAGTGGCCAAAGGTACGGTAGTCTCTATCCAGATCAGCGAGGGAAAAGAGCCCGCCGCCTCTTCGAGCCAGTCCAGCAGCTCTTCCTCCAGCTCCAGCTCGTCCAGCCAGTCCAGCTCCAGCTCCGGTTCCAGCGCTGACAGCGGCGAAGAAGGTGAGTAACCGATGATGAACGGGCGCATTTTAAAGGCTATAAGCGGCTTTTACTATGTACAGTGCGGCAGCGGCCTGATCGAGTGCCGTGCCAAAGGCATTTTTCGCAAGCGCGGCCTCAGCCCGGCAGTGGGCGACGAGGTCACGATCTCGGTCGATCAAAACGAGAAGGGGGTCATCGAGGAGATCTCCCCCCGTAAAAACGCCTTTATCCGGCCGCCCATGGCCAATATCGACCAGTTCATCGTGGTGGTGTCGGCAGTCAGTCCGTCGCCCAACCTGTTCGTGGTCGACAAGCTGCTCTCGATCGCCGAATATAAAGATGTCGAGCCGATCATAGTGTTCACCAAGCTGGATATGGCCCAGCTGCCCGGGGTGGCTGATATTTACCGCCAGGCGGGCTTTACCGTCATCGAGGTGGACTACCAGCAAAAAGCCTGGAAGCAGCAGGTCCTCGACTGTCTGGCCGGCAAAGTCTCCGCCTTTTGCGGCAATTCGGGGGTGGGCAAATCCACCCTGCTCAACCATCTGGGGCTGGGCCTCTCCCTCAAGACCGGCGAGACCAGCGAAAAGCTGGGCCGCGGTCGGCACACAACCCGCCACGTAGAGCTGTTCCAGCTGCCCTTTGGCGGCTATATCGCCGATACGCCAGGCTTTTCCGATGTGGACCTGCACCGGCAGGAAGGCATATTAAAAGATCAGCTGCAGTACACCTTCCGCGAGATCGCGCCGCTGGTGGGGCAGTGTAAATTCGTAGGCTGTTCCCACACCTGTGAAAAGGGCTGCGCCGTGCTGGCCGCACTGGAGCAGGGCAAGATCGCCCCCTCCCGCCACCAGAGTTACGTGGCCCTCTACCGGGCAGTAAAAGATATCAAAGATTGGCAGCTGTAGCGGCCGTGCAGTACGGCGGTCTCGGCGATAAAAATGGGGGACGGCTTTCTTAGCTGTCCCTCCCTGTGCGAGCGGGCCCCGAGGCCCCAGAGCTCTGTACAGAGAAAGGAAAGTGAAGAGCCGTGGAGAAATCGCGCTGTGTAGTGGTGGGGGCCGCCCCCATGGAGGAGGTGGACTTTTTGCGGTCGCAAATAGGCCCGCAAGATTTTGTCATCTGCGCCGACGGCGGGTACCGGCACCTGCAAAAAGCCGGCATAACGCCCGATCTGCTCATGGGCGATCTCGACTCTATCGATGTCCTCCCCGCCAATATCCCCACCGTCAAGTTCGATCCGGTCAAAGATGACACCGACACCCGCATCGCCCTCAAAGAGGGACTGCGCCGCGGTTTCGAAGATTTCTTGATCTTGGGGGGTACCGGTGCCCGGCTCGATCACACGATCGCCAATTTGCAAAATCTCTTTTATTTAAAGGCGCAGGGAGCCAGCGGCGTGCTGGCTGATGCCAGCACCCGCGCCTTCATGTTGCAAGACGAAGAGGTGCTGCTGCCCGACGAGGGGTATCGCTATCTATCGGTATTCAGTTTCACCCCGCAGTGCCTGGGCGTCAGTTTGCAGGGGGTCAAGTACCCGCTGTCCGGCTACACGATGGAGAGCCATTTTCCGATTGGGGTCAGCAACGAGTTCACCGACATCTGCTGCAAGATCGGGGTAAAACAAGGTGTTTTGCTGGTGCTTTTGGTGCGGGAATGAACCAAAAACGCCCCTTCTGTATATACTGTACTAAACAGGCAGGAGGGGGGAATGACCGTGAAACGAAACAGAGCGCTCAAACTGATGATGGTCACACTGGGCGCCGGTCTACTGCTCTCTTTCTGTCTCAGCTCCGGTTCTGTAGTGGTGGTCGTGGCAGTCGTGCTCATTTTACTGGGCCTGCTCGTTTCCTGCTGAACACAGCCCCTCCTGTGGGGCCGGGCGATCAAGAATAGGGGGCACACAGCATGCAAGTCGTAGTGATCAAGAGCTCAAAATTCATGTCCGGTATCTTAAAAAAAATCTTCAAGATCAAAGACGAACACAGGTGACAAAGAGCCGTCTGCCCCCATATGCGGGGAGGTAGACGGCTCTTTGCTTATTGTGTGTCTAAACAGGTAGCTGGCCAGCCGGCATATATTCTGCCTCGGCAAATCGCTGTACCGGCTATGGGCCAATAGAGCCAGAACAAAAAGAGTCCGAATCGCTGCTTCTGTCCGGCTGTTCTTGACGTGCCATCAGCGCCGCAGTATGATGGTAAAAAGGCGTTAGGCCGTATGTGTATGCGGCCTAAACGATAAAGGAGATGTCAGCGGATGTACAGAGTGATGGATACCGACGTGGGCAAAGACCTGGTCACCGGTCAGTACGTAGAAGCGGCTCGCTGGGCGGCTTCTCCCAGTTTTGATGGCTGCCCCATCAATCGGGGAAATTTGGGCAAGACTATCTTTGATGAAGACAAGATGTCCCTTATGCGGGCCATACAGGGGGCGGGGGTATCCTCACCCAGCCTGCCCGGTTACGTGTACCACGAAAATCGGTCCGAGATCGAGTATGCGCTCACCGGCTGTGGCCGTCAGTATTACCCTGATGGCAGTACGCATCAGGTCCAGGCCGGCGACTGTATGTTCCACGCCGAGGGCCAGCCGCACCGGCTGAAAAATATGACCGATGTGGGTATCGAGCTGTGTATCGGGGTCAACGGTTCAGCTACTGAGCGCTTTCCCGGCCAACTGGGGGCTGATCGCGGCCGCTGGGATCAAAATGAGTACTACTGCCGTGACGGCGGGTACCGCATCGCCCATCGCGGCCAGGGCCAAGTGTACCAGCTGTGGTGCGGTGCCGCCACCGTCGAGGCTGTGCTCGAGACGCCGGGCCTTTCTTCCGGCCGTGTAGTCGTCCAACCAGCTGCCAGCCAGCGCGGGGGCTTTTATGTCTCGCGCAACGCCGATGAGATGGCCCTTGTTACCGCTGGCACCGGTCTGCTCATCTTTCCCGATGAGGTGTTTGCCCTGCATAAAGATATCGCCTATTATATCTTTGCCGATCAACCCTACAAGATAGTAGCTACCGGCGATCGACCGCTGCACATGCTCGCATACTGGTCGGTCAGCGCGATCGCCAATGTACAGTGCGCTTCAGCGCTACTGACCGAGAAAAAGTAAAGTGCCATGTAAATAAAAAAGGCCGGGGGCAGGTGTATCTGCTCCCGGTCCTTTTTATTTAGTCCCTAAAGTCGCGATACGCCGGCAGAGCAGGGCGGCTCTTTCAGATATTCCGCATATACGTATAAAATAGCCCGATGCAGTACTGAGCCGTAAACCTTCGCTTCGCAAAACTCGCGCCGCTGCTCGGCGGCAGGAGGTCTGCAGGCCTGCCAAAAGTCCCCGTACGTATCGCACAGCAGGGCAGAGAGCGGATAAACGATATTTTTTACAAATATGTGGGGCCGATCACGCGATAAGGTGTCATAAACCCCTCCCTGTCCAAATAAAGATGGATTAAACGGGAACTTGAGGAGGTTTTACGCCATGGAGCTGAAAAAAGATACCAGGACCTACCAGCTGGGCAACGCCGTATTAGACAAGACGTTTGAACAGACGGTAGAGAGCGATTTCATCCTGCCCGATTATCTGGCAGAGATCGTGCGCATCGTCAAGTGCATCGGCACGCCCCACATCGTCAACAAACAAAAGGTAGATTCGAAAGTCATTCTCGACGGCTACCTGCAGTTCACCCTGCTGTACACCTCAGAAGACAGCAGCGCTCTGCAGTGTTTTGAGCAGACCATTCCTTTTACCAAACAGATAGACTGCAAAGTCCCCATCGAGAGCGATCTGGTCGAGACGGCAGTGAAAGGCGAGTATATCAACTGCCGCGCCACCAACCCCCGGGCTATCTCGGTGCGCAGCTCGGTATCCATCCGGGTAAAGGTCAGTGGAGTCAGCACCCAAACAGTACTCAGTGACGTGCAGGGCGGTGGTATCCAGCAGAAAAAAGAGGAGATGCAAGCCAGCTTCCCCGCGGCAATGGGACAAAAGCTCTTTAGTGCTGAAGACGAGACCGATCTGGCCTTAAACGGCTCTGTACGGGCCGTCATCGGCGCCGAGAGCCGTATCGAGCCCGGCGACTACAAAGTTATAACCAACAAAGTCATCATCAAAGGGGAGTGTAAGACCCACGTCACCTACCTGATGGAGGATGGCAGCGTGCAGACAGCCGACTATGTCATACCCGTCAGCCAGGTGGTCGATATCGACGGGTGCACCTCCGACATGCAGTACGATGTGCGTCTGGCCGTTCTCGACAGCAAAGTGGAACTCAAGCAGAATATAGAAGGCGAAAATACTGTACTCTCCACCCAGATCGTGGGGGAGGTCACCGCTATCTGTTTTGAGCAAACCACCGTCGAGACGATACGCGATGTGTTTTCCACTACCTATGACTACCAGTACAAGACAAAACCGTTTGCCTGTGCTTCGTCGACGATCTTGGCCCCCACTACCGTACAGATCAAAAAACAGCTGCACCTTGACGGGGCCCCCATCGAGACCATCTACGATGTGTGGGGCGAACTCAACCTGATGGGCAGCCGCACCGAAGGGGAGAACGTCGTATCTTCCGGTACTATTAAAGTCACAGTGTTGGGACGCGGCGCCGATGAGGTGCTGCAGGTGCAGGACAAAAATCTCGACTGCGAATTGCGTCTGCCCGCCGGTCAATCAGCTGAAAGCGCAGCTGTGGACCTAAATGCCCAGATCGCGGCCATCAGTTGGTCGCTGGGGGGAGACGGTGCCATCGAGCTGCAGCTGGATATCGCTTGCCAAGCTGTGCTCACCCAGCAATTTTCGGGCAATGTGGTCGAAGATGTCACCGTGGATGAGGAGACGGTCAAAGAGGTAGACAAAAATACCGCTCTCACCATCTACTACTGTGACACCGGTGAAGAAGTATGGCAGATCGCCAAACGGTACAATACCTCGGTAGATGCCATCATGCAGTCTAATGACTTGGAAGACGACCGGATCGGGGACAAGAGAACTCTGCTGATCCCGATCGTCTCGGAATAAAAGCGGGGGGATAGCCATGCAACACGATATCTATAAAGACATAGCTCAGCGCACAGCGGGCGACATTTACGTGGGGGTGGTGGGTCCGGTACGCACTGGAAAATCCACCTTTATCAAGCGGATGATGGAGACGCTGGTGATCCCCAACATCCACGATGACTTCATAAGACAGCGCACTGTAGATGAGCTGCCGCAGTCGGCGGCCGGAAAGATGATCATGACCACCGAGCCCAAGTTCATTCCCGAAGAGGCCATCGAGGTGGATCTGGATAGCGGCGCCCATTTCCGGGTGCGCATGGTCGACTGTGTGGGGTATGTGGTCGACAGCGCCGTGGGATACCTGGACGGGGGCGAGACCAGACTGGTCGATTCGCCTTGGTCAGATGAGCCCATACCTTTTGAGCAGGCCGCCGAGATAGGCACCGAAAAGGTCATACGCGAACACGCTACAGTGGGCATCGTAGTCACTACCGACGGTTCTATCAGCGATATCCCGCGGGAGGATTATGTAGAGGCCGAGACCAGAGTGATCAAAGAGCTCAAAGAGCGGGGAAAACCGTTTCTCATCCTGCTCAACTCCGCTCATCCCGGCAGCGATAAAACTCAAAAACTGCGGGAATACCTACAAGATCGCCACAACGTGCCGGTGTTGGCACTCAACTGTCTTGACTTGACCGGGCAGGACATCACCGATATCCTCAAAGCACTGCTGTACGAGTTCCCGGTCAAAGAGATCTCGGTGCAGATGCCACGCTGGATCAATACGCTGAAACAAGACCACTGGCTGCGCCAGTCGGTGTTCGGCAAGATCATCGAGCTGTTTGAGGGCATCGATCACATCTCCAAGATCGACGCCACCGCCCAAAAGCTCTATGACTGCGAGCAGATATCCAATGTCAATGTAAAGAGCATCGACCTGGCTACCGGCACCGCCGTGCTCAATATTGGTCTGGAGCAGGATCTGTTTTATAAGATCATTGCCGAGAATACGGGCCTGGACCTGAACGACGAGTCGGACCTGATGCCCTGTATCATGGACCTGGCTGCGGCTAAAGCAGAGTACGACAAGATAAAAGACGCGTTGGCTGAGGTCGAGGCCACCGGTTATGGGATCGTAATGCCCTCTATCGATGAACTCAGTTTAGAGGAGCCGGAGATCGTCAAGCAGGGTGGGCGTTACGGCGTGCGGCTCAAGGCGTCAGCTCCCTCTATCCATATGATGAAGGCCAACATCAACACCGAGGTGAGCCCCATCGTGGGCAGCGAAAAGCAGTCGGAAGAACTGGTCATGTACCTGCTCAAAGAGTTCGAGGAGAACCCCAGCAAGATCTGGGAGTCGAACATCTTTGGTAAGAGCCTGCACGACTTAGTTAACGAGGGGCTGCACAACAAGCTCTACCGCATGCCCCAAGACGCGCGCGGCAAGATACAGGAGACGGTAGAGCGGGTCATCAACGAGGGCTGCTCCGGTCTCATCTGCATCATTATCTAGGGGCACTCCCCCTCCTCAAAAAGTGCACGTATCCGTTCCCTGAACCACGCCGGGACTGACTGCGGTCAGTCCCGGCGTGGTTTGTTGGGTTGCGCTGTGTAGGTCTATAGATTTGTCTGATGTTTTTTTAAAAAGGCCATCAATGATCGACATAACAAAAAAGAGCCACCATAAGGTAGCTCTTCTAAAGAAAACAGGTTATAGATCATGTATCTGCGGTCACCCGGTCCTCGCTGGCGCCTTTCAGCGGCCGATATACTGTGAACAGCATCGTCACGTAACAGGCGGCACCGCCCACAAAGTTCGAGATGGGCTCGGCCAGGAATACACCGACCACGCCCAGACCAAACATGCGGGGGAGCAGGATGGTCAGCGGCACGACGATCACCACTTTGCGCAGCAGCGAGAAAAACACTGCCTGTTTCGATTTTCCCAGCGCTACGAATGTGGACTGCCCCGCCTGCTGAAAAGCCATCATGAAGTAGCCGAAGAAGTAGACATTCAGCGAAGATGCCCCTTCCTTGATCAGTTGCGGGTCGCTGTTAAAGAGGTGGATGAACGGTTCGGGAAACACCATCAGCACGATCCAGATCACAGTCGTGTACACGATACAGGCCACCGAGGTAAAGCGGATGGAACTGCGCACCCGCTCGTACTTTTCAGCGCCAAAGTTATAGCCCATCACCGGCTGGGCGCCGCTGGTCACGCCGTTGATAGGCATGCTTACCACCTCGCGGATCGACCCGGCCACCGTCATGATACCGATATACAGGTCACCGCCAAACTGCTGCAGGTTGATGTTGCAGACGATCTGCACCAAGCTGTTGGTGATGGCAAAGCAGAAGTTCGAGAGTCCCAGCGCAATGATCTCCTTGACCAGCGGCCACTGCAGTTTCATGGTCTTTTTCTGGATGCGGTAGATCGCTTTTTTGCCAGTGAGGAACCGCAGCACCCAGGCGGCCGACAAAAACTGGGCAATGATGGTGGCCAGTGCCGCCCCCTGGACCCCCATGTGCAGCACAAAGATAAATAGCGGGTCCAGCACGATGTTGACGACCGCCCCCAGCAGCACCGTCATCATACCGGTGCGGGCAAACCCCTGCGAGTTGATAAAGCTGTTCATGCCCAACCCGACCATTACAAAAACACTGCCGCACAGGTAGATGGTCAGGTAACTGTCGGCGTAGGGGAAAGTTTGGCTGCTGGCGCCAAAAAGATAGAGAAGCGGCTTTTTAAACAGCAAAAACAGAGCCGTCAGCCCCAACCCCACTGTCACGAGCAAAAAGAAGGCGTTGCCCATAATGGTCTCGGCGCGCTCATGGTCTCCTTTGCCCCGCGCTATCGAGCAGAGCGGCGCACCACCCATGCCAAAGAGGTTGGCAAAAGCCGTGATGATCGAGATGATGGGGAAGGTAAGGCCCAACCCGGTCAGCGCCAGCGTCGAGGCCTGGGGAATATGCCCGATGTACATGCGGTCGACTACGTTGTACAGCACGTTGATGAGCTGTGCCAGAGTCATGGGCAGCGCCAGGTTGAGGATGTTCTTCCACACCTTACCCTTGGAAAAGTCGTTTTTCTCTCCCGTATCGATTCCCCCTGACAAAAGCGCAACGGCAAGCCCCAAAGAGCTGCCGCCACATAGAATACAACTTTATTATACACCACATGGGCCGCCGTAACAAGCCACCCCTGGTGCATAAGGGCGCGCTTGTAGTGCGCTGTGCGTTCTGCGCAGCTCAGGCAAAGGGCTCTGCCTGTACATGGTCTGGCTCGGCGGCCCGAAAACGCATCAGCTTCTCTTGCTGGGCATCCAGAAAGTACACCCAGCCGTCGGCTGTGTTCACTGAAAATTGGGCGGCTGGGGTCAGGGCGTACTGGTCAGAGGCGTGCTGCATGGCGGGCAGTACCGTCATCTGTCCGTTTTGGCGGGAGATCTGCACGAAGTCCACCTGGCGGTCGGTGGAGCAGACCCCATATAGCCACTGCTCATCGTAGTTGGCCAGGTATATCCGACAGCTGTCCCCCAAGTCGGCAACGATCTGCTTTTTTCCATCGACACCGGCAAACTGCAGCTGCCCGGCCAGATCGGTATAATAGGCGCCTTCGGGTACATACAGTTCTGTGATGACCTGCATGGCATCCCCTTCATACGAGATGTCTCGCAACCATATATGGCAGTTTTGTCGGTAGAATTCCGGACGATAGGCCCGGATAAAGAGCCCTTCTTCCGGCTGTAAAATGGTCTGTAATATCTCGCCGCCGGTGTCGGCCGCCTTGTACAGCTTATCATCTATCAGCTGGGGGGCGGTGGGGTCGGGCTCCAGGCAGTAGGTGCGGTAGCGGGTAGAGGCATCATCTCCACGATAGGTGCAGTGGCACTCGTCCAAGATGATGTTCTCGATGGGAGGTATGGGCAGAGGGCTCTCTTTTTTTGCCTTCAGATCGTACACCCAGGCGCTGTTTGCCTGAATGTCGGTGTAGTACAGGCAGTGCTTGTAGCGAAACAGCGCGCCGATCTCGCTGCCGTGTTCCACCAGCAGCTGGGCCCTGTCGGTCTTTCTGTCCACCTGATAAAGCGCCGTGTTGCCACAGAGGTACAGATGGTCGCTATCCTGAACCAAGCGGGCGTTGAGATAGCGGCCGCCAGTGTCGTCGTACAGGCGGTCGGCATAGGTGGGGCCAGCACTCTTTTTTGCTCCGTCCCCGCTCCCGTGTTTCTTTTCACCGCCGGCACAGCCGGCCAGCAATACCAGTAGCGCCGCGCACAACAGCGGCGCCCATTTTTTCCACATCTCGTACCACCTCACCAAAACATAGATCACCTCTATCATACTATATATCTTCATTAAGAAAACCGTCTCGGCAGATATTTTCAGGATGGGGCAAAAAAGAGCGGCCGTGCTTGTGCAGATGGTATGGTACAGGGGAGAATAGGTGCATTCCGCGATGAGGCAAGTTGTGGCTGGGAGCGGCATACAAATAGAAAGTAGACAAGCCGGCCCGGAGCGATAACGTACACAGTTTCTTAATATATACCGAAAAAGTGGATAATTACAGCCGGGAATGGTCAGCACAAACTGGTCTATTCGCCTAACTTTAAAAATCTGTTTTCTCATCCGTTGACCGGCGGTCAATAAAGGTTTATCATAGAGACTGGATAAGAATTTTGGCGATACCCGACAGTTTTTGTCATTTGAATTTAGTCTGTTTACCAAACCGGAAAGGGATGAGCCACAGATGCAAGAGAGCGCCCTGCGCACCGACGACAAGCGGCTGCGCATCGAGAATGCCGCTATCGAGCTGTTTCTGCGCCAAGGCATCGGGGGCACCTCGGTGGGGCAGATCGCCCAGAAAGCCGGTGTGGCCAAAGGCAGTGTCTACACCTATTTTAAAGACAAACAGGCCATTATCGATCAGGCCGTGCTCGACAAGACATTCGAGGTGTTCGAATACACACTGCAGCAGGCGCCCCCCGCGCAGGGGGAGGACTGGCCGGTGACTTTTTGTGGGGCACTGATAGATTTTTATACGCAAAATCCACATATCTTGCGCTTTATCATGGCCAGCAAAGAGCGGGGCGTACTCGCCAGCTATGTAGAGAGCGGCCAGCTCTCGGTGCCCCAGGGGCACTTTTTACGGCGTCTGGTCGGCCACTTCTGCTGTGGCGAGCCCACCCGTGACGACTTCAATCGCATGGCCATGGCCCTGGAATTCGTCGTCAGCTCCAGCTACTACGCGGTAGTTCGGCGGCAGCCCGACGATATCCGGGTGGTAAGGCCCCTTATTTTACATACTGTATCCAAACTCTGCAGCAGTCGCTAGCGCTGTTACCCGGCAAGGAGAAGAAAATATGAGCTATAAAATAGGACTGGATGTAGGCAGTACGACCATCAAGGTCGTGGTGCTCGACACACAGGACAATCTGGTTTACAAGAGCTACGAGCGCCACCGCTCCCGGGTGCGGGAGATGGCTCTGGAAAAGATACAGAGTCTCAAGGAGCTGCTCACCGGTCACCACCTGCGCATCGCCATCACCGGCAGTGCCGGCCTGGGCATGGCCAAAGAGAGCGGTATCGATTTCGTGCAGGAGGTGTACGCCACCGCCGGCGCGGTGCGGCAGTATGTGCCAAGCACCGACGTGGTCATCGAGCTGGGCGGTGAGGACGCCAAGATCATCTTCTTAAAAGGGGCACTGGAAGAGCGGATGAACAGCACCTGTGCCGGCGGTACTGGTGCCTTTATCGACCAGATGGCCAGCCTGCTCAACGTAGACCTGGCCGAGCTGGATCGGCTGAGTCTGGCCCACGACCGCATCTATCCCATCGCCTCCCGCTGCGGGGTATTTGCCAAAACTGATATCCAGCCGCTGATCAATCAGGGCGCCCAGCCCGAAAATATAGCCGCCAGCATCTTTCAGGCGGTGGTCGACCAGACTATCGCCGGCTTGGCTCAGGGCCGCGAGATCGAGGGCAACGTGCTGTTTTTGGGCGGGCCGCTCTCCTTCCTCAAGGGCCTGCAGGAGCGCTTTATCAAAACGCTGGAACTGGATGGGGAGAGCGCCAACTTTCACCCGCTGGCCCCCTATTTCGTGGCGCTGGGCGCCGCCCTGTACAGTAAGGGGCTGTCGGGCTACCGCAGTTACGATGAACTCGAGCAGATCTTCACCCAGGTACTGGCCGCCCCGCAGGAGGTACAGGGGATGGAACCGCTGTTCGCCGACGAGCAGGAGTACCAGGACTTCTGCGATCGCCACGCCGCCACCGCGGTGGAGCAGCGCGACCTGTCCGCATTTTCAGGTCGGGCTTTTCTGGGGGTAGACGCCGGCAGCACCACTACTAAGACGGTGCTGCTGGATGAGGATTACCACATTCTCTACAGCGATTACGTCAACAACCTGGGCAACCCTATCACCGCCGTCAAGCGCCAGCTCGACGAGATCTACAGCCAGGCGGGGCCGGGGCTCACGATCGCCGGTGCCGCGGTGACCGGTTACGGCGAAGATCTGATCCGCGCCGCCTTCCACCTGGATTTTGGCGTGGTCGAGACCATGGCCCATTTTACTGCTGCCAAGCACTTTGATCCGGCGGTCGATTTTATCATCGATATCGGCGGGCAGGACATGAAGTGCTTCAAGATCAAAGATGATACCATCGACGATATCGTCCTCAACGAGGCTTGCTCCTCCGGCTGCGGCTCGTTTATCGAGACTTTTGCTAAGAGCCTGGGCTACCCCATCACCGAGTTTGCCACCCTGGGCCTCTTTGCCAAACACCCGGTCGATCTGGGTACCCGCTGTACGGTGTTCATGAATTCCTCGGTCAAACAGGCGCAGAAAAACGGTGCCACCGTCGAGGATATCTCGGCTGGTCTGGCCATGAGCGTGGTCAAAAACGCGCTGTATAAGGTCATCCGTGCCCGCAGCGCCGACGATATCGGCCAAAACATCGTGGTGCAGGGCGGCACCTTTTTAAACGACTCGGTGCTGCGCAGTTTTGAGAAAGAGTTGGGCCGAAAAGTGGTGCGGCCGGCCATCGCCGGCCTGATGGGCGCTTTTGGCGCGGCCATCTGGGCTATGCGCAATGCGGGCAGCCAGTCGACGGTGCTCACCGCCCAGCAGCTGGCGGCGTTCACGCACCAGTCTAAAGCCACGGTCTGCGGTATCTGTACCAACCACTGTAACCTCACCGTCAACACCTTTTCCGACGGCAGCCGCTTTATCGCCGGCAACCGCTGCGAGCGCCCGGTCACCGGCAAAAGGGCCGATGTCCAGCTGCCCAACATGGTGGCCTACAAATACAAAAAACTCATGAGCTACACCGGCCGGCCCGGCCCGCGGGGGCAGATCGGTCTGCCCATGTGCCTCAACAGCTACGAAAACCTGCCCTTTTGGCACACCTTTTTCACTGAACTGGGTTTCGAGGTAGTCACCTCCGGCCGCTCCACCAAGCAGATGTACCTCAAGGGGCAAAATACGATCCCCTCCGACACGGTGTGTTACCCGGCCAAGCTGGTACACGGCCATATCCGCACGCTGCTCGAAAAAGGGGTCAAGACCATCTTCTACCCCTGTATGAGCTATAATTTTGACGAGTCAATCTCGCAAAACTGCTATAACTGCCCGGTGGTGGCCTATTACCCCGAACTCATCAAGGGCAATGTGCCTATGGATGGGGTACAGTTCATCTACCCCTACATCAGTCTCAACGACAAAAAGATCTTCGAGCAAAAGATCATCAAATACCTCAACGAGTACGGCTTTGCCCTGACGAAAAAAGAGGTGCAGCAGGCCAGCGAAAAGGCCTATGCCGCCTACGACGCCCATCGCGCCGATATCTGCGAGGAAGGAATGCGGGCGCTGCGCTTTGCCAAAGATCACCACAAAAAAACGGTGGTGCTGGCCGGCCGCCCCTATCACATCGACCCCGAGATAAACCACGGCATCGACAAGCTGCTCTCCAGCCTGGGCTTTGTGGTGGTGACCGAGGACTGTGTGGCCAACCTGGCCAACGCCCCCCAAACCAACGTGCTCAACCAGTGGACCTACCACGCCCGCATGTATAACGCCGCCCGTTATGTGTCCCACGCGCCGGGTACCGAGCTGGTGCAGCTGGTGAGCTTTGGCTGCGGCTTAGATGCCATCACCACCGATGAGGTACGGGATATCCTGCGGGAGAGCGACAAGCTGTACACCCAGCTGAAGATCGACGAGATCGACAACCTGGGCGCCATCAAGATCAGGCTGCGCAGTCTGCTGGCAGCCATGGACGAGAGGGAGAAAGAGCATGCCAACTGAACACCAGAACAAGCCGGTGGAATTCACCCCGGCCATGCGCGAGGACTATACCATCCTGGTGCCCATGATGCTGCCCATCCATTTTGAGATGATCGTGCAGATCCTGCGCGAGAGCGGCTACCGCGCCGAGCTGCTGCGCACTACCGGCCGCCGGCTGGTGGATGAAGGCCTTAAAAATGTGCACAACGACACCTGTTATCCGGCTCTGCTGGTCATTGGGCAGATGATCGATGCACTCAAGAGCGGCCAATACGACGTCAACAAAACAGCGCTGCTCATCACCCAGACCGGCGGCGGCTGCCGCGCCTCCAACTACATATACCTGCTGCGCAAGGCGCTGCGGCAGAGCGGATTTCCCCAGGTGCCGGTCATCAGCATCAACTTTACCGACCTGGCCGGCGGTACCGGTTTTAAGATCACCCCCAAAATGCTCATCAAGATCGTGTATGCCATGATCTACGGCGACATGCTCATGTGGCTGCGCAATCAGTGCAAGCCCTACGAGCTCAAAAAGGGGCAGACCGATAAAGTGGTCGACCGCTGGATCAAGATCATGAACCGCCAGTTCTCCAGCGGCAAGTTTTTGCGGGTGGGCCACAACTACCGCGAGATCTTAGAGGATTTTGCCGCCATCGAGCGCCACCGCGAAAAAAAGATCAAGGTGGGCATCGTCGGCGAGATCTACATGAAATACGCCCCGCTGGGCAACAACGACCTCGAGAACTTCCTCATCAAAGAAGGGGCCCAGCCGGTGGTCTCTGGCGTGTTGGATTTCTGTCTCTACTGTCTCAAAAATGGCATTATCGACTACAAGCTCTACGGCGGTACCAAAGGTGGCAAGACCATCAAGACGCTGTCGCTGCGCTACTGCCAGCACTGGCAAAACCAGATGATCCGGGCCATCAAAAAACACGGTGTGTTCACCGCCCCCACACCTTTTGCCGAGCTCGAAGCAGCTGTAGATGGCTTTATCGGCAAAGGCGCTAAAATGGGTGAGGGGTGGCTGCTCACCGCCGAGATGCTCGAACTCATCCAGAGCGGGGTCAACAACGTGGTGTGCACCCAGCCTTTTGGCTGCCTGCCCAACCACATCATCGCCAAAGGCATGATGCGCAAGATCAAAAACAAGTACCCCCAGGCCAACATCGTGGCGGTGGACTACGATCCCAGCGCCACTCCCATCAACCAGGAGAACCGGCTCAAGCTCATGCTCTCCAACGCCCGCCTCACCGAGGAGTTCGGTGCCGCACCGGCGGCGGGGAAACCAAAGCCTATCCTCGACAAGACCGAACCGGCCGCCGCTATCTCGGCCGAGCGCGATCAGCGCGAGACGGTGACCCTGTAAACAAAAATGGGCAAAAAACTAAAGGGGCGTTTTCGATTTGGAAACTGTAGTACTCACATTTTTATACCTGGCTTTCTACAGCTTTGTGGGCTGGATGTGCGAGACGGTCTACTGCTCGGTCATCCAGCGCAAACTGGTCAACCGGGGCTTTCTCGGTGGGCCGGTGTGCCCCATCTACGGCTTTGGCGCACTGGCGGTGATCTTTTGCCTCACCCCGGTGCGCAAAGCCCCCTGGGCGGTATTTCTGCTGGGGATGCTGCTCACCACCTGCCTGGAATACTTCACCAGCTGGGCTATGGAAAAACTGTTCCACACCCGCTGGTGGGACTATTCTCAGTTTAAACTACAGATCAATGGGCGGGTATGTCTGCTCAACTCGCTGGAGTTCGGCGCACTGTGTCTGTTTGTGATGTATGTGCTGCACCCCCGGGTCGAAACGATGTTCGGCGCACTGCCTGTATGGGCCCTCTGGACTTTGGCAGCGGTGCTGCTGGCACTGTTTATCGTCGATAGTGCCGTCACACTGCGGGCACTGCTCGGCCTCGACCGCGACACGGCCAGTTTTGCCCAGGTGGCACAGGAGCTGCGGCTCAAGCTGGAGGAGAGCGGGGTCACTGCCGGCGCCGAGGAGTTCATCGAGCGGGTCGAGGGCTACTTCGACGGCAAAAAAGAACAACTGGCACAGCTGGCGGCCGAACTGGAGGAGCGGCGAGACGACCGCCGCGCACAGCGCGGGGCCGGCCTGCAAAAGCTGCTTGCCCGCCTGCAGGCGCTCTCGCAGGAGGAGAGCTTTGCCAAACGCCGTCTGCGCCGCGCGTTCCCCCACATGCGCTCCACCCGCTATTCCGACCAGCTGGCCAAGCTGCACCAGAGCTTGCGCCAAAAATTGCGCCAGAAAGAGAAATAGCGATCGTCCGATCTGTGTGGGCAGCCGCGTAAAAAAGAGCCAGAGTCCAGTATCTACCGGTACATTTTTGGTGGGCCGCAGCAACCGTTGCGGCCCACCAGTTCTATACATCCGCCTGCGGGGGCGGCATTGAGGGGGAAAACACCGTGGATCATCGCCAACAGCGTGCCGACCAACTAAAAAGACAGATGACCATCGACTGCGAAAACTGCTGTGGGCTGTGCTGCGTGGCGCTGTACTGTGCCCGCAGCGAGGGATTTCCCGCCGACAAGTCCGCCGGTGTTCCCTGCCAACATCTACAGCGCGATTTCCGCTGCGCCATCCACCAGAAACTGGCCCAGAAAAATTATACCGGCTGCATGGCTTTCGACTGTATGGGAGCCGGTCAGCGGGCTACAGCGCTCGCGGGCGGTCTCCCTGCCGGTAGGGCAGAGCAAGAGCGGCTGTCAGCGGCATTTTTGCAACTGTGGCAGCTCTATCAAGTGTGCTGGTACCTGGCCGAGGCCTCGATCCTGCCGGCGGCGCAGCCGCTCTGGGAGCAGCTCGACCGGGCATTGGACGAACTCTGCCGGCTGGTCTCACTGCCGCTGCTGCCACTGTTGCAGGTCGATGTGGAGCGCTGCCGCACCGACGCCAACCAGCTGCTCAAACGGGCGGTGGCGATGGCCTGTAAAAAGATGGACGGCAAGTACCCGGGCATATATCTGGGCCGAGATCTGCGCCGGCGCACATTGCGGGAGCGCGACCTCTCTATGGCACTTCTCATCGCCGCCGACTTGCGGGGCTGTGATCTGTCCGGTACTAGCTTGCTGGGGGCCGACCTGCGCGACTGTGACCTGCGCGGCGCCGACCTGCACAGCAGTCTGTTTTTACTGCAGGGGCAGCTGAATGCCGCCCGCGGCGACAGCAGTACCCGGCTCCCTGCCGGCCTGTGCAGACCTGTCTCCTGGCAGTGACCGGTGTCCCGCCGCTGGTGTCCGGCTGCCTCCTTTACCAGCTTTTGGCTGGAGGAGCTTGCACTGTCGTTGTATCTTTATAATGGCAGAAAAACCCTAAAGCGGCAGTGTGGCTGGCATGCGCAGGCACAGCTGTTCGGTGTACTGTGCCGGGACAAAACAGGCCGGTAAGCACCGGTGATCATCCCAGATCACATATCCCCGCACTCCCCGCAGCATGTACATGCAACCCCCACCACGGCTATAAAAAGAGGACTGCAATATATGCAGTCCTCTTTTTTGTAATGAATGTCTTGACAGCTGTCCATCAGCTGACTATACTAAAATTACAAATACATAGTAATACAAAGTATATGGGGGGAAAGCCGGGTGCAGGATCGCTATTATCGACAGATGAAAAAAGGGGTGCTCGAGCTCGTCATCCTCCAACTGATATCCCACCAGCCCACCTATGGCTATCAGCTTATCAGCACGCTGGAAAGTGGCAGCAATGGTCTGTTTGCCCTCAAGGAGGGGACTCTGTATCCCATTTTGTACCGGTTGGAGGACGACGGCGCCATCACCAGCCGGTGGGAGGAGCAGCCGGGCCGCGGCGTGCCCAAAAAATATTACACCATTACCGAGCAGGGGCGCCGGCAGCTCTGTGATATGCGGCAGCTGTGGCAGGCGCTCTGCCGCAGTACCGATCACTTTTTGGGGGAGGAATAGAGATGCAAAGATATGATTTACTGCCCCCCGAGGCAGAGAAGTATGTAAAACAGGTGTACCAGGAGCTGCGGCTGCCCCGCGGTCTGCGCACCCGGGTCGTCGCCGATCTGCAGAGCGATATCGCCGCCGCGCTCGAGGCAGGGGAGAGTACCGCCCAGATCGTCGCCCGCATGGGCCCACCGGCAGAACTGGCCGCCGAGCTCAGCCGCAACTACCAGAGCACCCAACCCAGCGGCCGTCAGCAGGGGCTGCGCATCGCCCGCGGCGGTGCATGGATGCTCTTATTTGCGAGCAGCGCCGGCTTACTTCTGTGGCTGATACAGCTGGTATGGCCGCTGATATATCGGGTAACCGGTGGGTCTCTGGGTTTTGCTGGCTCCATCGGCATCATCGGCGGGGCAGACGGCCCAACGCGCATCTTTGTCACGACTTCGGTCACCGGCGGGCTGTTTTGGCCCTGCCTGCTGGTGCTGGCGATAGCGCTGGTAATACTGCTCTGCCTAAACCGCCAACTGCACCGCGAAAAGAACGATTGACAAGCCGGCGGTTTACCGCTACACTGTAAACCGTCAAGAGCCGTGCAGCCTGCATCTCAGCTCCGGTCGCTGCCTGGCGCCAGCCGGGCATCCACTGCCGGTACAGGCCGCCGCTGCCCGGCAAAAACATCAGCAAATTGCAGAAAGGGGCATCCTGCCATGTACC
Source organism: Neobittarella massiliensis (ex Bilen et al. 2018) (assembly GCF_900289145.1). Taxonomy (GTDB): domain Bacteria; phylum Bacillota; class Clostridia; order Oscillospirales; family Ruminococcaceae; genus Neobittarella; species Neobittarella massiliensis. Next base: position 89,444 of record NZ_OKQO01000002.1, read on the forward strand.
CCACCGTCCTAGTCATAGACATCGGCAATACCAATATGGAATTTGGCGTCTTTGTGGGCGACAGCCTGCAGCACAAATTTCGTCTCTCCACCAACAAGGCGATCACCTCCGACGAGTTGGGCCTTTCGGTCACCCAGTTTTTTGCCCTCAACGGGCTCGACCGCTTTCAGGTGCAGGATATCGTCATCTCGTCGGTAGTGCCGCAGCTCAACTATACAGTGCAAAATATGGTGCGCAAGTACTTTGATAAAGAGGCGCTGCTGGTGGGCGAAAATCTGCCGGTAGATATCGTCAACCGCTACGGTAACCCCAGCGAAGTGGGGGCCGACCGGCTGGTCACAGCAGTCGCCGCCTGCCACAAATACGGCGCGCCGCTCATCGTGGTGGATTTTGGCACCGCCACCACCTTCGATGTGGTCGACTGCGACGGCGCCTATCTGGGCGGTGCCATCTACCCGGGCCTTAAGATCTCGATGGATGCGCTGGTCGAGCGCACCGCCAAGCTGCCCCGGGTCGAGATCGAGGTCCCCGAGACAGGGGCCATCGGCGTGTCCACCGTCACCAGCATGCAGTCGGGCATCATCTACGGCTACGCCGGCGCTGTAAGCAACATTGTCGATAAGCTCTCGCAGCAGTTGGGGATGCCTGTCAAAGTGGTTGGCACCGGTGGTCTGGCCAAAACGGTGGGGCAGGAATACCACAACTTCTGTGCCATCGATAAAACGCTCATACTCGACGGCATCAAGCTGCTGTACGACCGCCATATCAGCCGGCAACGCGGCTGCTGACATTGCCGATGTTCCGCCCGTCTGTCTCTGTTATTTCATCAAAGTACCTGCCGTTCCCCGGTGACAACAGCGGGCCGGCGGCAAGATGGTTCGGCTGTCTGCTGCGATGCAGGGCAGGGTTACTGCCGCTGTGTTTAACAAGAGCCGCGACCTGGGCGCTCGGCATCCGACCATCCGCCTGCGCGCATATGTTAAAAATTGAAAAAGAGCAGGGGACAGCTACCCATGGGGTAACGTTCCGCTGCTCTTTTTATCATATGCGGTAAAAGCCCTCCACACGGCAGTTCCGCACTGCGCGACGTGACTTGGCCCAGTCGGCGTTCTGCCGCCCAGCGGCTTAGATCTGGCGGCGCTATATCCCCAGCTGCAAAAAGAGCGCCTCCAATTCCTGGACCTGTTGCAGTGTGGTCTGCCAAGCCGAGCGCGCCATATCTACCCGCCCATCGGGCAAAAAGCAGACGCCTTCTCGTTCCAGCAGCTCGCGCTGGGTGTGCGGCGTGGCAAACGACCGCGCGCCCGAAAGCCGTCCACCGTGGCCCACTACCCGCTGGGCCGGCAATGTCCCCGGCGGCAGCACCCGCCCCAGCGCATACCCCACCTGGCGCGCCGCCCGTGGCTTTTGGCACAACATGGCTATCTGCCCATAGGTAGCTACCCGTCCGCGGGGGATGCGCTGCCCCACCACTGCCACCCGGCGATAAAAGTCCATTCCAGGCACCTCCTAAAGCTGCTCGATCTGCTCGAGCAGCGCGCGGTACTGATCGTCGTTTTCATCACTGGAGATGTGTAGCACTGTGTAGGCCACCAAATACCGGTAGTCGCTGTGGCTGCAGATCCCGTCGGGTTCCAGGCCGTGCTGTCGCTCAAAGTCCTGCATCGCCTGCCGCGTGGCCTCCGAGTAGTAGCCGTCGGTGCGGTCGGGCGCATACCCCAGTGTCGCCAGCAGCTGCTGGATGTAAACCACCTCGTCGCCCACGCCGTCTACCTGCCAGTCCCGCTCGATGCGCAGCGGGATATCTTCCCCCATCTGGGGGTTGGCCACCTCGATATCCGGTGTCAGCCCCTGTCCCTCCACACAGCTGCCGTCCGGTGTCAGCCACCGGGCATAGGTGTATTTTAAGATCGAGCCGTCTGTCAGCTCTTTCTGCCGCTGCACGACACCTTTGCCGTAAGTCTGCGTGCCTACCAGCTGAAAATCGGCCAGCTGTGACAGCGCCGCCGCCGTGATCTCCGAGGCCGAGGCGGTCTCGCCGTTTACCAGCAGATAGCTGTGGGCAAAGGTGTACTTGTCGCGCCCAGTGGCCCGGTATTTTTGATCGATACCGTTTCCCGGGTCTACAGTGAACAGCAGCTCCCCCTTTTTTACAAACAGGTCCAGCACCTGCTTGGCGGCAGTTAAATAGCCGCCTCCGTTGTCCCGCAGGTCCAGCACCAGTGTATCGATATGCTGCTCTTTAAAGTCCTGCAGCGCCTCTTCCAAATGCTCGCCGGTATCCGAGCCAAAGGTAGTCAGCTGCACATAGCCAAACGATTTGTCGCCGGCGGTGCGCACCTCGTAAAACAGGTCGTTTTGCAACTCTTTTACTTCCACCTCTACCGTGAGCAGTTCTTGGCCGCGCTGTACCGTCAGGGTGCGCGTGCCGGCGCCGCCGTCGGTCAGCAGCTCGCCGACCGGCGCATCCTCCTCGGTAATATCAGTACCGTTCACCTGGGTGATGATGTCTCCCGGCAGTATGCCCGCCTTTTCGGCCGGCCCGTCCTGGTAGGCTTCGATCACCAAAACACCCCGCTCCAGCGGCCGGTAACCAAGGCCTATACCCAGTACCGCCCCGTCTACGCTCTGGTTGTACGCCTCCCCTTCACTGGGGGTAAACAGGTGGGTGTAGGGGTCGTCTAAGGCGCTGATCATGCCCTCCAGGGCCGCTTTTTGCATATCGGGCTTTTCCCTGTTGGGATAGGCCCAGTTTTTTTGCAGCTCATCCTGCACCTGGTCGGTATGGGTAAAGCGCAGTGCATACCCGCCCCACAGCCCCATGCACAGCGTGGCGATCAGTGCCAGGCATACCGCAGCACGCGCCGCCAGCGGGTGCCGCCATGGGGCGGGGGACAGGTCTTTCGTGGGTCGTTTTTCACTTGGGGACATGACAAAACTCCTGTATCAGCTGACAGCTGCGGGTAGGTGGCGTAAAGCCGCTCGGTGTAACATGTCTATATCCGTTATATTGCCGCTCATTGTCGGCTCTGTGCCGGCAACTGCTCGGGTAGGGCAGAGAATACATCCCCGTCTACTGGCCGGCCAAATAAAAAACCCTGTATGTAGTCGAGGCCCATATCTTTTACCGCCCGGTACTCCTCCCAGGTCTCCACGCCCTCCAGCAGTACCTGCATGCCGCCGTCGTGGCACAGCGCCACGATAAAGCGGATGAATGTGGTGTCAAAAGAACTGTGCAGGATATCCTGCACAAAGGTGCGGTCTATCTTTACCAGCTGCCCCGGTCGCCGCTTCAAAATACCCAGCGACGAGTAGCCGGTGCCGAAATCGTCTATGGCGATGCGCATACCCAAGGCGCGGATGCGGTCGAGCACCGCGCGGTCCTCGTCGATGTTGGCGGCGATATAGCTCTCGGTCAGTTCCACCACGATCTGTCTGGGGTCTGCGCCGCTCTCCTGCAGCACCTGCTGCATATAGTCGATAAAGCTGGGCTGGGTCAGCTGTAAACGCGACAGGTTCACACTCATCGAAAAGCTGGGCACCTTCTGCGCCCAGTGCCGGTATGCCTGCACCGCGCGTTCAAATATCCAGCGCCCCACCGGGTGGATCAGTCCGCTCTCCTCCAGCAGGGGAATAAATTCCGCCGGCGATACCGGGCCAAAATCCGGGTGCTGCCAGCGGGCCAGCGCCTCGGCCCCGGTCAGCTTGCCGGTATCAGCCTCCACCTGGGGCTGAAAGGCCAGCGAAAAGCCACTAAATCCATTTTCTACACTGTCGCGCAGCGCCTCGCTCAGCCGCAGCGCCTGCGACTTGTGGCCAAATATCTCGGCCGAAAAATGCGCCACATTGCCCGCTCCACCCTGCTTGGCGTACTCCAGTGCGTAGCTGGCGTACTTAAAAAGCTGCAGGTAGTTGTCGCTGTCGGCAGGATAACCGGCACAGCCGGCTGACAGCGTGCAAAAGTATTTCTGTCCGTCGTACTCCTGCTGGCGGCCAAAGGTGCGCTGCATATCCTCAAAAAACTGCTCTAGCGGCCCAGTATCGCTGTCGCGGTAGATCATGCCGAACTCGTCGCCATCCAAACGAAACAGCTGAGCCCCATCGGGCAGTATAGCACAAATGCGCTGGCCGGTCACCCGAATGACTGCGTCGCCAAAATCCCGGTCATACAGGTCGTTGATGCGTCCAAAGTCGTCCAGGTCCAGCACCGCTACCTGTAATGGGTCAGCTGGACGCTCCTGCAAATGGGCGGTGATGACCTGCTCAAACTCAAATTTATTGTAGAGCCCGGTCAGCAGATCGATCTTTCCGCGCTTGCCCAAATTGGTGATAAAGCCGGCAAATAGCACCGGTTCGCCGTCCTCGTCGCGCTCTAAATGGCCGCGGCAGCGCATCCACACCCATTCGCCGCGCCGGTTGCGGGCCCGGTATTCCACCAGGTGGCTGTCGGTGCGCCCATCGGTGATCTCTTGGTTCGACTCTAAAAACGAGGCCTTGTCGTGGGGGTGCACGTGGCTGCCCCACACGGCAGCCGCGTTGGCGATCACCTCGCCGGGCAGGTCAAATTCGCGCACCATAGCCGCCGAGTAGCGAAACACGCCGGTTTTCATGTTGCACACGTACAGGTAGTCGTCGGTGCTCTGTACCAAGGCGTCGTACAGCCGCTCCTTGTCGTAGTCAAACGAGAGCGGGCCCGGTTCTCTGCCGGCCCCGCTCTCCGCCAGATTCTGGGCGCGGCGAATGTGGTAGGCGCGCTTTTGCTCGTACATCTTCTGGTCTACCAGGCGCAGTATCTCTTTCATCTCCAGCGCATCCTGTGGGTACACCGCTATGATCCCGTAGCAAAAGCCCATGGTGTAGGGTTTATCCAGCTGGCGGCGGGTATCGCTGAGCTGTAACAGCGCCCGCTCGATGCGCGTCTGTACCTGCTGGCCGTCATCGGTAAAAAACACGGCGATAAACTCGTCGCCGCTCAGGCGAAACAGGTAGTCAGGCGGTGTCATCTGCGCCTTTACTGCCCGGGCCGCGGCAGCGATGAGAAAGTCGCCCTCGGTATGGCCGTACAGGTCGTTTACTTCCTTGAGAAGGTTGATGTCGTACATGCACAAAAAGAAGGTACGCCCCGCCTGACGGCATTGGGCGATGCTCTGTCCCAGCTTCTCGCGCCCGGCTCGGCGGTTATAGGTGTGGGTCAGCTCGTCGATGCTGGCCGCCCGCTGCAGCCGCTTGGTCTCGGTCACGTCCAGCGAATACTGAAAATGTACCGTAGTGCCATCGATCCACTGCAGCAGACTGTCGTGATTTTCATACACCCGGTCGTTTACCGTATTGTGCTCCTCCCACACACAGGCCGGGCTCTTGTCTCCGCCGGCCATCAGCTTGGGCACTGGGCAAAAGGGGCAGGGGCCATCCATGCCGCGCTGTAGCGTCTGCCAGCAGGTCTTGCCCACCAGCGTCTCTGCGCCGCCAAACGCCTCCTGCATCGCGTTGTTTACAAACAAGATCTCGCCGGTCTCGGGGCGGGTGATGTACACGTTGGCGCGTATCTTCTCCATGATGGCGTCAAATACCCACGACTGCAGCGCATCGTCGCGCGCCGGTACAGTCGCTTCGTCGGTCGCCGGCCGCGCCAAAGAGCGCGCCCCCGGCAGATCGGCAGGTCCCCCTGCCGCCAGAGATCGCTTGTGGATACAGGCCATACTAGCCGCTCCTTCCTGTCTTATCGGTAAAGGTATCCTGCACAGCCACTAGGTGGTGTACACTACCAAAACTTTCTGCTCTTAAATAAACAGATGCACCCGGCCACCACCAAAATGCTCACGAATATCACAGCGGGGTAGCCGTATGTCCAGCTCAGTTCCGGCATGTGCAAAAAGTTCATCCCGTACCAGCCGGCGATCAGCGTCAGCGGCAAAAAGATGGTGGTGACGATGGTCAGTACTTTCATAATATCATTTTGGCGAATGCCGATCTGCGCTTGGTAGAGTTCCTGTACCTGTGCGGCATACTCTCTTTGCACCTGGGTCTCGCTCTGCAGCCGGGCAGCCCGGTCGGCAAACAGGCCAAAAATGGTACTGTCCTCCGCCTCAAAAAAGCTGCCGCAGCTCTCCTGTAACCGCTGGCCCATATCGGTCAGGTGGCTGTAGTAACGGTACAGGTGAGAGGTCTCTTTTTTCACCGCCAGGATCTCGGCGCCCAGCTGTTTTCTCTCCCCGGCCAGCACAGCCTCCTCCAGGTCCTCGATGCGGCTCTCCTGTTCCTCTAAATAGGTCAGGTCCTCGTCCACCAGCCACAGTAAAAATTCGCACAGCACCCGCCCGGCCGACATCCGTCCCCGCAGTGGCTGCGCCAGCTGCCGCTGTAAAAAGTTTTCTACCGTGCCGCTGTCATCCCAAAACAGCAGGTGCCCGTCAAACATGTAAAAGGCCAGCACCAAATGTTGACCTGGCTGCCTCTTGGCCGGCACATGTAGCGTGCCCATCAGGTAACGGGGATAGCGCTCCAGCTTGCAAAAGTGAATGGCTCCGCTCTGATGCTGGGCGGCGCGCCGCAGCCATGCGGGGAGCTCCTCCCAATCGTCAGTCGTGCAGGTGCCGACTCCACCGCCACCTGCCAGCCACTGGGTGCCCGGTACCGGCGTCAACCCCTGGGTGCCTATCGTGTAAAACATGCGATGAACAGACCTCCTCTAACCGCGCTCTCGGCAAAAAGCCGAACTGCGCGATCCAACAGGCAACTATTTTGGGCTATTTTTGACTATTATACCACAGATCCACTCCCGCCGCGAAGAAATAGACCGATTTTGCTCACCTTTTAGCGGGTCGATAAGCTGGGAAATAATGGTGCTCTATTTTCATGGTGCCATAACCATATGCCGAATATTGCACCGCAGTTTGTGCAGTTGTCATAAAGATGGTAGGAGCGTCAAATATCTCAAAATATCTGCCGGCAGTCGTGCTGGCAGTGCAGGGGAGAGGTGCAGCTGCAAAAGGGTCGGCGCAGTGCCGCCACCTGCCACTACCGTTTTTACCACCGTGTTCACGCGGCGTACAGATCTGCACAGGGGGTGCTTCACTGCATATCCGCCGTACAGACCGTATCAGCTGTCAAAAGAGAGGAGCCGACAAAAAAACCGCCCTGCCGATCGGCAGAGCGGTCCTCTCTGTGTGCTGGGTCTCAAAACACCACTACCAGTAACATCTTAAAGTTCTCTTCGCCGTACACCGCATGGGGGTGTTTAGCCGGCATCACGATTGACTCTCCCTCGTGCAGCAGATGGGGTTCTCCGTCTATGGTGATGCGCCCCACGCCGTCCAGGCAGGTCACCAGCGCATCGCCGCCCGATTCATGGGTGCTGATCTCCTCACCGGCGGCAAACGAAAACAGCGTTATGCTCAGCGCGTCATTTTGTGCCAGCGTCTTGCTCACCACCTGCCCCGGCTGGTAGTCCACCTGCTCTTTCAGCGTCAGGATCGCCGCCTTGTCAATGTTTTTAAGTCCCGCCATAAAATACTCCTTTTTTCTATATTTCGGTGTCGATACAACTCTTTATCTGCTGGTCTTCGCTGCTGCGGTACACCCCTTTACCGGCGGCTTTGGCCCGGTACAGCGCGTCGTCCGCCCGGCGGTAGATCTCGGCAAAGGTACTGGTCCCGCCCACAGCGCTGGCTCCGCCGATCGAGCAGCTGTGCGGCAGCTCCAGCGCCACAAACACCTCGCCGGTCTGCGCGATCAGCTGCCGGGCGATCGCAGTGCGCTCCCGCTCATCCAAAATATCGGGTAAAAACAACATGAACTCGTCGCCGCCCACCCGGCCGGCCACCCCGCTTTCGCCCGCGCAGCGCAGCAGCACTGCCGCGATCTGTTTGAGCAGAGTATCGCCCGTCTGGTGCCCATATGTATCATTGACCATTTTAAAGTCATCTATATCCAGCAAAAATAAACAGCCACCCGGTCCGCCTTTGCCCAGTAACTGCCCAATGTACTTTTCAGTGTACTTGCGGTTATACAGCTCGGTCAAAGCATCCAACTGTACATCCTTTTCCAGTGCCGCACTGCGGCGCAGGGCCGCCTCGGCCTGGTCGGCAAAAGTCTTAGGGTAATACTCTCCCTCCTGCTGGTAGACATACGGCGTAGAGTGGTGCAGGCTGTCGATCATAAGCTGTCCGCCGGCGTCGCGGTGAACAGTGGCCGTCAGCCGGGTATCCATGTTGATCACCACCTGTTTGCCCTCAGTCTCCGCCTCGCAGGCCTCAAATTCGCCGTATACCACGCAAATATCTTCGGCTAAGGGTTTGGCCTGGTACCAGGCGTTTTTTATCACAAAATCGATCCCCTCGGCCTCCTGCTGGTCTTTCTCAAGTCCCTGCAGCAGTACCGCCAGGTTTTCATAAAGCTCGTGTTTGCCGGTGCCAATGACCAAAATATCCGGGGAGAGGTGTTTGATCATGCCCATGACCATGCCCGAGCTGCCCGAGACATAGCTCTCCATCAGCTGCTGTAGCAGTTCACAGGCCTCCCGGCACAGATCGCTCTGCAATAGCGGTCTCCTCCTCTCATCCTAAGATCCTAAATCGATGTGTCTCATCATACCACACGATAAAAAAGCTGTCGACTGTTTTATCTATCCAACTTTACGGTCACCGGCCCGCAACACCTCTCACCATCAGCACCACCGTCTCAACGTGAGTACCAAATCAAAATGTATCCCCACAAAATCACGGAAAAATTGTACTTTTGTACCCTGCAACTAAATCGATAAAAACCACGCCTCATCAATTGCATAATCGTTAACGGGCGTAACACCTAATTGTAATTCTCTTAATTTTTCTACCAACTCATCTCCATCAACCAAATCAATAGGCGCCGCTCCCGGTCTATTTGCTTCTTCTACTGCCGGTGCGGAAAACTTACCAGTCGTAATAAATAGCCCCTTATCCGCTCTTCCTTGCATAGCACCTCTAAAATCCCGAATTTCCCCCGCAGATACACTCCCCGAATATCGCTTGCACTGGAACAGCATATGAAAGCTAATTATGCCATTCAGTTTGACGATTCCCATACCATCTATCCCACCATCACCTGTTTTTCCGGTTACTTTTACCTGTGTAAATCCAGCTTCTCTCAATAACCTTTGTGTCAATCGTTCAAAAGCATCTGGTTTTAAATTTAGTAAAACATTTTTAAGCTTTTCACGCCAAGATTGTATTTCATCTGGTGTATCTACGCCATCATTTTCCAAGTTATCATCTTTAAGATTTATACTATTAACATTTTTGCTTTTTAAAAAGGTCATTTCACGAACTTTTTGCACAATTTCTTGTGGGTTAATTTTTTCTAAGTCCCTTCCGTTTGGTGTTAATGACCATACCCCTCGAGAAGAATTTTCCAAAAGTCCAACTTTTTTCATGTATGTTCGTGTCCATGCCAATCTGTATTCCACTTCTGTCTTGCTACTATTAGCATGCATAATTTCTTGTACCTCTGATGTCAAGCCCAATATTTCAATCGTTTTATCATCGATTTCTCTAATCGTACCAGAGCCCCCCAATTCTTTCATGGCCTGAAACAATTCACACATCATGTCGTTATAAGCAGGCACTTCTAAAGACTTTTTCATTTCCAACCACCTCTCATCTTTATTTTATTACTTCAAAGTACTTCAAAGTATCTTTGATTGCTTCGACCTTTTCTGCCGTCGGATGCTTCCGCGGCTGTTTCAATTCTTCTACCGCATTAGGAGCATCATACATCGGCAATCCTAAATCCCTTTTTACCTCTGCAATGTATGCAGTATGTACTTTGAAGCCGTATTTAGCTTCTATGTACTCCTTTATCATTTTGTAGGTAACTCGCTCTTTCGGCTTATAGGTTTCTGCCCTTTAGATTTCCTTTAACGTAACTTTGCCCTCACCCTCGCCAAACTCGACTTTTACGTTGATATGACAGTCTGGCTTTTTGTGGGAAAGCAGCACCACCGTCTCCACATGCGCCGTACGGGGAAACAGATCCACCGGCTGCACCTTTTCCAGCCGGTAGCCGCCCCGGCAAAACAGCGCTGCGTCCCGGGCCATCGTGGCGGCGTTACACGAGATCATCACCACGCGCTGGGGGGCCAGCGCGCACACCTCGTCGATCACATGGCTATCACACCCCTTGCGAGGTGGGTCCAGTATCACCACCGTGGGCTCTATATGATGCGCGGCAAAGTAGTCGACGGCGCTCTTGCAGTCGCCGCACAAAAACTGGGCGTTCTCGACACCGTTGCGGCGGGCGTTGTCCCGGGCGTCCTGCACAGCGTCGGCGATCACTTCCACCCCGTAAAGAGCCTGTACCCGCGCGGCCATACCCAGTCCGATCGCCCCGGTACCGCAGTACAGGTCCAGCAGGATATCCTCTTTTTGCAGCTGGGCAAAATCGGCGGCCAGCTGATACAGGTTCTGGGCGCTCTGGCGGTTTACCTGATAAAACGACAGGGGAGAGATGCCCAGCTCCACCCCGCACAGCCGATCATAGATCTGCTTTTGCCCCCACAGAAGCCGGCAGTGGCGGCCCATTACCACGTTAGTGCGCGCTTTCTGGCTGCTGCAGTAAATGCTGCACACCTGCGGGAAGGCGGCGCAGAGATCCCGGCATAGCTGCTGCTCTTGGGGCAACGCGTCCCCGCAAACTACCAGCGTCACCATGATCTGACCGCTGGTCTCGGCCCGGCGCAGACAGATGTGCCGCAATAGCCCCCGGTGCTGTATCTCATCATAGGCGTCTACTCCCAGCCGCCCCAGGTGATCGCACAAAAACGCAGCGATCTCGTCAAATACCGGCGGATGTAGTCGGCAGCTGGTGCAGGGTACCAGCCGGTGGCTGTTTTTGCCGTAGTACCCAAATACCAGTCGCCCATCCTTCCAGCTGACCGGGTACTGGCATTTGTTGCGGTACCCCTGCTGCAGCGGGCTGGGCAAACAGTCGGGCAGCGGCATCTCTATACCGGCGTTTTTGTACAGGCAGTCCCGCACATGCTCTGTCTTGATCGCCAGCTCCTGTTTATAGGTCATGTGGCGGTAGGTGCAGCCGCCGCAGCGGCTGCTCACCGGGCAATCGCTCTCGATGCGCGCGGGGCTGGGCTCAATGATCTCCACGATCTTGGCATAGCCGTAATGGGCCAGCACTTTTAGCACCTGTATCCGCACCCGCTCTCCCACAATAGCACCGGGCACAAACAGGGCAAAACCGTCCACCCGCCCCACACCACTGCCGTCGTGGGTGGTGCCGGTGATCTCACAAGTATAGATATCGTTTTTCTTTATCATAGTATCTCATTCCCAAAAAGGCCGGTGTCGCGTTCGGCCAAAAGTCAGTCTCTTATATAAGTACATATCTACAGTGTACAGGAAACGAGGCGGCTTTTCAATGTGCCGTCTCACCGGTCATTGCGGTGGCTGCACAGCGTGTGATTGTGAGCAGTCGCACCTGGTACACACCATTTGTAAAGAAATGCTCAAGAACGTATACGAAAATAGGAGTTTATAAGAAAATACTGGTTAGTTTAGACGATAAAGATGGGGAAAATCAAATTTTTTTGGAAGAATAAGGTGTCGAAATATGTATATGATTTTGATGGGGTATCCACAAATGGCATGTCTATGCGATTATCTGGCAAAAACGAATGTTCATGTCTTTTATAACGGGTAATATAATACATTGCTATTTCTTTGGTGCGCCAGTATCCTAAATGAGCGACATGTAAAAATTTTACAGCTACTTGTACAAAGCGTGAGAGGTCTAAAAAGCCGTATCACCAGTCACAGCAATGAACGCTAACAGTATAAAGCATGCCGTGGGCACCGGTGAAAAGAGGAGGAAATAACATGTGTGCAAACAGTTGGCAGTATGCGACGTACGAGGAGGAGAGAGAACACCCCGATATTGGGCGCTACGTCACATACGGTATCGCCGTATGTGACGGTGGCGGCACGGTCTGTCAGCGCATAGCGGATATCTACACCTGCAAGTCAAGTGTAGACGAGTTGGCGGCTGCCTGTACCAGAGATCAGCTCTCCCCCTGCCAGCTGCAGGACGTGGTGGAAGACTTTTTAGTGGACTTCTCCGTGGTATGATTTTGGTATGACCCTTTTGATCGATCGGGTACATAGGGCAGCCGGCGGCAGCTGCCCCAAACATCATAAGCAGAAAGAGGACGGTACAGCGGAGATCTATCCGCTCGGTACCGTCCTCTGTTTATTGGCGCTTTCAGGTATTGGCCCCAGCGCCGCCTTGCTGTTCAGGGCTGATAAAAGTATGTGGAGCCGTCCACCTGCCGGCACCAGTCGGTGCGGGCCAGCATCTTGGCCATATCGGCTCGCTTCAGCCCGCCGCCCACCTCGCGCATCAGGTCGCTGATGTGGATCAGTTTGTGGGCGTTTTGTGCAAAATACGCCCGCACCTGTTCCTCCAGCCGGGGCGTTGCAGCCGGGGTGGAGGTCGGCGGCACGGCCGGTGGGTTCTTCTTGCGGTAGGTGGTGTAAACCAGCTTTACCCGGGCCAGCAGTTGGGCGTTCATACCGGGCCAGCTGGCCGCACGGGCCAAAACTCTGCTGTCCAGCTGCTGCATGTCCCGCAGCCCGTTGAGCTGGCAAAATCGCACGAAGGGCCGGTATACGTCGCTGGCATAGATCTGTTCGATGGTCTCCATTTTCTCGTTCCTTTCCATGGCGTGACGAAAAGATATTATAGACCTTTTTACCCAATCCGACAAGTATTTCCACCACAAAAAATGGCTGTATCTACCAGTCTATGCACCCTGCAAAAAATGGTATATAATAGTGGTGATAAACTGTGAGGAGAGCACCAATGAAAATAACACCCATTACTCTGCCCAACTTTGCCTATTTCGAGAGCGACAACGTCTATACCGGCAGCCAGCGGGGCTTTCGCTTTCGCGTCGAGCCGCAAAACGGCCAGTTCGCCGCCTGCGTCTGGTACGGCCCCTACTGTCAGGAAAAGAGCGAGATCGTCGCCAGCCAAACTTTCCCCTTCGACGAGAGCGGCCGCCAGCAGGCTGCCGACTGGCTCACCGAGCAGGTCGCCGCTTATCTGCAAAAGGTGTCCGAAGGCACCCAGCCCGACGGCCGCCGTTTTTACTAGCAGCAGCGTGTGCGGCGCAGACAGCTCATATCGCCGCGCAGGGCTGTCGGTCTGGGCGGGCGCCGCCCAGTCTCTATAAACGGCGCCAGTGGTATGTTTTTCAGATCAGCAGCTCAAAGACCGGCCTACCGCGGCCGGCTGCTGTCGCCGCTATGTCTCTTGCTCTGTACACTTGTGCCTTACCTTATCACCGGTAAATAAGGCCCGGCCGCCGTGTTTATCCTGTACCGTCAAAAGACCGGCCCTCCAACAAGGGCCGGTCTTTTATTACAGTTCCCGCAGCCGGCGCAGTTCGGCCACCGTGTTCTGGTAAGCCTGCTCCAGCGCCTCTTTCTCAGGCGCCGGGGCGTCAGATATCTCCACCGCCAGCTGGCTCAGCCGCATTTCCAGCACGGTCCTCTGCAGGGTGGCGTCCCGCGCCGCCTTTTTGAGCGGCAGCTCCCGCTGTCGGTGCCAGTCGCGCAGCCCGCCGGCAAAGGCGCGCACTTCACCGCCGTCCATAAGCAGCAGCCGGTCGGCCACCGCCTCTAAAAAGGTCTCGTCATGGCTGACCAGCAGCAGCGTGCCGGTATAGCTCTGCAACAAGCCCTGCAGCGCCTCCACCGCGGGAAGATCCAGGTAGTTGGTCGGCTCGTCGAGAAAGAGCAGATTACATCCCCCCACCAGCAGCTTGCACAGTGCCACCTTCATCCGCTCCCCGCCGCTGAGCACCCCCAGTGGCTTGTTCACTTCCTCCCGCCTAAAGAAAAGCCGGCCCAGTACGGTGCGCACCAGCGTCGGGCTCTGGCATGCGCCATCCAGCGCGTTCTCCAAGATCGTCCGGCGCTCGTCCAGCTGTTCAAATCCCTGCCGCAAAAAACCCAGTCGGGCCTGGGGCGAGAGCCGATAACTGCCGCCGGTGGGGGAGAGCTCGCCCGCCAGAACGCGCAAAAGCGTGGTCTTGCCCGCGCCGTTGGGGCCGATCAGGGCGGTCTTGCTGCCGGTGGGCAGAGTGAAGGTGGCGTCCGAGATGATCGCCCTACCGGCCGTGTATCCCGCTGTGAGCCCGCTGGCCGACAGGGCCGTGCGGGCCCTCAGCGGCTCGGGGTCGATATGCAGGGCGATGCTGTCGTCCTCGCGCGGCTTTTCCCCCTCCTCCATCCGCGCAAGACGGCTCTCCAGCACTTTTTTGCGGCGGGCGATCTTGGCGGGTTTCTGGGTCGCCTCCCGCCGGGGGGGCCGGGCCTCCGCGTTGCCCATGCGGCTGGGGGCTTTTTTTACTTTACCGGCCTGGTGCGAGGCCTGGCTGGCAGCGGCCTGTAAACGGGCGCGCTCCTCGCTGTACGCCGTCCACTTTTGTCGTGCGGTCTCCGCCTCCAGGTCTTTTTGCCGGCGGTAGCAGTCGTAGTCGCCGGGGTAGATGTGCAGCTCGCCGCTGCGCACCTCCCATATCGTGCGGCACAGAGCGTTCAGCAGCGCTCGGTCGTGGCTCACCAGTACCAGCGTCTCCACCTCGGCCAACCGCTGGCAGATCTCTTTTTGCCCGCTCTCGTCCAGGTTGGCCGTGGGCTCATCGCACAGCAAAAGGGGGGCCCGCTCCTCCAAAGCGGCGGCCAGCTTTACCCGGGTCTCCTCGCCGCCGCTGCGGCCCGGCTGCTTGGCCAGCACACCCGCCCCCAGCGCCGCCAGCGGCCCATCAGCTGCCGATAGGTCGGCTGCCGCCAGCTGCCGGCAATAAGCCAGCGGGCAGTATCGCTTTATGCTGCCGCTCTCGGGCTGCCGCACCCCGGCCATCAAGTCCAACAGCGTCGACTTGCCGCAGCCGTTCTCTCCCACTATGCCGATGTGGTCTGTCTCTGTGATGTGCAGCTGGGGAATGTCCAGCAGGCGGCGCTCTCCCACAAAATAGGTCAGCCCGCGAATAGATAGAAGAATTTTGTTTTCAGTCAAATAAAAAACCTCCCTTACAGGGGTGACCTGTACGGGAGGAAAACAAAAGGCGCGCCAAAAAACAGAGCGAAACCGCCGTCTCGCCGCACACCGCACTGTTTTCCCCTTTGTCGCACAAAGCACCCCCGGCGCCCCTCTTTAAAGGGCGTCTTGAGTATCGTTATTGTGGCGTACAAAGGTTTTTACAGTCTCATTCGCGGTGTGATTACCTCGCCTTTCTAAATTCTATGTCTACGAGTATAGCAGACCGCGCCGCTATATGCAAGTGTCGCTTTAGCGCCGGCCGCCCGCTCCAAAGTCCCAGTTCGGCCGCGAAACAGCAGCTGTCGCCTTTAAAGGCCGCATCCGGTCCACAGCCTCCCAAAAAGCAACAGATCAGGCGGTGCCCAAGGCGCTTTTGGCAGCACCCACCCGGTATAACAGTACGGGGCGGAATCCCTGTTTTAAAATAGAGCAGGTGATCTTTTTGCTTTGTTGTAAAAACAACATACGTGGCGGCAGCCCCATGTTATAGTAGAGATACACCAAGCGGCAGCGAGCCGCCAACAGTAGGAGGATACCGAGATGATCAGAAAAATCATTCACATAGACCAAAAAGCGTGTAATGGCTGTGGGCTGTGCGCACGCGCCTGCCACGAAGGTGCCATTGGCATGGTCGACGGAAAAGCCAAGCTGCTGCGCGACGACTACTGTGACGGTCTGGGCGACTGCTTGCCCACCTGTCCCACCGGGGCGATCACCTTTGTCGAGCGCGAGGCCCTGCCTTACGACCGCGCCGCTGTCGAGGCCAAAATGGCTGCCCGCCAGAACGGCTGCCCGGGCAGCAGAGCCGCCGCCCTGCACCCCCGGCAAAAGGAGGAGCCCGGTGCCGAGACCCCCAGCCAGCTGGCCCAGTGGCCGGTACAGATCAAGCTGGTACCGGTCAGCGCCCCCTATTTCGATGGGGCCGATCTGCTCATCGCCGCCGACTGTACCGCTTTTGCCCGCGGCGATTTTCACCAGCGTTTTATGAGCGGCCGGGTCACGGTCATCGGTTGCCCCAAACTAGACGGGGTAGATTATGCCGACAAACTGGCCCAGATACTGGCGCAAAACGACCTGCGCTCGGTCACCGTGCTGCGTATGGAAGTGCCCTGTTGCGGCGGCCTGCAGGCGGCAGTAGAGCGCGCCTTGGCCCAGTGCGGCAAAAACATTCCCTGCCGGGTGGTCACCCTGCGCACAAATGGCGATATCCTGTCCGAGGTCGAGCAGTAAAAACAGCATATCCAACGGGCCGGGGCGGCAGAGTACAGCCCCGGTCCGTTTTTTGTGCGCAAAACGATAGGACCCGCTGCACCTTTTCGTTTTGCCAAGCGCATTGGTGCCGGCTGCTCTTTGTACCCGCACGGCAACACCCGCACAGAGTGGGGCAGGAGGGGATATTCTCCGCCGGTCTAGCGCGCGCTGCCAGCTGGCTGGTCTTACAAGTAGCGCCCAGACCGGCTAAAGGTCTGGCTGCCCTATCGAGGTAGAAACATAGTATAATTCGGCGGGGCAGTCTCTTTATCAGCAGCTTATTAAAAACAGCAAATAGATCTCGAGGTAGGTCTTGGCGCGCTCCAGTAGCCAGGGCAGTATCTCCCTCAAACTGCCGCCATTCATGTTCCTACAGGGTGTGTCTCTACGCCTCCTGCTCCCCGTGCCGCCCTGCCGCTTATCCCGCCCTACAGTTGCCGTGCCCCTCTCGCCGCACGCTCTACCCAGTACATACGGCAGTTGACATCACCGCCCCATAGGAATACAATCAGCCTACAGCCTGTCCGGCCATTTGCCGGCCGGCACTGCCGCGGCCGCTCGGCCGCCCTTTTGAAAGGAGCTACTGCCCGTGAAAACTGTACTTTTTGCACTGCTGGACCAGTGGGCCGACTGGGAGGCCGCCTATCTCGCCTCGGCCATCCGTATGCTGGGGCAAAATGCCTTTATCTGTCAAACGGTATCCGTCACACCGGCGCCGGTGCGCTCTATCGGCGGCCTGCTCGCAGTACCCGATTTTGATCTGCAAACAGCCCCCAGCGACTATCAGGCGCTGATTTTGGTGGGCGGCATGTCCTGGCGTGAAGAGACCGCCCGCCAGTTGGCACCACTGGTGCATCAGTGTCTGGGTAGCGGCAAGCTGCTGGGCGCCATCTGTGACGCCGCCGGCTTTTTAGGTACCTTGGGCGTACTCAATACCGTCCGCCACACCGCCAACGACCTGGAAGATCTCAAGGCGTGGGCCGGTGCCGCCTATACTGGGG
The DNA here is from genome assembly GCF_900289145.1 of Neobittarella massiliensis (ex Bilen et al. 2018). GTDB lineage: Bacteria > Bacillota > Clostridia > Oscillospirales > Ruminococcaceae > Neobittarella > Neobittarella massiliensis. Next base: position 106,789 of record NZ_OKQO01000002.1, read on the forward strand.
AGCCCAATTTTCTGCCCCAGCAGGCGGTGTCCGATGGCGGCATCGTCACCGCCAACGGCACCGCCGCGCTGGAGTTTGCACGCGAGGTGCTGCTCGCCCTGCAAGTCGCGCCCGAGCCCAAGATCACCGAGTGGTACGACTTTCACAAAAAGGGCTATTACGGCGCTCCGCTGCCCCAAGACGCCACCTCCTGGGAAGAAGTCGTCTAGCTCCGGCAGAGTGTCTCAGCAGCGCACCAGTCAGACGCCGGGCAGACTGCTTTTAACCACGTATCTTTCATCGAGGGCCTTTACTGCCCAGCCGGTTTTCCCGCCCCGATACTTGCGCCGTACAGGGCCAGCCGCTACCTGTCTTTTGCCCTATAAAAGATGTCGTTCCCCAAAGCGGTGAACCAGGCTCGGCACCCCCCCAGACTGGACCTGTAGCAGGCTCGCCCCCAAAACTATAAAAACGCCGCCTGTCTTTTTCATCTGGGCGCACAACATAAAAGAGTCCCCGGCAGATGCTATTCATCTGCCGGGGACTCTCTCTATTCCGTTGGCGGGCAGTCAAAAAGCAGGGTGGGGGAGCGGTCAGTCGCGCGGCGCGATCTGAAACCGGTTGCGCCCGGCATTCTTGGCCCGGTACAGCGCCTGGTCGGCCTCTACATACAGGTCGTTATAGCTATCGCCTTTTCGGGCCAAAATGCCCCCGGCGCTAATGGTGAGTCCGCCGCCGGCCACCGTCAGCTGCTGTACGCGGTCGCACAATGTGCGGCACTTGGCGCGCAGCGCCTCGGTGTCGGTCACGTTTTTCATGTACACGATAAACTCATCCCCGCCGGGCCGCCCCACCACGTCGTCAGCGCGGAAGGTGGAGCGCAGCAGCACAGCCATGCTCTGCAGCGCCTCGTCGCCCTTCATGTGTCCGTAGGTGTCGTTTATCTCCTTAAAGCGGTCGATGTCGATGAGGATCATCGCCCCGTGCTCGCCGTCCTGTAACAGCTGCAGGTCTTCCACGATGCGGCTGCGGCAGGTCTCGGCGTTGAGGATGTGCGTCAGGCTATCCAGCTGCGACTTCTCCAGCAGCTCCTCTTTTTCCTTCTTCTCGTCGTCGATGATGTTGAACTTGCCCAGCGTGTAGATGGGCCGGTCACCGTCCAGCACCGTCTCCAGGGCCACGCGCACCCAGTGCATGTCGCCGTCCCAGTAGAGCTCTATTTCCTGTATGCCGTTTTGCACGCTCCGCACCGCCGCTAAAAACCGCTCTCTGCTGATGCGCAGCATCTCGTCCTCCAGCGGCTTTTTGTGGTCGATGCACACCAGCTGCGACGGCCCCTGGGTATCCTTGGGCGGCACCGACACCATCGAGGTATCGGTGGCAAAATCGTACTCAAAAAAGTACTCGTTTACCAGCGCATACACCTGCAGGTGCTTTTTCAGCTCCAGCGCCGCCTGCTTGCTCATGTGGGCGCGCTGCCGCAAAAAGTACAGCAGGATGAGGATGATGACCAGCAGCACGCCGCCCACCAGCGCGATCGATCCCACCGGGTTCTGGCGGATCAGGTCCCCCAGCGAAAACGGGGTCTTCTGCAGTGTGTTTTTGTTGATGATGTTCTGGATGTCCTCCTCCGGCGCTGTGGAGATCACCCGGTTAAAGATCGAGAGCAGCTCCTGCCGCCCCGGCTTTACCACGCCAAAACACACCGTGTAGGTGCCGTAGTTCTGCGAGATCAGCCGCAGGTTGCGGTACTCGGGCTGGTTCATGTAGTACTGGGCCGAGTAGGTGTCGATGTAGGTGTAGTCGGCTTCACCGCTGGCCACAGCGTGCACGCATTCCCTGGTGGTCTCGTATATGGCCGCCTCGGTATCTGCATCGCCGCGAAAAGGGCTGTTAGCCAGCAGCGCCGGCCGCTTGTCCTTCAGGCTGTCATTGCTGCTCTTGTCGTTCATTACCAGTATGTACTGCGACGAGACATAGGGCTGGGTCATCGAGAGGTGCTTGGCCTGGGCCAGATCGTAGTCGTACGGCATGCCGGCCACCAGGTCCACCTTTTTCTCCTTGACCAGGTCATACAGCGCGTTTTGGCTGTCGGCGTACACCAGCTCAAACTCAAGTCCGGTGTGTGTCTTGATGTAGTCGAGCATGTCGATGGCCACCCCGCTGGCCTCACCGTCCACCCCCACCTGCTGAAACGGCGGCTGTCCGCTCAGCACGCCGACTTTCAAAACGCCGGTCTCCTGCAGGTACTGCCTTTCCGCCTCCGAAAATACCAGGTCTTTGGTCTGGGGCAAAAAGTATTTGTTATAAAGCCGGGTGGCAAAGTTAGCGTCCGACTGCTCAATATGCATGATGGCGGTGTTCAGGTCCTCCATAATGTCTGCTTTGGCATTTTTAGAGGCCACGAAGTACACCGGCTTGGGCGAGAACTTGGCTATGGTCCACATGTCCTCCAGGTAGTTGAAGCTGGTGCTCAGCAGCATGTCCGCCCGGTCTTCCTGCACCGCCTTTACCATCTCGGCGTCGTTATCACAGTGGACGAACTCCGGCGTGATCTGGTTGAGGCTGCAGTAGTCCTGCAATTCCTTGACGTTGCGGCTGTTCTCGTTTCCGGTCACTGCGATCTTAAAGGTCTGCGGCAGCTGCGAGTTGAACACCACCTCCTGCATCTTGCTGTAAGAGGTCTGCAGCACCGTCTCAGAGGTGGCGTAGCTATAGCTGCTGTAGTTGAACATCTCCGCTGCCGCCTCGGTGTACGACATAGCTCCCATCAGGTCGATCTCACCGCTCTGTACCTGTTCCATCAGGTCCATCAAACTGTCGGTACTGCCGTCGGTCTGCACAAACTCGTAACTCCAGCCGGTGTACTGGGCGATCTCCTGCAGGTATTCGTAGGTGTAGCCGCACAGGTTGCCGTCCTCGTCCATATCGGTCAGCCCGCGCTGGATCGGATAAGCCACCCGAATGACCCGCTCCTCATCGATGATATAGTCCCCATTTTCCGCCGAGGCCAGCACCGACAGCGGCGCCAGCACGGCCAAAAGCAGGGCAGAGAGCAGACACAGTGCTTTTTTCATAAGGCAAATCTCCAAATATCAAGATCGCTGCCCGCCAACAGAATAAAAGCACCATAATCATGCACATATCAGCACTCTGTAAACGGTCACAACGCAAAACTCGGTTCAAATATATCTATTATAGCTTATCTTGACAGATATAGGCAAGTAAGGACAAGCATTTCCGCATAGTTTTCTATATATTTAGCGATAAAGTACAATATTGTCCCAGATATTATCTATTGTATACGAAAGATCGCTAGTTTGTGACCGGAGCTTACAGTGCTCTGTCCACGGCACACACATTGCTGTCCGCTCTCCCGGTGCCGCCAGCTCCCCGCCGCCACAAAGAGGGGAGATATCGAAAAAAAGAGCCCCCTGACAACTGTCGGGATGACAGCTGTCAGGGAGCTTTTTTCTCGGTACTTTAAAAAGGTATCGCTGTCGGGTGCGGCCGCCCCCTTTACAGGTAAGCCGCCGTGGCGCTGCCGGCAAAGCCTCGCAGTTGGGCGGGGGTGCCGGCAAATATCAGCTGTCCGCCCCGGTCGCCGCCGTCGGGTCCCAGATCGATGACCCAGTCGCAGCTTTTGATCAGCTGGGGGTTGTGCTCCACCACGACCACCGTGTTACCGGCGTCCACCAGCCGGTCCAGCAGCGCCAAAAAATGATCGATATCCTGTGGGTGCAGCCCGGCGGTGGGCTCGTCCATCAGGTACAGGGTCTTCTCTCCCTGTCGGCTGGCGATCAGCTCTCTGGCCAGCTTCAGCCGCTGTCCCTCACCGCCCGACAAGGTCGTCAGCGCCTGCCCCAGCTGCAGGTACCCAAGCCCCACCTCCTGCAGGAGCTTTAAGGGGCCGGCCACCTTGGGGCAGCCCTCAAACAGTACCGCCGCCTCCTCGACCGAAAGGTCCAGCACCTCGCTGATCGACAGCCCATGCAGCTTCACCGCCAGTACCGCCGGCGAAAAGCGCCGCCCGCCGCACACCGGGCACACCACCTGGGCATCGGTAAAAAACAGCAGGTTACTGTCCACCTGGCCCATGCCCTGACAGGCCTCACACCGCCCACCGGGCGAGTTGAACGAGAAGTGGCCGGCCCCCAGCCCCGCCTTTTTGGCCCCCTCGGTGCGGGCGTACAGCGCCCGTATCTCGCTGTATACTCCGCAGTAAGTCGCCACGTTCGAGCGCTTCATCCGCGCTATGCCGCCCTGCCGCACCTCTACCACCTGCGCAAACTGCTGCCGCCCGCGCACCGCATTCGCACCGCTGTCGGGCTGCCCCTTGGCAAGCACTTCGAATACCAGCGTCGACTTGCCCGAGCCCGAGGGCCCGGTCACCGCCACCAGGCAGCCACAGGGCAGGCGCAGGTCCAGCCCCTGCAGGTTGTGCATAACTGCGTTGCCGATATCCACCGCGCCGTCGGCCGCCCGGTAATGGGTCTTGCCCAGCGGTGCTCGGCGCAGGCAGCGCCCGGTGGCCGTGTCCTGCCGCGCAATGTCCGCCGGTGTACCGGCCGATACCACCTGCCCGCCGTGCCGCCCGGCGCCCGGCCCCATGTCGATCAGATAGTCGGCGGCGGCCATCACGTCGGGGTCGTGCTCAATAACCAGTACGGTGTTCCCCAAGTCGCGCAGCTTTTTTAAAATGTCCACCAGTCCGGCCGTGTCGCGGGGGTGCAGCCCGGCGGTGGGCTCGTCTAAAATGTATAACAGGCCCGATAAGTCGCAGTCCAGCGCCGCCGCCAACCGCAGCCGCTGTCGCTCGCCGCCCGACAGGCTCACTACCTGCCGCTGTAATGTCAGGTAGTCAAGCCCCACCCGCCGCAGTCGGCCCAGCTTGGTCTCTATGTCCAGCAGGTAGTCCGCCACCAGCGCCAGCTGGGGCCGGGGCAGGTCGGCTCGCAGCGTCTCTGCCCAGCGGCAGAGCTTTTGCAGGGTGTACTGCGCCAGCTGCGGCAGCCGGGTGCCCCGCACAGTCACCGCCCGCGACATCGGCCCCAGCTGCTGGCCGCGGCAGTCCGGGCATACCGCGTGCTCAAAAAACGGCTCCAGGCTGCCGGCGTCGCCGCTTTTTTCCGCCAGGCGTCGCTGCAGGTTGGGCACTACCCCCTCAAATCTGCCGGCCCCCGCGGTCTTGGGCGGCGGGCAGTCCGGCATTACCTGCCGCACCAGCGCACAGCTGCTCCCCTCGTAGAGGATCGCCCGCTGCAGCGCGCTGAACTGGGCTACCGGCTGGTGGGCGGGCGCCGGCAGACCGTAGTGGGCGTAGGCCCGGTACAGCAGCGACAGCTGGTATTTGGCGTACTGCTTTTCCCAGCAGCGCACCGCCCCGTCCTCCAGCGTCAGCGCTTCGTCCACCGCCGCCTCCCGCCGCACGGTGTGCACACTGCCCAGTCCCGCGCAGGTGGGGCAGGCGCCTTCGCGGGTGTTAAACGAAAAGTCGGTGCGGGTTAGCTTGCGCATCCGCCGCCCGCACCGGCAGCAGTACATGTACACGTAAAACTCGCCGTCGCGCTTTTCGGTCTCCTCGCGGCAGTCGGCCGCCGCGATGTGCGCCCCGCAGTGGGGGCAGCTGCGCTCGCCCAGCTTTTCGTAGATCATGCGCAGGTCGGTGTACAGGTCGGTCTTGGTACCCACCGTCGAGCGCGGGTTTCTGTTGGCGTCCCCCTGAGAGATATAGATGGCCGGCGACGCGCCCCGTATGCGCTCCACCTGCGGCTTGCGAATGCCCTCCATAGCCATGGCCTCCAGGTACTGCCGCTGGCACTCGTTAAACAGCACGTCAAGCAGCAGCGTCGACTTGCCCGAGCCCGATAGCCCGGTAAACACCACCAGCTTATCCCTCGGTATTTCCAGAGAAATGTTTTGCAGGTTTCCCTCTCTGGCCCCCACGATCTGAATGTTGCGCATACATACCTCCTCACGCTCTGGTCTGCTCGCCCGGCGCCCGGTCCCGCTGGCTCCGGCGCGCTCCCGGCCGCCGCTCAAACGGCACTGAAAAAATAAAAAATAGCGCCCCGACATGAAAGTCCGGCGCTATTTTTGGAGCTAGAGATGGGACTCGAACCCACGGCCTGCTGATTACGAATCAGCTGCTCTACCAACTGAGCCACTCTAGCACGGTCCCGTCACAGAACACACACTATTATTCACTATTTTCGGCAAACAGTCAAGAGGTAGCTTTCATTTTTTTTGGTTCTGCGCTATAATATAAGAACTGTCTGTGCCCCGGCGCAGTTTGAGCAGATCGATATGATCCGAACAGGGAGGACCCGGCGTGAGAAGAAATAGCCCCCTTTTTCATAAAAACCGCTTCGATATGAACGAGATGGTACCCAAGAGCCGCCGCGGCCAAAAGATCGTGCTGGCCGTGCTGGCGGTGGCGCTGGTCGTGCTGCTGGCCTTTTTGCTCTGGCCCCAGAGCGACGGCCCCGGCAACGAAAAACACACCACCGCCAACCTGGTCGGCAACCAGTCGGGCATGGCCGCCAGCAGCGCCGCCGCTCAAAAAGTCACCCCCAAAAAGGGGAAAGAGAAGACGGCCGGCTACTTTAAAGACGCCGCCTTTGTGGGTGACGACCTGGTCGCCGCGCTCTCCAAACACAGCTTTTGGGATGGGAGCACTCTGTTTTTGGCTACCGGCAAAGCAAACCCCAGCAACATTCTGCGCGAGCAGCTGTTCACGCAAAACGGGCAGAGCGTCACCGCCTTGCAGGCGCTCAAAAATAGTGGCCCCAAAAAGGTGTATATCTGCCTGGGTCTCAACGGCGTCTCCTGGCTCTCCGGCGAAGATATGCGCAGCAGCATACGCGATTTTGTGCAGCGGGTGCAAAAAGAGCTGCCCAAAGCACAGGTCTACCTGCTGGCCATCCCCACTGTCGACAGCGCCACCCAGCAGGCGCTGCCCAATTTCCAAAACAGCAAGATCCAGTCCTACGACGAGCTGCTCCTATCCCTGTGTGAAGAGCTCGAGATCTACTACCTGCAGCCGCAGGGGGAGGAGCTGTCGCAGTTCGTCGCCAGCGTCGATACCGGCACCTCTCAGCTGCAGCTGTCGCAGCAGGCTGTCGATGCCTGGCTGTCCACCATCCGCAGCTACACCGCCGGTTGAGCGGGTCAAAAATCAATACAGTAAAAAAAGCGGCAGGTCCCACCGGGGCCTGCCGCTTGCCTGTGTGCCCGTCAGCTGCCCAGCTCTCGCAGCCCAGCCGCCTGCCGATCAGAAAATACGATCTTGCCCCGGTCGGTATCGATGAGCTGCTGCTTTTTCAGCTGGGCCACCGCCCGGTCCACCGTCTTTTGGCTCAGCCCCAGCAGCTGGGCCAACTGCTGCCGGGTATCCGTCACGCGGTAGCGCCCGTCGTCGCCCGGCCGGTTCTGGTCGGCATAGCGGCTCAAAAAGTCGGCCAGCAGCCGTGGGCCGGGGTAAAACAGCGGCTGCCCGTGCCGGTAAGAGGAGCGGTACAGCTTGCCGGCAATGTGCCCGGCCATCAGCCGCAGCAGTGCGGGGTCGCCCTGCACCCAGCGGGCAAACGCCGCCCGCTCAAACCACAAGATCAGGCAGTCGGTCACCGCCTGCAGCGAGATAGGGGCCCGGCGCTCGCCGGCCAGCAGCACCACGTCGCCCACAAAGTCCACCGCGTCATCCTGTTCGATCACATAGCTGTCGCCGGTGTCAAAGGGGTTCACCACCCGCAAGCTGCCGCGGCACAAAATGCCCAACCGGTCCACCTCGTCGCCTTTTTGCTGCAGCAGTGCACCGGCGTCATAGCGCTGCTCGCTGGCTGTGGCGGCCAGCGCCGGCGGCATTGCCGCCAAGCAGCGGCACAGCTCCGGCCAGTTGGCGGTGCGCGCCAGTATCTGTTCTATCTGCATCCGTATCCCTCCGCTCTATCGGGCGCTGTCCCTTATATATACAGTATACGGCAAACTTTTTTTCCTGAAAAGAGACTTTTGTCCTGTTCAGCCGCCTCGCCCCTCCGCTATACTGGGTGCTGGGCGCCGGCCGGGCCGGCGGCGCCGATCTAAAAAATGCCGCCCGCCGCCGCAAAATAGGGGAGGACTATTTTATGAACTATGATGTACTCATACAAAACGCCACCGTGCTCGATGCAGATATGCAGCTGCACACCGGCTGGGATATCGGTATCAGCGGGCAAAAGATCGCCGCGCTGGGCCCAGACCTTGCTGCAGATGCCGCCGTCCAGCTGGTAGACGGCAGCGGCAAACTCTACATGCCCGGCCTTATCGACGGCCACACCCACACCTGTCAGCAGCTCTTGCGGGGCCGTATTCTAGACGAGCTGCCCATGATCTGGACCCGCATCATGCTCCCGTTCGAGAGCGGCCTCGACCGGGAAACCGTCCAGGTCAGCGCCCAGCTGGCCTGCCTCGAGATGATAAAGTCCGGCACCACCGCCTTTGCCGATGCCGGCGGCCGCTTCATGGACGAAGTGGCCCAGGCGGTGGCCGATTCCGGTCTGCGCGCCGATCTCACCTGCTCCACCATCGATCAGCCCGGCGTCCCCGCCACCATGCGGGCCGATGCGCAGCAGGCGCTGCAAAATAACCGCCAGCTGTTTGCGCGCTGGCACCAAAAGGCGCAGGGGCGGCTCACCGTGTCCTTCTCGTTGCGCACGCTGCTCTCCTGCTCCCCCCAGCTAATAGCCGGCACCTTTGCCGCCGCCGAGGAGCTGGGCACCAGCGTACACGTACACATGAACGAGTACCCCGGCGAGGTAAATGCCTGTCTCGAAAAGTATAAGCTGCGTCCCATGGCCTATCTGGAGTCGCTGGGCGTACTGGGCAGTCGGCTGTTGGCTGCCCACTGTATCTTCGTCTCCGACAGCGAGATATCGCTCATGGCCGCGCGGGGCGTGCGCGCCGTACACTGCCCCTTCAGCAACAGCGGTAAAGGGGTACCGCCGGCCCCCCGCCTGCTCGAGCAGGGCATCCCCGTGGGCCTGGGCACCGACGGCGCCGCCCACGGCGGTCTCAGTCTCTGGAACGAGATGAAGATCCTGCGCTCGGTGCAAAACGCCGTCAACGGGGCCGCCACCGCCGATCCCGCCATCCTGCCCGCCGCCACCATCCTGCACATGGCCACCGCCGGCTCGGCCGCCGCGTTGGGGCGCCGCCATATCGGCCGTTTGGCCCCCGGCTATCAGGCCGATCTCATCGCCATCGATCTCTGTCAGCCCCACATCCTGCCCACCGCCGACCTCGTACATACACTGGTCGAAACGGTCACCGCCGCCGATGTCTGCGATTCGATGGTAGCCGGCCGGTGGCTCATGCGCGACCGGCAAGTAAAGACCATCGACGAAAAAGCTGTGCTGCGCCGCGCCGCCGACCTGCACAAACGGCTCATATGCAACTAAATAAAAAGGGGAGAACATCTTGATCATTACCATCATTGGCCTTTCCAGTCTGGCCGTCGGGGTGCTCATCGGCATTTCCGGCATCGCCGGCTTTCTGCTGCCCATCACCTTCGGGGGCTTTCTGGGCCTGCCGCTGGCCGACTCGCTGGCACTGGCCTTTTTGGCCTTTCTCACCTCCGGTATCCTCGGGGCCTGGTCCTATAAAAAAGAGGGCCACCTCGATATGCAGCTGGCGCTGCCGCTCTGCGCCGGCAGCGTGCTGGGCGCTCTGGGCGGGGTGTGGCTGAACACGCTCATCCCGGTAGATATCGCCAAAGTGCTGCTCTACACCGTGGTGCTGGCCTCCGGCATCTCGATCCTGGTCAAAAAAGACCGGCAAGGTCCGGGCAAAGATCGCTCGCCGCTCACCGCCAGCAAGCCGTTTTTGCTGCTCATGGGCGCAGTCACCGCCGCCATCTGCTCGCTCACCGGGGCCGGCGGTCCCATCCTGGTGGTGCCGCTGCTGGCGCTGCTGGGGGTCGACCTGCGGGCGGCCGTGGGCATCAGCCTGCTCGATTCGGTGGCCATCGCCCTGCCGGCCTGTGTCGGCTATATGGGTCAGGTGCAGGGCAAAAACTTCCTGCTGCTGGCCGCTGTCTGTGTCGTCACCCACGCTGTAGGGGTGCTGGTGGGGGCCAAAGTCGCGGGCAAAGTCAACCTGAAACTGCTCAAGTGGATGGTGGCTGCGCTGGCTATCGGCGCCTCCTGCTATATGCTGCTCAAAATGGTCCTGTAGCGCCGCTCAGGCTGTGTATACGACAGGCCTCCCGGCCGCCGATATCAAAAAGCCCTCCGCACCGTGCGGAGGGCTTTTGCCTTTACAGCTTAAAATCGTCGGGGTCAAAATCCATTGGCTTGGGCCGTGGCTTGGGCACCCGCTTTAAGGGGGCATACATAAACTTTTTGCAGCTGTAATAAGGGGCCACCACCCCTTTTTTATCGCACAGGATCAGGTCCTGCCCGCGCATGGCCCGCCCGTGTTCGCAGTAGTTGCAGCTGGGCTCGATAAATCTTCCAAATAATTTCTGGCTGTTGCCGAACAAAGTGGCACCGCTCCTATCTATGTGCTGACTTCTCTTGCGCAGCATCCATTTTCTGGCGGCGGGCATCGTTCCTCCGGTACCGCCGCTGCATCTCAGTATACCGCATTTTTTTACCGCCGTAAAGCGGTGTGCGGGCGGCAAAATTTCCACAGCGCACACAGGCAAAACAGCACCAGCAGCAGCGCGGTGGCCGGGCTGTTGTGGGCGGTTTTTAGGGGGATGGCCACATTCTGCCACACATCGGCGCTCTCGCTGGGCAGCAGCCCGTAAAGCAGCAAAAAAAGCCCCAGTGTCAGCACGCCGCTCAGCAGCCGGCAAAGCAGCAGCCGCCCCATGTCGGCCAGGTCCCCCAGGCAAAACAGCACCTGGCAAACGACCGAGAGCCCCGTGCACCCCAAAAAAAACGCCGCCGCGCACAGCCCCAGCTTGCCCGGCAGCCCGCTGGCCGCCGCACAGCCGGTCGTCACCTCCAGCAGCCCGCTCAGCAGCGCAGTCAGGTGGGCGGGCAGCGGCAGCCAGCGCCGCACCAGCTCCAGCAGCGCCGAAAAGGCGATCACATACCCGCAGATCGACAGCATCGAGGTCACCGCTGTGCTCACCGCTGTCACCAGTGCCGCCGAAAACGGGGGAAAGTTTTTTGCCTTTACAGCTGCCCTGGCTGGGGCGACCGCCGGCCCCCGCCGCCGGCCCGGCAGTCGGCTCAACAGCGCCCCCAGTATCAGCGCGCTCAGCACACAGCACAGGTAGTAGAGCCCGCCCACCGCAGCGCTGCCAAACATGCCCATGCCCACCCCGGTCACCACAAAGGCCGGCCCCGCGCCGATGCAGTACAGCGCCAGTCGCCGGGCCTCGTCTCCCGGCAGCTGTCCGCCATCGTACCCGGCGCGCACCAGCTTGGCCCCCACCGGAAAGCCGCCGATCATCGACATGGCAAACACGCTCCCCCCCTGGGGCGACACCCGCAGCACCCAGCGGCTCAGGGGCCGCAACAGCCAGCTGATCACCCGCGACATAGGGGTGTTCATCACCAGTCCGGCCACGATCATAAACGGGAACAGCGAAGGGATGAGCACTTTATAGCAGGTGGCCAGCCCCCGCAGCACCCCCTGCCGGGCCAGGTCTCCGCCGGCAGTCACCCCCCACAAAAGCAGCAGGCAAACGGCGATCTGCCAGCCCTCGCCGGCGTGTTTTTTCACTTTTCCCCACATAGCATACATCCAGTACCCCACTCCTTATCGGCCATTTTGCCTCCCCGCGGCAGATACTCGGCGGCCCGGGGGCTAAATGCAGCCGCTGGCTAATATATATGAACGGGAGGGATCGGCCATGAACAGACGCAGAAAAAACAAGCAGGGCGAAAAAAAGCCCTTTTCACTGCTGGTAGATACCAAGCAGCTCATCGACAGCGCCCACCTCACCGACAGCCGCATCGAGCTCATGGGCAATACCGAGGCCATCATCGAGGGCTGTCAGGGCGTACTGGAGTACGACGAGAGCGTCATCGTGCTCAGCCTGGGCAAAATGCAGATAAAGTTCGAGGGGGAAGACCTGTCCCTCAAATGCATGAGTGATACCGATGCGATCGTCCAGGGCAGATTTGTCACCATCGAGTACATGCACTAGGGAAGAGATACGGCCGCCCGGCCGGTCACAAGAAGAAAAAGGGGGAGACAGGGTTTGTATCTGGTCTCGTTTATCCGCTGGCTGCTGGGCACCGTGCAGTTTCGCCTGCGCGGCATCTTCAGCGAGCGGTTCATCAATCTGGTAAACAAAAACGGCCTGCGCCTGTGGGGCCTGCAAAAAGAGCCCGAGGGCTTTACCGCCAACACCGTGGCGCGCGACTACAAGCAGATGCACCACCTGGCCCGCAGTACCGGCGTGCGCCTGCGCATCCAAAAAAAGAAGGGGCTGCCCTTCTGGGCGCGCCGCTACCGCAAGCGCATCGGCGCTGTGGTGGGTCTGCTGCTCTGCGCCGGGTTTCTGCTGCACATGTCCCACCTCACCTGGACCATCCAGGTCACCGGTAACGAGAAGGTCAGCACCCAGTCCATTTTGCAAACACTGTCCGACCTGGGGGTCAATAAGGGCAAAGACCTGCGGCGGCTCAACCGCAAAGCCACCGAGGAAAAGGCGCTGCTGGCGCTGCCCGACCTGGCCGATATGACCATCTCCAACAAGGGTACCCAGCTGTTTATCGAGGTGCGCGAGCAGCAGAAAAAAGGCGAGATCGTCGACCCCCGCCAGCCCTGCGACATCGTCGCGGCCAAAAAGGGCAAGATCCTGCGCATCCAGCCGCTGGAGGGTCACCCTCAGGTGGAGATCGGCCAGTATGTAGGGCAGGGGGATGTGCTCATCAGCGGCATGTTTCAGGACTACTGGCAGCGCACCGTCTACAAGCACGCGCAGGGCGAGGTCTGGGCCCAGACCGAGGAGAAGGTCTCCTATCTCATCCCCCTGCAAAAGACCGAATGGGTCCCCGCCGGCGAGGCCAAAGAGCAGCGCGTGCTCGACCTGTTCGGCTTCAAGCTGCCCCTGTACTTTCCCAAAAAACTGGAGGGGGAGTTCATGATCCAGAAAAAGAAGTGGGATCTCAAACTGCTCTCGGTCGAGATCCCCATCGACCTCATCACCCAAAAGATCACCCCGGTCAAAAGTCAGGTCCGCACGCTCACCTCCGAGGAGGCCAAACAGCAGGCCGACGAGCAGGTGCAGGCCTTTATGGCTCAAAACTACAAAGATCTCGCGCCGCAGTGCGCCGTCACCCAGCTCGAGGAGCGCGACGGCAGCCTGTTCGTCGAGTACACTGTGACCTGTGAAGAAAATATAGCAAAATCACAAGAAATTTCGCAATAATACTGTTACATTTTCTAGTTTTGTGCTATAATCAAAGTAAATTTCTCGCCCCGCAGAAAAAGACTGGCCCCGGTCGGTCGCCGCTGCGGTGCAGCCAGCTATCCCGACGGCCGGCAGCCCGGGCGCCACTGTGCGCCGGTCGCCCCGGTGTCGGGATATGTCTGGATAGGCGGCAGTTTTTGGCCTCCGGGCCCAAAGGCATCGCCGCCACAGCGCTATGATGATCGAGGTATGTACATGGAAGAACTTTTACTGGAGGGCTGTACCCCCCAGCAGCTGGCCGAGCTGTTTGGCCGCTTCGACGAGAACGTCAAGCAGATCGAGCGGCGCTTCGGGGTGCGCATCACCTCCCACGACGGGGCGGTGCGTCTCGACGGCGACGAGGTGCAGACGGCAGGGGCCAAAAAGGCGATCGAGAACCTGCTGCTCATCCAAAAAAGCGGCACCCCGCTAGACGACCAAAACGTGCGCTATTCGCTCGAGTTGGCCGCCGGCGGCGACAGCCAGCCGCCCCCGGTCGCCGACGGCGACATCGTCTGTCTCTCGGCCAAGGGCCGCCCCATCAAGGCCAAGACCTTCGGCCAAAAAAAATATGTCGAGGCCATCGCCCAAAATTCGGTGGTGTTCGGCATCGGCCCCGCCGGCACCGGCAAGACCTATCTGGCCGTGGCTATGGCCGTCAAGGCCTTTCGCGCCGGCGAGGTCGAGAAGATCATCCTCACCCGCCCGGCGGTCGAGGCGGGCGAAAAACTGGGCTTTTTGCCCGGCGACCTGCAGATGAAGGTCGATCCCTATCTGCGCCCCCTGTACGACGCTCTGTTTGACATGCTCGGCGCCGAGACTTTCTATAAGTATCAGGAGCGCGGCAACATCGAGGTGGCGCCGCTGGCCTACATGCGCGGCCGCACTTTAAACGAGTCGTTCATCATTCTGGACGAGGCCCAAAACACCACCCCCGAGCAGATGAAGATGTTCCTCACCCGCCTGGGGGCCGGCTCCAAAGCAGTGGTCACCGGCGACATCACCCAGATCGACCTGCCCGACAGCCGCCAGTCCGGCCTGGTCGTCGCCGCCCGCATCGTGCGCGACGTGGAGGATATCGCCCAGATATATTTTACCGAAAAAGACGTGGTGCGCCACCGCCTGGTCATGGAGATCATCCGGGCCTACGAGCGCTACTACCAAAAACAGGAAAATAAAAAGGCCCGCTCACCAGAGCAGCCCCATACAGATAAGAGGTAAAAATGGGCGTACGTGTAAAAGTAGTGCCGGTAAAAGATCGGCACAGTGACGTGAGGAGAAACACCATGGCTAGTGTAAAAGTTTTGATCACCAACAAGCAAAAACAGGTCAAGCTGCCCTCTGGGCTGCGCCTGCTGGTCCGCCGTGCCTGCACTGCTGTGCTGGCCGCCGAGCAGTTCCCCGGCCCGGCCGAGGTGAGCGTCACCTTCGTCGACAACGAGCAGATCCAGGAGCTCAACGCTGCCTATCGCAACAAAGATATACCCACCGACGTGCTCAGCTTTCCCCTGGGCAAAGACGGCGTGTACGACAAGAATATGGAGACCGGCGCCTTCGTGCTGGGCGATATTGTCATCTCCGCCGAGCGCGCCCAGTCCCAGGCCGAGATCTACGGCCACTCCTTCCAGCGCGAGATCGCCTTTCTCACCACCCATTCCATGCTGCACATCCTCGGCTACGACCACGAAGGCGGCGGCTTGGAGCAGGTGCGCATGCGCGAAAAAGAAGAGGCGATCATGCTCAAACTGGGCCTGCCCCGCAACGCCAGCTACGTCGACGAAGACATCCTAAAATAAAAAGGCCCGCCCCCGCCCGGCCGCAAACATCTGTGCGGCCATCTGGTCCCGGTCCGGTGCCGGTCTTTCGCCCGCCGCACAGCATCGGCACCCGGGTCCGGTCTGCCGGCTTACATAGAGGGCGGGCGGAGCTGCCGGCCATTAAGGGGGCGATAAGGTGCCAAAACAGCGCCCAAAAGGGCTGTTTTTACAATTTGTTCACAGTTTTGGACATGCCTTTCGCGGCCTTTTTTGGGCGCTGGGCAGCCAGCGCAACCTGCGCTTTCACCTGGCAGCCGCCGTCTGGGTGTGCTACTTGGGCTTTTTCGCCCGCTTTTCAGCCGGCCAGTGGGGCCTGATCGCCCTGTGCTGCGGCAGTGTGTTGGCCGCCGAGCTCGGCAACACCGCGCTGGAGGTACTGTGCGACAAGGTCTGCCCCGAACACGACAGCGCCATCGGCCGCTGTAAAGATGTAGCGGCCGCCGCCGTGCTGGTGGCGGCCATAGCCGCGGCCGCCGTCGGCCTGCTGCTCTTTTGCCAGTCAGGCCGCCCGGCACGGCTGCTCGCCGCTCTGCGCAGCCCCTGGCCGTTGCCGCTCACCGCCCTGCTGCTTTTAGCCAGCTGGTTGCTGGTGCGCGGCGGTCTTAATAAAAAATAACAGCCGCCAGCCGCCCCCGCCCCATGCCCGCAAAACGCGGTGGGGCGGGCCGGCCGGCGTTTACCACGAGAGGAACGACTTATGACAGATACCCCCCGCCCCGAGCCAATGGGCAGCAGATCGGTCTTTGTGAGCATCGTGGGCCGCCCCAACGTGGGCAAGTCCTCGCTGCTCAATGCCATCCTGCAAGAGAAGGTGGCCATCGTCTCCGACAAGCCCCAGACCACCCGCACCAAGATCACCGGCGTGCTCACTCAAAACGAGACGCAGATGGTCTTTATCGACACGCCCGGCCTGCACAAAGGCAAGACCAAGCTCAGCGCCCACATGGTCAAGGCGGTAGGTCAGGCCATCGGCGACGTCGATGTCAGCGTGCTGGTCACCGAGCCCTCCGGCCCCATCCGCGAAGCCGAGGAGCAGCTGCTGGCCGATATTGGTGCCTCCGGCGCCCCGGCCATTCTCTGTGTCAACAAAATAGACACCGTCGATAATAAAGAGCAGCTGCTCGCCCGCGCTGCCCAGTTCACCCAAAAAGCCGATTTTGCCGCGGTGTTCTTTATCTCCGCCACCCAGCGCGACGGGGTAGACGACCTCATCGCCGCCCTAAAGGACTACGCCGTCGAGAGCCCCCACTTTTTCCCCGACGACGCCCTGACCGACCAGCCCGAACGGGTCATCGTCTCCGAGATCGTGCGCGAGAAGATCCTGCGCAACATGTTCGAGGAGATCCCCCACGGCACCGCCGTGGTAGTCGAGAAGTTTAAAGAGCGCCCCGGTCAGGACCTGGTGGATATCGACTGTACCGTCTACTGCGAGCGGCAGTCCCACAAGGGGATGATCATCGGCAAGCAGGGCAGTATGCTCAAAAAAATACTCTCCCAGTCCCGCCAGGATATCGAGCAGTTTTTGGGCTGCCGGGTCAACCTGCAGTGCTGGGTCAAGGTAAAAGAGGACTGGCGCAACAAAGAGGGGCTCATCAAAAACTTCGGCCTGGTCGAGGAGTAGCACCTCTCTCGGCGCCGCGTGTCGAAACGCGCCGCGCCCCCATCAGAAATATTTAAAACTTTATCCCCGTAAATCAGGCAAAACGCCAAAGAAACTTTTGGCAGACATACCGCCGCGACTTTTTGTGCACAGTAAGATCAAAGCGATCTTATACAAAAAGGAGGCGCGGCGGATGAAACAGGAGCCCTTAGAGCTGCAGCTGTGGGACAGATTTGCGCACACCGGCGCGGTGGGCGACTATCTGGCCTACTGCCAGCAGGCACACACAGCAGAGGTACAGGCCATTGAGCGGCATCTATTCAGTGAAAGGGATCGTAGTTAAAGAGGTGAAAGTCGGCGAGGCGGACAAGATCGTCCACATCCTGACCGACGGTCTCGGTCTCGTGTCGGCCTCCTGTAAAGGGGCCATGCGGGTGCGCAGCAGGCTGGTGAGCTCCACCAGCCTTTTGGCGTATTCCAGCTTTTCTCTCTATCAGGGCAAAAGCATGTACACCGTCGACGACGCCCGTATCGAGGTCCAGTTTTGGAATCTCCGCCAAGACGTGGTCAAGCTGTCGCTGGCCATGTATTTTTTAGAGCTGGTGCGCAAACTGGCGCCCGACGAGACCGACCTGCGCGGCCACCTGAAGCTGGTGCTCAACACGCTCTATTTTTTAGACAACGGCAAACGCGATATCTCTTACCTCAAGCCGCTCTTCGAGCTGCGGCTCTTGTCCATGAGCGGCTACATGCCCGACCTGGTGGGTTGCGCGCGCTGCGGCCAGTTTGTCGATCAGGGCATGTACTTTAGCCCCCAGAGCGGCGACCTCATCTGCCGCGAATGCCACCTCCCCGTCGACGACAGCCACTATACGCTGCTGGGGTCGGGGCTGCTGGCCGCCATGCGCCACATCATCTACAGCGATTTCTCCCGCCTCTTCAACTTCCGGGTAGATGCCACTACGCTCGCCACCCTCGAAAAACTGGCCGAGCAGTACCTCATCTATCAGACCGACGGCCGCTTCAAGGCGCTGGACTTTTATAAAGGTCTGCTGTGACCGCCGGCGGCAAACGCCGCCAGAGCCCACTTGTCGCGAAAGCTTTTCTACATAGCCTGTATGCCGGGCGGCGCCCGATCGGTCCGCCGCCTGTCGATCACATAATAATAACTGCCGCGACGGCCCGTTTTTTCGGGCCGCATACCCATTTAGACCCGAAAAAACGGGCATGAGGAGCAGTATGGACATCCAAAAACACTTTAAATTGCTGGAATTCGATAAGATCGTACATACCCTGCAAAAGCGCACCTTCTGCGAAAAAAATACCCAGCTCGACCCCCAGGAGCTGCTCAGCCAGAGCTACGCCGACGCCGTGGCCTCCCTCGACCGCACCGACGAGATGTACACGCTGTTTTTGCGATACTCCGAGCCGGGGATCGGCCACATTCACGACGTGACCCAGCCGCTCACACGCGCGCAAAAAGGCGGCGTGCTCTCCATCCGCGAGCTGCTCAACGTGGCCAGACTCATGGCCGGCTGCCGCGACGCGCTCAGCTGGTACCGAAACTGTGAGGGGACCACCGGCGTACTCGATCCCTATTTCGATCAGCTGGTGTTCCACAGCGAGATCTACCGCCGTATCGACAGCGCCATCGAGAATGAGGAGGAACTGGCTGACACCGCCAGCGACGAGCTGTTCTCCATCCGCCGGGCCATTCTGCGGGCGCAAAACCGTGCCCGCGAAAAGCTCGACGCCATCATCCACTCCAGCACCCAGCAAAAATACCTGCAAGAGAGCATCGTCACCATGCGCGACGGCCGTTTCGTGTTGCCGGTCAAGCAGGAGTATAAGGGCTCACTGCCGGGCCTGGTACACGATACCTCCCAAAGCGGGGCCACCCTTTTCGTCGAGCCCATGGCCGTAGTCGAGCTCAACAACGAGGTGCGCATAGGCAAAGTCAAAGAGCAGCAGGAGATCGAGCGCATCCTGGCCGAGCTCACCGATTTCGTGGTGGGCGTGCGGCAGGATATCCTCTACGATTACGATCTGCTCTGCCAGATCGACCTGCTCATGGCCAAGGCCCGCCTGGCCCGCCTGTACGACTGCACCAAGCCCCTGCTGGGCGACGACCTGCAGATCGAGCTGCGCCGGGCCCGCCACCCGCTCATCGCCAAAGAGGTGGTGGTACCGGTCGATATCTCGCTGGGTCAGCAGTACGATACTCTGGTCATCACCGGCCCCAACACCGGCGGCAAAACAGTGTGTCTCAAAACGCTGGGCCTCTTTGCCCTCATGGCCAAAGCGGGGCTGCTCATCCCCGCCGCTCAGGGCAGCCGGATGGGCTATTTCAGCGGCATCTTTGCCGACATCGGCGACGAGCAGAGCATCGAGCAGTCTCTCTCCACCTTCTCCTCCCACCTGGTCAACATCGTCGATATCCTAAAATACGCCGGCAGGGGGTCGCTGGTGCTGCTCGATGAGCTGGGCGCCGGCACCGACCCCACCGAAGGCGCGGCGCTGGCCATCGCCATACTGGAGCACCTGCGCTCGGTGGGCTGCAAAACGGCCGCCTCCACCCACTACGCCGAGCTCAAGATGTACGCCCTCAAAGAGGGCGGGGTCGAAAACGCCAGCTGCGAGTTCGATGTCGAGAGCCTGCGCCCCACCTACCGGCTCATCACCGGTGTGCCCGGCCGCTCCAACGCCTTTGCCATCGCCGGTAAACTGGGCATCAACCGCATGATCATCGATACGGCCAAGGGCTATGTCCAGTCCGACGACCTCAAATTCGAGGACGTCATCGAGAGCCTCGAGCAAAAGCGCGCCGAGCTGGTCCACCAGACCGAGCTGGCCGAGCACTACGCCCGAAAGGCCAGGCGCCAGCAGGAGGAGAGCAAAAAGGAGATCGACCGCCGCCTGCGCCAGGCAAAAGACGAGACCGAGCGCGCCCACTACTACGCCAGCACCGTCATCGACAAGGTCAAGCGCGAGAGCGAGCAGGTCATCGCCGAGATCAAAGAGCGCCACCGCAAAAAAGATGCGTCCCTCACCCCCGGTGCGGTGCGCAACCGGGTGGATAAGCTCTACGACATCGCCGGCAAACCGATAGAGTCCGACGATCACTACCAGCTGCCCCGGCCGCTGCGCCCCGGCGACACCGTCACCATCAAAGGTATGAACGCCCCGGCCGAGGTACTGCGCGTCACCGGCAAAAAAGCCGAGGTGCAGGCCGGCGCCATGAAGACCACCGTCACCCTCGACCGGCTGCGCCTGCTCGAGACGCCCAAAAAGAAAAAGAGCCAGAGCTACCGCGGCCCGCGCAGCAAAGCCAGTGCCAAAGTCGAGATGGAGATCGATGTGCGCGGTATGAACGTAGAGGAGGCCACCATGGAGATCGACAGCTTTATCGATCAGGGGCTGCTCTCCGGCCTCACCCAGCTGAGCATCATCCACGGCAAAGGTACCGGTGCCCTGCGCAAAGGCATCCACGAGTACCTGCGCCACCACAAAAATGTGGCCGGCTATCGCCTGGGCACCTTTGGTGAAGGCGAGGCGGGCGTCACCATCGTCACCATTCAATGATCACACTAAAAATATGCCACCTGTCAGCCGACAGGTGGCATATTTATCGCGTTCTGTTATCTGCTTTATAGGGGGCGATAGCAGGCAGATCCACAGTCCGCTGCTTCCGGCGGGCCCGTCCAAACAGCCGGGTCGGTAAGCGCATGGACTCATGCCCTGCGGCGCCGGCTAAAAGCGTCATCTGCCACTCGGCTGTTCTTCAGCCAGCTGGACCTTCAGAGGCCTGCTGTCAAAAAACGGCTTTTGATACAGTGCTCAGTACGCTCCGGGTGGCGGCGATCTTTAGATCGCGGTCCCACGGCGACTGTTCGTCTCGCCCTCTAATAGCCAATAATCGACGGCAGCGGGTAAGTCGCGCAGAGTAAAAAACAGGTCCAGCTGGTCAAGTTCCGCCGATGGGAAGCTGCTTTTCGCGCCGGTACCCGCACAGAGATCGGTGTGCAGATCGTTGGGGCCCCGGCTCTGCATACTGCTCCTTCAGGGTTCGCCGCCGATCAGGTAGAGTAGTACAGGTAAACGGCTATGTCCAAGAGCGACCAGCCGTATGCACACTCATCAAAGTCGTATACCGTCACTGGGTCGCCAGCCGTTATGTTCATATTTGAAAGCAGGTAGTCCCCGTGGGTCAGGCCCAAATTGGTGTCGTTTCTTGCCAGCGCTGCCAGCTGTAACAAAAAGTCCTGATAGGCGCGTGCCGGCTGCCGGCCGCAGCGGCCAAATTTCTCTGCCGCCCTCTGCTGCCCGCTGCTGTTCTCTGCTGCCTGCTGCTGACTTAGCCAGGTGTTGCCCCTGCAAAAATGTGCGCTGCCTGGAATATCCGCTTCCTGGCCGGTACTGTCTCGACAGCGTGCCGATCTCCAAACTGTTGGCGCGGTCGTTAGGGCGCTCTGTTCTGTTCACCCGGCCGGCCGCAATTGTAAAAGCGGCCGCCAATACCGCCTGGGCCTCCTGCTGTCCGGCTGTGACCAGCTCGCCCCACAGCGGGCGGATCGGTGTGGCGGCAGGGGCTCCCCGCCTGAGCAAGGTACAGCAAAACGTCCATCTCGCTCAGCAGCTTGGACCTGCTTTGGTAGCTGGTGGCAGTCAGGTGCAAAATAAACGGGTGTGCCCAAATGCCCTGTGTGCGTGTCAGTATACGGTGTTGTGCGATTATCCCAACAATTCCAGCAAAGATGGCTCGCGGATAAAGGCCCGCACCAAAGGTCTTATCGGCGCGCGCTGTTGCATGCGCCGCCACTTCCTTTCTACCTATAAAAAGCGGGCCCTGCAGGTTTTCCCACAGAGCCCGGTATACCGCTCTAGCTATTCAGGTCCGCCCCCCGATCGCCCCGGGTGGCGGCACAGCAAAAACGGGCGCTGGGTCCCGCTGCTAGATATCACTTAACTGTTTTTTTGCGCGTGTTCGATCAGGGCAGTCACTACCTCAAATATCTGGCTTTTAACATGATCTGGTAATGTCTCAAACTCATCATAAAGCACCAGGTTTTTCACATGGTGTTCCTCCAGAACGTCCGCGAGCAGCATATCTGCCGTGACTTCCAGCGCGTTGGCTATCCGAATAAAAGTATCCAGCGCCGGCAACTTTACGCCGCGCTCGATCAAACTGATATAATTGTGGCTCAGATCCGCTTTTTCCGCCAGATCATCCTGTCTCCAGCCTTTTTGTACGCGGTATTTTCTTATCTGTTTGCCGATCGATGATAGATTTAAAGGCTTATTCATTGCCACCCCCACTGTCAGTAATACTCTGGTACTACTAGTATATGTGCGGAGGGTAAGATGATAAATAAACCATTGGGAATAAAATTATCACTAATGGGATGAAATTTGTGCACAAATATGGTATGCTATATGAGAACAAGTATACCGAAAGGAGTAATGAGATGGAAAAGCAGTTTTTTGAGCGGGATTATCGGGTGGATGAGGCGGAGGTCCTCCGGAGCGGCGGCTCCGAATTCTTTGGGCAGCTCACCCAAAAAGGTTTCTTCAAAGAGATGGCCGCGTATATAGACGCCATCCCTAAGCATGTCAGTGAAGAGGGGAGACAGACCTATGAGCAGCTGCTCGCCAAGTGTGACGAGATGGCCAAGCAAGGTGGAGGACAGGTAAAAGGCGTGATAAGCGAGGGGCCGGGCAGTGCCTCCATCCAGGTCACCCTCCCGGCCTTTGAATTCACCGACAGCGAGGAGATGGCCCTGATAAACGAGATCACCAGCAAGGCCAGCTCGATAGCCTTTTACTTAGGCGACGACAAATGTATCCGCATGCGCCTGGATATCGAATATTTTGTCGACGATATCACACAGCAGGAATACAGCGACAGTTTCGGGGAGATCCTGCAGCGCACGATGGGCCCCGCGTATAAAAGCGAGCTCGAAAACAAAAAAGATCAGCTCTAAACGCGAGCTGGTGCCCGGGCCAGTGTCGCTTACCGCCGATGCTGTCGGCACTGCCCCCTAAAGATAAGAGCCTGTAGAGAGCATCTTCTCTACAGGCTCTTATTGTGTCTCAAGCGGGTCTGTCCGCACTGTGCCGTGCGCCGGTCGGTTTTGTCGGCGCTGTGTTCTGCTCTGGGCAGCGCTTTTAGCGCCCGCTGCCCGTGCGCGATCATGTATACGGCCATCGCCGCCACCAGCAAAAGTACCGCCGCCCCAGTACCCAGGTTCATCTGCCGCTGCCAGCGGGCACTGCCGCCAAACTTGTGCAGCATCGCCGCCTGTAGCCAAAATACCGACACCAGCGCCGCCGCCATAGCAATAGCCCGGCTGGCCGCATAAATGGGGTCGCTCAACCGGCGGCTGCGCACAGAGCCGGCGATCGCCGCCCCAAAGCTGTAGAAGGTATAACCGGCTGCGGCATAGATGAGGTGGCCGGGGTAGGTGATCACCTTGCCGCCGTATAGAACACCGGCGGCGACCCCCATGACGGCGGCAGTCAGCACCAGCAGTAAATACCCGCAAAAGCGATATTTGCGGTGATCGGCAGCCGGGTCTCGGTGAGCCCCCCGCAGGTGGTGCAGCAGCAAAAAGCGCGCCGTACTCAAAAGCAGATAGTAGAGGGCTTCAGCTCCCAGCCACCAGGCCCGGTACTGGTGGCCGGCTGCCAGCTTGTACAGCGCGTATACTGTGTTCGCGCCCAGCGACAGGTAAAGCGTCACCCGCATCCGAAAGCCGTGCTCGGTCCGGTAGCGGCGTACCAGCGGCCTGCCGCCCAGCCACCGCCCGGCGCCCCGCAGCAGCCGGTAGGCCCGCGCCGCCGTGGCCGCCGCCACGTAAAAGGTCGGCATATACAGGGCCGGCGCAGCTGCCGTGGGTGGGTGGCGCGCCGTCAAAGCGGCGACCGGTCCCATCACAGCGATCGGCGACAACAGCAGCAAGACCCACCAGTGGGGGTACAGTATGCGGGTCCACAGCGGCCGTTTGGGGCTTTTCTCTAGTGGCGGCTGTGGCACAGCGGCACCAGGCACAGCAGCATCGCGATACCCAATATCCCCACGGCAATACCGGGTACCAAAAGTCCGCTCCACACCATGCTCATGCACATGCCGAGTCCCAATGTCAGCGCGCCTGCTGCGCCCAGGGCCACCGTGCCCACCGCTCGGCCGCTTATTGCCGGCCAGCGCTTGCCGTGTCCGCGGCGGTGCACAGCCAGTGCAGCCACTAAAAATAGCAGCCCTGCCGCCCCGGTGATCACGCCCGGTCCAAAGGTGTCCCACTGGGTAACGGTACACATGCACATGCCCAAAGAGAAGGCGATCCCACCGACCGCACCCATCAGCATCGTCACCAGATCGATCTTTTTCATCTCTCTCTCCTCCCGGCCCGCCGGTCCTGCTGGCACTGCCGCTCTTCTCGCTGCTGTACAA
Organism: Neobittarella massiliensis (ex Bilen et al. 2018); assembly: GCF_900289145.1. GTDB lineage: Bacteria > Bacillota > Clostridia > Oscillospirales > Ruminococcaceae > Neobittarella > Neobittarella massiliensis. The sequence continues at coordinate 131,022 of NZ_OKQO01000002.1, forward strand.
CACGCGCCCGCGCCTGTTGGGTGCTCTCACCATCCTGTGCCAAAAAGGCGTCGATAAAGCGGTCCTCGATCTTGCGGTAGCTGTCCACCACCTTTTTTTCGATCTTGCGGTAGCCGCCTACCACCGCGTCTTCTATCGGCCGGTTGACCTCTCTCAGTTTTGACATCGCCGTCTCCTCCTATTATCACAACACTTGTCCAGATCGTCTATATCCAGTATAATGTAGAAAAAGTACCGGTACAATCATCAGATCGCCCACATCTGTAGCGATAATAAAAAGGGGGGAGACCGCCCTGAATACGCCCAACAACCGGCGCAAACGCGCCTCGATACAAAAAATACAGGCCGCCTTTATACAGTTGCTGCAGCACACCGAGCTCGATAAGATCACCGTCACCGCCGTCTGTCAGATCGCCGGTGTCAACCGCACCACTTTTTACGCCAGCTATCTCGATATCTTCGATCTGGCCGACGCCGTGCAAAAAGAACTGGAGCGGCAGGTGGCCGAGCTGTATCAAGATGAGCGGGAGCAAAAGTATAACAGCAACGACTTTTACAAGCTCTTTTGTCACATCTATCAAAATCAGCTTTTTTACCAGACGTATTTTAAGCTCGAGCACCCGGGCAGCACCGGCGCGCTCGGGGTCGCCGAGTACGATACCCGCCAGGCAGCCGCCTACTACGGCGACCGCTATATCGATTACCATATCGAGTTTTTTCGGCACGGCCTCAACGCCATCATCAAAAAGTGGCTGCAAAACGGCTGCCGCGAGACCCCGCAGCAAATGGCCGAGATCCTGCGGGCCGAGTACGGTCCCAAGTAGCGGTGGGCGGCCTGTTTTATGCCGCCCCGGCTGTTTTCGGCACTGCAGGCGCCCGCCCAAAAAAGAGAGCGGACACAACTTCAGCTGTGTCCGCTCTCTTTTTTTGTAACATAAGGCTTAAAATGCTGCCGGGTGTGCCGGCCTACTCGCCAAACACCTGCTTTTTCATCCGCAGGCCGGTCGGGGTGGTGGCCACGCCTCCCTTGGCGGTCTCCCGCAGCGACTCGGGCAGCAGTCTGCCCACCTTGCGCATGGCGCTCACCACCTCGTCAAACGGTATCTGGCTCTTAATGCCCGCCATCGACAGGTCGCTGCACAAGATCGCGTTCACCACGCCCGAGGCGTTGCGCTTGGCGCAGGGGATCTCCACCAGTCCGGCCACCGGGTCGCACACCAGCCCCATCACGTTCTTGATGGCGATGGCCGCCGCCGACAGGCACTTCTCGGCGTCGCCGCCGCGCAGCTCGACCAGCGCCGCCGCCGCCATGGCCGCGGCCGAGCCGCACTCGGCCTGGCAGCCGCCTTCAGCGCCCGATACCGTGGCGTTGCGGGCAATGATCATCCCCACGTAGCTGGCCGCGGCAAAGGCCTTTAGCAGCTGCTCGTCGCTGGCGCCGAGCTGTTCGGCCACTGCAAACAGCGCCCCCGGCACGATCCCGCACGACCCGGCGGTAGGGCAGGCCACAATGGCTCCCATCGAGGTGTTCACCTCAAAGCACGACAGCGCATACGCCACCGCCTTGGCAGTGGGGCCGCCCAGCAGCGGTGCGCCCTGCTGCAAAAAACTATTTAGCAAACTGGCGTCGCCCCCGGTCAGTCCGCTCACCGAAGGCACCGGCTGCTTTAGCGTGGCGCGGCAGGCCTTTTCCATCACCGCCCGCCGCCGGGCCAATTTGGCAAACACCAGCTCGCGGCTGCACTCGCTGTTTTGCATCTCCTCTTCTATGGCTACCTCAGCTATCGTCTTGCCGGTCTGCGCGCAGTGCGCCGCCAGCTCATGACCGTATCTAAACACGCTGTATCCTCCCTTAAAGGCTTTAAAACTTGTCCATGGTCAGCACGTCGACCATGTGCTCTAGCTGCCCGATCTTCTCCACCACGTCGCCATCCACCAGCGTATCGGTCTCAATAATGGCGGTGGCCAGCTTGCCCTTCTGGCTGCGCGCCAGGTTGATGGTCACGATATTGACCTCCGCGTCCGAAATGCACGACACCACATTTTTGATCACGCCCACTTTATCGTGGTGCTTGGTCACAATGGTCGGGTACTCGCCGGTTATGCCGGTGTCAAAGCCGTCGATGCCGATAATGCGCACCGCGCCCCCCCCCACCGAGCACCCGGTCAGCACGTGGCGTATACCGCCGGCGTCGGTCAACTCCACCTGTACGGTATTGGGGTGTACCTCGCCCAGGTCGGCCTCGGTAAATTTTACCTCTATGCCCCGCTGCCGGCAGATCTCCAGGGCGTTTTTTATGTCCGGGTCGTCCGTCTGCATGCCCAACACGCCGGCGGCCAGCGCCCGGTCCGAGCCGTGCCCCTTATAGGTGCTGGCAAACGAGCCGTGCAGCCTGAATACCGCCTTTACCACCGGTGCCGTACACAGCATGCCGGCCGCGCGCCCAATGCGCAGCGCCCCCGCCGTGTGCGAGCTCGAGGGCCCGATCATGATGGGCCCCAAAATATCAAAGAGGCTGGTGCTGGAACTGTCCATGACAATACTCCTTTTTGCAACGTCTTGCCGCGCTCAGGCCGCTCGCCGGCTCTTTTTTTTGCCGCCGAGCCGGATCTGTGCGCCGCCAAAACCGTATTTTCCCGTACCTGTACCTTATATTATCCAAAATGACCGGGCGAAAGTCAACTAAAAAGGGCCTACATATCGGGCGGGGCGCATACATTGTAAAAGCGGCGTGCTTTTTGCCAAAACAGCGGGACAAGATACCGCCAATAGGGGAGGGAGATCTATCCGATGATCAGCAGTTTTTACGACTTGAAAAACAAAGACGTCATCAGTATATCCGACGGCGTCAAACTGGGAGAGGTGTGCGACCTGGAGTTCGACGGCGACACCGCCCAGATAACCGCCCTGATCTTGTTTGGCCGGCTCAAATTTTTCGGCCTTTTGGGCCGCACACCAGACATCATCATCAAGTGGGGCGACATTCAGAAGATCGGCCGCGACACGGTGCTGGTACACTATACAGAGCAGCCCCAGCTGCGCAAAAAAAAGAGCGGGATGCTGGACAAATTTTTCAGTTGACCCGTTGCATTTTACCGGTACACATGCTATACTACCAAAGTACTGTTCTGATTTATGGCAAACTTGCCAGGTCAGGCAAAAATAAAACACACGCTGTACAGCCACAGAAGGTGCCCGCAACAGCAGGGTCTTCGCTGTGGAGGAAATACAGCGGCGGAAAAACCTAGGAGGAAAAATTCTATGGCAGCAGTATCCATGAAACAGCTACTCGAGGCCGGCGTGCACTTTGGCCACCAGACCAGAAGATGGAACCCCAAAATGGCTCCCTACATCTTCACCGAGAGAAACGGCATCTACATCATCGACCTGCAAAAGACGGTCAAAAAACTGGATGAGGCCTATAACTTCGTCCGCTCGGTAGCCGAGCAGGGCGACAGCGTGCTGTTCGTCGGCACCAAAAAACAGGCGCAGGAATCCATCCGCGACGAGGCCACCAGAGCTGGCGTGCACTATGTCAACGCCCGTTGGCTGGGCGGTATGCTCACCAACTTCCGCACCATCCGCAAGCGCATCGACCGCCTGTATCAGCTCAATAATATGAAAGAGGACGGCACCTTTGATCTGCTGCCCAAAAAAGAGGTCATCAAACTGAACCTCGAAATCGAGCGCCTCGAGAAATTCCTGGGCGGTGTCAAGACCATGGAGCGTCTGCCCGGCGCCCTGTTCATTGTCGATCCCAGAAAAGAGAAGATCGCCGTGTCCGAGGCCAAGAAGCTGCACATTCCCATCGTGGCCATCGTCGACACCAACTGCGACCCCGACGACATCGACTATGTCATCCCCGGCAACGACGACGCCATCCGCGCGGTCAAACTCATCTCCGGCGCTATGGCCAACGCCTACCTCGAGGGCCGTCAGGGCGAGCAGGTAGAAGACGCTGCCGCCGAAGAAGCCGAGGCATAAGCTTACTCAATTTTAAATAATAAGCAGAGTGCCCGCGCAGTACAGTTTGCACGGGCACTGCTTGGATAGACTAGATTTAGGAGGAACCAAAAATGGCATTTACCGCCAAAGACGTAAAAGAGCTGCGCGAAAAGACCGGCTGCGGCATGATGGACTGCAAGAAGGCCCTCACCGAGGCCGAGGGCGACATGGACAAAGCCATCGAGCTGCTGCGTGAAAAAGGCCTGGCCGCCGCCGCCAAAAAGTCCGGCCGCATCGCCGCCGACGGCCTGGTGTACGCCTATGTGGACGACGTGAACAAAGTGGGCGTCGTCATCGAGGTCAACAGCGAGACCGATTTCGTGGCCAAAAACGCCGAGTTCCAGGCCTTTGTCGACACCTGCGCCAAGACCGTGGCTCAGAAAAACCCCGCCGACGTGGCTGCCCTGATGGCCGAGAAGGCCGTCGACAGCGACATGACCGTCGAGGAGATGCTCCGCGAGAAGATCCTCACCATCGGCGAAAATCTTATCATCCGCCGTTTTGCCCGCTTCGAGGGCGATGTCGTCACCTACATCCACGGCGGCGGCACCCACGGCGTCATGGTGCTGTTCGACACCGATCTGGCCGGCAAGCCCGAGTTTGCCGCCTACGGCAAAGATGTCGCCATGCAGATCGCCGCGGCCAACCCCACCTTCGTGCGCAAGGAAGAGGTCCCCGCCGAGCAGGTCGAGAAAGAAAAAGAGATCCTCAAAGTACAGGCTCTCAATGAGGGCAAGCCCGCCAACATCGCCGAGAAGATGGTCATGGGCCGCATCAACAAGTTCTTTAAAGAGGTCTGCCTGTTAGAGCAGCCCTTCGTCAAAGATCAGGATCTGACGGTCGCCAAATACACCCAGAACACCGCCAAAGAGCTGGGTGGCAAGATCGAGATCGTCAAGTTCGTCCGCTTTGAAAAAGGCGAAGGCATCGAGAAGCGTCAGGACGATCTGGCCGCCGAAGTTGCCAAAATGGTAAAATAGATCAGTCGTCTCGTCTTGTGGCGATCTTAGGTGCAGGCCGCTCTCTGCGTAGAGAGCGGCCTGCACTTTTTTGCACGATCCGATAAAAAATCAGCGAAAAAAGGCCTGTTTTTACAGTTTGTTCACAATTTGATCGATGGGAAAGTAGAGAAAGACGGTAAAATTTTACCTGGTTTTTAATGATTTATCACCAAAAAATCACCTCTGCCTCAACGTAAAATTACAAAACTCTTAAATTTTACCGATTCTTATAGAATTCTTGCGCCGTTTTGTGTAAAATTGAGAAGATATCGGTGTATTTATTCGACAATAGGAGTCTTCTCTATGAGTTTTCGTTTCAATAAAAAACGCAGCCTGTACGCGCTGCCCATCACCGCTGCACTGCTGGCGGGCCTGCTGCTGCTCGGCAACGTTTTCGTTAACGAGAACGGCAACCTGCGGCGCATGCACTACATTGCCTGCTTTATCTTTGCCGTGCTCATCGGGCTGGCGCTCACTTTCGACTGGAACATCGGCGAAAAGCTGCAAAAGCACGTGGTGCACAGCTGTCTGTTTTTGTCCCCACTGGCCGCGTTCTGCATCATCGAGATCTTTAACGACAACAATCCCTTCGAGATAAAGCCCGGCGCGATCGTGCTCAACTACCTGTGGTTTTTAGTGCTCCACCTCCTGGTCTATGCACTGTCGAACCGCATGCGGGTCACCGTTATCACCGTCAATGCGCTGGCTTTCATTCTGGGCGCCGCCTATCAGGCGGTGCTCACTTTCCGCGGCACCCCGGTGCTGCCCGGCGACTTGCTGGTGCTGGGCATCGCCATGGATGTGGCCGGCGGCTACAGCTATAAAGTCACCGATCTTTTGGTGCTGGCCGTGCTGGTGCTGGCGTTTGTCATCATCCTCGCGATCAAGCTGTGCCAAGTCAAGGTGCGCGAAAAGCTCTGGCACCGCGCCGCGCTGGCGCTGGCGGCGCCGCTCTTTGCACTGCTTTTTTACGCCACCCCGCTCATGGACTGGATGGGTCTCAGCTTTACGCTGTGGCAGCCGGCCAAGCAGTACCAGCGCAACGGTGTAGTCACCTATTTTGCCATGAATCTAAAGTACATCTCCATCAAAGAGCCAGAGGAGTACTCAGCTGAAAAGGCCCAGCAGATCATCAAAAACGGCGACTATAAATCCGATACGGCCAAAGCCAGCAAAAAGAGCCCCAACGTCATCGCTATCATGAACGAGACCTTCTCCGATCTGGGGGTGGTAGGTGACCTGCAGACCGATCAGGATTACATGCCTTTTGTGCGCGGCTTAAAAGAAAACACCGTCAAAGGCACGCTCTATGTGCCGGTCAAAGGTGCCGGCACCTGCAACACCGAGTTCGAGTTCATCACCGGCAACAGCATGTCGCATCTCTCGCCCGGCGTGTACCCCTATCAGCAGTACATAGAAGAGCCCACCGACTCGCTGGCCTCTATCTTAAAAGAGCAGGGCTACACCACCTCAGCCATCCACCCCTATTACCCCGAGGGGTGGAACCGCGAGAACGTCTACCCGCTGCTGGGCTTCGATCGCTTCTACAGCATCTACGACTTCGAAAAGCAGGAGACCCCGCCCGAGAAGATCCGCGACTATATCAGCGACCGCGAGAGCTACCGCAAGATCATCGACCTGTACGAGAGCCGTATGCCCGGCGAAAAGATGTTCGTGTTTAACGTGACCATGCAAAATCACGGCGGCTATAACTACAGCGATTACGAGCCCACCGTGCACATCACCAAACCAGAAGGCACCTACGACGACGCTGAGCAGTACCTCTCGCTCATCAAGGAGTCGGACACCGCCTTCCAGGAACTGGTCAATTACTTCAGCCAGCAGGAGGAGCCGACGATCATCCTGATGTTCGGCGATCACCAGCCCAAACTGCAGACCAAATTTTTTGAAAAGCTCATGGGTAAGAGCTTAGACGACCTCACCATCGAGGAGACCCAAAAGCTCTACGAGGTGCCTTTTGTGATCTGGGCCAATTACGATATCGAGGAGCAGGAGATCGCGCGCATCAGCACCAACTACCTCTCCAGTCTGCTGCTCAAAACTGCGGGCCTCAAATTGCCGGCCTACAACAAGTTCCTCCTAAACCTGTACAAAGAGTTCCCGGTCATCGACTCCACCGGCATCATCGACAAAAATGGTCAGTACTACGCCGTGGGCGATCCGGGCACCGACAATCCGCTGCTGGACGAGTACAGCATTCTGCAGTATAACAATCTCTTTGACCCCAAAAACAAGCTCAAAGGCGTATTTGCCTTAAAAGTCAAGAAAGAGGATCCGCCGGCCGACTTGGGTAGCAGTTCCACACAGAGCAGCGATGCCGGCCCAACGTCTCCCGACACGCAGCAGACCAGCTCAGAAAATACCGCTGCCGCCGCATGAAAAGAGCATTAATAACAAAAAAACAGCTGCCTTTTATTTGGGTAGCTGTCTTTTTGTGTAAAAATTCTGTGTAAATGGTAAAAATTTGTGAAATGTAATGGCCGTGTAACCCTTTTGTAAACTATTTTCATATGGTATACTAACTATCTAGTGAAGGAATGAAGAGTCTGGCTGAAACGCGGTCCTGTTTTGAGATACCAGTATGGCAATAAAGAGCATCAGGGGTGGATCCATGCGTATAGAATTTAGTAAAAAGCGGGCAGCACTGACCGTGCCGCCAATATTTTTTCTGCTGACTTTTATCTACTACAATCGGGCTCTGTTTCTCGTGGACGGGGTCTATAGTCGCAATTTGGCCTGTACTGCGCTGGGCTTGGTCCTTTTGGCCGGTTGTCTGCTTATTCCCAAAATCACTCTGCATCCCACGGCGGACAAAGTACTTAGTATCTTGTCTTTTTTTGCTACCCCACTGCTGTGTTTTTGGATGGTTGAGGCCTTGAATGGACGGCTATTGGAGGACTATAAAGATCTTGTTTTTTGGGTCAACTATTTCCTGTATCTATTGGTTATCTGTATTTTATATTTTTTCACCAACCGGGTGCGTGTCGCTGTGATAGCGTCTTTGCTCTTTTCTTTTCTTGTTGGCCTGATCTTTATGCTGGTGTACATGTTTCGGGGAACCCCGCTGTTGCCGGCCGATCTGTTCGCCGTGCGTACGGCGATGAATGTAATGGGGAATTATAAGATGACGGTCACTGGAAGTATTTTGCTAGTAGTGGCAGTTTTGGTGGCCGCAATCGCCCTAGCGGGCAATTTCCGCATAAAGTGCACGAAAAAGTGGAAGAGATGGACGCAAAAAGGAATACTGGCGCTCTTTACTTTGACGGCATTTTCCTGCATTTATAAAACGGATGTGATGGCTAATGCCGGTTTAAAGGTGATCGATTTTTGGGCACAGGAAAACACATATAGGGAGCAGGGGATCGCGCTGGGTTTTATCTTAAACTCGCAATACCTAGTTGTCGAGAATCCTGTCGGGTATTCTCCCAAAGTGGTAAAAGACCTTCTTCAGAGTACAGAAGAAGTACAGTCGAGTAGAGTGACTGGCACACAGTACCCAAACATTATCGCCATTATGAATGAGTCCTTTTCAGACCTCTCAGTGCGGGGGACGCTGGAGGTGGATACCCCTTATATGCCGTTTACCGCGTCGCTTAGAGAAAATGCAGTTTATGGCCATTTATATATGTCAACGTTTGGAGGGGGAACGAGCAATAGCGAGTGGGAATTTTTGACTGGTGGAAGTATGTCCTATCTTCCTGTTGGCAGTATTGCCTATCAGCAGTATATCCATGGAGAGACAGATAGCATTGTAAAAACTGTGGACACTTTGGGGTACAGAAAAAGTGCCATGCATCCACATGGGTCTACTGGCTGGAACAGGTATCGTGTCTATCCCTGGCTGGGCTTTGAGGAGACGAGGTTTTGGGATACATATACTTTCCCAGAAGATATCGTGAGAGTTTTTCCATCGGATCGCTGCACATATACCGAGATCATCCGTCAGTATGAGGAGAAAGACGGAGATACCCCCTTATTCATTTTTGATGTGACCATGCAAAATCACGGGGGCTATACAGTAGAAGATTACGAGCCGACGGTGCGTATTCAAAATATGCAGGGGAGCTACCCCGACGCTGAGCAGTATCTATCTCTGATCCGTGAATCTGATCTGGCTTTTCAGGAACTCGTCACCTATTTTAGTCAGCAGGAAGAACCCACGATCATTTTGATGTTCGGTGACCATCAGCCGTCTTTGAGTACCGACTTCTATCGGGAATTAGACGGCAAAGAGTCCAGTGAAAAAACCATTGAGGAGCGCCAGCTGGAGTATGTCACCCCATTTATTATCTGGGCCAACTACGATATCGAGAGCAGAGAGGTGGATAAGATCAGTGCAAACTATCTGTCTACACTGCTCCTCGAGACTGCCGGTCTGCCGCTGCCGCCGTACAACCAGTACCTCAAGCAGGTGTATGCGCAGTATCCGGTGATCAACGCGCTGGGCGTTATCGACAGTCAGGGCAACTACTATCAGCGGGGAGAAGAGCCCGACGATGAGCTGTTACACGGCTACGAGATGCTACAGTACAATAGCGTGTTCGACTCTAAAAACCGCATCCCCGGTCTCTATAGCGTAAAATCACAATAGCTCTACAAGTCTCTGCCGCGGCAAGTCAGCTCGGCAGAGACTTTCTCTATCCGCATGTTCCCATAGGACAGAAAGTAGAAAAACACGTGTTGTGGTTGTTCGCTTTCATGACAATTTGTGAATTTCCCCCTATGTCCTTTACAGACCGAGTCGAAATAGGGTAAAATACAGGATAAATAATAATGGGTAGGAGTGTTTAGAACATGGAGCTGAAGTACAAGCGGGTCCTGCTGAAAATTTCCGGTGAGGCCCTGGCCGGCGAGCGGAAGATGGGCATCGATTACGACATCGTCACCGATATCTGCAAAAATATCAAGACCTGCGTAGAGATGGGTGCCCAGATCGCCATCGTGGTAGGCGGCGGCAACTTTTGGCGCGGTCGCAGCAGCGGCGAGATGGAGCGCACCCGTGCCGACCACATGGGCATGTTGGCCACCGTTATCAACGCTTTGGCGGTAGCCGACGCACTGGAGCAGCTGGGCGTGCCGGTGCGAGTACAGACAGCACTGCCCATGCAGCAGGTGGCAGAGCCCTATATCCGCAACAAGGCGGTCCGCCACCTGGAAAAGGGGAGAGTGGTGATCCTGGCCTGTGGTACCGGCAACCCCTATTTCTCTACCGATACTGCCGCTTCGCTGCGCGCGGCAGAGATCAATGCCGAGATCATTTTTAAGGCTACCATGGTCGACGGCGTCTACGACAAAGACCCCAAAAAGTTTGGCGACGCCGTCCGCTACGACAAGGTGTCCTTTACCAAGGTGCTCACCGACTCGCTGGGCGTCATGGATTCTACCGCGGCATCTCTGTGCAAAGACAACGATCTGCCCATTTTACTGTTTGACCTCAGCGACCCCCACAACATCGTCAAAGCCATGTGCGGCGAGCAGGTGGGCACCATCGTCATCGAGGATTAAGAGAGATCTTTCTATACGGGCCAGCCGCTTCGCGGCGGCCGCCATTCACCTATATATACAGCCGGAGGTATCAACATGAAAGAGCAACTGAAAAAGTATGAAGGCAAGATGGGCAAATCTATCGACGTGATGATGAACGAGTTCTCCTCGATCCGTGCCGGCCGCGCCAACCCCGCCGTACTCGACAAGGTGACTGTCGACTACTATGGCGCCCCCACCCAGATCAGCCAGATGGCGGCGATCTCGCTGCCCGACGCCCGTACCTTGGTGGTACAGCCCTGGGATGCATCGGCGCTGAAAAACATCGAGAAGGCCATCCTGTCTTCCGATCTGGGCCTCAATCCCATGAACGACGGCAAGCTGCTGCGCATCTCTTTCCCCCCGCTGACCGAGGAGCGCAGAAAAGATATCGTCAAGCAGATCCACAAGATGGGCGAGGAGTGCAAGGTGGCCATCCGCTCGATCCGCCGCGATGCGATCGATAAATTCAAGGCGATGAAGAAGTCGTCCGAGATCACCGAGGACGAGCTGAAAGTAGCCGAGAAAGATATCCAGAAGCTGACCGACAACTACTGCGAAAAGGTCGAAGCCGCCACCAAACAAAAAGAAAAAGAGATCATGGAGATCTAGGGCGGTGGCCTGGTTTAATTTAAAAAAGAGCAAGGTGCTGCTGCGGCCCGACTTCGAGCACCTGCCGGCTCACGTGGCCTTCATTATGGACGGCAACGGCCGCTGGGCCAAAAAGCGTCGGCTGCCGCGGTCGGCTGGGCATCAAAAAGGGGCTCAGGTCTTTCGCGATATGGTCCGCTACTGCAAAGATATCGGGATCAAGTACATGACGGTGTACGCGTTCTCAACTGAAAACTGGAAGCGGCCGCAACAGGAAGTCGACAGCATCATGGACCTTTTGCGCAGCTATCTAAAAGATGCTTTCGACCACCGCGAGGAAGAGGTGCGGGTAAAGATACTGGGCGACAAGGCCCCGCTGGCACCCGATATCATCGCCCTGATCGATAAGCTGGAGGCTGACAGTGCCCAGTACGACAAGATGATCTTGAATATCGCCCTCAATTACGGTGGGCGGGCCGAGATCATGCAGGCTGTGCAGCAGATAGCCGGCGAAGTGGCGGCGGGTCGTTTAACCCCAGAGCAGGTCGACGAGACGGTGCTGGAAGAACACCTTTATACCGCCGGCCAGCCCGATCCCGATCTCATCATCCGCCCCAGCGGGGAGCAGCGTCTCTCCAATTTTCTCATGTGGCAGTCGGCCTACAGCGAGCTGGTGTTTATGGATGTGCTGTGGCCTGACTTTCGGCGCCACCACCTTGACCGGGCTCTGCTGGAATACCAGAATAGAAATCGCAGATTTGGAGGGGTTTGATCTTGAAGACCCGCATTCTTTCGGCCATGGGTGGCCTGGTGGTGCTGGCTATCGCCGTACTGCTCTTCGGTACGGTGTTTTTTAACGCTATCATCGGGGCTATCGTGCTGCTGGCCATCTTTGAGGTGTGCCGTGCGGTAAAACTCAAACAGCACTTTGGGCTGTATCTCTGGTGCGGCCTGTTCGGCCTGTTCGTGGTGTTTTACGAGTACCTGCCCCTCAGCGGTTTCCTGCCGTTTTTGGCCGGTCTGTTCTGCTTTACGGTAGGCGTGCTCAGTTTTACTGTATTTCACTTTCAGGATGTACCCTATGCCAATGTGGCCGTGCTGTATCTCGAGACCATGGCCATCCTGTTCGGTTTTGGCAGCGCCGTGTACATGCGCACAGCGTTTGGCCCCGATGCGCTGTTTTTACTGTTTGTGGCGCTGGGCAGTGCCTGGCTCACCGATTCGGGCGCCTATTTCTGTGGGCGTCTGTTCGGTAAACACAAAATGTCGCCCCACGTCAGCCCCAACAAAACAGTTGAGGGCGCTGTTGGCGGCGTTGTCGTCTGCGCACTGCTCATGGCAGGTATCGCCGCACTGTATACCCATTTTAACGATGGAGTATTGTCCATCAATCACCTGTACCTGGCACTCACGGTGGCCGTAGCCTCGCTGCTGGGCATGATGGGTGACCTGGTGGCCTCCAGTCTAAAGCGGCAGATGCAGATCAAAGACTACGGCAATATCATGCCCGGCCACGGCGGCGCTATGGATCGGTTCGACAGCGTGCTATTCACCGCGCCCACAGTGCTCTTTATGGCCAGCTTTCTGCCGATCATCGCGCGGTAAACTGGCCGTGTATGGGTGTGCCCATTCGGCAGCGGCCGGCTGGCTTTTGCAGATAGATAGAGGATACATGTGCGGCAGAGGGGGGCATTTATGGCCCCCCTTGCGCCGTGCTGGGCCCCGGTACTCCCGAACCTGGCCCCTATGAAAAACGGAGTGTAGCAATGAAACGAGTGACGATCTTGGGGTCTACCGGCTCTATCGGTACCCAGGCGCTGGATGTGATCAGCAGCCACCCCGACCAATTTACAGTGGTGGGCCTCTCGGCCAATTCTTCGGTGTCTCAGCTGGAAGAGCAGTGCCGCATTTTTGCCCCTCAATATGCCTGCATGATGGACGAGACAGCGGCCAAGGAGCTGAGGACCGCTCTGGCCGATACCGATATTCAGGTGTTGACAGGAATGGATGGTCTGTGCACCTTGGCGGCGCTGGAGCAAAACGATATCCTGCTCAACTCGGTGGTGGGTATGGTCGGCCTGCAGCCCACGCTCACCGCCATCGCAGCGGGCACCACTATCGCTCTAGCCAACAAAGAGACCTTGGTGGCCGGCGGCAAGCTGGTAACCGACCTGGCTAAAAAAATGGGGGTCGATATCCTGCCGGTAGACAGCGAGCACTCGGCCATCTTTCAGTGCCTGCAGGATAAGCACTCGGCCCGGCGGCTGAAAAAAGTGGTGCTCACCGCCTCCGGCGGCCCCTTTTTCGGCTACAGCCGCGATATGCTGGCGCAGGTCACGGTAAAAGATGCGCTCAAACACCCCAACTGGGATATGGGCGCCAAGATCACCATCGATTCGGCCACGCTCATGAATAAGGGGCTGGAGCTCATCGAGGCCAGCTGGCTTTTCGATAAAACGCCCGACGAGATCGATATCGTGGTGCACCGAGAGAGTATCATCCACTCGTTGGTACAATTCGACGACAACTCTATGCTGGCGCAGCTCGGCGTGCCGGATATGCGCATCCCCATCCAGTACGCGCTGACCTATCCCGACCGCTGGCCATCGCCGGTAAAAGAGCTCTCGCTGGCCGACTGCGGCAGCTTAACTTTTGCCCGCCCCGACATCGAGACCTTTACCTGTCTGGGCACCTGTATCGAGGCCGCGCGCCGGGGCGGGTTGGCCCCCTGTACCGTCAGCGGTGCCAACGAAGAGGCGGTAGCGCTGTTTTTGCAGGGCAAGATCGGCTTTTTACAGATCGGGGAGCTGGCCCGGGCGGCCATGCATACTCTGCCGCAAAAGGACGTATATTCTCTAGAGGATGTGCTGGCCCAGGACCAGGAGGCCCGCGCGTTCGTGCGTGCAGCTGTCGGCGCATAAGCACTGCTGTCCGGCGCATTTGACACCGGTGGCGATCATAATAAAATAGAAAATACGGCGGCGCTGTGCCGCCCAGTGAGGATCTAGGTGTACTATGAGTTTTGTGTTATCCATCTGTCTGGCTATCCTGATGTTCGGGCTGATCATCATGATACACGAGCTGGGCCACTTTGTGGTGGCCAAGCTGGGGGGTATCAAGGTCAACGAGTTCGCCATCGGCATGGGCCCCACGCTGCTCAAAAAACAAAAAGGCGACACGACCTATGCACTGCGGCTGGTACCCATCGGCGGTTTTGTCTCGATGGAGGGGGAAGACGAGGACTCGCCCGATCCCCACTCCTTTGGCCAGCGCCCTATTTGGATACGCATCCTCGTGGTGATCGCCGGCGCCGCCATGAACCTGATCCTGGGTTTCGTCATTTTGGTCATCCTCACCTCCACTGCCAAGCTGGTGCCCACCACCACCGTGGCTAAATTCGGCGACAGTTCCCTCAGTGCCCAGAGCGGCCTGCAGGTAGGCGACGAGATCCACGCCATCAACGGGCGGCGGGTCTTTATCGCCAACGATATCGACTTTGAGCTGATGCGCGACAAAGACGGCAAGGTAGATATGGCCGTGCGGCGCGACGGCAAGCTGGTAGAGCTGAACGGGGTAGAGTTCTCCATGGCCAAAGATGACAGCGGCAACCAGTATATCAGCCGCGACTTCTGGGTGCTGGGAGTCGAAAAAACAGTGGGCGGCGTGATCAAAGAGAGCGCCCTCTGGACCGTCTCGGTGGGCAAGATGGTCTGGGTCTCGCTCATCGACCTGGTCACCGGCAACGTGCCCATCTCCCAGGTGGCAGGCCCCATCGGCACCATCGATGTCATCGATCAGGCGGTGGGCATGGGCTGGGAGACTACCCTCAGTATGCTGGCGCTGCTCACCATCAATGTGGGCATCTTCAACCTGTTGCCCATCCCCGCGCTCGACGGCGGACGGCTGGTCTTCCTGCTCATCGAGGCGGTGCGGCGCAAGCCCATCCCCGCCAAGTACGAAGGCGCGATCCACGCGGTGGGCTTTTTACTGCTCATCGGTTTTATGCTGTTTGTCAGCTACAGCGACATCACCCGCATATTTACCCGCTGACCGGCGCCCGAGATGTGTAAGGTCAGCGGCCCTGATGCGCCGAGAAAATAGCCGCGGCGCGGTTTGGCGGTAGGGCCGGTATACTGCCGGCCCTACCGGTGCAGGACTGGTGCAGGAAGTGAAAGACGAGGGAGATATATCATGCAGAGAAGACATACCCGTGTTGTAGATGTAGGCGGCGTAAAGCTGGGGGGCGATCACCCCATCGCCATTCAGTCCATGCTCAGCACGCCGGCGACCGACATAGCCGGCAGTGTAGAGCAGGCTAAGGCGCTGCAGACTGCCGGCTGCGAGATACTGCGGGCCGCTATCCCCAATATGGAGGCGGTGGCGCTGATCCCGGCCATCAAAAAGGCGGTGGATATCCCGCTGGTGGCCGATATCCACTTCGACTATCGGCTGGCCATCGCCGCCGTCGAGGCCGGGGTGGACAAGGTGCGCATCAATCCGGGCAACATCGGCTCTAACGAGCGGGTAAAAGCGGTGGTCGACGCCTGCCGCGCCCGCCGCGTGCCTATCCGTATCGGGGTAAACGGCGGCAGTCTGGAAAAAGAGATCCTGCAAAAATACGGTCACCCCACGGCTCAGGCACTGGTCGAGAGCGCCCAATACCACATCTCTTTGCTGGAGAGATTTGACTTTGAGGATATCGTCATCAGCCTGAAGTCCTCCAATGTACAGACCATGTACGAGGCCTACCGGCTCATGTCCAGCTGCTGCGACTACCCGCTGCACCTGGGCGTGACCGAGGCCGGCACCGAGCGTATGGGCACCATCAAAAACGCCGTTGGTATCGGCTCGCTGCTGCTGTGCGGCATCGGCGACACACTGCGGGTGTCGCTGACGGCCGATCCGGTCAAAGAGGTGTACGCCGCCAGAGATATACTCAAAACAGTGGGTCTGCGTCAGGGCGGAGCAGAGGTGATCTCCTGTCCGACCTGCGGCCGCACCCAGATCGACCTCATCGGTCTGGCCGAGCAGGTGACCGAGTTGGTGCGGGATATGGACAAGCCCATCACCGTGGCGGTGATGGGCTGCGCGGTCAACGGCCCGGGCGAGGCCAGAGAGGCCGATATCGGCGTGGCCGGCGGCGACGGCTGCGGTCTGCTGTTCTCCCACGGCAAGATACTGCGCAAGGTGCCGGAAGACCAGATCCTGTCGGCCCTGATAGAGGAGATCGAACGGCTGTGAGCGCCGTCGGTGCCGTATACATAAGAAAGATCGGCTTCCGCAGTGGCAGCCGGCAGCAGAGCGATTTTTTTGAGGTGAAGATTTGAGTAGCGGTTTATTTGAGCAATTGGGGGTCGCCGGCGGCGAGTACCAGTCTCTGTCCTGCGGCAGCGTGCTGGGCATTGCCGTAGACCGGGCCGGCAATCAGATCGAGATACAGGCCGATTTTCCTCAGCCGGTGTCCTGCCAGGTGCTGCGGGGCTGCAGCAGCCATTTGGGCCTGCAGCTGGGCTGCGGCGTACGGCTCAACCCCCGCTTTAGCGGTGTGGCGCTCGACGAAGATGCCTTTCACATCATCGCCGAATACATACGCGAAGAAAATTCCATGTTCGACTGCATCTTCAGCGAGTGCCAGGTGTCCTTCGACGCCGAGAGCTGCACCTACGCCGTCGAGTTGAGCGGCGGCGGGCTGCGCATCTTAGAGGGTATGGGTTTTGCCCAGAAGTTCAGCCAGAAGGCGGCTGCCCTGTACGGAAGACCGGCCAAGGTGGTCTTTACCGGCGCTGTCGAGGTCGAGGCCGAACCGCCCAAAGAGCGTATCACCTACGTAAAAGAGCTGCCCAAAAAAGAGAAGTCACCGGTAAAGGTATACACCGGGGAAGGCGACGTGCTCTTCGGCAAGACCATCAAAGACTCCGGTATCACCCCGCTGGGCGATCTCACCGATGAGTACGACATGGTAGTGATCCGGGGCAGCGTGTTCTCGATCGAGAAAAAAGAGATCCAAAACGGCGCCCGGCTCATCGTGCTGCTGGATATCACCGACGGCACCGGCTCCATGACCGTAAAGGTCATCAAGGAGCCGGACAAGCTGGCCGGGGTGATGACCCTCAAAAACGGCGACAATATCCTGGTTCGCGGTAAGGTCAGCTACGACAAGTTCGACCGCGACATCAACGTCATGCCCTACGATATCAATTTGATCGAGGGGGAGATGGGCCGGCAGGATACAGCGCCCGAAAAGAGAGTCGAGCTGCACATGCATACCAAAATGTCCTCCATGGACGGCTTGTCCGAGGCCTCTGACCTCATCATGCAGGCGCACAAGTGGGGCCATAAAGCGGTGGCCATCACCGACCACGGCGTGCTGCAGGCCTACCCCGACGTGATGAACACGGTGGCCAAAATACAGAAAGACGATCCCGATTTCAAAGCGATCTACGGGGTGGAGGGCTACTACGTCAACGACGCGGTCCCCTGTGTAAAAGGCGGCAAAAACGCCTCGCTGCAGGACGAGTATATCGTTTTCGATATCGAGACCACCGGCCTGTCCAACGCCCAGGACCGCATCACCGAGATCGGCGCGGTACTGGTGCAGGGCGGCAAAGAGATCGACCGCTTCGAGACGTTCGTCGACCCGGAGATGCCCATCCCGCCCAAGATCACCCAACTCACCGGCATCGACGATTCCATGGTGGCCGGCGCCCCCAAAGAGGCCCAGGCGGTCGCCGACTTTCTCGCCTTCTGCGGCGACCGCATCTTAGTCGCCCACAACGCCGACTTCGATACCGGCTTTATCGCCGCCGCCAGCCGCCGGCACGATCTCGACTTTCACAACACCTACATAGACACCGTCACGCTCACTCAAATGCTGTTTAAAGATCTGCACAACTATAAACTCAACACGGTGTCCAAATACTTTAATCTGCCCGATTTTAATCACCACCGCGCCAGCGACGATGCCAAACAACTGGCCCTCATCCTAGAAAAACTGTTCGAGCGCTTGGCCGAGCTGGGGGTGCAGGATACCGACGGCATCCAGGCCGCTCTGCCGGGGGCCGATCCCAAAAAGCTGCGCACCTATCACATCATTTTGCTGGTGCAGACCCATACCGGCCTCAAAAATCTCTACAAGCTGGTCAGCGAGAGCAACCTCGACTACTACTTCAAGCGCCCCCGTATGCCCCGCAGCCGCATAAATGCCCTGCGGGAGGGGCTGCTCATCGGCAGTGCCTGCGAGGCCGGCGAGCTCTACCGCGCCATCATCGACGGCAAGCCCTACAAAGAGCTGCTCGAGATCGCCCGCTTTTACGACTTTTTAGAGATCCAGCCGCTGGGCAACAACCAGTTTATGATCCGCAACGGCACCGTGGCCGACGAGACGGTGATCCAGGGCTACAACCGCACCGTGTGTCAACTGGGCAAAGAGCTGGGCAAACCGGTGGTGGCCACCGGCGACGTGCACTTCCAAAACCCCGAAGACGCCATCTTCCGCGAGATACTTATGGCCGGTATGGGCTTTTCCGATGCCGGTGAACAGGCGCCGCTCTACTTTAAGACCACCCAGGAGATGCTCAAAGAATTTTCCTACCTGGGGGAGGACCTGGCCCGCGAGGTGGTCATCACCAATCCCAATATGCTGGCCGATACCATAGAGCGCGACATCCGCCCCATCCCCAAAGGCACCTTTACCCCCACCATCGAGGGGGCCGAAGAGGACCTGGTGCGCATCACCCACGAGCGGGCCGAGTCGCTCTACGGCACGCCGCTGCCCGAGATCGTCGAAAAGCGGCTGGACCGCGAGCTGCAGTCCATCATCAAGCACGGCTTTGCCGTCTTGTACATCATCGCCCAAAAGCTGGTGGCCAAGAGCGAGTCCGACGGCTATCTGGTGGGCTCCCGCGGTTCGGTGGGCTCCTCGTTCGTGGCCAGCATGGCCGGCATCTCCGAGGTAAACCCGCTATCTCCCCACTACAGCTGTCCAAATTGCAAATACTCCGAATTCATCACCGACGGCAGCGTGGGCTCCGGCTTTGACCTGCCGGAGAAAAACTGCCCGCGGTGCGGCACGCCGCTGCACGGCGACGGCCACGATATCCCCTTCGAGACCTTTTTGGGCTTTAATGGTGACAAGGCCCCCGATATCGACCTCAACTTTTCCGGCGAGTACCAGTCCAGCGCCCACAAATATACTGAGGAGCTGTTCGGCAAGGACCACGTATTCAAAGCCGGTACCATCTCCGGCGTGCAGGATAAGACCGCCTACGGCTTTGTCATGCGTTACCTCGAAGAGCGGGGCCGGGTGGTGCATAAGGCCGAGATGAAACGGCTGGTGCAGGGCTGTACCGGCGTCAAGCGCACCACCGGCCAGCACCCCGGCGGCATGGTGGTGGTGCCCTCCAACTACGACGTGTACGACTTTACCCCCGTCCAGCACCCGGCCGAGAAAGCTGATTCCGATATCATCACCACCCACTTCGACTTCCACTCGCTGCACGACACCATCCTCAAGCTCGACGAGCTGGGTCACGATGTGCCCACCCTCTGCAAGCATCTGGAGCGCCTTACCGGCATCGATATCAACACCGTCCCCATGAACGACAGACAGGTGTACCGGCTTTTTACCAGCCCCGAGCCGCTGGGCCTCACCCCTGAGGAACTGGGCAGCGAGACCGGTACCTTTGCCATCCCCGAGATGGGCACCAGCTTTGCCCGGCAGATGCTCATCGACGCCCAGCCGCAAAACTTTTCCGACCTGCTGCAGATATCCGGCCTGTCCCACGGTACCGACGTGTGGCTGGGCAACGCCAAAGACCTCATCAAAAACGGTACCTGCACCATCAGCGAGGTGATCGGTACCCGCGACAGCATCATGGTCTACCTCATGCACAAGGGGCTCGACCCCAGCATGGCCTTTAAGATCATGGAGATCACCCGTAAGGGCAACGCCAAAAAGCTGTTCACCGAAGAGCACTACGCCGCCATGCGCGAGCACGGTGTGCCCGAGTGGTATATCGAGAGCTGTCTAAAGATCAAGTACATGTTCCCCAAAGCCCATGCTGCCGCCTACGTCATCGGCGCACTGCGGCTGGCCTGGTTTAAGCTCCACCGCCCGCTGGAGTTCTATGCCGCCCACTTCACCGTGCGCGGCGGCGATCTCGACGCCCACGCGGCGGTCAAGGGAAAGGCATATACCAAGGTGCAGATGGAGGCGCTGCGCGCCAAGGGAAACGAGCGCTCGGTCAAAGAGGAAGACGCATTCCAGACCTACCAGATCCTCTACGAGATGCAGCTGCGCGGCTACGAGTTTTTGCCGGTAGATATCTACCACTCCTCGGCCACCAATTACCAGATCGAAAGCGGCAAGATCCGCCTGCCCTTTAACTGTATCAAAGGCGTGGGCGATACCGCCGCCCAGGGGCTGGAAGCCGCGGTCAAGGAGGGGGACTTCATCTCTATCGACGAGCTGCAGACCCGTTCGGGCATCTCCAAAACGGTGGTCGAGAGCCTCAAGGAGTTTGGCGCTTTCGGAGACCTGCCCCAGTCTAGCCAAATGACCTTTTTCTAATCGTTTCGTTGCGCGAAAAGAGCGAGCCGACACAGCCCATCCTAAGGGGCATGTCGGCTCGCTCTTTATCATATAGCAAACCAGGGGTCCACCGCAAACTCTCGCCCGGCCAGGTAGGAAAGCATACTGTCCGGCTCGGGCTGCAGCTGTAGCCGATAGGCGCAGAGCGCCTGCCAGCGGTATGCAGGGTGCTGTCCGCCGTATTTTTTGTCGCCCAGTATCGGGTGGCCGATAGCCGCCATCTGCGCCCGTATCTGGTGTGAGCGCCCGGTGTGCAAAAGTACCTCTACCTCGGCGTGTCCGCCCAGCTGCCGCAGCACCCGGTATTCGGTCACTACCTTTTTGGCGCCCGGTACCGGTTCGTCCAAGATCTCAGACCGGTTCTGCTGTCGGTCCTTGCGCAGGTAGCCGGTCAGCACCGCCCGGTCCGGCTGCGGCACGCCAGATACCAGGCACAAATACCGCTTTTGCACCCGGTCCTCCCGTATCAGCCGGCACAGCTCCCGCAGCGCCGGGGCGGTCTTGCCCACCAGCACCAGCCCCTGGGTGTTGCGGTCCAGCCGGTTGGCCAGCGCCGGCACAAAACTCAGTTCCCGCTGCGGCCGGTAGCTGCCGCTGGCCATCAGGTAACAGAGCACCTGATCGCGCAGGTTACAAGCACCCCGCTGCTCGCTGTGGGCAGGAGTGCCCACCGGCTTATTGACCACCAGCAGATGATCGTCCTCATACACGATGTCATCCGCCGGCAGGGGCGGCACTGCGGCCGGCAGTGTCCCTGCCACCGCGCCGCCCCGCTGTGCCGGGTCAAACTCGTCTGGCAGGTACAGGTCCAGCTGGTCGCCCGGCTGCAGCATGGCCGACAGCTCCACCCGCTTGCGATTGACCTTGATCTTCTTTTGCCGATTGGCTTTATAGAGCAGCGACTTAGGACAGTGCACCAGCGTCTTGAGCAAAAATTTATCCAGTCGCTGCCCGGCGTCGTTGTCGCCAATGATCAGTGTAAACAGAGCAGTTCTCCTCTTTCCTTCTGCCCGCAAATAGTATATACTAAACGGGTATACATGTCGCAATTTGTCAAAAAGCAGCACCTCTGTTTTGGGAGGTGCGGGTCTACTGGTATTGTACTGGATAATGTGCGGCAACACAAATCTTTTTTGCAGCGGGGCAGGGGCGTCTATGAAACACAATCACTACGGCCACCGGGAGCGCACCCGGCAGCTGTTTTTACAGGCCGGGCCGGCGGGCCTGCCCGATCACATGCTGCTCGAGATCCTGCTCTACTCGGCCATTCCCCAGCGCGACACCAACGATCTGGCCCACCAGCTGCTAAACACCTTCGGCAGTGTCAAAGGCGTTTTAGAGGCCGATGTGCAGCTGCTACAGCAGGTGCCGGGGGTGGGTTATAACACCGCCGTCATGCTCAAGACGGTGCTGGCCCTCTTTAGCCGCTACATGCGCGACGGACAGGACAGCTCCCGGGTGCTCAACACCTCCGAGAAGATCGGGCAATACATGCTGCCGGTCTTTTTGGGCAAGACCGATGAGGAGGTCTACCTGCTCTGTTTCGACGACCGCTTTTCGCTACTCAAGTGTGAGTGTATCGGCGGCGGCAGCCACAATGCGGTACAGGTCAACCGGCAAAAGATCGCCGAGCGGGCGGTGGTGGCCAAGTCGAACCTGGTGGCCATCGCCCACAACCACCCCGGCGGGGTGGCTATGCCCTCCGACGAGGACATCCACGCCACCCTCGAGATCTACAAAACGCTGCGCGACCTGAATATCCAGCTGTTCGACCACATCATCGTCGCCGGCGACGACTTTGTCTCCCTGCGCGACAGCAACCTGTTTGTCGGGCTCTAGTGCCGCCTGTCCTGCCACCGGGCAGGGCAGGCGCTTTTTTGCCCATAAACACTTTCCTCTGTTGCAAAAATATAGGAGATTTTATCTCTTTTGGCCACAGTTTGTGGTATGATGGAGATCGGGCAGAAAAGTGACTGTACTGCGCCCGGCAGTGGGCAGAATAGCTGTGGCGGGCGGGTCGCTGGCGACTCGATCCAGCGGCGACCGATCTCGACAGATCCGGTTGACAAAGACCTACAAAAGCAGTAGTATATTAAGGTGTAGAAACGTTTGTTCTTATAGAGCATTGGAAGATAGGAAAGAGATATGGGCGAAGAAAAAGTTTTTCAGCTGGTGGCGCCGTACAGCCCTACCGGCGACCAGCCACAGGCCATCGAAAAGCTCACCGCGGGGGTGTTGCGGGGCGACAAAGAGCAGACGCTGCTGGGCGTCACCGGCTCGGGCAAGACCTTTACCATGGCCAACATCATCGCCAATACCGGCCGCCCCACACTGGTACTGGCCCACAACAAAACACTGGCCGCACAGCTGTGCTCCGAGTTCCGCGAGTTTTTCCCCCACAATGCGGTCGAGTATTTTGTCTCCTATTACGACTACTACCAGCCCGAGGCCTATATCGCCTCCACCGATACCTATATCGAAAAAGACAGCGCCATCAACGAGGAGATCGAGCGCATGCGCCACTCGGCCACCGCCGCTCTGTCCGAGCGGCGCGACGTCATCCTGGTGGCCAGCGTCTCCTGTATCTACTCGCTGGGCGACCCCATCGACTACCACACCATGGTCATCTCGCTGCGCCCGGGCATGGAAAAAGACCGCGACGAGCTCATCAAAAAACTGGTGAGCCTGCAGTACGAGCGCAACGACCTCAACTTTGTGCGCAACAAATTCCGGGTGCGGGGCGACGTGGTGGAGATCTACCCCGCCTACTCGTCCGAGACGGCCATCCGGGTCGAATTTTTTGGCGACGAGATCGACCGCATCTGCGAGATCAATCCCCTCACCGGCGAGGTGAAGAATGTGGTGGGCCACGTGGCTATCTACCCGGCCTCCCACTACATCGTCCCGCAGGAGAAGATGAAGGCGGCCATCGCCAACATCGAGGAGGAGCTGCAGCAGCGCATCGCCCAGTTTAAGGCCGAGGGCAAACTCATCGAGGCCCAGCGCATCGAGCAGCGCACCCACTACGACATCGAGATGTTACAGGAGATCGGCTTCTGTAAGGGGATCGAGAACTACTCGCGGGTGCTCTCGGGCCGCGAGCCGGGCAGCACCCCCAACACCCTGCTCGACTATTTCCCCGACGACTTTTTGCTGTTCGTCGACGAGTCGCACGTGTCGCTGCCGCAGGTGCGCGGCATGTTCGCCGGCGACTTCGCCCGCAAAAAAAACCTGGTCGACTACGGGTTTCGCCTGCCGTCGGCATTCGACAACCGGCCGCTCAACTTCGACGAGTTCTACCAAAAGCTCAACCAGGTCATCTTCGTCTCGGCCACCCCCAACGAGCTGGAGCGCGAAAAGAGCACCCAGATCGTGGAGCAGGTCATCCGCCCCACCGGCCTCATGGACCCCGAGGTCATCGTCAAGCCGGTCGAGGGCCAGATAGACGACCTTTACGGCGAGATACAGAAGCGCCGCCAGCGCGGCGAGCGGGTGCTGGTGACCACCCTCACCAAAAAGATGGCCGAGGACCTGACCGATTACCTGGAGGGGATGGACGTGCGGGTGCGCTACATGCACCACGGCACCGAGACCATCGAGCGCATGGAGATCATCCGCGATCTGCGCCTGGGCGAGTTCGACGTGCTGGTGGGCATCAACCTGCTGCGGGAGGGGCTGGATATCCCCGAGGTGTCGCTGGTGGCCATCCTCGACGCCGATAAGGAGGGCTTCCTCCGCTCTGAGACCTCGCTGATACAGACTATCGGCCGCGCCGCCCGCAACGCCGGCGGCCAGGTCATCATGTATGCCGACAGCGTTACCCGCTCCATGGAGGCGGCCATCCGCGAGACCGAGCGCCGCCGCGCCATCCAGGGCAAATATAACCAGGAACACGGCATCACCCCCCAGACTATCATCAAGCCGGTGCGCGACATCATCGAGATATCTTCCAAAGATACCGACGACGAGAAGAAGTACAAAAAACTCAGCCGTGCCAAGAAGATGGAGATGATCGACGCGCTCACCAAAGAGATGCGCCAGGCAGCCCAGCTGCTGGAGTTCGAGCAGGCGGCGTTCTTGCGCGACAAGATCGCCAAGCTCAAGGCGATGAAATAGATAGACCCAGTATCCCCCAACGATCTCCCCAAAAAGAGGAAGTTTATAAAAGAGAGGAACGCAGATTGGCTACAGATAAGATCCGCATCAAAGGTGCCCGCGAGCACAACCTGAAAAACGTCGATGTCACCATCCCCCGCGACCAGCTGGTGGTCTTTACCGGGCTGTCGGGCTCAGGCAAGTCGTCGCTGGCCTTCGACACCATCTACGCCGACGGACAGCGCCGGTACGTCGAGAGCCTGTCCTCCTACGCCCGTCAGTTTTTGGGCCAGATGGAAAAGCCGGACGTCGACTACATCGAGGGGCTGAGCCCCGCCATCTCCATCGACCAGAAGACCACCTCCCGCAACCCGCGCTCCACCGTGGGCACCGTCACCGAGATATACGACTATCTGCGCCTGCTGTACGCCCGTATCGGCGTGCCCCACTGCCCCATCTGCGGGCGCGAGATCAAGCAGCAGACCATCGACCAGATCGTAGACAAGGTGCTCTCACTGGATGAGGGAGACCGCATCCAGGTGCTGGCGCCGGTGGTGCGCGGCCGCAAAGGCGAACACCTTAAAGAGTTCGAGTCGGCCCGGCGCAGCGGCTTTGTGCGGGTGCGGGCCGACGGCAGCATCTTCGACCTCACCGAGGAGATAAAGCTCGACAAAAATAAAAAGCACAACATCGAGGTGGTCATCGACCGCCTGGTCATCAAAGAGGGGATCAAGTCCCGCCTGACCGATTCACTGGAGACCGCCACCTCGCTCTCGGGCGGGCTGGTCATCATCGACGTGGTGGGAAAAGAGGAGCTGCTCTTCTCCCAAAACTACGCCTGCCCCGAGCACGGGGTCAGCATCGAGGAGCTCGAGCCCCGCATGTTCTCGTTCAACAACCCCTTTGGTGCCTGCGAGAAGTGCACCGGCCTGGGCACCTTTCTCAAGGTAGACCCCGATCTGGTGGTGCCCGACAAGAAAAAGTCCATCCGCCAGGGGGCCATCCGTGCCTCCGGCTGGTACTACAAAGACTCGTCCACCATCTCCCACATGTACTACGACGGGCTGGCCAAGGCCTACGGCTTCACCCTCGACACCCCTTTTGCCGAGATCCCCAAAAAGGGGCAGGAGGCCATCCTCTACGGCACCGGTAAAAAGGCCATCGAGATGACCCGCCAAAACGAGTACGGCACCGGCGTGTACAAGACCACCTTCGAGGGCATCATCAACAATCTCGAGCGCCGTTTCCGCGAGACCAGCAGCAACTGGATGCGCGAGGAGATACAGGATGTGATGAGCTCGGTGCTGTGCCCCGACTGCGGCGGCGACCGGCTGAAAAAAGAGTCGCTGGCGGTCACCATCGCCGGCAAGAACATTATCGAGTTCACCAACATGTCGGTGGTCGACGAGCTCAGCTTTATCGAGAACATGCACCTGAGCGAGCGCGACGAGATGATTGCCGGCCAGGTGTTTAAAGAGATCAAGGAGAGACTCACCTTCTTAAAGAGCGTGGGTCTGGGCTACCTGACCCTGGCCCGCTCGGCCACCACTCTCTCCGGCGGCGAGAGCCAGCGCATCCGCCTGGCCACCCAGATCGGTTCTTCGCTGATGGGGGTGCTCTACATCCTCGACGAGCCCAGCATCGGCCTGCACCAGCGCGACAACGACAAGCTCATCGGCACCCTCAAGCGGCTGCGCGACCTGGGCAATACCCTCATTGTGGTGGAGCACGACGAGGACACCATCCGCGAGGCCGACTACATCGTCGATATCGGCCCCGGCGCCGGCGTGTACGGCGGGGAAGTGGTGGCCGCCGGCAGCCTGCGGGATATCGAGAACTGCAAAGAGTCCATCACCGGCCAGTACCTCTGCGGCGCCCAAAAGATCGAGGTGCCCAAGTCCCGCCGTAAGGGCAACGGTAAATTTATCGAGGTCAAAAAAGCGTCTCAGAACAACCTGAAAAACGTCAACGTCAAAATACCGCTGGGCACCTTTACCTGTGTCACCGGCGTGTCCGGCTCGGGCAAATCCTCACTCATCAACGAGGTGCTCTACAAGGCGCTGGCCAAGGAACTCAACGGCGCCAAATCGCGGCCGGGCAAGCACCAAAAGATCGTGGGCATGGAAAATCTCGACAAGGTCATCGGTATCGACCAGTCTCCCATCGGCCGCACCCCGCGCTCCAACCCCGCCACCTATACCGGCGTGTTCACCGATATCCGCAACTTCTTTGCCGAGACCGCCGACGCCAAGGCACGCGGCTACACCTCCAGCCGCTTCTCCTTCAATGTCAAGGGCGGCCGCTGCGAGGCCTGTCAGGGCGACGGCATCATCAAGATCGAGATGCATTTTTTGCCCGATATCTTCGTCCCCTGCGACGTGTGCCACGGCAAACGGTATAATCGCGAGACTTTGGAAGTAAAATATAAAGGCAAGAGCATTTACGACGTGCTGGAGATGTCCATCGACGAGGCCTATGTGTTTTTCGAGAACATCCCCCGCATCAAGGCCAAGCTGCAGACCCTCTTAGACGTGGGCCTGGGCTACATCAAGCTGGGCCAGCCGGCCACCACCCTCTCCGGCGGCGAGGCACAGCGGGTGAAACTCTCGCTGGAGCTGTCGCGCCGGGCCACCGGCAAGACCATCTACGTGCTGGATGAGCCCACCACCGGCCTGCACACCGCCGACGTGCACAAGCTCATCGGCGTGCTGCAGCGGCTGGTAGACGCCGGCAACACCATCATCGTCATCGAGCACAACCTGGATATCGTCAAAGTGGCCGACTACATCATCGACATCGGCCCCGAGGGCGGCGATCAGGGCGGCGAGATCGTGGCTACCGGCACCCCCGAAAAGGTGGCCAAAGTGGCCGGCTCCTACACCGGTAAATACCTGCAAAAAATGCTGGCCGATTCGCAGTAATGGCGGCTGGCCGCCCATTTTGCGTCCCCGTGCACAGAGTCTGGAAATTCTTGCAAAAAGGGTATTTACAATTGTGGACTAACTTGGTATAATTAGATCGTAACAAAGAGGCGCTGCCCAAAACACCGGCGCCTTCACTGAAAGGAGTTTTTCACATGGCAAAATATGTGTGCACCGTTTGTGGTTATGTTTACGACGAGGCTGAAGGCGCTCCCGACGCCGGCGTTGCTGCCGGTACTGTCTGGGCCGACGTGCCCGAGGATTTTGTCTGCCCCCTGTGCGGCGTAGGCAAAGATATGTTCGAGGAACAGGCCTGATTTTCAGCGATAGCTTTTAAAAAAGAGAGCAGACGGCACATCTCATGTGTGCCGCCTGCTTTTTTCTGTGCAAAAAAGGGCAGGGCAGAGGTCGCTCAAACAGAGTTCTCCTTTGCCCCTAGAGGGACGCCGCAGTGCCCTAAACGGGCCTCCAGCGCCCTCCGGCGCCCTGACATATCTGCTTGTCCCTAATTGCTGTCCGGTAGCGCGCTCTAGGCGATACAAGATCACCGGTGTCGGTCCATACCCACAACACAACCCCGGCAGCTCTGCCCGGCTACTGTGTTCTAAAAGCAGCGGTGTCACCGGTCAGGGCCCGCATACCGCTCCACCGCCACCTGTCAGGCCGCCCGGTGCAGCCCGGCACAGACCCGCCCCCACTGCCAGTTGTCCGCGATCCGTGTATTTGGCCGCTCGCACCCGCATCTACGTGCGCGGGTACATATGTCCCCACCGCACTTCTCTTTTTCACCGTCGCCTACGACCGATAGCGCCGGTAATGGTGCCGGTGTAAGTAGCGCCCCATCTTTCGCCAGAAACAGTCCCACCGCTGCCCGGCCATCAGCAGGTGGTAAGCTGCCGGCCGGGACACGAGGTCCAGTTCGCCGGCAAAGGTGCAGGGTTGCCCGCCAAACCCCTTTTTAAAGCGGTATATGCCGTAATCGGGGTGCTGTGGCTGCTGCCAGTGGGGGATCGCCCCAAAGTCGTAAACGGTGCAGCCGCCGTCCAGTGCCCAGCAGATCATCTCCCACTGCATCAGGTGGTTGGGCATGCAGCGGCGCTCACAGCTGCTGGAGGCCCCGTACAGATAGCAGGCCTTACCCCCATAGCGTATACACAGCGCCCCCGACAGCGCCCGCCCTTCGTGCCGACAGATAAAAAGCCGGGCGCACTGGGGCCCAAAGGCCCGCAACAGGGCAGAGAAATACGCTTTGGGGCGGATGGTGAATCCGTCCCGCCGCCCGGTCTCGATCATCAGCTCGTAAAACTCGTCCAGTGCCTCCTCTCCGCACAGCGCGCACACCACGCCGCGGCGCTGCGCCAGCCGCAGATTGTACCGCCACTTGGGGTGAAAGTCGGCGAGTATCTGTGCGCGGTCCCGTCCAGCCAGCGGCAATACATACAGGGTACGGGGCTGGATGGTATTGTAATCGCCCTGTTGCGGCCCCGGCCGAAAGCCGGCCTGTCGCCACGGGGTCAGCACCTTTGGTTCGTTACCGGCTAGCCAGGGGTCACAGCGGTAAAAACAGGCGTGACAGCGGTGTGCCAACTCCTGGGCGCCGTCGGCGAAATCCGCCACCAGCGCCTCGTCGCTCAGGTCGCCCACCGGCCCGCGGGGGCTATACAGTATGCCCCCAAAGGGCGGCGGCAGTTTTTTGTGCAGCACCAGTGCCGCCCCGCGCAGAGCGCCATCGGTCCGGCGCGATACCAGCAAATAGTGACCCCAACCGGCCTTTACCTGCGCCCAGGCGGCCGATTGGGTAAAGCTGCCGTTGTGGCAGGCGCAGATAAAGGCCTCGTATTCGGTCACTTGGCTGTCGTCTGGATGATCGATGATCTGGTACATGTTGCGCTCCGATCTGTCGGCCCTGTCACCGCTCTGGATGACGGGGCAAAAGTCCGCTGCGACAGCGGGGGATTTTGCCGCAGACCGCATATGGTGTTTAATACTCATGTTATCTGTATTCCAGATAAAAATCAATATCTGTTATACAGATAAGCCATACTGAGATCGGTGATGCGATATGGCTTATAAACACATAAAAGACCTGCGGGTCGATCGTGATATCCGCCAGCGGGAGCTGGCCCAGCTGTTGGGCATGGCCCAAAATACCTACTCCCAGTACGAGACGGGCACTATAGCCCTCACCGCCGAGGTGCTCTGTAAATTGGCCGATTTTTACGGAACCAGTGTCGACTACCTGCTCGACCGCACCGATGACCCGGCACCGCCCCCCTCGCGGGAAAGGCGGGAACATCATAAACTTTGACTGTCTAAATATTTTTGCTGCCGCCTTGTTTCGCTCCGCTGCGCTGTGGTATAATACCCAGGAAAACAGGGGAGACCCTCTTTCATCTGCGAACAGACGTTCCAAAGGAGGAATTTTTATGGTGATCGAGCCAAAGATCAGGGGTTTTATCTGTACCACCGCCCACCCCGTGGGCTGTCGGGCAGAGGTAAAGCGCCAAATAGACTATGTAAAATCTCAGCCGGCAGTCAGCGGCCCTAAAAAGGTGTTGGTGTTGGGCTGTTCTACCGGCTACGGCCTCTCCTCGCGCATCGCGGCCGCGTTTGGCTGCGGCGCTGCCACGCTCGGGGTGGCGTTCGAGCGCCCGGCAGCCGGTAAGCGCACCGCTACCGCCGGCTGGTACAACTGCGCCGCCTTCGAGGAATTTGCCGCCGCCGACGGCCTGTATGCCCAAACCATAAACGGCGACGCCTTTTCCCCCCAGATAAAAGAAGAGACGATCGCCCGCATCCGCCGCGATCTGGGCCAGGTAGATATGGTGATCTACAGTCTGGCCGCACCGCGCCGCACGGTGGGGGAGGTGACCTACTCCTCGGTGCTCAAGACCACCGGCGAGCCCTACACCAACAAGACCATCGATCTCAAGACCCGCCAGGTGTCCGAGATCACCATCCCGCAGGCCACCGAACAGGAGATTGCCGACACCGTTAAAGTGATGGGCGGCGAGGACTGGATGGACTGGATGCTGCAGCTGCAAAATGGCGGTGTGCTGGCCCCCGGCGCCACCACCGTGGCCTATTCGTACATCGGGCCCGCGCTCACCCATCCCATGTACCTAAACGGCTCTATCGGCCAGGCCAAAAAACACCTCTACCAAACGGCCGGCCAAATAGCGGCGCAGATACCGGGTGTGCACAGCTATGTCTCGGTGAATAAGGCGCTGGTCACCCAGTCCTCAGCCGCTATCCCCATCGTGCCGCTCTACGTGTCCATCCTCTATAAAGTCATGAAAGAGAAGGAGCTGCACGAGGGCTGTGCCCGCCAGATGTACCGCCTGTTCTCCCAAAAACTGTTTGGCGCCGCGCCCCAGACCGACGAGCAGGGCTACCTGCGGCTCGACGACCTCGAGATGCGCCCTGACGTGCAGGAACAGGTGAGCCTTATCTGGGAGCAGCTCAACAGTCAAAATGTCTCGCAGCTGGCCGATATCGACGGCTACTGGGACGACTTTTACCGCATGTTCGGCTTTGGCATCGAGGGTGTAGACTATAAGCAGGATGTCGATCCCGATGTCGCGATCCCCAGTATCCACAGCTAGAGCCCGTCTGTGACGGGGCCGGCCGCGCTCCACTCAGATCAAAATACCGCATAAAAGAGGGCCCGCAGCGCATGGCTGTGGGTCCTCTTTTCTTGTTGACAAAGTATACTATGTATTATATAGTATTAGGTAAAGGGAGGTAACGCCATGGATACACAGCTCAAAAAGGGGCTGCTGGAGATATGTGTGCTCTCGCTGCTGCGGCGCGAAGACTCCTACGGCTATAAGATCATGGGGGACCTGCCCCCGTACGCCGCCGTATCCGAATCGACCCTGTATCCGATCTTAAAACGGTTGGAGGCCGGGGGCTGCCTGCTCACCTACACCCAGGCCCACAACGGGCGGCTGCGCAAGTATTACCGCATCACCCCCGAGGGGCAGCAGCGCATCGCCGAATTTATCGACCAGTGGCGCGAGATCGAAAAAATATACCACTTTATAATCGAGGAGGACCAGACCGATGGACCGCGAGAGATTTTTTAAAGAGCTGCGCAAGTTGCTGGGGCAGCTCTCCCCGCAGGAGCGGGAACAGATATTCCAGTACTATGCCGAGATCATCGACGACAAGATCGAGGGCGGTATGAGCGAGGCCCAGGCAGTGGCGCAGCTGGGCACGCCGCACCAGGTGGCCGCCAAGATCTTAGAGGAAAACGGCGCCGCGCCCAACAGCGGCACCGGCAGCGGTACCGGCTCTAAAGTGCTCATCACCGTGGCGCTGGTCCTGGGCTCGCCGCTGTGGTTGTCGCTGGGCATCGCCGCCTTGGCGCTGCTGCTCTCGGCCTTCATCGTGGTCCTCGCGCTGCTGCTGACTGCGGGGGTCATGGGCCTGTGCGGAGTGCTCATGCTGGTGCCATCGGTGCTGCTGGCCTTTCGCGAACCGGCCGCCGGGCTGTTTCAAGTGGGCTGCTGCCTGTTCGTATCTGGTCTGGCCATACCGTTTGGCCTGGGCAGTTACAAGCTGTGGGGCGCGCTGTGCCGGCTGGTAGACACCCTGATCAAAAGACTGCGCGGTAAGAGCGCCGAGAGGAGGACTGCCCAGTGAAAAAGACAAGAGTATGGCTGGCGGTAGCCGGCGGCCTGTGCGGGGTGGGGCTGGTGCTCGCCGCCTGCGGTTTCGCCATGTCCGGGTTCGACATATATCAGATGGACGGCAGTGTGGGGGAGAGCAAGATGTATACAGCAAAACAGAGCCAGAGCGTAGAGCAGCTAGAGGTAGATATCGAAAATCTGCGGCTGCAGATCGAGGTGGACGAGACCGCCACCCAGATCCAGGTAGAGTATCAAGAGAGCACCCGGCGCGAGTTTACCGTCGAGCAGGTGGGCCACAAGCTCAAAGTGTACGCCCGCGATGTGCGCCGCTGGTATAATCCCTTCGTCGACGGCATCATGCAGCTGGATATCGCCCCGGTCAGGGTAATCCTGCCCAAAAACTACGCGGGCAGCATCACCGGCAAGACCCGTAACGGCCGTATCACGCTCACCGGCCTGCACACCGAGCAGGCTGTGCTGCTGAGCACCACCAACGCCAAGATCGAGCTGCAGGATGTGTCCTGTTACAGCCTGCAGGCCACCTCGACCAACGGCAAGATCGATCTGAACACCGTCAGCATACAGGAGGCGCTGAGCGCCACCACCTCCAACGCCAAATGCGAACTGCTGCGCGTGTCGGCCAAAAGCGGCAGCGTGCACTCCACCAACGGCAAGCTGGAGCTCACCGACGTGCACCTGCAAGAGGCGCTGCGGGCCGAGACCAGCAACGGGGCTATCGTCCTGGAGCGTCTGCAGGTGCCGGATATCGAGCTGCACACCCGCAACGGCAGTATCAAGGGCAGTATAGATGGCCGCCAGCAGGATTATAATATCATCTGCACCACCACCAACGGCTCGGCCGAGCCCGGGTCCTCCGGCATAGATAAGGCGCGAGCCAAACAGCTGTTGGCCGAGACCACCAACGCCTCAATCCGCCTCGAGTTCGTCCAGCAGTAGTTGCCGGTCCAAACTCGGCCTGCGTACCTGCAGTGCCGGTGTGCCCTAAAGCGCTCCCGGTTGCGCATCTTTTTGCGCAGCAGTTGCCCCCAGGCGTGGGATGCTTGTATTGCGCTCTAAAAAAAGCCTGCTGCCAGTCGGCGAGTGGCGTGGATGGCGCCCACCATGCACCTCCACCGGCATGTCTGGCCGGCGGCGCGGCAGGTGCTGATCGACAAATAGAAAAAGGCCCGCTCGGTCACACGAGCGGGCCTTTTTATCGCCTCTATTCGATCTGTATGTTTTTCTTTTTCAGGGTCTGGTTGGTCTTGCGCGAGATCAGGGTGTAGAGCACCGAGCAGATGGGCACGCCCAGCAAAATGCCCATGATGCCGTAGGTGGCCGAGCCGATGATCATGGCCGCCATCACCCAAAAACCCGACAGCCCGATGGAGGTGCCCACGATGCGCGGATAGATGAGACTGCCCTCTAACTGCTGCAGGCAGATGATGAACACCACGAACCACAGCGCCTTGATGGGGTCCTCGATCAGGATCAGCAGCGCGCTGGGGATGGCGCCGATGTAGGCGCCCAATATGGGGATCAGCGCGGTGGCCCCCACGATGACGCTGATGAGCGGGGCGAAGGGAAACTTAAAGATGCTCATGCCCAAAAAGCACAGCCCGCCCAAAATAAAAGCCTCGGTCAACTGACCGGTAAAGTAGCAGCAGAAGGTCTCGTTGGTCAGGCGGCACACCGACAGGCTGCGGTCGTAAAAGTTTTTGGGCAGTGCGCAGGCGGCGACCTTTTTAATGCCCCGCAGCATGCGCTCCTTGCCAAACAGCAGGTAGATGGCAAACACAAAGCCCATGATGAAATTGACGATGCTGGAGGCCACCCCCATCACCGAGCCCACCACCAGTGGCGCCAGGTCCGAGAGAAAATTGACCGCGCTCTCCAACAGATCGTTGAAGGTCTTGGTCAGCTGGGTGATGACCTCTTTTGGCAGCTCGATGTTTTTAGACAGCTTGATGAGCAGGTTCTGCAGTTCCTGCACGTAAGACGGCACCCGGTTGCCCAGCGTCATCACGCTGCGGCTCACTTCGGGGATGATGTACCAGATAAGCAGAGTGAAGATGGCCAGTACCAGTAAAATGGTCAGCACGATAGAGACGGCCCGGCACAGGCTGGGCTTTTTCTCCCGGCTGATCAGCCGCCCCACCAGCTTCGCCTCGATCACCCGCATGGGCAGGTTCAGGATAAAGGCGATAAAAATGCCGATGAGGATGGGGCTGATGAGCCCCATCGAGTAAGACAGCATCTCGTACAGCGCGCCCAGGTTATTGAGCGCCAGGTAAAGCAAAATAGCGTAGGTGATGGGCAGCCAGTACTTTTTAAGGGTCTCGAAGTATGCTTTCAATGTATCACGTCCTCACAGTGTAAGCGCCGTGCCGGGCGCAGCGGATAGCTCAGTTGGTGCGGCTTGCATACCCCATATTATAGTTGTCAGAAAGTGGGATGTCAAAACAAATCCGCGGCGGCAGGTCACAGTTTTACGCTTTTTCGGGGCGGTATTTTTGGCGGGCAAAGAACTTGAAGAAAACTGACGAAAATGGTATGATAAAGCAGTAAGTTCATTTGGGGAGGACACAGTTTGGAAATCACCGGTACCGGCGGCAGCCAGCAGTTCGACAGCCGCCTTTTAGATAGCGCCCGCCAGCTGATACAGCGCCTTTTCGGCGACCGCATACCACTGGCTCACGTACACTCCTACGGCTGTCAGGGAAATGTCAGCGACGGCGAAAAGATCAGCGGCCTGCTGGCTCAGATGGGTTACGGCTTTACCGCCGACCCCGGCCGGGCCGACCTGGTCATCTACAATACCTGCGCCATCCGCGAGCACGCCGAGGAAAAATTGTTTGGCAATGTGGGCGCGCTCAAACACGCCAAGCGCCGCAACCCCGACATGGTCATCGGTCTGTGCGGCTGCATGATGCAGCAGCCGGCGGTGGCCGAGAAGATCAAAAAGAGCTACCCCTATGTCGACCTGGTGTTCGGCACCCATGCCCTGCAAAACCTGCCGCAAAATCTGTGCGAGCTGTTGCAGGGCCGCCAGCAGGGCAAAAAGCGGGTGTTCGACACGAACGAGCAGAAAAACATCATCTACGAGGGGATCCCCACCCGCCGCGAGGGCAGCCTCAAGGCCTGGGTGCCCATCATGTACGGGTGCGACAACTTCTGTTCCTACTGCGTGGTGCCGCTGGTGCGGGGCCGCGAGGTCAGCCGCCAGCCGGCCGATGTGCTGCGCGAGATCGAGCAGCTGGTGGGGCAGGGGTACCGCGATATCACTCTGCTGGGCCAAAACGTCAACTCCTACGGCAAAGGTCTGGCCGAGCCCTGCGACTTCGCCGACCTGTTGCAGCGCATCTGCCAGATACCCGGTGATTTCTGGATACGGTTCATGACCTCACACCCCAAAGATATCACCCACAAGCTCATCGATACCATCGCCCAAAACGACAAGCTCTGTAATCATATCCACCTGCCGGTCCAGTCGGGCTGTGACCGGGTACTGCGCGAGATGAATCGCCACTACGACGTCGAGAAATACCTGTCCATCGTCGACTACGCCCGCCAAAAGATCCCCGCGGTCTCCTTTACCAGCGACATCATCGTGGGTTTCCCCGGCGAGCAGTACGAGGAATTTTTGCAGACCGTCGACCTCATCAAAAAGGTGCGCTACGACAGCCTGTTCACCTTTATCTTCTCCCCGCGGCCGGGCACCCGCGCCGCCAAAATGGACGACCCGGTGCCCGCAGAGGAGAAGTCGCGCTGGTTTAACCAGCTGCTGGAAGTACAGCGGCAGGTGGGCCGGCAGCGCTATGGCGAGCTGGTGGGCCAAACGGTCCGGGTGCTGTGTGAGAGCCCCGGCAAGACCGGCCCCGGGTATATGAGCGGCCGCGACGAACACAATATGGTGGTGGACTTTATCGGCGACAGCACCCTCTGTGGCCACTTTGTCACCGTAGAGGTCGACCGGGTCGCCAGCTGGGCGCTGGTGGGCCACCGGGTCGACTGACCGCCGTATCCGGCACGATCATACCGATATTTCGCCGGCGGCTGTCGGCAGGATATAACAAAATTTTTGGAGGCAATAAAATGGACGACGCGATTTTAAAGCTGGCCCGCGAGCTGGCCAAAGAGATCCAGAAGGACGACCGCTACCTGGCGCTGGAGCTGGCCAAGCAGGGCAACGACAACGACAAGGCCCTGGCCGAGCTCATCGGTAAATTCAACCTGGTGCGCATGAACATCAACGGCGAGATGGGCAAAAAAGACAAGGACCAGCAGCGCATCGACACCCTCAATCAGGAGATGCGCGACCTCTACGCCAAGATCATGCAAAACCCCAATATGATGATCTTCTCCGGCGCCAAAGAGGCCATGGACCAGCTGGCCAACCAGATCAACGCCATCCTCATGGGCGCCATCAACGGCGAGGACCCCGACGCCATCGATGTCGAGAGCGCCGGCTGCGGCGGCAACTGTGCCTCCTGCGGCGGCTGTGGCTGTTAAGGACCGATAGAGCACTTGCTACAGGGCTGCGGGCGACCGCGGCCCTGTATGGGATATGGGCGCCCCGGACAGGTCGGGGCGCAGGGTAGGAGCAGAAAAGAGATGTGTGAGAATTTGTCGCCCATGATGCAGCAGTACATGCGCATCAAAGAACAGCACAAAGACGAGATATTGTTTTTCCGCCTCGGTGACTTTTACGAGATGTTTTTCGACGACGCGCTCAAGGCGTCCAAAGAGCTGGACCTCACCCTCACCGGGCGCGACTGTGGCCTCGACGAGCGGGCCCCCATGTGCGGGGTGCCCTACCACAGCTGTGAGGGCTACATACAGAGGCTCTTGAAAAAAGGTTACAACGTCGCCATCTGCGAGCAGGTGACCGAGCCGCAGAAGGGCCGCACACTGGTCGAGCGCGAAGTGGTGCGCATCTACACCCCCGGCACCGTACTCGAGACCGGCATGCTCGAGGAGGGAAAAAACAACTTCCTCTGCTCCATCGCCACCGATAAGAACACCGCCGGCATGTGCCTGGCCGACATCTCCACCGGCCAGATGCTGGTGACCCAGCTCTCGGGCAAAGACTGCCAGCAGAAGATCATCGACCAGCTGGGCAAATTCTCCCCCTCCGAGATCCTGCTGTGCCAAAATTCGCTGCAGCTCAAGCGCGCGCTCGACGATATCAGCGAGCAGATCGGCTGCCAGGTGGTCAAGCTGGTGGGCGACCAGTTCGAGCCGGCGCAAAATGCGCGCCGCATCGCCGACCAGTTCGGGGTGGCCGACCCCAGCGAGCTGGGCCTCACCGGCAAGCCGCTGTGCAGTACCGCCATCTCCATTTTGCTGCATTACCTCGACCACACCCAGCAAAAAGGGGTCGAGCGCATCCGCGAGCTCACCATCTATCAGACCGACAGCTACATGAACCTCGACCTGAGCTCCCGGCGCAACCTGGAGCTCACCGAGACCATGCGCACCGGCGAGAAGCGGGGCAGCCTCCTGTGGGTGCTCGACAAGACCAAAACGGCCATGGGCAAGCGGCTCATCCGCAGCTTTGTCGAGCAGCCGCTCACCGGTATCGTGCAGATCGAAAAACGGCTGGATGCGGTGGGGCAGCTCATGCAAAATCTCACCGCCCGCAGCGAGATCACCGAGCACCTGCAAAAGATCTCCGACCTGCAGCGGCTGATGAGCCGTATCGTCTTCGGTTCCGCCGGCCCCAAAGAGGTGCGGGCGCTGGCCTACACCGCCAGCCAGCTGCCCTCGATCCGCCAGTCGCTGACCGCTTTCGACTGCGACCTGCTGCGCCAGTGCCGTGATGGGATAGACCCGCTAAACGACCTCAAGTCCCTTATCGACGAGGCCATCGAGGACGATCCGCCGGTCACCTTAAAAGACGGCCGGGTCATCCGCTACGGCTACAATCCGCAGGTCGACGAGCTGCGCGATCTCATCGATCACTCCAAAGACATCCTCCTGCGCATGGAGGTCCAGGTCAAAGAGGAGACCGGTATCCGCAACTTAAAAGTCGGCTACAACAAGGTGTTCGGCTACTACATAGAGGTCTCTAAAGGCCAGACCGATCTGGTGCCCGACAGCTTTATCCGCAAGCAGACGCTCACCAACTGCGAGCGCTACATCACCCAGGAGCTCAAGGAGCTCGAGAGCCGCATCCTAAACGCCAGCGACGAGATCATCGCCCTCGAGCGGCAGCTGTACGATGGGCTCTGCAAAAAGATCACCGCCCAGATAGCCCGGGTGGAGGAGACCTCCCACCAGCTGGCGCTGCTGGATACGCTCATCTCCTTTGCCGCCGTCAGCGAGCGCGGCGGCTACGTGCGCCCCACCGTCACCGCCGGGGAGGCCATCCGCATCAAAGACGGCCGCCACCCGGTGGTGGAAAAGCTGCAAAAAGACGTGCCCTTTGTGCCCAACGACACGCTGCTCGACGAGCGCGACAACCAGATCGCCATCATCACCGGTCCCAATATGGCCGGCAAATCCACCTATATGCGGCAGGTGGCGCTCATCACGCTCATGGCCCAGATGGGCTGTTTCGTGCCCGCATCCAGCGCCGAGATCGGCATCGTCGACGCGGTGTTCACCCGCGTGGGTGCCTCCGACGATCTGGCCGCCGGCAAATCTACCTTCATGGTCGAGATGAGCGAGGTGGCCCACATCCTGCAAAATGCCAGCCGCCACAGCCTGCTCATCCTGGA
Organism: Neobittarella massiliensis (ex Bilen et al. 2018); assembly: GCF_900289145.1. Taxonomy (GTDB): domain Bacteria; phylum Bacillota; class Clostridia; order Oscillospirales; family Ruminococcaceae; genus Neobittarella; species Neobittarella massiliensis. Next base: position 170,125 of record NZ_OKQO01000002.1, read on the forward strand.
TGAGATCGGCCGCGGCACCTCCACCTTCGACGGCATGAGCATCGCCCGCGCGGTGCTCGAGTATATCGGCAACCGCCGCAAGCTGGGAGCCAAAACGCTGTTTGCCACCCACTACCACGAGCTCACCGCACTCGAAGAGAGCTTTTCCAACGTCAAAAACTACAACATCGCCGTCAAAAAGAGGGGGGACGACATCACCTTTTTGCGGCGTATCGTGCCCGGCGGCGCCGACGAGAGCTACGGCATCGAGGTGGCCAAGCTGGCCGGGGTCAACGACTTTGTGGTCAACCGGGCTAAAGAGATACTGGCCTCGCTCGAGAGCCAGGATCAGCCGCGCCGCCGGCAGGCGGCCCCCAGGCAGGAGGAAGAGCAGCCCAACTTGTTTGCCATGTCCAGCCAGAGCAAGCTCGAAGAGCGCATCAAACAGATCGACGTCAACACGCTCACCCCCATCGAGGCGCTCAACATCCTCTACGAGCTGGCCCAGATGGTCAAAGAGTGAGCAGAACAAAGAGTTTACCGTAAAAAAGGAGGTGCGCCATGCGCGAACGCATCAATCTACTGCAGGGCCATGTGGCCGAGCTCATCGCCGCCGGCGAGGTGGTGGAGCGTCCGGCCTCGGTGGTCAAAGAGCTGGTCGAGAACGCCATCGACTCGGGGGCCGACGCCATCACCGTCGAGATAAAAGACGGTGGTATCTCCTATATCCGCGTCAGCGACAACGGCTGCGGCATTCTGCGGCAAGACGTGCCCACCGCCTTTTTGCGCCACGCCACCAGCAAAATATCCACCGAGGAGGACCTGGGCCACATCGGCACTTTGGGCTTTCGCGGCGAGGCGCTGGCGGCCATCAGCTCGGTCTGCCGGGTAGAGCTCATCACCCGTCCCCGGGAAGAGGTGGCCGGCACCCGCTTTTGTATCGAGGGCGGCAGCGCCGGCGAGGCAGAAGATGCCGGCTGCCCGGTGGGCACCACCATCGTGGTGCGCGACATCTTTTTTAACACCCCGGCGCGGATGAAGTTCTTAAAGAAAAATGTCACCGAGGGCAATTCGGTAGAGGGGGTCATGCAAAAGGTGGCCCTCTCCCACCCGCACATCTCCTTTCGCTTTGTGCGCGACGGGGTGGACAAGCTGCATACCCCCGGCACCGGCAAGCTGCAAGATACCATCTTCAGCCTGTTTGGCAAAACGGTGGCCACCTCGCTCATCCCCGTCTCCTACCAGGAGGGCTACTACCGGGTAGAGGGCTTTATCTCCAAGCCGCAGCTGGCCAAGTCAAACCGCACGCTGCAGCACTTCTACATAAACGGCCGCCTGGTCAAGACCAAGACCGGCATGGTGGCGCTGGAGCAGGGTTACCGCGGCGTGCTGATGAGCGGCAAGTTCCCCGCCTGTTTTCTGTTTGTCACCATGCCGCAGGAGCTGGTGGACGTCAACGTGCATCCGGCCAAGATAGAGGTGCGCTTTGCCGCCGAAAAAGAGGTGTTCGGCGCCATCTACGCCGCCACCAAGTCGGCCATCGCCAACTACTCCGACCAAACTGCCGCCGCACTGGGCAGTGCCATGAGTTCTCTGGCCGGGCAGCGGTCGTCTGCGCCGCAAACGGCGGTAGCGACCGCTGTAAAGCCAGATACTTTAACAGAGAAAAAAACTGCGGAGGGCCTACGCAGCGAGCGCATGAGCGCCGACGAGTTCCGCCGTCGCTTTGGTTCGGCCCGCCCGGACGCAGCTTTGGCCAAGACAGGCGCCGGGCGGGAAAGAGATCTCTCGCTGCATGCCCCTACCGGCACGGTAGAGGTGCAAAACGGCCAGTACACGCAACAGCTGCCCGCCGCAGTGACCAAGCTGCTGCGCGAGAATATGGCCCGTCAGGCCGCCCGCAGCCGCCAGCTGGATATCGAGGTAGAGGAGCCGGATCTCCAGCCTCGGCAGGACTGCACGCCGGCTCCAGTCTCCCCACCGCCGGCCGCTGCGACACCTCCCCAAAATGCGGATGCGGCGCCCGTCTGCACCCCGGCAACGCCGGTGTCGGCACCCGACCAACTGGCGCTGGCCCCGCGCGAGACAGAGGAGCAGCAGGAACCGGTGCCCACCGTCATCGGCGAGGTGTTTAAGACCTATATCCTCTGCCAGAGCGGCAACAGCCTGTTCATCATCGACAAACACGCCGCCCACGAGCGCATCCTCTACGAGCGGCTGCGGCAGGAGTGGGGCAGTATCGACCGCCAGATGCTCCTGGACCCGGTCAGCGTCACGCTCTCCAAAGAGGAGGTCGACGCAGTGGTGGCCAGCCGGCAGCTGCTGCAGGACGCCGGCTTCGTGGCTGAGGAGTTCGGCCAAAACACGGTGGTGGTGCGCGAGATCCCGGTGTTTTTAGAGCAGGTGGGCCTGGCCGATATCTTCGAGGAGATCGCCAGCAACCTGCTCACCACCCAGGGTCAGGCGGTGCAGGCCTCCCATCTCGACTGGCTGTTTCAGTCCATCTCCTGCCGGGGGGCCATCAAGGGCGGCGACCGCTCCAGTCTGTACGAGCTGCAGCAGCTCATCGAGCAGATCTACCGCACCGGCATCATCAAGTACTGCCCACACGGCCGCCCCATCGTCATCGAGATGACCCGCACCGACTTTGAGCGGCAGTTCGGCCGCCAGTAAAAAGCCCCAAAGGGGGCGTCCGTGCAGCGCACCGCGATAAAAAACAGTTAAAACGAGGAAAATGCAAGATGGATGAGCAGATGATAAAAGTCATAGCTGTCGTGGGCCCCACCGCCTCGGGCAAGACCGGCCTGGCTGTCGAGATCGCCAAGGCGCTGGACGGCGAGGTGGTCAGCGCCGATTCGATGCAGATCTATAAGGGGATGGACATCGCCACCGCCAAGCCCACCGCCGAGGAGATGCAGGGCGTACCCCACCACCTCATCAGCTTTTTAGAGCCCTGCTGCGCCTATTCGGTGGCCGACTATGTGCGCGACGCACAGGCGGTCATCGCCGATATCCACCGCCGGGGCAGGCTGCCTATCGTGGCCGGCGGCACCGGCCTGTACGTAGATGCGCTCATCAAGAATATGGATTTTGACGCTGTTCTGGGCGACGACTCGCTCAAAAAGCAGCTGCAGGAGGAACTCTCGCGGATGGGACCGGCCCACATGCATCAGCGGCTGATGGCCCTCGACCCCGATCTGGCGGTCAAATTGCACCCCAACAATACCGGCCGGGTGCTGCGGGCGCTGGAGTGCTGTATCCTGTCGGGCAAAAGCATGACCGAGCTGCAGCGGCAGGCGGTGTCGCGCCGGCCGCTCTACGACTGCCGCTATATCGGCATCGCCTACCGCGACCGCCAGCTGTTGTACGACCGCATCGACCGCCGGGTAGACCAGATGGCCCAGACCGGCCTGGTGGGGGAGGCGCTCGACTTTTACAGCAAGCAGAGCGAGTACCGCACCGCCGCGCAGGCCATCGGCTACAAAGAGCTGCGCGACTACTTCGACGGGGAGGACACGCTGCAGCAGTGTCTGGAGAACCTGAAAAGGCGCACCCGCAACTACGCCAAGCGGCAGCTCACCTGGTTTCGCCGCAATCCCGATATCTGCTGGATCACCGCCGACGAAAAAACACCGCCGCAGATCGCCGCGGAGGCCATAGCCCTCTGCCGTGAGCATCTGGCTGGCCCCATCAGCCCCACAGGGAGGAAAGCACATGTCTAAAGCACTCAAGATTATCGGCACCGTGGCGCTGGTGGGGCTGGCCGTGCTGTACCTGGGGGTACAGGCGGTCTCCATCTTCGCCACCGGCTACAAGACCGAGGTGGCCGTCAGCTACGTCATGGCCGATTCGGTCACCGCCCAGTCGGTCATCATCCGGCAGGAGTCGGTGCTCACTCCGCAAAATCAGGGCTACTACGGCTATGCGGTCACCGACGGCTCCAAAGTATCCGGCGGCCAGCTGCTGGCCTCGGTGTACGGCAGCGCCGAAGATTCGGCGGTGGTCACCCGCACCGAACAGGTGCGCAGCGAGCTGGCAACCATGACCCAGTTTCAAAATACCGAGACCAGTTTCGGCGACCCCGAGAGCCTCAGCAACCAGATCCTGAATACCGCCGCCAGCGCCCAGGGGGCGTTCCACCAAAACACCTTTACCGGTGCCGCCACCTATAAAAACCAGCTCATCACCCAGATCAGCCGCCGTCAGGCTGCCACCGGCAAAGTAGTCGACCTCTCGGGGCAGATCGCCGCCCTGCAGGCCGAGCTCGATGCGCTGCAGGCCCAGGCGCCCAGCCAGGTAGCCTACGAATACGCCCAGAGCTCCGGCTACTTTTCCAGCGTCGTCGACGGGTTCGAGGGAAAGCTCACCCCCGAAACGGTGCAGCAGCTCACCGCCGACGAGGTGAAGAAGATCATAAACGGCGAAGAGACCCCCGATGAACACGGCAATTTTGGCCGTCTGGTGGCCGATTTCGACTGGTATCTGGCCTGTGTGCTGCCCAGCGACAACACCTGGGTGAGCGAGGGAAAAACGCTGTATATGGACTTTTTGGGCGTCACCAGCGAGTCTATTCCCGGCCAGGTCCTACGGGTGGTGCCCAGCGGCGACGAGATGCTGGTCATCATCAGCTGCGATATGATCACCAAAGACTTGGTCAACCTGCGCATCCAAAACGTGCAGATCAGTCAAAAATTGCAAAAAGGCATCCGGGTGCCCGAAGAGGCGCTGCGGGTACAGGACAACAAAAAAGGCGTATACGTAAAAAAGGGCGGCAAAGCGGTGTTCCGCGAGATCAACATCCTGCTGCAGGAGAACGGCTACCTGCTGGTGGAAGAGGTGGTCTCCGACCCCAATGCCTTAAAGGTATACGACGAGGTCATCATCAAAGGGAAGGATATCTACGATGGAAAACTACTCAGTTGACCGCTATAGGCAGCTCTGTGCGCAGGTGGCCCAGGCAGCTTCGGCCGCCGGCCGCGGTCCCGGCGCGGTGCGGCTGATGGGGGTCACCAAAACGGTGCCGGCCGAAAAGGTCAACGCCTATATCGACGCCGGGCTCGACCTGATCGGCGAAAACCGGGTACAGGAATTTTTAGACAAGTACCCCACCTACCACAAGCAGGGGCTCGAGATCCATTTTATCGGCCAGCTGCAGCGCAACAAGGTCAAGTACATCGTCGACAAGGTCCACATGATCGAGAGCGTCGACAGTCTGGAGCTGGCGCGCGAGATCTCCAAGCGCTGCGCGGCTATCGGCAAAAAAATGGATGTCCTGATAGAGGTGAACATCGGCGGCGAGGCCAGCAAAGGCGGTATATTGCCGGGGAAATTAACGGAATTTTTAACAGAAATATCCAGTTTTTCGGGCCTGCGGGTGGCCGGCTTGATGGCAATTCCCCCGATTTCAGAGGATATCGCCGTGCAAAAGCACTATTTTGATGAAATGTACAAACTCTTTGTTGACATAAAAGATAAAAAAATAGATAATGTCTTTATGGAAACTCTGTCAATGGGCATGTCGGGCGACTTTCAGGCCGCTATCGCCTGTGGCAGTACGCAGGTCCGGCTGGGGCGCACCCTCTTTGGCGCCCGAGATTAACATAAGATTTTAGGAGGAAAACACTATGGGACTGGTAGATAAATTCAAAGATTTTATGGGCATGGAGTCCGAGGACGACTACGACGAGAGCTATGACGACAGCTACGATGAGAACGTCGAGATGGTCTCGGGCAGCAGTGCCAAAGATCGCTCCGACGACACGGTGATCGGCTACGACGAGGTGGCCTCCAAGCGCAGCAACAAGGTCGTCAACATCAACGCTACCGCCCAGCTGCAGGTGGTACTGGTCAAACCCGAAAAGTTCGACGACGCCTCGGCCGTGGCCGATCACCTCAACGCCAAGCGCACCGTGGTGCTCAATCTGGAGTCCACCAATAAAGATATCGCCCGCCGCTTAGTCGATTTTCTCAGCGGTGTGGCCTACGCCAACAACGGCCAGATCCAGCGAGTGGCTAACTCCACCTTCATCATCACCCCCTATAACGTGGCGCTGGTGGGCGAGCTGATCGACGAACTGGAGTCCAGCGGCGTATTCTTCTAGGCTGTCATGGCACAAGATAGTCAGCAGCTCTTTTTGCGCTCGGTGCAGGATATGCTGCGGCTGTGTACCGGTCGCAGCGCGCTCAAGACCACCCAGTTTTTAGACGAACACCAGCGCGCGCTGGCCGAGGAGATGCTCCGCGCCCAAAAAGACGGCGACTACCGTTTTTTTGGCGGCTACAGCGGTGCGGTGCGCACGGTGCTGTGCATCAGCGGCACTGGGGTGCCCATCGACGACGGCGACTTTCCCATCGTGCCGGTGCTCTACACCTACCGCGAAAAAGACGTGCTCACCCACCGCGATTTTTTGGGCAGTCTCATGGCGCAGCAGATCGCCCGCTCACTGGTGGGCGATATCTGTGTGGGTGCGGGCAAGACCTGTGTGCTGGTGCACCAAAATGCGGCCCAGATCGCGCTCTCGCTCCAAAAGGTGGGCCGGGTCGGTGTGCGCGCCCAGCAGGGGAGCGACCCCGACCTGTTCACCCAAAAGACCGAGACCTTTACTGCCGTGATCACCGCCCCGCGGCTCGACTGTGTGCTGGCTGGGGCGCTGGGCGGCAGCCGCAGCGGTCTAAAGCCCATCATCCTGTCCGGCCAGGTGGCGCTCAACCACCGCGAGGTGCTCTCGCCCAGCGCCCAGGTGGCGCCGGGTGATGTGTTGTCGGTGCGCCACCGCGGCAAGTACATATTTTGCGGGGTAGAGGGCAGCACCAAAAAAGGACGCCTGTTGGCGGTCTATAAACGCTATATCTGAATTGCCGCTCACCGGCGGCGCTTGTGTGCGAGATACAGGAGGATATTTTCATGCTGACACTGGACCAGATCAAAAATGCGACCTTCGAGCGTGCGGGCCTCAAGGGCTATAAAGCCGACTCGGTGGACGACTTTATCGACAACGTCATCGAGACGGTAGAGAAACTGCAGTCCGAAAAAGAAGACGCCGAGGCCAAATTAGAGATCTTGGCCGAAAAGCTGGAGGACTACCGCAAGGATGAAGACAGCCTGCGCGCCGCGCTGCTGGGGGCTCAAAAGCTGGGCAACTCGGTGGTCAGCGAGGCCCGGCAAAAAGCCGAGATCATCCTGCGCGACGCCACCATCAAAAGCGACAGCATGCTGGCCAAAGCCGAGGATAAGATCGGCTTTTACAAAGAGGAGCTGGTGCGCATGAAGGCCGAGGTCAGCGCCTTTAAAAATGCCATGCTCTCCCTGTACCGCGACCATATCGAGCTCATCAGCCAGATCCCGGCCGAAGAGCCGGCCGAGAGCGAAGAACCCGCTCCCCAGCCCGAGGCAGCCGAGGCCGAGGCCCCAGCCGCCGAGAGCGAAGAGCCCGCCGTCGATAACAAGATCGATCCCGGCCTCTTCGAGAGCAACTTCGATTTTGGCACCCACACCGAGGAGGGCGCACAGGCCTAGCGGTGTTTCACAGTGGAAAAAACAGCTAACGGTCGGTTAGCTGTTTTCTTTGTAATGGCCCCATTATGGGGCCTGTTTATCGGGAGGGACTATGTCGCTTTTGACCATCGTGCTCAGCGCCGCGGCGCTGATCGCCGCAGACCAACTCATCAAGCTGGCCGTTCTGGCCTTTTTGCAGCCGGTGGGCAGCGTGCCGCTCATCCCCGGTATCTTCTCGCTCACCTATGTCGAGAACCGGGGGGCGGCTTTCGGTATCTTTCAGGGCAACGTGCTGTTTTTAGTCGTCCTCACCAGCGCCATCATCGTCATCGGCGGCTGGGTGCTCTACAAAAACGTCTTTCAAGATCGGGTCATCAACCGCTGTCTGCTGGTGGTCATGGCCGGCGGCATCGGCAACCTCATCGACCGGGTATGCCGGGGCTTCGTGGTAGATTATCTGCACTTTTTGCCCTTTGACTTTCCGGTCTTTAACCTGGCCGATTGTCTGGTTTGCTGCGGGGTGGCCTGCATGCTCATCTACGTGCTGTTTATCGACCGCACCTTCACCAAAAAGGAGCAGTCCTCGTGAGTGGCACCACACATGTCTTTACTGTCTCTGCGCCCGCCCGGCTCGATGTGTTTTTGGCCGCCCAGCCGCCGGTCTCCTCCCGCGCCCAGGCCCAGCGGCTCATCGGCGCTGGCTGTGTGTCTGTCCAGGGCGCCTGCCAGCAAAATAAAAAGTACCGCCTGCAGCCCGGGCAGCAGGTCGCGCTCGCGCTGCCCGATCGACCGCCCGAGCCCGAGCTCCTCCCGGCCGATATCCCACTGCACATCCTCTACGAAGATGACTGTCTGGCGGTAGTCGACAAGCCGCGGGGCATGGTCGTGCACCCGGGTGCCGGCGGCGAGCGCGACACGCTGGCCGCCGCCCTGCTCAGCCGCTATGGGCGCGGGGGGCTGTCGTCGGTAAACGGGCCGCTGCGCCCGGGTATCCTGCACCGCATCGACAAAGATACCAGCGGCCTTTTACTGGTGGCCAAGACCGACTGCGCCCACCGCCAGCTGGCGCAGCAGATAGAGGCCCACACCTTCGACCGCGAGTACCGGGCCATCTGCCACGGCGGCTTTCAAAGCGATGCCTTCACACTCGAGGGGCAGATCGCCCGCAGCCCCAAAGACCGCAAAAAAATGGCGGTAGTCGGGGAGGGGGGGCGCTATGCCCGCACCGATGTGCAGGTGCTCGAGCATCTGGGCCCCTACAGCTATTTAAAGCTCAAGCTCTACACCGGCCGCACCCATCAGATACGGGTGCAGCTGGCCCACACCGGCCACCCGGTGGCCGGCGATGTGGTCTACGGCCCCAAAAAGCCGGCACTGGGTCTGCAGGGTCAGTGTCTGCACGCCGCTTTCATCGGCTTTATCCACCCCGGCAGCGGCGCGTATATGGCGTTCGAGAGCCCGCTGCCGCCCTACTTTACCCGGGCGCTGGCACTCTGCCGGGCCGGCCGCTGAGCCCGTCGGCATACCACCACCATTTGTACAGGAGGACCTCTTTATGGAGCGCAACTTACAGGACTTTATCGTCGTGTCCGATATGGACGGCACCCTGCTCAAAGCCGGTATCGGCGTACCGGAGGAGAACCGTCGGGCAGTGGCCGATTTTGCCGCCGCCGGCGGCCGTTTCACCATCGCCACCGGGCGGCACCACCCCTCGGCGCTGCGCTACCTCTCCCAGGTAGATATCTCGGCCCCGGCCATCCTCAACAACGGCGCGCTCATCTACGACTACGCCGCCGACCGACCGCTGCGCGAGCGCTTTTTGCCCCAGCCGGCGGCCCGCCAGGTGTTGGCGGCGGCCATCGCCGCTTTTGGCGGTATCGGGGCCGAGATCATGTGTGAAAAAAAGATTTACGTGGTCAAAAACAATGCGATTACCCATAGACATACAAGCGTAGATAGATTAAAATATATAGTAACGGATGTAGAGAATATCCCCCAGAACTGGTATAAGATTCTGTTTTGTCTGCCGCCGGCCCAGGTGCAGCCGCTCTGCGATCACCTGCAGGCCCAAAACATCCCCGGCGTGTACTATGTGCGTACCGGCGAGGACTACCTCGAGGTGATGGCCGAAGGGGTGGATAAAGGAGAGGCACTGCACGACCTGGCCGGTCTGCTGGGCCTGGGTCAAGACGGCACCATCGCCATCGGGGACTACTACAACGACCTGCAGATGCTGCGGGCCGCGCATTTTTCCGTCGCCATGCAAGAGGCCCCCGACGACATTAAGGTCGAGGCCGACATGGTGACCGGCCCCTGTCTCGAGGGGGGCGTAGCCCAGTTTTTGAGCTATCTGCAGCGCAACTACACCCAGCTGTAAATCAGGTCGATTCGCCGCCCTGCGGCGTTTTTGCACAAAATATTAGGAGGTAAAGTTATGGACCAGGCAACAAAAAAGCAACTTGCCGCTACCGCATGTAAAGTGCGTATGGGTGCCATCGAGGCGGTTTACAACGCAAAATCGGGTCATCCGGGTGGCTCTCTTTCTATCGCGGATACAATGACATATCTCTATTTTAAAGAGATGAACATCGATCCCCAGAACCCCAAGATGGAGGATCGCGACCGCTTAGTGCTCTCCAAGGGCCACACCGCTCCGGCTCTGTACTCTGCACTGGCCAACCGCGGCTACTTCCCCCTCGAGGAGCTCAAAAAGCTCAGAAAGCCCCACGCGATGCTGCAGGGCCACCCCGACATGAAGGGCACCCCCGGTGTGGACATGTCCTCCGGCTCGCTGGGTCAGGGGCTGTCGGTTGCCTGCGGTATGGCTCTGTCGGCTAAAATGTCGGGCAAAGACTACCGTGTATACGCCATCTGCGGCGACGGTGAGATCCAGGAGGGCCAGATCTGGGAGGCCGCCATGTTTGCCGGTGCCAAGGGGCTGACCAACTTAACGGTCGTGGTCGACAACAACAACCTGCAGATCGACGGCACCGTCGAGGAAGTCTGCTCGCCTTACCCCATCGGCGCCAAATTTGCCGCCTTTAACTGGCATGTCATCGAGATCGACGGCCACGACTTCGACCAGATCGAGGCCGCCTTTGCCGAGGCCAGAGCCGTCACCGACAAGCCCGTCGCCATCGTTCAGAAGAGCGTCAAGGGCAAAGGCGTCTCCTATATGGAGAACAATGTCTCCTGGCACGGTGCCGCCCCCAACGACGAGCAGTACGAGATCGCGATGAAAGAGCTGGGCGCTGTCCTGGCAGAACTGGAGGTGCAGTAACATGGCAGATGTAGTGAAAAAGGCTACGCGCGAGAGCTATGGCGAGGCCCTGAGAGACCTGGCCGAGAAGTACCCCGAGGTCGTTGTATTAGACGCAGATTTGGCTGCCGCCACCAAGACCGGCACCTTTAAAAAAGCTTATCCCGACCGCTTTATCGACTGCGGCATCGCCGAGGCCAACATGATCGGCATCGCCGCCGGTCTGGCCACCACCGGCAAGGTCCCGTTTGCCAGTACCTTTGCTATGTTTGCAGCCGGCCGCGCTTACGAGCAGGTCCGCAACGCCGTGGGCTACCCCCACCTCAACGTGAAGATCGGCGCCACCCATGCCGGTATCACCGTGGGCGAAGACGGTGCCACTCACCAGTGCAACGAGGATATCGCCCTCATGCGCACCATCCCCGGTATGGTGGTCATCAACCCCGCCGACGATATCGAGGCCAAAGCCGCTGTCGAGGCCGCTATCAACTACTACGGTCCGGTCTACCTGCGTTTTGGCCGTCTGGCCGCCCCGGTCATCAACACCGGTGCCGACTATAAATTCGAGATCGGCAAAGGCATCCAGCTGGCCGACGGCAGCGATGTGACCATCGTCGCCACCGGTCTCATGGTATCCGAGGCTCTCGAGGCTGCCGAGCTGTTAAAAGCCGACGGCATCAGCGCCCGGGTCATCAACATCCACACCATCAAGCCCATCGACCGCGACATCATCGTCAAGGCCGCCAAAGAGACCGGCGCCATCGTCACCGCCGAGGAGCACAGCGTCATCGGCGGACTGGGCTCGGCCGTGTCCGAGGTCGTCACCGAGGAGTGCCCGGTACCGGTCGTCAAGCTGGGTATCTACGACAAATTCGGCATGTCCGGCCCCGCCGCCGAGCTGCTGGATATCTTTGGCCTGCGCGCTGCCAACATCGTCGACAAGGTCAAAGAGGCTATTGCCAAAAAGTAATTTTACTTCCTTCAAAAAAGGGCAGGTTCCCCGTCGGGGAGCCCGCCCTTTTTATTTGACGGGGCCGGTGCTTTTGTGCTACTGTAAAAGGTGTTATAGTTCCGGTAATGGCCGGTGATCTCGGCAGCAAAAGGAGCAAGTGATATTGAACAGCAAAAAAGTGATCCCCTCCGGCAGCTTTCAGCCCGGCAAATTGCCCGCCGAAGGGGCAGATGACGAGATGGAGATGCTGGCCTACTATGCCGCTCAGGGCTGGCACCTGCGCGGCTTTGGCGACCGCGGCTTCGTGCTCGAGCAGGGCCAGCCGCTAAACTGTGTGTACTGCTACGATGTGGCGCGCCCCCGCGCCGCCGACATGAGCGACTACGTCTCCGGCTTTGCCCGCTCTGGCTGGGCGTACGTGGCCTCCTGCGGCGAGGGCTGCCACTTTTTCAGGGCCGCTGCCGGTACGCCGCCCCGCCCAAACGAGTCCCAGCCCCAGCCGGCGGTCGGGGCGGTCATCGATCGCGCCGCCTACAAAAAGTCGGGCCTGCGCACATTGGTGCTGGCCGTGCTGGCGCTGCTGTTGTCCTTTGTGTTCCAGTACTTTCGGTGGACGGCCCTGCGCTTTGGCGCGCTGGCGCTGGGCATTTTGCTCCTGTTTATGGGCGGCACATACTTTATCACCCTCTACGCCGCTAAAAAAGGGGACCGCCAGCCGCCAAAATAGGTACGCGGCGCCCATGCAGGCCATACTTATAAAGAGAGCGGCCACAGCACCTGCGGCGGGGACCTGCCCGGCATAACAGGTGCCGATCGGCCGAAAAATGCTCGAATTTACAATTCGTTTACATTTTGAGGGGAGGAATTTTCGGTGGCAAGACCGGTAAAAATGATGTATTTAGAGAGTTGTCCCTACTGCCAGCAGGCCTTTTCTATGGTGGAGCAGCTGGTGGCCCAGCACCCGGAGTACGGCCAGGTCGAGATCGAGACGGTAGAGGAGAGCCGCGAGCCCGAAAAGACAAAAGGCCTCAACTACTGGTATGTACCCACCTATTTTGTGGGGAATGAAAAGGTGCTCGAAGGCGTCCCCACACTGGAAAAGGTGGAGCAGGTGTTCATCCGCGCGCTGCAGTCCTAAATACCTGGCAGCAACCGTAAATAAGTCAAAAAGAGGGGAGAGACGGCTTTTGGAGATCGTCCGGGTAACAGAAAAAAACTATGCCCAGTTCAGCGATATGCTGTTCGAGCGCGCCAACGGCCGCCCCCGCACCGAGGAGGAGCGCCGCACCGCAGACCGCCAGGACCGGCGCACCCAGTTGGCTCAGCTGCAGTATCCCGGCTGCTGGGTATACGCCGCCTGTGAGGACCAGCGGATGATCGGCTGGTGCACGCTGCTCTTTTTGCCCAAGCTGGGGCGCTATCAGGGCCGGGGCAGCCTGTTTGTCGACGAGCTGTGGGTGCGCCCCAACAACCGCCGCCAAGGCGTAGCCAGCGCACTGCTCAAAAAAGCCGAGCAGCGGGCAAAAAAACAGGGCTGCTGTGACCTGCGCTTGCTGGTAGCCGGTTACAACAGCCCGGCGCAGGCTCTGTACCAAAAGTGCGGTTACCGCGATCAGGCTGCCGCCCGCTACCTGCAAAAAAGCTGTGCGCCCAGTCCTTTTGGTACCCCCGGCGACAGCTCGCCGCCCGCTCAGCTTTAGCGGGTCGGCACAGTGGGGCTCTGGCGCCATGATAGGCCGCCCTGGTCATAACTACACAAACTACACGAGCGCAAAAAAGCGCTGCCACCCCCCATTTTACGGGGGAGCGGCAGCGCTTTTTTCTTCTTATCCCTCCAGCACCTTTATGTAGTAGGTGCGGTGGCGCGGGCCGTCGAATTCGCAAAAATAGATATCCTGCCAAACACCTAAAATGGGCTTACCGCCGGTAATGATGACCGAGAGCGAAGCCGATACCAGGCTCGACTTCATGTGTGCGTCGGAGTTCTCCTCGGCGTGGCGGTACTGGGGCAGGTTGGGGAAGGTGTGGTCCAGCCCGTACTCCAGGTCGTGCAGCACGTCCGGGTCGGCATTTTCGTTGATGGTGATGCCGGCCGTGGTGTGCGGGGTAAAGATCACCGCCACCCCCTCCTGTACACCGCTCTCGCCAATGGCCCGGCGCACCGTGGCGGTGATGTCGTGAAAGCTGTGCCGCCCGGTGGGCAGCTGGTACTTTTGCAAAAACATCTGTGTTCCTCCTCTGCTTATAGCGCTGTCTATTTGCCCCCAACTGTGCTACACTGGTACTAGCCGATCATAATGAGGGGGGACAGGCGTGAAATTACCCGGAGAGACCAGGCAGATCCGCCTGTTTTTGTCGCTCGTACTCATTATAGCCGGGGCACTGCTCATCTGGCAAGGGGCGCGTCTCAAGTCGGTGCCCCCCAGCACCCAGCTGCAAGATGGCCGCGGGCGCCTCAACATCAATGTGGCCACGCGCGAACAGCTCCTGGAAGTAGATATCTTTTACCCCCAACTGGTCGACTCGGCGCTCTCCCTGCGTCAAAAGCGCGGCTATTTCAGAAAAGAAGATGACCTCTTGCAGATCTATGGTGTCGACACCGAAAGCCTCCCCGTCGTGTTACAGTATATTTTTTACTAAAAACCATTCGTTTTACACAACAAATAGCAGCGCGTACAGCAAAAACTGTGTGAGATTTTCCAATATCCGGCGATAGATCAAAAAAATCTGTTGACAAACGAAATCACTGCGCTATAATAAACACAACGACAGTGACGGAGAGGGGTCGCTCCCAAGCCTCCTTACAGAGAGCCGGTGGTTGGTGAAAACCGGCAGGTGGTAAAGCGATCAGTCGCTCCCGAGTTGGAGGGCAGAACACTGCTTTGGCGGCCAGTAAGTCACTCCCGAATGGACCGCGTTAGGGGTCCGGGGTTTGTTGGAACCCTGCTAAGTGGCACGCTATACGTGCAATTTGGGTGGTACCGCGGGTAGTAATTGTATTTACGGCTCGTCCCTTTTGAGGGACGGGTCTTTTTTTGTTGCTAAGTTCGATTGGGAGGTCGCAAGTATGGACAGCAAGATCGCAGAGATCGCAATGCGCATCCGGGTGATGCGCGAGATTTTGGGGATCACCATCGAGGAGATGGCCCAAAAGACCGGCAAAACAGCCGTTGAATATGCCCGGCTGGAGGATGGGGAGGAGGACTTCGCCGTCACCTTCCTCAACAAATGCGCCGACATCTTTGGGGTAGATGTCATCGAGCTGCTCACCGGCGAGCGCCCCAAACTCAACATCTACACCATCGTCCGGCGCGATAAAGGGCTGCCTATCGAGCGCCGCAGCGGTTTTGAGTACCTGCACAAGGCACACCTGTTCCGCTCCAAGCTCTCAGAGCCGCTCTACGTCACCGCCCCCTACGAGGAGGGGACCGAAGACGGCCCCATCTCCATGTCGACCCACAAGGGCCAGGAGTTCGATTTCGTGCTCAAGGGCTCGCTCAAAGTCGAGGTGGACGGCCACACCACTATTCTCAATGAGGGGGACAGCATCTACTACGACTCCAGTTACCCCCATGGGATGATCGCCGTCGGCGGACAGGATTGCACCTTCCTGGCCATCGTCATCCACGGCGGCAGCGGAGAAAAATAGGAGACCAGATAATCCATAGTTCCACACACCAGTATCAGTAGAGAGTAGAGAGAGGAAGAGTATAATGAACGATATCAGAAACAGAGCACGCGAACTGCAAGATTATGTGGTGACTTTTCGCCGCGACATCCACCAGCACCCCGAGGCCAGCCTGCAGGAGTTTCGCACCACCGACCGCATCTGTGAGGAGCTCGACAAGCTGGGTATCTCCTACCGCCGTACCGAGCCCACCGGTGTTATCGCCGAGATACAGGGGGGTAAAGGCCCCGGCAAATGTGTCGCCCTGCGGGGAGATATCGACGCGCTGTCGCTGACCGAGCACACCGATCTGCCCTTTAAGAGCATAAACGACGGCTTTATGCACGCCTGTGGCCACGACACCCACGGCGCCATGCTGCTGGGGGCGGCCCGGCT
Source organism: Neobittarella massiliensis (ex Bilen et al. 2018) (assembly GCF_900289145.1). Lineage (GTDB taxonomy): Bacteria > Bacillota > Clostridia > Oscillospirales > Ruminococcaceae > Neobittarella > Neobittarella massiliensis. The sequence continues at coordinate 185,873 of NZ_OKQO01000002.1, forward strand.
GCTCAGCGAGATCCGCGACCAGTATAGCGGCACCGTCCGCCTTTTGTTCCAGCCCGCCGAAGAGGTCTGCGAAGGGGCTAAGCTGATGATCGAGCAGGGAGCCATGCAGGATGTCGACTACGCCTACGGCATCCACATCATCGCCCAGCAGCCGGTGGGTAAGATCATGGGTCGCGCCGGCGCCACCCACGCCGCCACCGACCAGTATAAGATCACCATCAAAGGAAAGGTGTGCCACGGTGCCGCCCCTCACACCGGCATCGACGCCACCGTGGCCGCCGGTTCGCTCATCATGAACCTGCAGACCATGGTCAGCCGCGAGTTTTCTCCCATGGAGCCGCTGGTCGTGACCATCGGCCAAATGCACTCGGGCAGCCGTTTCAACATCGTATCGGGCGAGGCGGTACTGGAGGGCACCATCCGCAGCTTTAACCGCGACATCCATCAGCAGCTGCCCGGCGTCGTCGAGCGCATCGCCAAAATGACCGCGGCTGCCTTCCGCTGTGAGGCCGAGGTACAGTACGACATGATCACCGATGTGCTCATCTGCGACCAGGAGGCCACCGACCTGGGCCTGGCCGCCGCCCGCAAGATCACCGATGCCGATATGGTAGCCGATTTTGAGCCCCAGATGGGCGGTGAGGACTTCTCCGAGTACACCTCCTACACCAAAGCCGGGTTCTTTAGTCTGGGCGGCGGCGGAGAGTGGCCCCAGCACAGCGACCGCTTCACCATCGATGAGAGCGCCTTCGAGACCGGCGTTGCCTTGTACGCCCAGCTGGCACTAGACGCGCTGGCTCAGTAGGGCACAAAACAAGCACCCCAATAAAGCGCAAAGCGAGGTTTGTACGATGAAAAAAGCCTTTGATATCCATACTTTTTACCGGGAATTCTGCACCGAGCAGTTTGGCGAAGACGGTGCGCTCACCAATTTTTCGGTCCACTGCCCCCAAAACTTCAATTTTGGCTATGATATCGTCGACCGCATCGCCGCGGCCGAGCCCCGCCGCCGCGCTCTGGTCTGGACCGACGACCGTGGCGGTGCCTCCCGCTTCACCTTTGCCGATATCTCCAAGCGCTCCAATCAGGTGGCCAACATGCTCTTAGAGCTGGGCATCAAAAAAGGCGACCCGGTGCTGGTCATCTTGAAGCGCCATTACGAGTACTGGTTCACCATCGTGGCGCTGCACAAGATTGGGGCCATCGCCGTGCCGGCCACCCACATGCTCACTACGCCCGACCTGGTGTACCGCATCAAGGCCTGTCAGGCAGTGGCGGCTATCTGTACAGCCGACGGCGACACCGCCGCCGATATCGATGCCGCTCAAAAACAGTGCCCCAGCTTAAAACACAAGATCATCGCCCGCGGCGCCAGAGAGGGGTGGGTGCCGTTTCACGCCCGCCTGCACGAGATGCCCCGCACACTGGAGCGCATCCCCACCGCCGCCGGCGACCCCATGCTCATCTTCTTTACCTCCGGCACCACCGGAATGCCCAAAATGGTCCTGCACGATTTTCGCTACCCGCTGGGCCATATCGTGACCGCTAAGTACTGGCACAAAGTCGACCCTGACGGGCTGCACCTCACCGTGGCCGACACTGGTTGGGCCAAGGCCAGTTGGGGCAAGATCTACGGACAGTGGATTATGGGAGCCGGTATCTTCGTCTACGACTACAACAAGTTTAAGCCCAAAGACCTGCTGGCGCTGATCGAGAAGTACCGCATCACCACCTTTTGCGCCCCGCCGACTATTTTCCGCTTTTTTATCAAAGAGGGGATGCAGGACTTCGATCTCTCCTCACTGCAGCACGCCACCACCGCCGGCGAGGCGCTGAACCCCGAGGTATTCAGCCGCTTTAAAGAGTACACCGGACTCGATCTCACCGAGGGCTTTGGCCAGAGCGAGTCGACCCTGCTCATCGGCAACATCCAGAACATGCCGCTCAGGCTGGGTTCGATGGGTCGGCCCTCGCCCCAGTACAGCATCCAGCTGATGGATGAGGACGGCAATATCGTCGACCCCGGTGAGGAGGGGGAGATCGTCATTGACACCCGCGACGGGGTGCCGGCCGGACTGTTCTGCGGCTACTATCAAGACGATAAGCGCACCGAGGAGATCTGGCACGACGGCTACTACCACACCCGCGATATCGCCTGGCAGGATGAGGACGGATATCTGTGGTATGTGGGCCGCACCGACGATGTCATCAAGGCCTCGGGCTATCGCATCGGCCCGTTCGAGATCGAGAGCGTCCTCATGGAGCACCCGGCCGTGCTCGAGTGTGCCGTCACCGGTGCCCCCGATCCCATCCGCGGGCAGGTGGTAAAGGCCACCATCATGCTCACCCAGGGGTATCAGCCCTCCGATGAGCTCATCGCCGAGCTGCAGGATTTTGTCAAGCACCAGACCGCCCCCTATAAATATCCCCGTATCATCGAGTTCGTCGACGCGCTGCCCAAAACGATCAGCGGCAAGATCAAGCGCGATGTGCTGCGGGGCAAACACCTGTGAGGTAAATACCTAAAAAGAGCAGTGGCGCTTTGAGCCGCTGCTCTTTTTTCTTGCTGCCGCAGTGCGATGCGGGCCTGCTTACTTTGGGTTGACAGAACAAGTTCCTTGTACTATACTAAAACAAACAAATGTTTAGTTTGGGGCGATCGCAGTGGACCTCTATCAAAAACTCTCAATATTATCCGACGCGGCCAAGTACGATGTGGCCTGTACTTCCTCGGGGGTGCAGCGCAGCGGTGCCGGCAGCACCATCGGCAACGCAGTGGCGGCGGGCATCTGCCACGCCTTTTCGGCCGACGGGCGCTGTATCTCACTGCTCAAGGTGCTCATGTCAAACGCCTGTGCCTACGACTGTAAGTACTGCGTCAACCGCTGTTCTAACGATGTGCCCCGGGCCACCTTTACCCCGCGGGAGCTGGCCGACCTGACCATCCAGTTTTACCGCCGCAATTATATCGAGGGGCTGTTTTTGAGCTCCGGTATCATCAGAGATCCCGATCATACCTGTGAGCGGATGATCGAGACGCTGCGCATTTTGCGGGAGGAATATCGCTTTGGCGGCTATATCCATGCCAAGGCCATCCCCGGCGCCAGCGACCTGCTCATCACCCGGCTGGGCTATCTGGCCGACCGGCTCAGCGTCAATATCGAGCTCCCCTCACAAAAGAGTTTGCAGGCGCTGGCTCCGCAAAAGTCCAAGACCGATATTCTGCGCCCCATGGGACTGATCAAACAGGGCGTGCAGCAAAACAGCACCGACCTGGTGCGCTACCGGCAGGCGCCAAAATTTGCCCCCGCCGGGCAGAGCACCCAAATGATCATCGGCGCCACCCCGGATACCGACTACCAGATCCTGCAGCTCACCCAGGGGCTGTACCGCAAGTACCGGCTAAAGCGGGTGTTTTTCTCGGCCTATACGCCGGTGGTGCGCGACGAAGGGCTGCTGCCGGCCATCGGTACCAAACCGCCCCTGTTGCGGGAACACCGGCTGTATCAGGCCGATTGGCTGCTGCGCTTTTACGGCTTCGACGCCTCCGAGCTGCTCGATGATGGCCACCCCTACTTTAATCCCTATCTCGATCCCAAGTGCAACTGGGCGCTGCACCATATGGAGCACTTTCCGGTCGAGATAAATCGTGCCCCTATCGAAATGCTGCTGCGGGTACCGGGCATCGGCGTGCACAGCGCACAGCGCATCGTGGCCGCTCGCCGTACCGGCAATTTGGACTACAGCGGCCTCAAAAAGATCGGCGTCGTGCTCAAGCGGGCCCAGTACTTCATCACCTGTCGCGGCAAGATCACCCCGGGCCTAAAGATTACCCCTCAGTCGGCTTTTCGGGCACTGATCAGCGACCGCAGTGCCGCTATGCTGCCACAGGATACGCCCCAACAGCTGTCGCTTTTCGATACGGCCCCCATCACCAGAGAGGATGTGACCCAATGCCTGACCGGGCAGATGTAGTGTACCAATACGACGGCAGCTATGCCGGGCTGCTGTGCTGTGTGTTTCACAGCGTAGCAGCAAAACAGCTGCCGGTCGACATCTGCACCCCCCAGCAGGGGCAGACCAGCCTGTTTGCGGTGCACAAGATCCCAACCGAGCCGGAAAAGGCCCGCCGGGTAGAGCGCTCGATCCCTAAAAAGCTGGGGCCCCGGGCCGCTGCGCTGGTACACGCCTGCTTTTTATACGGCGGCGAAGAGAAGGCGCTGACGATCTGTGCCTTTTTACAGCTGGGGTACCGGGTAGGGCCGGCCGTGGTCGACATGCTGGCCGACGACCGGGTAGCGGCACTGCATCAGCTGGCCCGGGCCGCCCAAAACGAGGCCGGGCAGATGATCCAGTTCATCCGTTTTGCCGACTACCGCGGCAGTTTGGTGTCGGTGATCGACCCCAAGCACTATGTGTTGCCCCTCATCAGGGACCACTTTACCGACCGCTATCACGAAGAGCAGTTCCTCATCTACGACCGATCCCATCAAATGGGCCTGGTATACCAGCCGCACCGCTCTAAGATCGTGTCGATGCAGGACTTACAACTGCCCGACGAAGAGGATGAGGAGCGCACCTACCAGCGTTTATGGAAAGGCTTTTGTGCCGCCGTCAACATCGTGCCACGGCAAAATCTGCACTGTCAAATGGGGCATATGCCCAAGCGCTATTGGCACAACATGGTCGAGATGCGGCAGCAGAGTGCTCCATCTAAAAAGATTGTGCTCCCCAGCGGCGATATAGCGCCCTGGTTCCCACCGGTATCCGCCGCCGATCTGCGCCTGCCCAAAAAATGAGCTGCCCAACTGCTCTTTTTTTGCGGCACTCGGGCGGAGCCCTTTGTCCTTTATACCGCCGCCATTTTTAATAGGACAGGTAGTTGGCATGTTATAGGCAACGCCCATTTTAAAGAAGATCGGCTCTATAAAGCCCTTTTGGGGGCATTTGCTACGCAGCGTAGCAAAAAATGCACCGCTGCAAACAGCGGTTGCTTGTCTTGCCGCCTTAAGTCTGCTATGCTGGCGCTATCGACTTAATCAGGAGGGACGAGAGTATGATCGCCGAAAAGATCAAAGCACTGCGCAAGCAGGCCAAATTGTCGCAAGAGGGGCTGGCCGACCGGCTGCACGTGTCACGGCAGGCGGTGACCAAATGGGAGACCGGTGGCGGTGTGCCCGATATAGAGAACCTGCGGGCCATCGCCCAGCTGTTCGCTGTCTCGGTGGATGAGCTGCTGGGAAATAGTACCCCGCCGGCCGAGTCCAAAACCGCTCGGTTCGAGAGCATCACTGAATACGATATCGACCGCCTAAAGAGCTACGATATCACCATAGCCGGGGCCAAACAGACCGAGCTGAGCAGCTATAGCGGAGAGAAGATACGGGTGCGTCTCTATTCCGAACAACTGCCCGATATACAAAAACTGCTGAAAGTAAAGATCGACGATGTAAAACAGCGCATCGATATCGACGTGCGCCGCTTTGGCGACCTGACCGAGTCCAGGGCAAAAGAGGTGCTGGGCCTGTCCATCCAGTTTCCCCTCCACTATGTAAAGGATATCGAGCTCAGTGGCAATACCGAACAGCTCGTGGTAAAGGGGCTGTGCGCCGATAGGCTCGAGTATTCCGGCAGCGCTGGCCAGGTAGTGTTGGAGCCGGGCGTGGGCCATGTCGAGCTCAACTGCAACCGCGATATGCAGATACAGTGCCGATCACTTTCCGGGCGGTTAGATATCAACCAGCTATCGGCATCCTCCAAGCTCTCTCTACCGGCCAAAACGCCGTTTATCGCGGTGGTAAAAGGTATTCGCAACCGGGTTTTTTATCAGCTTGATGGACAGCCCACCGCCGATTTTTCCCTTTCGGGAGAGGCGGCGCAAAATTGTGAGAATATCGTGGAGCTCAACGGGATCAAAAGTGAACTGATCATCAGCAGTGTCTCAGCCAGTCGGGGAGAGGCATAGCCGTGGCGCAGCGGTACCGGTATCGCCCGGCGCTCTTTTACCTGCTCGTCTTTGTGCTGACCTGGTCATTTTGGTTCGCCGCCATTTTTACCGCCAACGGGCGGGCCGCACTGCCACTCATGTTTTTGGGGCTGTGTGTGCCGGCGGTGACCGCAGTGTGCTTTGTCATCTTTTCAGGCAGCAGGGCACTTCGGGCAGATCTTTGGCGCAAGCTGCTCCATGCAGCTTGTATCCACCCCGGCAATCTGCTGGCGGCAGTGGCGCTGTTTGCGGCTATTGTAGTGGTCTCTATTCTGGTGTCGCTGTTGGTGGGGCAACCGATCTCCCAATTTTCACTCACCGCCGATTTCTCTTTTTCAGTCGGCGGCAGCTCTGCGCTGCTGACGATCCTTCTGGCCGCGGTCATCGAGGAGCTTGGCTGGCGCGGGTATGGGGAGGACGCGATCGCCCAATACCACAGTTGGTTTAAAGAGTCTATCCTCTTTGGCCTTATCTGGTCAGCGTGGCACCTGCCGCTGTTTTGGGTACCCGGTACCTACCACGCCGGGCTGCGGGCGCTGGGACCGCTCTATGCGCTCAATTTTTTGGTTAGTGTGGTGCCGCTGGGCTTTATCACTACCTGGGTATACGTAAAAAATGGCCGCAGTATGCTGGCCTGTATCATCTTTCATCTGTTTGTAAATTTCTTTCAGGAAAAGATCGCCATGACCCCGCTCACCAAATGTGTCGAGACGGTCGTGATCACCGCGGCGGCTGTGGCGATCGTGCTCTGCAACCGGGATCTGTTTTTTGAAAGGCGGCATATTGGCAAACTGCCCGATATGGGCTCCGTATAATTTTATAGCACAGCAGATAGAACCTGACGGCAGATGTCAGGTTCTATCTGTTATACTGCAGTTACAGACCACAAAACGGGCCAGGATCAAGAGCGGGGAGGGGCAGCCATGCATTTTGTAGAGACAAAAGGGATACTGTCGGCTAAAAACGGCATGAATTTATACCGAGGATGCACCCACGGGTGTATCTACTGTGATTCCAGGAGCCGGTGCTACCACATGGACCACGATTTTACCGATATCGAGGTCAAGCAAAATGCCATCGAGCTTCTAGAGGATGCACTGCGCCGCAAACGCCGCCCCTGTATGTTGAGCACCGGCTCCATGACCGATCCGTATATTCCACCCGAACAGCAGCTGCAGCATCTTCGCCAAGCCCTGGAGCTCGCCTATCGGTACGGCTGCGGTTTTACTCTCATCACCAAGTCCGATCTGGTGCTGCGCGATATCGATCTCCTGCAAAAAATAAACCGGCAGACAAAATGCGTGGTGCAGATGACATTGACCACCTATGACGATGTGCTGTGCCAAAAGCTGGAGCCCCGGGTGAGCGTTACCAGCCGGCGATTTGCGGCCCTGCAAGCGCTGCGTGCAGCAGGTATACCAACTGTGGTGTGGCTGTGTCCGATCCTGCCCTTTATAAACGACGACCATCAAAATATCGCCGGTATCCTGGATTACTGCGTGCAGGCCAAGGTGCGCGGTATCATCTGCTTTGGCATGGGGCTCACCCTGCGCGAAGGGAGCCGCGAGTACTTTTACGCACAGCTCGATAAGCTGTTTCCCCACCTGAAGAAGCGCTATATCCAGACCTATGGCGGCCAGTATAGTATAGTGAGCCCACGCAATAAAGAACTCATGCAGTTTTTTCATCAGCAGTGTGCAGCGCACGGTGTCATGCACGACAACCGGCAGATATTTACCTATCTGCACACGCTGGATCAAGAGCGAGATCAGCTGCGTCTTTTTTAAAAGATAGGGCTCATTTGGCGCCCCCACAGACCGATAGATAACGTACTGTCCCATCACCCACATCAGTTTGTAAACAAAACGTCTTTAATTCTACGCCAAGAGAGGGCCGACAGCCAAATACGGCTGCCGGCCCCCTCTCGGTCATAACATTTTTGATGAAGCACTGCTGGCCTGTTAGCCGCCGGTGCCGGCACATTTTTATGTGTCTAAATGTGTTTCGATCGCACGGCGCACCTCTGCCAGATCGCTGCTACATAGCACCGGCAAAAAGGCGGCGAGCCGGTTGGGCTCCATATCCCACCAGCGCAGATCCAACAGCTGCCGGATCAGTGAGTCATCGAAGCGCTTGCGAATAGATCGGGCCGGATTGCCGCCCACCAGCGTATAGGGGGCTACATCTTTTGTCACCACCGAGCAAGCGGCGACAATGGCCCCATCACCGATCTTCACCCCCGGCATGATCACGCTCTCCCGCCCGATCCACACATCGTTGCCAATCACCGTATCGCCTTTAAAGGGCAGCTGGGTCAGGTGGGGCGGCGTGTTCTGGGCCCACGCACCGCCAAACACGTGGAAGGGGTAGGTGCTCACACTGTCCAGTCGGTGATTGGCGCTGCCCATAACAAAGGTGGTCCCGCTGGCTATAGCACAAAATTTGCCAATGATCAGCCGGTCGCCAAACTCCGGCCAGTTAAATAACACGTTGTTTCGCTCAAAAGCAGTGGGGTCTACCGAATCGTCATAATAGGTATAGTCGCCAACTTGAATGTTGGGAGCAGTTATCACATTTTTTATAAAACAAGATGTCTTATACTCGTTTGGAAAGATCGCGTTTGGGTCTGGTATCTGCATACGAAAATGCCTCCTATTTTTTCTCCTTATCACCTCCATCTGTATTTTTCGTTGCCGTTGCGACTGCTCTTTTCTTCCGTATTTCTCTCATTTTTGCTCACTCTATCGATAGTTTTTACAATTTGTTCACATTTAAAGTGCGTCCCGAATACGCGTATGTTTCGTTTATCATTTACATCAGCGGTGCAAATACCCGCAGCAGCGCGCGTCATATACGGGTGGGCAGCGATACCTTTTGGCACTGCTGCAATGTGATGGACTGACATTTTTGCTGCGTCTCTAAAAAGTCGCGCTTCATATCGGTCAAGCAGGGTGTCTTATACATCCACACTCCACACTCAAAGTGCAGGTACAGGCTGCGGTAGTCTAAGTTGATGGTGCCCACCACACCGTAGATATCATCCACTACAAAGGTCTTAGCATGAACGAAACCGGGGGTGTACTCGAAGATCTTGACCCCGCTCTCCACCAGAATTTTATAGTAGGCGCGGGTCACCGCATGCACATACCATTTATCGGCGATGTGCGGGGTAATAATGCGCACGTCCACGCCCGACTTGGCCGCAGTGGTCAGCGCAGTGACCATCTCGTTGTCGATGATCAGATAAGGGGTATTGATGTACACATATTTTTTGGCCCGGCTTATCAGCTGCATGTAGACTGTTTCGCCCACCGCCTCGTGGTCCAGTGGGCTGTCTGAAAAGGGCTGCAGATAGCCCGGCGCCGCCAGCTGATGGCCGGTAGTACCAGTGCTGCGGTAGCGGGTATAGTCCTCGTCGGTGTGTCGCAGGTAGTTCCACATGCTCAAAAACATCACCGTCAGGCTCCACACGGCGTCGCCTTTAAGCATGATAGCGGCGTCTTTCCAGTGTCCGTGTTTGGGGTAGGCGTTGATGTACTCGTCGGCCAGATTGATGCCCCCGGTAAAGCCGGTGTGTCCGTCAATGACTACGATCTTGCGGTGGTCGCGGTTATTGAGCCGCGCCGAGAGCACCGGCACAAAGGGGTTAAAGGCGCAGCAGGCGATCCCCAGTTTCTCCAGTTCGCGGTCGTAGTGGTAGGGGAGCGTATCGATGCAGCCAACATCGTCGTAGATCACCCGCACTTCAACACCCTGCTTTGCCTTTTGGATCAAGATCTCCAAGATCGGGTCCCACATCTTTCCCTCTTGGATGATAAAATACTCCATAAAAATAAAGTGCTGAGCCTTTTGTAACTCTTCGAGCAGGCTGGCAAATTTGGCTTCGCCAATGGGAAAATAGGTGGCGGCAGTGTTTTGATACAGTGGTGAGAGCGCGTTGCGGGCAATATAGCGGGAGATGCTGCCGGCATCGGCGTCTATTTGGTACAGCTCGTCCGACATCTGTCCACTCAGGTCCACCACGCTCTCGGTGTGGCGCTGTATCTCGGCCATTTTCTTGCGCTCGCGGGCACTGAGTTGGTTGCGCCCAAACATCAGGTAAAACAGCCCGCCAAAAATGGGGAACAGCAAAATAGGTACCAGCCAGGCGATCTTATAGCCGGGGTTTGAACGACCGCCGATAATGCCCAGCGTCACGACCAGGCTTAACAGTACACAGGCAGCGTGCACATAGACGTAATAGTTGTTAAAACGCCAGATGAGGAGGACCAAAAATGCGGCCTGTATGGCAATAGACAGGCTGATGATGACCACCCGACTAAACAGCATATTTAAAAATTTTTTCACGATGGGGGCTCCTTAACAGCAAAGTTTCGCATGTGACGAGTTTCGCGGGCGACCAAGGCCCGCGCGGATTATATAATAAATTATTATAGCATATCTTGTCCCCCGGTGCACGCTGGTCACTCGGTAGGGGAAAATCGTTTGATAAGGGGCAGCAGACGCTGCATATTGGCCACTGTTTTAGGGGTGATATAGTGCTCGATCTGCTCCACCTGTTCCAGCTCATCCTCGCTCTGGTTGAGGGCACAAAAAAATTCACACAACACCTGGTGGCGGTGCAGCAGGTAGCTGCCGTAGTCGCTGCCTTTAGCTGTAAGAGAGATCGGCCCGTACCGCCCCGGCTCTATAAAGCCCTCTTGACGCAACCGAGCTACCATTTTTGACGCACTGGACGGCTGTACGTGCAGGAGAGCCGCTAGCGCATTCACCCCGATCTCGCCGCTCTGTGGCTGCATGCGCAGGATCATTTCTAAATAATCTTCCATGGCCGCCGACAATTCGCGGTGGATGAGACGGTCATATCCGGTGGGTGTGTAAAATTGGTCTTGGCTGTGCACGGCAGTACCTCCGTATTTTTACCTCTGTGTCACCCTGACGGGTATGCGAATATACTGTAGCAGAAAGTGAGAGTTTCCCCAGTCTAACTTTTTGGGGAGATCATCAATATTTCTCCGGCTTCTGCCGGGTCAACCGCGTGTCTTGTAGGTCAGTGCCACAGACCATACTTATGATTTTGGCGGCATACCTATGCCGCTGCGACTAGAGGAGAGATTACCGTGAAAGATAGATACCTACCGCTCGATCACCTGCACGAGGGCCAATTGGGCAGAGTCCACGCCATAGAATCAGCCGGCAGCATGCGCCGCCGCTTGCAGGATATCGGCATTATCGAGGGCACAGAGGTACAGTGCCTGCAAAAGAGCTTTTCTGGCGACCCCGTCGCCTACCTTATCCGCGGGGCGGTGATCGCCCTGCGGCAAGAGGACAGTGAGCGCATCTTAGTCGAGGCCACCAGCTTTGAACGGGGGCGGGAGAAGGTACTCAGCTGAACCATTATCACCGCTTAACTTTGCGCCTGCGGCCTGTAAAAAGGCCCCATAGGCAGGCGCTTTACATAGAAATACTGGTAAAGCAGATAGGAGAGGATACCATATGGGCCTAACAGCCGAATCCACCGGCCACGGTGCAGTAGATCAGGGGCTGGTGATACAGCGCACCAGCCCAGAAGAAAAAGTCATCGCTCTGGCGGGCAACCCCAATGTGGGTAAAAGTACAGTGTTTAACGAACTGACGGGGCTCAACCAGCACACCGGCAATTGGCCGGGAAAAACAGTGACCAACGCTCAGGGACGCCACCAACACGGTAAAAACAGCTATGTGTTTGTAGATTTGCCGGGTACATATTCCCTGATGGCCCACTCTGCCGAGGAGGAGGTAGCCCGTGATTTTATCTGCTTTGGCGGGGCGGATGCAGCGGTAGTAGTGTGCGACGCCACCTGTTTAGAGCGCAACTTGAACCTGGTACTGCAGACAGCTGAGATTACGCCCAACGTAGTGGTATGCGCCAATTTGATGGATGAGGCCAAGAAAAAGAAGGTGCAGATCGACCTTAAAAAGCTGTCGCAAAATCTGGGTCTACCGGTGGTGGGCGCTGCTGCCCGCAGCGGCAAGGGACTTAAAGAATTGGTGGGGGTGGTGGAACAGGTCTCGCACAGAGAAATACACCCCGCGCCACGCCCCATCCGCTACACAGCACCTATCGAGGCGGCTATCGCGCAGCTGAGCCCAGTGCTGGATCAGGTCGATCTCAAAGATCTCTCGAGCCGCTGGGTAGCGCTGAAGCTACTGGAGGGGGAACCGGTGCTCTGCGCTACGCTGGCCGGGCATTTGCAGGTAGACATAGGTCCAGACAGCGCAATCGGCACGGCAGTGACCGGGGCCTGGCGGCAGCTGCAGGAGCAGGGGATCGACCGCGACAAGTTTTTAGATAATACGGTATCGTGCATCGTGCTGGCGGCCGAGGAGATCTGCGGGGACTGTATCACGACCACCAAACGGTCGGGCGGCTATGACCGCAAGCTGGATAAGATCCTCACCGGTAAGTGGACCGGTATCCCCATTATGTTGGCTCTGCTGGCGGCGGTGTTTTGGCTGACCATTACCGGGGCCAACTACCCGTCACAGATGCTGGCCGACGGACTATTTTGGGTACAGGACCGACTGACCGACCTGTTTATGTGGCTGCATGCGCCGGCTTGGCTGCACGGGGCGCTGATATTGGGGGTATATCGGGTGCTGGCGTGGGTAGTGTCGGTGATGCTGCCACCAATGGCGATCTTCTTTCCACTGTTTACGCTGCTGGAGGATTTTGGCTACCTGCCGCGGGTGGCGTTCAACCTGGACCACCAGTTTAAAAAAGCCTGTGCCTGTGGCAAGCAGGCGCTGACCATGTGCATGGGGTTTGGCTGTAATGCCGCCGGCATCGTGGGCTGCCGCATCATCGATTCGCCCCGAGAACGGCTCATCGCTACCATCACCAACAATTTTGTCCCCTGCAACGGCCGTTTCCCGCCGACAGACAAAGGGAAACTTTAACAAGGAGAAGCTGTATATACAAGAAATGGCTTTGCCGTGCGGATATTTGAAGGCGGTATAGGACGGGCCATGCAGTACATATCCTGTAAGCAGGGGGGATATCCGGTGAAGAGAAACGAGGTGCAGGAAATGATAGACTGCTGGCCGCAGGGCGAGAAAACACGGATCGAGCGGGAGGTGGCAGAGGCGTATCAGCAGTATATACGGCGGCAGCTGCAGCACAATGCGCCCCAACAGCGGCTGGCCATTGTGGAGGCTATGCTGCGTATGGTAGAGACCGGAGAGCCTTGACAGGGGCTCTTTTTTTAATGGCGATATATAAATAGGGATAGATAGGGGCGGAAAATAAAATGTTACGAAATTGTAAATTCGGGCATTTTGGCGCATGTTCTTTTGAGTTCTTGTAAAAAAGGCACAGATCGGCACGCAAAAGAGCAGGGGAGTGGGTAACAGACGGTGACGTGCCGCATAAATGTTGCTCTGGGAGAGCACCTGTGCTCTCGGTATCGGATACCTGGCTGCAAGTTTATGAGCGTAATAGGAGGAACTCGATAGATTGTGGCTGCGAAAGAAAAAAGCCCGCGCATTCTCCCGGAGGAGAGGTGCGCAGGCTTTTTTAAGTATGTACCGTTTTTACTTTGACACGTGCAGCGAATGCATGTGGCTCAGTTAGTGCAGCTTGGCCAGCACTTCGGTCTCGAAAAACTGAGTAGTGGTTTCGGGGGTGAGCGAGTACAGCGTGTCGCCGATGGTCACGCATACACCTTTTTGGCAGTTGCCGGTGCAGAAAGTACCGGCAAGTTTGACATCGCCCTCGACGTGGTGCTCTTTGATGAGCGACTGCAGCCCTTCGAGCACATAGTGGGAACCTTTTACGTGGCAGGCACTGCCCAGACAGACGGTAATGGTCATGATGCATTCCTCCAAATTATTGGTTACGGTGGTGTGATAGCTTATTTACCAGCTTTGCGCTCGAGCGAGCGGTTGCGGAAATACAGGCAGATATCTGCCGAGACCATGATCACGTTGGGGAAGTAGAACCAAAAAGCCAGGTTATAGGTGTGGGTGATGCATTTGGAAATGATACCGCAGATGTAGCCAAATACGATAAAGCACATGAACATAAGGCTTTTACCTTGGGTAGAGCGGGATTTGACCGAGCGGACGATGGACATAGGCCAGGAAAGACCAAAGCACAAGATCATGATGGTCTCAAAAATTTCTGCGAGCTGGGGCATGTAACTTTCCTCCAAAATATTTGTTTAAGTGGCGGTACTGCCGGCTCCTCTTAGGCCGGGCGGCGCTGCCGTAAAGACGAACTTATTTTTTGCGCCGGTAGTCGGGAAGCAGTTTGGGCGATACCACATCGCTGTGGATGCCGGCTGCGCTCAGCTCCTTGGCAAAATCGGTCACGTGCTGCAGCGACAGCGCGCCCACGCTGGTATCGGCGGCTTTGGCGGCGGCATTTTTGCCGGCATTGCGGCCGAAAACGATGATATCCAGCAGCGAGTTGCCCATGAGACGGTTGCGACCGTGGATGCCGCCGACTGCTTCACCGGCCACAAACAGGTTCTCGACGCCGCTCTCACAGTTTTTGGCGATGTCGATACCGCCGTTTTGGTAGTGCAGGGTGGGGTAGACCAAAATGGGCTCTTTGCGGATGTCGATACCATATTTGCCGAACATGCGCATCATAGCGGGAATGCGTTTCTCGATCGTTCCCTCGCCGTTTTTCAGCTCGATCATGGGGGTGTCGAGCCAGACGCCGATACCGTCGGCGGTCTTGACACCTTTGCCGTGATCAGAGCACTCGCGGATGATGGAGGCGGCAGCTACGTCACGGGTCTCGAGGGGGTGCATGAAGGCCTCGCCGTCGACGTTGATGAGCTTGGCGCCCAGCGAGCGGACTTTCTCGGTGACCAGAGCACCGAAGATCTGCTCGGGGTAGGCGGCACCGGTGGGGTGGTACTGCAGCGTGTCGGGATAGAGCAGCTTGGCCCCGGCGCGATAGGCCAGGATGAGGCCGTCGGCGGTAGCGCCGTAGTGGTTGGAGGTGGGGAAGCCCTGGTAGTGCAGACGGCCGGCACCGCCGGTAGCCATGATAACGGTCTTGGCGCGGGCGATGAGGATCTCGTGGGTCTCCATATTTAGGAGCACTGCACCGGCGGCCCTGCCGTTTTCGTCCAGGATGAGCTCGATGGCGGCGGTAAAGTCGACTACCGGGATCTGGCGGTTGAGCACTTCGTCGCGCAGGGTGCGCATGATCTCGGCGCCGGAGTAGTCTTTGGCCGCGTGCATGCGTTTGCGGGAGGTGCCGCCGCCGTGGGTGGTGACCATGGTACCGTCGGGGGCCTTATCGAACTCGACGCCCAGGTCGTTTAACCACTGGATGGCCTCGGGGGCCTCGGTCACCAAGGTGCGCAGCAACTCGGGCTTGGCGGCAAAGTGGCCGCCGCCGAAAGCGTCTAGGTAGTGGATAGCGGGGGAGTCGTTTTCCTTGTCGGCAGCCTGGATACCGCCCTCAGCCATCATAGTGTTGGCATCGCCCATGCGCAGCTTGGTAACGATCATTACCTTGGCGCCGGCGTTGTCAGCCTCGATAGCGGCCGAGGCACCGGCACCGCCACCACCGATGATCAGAACGTCGGTGTCGTAATCGACCTGGGCCAGATCGACATCGGCGGGATCGATACGGCTATTTGCCTGCAGCAGCGCGGCCAGCTCGGTGGGGACTTTACCGCCTTTGTTGGGGCCGACAGCCAGCTCGGCAAACTCGCCCTGCTTGTAGTCGGGGTGGTAGGTCTTGAGCAGTGTGTCTTTTTCTTCGGCAGTCATGCGGCGGGGCTCCAGGTCGGCATTGGCCTCTCTTGCGGCCGCCACTTTTTTCATGGACTCGACCATTTCGTTTGTGTACATCAGCGCATCCCTCCCTATTTCTCGATCTCGCGGTGGTTATAGAGCTCCTGCAGTTCCTCAATGGGTTTTTGCATGAGATTCTCGATGAGCTCGGTGAAGTCGCCGTCTTTGATCTCTTTGACCCGGTTTTCCAGATGCTGCGATTTGGGGGCCAGGTACTTGCCGTTTAAGCGGCGGGCCAGCATGGCCACCTGCGGGTGCGAGATGCCGGCGGGGCAGCGGGAGGAGCAGACGCCGCACATGACGCAGTCAAAAGACTCCTCGGCACATTTTTCAAAGTCGCCGCGCTGCGCATAGGCGATATACTGCATGACATTGAGCTCCTGGGTGCAGCTCTTGGTGCAGGCGTTACAGCCGATGCAGGCGTAGATCTCGGGGTACAGCTGCATCATGACCTGCTGCTCGGGTTTTATCTCGTTAATGTCGTATACCTGCTTGACCAGCGGGAAGAAGGGGAGGGTAGCCACATACATGTTGTCCTCTACCTGGGTCTGGCAGGCCAGACAAACTTTTAGCTCCCGGTCGCCCTTGATGCGGTAGATGGTGGCGCAGGCACCGCAAAAACCGTTGCGGCAGCCACAGCCGCGGACCAGCTGATAGCCCGCGTACTCCATAGCGCCCATGATGGTCAAGTTGGCGGGGACTTCGTATTGTTTCCCCATCAGAAAAACATGAACCATATTCTCCATTTGTGCTTACTCTCCTTACTCAGTACTCGTTGGGGAGCTCGTCGAGCTCGTCAAACCGGAAGACGGGGCCGTCTTTGCAGACGTATTTGCTGCCGATGTTGCACCGGCCGCATTTGCCCACACCGCATTTCATGCGCAGCTCCATGGTCGTGTATACCTGGGTCTCTTTAAAGCCCAGCTCCTTGAGGCCGGCCAGAGTGAATTTGATCATGATCGGCGGCCCACACATCAAAACGGTCTTGTTGAGGTCTGGCTCGAGCTCTTTGACGTAGTTGGGGACAAAGCCCACGTGGCCGTCCCAGCCCTCCTGGGGCTGGTCGATGGTGAGGTTGACCTCGATACCGTCGTCGGCCATCCACTCGTCGAGGATCTCCTTGTAATCGACCAGGTCATCTTTAGAGCGGGAGCCGTAGACGATCTGGATCTTGCCGTAGTTCTGCCGGTTGTCGCGCACATAGTTGATGACCGAGCGCAGCGGAGCCAGACCGATACCGCCGGCCACGAACAGCAGATCCTGCCCCTTGAGGGCCCCCTCTACCGGAAAGCTGTTGCCGTAGGGGCCGCGGATGGTGATCTGCTGGCCCACATCCATGGCGTGCAGCCAGTTGGTGAGACAGCCGCACTTTTTGATACTGAACTCCATGAATTCGGTGTTGGTGGGGGAGGAGGTGATGGAGAACATCGCCTCGCCCACGCCGGGGATAGAGAGCATGGCGCACTGACCGGGCATGTGCTCAAATACTTTTTTGCCGTCCAGGCCCACCACGCGGAAGGTCTTTACATCGGGGGTATCGATGCGGATGTCGGTGACGACACCCAGTTTGGGTATTAGTGTCTCGGGACTCATAGATTTTCTCCTCCCAGCGATTTGGCCACTTTTACGATGTTCATCGAGATGGGGCACTTGGACAGACAGCGGCCACAGCCCACACAGCCGTACTCGCCCTCGTTGTTGGCGGGGAAGTATACCAGTTTGTGCATAAAGCGCTGTCTAAAGCGCTCGAGCTGGGTGAGGCGGGGGTTGCCGTGAGCCATTTTGGTGAAATCGGAATACATGCAGGAATCCCAGCAGCGAAAGCGCTGGATACCGCTGCCGGTATCGAAATCTTTGATGTCGTAGCACTGGCAGGTGGGACAGACAAAGGTGCAGGTGCCGCAGCCCAGGCAGGCCTCGGACAGCTCGGCCCACTTCTCGGAGTCAAACAGCTCCAGCAGGTGCTCGCCGTCAAATCCATCCAGCGACAGATTGGCAAAAGGCAGCTTTTCGAGGACCGCGCGGGTGCTCTGCTGCTGGGCGGCGACAGCGCTGTCGTCGCACGTCTGCAGCAGGTCGCCGAGATGGTCGACCAGGCGCTGGCCCTTATCGGTCTGCGGCTGTAGGTACAGGGATGTATCGTCCATCCAGCAGCTGCAGTCGCCTTCCGGAGCGGCGGCGTCGATACCAAAAGCGGTACAGAAACAGGTCTCCTCCGGCTGGGTGCAGGCCATGGTCACCACGGTACCGTGCTCGCGGCGGGACTGGTAATAACTGTCGACCGGGTCGACCAAAAAGACTTTGTCGAGAATGGTAAAGCTGCGGGCGTCGCAAGCGCGCACGCCGAAGATGACAAAGTCCTCGTGCTCGGTGCGGGGATCGATGATCTCGATCTCTTTGCCCTTGAGTTTAAAGTCTACCAGGTTTTCGGTCTGGGGGAAGAAGAAATCTTTGGCGCTGCGCACCGTGTTCAGTGCGCCGGTCATCTCGAGACCGTCGTGCCAGCGCTGGAAACGGGCCTGGCCTGAGGCGTCGTCAGCGGGGATGTAGAGTACCTGGTCGGCCGCGACGGCGGCAAACAGGTCGTTTAACCGATCGAGGGAGAGTTTTAACATCAGCGGTTCCCCCCTTTGTGATATACGATGCTGGGCTCTACGTCGCTCTCCTGATAGTTGGTCAGCGGGGCGCGGCTCTCGGTATCGGCGCCGGCCTGGAAATCGCCGTACAGCTCATTGATGTCTTTGATGAATTTGCGGTTGAGCAGGTGCAGGGGAATATTCTGCGGACAGACCCGCGAACACTCGCCGCAGTCGGTGCAGCGGCCAGCTACGTGGAAGGCCCGGATGATGTGGAACATGTTTTCCTCGAAGCTGTCGGCGGCCGCTTTTTGGGCGATGCCGGAGGCGTCGTTATCGAACACACATTTTTCGCAGGAGCAGGCCGGGCAGACGTTGCGGCAGGCGTTGCAGCGGATGCAGCGCGACAGCTCGCCGCGCCAGAAGTCAAAGCGCTCGTCGGGGGTCATAGCCTCGATCTTCTCGACCATGTCAAAGCGGTGGCTGTCCAGCACCTGACCGTCCTCGCCCAGCAGTTCGTCGTAGACCACGTGCTGCTTGCTCTTACAGTTTTGACAGCGCTCGGGCAGTACGTCAGCTCTTTTGACGGTCTTTTCGCCGTAGAGGGTGTCGATGATAAAATCGTCCCCCTGACTCCCGATGCCCAGAATGCCTTTGATACCGTGCTGCTTGAGGGTCTCGCCGTCGGTTTTTCCCTCACAGGGGACGCCGACGACATAGACGTTGTCGCGCAGGATGCGGTGCTCTTTGATGAGCTGGTTAAAGCTGTAGGTGTCGCAGGGCTTTAAAAAGACCAGGGTCTTGCCATCCAGGCGTGAGGCCTTGATGAGGTACTTGGAGAGGTTGGCGCCGCAGAAGTCGTCGTAGACGAAGCTCTGCTCGAGCTCCTCTATAGTCTCGAAAACGGCGGGGGTGATGTCGTAGGCGAACTCGCCGGTCTTCCAGCCGAGGACCCGATCGACCGCGCCGCTCTGCAGCAGCTCTTTGGCTTTGGCGATCATTATTTTTTGCATCTCAGATCCTCCAGTCTCTTGTTCTCGCCCAGGCTGCGCACCGTCTCCACGAAGCTGTTCATGGTCTCGGCGAATTTGGCGCCCTCAGCGGCCGACACCCACTCCACACGGGTGCGCTCTTTTTCGATGCCCAGATAGTCGAGCATAGAGAACAGCAGCGTCATGCGGCGGCGGGCGTAGTAGTTGCCGGAAGTGTAGTGGCAGTCGCCGGGGTGGCAGCCGCACAGGATGACGCCGTCAGCACCGCGCTGGAAAGCCCGCAGGATGAACATGGGGTTGACCCGGCAGGAGCAGGGAACACGGATGATCTTGACGTCGGCCGGGTAGCTGAGGCGGTTGGTACCGGCCAAGTCGGCGCCCGCATAGGAGCACCAGTTGCAGCAAAACGCCACGATCTTGGGTTTGAATGTCGTCTTTACATCTTGCATATCGCATCGACCTCCGCCATGATTTGGCTGTTGGAAAATCCTTTCAGGTCCATAGCGCCGGACGGGCAGGCCACGGTGCAGGCACCACAGCCCTGACAGACTGCCTCGTTGACCGAGGCCACCCGGCGGATAGCCACCGTGCGGTCGGGCATACGGAACTCTTTATCCTGATAGGTGATCGCGCCGTAGGGGCAGACCTTCTCGCAGGAGGAGCAACCGTTGCACATCATCTCGTCGGAAGTTGCCACACAGGGGTTGCCGGTGAGCTTGTTTTTGGCCAGCAGGCCGATGACCTTGGCGGCGGCGGCACTGGCCTGGGACACCGTTTCGGGGATGTCTTTGGGGCCCTGACAGACACCGGAGAGGAAAATACCGGCAGTGGGGCTCTCGACCGGGCGCAGTTTGGGATGGGCCTCGGTAAAGAAGTCGTTGGTGTCCATGCTGGCGGTGAGCATGGTGCCCAGCGAGCGGGCAGTCTTATCGGGCTCGATGGCGGCGGCCAGCACCACCATGTCGGCCTCGATGTGCAGCTGTTCATTGGAGATCAGGTCGGATGCCTGTACCATCAGCTTGCCGTCGGCGCGGGGCGCCACTTTGCCGACCATGCCTTTGATGTAGTGCACGCCGTACTCCTCCACCGCCCGGCGGTAGAACTCGTCGAAGTTTTTGCCGGGGGTACGCACGTCTATGTAGAACACGTACACCTCGGTATCGGGGTATTTTTCGCGCACCAGCATGGCGTGTTTAGCGGTGTACATACAGCAGATCTTGGAGCAGTAGGGCTTGCCGCAGCCGGAGGTGTCGCGGGAGCCGACGCACTGGACAAATACCAGCGTGTGGGGGTGCTTGCCGTCGGAGGGGCGCAGCAGGGTACCGCTGGTGGGGCCGGCGGCGTTGGTGAGCCGCTCGAACTCCAGCGAGGTGACCACATCAGGGCTCAGCGAGTAACCGAACTCGTCGAATTTATCGAGTTTGATGGGGTTGTAGCCGGTAGCTACCACGATGGCACCGTACTGGCGCTCGACGATCTCGTCTTTTTGCTTGTAGTCGATGGCGCCGGCGCCACAGACCTTGGCACACAGACCGCATTTGCCGTTTTTGAGCATGTTGCAGTGATCGGGATCGATGGTGGCGATCTTGGGAACTGCCTGTGCGAAGGGAATATAGATAGCGCGGCGGTTGTCCATCCCCAGATTAAACTCGTTGGGGATCTTTTTCATGGGGCACTTTTCGGTACACTCACCGCAGCCGGTGCACTTATTGGGGTCGACAAAGCGGGCTTTTTTCTTGATCTTGGCGGTGAAGTTGCCCACGAAGCCCTTGACTTCCTGCACCTCGCTGTAGGCGAAGATATTGATGTTTTCGTTCTGGGCGCAGTCGACCATTTTGGGGGTCAGGATACAGGCGGCACAGTCGAGGGTGGGGAAGGTCTTATCGAGCTGGGTCATTTTGCCGCCGATGGTGGGCTGCTTTTCAACGATGTCGACTTCAAAGCCGGCCTCGGCGATATCCAGCGCAGTCTGGATGCCGGCGATGCCGCCGCCGATGACCAGCGCTCTCTTGGTGACCGGGCTCTCGCCGGCGATGAGCGGGGCGTTGAGCTGCACCTTGGCGATGGCCGCCCGACCCAAGATGATGGCCTTTTCGGTGGCGGTGGGCATGTCTTTATGGATCCAGGAGCACTGCTCGCGGATGTTGGCGATCTCGACCATATAGGGGTTGAGACCGGCCGCGGCGGCTGTTTTGCGGAAAGTCGCCTCGTGCATACGGGGGGAGCAGGAACAGATCACCACACCGGTGAGCTGCTGCTCTTTGATCGCGTCTTTGATGATGTTTTGCCCCGCCTCGGAGCACATGTACTGGTAGTTGGTGGAGTAGACGACGCCGGGCTCGTGGGAGAGGGCCTCGGCCACCGCGGCTACATCTACGGTACCGGCGATGTTGCTGCCGCACCAACAGACGAATACGCCAATTCTCTGCATGGTTTCTCCTCCTTGTTACTTGCTGTATTTGCGCAGGGCGGTGACGATGGCCTGCTGGGGCATATCGTCGTCCAGCAGCGCGGGGATATCGTCGGCCCGCAGGTGATTTTTGCCCTGCTGGCGGATGACCTGCAGACGCACGGCCTCTACCAGCCTGGCGGGCTCTACCCCGCGGGGGCAGCGCTCGATACAGGCAAAGCAGGAGAGACACTTATATATGGATTTGGAGGCCATCAGCTTATCGATCTGGCCTTTTTCCACCATGTACACGAACTCGTGGGGGTGGTATTCCATCTCGTCGTAAGAGGGGCAGGTGGCTGAGCACTTGCCGCACCGCATGCATTTGAGCACGTCGACGCCGCTGGTGCGCAGGATCTGCTCTCTGTCAAAATCGCTCATTGTTCGCTCTCCCTTCTTACCCCTTGACGCCCAGTGCCTCGGCCAGCAACTCGGTGAAGTAGAGCACCGGCACCTGGCTGTTGGTCACAGCATTTTTTTGCAGGTTGTACAGGCACAGGGGGCAGGCGGTGACCATGCAGTCGGCCTGCATATCGGCTGCGCTCTCCATGACGGCGGTGCTCTTTTTCTGTGCCAGAGCCGGGTCCTCCATGGCGATATAGCCGCCACAGCACTCGTTGCGGTAGGGGTACAGCACCGGTGTGGCGCCCAGCGCGCGGATGAAGTCCTCCATGATCTGGGGGTTCTCGGGGTTATCCATCTGCATCACTTTACCCGGGCGCAACAGGAGACAGCCATAGTAGGAGGCCACTTTTTTGCCGGTGAGAGGATTTTTGACCGCTGCTTTGAGCGCGTCGAAACCCACTACATCGCGCAGTACCTCCAGGTAGTGCAGCACCTTGGTCTCGCCGTGATAGGGCTCATCCAGCTGCATGTAGTTGTTGGCGTGCAGCGAGAACTCGGCATCGCCGGCCATGTCGGCGTTCGCCTGTTTGAGCACGTTGTGGCAGGCCGAGCACAGGGTGACCAGGTCGCGGCCCTGGGCCTTGGCACTGTTTAGCGCCCGCACCGAGGACAGCTTGCTGGCGATCTCGTCTTTAGCCATGGAGTAGGCACCGCCACAGCACTGCCACTCGTCGAGCTCTTCGAGCGTAAAGCCCAGTGCCTCAGCCGAGAGGCGGGCGTACCTGTCCAGGTCCTGGGCCTTGTTTTTTAAGGTACAGCCAGGATAGTAACTAAAAATCATAGGTTCTATCGTTCCTTTCGCAGAAACTGCAGCCTGGAAAGCGCATCGTGCTCCAGGCGCTGATTTTATATACCCGCTGCGGGGCGCTAGGCCATATGCTCGGGGTGGAATACCTCGTCGAACTTCTCCTCGGTGAGGAAGCCCAGCGCGATGCAGGCCTCTTTGAGGGAGATGTTCTCCTTATAGGCTTTTTTGGCGGTCTTAGCCGCATTCTCGTATCCGATATAAGGGTTTAAGGCGGTGACCAGCATCAGCGAGTTGTGCAGGTTGTGGTGCATTTTTTCGCGGTTGGCGGTGATGCCCACGGCGCAGTTGTTGTTGAACGAGACGATGGACTCGGCCAGCAGGCGCGCGGACTGCAGGAAGTTGTAGATGCACACCGGCATGAACACGTTGAGCTCGAAATTGCCCTGCGAGGCGGCCATGCCCACGGCCACGTCGTTGCCCATGACCTGGACGGCCACCATGGTGACGGCCTCACACTGGGTGGGGTTGACCTTGCCGGGCATGATGGAGGAGCCGGGCTCGTTTTCGGGGATAAAGATCTCGCCCAGACCATCGCGGGGGCCGCTGGCCAGCCAGCGCACGTCGTTGGCGATCTTCATCATATCGGCCGCCAGCGCCTTTAGTGCGCCGTGGGCAAAGACCAGCTCGTCTTTGCTGGTGAGCGCGTGGAACTTGTTGGGGGCGGTGAAAAACTGCTTGCCGGTGATCTCGGACACTGCCTCGGCCACCTTGGCGTCGAAGCCGGCGGGGGCGTTGAGCCCGGTGCCGACAGCGGTACCGCCCAGAGCCAGCTCTTTGAGCTCGGGCAGGGCGATCTGTAGCATCTTTTTATCTTTTTCCAAAGAGGAGCGCCAGCCGCTGATCTCCTGTGAGAACTGGATGGGGGTGGCGTCTTGCAGATGGGTGCGGCCGCTCTTGACGATACCTTCGTGCTCTTTTTCCAGCCGCTTAAAGGTATCGATGAGCATATCGATGGCGGGGAAGAGCTTATCCTCGATGGCCAGCACTGCCGAGATGTGCATGGCGGTGGGGAAGGTGTCGTTGGAGGACTGGCTCATATTGATGTCGTCGTTGGGGTGCAAGAGCTTTTCGCCGGCGATCTCGTTGCCGCGGTTGGCGATGACCTCGTTGGCGTTCATATTGGACTGGGTGCCGCTGCCGGTCTGCCAGACGACCAGCGGGAAGTGGTCGTTTAAACTGCCGCTGATGACCTCGTCGCAGGCCTTAGAGATGGCGGCCAGCTTCTGGTCGGTCATCTTCTCGGGCTTTAACTGGTGGTTGGCGATAGCAGCTGCCTTTTTGAGGATGCCGAAAGCGTGGGTGATCTCGCGGGGCATGGTCTCGATGCCGACGCCGATCTTGAAGTTCTCGTGGCTGCGCTCGGTCTGGGCGGCCCAATAGCGGTCGGCGGGGACCTTTACCTCGCCCATGGAGTCGTGCTCAATGCGGTATTCCATCGTACTTTACTACACTCTCTTTCTGTGATAAAGTGGGTGATCTTTATGGTTTATGGGGGCGCCGAGAGCTGCCGCCCGCCGGTGACAGGCAGCAGCTGCGGGCGCGGTGGAGGGGGATTAGATCTCGAGGTTGTCGATGACCGCTCTCAGGCTGTCGGCACTTCTGTGCAGCAGGCCGACCTCCTCGTCGGTGAGGGGGGCGACGATCTTGCCGGCGAGGCCGTCCTGCCCGACGATGGACAGAGTGCTCAGGCAGACATCGTCGATGCCGTACTCGCCGTGCATCATGCTGGAGACGGTGAGGGCGGTGTCGGCGCCGGAGAAGATGCATTTGCAGATGTGGCAGACCGATACGGCCACGGCGTAGAAGGTGGCGCCTTTGCGCTCGATGATCTTGCCGCCGGATTTGCGGATGTAGGACTCGACCTCGTCGTGGACCAACTGCGGGTTGACCGCCTCTTTATCGGTGAGGCACTCGCTGTAGCGGTCGATAGCGATGTTGGAGATGGTGCCGATGGACCAGGGGACAAAGGAGGTGTCGCCGTGCTCGCCGAAGACGTAGGCGTGTACGTTTTGCTGGTTGATGGAGTAGTACTCGGCCAGGCGGGCGCGCAGGCGGGCAGTATCGAGAATGGTGCCGGAGCCGATGATCTGTTTCTCGGGCAGGCCGGACACCTTATTGAAGATGTAGGTGAGGATGTCTACGGGGTTGCTGACGATGATGTAGACGGCGTTGGGCGCGTACTTGACGATCTCGGGGGCGATGGACTTGGTGATGTTCACATTGACCTGCGCCAGCTCCAGGCGGGACTGACCGGGCTTTCTGGCCACACCGGAGGTGAGGATGACGATGTCGGAATCCTGCGCGTCTTTGTAGCTGCCGGCGTAGATGGAGATCGGCGGGCAGAAGGAGACGCCCTGACGGATATCCAGCGCCTCGCCCAAGGACTTGGACTCGTTGATGTCGATCATCACCACCTCGGTGGCGATGCCGTTGACGGCCATGGTGTAGGCGATGGTAGAACCAACGCTACCTGCTCCAATAATCGTGACTTTCTTACCCATAGTAGTTCCTCCCAATTTTTTTGCGGTTTGACCGCTGACTTTCACTTGTTTGCGACTCGTTGCCGGTGGCCTATTTGGCCCCCTTGAGGTGGTAGGAGAGCAGAGCCAGTGAGCTGGCCATGTTCTCGCGCTGGATGAGCACGCCTTCGGGCGCTACCAGGTGGACCGGAGCGAAGTTCCAGATGGCCCGCACACCGCCCTGCACCAGCGTGTCGCAGCAGGACTGCGCCACCTCGGCCGGAACGGTGAGGATACCGATCTGCACGCCGTGGGTGCGGCAGAAATCGGGCAGCTGATCGGCCGGCAGGATGGGCGTGCCATCGACCGGGGTGCCGATGAGGGCCTGGTTTTTGTCGAACGCGGCCACGATATCGAGACCGTACTCGGCAAAGCCCGTGTAGGACAGCAGCGCCAGACCCAGATTGCCCACCCCCACCAGCACGGCACTGTTTTGGGTGCCGTAGCCGAGGAAGTGCTCCAGATCCCGGATGAGATCGCTCACCAGGTAGCCCACCTTGGGTTTGCCGGCGTCGCTGACTGCGGCCAGGTCTTTGCGCACCTGCACCTCGCCCAGGCCCAACGCAGCGGCGATGGCCGCAGCTGAGATGTTGGGCAGGCTGTCTTCAGACAGCGACTTGAGGTAGGAGAGGTAGGTGGGCAACCGACCCAGCGTGAGTTTGGATACGCCGCCAGTCTCCATGGAAAGCACTCCTTTCTATATGGCTCTGCAAGGGGAGATCCGCTCATTTGCATCATAGCATTTCGACAAGATTTTGTAAATGTTGCAGTAGGTACAATCGGCATTTTTCTATCGATATATTTTTATCGATATAGTGCAAAAAACAAAATCTCAGGGCAAATGACCCCGCTGTCGGCTGCTGGTACGAATTGCGGCAGTCCCTTAGCAGGCATAGGCACGAGACCTTGTTAATAATATAACATATACTTACGCCGATGAAAAGGGCTTTAGAACAAATCTGACAGACTTTTTCAAAAAAATTGTGGTTTCTGCCATTTATTTGCAGAGATCGGGGGAGAAAACTCTAAAATCGTCGGTTGGGGAGCAGAGGACGGGATACGTGCGAGGTGGTGATGGAGAGGTATGTGTGCTTGGGAACGCTATTCGCTTTGGGGACACCTGCAAAGATGGTGGAGAGAGAAAGAAGCGTATTCGGTGTGGGGCCGCGATATATTTGGGAGAGGCGCCAGGGCTGTGGAGACTGCGCTTTTCGGCGTGTTTTTTATAAGGTGCCGCGGGAGAGGTTTTGCCGCCGGGCGAGAGATGGTATAGGTTCATTTTATGGGCGGCTGGTATGGGTGGTGTGGGCTGACCCGGATGGAGGGCGGTCATGCATGGATGTATGCACGCCTATATATAAGGTAGGAGCAGGGCGAAATCAGGGGGGCGAAGATGCGATTTTTTATTTACAGCCGCAAGTCGGTCTGGTCGGCGCGGGGGGACAGTGTAGAAAATCAGGTAGAGATGTGCCGCCGCTATATTGCAGAAAAGTTTGGCGGGGGGGAGCACCAGATTGCGGTGTATGAAGACGAGGGGTTTTCGGCCAAGGACACCGACCGGCCGCAGTTTCAGTTTATGCTGCGCGACCTGTACGAGCAGCGGCCCGACTACCTGATCTGCTACCGATTGGACCGTATCAGTCGCAGTGTGAGCGACTTTTCGGCGCTGGTGGAGGAACTGGCGCGGCAGGGGACGGCGCTGGTGTGTATGCGGGAAGAATTTGACACCGCGAAACCCATGGGCAAGGCGATGATGTACATAGCCAGTGTATTTGCCCAACTGGAGCGGGAGACGATTGCCGAGCGCGTGCGGGACAATATACTGCTGCTGGCGCGGTCGGGCCGTTGGCTGGGGGGCACGACGCCCACCGGGTACCGCTCGGTCCAGGTGCGGGAACTGGTGCTGGAGGGACGGGTAAAGACCGCCTGTAAGTTGCAGCCGGTGGAGGAGGAACTGCAGTGGGTGCGGCAGCTATATGCTGTGTACATACAGGAGCACAGTTTGTCGGCGGTACACCGGGCGCTGGAGATGCTGGGGGCGCGCAACCGGCGGGGAGTACCGTTTACCCGTATGGGCGTGAAAGCCATGCTGCAAAACCCGGTGTACTGCGCGGCGGACGCGGAGGCACACAGCTA
Source organism: Neobittarella massiliensis (ex Bilen et al. 2018) (assembly GCF_900289145.1). GTDB lineage: Bacteria > Bacillota > Clostridia > Oscillospirales > Ruminococcaceae > Neobittarella > Neobittarella massiliensis. The sequence continues at coordinate 213,542 of NZ_OKQO01000002.1, forward strand.
TTTTACCGCGCGCGGAGCGGCGGTGTGCTTTGACCCCCAGCAGGCGCCGGACCGGGGGCTGCTGGTATACAACAAGCGCGGCGCCGGCGGCAGACGACAGGAAGTGGAGCAGTGGGTGGTAGCCGCCGGGCGGCACCCGGGACTGATCTGCGGTGGGCAGTGGGTGCGGGTACAAAAGATCTTGCGGGAGGAGCAACCGGCCACCGATCGGCCGGGTAAGCAGCACAACGATTACGCCATGCTTTCGGGGCTGATGTTCTGTACCCGCTGCGGACAAAAGCTGCTGGCTAAAAAGCGCAGCGGCCCTCAACGGGAGGGGCAGTACGACTATATCTGCAGTAGTAAATTGACCGCCGGCACCAGACATTGTGACAGCCAGAACTTGGCCGGACCGGCGACCGACCAGGCAGTATGGCAGCACCTGTGCGGCTATTTATGTGCCCGGCCGGAGCAACTGCAGACGGCGCTGGGGCAGCTGCGGCGCGAATATATACAGCAGCTGCCCCAGTCGCCGACCCAGCTACAGCGCGAGATACAGCGCGCCCAGACGGAGATACAAAATCTGGTAGCGGCACTGTCGGCAGGCAATGCGCCGGCCATAGCTGGGCATATTGCCCGGCAGATAGAGCAGCTGGACCGGCAGGTGCTCTGCTGGCAGCGGCAGTTGGAGGGGCAGGGACAAAGGACCGAGACGGCACCGGTAAAGCGAGAGGCTGCCCGGCTGCTTAGGAGACGGCGCTGGCTGGAGGACCTGGATAGACGGCAGCGGCGGCAGCTGGTGCGGGCGGTGGTGCAGCGGATGGATTGGGATGGGGAAAAGCTGTATGTCTATTACCGAGGCGAGACCGGACAGGAGAATGGCGGTGGTGGAAGTTGACCTTTGTGCGGCGGCGGTTTCCCGACGCTTATTGCAATTATCTCGATGTTTTTTGTGGGGGCGGCTGCCGGGGCTTGGCAGTCGGTCTCATCGACACTGCTGCTGACCGGGGTGATTGTGCTGGGAGTGGTCATGACCTTTTTGGTGTCGCGGCTTTTGTCAAAGACCATCTTAAAGGGCATACCATCGAGCTTTACGCTGGAACTGCCCCCCTACCGTAAGCCGCAGATCGGCAAGGTGATCGTGCGGTCGATCTTTGACCGGACGCTGTTCGTACTGGGGCGGGCGGTAGCGGTGGCAGCTCCGGCGGGGCTCATCATCTGGCTGATGGCCAACGTGCAGATGGGAGGTGTCAGCCTGCTGGCCCATTGCGCCGGATTTTTAGACCCGTTTGCCCATCTCATCGGCATGGATGGCGTGATCTTGCTGGCGTTTATTTTGGGCTTCCCCGCCAACGAGATCGTGGTGCCTATCATGATCATGGCCTATATGTCGGCAGGTAGTATAATGGAGTTCAGCAGCTTGGTACAGCTGAAGGAGCTGCTGGTACAAAATGGCTGGACCTGGCTGACCGCTGTTTGTACCATGCTGTTTTGCCTGATGCATTGGCCCTGCTCCACCACCTGCATGACCATAAAAAAGGAGACCCAGAGCTTGCGGTGGACGCTGGTCTCGTTTGCGGTGCCGACTTTATTTGGTATCGTCATCTGCTTTATCGTGGCTACGACCGCAAGGCTTTTGGGGCTGGCCTGACCGGGATGGGCGCACGAGACGCGGCCGTGTATTCGGCGGCTGCCGGGTGTGCATGGAGCTGAAAAAAGAAAAAGAGCGGGCACTCCTGTGAGAGAGGAGCGCCCGCTCTTTATTGCGTTTGGGTACCGGACATTCGGCGCTAGATATCGCCGCCGCTGAGTTCGAAGAGATTTCCCTCTGGGTCGCGAAAATAGGTGCAGTGCATGCCCCAGTCTGCGATGTACTGCGGCTCGCCCAAAAATTGCACGCCGGCTGCGCGGAGGCGCTGATAGTCGCCATCCAGATCGCTGGTGGGGAGGATGGCGACCACTGTATCGGGCTGCTGTGGGGCGCCCACAGGCGGCTGGTAGCCCTGAAACATGGGCATGTTGGCACCGGAAAAAATGGCGAAGCAGGGCGGCTGGCCCGGAGCTGTGGCGAAGGAGGTGTAGGGGCCGTTGCGGTCGCCCCAAACGGGAGTGAGACCGAGTTTTTGAGTGTAGAAGTCAAAACACTGGCCGTAATTTTTTCGCACCAGGATGCGAACAGTCAATTTGTCAAAGTGCATGATGGCTGTACTCCTTTTTATAACTGCCGGCGATGTGCGCGCCGCACCGTGTTACAGATCGGCGTTGCCGACGTAGTTTTGACGGGTCTTTTCGTCCATGCGGTCGGCATCGGTGATCTGGCGCAGGACGCGGCAGGGGTTGCCCACCGCCACTGTATTGGCTGGGATATCGCGGATGACGATGCTGCCGGCGCCGATGACCGCGTTGTCGCCGATGTGCACCCCCGGGCCGATAAAGACATGAGCACCGATCCAGACGTTGTTGCCGATATGTACCGGTTCATTGATGATGCCGCCCTGGATGCGCTCCTCGGGGTGGACCGGATGGCTGGCAGTACAGATGGTGACGTTGGGGCCGATCTGCACGTCGTCGCCGATGACTACTTCACCCGAATCCAGCAGGGTAAAACCGAAATTGGCGTAGAAATTGTTGCCGATGGTGGTAAAAAAGCCGCGGTCACAGTGAAAAGGGGGCTCGATGAGGGGCTTTTCTCCCACTTTGGCAAACAGATCGCGCAAGATCTCATCGCGCTTTTGTACCTCGGTGATACGGGTGAGGTTATAGTCGTAGGTGAGCTGGCTGGCCCGGTAGGCATCCTGCCACCAGGGCTCGACGTAGTGGTAGTAATTGTCGAGCTTTACTTTGTCGTTGTAGGCCACAGGGGCACCGCCTTTCAGTTTTTCACCATGTTACCACATACTGCCAGCTTATGGCAACACAGAGCGGGCAGAATATCGGGTGGCGGTTATGTACAGGGGCTTTTGGCCCCTGGTGGGTACTCAGATCTGGTCGAGAATGTTCTGGGCGCACTGTACGAGCTCCTGCTCGCTGTAAAAGTTGACCCCGTTTTGCCGGATAGACTCCTGAATAAAGGTGGGCAGCTTGGCAAAGCAGGTGCTGGATGACAGATCGATGGGCTGTTTCATCTCCATGAAAATTCACCTCCAACAGTAGTTTTTGCCGGTGAGCACCGGTTATCGGCGCCAATCTCTGCCGGTTTTGGTGCGTGATTGACATTTTTGCCACAACGTGTAGAGTATAGTGTAGTATTGGCAAAAAAGGAGCGGTGCAGATGCGTTTTGTAAAGCGGCAATATGTGCTGAGCTGGTACTTTTTTAAAAACCGGCTGCAGAGATATTTTTGGGGCGCCAGTATTTTATTTTTTGGGGCGGCGTTGGTGACGGGGGTGGTGATCGCCCGGAACCCCCAACTGCTGAGCCAGCTGTTGGAGGCGATATCAGCCACCTTTACCAGCAAAGGCGTGTACCGGGCGGACGGCGGCTTATCGCTGGTGGCAGTGCTTTTTGGAAACATTCGCGCCACCGCCACTACGGCGCTGATGGGGCTGGTGCCGTTTTTGTTTTTGCCGCTTTTTTCACTGGGGGTAAATGCCGCTATACTGGGGGTGCTGGGGGCGGCTTATACCAGTTACGGCGCCGGGCTGTTTACCTATTTGATGGGGATACTGCCCCACGGGATCTTTGAACTGCCGGCCATTGTGCTGTCGTGTGCGCTGGGGGCCTATTTGTGCTTTGAGCTAGTGTGCAAATTGGTGGGCCAGCGCCGGGGCGTGCCGTTTACAGCGGTGTTTGTGAATGCACTGCGGCTGTATTTGACGGTGGCGGTGCCGCTGCTACTGATCGCCGCGCCGGTGGAGGTATACATAACGCCGCATATTTTTGCGCTGTTTTTGTGAGGCGGAGTGCGGTGGCGATATTGCCGCCGCACCTTGTAACACCCGCGTTTTTGTACTATACTAATAACATTACTGTGTAGTTTGCCCCGTGACCGGTAGTTTGCCGCCGGGGGATAGCATTTTTGTTGGAGGAGAGACGACATGGAGAGAAAGACTATTGCTCAGCTGTACCGCGCAGCCGAGCAGAAAGAGGGACCGGTAAAGGTATGTGGCTGGGTGCGCACGCTGCGCGCCTCGAAATCGCTGGGATTTATTGAGCTCAACGACGGCAGCTGCTTTAAGAATCTGCAGGTCGTTTTTGAGGACGGCAAAGTCGAGGGGTTTAAAGAGCTCTCCAAGCTGAATGTGGGCAGTGCGCTGGTGGTAGAGGGAACGCTGGTGCTGACCCCGGACGCCCGTCAGCCGTTTGAGGTGCACGCGGCTGCCATTGAGGTAGAGGGCCCCTCGACCCCGGACTATCCGCTGCAGAAAAAGCGCCACTCGGTGGAGTTTTTGCGGACTATCGCCCATCTGCGCCCCCGCACCAACCTGTACAGTGCGGCTTTTCGGGTGCGCTCGGTAGCGGCCTACGCGCTGCACAAGTTTTTTAATGAAAACGGCTTTGTGTACGCCCATACGCCGCTGATCACCGGCAGCGACTGTGAGGGGGCCGGGGAGATGTTTCGGGTGACCACCCTGGACATGCAAGACCCGCCCCGCAGCGAAGACGGCAGCATCGACTACAGCCAGGACTTTTTTGGCAAAGAGACCAGTCTGACGGTATCGGGCCAGCTCAACGCCGAGTGCATGGCGCTGGCTTTTGGCAAGGTGTACACCTTTGGGCCCACCTTCCGGGCAGAGAACTCCAACACGCCGCGCCACGCAGCTGAGTTTTGGATGATCGAGCCGGAGATCGCCTTTGCCGACTTGCAGGACGATATGGATCTGGCAGAGGCGATGCTCAAATCGGTCATCGGGTATGTGTTGGAGCAGTGCCCGGACGAGCTGGCCTTTTTTGACCAGTTTGTGGACAAGGGTCTGCTGGAGCGGCTGAATAAGCTGGTGAACGCCGAGTTTAGCCGCTGCACCTACACCGAGGCGGTGGAGATACTGGAAAAGGTAAAAGACCGCTTTGAGTACCCGGTATACTGGGGCTGTGACCTGCAGACCGAACACGAGCGCTACCTGACCGAACAGGTGTTTGGCCAACCGGTGTTCGTGACTGATTACCCCAAAGAGATCAAGGCCTTTTACATGCGCCTGAACGACGACGGCAAAACGGTAGCTGCTACCGACCTGCTGGTGCCCGGTGTTGGTGAGATCATTGGCGGCAGCCAGCGCGAGGAGCGGCTGGACGTATTGCGCGAGCGGATGCAGGAGATGGGCCTTAAAGAAGAGGACTACAGCTGGTACATGGACCTGCGCCGGTTTGGCAGTGCCAAGCACGCCGGATTTGGGTTGGGCTTTGAGCGGCTGATCATGTATATCACCGGTATCCAGAATATCCGCGATGTTCTGCCGTTCCCCCGCACCACCGGTTCGGCCGAGTTTTAAAGGGCAAAATTGCCAAAGGCCAGTGGCAGCGGTTTTGCTGTTTTTGATAAGGCGTGACGTTTGCTTTTGGACGAAATCACAAATGTGCTTTCTGCAAATACACGGCTGTATTTGATACAGAGACAAAACGCGAAAAAAGAGCTTGCTTGCAGGCTCTTTTTTCTTGTGTTTTGGTGAACTTTTCCCTAAACTTTGTGTGGTTTTTGCAAAAAACGATTTTGGATACTTGCATTTTTGTGCCGTTGTCCAAAGATGTTCTGAACAGTTGATACAGCTGTGTTTTTGGGTGTAGAATAGTGCATATACTAAAGAGAGAGACCGGAGCAAAGTGGTGTGTTAGTCACTAAAATGCAGGAATTTGAATTTCTGGTTTGCAAATTTTTTGAAGGGGAGTCGAGTTTTATGGCGCAGCCATACAGCGCATTGTCGACAGAGGAGATCAAGGGGAAGCTGGAGAAGTTTTACCAGCTCTATAAAATATATCAGGGCGAAGACCTGAAACTGGATATGTCGCGCGGCAAGCCTTGCACCCAGCAGCTGGATCTGAGCATGGGCATGTACAAGGTGCTGGAAGACACCCGGGACTTTTTTAGTGAGGACGGTTTTGACTGCCGCAATTACGGGATCCTAGACGGTGTACCGGAAGCCAAGCGGCTGTTTGGAGAGCTGATGGGTGTGCCGGAGGAGCAGCTGTTTATAGGCGGCAACTCCAGCCTGAACCTGATGTATGACGCGCTGGCCAAGTTTATGCTGCTGGGCAATGCCCGCAGCGAGCGCCCCTGGTGCCGGGAGGAAAAAGTGAAGTTCATCTGCCCGGTGCCGGGTTATGACCGCCATTTTGGGATCTGCGAGGAACTGGGCATTGAGATGATCAATGTGGACATGTTGCCAGATGGCCCGGATATGGATGCGGTAGAGGCGCTGGTGGCGCAGGACGCCAGCATCAAGGGCATGTGGTCGGTACCGATGTACTCGAACCCCGAGGGGACGACCTACTCGGCGGAGACGGTGCGGCGCCTGGCGGCCATGAAGCCGGCGGCCCCTGATTTTGTGCTGATGTGGGATAATGCCTATATGGTACACCACCTGGAAAAAGAGCGCCGCGACAGCTTACCCAATATTTTGGACGTGTGCGCTGAGTACGGCAGTGAGGATATGCCGCTGGTGTTCACCTCGACTTCGAAGATATCGCTGCCCGGCTCGGGCCTGGCGATCATGGCCGGCAGCCGCCGCACTATGGCCTATATGAAAAAGCGCATTTTGGCCCAGACGATCGGCCCGGACAAGATCAACCAACTGCGGCATGTGCGATTTTTTAAAGATGTGGACGGCATTATGGCTCACATGGAAAAGCACGCCGCCATTATCCGCCCCAAGTTTGAGCTGGTGGACACGATGCTGCACCGGCACCTGGACGGCCGCGAGATCGGCCGTTGGAGCAAGCCCTATGGCGGCTATTTCATCAGCTTTTTCACCCTGGATGGCTGTGCCAAACGGGTGGAGCAGCTGTGCGGTGACTGTGGGGTGAAGCTGACTGCGGTGGGAGCTACCTACCCGTACGGCAAGGACCCGCACGACGCCAACATCCGTATTGCCCCTACCTACCCCAGCCTGGAAGAACTGCAAAAAGCCATGGAGATCTTTTGCCTGGCGGTAAAGATCGCCTCGCTGGAACAGGCAGCTCGGGAGCGGCTGGCGGCCTGAAAGGCATAGATCTCGAGAATATGACACCCCGGTGGCGACTGCGCTGCCGGGGTGTTTTTATGTGCGCTCTGTGTGCTGCAAAGTATTTTGAGGAGTGGGCTGAGCGAAAATGCGGGGCGCGGAGATGTTTAGACGCTTTTTCGGAGATTACTGAAAGAGCAATTTTTTTGGCGTGCGGCACGCAAACAGATGGCCAGGATGAGTACCATCGAATTTTTATGGGGGCGGTGGTGAGCGGCAAACGAGCGCCGACAGGATGGGGGAGATAAAGAGGTGGCCGCTGTGCGGTATGGGTCTGCCGCAGGTGTGGACTATTGGTTCGTAGTGTGGTGTGGGTGCGACCGGGTGCTGTGGACTGGGCGAAACAGGTCAGGAGGGGACCACCGACTTGACGGTGGGCGGGAGAGAGCGTGAGAACATGATGCGATTGCGGTTGCGTTTATTTTGCAGCTTTTGTGCTGTGGCTCCACAGCGCATGACCGGATTATTGGCACAACAGTTGCTCCGGTGGGCTTGGTATACAAAAACAGATCTTTGCCCGATGAAGGGCGGTCGATCCGGCGCAGACAGGTGCTTATATTGTTGGCGCGGTGCGATGTTATTGCGAGGAAGATGCAATGACATCGAATCGAACATCTGTATTTGTATGCTGGGATAAAGTAGGGCTGATGGGGAGAGCGTTTATTGGTGATGGGATCGCGCACCGCAGAGAGCCGAGAACCAGCACATTAAAACCGGAAACAACAGCTGTGGCGGCGGTGTGTTGGGGGGAGGAGCCGGTTTGACAGCCCTGCTTTGCATGCCGTATAATAGAGAACAGACGAGAGAGTTCACCGCTGGGTGATGAAAAGGGAAGTCAGGTGCAAGTCCTGCGCAATCCCGTTGCTGTGATGCGGAGCGCCCCCACTGTGTGCCACTGGTCCTGAAGGGCCGGGAAGGCCGGGCGGCGCGCTGATGCTGAGCCAGAAGACCTGCTCTGCTCGAGATGTCATTTTGCTGCGGAGGACAGGGAATGCCGTCGACTGGAGCGATCGCTGCGCCCGTGTGATCTTTGATACTGTGGGTGCAGCAGGCACTTGGCGATAGGCTCTCTGCCCCCCTCTGCGCGGTACAGGGTGGCAGGGAGCTTTTTTGTGCCGCCAGGCAGCGGGAGAGAGTATGGGGGTGTAGACCGGTGCGGCAGGTGATAAAAAATGGACAGGCCCTGCGCCGGGGCTACACCACCGGCAGCTGTGCCGCCGCCGCTGCGGTGGCCGCGGCTTGGCTGCTGCTGCGCGGGGAGAACCTGACCCAGGTGCAGATCACGCTGCCCGGCGGACAGACGGCCCAGCTGCCGGCCCAGGTGTGCTGGCAGCAAGACTGCACAGAGGCCCGGGTGGTTAAAGATGCCGGGGACGACCCCGATGTGACCCACGGCATGGGCATTACGGCCCAGGTACGCTGTATCCCATCCGGCATAGAGCTGCTGGGTGGGGCCGGGGTGGGCACAGTGACCCAGCCGGGGCTGCAGGTGCCGGTGGGCCAACCGGCCATAAATCCGGTGCCCCGCAGGATGATCGAGGAGAACCTGCGGCGGCTGTGCGATACCTGTGCGTATAGCGGTGGACTGCAGGTGCGCATCGGCGCTGAAAACGGCGCCGAGATCGCCAGAGAGACCTTTAATCCGCGGCTTGGCATTGCGGGGGGGATCTCTATTCTGGGGACCACTGGTATCGTGGAGCCCATGAGCGAACGCGCTCTGACCGAGACCATCCACCTGCTCGTTGACCGGGCCAAACTGCGCAACCCGGAGAGAGTGGTACTTTCCCCGGGGAATTATGGGCGTGATTACTGCCTGGAAAAGCTGGGGCTAGACCTGGAAAATAGCATTAAATTTTCGAATTTCATCGGTGATACGTTGGATTACCTGGTGTATAAGAGCTTTAAACAGGCGCTGCTGGTGGGACATGTGGGAAAGCTGGTAAAGGTGGCCGGCGGAGTGATGAACACCCATTCTTCGGTGGCTGACTGCCGCATGGAGATACTGGCTGCCCACGCCGCTGCCTGTGGGGCACCGCGTGCGCTGGTACAGCAGCTGCTCTGCTGTAATACCACCGACCGCGCGGTGGAGCTGCTAGACCGGCACGCACTGACCGGACCGGTATTTGCTGTGGTGCTAGAGCGGATATGCCGACAGATCGACTACCGCACCAAAGGGCGACTGGCAGTAGAAGTGCTGCTGTTTGGCAGCGGGCAGACGCTGCTGGCCCAGACCGATGGCGCCCAGGCGCTGGCGGCGCAGATAAGAGGAGAACACAGATGACGGGAACTTTTATTAGCGTGGGGGTAGGCCCCGGTGACCCACAGCTGCTGACATTGGCGGCGGTGGACACCATTAAGCGCTGCCGGGTGGTGGCACTGCCGGCCAGCGGTGCCGGGGACAACGCGGCAGCGCGCATTGCCGGGGCGTTGCTGGAGGGCAAAGAGCTGCTCTACTGCCCAGCCCCCATGAGCCGCGACCGCGGGCAGCTGCAGGCGGTATTTGCCCAAAACGCCGACCTGCTGGCCGGCTATTTGGACCGGGGGGAGAATGTGGCGTTTTTGACGTTGGGAGACCCCACGGTATACGCCACCCCGATGTATTTGCACCGCATTTTAAAAGAGCGGGGGTACCCCACCCGTATCGTGCCGGGGGTGCCGTCGTTTTGCGCGGCGGCGGCGGCTTTGGATATGCCGTTGTGTGAGGGGGGCGAGATGCTGCATGTGATACCTGCTTCGTACCCGGACAGCCAGCTGGCGCTGGATTACCCCGGCACCAAAGTGCTGATGAAGTCGGGGCGCAGCCTGCAGCAGATAAAAAAACAGCTGGCGGCGAGGCCGCAACTGCGCGCGCGGGCGGTAGAGCGCTGTGGGATGCCGGGACAGGCGCTGTATGAAGATCTAAAACAGATAGATGAAAGCGCCAGCTATTTTACAGTAGTGATCGCCAAGGAGGAGAGCCAGTGATCGATTTTGTGGGAGCGGGACCGGGGGCACCAGACCTCATCACTGTGCGGGGCCAGCAGAAGCTGGCGGCCGCCGACATCGTTATCTACGCCGGGTCGCTGGTGAACCCTGAGCTGCTAAAGAGCACCAGACCGGGATGCGAGATCTATAACAGCGCGGCCATGACGCTGGAAGAGGTATTGGCAGTGATGCAGCGGGGAGAGCGGGAGCACAAGAACACGGTGCGCCTGCACACCGGTGACCCCTGTCTGTACGGTGCGATCCGCGAGCAGATGGACCGGTTAGAACAGCTGGGCATCGCCTACGAGGTGGTGCCGGGCGTGAGCTCATTTTGCGGGGCGGCGGCGGCCGTGGGAGCGGAGTACACGCTGCCCGGAGTGAGCCAGACGGTGATACTGACCCGCCTGGAGGGGCGCACCCCGGTGCCAGAGGCCGAGCGCATACCGGCGCTGGCGGCCCATGGCGCCAGCATGGTGGTGTTTTTGAGCGCCAGTATGCTAAAAAAACTATCGCGCCAGCTGTTGGAGGGCGGCTACCGGGCCGATACGCCGGCGGCCATCGTATATCGGGCCAGCTGGCCCGATCAGCAGATCGTCCACACCAAAGTGGGGGAGTTGGCAGCGGCGGCAGCCAGCCACGGGATAGACAAGACGGCCCTTATTTTGGTGGGGGAGTTTTTGGGCGACGAATACCAGCGCTCAAAGCTCTATGACCCGGGGTTTTCGCACCTGTTTCGCGAGGCCAGCCAGTGAAGTTAGCGCTGTGTGCCTTTACCGCGGCGGGGGCGGCGCTGGCCCGATATATTGCCCAGCTGCCCGGTTACAGCTGTACGCTGCGCCCGCGCGATATGCCGCTGGACGAGTTCGTTGCCACCTGGATGCCCGACTGTGAGGGACTGGTGTTCGTGGGGGCGGCAGGTATTGCGGTGCGGGCTATCGCGCCGCACCTGCGCCGTAAAGACCGCGACCCGGCCGTGCTGGTGCTGGACGAGAAGGGGCAGTTCGTCATCCCTATTTTGTCGGGGCATTTGGGGGGCGCTAATGCGCTGGCCACCAAACTGGCCCGGCAGCTGGGAGCCACCCCGGTACTGACTACGGCCACCGACCTGAACGGCGTATTTGCCGTGGACCTGTGGAGCCAGAAGGCGGGCTGTGTCATCGGTGAGATCGACCGCATCCGGGCGGTATCGGGCATGCTTTTGCGGGGCCAGACGGTGGGCCTGTACAGTGATTTTGAGGTGCGCGGACAGCTGCCGTCGGGCCTGGAGACGGGAACCGGGGCGCAGGTGGGGCTGTGCATCTCGCTGGATGGAAAAAGACAGCCCTTTACGACTACGCTGCACCTGTACCCCCGCATCGTGACGGTGGGCGTCGGCTGCAAAAAGGGGACCGACGCACAGGCATTGGAGCGCTTTTTTGTACAGTCGCTGCAGCTGGCCGGCGTTTCGCCGCTGGCGGTGCGGGGGCTGGCCTCTATCGACCTCAAGCGGGAGGAGCCGGCCATCTGTGCGCTGGCGCAAAAGTACAGCCTGCCTTTTTGGACCTATTCGGCCGCGCAGTTGCAGGCGGTGCCGGGACGGTTTGCCGTATCGGATTTCGTGCTGCGCACCACCGGGACGGACAACGTGTGCGAGCGCAGCGCAGTGGCTGCCGGCGGAGAGCTGATCTTATCGAAGCAGGTGTGCGACGGCATGACGCTGGCGCTGGCGGCGGCAGATTGGAGTTGTAGCTTTTGAATATCTGTATGGCGGGCATCGACCACAGCTTGGCGGGCATTGACATCCGTGAAAAATTTTCATTTACCAAGTCGCGCTGTCAGGAACTGTATGACAGTTTGCGGCAGCAGCGCGGTGTGTTGGGGGCGGTACTTCTGTGCACCTGCAACCGCACCGAGGTGTACCTCTCGTGTGCGGAGGACCATGCGCCCGACCCGTTTTTGCTGCTGTGTGCGGCCATGGGCGAAGATGCGGCGCAGTATGCGCAGATGTACCGCGGCCGCCGCGGCCGGGAGGCATTTTGGCACCTGTGCCGGCTGGCCTGCGGGGCCAAATCGCAGATATGGGGCGAGGACCAGATCATCACCCAGGTGAAAAATGCCCAGGCACACGCCCGGGCCTGCGGGGCTATCGACAGCTATTTAGAGGTGACTTTTCGCACGGCGATCGCGGCGGCTAAGGATATAAAGACCAAGGTGCGCTTTTCGCGGGCGGTGGACTCGGTAGCGGCACAGACGCTGGCGGCTGTAAAAAGCTTTGGACAGCCGGTAGAAGAGGTTCTGGTGATCGGCAACGGGGAAGTGGGCAAGCTGGTGGCGCAGGCGCTTTTAGACAGCGGCTACAGAGTGAGCATGACGCTGCGCCAGTACAAGTACAGCCAGGTAGAGCTGCCGAGCGGCGCACAGGCCTTTGACTACAGCCAGCGCTACGAGCAGATGCCCCGCTTTGACGCGGTGGTGAGCGCGACTTCCAGCCCCCACCACACGATAAAGCTGGAGGGCTTTACACAGCTGCAGCGTCAGCCGGCGCTGCTCATCGATCTGGCGGTGCCGCGGGATATTCAGCGCAGCATCGGTCAACTGCCGGGCATCACCCTGTATAACGTGGATACGCTGTCGGGGCAGGATATCGCCGCTGACCACCGCCGACAGCTGGAGGAGATAGACCGGTTGATCGAAAGGCACTATGCAGATCTACAGAAGTGGCGGCGATACAGAGAGGAGGTAGTGGCGCAATGAGCAAACTGTATGCGGTGGGCCTGGGCCCGGGCAACAGCTGTTTTATGACCGGTGACGCACTGCGGGCTATAGAAGAGAGCGACACGGTGGTGGGCTACACGCTGTATGTAGAGCTGGTAGCTGACCTGACAGCGGGCAAAACGGTGCTCTCGACCCCGATGAGGCGGGAGGTGGAGCGCTGCCGGCTGGCTTTGGAACAGGCGGCGGCCGGCCATACGGTAGCGCTGGTGTGCAGCGGCGACAGCGGAGTGTACGGTATGGCCGGCGTCTTGTTGCAGCTGGCGCAGGAGTACCCGGCGGTGCAGGTGGAGATACTGCCCGGTATCACCGCCGCCTGCAGTGGTGCGGCCGTGCTGGGGGCGCCGCTCATCCACGACTTTGCCGTGATCAGCCTGAGCGACCTGCTGACGCCGTGGGAGAAGATCGCCAGGCGGCTGCAGCTGGCAGCACAGGCGGATTTTGTTATCTGCCTGTATAACCCGGCCAGCAAAAAGCGGCACGACTATCTGCAGAGGGCCTGCGATGAGGTTCTGCGCCATCAATCGCCCGCTACCGTTTGCGGTGTGGTGCGCAACATCGGCCGCGCAGGGCAGCAGAGCCAGGTGTGCACGTTGGCACAGCTGCGGGATATGCCGGCGGATATGTTCACCACCGTGTTTATCGGCAACAGCCAGACTATGCAGATCGGCAATCGCATGGTGACGCCCCGGGGGTACTGCACTGATGGCGCCCGGTAAGCTGCTGCTGTTTGCCGGCACCAGCGAGGGGCGGGAGCTGTTTGCCCGCGCTCTGAACTGCGGTATCGACGCCGAGGCGGCGGTGGCCACCGATTACGGCCGCAGCCAGCTGCAGGAGCTGGGCGGAAAGATACATACTGGGCGGCTGGACGAGGGGCAGATAGCGGCGATGCTGGCCGGCGGGACATACCGGCTGGTGGTGGATGCCACCCACCCCTATGCCGATAGGGCCACGGCCAACATCGCCGCCGCCTGCGCGGTGCGGCGGGTACCTTACCTGCGGTTGGTGCGGCCCGAGCAGCCGGGCGAAGAGGTGATAAACTGCACCGATATGGCGGCGGCAGTAGACTACTTGCGGGATACCGATGGCGGAATTTTATGTACCGTCGGCAGCAAGCAGCTAGAGCAGTTGTGCCAGCTGCCGGACTACCGGAAGCGGGTTTACGCCCGCATTTTGCCACTGGAAGAAAACCTGTCTGCCTGCCGGGCGCTGGGTTTCGCGGGGGCGCACATCCTGTGTATGCAGGGGCCGTTTTCGGCCGAGCTGAATGCGGCACTTTTGCGCCAATACAGTTGCCGCTACCTGCTGACCAAGAGCTCGGGCGCGGCGGGTGGATTTGCGCAAAAGCTGCAGGGGGCAAAGATGGCCGGCGCCCAGGTGGTGGTCATCGACCGCCCCACCAGCGAACAGGGACTTTCGCTGGCAGAGGTGTGGCGGCGCATTGCTGCGATTTGGCAGCTGCCAGAAGAATGGGAAGTGTCGGCGGCGCGGCGGTGCTACTTTCCACTGTTTGTGCAAACAGCGAACAAGAGGGTGCTGGTGGTGGGCGGCGGCCAGGTGGCGACCAGGCGCGTGCAGTCGCTGCTGCACTTTGATTGGCAGCAGGTGACAGTGGTGGCGCCACAGGTGAGCAAACATCTGCGAGACCTGGCCGGGCAGGGGGCGATATGCTGGCGTAAGCGCTGCTTTGCCGAGCCGGACGTGAGGCAGAGCGATATGGTGCTGGCGGCCACTGACAGCAGTGAAGTAAACAGATGGGTCGTCAATTGTGCACAGGATCGCGGCATTTTCGCAAACAACGCCGGCGACCGGCACCAGTGCGACTTTTACTTTCCCGCGCTGGCGCTGGGGGAGACACAGACGGCAGCGCTGGTGGGGCGCGGCGGAGATCACCGGCAGGTGGCCCGCACGGCGGCAAAGATCCGGGAGGTATTACGGCATGAAGATAACGGTAGCGAGTAGAGAGAGCAGGTTGGCAGTCATCCAGTCGCAGCTGGTGATGGAGGCCATAAAAGCGGCGCACCCAGAAATAGAGCTGGAGCTCTTGACCATGAAGACCACCGGTGACAAGATACTGGACCGCACGCTAGACAAGATCGGTGGTAAAGGACTGTTTGTGAAGGAACTGGACAAGGCGCTGCTGGAGGGGCGGGCCGACCTGACGGTGCACAGCTACAAAGACATGCCCATGGAGGAGGACCCGGCGCTGCCAGTGGTGGCGGTGTCGCCGCGGGAAGACCCCCGCGATGTGCTGATACTGCCCCTGGGGGCAAAAGAGTTGGACCCGGCGCTGCCGCTGGGCTGTGCCAGCGCCCGCCGCCGCATACAGCTGCAAAAGCTGTACCCGCACATGCAGGTGAAACCGGTGCGGGGCAATGTTTTGACCAGGCTGCAAAAGCTGGACCGGGGCGAATATAGCGGGCTGGTGCTGGCCTATGCGGGCATAAAGCGGCTGGGACTACAGGCGCGCATCGCCCATATCTACTCGGTCACGCAGATACTGCCGGCCGCCTGTCAGGGGGTGATGGCCGTGCAGGCCCGGCGCGATTTTGACGCGACACCGGTACGAGCAGCCCACGACCCGCTGGCCAAAGTAGTCTGTGACTGCGAGCGCAGCTTTGTGCGGACACTGGATGGCGGCTGTTCTTCACCGGTGGCGGCCTATGCTACGGTGAAGGGGGATATCATTACCCTGACCGGGCTTTTTGCCGGTGAGGGCAGCGACGACTTTGCCATTGACAGCTGCCGCGGTCCCATTGACCGGCCGGTGGAGCTGGGACAGACGCTGGCAGAAAAGATGAGGGGGGCTTTTGGTGGCGGCAGGTAAAGTGTATCTGGTGGGGGCCGGACCCGGAGACAAGGGATTATTGACCCAGAGAGGGGCGGCGCTGTTGGCGGCGGCCCAAACGGTGGTGTACGACCGGCTGGTGGGCGCTGATATTTTAGCGATGATACCTGCCGGGGCCAAAAAGATAGATGTGGGCAAACGCGCCGGCGACCACCCGGTGCCCCAGTGGCGCATCAACCAGATACTGGTGGAGCAGGCCCAGAATGGGGGGCCGGTGGTACGGCTAAAGGGTGGCGACAGCTTCGTATTTGGCCGCGGCGGCGAGGAGCTGGAGGCCCTGCGGGAGGCGGGTATCGCCTTTGAGGTGGTGCCGGGCATCACCTCGGCCATAGCGGCGGCTACCTATGCCGGGATCCCGGGGACCCACCGGGACTTCTGCTCGTCTTTACATATCATTACCGGGCACCGGCGACAAGACCAGCAGCTGCAACTCGATTACCCGGCGCTGGTGCGGTTGGGCGGTACACTGCTGTTTTTGATGTCGGTAGCCAGTGCAGGAGAGATCGCCGAGGGGCTGCTGCGGGCGGGGATGGACCCGCAGATGCCGGCGGCAGTTGTAGAAAACGGCACCCGGCCCCAACAGCGGCGTTTTGTCACCGCACTGTGCCGACTGGAGGATACGGTACAAAAAAACGCAGTGCAGTCGCCGGCGCTTATTATTGTGGGGCGGGTGTGCGCCTTAGCCGATGAATTTGACTGGTTTGATGCTCTGCCCCTGAAGGGGAGACGCTTTTTGGTGACCCGCTCGCGGGATGGGGCCCAGAAGATGGCTGACGGCCTGCGCCAGTTGGGGGCAGAGGTTGTTTGCGCCCCGACCATAGAGACCCGCCCGCTAGAGTTTTTATGGCCCGACCTAAGCCGCTATACGGCACTGGTATTTACCAGCGCCGTAGGAGTAGAGGCCTTTATGGAACGGCTGTGGCAGCAGAGACAGGATGCACGAGCTCTGTTTGGCCGAAGACTATTTGCCGTGGGCCGACAGACGGCGGCGGCGCTGCGCCCCTACGGGCTGCGGGCAGACTTTGTACCCAGTCGGTACAGTGGACAGGACCTGGCTAAGCAGCTGCTGGAGCAGCGGCTGGTGGGGCCAGAAGACGACCTGCTGCTGATACAGGCCAGGGTAGCAGCACCACAGTTGGGGCAGATTTTGACGGCCGCGGGCATTGCCCACAAAAAGCTGGACGTGTACGAGACGGTGCAGCTGCCGGTGACCGGTGTTGACCCGGCGGCGTTTGATGCAGTTACTTTTACCAGTGCCAGCTGCGTGCGGGGACTGGTGGCGGCGCTGGGGGGCACATATGACTGCCGCGCGATACGCGCGCTCTGTATAGGGCCACAGACGGCCCGTGCTGCCGCCGCGTGCGGCATGCGCGTAGAGGTGTCGCCGGAGGCGACGATACCAGCCATGCTGAGATGGATGGGAGAGTTGGCTTATGATGAGAGGACGTAGACTGCGCACCACCCCCATGTTGCGGGAACTGGTGCGGGAGACGCGTATGAGCGCCGAGGCGCTGGTGCTGCCGGTATTTATTAAAGAGGGGCAGGATATCAAAGAGGAGATACCGTCGCTGCCCGGGCAGTACCACTGCAGCCCTGACCGCATCGGCGAAGAGATCGAGCGGGCGCTGCAGTGTGGGGTATCGAAGTTTTTGCTGTTTGGCCTGCCGGAGCACAAGGATGAAGTGGGCTGCGGCGCCTATGATGATGACGGTGTAGTCCAGCAGGGGCTGCGGGCCATTCGGCGCCAGTTTGGCGACCGCGTGTACCTGATCACTGACATCTGTATGTGTGAGTACACCTCGCACGGGCACTGCGGCATACTGAGCGGGCAAACAGTGGACAACGACCAGACACTGCCCTATCTGGCGCGCATTGCCGTTTCACACGCGCGGGCGGGAGCAGACATGGTGGCCCCCTCGGACATGATGGATGGGCGGGTAGAGGCTATTCGCCGGGCGCTGGACGAGGCCGGCTTTGGCCATTTACCCATACTGTCGTACGCGGTGAAATACGCCTCCAGCTTTTACGGACCATTTCGCGATGCGGCTGGCTCAGCTCCCAGCTTTGGCGACCGCAAGTCGTACCAGATGGACTGCCACAACCGCCGGGAGGCGATCAAAGAGGCGCTGGCCGATGTAAAAGAGGGGGCTGACCTGCTGATGGTGAAGCCTGCGCTGGCCTATTTGGACGTGATACAGGCGGTAAAGCAGCATACCCATCTGCCACTGGCCGCCTACAGCGTGAGCGGGGAGTATGCCATGACCAAGGCGGCGGCCGCCGCCGGGCTCATCGACGAATACGGGGTGATGTGTGAGAGCGCGGTGGCGGTATTTCGCGCCGGGGCGGATATCCTCATCACCTATTACGCCAGAGAGCTGGCGGGCGCCATACAGAGAGGAGATATTGGCTGATGGGCAGATCGGAAGAGCTATACCAGCGGGCCAGACAGGTGCTGCCCGGCGGGGTAAACAGCCCGGTGCGGGCCTTTCACGCTGTGGGGGGCGCACCGCGCTTTATGGCCCGGGCGGCCGGCGACCGCATATATGATGTAGATGGCAAGGCCTATATCGACTATATCGGGTCGTGGGGGCCGATGATCTTGGGGCACAGCGACCCGGTGATCTTGCGGGCGGTGCAGGAGACCATGAAAAACGGCCTGAGCTTTGGCGCGGCCACCGAGCTGGAGGTACAGATGGCCGAGCTCATTTGCCAGCTGGTGGAGCCGGTGGAGATGGTGCGCATGGTAAACAGCGGCACCGAGGCGGTGATGAGTGCGATCCGGCTGGCAAGGGGCTATACCGGCCGCGACAAGATCATAAAATTTGCCGGCTGCTACCACGGTCACTGCGACAGCATGCTGGTAAAGGCGGGCTCGGGCGCACTGACGACCGGCAATCCCGACAGCAGCGGTGTGACTGCCGGTGCGGCCCAAGATACGCTGCTGGCAAACTATAACGACCTGGACTCGGTGGCGGAGCTGTTTGCCAAGAATGCCGGACAGGTGGCGGCGGTGATCGTAGAGCCGGTGGGGGCCAACATGGGTGTAGTGGGGCCGGCTGACGGTTTTTTGTCCGGGCTGCGGCAGCTGTGCGACCAGTATGGAGCGCTGCTCATCTTTGACGAGGTCATCACCGGTTTTCGCCTGGCGCTGGGCGGCGCTATGGCCTATTTTGGCGTGGAGGCCGATCTGGTCACCTATGGTAAGATCATCGGCGGCGGGATGCCGGTAGGCGCCTATGCCGGTAAACGCCGGGTGATGGAGTTCGTTTCGCCGGTGGGCAGCGTGTACCAGGCGGGAACCCTGTCAGGAAACCCGGTGGCTATGGCGGCCGGGCTGGCCACACTGACCCAGCTGCGCGACCGGCCCCAGATATACGGCGAGATAGAGGAAAAGGCCCGCTATTTGGCCGCGGGTATCCGCCAGTACACCGACTGCCAGGTGAACCAGGTGGGGTCGCTGGTGTGCGCATTTTTTAGTGACGTGCCGGTGACTGATTACGACACCGCCCGCCAAAGCGACACCACTGCCTATGCCCGCTATTTTCACTTTTTGTTGGACCGCGGTATCTACATTGCGCCGGCGCAGTTTGAGGCGATGTTTGTGGGCGCCGCTCACACCCAGGAAGACCTTGACCGCACACTGGAAGTTATTAGACAATTTGGAGGGATACAAGCATGACCGGAACGCTGATCGTTGCCCACGGAAGCCGTGAAAAGACCACTGAAAAGACTTTTGAGGCCATTATAGAGATGGTGCGGCAGAAGGTGACTCCTCCGCTGGAGAGCGCCTATATGGAGTTTTCAGAAAAAAATATTGCCACTGGGCTGCAGAGGCTGGTCGACCAAGGGGTGGACCACGTGCGGGTAGTGCCCTACTTTTTGTTTTCGGGCATCCATATCAAAGAAGATATACCCGGTGAGGTGCAGGCTTTTTGTGACTGTCACCCGGGGGTGACGGTGACCATGGGCAAGGCGCTGGGTGAGGACCCGCGCATAGCGGATGTGTTGGCCCAACGGGTAGCGGAGTCGGCCGAGCTGTGAGAAAGCTGACGGTTATGGGAGCCGGCCCGGGGAGCTTGGCACTTTTGACCGGTGAGGTGCGGGCAGCTATGGCACAGACCGACCTGCTGCTGTGCACCCCGCGGCTGCACCGCCAGCTGGGGGCGCTTGCCGCCAACAGCCGGTCTATGGGGCTGCCGGAGATATTTGCGGCGCTGGATACAGCGCCGGACAGCGCTGACTGGGGCGTGTTGGTATCGGGCGATGTGGGCTTTTACAGTTTGGCCGCCTCGCTGCAAAAGCGGTACAAAGACTGCTGGCAGCTGTGCTTTTTACCCGGTATCAGCAGCTTGCAGCTGCTGTGCGCGCGACTGGGCGTCGATTACCAGGACACCTGTATGCTGAGTGCCCATGGCCGCGGCATGCAGATCGTACCCTGGGCGTGCTATAACCGGCAGGTATTTGCCCTGACCGGCGGAGTGCTGAGGCCCCAACAGCTGTGTGCCCAGCTGCTGGCAGCCGGCCTGGGGAAGCTGCCGGTGACAGTGGGGGAAGATTTGGCGCTGCCGAGCGAGCGCATCACCACCGGCACGGCGGCCGAACTGGCTGAGCAGACGTTTGGCGACCTGAGCGTGATGCTGGTACAAAACCCCGATGCCCGCGACCCAGCCCGCTGTTTACACGACAGCGACTTTGTGCGTGGGGCGGCCCCCATGACCAAAGAGCCGGTGCGCGCTCTGTGCCTTGCCTATTTAGAGGTGGCACCGGGCGACTGTGTATACGACATCGGAGCGGGGACCGGATCGGTGGCGGTATCGGCCGCTTACCGCGCCTGCCGGGGCACTGTGTACGCCCTGGAGCGAGACCCGGAGGCGCTGGCGCTGTTGCGGCAAAATATTGCCGCGCTGGGCGCCTACAACGTAGTACCGGTAGATGCCGAGGCACCGGATAAGCTGGCAGTGTTGCCGCCGCCGGACGCGGTGTTTATCGGCGGCAGCGGCGGAAAGCTGGGTGATATCATCGACCAAGTGCTGCTTAAAAATCCCGCTGCCCGTCTGGTGATCACCGCCATTACACTGGAGACGTTACAGAGGGCCATACAGGCACTACAGCGCCACGATATAGAACCGCAGATCACCAGTATTTCTGCGGCCAATGCCAAAAAAGTGGGGGCGAGCCATATGATGATGGGACAAAACCCGGTGTATATCATAAGTGGCCGAAGCGGGCGATGAAAGGCACCTATAACCCGCCCCGGTTGCTGCTGGCTGCTACCGGCAGCGGGGCGGGAAAGACGACCTGTACCTGTGCGATACTGCGTGCTCTGCAGCGCCGCGGCCTGCGCCTGCACAGTTTTAAATGTGGGCCCGATTACATAGACCCCATGTTTCACACCAGGGTACTGGGGGTGCCGTCTTACAACCTGGACACGGTGCTCTGTGGGCCGGCAGCGGTGTGTGACCTATTGGCGGCCCACGCGGGCGGGTGTGATCTATCGCTGATCGAGGGTGTGATGGGGCTGTATGACGGGCGCAGCATGATGGAAGAGCAGGACTCGACCAACCAGCTGGCACTGCTGACCGGTACCCCCACGGTACTGGTGGTAGATGTGCGGGGGATGGGGCGCTCTCTGGCCGCGCTAGTAGAGGGATATTTGCGTTTTGCACCCAACCAAGTGCAGGGCTTGCTCCTGAGCAGGTGCAAGCCGGCCATGTTTCCGGTATACCGGGAACTGTTGCAGCAGCACTGTGAGATACCCGTTTACGGCTATTTACCGCCGGTGCCCCAGGCAGTGCTGGCCAGCCGCCACCTGGGGTTGGTGACAGCTGGAGAGGTAGCCGATCTGCAGCACAAGCTGGATCTGCTGGCCGATGAGGCCGAGAGCTCGATAGATCTGGAGGGGCTACTGGATCTGGCTAAGACGGGGCGGCCATTTATCGCCGAGCCGCTTTGGCCAGACTTGACCAGTACAGCGGCACCGGTGCGGATAGGGCTGGCCTGGGATGCGGCGTTTTGCTTTTTTTATCAGGACAACCTGGACCTGCTGCGCTGCTGTGGGGCACAGATCGTCCCTTTTTCTCCTGTAAAGGATAAACACTTGCCAAAAGATCTGGGCGGGTTGATCCTGCCTGGGGGATACCCGGAGATGTACGGGCGGCAGCTTTCACACAACGAGAGCATGCTGGCCGACTTGCGTCAGGCGGCGGCAGAAGATATGCCCATTTACGCCGAGTGCGGTGGCTTTATGTATCTGCAACAGGCTATTACCGACCAGGATGGGGAGCGCTGGCCCATGGCCGGCATCCTGCCGGGCGAGAGCAGTATGGGTCAGAGATTATGCCGCTTTGGCTACCACCAGTTGACAGCCAAAAGAGATACGCTGCTATTTAAAGCCGGTGAGCAAGTGATGGCCCATGAGTTCCACTATGCCGACAGCAGCTGTAATGGAGATGCCTTTACAGCCAAAAAGGGCGGGCGCAGTTGGGAGTGTGTTGCTGCCAAGGGACAGATACTCGCCGGTTACCCCCATCTGCACTGGGCGGGAGCGCCCCAGATCGCGCAGCGTTTTGTCGATGCCTGCCGAGCGTACCGCAAGAACAGAGGGACCACACCGTGATGGCGCTGCTCTGCGGGCCCTCGGGCAGCGGCAAATCGCTGCTGGCCGAGACGCTGGCCCAGCGCTGGGGGAAAAACAAGCTGTACGTGGCCACCATGGAGCCGTTTGGCGACGAGGCGGTCCAGCGTATTCGACGTCACCGGCAGCAGCGGCAACACAAAGGCTTTTTGAGCGTGGACCGCTACACCGATATCGGCGCACTGCATACCCGCGGCTGTGATACGGTGCTGCTGGAATGCATGGGCAACCTGCTGGCCAATGAACTCTATGCCCCTGGCGGAGCCGGCGACAGGGCCGATACTTACATTTTGCAGGGGATCACCGCACTGTACGAGCGGTGTACCCACCTGATCGTGGTGACAAACGAGGTGGGGGCCAGTGCCGACGAGTACAGCAGCGAGACCTGGCACTATATCGAACTGCTGGGGCGCATCAACTGCCTACTGGCAAGACAGAGCGATCTGGTGGCCGAGGTGATATGTGGGGTGCCGCATTTTTTGAGAGGAGAGGCGCTGTGGTGAGAGAACTGCTGGGTGGTCTGGCGACCGCATTTACCATGTATTCGGTGCTGCCTATGCCGCAGGTGCAGTGGAAGAAGAGCACGATGAAGTATGCGATGTGCTTTTTCCCCTTGGTGGGCGGTTGTATCGGGGCGGCAGTTTGGGGATGGCTGCAGCTGTGCCGCCACCTGACGCTGGGGGCGATGTTGACGGCGGGGGGAGTGGTATTGCTGCCACTGCTGCTGACCGGCGGGATCCATTTGGACGGATTTATCGACAGCTGTGATGCGCTGGGTTCACACCTGGAAAAGCAGCGCAAGCTGGAGATACTGAAAGACCCCCATGTAGGCGCTTTTGGTGTGATCTACTGTGGGGTGCTGCTGCTGGCAAGCTATGCGCTGGCCGGACAGTTTGCCGCCGATACCCGGTGGTGGGTGGTGCTGTGCGCGGGCTTTGTGCTGTCGCGCAGCATGAGTGCTGCGGCGGTGGTGAGCTTTCCCATGGCCAAAAAAGAGGGGCTGGTGTATCTGTTTTCAGACAGTGCTGAAAAAAACACGGTGCGCGCTACCAGCTTTTTATATGCGCTGCTGGCGCTGCTGACTATGGCAGCTGTCAACTGGCGGGCGGCAGCGATAGCCGCGGCCGGCTGTGTGGTGCTGTTTTGGCTGTTTTGGCGGATGTGCATGCGGGAATTTGGCGGGCTTTCGGGCGACTTGGCAGGTTTTTTGCTCTGCGTGACCGAGCTGTGGCTGCTGGCAGTGGCGGCGCTGGCGGGGTGCTTTTTATGAGAGCGCTGATCGTTGGTGCGGCGTATAGCGGCAAGCGCCACTACACTGAACAGCTCGGCTACCGGCCCCAGGATATTTTTGACGGCGGGCGGGACGACTGGCGCCAATTAGCTCGGTACCCGGTGTTGGGCGAGCTGCACCTGCTGGTAAAGCGGCTGCTGGCGGAGGGGATAGAGCCCCGGACAGTGCTGCAGCCCTACCTGCAGAGGGGGGACTGTGTGATCCTCTGCGATGAGGTGGGGGCCGGGGTAGTGCCGATAGAGGCCGACCGGCGCCGTTGGCGCGAGGAAGTGGGGCGGTTGTGCTGCTGGCTGACCGGCAAACTGCCCCTGGTGGTGCGGCTGTGCTGCGGCATCCCCACTGCAGTAAAGGGGGAACTGCCGTGCGTGTAGAGATCGCGCTCATCCGCCACGGGGCGACAGCGGGCAACCGGCGGGGGGCCTACATCGGCTGCACCGATGAGCCGCTGTGTGTCGAGAGCACCCGGCAGCTGCAGCTGGATCGACAGCGGGGGCGCTACCCGACGGTAGAGACTGTATTTTGCAGCCCTTTACGGCGGTGCGTGCAGACCGCCCAGATCGTGTATCCCCAGCGGCAAGCCATGTGTGTAGAGGCGCTGCGGGAATGTGATTTTGGCCAGTTCGAGGGAAAAAGTCACCACCAACTCAGCGGACACCCCGCCTATCAGCGGTGGCTGGACAGCGGTGGGCGTACCGCCTTTCCCGGCGGAGAGGATCCCGTGCAGTTTCGGCGGCGGTGTTGGCGCGGATTTACCGAGCTTTGCGCCGGCCTTTACCGGGATGAGCGGGCCGCAGTAGTTTGCCACGGGGGCACCATTATGGCGGTGCTGGAACAATGCGGCCGGCCGCGCGGCGATTTTTACCGCTGGCAGGTCAAAAACGGCGGCGGCTACCGCTTTTACTTTGATACCGAGACCCAGATGGCCAGTGAGATACGGCCGCTGTAGACAATAAGGGGGGAGAGAGATGTCGATACTCATAGCACTGCCGGCGGGATATCTGCTGGACCTGCTGCTGGGGGACCCGCACAGTCTGCCCCACCCGGTGCAGTTTATCGGCTTTTTGATCGCCCGCGGGGAAAAGCTGCTGCGGCGGCTGTGGCCACGCCGGGAGTACTTGGCCGGGGCGGTACTCACGGTGGGGGTGACGGCGATCTCGCTGCTTTTGCCGTGGGGGCTTTTACTGCTGGCCGGCAGCTGGGGCTTTTGGCCTCAGGTGGCGCTGGAGACGGTATTTTGCTACCAGATACTGGCCACCAAGTCGCTGGCGACCGAGAGCCGGCGGGTGTATCGGCCACTGGTGCGGGGCGACCTGCCCGGGGCCAGAAAGTACCTGTCGTGGATCGTGGGGCGAGATACCGAACGCTTGGACGAGGCCCACATTACCCGCGCAGTGATCGAGACCATCGCCGAAAACACCTCGGACGGGGTGGTGGCGCCGCTTTTTTACCTGGCTATCGGCGGGGCGCCGCTGGGTTTTTTGTACAAGGCCATCAACACCCTGGACTCGATGATCGGCTATAAAAACGACCGCTATTTGCTGTTTGGGCGCTTTGCCGCCAAGTTGGATGATCTGGCCAACTTTTTGCCGGCTATCTTATCGGCCTGGCTGATGATCGCGGCATCGGCACTGTGCCGGCTGGACAGTGCCGGCGCCCGGCGCATCTATCGCCGCGACCGCAAAAACCACGCCAGCCCGAACAGCGCCCGCACCGAGGCGGTGGCCGCCGGGGCACTACAGGTGCAGTTGGCGGGGGATGCCTATTACTTTGGCCGGCTGGTGGCTAAGCCCACCATCGGTGACGATATGCGTCCGGTGACACCGGCGGATATCATCACGGCGATCCGACTGCTGTACACCACTTCGGCGTTGGCGTTTTTACTGCTGTGGGGGAGCCGGCTGTTGGCGACAGCGGCGATGTTATACTTTTAAAAGAGGGGATGGGCTGCGGTGCGACCGCTGATACACGGGGGCGATATCTATACGCCCCGAGACACCGAAGAACCGCTGTGTGACTTTTCGGCCAACATAAACCCATTGGGGATGCCGCCGGAGGTACAGCGGGCCATTGTGGAGCATATACCCGACTATGCCGCCTACCCTGACCCGCTGTGTCGGGACCTGCGTGGGGCGCTGGCGGACTATCACCAGCTGGACGCCGCGAACATCGTGTGCGGCAACGGCGCTGCAGACCTGATCTTTCGGCTGGTGCTGGCGCGGCGGCCCCGACGGGCGCTAGTGCTGGCCCCTACCTTTGCCGAGTACGCCCAGGCTCTGGCGCTGGTGGGCTGTTCGGCAGAGCATTACCCGCTGAAAAGAGCGCGCGATTTTGCCCTGGATGAGGGAATACTGGCGGCCATTGAGCCCGGACTGGACATGCTTTTTTTGTGTAACCCCAATAACCCCACCGGTATGCCTGCAGACCCGGCGCTGCTACAGCAGGTGCTGCAGCGCTGCCGCCGTTGTGGGGTGCTGCTGGTGGTAGATGAGTGCTTTGTGGACTTTATGGCCGAGGAGACGCGCTATTCACTGTGTCCCCAACTGCAAAACCAGCCCCAGCTGTGTATTTTGCGGGCCTTTACCAAAATGTATGCTATGGCCGGCGTTCGCCTGGGTTACCTGCTGTGTGGCAGACCGGCGCTGGCCGAGCAGGTACGGGCCACCGGTCAGCCCTGGAGCGTTTCGACGGTGGCGGCAGTCAGCGGGATAGCGGCGCTCAAATGCCAGCAGCACCGCCGGCAGACGGTGCTGCTGGTAGAAAAGAACCGGCGGCTTTTGACCGAGGGACTGCGGCGGCTGGGGTTTACCGTATACCCCTCGATGGCAAATTACCTGCTGTTTAGCGTCGGAGATACGCAGCTGGCTTTCAAGCTGGCGCAGCGGGGCATCCTCATCCGCGACTGCCGCGACTATGAAGGACTGCAGCCGGGGGACTACCGGGTAGCGGTGCGCGGCGAAAGCGACTGCCGGCGACTGCTGGCTGCATTGCACCAGGAGGTGAAGCGGTGAACACGGTACTGCTTATCATCGATGGTATGATGCCGGATGAGGCCAGATTGCTGCCCACTTTAGAGCGGGCGGATTACCGTTGGACCCACAGCCACACCCCAGCCGGTATGACGCCGGACAGCCTGTGCTGTATTTTGACTATGTTGGGGGTAAAAGCAGCCCAGGTACCGACCGGCCGGGCCTGGCTGGAGGCGCTGGCCACTGGGGAGCCGGCGGCCAGAGGGGACCTGGTGCTGCGCTGTAACGGCATCGACCTGGCGGGGGGCAAGCTGGGGCCCAGCTGCTACCGGTCGCTGCCGCCGCTGGGGGATACCGGGCGCTGGATACCGCTGGGTGGCTATAAAAACCTGCTGGTACTGCCGGGATTGGGGCACCTGGAGCGCGGCATATGTACCTTCGCCCCCCATCAAAACCAGAACCGGCGTGTGGATCTATTGCTGCCGACAGCGGGGGACCCGGCGCTGCAGCTCTTTTTGCGGCAGCTCGTTGCCCGGTATGGGCTGTGGCCCTGGGGACAGGCGGCCTATGCGCCGCTGCCCACCGCCGCGCAACTGGGTCTTGCGCCGGGGGCAGTGGTTTGCCGCACCGAGGTGGTGGCCGGACTGGGGCGCGCGCTGGAACTCAGCTGTTTGGTGCCGCCGGGCAGCACTGCCGAAGTGGATACCGACCTGAGCCAAAAGCTGCGCTGTGCGCTGCAGGCGGCCAGGCCCTATCCCTTTGTACTGATACATAAAAACGGCGCCGACGAGGCGGCTCCCCGCCGCGACCGCCGGCAGAAGACAGCCTTTTTACAGCGCATCGAGCGGGAATTTCTGGCTCCGCTGGCCGGCGCGCTGCCGCCGCAGAGCGCGCTGATCGTTACGGCGGATCACGGGACCGACTGCCGCACCGGCAAGCACTGGGCCGGTGCGGTGCCGACATTTGTTTTTGACCCCACAGAGGAGGTGGCAAAATGGCACGAGCAATTATGATACAGGGGACCACCTCGAATGCCGGCAAGAGCCTGGTGGCGGCGGGGCTGTGCCGCATTTTTAGGCAGGACGGCTACCGGGTGGCGCCGTTTAAGTCGCAGAACATGGCCCTCAACTCGTTTATTACAGCCGACGGGCTGGAGATGGGGCGCGCGCAGGTGATGCAGGCGGAGGCCGCCGGCATAGAGCCCGATGTGCGCATGAATCCCATTTTACTCAAACCCACCAGCGACCAGGGCTCGCAGGTGATCGTGGGCGGTGAGGTGTGGGGCAACATGAGCGCCCGGGAGTACTTTGCCCGCAAGGCGGCGCTGGTGCCGGATATAGAGCGCGCCTACCGGTCGCTGGCGGCAGAAAATGACATCATCGTCATCGAGGGGGCCGGCAGCCCGGCAGAGATCAACCTGAAGCAGCAGGATATCGTCAACATGGGCATGGCCAAGTTGGCGCGCGCGCCGGTGCTTCTGGTGGGGGACATTGACCGGGGCGGTGTGTTTGCGGCGCTGGTGGGCACGATGATGCTGCTGGACCCCGACGAGAGGGCGCTGGTGAAAGCCACCATCATCAATAAATTTCGCGGTGACGTGACTATTTTGCAGCCGGGGCTGGATACTTTAGAGCGGTTGACCGGCGTGCCGGTAGCCGGGGTGGTGCCCTATATGCCGCTGCAGTTAGACGACGAGGACAGCCTGAGTGATCGCTTTACCGCCGCTGTGCGCCCGGCGCTGGTGGACATTGCCGTGCTGCGGCTACCGCGCATCTCGAACTTTACCGACTTTAACGCGCTGGAGTATATAGATGGCGTGTCGCTGCGGTACGTGGGCAGCGTGCGGGAATTGGCAGAACCGGATCTGATCGTCTTGCCGGGAACCAAAAATACCATGGATGACCTGCGGTGGCTGCGGCAGTCGGGGCTAGAGGCGGCGGTGTGCAAACACGCGGCCCGTGGAAAACCGGTGCTGGGTGTGTGCGGCGGCTACCAGATGTTGGGGAGTGGCCTGTGCGACCCCGATGGTGTGGAGCACGGCGGCGAGATGGCCGGGATGGGACTCTTGGATGGAGAGACGGTATTTGCCCCGCAAAAGCACCGCACCCAGGTGCAGGGCAGGCTGCCGGCCGTGGGGGGCATCTTTACCGGTCTTTCGGGGCTTGCGTACAGCGGGTACGAGATCCACATGGGCCGCACCAGCGGCGACTGCCCCCTGGTGCACAAAGGCAATGTGTACGGCACCTACCTGCACGGCTTTTTTGACAGCCCGGGTATTGCCGGTACAGTGGTATCGGCGCTGCTGCGGCAAAAAGGGCTCGACGACAGCGATGTGCAGGCCTTCGATATGCAGGCCTTTAAGGAGCGGCAGTACGATCTGCTGGCCGACGGGCTGCGGCAGGCCCTGGATATGCGTGCTATTTACGAGATCGTAGAGCGGGGGCTGCCGCCCGCACAGGAGACAGAGAAAGCCGGTGCACTATTTTGAAGATAGAGAATATAAGGCCAGCGGATATCGAGAGCCGCAGTTTTGAGATCATCACCCAGGAGCTGGGACCAAGGCAGCTAGATCCCCGGCAGGCGCCGATCATCAAGCGCTGCATCCACACCTCGGCCGACTTCGACTACGCTGATAATCTATATTTTTCTGATGGGGCGGTAGAGCGGATGCTCGCGGCTCTGCGCGCCGGGGCGCACATCGTCACCGATACCCAGATGGCCAGAGCGGGCATCAATAAGACGGTACTGGCCCGTTTTGGCGGGCAGGTACACTGTTTTATGTCTGACTCTGATGTGGCCGCTGAGGCCCGTCAGCGGCAGGTTACGCGGGCGGTGGTTTCGATGGAGCGCGCTGCGGCGCTTTCGGGGCCGCTGCTGTTTGCCATCGGCAATGCGCCCACAGCGCTTTTACATTTGGTGGAGCTGGCTGGCCGGGGGCGCGTGCAGCCGGCCGGTATTATTGGTGTACCGGTGGGCTTTGTCAACGTGATCGAATCGAAAGAGTGGCTGATCGAGAGCGGGCTGTGCTGTATCGCAGCCCGGGGGCGTAAGGGGGGCAGCAATATTGCCGCCTGCATCTGCAATGCGCTGCTGTATATGGCCGACGGCCGGCAGTGATTGGCCTGCACGGGGGCGCTTATTGACTTTTTATCCGGTTTTCAATATAATAAACGTTGTGTATACGGTAATTTGCACGACCGTCTGCCGCTTTTCGGTAGGCGGTCGTGACAGGTATATTACCAAATTTGGCATGGGAGGAAACCCAAGTGAAAAAGAGAGGAAAAGCTACGTTCTTCGTCGTTGCGGCTCTCATCGCGTTCTTGGCCTACACTGCACTGTTTGGCATCACCAGCCAGTACGGCGACGTCAAGACCCCGATACTCAAGGGTGTGGACACCATCCGCTGGGGTATTGATATCCGCGGCGGTGTGGACGTGACCTTTACCCCGCCCGAGGGCACCAAGGCGACCAAAGACGAGCTGGCCGCGGCGGAATCGATCATCCAGCAGCGGCTCATCGCCCAGAACATCACCGACAACGAGGTCTACACCGACTACCAGAATCAGCGCATCATCGTGCGTTTTCCCTGGAAAGACGACGAGACCGATTTTAACCCCGAGGCGGCCATCAAGGAGTTGGGCGAGACGGCCGAGCTCACTTTCCGTGAGGGGGACAACCGCGATTCGAGCGGCAATCCCACCGGGGTGACGGCGGAGAATATCATCCTCACCGGCTCGGACGTGAAGAGCGCCAAGGCCGGCCAGAACCCCAACAATCAGGAGATCGTGGTACAGCTGGAGCTCAATGACAGCGGCAAGGAGAAGTTTGCCGCTGCCACGAAAAAACTGGCCGGTGTGGGGCAGATCTCGATCTGGCTCGATAACACCCGCATCAGCGCGCCGGCGGTAAACGAGGAGATCCCCAACGGGGTGGCCACCATCTCGGGCAACTTTACAGCCGAGACCGCCAAGGACTTAGCCGACAAGATCAATGCCGGCGCGCTGCCTTTTGCTCTTACTGCCGACAACTATAACTCCATCAACCCGACCCTGGGCATGGGCGCCAAAGACGCGATGCTACTGGCCTGCGGTATCGCCTTTGTGGCGGTGTGCATCTTTATGATCGCTGTATATCGGCTGCCGGGCGTGGTGGCCTGCATCGCTCTGGTGGGGCAGGTGGCGGGCGCCTTTGCCGCCGTATCGGGCTATTTTGGACCGTTCCCCAGCTTTACGCTGACTCTGCCGGGCATTGCCGGTATCATTTTGGCGGTGGGCATGGGCGTAGACACCAACATCGTCACCTCCGAGCGCATCAAAGAGGAGATACGCGCAGGCAAATCGGTGGGGGCGGCTGTCACGTCAGGTTTTAAAAACAGTTTTTCGGCTATTTTTGACAGCAACATCACCATGGTCATCGTGGCGGTGATCTTGATGGGTGCCTTTGGCCCGCCATCGAGCCTGTTTGCCAAATTGCTAAACCCCATCTTCCAGTTCTTCCCCTCAGCTATCACCGGCGCCATCTACTCGTTTGGCTACACGCTGCTGGTGGGTGTGGTTATGAACTTCATCATGGGCGTGACCGCCTCGCGGCTGATGGTCCGCTCGCTCTCCAAGTTTAGGTGTTTTGATAAAAAATGGCTGTTTGGAGGTAAAAAAGATGAAGCGTAATCTCGATATCGTGGGAAAGAAGAAGATATTCTTTGCCATCTCATCCCTCATCGTCGTCTTTACGGTGGTCTTTGCCCTAATCTTTGGAGTGAAGATGGACATCCAGTTTACCGGTGGCTCTATCATCACCTATTCGTTTGACGGCGAGCTGGACGAGAGCGCCTTTGCCAAAGAGCTCTCGGCGGCGCTGGACGCACAGCTGAAGACCCAGCTGTCGGAAAATACCGTCACCAAGAAAGACAACATCATCGCCACCTTGGGGGCTAAAAAGAATGTGAAGGCCGACAAGGTAGAGGCGGCGCTGCAGACACTGCAGGAGAAGTTTCCCGACAACAACATCCAGCAGGAGTCCATCAACTCGGTGAGCGCCTCAATGGGCAGTGAGTTCTTTATCAAGTGTATCGCCGCGGTGGCGGTGGGCGCTATTTTGATGATCCTCTACATCGCTTTCCGCTTTCGCAAGATCGGCGGCTGGTCGGCTGGTGTTATGTCGGTCGTGGCGCTGATGCACGATGTGTTCGTGATCTTTGCGGTGTTCGTGCTGTGCCGCATACCGCTCAACGACAGCTTTATCGCCGTGGTGCTGACTATTTTGGGCTACTCCATCAATGCGACTATCGTGATCTATGACCGCATCCGCGAGAACAGTCGCATACACAGATCGATGTCTGTTGCCGAGCGGGTGAACCTGAGCATCAACCAGACCATGACCCGTACAGTAAACACCACCATCACTACAGTGACCGCAATGGTCATTGTGTGCATCATCGCGCTGATCTACGGTGTGGACTCGATCTTTACCTTTGCTTTCCCCATGATCATCGGTATGATCTCGGGCCTGTACTCGAGCGTGTGCATCAGCGGCCCGCTGTGGGTAACCTGGCAGGAGCACAAAGCCAAGAAAAAAGCAGCGGAAAAGCTGGCTCCCAAAGCCAAAAAGAAATAGCTATATAAAAGAGAAGTGCCGTCTACGTACAGCACTTCTCTTTTATTGTTTACGTGGGGACACGCCGCGTGTTATAATAGTTGCATATGATTTTCTTATTAAAAACTGGACAACTGGCCTGCCGGCTGCCCGGAAAGGATGCTTACCCGCCATGAAATGCCCGTATTGCGCCCACCCCGAGAGCAAGGTGATCGACTCGCGCCCCACCGACGACGGCGAGAAGATACGCCGACGCCGGGAGTGCCTAAGCTGCCACAACCGTTTTACTACCTACGAGGTGGTGGAGAGTCTGCCGCTGATGGTGATCAAAAAGGACAAGTCGCGAGAGCTTTTCAGCCGCGCCAAGCTGCTCGACGGGCTGGTCCATGCCTGTGAAAAGCGGCCCATTGCGCTGGTCCAGCTGGAAAATCTGGTGGCTGAGATCGAGAACAGCTTTTTAAATTCGATGAAGAGGGAAGTGACCTCTACCGAGATCGGCGAATGTGTGATGCAAAAACTCAAGGACATCGATGAAGTGGCCTATGTGCGCTTTGCCTCGGTCTATCGGCAGTTTCGCGATATCGATACCTTTATGGCCGAGCTGCAGGCACTGCGGGAGAAGAGCCAGAAGTAGTTTTACGGATCAAAAAAGAGCAAAAGAGAGCGAAACTACCGGTGAGCCAGCCGGTAGTTTCGCTCTCTTTTTTAGTTGGCGATCAGGTAAATATCTCGAGAGACATGTTGTCGCCTTTTAAGATGTGATCGAGACTGGATTTAAGGGAGTACGTCTCGCCCAGATAGAGGGCATAGTCTCCCTTTTCGAGATAGCCTTGCATTTTGTAGATGGAGGTAGCCAGCTCCTCGGCGTATTTGCGGTTGATGAACAGGCTGATGGTGGGCTTGCACTCCTCCCAGGTCTTGAGGAGTTTTTCGTTTTGCCGGTACAGCGATTCGTCCTCGGACTGGGCCAGCAGCACCACGTCATCGAGCTCCTCGCTGAGCTTTTCGTACTTTTGGGTGAGAATTGTGGTGGAGGTAACTGCGATGGCCACACAACCCAAGAAGATGAGCAGCGAGATCAGTATGCGCTTCATTGGTGCACCTCCTTACTGTACCTGCTCTTTTTTGACCAGTTTGATATTGCGGTGGTCGTCGCAGGTCAAGAGAAAAATGTCTTCGACCCGGCAGTTGCTGGCACCGGCTTTTTCGAGGATAAAGTCGGAGGAGACCCCGATCTCCTGCATGTTGTGGTAGAGCATTTTTCCATCGCTCACCAGCACGATGTCCGGGGAGTCGTCGCTGCCCTGAAGCTGCATGTCTTTGTTGTTGACGGGGGTGACACAGTAGCGGGGCAGTACGCTCATTTGCCCGTTGGTCTCGACAATGGCGTAATAGACGTCTTCCAGTTTAAAGATGTCTTTGAGGCGCAGCTCTTCCATCAGGTCTTCTACTGTCATGCGCAGTGTTTTGAGCTCTTGCTGGACGATCTTTCCCTCACGGATGACCACCACTGGCGACCCGGTCACCAATTTGCGAAAGCCGCGGCTCTTGAGGGAGAAAAAGGAGAGGAACACTTCGAAACAGATAATGAGCAGGATAGGCAGGATGCCGGCCAGGAGCGGGATATCGGTGTTCTCGATGGGCAGAGACACGATATTGGAAATGAGCAGTGTCGTCACCAGTTCGGACGGCTGCAGCTCACTGATCTGCCGTTTGCCCATCAGCCGCAGAGCTACCACGATCACCAGATAAAGTATGGTCGTGCGTATGATCAATACTAACATAACATCACCTGCAGCTAGTATCGGCTGCCGCCGAATAGATTATGCACCTGATATTTGGCGGTGGGCGGGCGCGGCTGCCTCTGTATGAGCCGCGTGCTTTTCGTCTACACTACCAGGCGAGGTGATATAGGATGGATCGACTGTCGACAGACATAACGAAAAACATCGTATCGATGCGCGCTGCTATGCAGAACTCTTCTGATTTTATCAATAAGCCGCTGCAGTTGGGCGGTTTTCGCTGTGAGCTGCTCATCTGTGAGGGGATGGTGAGCATCAGTACGCTGGCCGAGCTGATCATAGAGCCGTTGCGGGAGTACCGGGATCAGGTATACCCCAGTGCCCAACAGCTATATGTGGAGCTGACGACGGCCGATTATCTGGCCGCCGACCAGAAGATCGTACTGACCACCGACGAGGTGATGCAGTTTATGATGTCTGGCTTTGCTGTATTGCTCATCGATGGCTGTGACAAAGGTATTGCCATGGGGGTGCAGGGGTTTAACTTTCGCTCGGTGTCGGAGCCGTCGGGGGAGCAGAACATGCGCGGCTCTCGCGAGGGTTTTGTGGAGGCGGCGCGCATCAACTTGACGCTAGTGCGCCGCCGCATGAAGAGCCCCACCTTAAAATTTGAGTACCTCTCTCTGGGCACCAAATCAAAGACCGATGTGTTTTTGGTTTACCTGACCGACAAGGCCAGCCCGGCGGTACTGAAAAAGCTGCGGCGGCGCCTGGCCTCGGTAAAGCTGGAGGCGATCCTGGACAGCGGCTATATCACCCCATTTTTAGACCGGCACTCGGTGTCGCTGTTTTCGGGGGTGGGCAGCACTGAGCGGCCGGATACGCTGTGCGGCAAGATCATGGAGGGCCGGGTGGGCATCATTGTTGACGGCACCCCGTTTGCGCTGGTGGCGCCATACCTGTTTTCGGAAAATTTTCAGTCGATGGACGACTACACCCAGCGGCCCTACTATGCCTCGTTTATCCGCTGTTTAAAATTCTTTGCCTTTCTCATCAGTTTTTTGCTGCCGGGCAGCTATGTGGCGGTGGTGACCCATCACCCGGAACTGATCCATCGGGAGCTTTTGCAAAACATTATCGAGGCACAGAAAAACACGCCGTTCCCGCTGATGGTGGAGGCGCTCATCATCCATGTGGTATTTGAGATCATGCGGGAAGCTGGGCTGCGGCTGCCTAAGGCTATAGGCCACGCGGTGAGCATCGTGGGGGCTATCGTCATCGGCGATGCAGCGGTATCGACCGGGCTGGTAGGTACGCCGATGGTGCTGATCGTGGCGCTGACAGCGGTGAGCTCTTTTGTGGTGCCCAACTTGTACGAGCCGGTCATCATTTTAAAATTCGCCTTTATTTTACTGGGCGGATTGCTGGGCATTTACGGCATCTCGCTGGGGCTGGTGGTGCTGCTGTTAAATCTGTGTTCCATCAATACCTTCGGTATCCCCTACACCAGCCCCATCTCGCCGTTTGGGCACTCGGTATTTCGGGATGTATTTTTTCGCATTGGGTGGCGGCAACTGCAAAACAGCCGTTCGAAAGTACAAAATATGCCCGGCTCGTCTATCCGCACAGCGCCCAAAGATGGACGCGAGCAGGGGAGGTGAGCAGCTGTGCGACAAGGTAAACAGTACATCAGCCAAAATCAGCTGGTGCTGCTGCTGTTTTTATCGAATTTATTTTCTTACCTGACTTATTATACCCCCAAAGGCGCCAAAGTCGGGTTTGGTTCCTCGATCGTGGGGCTGGTTTTGGGAAATCTGGCTGCACTGGGTATTGGGATGTTGTACTTTGCCATCCGCGGACGGCTGGGGCATAACCTCGGCGAGTTTTTGTTGGAGCAAAACCGTGTGGTGGGCATTGTATTCAGCTGGCTGGCGGCAGTGTTTTTGGGTTTGGCAGCTGTACATTCAGTGTGCGGGTTCACCTCGTTCATCCACCGGCAGATCTATACCCAGACCAACTACCTGGTATTTTTGCTGCCTTTTTTGGGGGTGGCGCTGTTTGGGCTACTTGTGGGGATAGAGAGTCTGGCACGTACCGGCACGCTGATCTTTGCGCTGACGGCGGTATCGCTGGCTATCGTGCTGCTGGGCACGCTGCCCAACATCGACCCGCCGTCACTGTACAGCTATTCTTCGGTTAATCTGGGCGATACCGCCACTGCTTTTTGGGGGGCGCTGCGGGGAAATATAGACCTGCTCGTTGCACTGCTGTTGATGCAGCACCAGGAGAAAAAGAGCAGCCGCGTTTTTAAGAAATACTTCTTTTTATCTACCGGGACAGCGGTGGGCCTGTCGCTGCTGGTCCACCTGGCGCTGGGGCCCTATGCAGCCACCCGCAACTACCCGTTTTATGCGCTGGCGGTATTTTCGGACCTGTCGGTACTGCAGCGGCTGGACTCGTTTTACTTGGTGGTGTGGGTGATGGTATCGTTTGTGCGGGTCGTGTTGCTGCTGACAGCAATGGCCTCTGTACTGCAGACGGCGGTGCCGCAGCGGGCATATAAAAAGACGGCGATCGTCTTTTTGGCAGTGGTAACTGCAGCGGCGATCATCGGCTGCAGCAGCCAGCGCATCTACGACTTGATCGCGCTGCTGTTTAAAAGCGGCTATCCCAGCTTACTACTGGTGCTGCTGCCGGTCTGTTACCTGCTGGCGACTGTTAAGAGGCGAAGGGGGGAGCGCTGATGATGGGCAGAAAAAAAGGTAAGCTCGCGGCAGTGGTACTCGCCGCACTTACCGCGCTGGCGCTGACCAGCTGTGTGAGCAGCACCGAGATCGGCGAGCGCAAGATCGTCAAGTCGCTGGCGCTGTCGCAGGTATCAGATGGCGGACTGCAAGCGCAGCTGGAAATCATCCAACCAGAGGAAAACACCTTCTTGACCGTTGCGGGGAGCGACGTGCATGAGCTGGTAGAGAATCTGCGCTACAAAGAGGTGTTCTTTGACGGTATCGACCAGATCTTTGTACAGGAACAACTGCTGCGGCAGCGGGGACGTGAGGTCCTACGCCGCTTTTGTATTGAGGAGATGGACCTGCGACCGGGGGCCAAGCTGTACGCTTACACCGGCGATTTTGACCAGGCACTGACCCAGATCACCCAACAACAGAGCAGCCGATTGGGTTTTTGTGACCTCATCGACTGCGCCGGGGAGGTCTGCGTACTGCCGGTACTGAATAGCAGCCCACTGGGACTGTCTACACCTCAGGCGCTGCGAGTACAGGGTGACGATGTGACACTGCTGGAGGAGGACACCTATTTGGGGTATCTGCTGCTCAACCGGCGCCTGCACGACTACAAGAGCCGGTGGGGGCTGGTGGTGTCGTCGCTGCCCACTACCGATCTGACTGCCGGGACCCCGGCAGTGACGGTGTGGACCGATACGGCCCAGGAGATAGAGGCCAAACCACTGGAAGGGGCGGTTGCCGACTACTTACAGCAGTGCCGCCGCCGGGGCTGGCCGCCGCTAGAGGGCAGAGATGAACAGGCCATATCGTTTGAGGTAAAGGTGCAAAAAGAGTGAGCGGGGAGGATATATCCGCGTTGGAGCTTGCCGGGCAGTGATGGGGAGAGCTTATCGGCCCAGTTGGAATGGCTGCACCTAAAAATGGATAGTTGTCGTTAAGACCAAAAAAGCGCCGCTGCGGACAGCTCTGTGTCGTACAGCGGCGTTTTATATTTATGGGATAAGCAAAAATTATTTTTTGGCCGAGATCTTATCGGCAATGTAGAGACCGTTGGCCGAGGCCTGCGACAGAGAGCGGGTAAAGCCAGCTCCATCACCGAGAGCATAGATGCCGGGGCATCCGGTCAGTTCAAAATCGTCGGCGGCCGGGCGGGCCGAGTAGTACTTGCACTCGATGCCGTAGAGCAGCGTATCGTGGTTGGCAGTACCGGGGGCGATCTTATCGAGGGCGTGCAGCGTCTCGATGATATTGTCGAGTTGGCGTTTGGGCATGCACAGGCTGAGGTCGCCGGCCACGGCGTTTAGAGTGGGCTTGGTGGTGGAGTCGCGAAGCCGCTTCTCATCGGTGCGGCGGCCGGCCTCCAGGTCGCCCAGCCGCTGTACCAGCACGCTGCCGCCAGATACCATGTTGGCCAGCTTGGCCACGTGGCGGGCGTACTCAATGGGGGCGTTAAAGGGCTGGGTGAAACGGGTGGTAGAGAGCAGGGCGAAGTTGGAGTTCTGAGTTTTGCGGGCCTCATCGCGGTAGGAGTGCCCGTTGACGGTGAGGATGCCGGCGGTATTTTCGGTGACCACATGGCCCCGCTCGTTAAAGCAGAACATACGGGTGACATCGCCGTATTTTTTGGAGCGGTACCAGATCTTGGGCTCGTAGATCTTGCGGGAGAAGTCCTCCCAGATCATGGAGGGCAGTTCGACCCGCACGCCCACATCTACCTGGTTATTCTCGAGAGGAATATCATTTTTTTGACACCAGTCAGAGAAAAAGCCACTGCCTACCCGACCGACGGCGAACAGGATCTTGTCGGCAGAGACGGTATCGGCCTGTCCACCGCTGGTAAAGTTGATCTGATGGGTGTGCCGGTCGACGTCGGTGACACAGGTATCGGTGCGGATATCGACTTTGCCCTGCAGGCTGTCGATGAGGTGCAACATGGTCTCGAAGTTGGCGTCGGTCCCCAGGTGCTTGAGTTGGGCCTGCGACATGTGCAGATCGTTTTGGATACACAGCTTTTTGAGCTCGTTATTGGGCATGAAGCGCTCGGTCGTGGCGCCGAAGGAGACCAGGATCGCATCGGCTTGCTCGATGTAATCGATGACTGTTTCGGGGGCGAGAAAATCGGTCAGCCAGCCGCCGTACTCGGTGGAGATGACGTATTTGCCATCGGAGAAGGCACCGGCGCCAGCCATCCCCTCCATGATGGCACAGGAGCGACACTTGATGCACTTGTCGACCTTTTTGCTGACCAGGGGGCAGACCCGGTCGCTCAGCGCATGGCCTTTTTCAAAGAGCACCACCGAGAGAGAGGGGTCGTTTTGGGCGATGCGGTAGGCGGCCATCAGCCCGCCGGGACCGCCGCCGATAATGGCGACATCGTACGTTTTGTTCATGAGCGTTTCCTCCTGTACAAGAGACGGTGGCGCTTTTCCCGTAAAAAGCGGGCAGAAGATACGGGAGTCGCACCCAGATCACTGCCCGCTGATAGCGCCAAGTTTTCACACACGATTTATCATTATAAGCAGCAGATGTGAACAAATCAAGTAAATTCTCAAAAAAATGACACAATTTTAGCCTTTTGCTGTGTGATGTACATGAATTACGGGCAAAAGGCAAGATTGTGCGCTGATGACAGACGGTAATGGGTGCAGCCGCGTCGAAATTGGCTGTAAAAGAGCGGGCCAATACAGCTGATCGGCCCGCTCTAAAGATATTTTATGATCATTTGCCCTGCAGCGCGTTGAGGTACACCCGCTCGAGGTTTTCGCCCAGGGTCTTGGCACCGGAATCCTGCACCGAGGCCACCACCGACTTTTTAAATGCTTTTTTCTCTTTTTCGGGCATCTGCCAGTAACCCATCACTTTTTTGCGCAGGCTCTTGGCATCGCTGAAGATAAAGCCGTTGACCCCCTCGACCACCTGGCCGCGGTTGAGATCATCGCGGATATGCACCACCGGCAGGCCCACAGCCATGGCCTCCAACATGGAGATGGAGTTGGTGTCGGAGGTAGAGGCAGTGACATACAGGTCGCAGGCCACCAGATAGTTGAGCAGATCCTCGTGCTCGACTTTGCCGATCATGTTGACCTGGTCGCCAATACCTAGCTGGCGGCTGAGCTCGATGAGACGGGGGCGGTCGGGGCCGTCGCCGACGATCATCAGCTTGAGGTGTTTTTGATCGGCGAGACTCTCAGCCCACATCTCGAACAGATTATCGAGCCCTTTTTCACGACCGATACGGCCCACAAAGCATACCACAAAGTCATCCTCGGCGTAGTGATAGCGCTGCCGAATGGACGCCACCTGATCTAAATCTGCCTTTTTGACACTGAACATATCGAGCTCTACCGGATTGGGCACCACATTGATGGACTTGGTGACCCCGTGGCTGTGCAGGTATTCGGACACCTTTTTAGAGGGACCGGTAACCTGCACGGCGCGGCGGGCGAACATGCGGGGGTATTTGCCGGCGATCTTTTTGGCCGCCGGGATCAGCTTTTTGGGCACCACGTAATACAGGGAGTCGTCGTACATGGTGTGCATGGTGTAGACCATGGGGATCTTGTGGCGCTTGGCGTACTGAAAGCCAAACAGGCCAATGCCAAATTCCTGGTGGACATGGATGATGTCGGGATGAAACTCGCTCAACAACTTCTCGCGACGGCGGCTCATGGGGCTGGCCAGGCCGTAGCCGTACAGCTTTTTGATCTTTTTGCAGGGGCAGTACAGCACGCCATCTTCCATTTTGTGGTGGTGTACGGCCGGGTCGGCGGTGACCACCAGCACCTTATGGCCCAGCATTTCCAGCCCGGTCTTCAGTGCGTGCACGTGGGTGACGACACCGTTGATATAGGGCAGGTACGTCTCTACAAACAGCGCTATCCTCATAACTTAAACGATCCATTCTCCGGCAGTGTGCTAAAAGTGAAACGGTCGGCGCTGTCGGTCGCCAACTGCTTGTGGTCAGGCTTTTCCCGCCCGGGGGCAGGTGCCGCAAAACCCTTTACATGACCTCGGTACAGGCCTGTTGGCCACACTGTAGGGGCAAACAGGCTTTAGCTATCATTTTGACTTTACACATTATACCATACTGACAAATGCAAGACAAATCGGCAATTCTTACGATCTGGTAAAATCTTTCTTACGGAAGTGACAAAATCTGTTTGGCGGCGGCAAACTATCTGTTGAAAGCGGGGGACAACTACTATATAATAGATTTGTATATATCTGCATTTTTTTGCGCGATGCTTTTTATAGAAGGGACAAATGCCCGTTGTCATAACGGATAAGGAGGCCATAAAATGGCGACTTTTAGTGTAAAGCTCTCTACCTTGATACAAAAATTCAATTTAGAGGCGGTGAATATGCCCCAAAACCCCGAGGAGCTGCTCATCACCACCCCTGATATCAATCGCCCCGGCCTGTACTTGGCCGGTCACCACGACTTTTTTGACGCGGGGCGCATCCAGTTCATCGGCAATCTGGAGTACTCGTACCTGCAGGACTGCACCGAGGAATTTCGCGAGAAGAGTCTCTTTCGCTTTTTTAAGGCCAAGCCGGCAGCGGTGGTATTTACCCGCGGGCTGGAGATCTTTCCGGCGGCCATCGAGGCGGCCAAAGAGTACCAGGTGCCGCTGCTGCGCACCCGCGAGGCCACTTCGGCTTTTATGTCGGGGCTGATCTCTTACCTGAACGTGGAGCTGGCGCCCCGCATCACCCGGCACGGGGTGCTGGTTGAGGTGTACGGCGAGGGAATCCTTCTGCTAGGCGAGAGCGGCGTAGGCAAGAGCGAGACGGCAATAGAGCTGGTAAAACGCGGCCATCGACTGATAGCTGACGACGCGGTGGAGCTGCGGCGCACCTCGGCCACCACGCTGGTGGGCCAGTCGCCGGACAACATCCGCCACTTTGTGGAGCTGCGAGGCATCGGTATCGTCAACGTGCGCCGCATATTTGGTATCGGCTCGGTCAAAATGAGCGAGAAGGTGGATATGATCATTCACCTAGAGCCCTGGGAGCAGGGAAAAAACTATGACCGCATCGGTCTGGAAAACACCCACACCGAAATACTGGGCATCAATATCCCGTCGCTGGATATTCCGGTAAAGCCCGGGCGCAACCTAGCCATTATCATCGAGGTGGCGGCCATGAACAACCGCCAGAAACGCATGGGTTACAACGCCGCAAGGCAGCTGCTCACCAATTTGGGTATGCTCGATGACGTGAAGAAGGCCGAAGAACAGGATATCGACTTCTTTTAGTATGCCGATACAGCCTGCTATCCACACAAAATACAGAAAGATAACGCTCCCGGAGGAATGTAAAATATGAACATCGTCGCAGATACGCACACCCATACGATCGCCTCCAGTCACGCCTATGGGACCATCATCGAGATGGCCACCTATGCGGCCAAACACGGGCTGTCGTGCATCGCCATGACCGACCACGCCCCGGCCATGGACGACGCGGCCCATGTGTGGCACTTTTTTAACCTGCACCTCATTCCCAACTACATCGAGGGAGTGCGGGTGCTCACTGGGGCTGAGACCAACATCATCGATTACGAGGGGCACATCGATCTGCCGGAAGACCTGCTCAAAAAGATGGACTGGGTGGTGGCCTCTTTTCACCCCGAGGCCATAAAGCCCGGTACCGTCGAACAGCACACCGAGGCGATTTTGGGAATGCTCAAAAACCCGTACATCGATGTGTTTGGTCACCCCGGCCCCAACAATTTTAAGTTTGACTACGACTATGTGGTGCCCAAATTTAAAGATAGCGGCAAATATATCGAGTTTAACGCCAGTTCTTTCACTTTCCGTGCCGGCGCCAAGGAAAATATGCGCTATGTGGCAAAACTGTGCGCAAAGCATGGAGTGGAGGTCGTGGTAAATTCCGACTCTCACTCGCCGTTTAACGTGGGGGACGTACAGATCGCCCTGGATCTTCTGCGGGAAGTGGATTTTCCGCCGGAACTCATCATCAACACCGATCTGGAGCGGTTTAAGCGCGCTCTGTCGAACCGGCATATCCCGGTGGTCTACTAAATACAGTTACAGTGACCCCGCGCTGAGGCGGGCAGGATATGACGCGATCGGGAGGAAACCACTTGAACTATCAAAACTTTATCGATTTTGCCAGCGGCCAGGACTGTGTGCTTTTGCAGGATGAGCCGCTGAGCCGACACACCACATTTTGCTTAGGGGGCGCAGCCGACTGGTATGTTGTGCCGCGGACCGATGCGGCTATGGAGCAGCTGGCCAGCTGGCTGCAGCGCAGTGATCTGCCCTTTTTTGTGCTGGGCAACGGCTCGAATATACTCGTGCCCGACGAGGGGTACCGCGGGGTGATCCTGTGTTGTACCAACCGCTATGCGCAGGTCACTGTGCGGGGCAATGCGCTGGTGGCCTCGGCTGGGGCCTCGCTTTCCAGAGTTTGCTACACCGCCTATGCAGGTGGTCTGACCGGATTGGAATTTGCCTGGGGCATACCCGGCAGCGCCGGGGGCGCGGCCTATATGAATGCCGGTGCTTATGGCGGCGAGATGAAAGATGTCATTAGCCGGGTGTGGTATGTGGAGGACGGGAGACCCGGATGTATCGACCGACAGACCTGTGATTTTTCGTACCGGCACAGCTACTTCACCGGTAAAAAATGCGTGATCACCAGCGTGGAGTACCAGCTGCAGCCAGGCGAAACAGCGGTGATACGGGCCAAGATGGACGACCTGCTGGGACGGCGTTATGACAAGCAGCCGCTGGATATGCCCAGCGCCGGCAGCACCTTTAAGCGGCCGGTAGGCGGTTATGCCTCGGCGCTGATCGACGAGTGCGGCCTGCGCGGGTTCAAGGTCGGCGGCGCCCAGGTGAGCGAGAAGCACTGTGGCTTTGTGGTAAATGCCGGGGGCGCCACCTGTGCAGATGTGCTGGAGCTCATCCGCCGCGTGCAGGCCATCGTAAAAGAGAAGACCGGCATCAAGCTGGAGCGCGAGGTAAAGATCCTCCACTAGAGCGTGAGAGCCGAGATGAGATGTGTGGCCGGGCACCGGCTGCCGGGATATAGAAGAGATAAGGGGGGCATAGACACCGTGGAACTGATCGTTATCACCGGCCTTTCAGGGGCGGGGAAGTCGCAGGCTGTAAACGTAATGGAGGATATGGGCTATTACTGTATAGACAACATCCCGCCGGCCCTGATCGCCCGCTTTTTTGAGGTCTG
Source organism: Neobittarella massiliensis (ex Bilen et al. 2018) (assembly GCF_900289145.1). Taxonomy (GTDB): domain Bacteria; phylum Bacillota; class Clostridia; order Oscillospirales; family Ruminococcaceae; genus Neobittarella; species Neobittarella massiliensis. The sequence continues at coordinate 257,424 of NZ_OKQO01000002.1, forward strand.
CATCCAGACCGAGGGCAAGGTGAGCAAAGTCGCCGTGGTGGCAGATGCCCGCTCGGGGGATTTTTTCTATGAACTGGTGGGACAGCTGGACCAGATCAGGAGCACCGGCATCGATGTGAAGATACTGTTTTTGGACTGTGCTGCCAATGTGCTGGTACGCCGGTACAAAGAGACCCGGCGCCGCCATCCACTTCTGGATGTGGCCCAGGGATCGCTGGAAAAGGCGGTGCAGGCCGAGCAGCTGATGCTCTCGCCCATCAAAGAGCGGGCCAACTATGTCATCGACACCTCGCTTTTATCCATCTCTCAGCTCAAGCAGCGCATCATCGATATATTTGCCGAGTCATCCAGTGAGTTTTTTCAGCTGAGTACGCTGTCGTTTGGATTTAAATACGGCGTGCCGGTAGAGGCCGACCTGGTGTTTGATGTGCGCTTTTTGCCTAACCCGTTTTATATCGACGAGCTCAAGCACCAGACGGGGCTGGATCAACCGGTATACGATTATGTGTTTGAGCGACAGGTCACCCGCGACTTTATGAACAAGCTGCTGGATCTATTGGACTTTACGGTGCCGCTGTACCAGCAGGAGGGCAAGAGCCAGCTGGTTATTGGCATTGGCTGCACCGGCGGCAAGCACCGCTCGGTAGCCATAGCCGAGACCATTTGCCGACACTTTGGCGAAAAGGGCTATAAGTCAAAAGTGACCCACCGCGATATTTTGAAAGACCGCTGAGCTGCCGTACCGCTTACCCCAAGGAGTGCCCATGTCGTTTTCGAGAGATGTAAAAGACGAGATCTGCAAAAACCTTCCCTCTGGCGACTGCTGTGTGCGGGCCATGCTGTATGGCCTGCTGCTGTGCAGCCACAGCTTTGGCGAAGAGGGTATAGCGCTGACTACCGATAACGAGGCTGTCGCCACCACTGCTAAGACTTTTGTTAAGCAGTTGTTTGGAGACGGCTTTTGTGCATATGTTATCGAGCGGAGCAGCAGTAGTGGGCGCACGGTATTTGCGCTGCATATCGTCGACCGCGAAGAGGTAAGAGGGCTGCTGGCCGCGTTTGGGCACCAGCCGGGAGAAGTGTCGGTGCGTATAAAGGAGCAGAATTTTGTTTGTGAGCACTGTGTGCGCGCTTTTTTGGCTGGCTGCTTTTTGAGCTGTGGGCGAGTGACCGACCCGCAGAAAGAATATCATTTGGAGTTGGTCACCAGCCGCACCAACCTGACAAAAGACCTGATGCCCCAGTTTGTAAAAGTGGGTCTCGTGCCCAAATATGCCAGGCGGCAGGGCAGCCATGTGCTGTATTTTAAGGACAGCGGCGAGATAGAGGAACTGCTGACCCTGTTTGGCGCCCCTATGTCAGCCGTGCAGCTGATGAATGTGAAGATTTACAAAGAGATCCGCAACCAAGTGAACCGCATTACCAACTGTGAGACCGCCAACATCGATAAGACCGTGTCGGCGGCAGCGGGGCAGGTGGAGGACATTCAGTATCTTCTGGACCAACACGCTGAAGATCGGCTGAGCGATGAACTGCGCGCAGTGGCCATGTTGCGGCTGCAAAACCCCGACATGTCGCTGGCAGAGTTGCTGGCGACAGGTGGGCTCTCTATCAGCAGATCCGGCCTCAATCACCGGCTGGCCAAGATCCGCAGCATCGCCAAGGCGCTGCGGGAGGAACGGGCGGACAAGCCCATCGACTGACACACCCACAGAAAGGCGCGATCATGGAAAAGACCAACCAATTCGTCCACCTGCACCTGCATACCGAGTACAGCCTGCTCGACGGCGCCTGCCGCATAAACCGGCTGATGGATCGGGTGTTGGCCCTGGGGCAGGACACAGTGGCCATCACCGATCACGGGGTGATGTACGGCGCTATCGAGTTTTACAAGGCAGCCAAGCAAAAAGGGGTAAAACCCATTATTGGCTGTGAGTGCTATGTGGCCCCCCGCAGCCGTCAGGACAAGACAGGCGGACGGGACAGCCAGAACTATCATCTGGTATTGCTGTGCGAAAACTACACCGGCTACCAAAATCTTATCTATATGGTGAGCCAGGCCTATATCGATGGCTTTTATAAGAAGCCCCGTATCGACCACGAGCTGCTCAGAGAACACTCTGAGGGGCTTATCTGCATGTCGGCCTGTATCAGCGGGGAAGTACCCAGCTATTTTTTACAGGGAGATCCTGACAAAGCCTATGAGACGGCCAAATTTTATAAAGAGCTGTTTGGCAAAGACCACTACTATATCGAACTGCAAAACCACGGTATCCAGCAGCAGATGGAAGTAAACCCCCAGCTTATCAAGCTGGCAAGAGACCTGGATCTGCCGCTGGTGTGCACCAATGACTGCCACTACTTAGAGCAGGAAGACAGCAAGATGCAGCATGTGCTGACCTGTATCCAGCTGGGCAAAACGGTGGATGACGAGAGCGGGCTGGAGTTTTCGACGCAGGAATTTTACGTGAAGAGCCAGCAGGAGATGGAGAACCTGTTCGGTTACCTGCCTGAGGCCATAGCCAACACCCGCAAGATCGCCGATATGTGTGAGATCGAGTTCGAGTTTGGCGTGACGAAGCTGCCGGAGTTCCACTCGCCTACCGGCGACAACCAGCAGTACTTCCTCGATAAGTGCTACCAGGGCCTTACCGAAAAATACGGAGAAGATTGCCCGCCCGAAATACGCCAGCGGCTGGATTACGAGCTGCAGGTGATCACTCAGATGGGGTATGTAGACTACTTCCTCATCGTGCACGACTTTATCGATTACGCCCGCCGCCATGATATCCCGGTGGGACCGGGGCGCGGATCGGGCGCTGGCAGCTTGGCGGCTTATTGTATTGGGATCACCGGAATCGACCCCATCCAGTACAATCTGATCTTCGAGCGGTTTTTAAATCCCGAACGGGTGAGTATGCCCGACTTTGACATTGATTTTTGTTATGAGAAGCGCCAGCAGGTCATCGACTATGTCATCTCGAAATATGGTGAGGATCACGTGGCGCAGATCATTACCTTCGGCACCATGGCCGCGCGGGCAGCCGTGCGCGATGTGGGCCGTGCGATGGGGCTGCCCTATGCCACCTGCGATCAGATTGCCAAGCTGGTACCCATGCAGCTGAAGATCACCATCGACGAGGCACTGCAGCTATCCTCTGACCTAAAGCAGATGTACGATGAAAACCCCACTGCCAAGGAACTCATCGATATGGCTCGCAAAGTAGAGGGGATGCCGCGGCATGCTTCTACTCACGCTGCCGGGGTAGTGATCAGCCGTATGCCGGTATCTTACTACGTGCCGCTACAGTCTACCGACGGGCAGATCGTGACCCAGTACACCATGACCACGCTGGAGGAGCTGGGCCTTTTAAAGATGGACTTTTTGGGGTTGCGCACTCTGACGGTGGTCAGCGACGCCGAGCGGGCGATCAAAAAATGGCAGCCCGATTTTGTTTTAAACGACATCGATCTGCACGACAAAAAGACCTATCGAATGCTCTCATCGGGCGCCTGTGTGGGTATTTTCCAGTTTGAATCGGGCGGGATGAAGCGGGTACTGGCCGACCTGCAGCCCACCGGTATTGAGGATCTGATCGCCGTTATCTCGCTGTACCGGCCGGGACCGATGGACTCGATTCCGCGCTATATCCACAACAACAAACACCCCCAAGATGTGACTTATAAGCACCCCCTGCTCAAAGATATTTTGGACGTGACCTACGGCTGCATCGTCTATCAGGAGCAGGTGATGGAGATCTGCCGCAAACTGGCCGGCTTTACTTACGGCCAGTCAGACATGGTCCGCCGGGCCATGTCTAAAAAAAAGCACGACGTGATGATGCGGGAGAAACAGCGCTTTTTGTACGGCGATGATGACCCAGACAGTCAGTGTGTGGGCTGCATCAAAAACGGCATCGATGAGCAGACAGCGCTGGATATTTGGAGCGAGATGGAGAGCTTTGCCTCCTATGCCTTTAATAAATCACATGCGGCAGCTTACGCCTTTTTGGCCTACCAGACCGCTTACTTAAAATGCCACTACCCGCGGGAGTTTATGGCGGCACTGCTGACCAGCGTGTTGGGCAACACCGACAAGGTGGCTGAATATATTGCCGAGTGCGACACGCTGGGCATTCAGGTATTGCCGCCCACGGTCAACGAGAGCGACCTCGGCTTTGCTGTACACCAGCAGGCTATCCAGTACAGTTTACTGGGTATTAAGGGGCTTGGTCGGGGCATTATCGAGGAGATCGTGGCCCAGCGCCAGATCAGCGGCCCTTTTTTGTCGCTCTATGATTTTATAAATCGCATGAAAAAAGTGCTGACCAGGCAGCTTAGCCGCAAATCGGTAGAGAGCATGGTGCTATGCGGCTGCTTTGACCGCCTGGAACCCAACCGCCGTGCGCAAGCGGCTGCTATCGAGCCGATCTTTGACTACATCGAGGAGCGGGACCGCAAAAATGTAGAGGGGCAGCTGAACTTGTTCGAGGTGCCGGCAGAAGATGGAGCTGAAGGAGACCGGCTGGAGGACAGCTTTATCCATCGGGAGCTTGAGGACTATCCACTGCACGAAAAACTGCGCATGGAAAAGGAGATACTGGGTTGTTACATGTCAGCGCACCCCTTAGATGAGTACCGCGACTACGTAAAAAAGCACCGTTTTCAGCAGATCGCCCCGCTTTTGGACGCCGACGACAGCCGCGATAACACACTGGTCAAGCTGCTGGTAGTAATCGACACCGCCCGCACAAAAATTACCAAGAGCGGTACCACCATGATGTTTTGCAACATCGAGGACCGTACCGGCAGCCTGGAGATGCTGGTTTTTCCCAACGTGGTGCAGCGCTGTAAAGGCCTGCTGCAGGAGAATGCGATCCTGGTGGTGGGGGGGCGGCTCTCGATCAGGGAGGAGGAATCTCCCAAGATCATCTGTGAGTATGTGCAGACGACCGAGGAAGCTGAGCGCACCCCGGCACCTGCCGGCGCCAGGCAGGGCCGGTCACTAGGACAGTGGCGCGCCGGGCCGGCAGAGGTACCTGTGGAAACGGTCCCGGCCAAGGCGCTGTATGTGATGCTGCCGCAGAACACGCCGGAGGGGGTGGAGCAGGTGCGGCAGATCGCACTGCGCCATCGGGGCGCACACCCCCTGATCATCTGTTTTGCCGATACCCGCAAGGCGCTCAAGGCCAGCCGCAACTTGTTTGTGGACCTGTCGGATGCGCTGCTGCAGGAGATGGGGCGGCAATTTGGTGAAAAATTTGTCAAATGCAAGTGAATTCGCAGTCGTCCATCTTGACAGTATGATTTTTCACAGTGTACAATAAATTCTATGGGATAATGTTATACCTTATAGGAGGGTATTTAAAATGAACAGCAACAAAGAGATTGGGACCATTGGCGTTCTCACCAGTGGCGGAGATGCGCCGGGCATGAATGCGGCCATCCGCGCAGTGGTGCGCACTGCTCTGTCCAAGGGCTTAAAGGTCAAGGGCATCATGCACGGTTATGCCGGTCTGCTCAACGAAGAGTTTATCGATATGGGCATGCGCTCGGTTTCGGAAATCATTCAGCGCGGCGGCACGGTGCTCTACACTGCCCGCTGCTTAGAATTTAAAGAGATGGCCGGCGTGATCAAGGCACACGAGATCTGCGAGAAAAACGGCATCGACGGCCTGGTGGTCATCGGTGGCGACGGTTCTTTCCGCGGCGCCCAGGACCTCTCTAATGTAGGTACCCCCTGTATTGGTATTCCCGGCACCATCGATAACGATATCGCCTGCTCAGAGTATACCATCGGCTATGACACCGCCATGAACACTGTCGTTGAGATGGTGGACAAACTGCGTGATACTGCCAACTCTCACTCCCGCTGCAGCGTAGTAGAGGTAATGGGCCGCCGGGCGGGGCATATCGCCCTGAATACCGGCATTGCCTGCGGCGCCGCGGTGATCTTAGTTCCCGAGCAGGATTTTGACCCCGAGCGCGACCTGCTGGCACGCATCCGTTACGCCCAGGAGTGCGGCAAACACCACTTTATCGTGATGGTGGCCGAAGGCGTGGGCAAGGCGGAGGAGATCGCTCAGATCATCCGCGACAACACCGGTATCGACACCCGCAAAACCGTGCTCGGTCACGTACAGCGCGGTGGCAGCCCCACGCTGCGCGACCGCGTTGTGGCGACCCAGATGGGCTACCACGCAGTGGAGCTGCTTACCCAGAACATCGGCAACCGGGTAGTGGCCATGAAAAACGGTGAGATCGTCGATTACGAGATCAACGAGGCACTGTCCATGAAAAAGGGCATCGAGACCAAGCTGCTGGAGATCGCTCACTGCATCTCTATCTAAAATATAGAGCCAAAAAGAGCCCCGGCGGGCATGAGCGCCGGGGCTCTTTTGTGTGATCTGGGGCAGTTTGAGAGCAGTTTTGAGCCATTAAGGGGAGAAAAATGCAAAAAAGCGGTACCAAACTTTGTGTTTTTGTATAGACTGGGGTATAAAAACACCAGTGGGGAGGGATCGCATTGCAGCGGAGAAAACGCGCACATCGCCGGGCATGGCTGTGCCGCTTACTTTTGCTATTTGGCATTTTGGGAGTGGGCATTTTTTTGATCGACCGACAGTTGCGGCCGGTGGTCCAGTCGTTTGCCGCCTACCAGGCCAAGAGCTACGCCACCGACGTGGTCAACGATGCCATCCTCTACTACACCCAACAGGAGCACTTGACCTACGACAAATTTTCGGAGATCCTGTACGATGAAGACCACAAGATCATCGGCATCGAGGCCAACTCGGTGGCTATCAACACCTTTAAGGCCAACATCGTCAAAAAGATCAATGAGGGGATGGCCCAGCTGGAAATGCAGAACATCCAGATACCGGTGGGGTCGCTGCTGGGGACCCAGATCTTGCAGGGCGTAGGGCCCAAAGTGAACCTGCGGGTACAGCCGGCCACCTATGTGGAGAGCGAAGTGGTGGACCAGTTTGACTCGGCGGGCATCAACCAGACGCGCCATCAGATGGTGTTAAAGGTGAATATATCGCTGACGGCGGTCATTCCCGGCTACATCACCACCACCGAATTTACCACCAGCTACCCGCTGGTAGAGACGGTCATCGTGGGCGCGGCACCCAGCCAGTTTACCCATGTGACTGGGGACGAGAGCTCGACGATCGGCAAAATAAACGACTATGCCAACCGGCCGCAGCAGCAGTGAAATTGTTACTAAATTGTAAATAACGCCTTTTTAGCCGCCTGCCGGACCGATTGCAGGCGGCTTTTAGGCGGGTGGGCACAGATAGGTGCGAGCGGTGCTGCACACGGTATTTTTGGTATACTGGGCCACTGGAAAAACCATACTGCTTATGATATACTATACAAGTATGTACGCAGGGAGGCACAGCCATGACAGATACCGAAAAGATACAGCAGGAGATGCGGCAGCTGGAGGAGCAGATCCGCTACCACAACGACCGCTATTACAACCGAGATGACCCGGAGATAGACGACTACGACTACGATCAGCTGACCCAGCGGCTGCGCGCGCTGGAGGAGGAATACCCCGCGCTGAAAAGCCAAGATTCGCCCACCCAGATGGTGGGGGGAGAGAGCTCGTCGCAGTTTGAAAAGGTAACGCACGCAGTAAAGATGGAGAGCTTGCAGGATGTGTTCTCGGTGGAGCAGGTGCGGGAGTTCTGCGACAAGCTGCAGGAGAGCTATGACGGCGACTATGTGGTGGAGATGAAGATCGATGGGCTGTCGGTCTCGCTGGAATACGACGGCGGCAAACTGGTGCGGGGCTCGACCCGCGGCAACGGCGTAGTCGGCGAGGACATCACGGTGAACCTGCGCACCATCCGCAGTATCCCCAAGACGATCGCGTTCAAGGGGCCGCTGGAGGTACGCGGCGAGGTGTACATGCCCAAAAAGGTATTTGCGGCGCTGGTAAAACAGCAGCTGGAGGACGAGGAAAAGCCCTTTAAAAACCCCCGCAATGCGGCGGCGGGCTCGCTGCGGCAAAAAGATGTGTCGATCACCAGAGCGCGCAAGTTGTCGATCTTTGTATTTAACCTGCAGCGGATAGAGGGGAAGACCTTTGCCACCCACAGCCAGACACTGGAATGGCTGGCCGAACAGGGTTTTTTGGTATCGCCCGAGTTTGTGGTGTGCCGCAGCACTGACGACATCGTCGACCGCATTGAGCAGATCGGCCAGCTGCGCGGCAGTTTGGCCTTTGACACCGACGGCGCGGTGGTAAAGGTAAACGACCTGCACCAGCGCGAGGAGCTGGGCTCGACGTCCAAATGCCCCAAATGGGCGGTGGCCTACAAGTACCCGCCCGAGGAAAAAGAGACTGTTTTGCGGGACATTGAGATCAATGTGGGGCGCACCGGTGCACTGACGCCAACGGCGCTGTTTGACCCCATTGAGCTGGCGGGCACCACCGTGTCGCGGGCGGTGCTGCACAACCAGGATTTTATCTCTGAAAAAGAGATCGGTATCGGCGACACCATCGTGGTGCGCAAGGCGGGGGAGATCATCCCCGAGGTGGTGGCGGTAAAAGAGCACGCGCCCGACAGTCAGGTTTATACCATCCCCCACCACTGCCCGGCCTGCGGCACCGAGACGCGGCGCAGTGAAGAGGAATCGGCCATTATCTGCCCCAACCCCGACTGCCCGGCCAAGATCTACCGCAGTCTGGTACATTTTGCCTCTCGGGCGGCCATGGATATCGACGGGCTGGGACCGGCTATCGTCAAGGCGCTGATGGAGGCGGGACTGGTGCGCGATTTTGCCGACCTCTATAGACTGACTTTTGATCAGGTGCTGGCACTGGAGGGCTTTAAAGAGAAAGCGGCGCAAAACCTCATCGACGCCATCGAGCGCTCGCGCCACAACGATCTGCCGCGGCTGCTGTTTGGGCTGGGCATTAAAAATGTAGGGCACCGGGCCTCGGAGCTGCTATGTGAGCGGTATGGCGATATCGACCAGCTGATGGCAGCCACCGAGGAGGAGCTGAGCGCCATCGACAACATCGGCGACATAATGGCCCAGAACATCGTCGCCTACTTTGCTCAGGAGAAAAATCGGCAACTGATAGAGCGGCTGCGGGCTGGCGGGGTGAACACCACTGCCGCACAGAGCCAAAAAGGCGATGCGCTGGCCGGGCAGAAATTTGTAGTCACCGGCAAGCTATCGCGCTACACCCGCGACGAGATCACCGCCTTTATTAAGCAAAACGGCGGTGCCGCAGCCAGCAGCGTATCGAAAAAGACCAGCTACGTGATCGCCGGAGAGGACGCCGGCAGCAAGCTGGAGAAGGCCCAGGCACTGGGCGTACCGGTGCTGAGCGAGGATGAATTTTTGCAGATGATCGGCCAGCAGTAGTGCTGGCAGTCTCAAGGCCGCGTTTGCGTGCACAAAATACAGGAGGTCTATGTATGGATATCGATATTCGGCATATCGCCAAGTTGGCAAACCTGAAGATCGAGGAAAAAGACTTTGCCCGCTACCAAAAACAGATGCAGGACATTATCGCCATGGTGGAATCACTGCCGGAGCAAAAGGACTTTGACCAGCGGCCCGACCCGGCCGATGCCATGGAGCTGCGCGAGGACATTGTAAAGCCCTCGATGCCCCGGGAAAAGCTGCTGGCCGGTGCGCCGCAGGTAGAGGCCGGCTGTGTGGTCGTGCCCAAGACGGTGAGCGAGTAGGGAGGAGAGACCGAGATGGAACTTTATAAAAAGACAGCGGCCGAACTGGCCGAGATGCTCGCTGCCGGCAGCTGCACGGCGACCGAGATCGTGGAGGACATCTACGCGCAGATCGACGCAGTAGAGGGACAGGTAGACGCCTATTTGACCCTGTGCCGGGAGGACGCTTTGGCCCAGGCGGCCGAGATCGACCGCCGCCGGGCGGCGGGGGAGAAACTGCCGCCGCTGGCCGGGGTGCCCATTGCGGTGAAGGACAACATCTGCACCGAGGGGGTGAGCACTACCTGTGCCTCGAAGATGCTGGAAAATTTTGTGCCCCCCTACAGTGCCACGGTGGTGGACAAGCTGCGCCAGGCGGGACTCATCACCATTGGCAAGGTGAATATGGACGAGTTTGCCATGGGTTCTTCCTGCGAGAACTCGCACTTTAAAAAGACAAAGAACCCCCACGACCTGACGAGAGTGCCGGGCGGCTCTTCGGGCGGCAGCGCGGCGGCGCTGGCTGCCTGCGAGGCCACGCTGGCGCTGGGCTCGGACACCGGCGGCTCGATTCGCCAGCCGGCTGCGTTTTGCGGTGTCGTGGGGCTAAAGCCCACCTACGGGGCGGTATCCCGCTACGGGCTGGTGGCTTTTGCCTCCTCGCTGGATCAGATCGGCCCGATGGGGCGCAGCTGTGAGGACGTGGCTATGCTGCTGAGCGTGATCACCAGCAAGGATGAGCTGGATGCCACCTCGACAGACTGTGCGCACCGCGACGACTACCGCGCTTACCTGGATCAAGACGTGGCCGGGATGCGCGTTGGCCTGCCAAAAGAGTACTTTGGCGAAGGCGTGTCGCAGGAGGTGCAGAGCGCGGTGCTGGCAGCGGCCGATACATATCGCCGCTTGGGCGCCGAGGTGGTGGAGGTATCGATCCCCTCGACGGCACATGCGCTGTCTGCCTATTACATCATCTCGTCGGCGGAGGCATCTTCGAACCTGGCCCGTTTTGACGGGGTGAAGTACGGCTACCGCGCCAAGGAGTATGAGAGCCTGACGGATATGTACGTCAACTCGCGTACCGAGGGCTTTGGCGATGAGGTAAAGCGCCGCATCATGCTGGGCACCTATGTGCTGAGCTCGGGTTACTTTGACGCCTATTACAAAAAGGGCAAAGCCTTTCAGCGGCAGCTGTGCTGCGAGTTTGAGCAGGCCTTTGCACAGTGTGATTTTCTCATCACCCCCACCGTGCCCACCACCGCCTTTAAGTTAGGCGAGAACGTGGACGACCCGGTGGCCATGTACAAATCGGATATCTGTACGGTGACGGTGAACATAGCCGGGCTGCCGGCACTGAGCATGCCCTGCGGCAAGGACGCCGCCGGGCTGCCGATCGGCATGCAGCTGATCGGCCCCAAATTTGGCGAGGACAAGCTGCTGTCGGCGGGACACGCCTATGAAAAAGCGACCGGCTGGCACTATGCGCTGCCCCAGATCGGTTAGAGGAGGAGAGAGAATATGGAATACGAGGTAGTTATCGGTCTTGAGGTTCACGCCGAGCTCTCTACTGAATCGAAGATCTACTGCAGCTGTAAAAACGCCTTTGGCGGTATGGTCAACGCACAGGTGTGCCCCATCTGCCTGGGCATGCCCGGGACGTTGCCCACGCTGAACAAGCAGGTGGTGGACTACGCCATCCTTATGGGACACGCGACCAACTGCAAGATCAACAACATCACCAAGCAGGACCGCAAGAATTACATGTACCCCGACCTGCCCAAGGCCTACCAGATCTCGCAGTACGACATACCCATCTGTGAGCACGGCTACGTGGACTTTATGCTAAACGGAGAAAAAAAGCGGGTGGGCATCACCCGCATCCACATTGAGGAGGATGCCGGCAAGCTCATCCACGACGAGAAATTCTCGGGATCGCTGGTGGACTTCAACCGCTGCGGTGTACCGCTCATCGAAATCGTGTCGGAGCCGGATATCCGCTCTTCGGAGGAGGCCAAGGCATACCTGGAGACCATCAAGTCGATCCTGCAGTACCTGGATATTTCGGACTGCAAGATGCAGGAGGGCTCGCTGCGCTGCGATGTGAACGTTTCCATCATGCCCAAGGGATCGAAGGAGTTTGGCACCCGGTGCGAGATGAAGAACGTAAACACCTTTAGCGGCGCGGTGCGGGCCATTGAGTACGAGATCGCCCGGCAGATAGAACTGGTGGAGAGCGGCGGCACTGTGGAGCAGCAGACGCGCCGCTGGGATGACGCCAAAGGTGTGAGCGTGCTGCTGCGCTCGAAAGAGGACGCCCAGGACTACCGCTATTTCCCCGAGCCGGACCTGCGGGCCATTTATGTGACCGAGGAACATGTGGCGGAGCTGAAAGCGCAGATTCCCGAACTGCCCAACCAGAAAATAGAGCGCTACATGAAAGACTGCCAGCTGCCCCAGATCGAGGCCACGCTGCTGGCAGAAAACATCCAGAAATCCAAGTTCTTTGAGGCCTGCCTGGCTATTGGCGGCGTGAGCCCCCGCTCGATCTCCAACTGGATACTGGGCGATATCTCGAAAACACTCAACGAGCGAAACTGCGAGATAGATGAGCTGGCGCTACAGCCGACGGCGCTCATCGAGATGATCAAGCTGGCAGAGGCCAAGACCATCTCGTCCACCGCTGCCAAGACGGTGCTGGAGGAGATCATCGACTGTGCCGACGCCGATGTGGCGGCTATTGTGAAAGAAAAAGGGCTGGCCCAGATCAGCGATACCTCCGCTCTGGAGGGCGTGGTGGAACAGGTATTGGCCGACAATGCCAAAGCGGTGGAGGACTACCATAACGGCAAGACCAATGTACTGGGCTTTTTGGTGGGCCAATGCATGCGGCTGTCGAAAGGCAAAGGCAACCCTGCGGTGCTGCGCGAGCTGCTGGAGAAAAAGATCTGACAGCTGTACTGAAAGAGCATACCGAGAATGTAAAAAGCGACGAGCGTGAGCTCGCCGCTTTTTTGTTGTTAAAGGGAAAGCGGTGAGATGCGGTGCGGGGCACGGATACCTGCCTATATTAAAAATCCCGATAGAGGTGTACCTGGTGGCGGGTGTGCTTTTGGATGAGATCGTGGGCGCTTTGGCTGGCCCAAATGGCGGCAAGGGCCGAAGCGACCGCAGGTGGGGTATCGTCTGGATAAAAGGGGCGGGAGGGTAGCCGCCGGGGGAAGTAAATGTAAATAATGAAACACGGCTAAAGGAGCGGTGGCCATTGGGCTTTACGGGCAGTTTGGCGGGATGGCCGACATGGGGGGTGCCGGGGACAGCGGCAACTGTTTTGGGGGAAATTGCCCGACCTGAAAGCAGCCACAAAGTAACCTGAAAACAGCTTTAAAAATGCGAGATGCACGCTGTGTTTTTTGCGTTTTCGTGGATAGTCCTCATGGGGGCAGATCACACCTGGATACATAGCTTTACGGTATGGCCGGCAGATCTACACCGCCTTTATAGGGCGGCTATAGAGCATGTGGTAAGATTTTCGCCACTTTGCCGGGCGACCCAATAGGGGCGGCGCTGATCGCCGACAGTGAAGGGGGGTAAAGCGCGGCGCTGCTTGGGAAACCGGTTGGGGCGTGGGGCCGGTAGTCTCAAAGCGCGCGCTGTGTTTGGCAGAGATCCGGTCCTGATCTTACAGCAAAAGGCATATTTACTTCAGATACAGGCCGCAAATATCGCCGCCGTTGTCGCTATTGATGATGTGGGCGGCACGGCTATTTACATGCCACCAGACCAGTGCGGCCATCGCCGTGATCGCCGGTGTGATCGCCGTGAACACCGCTGATGGCAGTGGATCGGCAGGGCTTTAAACTGCCCAATACCCGTTGCAGAGCGGCGGCACCCGGCTGGGTGGATAGATCGGCGCGAGAGCAGCCGGCACTCCTCTGGTAATCAGTCGCCAAGAGCTGTGAGACGACTTTTGGGGGCGGGCACCTGCCCTTCAGTGAGACCAGCGGGCGATTTGGACGGCGAGCGGCACACAGCAGGGCCAGACTGTAGGTGAGATAGGCGAGGCACGCGGATAGTTTGCAAAGAATTTTTAAGGAGATCCTCGACGGCAGCAGAGCTTAAAGGCATAACAGAGCGCGATAGCGGCGAAGAGACGACGGCTCCCTCGACAGGGTGGGGAACGATACCAGTTTAGCGGAGCCCAGCGGTGACAGTGGCTTGTGCCGGGATACCCACTGCCGTATCAGCTCCGACATACCCGGCCAGATGGAGATGTTAAAAAGGCGCTCGGCCCCGGCCAGCGCTAAGGTGCCGCTGGCGGCAGCGACGTTGGCAGAGCCGGAAAACTGGCGGTGAGGAACTGCAGCCCCGCCGGAGAGACCGACTCGACCGCACCGTGACCAGGGCCAAGAGAGTTGGCGGCAGAGGCCCCGTGGGCGGTGGGCAGTGGTCGGCGCGCCGTCTGTTGGGGCCGGACCGGCCATATTGTGGGGGCGCTTTTAAAGAGCAGCCGCATAAACGGGTAGTGCAGCAACGCTCCTGGAACAGGTCGGCCGGGAGCGCGGGCAGCACCCAACAGAGCACCGGCCGCTTTGTGGGAGGCAGTACAAGACCAGCTGACTGCTTGTAGCAAGTAGAACAGCGGCCGGGTGAACAGCTGAAAGACTGTGAAACAGGCCGGACTCAGCAGCACCCAACAGTACCCAGCAGTACTGCGCCGACCGTTTTTTGCCGAATGGAGACAGGGGCGCAGGCGGCGATGGGCGCAGGCCGCGACGCCGGCAGGGAAAAGAGATGGCCGGCCGCGATACGGACCTTTTTGGCAGGTATCTGTGGGCCCATCGCAGCATAAATATGGGGAGAAAGACAGGCCTTGCATGCGAAAGATACACCGGTACAGGGCACACCCGGGACAGGATACAGCGAAATACCAGACAGGCGCGGGGCCGGTACCAGTTCTATTTTGAGGGCTTGTACATATATTGTTAGTACTACCAGAGAGGGGAGCGATGAATGATGTGTGACGTACAGGCATTTGCCCAGGCAGTGCGCGTCGTGCCCCGGGCGCTGCGGCAACAGCTTTTGGACATAGAGCCCCAGTGGCGACAGCGCTGCCAAGAGGTGCGGCTGCAGATGGGGGCCCCAGTGGGCTTATTTATGGGACAAGGCCTCTACTTTTTGGGGCCGGACAGCCGGGTGTTGCCGCGGCCCCACCCAGATGGGCCGGTGGCGCGCTCTGAAGTGATACAGGGGACGGTAAAGACCGCCTGTGAGTACTCGCTCTACTCCTACCAGCGCGAGATCGCGCAGGGATTCGTGACCATCCAGGGCGGGCACCGCATCGGTCTGGCCGGTAAATACATACAGACGGCAGCCGGCGAGCACAGCATGCAGGAATTTTCGGCCGTCAACATCCGCATCGCCCGCGGCGATATCCCCCTCTGCCAAGAGGTGCCCGCCTTTTACCGCCGTTACGGCATGGGCAGCACGCTGGTAGTGGGCCCGCCGGGCAGCGGCAAGACCACCCTGCTGCGGGGCATCATCCGCTGGCTGTGTGGGGGGCAGGAGCGCTACTACAAGGTGGCGGTGATCGACGAGCGGGGGGAGATCGCCAACTGTTTTTACGGTCAGCCGCAAAACGACCTGGGCGCCTCGGCTTTTGTATTCAGCTATTTTGACAAGGTGCGGGGGCTGGAGCAGGCGGTGCGGACCATGTCGCCGGATATTGCTATCTGCGATGAGATCGGCAGCCAGCAGGACATTTTGCCGCTACAGCGGTGTGCAGTATCGGGGGTGCAGGTCATCGCCACCGCCCACGGCCGTGACCTGGAGGACTTACAGCGCAACCCGGTATTGCGCGATCTGCTGCGGCAGGGCTACTTTCAGCGCATCTTGCAGGTGGAGCCCGGCAGCTTTGCCGTGACCGGGCGTTTTTTGGAGGGCGCATCGTGATGCGGCTGGCCGGCGGCTTTTGCCTGCTGCTGTGCGGCAGCTTGTGGGGCATCCAGTGCTCGGGCAAGCTGCGGCGGCAGGTGGCGCTGGTGCAAACGCTCATCAAGTTTTTTCGCGAGATCGAAGACGAGCTGCGATACGGCGGCACTCCGGCCCCATCGCTGCTGCAGCGGTGCCGGGAAGACGAGCGCTTTGACGCGCTGGACTTTTTGCCGCTGACGCTGCAGTACATGCGGGAGGAGCCTTTTGACAGCAGTTTTTTACAGGCTCTTGACAGCTGCAGCTGTTTGCAGGGACAGCCCGAGGCGCTGCGGGGCATTTTGCGGGAGTTTGGACAGAGCTTTGGCTCGCAGATCAGCGAGGTGGAGGTAGACCGCACGGCGCTGGCGGTGAGCCGACTGGAGCAGCTGCTGGCGGAGAGCCGCCAGCGCTATGAAAAAAACGGGAAGATGTACCGCACGCTGGGCGTGTTGGGCGGGCTGGCAGCCGCCATCGTCATTTTGTAAGGGGCGGCGGGAGAAAAGGAGCAAAGCAGTGGATGTAGATCTTATTTTTAAAATCGCTGCCATCGGCATCATCGTGGCGGTGCTCAACCAGGTACTTATACGCTCGGGGCGGGAGGAGCAGGCCATGCTCACCACACTGGCCGGCCTTATCGTGGTGCTGATGATGCTCATCGGCGAGATCAGTACGCTGTTTGATACCGTCAAGAGCATTTTTGACCTGTAAGGTAGGGGCTATGAACATCTTTTCTGTGGCGATGTTTGGGCTGGTGGCGGCCATTTTAGCGCTCACCTTAAAAAAGTACAGCCCCGAGACCTCGCTGGCCATCACCATCGGCGCCGGGGTGCTGATATTCGGCTACATCTTGCTGACACTGCTGCCGGTCATTCGGCAGGTACTGGCGGTGGCACAGCTGAGCGAACAGGTGAGTCAGGGCATCCAGGTGCTCTTAAAGGCGCTGGGCATCTGCTACATCACCCAGCTGGCTGCCGACACCTGCAAAGATGCCGGTCAGCAGGCCATCGCCACCAAGGTGGAGCTGGCGGGCAAGGTGGCGGTACTGGCCATTGCGATGCCGATGCTGGGCACGATAGCCGGGCTGATGGACGACCTGATCTTTTAATAGCAAAAGATGTGTAAGCGACCAAAGAGGGGGGACCCCGCGATGCAGAGAGCCGTAAGACAGCTGGCAGTGCTGCTACTGCTGCTGGTACTGGGGGCGGCCGGCAGCTGCCGGGTGGCGGCCGCCGGGGAGCAGGGAGATACCGCCCCCGACACCCAGGATATTTTACAGCAGCAGTATGACGACACCGGTGTGGGCGAGCTGTTTGACCAGCTGCCCGACCAGACCAGAGATATTTTGGATGAGCAGGGGCTGGACGACCCCGCGGACAGCGGCAGTTTTTTGGACTTTTTGCAGCCGGGAAAGGTGCTCGACACCATCTACACCCAGTTAAAAGAGGCGGTGACCCAACCGCTGGCCCTGCTGGCTATCGTCATCATCACCATTTTGGTGTGTGCGGTGGCCGAGAGCATGAAGACCACACTGTTTTCGGCCAACTACTCCTCGGTCATCTCGGCGGTGGCGGCGCTGTGCGTGGCCACCTCGGCCATTGCGCCGGTGTTCTCGCTCATCAAGGACCTGCAGCAGGCGCTGAGCTCCTGCAACCAGTTCATCGCCAGTTTTGTGCCGGTATACGGGACGGTCATCGCCGCTTCGGGGCAACCCATCACCGGCTCGGCCTACTCAGGGCTGCTCATGCTGGTGGTGCAGGGGGTGAGCGCGATCTGCACCAACACCATCGTGCCGCTGCTGGGACTATTTTTGGCTTTCTCGGTGACCGGCAGCCTATACGATGGGCTGCACATCGCCAGCTTGACCCGGGGCATCAAAAACACCATCATCTTTTTGCTGTCGGCGCTGCTGACCATTTTCTGTGGGATCCTCTCGATGCAGACCTTTGTGGGCGGGGCCTCTGATTCGCTGGCGCTAAAGACCGGCAAACTGCTGGTGGGCAATCTGGTGCCCATCGTGGGCAGCGCCGTCAGCGACGCGATGACATCGGTCTACTCCTGCCTGCACCTGCTCAAAAACGGGGTGGGGGTATTTGGCATATTGGCGGTGCTTATCACCTTTTTGCCGCTGCTGTGCCGCTGTCTGCTGTACAAGCTGGCCCTGTGGATCGGTGGGTTCTTCTGTGACACGCTGGGGGTAAACAGCATGAAAGAGAGCTTACAGGGCATTGGCAACTGCCTGTCGGTGGTGACGGCGCTGTGCGTGACATACAGTCTGCTCATCGTCATCACCACCACCATTATGATGACGGCAGTGAGCGGATAGACAGGGGGGACTGACATGATCGAGACCGTTAAGCAGTGGGGATTTTCTCTGTGCATCGCCTGCATCTGTGCCGGCACGCTGCACATTATCGCCCCCTCTAAGGGGATGGAGACCATATACAAGGTGGCGGTCAATATCTTTTTCATCACCTGCCTTTTGCAGCCGCTGGTGTACCTGAAAAACGGCGAGCTGCCGGATATGCCGGCGGTGTACCAGGACGGCACCATCAGCGCCGACACCACCGCTGTGAGCGACCAGATCGCCCGTTTGACCGCCCAAAACCTGGCGGGACAGGTAGAGCGCTATTTGCAGCAGGAGGGGCTCGATTATGAAAAAGTAGAGGTGTCTGTTCATGCTTTAGAGGATGGCAGCATAGATATTAGAGAAATCAAAATCACCGCCCCGGACGGGCAGGGCGGACAGACTGCCCAAAAGGTACAGGATCACTTCTCGATCCCCACGGCGGTACAGGAGGATGTGCAAGATGATGACGGGTAAACTGGCAGCTCTCTTTAAAAAGGCAGATAAGACCAAGCTCATCGTGCTGCTGGGCATCGTGGGCATCCTCCTCATATTTTTGTCGAGCGTGCTCGGCGGGGAGAGAGCGGGCAAAAAGACATCCGCCGGCGACACGGCAGAAACGGGCCAGAGCCAGCAGGGCTACCTGGATAAGACCCAGACCGAGCTGCAGGATATCCTCTCGCATATCGACGGCGTGGGGGAGGTGGAGATCATGATCACTTTGGAGCGCTCGGAGGAAAAAAATTACGTGTACGAGGAGAAAAAGTCGACCGACTCCTCGGACGGCAGCCGGGTGTCGAGCCGCGAGAGCCTGGAGAAGAGCTGTATCCTCATCGACGGGGAGAACGGGCAAAAGGACGCGCTGGTCCAGAGCACCTCGGAGCCGCTGGTAAAAGGCGTGCTCATCGTGTGCGCCGGCGGCGGCGACAGCGAGGTGGTGAGCCAGGTGCTCGACGCGGTGACCACGCTGCTGGATATCCCCTCGAACCGGGTGTGCATCACCCAGAAAAAATAGGCGATCAAACACCGGCCTCGGAGCGGGTCTCTCCCGCTTTTGGCATAGATTGTTCCGATTGTCCCCAGCGGCGGTCGATCGGGCGCGGTATCACACCCTGAAAACGCCGCTGGAAAGAAAGGAGCTCGATTATGAAAGCAGGAAAAAAGCAGGTCATCTTGGGGGCGCTGGTGCTGGCGCTCAGCGTGGCGATCTATCTGAACTGGCAGTTTGCCAAAGCCGATAACGATTTCTCCATCACCGACTCGCTGGATGTAAGTGCCAATTACGGGGAGGCCGAGTACGTGAACACGCAAAACGGCGACGAGCAAAAAGACGGTACCGCCAGTGCCGACGGCAGCTCGAAAGAGGCCGAGGAGACCGCGGCCAAAAAGTCCAGTTCCAAGTCGAAAGCCAGCTCGAAGAAGAGTGAAAAAGACGAGAACATGGGCACCAAAGAACAGGCCAGCACCGCCAAGAGCAGCACCAAGTACTTTACCGAGGCGCGCACCAACCGCACCAAGACCCGCGACGAGGCGCTGGATAAGCTGCAGAAGTCGCTGAAAGACGCCTCGATCACCGCCGACGAGAAGGAGAAGCTCACCGCCGAGCTCTCGTACATTGTGAAGGCCATCGAGAGCGAGAGCAAGATCGAGTCGCTGGTGAAGGCCAAAGGCTTTGAGGATTGCCTGGTCTATTTAAACGACGAAAAGGCCGATATCGTGGTAAAGACCGAGGGCCTGACGCCGGAGACCGCCAATCAGATCAAGGAGATCGTGATCAGAGAGGCCAGCGTGGAGGCAGAAAATATTTCAATTGTTGAGGTAAATTAGTTGTCTCCCGTGCTTTTTGTGGTATAATAGTTGCATACATACAGCCGTACTTTATGCAGATAGCCGGCTGTAGACATGGCCCCAAGTGGGCCTGTATGCATTTTTGACAAAATCTATACACAGCAGCTGTATAGTGCCGTGTTGGGCTGGGCCCGACTGCTGCCAGTAAAGGGCGGACCGCCGCGCTGTGCGTCGGGCGGATGACGCCGATCAAAAAGGGGGACTACCTTCATGAATGAAAATGTCACCAGAGAGACCGTTGGCAACCTGAAGATCTCGGAGGACGTGCTGGCCACTATTGCCCAGTTCGCCGCCCAGGAGGTCGAGGGGGTGGCCGCAGTCACCACCGAGAACAAAAATTTTTCCGGGCTGCTGGCCAAGGCGGCTAAACAGCACCCGGTGCACATTGAGCTAAACGGCGACATCGCCACCGTGGAGCTGTTTTTGGACCTGTACCAGGGGGCCAGCATCCCCGACGTGTCGCTGGCGGTACAAAACGGCGTGAAGAGCGCCATCCAGAACATGACCGGCATCACTGTATCGAAAGTGGATATCGTGGTGCAGGGCATCGCCCAGCCCGCTGACGCCGCTCCTCAGAGCTAGAGCGGACCGCTGCCAGCAGACATAAAAACAGAGAATATATGGGATGCGACGCCGCCTGACGGCACAACGCCCGGTGGGCCGGAAGTGTATTTTGCGCCTGAGGTGCGCCGGCACCCTAGAAAACCACCCTCCCGCCGAAGCTGACCGGGGGGTGTGTTTTATGTGGGGACCTGCCGGCCGGTGGCGCGCATCGCCTGTAAACCAAAACCCATCAAGCGAGGAAATGATTATGACCACCTTACCCATGTCCCGTACCCAGTCGCGAGAGACCGCCTTTATACTGGCCTTTGAGAAGTCGTTTCTCACCGAGGAGACCATCGACGAGATCGTGCAGAAAGCTGAGGAGTGCGGAGAACTGCAGATGAGCACCTATGCGCTCACGGTGCTCAGCGAGCTCAATAACCATCAGGAGCAGATCGACGAGAAGATCAGCAGCCACCTGAAGGCCTGGAAAATGGACAGGCTCTCGCACGTGTGCCTGGCGATCTTGCGCATTGCCGTGTGCGAGATGACCTTTGCGCTGACCCCGGTCGGGGTGGCGATCAACGAGGCGGTGGAGCTGGCTAAAAAATACGGCAACGACGAGGACTTCTCGTTTGTCAACGGGATACTGGGGGCAATCTCTAAAGAGCTGCCCCAGTCGGCAGCCACAGAGGCCGATGAACAGCCGGAGCCCGCAACTGCCGGCGAGCAGTGACCGGCGATGCGCTATTTTTTGGGGATCGACACCAGCAACTACACCACCTCGCTGGCGCTGTGTGATGAGGGCGGGCAGGTGTGCAAAAACGTTCGACTGCCGCTGCCGGTCAAAGACGGTCAGCTGGGGCTGCGCCAGAGCGACGCCTGCTTTTTGCACGCCAAGAACTTCTCGCTGCTACAGCAGGAGCTGATGGCTGATCTCTCCGCCGGGGAGATCTCTGCTATCGGCGTATCGGCCCGGCCGCGGGATATCGAGGGCTCGTACATGCCCTGCTTTTTGGTGGGGGAGGGGCTGGCCAACGTTTTTGGCAAGCTGCTTTGCCGGCCGGTATACCGGGTGGCGCACCAGCAGGGGCACATTATGGCCGCCCTGTATGGGGCGGGGGCCATGCCCCTGTTAGAGGCACCGTTTTTGGCTTTTCACCTGTCGGGCGGCACCACCGAGGCGGTGCTGGTGACCCCTGACGACACGCGCATTTTAAAGACCAGCCAGGTGGCGGGTTCGCTCGACCTAAAGGCGGGGCAGGCGGTAGACCGGGTGGGCGGTATGCTGGGATTGCCGTTTCCCGCCGGGAAGCAGCTGGATGCGCTGGCCTGCCAGAGCATGGCGCGCTTTCATATAAAGCCGGTGCTCAAAGGCTTTGACTGCTGCCTTTCGGGTGTGCAGAACCAGTGCCAGAAAATGGTGGACCGGGGGGCGCCGGCAGAGGACGTGGCTCGCTACTGCATCGAGTACATATGCGCTGCGCTGGACGGCATGACTGCGAGACTGCTGCAGCATTACGGCGACCTGCCGGTGGTGTATGCCGGCGGCGTGATGAGCAACAGCCTGATCGCCGCGGCGATGGGGGAGAAGTACGACGGCTATTTTGCCCCGGCTGATTTCTCGGCCGACAACGCGGCCGGCGTGGCGCTGCTGGCGCGCCGCGCCCATGCCGGGCGGCGCGATACCGAGGGGGAGAACGTTTATGCCTAGCTCTGCGCTCACCGTCACTCAACTCAACCGCTATATCAAGTCGCTGCTGGAGGGGGACCGCAAGCTGCACGACGTGCTCATTCGGGGCGAGATACACAGCTTTCACCGGCATTTTAAGACCGGGCACCTGTTCTTCTCGCTCAAGGATGGGGGCAGCTCGCTGAAAGTGGTGATGTTCCGCTCGGCGGCGGCCCAGCTGCAGTTTGACCCGCAGGACGGCATGCAGGTCATCGTGCGCGGCGATATAGCCGTATTTGAGCGCGACGGCGCCTACCAGCTGTACGCCAGAGAGATCATCCCCGACGGGGTCGGCGCCCAGCAGGTGGCACTTGAGCAGCTCAAGCAGCGGCTGGCGGCAGAGGGGCTTTTTGATGCGGCCCACAAAAAGCCGCTGCCGGCGTTCCCCCGCCACATTGCGCTCATCACCTCTAAATCCGGGGCGGCTCTGCAGGATATCTTGCAGGTGATCGGCCGCCGGTACGATCTGTGCCAGCTGTCTCTTTTGCCGGTCACTGTACAGGGGGAGGGGGCGGTGCCGACAATCGTGCGGGCCGTCGAATACCTGTCGCAGCGTCCGGACTTTGATCTGGCGATCCTGGCCCGGGGCGGCGGCAGCCAGCAGGACCTGTGGCTGTTTAATGACGAGCGCATCGCCCGGGCTATCTACAACTGCCCGGTACCCATCATCTCGGCCATTGGACACGAGATCGACTTTACAGTGGCCGACCTGGTAGCCGATATGCGGGCCCCCACCCCGTCGGCGGCAGCGGAGTTGGCGGTGCCCGATCTGGGGGATATTCGCCTGCAGCTGGAACAGCTGGGGCGACGGGCCCAGGCGGCTATACAGGGGAAACTGCAGCTGTGTGTGCAGCAGACCGACGCACTGCGCCGGCGCTGCCAGACCCAGCACCCACAAAAGGATATCGACCGTTACCGCCGGCAGCTGGACCTGCAAAAGGAGCGCTTGGCATTGGCGGTGGCGCGCTTGACCGAAAAAAAGAAGTTGCAGCTACAGGCGGCAGCCGGCAAGCTGGAGAGCTTAAACCCAGCCGGTGTGTTGGCGCGGGGCTGGGCTATTGCCAGCAAAGATGGAAAGACCATCACCGATGCCGCGACACTGCAGCCGGGGGACAAGCTGCTGTTGCGCTTTGCCCGCGGCGGCGCCGACTGTACAGTGCAGCAGACCTGGAAGGGGGAAGATTGATGCCGGCCAAGAAAAAAGCCAGTTTTGAAGAGGATCTGGTCCAGCTGGAACAGACCGTAGCCCGTTTGGAGCAGGGAGAGATGGAGCTGGATGAGTCGCTTGCGGCTTACGCCCAGGCGGCGAAACTGCTTGCCAGCTGTTACAGCACACTGCAGAAAGCGCAGGAAAAGATAGAAGAAGTGGCCCTGGGGGAGGGTACCAATGGACTTTGACACCATCACCAAGACCGACCTAGACCTGTTGGAAGTTTATCTGCGCGGCAGTATCAGTGCCGGCAGCCCGCTGTACCGGGATGTGATAGACGCCATGAATTACAGCCTTCTGTCGGGTGGCAAACGGGTGCGGGCGCTGTTTTGTATGGAGGTGTGCCGGGCGCTGGGCGGCAAAGTGGAGGCGGCGCTCCCGTTTGCCGCCGCGGTGGAGATGGTGCACGCCTACTCGCTCATCCACGACGACCTGCCCTGTATGGATGACGACGATCTGCGCCGGGGCAAGCCCTCAAATCACAAGGTTTTTGGCGAGGCCAATGCGCTGCTGGCCGGCGACGGGTTGCTCACCCACGCCTTTTACACGCTGGCCACAGCCGACACCGGAGCCCGGCAGGGCCTGCTGGCGGTAAAGCTGCTGGCTGAGGCTGCCGGTTGCCACGGCATGATCGGCGGTCAGGTCATCGATCTGGGGTGGGAAAACCGCGACACGCCGGCCGAGGTACTGGAGCAGATGCACCGGTTAAAGACCGGGGCGCTTATCGCGGTGGCCGCCCAGTTGGGTGCAGTGGCCGCCGACCATACTGGTGATGAAGAGCTGAAGATACTGGGCGACTTTGCCCGCAAGGTGGGGCTGGCCTTTCAGATTGTAGACGATATTCTGGACGCCACCGGCGACGAGCAAAAGCTGGGTAAGCCCATTGGCAGCGACGCCCAACAGGGCAAGACAACCTTTATTACCCTGTACGGCTTAGAGCGCTCACAGGAGGCAGTGCGCCAGTTGACCAGCGACGCCATCGAGAGGCTATATCAGGTGGTAGCTCCGGAAAACGGCAAATATCTGGCCTCGCTGTGCTGGCGGCTGACCGACAGAGAGAACTGATGACCACTGCGCAGTGGCGACCCGAAACACGGCGGATCCCCGCGGCCCGCGCACCGATCTGGTGCGCCCTGCGCGCCCAGCCCTAGGCTGCAGCGCAGTATTTTAAAGAGTGCTGGCGGATTTGGGTTGCGGTTTTGCCCCAAGAGGATCTTGCCGCCGGTGACTATATAAAACAAGGTGACGCTTTTGTCTAGATTAGAGAAGATCGGCAGTCCGGCCGACGTAAAAAAACTCAATACTGCCGAGCTCTACGCTCTGGCCGGTGAGATACGCCAAAAGCTTATTCAGGTGGTGTCGCAAAACGGTGGGCACCTGGCCTCGAATCTGGGAGCGGTGGAGCTTACGCTGGCGCTGCACAAGACCTTTACCACCCCCAAAGATGCCATCGTCTGGGATGTTGGGCACCAGTGCTACACCCACAAGATGCTCACCGGCCGGCTGTCGCGCATCGACACCATTCGCACCGAAGGCGGACTGTCGGGTTTTCCCAAGCCGTATGAGAGCGAACACGACGCCTTTGTGGCCGGCCACGCCAGCACCTCCATCTCGGCGGCGCTGGGCCTGTCGGAGGCCAAGCGCCTGCAGGGCGACGAGGGCTATGTGGTGGCGGTCATCGGCGATGGGGCACTGACCGGCGGTATGGCCTATGAGGCGCTCAACAATTCTGGCAAGACGCCGGGAAACCTCATCGTGATCTTAAACGACAACGAGATGTCTATCTCCAAGAGCGTGGGTTCGGTGGCCAACTACCTGTCGGACATCCGCACCAAGCCGGCCTATTACCGATTTAAAGACCGGCTCTCGAACACGCTGGAGCACACGCCGGTAGTGGGCAAGCAGGTAAAGGAAGTGCTGCAGAATTCCAAGTCGCGGCTGAAGACCATGATCTATCACACCACCTTTTTTGAGGACTGGGGCTTTGACTATCTGGGGCCCATCGATGGCCACGACATCGATAAGCTGTGCGCCGCGATGGAGCGGGCCAAGCGGCTGGCGCGGCCGGTGGTCATCCATGTGGCTACCCAGAAGGGAAAAGGCTACAGCAAGGCCGAGGAGAACCCCGGAGCCTACCACGGTGTGCCCAGCTTTGACCTGGAAAAAGGAAACCCCGATATTTCCCTGGAAAACTCGTTTTCCTCGGCTTTTGGCAAGAGTTTGGTAAAACTGGCGCTAAAGGATAGTCGCATCTGCGCGATCACCGCCGCCATGAAATACGCCACTGGCTTACAGTTTTTTAAGCACAAGTACCCCAACCGGTTTTACGATGTGGGCATTGCCGAACAACACGCAGTGACTTTTGCCTCGGGGCTGGCCACCGGCGGGCTATTGCCGGTATTTGCGGTGTACTCTACCTTTTTGCAGCGCAGCTTTGACCAGATCCTGCACGACACGGCGCTACAGGGGGCACACGTGGTGTTCGCCATCGACCGGGCGGGCTTAGTGGGACAGGACGGAGAGACCCATCAGGGCATCTACGATGTGTCGCTGCTCACTCAGGTGCCGGGGATGCAGATCTTTTCGCCGGTCAACTACCGTGAGCTCTCGCAGTGTTTGCGGCACTGTATCTACGAGATCGAGGGGCCCTGTGCGCTGCGCTACCCCCGCGGCAAGGAGGATGAGTCGCTGCCGGTGAGCGATACCGATCTGAAAAAGGGCTATCAGCTGCAAAAATGCGGCAGCGATCGGCTGGTCGTCACCTACGGGCGTGTTTTTTCGCAGGTGCTGGCAGCTACGGCCGAGCAGCCGGCTGATATTTTGCGGCTGTGCCGCATTTGGCCGGTAAGTGACGAGATGCTGGACATGATGCAGCAGTATGACCACCTGTATTTGGTGGAAGAAGGCATTCGCGCCGGCGGTGTTGCCGCAGCCATAGCGGCGGCGCTGATGGAGCGCGGCTACCGCGGCGAGGTGCGCATCCGCGCGATCGATAACGGCATCGTGCCCCAGGCGGCGGTGGAGCGAAACTTTTGCCAGCTGGGACTGGATGCCGCGAGCCTAACAGACTTTTTGCGGCAATAGGGGGGAAGAGCATGCAGAAGACCAGATTGGATGTATATCTGGCTCAGAACAATTTGGCCGAGTCGCGGCAGCGTGCCCAGGCCTACATCATGACCGGCACCGTATATATAAACGGACAGAAAGCCGACAAGGCCGGTGACGTGGTAAAGGAAGGCGACCGGGTAGAGGTGCGCGGGACTGCGCTGCCCTACGTGAGCCGGGGCGGCTTAAAGCTCGAAAAGGCTATGGCCTGCTTTGCTATCGACCTGCAAGACAGCGTGTGCATGGATGTGGGGGCCTCTACCGGCGGCTTTACCGACTGTATGCTGCAAAACGGCGCGCGAAAGGTCTATGCCATCGACGTGGGGTACGGACAGCTGGCCTGGAAGTTGCGCACCGACGAGCGAGTGGTGAATCTGGAGCGGCAGAATATCCGCCACCTGACCCACGAGCAGGTGACCGAGCCGGTAGACCTGGCCAGTATCGATGTGTCGTTTATCTCGCTGACGCTGGTGTTGCCGGTGGTCCGCGACTTCTTGGCCCCGGCAGGACAGATCGTCTGCTTGATCAAGCCCCAATTCGAGGCGGGGCGGGAAAAGGTGGGCAAAAAAGGAGTGGTGCGGGAGCAGAGCACCCACCGGGAAGTGATCGAGAAAGTGGTCGCCTTTGCGCAGACGCACGGTTTTTGTGTAAAGGGACTAACCTTTTCACCGGTAAAGGGGCCGGAGGGCAACATCGAGTACCTCTTGTGGCTGCAGCGCACCGAGGGAGAGGTGTCACCGTTTGATCTGGGTGCCCCGGCGCAGGTGGTGGAGCAGTCGCACCAGGTGCTGGCCTGATTTGTTCACTGACTCTTTTTGTACATACGGAGCGATTTGCTATGAAGATGTCTACCTTTTTTGTGGTGCCCAACCTGGAAAAAACCGGCACTGCCGAGTGTACGCCAGACGCCTGTGCGGTGCTGCTACAGCACGGCAGTACCCTGTACATGGCTAAAGCCATGCAGGAGGTGCTGCCCATTGCCGGGGTAAAGTATGTCGCGGCGGAGACGGCGCTGGCAAAATGTGATGCCATCATCTGTATCGGCGGAGACGGTACGGTGGTGCACCAGGCCAAACACGCGCTGCAGCACGACAAACCGCTCATCGGTATCAATACCGGCC
Source organism: Neobittarella massiliensis (ex Bilen et al. 2018) (assembly GCF_900289145.1). Lineage (GTDB taxonomy): Bacteria > Bacillota > Clostridia > Oscillospirales > Ruminococcaceae > Neobittarella > Neobittarella massiliensis. The sequence goes on from NZ_OKQO01000002.1 coordinate 284,992, forward strand.
GGCTGGGCTACTTAGCGCAGATAGAGCCCGATGAGCTGGATATGCTCGAAAAGCTGTGCACCGGCGAGTTCTCGATCCAAAAGCGGCTGGTACTGGACGTTTGCATCTGCAGCCAGTACGGCAAAAAGCACTATATCGCCGTAAACGACGCAGTGGTCTCCAACGGCACGGTGTCGAAGATCCTGGACCTGGACGTGTATACAGGTGAGGAGCTGGTGACCAGCTATCGGGCCGACGGCATCATCGTCTCGACCCCCACCGGCTCGACTGCCTATGCGCTGTCGGCGGGCGGCCCCATCATCGACCCGACCATCCGCACACTGCAGCTCACCCCCATCTCGCCCCACTCGCTGTTTTCGCGGCCCATCCTGTTTTCGCAAAACGACGCGCTGACCATACGGCCCATCAGCCGGGGCGGTGACATGTACGTGACCATCGACGGTGAGCGCTCGGTCCAGTTGCAGAACGCCGATGCGGTGGTGGTGAAGGCGGCCAAGAAAAAACTGCAGTTCATCATGCTCTCGGACCGGGAATTTTTTAAGGTACTCAAGACAAAATTTATAGGGAGGTGGCGGTAAATGAAAGCCAAACGCCATGCAAAAATACTGGAACTGATCGGACAGTACGCCGTCAACACCCAGGAAGAGCTGCTGGGCCTTTTGCAAAAAGAGGGTTTTGAGGTGACACAGGCCACGATATCCCGCGATATCAAGGAACTGCGCCTGGTCAAATCGATGTCGTCGGACGGGACCTACCGCTACTCGGTCCCACACCGGGGCACCGACAGCAAGGCCACCGACTTCAATTACTCGGTGATCATCTCGGAGGCCCTGCGAGAGGTAGATTACGCCATGAATATGGTGTGTGTGACCTGTTATAAGGGATTGGCCCAGGCCGCCTGCGCCGCCTTTGACGAGATGCACTGGAACGGTTTTGTGGGCTCGCTGGCGGGAGAGGATACCTTTTTTATCCTCATGCGCAACGAGCAGTGTGCCAAAGACCTGTGCCAGGAATTAAAGAAATATATCAGTCGATAGATAAGACAAGAGATCAAAAAGTGGACCTGCCGCCACACCACCGATGGGGGGATTTAGATGCTGCGGGAACTCTACATCGAAAATATAGCAGTGATCGAGCGGGCCAGCTTACAGCTGATCGCCGGTCTCAACGTGTTGACCGGCGAGACCGGCGCCGGCAAGTCGATGCTGATCGGAGCGGTCAACGCTATCCTGGGCAACCGCACCTCTAAGGATATCATTCGCCGCGGTGCCGACCGCGCGCTCATCAGTGCCGTATTCGAGGACATTTCGCCGGCGGCGATAGCCAAGGTGCAACAGTTGGGCTACCTGTGCGAGGACGGGCAGTTGCTCATTACCCGGGAAATACTCAAGGACGGCCGCAATATCTGCAAGATCGGCGGTCGACCGGCCAACGTGACCATTTTAAAAGAGCTGGGGGAGACGCTGATCACCGTACACGGCCAGCACGACAGCCAGCAGCTCTTAGATGAGAGCCGCCACGTAGAGGTGCTGGACAGGTACGGCCAGCTAGAGGATCTGCTGGGGCAGTACTACCTGCAGTTTGACAAGGTGCGGCAGCTGAAAAAACAGGTGCGGGAGCTAGAACAGGCACAGGCCGACCGGGACCGACAGATAGATATCCTCTCGTACCAGATCAGCGAGATCGAGACCGCCCAGCTGCAGCCGGAGGAGGACAGCACGCTGGAGGGGCAGCGGGACCGAGCGCGGTATGCCGGACTCATCGCACAGAACTTGCGCACGGCGCTGGGCAGCTTGCAGGGAGAGGATGCCCCGGGCGCCCTGGAGCTGCTGGACGGTGCTGTTTTGGCCCTGCAGAACATTCGCGACTACCTGCCGGAACTGGGGGCGGTGTGTGATAAGCTGCAGTCGCTGCGGTATGAGATTGAGGAGTACGCCGGGGATATTTCGGCCCAGCAGCTGGATGACGAGGAATATTTGGACATCGACTTTATCGAGTCGCGGCTGGATACCATTTACCGCCTGAAGAAAAAGTACGGCCAGAGCATTGAGGAAATACTGGCCTATGGCGACAGCTGTCGGCAAAAGCTGGCGCAGATAGAGGGTGGCAGCGAGCAGCTGGAGGCGCTGCGCGACAGGATGAAGACCGAGCTGCACAGCTGCAAGGAGCTGGCGCTGCAGCTGATGGCCAAGCGCAAAAAAGTGGGCCAGCGGTTGGCCCAGGCCGTATGCCGGGAGCTGGCCTTTTTGAATATGCCCGGCGTGCGCTTTGTGGTGCAGGTAGAACCCACCGACAAGCTGCACCCTAGAGGTATGGACGAGGTGCGTTTTTTGATCTCGGCCAACGTGGGGGAGGAGCCCAAGTCGATCTCGAAGATCGCCTCGGGAGGTGAGCTCTCGCGCATTATGTTGGCGATCAAGAGCATACTGGCCGATAAAGACGGTATCGACACGCTGATCTTCGACGAGATCGATACCGGGGTGAGCGGCAGTGCCGCCCAGCGCATTGGCCAAAAGCTGGGCGAAGTGGCCGCCAGCCACCAGATCATCTGTGTCACTCACTCTGCCCAGGTGGCGGCATACGGCGCCAGTCACCTGCTCATTCAAAAGACGACCGACGGCAGCCAGACCTTTACCGATGTGCGGGCACTGGGCAGCGACGAGCGCATCACCGAGCTGGCGCGCATCGTATCGGGCGATCACATCACCCCACTGGCGCTGGAAAACGCCCGTGAGATACTGGCTTTTGCCCACGGCGGCGCCCGCTAAAAGAGATAAATGTTTATAAAATTGGGGGCGGGCCTTGACTTTCTGGTCTCGGCTGGGTATAGTAAAGACATATCGTGCAAAAGGCGTAGACGGGGAAGAGTACCTCCGATGTAGCTTCAGAGAGCCTCTGGTCGGTGAGAAGGGGCAGCGTTTATCGGCGGGAATACACCTCACGAGCAGCCTCCCTCAACAGGGCTTGTGTTTTAGCGGGCCATTAGTAGGGGAGGACGGGCAGCACCCGTTACAGTGCAGGGCTTTGTTAGAAGCCTGTGAGGCTGTGTGCCGCAAGGCGACAGTGACCGATGAGGTGGTACCGCGCAAAGAGCTGACTTTGTGCCCTCTGTAGACCATATGGTCTGCGGGGGGCATTTTCTTTTCACCTGTTTGCCCCTTACCTTGCACGCAATTACAATTTATCAAAGGAGAATGTACTGTGGGAATTTTTAACGAACTGCAGGCCCGTGGCCTGATCGCCCAGTCGACCAATATGGAAAAGGTCGAAGAACTGCTCAATGGCGGCGGTGTCACCTTCTATACCGGGTTTGACGCCACGGCCGACAGCCTGCATGTCGGGCATTTCTTGCAGCTTACCATTATGAAGCGCCTGCAGGAGGCCGGGCACCGGCCCATTGCGCTGCTGGGCGGCGGCACGACCCTGGTGGGCGACCCCACCGGCAAGACCGATATGCGCAAAATGCTGACCAAAGAGGATATTGGCCACAATGTAGAGTGCTTTAAGCGCCAGATGTCGAAGTTCGTCGACTTCTCGGACGGCAAGGCGCTGATGCTCAACAATGCCGACTGGCTGTGCGAGCTCAACTACCTGGATTTTCTGCGGGATGTAGGGGTGTACTTCTCGGTCAACAAGATGCTGACAGCCGAGTGCTTTAAGTCCCGTATGGAGAAAGGCCTGTCGTTCATCGAGTTCAACTACATGATCATGCAGAGCTACGACTTTTTGCACATGTACGATGCAGTGGGCTGCACCATGGAGCTGGGCGGCGACGACCAGTGGTCGAATATCCTGGGCGGCGTAGATCTGATCCGCCGGGTAAAAGGAGAGGAGGCCTATGGCCTGACCTTTACCCTGCTCACCACCAAAGAGGGCAAAAAGATGGGCAAGACCGAGAGCGGCGCAGTGTGGCTGGACCCGGAAAAGACCTCTCCTTACGAATTTTTCCAGTACTGGCGCAACATCGATGACGGCGACGTTATCAATTGCATGAAGATGCTGACCTTTATGCCGCTGGAGGAGATCGCCGAGTACGAGCACCTGAAAGACCAGGAGATCAACCGCGCCAAGGAGAAACTGGCCTTTGAGCTGACCAAACTGGTGCACAGTGAGGAGGAGGCCCAGAAGGCGCTGGAGGCCTCGCAGGCGCTGTTTTCGGCGGGCAGTGTATCGCAGAACATGCCCACCACCCAGTTGCCGGCCGACCTGATGAGCGACGAGGGGATCGGCATCGTCGACCTGATGCTGGCGGCAGGGCTCTCTCCTTCGCGCGGGGAGGCCCGACGGCTGGTCGATCAGGGCGGAGTTTCGGTAAACGATGAGAAGGTGACCTCGGTCAAGCACATGGTGGCCAGAGAGGATTTTGCCGACGGATTCATCGTCATCAAAAAGGGTAAAAAAACCTTCCATAAGATCACGCTGTAAAATAGTATCTTTCATAGAGTCTGGCCTGGGCAGTAATGCCTTGGCCAGACTTTTTTGCACCTTTGAACCACCGTTTTGCGCTGTGTTTCGGAGGTTGACCGCGCTTTGGGCAAAATGCGTTTACACTGACGGTGTTTTTTGATACACTAGAAGTATAGATATCTGTATCGACACCTGTGTTTTGAAAAACGCCAAAGGAGTAATCGATCATGACAGCCACCGTTTGGGATACGCCAGTATATTACGAGGAGCTGGGCAAAGGCACCCCGGTCGTTGCCCTGCACGGCTGGACCGGCAGCCACCTGCACATGCGAGAGAGCATTGAGCCGGTGTTCAATCTGCTCTCTCACCACCGCCGCATCTACCCCGACTTGCCCGGTATGGGCGACACGCCCCGCTGCGAGCGCATTAAAAATACCGACGACATGCTCGATTTTGTCATCGCTTTCATCGACCAGGTGATCGGCAGCGACACGCCGTTTTTTGTGATCGGCCACTCGTATGGCGGCTATCTGGTGCGCGGGCTCATCAGCAAGCTGCGCGACAGAGTGCTGGGCGGCGTGCTCATCTGCCCGGTGAGCAACCCGGTACACGAAAACCGTTTGCTGCCCAAGTTTACTACCGGTTTTACCAACTATCAGTTTTTAGAGTCTATTCCCCAGCAGCACCGCGAGGGATTTACCAAGACGATGGTCATTCAAAACCAGTACACCTTTAACCGCTACCTGGATGAGATCGTCCCTGCTGAGGAGGCCTATGACGCCGATTACCTGGCCGATATTCTGCACCGCGGCTATGGCTATGCCGTGACCCCGGAAGAACGTTTTGGTTTTTGTGATACCCCCACGCTGTTTTTGCTCGGTAAACAGGACAATGTGGTCGGATTTGCCGAGACGCTGAGCCTGCTCTCTTATTACCGCAAACACTCGGTGCTGCTGCTGGAAAATGCCGGCCACAACCTGGATATCGAACACCCCAATATTTTTTGCGAGATGGTGAAGTCGTGGCTGTGGGAGCTGGAAGTGCCCCAACAAAACGGCTAAAACGATACCGGCGAGATCAAATACCACTCATCTGGTATTAAAAAGGGACCGCCCCTCTATATAGAGGGGCGGTCCCTTTTTTGCTGCAATATGATAAGAGCGCGGTCACTCCCACCTAAATAGACGGATAGCCAGCACAGCGCAGGCGACGATGAACACCAACATGACCAGAATAGATATCCACACCTCTTTTACCGGCAGACCCAGCGGGGCCGCCTTGAGCAGCTTGATGCCCTGTGTGAGCGGCAGAAGATCGGCGATCTTTTGAGCAGCGGCAGGCAGCACCTCGTAGGGGAGCGTTGCCCCGGAAAAGGGCAGCATAGGAAAGTAGAGGATACTGGTGAAGATCCCGGCGCTTTTGCTGTTAGCGGCCACGCCGCCCACCAGCACGCCGATACAGAACATTGTAGCCATGACCAGCAGATAGCTGAGTAAAAACAGCGGAATAGAGCCATGCAGTTGGAGACCCAGGACAAGCACCGCCACTGCCCAGAGCGTAAACAGCGAGCCCAGCGCATACAGGGCATAGATGACGACCTGGACCAGCAGGATCAGTGCCGGACTGACCGGTGTGACCCGAAAGCGGCGCAGGATGCCACGGCTGCGGTAATCGGATACTACCAGCGGCAACCCCATTACTCCGCCGGCACAAATAGAGATGGTGGCGAGTGCCGGAAAAGACTGCTCGACAAAGGTATAAGGCGCACCGGCAAAGGCAGGGCAAGTCCCGTAGAGCATGACGATGACGGCCAGCACCACCAGCGGCAGACAGATAGAAAAGATGAACATATCCATTTCTCGCAGAGAGAGTTTGAGCTCTACTTTGAGCATCGTGCGAAAAGCTCTCATCGATCTTCCTCCGTATACCACAGGTAGGCGTCCTCGAACGCGGTGTATGGACTGTCGGCTACCGCCTGGCCGACGGTGCCGGAAAATACTGTTTTGCCATGCTTTAAAATACAGATGTGGTCGCACAACGCCTCCACTTCATCCATGAAGTGCGAGGTGAGCAGGATGGTCACCCCCGACGCTTTTAGCGAGGAGAGGATGGCCCAGACCTCTCGCCGGGCCCGCGGATCGAGACCGGTGGTGAGTTCATCTAAAAACACCACCTGTGGGTTTGGCAGCAACGCGAGCGTAATAAACAGCTTTTGCCGTTGTCCGCCTGACAGCTCCTTTACCGGGCGGCCAGCTTTATCAGCCAGGCCAAACTGAGCCAGCAATTGCCGGTAATCATGGGGGCGGTGGTACAGCGCAGCACTTACCTGGCAGAGCTCTTCGGCGGTTATCTTTTCCTGAAAAGAAGTCTCTTGCAGCTGAACACCGACTTGCTTAAACAGCTGTTTGCGCGCGATCTGGGGGTCTTGGCCCAATATCTGTACGGCGCCGCTACTGGGCCGTTGCAGCCCCAGCATACAGGCTATCGCGGTGCTCTTACCGGCCCCATTGGCACCCCGGTACCGCGTTCTACCGACAGATCTAACCCTTTCAGGGCGAGCAGCGGCCCGTAGGACTTGGTAAGCTGGCTTGTTTGAATAACTGGTGACATGGTCTCTACCTCCTTTTTTCGATAAAAAAAGAATACCACCAGCTAAAAGACTGGTGGTAAAGTGGAGCGTTATATATTTGGGACAGGTAGAACGGGAAAATCACCATTACTTTGGCTGCAGATCATAAAACCGACATCTGGTGTTGACCACATTTTTGCCTGGCAGGTATGGGGGCTTAAAAATTGCTGTAGACCTTAAACGCGTGCGGGACACAGCCTGATTAAAGGCGACGCGATACCAGATCGTAAGACAGTGCTTTACCGCCCCTGGCGGCTACGAAAATCTACGGCGCATCTCATACAGCAGCTGCAGCGATGTCTGGGCATTGATCTCAGCTTGGCTTAGCGAGTCGAGCAGATGGTCACAGGCCGAGACGATATCACCTTGAGCCGGCAGATCGAGGGCTGCCGGCACATCGGTCTGCGGATCGACGGAGAGCTGCTGCAGCAGCTGTAGGATGGCCTCGAGCGAGTAGTTGGCCCCGCGCAGAGCGCGGATAACTCTTAGCGTGCGCAGATCTTCACTGGTGTACACACGATAGCCATTTTGGCGGCGCTTTACGGTGAGCAACCCGTTCATCTCCCAGTTGCGCAAGGCATCCATCGAGATATGCAGCTGCTGCGAGACCTGACGGCGGCCGAGCAGCACCGGGTAGGAGGATGGTGAGTCGCCGTGCAAAAGTGCGGTGACGATAGAGGCCGCTTCTTGTGCGCGCACAAATTCCTGTCGCACCATCTGCAGGTAGCACCGACACTGCTCGATGGCGGCATCATACTTGCCGGTGGCGGCGGTTTTGACCATCTGTACCATCTGTTGGCGCAGCCCATTTTGCAGCACCTCTACCTGAAAGGCGGTGCGGGCCAAGCGAAACTGGGCTATGTGGCGGTCGGTAAATACCCGATAGCGATTTTTTTGCCGCGGCGCCGGCGGTATCAACCCCAGTTTTTCGTAGAGCCGTACGGTGTTGGGGTGTACGCCGATGATCTTGGCCACCTGGGCCGTAGTATATGTTTTCATAGGAGATACACCTCTCTGCTCTTATACTATCCACTACCACGATCATAGCACAGGCACAGAGTTTGGTGTTATAGTGGAGTGTTTGGCCGTAGATCGTCATCTTTTTCCAGGCGGAGCTATGGCCGATAAAGTGACATAAAAAAGGCGTCGCCCACAGGGGGAGACACCTTCAATTTATATTGGGGGCAAACTTGGTGAAATGGAAGCGGAAAGGGGAGCCGCTAGCCCTCTAATGCGGATTTTACCGTGTCGGCGTGTACCGATTGCACCAGCAGCGAGATATCGGTCTCGGAGGTGGTGATCATCTGGATATCGACCCCGCTCTGGCGCACAGCGGTGATGACGGCAGCTGCCACGCCGGGCTGGCTCTTCATCTCTTCGCCGGCGGCGATGACCTTGGCATACCCGTCGGAAATGCCGAACTTGACCTGGGGAAACCGGCCCCGCAGCGAGCCCAACAGCTGCATGAGCTGGGGATAGTACTGATTTGAGGTGGTCAGCGCCAGACTGTAGCTGGCGCTCTGGTCGGGGATGAGAGAGATCATATCTACATTGACCGCGCTCTCTGCCATCTGGCCAAAGACCACCTGTACAAAATCTGAACCGCTCTGCACATCGCTGAAAGTCAAGACCATCTGGTCCTCGATCACCGATACACTGGAAACGCCGAGCATAACAAGTCCCTCCTTATCTGGTTACCGTCAAATCATGTCTGCCATATCGTAAAGGCCTGGGCCTTTACCCTGCATAAAGCGTGCCGCCTGCACAGCTCCCACGGCAAAGACCTCTTTAGAGGCGGCGCTGTGGGAGAGTGTGATCACCTCGTCGCGGCCGGCAAATAGGATCTCGTGCTCGCCCACGATGGTGCCACCGCGGACCGCATGCAGACCGAGCTCCCGCTTATCGCGCTTTTTCCGCACGCTGTGGCGGTCGTACACATACTCGTACTGGCCGCCGGCGGCGGTGTTGATCGCGTCGGCGAGCATGAGGGCCGTGCCGCTGGGGGCATCGACTTTTTGGTTGTGATGCTTTTCGATGATCTCGATATCGTACTGGCCACCCAGCACCTCCACCGCCTTTTGGGCCAGTGCCCGCAGCAGATTGATACCCAATGACATGTTGGCGCTGTAAAACAGCGGCACAGTCTCGGCGGCGGTATGGATCGCCGCGATCTGCTCGGCCGAGAGACCGGTGGTACAGATGACGGCCGGTACTTTGTTTTGTACACAGTAGCGCAGCAGCTCATCAAATACGGACGGATGCGAAAAATCGATGATCACATCACAGGTATCTTTAAAATCGGTGATCGTGGGGTAGACCGGAAAATCGGCACTGCCATCACTGAACTTATCGATACCGGCGATGATCTGACAGTCGTCCCGCTGGGCCACGCATTGGCTGACCACCCGGCCCATTTTACCCATAGCGCCAAAGAGCAGTATATTGGTCATAGAGATTATTTCACCAACCTTTTTATCTGTGGCTCCTCCTCGGCGCGGTATATGTAGGGGAGGGGCCGTATATTTTTACATCAGGTCGTACTGTCTGAGCACAGCAGCCAGCTTTTGCTGCCCGGCGTCGTCCATGGGGCAAAGAGGCAACCGACAGCCGCCCACCTCTTTGCCCATCAGATTGAGCGCATCTTTTACCGGGATGGGGTTTACGTCCATAAACAGGGCGTTTGCCAGCGCCAGGTAGTGCAGTTGCAGCTGGGCGCTCTTCTGGGTATCGCCGGCCAAAAAGGCGGCACATATCTCGTGGGTCTGCTTGGGCAGCACATTGGAGAGCACCGAGATGACCCCTTTACCGCCCAGCGCCATGATGGGTACGATCTGATCGTCGTTGCCCGAATACACATCCAGTTTATCGCCGCAGGCGGCAAAGATCTTGGCAATGGCCGAGATGTCGCCGCTGGCCTCTTTTGTGGCCACGATATTGGGGTGCTCGGATAACTTGAGATAGGTATCGAGCGCGATATTGGTACCGGTACGGCTGGGGACATTATACAGGATGACCGGCAGATCAGTTGCGTCGGCGATGGCGACAAAGTGCTGGTAGAGGCCCCGCTGAGAGGCCTTGTTGTAATAGGGCGTTACCTGCAGCAGCGCATCAGCACCCAGAGCGGCGGCTTCTTTAGACAGATTCACGGCGTAAGCGGTGTCGTTAGAGCCGGCACCCGCTACTACCGGCACCCGGCCGGCCACTGTGTCGACGGTGAATTTGATGACGTCGACGTGCTCTTTATCGGTCATGGTGGCCGACTCGCCGGTGGTACCGCAGGTGATGATGCTGTCGGTGCCGGAGGCGATCTGCCACTCGATAAGCTCTTTCAGCTTGGGGTAGTTGATGGAACCATCGGGCAAGAACGGAGTGACGAGCGCCACACCGGCGCCGGTAAATACGGTCTTTTTCATAAAAAACCTCCCATATCCACAAGAGGGGAGCAGCAGTGCTCCCCCGCTGACAGCGTTAGTCTAAATAGCCCTGGGCGGCCAGCAGTTCAGCCATCAGTACCGCGCCGCCGGCAGCGCCGCGCAGGGTGTTGTGCGAGAGACAGACGAATTTATAGTCGTACTGGGTGTCGGGGCGCAGGCGGCCCACCGACACGGCCATACCACTTTCCAGGTTGCGGTCGAGCTTGGCCTGGGGGCGGTCGTCCTCCTCGAAGTAGTGGAGGAACTGCTTGGGCGCCGAGGGCAGGCCCAACGCCTGCGGCGCGCCGCTAAAGTCTTTCCAGCAGGCTTTGATTTCTTCGATGGTGGGCTTTTTCTCGAACGAGACGAAAACCGCTGCCGTGTGCCCATCCGACACCGGTACCCGCAGGCACTGAGTGGTGATGGAGGGGGAGTCGGCGTTTACGATCTTGCCGTCCTCGACATGGCCCCAGATCTTTAAAGGCTCCTGCTCGCTCTTTTCTTCTTCGCCGCCGATAAAGGGGATCACGTTATCCACCATGTCGGGCCAGGTAGCAAAGGTCTTGCCGGCACCGGAAATAGCCTGATAGGTGCAGGCCAGCACTTTGGTCACCCCGAACTTGAGCAGGGGGTGGATGGCCGGCACATAGCTCTGCAGCGAACAGTTCGACTTGACGGCGATAAAACCGCGCTTGGTGCCCAGACGGGCCCGCTGAGCGGTGATGACTTCGGAGTGATCGTCGTTGATCTCGGGCACGATCATCGGCACATCGGGCATCGAGCGATTGGCCGAGTTATTGGAGATGACCGGGCACTCGTGGCGGGCATACATCTCCTCCAGAGAGCGTATCTCCTCTTTTTTCATGTTGACAGCACAGAACACGAAATCGACTGCCGACGTGATCTTTTCCACGTCGGCGGTAGCGTCGAGCACCACCATATCGGCTACCGACTGGGGCATGGGCGACTGCATAGCCCAGCGGCTGCCCACCGCCTCTTTATAAGTTTTGCCGGCAGAATTGGCCGAGGCCGCCAGCATTTTTACGTGAAACCAGGGGTGGTTTTCGAGCAGCGTAATAAAGCGCTGGCCGACCATTCCCGTCGCACCGATCACCGCAACATTGTATTCCTTCATCATCTGTTCCTCCTATGTTCAGTTTATGTGCCAAAAGACCGTATAGACCCGCAAAAAGAAAAAACCGGTTGAAAACCGGCAGTACATGCAATATAATAGAAAAGTATGGACACAAAAAGGCCGATAGCTCTCCATCAAAGTACATGATGACAGTCGCGCGCCTGTTCGGCCACGCGACCAGAGAACCGCCCCGCCAGCTGCGCTCTCTTCGGCGGAGTTGCCTTTTCACACCGCTCGTGCAGCCCTGGCTGGCCTCGCCTGTGTGTACTCATCAAATCCGCACCTCTATCCGGGTCTATGAAGTTTACCCTTATCATAGCACCACGGTAGCTGCCTGTCAATTTAAATACGGCGCATTTCGCCCTGTAGCAGCGATTTTTGCGGGCCGCACTCCCGCCCGGCGCCGGCGGTACGTCTGGCTGTTTTTGCCGGGCGGCTTTTACTGATAGAAAGAATGTGTTTTGTATGTCACAACCACTGCTGAAAAAAGACTTTTACTTTGATCTGCCCCAGGAACTCATCGCCCAGCACCCCATCTACCCGCGCGATCACTCCCGGCTGCTTCAGCTCGATCGCACGACCGGCGAGATCGCCCACAAGCACTTTTACGATATCGTAGATGTTTTACAGCCCGGCGACACGCTGGTGGTGAACGATTCGAAAGTGCTGCCGGCCAGGCTGTACGGCCACAAGGAGGACACAGGGGCCAAAGCTGAGGTATTGCTCTTAAAAAAGCAGGCCACTGAGGATCTGTGGGAATGCCTGGTAAAGCCCGGCCGCAAGATCAGAGAGGGGACCAAGCTGGTATTTGGCGAGGGACTGCTCACCGGTGAGGTGTGCAAAGTCTGCGATGACGGCAACCGCATCATCCGCTTTGCATGTAAAGGGCGCAGTTTTTACGACGTAATCGACCAGATCGGGCAGATGCCGCTGCCCCATTACATCACCGCTGAGCTGGAGGACAAGGACCGCTACCAGACTGTGTATGCCCATGAGCGCGGCTCGGCGGCGGCGCCTACGGCCGGGCTGCACTTTACCGAGGAATTGCTGGAAAGATTGCGGCAAAAAGGGGTGGTCATCGCCCGTGTTACGCTGCATGTGGGGCTGGGGACCTTTCGCCCGGTAAAAGAGGAAAACGTATTAGACCATAAGATGCACACCGAACACTATGTGATCCCCCAGGAGACGGCCGATGCGATCGCGCTGGCCAAAAAAAACGGCAAACGGGTCATTGCCGTGGGCACCACCAGCTGCCGCACACTGGAATCTTGCTACCAAAAAAATGGCGCTGTAGTGCCTTTTGAAGATGATACCAGCATTTTTATCTACCCGGGTTATACCTTTGGCGTTATCGACGGTATGATCACCAACTTCCATCTTCCGGAGAGCACGCTGATCATGCTGGTATCGGCGCTGGCCGGGCGGGAGCCTATTCTAAACGCCTACCGGGTGGCCGTACAGGAAAAGTACCGCTTTTACAGTTTTGGCGACGCCATGCTCATATTATAAATACGGTGCGTTTTACAAAATAAAAAGAGCCTATAGCCAGCCACCAGCGGCGTCTATAGGCTCTTTTTCTATTCTAACGGGTTTCTGCCCGACACTGTATTGACGGCTGGTACGGGGCGTACTACGATGTGACTGGGCCGTGATGACCGCAGTCTGCTCTCACATAGAGCCTAAGCTATGGACAGATGTACTGTGTGGTTACTGATTGCTAACCGATAGTCGAGCAGAGTCGCCAGTTACCCGTGGCTGAGGTAAAAAGGCCTGATCTGACTGGAACGCCGACATAGTATCGGCAGCGAAAACATGCGTGTCTGCACAATCATCAAGATGGCAGCCGTGTCAGGCCAAACGCATTATAAAATACTGGATACTGCGTCTAAATAAACTGATCGTCATCGCACTAAAAAATATAGACAGTCATCCTGTCATGTGGGGGAGGAACCAGTTTATGGACTGGACAGCGATATTTCCACAGGGTGCAAAATTGTGCCGAATACACGCTCAACACATGGTATATCAGTTAGATTTTTCTGACGGGAAAGGAGTCATGGAGGCCTATGAGGTCTTTCCCGGCATACTGCTCATCTTTAATGATTTTCATACCGCGCAGGGTTTTCAAAATGAGCGCGCGCGGCCGGGTATCATCGAGATCAATCACTGCCGCCGCGGCCGCTACGGCTGTACACTGCAGAGCGGCCGGCAGGTGACCCTGGGAGCTCAGGACCTCTCGATCAGCGACATGGGGAGGCCGTGTCGCAACTCTGTTTTTTTATCGGGTGATTATACCGGCATCAGTTTAGTCCTGCAGCTAAAGGAGGCGGCGCGCTCGTGGCGAGATATATTGGGACAGACGACCGATTTGGTGGCTTGCTTAGAGGCACAGTTATACAGCGATGAAGTGTTGCTGCTACGGGCCAACCCCAAGATCCAGCACATCGTATTGGAGCTGTATCAGCCGCCGGATAATTATCAGTTGGCTTATTACAAAATAAAAGCGCTGGAGCTGCTGCTGTTTTTAGCGGTGAGCAGTGAGCAACAGGGGCGGATGGCCCGTCCCTATCACTGTGGCCATGATGCTGAGAAAGTAGCCGCTATTGAGCGCCGTATGACCGAGAATTTGCGCCGCCGACATTCGCTCACCGAGTTAGCAGTAGAATTTGGCATGGGGGTAACAACTTTAAAAAAGCTGTTTTACCAGCAGTACGGGCAGGCCCCCTACCAGTATTTGCGACGGCGACGCATGGAGGAGGCGGCATTACTGCTGCAGAGCACTCAGCTGCCGGTGGGGCATATTGCCGAGCTGGTGGGCTACCAGAATGCCAGCAAATTTTCGGCCGCTTTTACACGGGTATACGGGATGACCCCTAAAATTTATCGCGGGACCGCCCAATTGGAGCAAAACGACTGTTTGGAGCTGGGCAAGAATCGGGATGGAGCAGTATAATAACCATAAGTTAGCGATAACTAACCACAATAATAAGGGAGGGTTCGATGTGAGAGAAAAAGGGAAGAGCAGTGTCGCCAAGCTGCTCTACTATGCCGGCGGACATAAAAGGCTCACCGTATTGGGATGTACGCTGTCTGGTATAGCGGCAGTTCTGTCGATGGCACCTTACATATGTATTTGGTACGTGGTGCGCGGTGTGTTTGCTGCAATGCCCGACTACCGGCAGGCAGGAGATCTGGTGCGCTACGGCTGGTATGCACTGTGGTTTGCACTGGGCAGTGCGGCTATTTATTTTGCCGCCCTGATGTGCACCCATCTGGCCGCCTTTCGCACCGCAAAAAACATGCGTAAAGCGGCAGCCAAACACCTGCTGGATGTGCCGTTGGGATATTTAAATGTCAGCCAGTCGGGAAAGCTGCGCAAGCAGATAGACGATAATGCCGGTATGACTGAACAGATGCTGGCCCATGAGCTGCCAGACCTGGTAGGGGCGGTAGTGACCCCGGTAGCAGCCATTATTCTGCTGTTCGTATTTGACTGGCGGATGGGGCTTTTGTGCTTTATTCCACTGGTGCTGGCAGTCTACCTGTTGACGCGGATGATGGGTGGCAAAAATGCCAGATTTTTCAGCACCTACCAAAAAGCCATTGAGGACCTGAGTGCCGAGGCCACTGAGTATGTGCGCGGTATTCCAGTGGTCAAGGTGTTTCAGCAGACGGTGTACTCGTTCAAGAGCTTTTACGGCGCTATTATGCGCTACAGCAAGCTGGCCACCGACTATGCCATGTCTTGCGGGCGGCCGATGACCGCCTTTACCGCCGTGCTCAACGGCACCTTTTTACTACTCATCCCCGCCGGTATGCTCTTGTGCGGAGCGGCGAGCAATGGCTGGGCAGTTTTGGTAGACCTGGTATTTTATATCTTATTCACACCGCTTTGCGCCATGATGATGACCCGCATCATGTATGCCAGCCAGGCAGTTATGGAGGCAGATGAGGCGGTGCGCAAGCTCGACCAGATCATGGAGGTAGAGCCCCTGCCTGAAGACATCCGTCCACAGAGCACCACCGGCTGCGATATTGAGCTGAAAGACGTCACTTTTACCTACCCCGGAGCCAAAAGCCCGGCACTTAAGAATGTATGTTTTCAGGTACCGGCCGGTAAGACTGTGGCACTGGTGGGCCCCTCGGGCGGAGGTAAGAGCACCGTCGCCAGTTTGATCCCCCGCTTTTGGGATGCAGGGCAGGGAAAGGTGCTCATTGGCGGCGTCGATGTGCGCAACATGGCAGGCCACGAACTCATGGACAAAGTGGCGTTCGTTTTTCAGGATACGCATTTATTTAAGGACAGTTTACTGGAAAACATACGCGCAGCACGGCCCGACGCCACTCGACAACAGGTATTGGCGGCGGCCCATGCTGCCCAGTGCGACGATATCCTATCTAAAATGCCTCAGGGCCTAGACACCGTAGTGGGGACCAAAGGCGTGTATCTTTCTGGCGGTGAGCAGCAGCGCATCGCTTTGGCGCGGGCGATCTTAAAGGATGCGCCCATCATAGTGCTGGACGAGGCCACTGCCTTTGCCGACCCGGAAAATGAACTGCTCATACAAAAGGCATTTGAAAAACTGACCGCGGGTAAGACGGTGCTGATGATCGCCCACCGGCTCTCTACTGTGCAGGACGCCGACGACATATTGGTGCTGTGCGACGGCGCTGTTGCCGAGCGCGGCACACACCGGGAGCTGTTGCAGCAACAGGGCTTATACGCCGCTATGTGGCGCGATTACCAGACTTCGGCCAGGTGGAAAGTAGGGAAGGAGGCGTCAGCCGTATGATCGGGAAAATCCAACATATTTATGCGCTCACCGAACGGGGAGCGAAAGACCTTGTAAAAGCCACACTGTGGACCGTAGCGGCCAATTTGAGCTTGATGTTGCCGGTAGGACTGCTCATTATGGCGCTGCAGGACATCATTGACGCACTGATGAGCGGTGGAGACCCGGCAGCTGAGATCTGGAGTATTACTGCTTTAGGAGCGGGCCTGCTGGTGCTCATCTACATCGTGCACTGGTTTCAGTATAAGGCGCTGTACATCGCCACGTATATCGAGAGTGCCAACCGCCGTATTGGGCTGGGGGAAAAACTGCGCCAGCTGCCGCTCTCCTTTTTTGGTCAGCGCGATCTGTCGGACCTGACTGCGACTATGATGTCTGACTGCAGCGCTCTGGAACAGGCATTCTCACATTTTGTGCCCCAGCTCTGGGGGACGATCATTTCGACTGTACTGATAGCCATTGGCATGCTGACTATGGACTGGCGCATGGGTCTTGCCGTACTGTGGGTACTGCCGGTCGCTTTTTTGCTGACTGCAGGCTCGCGCTGGCTGCAAGACAGGTTCGGCACCCGCAATTTTTTGGCTAAACGGGCAGCCACAGATAGTCTGCAGGAACTGCTGGAGACGGTAAAGGACATAAAGGCCTGCAATCAGAAAGAAAAATATCTGCACGGATTGGATGAGAAAATGGACGAAGCCGAACGGGCTACAGTGCGTTCGGAACTGGTGACCGGCACCTGTGTCACCTCGGCGCAGGCCTTCTTAAAATTGGGGCTGGCCACCACCGTTTTAGTGGGGGTCAATCTGCTGGTGGGCGGCAGTTTGGAGCTGGCGACGCTGCTGATCTACCTCATTGCAGCCTCGCGGCTCTACGACCCCATCAGTACGACGCTGGCCAATATGGCGGCGGTATTCAGCTCTCAGATCAAGATCCAGCGCATGCGCGAGATCGAGCAACAGCCGGTACAGACTGGGGCTAAGAGCTATACACTCAAAAATTACGACATCGCTTTTGACCGGGTAAAATTTGCCTACGACCAGAGAGAAGGGGTACTCGCCGATGTGTCGTTTACTGCCAGACAGGGTGAAGTAACGGCGCTGGTAGGTCCCTCGGGCGGGGGCAAGAGCACCGCTGCCAAGCTGGCAGCCCGCTTTTGGGATGTCGACGGCGGCCGCATAACTCTGGGTGGCGTAGACGTCTCTACTGTTGAACCGGAGGCACTGCTTAAAAATTATGCTATCGTCTTTCAGGATGTAGTGCTGTTTCGCGATACAGTGATGGAGAATATTCGCCTGGGGAGAAGAGATGCCAGTGACCAGGAGGTATTGGCGGCTGCCAGAGCAGCTCAGTGCGATACCTTTGTACAGAAGATGCCCGAGGGCTACCAGACCATGATCGGTGAAAATGGGGCAACTCTCTCGGGCGGTGAACGGCAGCGCATCTCTATCGCCCGCGCGCTACTCAAAAATGCGCCTGTGATCTTGCTGGATGAGGCCACCGCCTCTTTGGACGTGGAAAATGAGAGCGCTGTACAAGCTGCGCTCTCGGGCCTGGTACAGGATAAGACGGTACTCATCATCGCTCACCGCATGCGCACAGTTATGGGAGCCGACAAAGTGGTGGTGCTTGCAGGTGGCAAGGTAGCCGAGATGGGCTGCCCTGAAGATCTGGTGAAAAAAGGCGGTATTTTTGCACATATGGTGGCACTGCAGACCCAGAGCCAGAGCTGGTCGCTGCCCGGCAGTACCAAAGAGCGGCCATAAAAGGCGCACAGCCGAGTTACCGCTTGCACCAGAGAATATTCACTGCGGATGTAAAAGCGCCGGGCACAGCCTTCAAGAGCTGCGTCCGGCGCTTTTTGTTTTGACTGAAAGAGGTGAAAACCGCACATACTTACAGGGCATACTCTACCAGTTCTTACACCGTTCAGATAAGCTTTTATCGGCATAGCGGGTACACACACATACCCGGCCAGATATTTACTTCCAGTGGCCGATCTGCAGCAGATGGTCGGTCTGCTGGATAGCAGAGACTTGGCGGTGCAGCTGGGCTGCTGAGTGCACAGTGCCACCCAGCCGATGTAGTGCACACTGCATCTGGACAGGCAGCGAGAGAAAATACGCGCGGCTGCTATAGCTGTTTTGGATCAGATCGTGTAGATCTCTATATCTCATGGTCTACGCTCCTCCTACCGCTATTTTTTGCGCTTTCATTCATATTATCCACCGATAAGACAAGATGAGTATTGCCGATATACCTCTTGTATTTCACCTCAATAAGTGGTATAGTGACCTTGGTTAGCAATAGCTAACCAAGGCTTATATAAAACACCCCACCCGCACTGCAGGCATATACTGGCAGCGGTGCAAGCGATACAGAAAGGACGGAGACCACTATGGATCTAACTATCGAGCGGGTCATTGGACGCGAGATCATCGACTCACGGGGAAACCCCACCGTAGAGGCAGAAGTACACCTGGCTGACAAGACTGTAGCCAGAGGGGCAGCCCCCAGCGGCGCCTCTACCGGCGAATTTGAGGCGCTGGAGCTGCGCGACAATGATGAGGGGCGCTTTGGCGGCAAAGGTGTGGGTCAGGCAGTTAAAAACATAAATACTGTCATCGATCAGACGCTGAGGGGCATGGATGCCAGCGACATCTACGCTGTAGATCAGGCGATGATGAGAGTCGATGGCACCAAAGACAAATCAAAACTGGGAGCCAACGCGATCTTGGCGGTATCGATCGCCTGTGCACGAGCAGCCGCACAGGCCCTGCATCTGCCTTTGTACCGCTATCTGGGCGGTATTAGCGGCAATCGGCTGCCGGTACCGATGATGAATATTTTAAACGGCGGCGCACATGCCGCCAACACGGTAGACGTGCAGGAATTTATGATCATGCCGGTGGGCGCCGTCAACTTTGCCGAGGGGTTGCGCTGGTGCACCGAGGTATTTCATACGCTGGCAGGGTTGCTCCGGTCTCGCGGACTGACTACCTCGGTGGGCGATGAGGGGGGATTTGCCCCCGACCTGGACAGCGATGAGGATGCTATCCGCTGCATTTTAGAAGCTATCGAAAAAGCCGGGTACCGGCCCGGAGTGGATTTTGTACTGGCCATGGATGCGGCCTCCAGCGAGTGGAAGAGCGGTGACAAAGGGGAATACCTACTGCCCAAGAGCCAGCAGAGATTTACCTCGGCCGAGCTGGTGGCCCACTGGCAGGCACTGTGTGAAAAGTATCCCATCTACTCTATCGAAGATGGGCTGGACGAGGAGGATTGGGAAGGCTGGCAGATGATGACTGCTGCGCTCGGTGACAGAGTACAGCTGGTGGGCGACGACCTGTTCGTGACCAATACTCAGCGCCTGAAAAAGGGTATCGAGCTGGGCTGCGGCAATTCGATCTTGATCAAGCTCAACCAGATCGGCTCGGTGTCTGAGACGCTGGAAGCCATTAAGATGGCGCACGAGGCCGGTTACACAGCTATTGCCTCTCACCGCTCGGGCGAGACCGAGGACACTACCATTGCCGATCTGGCAGTGGCGCTGGGCACCGGCCAAATAAAGACCGGGGCCCCCAGCAGAAGTGAGCGCGTAGCCAAGTATAACCAGCTGCTGCGCATAGAAGAACAGCTGGGCGAGAGCGCCGTGTACCCCGGATTTGGTGCCTTTCATATCTCCCGGTAAAATAAGAAGCGCAAAGCAAGTGGTCTCTGCACGGCAGTAGCCAAGGCGCGCCCCGTCTACAGGGATCTGGCCCCTGGGCGGGGCGCGCCTTTATTTTTGACAGAGATCGTCTACAGGGCACAAGTTAAAGTTGGGAGGTGCATATATGCAACCGATCTGTTGGGCTGCGGTCGGCACAGGGTTCACCTTTTTGATGACCACCTTGGGCGCAGCGATGGTATTCTTTTTTTCAAAGGCGCTGGCCGCTGGCATCCAGCGCATCTTTTTGGGCTTTGCCGCCGGCGTTATGATCGCCGCTTCGGTGTGGAGCCTTTTGATACCGGCCATTGAAGAGGCCAGTGCTGCCGGTGGTATCGGCTGGGTGCCGGCCGCAGGAGGTTTTTTGCTGGGCGTCGCCTTTTTGCTGGGGCTGGATGTACTGTTGCCGCACCTGCACCTGGACGCCAAAGCACCGGAGGGGCTGCGCTCCTCCTGGAAGCGCACAACATTGTTGGTGCTGGCAGTGACGCTACATAATATCCCCGAGGGGATGGCCGTTGGACTGTCGTTTGCGCTGGCGGCACAGCACCAAGGAGAGCATGCGGCGCTCTCGGCGGCGGTGGCGTTGGCGCTGGGCATCGGTATCCAGAATTTCCCCGAAGGGGCGGCGATCTCGCTGCCGCTGAGGCAGGAGGGGATAACGGTCACCAAGTCGTTTTTTTACGGCAGTATGTCGGGCATCGTAGAGCCTGTTTTTGGCATTTTAGTGGTGCTGGTAGCTGGGAGCATACAGCCGCTGATGCCGTGGCTGCTGTCGTTTGCCGCCGGTGCCATGATGTATGTAGTGGTGGAGGAGCTCATCCCGGAGGCGCATTTGGGCGAGCACTCCAACAGTGGTACACTGGGTGTTATGGCCGGATTTTTGATCATGATGGTGCTGGACGTGGCACTGGGATAAATGGAGATACAGAGAGGGAGGATCACTGTGAAATTGGTGCTTTTACGGCATGGAGAGAGTGCCTGGAACCGCGAAAATCGCTTTACCGGCTGGACCGATGTGGACCTGTCGCCCGAAGGCAGGAGCGAGGCACAAGAGGCGGGGAGATCACTCGAGCAGGCGGGATTTGATTTTGACCTCTGCTACACCTCTTACCTGAAACGGGCGATCAATACCCTGCATCTGGTGTTGGAACAGCTGGACCGGGAGTGGCTGCCGGTGATCAAAAGTTACCAGCTCAACGAGCGGCACTACGGTGCACTGCAGGGCCTAGACAAAGGGGAGACTGCCGACAAATACGGCGAAGAGCAGGTACATAGATGGCGGCGCTCCTATACGACCAGGCCCCCGCTGCTGACCCCTGACGACCCGCGCTGCCCGGCCCGACTAGCCGCGTACCGGGACGTGACCCCCGACCTGCTGCCGCTGGCCGAGAGCCTGCAGGACACGGTGGCGCGGGCGGTCCCCTATTTTCAGCTGGAGATCGAGCCTGCCATAAGGGCGGGCCGGCGCGTATTGATCGCCGCACACGGCAATTCGCTGCGGGCGCTGGTGATGTATTTGGAAAAATTGACGCCAGAGACCATCGCCAAAGTCAACCTGCCCACCGGCGTGCCGCTGGTATACGAACTGAGCAACACGCTAAAAATCCGTGACAAGTACTACTTGGGCGACCGCGAAAAAGTGGCGGCCAAAATGCAGGCCGTGGCCGACCAGGGCCGAGCCACCCAGAGCGCATAGCAGGAGAAACTGCGGCAAAAGACGGCGGGAAAATTGTGAACAAATTGTAAAAACTGGCTTTTTCCTTATAGAAAAGAGGTGTTCAGGTTCACTGAACACCTCTTTTGCGTCTTCTGCCATAACGGGTGACTGGTCAGGTATCTGCGCGGCGACCGGCATGTGTTTTTAGAGCTGAAAAAGTCTCGTCACTGATGACGTGTTCTATGCGGCAGGCGTCTTCTGCCGCTACCTGGGGATCGACGCCCAACGCCGCGAGCCAGTCGGTGAGCAGCGTGTGGCGCTCGTATATCTTCTCGGCGATCTCGCGCCCCTTGTCGAGCAGTGTGATATGGCCGTATTGGTCGACAGCCACATACCCGCCGGTACGCAGGTTTTTCATAGCCACACTGACACTGGGTTTGGAGTAGGAGAGCTCGGCGGCGATATCGATGGCGCGCACCTGGGGCTGGCGCTTTTGCAGCACCAGGATCGTCTCGAGATAGTCTTCAGCCGATTGGTAGATACGCAAGGATCTCACCTCGTAAAAATAGGATAGGCAGCATGCGGTTAGCATAAACTAACTATATGTTATCATAATTTCTGCGCCCCGTCAAGTTCGGGGAGGGAATTGCCCATTGAAATACATGGGGGCAAACGTGTATAATAATAAAATAGCTGTTTATACGCAATACTTGGCATGCGGCGGTGGCAGCGCCTGCGGGCCCAAGATCATAACCATTTGAGGAAGTGACCTATGTACACCTTAAAAAAACAGGTAGGACATGCCCGCAGGGGCGAATTTAAGACCGTGCACGGCACCGTACAGACCCCGGCATTTATGAATGTAGGTACGGTGGCGGCCATCAAAGGAGGGCTATCCTCGTACGACCTGAAAGATATCCGCACCCAGGTGGAGCTGTGTAATACCTATCATCTGCACCTGCGACCCGGTGACAAGCTCATCCACGAGCTGGGCGGCCTGCACAAGTTTATGGGCTGGGACCGTCCCATCCTCACCGACAGCGGCGGCTTTCAGGTGTTCTCGCTGGCCAAGCTGCGCAAGATCAAGGAAGAAGGGGTGCATTTTTCCTCTCACATCGACGGGCGCAAGATCTTTATGGGCCCCGAGGAGAGCATGCAGATCCAGTCGAACCTGGCTTCGACCATTGCTATGGCTTTTGATGAGTGCATCCAGCTGCCGGCCGAATACGACTATGTAAAGCAGTCGTGCGACCGCACTTACCGCTGGCTGGTGCGCTGTAAGGCCGAGATGGACCGCCTGAACCAGCTCCCCGACCGCAATAATCCCCACCAGATGCTCTTTGGCATCAATCAGGGCGGGACCTATGAGGATATCCGCATTGAAAACGCCCGCCTCAACGCCCAGCTCGACCTGGACGGCCACGCGATAGGGGGGCTGGCGGTAGGGGAGCCCAAAGAGGAGATGTACCACATCATCTCGGTGGTGGACGAATACCTGCCCCGGGATAAGCCGCGCTACCTGATGGGGGTGGGCACACCGGGAAATATCATCGAGGGCGTGGCCCGAGGTATAGATCTGTTTGACTGCGTGATGCCCAGCCGCAATGCGCGCCACGGACACCTGTTTACCTGGGAGGGTATTCGCAACCTGAATAACGCCAAATACGAAAAAGATCTGCTGCCCATTGACCCCCAGTGTGACTGCCCGGTATGCAGCCGCCACAGCCGCGCCTATATCCGTCACCTTCTGCGCGCCGGTGAGACGCTGGGACAGCGCCTGACGGTGATGCACAACCTGTATTTTTACAACCGCCTGCTCGAGCGCATTCGCGAGGCGCTGGAAAATGATACGTTTGAGCAGTTTAGAGCGCAGTACGTGGATGTTTTGGACACGCGCATATAATCGGCAGCTTTTAGGCAGCAGAATACGGCGATAGTTTTGCAGGGGATACCAAAAAAACATTGTATTTCCCAGTATCTGCTTGTATAATAAATATGTACTGTTAATTTTTTGGAGGTCTATCAATGTCTAATCTTACCGTACTGGCCGCGGCCAGCAGCAGTTCCAGCAGCGGCATGAGCTTGCTCACATCCTTTTTGCCCATGCTCATCATCCTGGTCGTGTTTTATTTTATGCTCATTCGTCCCCAGAGCAAGAAGGACAAAGCGCTGAAAAAAATGCGTGAAGAGCTGAGCATCGGCGACGAGATCACCACCATCGGCGGTATCGTGGGCCGGGTCGTATCGATCAAAGACGACACCATCCTGATCGAGAGCGGCAGCGACCGCACCAAGGTGCGCATCAAGAAATTTGCCGTTCAGGAAGTGGAGAAGATCGAGATCGACTGAGTGTGCTCCTACGCACTGTGCCGGTCTACCGTTTATTGCTCGTGAAGTTTGTACATAGGGGGGGGGGCGCCTGCGGTACCGCCCCGCCACTTTTTTGCCTGTATCACCGCCGGGGGCCGGCATACCGGCGCCGATGCGCACATATACATATCCCATAAAACTTGATTGATGGGGTGAGTGGGCATGAAGGGCAGACAGCAGACCGCACGCGGTACCGGCGAGACAGGTACGATGGTAAAGACGCTACTCTGGGGGACCGGAGGCGGAGCACTGCTGATGCTGATCTTGCTGTGCATCTGCGCAGCGGTAATGACGGTACAGGACTTTAACGTGACGGTGCTGCGCATCATCGCTTTGGCCACGCTGGGGTTGGGCGGTTTTGGTAGCGGCTTTTTAGCCGCCAAGCTGCGGCGCAAAAACGGCATGTTGATGGGGGCGCTATCGGGCGCCGCACTGATGGTGATCCTGGTGCTGCTCTCGCTCATCTTTTTTGGCTTTCACTTTGGCGGTCAGCTCATCACCAAAGTGGCTATTGGGGTGCTGGCCGGTGCACTGGGCGGCGTTTTGGGCGTAAATCACCGCAAAAAACACCACTAGCGTTTTATAAAGTAAGGTGTAGCGGAGGTAAAAGTACTGCCGTACGTGATCGATACGGCCCCGCCGGTGGGGCGCAGCAGCAATATAGAGAGAACAGAAAAGGCAGCGGACCAAGATGGTTTGGTCCGCTGCCTTTTTGCGCGTGAACGGCGTTGACGGCCATAGAGCGGCGGCGCATGAATAAAAAGAGTTATTGGCAACAGTGATGGTATGGGGAAAGCAGAATAGGCGCCGGACCATTTACCGTGCGCAGCGGGGGTGGATGCCCCATATAAGTACCGCGGCGGCCATGATGTTGCCGTGTCGGTACCAGAAGATCACATTTACGGCCAAGCTCCGCGAAGACTGGTAGCGAGCAAGCAGCGCCGAGATCTGTGCAGGGGCGCAGGTGAGCGCATCGGGAACAAACAGCAGTTTTATGTGGGCAGCACCGAAAA
Organism: Neobittarella massiliensis (ex Bilen et al. 2018); assembly: GCF_900289145.1. Taxonomy (GTDB): domain Bacteria; phylum Bacillota; class Clostridia; order Oscillospirales; family Ruminococcaceae; genus Neobittarella; species Neobittarella massiliensis. The sequence continues at coordinate 310,118 of NZ_OKQO01000002.1, forward strand.
TACCAGCTGCCATTTACGACCGTGACACCCTGAAAAACACCGGATAAATCAAAGTCATGACTCCACCACCCGCTGAGACAGCCGGAATACTGGTAATAGAAATCACGGCAGGAGCATGATGAGCGTGCCAGAGACGATAAAGCCCAGCCCGACAGCTGCTTTTTTAGATAACTTTTCGTGAAATACAAAATAGGAGAACGCCACCGTCACCAGGATACTGAGCTTATCGATGGGGACGACGATGCTGGCGGGCCCATTTTGCAGTGCGCGGTAGTAGCAGAGCCACGAGGCCCCGGTGGTGACCCCAGAGAGACAGATAAAACCGAGCTCTTGGGGAGATATCTTTTTTACCGTGTGTGTTTTACCCTCGGTCAGTACCATCAGCCAGGCCATGATGAGCACCACCCCGGTGCGGATGGCAGTGCCGAGATTGGATTCGATACCGGAGATGCCGACTTTGCCGAGAATGGAAGTGAGACTGGCAAAAACAGCTGAGCCGACAGCGCAGAGCAGCCAGTGCTCGCCTTTTTGAGGGCGGCCGACGGACGGGCTCCGCCGCTCGATCATGAGGTAGGTACCGGCGGCGATCGAAACGACGCCGACAGCGCCGGACAGCCGAAGCGGTTCGCGCAGCAGGATGCAGGCCAACAGGATGGTGAGGATGACGCTGGATTTGTCGATGGGGACGACCTTATTGATATCGCCCAGCTGCAGCGCCCTAAAATAGCACAGCCACGAGGCACCGGTAGCCAGCCCTGACAGCACCAAAAAGAGCCAGGTGCGGCCGCTGATCTGCGAAATTTGAGACTGTGAACCGACCAAAAAGACCATGAGCCAGGAGAAGGCCCATACGATGATGGTGCGGATCGCGGTCGCGGTGGTAGAATCTGTTTTTCGAATACCGCATTTGGCCAGGATAGAGGTGACACCGGCAAAAAAAGCCGAGCCACAGGCAAATAGGACCCACATATCGGCTATCCCCCTAAATGATGTGTGCTGTTGCTGTGTACTGTACGCTGTGTTTGCCATACAGCTGTATATGTTCCCCTTTATTATAGCATATAGCACTGTGACAGCTACCGGTGAAAAAGATCGGCAAAAATAGCTGCACAAACTTGCTGGGCCTACCCTAAAGCGGGACGGTAATGCGCGTTTGCATCTCTTAACAAGCTTCTTGTGCGCATGGCAGCGCTTGTGTTTTGACAGGCTTTTTTCTATAATAGGGGAAGATGCTTTAGCCGGCCCACAGGGGAGCCTGAACGGGCGGCGCGAGCTGGTGATTGCCAAAAGGAGTGTTTGCTTTGAATACGGAGACGATCGGTTTTATTGGCGCTGGCAATATGGCAGAGGCCATTATTAAAGGCATAGACGGCAGCGGCTTGGTGCCGGCGGCCAATATTGGGGTATGCGATATCAGCCACCAGCGCCTGGAGCACTTTGCCGCGCTGGGCCACCAGACTTTTTCGGACGCGGGGGACTGTGCGAAATTTGCCCAGTACCTATTTTTATCGGTAAAGCCGCAGCAGATAGACGACGTGCTGGATGCGCTCTCTTCTCAGATCCACGACGATATGGTGGTGGTGTCGATCGCCGCCGGCATTACCGCCCCGTATATTCGGCAGAGGTTGGGGCGGCCACAGCTGCAGGTGGTACCGGTGATGCCGAATACCCCGCTGCTCATCGGTGAAGGGGCGGTCGCTATTGGCCGTGGGCCGCAGACCGCGCCCCAGGCACTGCAGTTTGTTGGGGATATTTTTGCAGCCAGCGGTAAGGTGTGGTACATCGACGAGGATAAGCTCAATGAGATCATCCCCGCCAATGGCAGCTCGCCGGCCTTTATCTACTTTTACACCAAGCTGTTTTGCGACTGCCTGCACCAGCAGTACGGCATCGACCGCGAGATGGCCAAAGAGATGTTTTGCCAGACACTGATCGGCTCGGCCAAGATGATGCTGGCCCCCGGGGCAGATATCGATGACCTGATCGCCAAGGTATGCTCGAAGGGCGGCACTACTATTGCCGGTATCGACGGCTTTGTAGAAAAGGGGATGCCCCAGGCGGTGGAGCACGGCATCAAGGCTTGTGTGGACCGCGCCTATGAGCTGGGCAAAAAGTAAAACTGCCGGCAGCTTGTACTAGATGGGTAGCTTGTCTCATATATATCTCTTGTGACAGGAGGTATTGGTATGAGACGAACTTCAGGCCGGCCCGGCCGCCCACACCGCGGCGGGGCGGCACCTTTTTTAGATCCGCTCACCACCAGTTTGGCAGTCGCTTTTTTTCTGGGGCTGCTGGCTGGAGCGCTGACGGTACCGGCCATGCGCCAGCACAGCGGTGATCTGTTTTTTGGCAGCTGTATGCGCCTGGTGCAGACGGCTGTATCCAACCAGCTGTGGCACATGGCGGTAAGTGCCTTTTTGCTGCCGCTTTTCTTGCTGTTGTGCCTGCTTTTGAGCGCCTTTAGCGGGGTGGGCATCCCGTTTTGCTACGGGATCGTGGCCGTTTACGGCTTTGGCAGCGGCTTAGTAGGCGGGTACCTGTACAGCGCCTATAGCGGCAGCGGTATCTTATTTAACCTGCTGATGCTGCTGCCGGCGACGGTGCTCACGGCGGTGGCGATGATCTGCTTTGCCCGGCTGTGCACCTCTTGCGCATATCTGGTGTGCAAGGACCTGTTTTTAGGGGAAAAACAGGAGCTGGCCGGCCGCTTTAAAAAGCTGCGCGGCAGTGTACTGGTGGCGGGCGGGCTGTGCCTGTTGGCCGCCGGCGTCAAAGTGCTCTGCTTTTTGATATTTTCGGCCCACATACAGGTATAGGGACCACGAGAGGGGAGGTGTGACGACAGTGTATGCCATCATAGACAGTTTTGACGAGCACCTGGCTGCCGCCAAAGTCGCCGCCAATACTCGGCGCGCCTATTGCCTGGACGTGCAGGCATTTTTGGAGTACTGCCGCTTTGAGGGCGATGTGGACAGCATCACCTACCCGGCGGTAGAGCGCTACCTGCAGCACTTAAAGGAGCAGGGCAACAAGGTATCGACCATCAACCGCAAGATCTCCTCGATAAATGCGCTGGTAAAGTACCTGAAAGCGATCGACTTGTTTTCGTATAATCAGCTGTCGGCCATCCCTCTGCAGCAGAATAAAAAGCCCCGCAAATACCCCGAGATCCTGTCGCCCCAACAGATCGACACGCTGTTTGCGGCGATCGATACCGGGACCGCCAAGGGGCTGCGGGACCGCACCATGATCGAGCTGCTCTACGCCAGTGGCATACCGGTAAAAGATCTTTTACAGCTACAGCTGACCCAGCTCGACATACCGCGGGCGCTCATCACCATCTACGGGGCGCAGGGGCCGCGGCAGATACCGCTCTACAAGGGATTTTTGGCCACTTTAGAGCAGTATTTACAGCAGGTGCGGCCCCAACTGATGTGCACAGCACCAAAGAGCCAGCTGGTGTTTGCCAACTTAAAAGGCGGGCCCATATCCAGACAGGGCTTTTGTAAGCTGTTTCACGGCTATGTAGAAAAGGCCGGGTTGGGGCCGTACATCACCCCCAAGACATTGCGGCAGTCGTTTACGGTACATCTGCTGGAGGACGGCGCCCCGCTCAAGCACGTGCAGGAGCTGTCGGGGCACCTGGCGCATTCGACTACCGAGTTTTACCAGCGTGTGCTGCAAAATGAGGCCAAGACCTCGTACAAGATCCACCATCCCAAATTTAAAAAGAGACCACTGAAAAAAGGAGAGGTTTAGATGCGTGTAGTATTGATAAATGGAAGCCCGCACAAAAACGGCAACACCGCTTTAGCGCTGCAGACGGTAGCTGACGCACTGCAGGAGCGAGGCATCGAGACTGAGACCATACAGGTGGGCAATAGGATGATCCGCGGCTGTATGGCCTGTGGGGCGTGCAGCAAGACCGGCCGCTGTGCTTTTGAAAAAGACGACTTTCACGCGCTGTGCGAGAAGGTCTATACGGCAGACGGCCTGATCATCGGCAGCCCGGTATACTATGCCGGTGTGGCCGGCACCATGAAGGCATTTTTGGACAAGCTGTTTTACGCCAGTGCCGGCTGCATGCGGCACAAAGTCGGTGCGGCGGTAGCTGTGTTGCGGCGCAGCGGCGGTATGAGCACCTTTGATGAGCTCAACCACTATTTTCTTATCTCGGAGATGGTGGTGGCCCCCTCGAGCTACTGGAACATCATCCACGGGGCCAAACCGGGAGAGGCGGCCCAGGACGCCGAGGGGCTAGACACCCTGCGCGTGCTGGCGGCCAACATGGCTTGGCTGCTGCAGATGAAAGAACAGACCGCAAAGACGCTGCCCCCGCCGCCGGCGATAGACCGCGCCCGCACCAATTTTATTCGCTGATCATGTTTTTCGTGAGCTCCTTGTTCTCGTGCACAGTAACAAGCTTTCTGTGTGCGGAGCGGGAGCTCTTGACTTATGTATGAGAGACAAAAGTTGACACGGTGAAAGAGTGGGGGAGCGGCTGTTGGGGGCTGTGTATCGGCACTGAAAAGTGGTCTTGTGCGACCAGGACTAAGACGGTAGGTGCTTGGGTGCTGCCAGGGAAGTGATCGCATACTATTTTTTGAGATATGGGGCAATATAGATGTTATATAGCGGCAATCTGGGCACTTGCTGGCGAGGAAAAAGCCGGGCTGTACTACTTTTTCGTGACTGGCCGCCGCCGGACGAGACTGGATGAGACAAAATACAGCAGAAGGGGCGTACGTGCATTATGGAAGATACACGGATATACCAAATGCGATTTTCGAAAATATACCAGCTGCTCATTGACAAGGCCAACCGAAAGGGGCGGACAAAAAATGAGGTGGATGAGATCATCCACTGGCTTACAGGATATTGCCAGACAGAGCTCGACCAGCTGGCAGAAGGGGAGAGCACCTACGCCGCCTTTTTCGAGGGTGCGCCGGCGATGAACCCGCACCGCAAGCTAATCAAGGGGACAGTATGCGGGGTGCGGGTGGAAGCGATACAGCAGCCGCTGATGCAGGAGATCCGATATCTTGACAAATTGATCGATGAATTGGCGAAAGGTAAGGCGCTGGATCGGATACTGCGGGCGGAGCAGCGTATTGATTGAAACGGCAGAGCAAAGAGCAGATCGAGCGGTTTTGTGCGCGCTCGGTCTGCTCTTCTGTTTGCGTTGTAATTGGTTCTATATGCCATATGTAAAGTACAGTGCTCATCTTTTTGGCGGATCGCCCGGGTCGTCGTCTGTCGGCGCGTCTGTTGCGTTGGGGACGCGTTTCTTTTTGGGGACCTTGACACCGGCCAGCGGCGAGCGCTTTGAGGCCTCCTGCATTTGGCGATTGGAGACATGGGTATAGATCTCGGTGGTGGAGACGTGTTCGTGCCCCAGTATCTCGCTGAGTACCCGGATATCGACCCCGCCGTGCTGGTACATCAAAGTGGCGGCGGTGTGGCGCAGCTTATGTGTTGAGAGGCCCTGACCAGAGAGCCCAGCTGCCTGCAGGGCGTGCTCTACGATCTGCTGCACCCGGCGCTTACTGATGCGTGTGCCGCGGCTGGAGAGAAACAGCGCATTTTTATCTTTGACGCTGGCCAGGCCTTTGGCGCGTACCGGCAGATAGGCCTCGACGGCGGCCAGGCAGGCATCGTTGAGGTAGATGATGCGCTCCTTGTTTCCTTTACCGGTGATACGGGCGGTATTTTCGCTGATATCGGTCATATCGATACCCACCAGTTCGCTCAGCCGCATACCGCAGTTCAAAAACAGAGTGAGGATACAAAAATCGCGCTGGTAGTGCGGATTGTCTTCGGGGACATGGACCAGCAGTTCCAGACTCTGTTCCAGCGTGAGGTATTTGGGCATACTCTTTTTGATAGCTGGGATCTCAAGGTCTTTGACCGGGTTGGACTCGAGCAGTTTGGCGTTGACGGTGAGATATTTATAAAAGGACTTGAGACAGGATACCTTGCGGGCGCGCGTGGCCGCGCTATTTTGGCGCTGACGGGTGATAAAATACATGTATTCGTACACATCCGACAGCGTGACCGATGAGATTACGTCGAGGTCGACATCGAGGATATCGATATCCTCGAACTGCATATCTTTGCTGCACAGGCCTTTATACTGTTTGATAAAGCGAAAAAAGGTGCGCAGATCGATAAAGTAGCTCTCGACGGTGCGCACCGAGCGGCCCTTGATGGTCTGCATGTAAAATAGAAAATCTTTGATGACCGGCGGGCAGCTGACGGCATAATCTGTGGCCATGGGAAAACCTCCAAAATAAACGTGAATAAAGTGTTTTGGCGCGGTAAGACGTGGGGGTCGGAATGGCGGGCCAGTCGTTCTTACATTCTTACATTACGTGCGTGATGTGCGTGGCCGCAATATATAATATAATATCGTAGTCAGTGGAATACACACCAGAGCTGCATTCTGACAGGCGCCAAATCCAAATTATATAGTTTTATACAGGACTCTTTAAACGTCATTCGTGTGTGAGCTTGTATGAGCCTAATGTGGGTTTGTTGGGAAAACAGCAATTTCCTATACCCTAAATTGCACTAAATTTTTATTTAGCGCAATTACCACTATAAATAGAATACCACTTCTCTTCACTTTGTACAAGCTCAGATTTGGGATGAGCTGTAAAAATGTACTGGCGCCTTTTTTATTTTCACTCGACCGGTCTTTTTACAAACTGCGCACTGTGGTTTACTGCTGGACTCACTGCTGGATAGATCTTGGTATTTTACGGGCAGCTGCTTTTTCACTTTTTATAGTTCGTTCTGTTGGGCAGCCAGATCATACCGCCGATATCGCGTAACGGCCCATCAGTGAGCTGAATTAGTTTTAGTTGCTGTGCTCTGATAAACGCGCGCATCGCCTGTCCGTCTGGGTGCCGGCCCAGGCTGCCGGTGCTGTAGAGCGTATCGCCTACCCGGCCCACACAGCCGCCGATAAAGCCGTAATCGTACCCCGGCAGTAAAATATGGCCGGGACGTATATGCAGCACCGATATCCCCACCTTTGCCGCCGCGGCGGCAATACCTGTATCAGCGGTGATGATCGCCTGTGGACCCAGTATAGCGGTACTGCAACGCGTATACCCCTGCCGGACTGGTACCGGCTGGTACTTTTGACACAGAAGCTGTTGGAGCGGATGCGGAACTGTTTGCGGGTTAAACAGCGCATGTTCGCCTACCAGGGCAATATTGAGGGCTGTATCTTGTGGATAGCGCTCCCCCAGCTCTTGTAAAAACGTTATTACATAGCCTATCTGCCACAGCTTTTCACGCTGCTGAGGCGGGATAGCGCAGTCGATGGCCAGCTGACCGTCGCCTATATGTAACAGCCGCATATCGGCGTGATATGCAGTCTGTACGGGAAGCTTTTTGCTGTTGGGCAGACACAATATCTCTTCCTGCTCCGGCAGATGTGCCTGTAGCGACTGCCGATAGCAGAGCGGTATATTGCCGATGATGAGCATGGGCTCTCCCCTCTTTTGGGTATGGTGGGTCTGGGCGGACGAAAATTGCGAGACCTCACAGCGGTCCTACTCTCGCCGCAGTGCCTCGACCGGGTGCATACGGGCAGCCTTATAGGCCGGGTAGGCGCCAAAAGCGCCCCCCAATAGCACCGATCCGACCAAACTAAAAAACAGCACGGTGCTGCTGAGCGCCATGTCGATACCGGTGAGCGCGGTGGCGGCTTTTAGCAGGAGCAAGCAGAGCAGAGCAGCCGCCGTGCTGCCCACCAGCGAGAGCAGCATGGCCTCAGCCAAAAACTCGCGCAGAATGCTGCCGGAGGTGGCCCCGATCGCCTTTTTGATACCGATCTCACGGGTGCGCTCGGCCACCGAGGAGATCATGACGGTGGTGATGCACATGCCGGCCACCAAAAGCGATATGGCGGCCACGCAGCTGAGCACCAGTGTGACGATGTCTAAAATACGGTCGAGACTGTCTTTTTGTGAGGCCAGGTCGAGGATATCGACCCCGCAGCGGCCATCGGGGTCTACTGCTTTTTGCAGGCGGGTGCGCACCACCTGACTGTCGGCGCCCTGATCGAGCTTGACGGCGATCTGGTCAAAGCTTGAATCGCCGGTGGCCATGGGGATAACGGTGTACGGGGTGTAGACCAAGGTGGGCATGAGCCCGCCGGCAAAGCTCTTTAGAATGTTGCTGGAGGAGGACACGACCCCCACTACCTCGAACTCCTGCTGGTAGCCGGCGATATTCAGCGGTACCCGTTTGCCCACCACGTTTTCGCGGCCAAACATCTCCTGTGCCGTCTTGCTGTCGAGCAGGCAGACCGCTGCCCGGCTGGCAATATCGCCGCGGGAGATCGAGCGACCCCAAAGTAAGTCGAGTGAGATGAGGCTATCGGCGTTGTTGCCCACGCCCCAGGTGTACACTTTTTGCACACTGCCGGATGGACCGGTGAGCTGACCGGGCTCTACTACGATGGGTGAGGCGCCTTTGACGCCTTTTGTCTGTGCGACCTTTTGCAGCGCCGACTCATCGAGCTGGTAGATCGTGCTGTCCTCGCTGTACTTTAAGGTGAGCCCATCGGCCCCCAGTGAGCTGAGCTCTTGGCCCAGAGCCGTCTTGCCTGCCTGCACGATACCCGAGATGAGCAGAACCGACAGGACGCCGATAAACACGCTGAGTGCGGTGATGGCTGTGCGAAACTTGTTTTTAGCCGCCGAGCGCAGCGCTGTGTGCAGGCTGTTCATCATCGCACAGCCCCTTCTCTGAGCAGACAGGTGCTCCCCTCTTTGACCTGCTGCTGCGAGAGGATGGGCTGGCCCGTCAGCGTGCTGTCGAGCACCTCTACCCACTCACCGGTCTGGCGGCCGGTGGTGATGTAGTGCTTTTTGACCTTACAGGCATCCTGCAAAATGTACAGGAATTCGCCCCGTTCATCCTGACCGATAAATGACTGGGGCAGCGCCGACATCTGCTGCGGGTCATCGCACTGGATAGAGACGGTGGCGGTGAGGCCGGGCATGATCTCACTGCCGGCCCCCTCCAGGGCCAGCTCTGCCTCTACCACGGTAGACTGGCTGGTGCCGCGGGTCTCTTTTTTGGCAAATTTGGCCACATCGGTGACGGTTGCCGACATGCTCTTGTCGGAAAAGGCCGAGCAGGTCACCTGGGCCTGCTGGCCCACAGCCACTTTTTCGATCTCGCTTTCGGGTATAGAGACCTTTACCAGCAGCGCCCCTCCCTCAGAGAGCGTGTAGAGCTCGTCCTGCGGGGCGGTGGACTGATTTTTTTTGATCGAGACCGAACCGATATAGCCGCTCTTTTGTGCCTGTATGGTCTGGGGCAGCGCGCTGGTACCCAGCTTGCTCTGCCCGCCCAGCACCTGCAGCGCCTGACTGGAATAGGTCTCCTGGATGAGCTTGGCCGTTTTTTGGGCGTCGACGGTGGCGATGGTCTGCCCCGCCTCGACCCATTGGCCCTCTTTTACCAGCACGTCTTTGGCCACCACGGGGTAGTCGAGCGAGTAGGACTCCCCCTCTTTTTGCGCCACTTCGCCGGCCACGACCACCTGTTGGGTGTAGGTGACCGGCCGCAGATAAGTAAACGACGCCTGCTGCACCCCCCGCAGCTGCACTGCCGGCGCCGACAGCAGCGCCACCGTAAGTACCGCCCCCAAGACCGCCACTTTTTTCTTCATATCCACATACCCCTTTTCGCCAAAATTCCGAGAAAACTGCGCCGCTCAAAGCCCGCACCGCGTTCTTGGATTAGTTTTGCAAAAAAGGTTGGCGATATAGATGTAAAAGCCAGCCAATACAGGGAATAAACCGCCGCAAAGCAGTTACAATAACAGAAAATGGCCGCGCAGGGATTTCTTTTCCCTGGAAATAGCCGCGCCGCCAGCGTTGGAGGAGATCGCGATGAATTTTGTCATCTGCTGCAAAAACTGCAAATACCAGAGAGACGGCTACTGTGAGCTGCCGTCACCTGCGCCCGGCCAGCGCACCGAGGAGGGAGATTGTGCCCACTACATGCCGCTGGACGCCAAGACGCCAAACAGCGGCCCACACGCTTAAAAAGCGGCCTTAAAGGCGTCTTTTATCGTTCTGGCGCCGATGACCTGGATGCCGGGCACCGACAGCTGCTCGTGGTCTAGATTTTGCTGGGGCACCACGATGCGCCCAAAGCCCAGGCGCTTGGCCTCGCTCACCCGCTGGGACAGCTGAGCGACCGCCCGCACCTCGCCGGTGAGGCCCACTTCGCCGATGGCCACCACCTCTTCGGCTACCGGCTGATCTTTTAAGCTGGAGTACATGGCCAGCAGCACCGCCAGATCGGCACCCGGCTCGTCGAGCTTGATACCGCCCACCACGTTGATGTACACGTCGAGATTGCCGAAGAAAAAGCCCGCCTTTTTCTCCATCACGGCGATGAGCAGATTGGTGCGGTTGTAATCAAAGCCGGTGGAGACCCGCCGCGGCACGGCAAAACCGGATTTGGTGACCAGCGCCTGCACCTCGGACAAGAGCGGGCGGCTGCCCTCCATATTGCAGGCCACGCAGGTGCCCGAAGCGCCCAGCGGCCGACCGGTGAGCAGCATCATAGAGGGGTTTTTGACCTCTTTGAGACCGTGGCCGGTCATGTCGAACACGCCGATCTCGTTGGTGGAGCCGTAGCGGTTTTTGACCGCCCGTAAAATGCGGTGGGTGAAGTGCTTGTCCCCCTCGAAATAGAGCACCGTGTCCACGATGTGCTCTAGTACCTTGGGGCCGGCGATGGCCCCGTCTTTGTTGACATGGCCGATGATGAGTACCGGTATATCTTTGGTCTTGGCTGTTTTCATGAGCAGAGACGTGCATTCGCGCACCTGGGCCACGCTGCCCGGCGAGGAGGCCAGCTCCTCTAAATTCATGGTCTGGATAGAGTCGATGATGACCAGGTCGGGCGCGGTGGCGGCGACTAAGTTGCAAATCGAGACGATATCGGTCTCGGCCAGCACCTTTAAATTGGGGTTTTTGACCCCCAGCCGGTCGGCGCGCAGCTTGATCTGACGGGTGGATTCCTCCCCCGATACATACAGTATCTGCAGCTTTTGCGCCAGATACTCGCAGATCTGCAGCAGCAGTGTGGATTTGCCGGCGCCGGGCTCGCCGCCCAATAGCACCAGCGACCCGGCCACGATACCGCCGCCCAGCACGCGGTCAAGTTCTTCCAGGCCGGTGAGAAAGCGCGTTTCGCGGTGCTGCTCGACCTGATCTAAGGTGACCGGCTGCAGGTCGCTGTACCCGCTGCCGCCAGCCGCTTTTTTGGCAGCTACTTTTGTTTTGGCGCCGCCGCCACGCGCCAGCATCACCCGCTCCTGCAGCGAGTTCCAGCTGCCGCAGTTGGGGCACTGGCCGCTCCAGCGGGCAAACTCGGCCCCGCAGTCGTCGCAGACGAACATCACTTTTTGGTCTGATCTCATATACGTCCTCCTAAAGGCCAGTCTTACTTTTGCAGGGCGGACCTCTCTACATATTGTAACATGCCCTGATAGATACAAAAAGCCAGCTGCTTTTGGTATTCGGGGTCTTGCAGCTTTTGCCGCTCCTCGGCGTTGGAGATAAAGCCGCACTCGATGAGCACACCGGGGTTTTTGCTCTGGTTGAGCAGATAGTACTCGCTGCCCGACGGCTTGTGCATGCGGTGGCTATCGGTCTGCAGATTTTGCTTGATGGTCTCTTGGATACACTCGGCCAGCAGCTCTCCCTCCGCGTTTTTCTTGTTGTAGAACACCTGTGAGCCCTTATTGCTGCTCTGAAAGGCGTTTTGGTGGATAGAGAGAAAGATGGCGTCGGGATGGCTCTCGATGAGCTTGAGCCGGTTGTGCATATCTGACTTCTTTTTGCTGGGGGCACCGTCCCCCTCGGTATCGGTAGAGATGTCGGTCTCGCGGGTCATGTACACATCGTACCCCTGGAAGGTCAGCACATCCCGCAGGGTAAGAGCGATCTGGAGATTGATATTTTTCTCGTCGATGCCCTGACTGGAGGCCCCGGGATCGAACCCGCCGTGACCGGCATCGATAATGACGGCCGGCCGTTTTTTGACTGCTGTGTCCTGCTCGCTGGCAAAACTGCGGAAATTAAAAAATGCGGCCCCTACCGCCACGCACACCGAAAGGCCCAGTATCAGCTGCCACAGGCGTACGCTCTTTACTCTGCAAAACATATCCTCACCTCTCTACCATGGGTATGAAGATCTGTGTGTGGTTATGTTTGCCCGGTACGCTCTTAGTATAGCAAATTTCGTGCCGGCCGCGCCACTGTTTTGCAATAACTCCCAAAGTGGGGGACAAAACTTTGTACCCCCTGACGTATTTGTGGCTGCAAAACGGATTTTTTAGTATGGGGACAGGCTTTTGTGCTATAATCGTGCTGGTAATGATACCGCAGTTTTACAGAGGAGGCATTACAAGTGTCAGCAAAATCTATCGCGCTCAACACCCCGTCTGACGTGCGCCATGCACTGCAGATGGTAAAAGACGGCAAACTGTGCCCACAGGTGCTGCAGGCGGCCATCGACCAGATCCGCTACCTGAGCTGGGTCCACTGCCCCATCCATACCGCCGACCAGAACCGCACCCAGGTAGAGGTGCTGTTTTGCGGCGAGATCGCCCCGGGCGTACAGACGCAAAACGGCGGCGAGATCTTAGATGTAGTGGCTATTAAAAACGAGATCGGACAGGAGGAGACGCTGCGGCTGACCCTGTCGCGGCCCGTGCCCGCAGCAGACAGCTGCCTGCTGGTGCCGGCCATGGCCAGCTATATGCAGGTGACTGGTATCACCGAAGAGGACCTGTGCGCTGCTGAGAGGGGGATCGCCAAATGAAAAAGATCGATACGGCCCTGACCGCCGCTTTTGCCGCGGCGCTGGATGGCCGCGCGCCGCAAAAAGATTATCTGCGTGCAAAAGATACGGGATCGGTACAGCTACTTGAAGGCTGCACATTTTTAGTGGGCGGCGACCTGTACGAGAGCACTAGCCGTACGCTGACCGAGAGCGACTTGGATACCGGCAGCTTTACCGTGGGAGCCGACTATGGTATTTACCTTTGTAAGGACGGTGATACGGCAAGACCGGTCATTAGCCGCAACGCCACCTACCCCGACGGTTTCGCCGCCGGCGACTGCCGCCAGATCGGTGGCTTCCACTACGGGATGGTACGGGCGCTGGCTGCTGATGGACAGCCGGTAGGCACCGATGGCAAGGCTTTTGGCGAGGGCTGGAAAGCCAATGTGGCCCCGGGGATCTTGCCGGCCTCGGTCTGGACGCTGCAGCACCGGCCCAGCTGCGACCCCCGCGGAATGGTCTACCTGGGCAGCGGCACCTGGGTGGATATCTACATCGCCTCTGACGATGGGCAGGGCGGCTTGCGCTCTGCCTGGCACGCCACCCCCATGACCGGAGCTGAAGGCGCCAACTGGTATATTTTTCAGGAAAAACTGCTGCGCAGCGGCAAGCGGATGCTGCGCTACAGTGAGTTTTGCCGCGCCGCTTACGGCAGCCCCGAAGGCGAGGACGAGACCAATGAAAACTGCTGGTCTGCCGCCTTTAACACTGCCCGCAACATGACCGGCTTTGTGCCCAATGCAGTGTCGGCGCTGGGCTGTGCCGATTGCTGCGGCACCGTGTGGGAATGGGTAGACGAGGTGCTGGTAAAGCCCGACCCGGAGGTGCCTGCACCGGCACCCGGCGAAAAACAGTGGGTCTGGTACGACGAGACCCCTATGGAAGTAAACGGCGGCAACCTGTTCCACTACTACAATACGACGCTGGCTACCATGCTGGCCGGCGGCGATTGGGTGGACGGCGAGCACTCGGGGACCCGGGCGGCCAACATCTACCGCAGCCCCTGGAAAAAAGGTATTGGTTTTGGCACCCGCGGTGCCTGTGACAGCCTGTAAGCAGCTACTTTATCAGTAGTGTATCGGTTTGAGCGCCGCGTACGATGTGAGATGTAATAAAAGATCTTTGGGCTCCCCTCTTTATGAGCGGGAGCCCATTTTATATATCGGCCGCTCTTTGACACTTGAGCGCGGTGCAGTTTCAGGAACGGATATGCCGCGCGGAGCGTTTCTCTCCCCTGCCCGCCGACTGTGTGCGGCCGTGAGAGCCGTTGGCGCGCTGGGATAGCCAGAACATTGAATTTTGCACCGGAACCCGGTCACCCATATCTCGATATTGGGGAACCTGCGCCGATATATGCCGGTGTGCAGCAGTGGTGGCTTTTTGCACGCTATAGACACCCAGCCGCCGGCAGGAGACAGCCAGCGGGGTGACAGCGATGAATGACAAGCTGGGTATTGAGAGCACAGCGGTCGTGCCCCTGTGCGCGGCAAACTTTTTGGCGGACATACCGGTCGACTGGCTATATGGCACCTGCCTGTTTCGTGTCGAGATCACCCCCGGTACCGCGGTGCTGCCGTGCACCTTGGTGTGCAGGTTTGTACTGCACGGCCTGACCGGCAGGCGGCGGCACGGTACACTGTACCCGGTACACGGCACACGGTCGCTTTGGGGTGGCTTTGAGGGGCTTTTTGCACTGGTTGCCGTTTGATGGCTTTGGCCGCCTTTTTGCGGGGCTGGCGGTGGAGTTCTTAGCGCTGCACCACTTCATGCGGCCGCCACAAAAAGGCATAGAGAAAGCGATAAAAGCAGAGAGAAACAGGGGCGGCAGGTACTTATCCAAGTACCTGCCGCCCCTGTTGAGGAGTGCCATCTGCGCTGTGTGGCGAGGAGGGACGATTACTTTTTAACGACCGGGATCCACACCTCGTATTTGGCGTTTTGCGGGTCGGCGTTGAGGTAGACCTCGACATCGGGACCGCTGGCGTACTCGTAGCCAGAGCTGGGCAGCCATTCGGTGACGATGCGCTGCTCCAGCGTTTGGATAGACTGGCCAGTGCCTTCGCCGGGGAATACGGCCCAGGTGGCGGCGGGGACGGTGTAGCGCTCCATACCTGCGGGTGTGGAGCCGGTAGTGGCCACAGCGATGTAGTAGCGCCACTGCTCGCTGTCGCCGCAGGCGCTGACGCCCAGCATGCCCATGGGCGGAATATCCATCAACTCCATCAGCCGGGGCAGCGTGCCGTCTTCGGCGATGCGGCCCCAGAGCGCCGGTATCTCCTGAAAGTTTTTTTCGATTTCGCGGTGCAGCGGCACCGAGACACCGACGATATCGAAGGCCTCTTTTTTCTCGATCCTGTATTCCATCTGCTCTGCTCCTTTAATAGTGATCTTGAAGCTGATAGGCTGGTAGGAGCGCACCGGTACACCGCCCTGACGCACCAGCGACGGGGCTGCCCCATGCACGCTTTGAAAGGCGCGGTTAAAGGCGGTGGGCGACGCGTAGCCGTATTTGAGTGCCACATCGGTGATCTTTTGCTGGCCGCCCTGCAGGTCGGCTGCGGCCAGCGTCATGCGCCGACGGCGGATATACTCGGCCAGCGGCACCCCGGCCATATAGCCGAACATGCGCTGAAAGTGATAGGCCGAGCAACAGGCGATCTGCCCCAGCTGCGCGACGTCTATCTCCCCGTCGAGATTTTCTTCGATGTAGACCATAGCCCGGTTGAGACGCTCTATCCATTCCATACCATCAAACTCCTTACACAGTAGTATAGACCGCGACAGCTGGGCTGTCCTCTCTTTTACTGCCCGCATATGCGAGGTAGTACTGCGCTTTACTGCCGTACAAAAGATCGGGCCCAGCAGGCGGTCAGCCGCTGGGCCCTTACCGCAGCATAAAACGGCGCTGCTTATTATTTTGACGGTGTACACATGTACAGGTCAGCGGCAGCTCCCCGTTTGGAGACCGCCGTACCTCACCACTCGTCGCTCTCTACTTTTTGGGTGATGTACTGCTCGACTTGCTCCAGCGGTATATACAGTGCGATTGCCAGCTGGCCGTGCAGATAGCTCTTGGCCCGCTGACTGTAAGCCTCTTCGTAGGGCTGGGCACAGTGGTCTTTGCCCCGCAGATAAGCGGTCTTGATGACCCGGACCCACTCCAGCTCATCGAAAGCATCCATGGCCTGTTTGTAAAATTCGCGCCGTACCTTGTTGCTGGGGGCCTGTATCGTGCGCACTGAACCGATGCGCTCCACCGCCTCTTGCAGTACGGCATCAGGAGCCATCGCCCGGGCGATCTCGCTGTTTGACACAGACGCGCGCTGCCGGCTGTGGCAGGCTTTGAGCTCTGATCTTTGCCCGCTGCGGCCAGTGACCTGCCAGACGCCGTCACGATCCCGCAGCAGCACATAACTGCCGTCGGCAAAGATATGTTCGCTCACTGTATCTTGTCCTCTACCTCGATCTGCTCGACGATAAGCGGCAGCACCTGCTGGGGTTTGATCTTGAGCACGTGGGCGAACTCCTCGTACAGCATGCGCTCGGCCTCTTTCATGAAGTGCTCGTCGGAGGCGTGCAGCTTGCGGCCCTTTTGCTGCTGCAGCTGCTGGTGGGTATACAGCGTTTTGATGAGCTGTACCAGCTGCACCCGGTCGCCGCCGGCCAGAATGGTGCGGTAGGCCTCGCGCCGCTGATTTTCGTCCTCGATCCAGATATTCTCTTTGTCGGGCATAGAGCGTATGAGCGCGTAGATCTCTTCTGCCGAGAGGATACGCCGCATTTTATCGCACAATTTTTGGTTGGCCGCCGGCACGAAGATCGTAGATTTCTCGTCGTAGACCGGCCGCAGTACATAGTATTCCTCTTTGTTGCCGCACAGATCCATCACGCTGATCTCGGCGATGCGGCACACGCCTTGGGCGCCATATAACACCGTATCGTTTTGCTGAAACATTTACCCCTCAGTCCTCTCTGAACGCCCGGCAGAACAGAGCACTGTTCTGCTACAAAAAAACGCACAGCCCACTGGCAAGACCGGCACTCGCGCCGTCTTATCAGCAAACCGCACATTGTGTGTAGCTATATTATAACATTTTGACGCGGGAATTGTCATAGGCATTTTCCCCAAACATAGGCTATGAAGCAGGTTTATCCGCCCTAAAAGCGCTTGTCCAGCCGGTTTTGGGGGACACTTTTGCCGCCGGGGCCAAAAAAGCTATTTTTGAGGGGGAGCAGGCAAACGGTAGACAGGGAATATATAAAGGCGAAAAAAGCACCTGTCGCAACCGACAAGTGCTTTTTTTGGAGCGGGTTACGAGGCTCGAACTCGCTACCTCCACCTTGGCAAGGTGGCGCTCTACCAGATGAGCTAAACCCGCATATTGGAGGCGCCACCCAGAATTGAACTGGGGATAAAGGTTTTGCAGACCTCTGCCTTACCGCTTGGCTATGGCGCCTTATACACCGATCGAACGACCGGTTTACAATGAGACAAGTGCTTTGCACCCGTTTTACTGGAGCGGGTTACGAGGCTCGAACTCGCTACCTCCACCTTGGCAAGGTGGCGCTCTACCAGATGAGCTAAACCCGCACAATAAAACTCTGGTGCCTCCGGACGGAATCGAACCATCGACACGAGGATTTTCAGTCCTCTGCTCTACCGACTGAGCTACAGAGGCATAATTGGCGACCCGAAAGGGGCTCGAACCCTCGACCTCTAGCGTGACAGGCTAGCGTTCTAACCAACTGAACTATCGGGCCACAAATGGTGGGAACAACAGGGCTCGAACCTGTGACCCCCTGCTTGTAAGGCAGATGCTCTCCCAGCTGAGCTATGCTCCCGTTGTGTCGCTTTGTCTCCCCAGCGACGAGATTTATTGTACTATACCGGTGGTAGAAAGTCAACACTTTTTTTACATTTTCTTTCTGTAATTCCACCAGCTATTTCCTGTTATTTGATGATACCGCACGAGGAAGCCAAAAACCGCTGGCCGGCCGGTATTAAAAATATGCGGCGGATCTGCCGCCAGGCGCAAGACTGGCCGATTTTTGCCCACACTATATACATGGGGCGCAACGGCCCCCCTTTTTAAAGCGGCAATATTATTTTACCGAAAGGCGGCGATCGTATGCAAGAAAAAAATATCCTCTCGGACCTGCCCATGGGATTTGGGATGGCTCTGGCACAAAATGTACCCGCTATGGAGCACTTTTCTGCCCTGCCGGCAGCAGCGCAACAGCGGATCATCGACGGCACCCATCAGGTGACCTCGAAAAAAGAGATGGCACGCTATGTACAGCAGCTGGCCGACGGCGGGACCGGCCGGTAGGCGCAAAAAAAGAGCGGTCGTTCGTGCAGTGGAAAGATAGGCGCGGGCCGCTCTTTTTACATAACAGCAGCCTCCGTCACCCACCGCTCTGGTTACCGCCGGATGCCGGCGGCTGCCAAAAAGCCTGTACGGCGCCGGATATGGCCTCTACTGAATCGGCGCGGGCAAAACCCTGCCAGTGGGCCGGAAAGAGCATCTGGTAACGGGGCGACAAAAAGCGGTCGTCGATGAGCAGCACCACTCCGCGGTCGCGCTCGTCGCGAATGACCCGGCCGGCGGCTTGCAGCACCTTGTTCATGCCCGGAAACTGATAGGCAAAAGCGAAGCCCTGACGGTTTTTTTGATCGTAGTAGTCGCGCATGGCGTCGAGCTCCGTGCCCAGCTGAGGCAGGCCCACCCCCACGATCACAGTGCCGATGAGCCGATCGCCCACCAGGTCGATCCCCTCCCCGAACACGCCCCCCAGTACACAAAAACCGACCAGCGTGTCGCCGCCGCTGTCGAAGCGCTGCAAGAATGCTGTTCGGGCCTCCTCATCCATGCCCGGCTGCTGGCACAGCTGCGGGATATGGGGGTACTGGGCGCCAAACAGGTCGCTGACCTGCTGCAGATAGCTGTAGGAGGGGAAATAGACCATATAATGCCCCGGCCGGCCCCCGGCCACGGCGGCGATACAGTCGGCCACGGCCGGGGCGCTCTGTTGGCGGTGCTGGTAGCGGGTGCTGAGGGCCCCGTTTACCAGCAGACACAGATTTTTGCGGGGAAACGGCGATGGCAGCTGGTATTTTTTGGATCGCTCATCGGCGCCCAGCACCTGGGCGTAAAAGCTGAGCGGTGAGAAAGTGGCCGAAAAGAGCACCGCCGCCCGCCCCTTTTTCATGGCCTGCTGCAATAAGTGGGCGGGATCGAGACACAGCTGCTGTACCACCACTTCGCTGCCGAAGGCGCGCACCAGCAGGATGTAGCGCTCGTCGAACAGTGAGGCGGTGCGCAGGTAGTCCTCGATGGCGAAGTACTGCTCGAGTACCGGCTGCTCGAGCGCGTGGCCGCGGTGCTCCTCGAGCCACTGGGCACAGGACGCCGAGCAGCCCTGCAAAAGAGATATGAGCTCCTCATCCTGCCTCTTTTGGGTGTAACCGCCCCCCTGCTCCTGGCACTGCTTGCGCCGTGCCACCAGCGCTGTATTGACTTTACCCAGTGCGCGAAACAGCTGCCGCTGCTCTTTGCCCAGCTGACGGCGCAGCTGCAGCAGATCGGATTTGCGCAGGCGGGCGGAGTACATCTCCCGCGCGCGGTCGGGCAGGTTGTGGGCCTCGTCGATCAAAAAGACATAGGGGCCGCCATCGTCGGCAAAAAAGCGCTTGAGAGCTACGGTGGGATCGAACAGGTAGTTGTAGTCGCCTATGATGCAGTCGCACCAGAGAGAGCAGTCGAGCCCCAGCTCGAAGGGGCACACCCGGTTTTGGCGGGCGGTATCTTCCAGCACCTGGCGGGTGATGTGGTCGTGCTGCTGGAGCAGCTGGTACAGCGCGTCGCCGGCGCGGTCGTAGTGACCGTCGGCATAGGGGCAGTGGTCGGGGTCGCAGTGGCGCTCCTCTAAAAAGCAGATCTTGTCTTTGGCGGTGAGCGCCACCGTTTTGGCCCGCAGGCCGCCGGCGGCCATGTGCTCAACAGCTTGTAAGGCGGCCCCGGCGGTGGTATTTTTGGCGGTGAGATAAAAGATCTTCTCGCATAGTCCCTCCCCCAGCGACTTAAAGGCGGGAAACAGCGTGGAGGCCGTTTTGCCGATGCCGGTGGGGGCCTGGCAGTACAGACGACTGCCGGCCTGTACCGTACGGTACACCGCCACGGCCAGCTGCCGCTGCCCGGGCCGGTAATTGGCAAAGGGAAAAGACAGATCGCGGATAGACTGATCGCGCAGCGCCGACCAGTCGAGCTGAAATTGGGCCCAGACCCGGTATTTTTCGAGCAGGCCGACAAAGTACTCCTCCAGCTGCAGGGCGGTGTAAGTGCGCTGAAAGCGGCGGACCTGCCGGGTGTCGATCTGGTAGTAGGTGAGCTGTACCCCCATGCCCGGCAACTCGTTTTGCCGGCAGTAGATATGGGCGTAGCACATGGCCTGCGCCCAGTGCATGGGGTCAAAATCCTCGTGCAGCAGCTCAAAGCTGACCGCGGTGGTCTTGATCTCGTCCACTGTAAACTGGCCGTCTTGCTCGAATATACCGTCAGCGCGGCCCTCGACGGTAAACAGAAACCCGCCGTGGGCGACGTCGATGCGCAGCGCCACCTCGGCCTGATAGTCATCGCCGGCCTGCCGCTGTAAGCGGCGGTGGATGCGCGACCCCTCGGCCGCCCGGTCGGGGCCGGTATAGCGGCTGTCGATACTGCCGCACTGCGCGGTCATGGCCACCAGCTTTTTGACCGGCAATTTGATCTGGCGCAGTGCTGGCACGGCAGTTCCCCCCTCTATCGGTAGTGCTGTAGTGTTGTGTGCGCCCATATAGGGCGACACAAAAATTTAACGGACTTTTCACCTGCCGCTCAAATACTCGACACCCGCTGTTCAGCATCGGCCACTATACTCGATCTCATCACAGGTGGCGGGAGGTGCGGTACGGATGCGGGCGGAAAAGCGGATGCTGACCTGGTTTATTCTATCGATCCTGGTGCTGGGTATGCTGTACTGGCTCTCTTTTGCTCTGGCGCCGACCGGCGCCCGGGCAGCAGAGATACCCGCCGACGACCAGCGGCCCACCGCCGGCTGCAGCAGCTATCAACGCGGCTCATAGACCGTGCTCTTTTTCTGTTCTCCCCTTTTTGACCGCCACACGGAGACTTGGCCGACAGGCGCCCACGGCCCGGCTAGAACAGCCTGGGGCGGGGCGCCTGTTGTTTTTATTGGAGATGGCAGTTTAGAGCAGCGCGGGGTCGTACTGGGCGCGGCTGCCGCCTACGAACTTGAGCCGGGTACGGGCGCAGACCAGATTGGCCCGGCCGATCTGCCGCACAGAGAGCCGCACCGGCACAGCTACCGGCCGCAGATGCATGCCGATAAGCGTGTCGCCGATATCTATGCCCGCGTGGGCCTGTATCCGCTCTACGGCTACCGGGTCGGCAAAAGCTTTATAGGCGGCGGTGGCAAAGGAGCCGCCGGCTTTGGGCTGGGGCACGGCGTTTACCTGCGGCAGACCATAAGCCTCGGCGGCGGCGCGCTCGACGATGAGCGCGCGGTTGAGATGCTCACAGCACTGGGCCGCCAGATAGATGCCGTTTTCTTTTAGCGTTGGGTAGAGGCCGCTGAAAATGGCCTGGGCGATATCGGTGCTGGAGTGGGAGCCGATCTGCTGGCCCGCCACCTCGCTGGAGGAACAGCCCACCACCAGTATTTGGCCGGGCTGCAGCTTAGCCACCTGTAAGAGCTGGCTGACCGCGTGCAGGGCCTGCTGTGTGATTTCTTGATACATGCCGATCACCTCGTAGGCTAAAGATCATCTGTAAGCGCCGGTAAGAAACCGGCTTTTTTAACAGTATACCACGCTGGACCGAGTGGCGAAAGGGGCGAGCGGTTGCAAAACCGCCCGTATTTGCGTATGATAGGCGTTGGCGGCAGGGCTGCCAAAAGACTATGTAAGACGGGATGTGGTACTGTGACCGCACAGAGAAAGCGACAGCTGTTTTGGACGGTGCTGACTGCCGGTTATCTGCTGTTTATCTTTTTTAATTCGCTGCAGACGGCGCAGGTATCGGGACAGCGCAGTTTGGGTGTGGTGGCCCATATCAACCGGCTGCTGGAGAACTGGTCGATCCCGCTGGCGGTGACCGACCACCTGGTGCGAAAGAGCGCCCATTTTGCCGAGTACGCGCTGTATGGGCTGCTGCTGGCGGTGACGCTGGGGCAGTATACCAGGCGCCTGTGGCCCCACCTGTTCACCATATTTTTTTGCGGGCTGGCCGGGGCGCTGTGCGACGAGACGATCCAGCTTTTTGTGCCCGGGCGCAGCGGACAGGTGAGCGATGTGCTGCTGGATTTTGCCGGCGTGCTGGCCGGCATTCTGCTGTGTTTGCTGTGCCGCACCGCATACCGGCGCCGCGACAAAAAGCCAAATAGCAGGACATGACACATGATAAAGAGCCGGACTGCGGTGGCGGGAAGCCACTCGGTCCGGCTCTTTTTTACGATACGGGGCCCGGTGCGCTCGTGTTCGGCTCATCTTCCTCGTAACCGCCGGGCATTCGGCCGGCCTGGGAGGCCGGCAGCTTGGGGATGAGATCCCCCTGCCGGTAGGCGGTGAGCAGCAGTGACAGATCGTACAGCTGATCGCTGACCCGGCTGCCCTTATCGGTGTCCTGCACCATGAGGCGGGCGACCTCGGTCTCGAACACCTGGGAGCGGGAGAGGATGTCCTCGTTCTCGTCGATGGCGCGCTCGGTGTCGGCAAAAGGCTGATGGGACATGATGCGCATGCCGTGCGAGTTATAGATGAGCGTGTAGCCGGCGATGCCGGTGGTGGGCTGATAGGCCCGGCAGAAGCCGCCGTCGATGACGATGAGCCGCCCGCCGCCCTTGATGGGGCTCTCTCCCCTTTGGGCCCGCACCGGCACATGGCCGTTGATGATGTGGCTGTGGCTGCCGCGCAGACCAAACTCCTGCAAAATCATCTTGCAGGTCTTTTCGCTGTTGTAGAAGGTATAATAGGGGTTTTTGCGCTCCTCCCAGGTATTTTCGTCGGCGATGTACATGCGCTCGAAGGTGGTCATCTTTTCGCGGCCGAAGAGCGGCGAGTACCGGCCGCACCACAGGTACCACATAAAATCGCGGGCAAAGACTTTTTTAGAGCCGTGCAGGTGGCCGAAATAGGCCTTTCTGGCCATGCTGTCGGCATAGTCCATATACGCCTTGCCCCGCAGCGATCTGCCGCCCATCTGCACAGTGAGCAGCTGGCCGCTCTCATCGAGCAGCACGCAGCCGTGATAGAGCAGGTTGTGGTTGTAGCAGCGGTACATGGCCCCGCGGGCGTACAAAAACTGCACATGCCGGTGCAGCTGGCGGCTCTCTTTAAAGGCGGCTTTCAGCTCGGCGAGCACCTGGGCCTCTTCGGGCGACAGCGCATAGGGATCGGCCGGGTCTACAGTGGGAAAATCGGGATCTTTGAGTGTGTAGCACCGACCGGAGAGCGCTACCGTTTGCCGCTGCGCATCTATTTTATCGAGCAGCAGCCGGTCGGACATGGCAAAGTCGGGGTTGCGCAGGATCACCTGGCCCTCTAATTTTAAGAGCATGACGGTGATGGCCCGGTGGGCGGCTCTTTCGGCGCTGGGCGCGTTTTGATAGGTGCGGGCGGCAAATAGGGTGAGCGGGCGCAGACTGATGCCGTAACCGTTTTCCAGCGTGCTGAGATTGCCGTAGGCCAAGCTGTTGCGCACGGCGGTGGCGATACAGGCCTCGCTGCCACAGGCGGCGCCCATCCACAGGATATCGTGATTGCCCCACTCGATATCTACGTTGTGGTGCTCCATGAGCATGTCCATGATGCTGTCGGCGCGGGGACCGCGATCGTAGATGTCGCCCACGATGTGCAGGCAGTCGACCGCCAGCTGTTTGATGAGCGCAGCCATGGCGCAGACGAAAGGCTCGGCATTGTCGATGCTGATGATGGTATCGACGATCTTTTGATGGTAGTACAGCTGGTTGTCGTCCTCGTCGGGCTGGGCGTGCAGCAGCTCGTCGATAATATAGCTGTACTCGGGCGGCAGGGCTTGCCGCACCTTTTGCCGGGTGTATTTGGAGGAGAGCAGCTTGCACAGCGCGATGAGCTGGGCGAAGGTCTGGCGGTACCAGCCATCCATTTCCGGCTGCTCGCGCTTGACCCGCTTGAGCTTTTCGCGGGGGTAGTAGATGAGCGTGCACAGCTCGCTGCACTGTTCTTTGCTGAGCGTATCGCCAAAGAGCAGCTGCACCTTTTCTCTGATCACGCCGGAGCAGTTGTTGAGGATGTGATAAAAGGCCTCGTACTCGCCGTGCAGGTCGCTCATAAAATGCTCGGTCGCCTTTGGCAGGTTCTGCACCGCCTGCAGATCGATAATCTGGGTGCAGACCGACTGTATGGTGGGATAACTGCGCGCCAGCAGCTCTAGATACCGCAGCTGCGCGGATGTGAACACATAGGGTTTTTTGGGCATGGATGCTCTCCTATTTCTTTTCGATCAGGTGGACGGCAAAACCGCCGATATCCAGGTCTGTGTAAACCAGATAGAGCCGTCCGCTCTCGCCGTAGCGGGCGTTAGGCAGATCAAAAGATACCCCTTTGTCGGTCAGCTCGGCCATGGCTGCCGAAATATCGGCCACGGCGATGCCGATATGGCCGTTTTGACCGCGGCCGTTTTGGTGCATGATCTCGATCTGGTCGCCGGCAAAATGCGAGACGGGCAGCCGGCATGGCGCAAAGCCAAACAGAGTCTTGAACAGGCCGGCCATCTGCTCTGCCTTTTGGCTGCTGCCGGCGTTGATCCCGATATGATCTACTCGGTACTCCACGGTATATAGCCTCCCTTTGTAAAACCGGCGACTGGGTATTTCAGCGGCCGGACGGTCATCTTTACCCAGTATACCACAGATCGCCCGGTAGTATGAACGGCAGTTGGCAGCAGCTAGCAGCAGTGGACGGCCGTGGCGTTGCCATTATAAAACCCAGCTTGTATACAGGGTCCAAGCGGTGCGAAATTCCGCGTTTTCACTTTTGCAACTGTTCCTGCTCCACTGCTGTAAGCTGGTCCCAGCGCTGGCGACAGACGGCATCAAATCCGCCCCAGGAGCCGCCGTGCAGTACCGCCTGCTCCATATCCAAAAGAGCCTGTTTCATGGGTAAACCACCGGCGTAGCCGCGCAGATCGCCGGCTGTGCCCACCAGTCGGTGGCAGGGAACAATGAGCGAGACGGGATTTTGGCCGTTGGCCGCGCCCACCGCCCGGGGCGACCTGCTGCCGATCATCTGGGCCACCTGCGCATAGGTATACCGCCTGCCGTAGGGGATGGCCGCCACCGTTTGCCAGACCTTTTTTTGAAAGCGGGTGCCCTCTAGCAGGATGGGGACCGAAAAGTTGTAACGGCGGCCGGCCAGATAATCGGCCACCTGTTCTACCGCCTGCTGTATCAGCGGCGTACAGGCCGGCTGAGCGCCGTTAAAGCAGGTATTGGGACGCAGGTATAGCCCGCAGATGACCCCGTCTTTTTCTAAAAACCACAGCGGACCGGCGACGCTGCGGTATCGATAGATGTACACGATGACTTTCTCTCCCCTCTTTAAAGCGCTGCAAAATACCGCGTGCCGCTTGGGACGGCGCAGACAGTGGCATCAGCTGAATTTGAGCGGACTTTGGCGGGCCGCCTTTTGACATGAAAAAAGCACGGTGCAAAACTGCACCGTGCTTTTACCTGGAGCGGGTTACGAGGCTCGAACTCGCTACCTCCACCTTGGCAAGGTGGCGCTCTACCAGATGAGCTAAACCCGCATCCTGGTGCCTCCGGACGGAATCGAACCATCGACACGAGGATTTTCAGTCCTCTGCTCTACCGACTGAGCTACAGAGGCATAATTGGCGACCCGAAAGGGGCTCGAACCCTCGACCTCTAGCGTGACAGGCTAGCGTTCTAACCAACTGAACTATCGGGCCACATCTTCGCCCTGGGTGCCCCGCGACTGCGTTCTTCCCAGCGACGAATGTTATTATACAATACTCGTTTTTGCTTGTCAACACTGTTTTTGCAGTTTTTCGATTTCTTTTGCGGTAAATCGATATTTCTTGTCGCAGAAGTGACAGGCTACCTCGGTATCTTCACCTTTGGCGGCCATATCTGCCAGCTCGGCGCGGCCCAGGCTGATGAGCATCTGCTCCACCCGCGAGCGGCTGCAGTTACAGCGGTAATCGACTGGGAACTCGTCCAGGATATTGGGGGCAAACCCAGCCAGCACGCGGTCGATGATCTGTTCGAGCGCGAGGCCGCTGTCTAACATGTTGGTCATGGAGGGCAGGCCTTTGATATTCTCCTCCAGGCGGGAGATCTCGTCCTCGGTGGCGCCGGGCAACAGCTGTACCAAAAAGCCGCCGGCTACCTTGACGGTGAGATCGGGATTGACCAGCACCCCCAGCGCGCAGACGGTGGGTATCTGCTCGCTGGCGGCAAAGTAGGCGGTGATGTCCTCGGCCACCTCGCCGGACACCAGCGGCACACTGCCCACGTAGGGGTCTTTCATGCCCACGTCTTTGATGACGTGCAGCAGGCCGTTTTGGCCCACGGCACCGCCTACATCCAGCTTGCCGTAGCGGTTGAGCGGCAGCTCTACCACCGGGTTTTGCACATAGCCGCGCACGTTGCCCCGATCGTCGGACACGGCGATCACCGAGCCGGCCGGGCCGTCGCCTTTGAGGCGCAGCGTGAGGCTGGACTCCTCCCCCTTTAAAGAGCAGCCCATCATTGAGGCGGCGGTGAGCAGGCGGCCCAAGGCCGCAGTGACTACCGCCGAGGTCTTATGTATCTGCTCGGCCCTGGCGGCGATATCGGTGGTGTCGGCGGCGGTGATGACCACGCCCCCATTTTCGCTGATGGCGCGCAAGATCCTGCCCATCGTCATCTCTCCTTACTGGCAATATATACAGCCCGCTGGCTGTCTTTTTTCAGCGGCTGGTCGCGGTACCCGCCACACACCTGCAAGACGCGCATACCGGCGGCGGCCAGAGCGCTCTCGAGCTGCTGGGGGGTGAAGTAGTACTGGGTGAACGACTCGTCATAGCGGGCAAACGACCCGCCTTGACGATCGAAAAAAGTGAGGTCTACATCGGTGGTGTTGTCCTCGGGGTAAAAGGTGTTCTGCCAGCCGCAGTAGGTGTCGCCCAGATCGTAGATATAGGCGTTGTCGCCCAGCACCTGGCTGTGCTTATAGTAGGTGTTGCAGTCGAACAAAAAGACGCCGCCGGGCTCTAAAAACAGGCCGATACGGGCAAAAGCCTGCCGCAGCGACTGCTCGCCGGTGAGGTGATTGACCGTATCGAGGGTGCAGATCGCGGCGCGCACGGTGCCGTAGAGGTCGAGCTCCTCCAGCGGCTGGTTCAAAAGGAGCAGCTGCACCCCGGCCTGCTGGGCGCGCTCACGGGCCTTTTGCAGCATCTCGGGCGAGATATCGGTGCCGATGACATCGAAGCCCATTTGGGCGCACAAAACAGACAGGCCGCCTGTTCCGCAGCCTGCATCCAGCAGTATCCCGCCTGAGATACCGTTTTGTTTGAGTTTTTCTGCGATGAAAGCCGCCATGGACGCCCGGTCGACATCGTCGGTAAAGGCGTCGTAAAAGGCGGCAAAATTGCCGTAATAACTCATTTTAAAAGCCCTAATCCTGTGCGTTCTCCTGCTCGCGGTCGAGCAGTTTGTCGTACCCGCCGCAGCCGTAGAGCAGCGAGCGGTTGACCCGGCTGATGGTGGCCGTAGAGGCACCTGTCTCTTTGACGATCTCGGAATAGACCTTTTTGGCCCGCAGCATTCTGGCTACGTGAAAGCGCTGCGCGATGGCCTTGAGCTCCTGGATCGTGCACAGGTCGTCGAAAAAGTCGTAGCAGTCGTCGATGTTGTCGATGGACACGATGGCCGTAAACAGGTCCTCGAAAGTATCTCTGGATAAGTTGCTGTTCAAAACCCGCTACCTCCCCAATTTTCTTCTTTAGAAAAGGCCGGTACAGCACACAGGGGGCCGCCGGGCCATGCCCGGCAGTCCCCTGCCGCCATACAGGCAGTTCACATATTTAAAGTTTAACACCTTAAACCGTGAAAGTAAAGCCTTTTCACAAAATTTGTCGGGGCGCTGCCGCTTAGTCCAGATCGTTTTGCAGCAGGTCCTCCAGCGACTCGCGCCGCACGGCCACCCGGCTCTGGCCGTCTTTTACGAACACCACCGCCGGGCGCGGGATGCGGTTGTAGTTGGAGGCCATAGAGTAGTTATAGGCGCCGGTGGCCAGCACCGCCAAGACATCGCCGGGCTGGACCGGCTGTATCTGGGTGTTTTCCTGAATGAGGTCTCCGCTCTCGCAGCACTTGCCGGCCACCGTTACCGTCTCGGTGCGGGGCTGGGCGGCTTTGCCGGCGGCCAGCACATCGTAGCTGGCCTGATACAGGGCATAACGGGGGTTATCGGTCATGCCGCCGTCGACCGAGACATAGGTACGCACCCCTTCGATGTGCTTGACCGAGCCCACAGTGTACAGCGTGATGCCCGCCGGGCCGGCGATGCTGCGGCCGGGCTCGATGACCACGAACGGCGTATCGATCCCCAGCTGCGCACAGCGCGCGGCGATGACGGACGACACCCGCCGCATGTACTCGTCGTAGCTGGAGGGGTGGTCGGCGCTGGTGTACTGGATGCCAAAGCCGCCGCCGAGATCCAGTATCTCGATCTCGGCGCCCAGTTCGCTGCCGATCTTGGCAATGAAGTCGAGCATTACCTGGGCGGCCAGCTCGAAGGGGGCGATATCGAAGATCTGGGAGCCGATGTGGCAGTGCAGACCCACCAGCCGTACCCCGGGCATAGCCAGCGCCTCGCGCACCGCCTCTTCGGCCTCACCGTTTTCCAGCGCCAGGCCAAACTTGGAATCGATCTGGCCGGTGCGGATGAAGTCGTGAGTGTGGGCGTCGATGCCGGGCTTGATGCGAAACAGGATATCCTGCACCTTGCCCGCCGCCTGGGCCATCGTGCCCAGCAGCCGCAGCTCATCTAGATTGTCGACTACGATGTAGCCCACGCCGTTCTCCAGCGCCTGGCGCAGCTCTACCGGGGTCTTGTTGTTGCCGTGGAAAAACACCCGCTGCATGGGAAAGCCGGCCTGCAGCGCCGTGTACAACTCGCCGGCCGAGACCACATCCAGCCCCAGCCCCTCCTGCGCGGCGATCTTACACACCGCTTTGCAGCAGAAAGCCTTGCTGGCGTAAGTGACCAGCCCCCGGCCGCCGTAGTACTTGTCGATAGAACCCTTGAAGGCCCGGCAGTTCTCGCGCAGCAGGTCCTCGTCCATCACGTACAGGGGGGTGCCGTACTGCTCGGCCAGCTGTAGGCTGTCGATGCCGCCGATGGTCAGGTGGCCCAGTTCGTTGGTGTTGAGATTTTTAGCTATGTACATGGTGTATATTCCTCCCTCTGGGGCGTCGTGAGTGAACATGCGGCAGCAGCCGGCAGTCTATTCCTCGGCGTCGATGAACACATCCTCGATGATCTCGCGCAGCGTCTCGATGCCGACACCGGTCTGGGCCGAGGTGGGCACCAGCGTGACCTGGTCGCCGCAGGGTATCTCGCCGGCCAGTTCTTCCAACCGCTTCGCCTGCTGGTTTTTGGTGAGCTTGTCGCTCTTGGTCAGGGCGATGAGGAACGGGTAGCCGCCGTCGATGAGGAAATTGATCATATTCAGGTCATCCGCCGAAGGGGGGTGGCGCATATCCACCAGCTGGATCACCAGGCGGATGTCGCGCTGGGAGTGAAAATAGTGCTCCATCAGCTGGGCCCAGCGCTGCTTTTCAGTTTTGGCCACCTTGGCGTAGCCGTAACCCGGCAGGTCTACAAAGTAGCCCGGGGCGGCGGTATAGAAGTTGATGGTAGCTGTTTTACCCGGCATAGACGAGACCCTCGCCAGGTTTTTGCGCCCCGCGATCTTGTTGAGCAGTGAGGATTTGCCCACGTTGGAGCGGCCGGAGAACACGATCTCGGGCGTGCTCTCGCCGGGCAGCTGGCTGGACACGCCAAAAGAGGTATAAAATTCGATCTGCTGAAAATTCATGTTATCTCCCCTGCCGGTCACCGGCAAGATAAATGTGAACAAACTGTAAAAACAGCCTGTTTTGCCCTTGTTTGGCGCCGTTTGACCCGATAGATCACACCCGCACCCGACGGCCTTTTTCGCGCGGCGGCTGCTGTTGGGGCACCGCCGGCAGATCCTGGTGCCGGGCCTCTTTTTTTGCGGGGCGCACCAGCGCCAGCTGCAGCACCTCGGACAGTTTTTGTACCGGGATGAATTGCAGGTGGTCTTTGACCTCCTGGTCTACATCCTCCAGATCGGGCAGGTTTTTTTGGGGGATGAGCACCGTGGTATAGCCATTTTTGTAGGCGGCCATACTTTTTTCTTTGAGGCCGCCGATGGGCAGCACGTCGCCGTGCAGGGTGATCTCGCCGGTCATGGCGATATCGCCGCGCACCGGCAGCTCGGTCAGAGCCGAGACCAGAGCGGTAGTCATGGTGACGCCGGCGGAGGGGCCGTCTTTGGGCACGGCGCCCTCGGGGGCGTGGATGTGGATGTCTTTGGTCTTGTAGAAATTGCCGGGTATCTCGTAGATATCGGCGATGGAGCGCACATAGCTCACCGCCAGCTGGGCCGACTCCTGCATCACTTCGCCCAATTTGCCGGTAAACTGTGTTTTTCCGCTGCCCTCGAGCACGATGACTTCGATGGGCAGGGTGTCGCCGCCCACCGAAGTCCAGGCCAGACCGGTGACCTGACCCACCCGGTTCTCGTGCCGGTCGTCGTCTTTTTCGAATTTGCGGCGGCCCAGCGTATGGGCCAGATTTTTGGCCGTCAGCGAGATCTTTTCGCTCTCGCCCGAGACGATGGCTTTGGCCGCTTTGCGGCAGCAGGAGGCGATCTGGCGCTCCAGGCTGCGCACACCGGCCTCGCGGGTGTAGCCGTCGATCATCTCGAAGATGGCGTCTTTGGAAAAGCGCAGCTGCCCGGCGGTGAGCCCGTGGGCGGCCAGCTGTTTGGGCACCAGGTGGCGCTTGGCGATGTTAAATTTCTCGACATCGGTATAGCCGTCGAGCTCGATGATCTCCATGCGGTCGTAGAGCGGGCCGGGTATCTGCGAGGCATCGTTGGCGGAGGTGATGAACAGCACGTTGGACAGGTCGTACTCCACCTCGATATAGTGGTCGCGGAAGGTGGAGTTCTGGGCCTTGTCGAGCACTTCCAGCAGCGCCGAGGAGGGATCTCCCTTGTAGTCGCCGCCCAGCTTATCTACCTCGTCGAGGAGGATGAGCGGGTTTTGGCTGCCGGCATCGGCCATGGCGCGGATGATGCGGCCGGGCATGGCTCCGATATAGGTCTTGCGGTGGCCGCGGATCTCGGCCTCGTCCTTTACGCCGCCCAACGAGATGCGCACGTAATTGCGACCCATCGCCTCGGCCACGCTTTTGGCGATGGAGGTCTTGCCCACGCCCGGAGGGCCTACCAGGCAGAGGATCTGACCGGTGGAACTGGGCGCTATTTTGGATACGGCGATGAACTCCAGGATGCGCTCTTTGACCTTTTGCAGTCCGTAGTGATCGCGCTCTAAAATGCGCTTGGCGCTGGAAATGGAGTAGTTTTGCTTGGTGCAGGTGTTCCAGGGAAGCTCGAGGCAGGTCTCGAGATAGGTCTGCAACAAATTGGCCTCCTGCGAGCTGGGGGGCATTTTAGAGAGGCGGTGCAGGTTCTTCATCAAATGGTCGGTGGTGTCTTGCGGGACCTGCAGCGAGAGGATCTTGGCCTCCATCTCGTCGAGCTCGTCGGCGGTGTCGTCGTCCTCCCCCAGCTCGCTCTGGATGATGCGCATCTGCTCGCGCAGCACGAAGTCGCGCTGGTTCTGCTCGAGCTGCACCTTCACCTTGTCGTAGATCTCGCGCTCGATCTGCAGCACGTTGATCTCGCGCTCCAGCGCCACCATCAGCCGGTCGAGCTGTTTGATGACGGTGGGCTGCTCCAATATCTCCTGTTTGACTTCGTAGGGGAGCACCGTATTGGCGCAGACGAACTCCACCAGCCGGGCCGGCTCCTGCTCGGCCAGCACGCCCAGCAGGATATCTTTGGGGGCCTGCTTGTTGCCCGAGAGCGAATAGGTCTCGAACAGCTGCTTGACTGTGCGCATTTTGGCCAGCAGACTGTCGGTAGTGCGGCGGGGCAGCGGCAGATCGATGCGTTCGGTGACGGCGGTGAGCATGTCGCCGCCGGTATGCATCTCGATCGTTTTGGCCCGATAGAGACCTTTGGCCAGCACTTTGATGCCGTCGCCGGGCATTTTTAAGATCTGCTTGACCTTGGCCACGGTGCCGATAGCATACAGATCGTCGGCCACCGGATCATCGACCCGGATATCTTTTTGGGCCACCACATACAGGTTACAGCCGTTTTCCAGCGCGTACTCCACGGCGTGGACCGAGATCTCGCGCCCCACGTCAAAGTGCATCACATCGCCGGGAAACAGCACCAGGCCACGCAGAGCCAGCGCCGGTATGCTCTCCTGCCCGTCGAATAAATGAAAATCGCTCAAAATGTCACCTCTCGTAAATCTATCTTCAATCCTAAAAAAACGGAAAACTCTCGTCACTGCGTCAGGTATCCCGACCGCCGCAAACGCCGCAAACGAGACGGCGATAAATCGGGTGCGGCGGCGGAGCTGCTCAGGGCAGCAGATGCCTATTCAAGTTAACATTATACCGGCAGCCGACCCTTTTTTCAAGCAAAACCGACTATTTTAGTAGGCTATCACAAAAATATGTTCTCCTGCCGCCGCTGCGCCGTCACTGCCGGCAACAGATAAAAACAGCACCGGGGCGCGAAAACACTGTCACGCCTCGGTGCTGTTTATACCGAGCGCCCGGGCCAAAATGCCGAGCGCTGTTTAGCTGTTTATCTGTGTGCCACTGCCCTGCCCAGGGGCGACGATACCACTGTGACACCGCTGACCGCACTATTTTCGGGCGCGCGGGCGGCGATGTGAAATCTGCGGGAGACGGGCTTTGCGCCGGGTCAGCTGCGGACCGGCTTGATGGCTGAAGTGCCCACGGTGCTGGCAAAGCGGGGCGGCTTTTTCTTCTCGTCCAGCGTCAGTACCGGGGTAGCTTTACCCAGCACGCAGTCTTTGTTGACCAGCACTTTGACCACCGTATCCTGGGAGGGGATCTCGAACATGATATCGGTGAGCAGGTCCTCCATAATGGAGCGCAGGCCGCGGGCGCCAGTCTTGCGCTCGATGCTCTTTTGGGCGATGGCCCGCAGCGCCCCAACGGTGAACTGCAGCTCGACCCCGTCGAGATAGAGCAGCCGCTGATACTGTTTGACGATGGAGTTTTTGGGCTCGGTGAGGATGCGGATGAGCGCGTCCTCATCCAGCTCCTGCAGCGAGGTGATGACCGGCAGACGGCCCACCAGCTCGGGGATGATGCCGAACTTGACCAGGTCGTGCGGCACCACTTCGGCCAGCAGATTTTTCTCGCGCAGCTCTTTTTTGCTCATGACGTTGGCGCCGAAACCGATGGCCGAAGAGGCCACCCGTTTCTCGATGATCTTGTCGATGCCCTCGAAAGCGCCGCCGCAGATAAAGAGGATGTTGGAGGTGTCGATCTGGATAAACTCCTGCTGGGGATGCTTGCGGCCGCCCTGGGGCGGCACGTTGGCCACCGTCCCCTCGACCATCTTGAGCAGCGCCTGCTGCACCCCTTCACCGCTGACATCGCGGGTGATGGAGGGGTTTTCAGACTTGCGGGTGATCTTGTCGAGCTCGTCTAAGTAGATGATGCCGTGCTCGGCCCGGTGCACGTCGAAGTCGGCGGCCTGGATGAGCTTGAGCAGGATGTTCTCTACGTCTTCGCCCACATAGCCGGCCTCGGTGAGGGTGGTGGCGTCGGCGATGGCAAACGGCACATTGAGGATGCGGGCCAGCGTTTGCGCCAGCAGCGTTTTGCCCACGCCGGTGGGGCCCAGCAGCAGGATATTGGATTTTTGCAGCTCTACATCGCTGTCGTCGCTCTGGGAGAGCAGGCGCTTGTAGTGGTTATACACCGCCACCGAGAGGGTTTTTTTGGCGTCGTCCTGACCCACTACATAGGCGTCGAGCGTCTCTTTGATCTGTTTGGGGGTGAGGATGTTGATGTC
Organism: Neobittarella massiliensis (ex Bilen et al. 2018); assembly: GCF_900289145.1. Classification (GTDB taxonomy): domain Bacteria; phylum Bacillota; class Clostridia; order Oscillospirales; family Ruminococcaceae; genus Neobittarella; species Neobittarella massiliensis. The sequence continues at coordinate 344,269 of NZ_OKQO01000002.1, forward strand.
CTCCAGACTGCCTGTGCTGCTGGCGGGCGCATACTCCTCCTCATCTAAAAACGACTGGCAGAGCGATACACATTCGTCACAGATATACACGCCCGGCCCGGTGATAAGCTTGCTGACCTCGTTTGCGGATTTGCCGCAGAACGAGCAGTACAGCGTGTTGGGATTGTCGTTATTTGGCATAGTTCACCTGTCCTTATTTTTGCCTTGTCAGAACCTTGTCTACCAGGCCGTAAGCCACTGCCTCTTCGGCAGACAGGAAGTGGTCGCGCTCGGTATCGGCCTGGATGGTGGCCAGGTCTTTGCCGGTGTTGGCGGCCAGGATCTCGTTTAAGTGTTTTTTCATGCGCAGGATGCGCTCGGCCTGGATCTGGATATCGGTGGCCTGACCCTGAGAGCCGCCCGAGGGCTGGTGGATCATGATCTCGGCGTTGGGCAGGGCAAAGCGCTTGCCTTTGGCGCCGCTGGAGAGCAGGAACGCGCCCATAGAGGCGGCCATGCCCACACAGATGGTGGACACGTCGCACTTGACATACTGCATGGTGTCGTAGATGGCCATGCCGGCGGTGATGGAACCGCCGGGGCTGTTGATGTAAAAGGCGATATCCTTATCGGGGTCCTGCCCCTCTAAGTACAGCAGCTGGGCGACCACCAGGCTGGCGGTGGCGTCGTTGACCTCGTCGGACAGCATGATGATGCGGTCGTTTAAGAGGCGGGAAAAAATGTCGTAGGAGCGCTCGCCCCTGCTGGTCTGTTCTACTACCATTGGTACTAAACTCATGATAACACTCCATTTCTGCCGTGATCTCGCGGCGTGTGCCGCAAACTGTTTTTTGCACACCCCATATCCTGCCACAGGACAGGCGCCTATTTTGTCGTAAAAATGCGGGCTTTGTCCCCCCAGATAAACAAAGGGCAGGCAGGGGTACCCCTGCGCTGCCGCTTAGTCTATGTACGAGCAACTCGCCATAGCGAACCGCCGGTAGCGCAACTGTCGCTTTGTTTGGCCCGCTGTACTATATACGATGTACGATGTATGTTGGCCACGCCAGGCTTAGGCCTCCTCGGAGGTCTCGTCGGCTTTGGGCTCTTCGTCTTTTTTGGCAGCCTTTTTTGCCACCGGTTTTTTGGCCGGCGCCTTTTTCTTGGCGGCAGCTTTCTTCTCCTCGATCTCGGCGTTCTCGCGGATGAAATCGATGGCCTTATTTACAGCCAGATCCTCTTTCACGCTGTCGGCGGAGATGAGCTCTTTGACCTTGTCGGCTTCCATGCCGTACTGCTCGGCCATCTTCTTGTACTCGGCCTCGACGGTCTCGTCGTCGACCTGGATGTTCTCGAGCTCGACGATCTTCTCGAGAGCCAGACGGATCTTCACCTGTTTCTGGGCCTGCTCTCTAAAGGTCTTTCTGAAGGAGGCCAGCTCCATGCCGGTGTATTTGAGGTACATATCCAGGTTCATGCCCTGAGCCTGCAGGCGGTACTCGAAGTCGCGGACCATCTCGTCGATGCGGTTTTCGAACATGCAGTCGGGGATCTCACCCTCTAAATGCTCGATAACGGCCTCGACCAGCGCGTTCTCCACCTCGGTCTCGCTGGCTTTGTCCAGCGACTCCTGCAGTTTTTTCTTCACGTCTTTTTTCAGTTCCTCGAGGGTGTCGAACTCGCTGACGTCTTTGGCGAACTCATCGTCGAGTTCCGGCAGCTCTTTGGCCTTGATCTCGTGCAGTTTGACTTTGAACACGGCCTCTTTGCCAGCCAGCTCTTCGGCGTGGTACTCGGCGGGGAAAGTGACGTTCACATCGAACTCGTCGCCGGTGTTGTGGCCGACGACCTGCTCCTCAAAACCGGGGATGAACTGACCCGAACCCAGCACCAGCTCGTGGCCCTCGCCTTTGCCGCCGGCAAAAGCAGTGCCGTCGACAAAGCCCTCGAAATCGATGACGGCGGTGTCGCCGTCGGCGGCGGCACGGTCGTCGACGGTGATGATACGGGCGTTTCTCTCCTGCATGCGCTCCAGCTCGGACTTGACCTGGGCGGCAGTAGCAGTGTTGACGGTCTTGGTGGCTTTTATGCCTTTATAGTCGGTCACGTTGACCTGGGGCTTTACGAACAGGACGGCTTTGAACACGAGCCCATCTTGCTTGCTGGCCGACACCACGTCGACCTCGGGGGCGCTGACCGGCTCTAAGTCGGCTTCCTTCACAGCTTCCATATAGGCCTCGGGCATCACGTCGTTGATGGCGTCGTCGAAGAACAGGCCCTCGCCGTACATCTTCTCGACGATGGAGCGGGGGGCTTTCCCTTTGCGGAAACCGGGGACGCTGATCTTTTTCGCGTTTTTGCGGTAGGCCTTGTCTACTGCGGCGCCGAACACGTCGGCGGCTACCGAGATCTCCAACTCATATTTATTGGTCTCGACCTGGTTAGAACTGTTAAGGCTCATAGTTTTACTTCCTCCTGTACATTACACAATGATCTTTCTGATTATATCACGTTGTTTTTCCAAATTGCAACTGATTGCCGCACTTTTATAGACCAAATGCCCCAAAAAGCGGGCATTTTTTGAAATTTGTCACAAAAAGGCGCAGCTACTCCTGCACCAGCACCGGGCAAAACCCGACCCCGTCGCAGGAGACCAGCTGAAAATCGATGCCGTCGTACACCCCGTTAAAGGCGTACTGTATGCCCTTAGAGTGGATGTGCCCGTAGTAGCACCGCTTTACGCCGTACTGCCGCAGCAGATCCACCGTCTCCTGCGACAGAAAGTCGCGGTACAGGGGCGGGTAGTGCAAAAAGGCGATGATCTCGTGGCCGGGCACGGCGCTCTGCAGCGAGAGGTTCAGCCGGCCGATCTCCCGGTTGCGGATCTTGGCGTCGTTTTCGCTCTGATCCTCGAAAAACCAGCTGCGGCTGCCGCAGATGTTGACCCCCTCCACCAAAAAGCTGTTGTTGCTGAGGATGGAGATACTGTCGAGGCCGTGCTCGGCCAGAAAGTTGTCCATCTTGTTTTTGGTGGTCCACCAGTAGTCGTGATTGCCCTTGAGCAGTATTTTTTTGCCGGGCAGCTGGTGGATGAAGGTGAAGTCGGCCAGCGAGGCGGGCAGGCCCATGGCCCAGGAAATATCGCCCGGCACCACCACCGTGTCGCCGTCTCTCACCAGCCGGCGCCAGTTGTCTTCGAGTTTTTGCAGGTACCCATCCCAGCCGGGAAAGATATCCATGGGCTTATCGGTCCCCAGTGAGAGGTGTAGGTCCCCTATCGTGTAGATACTCAAAAAAGTGTCTCCTGTCTCATTGGTATCGGGTAGTTTTGGGCTGTTTGGCCGCCGGCGCTCACACGCCCAGCGCCGCGCGCACCGCCGCCAGCATATCAGCGGGGGCACAGACGGTGGTAAAGCGGTCTTTTTTGCCCTGCAGCGCCGCCAGCGGGGCGGGCACCGGCACGCCGGAGACCGCCTGCAGCGCGTCGAGCACGGCAAAATCGTCATCGGGGCAGCGCTCGCCCAGCGCCGCCAGCACGCTGCCGGCAAACTTGTAGGGACTGGCGGTGGACACCACCACCGTGGGGGTGGTGTCGCCGGTGTCGCGGCAGTAGTCGCGGTACACCTTTACCGCCACGGCGGTGTGGGTGTCGCACAGATAACCGTAGCGCTCGAACACCGCGCGGATGGTATCGGCGGTCTCGTCGTCGGTGGCGCAGCCGGCGGCAAACTGCGCGCGCAGGCGCTCGAGCAGCGCCCCGTCTACAGTAAAGGTGCCGTCTTTGGCCAGCTGACCGTAGAGCCGGCGCACCAGTGCATCGTCACCGCCGCTCAGCAGGTAGATGAGCCGCTCGAGATTGGAGGAGATGAGGATATCCATCGACGGCGAGATGGTGGTGTAAAACGGGCGGTTGCGGTCGTACCGGCCGGTCTGCAAGAACTCGGTGAGCACGCAGTTCTGGTTGGAGGCGCAGATCAGCTTGCCCACCGGCAGGCCCATCTCCCCCGCCAGATAGGCAGCCAGGATATTGCCGAAGTTGCCGGTGGGGACCACGAAGTTGACCGGCTGGCCCATCTGCACCCGGCCCTGCTCGACCTGCTGCAGGTAGGCGTACACGTAGTACACGACCTGGGGCAGCAGGCGGCCCCAGTTGATGGAGTTGGCGCTGGAAAAGCGCTTGCCCGCATCGAGGAAGGCCTGGGTGGCGGCGGGATCGGTAAAGATGGCCTTTACACCGGTCTGGCAGTCGTCGAAATTGCCTTTTACCCCGAACACCTGGACGTTTTGACCCTCTTGGGTCATCATCTGCCGCTTTTGCATATGGCTGACCCCTTCTTCGGGGTAGAACACGGCGATCTGGGTGCCGGGCACATCTTTAAAGCCCTCCAGCGCCGCCTTGCCGGTATCGCCGGAGGTGGCCACTAAAATGACGATCTCTTTGCCGTCGCCGACTTTTTTGTTGGAGGCGCTCATCAGCACCGGCAGCATCTGCAGCGCCATATCTTTAAAGGCGCAGGTGGGGCCGTGCCACAGCTCCAGCACCGACATCTCCTCCCCCAGCGCAGACATGGGGGCCGCCCCTTCGGGGAACGAGAGATCGTCGTAGGCGGCGGCCACACAGTCGGCCACCTCAGCGGCGGTAAAATCGGTCAGGTACAGGCCCATCACCGCCCGGGCCACGGTGCGGTAGTCGGCCCCGCGCAGCTGCTCCAGCAGATCGCCCAGCGCCGGTATCTGCCGGGGGATGAAAAGGCCCCCCTCGCTGGATATGCCCTGCAAGATGACTTCCGCCGCGCTCTTGTGGTAGGCGCGGTCTCTTGTGCTGCAATATTCCATACTCTCAAACGCTCCCTGTTTTTATCATTCATTTTTAAGTGCGCGTCAGGCCGGGCGCCCATCTTGGGCTCTGCCAAAACGCATTTTTACATATTTTTCTATCGGCGCCAGCGGGCCCACTGCCTTTTTATACCGACTTATGCGCCAGCGCCTGCCGCACAAAAAAGTGGACGGCGTTGTTGTAAAAGATGTCCCACACCAGGCTCTGCTTGTAACCGTGGGCCAGCATAGCCTCGTAGAGCTGAGGCAGGGCCGCCGCTGTTTTGAGATCCTCGGGCATGTAGGCGCCGTCGAAATCGGACCCCAGAGCGATGACATGCTCGCCCCCCAGCTGGAGAAAATGGTCGATGTGGCAGAGGATATCCTGGATGGTGGCCGGGCCGCTGTCGCGCAAAAAGGCCTGGTTGTAGTTGATACCCACCAGACCGTGGCTGTCGCGTATGACGCCGAACTGGTCGTCGGTCAGGTTGCGGGGGTGACCGCACAGCGCCTTGGCGCAGGAGTGGCTGGCCACAAAGGGGCGGGTGGCAGTTTTGGCCACATCGTAAAAGCCGGACTCGCTCAGGTGCGAGACATCGACGACGATGCCCAGCCGCTCCAGCTCGCGCACCGCCGCAAATCCCAGCGGCTTGAGGCCCTTATCCTCCTCGATGCCGTAACCCAGCTCGTTCTCGCCGTTCCAGGTGAGCGTGAGCATGCGCACGCCATCACGGGCCAGCGCCTCGCAATTTTTTAAGTTGCCCGCCAGCACGGCCCCGCCCTCGACAGTGAGGATGGGCAGCACCGATGGGCCCTGGCCGGACTGCAGCTGCTGGCGCAGCTCTTGCGGACGGCGGGCAAAAGACAGGCCCGACTGCTCTTTTATGTAGGCCAGCACATTTTTATAATAGGTGTAGGCGGCGGCGCCCCGCAGCCCATCGGGGATAAAAATGGCAAAGCACTGCACCCACTGCTCGAAAAGCGATGCCTGTTCCAGCGATATCTCGAACCCGTTTTGCACAAACGGCGCCCGCTCGTCGTAGCACTTGGTGGCGGTGTCGCAGTGCAGATCGAACACTTTCATCTATACACGCTCCCCTCTCTGGGGCACAGCGGCCCCACGGTCATGTATATGCATTGGGCAGATGCTCTACCCGGGTGACCTCGAACTGCTCGTTGAGCCAGACCTCGATCACATCAAAGCGCAGCTGTACATCTTTTAGGCCTGCCGCCTGCAGATACACCCGGGTGGCCAGCTTGATGCGCTCTACTTTTTGGGCGGTCACCGCCTCGATGGGGCGCAGCATGGAGCCCTCCAGCCGCGCCTTGACCTCCACCACCGCCAGCAAATCATCCTGTTCCGGCGGCGAGGCGACGATATCCAGCTCGCCGAAGCGGCAGCCGAAATTGGCCGCGCGCAGACTGTAACCCCTGTCGCGCAGAAAACGGGCGGCGTACACCTCGCCCAGAATGCCCGACATGGGCTTCACTTTGACAGCACTTTCTTTAAAAAGCTGCGGCGGTGCAGCGGCGTGAGCCCTAGCTGGGCAATAGCCGCATAGTGGGCTTTGGTGCCGTAGCCCTTATGCCGCTCGAACCCGTAACCGGGGTAGGTGGCGGCGGCCTCGACCATCAGCCGGTCTCTGGTGACTTTGGCCAGGATGGAGGCCGCGGCGATACTGGCGGACTTGCCGTCGCCGCCGATGACCCACTGGCAGGGCACCGGGGCCGGCGGGCAGCGGTTGCCGTCGATGAGCGCCAGCGCGGGCGCCGGGTCAAGGCCGGCAACCGCCTGCGACATAGCCTGCATGGTGGCGTTTAGAATATTGTCGCGGTCGATGACCTCGGGGCCCACCAGCACCACCTGGTAGGCCAAGGCATTTTGCACGATCTCACCGTACAGCGCCTCACGCCTTTTTTCGCTGAGTTTTTTGGAGTCGTCGAGCCCGGCCGGGCAATAGCCGGGCGGCAGTATCACCGCCGCCGCGCAGACCGGGCCGGCCAGCGGGCCGCGGCCGGCCTCGTCGACGCCGCAGAGAACGCCGAACTTCTGCCGATACGCGTCGTCGAAATCCAGCAGCGGGGCTATATCTCTCACAGCTCTGCCTCCCCTTCTGGGGCGGGAGCGGCGCTCTCGTCGGGGGGCATTTCTAAAGTGAAGCGGCCGATCTTTTGGCCGCGGTACTCGTCGATCACGGTGATGGCGGCCCGCTCGGTATTGACCTCGCCGCCGGCGACGAGCATGCCGCGCTTTTTGCCGATGAGCTGCAGTACCTCCCATCCGCCGTCACAGCCGTCCAGCTGCTGGCGGGTGAGCTTATAGCGCTCACACAGCTTGTCGGGATAGCGCTGACACAGCACGTCGAGCAGCTTCATGGCGATGTACTCCAGATCCATGATATCGTCTTTGATGGCGCCGGTAAAGGCCAGCTTTTCACCCACTGCCTGATCCTCGAACTTGGGCCACAAAATGCCGGGCATATCGAGCAGCTCCAGATCTTCGCTGATACGGATCCACTGCTTGCCGCGGGTCACGCCGGGGCGGTCTTCCACCTTGGCCCGCTTGCCGCCGGCAATGCGGTTGATAAAGGAGGATTTGCCCACATTGGGCACCCCCACCACCATCACTCGGATCTGGTAGCCGCTCATTCCTTTTTTCTGGCGGCGCTGGATATAGTCGGCCAGCGCCTGGTGCACCGCCGGGACGAACTGGTTAAGGCCTTTGCCGCTCTTGGCGTCGATGGCGATGGCCGGCACGCCGTGAGCGCGGTAATAGGCGATCCACCGGCGGGTGGCGCGCTCGTCGGCCAGGTCGCACTTGTTGAGCAGGACCATCTTGGGCTTTTGGCCCAGCATCTCGTCGAGCTCGGGGTTGCGGCTGGCGCTGGGGATGCGGGCGTCGACGATCTCGGCCACCAGGTTGACGTTGCGCAGGTTTTCTTTGATGAGGCGCCGGGTCTTTTGCATGTGGCCGGGGAACCACTGAATGGTGTGCAGGTCGTTTGGCATGGCTACGAGATCCCTCCTATCGCACTAAACGGGTACAGCCGGAAGATGGCCTCGCCGATGATATCCTGTTTGGACACCTGGCCCAGGCTGGAAAAGCGGCTGTCCTCGGAGTGGTTGCGGTTGTCGCCCATCACGAAATACTTTCCCTTTTCAACCACCAGCGGAAACTGCACGTCCCCCTCCAGCTTGGTGCGCTCGCGGATATAGGGCTCGATGAGCGTTTCGCCGTCGACGGTGACGGCGCCGGTGACAAAGTCGATATCCACCGTTTGCCCCTCGGTGGCGATGATGCGCTTGATGTAGAGCTTATCGTCCTCGTGGCTGTCGAGCACCACGATGTCGCCCCGCTCGGCCTCGTAGAAAAAGGGCAGGATGGTGAGGATATCGCCGTTGTGCAGCGTCTCTCTCATCGAGTCACCCTCCACCCGGACCGGGCGGATGACAAAGGTAAAGAGCAGACTGACGATCACCAGCGAGACCACGATGGTCTCGACCCAGCTGAATAGCTCGCGGTAAGCACGACCCGGCTCGCCGGCAGCCGTTTGGCCCTCTTTTTCCTCAACAGGCAGCATGCGCATGCACCTACTTTCTTGGCTCTCTCCCCTGCCGGGCGCGGCGCTTGCGGCCCGCCCGGCAGGGCTGCTCCGGCACGTTGGGCCACAGCAGTCGTATAGTATATTATAGCATGACAGGCCCGGCAAATAAACCCCCATTTGCAAATGCGGGCGCCGCCGGGCGCGCGGGGCCGGGCCGGCAGCCGTCCCTTCTACACATCTTGCGGTGGATAAGAGACCGTGCCCACCCCGGTGGTGGCCCCCTGGCAGCTGCGATACCGCACGGTGTGGTGTATGGCC
>NZ_OKQO01000011.1 GCF_900289145.1 Neobittarella massiliensis (ex Bilen et al. 2018)
CCCCCCCCCCGACCCCCCCCCCCCCCCCCCCCCGCCCCCTCCCCCCCCCTCAGGTGCGGGGGGGGAAGGGCCGCCCCCGTTTACACCGCAAAACAGCCCGCCCCGCCCCGGCCGCGGCCGCCCCCCCCGCCCGACAGGAAAACCGCCGCCCCCCCAAGGGGCTTTCTTTTAAACACATCAAGATGTGAAAAAGAGCCAGCCCCCCCCCGCCGCAAAAACGCGCTCGAGACCGCCGCGCTGCCCGGCAAACTGGCCGACTGTGCCAACACCGACAACGTAAACACCGAGATCTACATCGTGGAGGGCGACTCGGCCGGCGGCTCGGCCAAAATGGGCCGCGACTCCAGCTTTCAGGCCATCTTGCCGCTGTGGGGCAAAATGCTCAACGTCGAAAAGGCCCGCATGGATAAGGTCTACGGCAACGACAAGCTCACCCCCATCGTGCTGGCGCTGGGCTGCGGCATCGGCGACGACATCGACATGAGCAAGATCCGCTACGGCAAAGTGGTCATCATGGCCGATGCCGATGTCGACGGCTCCCATATCCGCACCCTGCTGCTCACCTTTTTTTTCCGCTACATGCGCCCCCTGCTCGAGGACGGGCGGGTATATCTGGCCCAGCCGCCGCTCTACAAGATCTTCCGCGGCAAAAAGGTCTATTACGCCTACAGCGACAAAGAGCGCGACGACTACATGGCAAATCTCGAGGGCAAATGGGAGATCGCCCGCTACAAAGGCCTGGGCGAGATGAACCCCGAGCAGCTGTGGGAGACCACCATGAACCCCGAAAACCGCATCATGATCAAGGTGGAGGTGGAGGACGCCGCCCGCGCCGACGAGATCTTCACCATCTTGATGGGCGACAAGGTGGCCCCCCGCAAGGAGTTCATCGAGAAAAACGCCAAATACGTCACCGACCTGGATATCTGATATCCGCCGGCGTGCAGCCTTTTTTCGCGGCAAATCTAACAGTTTGGAGTACCACTATGCAAGAAAACCTGCAACTGACCTATATCAACGACCAGGACGACTGGTATGAGTTCTCGCTGTTCGAGCAGTACTGGAGCTGTCTCGACGATCGGGATCACGCCTCCCGCAGCCTGATGATCCAAATGTTTTTCGTGCTGGGGTTCACGGTGCTGTTCACCTTTGCCCCCTTTATCGATAAAAACTACCTCTGGATCTCGCTGGTGGCCTCGGCCATGTTCTTTATCAAGTTCTTTTTCGAGTACTTTTCCGGCTACGACGCCGACTACAAAAATATGAAACGGCTCTACGAGAACCTGCGCGACCACAACATCGTCAACATCTACGACGAGAAACTCACCGTCGATTTCGGCGACAGAGAGATCAACATCCGCACCGACGAGTACCGCCGCTTTTTCGAGTGGGAGGACGTGGAGTACATCCAGGAGACCGACAACCTCATCATCCTGCGCATCCGCGCCTCCAACAAAAAAAATCTGCAGGGCTTCCAGCGCCTCATCATCTCCAAGCGCTATATCTTCCCGCAAAAGCTCGAGCAGCTCTGGGCCCTTTTAAACGAGAAAAAGGCCCAGTATCATATCCCCCAGCTGCTCCCCGACGAGGTGATGAATAAATTGGTGCTGCCCACCAAAGAGAGAGGATAGGTCTCACAGCATGCAACAACCAACACCAGATAAAAAAGAGCCGCTCCTACAGGTACAGTTTCAGGTATCTCTGGCCGACTTTTACGCCTTTAACCAGCACGTCACCGCCGGCCTCATAAAAAAGAGCAAAAAAAAGGTCACCACCTTCGGCATACTCGAGGTGGTCATGGCCATCGTCTTTATGGTCACCAATCTCGTCACCAAAGATCAAAATGCCTTTTTCATGATCCTGTCGGTATCCATGCTGGCCATGGGCCTGTTCTCCATCTTCTTTTATCCGCTCTTTTTCGAGCGGCAGATGGCCAAGGCAGTCAAAAAAAATTACCAGCAAAACGACTATTTTAAAGAGCCGGTCCAGCTGACCTTTTACCGCGATGCAGTCAGCGAGCGCTCCTGTGTCGGTGAGGGAAGCCTCCAATACAGCGAGATCAAAGACGCCTACTGGCTGGGCGAGAACCTCATCCTCAGCCTGTCCGAGACCGGCGGCTACATCCTGCCCGGCGACCAGATCGAGCGCGCCACCCTCGAGCAGGTAAAGTCGCTCATCGACGGGCACATCAAAAAATAACGGGCCGGCGCCGCCCCTTTTAACGAGGAAGGTAGATCCATGGCATTACCCATACAGCTGCACTATCAGCTCGACCGCGATCAGACCCGCGAGATCTATATGATCGTGGGCGGCAAAAAAGAGAAAAAACTCTATTTTTGGATGTTTGGCTTTCTGGCCTTTGGCTTTCTGTGCAACATCCTCTATATCATCACCACCCGTACCAGAGTGGGCTCCGGCCAAAACACCTTTATGGGGGCCGACTGGCAGAGCATCATGTCCTCGGCTTTCGTCATCGTGGTCTGCGTCTGTCTGGCGCTGTTCTACCACGCCTTTTCCCGCCGCCGGCGGGAGGAGATGATCGACCTGCTCGAGCAGCAGTTTTCCGACAACACCATCGTCCTGGGGGCCGAGAGCTTTCGCTACCGCAGCGTCTCCTCCCGTCCCGGCAGCTACGATGCGCTGCTCGCGCAGAGCGAGCGCGGCCAAACGCCCGGCAGCCGTGTCAAAGAGATCTATCTCGACTACGAAAAGCTGTACGAGGCCCACGAGAACGACCACTACTTCCTGCTCATCACCGGTAAGCAGGAGTATGTGCCCATCCCCAAATCGCTCATGAAGAGAGAGGATTTCGCTGCGCTCTCCCGGGTCCTGACCCGGGATCTGGGTAAGTGGTTTATCAAAAACGGCCGCCCCAACGTAGAGGTGGAGATGCAAAAGGTATTCGGCCTCACCGAGGACCGCAGCCGCGACAAAAAGTAACACCGGGCGCCGCCAGGCGCCATACAGGCCGCTAGCGGGCGCCAAACGGCCGCCCCGGGCCTGTCTTTGCACATACATGTACATTCGGCACCGATCACCGCACGGGTCGGCCGCACCCCCCAGCCGGGGGCCCGGCCGGCAGGATCGCTAGAGAAATGGGGAGAACTATGGAGAACGATAAGACCAAGGTCATAGTAGTCGACATCGAAAAAGAGATGAAAAAGTCGTACCTCGACTACTCGATGGCCGTGATTGTGGGCCGCGCGCTGCCCGATGTGCGCGACGGCCTCAAGCCGGTGCACCGCCGCATCCTGTACACCATGTTCGAGCGCGGCCTCACCGCATCCAAAGGCTTTAGAAAATGCGCCGATACCGTCGGCGCCGTGCTGGGCAGCTACCACCCCCACGGCGACGCCGCCGTGTACGATGCGCTGGTGCGCCTGGCACAGGATTTCTCGCTGCGCTATCCGCTGGTCAACGGTCAGGGCAACTTCGGTTCCATCGACGGCGATCCCCCGGCCGCCTACCGTTATACCGAGGCCAAGATGGCCAAGATGGCGGAGTTCATGCTCACCGATATCGAGAAAGAGACGGTCGACTTTAAACCCAACTACGACGACCGCCTGCAGGAGCCGGAGGTACTGCCCTCCCGCTTTCCCAACCTGCTGGTAAACGGCTCTACCGGTATCGCCGTGGGCATGGCCACCAACATCCCGCCCCACAACATGCGCGAAGTCATCGACGGCATGGACTTCCTCATCGACCACCCCGATGCCTCGGTGGCCGAGCTGATGGACTACATCAAGGGCCCCGACTTTCCCACCGGCGGCATCATCATGGGCTACTCCGGTATCCGCGCGGCCTACGCCACCGGCCGCGGCAAGATCACTCTGCGGGGCCGGGCCGAGATCGTAGAGGGCAAAAACGGCCGCAGCCAGATCATCATCACCGAGATCCCCTACATGGTCAACAAGTCCCGCCTGGTAGAGAGCATCGCCAACCTGGTCAAAGAAAAGCGGGTCGAGGGCATCTCCGGCCTGCGCGACCAGTCCAACATGGCCGGTATCAAGATCGTGGTGGAGCTCAAAAAAGACGCCATCCCCCAGGTCATCTTAAACCAGCTGTACTCCTACACCCAGTTGCAGGATACGGTGGGCGTCATCATGCTGGCCATGTGTAAGGGAGAGCCCAAGGTGCTCACCTTAAAAGAGATGCTCGAAAACTACATCGAGTTTCAAAAAGACGTGGTCACCCGCCGCACCAAGTACGACCTGCGCAAGGCCCAGGAGCGGGCCCATATCCTCGAGGCGCTGCACACCGCGCTCGACTATATCGACGAGGTCATCGATATCCTGCGCTCCTCCAAGTCGATTGCCGAGGGCAAAGAGCGGCTCATGGAGCGCTTTGGCTTCGACGACGTGCAGGCATCGGCCATCGTCGCTATGCGCCTGGGCCAGCTCACCGGCTTAGAGCGCGAAAAGATCGAGGAAGAGTTGGCTGGTCTCATGACCCTCATCGGCGAGTTAGAGGCCATTTTGGGCGACGAGAGCCTGCTCATGCAGAAGATCAAAGATGAGGCCAACGCCATCCGCGAGAAGTACGGCGACGACCGCCGCACCGAGATCGCCGCCGTCAGCGGCGAGGTGGATATCGAGGACCTCATCCCGGTCGAGCAGTGCGTGCTCACCCTCACCCGTTTCGGCTACATCAAGCGCCAGCCGGTCAGCACTTACAAGGCGCAAAAGCGCGGCGGCCGCGGCATCGCCGGCATGACCCGCCGCGACGAGGACTTCGTCGACGAGCTGTTTATCTGCTCCTCTCACGACTATGTGCTGTTCATGACCAACAAGGGCCGCATGTACCGCCAGAAGTGCTACCAGATCCCCGAGGGCTCCCGCACCTCTAAGGGTATCAACATCGTCAACCTCCTGCCGCTGGAGGAGGGAGAAAAGGTCAACTCCATGATCCGCGTGTCCGAGTTTAAAGACGACGAATACCTGGTCATGGTCACTAAGCACGGCATCGTCAAGCGCACCCCGCTCAGCGAATACCAGACCAGGCGCCGTGGCGGCATCATCTGCATCTCGCTGGAAGACGGCGACGAGCTGGCCTGGGTGCGGCAGACAAACGGCCACCACCAGCTCATCGTGGCCACCAAAAAGGGCCGCGCGCTGCGCTTCGACGAAAACGACGCCCGTCCCCTGGGCCGTACCGCCCACGGCGTAAAGGCCATCACGCTGCAAGATGGCGACGAGGTGGTGGGCATGGCCCGGGTGCGCGAAGGGGCCACACTGGCCACCGTCACCGAGCACGGTCTGGGCCGCCGTACCGATCTCGACCAGTACCGCCTGCAAAACCGCGGCGGCAAAGGTATCACCAACTACAAAGTCAGCGGTCAGGGCGGCGACGTCTGCGGCATCAAGGTGGTCGATGAGGACGACGATCTCATCATCATCTCCTCCAACGGGGTCATCATCCGCATGAACGTCTCCGACATCAGCATCCAGTCCCGCTACGCCCAAGGCGTGCGGGTCATGCGGGTGGCCGAGGACGAAAAGGTGGTCACCGTGGCCAGAGCCGAGCGCGAGGAAGAGGAAGACGCTGGCGAGGAGAGCGGCGACGACCAGCAGCTGCCGGCTCCAGAGACCGAGTCCCCTGCTGCCGGCTCCGAGTCCCCCGATACCGAGCAGGCGTAAAAGCATAAAAAAGAAAAGAGGCGCTGTCACGGCAGCGCCTCTTTTTTTGTCTATTTCGTGGCAGATCGCCCCGTTTTTACAATTTGGTAACATTTAAAGCGGTGCTCTTTACCGCTCGGCCATCGCCGCCAGCAGCACTGCCAGCGCCCGCTCTTTGTCCACCGTGTAGGCCACAGAGGTGGGCGCATCCTTTTTCGCCGTCGCCCGGTGGTCGCACAGCAGCTGCCCATCCGATATGCTGCCCCCGATATCGATATCGCAGGGGATCTGCTCCTGACAGCTGATCACCGACGGGTCGATGACTGCACACACCGTCAGCGCGTCGTGCACCGCCGTCCCATTTGTATCGGCGTTGCCTTTCATCTCCTCGAATTCCAGCCGATGGCGGATCAGCTGGCCGGCAAATTCACCGGCCGGGGTACCCAGATCTAAAAATTTCTGTGCATCCGCCCAGTCGAAGCGGGCCGAGCCGGTGGCGTTCAGGGTCAAAATGCGCACTTTGGCGCCGCAGCCCAACACGATCTTGGCCGCCTCCGGGTCGGCATAAAAGTTAAATTCCGCCGCGGCGGTGCGGTTGCCCAGGTTATCTCCCCCGCCCATACACACGATCTCCTCAATGTGCTCCACAATGCTGGGGTCCATGCGCAGAGCCATAGCAATGTTGGTGCAGGGCCCCACCGGTATCAGCGTCACCTTCTCGGTGCTGTGGCGCAGCGCCTGTACCAGATAGGCCGCCGCCGGCATCTCCTCGGCGCGGCAGGTGGCCTCCGGCAGGTCCAGCGTCTTCTGGTGCAGCGAAAACTCCTTGCCGTCTTTTATCATTTTTTGCACGTCCTGCTGCCCGCCGTTTTGCGAGCGGCCCGGCAGCAGCTTTTTCACCATGGGCTCGCTGCTGCCGGCATATACCGGTACCCCGCCCCCCATGTACGATACCACCCGCAAGGTGTTGTCCAGCGTGTAGCACAGCGGCTGATTGCCGTGGGTCACAGTCACCGCCATCAGCTCGATCTGCGGCGACCGCATAGCGGCCATAATAGCCACAGCGTCGTCCGAACCGGTATCCACATCTAGTATCACTTTTTTAGGCATAGCAATAACTCTCCTTTTTCAAGATGCGCCCTTATCGTATAAAGGCAATACCTAACATGGCCATAAAGGCACCTTGTCGTATCGCACACCAATAGTATAGCACCGCGCAGGGTACTTGCCAATGGGTTGAATGCATAGTATACTGTTTTTTATAAGATCAGCGAGGTGGAACTCTATGACCGATATCGGCTACTACGATGGGCAGATCGGCCCTATCGATACCCTCAAGGCACCCATCACCGACCGGGCGCTCTACTTTGGCGACGGCGTGTACGACGCCGCCGTCTGCCAAAACGGCCGCCTTTTTGCCCTCGATGAACACCTGGACCGCTTTTATGACAGCCTGCGTCTGCTGCGCATCCCCGCCCCCATGGAAAAAAGCAGGCTGTCCCAGCTGCTGTGCGATCTGGCCGGCCGGGTCGACCCGGCCCACAGCTACCTGTGCTACTGGCAGGCCAGCCGCGGCGCGGCCCCGCGCAGTCATGCCTTTCCCCAAAACAGCGCGCCAAAACTCATGGCTTTTATTCAGCTGATGCCGCTGGACGACGTCAAAAAGCCCATGCGTCTCATCACCGTGCCCGACACCCGTTTTCTGCACTGCAACATCAAAACGCTCAACCTCATCCCCAATGTGATGGCCTACCAGCAGGCAGTCGAGCACGGCTGTGACGAGGTGGTGTTTCACCGCGACGGCCGGGTCACCGAAGGGGCCCACTCCGGTATCGCCATGTTTCGCGGCGGCGTGTTCTGCACCCCGCCACTAGACGCCTATATACTGCCCAGCATCACCCGCAAACACTGCCTGCAGCTGTGCGAACAGTTGGGTATCCCCACCAGCCAGCAGCCCTTTACCCTGGAGGAGCTCATGACAGCCGACGAGGTGCTGGTGCTCTCCACCGGCTGTATGGGCGCACCGGTAGCCAGTATCGACGGGTGCCCGGTCGGCGGGCGGGCCCCGCAGCTGCTCGGCCAGCTGCAGCGCGCATACTGGCAAAAATACACACAGCAGATGCAGCTGTAACTGTAGGGCTCTCTACTACAGCTCCATAGCGCCAAAAATATTCGGGCAGGCGGCCAAAAACAGGGTCGCCTGTCCCTGTTTTTATACTCGCTTTTTGGGGCGGCGCAGGGCTCAGCGGCGCGGCCGACACCTGCACATTGTTACAAAAAACATTTGACAGGTGGTTTATAATAAAGATGTATCCAGGGCGGCCGCCCGGCAGAAGATGCAGATTTCTCCTCTGCCCCGGCCGCCCCATTTTCGGAGGCATTATGGACTTTTTAGACGTCATTTTAGACACCCTCAAAGATGCGGCCAAAATGCTGCCCTTTTTATTGGGGGCCTATCTGCTCATCGAGTATTTTGAACACCGCTCTACCGTCAAACTGCACGCCGTGCTCGATAGGTTCGGCCCTCTGGGCGGTGCCGTGCTGGGGGTCATTCCCCAGTGCGGTTTCTCGGCGGCCACCGCCAATCTCTACAGTCGGGGCCTGGTCACCGTGGGCACGCTGCTGGCGGTATTCATCTCCACCTCAGACGAGGCGCTGCCGGTCATGCTGGCTCACCCCGACCGCATGAAGGACACGCTCTTTTTGCTGGCGGTAAAAACGGTGCTGGCTCTCATCGTCGGCTTTGTGGTCGATCTGCTGCTGCACCGGCCGGTAGTGGTGCGCAAGTTGGGCGAGGAGCAGTCTCCCGAGGGGCACGACTGCCAGCAGCACGGCGCCGGCTGCAGCTGCCACCGCGGTCACCAGCACTCTATCTGGCGCTCGGCCATCAGCCACACACTGCAGATCTTTGTCTTTATCCTGCTGTTCATGCTGGCCTTTAATCTGCTCATCTCTCTGGTGGGTACCGCCTTTATCGAAAAGCTGTTGCTGCAAAACAGCCTGTGGCAGCCGGTGCTGGCAGCGGTCATCGGCTTTATACCCAACTGCGCCGCCTCGGTACTGCTCACCGAGCTGTACCTGGCCGGCAGCATCACCTTTGGCTCGGTCATCGCCGGCCTCACCACCGGTGCCGGGGTGGGCCTGGTCATGCTGTTTCGCTACAACAAAAATTTGCGCCAAAACGGCAAGATCATACTCACCCTGTTTGCCGTGGGCTCGCTTTCCGGTATCTTGCTCCAACTTCTGGTGGGCTAGATGTCAAAAAACAGCGGCAAACGGTAGGCACTGTGCCGGTATACAAACCGCCACCTCCAGGGCTATAATGGGCCTTGGAGGTGGTTTTTTATGGTATCCAGCGGCTATGTAGTGTGTATCGGCCGCAGTATCCGCGACGATTACTACCGCATCGATACACTGCCGGTGCTGGGCGGCAAGGTAAATGCCAGCTATCTCGAGTGGCGTCCCGGCGGGGGCATGGCCAATACCGCCAGCGTAGTGGCCGCTCTGGGCAGCCGCTGCTATATGCTGGGCGGCATGGGGCAAGACGACTACACCCAGCCGCTGATCCAGTCGGTGGCTAAATACGGTGTGTGTACCGACTACCTCGATATCTATCCCGGCCGCCCCAATGTCGTGCACCAAATACTGCTCTACGGCGAGGAGCGCATCATCCTGCTGCAAAAAATGCCTTACCGTCTCATGGTGCGCGATACACCGGCTAAGCGGGCACTGCTGCAGGGCGCCAGTTTCGTGTACTCCGATATGCTCTCCTACAAATTTCTTCCAAACGATCACCAACTCTTGACGCAGCTGGCCGCCGGCGGTACCCGTATCTTCGTCGACGCCGAGCCCACCTCCGCCACCGATAAAAGCGACGACGATTTCTACCTGCAGCTCGCGTCGGTCATCAGCTTTAATCAGGGCGCGGTCGATTACTATTTTGGCGATCGGGGTCAACAGGGCGTGCTCGATCTCATCGGCGACAGCGATAAGATCGCGCTGCTCACCCGGGGAAAAGACGGGGTGCTGGTCTGCACCCGTAATGGCTGTACGGCGGTGCCCGGCTACCCGGTAAAGGCAGTAGACACCACCGGTGCCGGCGACACCTTTAGCGGCGCCTTTATGCACGCCTTGCTGCAGCAGCAAGATCCGGTCCGGGCGGCCCGGTTTGCCTGTGCGGCCAGTGCCGTGTGCGTCTCGTCGGTCGGCGGCCGCAGCGGCGCCGTCAGCCGCCGCCAAGTGACCGAGCTGATGGACCGCTATAAAAATATCGTTTAAGGGGGTCACGCCAATGGACAGAGCCAATAGATACTACGCCGCCCTGAGTTGGGGCGCCTACGGAGATGCGCTGGGCATGATCTGTGAGGGAAAGAGCAGCGCCGTTTTATACCGGCAAAACAGCGGCCCAGTCACGGCGCTGTCGGCCATCCCGGCCGACAGCGTAAACGCCGGCAGCCCCAAGGGTTCTCTCAGCGACTTTTTTACTCTGCTCACCGCCATGCTCCAGCAGATGGCGGCAGACGGCAGCTGGGGTGTCGAACAGGCCAAAGCCGGTGCGCTGCGCTGGTCAAAAAATATCCGCTATGCCACCCAGCGCGAGCCCATCACCCAGCGGGGCATAAAGCTGTTGTCCGGTCAGCAGCTGCCCCTTACCAAACAAGACCGGGTGGCCTGCTTTAACCGCAGCGCCACCAGTGGCGGCTGCGCTGCCGGTCTGGCGGTGGCGCTCTGCCATCCCGGCGACAGCCGGCTGGTAGATGATATCATTACCGCCGCCCAGTCCACCCACCCCAATTTGCTGTCGGTCACCGGCGCCGCCGCAGTGGGCAGCGCGCTGTCGGCAGCACTGGCTACCGGCAGCCGGCTGGCCGCCATACAGCACGGGCTGGCTGCCGCCCAAAACGGCTACCGGCAGGCGCTGGGGCGGCTGGGGCAAACGGTGGGCTGTGAGCGCCTGCGCCCCACGGCAGGCCCCTCTCTGTACCGGCGCATCCAATTGGCCGTACAGCTGGGGAACGACTGCCGCGGCGATCTCGACCGCGCGGTGCAGCAGCTGGGCGATTACATCGGTGCCACCCAACAGGTGGTGGATGCGGTGCCGGCGGTGTTTGGCTGTCTCTGTGCCGCTACCAGTGCCCGGCAAGCCGTGCAGATAGCGGCCAACCTGGGTGACGACAGCCCCACGATCGCCGCCATCACCGGCCTGCTCGCCGGGGCGGTATGGCCCCAGGCCCTGCCCGATACCGACAGTCTCACCTGCATCGAGCGGGAGAATGCTCTCGACCTGCTGCCGCTGGCCGAGCAGCTTGCCCACCTTGCCCCTCTGGGCCCAAAGGAGGAGATCTAGATGGCCGCCACCTACGACCAGGTGCTGGGCTGCCTGCTCGGCGCCGCGGTGGGGGATGCGATGGGCGCCCCCACCGAGACCCGCACCATCGATATGATCAAGCATGACTTTGGCGGTTTCGTCACCGACCTGATCGATTCCCCCCTCGACGCATACGCCAACGGCGCTCCCGCCGGCCACGTCACCGACGACTTTTCTCTCTCCTACCTCACCTGCTGGGCTTTTGTAAAAGATGGCGGCATCACCGCCAGTGCCGCCCACCGGGCGCTGGTAGAGTGGTCTCACCTGCCCGAGTTCTGCGACCCCTACGTGGGTCCCACCACGCTGGCCGCTATCGCCCGTATCGAGGCCGGCCAGCCACAGCCCGATATAGGCCGGGGACCGCTGTGCGACAACCTCTACACCTCTAACGGCGCGGCTATGAAATCCGGCCCCTTTGCCCTGTTTACACCTCACAGTCTCAGCGATACCATCGACGGTGCCATCACCGCCTGTCTGTGCACCCACCCCAATGTGGCGGCGCTGGCCGGGGCCTGCGCCGTATCGGCGGCAGTGTGGCAGGCGCTGCAGCCCGGCGCATCGCTCGACGACCTGATCGAGACCGGGATCTACGGCGCCGCAGAAGGGGCCCGGCGGGCACAAAAGGTAGCCAAACCAGGCCCCGCCGCCAGCTACGAAAAGCGCATTCGTCTGGCTGTGTCTCTGGGGCTCTCCCATCAGGGCGATTTCGAGGGCGCCCTGCGGGCGATATCCGAAGTGATCGGCACCGGACTGCCGGCACTGGAGTCGGTTCCGGCGGTGTTCGGCTACATCGCCGCCAGCGGCGGCAACGCGCTGCAGGCCATCCAGTACGGGGTCAACGGCGGCGCCGATACCGACACCGTGGCCACCATGATCGGGGCTATCATGGGCGCTTACCGCGGCGCCGGTGCTTTTCCCGCCCACTATATCGATCTCATCGACGCGGTCAATCGCTACGACCTGCGCAGTCTGGCCACCGCTATCTGCGCCCTCTAATACGCCAAAAAAGCAGCTGGTGACAGGCATCAAAATCTAAAAAAACAGTGCTGGATGGGAACATGCTCCCATCCAGCACTGTTTTTCTGTTTTGTCAACGGCCCTGCGACCTCTGCCGCCTGTGCCGAGCACGGTGCCCTACCTGTGGTGCCACCGCTCTTTTTCATTTATCCGGCCGCTCCTGGTGGAAACAGCTTGAACCAGGCAGCGTCAGGCCCCTTTTTGGGGCATCATAGCCATACCGTAGCTACCTATATGTCCACGCACTGCGTGCCCATTTTTCTATATCGCTGGCCGGCGGCGCCCGGTCCCTACCATCCTCAAAATACTGCCGCGCCTGCCGGCAACTGTGCAGAGTTACCGCTTTGTGCGGGTAGGCCGGCAGTACCTGCCGTATATAGGGCAGCGTATGCATATAAAAGCCACCCAGCTACCCAGCCACCGCGGCAGATCCAGCAGTGAGTGCAGGTCCCCCCTTTTTTGTCGGGCAACATGCCCAGCTTGCGCTTTATAAAGCGTCCTAAAATACGCCGCCGGCAGATAGATCGGGGCAGACTCAAAAAAATCACGGTGTCAGCCCGCTCAAAATTGGGTGATAGCCAATCTATATATACCCCCTCTATCACCCAAGTTTGGCCGCTGTAAAAATGCCCGCAGCAGCGCGTCTCGCTCTGCCGGATCGCACCGCGTACCATACGCTGCAGTGCGGTCCAAAACAGTCTTACAGGTTGCAGTGGGGCAAACTATGTACCCGGGTAACCCGGGCACCCACGGGTTGTGGGTCGACCGCTCGGTCAAATAGGTCTTGCCCGCTCCGCTGGGGACTAGCATATGCAGGCGTATCGCTGTGTCCCCCCTCCCCCCACTTTTTCTTTAAAAAAATGCCCGGCGATTTTCGCCCGGCATTTTCGTTTAATCGAGGTTGTTTACCACATTTTGCGGCCTGCCCTCTAAAAAGGCGCGCAGATTTTCTTCCAGCACCCCCATCAGCCGCTTTCTGGCGGCAAAGGTGGCCCAGGCTATGTGTGGGGTCAGCAGACAGTTTTTGGCCTTTAAAAGCGGGTTATCGGGCAGTATGGGCTCCACCGCCACCACATCCAGCCCCGCTGCGTACAGCTTGCCGCTATCCAGCGCATCAGCCACCGCCTGCTCGTCTAACAGTCCGCCGCGGGCGGTGTTCAACAAAATGGCCCCGTCTTTCATCTTGGCGATAGCCACAGCGTCGATCATCTTTTCGGTCTCGGCAAACAGCGGGCAGTGCAGCGACAAAATATCGCTGCCCGCCAGCACCTCATCCAGCGCACAAAAGCGCAGCGTCTCGCTTTGGTACTGGGGCTTGGGGGTGCGGGTGTACACCAGCACCCGCATGCCCAACGCCTGAGCAATGGCCGCGGTGGCCATACCGGTATTGCCAAACCCCACAATGCCAAAGGTCTTGTCTGCCAGCTCTATCTGCGGGGTCTCCCAGTAGGTAAAACCGTCGCAGTTTTGCCATCTCCCGCCGTGGACCGACTGGCTGTGCAGGCCCACCGCATTGGTGATCTCCAACAGCAGAGCGATCGTCATCTGCGCCACCGAGGCGGTGGAGTAGCTGGGCACGTTGCACACCGGTATGCCCCGCTCGGCCGCCGCCTCGATATCGATGATGTTGTACCCGGTGGCCAGCAGGCCGATAAAGCGCACCTGCGGGCAGGCGTCGAGTATTTCCCGGGTAATCACCGTCTTGTTAGAAAACACCACCTCGCAGCTGCCGATATGGGCGATGGTCTCGGCGGGGGCAGTGTAGTCGTAGCAGGTAAATTCGTCGCACAGGTCGCGCAGCCCGTCCCAGCTCAGGTCGCCCGGGTTCAGCGCGTACCCGTCCAGCACCACCGCCTTCACTGCTCGGCCTCCGGCACAGTATCTGCTCGTTCATTTTCTGGGGCTTCTTTTTGTAAAAAGTCCTGTAGGGCAGCATAGTGGCTGGCCGCGTCCTGATAGCCCAGATCATACAGCGCCAGCAGCTCCTCTTTTTTGGCGCTCAGCCGGCCGATCTTAATGGCCTTTGAGGGCCTGATAACAAAGGCTGTGCCCGCCTGCTCCAGCGCGGCCAGTTCTTCCAGCTGGCGGTTGTAGGTCTCCGGCCGGTCTTTGATGCTCTTGAGCAGCAGCGGAAAGTCCTTGTAGAGACTCTTGATAAACAGGTAACTGATCGAGGGCTTTTTGCGGTATCCGTCAGGCCGGGTGAGGATGACCACACACCGGTCGTTGCCGTCGGCCAGCGCGTGTCCATAAGGGATAGAGTCAGAGAGCCCGCCGTCCAGATAGGCCCCGTCCCCCATCACCACCATGGGCGCCACCAGCGGCAGCGAGGAGGAGGCCCGCACCGCCGTCATGTCGCGGCCCATATCCGCTTTTTCGTAGTACTCGCACAGGCCGGTGTAGCAGTTGGTGCAGGTGCTCACAAAACGGGCGGGGTTCTGCTCGTAGGCGTCGTAGTCAAAGGGAAGTATCTCGTTGGGTATCTCGTCGAACAGGTAGTCCAGGTTCAAAAAGGTGCCGTTTTTCATCAGCTGCCCCAGCCCTTTATATTTGCTGGTGTGCAGCAGTTCGGTGTTGATCTTTTTGGTGCGCCCGATCTGCCCCGACAAATAGCCGGTGGCGTTGCAGGCTCCGGCCGAGGTGCCGATCACATACGGAAAAGCCAGCTCGTGCTCCATAAAGTAGTCCAGTACACCGGCGGTGTAGGTGCCGCGCAGGCCACCGCCCTCTAGTACCAGTGCGGTCTTATCATCCATGGGTCATGCCTCTCTCTTTATTAAATGTGCCGCCGTCCGCCCGGCGGTCCGTTTGGTTTTTCTCACAGGGTACAGCTACCGTATACCGGCGCCCAGGTCTGTCCGGTAGCGGTCTGTCAAAAACTTACCTTAAGGCAGCTGGTCCGGCCACCCGGCGCCGCAGTGCCGCGTCGTGCTCTGCAAAGGTGATGTTTTCACTGTCACGGGCAAAAAGCACCCGCCGCAATCCCCGTTCGCGGCACTCCGGTAACGCCAAAAGAAGCCTCTCGTCGCCGCCATTGGGGGTGGATTCTGTATCTGTATCCGATACACCCGCCAAACTGTTGCAGACAGCTGTTTAGCCGGCGGCAAATATCGGTCACCCCCACCAGCTGCCCACCTGACCGGTGCTGGTCAGGCAGCGTAGTTGGCCAGCGCCGGCTCGGCGGGCACCGTGTCCCCGCTGCCACTGCGGCTGGCGCGCACCCACCGGTACCAGCGGTCGTAGTCCGGGTGCCCCACCGGCGCAGCAACATCATCCAGGCTATCGCCCCGCCCTATAAAAGTCGCCCGGCAAGCGAGCACCGCCCGCCGGTCATCCGGTACCGGCAGCATTAGCTCGATGTGCGTCCCGCCCGCGAGCGCCGCTCCTGTGCCTGCCCCCATCCGCTCAATATTTTAAGCGCCGGCCAGGTTCGATACGAACAGCGCGCAGTAGCTGTCGTCGGCGTAGTACAGGTAATGGATCTTCTCGCGGCTGTACTCCCAGGTGTCGCCGGTGTCGTCCTTGTCCTTTTTCTTTTTGAATTTATCGTCCTGCAGCGCGTCGATCACCTCGCCGCTACCCTCTACCGGCAGCGTCTTATCCAGCGCCAAGAACAGCGGCGGCGCGTACTGGGCCACCGCATCCAGGTCGGTCTGGCCGGTGGGCCACTGGTAGTTGGCGCTGATGACCTTACCGTCGTCGTTGAGCTGCACCTTCAGCAGCAGGTCTCCCTGTTCGGTGGCGATCTTATACTGGTACAGCTCCTCTTTGCCCTGTTTGCCCTCAGCCTGCCGCTGAGCAGCTGCCGTCAGGCCGCGCTCCTCGCAGATCTTGGTATACGAGGCGTCAAACTCCTCCAGCGATACCAGATTTGCATCGCCCTTGAGCGCGTGCAGCGCGGTGCTGATGGCCAGCACCACCACGGCGGCTATGGCCGCCAGCAGCATGGTCCACACAAAGTGCTTTACGTTGGGGCTCATCTTATAGGGGTGGGTCTGCACAGTTCTCTTTACTTTCTTTGGCATGGTCCATCTCCTTTTTACATCTCTACATCGGTACGGTCATCTGAAAACGTCATATCTTCGCGGGTAACAGCTCTCTTTTCCCGCAGGCTGTCGGGCAGGTATACGATGCGCTGGTTGTCGCTTCCCCGCCACCGCAAAAGCAGATTTTTCTGCGCCAAAATAAAGCGGCCGTCCACCAGGTAGTCACACCGGCTCAGCAGCTCTATCACCGCCGGCTCGCGCTCGGCCCGCGAAAGCAGCTCCTCAAAGGTATAGCCCGAGTAGACGATGATGTTCTTTCCCCGCTGCCGCAGCGCGCCGGCCAGCACCGCCAGCGGCTCCGGCTGGCTAAACGGCTCGCCGCCGCTCAGCGTCACGCCCGATACCAGCGGGTTTTTGTCCACCGCGTCTAAGATCTTCTGCAGTGAGCAGTCGTATCCCCCCGCCGGGTCATGGGTCTGGGGGTTGTGGCAGCCGGGGCAGCGGTGGGGGCAGCCCTGCACGAACAGCGTAAAGCGCAGGCCCGGCCCGTCCACGATCGAGTCCTGCACCACACCGGCAATGCGCAGGGTGATATCTGCATAGTTCATGGGTACGCTCCTTTATCTCTGGCAGCGGGCACACCGCCCAGCCGCCGGTTTTTCGGTGTCTCAAGCAGTTGGTATAGTGGCGCTATTGCCCCTTTTGGGCGGTAATGCGGTCGTTTAAGTCGTTTAGGTATACCCAGCGCTCCATCTTCTCGTCCAGCTGGGCCTGCAGCGCCTCTTTTTGGTCAAGCAGCTCCTGCAGTTTGGCAAAGTCGCGGGCAGCTTTTTCTATCTGCCCCTCCAGCTCGCTGAGCGTCTCTTCCAGCGCGGCAATATCGCCGTCTATCTCGGCAAACTCCCGTTCCTCTTTAAACGAAAAGCGCAGCGGCCGCTCCTTTTTGGGGCGGGGCGCGGCCCTACTTTCCTTTGGGGCGGCAGTGGCGGCCTGGGGCTGGGGCCGCTTTTGCAGGTAGTCGGTGTAGCCGCCCAGGTACTGGCACACCTGCCCCTGCCCCTCAAAGCAAAATATGCGCTGTGCCACCCGGTCTAAAAAGTAGCGGTCGTGCGACACCGTCACCACCGCCCCCGAAAAGCTGTCCAGGTAGTCCTCTAAAATGGTCAGCGTCTGGATATCCAGGTCGTTGGTGGGCTCGTCTAAAAACAGCACATTGGGCGCCTGCATCAAAATGCCCAGCAAATACAGCCGCCGCTGCTCCCCGCCCGACAGGCGGCCGATCTCGGTGTGCTGCATGTCGCCGTCAAACAAAAAGCGCTCCATCATCTGGCTGGCCGTCATAGTACCGTCGGCAGTCTGTACGTTCTCGGCGATCTCGCGGATGTAGTCGATGGCCCGCTGTGTCTGGTCGAGTTCGTCGCAGGTCTGGCGAAAATAGCCCAGCTTTACCGTCTGCCCCACGTCCACACTGCCGCTGTCGGGCAGTATATCGCCGGCCAACATGCCCAGCAGGGTGGTCTTGCCGCAGCCGTTGGGGCCAATAATGCCCACCCGGTCGTCCCGCGGCATCAAATACGAAAAGTCGTCCACCAGCACCTGCTGGCCGTACTGTTTTCTCAGGTGCTCGGCGTCGAGCGTCTTGCGCCCCAGGCGAGAGCTCAGCGAAGAAAACGCCACCTGCCCCTCGGCGGCCGGCGCCTCCCGCTCAGAAAGCTGCTGGTACCGCTCGATGCGGCCGCGGCTCTTGGTACCTCTGGCGCGGGCGCCCCGCTGCAGCCAGGCCAGCTCTTTTTTCAAAATGCTCTGGCGCTTTCTCTCGCTGGCGGCGGCCATCTCCTGCCTCTCGGCCCGGCCCTGTACATAGGCGCTGTAGCTGCCCGGGTACAGGTGCAGCTGACCGCGGTCCAGCTCGGCGATCTGGCCCACCACCCGGTCTAAAAAGTAGCGGTCGTGGGTCACCATCAAAACAGCGCCCCGGTAGCCGGCCAAATAGCTCTCCAGCCAGGTCACCATGTCGGTGTCCAGGTGGTTGGTGGGCTCGTCCAGTATCAGCAGCTCGCTGGGGGCCACCAGCGCCGCGGCGATGGCCGCCCGCTTCTGCTGCCCGCCCGACAATCTGCCCGCCGGCGCGTCGTGCTGGCTGAGCCCCAACCGGTTGAGGATCGACTTGGCCTCATAGGCCTTTTGCTCCCGCTGTCCCGGCTCAATGGCCGACAATACGTACGAGAGCACCGTGTGCTCCGGCGGGATGCGGGTATCCTGCGCCAGGTAGGCGATACGCACCCCGCCGGCGCGGTCGATGTGCCCGCTGTCCGGCGGCTCCAGTCCGGCTAAAATGCGCAGCAGGCTGCTCTTGCCGGTGCCGTTTTGGCCGATGAGACCGATCTTGTCCCCCTGGCCGATATACAGGCTGCAGCCCCGCAGCAGCGGGCGCTGGCCGTATTGTAGATACAGGTCTTTGGCGTGTAAGTACATGGGTGCCTCGTTCCTCTTTCCCGGTGTGCCCGGCACAGCTGCCCCGGGCCTGTCCGCCGCCCGGTACCGGGCGCGGCCGTATACCTGCTATTATAGCATAAAATGCGGCC
Organism: Neobittarella massiliensis (ex Bilen et al. 2018); assembly: GCF_900289145.1. GTDB lineage: Bacteria > Bacillota > Clostridia > Oscillospirales > Ruminococcaceae > Neobittarella > Neobittarella massiliensis. The sequence goes on from NZ_OKQO01000011.1 coordinate 18,572, forward strand.
AATACAAAAAGGACCGGCCGCAAAAATGGCCGGTCCTCTCATGTTTTGCAAACAGAGGTCTACTTGTCCTTCAGCTCGTCGTAGTACTTGTGGGCCAGCTCCATAATGTGGGCGCTGGTCTCGGCGGTGGTCTTGGGGTAGGGGCCGTACTGCAGCAGGTTGTAGGCGGCGGCCAGGTTCGACATGATGCAGGTCATCAGGTGGTCGTTGCCCTCGAACCAGGCGTACATCGAGGCGGCGGTAGAGCAGTTTCCGCAGCCGGTCTGGTCTACGAACTCGCCCACATCTATGCTGGGGGCAAAGGCGTATTTGCCGTCGGCCACCATGTACGAGCCCTTCGAGCCCACCCGGTAAAAACAGGGCTTGCCGTAGGCCAGCAGTTTTTCCAGCACTTCCTCCTCGGTCTCTACGCCGAACAGCGCAAACGACTCGGGCTTGTTCATGGTGTACATGTCCACCTGGTCGATGATCTCCCAGGCCTTCTGCCGCAGCTCGGGCTTTATCAGCATGTTCGAGGGGGGCTCCCACATGATCTTGCAGCCGGTGGCGCGAATGTCCCCCAGATGGGCCATGACCGGCTCGCTCTCGTGGCAGTCCAGATACATGGCTTTGGCGCCTTTGCACACCGCCAGTATCTGTTCGCCGGTAATGTCGGTCTTTTCGCGGTTGCGCTTGGAAAATTCCTCCCCGTAGATGGAGTACTCGTAGTACTGGCCGTCGGGATAGTACTTGACGATATTGTAGTGGGTGTGCTCCAACACGTCAGAGAGACCGTCGCGCTTCAGGTTGTTGTCGTCCATCCACTGGCCGTAATACTTCTCAAAGTCAGGTCCCACGTTCGAGACGTACAGCACATTGTCGGTAAACAGCCGCACCCCTTCCAGGGCAAAGATGGCCCCGCCCAGGTGGCAGTCGCTCTTGGTGCCGTCGGCGAACACCACGTCGTTGGTGATGGTGATGCCAGCTACGATATAATCCATATAAAAACCTCCTCCAAAGTCCTGCCGCTACATAAAAAACAGCGCGGGAGAGAAACCCCACCCCGCTGTGTGTCGGTCATACCCCTACTATAAGCTGCCATAAATCCTTTTGCAAGGCCTTTTTCTCACATTGTTAAAGGCTACAGATACCCGCCGGCCACATGCGCTATAGTGCACAAAAAAGCGGCTGCCACCCCGTCTGTTCCCCTGCTTTTTTTGTGAAAGGTGCGGCATTTTTAGTCGCTCTTTTCTATGTCCTGTCACCCGGCAAAAAAAGAGCGCCCGGCCGGGCCCGGGCGGGGCTCAGTCAGGCGCTCTCTCAAGCGGCATCCGCGCTTACAGCTTCTGCATCTGCACGTCGTGTTTTACCCGGTCGTGCTCCTCGGCGCGCTTGGCGTTGTTCCAGTGGTCCATGGTGCCCACCAAATAGCCGGTGATGCGGCGGATGCGCTCAAAGCCCACCCCTTCGCCGATGTATTTTTCATTGGTCGCGGTGTTCTGTGCCATAGTCGTTACCTCCCTGGTCGCGGCAGGGCCCCAGGCCCTGTACGGTCTCCTGTTTGCTGCTTATAAAAAGTGTATGTCTATCTTCGCGGTGCGCGGCTGCGCGCTCGGCAGCCGGCCCGGTGCTTGTGTAGGCGTTGATTCCGGTGTTCATGTGTGCGTAGGTGTTCTCGCCAGTGCCGCTCCTTCTGTCTATTCAATGCCCACGAACTGGGGCACCCCGGGATACTGGCGCTGCAGCTCCCTGAGCTTTTCGGGGCTGATCCCCTCCCCCTCCCGCCGGCCGCAGCGGGGACACACGTCGCCGATGATGCCGGTATAGCCGCAGATCGGGTCGCGGTCTACCGGGTGGTTGATCGACCCGTAGCCGATGCCCGCCTCTTTCATGCAGCGCACGATCTGCTCAAAGGCGTCCAGGTTCTGCAGGGGGTCGCCGTCCAGCTCCACATACGAGATGTGGCCGCCGTTGGTCAGATTGTGGTACGGGGCCTCCAGCCTTATCTTGTCAAAGGCGCCGATGGGGAAATACACCGGAATGTGGAAACTGTTGGTGTAGTAATCGCGGTCGGTCACACCGGGTATCTCGCCGTACACCTCGCGGTCGATGCGCACGAACCGGCCCGACAGCCCCTCGGCCGGGGTGCCGATCAGCGAGTAGTTGAGCCCGGTGCGCTTACTCTCGGTGTCACAGCGCTTGCGCATAAACCCGATGATCTCCAGCCCCAGGTTCTGGGCCTCTTTGCTCTCGCCGTGGTGCGCGCCGATCAGCGCTTTCAGGCACTCGGCCAGACCGATAAAGCCAATAGTCAGGGTACCGTGTTTGAGCACCTCGCCCACCGTGTCCTCCGGCCCCAGCTTCTCCGAGTCGATCCATACCCCCTGCCCCATCAGGAAGGGGTAGTTCTTCACTTTTTTCTGGCACTGGATCTTAAAGCGGTGGTTGAGCTGGTCGATGACCAGGTCGATCTTGCGGTCCAGCTCCTCAAAGAACCAGTCGATGTCGCCGTGGGATTTTATGGCGATGCGCGGCAGGTTGATCGAGGTGAACGACAGGTTTCCCCGCCCGCTCACGATCTCCCGCTCGGGGTCGTAGTTGTTGGCCATCACCCGCGTGCGGCAGCCCATGTAGCCGATCTCGGTCTCCGGGTGGCCGGGCTTATAGTACATGGCGTTAAACGGTGCGTCCAAGAACGAGAAGTTGGGGAACAGCCGCTTGGCCGATACCTTGCAGGCCAGCTTGAACAGGTCGTAGTTGGGGTCGCCGGGGTTGTAGTTCACCCCTTCTTTTACCTTGAAGATGTGGATGGGGAAGATGGGGGTCTCGCCGTTGCCCAGCCCCTTCTCGGTGGCCAGCAGCACGCTCTCGATAACCAGCCGGCCCTCGGGGCTCACGTCCATGCCGTAGTTGATCGAGCTAAACGGGATCTGTGCCCCGGCGCGCGAATGCATGGTGTTTAAGTTGTGTACCAGCGCCTCCATGGCCTGGTAGCAGGCGCGGCGGGTCTCTTTCACCGCGTAGGTCTTGGTGTGTGCAGCTACCGTCGCGGCGGTCTCGGCACTGCAAATGCCGTCTTGCAGCGCCGCCTTCAGCGCATCTTCAAAGCTCTCGGCGTCTTCCAGCGCCGGGGCAAAACTGGCCTTTTGCAGCTTATCCAGCACCGCTGCGGCGGCCTGCTGCCCGTCGGGCAGGTCGGCCAGCAGCTCCAGGCACTTACCCAGGTTCTGCCGGTACAGCCGGTTATAGGTCTTGATCACGCCTTTGGCCAGCGCATAGTCAAAGTTGGGGATCGACTGGCCGCCGTGCTGGTCGTTTTGGTTAGACTGGATGGCGATGCAGGCCAGCGCCGCGTAGGATTGGATGTCGTTGGGCTCGCGCAGATGGCCGTGTCCGGTAGAAAAACCGCCGGTAAACAGCTTATCCAGGTCGATCTGGCAGCAGGTGGTGGTCAGCGTGTAAAAATCCATATCGTGGATGTGGATATCGCCCTTGATGTGGGCCTGCGCGTGCTCGGGGTCGAGAATAAACATCTCGTAAAAGCGCTTGGCCCCCTCCGAGCCGTACTTGAGCATGGTGCCCATGGCGGTGTCGCCGTCGATGTTGGCGTTCTCGCGCTTGATGTCGTTTTCCGCCGCGTCCTGAAAGGTCAGGTCCTCATACACCTTCATCAGGCGCGAGTTCATCTCCCGCACCTTGCTGCGCTCGGCCCGGTACAAAATGTACTCTTTGGCGGTGCGGGCGTGCCCCTGGTCCACCAGTACTTTCTCCACCGCGTCCTGAATGTCCTCCACTGTGGGAGAGGTGTTGTGCAGTTCCCCCTCCAGGTACTGCTCCACCATGCCGGCCAGCTCCTTGGCCGTCTGGTAGTCCTGCCCGCCCAGCTGTGCGGCGGCCAGAAAGATGGCGTTGGCGATCTTATCGCTGTCAAAGCGGACCGTGCGCCCGTCTCTCTTCACAATGGTCTCGATCATGTCGCTGTCTCCTTTTGTAGTACCATTCTATATCACATACTGTGCACCGGCAGCCAGCCGGTCGATAAGCAAAATAGCCAGGGGAACGACTGCGAAAAAATACCGTGACCACCACGCAAAGTAGCCACGACATGCATATCGGTCTGTGCTAGCATTATTTTAAGCCAACCCTCAAGGGATGTCAACAGGAAAATCCTATAATTAGTAGGTGTTTTTTATTTGAACCACTATATATTGTGTTGCTGCAAAGCAAGCTTTTGTGAAAGTGAGATATACAATATGTAATATTACAAAAAATAAATACAGATAGAATGTATACTTATTTACTCTTGTTTCCCATATCCATGCGGTTTTTGCCACTTTGCTTTACAGTGGTGCGCAAAAATTTTATACTGTGTATCAGACCACAATATCCAGTGTAGGGGTCTCTTTAAAAATTTTTTTACCCGCGCGGCAGGTCTCAAAATGCGTCCGACGAAGCCTGTCGAAAGTATATAAATGAGGTCGATCACGGCTGTGCGCTATTTACAGATGGCCACAGCGATCCATGTTTTTTGCGAGGTATCATCATGCGAGAAAAAATACAGGCGCTCTGCCGCCAGCTGGGGCTGGCGGGGGCAGAATTCGTCACCGTGCCCGATATGCCCGGAACCCCCTATGCAGTCAGCATTGCCGTGCCGCTGTCCAATGCCATCGTCGACGAGATCGACGGCGCTCCCACCCACTCCTACTTTCACCACTATCGCACCGTCAACGCCTATATCGACCACTGCCTGCTGCGTATCGGTCTGCTGCTGGGGCAACACGGCTACCGGTATATCCCCATCGGCGCCTCCCAGAGCGTCAATCTGCCCGGCTCCAGCTACCAGGGCCGCTACTCCCACAAAAAGGTGGCCTGCATGGCTGGGGCGGGCTACATCGGCAAAAGCTGTTTGTTCATCCACCACCAGTACGGCCCGCGGGTGCGCCTGGGCACCCTGTTTTGCGACTGCCCCGCGCTGGATACGCCGCCCCGCCCCACCGGCGAGAGCTGCAGCAGCTGCACGGTCTGCCAGCAGGCCTGCCCGGCGCTGGCCATTTTGGGCAAAAACTGGAACGAGGTGCGCTGCCGCGAAGAGATGTTCGATCCCGCCGCCTGTAGCCAGCACATGAAGCGCGCCTACCAGCACATCGGCCGCGGCGCGGTCTGCGGCATCTGCATGCGGGTGTGTCCCAAGGGGGGGCATCACTAGCCATATCTGCCAGTCTCTAAAAAGGAAGAGGAGGATATACCGTCCTCCTCTTCCTTTTTGTCAAAAGGGGTCTTACCGCCGGTGGGTGTGTTTTTTCTTCCATCTATAACAAACGCCCACGGCGGCCAAAACGCATACAAATATTGGTAAGAGCACCGCCGCCCAACGCAAAAATACATCCAGGGTATCGGTGTGGGGGGATAGGGACGCCATCATACACACAACACCCGGTGCCGTACACAAAACCATGACCAGGTACACCCGGTTCAGCCGTCCCCGGTCGGGTGCATGCCGCCATATCTGATCGAGCAGCCGCTGAAAGCGCCTTATATTCTGGCGCAGCATAAACCGTTTGGCCTCCAGCCTCGGCATACCCGCCACCTGCAGCAACCAGTCGATCATCCAGAGGGAACTTATAAAATTTAAGATCATCCACAGAAAAAAATAGGTATACCGCAGCAAAAAAACGCCCCCTATCCCTCATGTACAGATCTGATAGCCTCCTGGACCGGTGCTCTTTAGTCCGGCGAATAACAATCAGCCTGCAGATCGGTGCTTTCATTATAAGTTAGGCGGCATCCATATAGCCGATTTCCTGCAACAACCGTACCAGCTGCTCTTTATGATCCAAGTCACAGTACCCGTATACCACAGTCTGCCCTATATACGCCGCCACCGCGTACATATCTCCGGCCTGCAGCGTGTAAACGGCATAGTTCGACCGCTGGGTCACCGTGTCGGTAAATGGGCTCTGCATCCACTGCGATACGATACGCTGGTGCGCCCGCTCATAGGTATCCCGCGCAGCGCCCGGATCATCAAATATATATACCGAAAACTGCAGTTGACCGTCTCCGGCAGAGATATATCGTGCAAGGCCCGGGTAGTCCGCCAGCTCATCCGCACCCATCTCCTGGGGCGCGTATCCCTGTGCTGTCAGCGCGGCGCGCACCTGCTCGGCGGTGGGCGGCGTCTTGGGCGCCATCTCCCCCAGCATAAACAGAGCCAACCCCAGCATGCCCGCCGCACATACCAGCTTTGCCGCGGCGTCCACATACTGCCGCCGCACTTTTTTTGCTCCGTGCGGTGGGCGGTCAGCCGCCGTGTCAGCTGCTCTGGCCGGCCGCGGCCGGCCGTATACCACGCCCGCCACTGTCAAGATCGCAGTAAAGGCGGCCAACACGGCCCCGACAAGGCCCAGTACCCAGCCAAAAGTGCGGGTCATACAGCCGACCACCGCAAAAAACATGCCAAACAGCAGCAGTACATGGTTCATCTGGTACAAAAAAAGCCACCGCCGGGTCTTCGCGGGGTCGGGGGAAAAGGTGATCAGTCGGCTGCTCACATGAAAATAAGGCCGCTCCGTCAGGTGCAGGTGTTTGCGGTACGCCACCACCTGCTCCGGCCCCATCCCCGCCGACCGGCACACCGCCGCAAAGATCCAGCGACAGCAGTACTGGTTCACCGCCAGCAGCAGGGCGAAAAACAGCAGCTGTACGACCTCGTCGCGCACCTCGCTCCCCCCTGTCCTTAAAAATAGTCAAACATGGCTGCCGCCTGTAAAGTGTGGTCGCCGGCCGGTCATTTTTCTGGCGCGGCTGCTATCTCGCGCTGCGATTTTTTGGTCAGCTTGGCAAACACCAGCTGGTACGAGTCGTCGATCATCTGCCGCAGCAGATCGTCGGGCAGCCCGCCGCCCAGGTCAACAGAGTTCCAGCACCGCTTGTCGCTGTAAAAACCGGGCAGCACCTCGGGGTGCTGCTGGCGCAGCAGCGGCGCCAGCAGCGGGTCACATTTCAGGTTCAGCAGGTCTTTCTCCGCATAGGCGGCATCGTATTTGTCTGTGGGGTGCATCAGGGCGGCAAACAGCTTGCCGCCCACCATATACCGCTGCCAGCCCCACTCCACCTTAAAGTCACTGGTCACGCCGGGTCTCTGCAGCAGGTATTCTTCCAGCCAGGGGTAAGCGCTCATCTCTTGTTCCTCCTTAGGGTGTGGGCCATGCAGGCCCCTTCTTTAGGCGTATGTCGGTCAGTAGAGCGTCATCTGCAAGTCGGCAAAACTGGTCATCGGGTAGGGCCGCACCACATCGTCCGGCCCCAGCTCGCTGCCCAGCAGCGGGCTATAGGGGTCATACCGCGCCACCGTGCCGGCTATTTTGCCGGGGCTAAAGTTGGCATAGCAGTAGCGGCAGCTGCTGGGGCAGCTGTTGTAAAGGCCAATATCCACACTCTTGCCGCAGCCACAGGCCGGCCGCTGTCCGGTATCCCGGGGCACCTTCAGCGCAGTGCCGCCAATAGCGGCCAGCAGTTCGCCGTCTATACAGCGCCCGTGCGCCACCCCGTACGCCGCCAGGTCCAGCTCCTCCGCACAGGTACATACGGTCATGCCGCGGCGCCGGGCAATGGGCGCCAGCTGGGCCATCAGCTGACGGGCCTCGTCGGCGGTGGGTGGCCGCAGGCCCCGCGCATACAGTGCCGGCGCGTTTTTGTAGTCGTCTAAAAAGCTGATGACACACCGCTCGGTCGCGCCCTGCAGCACCTCGGCCAGCTGGGCAAATTGTTGCCGGTGCCACGCAGCGGTGTATTGCGGCCCCAGCAATATCGGGTCGTACCGCCATATCACCCGCCGCTTCCCCAGCCTCGCGGCCAGCTGCAAAAAGGTGGCCGCCAGCGCCTTTTTAGGCCGCAGTCCCGGCTCGATATCCGCCCCGTACCCGGTCAGGGTAAACTGAAAGTAGTAGGGCCAGTGGTCAAAAGCGGGCAGCAGCGGGTAAAGCGGGGCCGGGTCCTTGCTCCAAAAAACCCAGCCGTCCACCCCGCGTTGCAGGTCCAGCCGGTACACCTGGTGGTAGCGGCGGGGGTGGCGCACCAGCAAATAGCCCGCCTTGGCCCGCTCGCCCAGCCACTTTGCATAGTGGGCCGGCAGGTCGGTGCGGCGGCTGGCACTTACGATCACGGTGGTCCCCCCTCCCATTGGCTGTAAACAAACATTTGTTTTAGTATACCACTGGGTCACCCCCACCGCAAGCGTACACAAATAGGCGTCCGGTTTTGTCTATTCCGCACGAAAAAGGTCGGCAAACTTCTATTTGCCAACCGCTGCCGCGCTCATGTACAATGGACACATAGAATGCCCAAAACAGTGCTGCTGCGGCCTGTGGCGGCATATCCTGTACACGAGTACACGAGAGGACAGGTCTTGTCCGCCACGGTACACGCTATTTGGAGGTAACATCCTATGGAAAGTAAAAAGATACCAATCATCATCGACTGCGACCCGGGCATCGATGACGTCATCGCCATCATGCTGGCGCACTCCACCCAAAAGTTCGATATCCTGGGTATCACCCCGGTAGCCGGCAACGTGCCGGCGGTACACACCCGCCGCAACGCCCGCGACATCTCCGAGTTTTTGGGCATCAACTGCCCCGTCGCTTACGGCGCCGACGGCCCGCTGCTCACCCGCGACCGCTATCGCCCCGCCACCGGCACCCACGGCGAGAGCGGCATCGGTCAGGTGGTGTTGCCCCCGGCCAAAAATCCGGTCTACCCCAAGCCCGCGTGGGACTTTATCTATGAAAAAGCGGTCGAGCAAAAAGGTGAGCTGATCATCGTCGCCACCGGCCCGCTCACCAACATCGCCATCACCCTGCTCAAGTACCCCGACCTGCCGCAGCTGTTAAAGGGCCTGTACATCATGGGCGGCTCCACCACCACCGGCAACGTCAACGAGCTGGCCGAGTTTAACATCTGGGTCGACGTGCACGCCGCCGATATCGTCTACAAATCCGGTATCGTGGTCACCCAGGCCGGCTGCAACGTCTGCTTAAAGACCGGTCTGCCGCTCGACTTTTTGGCCGAGCTGTCCGAGATGCCCAGCCGCATCAGCGAGGTGCTCAAGGGTCTGGTCGCCGGCTACTCCGACGTCAAGCCCGATCCCGACGGCAACCTCTCCAGCATCATCTACGACGCGGTGCCGTTTTTGGCCCTCATCGATCCCGACATGGTCACCACCAGAGACTGCCATATCGATATGGAGTGTTCCAGCTCCAAAGGCGGCTTTGGCGCCACCCTGCCCGACTTCAGCTACCGCAAAGAAAAGCTGCCGGTCAACTGCCACGACATCCAGGATCTGGATATGCAGAAATACCGCCAGCTCTGCGTAGAGATGGTCAAGTATTACAGCGAGCACTAACGGCGCCGCCAGTCGGCCTGCGCTTAGGAAGAGAGGATTTTTCGTATGAGCAAACTACCGGTCATCATAGATTGCGATCCCGGCCATGACGACGTCATCGCCATCACTCTGGCCCTGTCCAGCGACAAGCTGGATGTTCGGGGCATCGTCACCGTCATGGGCAACAACACGCTGGATAACGTCACCAAAAACGCCCTGAAAGCGCTGGAGCTGCTGGGCCGCACCGATGTGCCCGTCATCAAAGGCGCAGTCAAACCCATGCGCAAAGAGCACGTGTCGGCTAAGGGCCACGGTTCTACCGGTCTCGACGGCCCCGACCTGCCCGAGCCCACCACCCCGGTCGTCGACAAAAACTTTGTCGACTACTACTACGAGGTGCTGTCGGCAGCCAGCGAGCCCATGACCATCATCGCCCTGGGCCCCCTCACCAACATCGCCACCCTGCTGTTTTGCCACCCCGAGGTAAAAGACAAGATCAAAGAGATCGCCTACATGGGTGGTGCCAACCTGGCCTGCGACTTTAAAGAGTTCTCCACCTACAGCCGCACCGCCGAGTTCAATGTCTGGCAGGATGCCGAGAGCGCCAGCTATGTGTTCGACGCCGGTATCCCCATCACCATGTTCGGCCTCGACCTCACCATGAAAAACGGCGTAACCTTCGACGAAGTCGAGAAGTTCCGCACCGAGGGGGGCCGTGTGGGCAACGTGGTGGCCCAGCTGCTCGATTTCTACTTTAAGGCTCACACCAAAGTCGGCCTGTCGCTGTGTCCCATCCACGATGCCTGTCCGGTCGCCTGGCTCATCGATCCCACTCTGTTTTCCGTCGAGCACCGCGACATCTCGGTCGACTTCGAGGGGGATCACACCTACGGCTGCACCTACGTGGACATGCGCTTCCACAAAGAGCCCACCAAGCCCACCTACTGGGCCAGCGACTGCACCGATCGCGCCCGTTTCGTGCAGATGCTGCTGGATGCCTGCAAGTCCTATCAGTAACATCTTTCAACAATACAAAAACGATAAAATACCAGCATTTATACAGCTGGTATTTTATTTTTCGTCAAATACAGAGTATTTCAGTCGTCTTTTGTCGGCAAACACCCGGTATTCCACATTTTCTAAAAATGTGTGGAATACTGGTCCGGCACGGGTCGTATACGCGTAAATACCCCTTTAAAATAGTCCCCAAATAGCTCCAGAACTCTGTTTTTTGGGGTCATGGAGGTGTAAAAGATGGATCTAAGGCTCGTTTTTGACCAGATAGCATAGGATTACGACCGGCAGCGGCCGCTGTATACCGCGCAGATGTTTGCCGATATCCTGCAATTTTGCGGCCCCGACAACAAGGGCCAACAGGCGCTGGAGATCGGTATCGGCACCGGGCAAGCCACTCGGCCCTTTTTACAGGCCAGCTGCCGGGTCACCGCCGTCGAGCTGGGCGCACACATGGCGGCGGTAGCCAGAAAAAAATACGCCGCCTACCCCAATTTGCAGGTGCTGCAGGCCGATTTCGAGACGGTCGACCTGCCGCTTGGCCGGTACGACCTCATCTATTCCGCCTCGGCTTTCCAGTGGATAGACCCAGAGATCGGCTTTCCCAAGGTGTATGCGCTGCTTCGGGCGGGCGGTGTCTTTGCCCGCTTTGGCCACGCGCTCTACCGCCTGCCACAATATGCCCCGCTTACCGCCGCCATGGACGCGGTGTATGAAAAATATCGCCCTCAATTTTACGCCGACCCCAAAATATCGCTCGATAAGGTCCACCCGCAGTACCGACAGGTGCTCACTTCTCTGCAGCCGCCTGTCCCCGACCAGAAGAGTCCGGCGATCAGTTTTGCCGATCAGCTGGCCGCCCACGGCTTTACGAGCATCACCTACAAGACCTACCAGCAGGTGCTAAAATACGATGCCGACAGCTATGTCGCCCTGCTCGCCACCAACTGCGACCAGCTCTCGTTGCCAGCAAAAACAAAACAGGCCTTTGCCGCCGAGATACGCGACATCATCCAGCGTCATGGTGGCCGTTACGCCCTGAGCGATACCATCAAACTCTATCTGGCGAAAAAGCCCAGCCGGTAAAAAGTATCAGTACCTATTAAAAGCAAAAAAATGCGCTGTGAACGACCTGTTCACAGCGCATTTTTACAGTTTATTCATAAATTTGAGTCGCTAGGAACACCGGTTCAGCCACACTTGGAGAAACCGCAGTTGCGGCAGACCACGCAACCGCCCTCATGTTCCAGCGCGCTGCCGCAGTCCGGGCAGGTGCGCAGTGCGTGGGACGGCAGCGCATAGCCGTCCTGCCGCTCAATAAATCCCTGGTCCGAGGGCTTTACTTTCTGGGGCGGCGTCACCGATGAGCTGGGGATGATCTGGCCCCCCTCAGCCCCACCGTTTTTAATGAACTGGTCCACTTTCTTGACCACTTTAGCAATAGCATCCGGGCAGGAAGTGCAGCTCATCCCCTGCTGGCGGATGGTCGACGGGCAGCGGATACCCTTGAGCTGGTCGATGATCTCGTCCACCGATATGCCCGAGCGCAGGGCAATAGAGGTCAGCCGTGCCGTCGCCTCCGACTGAGAGGGGCAGCCGCCGGCTTTGCCGGTATTGGTGAACACCTCCACAATGCCGTCTTTGTCGTAATTTACGGTAATGTACAGGTTCCCACAGCCGATCTTCATTCGCTCGGTAAAGCCGGTCACCACCTCCGGCCGTGGCCGCGGACCGATCTCGGTAGGCAGCTGGGGCGGTGGTGCAGCGGCGGGAGCAGTCGGCTGAGAGCCGTCTTTTACCTTGCCGATATTGAGCACCTGGTTGTCACGGCTGCCGTCGCGGTAGATGGTCACCCCTTTGCAGCCCAGCCGGTAGGCCAGCATATACACCTGGGCTACATCTTCCAGCGTGGCGCTGTTGGAGAAGTTGACCGTTTTCGATACGGCGTTGTCGGTGTACTCCTGAAATGCCGACTGCATCTTCACGTGGTACTCCGGTGTCACGTCGTGGGCGCACACGAATACGTCGCGGATATCCGCCGGGATCTCCTCGATGTGGGCGATGGTCCCCTCTTTAGAGATCTTGCGCATCAGCTCGTCAGAGTACAGCCCCCGCTGGATGAGCCGTTCCTTTAAGATGGGGTTTACTTCGATGAGCTCGGTCTTGTCCATCACGTTGCGAATGAACACATAGGCAAATACCGGCTCTACTCCGCTGGAGCAGCCACCGATGATCGACAGCGTGCCGGTGGGGGCGATGGTGGTGATGGTTCCGTTGCGCAGCGGCGCCTGGTCTTTATAGATGCTCTGGCTAAACAGCGGGAATGGGCCGCGCACCTTGGCCAGTTCCTGGCTGGCCAAATGCCCCTGCTCGTTGATAAAGCGCATCACTTCCCGGGCCATCTGCACGCCTTCATCCGAACTGTACGAGATGCCCATGTACAGCAGCATGTCGGCAAAGCCCATTACGCCCAGGCCGATCTTGCGGGTGGCCTTGGTCACCTCATCGATCTTGTCGATGGGGTATTTATTCACGTCGATAACATTATCTAAAAAGTGAACTGCCGCGTGTACGGTGGCTTTTAATTTGTCGTAGTCGACCCGGTAGCGGCCGTCCTCCCCCTTTTTGAGCATCTTCACCAGGTTGATAGAACCCAGGTTGCAGCTCTCATAGGGCAAAAGCGGCTGCTCTCCGCAGGGGTTGGTGCTCTCGATCTCGCCCTGTGCGGGCACTACATTGTCTCGGTTGAGCCGGTCTAAAAAAATGATACCGGGCTCGCCGTTGTGCCAGGCGCCCTCGACGATCTTGTCAAATACCAGCTTGGCATTCTGGTGGCCCACTACCTTTTTGATAGAGGGGTCGATCAAGTCGTAGTCGCCGCCGGCAATGACCGCCGCCATAAAATCCTCGGTAATACCCACCGAGATGTTGAAGTTGGTGATGTCGGCGTTGTCTTTTTTGCAGTCAATAAAAGACAGAATATCCGGGTGGTCCACCCGCAGAATACCCATGTTGGCCCCCCGCCGGGTGCCGCCCTGCTTTACCGCCTCGGTGGCCATATTGAATACCCGCATAAAGCTGATGGGCCCCGACGCCACCCCGCCGGTAGAATTTACGGTGCTGCCGTTGGGCCGCAGCCGCGAAAAGCTAAAGCCGGTGCCGCCGCCCGACTTGTGGATCAGCGCCGCCTGCTTGATGGCCTCGAAGATATCTTCCATCGAGTCGGCCACCGGCAGTACGAAACAGGCCGACAACTGCCCCAAAGGCCGCCCCGCATTCATCAGCGTGGGCGAGTTGGGCAAGAACTCCAGCTCGGTCATCATGTGGTAAAATTTGTCGGACAGAGCCGCTACATCGGCCTCACTGTCGTACTGCAGGTCGGCGGCGGCTATGGCTTTGGCCACCCGGTGAAACATTCCGTCCACCGTCTCGGTGACCGCTCCTTCCTCATCGCGGATCAGGTACCGCCGCTCCAGTACCGTCTGGGCGTTTTTAGAAACTGACATGCTCTTTTTTCCCTCTTCCTCTATGTGGTATTATATCGCGGCGGCTGCCCGCCAACTAAATCAGCACGCTGCATTCATCATGTACAATTCAGCATGTAACACTATATATTGTATCACTGCGACCCTATCAACGCAATATATTTGAAAAAACTGTAGTGACGATATTTGTTGGGCAGGTGTGGGCAAGTTTGGGCAAGTTTGGGCAGGTTTGGGCAGGTATACTTATTTTCTATGCGATATGCGCCACGCCGATAAAAGTATGTCGCGACACCGTCCTAGATAGGCATTTTTATCGGCTGCAGCCAGATGGTTTGTAGCTTTCCCGCATTGGAGTGGTACGGTATCCTCGTCTAAATACAGCGCCAAAAAAGAGCACTGGAACAGTCTGCCTGTCCGGCGCTCTTTTTTACAGGGTCCAGCAGTGCAGCACCTCTCGGTACCTGTTCACGGCTTTTCTATATCCAGCAGCTTGCACACCGCCGGCTGCATCTCTGGCAGCGCGCGATACTGTTTGAGCAGTCGCTGCTCCGCGGCGGTCAGCGCCGGACCGGAGATGGGCGGTTGCGGCAGTGTCGGCGACTGTAACGCCGCCAGGGGCAGCTGCAGCCCGGAGCAGATCTTTTGCAGGTTATCCAGCGCAGCGCCCCCCACCCCGCTTTTCAAGATCGAGAGCAGCGTGGAGTACGGCATGCCGATCTGTGCGGCAAAGCTCTTTACGGTCATTCCCCGCAGGGCGATACCTTCCCGGATCACCGCGCTGCGGTCCTGGTTATCAATCGTTTCTCTCATCTCCGTTGCCCCTCTCTGCAGAGCGCCCGCTTCGGGCACTGCCGGCTTTTTGTGCAGTGTTTACCGCTCCAGTATAAAGAGTATAGCACAGCGGCAGTAAGCGGTGCAAACAGCCAATAACTGGTGCACAGCGCCAAGCAGCCCCAGCACAAAAAAGGCCGGAGACCGAAGTCTCCGACCTTTTTATAGATGATGTAGATTACTCCACGTCGTACAGTTTAGACAGTTTCAGCAGATGCTCGTACTTGTCGGCTGCAAACTTCTCGGCTTTCTCGAACAGGTCCTCGGCCCGATCCGGGAAGGAGCGGGTCAGCGAGGTGTAGCGGACCTCGTTCTTGATAAAGTCGCCGTAGTTGGCAGTGGGGGCCTTGCTGTCCAGCTGGAACGGGTTCTTGCCCTGTGCTTTCAGGCGGGGATCAAAGCGGAACAGGTGCCAGTAACCGGCCTGAACAGCGTTTTTGATCTCGGCCTGGGCATTGACCAGACCACCGCGGATACCGTGGTTGATGCAGGGGGCATAACCGATGACCAGCGAGGGGCCGTTGTAGCTCTCGGCCTCGACGATGGCTTTCATGCACTGGTTGTAGTCGGCGCCCATACCGACCTGGGCCACGTACACATAGCCGTAGCTCATGGCGATGGCAGCCAGATCTTTTTGTTTGATCTCTTTGCCAGCCGCAGCGAACTGCGCCACAGCGCCGGTGGGGGTGGCCTTAGAGGACTGGCCGCCGGTGTTGGAGTACACCTCGGTGTTGAACACCATGATGTTCACGTCCTCGCCGGAAGCGATTACGTGGTCCAGACCGCCGAAACCGATGTCGTAGGCCCAGCCGTCACCGCCGAAGATCCAGATGGATTTCTTGGCCAGGAAGTCTTTGTCCTCCAGGATGGCTTTGGCGGCGTCAGAGCCGTCTTTCTCCAGCTCACAGACCAATTTCTCGGTCGCGGCCTTGTTGGCATTGCCGTCGTCCACGGTGGACAGGTACTCCTCGCAGGCGGCTTTCAGGTCGCCGGTGGCGTCTTTGCACAGGGCGCAGACGTCGGCGATCAGGTGGCTGCGCAGGGTAGCCTGAGCCAGGTACATGCCGTAGCCGTACTCAGCGTTGTCCTCAAACAGCGAGTTGCCCCAGGAAGGACCTTTGCCCTCTTTGTTGGTGGTGTACGGGGTAGAGGGCGAGCTGCCGCCCCAGATGGAGGAGCAGCCAGTGGCGTTGGCGATGTACATGCGGTCGCCGCACACCTGGGTGATCAGCTTGGCGTACGGGGTCTCGCCACAACCGGCGCAGGCGCCCGAGAACTCGAGCAGCGGCTGTTTGAACTGGCTGCCCTTGACGGTGGTCTCTTTGAACTTGGCAGCCACCTCGGGTTTGGCCTCGATCTCGGTGCCGTAAGCAAACACGTCGGCCTGCTCCAGCTGGCTGTCCAGCGAGTTCATGACCAGAGCCTTCTCGCCCTTCTTGCCCGGGCAGACGTTGGCGCAAGAGCCGCAGCCGGTGCAGTCGAGGACCGAGATGGTCATGGCGAACTTGTAGCCGGGCATACCGGTCATATCGGCAGTCTTCATGGCGGCGGGGGCCGCAGCTGCCTCTTCCTCGGTCAGCACCACCGGGCGGATGACCGCGTGGGGGCAGACGTAGGAGCAGAAGTTACACTGAATGCAGTTGTCGGGGTTCCAGGTGGGAACGTCCACGGCGATACCGCGTTTCTCGTAAGCGGAGGAGCCCAGCGGCACGGTGCCGTCGGCGCAATCCTTAAAGGTCGAGACAGGCAGGCTGTCACCTCTCTGGGCGTTGATCGGCTCCAGGATGTTGGTGATGTAGTCGACCAGCTCGGGGCGGCCCTCGATGGCGCCGGCCTCGGTGGCCTCGTCGGTGGCAGTGGCCCAGGAAGCCGGGACCTCTACCTTGACGACGCGCTCCATGCCCTGCTCGATAGCGGCGTGGTTCATGGCCACGATCTTCTCGCCCTTCTTGCCGTAAGAGGCGGTGGCGGCGTCTTTCATGTACTTCACGGCGTCGTCGGCGTCGATCACGCCCGACAGCTTGAAGAAGGCAGACTGCAGGATGGTGTTGATGCGGCCGCCCAGGCCGATCTCTCTGGCGATCTGCACACCGTCGATGGTGTAGAACGAGATGTTGTGCTCGGCGATGTAGCGCTTATCTTTGGCGGGGATGTGTTTCTCCAGCTCTTCCATGGTCCAGCCGCAGTTGAGCAGGAAGGTGCCGCCGTCTTTCAGGTCCTCGACCATGTCGTATTTGCCCATGTAAGAGGGGTTGTGGCAAGCCACGAACGAGGCCTTGTTGATCAGGTAAGTAGACTTGATGGGGGTGTGGCCAAAGCGCAGGTGCGAGATGGTCACGCCGCCGGACTTCTTGGAGTCGTAGCTGAAGTACGCCTGGGCGTACATGTCGGTGTGGTCGCCGATGATCTTGATGGAGTTCTTGTTGGCGCCCACGGTGCCGTCGGAACCCAGGCCCCAGAACTTGCAGTTGGTGGTGCCCTCGGGGGTGGTGTCGGGCAGGGCTACGTTCTCCAGCGACAGGCCGGTCACGTCGTCGACGATGCCGATGGTGAAGCGCTGCTTGCCGCAGGTCTTGCCGTTCTCGTACACCGCGGCGATCTGGTCGGGGGTGGTGTCCTTGGAGCCCAGACCATAGCGGCCGGTCAGCACGGGCACGTTCTCGAATTTGCTGCCTTTCAGGGCGGCGACGACATCCAGGTACAGCGGCTCACCGATGGAGCCGGGCTCCTTGGTGCGGTCGAGGACCGAGATGGTCTTTACCGTCTCGGGCAGAGCGGCGATCAGGTGCTCGGCCGAGAACGGGCGGTACAGGCGAACTTTCACCAGACCGACTTTGCCGCCGTTGGCGTTGAGGTAATCGATGGTCTCTTCGATGGTGTCGCACACCGAGCCCATGGCGATGATGACCTGCTCGGCATCGGCAGCGCCGTAGTAGTTGAACAGTTTATAATCGGTGCCGATCTTGGCGTTGACTTTGTTCATGTAGTCCTCTACGATGGCCGGGAAAGCGTCGTAGTAGGGGTTGGAGGCCTCGCGGGCCTGGAAGAAGATGTCGGGGTTCTGGGCGGTGCCGCGCTGTACCGGGTGCTCCGGGTTCAGGGCGCCGCGGCGGAAAGCTTTGACGGCGTCCATGTCGACCATCTCAGCCAGATCCTCGTAGTCCCACATCTCGATCTTCTGGATCTCATGGGAGGTGCGGAAACCGTCGAAGAAGTGCAGCACCGGCACGCGGCCCTTAATGGTGGCCAGATGGGCGACAGCACCCAGGTCCATGACCTCCTGCGGGTTGGTGGCGCACATCATGGCAAAGCCGGTCTGGCGGCAGGCGTACACGTCGGAGTGGTCGCCAAAGATGGACAGAGCGTGGCTGGCCAGCGCACGGGCCGAAACATGGATGACGCCGGGCAGCAACTCGCCGGCGATCTTGTACATGTTGGGGATCATCAGCAGCAGGCCCTGCGAGGCGGTGTAGGTGGTGGTGAGAGCACCGGCGGCCAGCGAGCCGTGAACAGCGCCGGAAGCGCCGCCCTCAGACTGCATCTCGACGATCTTTACCTCGTGACCGAAGATGTTCTTTCTACCACCGGCAGCCCACTTATCCGAGACCTCAGCCATGGGGGAAGAGGGGGTGATGGGGTAGATGGCAGCTACGTCGGTAAACGCGTAAGACACGTGGCCGGCAGCGGTGTTGCCGTCCATGGTCTTCATTTTTCTTGCCATTGGATTTCCTCCTTTTAAATATGAGCTCTTTCACTTTTTGCGCCCTGTCCTGGGTACACAAGCGCGAAAACAGTACAATAAAAGAAGACCGATAGCCTTCTTTCCACAATAAAAAGTTTAACACTTTTAAACTGTGATGTAAAGGACAAAACCTGGCAAAACCAGCCTGTACACACAAAATTCCACCGCGGACGCCCGGGTCGGGGGCCCCGATGGCATTCGCCGGGCGATGTGTGCGGCGCAGCGGGCCTTTTAACTCGCCGCCAGCGGTATTTGACAGCGGCTGCCAAAGCGGTTAATATAAATTCTGTATATGCACAGTGCGCCCGCAGATATGTGGGCGGCACGGCACCTGGCGGGTACCGGCAAAGCGCACCCGCCTTATCGATCGGGAGGAGTCGACGGATGGACCCTGACGGGAATATGAACGTGTTTTTCTTTTGGGCGGCGCTGTGTGCGCTGTTAGCCGGCCTGCTGCAGGCCTTTTACTGGGGGGCGCTCACTTGGCTCGAGGAGCGCCGCGGCCAGGAACCGGGCCCCGGGCGGGCAAAAAAACTGGCCCAGCTCATGGACCAGCGCCACCGGGTAGAGGCCAGTGTCAGTCTGGGGTGGCTGCTGTTGGGCGGGGCCGGTTACCTCTGCCTGTACCTGGCCCTCTATCCCCTGCTGGCCGAGCGGCTGTTCCCCGGCCCGGTGTGGGATCTCGCTCCATTTTGGTGGGCGCTGGGGCTTTTTGTGCCCTATGCGCTGCTGTTCGTGGCGCTGTGCAAGGTGCTGCCGGCGGCGCTGGGCCGCGCCCGCAGCCAAGGCTGTGGCCTGGGGCTGCTGCCGCTGTACCGGGCGCTGTCGCTGGTGCTCTACCCGCTGGGGTCGGTCGCGCTGGGGCTGGGCCGGGCGCTGTGCCGCCTGTTCGGGGTGCGCCCGCAAACGGTGGCCGACGCCGTCACCGAGGAGGACATCCGCCTGCTGGTAGATGAAGGCGGGGAGACTGGCGCCATCGAGCAGAGCCAGAAAGACATGATCGCCGGCATCTTCGAGCTCGACGACATCACCGCCGAGGACATCATGACCCACCGCACCGAGATCACCGCCGTCGAGCTCTCCGGCAGCATCCAGGATGTGGTGGGCGCCACTTTGGAAAACGGCTTTTCCCGCATCCCCATCTATCAGGGGGACCTGGACGATATCGTGGGCATCGTCTTTGTCAAAGACCTGCTTCAGCTGGTGGGCCGGGCCGACCTGCAGGCGTGCAGGATCGAGGACTTTATGCGCCCGGTATTTTACGTGCCCGAGGCCATGAAGTGCCGCGACCTGTTTGCCGTCATGACCCAAAAACACGCCCAGGTGGCGGTGGTGGCCGACGAGTACGGCGGTACCGCCGGTCTGGTCTCGATGGAGGACATCCTCGAGAGCATCGTCGGCAATATCCAGGACGAGTACGACACCGAGGAGGAGGAGATCCAAAAGCAGCCCGACGACTCCTACATCGTCGACGGCGCTGCCGATCTCGACGATATCTGCGAGGAGCTGGGCCTGTCAATCGACTACGACGACTCGCTCTACGACACGGTAGCCGGCTTTATCACTGATGTTTTGGGCCGCATCCCCGATGACGACGAGACCCCGGCCATCGAGTATGGCGGTTACCAGTTCCAGGTGCTCAAAGTCGAGGAGCGCCGCATCGCCCAGGTGCGCATCTGCAAGCTGCCGCCCTGCGAGGAGACCGCCGATGCAGACAGCGCGGAGGACCGGCCGTGAACGAGACTTTGGTCACCGTCCGCTACGCCGAGACCGATCGCATGGGCATCGTCCATCACGCGGTCTACCCAGTGTGGTACGAGGAGGGGCGCAGCGCCTATTTCCGCGCGCTGGGGCTGCCCTACTCGGCCATCGAGGAGTTGGGCCTCTTTACGCCGCTGTCTCAGCTGGGCTGTAAGTTTGTGCGCAGCTGCACCTATGAGGACGTGCTCACCGTGCGCACGGTGATAGAGCGGCTCACCCCGGCGCGCATTCGCTTTGGGTACGCCGTACTGCGGCAGGGTGAGATGAGACCCATCAGTACCGGTTTTACCGAGCACGGTTTTGTCGGTCGCGACATGCGGCCGCTCAGCGTCAAAAAGTGCTTTCCCCAGCTGTGGCAGCAACTGGAGAAAGCGGCAGCTGCCGATGCCGACCTTGACCTGACCCGGCCTACAGACCGGTGACAGCGCTATAAAAATGATACAGGCAGTTATGGCCCCCGCCGCCCGGCGATGGGGCCATAGCTTATTTTAGGGGAGACAGAGCTGCGGGACAACTGTCATTGCCACCGTCTAGCCAGTGGCGGTATAATAATTTTGTAAGCGCCCATCGGCCCGCTCGTCGGGCCCATCCAGCTTGTGTAGGAGGAATACCGTATGCAGACAGATACTTCCAAGATCATTTTAGATGTGGATACCGGCACCGACGACGCCATGGCCATCATCACCGCCATGAGCGCCCTGCGCGAGCGGCTGCTGGCCATCACCGTCACCCACGGCAATCGGCCGCTGCCCAATACCCTCGAAAATACCCTGAGGGTGGTGCAGCTCATGGGCGGCGGGGTGCCGGTGTATGCCGGCATGCCCGGCCCTATGGTACAGCATCTGGCCCCCGGCCGGCTGCAAAACCAGCGGCGGCAAAAGTACCAGCAGCAACACGGCGGCAAACAGGTCGCCATCCACGACGACTATCTCGATCTGCCGGCAGCCACCATCGCCCCCCAGCCCCAGCACGCCGTCAGCTACCTGGTCGAGACCCTGCGCCATACCGCCGAGCCCATCACCGTAGTGGCGGTGGGCCCGGCCTCGAATATCGCTATGGCCCTGCAAATGGACCCCTCTATCGCCAAAAATATCCGCCAGCTCATCGTCATGGGCGGCGGGCACGACGCGGTCAACATCACCAGCGCCGCCGAGGCCAACTTTTACTGGGATCCCGAGGCCGCCCACATCATGCTGGGGGCCGACTGCCCCATCGTGGTGTTCCCCCTCGACGCCACCACCTCCATCCTCTTTAACAAAGCGGACGCCGCCCAGATAGCCGCCGTGGGCACCCCCGGTGCTGAGTATTTCGGTTCGCTCATCGAGCACTGGACCGACCGGCTCAAGCTATTGGGTATCCGCAACAACATGCAAAACGACGATGACTACTCCATCGCCATGCACGATGTATTCTGCGTGCTCTATCTCATCGACGACAGTTTCGTGCTGCAAAAACGCCGTCAAAACTGCGACGTCGACTTTGGCGGCAACATTGCCGACGGCCGTCTGGTGGTGGATACCCGCTCCTACTCCGAGCCGCAGGGCGATGTGCAGATCGTCTACCAGCTGGATAAGCAGCGGGTGCTGCAGCTGCTGACCGAACTGCTCAAATAGCCCGGCGACAGGTCTTCACACAAACGGCTTGGCGGGCATAGGCTGGGGGCGCTGTCGCGGGAGCGGCGGCGCCCTCTGGCTGTGCCCCGAGCCGGCAAAACTTGTCGTTTGCCGGCGAAAGGTGTAGGCAAAAAGGCTTTAGATGTGGTACTCTGTAAGTGGTGTTTTGGCGCACAAAAAGGTGGGTATCCCCGGTGTGCCAGTTTAAAAAAAGGAGGTGTGCCCGTGCGCACATTGGGTAAAAAAATAGCGCCACGCGTCCTGTACGCGCTGACAGCGGCGGCGGGCGCGCTCTCTCTGCTGGGAATCGTGCTGCTGGCTGTGGCCGGTGGCACCATCACCCAGCTGCAAGGTGCCACTGCCCCGCTGTGGCTGCTGGAGGGGCTCTATGCGCTGGGCCTGGCACTGCTGTGCTGCACGGCGGTTCTGGCCGGCCTGCGCCGCAGCGCTGTACGCCCCTGCCCACCGGGCCTGCGCGCAGTGCTCTGGTGCGCGGTGGCCGGGGCGGTGGTGCTGCTGGTCAACGCCCCGCTGGCCCACCTGGGCCGGCAGCTGTTGCGGGGCGACTACCTGTCGGTGCTGGCCACCGAGATGGACCCGGTCTCGCTGGGGGCGGGCATCGCGCTGCTGCGGCTGTACCTTATCGCCCAGGCGGTGGTGGGTGTCTGGGCGTTGGGCAAGCTGCTGGGCCGCGGTCTGGCCGCCCCGCCCTCTGCCGGCAGCCGGTTGGGCCGGTGGCTCAGCCGGGTATCTACCGCCGGCGGCCAGCGCGCGGTGGTGCTGTCTGGTTTTGGGGCGCTGTTGCTGGGGTCGCTCATCTTGTGCGGTGCGCTGTTGGGGCGCACTCGGGTCGACCTCACCGACGGTCTACAGCCGGTATTTTACGGTGAGTCGGGCGCCGGTATGGCCTACGTAGACCAGCCCCCGCTGCCCGATACCGAAGACCGGCGCACCGCCGATTTTTGGCGTGGTGTCGGGTACGAGGTGACCCCCAGCGAGGGGCTGCACAACGGCGATCCGGTCCAGGTGCGGGTGGTGTACGACAGTGCTGCCGCCCGCCGTGCGCGGATACAGGTCAGCCGCGCCAGCCGCACCTTTTCGGTGCAGGGCCTCACCGAGCGCTACCGTACTCCCGAAGACCTGCCCCCGGCGATCACCGACCTGTCAGACCGTGAGAGCCGCTCTCTCATTAAAAAGAATCTGCGTTATCTCTCGGCTGCCGGCGATTTTGCCTACGACCGGGAGCGCGAGCTGGTAAAGGCACAAAAGGTGGCCAGTTACCTGATGAAGAGCGAGCCCGGTGGCTACAATAGCGACCGCTACGTGGCGCTCTACCAGGTGACGGTACGCGGCCAGGTCAAAGAAGAGAGCAGCTACCGCACCGCCCAACAGGACTTTTATTATTACACCGAACTGGGTGGTGTCGACAGCGATTTTGTGGCCGGCGCGGCCCAGGTCACCGGCCGCTACTTTTCCCGGCGCGACGAGGTGCACAGTCTGGATCAGGCCTGCGCGAAAGTCGAGGCCGCCTTTTCCACCTACACGCCGGTGCGGGCGACCCAGAGCGGCCAAAAAACTTAAGTGTTCCCTTGACAGCGCTCGCGGCATACCGTATAGTAATGGGTAATCTCTTTGCACTGCATATCGCTACAGTACAAACTGAACAGGCGGCCGCCCCCATGTGGGGCGCGGTGCGCCGGGCCGCAGCGCGCGGCAGCAGATGAAAATGCACAGGCACATCTGCGGGACAGTAGTATGTTCCGCAGGTGTGCTTTTTTGGTACCCAAAAGCTGCGGTCATCTGGGCAGATGCGTGTCACAGAGTTATCAAAAATGCCGCTGTTTTGCGAGCGACAGGGAGGTAACTTTCATGAAACAACAAAGATTCGGCCAACAGCTGGCTATGCACGTCTCGGCCGTTACCATCGGCTGGAACCTGGTGCTGTCGGCGGGCAAACTGGCCGCCGGGCTGCTGGCCAGGTCAGGAGCTATGGTGTCCGATGCGGTCCATTCCGCCTCCGACGTGTTCAGCACCGTTATCGTCATGGTGGGGGTCAAAATGGCCGGCAAGGCGCCCGATGACGACCACCCCTACGGCCACGAGCGGCTGGAATGTGTGGCGGCACTTCTGCTGGCAGCGGTGCTGTTTGCCACCGGTCTGGGTATCGGCGTCTCGGGCTGTCAAAAAATATTCTCCGGTGCGGCCGGCAGCTTAGCGGTGCCCGGGGCGCTGGCACTGTGGGCGGCGGTGCTGTCGGTGATTATAAAAGAGGCCATGTATTGGTATACCCGCGCAGCAGCCAAAAAGCTGTCCTCCAGCGCCCTGATGGCCGATGCCTGGCACCACCGGTCCGATGCGCTGTCCTCGGTGGGCAGCTTTGCCGGTATACTGGGGGCCCGTCTGGGCCTGCCGGTGCTCGACCCTATCGCCAGCGTACTCATCTGCCTGTTTATCCTCAAGGCGGCGATCGATATCTTTCGCGAGGCGATAGCCAAAATGACCGATCGTGCCTGCGACGAGCAGGTACAGTGTCAGCTGCGGCAAAAGATCGGCGCTCAGCCCGGGGTCTCCGGGGTGGACCGGCTGAGTACCCGCCTCTTTGGCGACCGGGTATACGTGGATGTAGAGATCAGCGCCCCCGGCCAGCAGACTCTGCAGCAGGCCCACGATACCGCCCGCCAGGTCCACGATATGGTCGAGCGCGAGTTCCCCCAGGTCAAGCACTGCATGGTGCATGTAAACCCGGCGGCGGATTGAGCAGCTTCCAGGTGGCGGAATTTACAAACCAATGGGTCGCCCGGTGTGTAAATAGACGATTTTTGGCGAAATAGGAATGTCCCTATAGGCAGCAGCGGCAAATATATGCTATGCTGATACCAGTAAAACGCCGCCGTCGGTAGACAGCTATACCGGCGGTGGCGCTGTCTAGAGGAGGAGATATCGTGCAAAAATTGAGGGATTTTATAACGGCTAAGCGGCTTTATCTGCTCTCGGTGATCATGGGCGGCGGCGCCGTACTGGCCTGGCTGCTGCTCACCGTCAGCGAGCATGCGATCAGCAGTATGAGCGGGGCCGGCTTTCTCGTGGTGGTGCTGGAGCTGGTGTATTTTGTCTCACTGGCCGCCAACCTCTGCCTTACGGCGGGGGCGGGCCTGCGGCTGTTCGGGGCAAAAGAGCGCACCATCCCCATGATCGCCACCTTTGCGGTGGGGGTCGTGGGTACGTTGGCCCTGCTGTTTAATCTGCGCCTGGTGGGCCTGGGCTTTGCCCTGTTGGGCGGCGACTATATGGCTATCATCGGGGCTGCCATGTCGCTGCAGGCTATGGCGGCAGCGCTGTACTTTCTTTACTTCGCCATCATTTTGCAGGTGGCACTGGCCGGCTATAATATCTATAACCTGCTGCAGTTAAAAAAGGGCAAAACGCCCCATCAGATGGGTGCTCCGGCCCCGCGGTTCGACCCCATGACCGGCCAGCCCATTGTCACCGCCACCCAAGCCGCCGGTGGGGTAGCCACCGCGGCGCCGCCTGCTGTGGCGGCACCGGGGCAGACGGCTCAAAAATTGCGGGCGTTCGTGGGCAGCAAAAAGGGCAAAGTCACCCTGGGCTGTATCGGCGGCGGTATCCTGCTGCTGGTCGCTGGCGGTATTTTGCTGAGCGTGCTCACCCGCACCAAGCTCGACCTGGTCTCGGGGGTGGAGGTCACCTTCAATAACGAGTCGGGCGCCGGCACGGCCTATGTCAGTAAACAGGATATTGATTACGACCTAAACGACGCGGCGGTGGGCATCTTCGTCGGCAGTGTCACCTATCAGATCGAGCCCAATGAGGGCCTCGCCAATGGCGACAAGGTCACCGTCAAGGCAGTCTACTCCAAAGAAACAGCCAAAAAAGCCAAGATCAAGGTCATCAAAGATACCCGCACCTTTAAAGTGCAGGGCCTTACCGAGCGGTACGGAGATGTGGCCGACCTGCCCGACGAAGTGATCGAGACGTCAGACGCAAAAAGTGAAAAGCTCATAAAAAACAGCTATGACTCTATCTCTTATGCCGGCGACTTTGCCTACGACAAGGATAAAGAGCTGGTGGGGTACGAGAAGGTGGCCCAGTACCTGATGAAAGGTGAGCCGGGCGGTTACGACAGCGACGTGTACGTGGCGCTGTACAAGGTCACCGTTAAGGGGCAGAAGAAAAACGGTTACGGCAGCAGTGCCACCTACGAGGACCTGCAGGGAGACTTTTACTACTACACCGAGATGAGCGGTATCGACTCTGATTTTGACCCCGACGACGCCTATGTGTACGGCACCTACTTCGGCAGCTGGGACAAGATCGAGACCCAGGAGCAGGCCGAGACCGAGATCGAGGAGGAGTACGACGATTACACTATCGTCAAAGGCGCCTAAGAACACTCGTGCACCGTACACCGGATGGATATTTCGTAAATAAGCACCCAGTAAAAAGGTAATATAGCTTGCATATAAGCGTGGGGCGGGCGACCAATTTGGTCGCCCGCCCCACTTTTTGCCGCCCAAGGCAGCCTGTCTATTTGGCCAGCTTGTCGATGATAGCCAGCACCTCGTCCAGTTTCTCCTCCGGATCGCCGCTGGCAAAGGCGTCTTTTACGCAGCCCAGCATGTGGGCCTTTAGGATCTCCCGATTGGCTTTGGCCAGCACCGACTGGGTCGCCATCACCTGGTTTGAGATATCGATGCAGTAGCGGTCGTCCTCCACCATCGAGAGGATCCCATCCAGCTGGCCCCGGGCCGTCTTCAGCAGCCGGGTCACCGTCTGTTTGTCGGCTTTCATGTTACTCTACCGAGGTGACGGTGTAGCCGGCGTCGGTCACAGCGGCTTTCAGCACGTCGTCTGCCACGTCGTGCTCCAGCTCGACTACAGCGTTTTTGTCCTCTAGGCTCACAGTGGCCTGTACGCCGTCGATGGCATTCAGTGCTTTCTCCACATGCGCCACGCAGTGGGCGCACATCATACCTTCAATGTGAATGGTCTTTTTCATGGTACTCTCTCCTTCTTGTTGTGTGGGTAGATCACTCTGGTGTACTTCCTGTATATCGGCCGGTGCCGGCTCTGCCGAGTGGCGGAGCTTGGCACCGGTGCGCTTAGGCCGAAAGCCCCGCAGCCGCAGAGCGTTGGTCACTACGCAAACGCTGGATAGGCTCATGGCCGCTGCGCCAAACATGGGGCTTAGTTTTAGCTCCAGCGCCGGGTACAGCAGCCCGGCAGCCAGCGGAATGCCCACCGAGTTGTAAAAAAATGCCCAGAACAGGTTCTGTTTGATGTTGCGGATGACCGCCTTGCTCAGCTGTACGGCTGTCACCGCGTCCTGCAGGTCGCTCTTCATCAGCACAACGTCGGCGCTCTCAATAGCCACATCGGTGCCGGCGCCAATGGCAATGCCCACATCGGCCCGTGCCAGTGCCGGGGCGTCGTTGATACCGTCGCCCACCATGGCCACTTTTTTGCCGGCAGCCTGTAGTTTGGCTACTTCCTGCTCCTTTTGCTGGGGCAGCACGCCGGCGATGACGTGGGGGATATCCAGCTGCCGCTGGATGGCCCCAGCCGTGCGGGCGTTGTCGCCGGTGAGCATCACCACGTCGATGCCCATCCCCCTAAAGTCGGCAATAGCCTGAGCGCTGGTGGGCTTTACCGTATCGGCTACGGCAATGATGCCCAGCAGTCGCTCGCTATCGGCAAATAGCAGCGGAGTCTTGCCGTCCTCGGCCAGCGCCGCCACCTGGGCCTGCTGTTGCTCGCTCAGGGCGATACCGCTGTCGGCCAGCAGGGCCTCGTTGCCGGCAAAGTATGCCTGCCCGCCGATCGAGGCGGTGAGTCCTTTGCCAAAAATAGCGGTAAAGTCGTCGGTGGGCTCCAGTGTCAGCCCCATCTCGCCGCTCCGGTCTAAAATGGCCTGAGCCAGCGGGTGCTCACTGCGCTTTTCTAGGCTGGCTGCCAACTGCAGCAGAGCGGGCTCCTCTTGCCCGGCCAGGGGCAAGATATCGGTGACTACCGGGTGCCCCTGGGTAATGGTCCCGGTCTTGTCCATCACCACCGTGTCGATGCTGTGTGCCGTCTCCAGCGCCTCGCCCGACTTGATGAGGATGCCGTTTTCGGCCCCTTTACCGGTGCCCACCATAATGGCCACCGGTGTGGCCAAGCCCAGCGCGCAGGGACACGAGATGACCAGCACCGCAATACCCACCGAGAGCGCAAACTCCACTGTGGCCCCGGCGATCAGCCAGACGACTGCCGCCAGCAGGGCGATGCCGATGACTACCGGCACGAACACGCCGGAAATCTTGTCGGCCAGCTTGGCGATAGGCGCTTTAGAAGAGCTGGCGTCCTCCACCAGCCGGATGATCTGCGACAAGGTGGTGTCCTCGCCCACCTTGGTGGCGCGGAACTTAAAAAACCCGGCCCGGTTGATGCTGGCGCCGATGACTGTATCCCCCGGCCCTTTGTCCACCGGTATGCTCTCGCCGGTGATGGCCGCCTCGTCCAGGCTGGAGTTGCCCTCGAGGATGACCCCGTCTACCGGCACGCTCTGGCCGGGCCGCACCAGCACCGTGTCGCCCGATACCACCTGCTCTACCGGCAGCTCCAGCTCCTGGCCGTCCCGCTCCACAGTGGCGGTCTTGGGGGCCAGATCCATCAGCTTGGTAATGGCCTCGCTGGTCTTTCCTTTGCTGCGGGCCTCCAAATACTTGCCCAGGGTGATCAGCGCCAGGATCATAGCCGCCGACTCGAAATACAGGTCCATGTGGTAGTGGTGGGCCAGTTGCATATCCTGTATGCCCAGCCCGTAGCCGATGCGGGTAATGGCGAACACCCCGTACACCAGTGCCGCCGTCGAGCCGATGGCGATCAGACTGTCCATGTTGGGCGCCCCGCGAAATAGGGTCTTAAACCCCACCTGGTAGTACTTGCGGTTCACATATACCACCGGCAGCGTCAGCAAAAACTGAGCCATAGCATAGGTGACGCCGTTTTCGATGCCGCTCAAAAAACCGGGCAGCGGCAGCCCGACCATGTGTCCCATCGAGATGTACATCAGCGGTATCAAAAAGCCAAACGACACCCACAGCCGCATCTTCATATTTTTGATCTGCAGCTCTACCGGGCTGGGCCCAGCCGGCGCAGTCCGGTCGGCGATCTGCTGTCCGTGGGGGGTAGCGCCGTAGCCGGCGGCGTCGACCGCTGCCTCGATCTGGGTGTCGGTCACCTGGTCGTCCACCTGTACCGTCATGCTGCCCGTGAGCAGGTTGACCGAGACCTCCTCCACCCCGTCAAGTCCCCGCACCGCTTTTTCTACGTGGGCGCTGCAGGCCGAGCAGGTCATACCGGTGACGTCAAATTTCTGCTGTCTCATAAGGTCTCCCTCCTGTGTGGTAGACACCCCCAGGGGGAGGGGGTGTATGTATAGTATACCACAGCAGTGTAGTTTGTCAATACCGCTCACTGCATTTTTATTGTCCCCGCGCGTGGCCGCCGGTATCTGCCGCTTACAAATATGAAAAAAGCCGGGGCGAGGGGCCGTCCTCGTCCCGGCGCGGGCCACGGGCTCACAGCTCACAGCTCAGTTTGCCCGCGGCGCACTGCCGCTATGCAGTTTTTAACAGCCGCTCCAGCAACCCTGCTATCTCACTGGGCAGATACTCCGGACGGGCTGGATTTTTGATATCTTTGGCGTAGTGGGCGTCGGAGTTGGTGATGGTCTTGATATCCGGCGGCAACAGCCCCCGCTGCAAGAGGTCCGGCGCCTTGGCGATATCGGCCAGCTCAGCGATGGTAAACCCCATGTCCGCGTCTAAAAAACCCAGGTTCGAGAGCACGCTGTTGGCACTCTTATCCACATGGGCCGGGTAGGCGATGCCGCCAAACCGGGCGGCCATGGGCACGGCGTCGTAAATGGAGATGTCGCAGGCGTTGATGAGCAGTTTATCCAGCTTCCCCACCACCTCGTCATCGGTGTTGCAGATATACTGATGCCCGAAGATCTCCTCATCGTTTGCAATATCCGGCAGCTTTTCATATACCGCATCGCCGAAGGCCAGCGCCCCGGGCAGGCTGTCAAACAGGCACACCACATGCACCTCTTCACGGGTGCACAGCTCCATGCCCGGTATCACCGGCAGGTCGTAGAACCGCCCCGCCTCCAGGG
This sequence comes from Neobittarella massiliensis (ex Bilen et al. 2018), assembly GCF_900289145.1. Classification (GTDB taxonomy): domain Bacteria; phylum Bacillota; class Clostridia; order Oscillospirales; family Ruminococcaceae; genus Neobittarella; species Neobittarella massiliensis. The sequence goes on from NZ_OKQO01000011.1 coordinate 48,558, forward strand.
CATAGGGGCAATTTTTAACGGTGTTGTGGTCGGTCAGGGCAATAAAATCCAGGCCGCCCAACTTGGCCAGTCCCACAATGGTAGCCGGGGTCATCTCATCGTCCCCGCAGGGGGATAGGCAGCTGTGCAGGTGCAGGTCGTATCGGGCCAGCCGGCCCGCCCCCATCACGCGCCTCCGGCGGCCAGTGCGGTCACCGCCATAGCGGTCTGGTATACCGGCAGCTCGGTGCAGTACACGTTGATGCCCTGCTGCTGCGCCTTGGTGCGGGCCTCCTCATCGAGCACGGCCCCTTCCGCCACCACGATACAGGCAACGTCAGCCAGCGCCGCCACCGCGATCGCATTTACGTTGCCCATCACCGTGATCCACAGATCCCCCTCCTGGGCCCGGCCCATCACCATGCTCAGCAGGTCGCAGCAGTAGATCCCGGTCACCTCTCTCTCCTGGCCACAGCACACCGGCTCAATGCCGGCGCAGTCCGCCAGATCGGCGGTCGAAAACAACACGTTATCCATTATCCCGCTCCTCCTTTCTAAACGGCAGCGGCACCAGGTCGCGCAGGTCGGTCTGGTCGCCGCCCAACAGTTCGATCTCGTCGCGCATGCGGAAGATACAGTCCCCCACCGCCGCCTTGCCGCGGACCACATCCTCGGCAAAGGCCCGACACGAGGGAGACCCGCACGAGCCGCAGTCCAGCCCCGGCAGGCTCGCCGCCAGCTGCTCGATGTCGTTTAACTTCTGCATAGCCACCGACAGATCGCTGTCCAGCGTCATTACTGGCTGGTACTCCAGCTTCTGGTCCCATTTAAAAAAGGCCGGTATGGGCGAAGTCAGGCGATTACAGCTCACCGGCAGGTACTTGCGCAGCCGCTGCAGCTTGGTCTTGGCCACGTAGGGGTTCTCTACCGTCAGCACCCCGCCCACGCAGCCGCCGCTGCAGGCGTTGAGCTCGATAAAGTCCAGCCGGTCAAATTTTTCGTCCTCCAGATCTTCTAACACCCGTATCGCGTTCTCGATGCCGTCGGCGGCCAGGTAGTTATCCAGCAGCAGCGCCGATCCCTCGCCTCCGCTGGAACCCCAACTGATGCCGATGCGGCCGGTGTTGGTCAGCGGCTGGTTCTGCTCCTCGCTCATCTGTTCCAGCAGCAGCGGGTACACGTCTTTCAGGGCCAGCACGTAGTCGATCTGGCTGCGCTCGGCCCCAATGGGCGATTTGGCCGCCGTCACCTTGGCCGCACAGGGCGATATAAATGCCGTACAGATCTCCTCGAGTGGTATACCGGTCTGCTCGCTGGCCTCTTTTTTAGCCAGTGCCGCCGCCACCTCTACCGGTGCGTGCAGCGGCAGCACGTGGTCGCACAGCTCGGGAAAACGCACCCGGATCAGCCGGGTAATGGCCGGGCAGGCGCTCGAGATCACCGGCCGCTTGATGTCGCCGTACTTCATGATGCGCCGGGTGGCGTCGCTCACCAGCTCCGCCGCCCGCGACACCTCAAACACCCGGTCAAAGCCCATGCGCAGCAGGGCCGAGGCCACGATATCCATGTCCTCCAAGTTGTTGAACTGGGCAAAAAGCGCCGGCGGCGGCAGAGCGATCTTCAGCTTGTAAGGTGCCTGTAACACTGCCGTCACCGGGTCATAAGTGGCCTGTTTAGCATGGTGGGGGCAAATGCGGATACACTCCCCACAGTCGATACACAGCTCTTTGATGATATACGCCTTGCCTTTGCGCACCCGTATGGCCTCGGTGGGGCAGCGCTTTATGCAGTTGATACAGCCTTTGCACTTGTCCGGGTCCAAAGTCACCGAATGGTAAAAGTCGGTCATGGCCGGGGTGCCTCCTCTCGCAGAATACTCATTCAAACAGTGCCTCTAAGCGGCTGGCAAAAGACCGGCAGTGAACAGTGTCGCGCACCGCTGCCGCCAGCTGCCGCTGCAGCGCCTCACGGGGTTCGTCCAGTGCCGCAGCCAGCGCCCCTAGCGGGTCGGCGGTAGCTGCCGCGTCAGATAGCAGCTGCTGCAAGTCGGTGTCGTCGCAGCCCCAGCTGTCACATAGCCGGCTGCGGCTCGGCAGCTGACACAGGCGGCTGAGCAGCTCGCTGGGCGCATCCAGCAGCGGCGGCAGCGATAGCAGCTTGTGCCGTGCTGCCACCGGCAACAGTGCCGCGGTGCGCCCCTCGGCGCGGGCGGTACACGCCCCCAGTGGGGCGCGGTCGTCTTCGCCTAGTCGCTGTGCCAGCTCGGCGGCCGTATGGCAGTAGACCGGTTGAAGTTGCTGCCGCAACGCCAGCGGTGCCAGCCCCCAAAACCAGGGGCCGGCCTCTTTTTGCAGGTATATCGGCAACTTTTCACGGTGCTGTGGCAGCGCCGCCTCCGGGGGCACCGGGTGTTCCAGCAGCGTCTGGCCATCCTGCTGCACCAGCCGGTAGCGCGCCGCCGGCGGCAGTGCAGCCAGTATGGCCGGTGAGCGGGTGGTGCACAGCAGCTGGCAGTGATTTTTGGCGCACAGTGCCTTGAGCGCGGTCACCAGCTTTTTCTGCTGGGGGACCGAGAGCCCCCACTCCAGCTGTTCTACACACACCATACCGCCCCTGCCCACTGCGGCCACTGCGGCCACTGCCGCCAGCACCGCCTCAGCGCCCGGCACGCGGTCGCGGTCCAGGTAGTACACCGCCCGCTCGCTGCGGCGGGCGTAGTCGTTCCAGCGCTGGCAGGGTTCCCGGCGGCGGGTCTCCACCACATCGATCAGCGGCAGCCGCAGGGTATAGCGCAGTACGCAGCCCTTGATGTGGGCGTCGTCGGCCGAAAAAGTAAAGAAGTCGCCAAAGGTGTAGTAGGGTTTTTGCCGCCCCGGCGGGCAGCTGCGCCCGTGATAGGCGCAGGCCGCCACCGCCAGCAGCGCACTGCCGCCGGCCCCCCGCTCGCCGCAAAAGGCGGCCACAGGATAGGTAAAGTGGGCGCACAGCGGCCCCAACTGCGCGATGCGCCCCCGGTCGAGTTCGATCTCCACCAGAGAATTTACCTTGCGGTCGCTGGCAAACCAACTGAAGTTCTGCCGGTCTATCTGGCTGTTGCGGTAGGCCATTTCTGTGCGCCTCCTCTCTGCGTGTATACCTTATTTAATAAAAGTGTCCGGGCGGTGGAGCCCGGCGCTTGCAGCGCGGCCCGCGGTCAGGCGATGTTGACGCGCATATACACGGTGGTGCCAACGCCCAGCTCGGTCTCGATGCGGATGTCGTCGGTGTACTTTTTCATGTTGGGCAGGCCCATCCCGGCGCCAAAACCCAGGTTGCGCACCTCCTCCGGGGCGGTAGAAAAGCCCTCGGTCATGGCCAGCGCCACGTCGGGTATGCCCGGGCCCTGGTCGGCCAGAGCAATGTCGATATAGGCGGTGGTGACCTCCACGTCGGCGGTGCCGCCGTGGGCGTGTATCACCATGTTGATCTCCCCCTCGTACATGGCGATGGCCACCTTGCGGATACACCCCGGGTCGATGCCCAGGGTCTTGAGCTTTTTCTTCACGTCGCTGGAGGCCTCTCCCGCGCGGGTAAAATCGTCCCCCGGCACGTCGTAATGCAGTTTCACCAGTTCTCCCATACTATAACTCCCACCTTCTCTGGCTCGGCCCGCTGCGGGCGCGGCCAGTCAGTCGCCGCTCACGAGAGGCGCTCCCCCACACCGCCGCTCAGTCCGGCGGCGTACAGCTTGCCACAGGCGGTGAACATGCGCTCGTCGGTGCACAGCAGAGCGATCTCGCCGCGCCGTGCCAGAGCGGTGATGTTCTCGTCCGGGGTCTTGCCCCGCACGAACACGATACACACCATGTCCATCATTTCGGCGGTGCGCACCACCTGCGGGTTGACCAGGCCGGTGAGCAGCACCGACTGGTCCTTTACAAAGGCCAGCACATCGCTCATCATGTCGCTGCCGCAGGCGGTGTGCACCTCGCGGTCAGCCAGCTCCTCGCCGTAAATCCAGCGGGCGTCGAGTATCTGCTGTATGTCGTGGATCGTCAATTGGTATCCCTCCAGTCGGGGCCGGTGCGGCCCGGTATGCGCGCGGCCCCACCGCCGCAGTGGGGCGGTGAGGCAGCACAGAATATCTACTGATATGATAGCATTTTCTCCCGGGCGGGCGCAAACGCTTTTCCTCCTAAATGACAATATTTTAACAGGCAATACTACCAAAGAAAAAATGGGTTTATTGACGTAAACGTCGAACTTTTTGTTTATTTCCGCTTATTTCCAGTTTCACTTTACTTTGCGCGCGGCGCTTTGATATAATTCATATGTTAATTATAGTAGATAGAGAAGGTTGTTTTTACACCTGTATCTGTACAATCCGTTAGGAGGTCAAGTTTCATGGCTGGAAAAATCTCATCGGTGCCTTTCAGCGGCACCCAAGAGCAGGAGCAGAAACTGCTGGAGGTGATCGAGGCCCATAAGGACGTACAGGGCTCACTCATCTCGGTACTGCAGCAGGCACAAGATATCTACGGCTATCTGCCCATCGAGGTGCAGAAGATCATCGCCGATAAGATGGATGTGCCGCTGGAGGAGATCTACGGTGTGGTGAGTTTTTACTCCCAGTTCTCGCTCAATCCCAAAGGCAAATACAAAATCTCCGTCTGCCTGGGCACCGCCTGTTACGTAAAAGGCGCGGGCGACATTTTTGATAAGCTCAGTCAAAATCTGGGCATCGTGGGCGGCGAATGCACCGCCGACGGCCGTTTCTCGCTCGAGGCCTGCCGCTGCATCGGCGCCTGTGGTCTGGCTCCGGTCATGACCATCAACGACGAGGTGTACGGCCGCCTGGTGGTCGACGATGTAGATCGTATTTTGGCCGAGTACCAGAACAAGTAACAGCCATGCAGGAACTCTCACTGAACATCCTCGACATCGCCCAGAACTCCATCAAGGCCGGCGCCTCGCTGGTGCAGATCGAGATCGAGGAGGATCGGGCCAAAGACTTCATGCGCATCGCCGTCATCGACGACGGCTGCGGCATGGACGAGGAGACGCAGCGCCGGGTGACCGACCCGTTTTACACTACCCGCACCACCCGCAAGGTGGGGCTGGGGGTGCCGTTTTTCAAAATGCAAAGCGAGATGGCCGGCGGCCAGTTCTCCATCCGCTCGCGGGTGGGGCAAGGTACCTTTATCCAGGGCACTTTCGTGCGCAGTCACATCGACCGCATGCCCCTGGGTGACATGGCCGGCACCTACTGCAGTCTCGTCATGGTCAACGAGTCGACCGACTTTTTGTACACCCACACCGTTGACGGGCGCAGCTTTGCCGCCGACACCAGAGAGTTTAAACAGGTCTTGGAGGGGGTGTCCCTCGCAACGCCGCAGGTGCTGGAATTTATCAGAGAGTACATACAGGAACATCTTACAGAACTTTACGGAGGTGTCATAGAATAATGAAGAGCTTAGCGGAACTGCAGGCTATCAAAGACAAGATGAAAGGCAGCATCGGGCTGCGCGAAGAAGACAAAAACTGCAAGCGCATCGTCGTGGGCATGGCCACCTGCGGCATCGCCGCCGGCGCCCGCCCGGTACTCAATGCCTTTGCCAAAGAAGTGGCCGACCGCGACCTCACCCACCAGGTCATGGTCTCCCAGACGGGCTGTATCGGCATCTGCCAGTACGAGCCGGTCGTCGAAGTGTTCGTTCCCGGCGAGCCCAAGGTCACCTATGTGAAGATGACCGCTGAAAAGGCCGCCCGCGTGGTGGAGGAACACATCATTGGCGGCAACATCGTACACGAGTACACCATCGGCGCCAACGCAAAATAGTGAGGAGGAAGTAGATATGTTTCGTTCCCAAGTACTGATCTGCGGGGGTACCGGCTGTACGTCCTCGGGCAGCGACCAGCTCATCCACTCGTTCGAGTCCGAGCTCGCAAAAAACGACCTGCAAGACGAGGTCAAGATCGTCCGCACCGGCTGCTTTGGCCTGTGTGCGCTGGGCCCCATCGTCATCATCTACCCCGAGGGCTCTTTCTACAGCCGGGTCGAGGTGACCGACGTCCCCGAGATCGTTTCTGAGCACCTGCTCAAGGGTCGCCCGGTCGAGCGGCTGCTGTATGACGAGACGGTCACCGACAATGGCGTCATCTCCCTCAACGACACCAACTTCTACAAAAAACAGCACCGTGTGGCCCTGCGCAACTGCGGCGTCATCAACCCCGAGAACATCGACGAGTACATCGCCATGGACGGCTACAAGGCACTGGGCATCTGCCTGACCGAAAAGACCCCGCAAGAGGTCATCGACATCATCAAGGCCTCCGGTCTGCGCGGCCGCGGCGGTGCCGGTTTCCCCACCGGCGTCAAGTGGCAGCTCACCGCCCAGAACCACGCCGATCAGAAATACGTGGCCTGCAACGCCGATGAGGGCGACCCGGGCGCGTTTATGGATCGCTCGGTACTCGAGGGTGACCCCCACACCATCTTAGAGGCCATGGCCATCGCCGCCTATGCCACCGGCGCCAACCACGGCTTTATCTACGTGCGCGCCGAGTACCCCATCGCCGTCAAACGCCTGCAGATTGCCATCGACCAGGCCCGCGAGTACGGCCTGCTGGGCAAAGATATCTTCGGCACCGGCTTTGATTTCGATATCGAGCTGCGGCTGGGCGCCGGCGCCTTCGTCTGCGGCGAAGAGACCGCGCTCATGCGCTCGGTCGAGGGCCAGCGCGGCGAGCCGCGCCCCCGCCCCCCGTTCCCCGCGCAGAAAGGCATCTTCGAAAAACCCACTCTGCTCAACAACGTCGAGACCTACGCCAACATCACCCAGATCATCTTAAACGGCCCCGAGTGGTTCGCCTCCATGGGCACCGAGAAATCTAAAGGTACCAAGGTGTTCGCTCTGGGCGGCAAGATCAACAACACCGGCCTGGTCGAGGTCCCCATGGGCACCACCCTGCGCGAGATCATCGAGGAGATCGGCGGCGGCATCCCCGGCGGCAAAAAGTTTAAAGCTGCCCAGACCGGCGGCCCCTCCGGCGGCTGTATCCCGGCTGAGCACTTCGATATCCCCATCGACTACGACAACCTCATCTCCATCGGTTCGATGATGGGCTCCGGCGGCATGATCGTCATGGACGAGGACACCTGTATGGTGGACATCGCCAAGTTCTTCTTAGAGTTCACCGTAGAAGAGTCCTGCGGTAAGTGCACCCCCTGCCGGGTGGGCACCAAGCGCCTGCTGGAGATGCTGACCAAGATCACCAAGGGTCAGGCCACTTTAGAGGATCTGGACAAGATCGAAGAGCTCTGCCACTACATAAAAGAGAACGCACTGTGCGGTCTGGGCCAGACGGCGCCCAACCCGGTGCTGGCCACCCTTCACTACTTCCGCGACGAGTACGTGGCCCACATCGTCGACAAGAAGTGCCCTGCCGGTGTGTGCAAGGCGCTGCTCACCTACTCGATCGACCCCGACAAGTGCAAAGGCTGCACCCTCTGCGCCAGAGTGTGCCCCGCCGGCGCCATCACCGGTACGGTCAAACTGCCCCATGAGATCGACCCGCACAAGTGCCTCAAGTGTGGCGCGTGCATCGAGAAGTGCAAATTCGGCGCGATCTCGATCCAGTAGAGAAGGAGTGTGCAAAACGTGGAAACTATCAACATGAAAATAAACGGCATGTCCGTCTCTGTCCCCAAAAACGCCACCATCCTCGAGGCGTGCCGTCTGTCGGGCATCCAGATCCCCACCCTGTGCTATTTAAAAGAGATCAACGAGATCGGCGCCTGCCGCATCTGCGTGGTCGAGGTCAAAGGCGCCCGCAGCCTGGTCGCCGCCTGCTGTGCCCCGGTCAATGAGGGGATGGAAGTGTTCACCAACACCCCCAAGGTGCTGGATTCCAGAAAGAAAACCCTGCAGCTGATCCTCTCCACCCACAACCGCAGCTGCCTGTCCTGCGTGCGCAGCGGCAACTGTGAGCTGCAAAAGCTGGCCAAAGACCTGAAGGTCGAGGACGAGGGCTACTACGACGGCGAGAACGAGCAGTACGAGATCGATAACTCCGCCGCCCATATGTACCGCGACAACTCCAAGTGCATCCTCTGCCGCCGCTGCGTAGCCGCCTGCTCCAAGCTGCAAAAAGTCGGCGTCATCGGCCCCAACGATCGCGGCTTTGCCTCCCACATCGGCTCGGCGTTCGACCTGGGCCTGGGCGACACCAGCTGTATCTCCTGCGGTCAGTGCATCGTGGCTTGCCCCACCGGCGCTATCGCCGAAAAAGATCAGACCGACGAGGTCTGGGCGGCTCTGGCCGATCCCGACAAATACGTGGTGGTCAACACCGCGCCGTCCATCCGCGCCACCCTGGGCGAGGCTTTCGGTATGCCCATCGGCACCAACGTGCAGGGCAAAATGGTCGCCGCCCTGCGCCGGCTGGGCTTTGACAAGGTGTTCGACACCGATTTCTCGGCCGATCTGACCATTATGGAAGAGGCCAACGAGTTCCTCGACCGGGTGCAAAATGGCGGTAAGCTGCCGCTGATCACCTCCTGCTCCCCCGGCTGGGTCAAATTCTGCGAGCACTACTACCCCGATATGATCGACAACCTCTCCTCCTGCAAGTCGCCGCAACAGATGTTTGGTGCCATCACCAAAACCTGGTACGCCGAGAAAGAGGGGATCGATCCCAAGAAGATCTTTGTGGTCAGCATCATGCCCTGTACCGCCAAGAAATTCGAGGTCGGCCGTGACGACCAGGCCGCAGCGGGCGTGCCCGATGTAGATGTGGCTCTCACCACCCGTGAGCTGGCCCGCATGATCGAGCGCGCCGGTCTCCAGTTCACCGATCTGCCCGACGAGGATTTCGACAATCCCCTGGGCGAAGCCACTGGTGCCGGCGTCATCTTCGGCGCTACCGGCGGCGTTATGGAGGCTGCCCTGCGCACCGCCGTCGAGACCCTCACCGGCGAAGAGCTGCAGAACGTCGAGTTCACCGAGGTGCGCGGCACTGCCGGCATCAAAGAGGCCACCTATCACGTGGCCGGTATGGATGTCAACGTGGCGGTCGCCTCCGGTACCCGCAACGCCGACGAGCTACTCAAACGGGTCCAGTCCGGCGAGAAGCAGTACCACTTTATCGAGATCATGGGCTGCCCCGGCGGCTGTGTCAATGGCGGCGGCCAGCCGGTCCAGCACGCAGCGGTCCGCAACAACGTAGATCTCAAAGGTCTGCGCGCAGCCGCCCTGTACGAGGCTGACCGCAACCTGCCGCTGCGCAAGTCGCACCAGAACCCGGTCATCAAAAAAGTCTACGAGGAGTACCTCGAGAAACCCGGCAGCCACAAGGCGCACAGTATCCTGCACACCAGCTATGTAAAGCGCGGCCTGTAAAGAGGTCTTTACCTCCTACATGCACAATTTAAAACAGGGCTCTGTCTATCTGTAGGCAGAGCCCTGTTTTTTTAGCGCGTCCGCTAAACGGCAATTGTGCATCTCTGCCAATCAAATGTCGAAAAATGGTCATATATAGAGAAAATCAGCTATTTGCTAGAGAGGACCCGGTAATTTTGGTATAATAGGGACATTCTAGGAACCGATTCTGTGCAAAAGACCATATGGCGTTCTTTTGTATGTGGCGCCGTCAGAAAGGGGCTGTTTTCGGATGGGCAAGGTACGACGTGTGGCAACTGGGATGCTGCTGTTGCTGTGGTGTCTGCTCATCGCCGCCCAACAGCCGGTGTGGGCGCTCGAGCTGCAGGACCCGCTGTTTCCCGATGCCGGCGACGTATTTCGCCAGCTGCTTTTTATGGGCGACAGCGACGCCGTGTGGCGGCAGCTGCAGAGCGATGAGCTCGCCGCCCCCATCACCGATATTCCCAGCCACAGCCAGCAGATATTACAGGTATCCAGGCCGCTGATGGACCGCCGCTACGACGGTCAGGGCGATGTGCTGGTCCCCCGTGAGCAGCCGCTCTACGCGCTGTTTTTGGTCGGCAACGATGCCCGCGGCGGGCCGAGCGGATTCGTGCTCTATTTTACCGTCGATGCCGGCGGCAGACCAAAGACCAAAAAAATACAGCCGGTCAAAGCGCCCTCCACAGCGGAGCGGGAGTTCTGCTGGGAGCAGGCCGGTTACGGCGGTGATGTCTGGCTGCTGCCCTACCGCGATCAGGTGGCGGTCAGCGCGGTCAACGGGCAGGGGGAGCGCCGTTACTTTTTATTCTCCGAAGATAACGGTACCGGTCCGCTGGATCTCGAGCAGTTCAATGCCCGTTTAAGGGCCTACTACCACCCCCAGCAGGATCAGCACACCGTCCCCGGTTGGCTGGGGCTGGTACTGTTCACCATCCTGGCCGCCGCGCTTGCGGGTCACCTGTGGTACCGCCGCCGTGCCCGGCATAACTGACAGCTTGTACCCGCACTGCGGGTGCCGGGCTATGTGAACAGTTTTTTCGTGACAAATTTAGCGGGGCTGCTTCTGGCAGCCCCGCTAAAATAACACTATAATAGAAAATAGACGCTGTGCGGCTGTTGCACCTGCAAGACTTGCCCGCACAGACAGCCTGATTAGCCACCCGGCCCAGTACCCGCTATGCATAAAAATGCAGTGTGGTGATGGGGGCGTTCAGATCAGCCCTTTGTCTGGTGCTGCCCGTCAAGGGCAAAATGCCGCTCTACTCGGGCCAGCGTACCCGCTACAGTGCTGCTCTCATCCCGCTCCAGCCAAAACATCTCGCTTCTTTTTACGGTATCATAAAAGGGCTGGGTGGTGTAAATAAGCGCCTTGCTGCAATTTTCAAACGCTTTTTGTGGGTCCGGCAGCCCCATGATGCAATCGCAGATATCCCGGTGGTCTGGCCGGGCGTAGTAGTCTCTGGCCACCCGCTGGGGCGACGCGATCAAAAATACCATGTGCTGCCGGTCGGTGATCCGTCTGGCCGTTTCCAGCGACAGGTGCAAATCGGCGATCACCGGCTGCTCTCTCGACAACTCGATCAGGTCGATCAGCGCCATCTGAAGCTGCTCGTCGACGCTCTGCTGCAACCACGCGCTGTACGCCCAGTAAGGGCGGCAGAAATACGCCTCCCAGCTGTCAAAAGTCTGGGTCATGGCGGGCTGGTGGACACAGTCGGCGATTTTTTGGTGCTGTGCAAAGCGGGCGTCCATATCGTATAGGGTAAAACCATGTTTTTGGGCCAATGCCCGTGCGATGGTCGTCTTTCCACCACAGGCGGTCCCGCCCACAAAAAAGACGTTTGTCAGGTGTGCTCGCAGGATATTATCTGCTATATTCATATGTTCTCTCCTTATGGAAATGACAAGGCAAACAGCGCCCAGGTAAACCTGAGCACGCGTTGGGTAAAATTTGCTTTAGCGGGTGCGCCTACACGTCCATAAGATCCCAAACACAGATGTACCTCCTAGTATGCAGCAAATTCTATCACCCGGTGTATTCCGGTGAAGTCAAGTCCAGTATAACATACGTAGGTCCCGCATACAACGGGAACCCGAAAAGCGGCCATACACTGCTTATCCATCCAAATGACAAAAAACGCTCAGCCCTACCCCCAGCCGTTTGCGCTGGAGCCCGGCCCAGCAGTAAAAAAAAGGAGAACCACTATGCAGCGACTGATCATCGATACCGATACCGCCTCCGACGACGCCGTCGGCCTTATCATGGCCCTGCGTGAACCCGCCGTCAAGGTCGAGCTCATCACCGTGGTGGCCGGCAACGTGGCGCTGGAGCAGGCGACCATCAATGCCCGCCGCTCGGTACAGGAGGCCGGCACCTATCGCCCCCCTGTTGTCAAGGGCGTATCTAAGCCCATGTTCCGCGACCTCATTACCGGTGAAAAAGTACACGGCGAAGACGGGATGGGCGATATGTTCCTGCCCGAGCCGGAGGTGCCGGTGCAGCCCGGCCACGCCGTAGATGCCATTTTGCGCTGCATCGAGCACGACCCCTCCGACCTGGAACTCATCGCGCTGGGCCCGCTCACCAATGTGGCCCTGTGCATCCTGCAGGCGCCCCAGACCATGAAAAAGCTCAAGCGCATCACCGTCATGGGCGGCGCCAAACCGCACTCATCCGCCTGGCACCCCATGGCCGAGTACAACATCTATATCGATGCCGAGGCGGCCTCCATCGTCTTAAATAGCGGCATCCCCATCCAGATCGTGCAGTTGGATGTCTGTCTTAACGAGTGCGCTTTCCGCGCCGAGGACATCGACCGCTTTAATCGGGGCGGGCCGGTGGCCCAGTTCTGTATGCGCTGTAACGACTCGCTGCGGGTGTTTTACGAAAAGACCTGGGGCCGCAGTGTCATTACCCTGCCCGACCCCACCGCCGTGGCGGCCGCCATCCACCCCGCCTGTATCGCCGAGAGCTTTCCGGCCTATGTCTTTATCGAGACGAAAAGCCCGCAAAACTATGGCCAGATGATCGTTGATACCACCCATGCACCCAAAGAGCAGTATAACGCCGTCATCTGTGAGCGCCTGGACGAGAAGGCTTTTAAAGACTACCTGTACAACCTCTGCCAGTGACCGGCAGCCGAAATTGACAATAAAAAGCGGTGAGCAGACCCGGGCATTGGGGTGGCTCACCGCTTTTATACATCATCTGTTACGGGTCGGGGATGCCCACCGTACCCGCCCCGGTGTTCCCCGCCCGGTCGGTCACCGAGAAGGGGCGCATCCCGTCAAAAATAGAAAAATACACCGTGTTCGTTGCAGCATCTGTTAAGATGGGCGCCACCCGGCTGCCATCCGGCCCGGTGATAAAAGCGCTCGACAAGTCTGCTCCGGCGCCTTCATCACCCAGTACCACCGCCAACCGTCCACCTTCGTCGCGCACCTCTATAATGTGAGGCGCCTGGCGGTCTACGCGGTCAATAAGCAGTTCGCAACGGGCGCGGTCGCCGCCGGCCCCCTGTGCCACCAGTACCCACCTGCCGTTTTCGGTGACCACGCCGCTGTACTTGCCGTCGGCGTGAGCGGTAAATTCTATGTGCCGGCCAGCGCTGTTTTCCGCCCACACAACCTGGGTGGATCCGCCCGCCCAAGCACGCACCAGCTGTCCGTCGCGTGCAAAACTGGTGTCTAGCACCACATTTTCAAAGCGGGGCCGCAGTGCGGTGCCCGCCACGAGACCAGTCACTGCGCACAGGGCTACGGCCCCGGTGGCGAGTGCCGCGCGTCTGGCGGCATTCTTTCCCGGCACCAGCCGCCCGGGGCCCCATACTCGTGCCAACACCAGCCCGGCGGGAACAAAAGCCGGCAGTTTTGGCCGCAACAACTTGGCCAGCTGCTTTTTCCCCCGCCGCAAACAGCGGTGTACCGTGCTCAGCGATACACCGGTCAAAGTGGCGATCTCCTCCAACTTGCGCTCCTGCAGATAGCGCAATACCACGATCTGTCTTTCCAGAGGGGAGAGCTGCAACAGCGCCTGTTGCAGCTCGTCCATCATTTCCCGGCGGCTTGCCAGCTCCTCAGGCATCGCAGTTACGTCCTCGTCCGGCCGCTGGGGAAAAGAGTCGCTGCACGACAGCTCCACCGATCGGCGGCTCTGCGCACGCCGGTAATTCTGGCACACCAAAAAGGTGGTCCGGTTCAGGTAGGCCACCACCGCTTGCGGGTTTTTAAGCTGTGCTATATTTTTGTGCAGCGTCAAATACACCTCCTGCAGTGCATCCTCCGCCAGCTGATGGTCGCCCAGCAGGGCCAGCGCCTGATAGTGCTGAGCGTCACAGGTGGCGTGATATAGGGCGGAAAATGCCCCCTGCTCCTGTCTCTGGGCGCGCTCCACCAGTAAAGCCAGCTGCCGGTGCGTAAATTGCTGCATCCTATGTGCTCCTCTTTGGTCCTGCTTTGTGCCGCGGGTAGATAGGCGTCGTTTCTACAAGTATACCATGACCGTCCAGAGTATGTATACGCCGACCTCAAAAAGAAAAACGACTGCTGATTTTTTTGACAGAATGTGACATGTTGGCCGCGCTGCCGCACACATAAAGTATATAGACGGTGAGCAGCTCCGTGTGGGGACGGCTGCCAGCACCGCCCACAAGGAGGAAACGATATATGATGGGAAAGAGATATAGGCGATATCGGCGGCGCCCGCTGCGCCGCCTGCTCCCCTTTTTAATGCTGGCGGCGCTGTGCCTCTGTATGTTTCCGGCCGCAGCCCAAGACGACAGCAGCGACTTCGTAGGCAGCTTTGACCTGCAGGAGATCTTTCAGGGCAACCCGCTAGCTATCGACGAGAACAATATCCTGTTTTCCGACCCGCTCAACAACCGCGACAAGTGGGTCGTACCAACCTGGAACAGCAGGGCCATGCAACAGAACAGCAGTGTCGAGAGTATACGAGAGGTGTCCATGAAGTCCAGCTGGCAGCTGGTGGTGGACTATACGCTTGATAACCAGTCGTCAGTCATCAATTCCCGAGCGGATATCAACCTGACAGGAAGCAGGGGCGCTTTAGCGATAGAAGTGGGCTACACTGACGATGATGGTCCCTGGATGTATATGCGTCACTGGAGTGGGGGTAGGTGGGATACGACTTATGGCCGACGCAAGCTGAGTGCATCCCAGGTGAGCCAGACCAAGCCGCTCATCCTCACTTTTGACGCCGCCACAGGAAAGCTCACGTTGCAGTACGGACAAGATGGGGCTCTGCAGATCTCCACTACTGCTGCAGCGTGCCCCTACCTCCAGACTGATACCGCATCCATCAGTATTTCCGGCGTCATGAGCTGGTTCCAATCAGACCCCGTGCCTACTGGAACGATCAGCGCCAAGTTTAACAGTATCCGCTATACCAAATACACCCCCAAGTTCGTCGAGACCACGGTACTCAACAGCGCCGGTCAGCCCATGACTGACGACGAGAAAAAGCAGGTACACGACGGAGATATCATCACCATTCAGGCCGAGGTCAAGAACACCTTTGCCGATGGCGATCCGGTACCAGTACACCTCAAGCTGTCCGACAATGAAGACCTGGCCACTACCGGACTCGATTTTGATGACACCGGCTGGGAAAACGAGACCCAGCGCGTCACTGTCGATAGCGTGGAGGTAGCGGATGTCAATATCACCGGGCCCGGCATCCCCTTATCCTGTAAGCCCGGCGGTACGCTGGTCACCTATCGGGCAAAAGTGGTAAATCCTGATAATGGGGCCGTAACTGTCGGGCAAATGATCGAGGACGATTTTTTCCTTTCTAAGCAATATTCGGGCACTGAACTGGTTCCTGCCCAACCACTGGTGCCCTACGACCCCGATAAGACTGATCAGAGCACCCCCGGCAGCGACTACCACTATAGCCGTTTGCCCGCCGCCAATGCAAATGGTTGGAATAACACCCCGGTAGAGCTCTCCTTTTACCCCGGTGATTTTGACCGTTTTGTCGTGCAGGAGCAGCGTGGCGATCAGCTGGTACTAGACAGCGGTAACACCCGCCATCAGTACACCGACGAGCAGGTCACCTGCCCGGTCGAGATGTGGGCCGAGAGCTTGAGTAGCGGAAGTATTTCAGTTAAGGCTATGTCACATCAAATAGTTGATAAAACATAGCACTTAGTACCTTGACATTTTTTGCTAAAATAATATAATTTAAGTGCGACACATCTTAATAATTTTCCCACAATAGGTGCGTATTTTTTT
>NZ_OKQO01000003.1 GCF_900289145.1 Neobittarella massiliensis (ex Bilen et al. 2018)
CGCCGGCCCCGGGTCAGATCGCGGGCGCCGTTGCGTGTGCCTCACCGGCCGTGTTCTCAGCCGGGGCGCCGTCAGTCCCGGCATCTGGTCGGGCGCTTATTTTTTTAAGATCCGCTGCAGGTAGGCCGCGTCCAGCAGGTTCACCGTCTCAAACCGCCCCTTGTAAAACACGCCCCAGTTGTTAAACACTCCCGGCAGCTCCTTGGCCTTTTGCAGGGTGTCCACCAGCTCCAGCTTCAGCAAAATGCCGTTTTCCGCACAGTACTGCTTTACTCTCTCCACCGCCCGCGCCACATAGGGGCACTGCCAGTCATAGTAGATGGTCAGCTCCTGACTGTCTATCTGCTGGCGTTTGGCAGCCGGGGCAAACGCCGGCGTCGTCCCGTCAAACGACAGCGCCAGCAGCTCGTAGCCGTCCTCGGTGCGGTCAGCCACCTCAAAGCCAAATTTCCGGGCAAATTTCTGGTCCGAGAGCCAGGATCTCTGCTTTTGGGCCCCCAGCATACACACGCCCGATCGCCCCTGTCGCCGGGCGTCGTCCAGGCAGTACTCCATCAGCGCCCGCCCGTAGCCTTTACCCTTATGGCCGCTGTCTACCCACAGGCAGTACAGGTACAGGTAGTTGTCGCCCACCACCGGGGTCCAGGCCGTCTCTAGCGGCGCATACTCGATAAATACGGTGGCCTTTTCGTCCAATTTGCGAAAGACGTGCCCCTCTTTCAGCCGTTCGGCCAGCCACTGCCGCTTGGCGTCTACGCCCGGGTGGCCCTTTTTGCTGCGGATGATGCAGCTCAAGTGCTCATCGGCCAGGTTCTCTTCGGTCAGGTTTATAAAGCGTTCCATATGCGCCTTCCTCTCTGCTCGCGCCGTTTTGCACCACGGCGCTGCGCGCCCGTGCCTTTCGGCCGCGGCGGTGACCACTGGCCAAAAAAGGGCCGTGCAAGACGTCCGTCCCACACGGCCCCACTGCACAGTGCCGGCCGCCCGGCGGCTGCTGTCACGGCGCGTCGGGCATCTTTTCAAACACCCCGCTGATGGTGTCGAAGTTTTTCTTGTCGCTGTCCGTCTGGGGCGTTGCAGTGTACTCCTGCCAGCCGGTGTTATAGCTCAGCACCTTGTAGCTCTGGCCCTCCAGCGTCTCGGTGCCCACCGTCACATAGCCGGCGGTGTAGGTCCCCAGGTTCGAGTTGTAGCGCATCACCCGCATCGACTGCCCCACCTGGTAGTCGGCAATGTTCTCGGTGGTCCAGTACAAAATGTACCTGCCGCTGCCCTGTCCCTGGTACGACCAGGTGTTCACCCCTTCGCCCTCCATGTCAAAGCCCTGCTTTTTCAGCGCCGCCACCACTTTTTTCACGTTGGTGCCGTTGGGGCTCGAGGAGTCGATGTGCTTGTTCATGGCGGTAAAGTTTTTAAGCACCGTCTGCAGCTCGCTGTCGCCGTTTTCAAATAGGCCGCTCAGGGCCCCGGCCATGTCAAAACCAAAAGACGAGATGTTGTGCACCGCGCACTGGATGCGCACGTCGCCCCCCGCACTGCGCGACACCTTGTACGGCCCGCCCTGCGCGCACACAAAATCCGATACATCGGCGATCTGCTGCAGCTCGGGGCTGGTCAGCTTGCCCTGCCCGCCGGTCTGGTAGATCTCCTCGGCCATCAGCTCCCGCCGCAGCCCGCTTATGTTCACCTGGCAGGCCCGCTCCTGGGCGGTGGTGATATAGCCGGTCAGCGCGGGAATGGCAATGGCCGCCAGTATGGCCAGTATCACCAGCACCACAATGACCTCCACCAGCGTAAACCCGCGCGCTCTGTCTCTGCGCCGCACCATAACGGCCCCCTCCTATCGGCCTGCCGCACCGGGGTGGGGCAGGTGTCTTTTCTCTATCCCCACTATACCGTTTTTTGGTCACATCTGCAACCGTATGTACACAGCTCGCTGCCGCGTCGTTACAGCCGCAGATTTTAAAAGGCAGGAGCGACAAATTTTTTATCCCTTTTTTGTGCGCCTCTCTTTTAATTTGGATGAAATTGGTGTATAATGCTCCCTGGGTAAAAGAGACAGGCTCTGTTTCCATAAGCCGTGACCAAAACGGCGGTTTTGGGGCATACTCCCGTTGGGTTTGGCTCTTTTAGGCCCGAATTTACAAATTCGTAACATTTTTATACACGGAGGGGACGCAATGCTACAGCTCAAACATATCTCCCTCACCGCGCCGGAAGACGGCAAAAAGGTCATTTTACACGATATCGACCTGACGGTGGGCGACAACAAGTTCGTAGTGGTCACCGGTCCCAATGGGGGCGGCAAGTCCACCTTGGCCAAAGTCATCGCCGGCATCATGACGCCCGAGAGCGGGCAGGTGCTGCTCGACGGGACCGATATCACCGGTCACAATATCACCCAGCGGGCCAACGAGGGCATCACCTTCGCCTTTCAGCAGCCGGTCCGCTTTAAGGGCATCACCGTGCGCGATCTCATCATCACCGCCGCCGGCCGCCAGCTCGACGAGCCCGAGATCTGCGGCTATCTGCACCAGGTAGGCCTGTGCCCCCGCGACTATATCGACCGCGAGGTCAACCAGAGCCTCTCCGGCGGCGAGATCAAGCGCATCGAGATCGTCATGGCCATGGCCCGAAAGACCAAGCTCACCATCTTCGACGAACCCGAGGCCGGCATCGATCTGTGGAGCTTCACCAACCTCATCGACGTGTTTAAACAGCTGCGCCAGCAGGTCAGCGGCTCCATCCTCATCATCTCCCACCAGGAGCGCATCTTAGAGATCGCCGACGAGATCGTGGTGCTGGCCGATGGACACATCACCGCCCACGGCCCCAGAGAAGAAATACTGCCCGCGCTGCTGGATACCGAGGGCGGCAGCTGCGCATACTGCCCCAGAACGGGAAGGGAGGCCTGATGATATGAATATGAACCCCATCACCCAAGAGCTTTTGGGCCAGGTATCCGACCTGTTCGGCGGCCCTATCGGCGGCGCCTACAACATCCGCGAAGACGGTGATTGCGCCGGCCGCCAGTCCACCGAGCACGTCAAGATCGAGTCTAAGCTCACCCAGCCGGGCATCGATATCCTGGTTGATCCCGACACCGTGGGCGAGACCATCTACATCCCGGCGGTAGTCACCCACACCGGCGTAAACGATCTGGTGTACAACGACTTCTATATCGGCGAAGGGGCCGATGTCACCATCGTGGCCGGCTGCGGCGTACACAACGACGGCGGGTCCGAGGCCCGGCACAACGGCGTCCACCGCTTTTTCCTGCAAAAAGGGGCGCGGGTGCTGTACATCGAAAAGCACCTGGGCATTGGCGACGGCAGCGGCAAGCGGGTCATCGACCCCAAGACCTATATCGAGATGGCTGAAGACAGCTATATGGAGATGGACACCACGCAGATCAAGGGCGTCGACTCCACCAAGCGCGAATCCACGGCGGTGCTGGGCAAAAACGCCAAGCTGGTCATCAAAGAAAAGATCATGACCCACGGCGACCAGTACGCCGAGACCAACTTCGTAGTCGACTTGAACGGCGAGGGATCAGGGGCCGATCTGGTCTCCCGCTCGGTGGCCAAAGGCACCTCGCGGCAGCTGTTTCGCTCCCGCATAAACGGCAACGCCGCCTGTAACGGCCATTCGGCCTGCGACGCTATTATCATGGATAACGGCGTGGTCAGTGCCATCCCCGAGCTCACGGCCAACCACGTCGATGCCGCCCTCATCCACGAGGCAGCCATCGGCAAAATAGCCGGCGAACAGATGACCAAGCTCATGACGCTGGGCCTCACCGAACAGCAGGCCGAGGAAAAGATCATCGAGGGCTTTTTAAAATAGACACAGTATGAATAGAGAGCGGGCGCCGCGCGGCGTCCGCTCTCTGTTTGTACCGCTACCCGAGCCTTTGCCGTTTAAGGTCCGATCATGAGAGCGCCGAGCAGGAAGGTGCCCCCAGATGCGGTGCCGGTCAAAAGCGGCGGCGTGCAGCAGGGGAGACCGGGATAGCGATCGCCCCACAGGTATAGGGCCATACAGCGTGTGATCGGGCACCTGGGTGATCGTATAAACACCGCTGCGATACTGCCCCCGCGCTTTTCTCTGCTCCTGAGTTTGTCTCCGGCCGCCGTATCCCTACCCGCCCCAGCAGATACTTTTATCGTATAGGCGGCTGAGGCACAGATAAAAAAAGAGCCCCTACCGCCGCCGGGCAGTGGGGGCTCTTTCTACGCCTATTCTTTAGGGGTGTAGGTGGGCACGATCTTTTTCACCATCTCGGTCACGCCGCGGCGGTCGTTGTCCTCGGCCACGGTGCGCAGCCGCTCTAGCTCCTGGTAAAAGGTGGGCACGTCCAGCTCGATGGGCTTGCCCACAAAGATCTTTTTGTGGGCGGTCTCGCGCATTCCCTCCTCGTCCATAAGCAGCTCCTCAAACAGCTTTTCGCCGGGGCGCAGGCCGGTGTACTCGATCTGGATATCCACCCCCGGCTTTAGGCCCGACAGCCGTATCAGGTTCTCGGCCAGCTGGCGGATCGGCACCGGGTCGCCCATGTCCAGCACAAAGATCTCACCGCCCCGGGCCATAGCTCCGGCCGACAGCACCAGCGACACCGCCTCGGGGATGGTCATAAAGTAGCGGATGATATCCGGGTGGGTCACCGTCACCGGCCCGCCGGCCTTGATCTGCTTTTTAAACAGCGGGATGACCGACCCGTTAGACCCCAGCACGTTGCCAAAGCGAACCGCCACGAACTCGGTCTCGCTCACCGCGTCCATCGACTGGATGATCATCTCGCAGATGCGCTTGGTGGCCCCCATCACGTTGGTGGGGTTCACCGCCTTGTCGGTGGATATCTGCACAAAGCGGTGCACGTGGTAGCTGTCGGCCAGCTTTACTAAGTTCAGGGTGCCAAATACGTTGTTTTTCACCGCCTCCTCGGGCGAGGTCTCCATCAGCGGCACGTGCTTATGGGCCGCCGCATGGAACACGATGTCCGGCCGGTAGCGGTCAAAGAGGATATCCATCTTCTCAAAATCGCGGATCGAGGCGATCTCCACCGCCAGGGCCAAACTGTCGTGATACAGCCCCACCAGCTCCTGCTGGATGTCGTAGGCGTTATTCTCGTAAATGTCCACGATGACCAGCCGCTGCGGCGAGTATTTGGCGATCTGACGGCACAGCTCCGAGCCGATAGACCCGCCGCCGCCAGTCACCATCACCGTGCGGCCGGTGATGTACTGGGCGGCGTCTTTTAAGTTGAGACTGATGGGGTCGCGCCCCAGCAGATCCTCCACCTCCACCCGGCGAATGCTGCTCATGGGCACGTTCTGCCCGGTCATCACCCGGTACAGGTCGGGGATCAGGTTCACCTCGCACCCGGTCTGGGCGCAGATGTTGAGGATGCGCTTTTTGTCGTTCTTGCCCAGGTTGGCGATGGCAAATAAGATCGCGTCCACCTTGTAGTCCCGGCACACCTCGGGGATATCTTCAGTGGTGCCGCACACCCGTATACCCTGGATCGAGCGGCGATTTTTCGTCAAGTCGTCGTCCACGATGCACACCGGCAAAAACTCGTTAGACACGTTGCGTTTTAACTCCGACAAGATCATGGCACAGGCCTCGCCGCCACCCACGATGAGCAGCCGCTTGGTGCGCTTGGGTTCGGGCTTTGAGAACTTGGCGTCCACCACCTTGTTGATCTTGTAGACGATGCGGCACATGAACAAAAAGAAGGTGCTGAGGATCGCGCTCATCATGTAGGTGCGCACGCCGATGTTCAGGTGCAGAAAAAAGCTGACTACAAAAAAGAAGATGTTGCCCACCACACTGGTGATGCCCACATACAAAAATTCCACAAAGTCGGCGTACTGCCACATCTGGTCGTAGATGCGAAACAGCAAAAAGGCGGCCAGACCACAACCCAGATAGGTCAAAAAAGTGGTGACGAACACGTGCTCGTACCCCAGCAGCGAAAAGGTGTTGCGGATCATGGCAAACGAGAAAAAGTAGGCACAGCCCCACAGCACCAGGTCGAAGGGCAGAAGTACATACTTTTTCAGCCGCAGCAAAAAATTGTACAGTTGGCTCATATCGTTAAAACTTCCTTTTTATTCACAGCGCAAACCAGCGCAAACGGGCACAGCTCTCAAACAGCAACTATCGGGCCGGCGCGGTGCGCCCAGCCCGCATCCACATTTTACTCTATTTGTCTTGGCCGCGCAACTGTACGGCGGCGCGGCAGGCAGCCAGCGCGTCCTGCCGGGTGGTCGCCGCGATCAAAAAGCGGTTGTTGTGGCAGAAAGTCAGGCCGCCGATACCGCTGGTGCGCTGCAGTGCCTCATCTTCCAGCCCGGCCCACTGCAGGGGAAACGGGCACTTCAGCTGCCCGCCGCCGTCCTCGATGGGCACCCCCTGGGCGCACCAGCCGCCCCGCTGAGAGGGATACACGCAAAATACCGCCTCACTGGGCGACAGCACAGATTTCCAGGGGGCAAAGCGCGGCAGTATCACCACCCCGTCCTGCATCTGCTGCAGCGCCTGCTCCACCAGTGCCTTGGCGCGGCAAAAGCCGGCGATGCTGTGCAGCCGGTTACGCAGCACGGTATCGGCAAACGCCACCGCCCGCCAAAAGGCGCTGTCGGGCCCGCTGTCCTCATCCCAGGCGGGGTTGAAATCACCGATCAGCGCTGCCAGCTCGCAGCCGCAGCCGGTGTTGTCATCCAGGTCCAGCGGCTGTACGAACTTCTCGTCAAAGCGCAGTGCCTCGCGCCGCCGCTGCTCTGTAGGCATGGGGGGCAGAAAGCGCTGCAGCAGTATTTCACCATAGGCGTGCCACAGCAGACCAAAAGCGGCGTAGGGCACCCCGTCGGGGCGCACCGGAGCCCCTTTTTGGTGGTGGTCAAACGGGCCGCCGCCAATGTCGTACACCAGCCCCGCAAAGTCTGCCGGCACGCGAAAACTGCGCCGCACCTGTATGTCGGGGCGCAGCAGCTGCAGCAGCGCGGTGCCAAATACATCGTCGGCGTGAAATTTGCCGCCGTGGGTCAGGGCCTCGGCGGGTATGGGCGGCGCTGAATGTGTATCGTAAAAAGGTCCCATCATCAAAAGTACCTGTCTTTCTACCGGTATGTGCGGCGGCCGAGGTCGGCGCCGTCTCTATAGTATAGGCGCTGGGGCGTGCGGCAGTCAACTGCCGCCTGCCGGCACCTGTCTCCACCGCCCGTACCAAATACAAAAAATGCGCCGGTGCGTGCTCGCACCGGCGCATAGCTCCTATCGTCTGTCTCTCTTATTTGGTCAGGGTCTCGAACAGGTCGCCCATGATCTTGTCGCGGTTGAGCGCGTAGACATAGCGGATGGGGTAGCGGGACTTATCGATGCTGTAGTGGCCGTCGTACGACGGGATCGGTGCGGGCTCCAGGCGGTCCATCACCGCATCGCTCAAAAACCACGCCACCGGTGCCACATCCCAGATCGCCCGGCTCCAGTACGGGCCTTGGCCGCACTCCTCAGCCTCGGTGCAGGTGATGTCGCACAGGTAGTCGCACAGTGCATTTTTGCCCTTCAGCCAGTGCTGCAGCTCCGGCCCGGTAGTCGCCAGCGACGACACCACGCCCATACAGGGGAACAGCACCACCGGCACGCCGCAGGTCAAAAGCACCCGGGCCCCGGCAATATCCTGTACCATGTTGAATTCCATGGTGTCCGGCCAGTCCAGCGAGTGGCCGCCCAGCCACACCACCACGATCTTTTTGGCGATCTCGGGCTTCATCAGCAGGGCCGAGGCCACGTTCGAGATAGCGCCGATCGCAATGACATACAGCGGGTCGTCGTCGGCGCGCAGCATGGCTTTTTCCACCAGGTCTTTGGCCGCGTCCGAGATGACCGGCGTCTGCTCGTCGTGCAAAAAGCTGGTAGAGCCGCGGTACACCTTGTCAAACATGTCCTCCCGGCCCAGCAGCTTTAAGATGTTAAAGATCTCGTCGTAAGATTTTTCCATGCCCACCGCGGCGGTGGGGGCCCCCTTCATCTTCTCGTTGACAAAAGGCGCAGCATAGATGGCCTGCACATTAAACTTCTCGTCGTGCTTCAGCATGTAGGAGATAGCGTACTGGTCGTCGATCTCGTTAAAGGTGTCGGTGTCCATCACCACATCCACCTTGCCGGCGGGTTTGTCCAGCCGTCTGGCCACGAATCCGTCGGTCAGCTCGGGGTAGGGCTGGTGCTTGGGCAGGTTGAAGCCCGTGTCGATCAGGTTTTGCAGCAGTTCATTTTTGGGCATAAAAAGCGTCCTCCTTTAGCGGCCATATGGCCATGTAGGGATTAATTAGCCGAGAGATACCAAAAATACAACCCCATTTTAGCACACCTGAGCCGCGGTCTATATGCTTTTGGTAAAATTCGCCGTTATGCTAAAAAACACCGCTGTGTCACTGGACACTTTTCCCACAGCCCCTCCGACCGCTGCCGCCGTTTTTCTTGACACCCCCCAGTAAATGCCATAAAATAGGTACATTATAGATCGGATGAGGTCCCTGCGCACCGGCCGGTCTTTTATCAGCTGCCTGCGCGCCGCGTGACGGCCGGGGCGGCACTGTCCCCAGCGGACACAAAACAAAAAGGAAGCAGGTCTTTGTCATGATGCAGATACCGTTTTCACCCCCGGATATAGATGAGCAGGATATACAGAGCGTGGTAGAGGCGCTGCGCTCGGGCTGGATCACCACCGGTCCCAAAACCAAGGAGCTGGAGCGCCAGCTGGCCGCATACTGTCAGGCCGACCGGGCCGCCTGTCTCAACTCGGCCACCGCCGCGCTGGAGCTGGCGCTGCGGGTGCTGGGCATCGGCCCCGGCGACGAGGTCATCACCAGCGCCTACACCTACACCGCCTCGGCCAGCGTCATCTGCCACGTGGGGGCCACCCCGGTGCTGGTAGATACCGATCCGGGCAGTTTTCACCTGTCGCCCGAAAAAATGCGCGCGGCCATCACCAGCCGCACCAAGGCGGTCATACCGGTAGATATCGGCGGCGTGCCCTGCGACTACCGGGCCATCTTCAAGGCTCTGGAGCGCGAGCAGGACAGGTTCGTGCCGCAGACCCCCCTGCAGGCCGCTATCGGCCGCATCGCCGTGGTGGCCGATGCCGCTCATGCCATCGGCGCCACCTACGGCGGGCAGATGGTGGGCAGCGTGGCCGACTTTACCTGTTTTTCTTTCCACGCCGTCAAAAACCTGACCACCGCCGAGGGCGGATGTGCCGCCTGGCGCCGGTTCGAGGGCGTCGACAGCGACGAGATATACCGCCAGTTCATGCTGCTCTCGCTGCACGGCCAGACCAAAGATGCACTGTCCAAGACCAGGGCCGGTTCCTGGGAGTACGACATCGTCTCTCCGGCCTACAAGTGCAATATGACCGATATCATGGCTGCACTGGGTCTCAGTCAGCTGGCGCGCTATCCCGCGCTCCTGGCCCGCCGCCGCCAGCTCATCGAGCAGTACGACCGCGCCTTTGCCGGCCAGCTCGAGTCGCTGCGCCACTACGGCGACGACTACACCTCCAGCGGGCATCTGTACCTGGCGCGGGTACCGGGCGCCGGCCGCATCCAGCGCGATGCACTCATCGAGCGCATCGGCCAGCAGGGGGTGGCCACCAACGTGCACTATAAGCCGTTGCCGCTGCTCACCGCCTATAAAGACATGGGCTATTCCATCGCCGACTACCCCTGTGCGCTGGCCCAATTTGAAAACGAGATCACGCTGCCGGTCTACACCACCATGACCGACGCGCAGCAGCAGTACGTCATCGAGGTGGTAAAAAACTGTCTGGAGGATCTGCGCCCGTGATGCTGCCCAAACAGCTGCCCCCAGCGCTGGATAATCCGGCCGTGCGCCGGTACTGGCAACTGTTGCGCCACAAGCGGGTGGGGCTCTTTTGCAAGCGGGGGTTCGATATCATCCTCAGCGCCGCCATGTTGCTGCTGCTCTCACCAGTCTTTCTGGCGCTGGCGCTGTGGATCAAACTCGATTCGCCCGGCCCGGTATTTTTTCGCCAGCAGCGGGTGACCACCGGCGGCCGCATCTTTCGCATCTTCAAATTTCGCACTATGGTCCAGGGGGCCGAAAAACTGGGCTCGCTCATCACCGAGCCGGGGGATATGCGCATCACCCGGGTGGGCAAACGTCTGCGCGACCTGCGCATCGACGAGATCCCCCAGCTGCTCAACGTGTTGCTGGGCGATATGAGTTTTGTGGGCACCCGGCCAGAGGTGCCCCGCTATGTAGAGGCCTATACCGACGAGATGCGGGCCACCCTGCTGCTGCCGGCGGGCATCACCTCCAACGCCAGCATCAAGTTTAAAGATGAGCAGCAGATGCTCGACTCGGGCAGCGATACCGACGATATCTACATCCACCAGGTGCTGCCGGCCAAAATGGTCTATAACCTCCAGTACCTCGAAAATTTCTCCTTTTGGGGCGATATCGCCATCATGTTGCGCACCGCTGTCGGCATCTTCCGCTGAGCCAGCCGCTCTTTTTATCCTGTATCCAACGCGCCGTGTCGGCCCGCTTCTGTCGGGCCGGTGCGGCGCGTTTTCCTCTCTGGTGTCCCCGGCGATACCGCCCCGGCGGGCCCTCTAAAACTTTCCATCTATTTTTTTATCGATCATATTGACAATAGTTCATACTGTATATATACTATATATACAGTGTACACTTGACAAAGGAGATGAAGCGGTTGCACATCATCATCCGCAATTCCAGCGGCACCCCCATCTACGAGCAGATCGTGGCGCAGATCAAAGACGCCATCCTCACTGGGGGGCTGGCACCGGGGGAAGCGCTTCCCTCGATGCGGCTGCTCGCAAAAGAGCTGAAGATCAGTGTCATCACCACAAAGCGCGCCTACGAGGAGCTGGAGCGGGAGGGTTTTATCTCCACCCAGCAGGGGCGGGGCAGCTTTGTGGCCGAGCGCGATCTGGAATTCGTGTGGGAGGAGAAGATGCGCCAGCTGGAGAGCCAGCTGGAACAGGCTGCCGCCACAGCCAAGGGCTGTGGGGTCGACCGGGCCGAGTTCGTGCAGCTGGCCGCGCTCTTGTACGACGAGTGACCGGCTGCGCGCTGCCCGGCGGCAAAACGATACCGTGAGATAGAGAGGCGACATAGATGGAATACGCGTTAGAGGTACAGGGCCTGGAAAAGCATTACAGCGGTTTCTCGCTGCAAAAAGTCGATCTGGCCCTGCCGGCCGGCTGTGTGCTGGGCCTGGTGGGCAAAAATGGGGCCGGTAAGAGCACCCTGCTCAATTTGATACTGGACGTGGTGAAAAAAGACGCCGGCACCGTGCGCCTGTTTGGCAGCGAGGTGTGCGGCCCACTGCAAAAACAGGATATCGGGGTGGTGTTTGACGAGAGCTATTTCCACGACTTTCTGCAGCCGCGGCAAATATCCCACATCATGCAAAACATCTACCAGAACTGGGACCAGGACCAGTTTTTTCACTACCTGCAGCAGTTTGCGCTGCCGCTGGATAAAAAGGTAAAGGCATTTTCCCGCGGCATGAAGATGAAATTGTCCATTGCCGCGGCGCTGTCGCACCGCGCCCGGCTGCTGCTGCTCGACGAGCCCACCGGCGGGCTCGATCCGGTGGTGCGCGACGAGATCCTCGATATCTTCGCCGACTTTATGTTGGAGGAAGACCACTCCATCCTCATCTCCTCCCACATCACCAGCGACCTGGAGCGCATTGCCGACTACATCGCACTCATCGACGACGGCCGGCTGCTGCTCTGCCAGGAAAAAGACCAGCTGCTGGAGCGGTACATGCTGCTCAAGGGCTCGCCCGAGCAGCTGGCCGCCATGGACAGCACCCAGCGGTCTGCGCTCATCGGTCTGCAGCAGGGGACATTCGGTTTCGAGGCGGTGTGCGATATACAAAACGGGCTGCCTGCCGGCGATGTGGTGTGCGAGCCCGGACGGCTGGAAGAGGTGCTGTTGCACTTCATCCGCGGCAGTGAGAGGGGGGACCGGCAGTGAAAGGCCTGATCTTAAAAGATATCTATATCTTCGGCAGCAACATCAAACTGTACATCATCTACTTCGCCTTTTTTGGTGTGTTCTCTTTTTTCAGCGATGCCTCTTTCTTCTACGGTATCGTCATGATGATGCTCACACTGCTCTCGATCACCGCCGCCAGCTACGACGATATGGCCCACTGGCCGCGGTTTGCAGTGAGCATGCCACTGTCCCGGGGGCAGATCGTCACCGCCCGCTACCTGTTTATGTTCATCATGACCGGCAGCGCCGCTGTTTTGCTCTCTATCTTCAATGTGGTGTTCAGCTTTTTTAAGACCGGTATCTCTCTTATCGAGGGGTTTGCCGTCATCGGCGCCACCGGGTCTGTAGGTCTGCTGGCCGGTTTCGTCATCCTGCCCATCCTCTACAAAATGGGGGCCGAGCGCGCCCGCATCCTCATGATCTTAGTCATGATGGTGCCCTACGCGGCGCTCATGTTGGCAAATGCTTTGGGTGTCAAGCTGCCTGCCTGGCTCATGCACATGCCGCCGGCGGTATACGTGGCGCTGGTACTGGCACTGCTGGTGGGGGGCGGCCTTATCTCCTTTGGCGTCTCCCGCAACATTTTCGAGAAAAAAGATCTCTAGCAGCTGCGGTATCTACCCAGTCGGCAAAAAAAGAGGTGCGGATCTATCCGCGCCTCTTTTTTGTCGGCCATACAGTTTGCCCAAAATACACAGGATGGTACCAGCAAATAAGAGATTATATCTGGATAGTCTTGAGAATATTTGTCGAATTTTGTAGAATACATACAAGGAGGTGTTGGGTTTGAAAAAATTGTTGGCACTGTGTATGTGCGTCATGATGGCGCTGGGGGCATTGGCGGGCTGCGGCCAAAAAGACAGCATCGCCAAAGACCTCGATACCGTGGTGCGCGCGGTAGAGGATATTTTAGATGAAAATGGTCTGGAGTTGGAGGAGCAGAAAGAGAGCGAGATCGGCACTACAGAATCCCACTTCTACAAGGTCATCGAAAATGGCAAAAAAGTCGATTTCGATGTCGATCCCTCGCTGTTTATAGACACCGATATAGAAAGTGGTAAAGTGGTGCGCTTTTCGATAATGGGGGCCAAACGGTCCCGGGCGGCCAATATATTTAAAAAACTGCTCCCGGCGGTCGACAAAAAGGTGGATCCAGACAAGTTGGTCCAGCAGATGGAGGGCAAAGCGGGCGAGAGTATCGGCAAAGGCGGCCTGCTTTACTATTACAATACCACACAGGAGTACTACCACTATGTGGCCCACATTTCCGAAGAAGAGAGCTAGACCGAAAACGTGAGCGATAGGGGAGGGAACCTGAACTGTGAAAAAAACACCTGCCCGGTGTCTGTGTATTCTGCTGATGCTGGGGCTGTTTACCGGCTGTAGCGGCCAAAAGTACCTGTCCGCCGACAGAGACGAGATCAGCGCCGATCTGGATAACTGGTTGCGGGCCAGGGGCTATGCGTTGGAGCAGGTAAAGACTTACACCAGAGAGGGCCAAACAGAGCTAGAGACCACCCAGTACTCGGTCTCGCTGTCAGACGGGCATTTTGATGCCGACTGGATCACGGCGAGCCCGGCTGTGTTTGTCGATGAAGAAAAAAAGTCGGGCCACGCCGTAGAGGTGACCGTATTGGGCGCTTCCCGTCCCAACGTGCTGCCGGTGTTTAAACAGGCCATTGCCATCGTAGCGCCCGAGCAGGATCCGCAAGAACTGGTGGACGAGCTGCTGCAGCTGAAACCAAAAGGAAAAACAGATACTGTCTACTGGCGTGTAGATGGACTGGAATACCGGTATAGCAAATCAGGCGAAACGGATATTCTGTCGGTCAGCAGTGCCAGAAGTTATCTCCGTTTTGCTGGCCAGTGACAAAATAATAGTTAGATAAAATAAGTGGTCGGGCGGACTCGATGTGACCATGCGTTCTGCTTTAAACCCGCCACCATTTGCCGGTGAGCATTTGCGCGATCAGCTGTGCAGTGCCCTCTATGCGTGTGCGACCAGACTATAAGACCGGACGGGAAGACATCCGCCCGGTTTTTTGTTGTCCGGCGGCAGTTTGGGCCTTTCCGACGGTATTTGCTACTTGTTATTTTCCGGGTGGCGTTGTATAATTTATTTGATTTTGGTTTTGTGATGCCAAACTGCCTTGGCGCCCATTTGTGGGCCAAAACAGAAAAGGCTATCATTTTTTCGGCGGCGGTTTTACCGGCGGGTCTTTGCCCGCACGCCGAAGATATTGCAGAGTATGGAAATGGAGGAACAGAGATGAGTCTTAAAAGCAGGCTTGAGATCCTTGCGCAGCAGGGCGGCAGTCTGGACCGCGGTACCAGCGCCTACAAGCGGCTGGTCGCACTGTTCGACGAAGGCACCTTCGTCGAGCTCGACGCCTATGCCGGGTGCGGGGAGGACGCCGCAGGCGTGTGTACCGGTTACGGCATGATCGGCGGCGGCATGGCCTACGCCTTTTCGCAGGGCGGTGCCGTGGGCACCGTCCACGCCAAAAAAGTGGCCAAGGTGTACGAGCTGGCCGCCAAGGTGGGCGTGCCGGTAGTCGGTATCTACGACTCGGTCGGCGCCCGCCTGGAAGAGGGCCACGACGTGTTGGCCGCCTACGGCCAGATGCTCGGCTGCGCCCAGTCGCTGTCTGGCGTCGTGCCCCAGGTAGCAGTGGTGGCCGGTGTCTGTGCCGGCACTGCCGCGGTGATGGCCGCCTCGGCCGACGTGGTCATCATGGCCAAAGACGCCCAGCTGTTCATGACCGCCCCCTTTGTGACGAGCGCTCTGGGCGATAAGGTCGCCGGCGCCGGCAGCGCCGAAAACGCCGCCAAGGCCGGTGTCTGCCACCTGGTAGCTGGTGACGCCGACGACGCAGTAGAGCAGGCTAAAAAGATCGTCTCGCTGCTGCCGCTCAACAACCTGTCCGAGGCCCCCTATGTCGAGTATGAAGAGGCCGATGGCACCGCCCTGCGCGGTATCTGTGAGAACATGCAGGATTACGACGTGGCCGCAGTACTGGCCGGCATCTTCGACGCCGGCAGCGTCGTGGAGCTCTCGGCTCAATTTGCCTCGCACGTGACCACTGCGCTGGCCACTCTGGCCGGTCAGGTAGTGGGCGTCGTTGCCACCGCCGGTGCTGCGTACCAGATGTGCTCGTCCTGCACCGCCAAGATCGCCCGCTTTGTCTCGGTGTGCGACAGCTTTGGCATCCCGGTGATCACTCTGGTCGACACCGACGGCTTCTACGAGAGCGCCTCCGACGAGCTGGCCGGTGCCGCCCGCAGCGCCGCCCGCCTGGCCCACGTGTACGCCGAGGCCACCTGTCCCAAGCTCACCGTGGTCACCGGCAAGGCCTGTGGCAGTGCCTATGTGGTGCTGGCCGGCAAAAATGCCAGCGCCGACCTGACGCTGGCCTGGCCCAGCGCCGTCATCTCCACCCTGTCGCCCGAGGCAGCGGTCAACATCCTGTGGGCCGACAAGGTCAAGGGCTCCGATAAAGACGCCCAGGCCGCCCTGGTACAGGAGTACATCGATACCTTGGCCTCGCCTTTTGAGGCGGCCAAAAACGGCTATGTAGATGATGTGATCGATCCGGCCTACACCCGCAGTGCCCTGATCTCCGCCTGCGAGATGTTAGCTGGCAAACGGGTCACCAACCTGCCCAAAAAACACGGCAACATGCCGCTTTAAGACCTGACTAAAGGGGGATATATCAACATGAAAAGATTTAGCATAACTGTCAATGGTACCGCTTACGACGTAGCTGTCGAGGAGCTGGGCGCTGGCGCTGCTCCGGTAGCTGCCGCTCCCGCCCCGGCCGCTGCTCCGGCTCCCGCTCCCGCCGCCCCGGCAGCACCTGCTGCCCCCGCCGCTCCCGCTGCGCCCGCAGTGGCCGGTGGCACCAAGATCGAAGCCCCCATGCCCGGCACCATCCTCGACCTCAAGGTCGCTGCCGGCGACTCGGTGAAAAAAGGTGACGTTCTGGCCATTCTGGAAGCCATGAAGATGGAAAACGAGATCATGTGCCCGGTCGACGGCACCGTTGCCGCTGTGAACGTGGCTAAGGGCGACTCGGTCGAGACCAGCACCCTGATCATGACCATCCAGTAATCTTTAAAAGAAAAGAGGTGCCGGTTTTATGGCAAAAGTAAAAATCACAGAGACCGTATTGCGCGACGCGCACCAGTCTCTGTTCGCCACCAGGATGACCATAGACGATATGCTGCCCATCCTGGATGAAATGGACAAGGTGGGGTATCACTCCATCGAGTGCTGGGGCGGCGCCACCTTCGACGCCTGCATCCGCTTTCTGGATGAAGACCCCTGGGAGCGCCTGCGCATCCTGAAAAAGCACATGCCCAACACCCCGCTGCAGATGCTGTACCGCGGGCAGAACTGCCTAGGTTACCGCCACTATGCCGACGACGTGGTCGAGTACTTTGTCGAGAAGTCGGTCGCCAACGGCATCGACGTGCTGCGCATCTTCGACGCGCTCAACGACATCCGCAACCTGCAGTCCTCTATTCGCGCCACCAAAAAGGCCGGCGGCCACCTGCAGGCCTGCCTGTGCTACACCACCTCTCCGGTGCACAACATCGAGTACTTCACCAAGTACGCCAAACAGCTGGAGGATGAAGGCGCCGACTCTATCTGCATCAAAGATATGGCCGGTCTGCTCACCCCCTACGGCACCTACGACCTGGTGAAGGCCCTCAAAGAGACGGTCAAGATCCCCATCCAGCTGCACACCCACTACACTTCGGGCCTGGCTTCCATGGCCGAGCTCAAAGCGATCGAGGCCGGCGTCGACATCATCGACACCGCTATGTCCCCGCTGGCGCTGGGCACCTCCCACGCCCCCACCGAGTCGATGGTCGCCGCCCTGCAGGGCACCGAGTACGACACCGGTCTGGACTTAAAGCAGCTCGATAAGATCCGCGCCCATTTTGCTACCATCCGCCAGAAATACGTGGATAACGGCATGATCAACCACAAGGTGCTGGGCGTCGACGCCAACACCCTGCTGTACCAGGTACCCGGCGGCATGCTCTCCAACCTCCTGTCGCAGCTCAAGCAGGCCGGCAAGGAAGAGCTGTACGAAGAGGTCCTCAGAGAGGTCCCCCGCGTGCGCGAAGACGCCGGCTTCCCGCCGCTGGTCACCCCCAGCTCGCAGATCGTGGGCACCCAGGCGGTGTTCAACGTGCTAAACGGTGAGCGCTACAAAATGGTCACCAAAGAGTTCAAGGGCCTGGTCCGCGGCGACTACGGCCAAACTCCGGTCCCCATCAAGCCCGAGTTCGTCAAGCAGATCATCGGCGACGAGCCGCAGATCACCTGCCGTCCGGCCGACAATCTGGAGCCCGAGCTGGATAAGCTGCGCGCCGAGTGTGCCGAGTACATGGAGCAGGAGGAAGACGTGCTGACCTACGCCCAGTTCGGTCAGGTCGCCGTCAAGTTCTTCGAGAACCGGCGCAACAAAAAACTGCACATCGACGGCGAGCACGTAGATGTGAAAAACAAGGTCCATCCCCTGTAAGGGCTTATCCTTGTCAGTTCCCATTTCCATTTAAAACACCGGTGGCCTTCGTTGGCCACCGGTGTTTTTGTGTCTTTAACCAAAAGGTCTATCTCCCAAGTTCCCAGACCTATTTAAACTCCCCGAAAGCACACCTGCTACCGTTGCGAACTGTGTGCGGCCCCCCTGCCGGTATAATGTCCCTATTTCAGCACCATAAAAAGGCCGGGCCAGATTAAGCGTTCTGGCCCGGCTTTTCCTATTTATACCTGTTATCGACCTGCGGTGTTTACCGGCCAACTCTCGTTCAGACCTTTACCGCCGCCCCCAATGCATCTAGTACAATGTCGGCGCAGGTCTCGTCCGGCAGCTCGTGCCGGGGCGAGAGCAGGGAGGAGAATTCCTCGGTCAGCGCCTCGTGCAGCTGTCGGTCGCTCAGTTCCAGCGCGCGCTGTACCGCCCGCAGTGCCCGCAGCGTCCCGGTGGGCAGCTTTGCCCGGGAAATGGCCGCGGCGTCTGCTCCCAGCTGGTACAGGTCGCAGTACAGCACCTCCGCCAACAGCCGCAGTGCCCGGCGCTGGTCGTCTTGGTCCTGGGCGATCTGGCTCATGCCAAACCGGGTAGTGCGGTAGGCGGCCCAATCCTGCTGTTCCAGCTGCTGCCGGGCTTTCTTTTCCAGCTGGGCGTACAGGGCCGTCAGGTGGTTTTGCGGCCCGGCGCACAGCTGGTGCGCGGTGCAGATATCCACTCCGCAGTTGGGGTGGGTGTGGGCGTAATAGATGCCGGGGTTCTGCGCCACTATCTGTCGGCCCTTCTCGGTCAGGCAAAAGCGCCGGTGAGGAAAAAGCTGCTGCAGCGCCTGCGGCCCTACCGAGTCCAGCAGCCGCTGCACCAGTACCTGTTTGTTGCCCGAGGTGGGCAGCCCCTGCCGCCGCAGCAACTGCCGCAGGTTGGCCGCTGTCTCGCGCTGCAGTGTGCCGGTCAGGTCGCCCAGCTGCAAATACCCCTGCTCCCAGAGCATCTGCAAGGTGGGGTAGGGGTCCTGCAGCTGATAATCGTAGTACCAAAACCCCTCAAAAAACTGCTGGTCCTGGCTGTAGTTCTCGGCGTAAAACAGCATCAGGATCTCGGTGGGGGAGAGCACCTCTGCCTGCCCGCCGCCTGCGGCTGCTTTTTCTATATCTGTCTCACCCTCCACTGGGGCGCAACTCTCAGCAGCAGCTTCCTCTGCCTTGTCGGCATCGGCGGTTGGGGCAGCCACAGCGCCTGCTGCCGGTATATCCCCTGCGGCAGCTTCGCTCTGTGCAGCAGTTTTGCACGCAGCGGGGGGCTCGTCCACTGCCGCAGTCGGCGGTGCGTACTCTGTCGGCGCCTCCCGGCTCGGTTGCTGGTCGGGTGTATCTGCCGCGGCAGCAGGTGCGTCTTTATCCCGCTTTTTTCGTCTAAACAGGTCCAATATTCCCAAGGTTTCTGCCTCCTTATTGCACTGACCCTACCAGTTTACCTATATTCGCCCTTTTTTTCAACCCCTGTCCGCCACCGACCCTGCCGGGCACTATCATCTGGCTCTGCGCGCAGGTATCGGCGGTCAAACAGCCGTCGCTGCCATAAAAATAGGACGGCAGGCGACCGGCATCGGTGCCCACAGCCCTAAAAAGCAGTCAAACAGTACCCGGCTGCTATCGCCTCGCGGCAAGCGGCCGGCGCGGCGGCAAAATTTTAGTATTCCTGGTTATCCAGCACCACCTGTTCCACTGCCTGCAGGTTCAGCGCCCGGTTGACGGCGCTCTCCGACTGCAGCGTAAGGGTAGAGCAAGCCATGGCAAACTGCACCGTCTCGGTCAGCGACAAGTCGTAGATGGCCCCGTACACGATCCCGGCGGTGTAGGCCTGGCCCACGCCGGTGGTGCTCACCGGCCGCCGGGCGCGGGTGTGGAAGAACCCCTCCTCGCTGGGGGTCACCACCGCACAGCCCTTTACGCCCAGCGTGATGAACACCCGTTTGGGCCCCATCTTGCTGATGTGTTTGGCCGCGCGGATGGCATCCTGCGCCGTTACGATCGAGATCCCCGAGATGAACTCCGCCTCGATGCGGTTGAGCTGTAAGGTACACATGCGGTCCAGCAGATGGACAAAGCGCTTGCATTTACCCACCGCCCCCACATCCATAATGATCTCCTTTTGGGGGAAGTTTTCCAGCACGTACTGCAGCGTCTCCGGCGGCAGCCCGCTGCCCAGCACGATGACCTTAGAACCGGCCAAAATGCCCGATTTGCGCTGTACGTATTCGGGGGTGATGTTGTCCTCTATACGCATGTCCGACAGGCCCATAGCCATGTCGCCGCCGGAGTTGATAAAAGCCATGAACAGCGAGGTAGAGGCGTTGGGCAGCAGCAGGCAGTCGGAGGTATCTATCCCCAGCGCCCGGCAGTCGGCCACGATCTTTTCGCCGAACATGTCGCCGCCAATGGGGGCCATCAGCTTGGCGTTGATGCCCAGCCGAGCCAGGTTCTCGGCCAAGTTGCGGGCCTCGCCCCCCGGCACCAGCGAGATGCGCCCGGGGTTCGAGCTGCCGGCCACCATGGGCTCAAACGAAAACCCGTTGATATCCATGTTGGCCGCGCCGATGATGGTGGCGTAATTGGGCTGCTCAAGTATGTAGCCGCGGCCCTTGATCTTGCCTTTTTTGGTGAGGTTCGTCAGGTGTACCGAGGCCGCAGACCGGGTGATGCCCAGCATGTCGGCCAACTCCTGGTGGCTGATCATGGGGTTTTTGCGAATGATGGCCAGGATCTCGGCTTCTCTCTTGGTGATGGGTGCGCCGTATTTTGGGTTTTTTGCTGTGTCTTCAAAGTCAGAATGCAAGAGCTAAGACCTCCTCTAAATTTAGATCGGGATTGACCGGCAGGGGGGAGCGGATGGTCAGATTGGCCACCGCCATCCCAAAGCGGACCGACTGCTGGATCGAGTACCCCCGCTCCCGCCACAAGAGCACCCCGGCAAAAAATGAATCGCCGGCGCCGGTAGCGCTCTGCACCCGGCGCACCGGTATAGCCGGGTGCATACCTGTGCTCTCACCGTCGGCGCAAAAGGCGCCCCGCGCGCCGCAGGTGATGAGCACCCGCCGGCACCCCATGGCCAAAATAGCCCTGGCCATGCGCTGCAGGGCCGCAATGTCCTGCGCGGTCTCGCCGGTCACCGCCATGGCCTCCAGCAGGTTGCACTTCACGGTGTGAAAGCGGCCCAAAATGGGCCTGATAGCCAGCCCGCGCGATACCGATGAGGTGTCGATCCACAGCGGCACCCGGCAGTTCTGGGTGACGAACTCCAGTGTCTCCATAGGCAGCCCGCTGCCCAGCACCACCGCCCGGGCCCCGCACAGCACTGGCAGCTTCGCGGCCATAAATTCCGGCGTCAGCCGCTGCTCGAGCTCCACATCCGAAAGCGCCACGGCCATGTCGCGCTCCTCGTCCATCAGGGCGATATAGGCCGAGGACATCGCTCCCGGCACCGTCAGGCAGTGCGACATGTCGATGCCCACCGCCTGGCTGTCCTGCACCAGTTTTTGGCCAAAGGCGTCGTCGCCGATCGCCCCAATAAATTTCACCTCGCCCCCCAGCCGGGCATAGCACTCGGCGCTGTTGCGGGCTCCGCCGCCGCTGTACAGCCGTATCTTGCCGGGGTTCGAATTGCGGGGTATCAGGTCACCGGTAGCAAAACCGGTAATATCCACGTTGGCGGCGCCTATATACACTACATAGCCCATGGCACAAAGACCTCCTCGTCACTGGTGGCGAAATTCTCGAAAACGATCGACAAATGGGAGCGATTTAAGAGCACTTGGCTACTATTATACGGTTTGGCGGCAACTCCTGTCAAACAGATTCGTCCAGATCTATCTGGTAAAATATGGCGTTTTTATCCGGGTCGGTGCGGCTGTAGTCAAACAGTACCGCCACCGGTCCGCCCGCCGTCTCCCGGCTGTCGGGCCACACCGGATAGGGGAACACGTGGATGTACACCGACTTGGCAATAGCCGCCGGGTGCATGCCCACATGGCCGGGCAGGTATTGGGCCACCTGCGCCTCATCGCCGTAAAAGTCGCGGATCTGCTGGCGGTAGCGGGGCGTCAGGTCACCGCCGTCTAAAAAGGGGAGGTGTTTTTTTGGCCGCTCCTGCCGCAGCCGGTCAAACTGGATGCACTGCCGCAGCCGCGCGGCGTCGGCCCCCGGCAGCCCGGTGCCAAACGCCAGCAGCAAACGCCACTTGTCCTCTTTAGAAAGTGCCGCCGGCATGCCCGATACCTGCTCTTTTTGCCGCTCCAGCTGCATATACTGGGCCAGCTGGCAGTAGAGCGCAAAGGGGCTCTCCAGCAGCTGTTCCAGGTACCCGATCGCCGTGCGGTAGCGGCCGCAGTTGTAAAAGGTATCCACACAGTCCTCCACCTGCTCCAGCAATAGCAGGTCCGCAAAAGACAGCCAGCGGGTGCGCAGCACCTGATAGGGGGGCGCCTCGCTGCACACGATGCCGTACCCCTCGGCCTCCTGGCGCAGCAGGCTGCCGTGCAGCAGCTTTAAAAAGCCCAGCTGTAGCTGGTGGGGGTGCAGCCGGTAAACATCGTCAAACGAGCGGGAAAAAGCCGTCAGGTCCTCGTGGGGCAGTCCGGCGATCAGGTCCAGGTGGATGTGGATGTTGCCCGGCGCCAGCAGCGCGCCCACCGCCTTGGCGATCGCCCTGAAGTCGTGTACCCGCTGCACGGCGGCCACCGTGGCCGGGTGGGTGGACTGCACCCCGATCTCAAACTGGAACAGCCCCCGGCGGGCCCCCTCGAGCAGCGCCGCGTCCTCGGGCCCCAGCAGGTCGGCCCCCAACTCAAAGTGGAAGTTGGTCACCCCGTTATCGTGTTCCATCAGGTAGCGCCAGATGGTCCGCGCCCGCGCCCGGTCACAGTTAAAGGTGCGGTCGACGAATTTTACCTGCCGCACCCGCTGTGCCAAAAAGAAGTCGAGCTCGGCAAATACCTTCTCCAGGCTGCGAAAGCGCACCTGTCCCCCCGCCCCCGACAGACAGTAGTGGCAGTGAAAAGGGCAGCCGCGGCTGGTCTCATAGTACAGCGTGCGGTCGCGGGGCAGCGTGTCCGCAGTGTATACAAACGGCAGCTGGTCCATGTCCGGCACCGGTGCCGGACCGTTTTGCACCACCCGTGCCCCGTCTCGCCAGTGCAGGCCGGGCACCTCCGGCAGCGGCGCCCCCGCCGCCAACAGCGGCACCGGTATCTCTCCCTCACCGGTGAGCACCCCGTCGCACCAGGGGTACTTGCTTAAAAAATCAGGGTCGTATCCGGCCTCCGGGCCGCCACAGAATATGGGGCAGTGGGGCAGTATCGCTTTCAGGTCCGGCCCCAACCGGGCGATCGTGGCCACGTTCCAGATATAGGTGGAAAACAGCAGCCGTGTAGGGCGTGCACAGCGGCGGTAGATCTCGCTGAGCAGCTGGTGGGGCAGCTGGTTGATGGTGCACTCCAGTACCTGGCAGCTGCCCTCCGCACGCCGGATGGCCGCCTCCAGGTAGCGCACAGCCAGCCCGGTGTGGCTGTATTTAGAGTTGATCGAGATGAGCAGTGTGTCCACGGATAGGGCCTCCTCTTACTTGATGGTACGATCTCTATATTGTACCACATCCAGCCGAGTAGAAGTATCCCCACCGGGCACCAAACAGGAACTGTTGCGCAGCCGGCTCTGTTTGGTGTCCGGCAGGAAAATTATTGAAAAAATTTTGTCGGAGAGGTGTTGACAAATGTGGACTAAGGTGGTATAGTTTAATCACACCAAGAGAAACTGACCCAATACCAGTTAAAACTTGTGAGAGAATTTTGATTAGGGGGAATTTACGAATGAAAAAATTTATCTGCACCGTTTGTGGTTACGTACATGAGGGCGACGCCGCGCCCGAGAAGTGCCCGGTCTGTGGCGCTCCCGCCTCTAAGTTCAACGAGCAGGCCTCCGAGGGTCTGGTTTTCGCTGACGAGCATGTAGTGGGCGTGGCCGAAGGCGCTCCCGCCGACATCATCGAGGATCTGCGCGCCAACTTTAACGGCGAGTGCAGCGAGGTCGGCATGTACCTGGCCATGAGCCGTGTGGCCGAGCGTGAGGGCTATCCCGAGATCGCCGAGGCCTATAAGAGATACGCTTTTGAAGAGGCCGAGCACGCCGCCAAGTTCGCCGAGCTGCTGGGTGAGGTAGTGACCTCCAGCACCAAGAAGAACCTCGAGATGCGCGTAGCTGCCGAGCACGGCGCCTGCGCCGGCAAAAAAGACCTGGCCACCCGCGCCAAGGCCCTCAATCTCGATGCCATCCACGACACCGTACACGAGATGGCTAAAGACGAGGCCCGCCACGGCTGTGGTTTCGCCGGCCTGCTGAAGAGATACTTCTGATCTCCTCTACATGCTACATAGCTGACTTCTTTACTCCCAACTATAAAACAGAGAGACAGGATGGCTTTAAGCCATCCTGTCTCTCTGTTTTGGCGCAGGTATCCGTCATATATAAAAAGTACCTGCCGGATCTCCCCAGTGGCCAGATCTATCCGGCAAGGGGCGAGATAGGTGAACCAGTGTGGTCACCCGTCCAATACGGCGGCGCCTGCTGTAAAGTCTCGCTCCGCAGCCCCGCTCTCCTCACCTGTCAGCAGCCCCCGGCTCTCCGCCGGCCATAGGCAGCTGGTAGATACCGGACTGCTCTTGCTCTGCCGTCTCGGCCGCTGCATACAAATAGAGGTCGTTTTCACCGCAGGTCAAAAAATAAAACTCTGCCGAGAAGGGGAGACCAACCATACAGATCGGGGCTCTCCGGTCATCAGATCGGTCTGTTGGATACGATCCGGCCGATAGCTGGCCATATAGACAGACTTGGCGGTGACCAGATGGCCGGCGGCTCGGCCCAGAAGATAAAAGCGCTCTGCTGCACTGGCTGGTCTAAAAAGTTTCAGGCCATATTTGGCCTCGGCGGTGTACTCTACACAACAAGCGGCTCCGGGCGCATCGCACAAAGTGCCGACAGGTTCTGTTCGCTCTTCGGGTTTGGCATCACTGCCTTTAGACAGCGCCGTACACACGTCTGTGCGCGTCTGTGCGCACCTGTGCGCGCTGTCCCGGTCTTGCCGTGTTTTCGCCCGTGAACGGTGCATATAGAGGGGGCTGCCCTCTCCCCCCACCAGATGGATATCCCCGTCCGCTCCAAATGGGCTCCGGCTCGCTGCTGCCGGTCAAGTCTTTGCGGCAGAGCGTACAACCCATCCCGTCAGAATCGGTCGGCCAAGAGGAATAGACGAGACCGCAGAGAGTACTTTCGCGCAGGACCGATCCGTTGATGCTCCTCCTTTCGGCGATAACGGGCGCATCGCTGCCCGCGCGGTAAATGGATGTATTTCACGTAGTATACCGCATCGCCGCCTTGGCGCACTTTGCGCATGGCGGGGCGCTCTTCCGTATAGCCCACATAAAATGGGAGAGGAGCGGGCCCGCTAGCGGTATTTTTATCAGAGCTTTTATCGTATATGGCGCCGTCTTAGCCTCCCCGCAGACAAAAAAGGCGCTCGGGGCCACGAGACCTACAAAGCGCCGACGATCTTTCGCGGTCAAACACCGCTTTTATAGAAAATATTTGTGCGATACTTTACGATAGTTAGTTATCAGATCTCGATAAATTATCTGTAACAAAAAACAGAGAGCCTCTCATTTCAGAAAAATTTCTCTGTCACCCAGACAAACGTCCAAACAAAAAAGAGCCGCCTGCTGGCAGCTCTTTTTGCCTATGTACCCGCGTTATCTCTCTTTTTCGCTCTCGTCCTCGTCCTTTTCTTCCACTGCCGTCTCTTCTTCTTTTTCTGCAGTCTGGGTATTTAGGGTAATGCTCTCAGGTATACCGCTCACCGCCACATTGCGGTTCACTTTGGCGTCATAGCTGCCGGCGCGCACGATCTCGTTCAGGTCGATGCCCACCGTCTCGCGCATGGTCTCAAACAATTTGGCCATCACCGCCGGCACCCCGTCCGCCACACTGCTCACGCCTTCACTGCCAGAGCCGATAATGGTCACCTTATCGATGGCCGCCATGGGCTCGGCGATCTTCTGAGCAATATCGGGCAGCACCCTGATGAGCATCTCGCCCATAGCGGCGCTGTTGTACTTCTGGTAGGCCTCGGCTTTTTTCTCCATGGCCTCGGCCTCGGCCAGTCCTTTCTGGCGGATGGCCTCGGCTTCAGCCTCGCCCACCCTGCGAATACCGGTGGCCTCCTGCTCCTTGGCAAACAGGGCGGCCTCGGCGGCGCGCTGCATCTCAAACTTCTGGGCCTCGGCCTCTTTCTGGCGGCGGTACAGCTCGGCGTCGGCCTGCTTTTTCACGCTGGCGTTCAGCGCCTCTTCCTGCACCTCGGCCTCGCGCTTTTTGATGACGATCTCTTTTTCCTGCTTGGCGATGTCGGCGTCCGAAGTGGCGATCTCGATGGTGCGGCGCTGTTCCTGCTCCTGGATCCGGTAGGCGGCGTCCGCCTCCGCCTTCTTGGCGTCCGATATGCGTTTGAGCTCAGCCTGCTTTACCGCCAGATCGTTTTGCTTGATGGCGATCTCCTGCTGGGCGGCTACCTGGGCGTCGTTGGCCTCTTTTTGGGCCATCGCTTTGGCCTTGGCGATCTCTTTTTCACTCTCGGCACGGGCGATGGCCGCCGTTTTCTGGATCTTGACGATGTTGTCTACACCCAGGTTCTCGATGACCCCCGAGTCGTCGATAAAGTTCTGCACGTTGAAGCTCACGATGTCCAGCCCCATCGAGGCCAGGTCCGGCTCGGCGTTCTGCTTTACCAGCTCGGCAAACTTCTGTCGGTCCGATACCATCTCCTGCAGGTCCATCTTGCCCACGATCTCACGCATGTTGCCCTCCAGCACCTCGCGGGCCACGGCGCAGATGTAGGCGGTGGGCTGGTTCAAAAAGTTCTGGGCGGCCACCCGCAGCAGTTCGGGCTGGTCGCTGATCTTTACGTTGACTGCCGCATCCACGTTGATATTGATGTAGTCGGCGGTGGGCACTGCGTTGGAGGTCTTTACATCGATGGGGATGAGCTGCAGGTTGAGGATATCTTTTTTCTCTAAAAACGGGATCTTTACGCCCGCCTTGCCAATAAGCACCTTGGGCTGCCGCCGCAGGCCAGAGATGATGTACGCCGTGTCGGGCGACGCTTTCACATAACCGGTGAAAAACAGTGCCAAGATCAAAATTACCGCAATACCAATGGGGATGAGTAGACTGAGGGGAGGCATAAAGACCATCCTTTCCATAATAGGGCCGGCGGGCAGATAGCCCGGTCCGCCGGCAATTTTGCACATATCCAAGTTCACTATACCACACCGCCGGCGCCGGAACAACTGAGCCCATCTCCCAAAACAGCGGCCGGGCACCTCCCGGGCGCCGGCGCACTGTCTAGCGTGGCAGGTACCGCTGCATCTCGCGCAGCATGACCGGTATATCCAGCGGTTTGGCAATGTGGCAGTTCATGCCCGCCGCCTTGGCCGCCTCGATGTCCTCGGCAAAAGCGTCGGCCGTCATGGCAAAAATGGGGATGGTGGCCGCGTCCGCCCGCCGCATGCGCCGTATCTGGCGGGCGGCCTCATGGCCATCCATCACCGGCATGTGTATGTCCATCAGGATCAGGTCAAAATAACCCGCCGGCATCTGCGCAAAGCGCTCCACGCAGGCCCGCCCGTCGTCTACCGTCTCGACCTGGGCCCCCACCTCCTGCAGGATCTCCCGGGCGATCTCCTGGTTAAAGGCATTGTCCTCGGCCAACAGGATGCGCCGGCCGCTCAGGTCGGCTGTGTCGCCGCCGACCGGGGCGCTGGGCTCCTGCCGCAGCACATACTGCCGCAGGCAGTGGTACAGCGTCGACCTGAAGATCGGCTTTTGGATAAAGCCGTTGGCGCCTGCCGCCACTGCCTCGGCCTCGATCTACGCCCAGTCGTAGGCCGAGAAAATGACCACCGGCACCTCGGCCGGTATGCGCTCCCGTATCCCGCGCACGGCCTCGATCCCACTCAGGCCGGCCATCTTCCAGTCCAAAATGATCAGGTCGTAGTCCGCTTTTCGGCCGTGGGCCGCTACCGCCATCTCCACGGCGGCCTGTCCGCTGTCGGCGATATCGGCCGCCGCCCCCAGCTCCCGCAAAAAGGCGGCTGCCGACTGGCGGGTGGCTGCGTCATCGTCGGCCAGCAGCACGCGCATGGGCGGCAGCGGGTCCTCGGCCGGCAGCTGGCGGCCGGGCAGGCGCATATCCAGCTCCACGGTAAAGGTGCTCCCCCGGTCCGGCTGGCTCTGCACGGTGATCTCGCCGCCCATCAGGTCCACGATCATCTTGGTAATGGCCATTCCCAGCCCGCTGCCCTCGATCTTGTCTACACGGCTGTCCTGCTCGCGGCTAAAGGTGTCAAACAAATGCTCGCGAAAATCGGCCTTCATGCCGATACCGGTGTCGGCCACACGAAATACCAGACGGGCACAGCCCTCTTTGACCGCGGGCTGCTCAGCCACCTCTACGGTGATAGCGCCCCCCGCAGGGGTAAACTTAACCGCATTCGAGAGCAGATTGATGAGCACCTGGTTGAGCCGCAGCGCGTCAAAACACAGCGTCTCGTGCTGCACCTGCAGCAGCCGCACCTCAAACTGCTGCTTCTTTTCCGTCACCATAGGCTGTACCATCTTCACGATGCCGGTCAAAAGCTCCTCCAGCGAGGTGTCGGTCTCGCTGAGCACCATCTTTCCGCTCTCGATGCGCGACATGTCCAAAATGTCGTTGATCAGCCCCACCAGCATCCGCCCCGACAGATCGATGTTCTTTAAATATTGCCGCACCTTGTCCGGCTGGTCGGCCTGGTCGGCGGCCAGCTTGGTCATGCCGATGATGGCGTTCATCGGCGTGCGGATATCGTGCGACATGTTCGAGAGGAAGCGGCTCTTGGCCACGCTGGCGCTCTCGGCGGCCCGGCGCGCCTCCTCTTTGGCCGCCACGATCCGTCTGGTAGAGTAGCGGTAGAACAAAAAGAACGCCGTCAGCACCAGCACGCCTGCCGCCACCAACAGCAGCAGTATCTGCGACTGCTCAATGATCTCGCCGGCCTGCTCCATGATCACCTGGTTGGGCACGATCGAGATCACGTCCCAGCCCGGCACGCTCTCCAGCGGCACGTAACAAAATACGTATTCCTGCTCCTGATACTGAAAGCGCGCCACCCCTTTTTTGCCGTTGCCCAGCGCCGCGCGAAAGGTCTCCACTGCGCCCGACTCGTTGCCCTGCAGGTCGACGATGTCAAACAGGTTTTGAAAGGTGCGGTTGCTGTTTTTGTGCAGGGAGCGGATGAGGATATCCCCCTCGCGGTCCACCACGTAAGAAAA
This sequence comes from Neobittarella massiliensis (ex Bilen et al. 2018), assembly GCF_900289145.1. Taxonomy (GTDB): domain Bacteria; phylum Bacillota; class Clostridia; order Oscillospirales; family Ruminococcaceae; genus Neobittarella; species Neobittarella massiliensis. The sequence continues at coordinate 29,018 of NZ_OKQO01000003.1, forward strand.
CCCCGTGTCGTCGTAAAACGAGAGCGAGAATCGCTGCGCCACCTCCGCCAGCGGACGAGTTTTCTGCACCAGTCCCACGGTGCCGTCGGCAAACGTAAAGCGCTCGTAGTTGCCCAGGGTCCACACCCCGGTATAGCCGTCTAAAAAGGGGCGGCGCACCCCACTTTCCGCCAGTGCCAAAAAGGTGTCCAGCTGCTCCTGGCTCAAAACATATCCCGCCTGCTGCCGGTCGGTATACACGGTACCGGTATCCAGTACCACACAGATATAGCTGGTGCCGCTCTCACTAAAAAGGCGCACCTTTTTTAGCAGCGTGGCCCCGTCGGCGGGGTCCTCGCCGCTCAGGTCGGCTGCCAGCAGGTGCAGCGTCTCGGCGTCTTTTTCCATATAGGTGTCCAGTGCGTGCCGCCCCTGGGCGGTCACCTCCAAAATATCGGTCACCGCCTTGATCCACAGCGCCTCCTGCACATGGGCGATATAGTAGATACCGCCGCCCAAAAGTCCCGCCAGTGCCAGCAGCACCAGCGCAACGATAGCCCACTTGTGCCTTCTCTTCACGGTGTACCTACCTCCGTCTGCTGTGCGCGCCACTGGTTGATCAGCAGCTGCATGCGCGCTGTGGCCTGCTCGGCGCTGTCCCCCTGCAGCATCCCCACCGTGCACTGCCGCGCGAGGTCCCAAATGGGCAGCTGCAGGTTGTCGTCGGCGCCAATGACGCTGCGCCCGTTGGTGAGGTAGGGGCTGATAGACTGTATCGCCTGGTCTTCAGAAAGGCGGTTGTCTTTGAGTGGGCTAAACGAGCACTGGCTGTCCACAAATTCCCACATCACATCTTTTTGGGTCAAATACTCCACAAACTCCTTGGCCTTCTCTACATGGGGGCTGTCGGCGTTCACGCTCACGCGGGTGTCGATGTTGATGACCAGCACGCTGCCGTCGTCTAAGATCGGATAGGGCCGCACCTCAAAAGAAAAATCCGGCTCCAGCTCCCGCAGGCGGGGCACCGCCCAGACGCCAGTCAGCATAAAGGGCCGTTCGCCGGCGGCAAACAGCGCCAGATCGTCTTTGGTCTTGGCGGTGTTCAGCGCCTCGTCGGCGTCTATCCAACCCCGGCGCAGCATCTTTTCCACCAGTGAAAAGCCGGGGGCCAACACCTGGGTCAGGTCGTCCTGGCCGCTGCTCAAACGGGCGATCCGGGCGGCGGGGTCCGCGCTCTGGTATACCGGCAGCAATCCCTTGGCCAGCACTACCGTCTTTAGCGATATATCGTTGTTGGCCACGATGGGGATGATCTTCTGCGACACAAAGTAGTCGCACACCGCCTCCAGCTCAGCCAGGTTCTCGGGTATCTTTTGCCCGTGCTTTTTAAGCAGTGTGGTGTTGCAGTACAGGCCAAAAGCCGAGATAGAGGTGGGCAGGTAGTCGATGGTCCCGTCGGCGGCCATCTGGCTGCGAGCCAGATCGCTAAAGTTTTCCAGCGTCGACAGGTCCGACAGATCGGCCAGCTGTCCCTGCCCCGACAGCTTTAACACCCGCTCGTGGTCCACCATAAAAATGTCGTCGCCGTTGCCGGTGGACAGCCGCTTTTCCAGCACGCTAAAGTAATCCGGGCTCTTGATGCCGTCATAGGCAATGTTCACCCCGGGGTAGTCGTCCATGTAGCCGTGCAGCGCGTCCTCAATGGCCATCACGTTCAGCGCCTCGTATTTGTAGCCAAAAAAGGTCAGGTCGGTCTGGTGCTGTACCGCTCCAGTGTCGGCCTCAAAAACAATGTTCTTGCTCTCATTACACCCGCTTAAAACACCCAGCAGCAGTGCCGGCAACAGCAGCAGTGCCCAAACCCGTCGCCCCATCCTCATAAAAACGCCCCCACCCCCGCACAGATCGCTATAACAGGACCTGTTTTCACCATTTTGTACAGTATACTCTATATCGGTCAAAAGAAAAAGGTTTCCCTTTAACAAACTGTGAAAAGTGTGACGGTATCTGCGATCAGTTTACCGGCACTTTGTGCCCCTCTTCTGTCCCCCCAAAAACAGCCGGGCAAAAAACTGCCTGCCAACTGTCCGCCGCTGCTAAAAGCTCGCCGGCGCCCCAAAATAAAAGATCGGTTGGATCGGTGTGTGCACCGGCGCTGTAAAGCGGCAAAAGGCGATAGCCGGTAAACACGCCTCCAGCAGCGGCAAATACCTAAAGTGGCGCCCAATACTGCCCAAAATGCCCGAATTTACAATTTCGTAACATTTGTGATGTCGGCATAAAAAGGGCGGACCGCTGCCAAAGCAGCGGTCCGCCCTTTTTAAAACACAAGCTGAGCTGGAGAGATCACACCGCCTGCCGCGCCAGCTCAGGGGCGCATTGCAGCAGCTTTGCGGCCTGCTCGACCGGTGCGCTGCACCAGCTCTCCAGCTGATCTGGCGGCAGGATCACCGGCATGCGGTGGTGGATATCCCGCATCCAGCTGTTGGCGGCGCGGGTGAGAATAACGTACCGCGGCTGCCCGTCAAACACGTTATAGAGCCCCGCCATATAGAGTGCGCTGTCGCCGGGGCGGGTGAACAGGTACTTCTGGTGGGCTCTGTCCTGCGACCACTCGTAAAAGCCGGTACTGGGCACCACGCAGCGGCGAAACAGCAAGCTGTTGCGAAACATGGGCTTGTCCTGCGCGGTCTCGCTGCGGGCGTTGATGATCACGCCCGCCGAGCCGCCAAATTTGGGAAAGCCCCAGCCAAAAACATCCGCCTGAATGTGTGCTCCCTGCCGCAGGAGCACCGGCGCCGCATTGGTGGGGAAGATCTCACCGGTCTTTACCTCTCTTTCGGGGTGGCGCCTGCTCACCTCCTGAATAATGCGCATGATCTCGCGGCTGTCGGTATCGGTAAACAGCGTGTATCGGCCGCACATAACGTCGTCCTCCTTTGCTTTTTTATAGAACTGGTACAGTCAGTTTGCCCCGCCCACGGCCGGTCTATCAAACCGGTCCTAGACTGTCGCACACAGCAGCTGGTGGTATTTCCCTGTAGATATCGGCGGGGGAGAGGTATACAATAAAAACACAGAAAAAGAACAAACGTTTATTTTTGGCACTGTATACGCCGGTAATGACTATGGAAAGGACCATCTTACACGCCGATCTCAATAACTTTTACGCCTCGGTAGAGTGCGTATATCGCCCCCAGCTGCGGGGCAAGCCGGTGGCGGTGGCCGGCGACGCCCAGCTGCGGCACGGCATCGTGTTGGCCAAGTCCTACGAGGCCCGCGCCTGTGATGTGCAGACTGGTGACCCACTGTGGCTGGCCCGGCAAAAATGCCCCGAGATCGTGTTCGTACCGCCCGATTATGGCCGCTATCTGCACTATTCACAGCTGGTGCGGCAGATCTATTTAGATTATACCGATCTCGTCGAGCCCTACGGCCTGGACGAGTGCTGGCTGGATGTGACCGGCAGCGCCCGCCTGTTTGGCCGCGGCAGCCAGATCGCCGCCCAGCTGCGCCGGCGGGTAAAAAAAGAGCTTGGCGTCACCATATCGGTAGGGGTATCTTTTAATCGGGTATTTGCCAAACTGGGCAGCGATTTAAAAAAGCCCGACGCCACCACTGTGCTGCCGCCCAACTGCTGGCAGGAGCGGGTATGGCCTCTGCCCGTGCAGGACCTGATCTACGTGGGCCACGCCACCGAAAGCAAGCTGGCGCGTATGGGCATACACACCATCGGTCAGCTGGCCGCCCAACCGCCGGCACTGGTGCAGCAAAAGCTGGGCAAGGTGGGCGTTCTTTTATGGGGCTGGGCCAACGGGTGCGACCGCTCACAGGTGCAGCCGTCCCACATCTCGCTGCCGGTCAAGAGTATCGGCAACAGCACCACCGCCCCGCGCGATCTGGTCACCGACCGCGACGCCCGCATCACACTGTATGCACTGTGCGACAGCGTAGCTGCCCGTCTGCGGGCGCAGCACCTCACCGCCCGCACCGTGCAGCTCACCATTCGCGACTGCGACCTGTGGAGCTATCAGCGCCAGATGACGCTAAAAGAGCCTTGTCAGGATTCGCAGACGCTGTTCGATGCCGCGCACCGGCTATTTTGCCGCCACCGGCTGCCGGGCCGTCCGGCGCGGGGACTGGGGGTAAAGGCCTGCAATCTGGCCCTGCAAACGCCGCCACAGCTGTCGCTTTACGGCGAGATCCAGCGCGCCCAGCGCCAGACCGATCTGGAGTGCGCGCTGGATGGGATCCGCGCCAAGTACGGAAATTTCGCTGTGCGCCGGGGCATCATGCTCACCGATCCGGCTCTGGCGGCAGTAGATCCGCAGCGAGACCACATCATCTATCCGGTGGGCTTTTTAGGAGGTTGAGAGCTGTGCGCAAAGTAGTCGTGCCGGTGGTGGTACACATCGATGAAAAGGGGCGCATCACCCCGCTGTCGCTGGAGTGGGAAGACGGCACCGTGTACCAGATAGACCGCATTTTGCAGGTAGAGCGCGCCGTGGCCCAGCAGGTAGGGGGCGCCGGCATACGCTATACGGTACGGGTACTGGGCCGAGAGCGGTATTTATACCACGACGATCTGGAGGGCAACTGGTTCGTCGAGGGCCGGTAGTGCCCCTGCCAGTACCGATCATCCCACCGTGTGGATAGCAGCCCGGCCCCAACCCTGAAGTTTCCAGCCGCCATGCAGATCAGTAGAAGTAAAGGTAACCTTGGCATTGGCGGCATTACCTTGACCCAACACCAGCGTGTACTGGCCGCCGGTATATTGGAAACTGTCTATATCGGTGAGGTACTGCACCTTTTCGGCCGGAAGCTGGTCGTAGGGCAGCTCGATCTGGGCCCAGCTGTCGCCGGTGTCATCAGTGACGAACAGCAGCGGGTAGTACACGTCGTTGCCGGCGTCCAGGGCAACAGCTCCCACCTGCTCGGTAGCCATAGCCATATCCCGCAAGTAGCGGCTGGAGCCCTGCAAGGGCAGCGTCTTTTCCTCCCAGCTCTGGCCGCCGTCACGGGTAAAATAACAGGCCTTGTGTTCGCCGCCGCCCATCGACCAGTCGGTCCCCAGCGCGGCCCAGCCAAAGCTGGGGGAGACAAACCCCACTGCCCGCTTATTGATAGACCGCTCAAAGCTGTCCGAAAGGGGCAGCTGCACATTTTGCCAGCTGCCGCCCTGACCGGTAGAGATCGTCAGCACCGGCGTTTTGCCCCAGAAATAGGCGGTAGGCAGCGCCGGATCTACTGGCATGAACAGGCTGGTAGAGGGCAGAGTCAAACGGTCCTGATAAAAATCCATCGTCTCTTTTAGCTCTTGCTCGGTAATGGGGGCTGGTACCCAGGTGGAGCCATAATCGTAAGAAAAGCGCAGCTGCCCGCCGGTGATCATGTAGTCACACTGCATATGACTGGTCCGGTCGCCCAAAGCGGTATCGGCGTCGGCCGGCGCAAATACATACTGAAACAGCTGCCCAGAGACCATACTGCTGCCGTCGTACAGAGTGATCACAACGCTGGTCTTGCCATCACTCACGCCGCCTTTTCCATCGGCGTAGTCTTGCGGACCCAGCACTTGGGGAGCGTCTCCCGCACGCAGGTCAAAAATAGGGTTCCCCTGCTGCACCACTGTGTGTGGGCGGTAGCCGACAAAGTAGCGGGATAGTCCGCTGACGGCGATCTGCTTTTTGATAGGGATCTGTTTAAGTAGTCCGTCTAGGTAGCTTAAAGTCGCGTTTTGGTCGTAGAAAAATGCCAGCTGTTGGCCCAATTTGGCAGAGGTGGTCTCGGTATAGGTGATGGTCTTGTCGCGGTACAGATAGCTCACCCCGCCGTAGTAGGTACCGCTCTCATCGTAGGTGTCGAGCGACAGCGTGAACGATTGCACCAGACCTCTGCGGTCCAGCTCGGCATTAAAGTACGACACATTGTATTGTGGCGGCAAACTCTTCGTTGCCCTCAGTATCTTTTCAAGACCGGCAAGCCCCTCTTTCTGCAGGTCGTAGCGCCCGAGATTGTAGGAAGTATCGCCGGCCTCGATGACCGGTACCTTTTGTGGTCTCAGTAGCACAATAAAAGTAACGATGCCGGCGAGCAGCAGTACTGTGGCAGCGATAAGAGTAATGAGCAGCGGCTTTTTCTTCATGGGAAGGCCTCCTATAAATAAGCGATCATACCTGGGCTTTCAGTATAACACCCACCGGGAAAAAAGTCATATACCGGCTGGCGTATACGGTGCTCGATCACCGGTGAAACGGCCACTTTTATCTTGACACCCATCGCCCGGTATTGTATTATAATAAAGTCGTTTCTATGTGCCGCTGTGGTGGAATCGGCAGACACAAGGGACTTAAAATCCCTCGCTGGCAACAGCGTACCGGTTCAAGTCCGGTCAGCGGCACCAACAAGGACCGCATGGATAAGCCATCCATGCGGTCCTTGTTTTTGTCAATAACCCACTTTATAACCCACTTTTTAAAAAACTATTTTATCAGGCGGCGAAAAACATCGTCTACCATACCTGCTGCTCTTGCTGCATCGCCGTCTAGTTCATGCCCATATATGCCGAATGTGTCCATGCTGGTGCTGTGTCCCGCTATCAGCTTTACGAGCTCCCCGGGCATGTCCGATTTTACTACAGAGATAAACGTATGCCCTTACGGTATAATTACGACAAACCGGAAAAGCCCCGTAGGATCAAGGGTTTTGAGGTTTTCAGTCTGATTTTTTCATCCTTTTCCAAACCGAAAAATCATACTGAAATAAGTCGAATTGCAGGAGGTGTTTCATTAACGACAAATGAATAGCAGAAAGGAACTCAAAACCTTTTGATTCCAAACACAACAGAATATTGGATTTAAGCGAAGCCGTCACTTGTTTTAAGTGGCGGCTTTTGTTGTTTCCAGGGGTGTTATGCAGGCACATGACAACACCCAATCAGAAATGAGGTGAAGTCATTGAACCCACAAATCATCGCCGTTGCCAACCAGAAGGGCGGCGTCGGCAAAACGACTACCTGCGCCAACTTAGGCATCGGGCTGGCGCAGGCCGGAAAGAAGGTGCTGCTGGTGGATGCTGACCCGCAGGCCAGCCTCACCATCAGCCTGGGCAACCCGCAGCCGGACAAGCTGCCCTTTACCCTGTCCGATGCGATGGGCCGTATTCTCATGGACGAGCCGATCAAACCCGGCGAGGGCATCCTGCACCACCCGGAGGGCGTGGACCTGATGCCTGCCGACATCCAGCTCTCCGGCATGGAGGTATCCCTGGTGAATGCCATGAGCCGCGAGACGATTCTGCGGCAGTATCTGGACACGGTGAAGGGACAGTATTCCCATATCCTCATCGACTGCCAACCCTCCCTGGGAATGCTCACGGTCAACGCGCTGGCCGCCGCCAACAGGATCATAGTCCCCGTCCAAGCGGAGTATCTGCCCGCCAAGGGCCTGGAACAGCTGCTGTCCACCATCAACAAGGTCAAGCGGCAGTTAAATCCCAAGCTCCAGATCGACGGTATTCTGCTGACGATGGTGGACAACCGCACCAACTTTGCCAAAGAGATCGCCGCCCTGCTGCGGGAGACCTACGGCAGCAAAATCAAGGTGTTCGGCACCGAGATTCCCCACTCGGTTCGAGCCAAGGAGATCAGCGCCGAGGGCAAGAGCATCTTCGCACATGACCCCGGCGGCAAGGTGGCGGAAGCCTATAAAAATCTGACGCGGGAGGTGATAAAACTTGAAAAGCAGCGCGAAAAAAGTAGAGCTGGCCTCAGTCGATGACCTGTTTTCCACCGAGGAAAGCCGCGCCGACGCCCAGCGTGAAAAAGTCATGGAAATTCCCTTGTCGGAGCTGCACCCATTCAAGGATCACCCCTTTAAGGTCAAGGACGATGAGGCCATGATGGAGACCGCCGACAGCATCCGGCAGTACGGCGTACTGGTCCCGGCCATTGCCCGCCCGGACCCTAATGGCGGCTATGAGCTGGTTGCCGGGCACCGGCGGCACCGAGCTAGCGAGCTGGCGGGTAAAGAAACCATGCCGGTGATTGTCCGCGACCTGGACGATGACCAGGCCACCATCATCATGGTTGACAGCAATTTGCAGCGGGAAAGCCTGCTCCCCAGTGAAAGGGCTTTTGCCTACAAGATGAAGCTGGAAGCTATGAAGCGACAAGCTGGCAGACCGTCCAAAGAAAATTGTTCCCAAGTTGGGAACGATTTTGGGAAGAAGTCGAGCGAGGTATTGGCTGAACAGGTCGGCCAGAGTAAAAACCAGATTTTTCGTTATATCCGCCTCACCGAGCTAATTCCCGAACTGCTGGACATGGTGGACGAGAAGAAAATCGCCTTCAATCCGGCCTACGAGCTGTCCTTCCTCAAAAAAGAGGAACAGGTGGATTTGCTGGACGCGATGGACAGCGAACAGGCCACGCCGTCGCTCTCCCAGGCCCAGCGGCTGAAAAAGTACAGCCAGGAGGGCCACCTGACCCTCGACATGATGCGGGTCATCATGGGCGAAGAAAAGAAAAGCGACCTGGACAAGATCACCTTCACCAGCGACACCCTGCGCAAATATTTTCCCCGGAGCTATACGCCCCAGCGGATGCAGGAGACCATCATCAAGCTGCTGGAACAGTGGCAGCGCAAGCGCCAGCAACAGCATGAACGCTGAGAGAGGAGTTGCCTATGAGGGATATTTCAGCCCGCGAGCTGAAAGGACATAACATTTTGGCTGTGGAGCGATTTCAGGACAGCACCCGCTGGATGGTGGAGTTTGCGGTCCGCAAGCCCCGCACCCCTTACGGCAGCCCCGGCGACGAGGTGCGCCTGTTTCTCACCGAGGACGGCTACCGGCAGGCCCTGGACGCCCAGCGCAGCCAGCAGATCAAAATTAAGCGCCATGCCCACGTTGTCGAGGGGCACATCATAGACTTCAAGCCGAAGAAAAAGCGCCGCCACCCGTAAACCCACCACTTGCCAAGAAAGGAATGAATTATGTGTACCGTTAGAGACATTGAAGAAGCCATCCGCGAACATTGCCAATCCCAGCATGACATGGAAAGCACCGAGATCGACCAGGTGATGCAGCGCCTGCCCTTCGGCACCGCGCAGGATGTTTTTACCCGGCCCCCTGTGCCGAAGCCGCCGTATTCCTGGCACAGCCGGAACTACCGCACCTGACCGCCGCAGTCTCTTTGAAGATTGCGGCTTTTTTCATGCCATGAATGCCGAGAGGAGTGATGAAATGGCCGTTTTTCGTATTGAACGGACCCGTGATTATACCGTGATGAGCAACCACCACCTGCGTGATAAGGCGCTGTCTCTGAAATCCAAGGGGCTTTTGTCCATGATGTTATCTCTGCCAGAGGACTGGAACTACACCACACGCGGTCTGGCGAAGATCTGCAAGGAGGGCGTGGACGCCATCGGCGGGGCGCTGCGGGAGCTGGAAGCCGCCGGGTACATCGTCCGCCACCAGATGCGGGACCGCCAAGGACGCATCAGCGACACCGAGTATGTCATCTATGAGCAGCCCCAGCCCAAAGAGCCGGATACGCCCCAGCCGGATACGGCTTCACCAGATACGGAAAACCCGTATCTGGCTGACCCGGATACGGAAAAGCCCGCAGAATTAAATATAGAGAAATCAAAGACCCAAAAACAAACAACGGATGTACCAAGTACCGATTCCATTCCCTTCCGGGGCTTTGCGGCAGCTCAGCTGCCGGAACGGAAAGGACGGGATGCGATGTCGGTGGAGGAAATGGAGAGTTATCGGGATTTGGTGTTGGAGAACATCGAGTACGACCACCTGTGCCGGGAGTTTACCACCTACCGCGAGGATTTGGACGAGATCGTGGAGCTGATCGTGGAAACGGTCTGCGCCAGACGCAAGACCACCCGCATTGCCGGGGCGGACTTTCCCCATGAGGTCGTGCGGTCGCGGTTCTTGAAGCTGGACAGCTCCCACATCGAGTTCGTCATGGAGTGCCTGCACAACAACACCACCGAGGTCCGCAACATGAAGCAGTACCTGCTGACCGTGCTGTTCAACGCGCCCACCACCATGAACAATCACTACACGGCCCAGGTCAACCACGATATGCACGCAGGCGGCTGGTAATGGCCGCCTTTTCTGCTGCACCGCCCAAGGAGGCACGATATGAACCAGATGGAAATTTTCAAAAACCCGGAGTTTGGGGCTATCCGCGCCGTAGAGATTGACGGAGAGCCTTGGCTGGTCGGAAAAGATGTGGCGTTAGCGTTAGGGTATAAAAATCCGCAGGAGGCGATCCGCAACCACGTTGACGCAGAGGACAAAGGGGTGAGCGAAATTCTCACCCCTGGCGGGATTCAGAAACTCCCTATCATCAACGAGTCCGGCCTGTATTCTCTGGTGTTGTCCAGCAAACTTCCCAAAGCAAAGCAGTTCCGCCGCTGGGTCACGTCTGAGGTCCTGCCCAGCATCCGCCAGCACGGGGCCTACCTCACCAGGGAAAAACTGTGGGAGGTCGCCACCTCGCCGGAGGCGCTGCTGAAGCTCTGCTCCGACCTGCTGGCCGAGCGCGAGAAGAACGCGGCGCTGCAAGCGGACAACGCCCGGCTGCAAGGCAAGGCCGTCTACTACGACCTGTTTATCGACCTGCGGCACAGCACCAACCTGCGCACCACCGCCAAGGAGTTGGAGGTGCCGGAGCGGCGCTTCGTCCGTTTCCTGCTGGAACGCCGGTACGTTTACCGCGCCCCCTCCGGCTGTGTGCTGCCCTACGCCAAGAGCGCCAACGAGGGGCTGTTCTGTGTGCGGGACTACTACCGCAACGGCCACACCGGCTCCTACACGCTGGTAACGCCCAAGGGCAAGCTGCACTTTGCAGAACTGCGGTCGCTGATCCTGGTGACGGTATGACAGGCCGGTATTTGCTGCGGCGGCTGGTGGTCCCGCCTTAGATTCAAGACCACTCACTGCATATCCGACGAAGGGAGGGATGACCTATGCAGGAGGAAGTGGAAAACAGAACCCTGACGCTGATCGTCAGCGGGACAAAGTTCACCGGGCGGCTGTTCAAGGCCGCCATATCCAAGTACATGGCCCACCGCAGGGAGAAGAAGCTGGAAAAGCAGCGCGGCCGGGATTCCCCCGTCACACCCAAGGGCAAACAGACGGTGAAGCAGCTCATCGGGCAGAACCAGGGCGTCTCCAACATCGAGATCAACGACCCGTCCATCAAGGATTTTGAGCGCATCGCCCGCAAGTACGGCGTGGACTATGCGGTGAAAAAGGACCGCAGCGCCTCGCCGCCCAAGTACCTGATCTTCTTCAAAGCCCGTGACGCCGACGCCCTGACGGCGGCATTCTCGGAGTACACCCAGAAGAAGGTCAAGAAGGCCGACCGCAGCGAGCGCCCGTCTGTGCTGGAGAAGCTCGCCCAGTTCAAAGAGCTGCTCAAAAATACCGTGGTGGACCGCAGCCGCCGGAAGGAGCTGGAACGATGAAGCAGGTGAATGTGAAAAAGCTGGTGCTGCTGAACCTGCCCTACTTCCTGCTGGGCCTGTTTGCCACCAACCTGGGCGAAGCGTGGCGGCTGGCGACCGGCGCGGATGCGTCTGCCAAGATGCTTTCATTCTTCTCCACCCTGCCGGTGGCGCTGGGGAGCTGGTGGCCCAGCCTGCACCCGCTGGATTTTCTGGTGGGGCTTTGCTGCGGCGCTGGCTTGCGGCTGGCGGTGTACCTGAAAGGCAAGAACGCCAAGAAGTACCGCCACAACGTGGAGTATGGTTCGGCCCGTTGGGGCACCCATGAGGATATTGCCCCCTACATCGACCCGGTGTTCCAGAATAACGTCATTCTGACCCAAACCGAGCGCCTTACCATGTCCAGCCGCCCCAAGAACCCCAAGTATGCCCGCAACAAGAACGTGCTGGTCATCGGCGGCAGCGGTTCCGGCAAGACCCGCTTCTGGCTCAAGCCGAATTTGATGCAGATGCACAGCTCCTACGTCGTTACCGACCCCAAGGGCACCATCCTGGTGGAGTGCGGCAAAATGCTCCAGCGGGGCGCACCCAAGCCGGGCAAGGACGGCAAGCCCATGAAGGACAAACACGGCAAAATCGTGTATGAGCCATACCAGATCAAGGTGCTGAACACCATCAACTTCAAAAAGTCCATGCACTATAACCCCTTCAGCTATATCCATAGCGAAAAGGACATCTTGAAGCTGGTGACAACGCTGATCGCCAACACCAAGGGAGAGGGCAAGGCCGGGGACGATTTCTGGGTCAAGGCGGAAACGCTGCTGTACTGCGCGCTGATCGGCTACATCCACTATGAGGCCCCGGTGGAGGAACAGAACTTCTCCACCCTCATCGAGATGATCAACAGCATGGAGGTCCGGGAGGACGATGAGGAGTTCAAAAACGCCGTGGACCTGATGTTCGATGAGCTGAAAGAGCGGGACCCCAACCACTTCGCGGTGCGGCAATATGCCAAATATAAATTGGCCGCGGGCAAAACCGCTAAGTCGATTTTGGTGAGCTGCGGTGCCCGGCTGGCGGTGTTCGACATTGCGGAGTTGCGGGAGGTCACGTCCTACGACGAGCTGGAGCTGGACACCCTGGGCGACCGCCGGACGGCGCTGTTTTTGATTATGAGTGACACGGACGATTCCTTTAATTTTTTAATCTCCATGTGCTACACCCAGCTTTTCAACCTGCTCTGTGAAAAGGCCGACGATGTGTACGGCGGGCGGCTGCCGGTTCATGTGCGGTGCCTCATCGACGAGTGCGCCAACATTGGGCAAATCCCAAAACTGGAAAAGCTGGTCGCCACCATCCGAAGCCGGGAGATTTCCGCCTGCCTGGTCTTGCAGGCACAGAGCCAGCTCAAGGCCATCTACAAGGACAACGCCGACACCATCATCGGAAATATGGACAGTTCCATCTTCCTGGGCGGCAAGGAGCCGACCACATTGAAGGAGCTGGCCGCCGTGCTGGGCAAGGAGACCATCGACACCTACAACACCGGCGAGAGCCGTGGGCGGGAAACTTCCCACTCGCTCAACTACCAGAAGCTCGGCAAAGAGCTGATGAGCCAGGATGAGCTGGCCGTCATGGACGGCGGCAAGTGCATCCTCCAGTTGCGCGGGGTGCGGCCGTTTCTGTCGGACAAGTACGACATCACCCAGCACCCCAACTACAAGTACACCGCCGACGCCGACCCGAAAAATGCGTTCAGCATTGAAGATTTCCTGCGGGCCAGGTTGAAGCTGAAACCCAACCAGGTCTGCGACGTGTATGAGATCGACGCCGCAGCCGACGATTGATGCTCCGCTATGAAAGGAGGGGTCCTATCTACCCGCCACAACCGCCCCGGACGGGGCCATTGGCGTACAAAGCGGACGATCTCTATCAAAAAATGAAAAAGGAGGAAGGCCGGAATCAAGCCCCCGGAAAGCGGGCGGCGATCATCCGGCTTTTGTATGCCTATGAACCATGACTAAATCAAACTTTTCAAACTGATTCCGGCCAACTTTATTTATGGAATTTTTCAATCAGGCAATCACCGTTCTCCAGACCCTCGTTATCGCCCTCGGTGCCGGTCTCGGCGTGTGGGGCGTCATCAACCTGCTGGAAGGTTACGGCAACGACAACCCTGGTGCCAAAAGCCAGGGCATGAAACAGCTGATGGCCGGCGCGGGCGTTGCTATCGTGGGCATGGTGCTGGTGCCCCTGCTGTCCGGCCTGTTCACCGTCTGATCGTTCCCCGTTGAAATCCTCGCCCCCTCCCGCGCACAGCGGGAGGGGCAGAAAGGAGGCTGACACCGTATGGATTTCTTATTGGATGCCCTGACCAACTGGCTGAAAGAAATGCTGGTGGGCGGCATCATGGAAAACTTAACGGGGATGTTCGACAGCGTGAACCAGCAGGTCGCGGATATATCCGTACAGGTGGGCCAGACCCCGCAGGGCTGGAACGGCGACATTTTCAACATGATCCAGAACCTCTCCAACTCCATCATGGTGCCGATTGCTGGCGTGATCCTGGCCATCGTGATGACGCTGGAGCTGATCCAGATGATTACCGACCGCAACAACCTGCATGACGTGGACACCTGGATGATCTTCAAGTGGGTGTTCAAATCAGCCGCCGCGATTTTGCTCGTCACCAACACCTGGAACCTCGTCATGGGCGTGTTCGACATGGCCCAAAGCGTGGTGGCCCAGGCGTCCGGCATCATCGGTTCGGACGCTTCCATCGACATCTCTGCTGTTATGACCGATATGGAGTCCCGGCTGATGGATATGGACCTGGGGCCGTTGTTCGGCCTGTGGTTCCAGTCGCTCTTTATCGGCATTACCATGTGGGCGCTGTATATCTGCATTTTCATCGTCATTTATGGCCGTATGATCGAAATTTACCTTGTCACGTCGGTGGCCCCCATCCCGATGGCGACCATGATGGGCAAGGAATGGGGCGGCATGGGCCAGAACTACCTGCGCAGCCTGCTGGCGCTGGGCTTCCAGGCGTTTTTGATTATCGTCTGCGTGGCGATCTACGCCGTACTGGTGCAGAACATCGCCACCGAGGAGGACATCATCATGGCGATCTGGAGCTGCGTGGGCTATACCGTGCTGCTGTGCTTCACACTGTTCAAAACCGGCAGCCTCGCGAAAGCAGTTTTTCAGGCGCACTGAGCCAGGAAGGAGGAAACGCAAAATGGCTTATGTACCCGTACCCAAAGACTTGACGAAAGTCAAAACCAAGGTCGCGTTCAATTTAACCAAGAGGCAGCTTGTCTGCTTCGGCTGCGGGGCGCTCATCGGCGTGCCGCTTTTCTTTTTGCTCCGGGGGCCTGCTGGCAACAGCGTAGCGGCCATGTGCATGATGCTCGTCATGCTGCCTTTCTTCATGCTGGCGATGTATGAAAAACACGGCCAGCCCCTGGAAAAGATCATCGGCAACATCCTCAAGGTGGCCGTCATCCGGCCCAAGCAGCGCCCCTACCGCACCAACAACTTCTATGCCGTGTTGGAACGGCAGGCAAATCTCGACAAGGAGGTGTATGACATTGTTCGCGGCAAAGACAAAGCGGCAGGCCGAACCGGCAGAGCCGCAGACCAAACCCCGGCGTAAGCTGACCCGCGCCGAACGCAAACAGATCGAGGCAGCGATTGCCCGCGCCAACCGCACAGGCAAAAAGGAACAGTCCGCCCAGGACAGCATCCCCTATGAGCGGATGTGGCCGGACGGCATCTGCAAGGTGGCGGATGGCCGCTACACCAAGACCATCCAGTTCCAGGACATCAACTACCAGCTGAGTCAGAACGAGGACAAGACCGCCATCTTTGAAGGCTGGTGCGATTTCCTCAACTACTTCGACAGCTCCATCTGTTTCCAGCTGTCCTTTTTGAACCTGGCGGCGTCCCAGGAGACCTTCGCCAACAGCATCACCATCCCGGCCCAGGGGGATGACTTTGACCCCATCCGGGTGGAGTACACGCAGATGCTGCAAAACCAGCTGGCGCGGGGCAACAACGGCCTCATCAAGACCAAGTACCTGACCTTTTCCATCGAGGCCGACAGCATCCGCTCCGCCAAGCCCCGGCTGGAGCGCATCGAGACCGATCTGCTGAACAACTTTAAGCGGCTGGGCGTGGCCGCCGAGGTCCTGGACGGCAAAGCCCGGCTGGCCCAGCTTCACGCCATCTTCCACATGGACGAGCAGGCGCCGTTCCAGTTCGAGTGGGACTGGCTGGCTCCCAGCGGCCTTTCCACCAAAGACTTTATCGCTCCGTCCGGCTTCGAGTTCCGCACCGGCAAGCAGTTCCGCATGGGAAAGAAGTACGGGGCCGTCAGCTTCGTGCAGATTCTGGCCCCGGAGCTGAATGACCGTATGCTGGCGGATTTTCTCGATATGGAAAGTTCCCTCATCGTCAACCTGCACATCCAGTCGGTGGACCAGGTGAAAGCCATCAAGACAGTGAAACGGAAGATCACCGACCTGGACCGTTCCAAAATCGAGGAACAGAAGAAGGCCGTCCGCGCCGGGTATGACATGGACATCATCCCCCCCGACCTTGCCACCTACGGGGCCGAGGCCAAGAAGCTGTTGCAGGACCTGCAAAGCCGCAACGAGCGGATGTTCCTGGTGACGTTCCTGGTGCTGAACACCGCCGACAATCCCCGCCAGCTGGGCAACAACATCTTCCAGGCGAGCTCCATCGCGCAGAAGTATAACTGCCAGCTGACCCGGCTGGACTTCCAGCAGGAGGAAGGCTTGATGTCCTCTCTGCCGCTGGGGCTGAACCAGGTGGAAATTCAGCGGGGGCTGACTACCAGCTCCACCGCCATCTTCGTGCCGTTCACCACCCAGGAGCTTTTTCAGAACGGCAAGGAGGCGCTGTACTACGGCATCAACGCCCTGTCCAATAACCTCATCATGGTGGACCGCAAGCTGCTGAAAAACCCCAACGGCCTGATTTTGGGCACGCCGGGCAGCGGCAAATCGTTCAGCGCCAAGCGTGAGATCGCTAACTGCTTCCTGCTCACCAGCGATGATGTCATCATCTGTGACCCGGAGGCCGAGTACGCGCCGCTGGTGGAGCGCCTGCACGGGCAGGTCATCAAAATCTCGCCCACCTCCACCAACTATATCAACCCGATGGACCTGAACCTGGACTATTCGGACGATGAAAGCCCGCTGTCGCTGAAATCCGACTTCATCTTGTCGCTGTGCGAGCTGATCGTGGGCGGCAAGGACGGATTGCAGCCGGTACAGAAAACCATTATTGACCGCTGTGTGCGGCTGGTGTATCAGGACTACCTCAACGATCCGCGCCCGGAGAATATGCCCATTCTGGAGGATCTGTACGACCTGCTGCGGGCGCAGGACGAGAAAGAGGCGCAGTACATCGCCACGGCGCTGGAAATCTACGTCACCGGCTCCCTCAACGTGTTCAACCACCGCAGCAACGTGGACATCAACAACCGCATTGTCTGCTACGACATCAAGGAGCTGGGCAAGCAGCTGAAAAAGATCGGTATGCTGGTGGTGCAGGACCAGGTGTGGAACCGCGTCACCATCAACCGGGCGGCCCGCAAGTCCACCCGCTACTACATCGACGAGATGCACCTGCTCTTGAAAGAGGAACAGACCGCCGCCTATACGGTGGAGATTTGGAAGCGGTTCCGTAAGTGGGGCGGCATTCCCACGGGCATCACGCAGAATGTCAAAGACCTTTTGAGCAGCCGCGAGGTGGAAAACATCTTTGAAAACTCCGACTTCGTGTATATGCTCAACCAGGCGGGCGGTGACCGGCAGATTTTGGCCCGGCAGCTAGGCATTTCCCCGCACCAACTCAGCTATGTGACCCACTCCGGCGAGGGCGAGGGCCTGCTGTTCTACGGCTCCACCATCCTGCCCTTTGTGGACCACTTCCCCAAGAATACCGAACTGTATCGCATTATGACCACCAAACCCCAGGAAATGAAGGAGGCTGATGGACGATGAAACCCGAAATTCTGCATAACGACCACATGATGTTTCTGGACCGGGCGCTGGAAACCCAGCGCACCGCGCTCCTGACGGCGATGGCGGATGCCGTTTCCGAGTGCCGCACGGCGGCGGACCAGGCCGCTGAACTGACCGAGACCGGCGAGACCGGCCTGCTGCGGCTGGTGGAGATTCTGTGCGCCGCCAAGGTCCAGCGCGGGCAGGCCGGTGAGACTGTGCTGGAGGGCACCGAGGTCCAGATTTTGGCCGACGTGGTGGCCCAGCTCTACGCCTGCCTGACCGAGTGCCGCTTTGCGGGTCCGCTGGGGCTGGCGGCCTATGCGGAGCTTTCCAGCATGGCGGCCTCCCTCATGCTGGGGGAATGGTTTGATTAAGGAACCGCGCCTGCGCTTCACGGAGGAAGAACGGGCAGACCCGGCGCTGGAAAAGCCCATCCGCAAGGCGGAAAAGGCCGCCGCCAAAGCGGACAAGGCGCAGGCAAAAATCCCGAAAAAGCAGGTCAAGCAGGCCGAGGTGGACCCAAAGACCGGCAAGGTCACGACCAAGCTGGTGCTGGAGGATAAGCCCCGGCCGCCCTCCAAACTGTCCCATACGGTGCGGGACGCGCCGGGCAACGCGGTGGCGGGTAAGCTCCATCAGGAGATACGGGAAACTGAGGATGACAACGTGGGTGTGGAGAGCGCCCACAAGTCCGAGGAAGCCGTGGAGACCGGCGTGCATCTGGTCCGGGAGGGCTACCGCAGCCACAAGCTGAAACCCTACCGCAAGGCCGCCCAGGCCGAGCGGAAGTTGGAAAAGACCAACATCGAGGCGCTGTTCCAGAAATCCGTCTATGAAAACCCTGCGGCGGCCAGCAACCCGCTGTCCCGCTGGCAGCAGAAACAGCAGATCAAGAAGCAGTACGCCGCCGCCAAACGGGCCGCACAGTCTGGCGGGACCGCCGCCGGTGCCGCCCAAAAGACCGGCAAGGCGGCCAAGACGGTCAAGGAGAAAGCCCAGCAGGCCGGGGCCTATGTGATGCGCCACAAAAAGGGCTTTGGCATCGCCCTGGGCCTATTTTTAATCGTCTGTTTGCTGCTCAACACCATGTCCTCCTGTTCCATGATGGCGCAGAGCATCGGTTCGATGATCTCCGGCACCACCTACCCCTCCGATGACCAGGAGCTGGTGGCGGTGGAGGCCGACTACGCCGCCAAGGAGGCCGCGCTGCAAGCCGAGATCGACAACATCGAGAGCAGCCACCCCGGCTACGACGAGTACCGCTATGACCTGGACATGATCGGCCACGACCCGCATGAGCTGGCGGCCTATCTGTCCGCCGTCTTGCAGGGCTACACGCGGGCAAGCGCCCAGGCGGAGTTGGAACGCATCTTCGCAGCCCAATACCAGCTGACGCTGACCGAGGAAGTGGAGGTGCGCTACCGCACCGAGACCCGGACGGACAGCGAGGGCAACGAGTATGATGTGGAAGTGCCCTATAACTATTACATCTTAAATGTGACCCTCACCAGCAAGCCCATCTCCTCCGTGGCTTCGGAGCTGCTGACGCCGGACCAGCTGGAAATGTACCAGGTGTACCGGCAGACGCTGGGCAACAAGCCCCTGATCTTCGGCGGCGGGTCCGCCGACACCAGCGATTCCGAGAGTTTGGCCGGTGTGGAGTTTGTCAACGGCACCCGGCCTGGCAATCAGGCGGTGGTGGACATCGCCAAAAGCCAGGTGGGCAACGTGGGCGGCCAGCCCTATTGGAGCTGGTACGGCTTTACCTCCCGCGTGGAGTGGTGCGCCTGCTTCGTGTCCTGGTGCTACGGCCAGATGGGGCTGACGGAGCCGCGCTTTTCGGGTTGCCAGTCCCAGGGCATCCCCTGGTTCCAGTCGCACGGACAATGGGGCGGGCGGGATTACGCCAACATCGCCCCCGGCGACGCCATCTTCTTCGATTGGGACCTGGACGGCAGCGCCGACCATGTGGGCATTGTTGTCGGCACCGATGGCAGCCGGGTCTACACTGTGGAGGGTAATTCCGGCGACGCCTGCAAAATCAAGAGTTATTCCTTGACCTACGAGTGCATCAAGGGCTACGGCTTGATGAACTGGTGACAAATTTTTATGAAGAATAGGAGTGATTTGACTATGGCAAAGAACAAAATCGAGCGCATCGACCAGGAGATCGCCAAAACCCGCGAGAAGATCGCGGAACAGCAGGAAAAGCTGAAAGACCTGGAAGCGCAGAAAACCGAGGCGGAGAACCTGGAGATCGTCCAGATGGTGCGCGCCCTGCACATGACCCCGGCCCAGCTGTCCGCCATGTTGTCCGGCGGCATGGTGCCCGGCCGGGCGGCGGCTCCCGCCAATCCCGAACAGGAGGAAATGACCCATGAAGAATAAGAAGATTTTCAGAACCCTTGCCGCCCTTTGCACCTGCCTGATGCTGATGGGCGGCTTTTCTGTGACCGCCTTTGCCCAGGGCGCTGACCCTGCGCCCACGGCCACACCGGCTGCGGACGCCACCAATGACAGCAACGTGGTGGTGGAGGAAACTGAGGACAGCCCTGCCCTGACCCCGGAGGGCAACGCGGCCCTGGTGGATGACTTTGGCGGCAACAAGCAGCTCATCACCGTCACCACCAAGGCAGGCAACTACTTCTATATCCTCATTGACCGCGCCAACGAGGACAAGGAGACCGCCGTTCACTTCTTGAACCAGGTGGACGAGGCTGACCTGGAGGCCCTGATGGAGGACGGCGAGACGGCGGAGGAAACGCCCGCTGTCTGCAACTGCACGGAAAAATGCGCCGCCGGTGCGGTGAATACGGCCTGCCCGGTGTGCGCCGTGAACATGGCGGAGTGTACGGGCCAGGAGCCGGAACCTACGCCCGCCCCGGAAACAGAGCCGGAGCCGGAACAGGAACCGGCGGGGCTGAACCCGGCGATGCTGCTGGTGGTGCTGGCTGTGCTGGGCGGCATCGGTGCGCTGGTCTACTTCAAATTCATCAAGCAGAAGCCCAAGACCAAGGGCAGCGACAACCTGGATGATTACGACTACGGCGAGGACGATACCGAACAGGAGGATGCGGACCCCTGGGAGACCGAGGAATCTGACGAGCCGGAGGACGCCGGCGGGGGCGGCGATGAGGAAAGCGAGAACTCGGCCAAATGACCCGGTTCACCGACAGCCCCTATGAACCCATGATGACGCGCAGGCCGGAGGGCGGGAAGGCGGCTTCCCGTCCTCCCTCTTTATCTCCCGGCCACCCCTGTTATGGCTGCGGAAACTACCGCCCCGGCCAGCCCTGCGTGGGTTTCTGCCACAAAGAGCTGACCGCGTGGCTGCGTGAAAGGAGAAAAGCAAAATGAATTATTTTATCCAATTTCTCATTGTGTTCGACCTGATCTGCTTCGGCGTCTACTTTGGCGGCGACATCATTTGCACGGCGCTTGCCAAGGTGCGCAAAAAACCGGGCCAGAAAGACCCCTATGAATTTGAGGTGGAGGACGAACCCGCTGAACCGCCGCTGTCTATCGACGCCATCCGCCACTTGTTCCGCGGCGAGGTCCGCGATTTTGTCTGCAACAAACTTCTGCCCAGTGGGCAGGAGACGCTTTCCGCCCTGACCGAGCCGGAGCAGACAGCGGCCAGGTTCCTGTTCTGCGCCTTGATCGGCTATCTCAAAGAGGAAGCCCCGATGGATGAGCAGAGCTTCCCGATGGTGATGGAGATGCTGAACTACGCTGAGGGCGCGAAAGAGGACGGCGACAAGGACGTGATCGACATTCTGATGGAGGAAACCGCCGCCAGGACCCGCCAGCGCGAGGAATATTTCAGCGATTACCGCCGTTACCAGCTCATGCAGGTGGATAAGGCGCGGGTGCTGCTGGCCTGCCGGGTCATCATCAACGACCTGCTGGGAAAGCTGTACCGCTATGATTACAACGTCGGCTATGACTGCCTTCTGGACGATGGAAACAGTGTTTCCAGAAAACTGAAAAAATCTAATGCAGAAATGGAGGTTGAGGAAGATGCGCCTTGTGATCGCTGAAAAGCCCTCGGTGGCAAAATCCCTGGCCGCCGTGCTGGGGGCCACTTCCCGCAAAGACGGCTACCTGGAGGGCGGCGGCTGGCTGGTGAGCTGGTGCCTGGGGCATCTGGCCGGGCTGGCGGATGCCGCCGCCTACAACCCCGACTATGCCAAGTGGCGCTATGATGACCTGCCCATTTTGCCGGAAACCTGGCGTTTTACCATCGCCAAGGATAAGCGGAACCAGTTTGACGTGCTGCGCACCCTGCTGTGGCGGGAGGACGTGACCGAGGTAGTCAACGCCTGCGACGCCGGGCGCGAGGGCGAGCTGATCTTCCGCACGGTCTACTGCCTGGCGGGCTGCCAGAAGCCCATGAAACGGCTGTGGATTTCCAGCATGGAGGATTCCGCCATCCGGGATGGCTTTGCCAACCTGCGCCCCGGCGCGGACTATGACGGGCTGCACCAGGCGGCCCTCTGCCGGGCCAAGGCCGACTGGCTGGTGGGTATCAACGCCACCCGGCTGTTTTCGGTGCTGTACCACCGCACCCTCAATATCGGGCGGGTCATGTCCCCGACGCTGGCCCTCATCGTCCAGCGGGAGGCCGAGATCGACGCCTTCAAGCCGGTGCCGTTCTATACCGTGGCGCTGGACCTGCCCGGTTTTACCGCTACCAGCGCCCGGATGGACAAGAAAGCCGATGCCGAACAGTTGAAAAGCGCCTGTCAGGGTTTGGCCGCCACGGTCAAACAGGTGGAGCGCAAAGACAAATCCGAGAAGCCGCCCGCCCTCTATGACCTGACTACCCTCCAGCGGGACGCCAACCGCCTGCTGGGTTATACGGCCCAGCAGACGCTGGACTATCTGCAAAACCTCTATGAAAAGAAGCTCTGCACCTATCCCCGTACCGACAGCCGCTACCTGACCTCCGACATGGCCGAGGGCCTGCCGGTGCTGGTGAATTTGGTCGCCAACGCCATGCCATTCCGCAAGGGCATCGCCATTTCCTGTGACACGGGGGCGGTCATCAACGACAAGAAAGTGACCGACCACCATGCCGTGATTCCCACCCGAAACATCCGGGAAGCGGACCTGTCCGCTCTGCCGGTGGGCGAACGGACCATTCTGGAGCTGGTGGCCCTGCGGCTGCTGTGTGCCGTGGCCCCTCCCTATATCTATGATGAAACTTCTGTCACGGTGGACTGCACCGGTGCGGAGTTTACCGCCAAAGGCCGCACGATGAAGCAGCCTGGCTGGCGGGCGCTGGACGCCGCCTACCGAGCCAGCATGAAAAATGCGGAGCCGGACAAAGAGGCCGAGGACAAGGCCCTGCCGGAACTGACCGAGGGCCAGGAGCTGCCGGTCACGGGGGCCGCCGTCAAGGAGGGTAAGACCACCCCGCCCAAACACTTCACCGAGGACACGCTGCTTTCTGCGATGGAAACTGCCGGGAAGGACAATATGCCGGAGGACGCCGAGCGTAAAGGGCTGGGCACCCCCGCCACCCGCGCCGGGATTTTAGAGAAATTGGTCTCCTCCGGCTTTCTGGAACGCAAAAAGAGCAAGAAAACCGTGCAGCTTTTGCCGTCCCACGACGCCATTTCCCTGATTACCGTCCTGCCGGAGCAGCTGCAATCCCCGCTGCTGACCGCCGAGTGGGAGTACCGGCTGGGCGAGATCGAGCGCGGCGAGCTGACCCCGGAGGATTTCATGGCCGAGATCACCGCCATGCTGAAGGAGCTGGTGGGGACTTATCAGGTCATCAAGGGCAGCGAGTACCTGTTTGCCCCGCCCCGCGAGGTGGTGGGCAAATGCCCCCGCTGCGGCGGTGAGATTGCAGAAATGCAAAAAGGCTTCTTCTGCCAGGACAAATCTTGCAATTTTGCAATCTGGAAGAATAACAACTGGTGGGCAGCGAAGCGCAAGCAGCCCACCAAGGCCATTGTGGCGGCGCTGCTGAAAGATGGCCGCGCCCATGTGGCGGGGCTGTACTCCGAGAAAAGCGGCAAGACCTACGACGCCACCGTGGTGCTGGAGGATACCGGCCAGTACGTCAACTTCAAGCTGGAATTTGACCGGCAGAAAGGCGGCGGCAAATGAAACTGAGTTTGTATGAACAGGAAACCATTATCCTCTACAACCAAGCCGAGGCCACCGCCGAGGTCTATTCCCACGACCCGCGCCTGCTGGAAAAGCTGCGGCGGCTGGCCGAGAAGTACCCGGATCAGATCGCGAAAAAGGACCGCCAGACCTTTACGGTGCCCAAACGCTGCGTGTCGGTGCGGGAGCCGTACAGCGACCAGCGCCGCAAGGCCGCCAGCGAACGGGCCAAGGCTGCCGGGTATAAACCGCCCGTCCCGAAAGCGGGCGGCAAGTAAGCATGGGCGAGAGCGTCTTTGAAGTCGTAAAACAGTCCGTCACCGCCAGAGAGGCGGCGGAGCTTTACGGCATCGCGGTGGGGCGCGGCGGCATGGCCTGCTGCCCCTTCCACGATGACCGCCACCCCAGCATGAAGGTGGACACCCGTTTCCACTGTTTTGGCTGCGGCGCAGACGGCGACGTGATCGACTTCACCGCTAGGTTCTACGACCTGTCCCCTAAGGAGGCCGCCGAAAAGCTGGCCCAGGATTTTGGCCTTTCCTATGACAGCAAGGCCCCGCCCCGGCGAAGCTATGTTCGGCAAAAATCCGAGGCACAGGTGCGGAAAGAAAAGCGCGAACACGGCTGGCGCGTCCTGACGGGCTACTATCACTTGCTCCGAAAATGGGAGGCCGACTATTCCCCCAAGACGCCGGACGAGGCCCCGCACCCACGTTTTTTGGAGGCCATCCAAAAGAAAGATTACATGGGCTATCTGCTGGACACCTTTCTCGACAGCAGCACCGAGGAACAGGACCAGTGGATCGCAGAACACACCGCTGAAATTTCGGCCATAGAGAGGAGAGTGAACATCATGGCTGACAAACCCACCAACCGAGAACGGTTGCAGCAAATCACGGCGGGCATTGAACAGGGGATCAAGGAACTGTTCGAGAGCGAAAAGTATATGCGCTACCTGTCCGTAATGTCCCGGGTCCACCGCTACTCCGTCAACAACACCATGCTCATCTATATGCAGAAGCCGGACGCCACGCTGGTGGCCGGATACAACAAGTGGAAAAATCAGTTTGAGCGCCATGTGAAGCGCGGTGAGCATGGCATCACCATCATCGCACCCACGCCGGTCAAGAAAAAGATCGATGAACAGAAGCTGGACCCGGACACCAAGGCCCCCATCCTGGACGCGGAGGGCAAGGCGGTCATGGAGGAACGGGAGGTTGAAATTCCCATGTTCCGCCCGGTGAAGGTGTTCGATGTGAGCCAGACGGACGGGAAACCGCTGCCGGAGCTGGCGTCCACCCTTTCCGGGAGTGTCCAGAACTACGAGGCTTTCATGGAGGCCCTGCGCCGGTCCGCGCCGGTGCCGCTCTCCGTGGAGCCGATGGCCGCCAACATGGACGGGTATTTCTCGCCGGACCAGCAGCGCATCGCCATCCGGGCAGGCATGAGCGAGGTGCAGACCGTTTCCGCCGCCGTCCATGAGATCGCCCACAGCAAGCTGCATAACTACGCCCAGGTCCAGGAGGAAGCGGCCAGGGCCGGTGACAAGGAGCCGCCCAAGAAGAAAGACCGCAACACCGAGGAGGTGGAGGCCGAGAGCATTTCCTACGCGGTTTGCCAGTATTACGGTATCCAGACCGGCGAGAACAGCTTCGGCTACATCGCCAACTGGAGCCAGGGTAAGGAGCTGCCGGAGTTGCGTGCCAGTTTGGAGACCATCAACAAGGCGGCCGGGGAACTGATCGCGGACATTGACCGGCATTATAAGGTTATCTGCAAGGAGCGCGGCATTGACCTGACTGCCCAGCCGGAACAGGCGGTGCCTCAGTCGGCCGCAGAGGAAACACCCACCACGCCTGAACCCAGCACCGAGTACCGCGAGGCCCTTCTGGTGCTGGACGATACCACCTATCTTCATGTTCAGCTCTGCGACACCGGCTGGGACTACACGCTCTACGATGTTGCGACCATGAAGCAACTGGACGGCGGCCAGCTGGACGCGCCGGAGCTGCCCCTGTCCACCGCCGCGCTGAAAATCTGCGAGATGCACGACATGGGCGGCCAATCCATCCAGTATGCGCCGCTGTCCATGATTGAGACCTTGCAGGAGGCGGCTGTCCAGCAGATGCAGGCAGCGGCCAAGGCCGCCGCCCCGGAAACCACCCAGCTGCCGGACGCCCCGGAGCAGCATCTGGACGAATACCCCATGCCGGACCCGACGCTGACCCAGGACGATTTGGAAAAGTGCGGCTATCTGGACGGGGACCTTCTGCCCCTTTCCAAAGAACGCGCCTATGAGCTGATGGAGCGCGACCTGACCGTTTACATCATCCAGCAGGGTGAGAATCCGGCGATGGCTTTTGATACCACTGACCTGGATGCCCATGACGGTATCTTTGCCGTTACTCGCGAGGAATGGGAGGAAAGCACGGCTTTCGATGCCCAGGTCAAAGAGCGTATGGACCACCAGCAGGAACGGGAGCAGGCGTTCCTCGACCATAAGGGCGACTGCTTTGCCATTTATCAGGTGAAGCACACCGATGAGCTGCGGGACATCCGCTATGAGGGGCTGGAATGGATCAAGTCCATCGGGCAGACGGTGCAGCGAGACAACTACGATCTGGTCTACACCGCGCCGCTGACCCCCGGCGACCTGAAAGGCAGCGTGCTGGACAATCTTGAATACCGCTTCAACAATGAACACCCCGCCGACTACCGCCACCCGTCCATGAGCGTCAGCGACATCGTTGCCATCAAGAGGGACGGCAAGGTATCCTGTCACTACTGCGACAGCTTCGGCTTTGCCGAGGTTCCCGGCTTCCTGCCGGACAACCCGCTGAAAAATGCGGAGATGGCCGTGGAGGATGACTACGGCATGATCGACGGTATCATCAACAACGGCCCCAAGGAGCAGACGGTGGCCCAGCTGGAACAGCAGGCCCGTAGCGGCCAGCCCATTTCCCTGATGGACCTGGCTGCCGCCGCCCACCGGGAGGACCGGGATAAAAAGAAATCCGTTGTGGAGCAGCTGAAAAGCCAGCCCAAACCCGAACATAAAAAGACAGCGCCCAAAAAGAGCGCGGAAAGGGAGATCTGATATGAACGCTTTGACCTTTGAGGAAACCAACCTGCTGTGCATCTACAACCCCGGCACCCGCCAGGGGGCCATCGAGGCCCTGACCGAGATGCGCGGCCACTTGCAGGCGGACGAGACCGAGCTGCTGGCCCTGACGGACAGCACCCACGCCAAGCTGCGTGCCATGACCGACGCCGAGTTTGACGAGCTGGAACTGTACCCGGATTTTGACGAGTAACCCGCTGTTTTAACCAGCCGGGACGGCCGCCGTGCCGCCCCATTTTCATATCCGAAGGAAGGGAGGATAGAACCCCATGCCAACCAAAGCAGAACAATATGCGCAGATGGCCGACCAGGTGGCGCGGCAGCTCACCGGCAGCTGGCAGGAGTGGGCGGGCTTTCTCACCACCGCCGCCCGACTTTACAAATATCCGTTCCATGAGCAGATGATGATCTACGCCCAGCGCCCGGACGCCACTGCCTGCGCCGAGTACGACCTGTGGAACAACCGCATGGGCCGGTATGTGCGGCGCGGGTCCAAGGGTATCGCGCTGGTGGACGATTCCGGGGACCGGCCCCGGCTGCGGTATGTGTTTGATATTTCTGACACCGGCACCCGTGAACACTCCCGCACCCCCTGGCTGTGGACGATGAACGAGGAACACGCCGCGCCGGTCATGGCGATGCTGGAGAGTAGCTACGGTGTGGGCGGCGAAGAACTGCCCCAGCAGCTGGCCGATGTGGCCGCCGGTCTGGCGGAAGAATACTGGACGGATCACTGGCAGGACATTCTCTATATCGTTGACGGTTCCTTTTTGGAGGAGTACGATGAGTACAACATCGAAGTCCAGTTCAAGTCCGCCGCCACGGTCAGCATCACCTACGCCCTGATGTCCCGCTGTGGGCTGGAGCCGGAGCAGTATTTCGGCCATGAGGATTTCATGGCGATCTTCGACTTCAACACCCCTGCCACCGTGGGGGCGCTGGGCACGGCGGTCAGCCAGATAAACCAGCAGGTGCTGCGGCAGATCGGCGTCACCATCCAGAACTATGAGCGTGCCAAGAGCGCGGAAAGGAGTGCCACACATGGAGAACAACCTGACTTACACGAGGAACGGCGATTACCTGATCCCCGACCTGAAGCTGTCCGAACAGCCGGAGAAGCCCCTGGGCAAGTACGGCAGGATGAGGAAAGCGTATCTGAAGGAACACCGGCCCATCCTCTACAACCAGCTGCTGATGACCGAGAAGCTGTACCCGCACCTTCGGGAGATCGACGAGACCGCGAACAGCCGTCTGGAGCAGATGATGCCCCGGCTGGCAGAGTCGGCGGGCGCGACGGAGGCGCTGAAAGCTCGCGACCCGATGGCCTGGGTGGGCCTGATGAACACCTGCAAGGCCCAGGCGGAGGAGATTCTGCTGGCGGAACTTATCAACAGCTGACCTTAAACCTGTTCCTCTCCGAAGCGGAACAAATCCAAAGAATAGACGAAGCAGAGAGTGTGAAAACGCCCTCTGCTTTTTCTATGCCAAAACCCGCTGCGCAGGCGGAACCTGTGCGCCGGGCGCTGACCCAGGCGGAAATCGACGCCGCCATCCAGGAATGGAACGGCAATATTGAAAGTAAGAACGCGGTTGTCCGCTACATGAAGGACCACGCCCGTGAAAAGGATACCGCCGCCTGGCTGCGGCAGGAGTACGGCGATGACCTCCCGGCCTTACCTGTGACGGTGGACGGCGCGGTGGGCGACGTGCCCTGGCCCAAGGTGCAGCGCCGGATCGCCCAGCTCATCAAGGAAGATCGGTTCTATACCGAAGCGGAGCAGGACCGATTTGACAACATCGACCCCATCGCCATTCGGGAGGCCCTGGCCGAGCGCGGCATCGTGAACGGCCAGGTGGTGGACCCGGAAAAGCTGGACAACGATCCGTTCATCCAGCAGGTCATGCGGGATGTGGAGGCCGTCGCGGCCGAGGAACAGGCCGAGGCAGCGGCAAAGCCGCCTGTGCCTGACTTATCCGGCCAGCCCATCACCCGCGAGGGCGACACCCTCACCATCGGCAGCGGTGAACCTACCCATGAGATCGACATCACCGTTTCTGACGAGGAATATGAGGCTATCCGGCAGACTATCCCGGAAACAGAAGAGCCTATCGCCTACGACCCCGCAACACCCCCTTACCATGTGGGCGATACGGTCTATCTGGACAATCAGGAATACCAGATCACCGAACTGCGGGAGGATACGGTGCAGCTGCTGCCTACCGGCATGAGCTATCCCATCTTCCGGGCTGAGAGCCGGGAGCGGTTCGAGCAGCTTCTACAAAACGACCTGCGAAACGGCCCCGTTACCGAGTTCCTTTACGTTGACCCGGAGAAAGCGGACCAGGACCTGCGAGAAGTGCTGACTTCCGGCCTGTTTACCCGGCACGACAAGGAGTATATTTCTCACTGGCTGCGGGATGGCGAGGGCAACACTAAAATTGCCCAGCGGTTATCTGAGCTGTATTCCGGGCGCGTGGAAACGATGGACCTTGTGACCGGCGACATAGCGGACTACCGCACCTTCACCACCAGCGTTGAGGTGGAGATCCTGGACCATGAGGAACGAAAACTTACGACCCTGGCATACCACTGGGATGAACTGGCTCCGCTTCTCCGGGGACTGTATGTGTATGAACTGGACGGCTTCTTCCAAGACCCGGAAGGCTTTAAGCGGTATGTGGTAGAAGAAACATCGGATGCGTTTGAAGAACCCTTCATTATTCGCGACCAGCAGACGGGGCGCTATTATGATCTGGATGATATATACCAGACCTTTGAAACAAGGAAAGAAGCCGAAGCCTTTGCGGTCCGGTTGAACACGCCCTTCCTGGAAGGAATCCCATCTTACCAGGTGGGCGATCAGGTAACGCTCCCTGCGCCCGACCACCCCATCGCCGGCACGATTGATGCCATTGAAGATACAACGGTCCGTATTTATACCGGGCCTTACACCTGGAGTTATGATGTCATCAGCCGGGAACAGTTTGAAACCTGGCTGCGCCAGGATGAGCGAAATGCCGGACTGTTCACGCCGGACACCAGAGAAACCCCTGCGCCGGAAATCACCTCCGAGCCGGTAACGGTCTATCCCGGCGACAAAAACGGACTTCCCTATGATGTGGTGGTGGAACGGCTACACATAGACGAGCCGGAACCCACGCCGCCGGAACAGCGTCCGCCTGAGAATTTCCGCATTCTGGACGATGACCTGGGGAAAGGCGGGCCAAAGGAAAAGTTTTGGCGCAACATCAAGGCGATTGCCACGCTGAAGCAGATCGAGCAGGAAAATCGCTATGCCACCCCAGAAGAACAGCATATTCTCTCACAATATGTGGGCTGGGGCGGCGTGGCGGATGCCTTTGACCCGGACAAACCCGCGTGGGCCGCCGAGTATGTGGAGCTGAAAGAACTGCTGACCCCGGAGGAATACGCTGCGGCCAGGGCCTCCACCCTCAACGCCCACTACACCAGCCCCACCGTCATCCGCGCCGTTTATGAAGCCGTGGAGCGGATGGGCTTCCGCACCGGCAACATTTTGGAGCCGTCGATGGGCGTGGGCAATTTCTTCGGGTTACTGCCGGAGAGCATGGCCGGGAGCCGTCTGTACGGCGTGGAGCTGGACAGCATTTCCGGGCGCATCGCCAAGCAGCTCTACCCCAAGGCCGACATCACCGTGGCGGGCTTCGAGACCACTGACCGGCGGGACTTCTATGACCTTGCCATCGGCAACGTCCCTTTCGGACAGTATCAGGTAAACGACAAAGCCTACAACAAGCTGGGCTTCAACATCCACAACTACTTCTTCGCCAAGGCGCTGGACCAGGTGCGGCCGGGCGGCGTGGTAGCTTTCGTCACCAGCCGCTATACAATGGACGGCAAGGATTCTACCGTGCGCCGATATCTGGCCCAGCGGGCCGAGCTGCTGGGGGCGATCCGTCTGCCCAACAACTCTTTCCGCGCCAACGCCGGGACCGATGTAGTGTCCGACATCCTGTTTCTGCAAAAGCGGGACCGTCCGCTGGACATCGCCCCGGACTGGACGCAGACTGGCCGGACCGAGGAAGGCTTCACGGTCAACCAGTATTTTCTGGATCACCCGGAGATGGTGCTGGGCCGCCCTACCGCCGAAAGCACCCAATACGGCAAACAGGATTACACCGTGGCCCCCATCGAGGGGCTGGAGCTGGCCGATCAGCTGCACGATGCCGTGAAGTACATTCGCGGCACCTACCAGGAGGCCGCGCTTCCGGAGTTGGGCGAGGGCGAGGACATCGACGAATCCCTCCCGGCTGACCCTAACGTGAAGAACTACTCCTACACGGTGGTGGACGGCGCGGTGTACTTCCGGGAAAACA
Organism: Neobittarella massiliensis (ex Bilen et al. 2018); assembly: GCF_900289145.1. Taxonomy (GTDB): domain Bacteria; phylum Bacillota; class Clostridia; order Oscillospirales; family Ruminococcaceae; genus Neobittarella; species Neobittarella massiliensis. The sequence goes on from NZ_OKQO01000003.1 coordinate 60,103, forward strand.
GCCGCATGGTGCGCCCTGACCTGAACGCCACCGCCGAGGCCCGCGTCAAAGGGCTGGTGGGGCTGCGGGATTGTGTGCAGCGGCTCATCGACCTGGAGATGGACGCCGCCACGCCGGATGCCGACATTCGGGCGCAGATGGCCGAGTTGAACCGCCGCTATGACGATTTTTCCGCCAAGTACGGACTTATCAATGACCGGGCGAACCGGCTGGCTTTTGCCGATGACAGCAGTTATTACCTGCTCTGTGCGCTGGAGGTGCTGGACGAGGATGGCCGGTTGGAGCGCAAGGCAGATATGTTCACCAAGCGCACGATTAAGCCCCATGAGGCTGTCACCACCGTAGACACCGCCTCCGAGGCCCTGGCAGTCTCCATTTCTGAAAAAGCCTGCGTGGATATGGCCTACATGGAACAGCTCACCGGCAAAACCGGCGAAGAATTGGCTGACGAGCTGCGCGGTGTCATCTTCCGTGTGCCGGGCCAGACTGAGCCGGACGGAACTCCACATTATGTGACCGCCGACGAGTACCTGTCCGGCACCGTGCGCCGGAAACTGCGCCAGGCCCAGCGGGCGGCGGAGCAGGACCCGGCCTTTGCGGTCAACGTGGAGGCCCTGACTGCCGCCCAGCCCAAAGACCTGGACGCTTCCGAGATCGAGGTGCGGCTGGGCGCAACGTGGATCGACAAGGAGTATATCCAGCAATTCATGTACGAGACCTTCGACACGCCTTTTTACCTCCAGCGCAGCATTGAAGTCCACTACACCCCCTTTACGGCGGAGTGGCAGATCTCCGGCAAAAATGTTGTGGGGCAAAACAACGTGGCCGCCTATTCGACCTACGGGACCGGCCGCGCCAATGCCTATAAAATCCTCGAAGATTCCCTCAATCTGCGGGACGTGCGAATCTACGACACCGTGGAGGACGCGGACGGCAAGGAGCGCCGGGTGCTGAACGCCAAGGAAACCACCCTGGCCGCGCAAAAGCAGCAGGCCATCCGGGATGCTTTCCGCGACTGGATTTGGCGCGACCCGGAGCGGCGGCAGGCGCTGGTGCGCCAGTACAACGAGGAAATGAACGCCACCCGCCCCCGCGAATATGATGGCAGCCACATTGTTTTTGGCGGCATGAACCCGGCCATCACCCTGCGGGAACATCAGAAAAACGCCATCGCCCATGTACTGTACGGCGGCAACACGCTGCTGGCCCATGAGGTGGGCGCGGGCAAGACCTTTGAAATGGTGGGGGCCGCGATGGAGGCCAAGCGCCTGGGCCTGTGCCAGAAATCCCTCTTTGTGGTGCCAAATCACCTGACCGAACAGTGGGCTTCGGAGTTCCTGTGTCTGTACCCGTCCGCGAACATCCTGGTAACGACCAAAAAGGACTTCGAGAAGCACACCCGCAAGAAGTTCTGCGCCCGCATCGCCACCGGCGACTACGACGCCATCATCATGGGTCACTCCCAGTTCGAGAAGATCCCCATCAGCAAGGAACGCCAGGAGCGGCTGCTGCATGAGCAGATTTGGGAAATCACCGAGGGCATCGCCGAGGTGGAGGCCAGCGGCGGGGAACGGTTCACCGTCAAGCAGCTGGAACGCACGAAAAAGTCTCTGGAAGCGCGGCTGGAAAAGCTGCAAGCCGAGGGCCGCAAGGACGATGTGGTGACGTTTGAACAGCTGGGCGTAGACCGGCTGTTCGTGGACGAGGCGCACAATTACAAGAACCTCTTTCTCTACACAAAAATGCGCAACGTGGCGGGCCTCTCCACCACGGATGCGCAGAAATCTTCAGATATGTTCGCCAAGTGCCGCTACATGGACGAGATCACCGGCAGCCGGGGCGTCATCTTTGCCACCGGCACGCCGGTTTCCAACTCTATGACCGAGCTTTACACCATGCAGCGGTATCTCCAGTATGACCGCCTGCAAGAGCTGGGCATGGCCCATTTTGACTGCTGGGCCTCCCGCTTCGGCGAAACCGTGACGGCGCTGGAGCTGGCCCCGGAGGGAACCGGCTACCGGGCAAGAACAAGATTCAGCAAGTTTTTCAACCTGCCAGAGCTGATGAATCTCTTTAAGGAGGTCGCGGACATTAAAACCGCCGACCAGCTGCACCTGCCCACGCCCCAGGTGGAGTACCACAACATCGTGGCCCAGCCCACCGAACAGCAGCAGGAAATGGTGAAGGCGCTCTCGGAACGCGCTTCCCTGGTACACAGCGGCACGGTGGACCCGTCCCAGGACAATATGCTCAAGATCACCAGCGACGGGCGCAAGCTGGGGCTGGACCAGCGGATCATCAACCAGCTGCTGCCGGATGAGCCGGGCACCAAGGTCAATCAGTGCGTGGACAATATCATGCAAATCTGGCGGGATGGCGAGGCTGACAAGCTGACCCAGCTGGTGTTCTGCGACATCTCCACGCCCCAGGCCCGGCCCGCCAAAAAGGTAGCCAAGGCGCTGGACAACCCGACCCTCTACGCTTTGGAGGACGCGGTGCCGCTGGATGAGCCGGAACCGGCCTTTACGGTCTATGAGGACATCCGGCAAAAACTCATCGACCAGGGCGTACCCGCCGAGCAGATCGCCTTTATCCATGAGGCCAACACCGAGGTGCGCAAAAAAGAGCTGTTCTCCAAGGTCCGCACCGGCCAGGTGCGCGTCCTGCTGGGCAGCACGGCTAAAATGGGCGCGGGCACCAACGTCCAGGACCGCCTGGTGGCACTGCATGATCTGGACTGTCCGTGGCGGCCCGGCGACCTGGCCCAGCGAAAGGGGCGCATCGAGCGCCAGGGCAACCAGAACGAGACCGTCCATGTGTATCGCTACGTCACCGAGGGGACTTTCGACGCCTACCTCTGGCAGACGGTGGAAAACAAACAGAAATTCATCAGCCAGATCATGACCTCCAAATCGCCGGTGCGAAGCTGCGACGATGTGGACGAAACCGCGCTGTCCTTTGCCGAGATCAAGGCGCTGTGCGCCGGAGACCCGCGCATCAAGGAGCGTATGGACCTGGATGTGGACGTGGCGCGGTTAAAGCTGATGAAGGCCGACCACCAGAGCAAGCAGTACCGCCTGGAGGACCAGCTGCTCAAAACCTTCCCGGAGGAGATCGAGAAAAACAAGGGATTTATCGCCGGGCTGGAAGCGGATATGAAAACGCTGGCGGAACACCCGCACCCGGAGGACGGCTTTGCCGGGATGGAAGTCCGTGGCGACACCCTCACCGACAAGGAGAACGCCGGGGCGGCGCTGCTGGACGCCTGCAAGGAGGTCAAAGGGACCGACCCGGTGCCGGTGGGCAGTTACCGGGGCTTCGCTATGTCGGTGTCGTTTGACGCTTTCCGACAGGAGTATATGCTCCTGCTGAAAGGCCAGATGACCCACCGGGCGACGCTGGGCACAGACCCCCGTGGCAACCTCACCCGTATCGACAATGCGCTCAGTCAGATGCACCAGCGGCTGGAGGCGGTGAAGAACCAGCTGGACAATCTCTACCAGCAGCAGGCCGCCGCCAAGGCGGAGGTGGGCAAGCCCTTCCCCCAGGAGCAGGAACTGCGGGACAAATCTGCCCGGCTGGCCGAACTGGACGTACTGCTGAACATGGACGGCCGGGGCCGACCTGCGCCGGAGGCGGTGCTTGCCAAGAGCAGCCGCCCCTCGGTGCTGGAGGGGCTGAAACGCCCGGTGCCGCCGCGCTGCTCCGAAAAGAAACCCAAACACCACGAACAGGAGGTGCGATAACATGAATCCCGACAAAAACGCGGTCCTCTATGAGAAGATGGCCGCCGAACAGGACAAGTTCCGGGACTGGCTGAAAAGCCAGCCCCCGGAGGAAATTCTAAAGCATACCTATGAGTACACGGTCCGGGAGGATATTTTGATGGCGATGGAGGAGCTGGACCTGCCACAAAGCCGGGCCGCCGCGCTGCTGGCGTCGCCGTCCCCGCTGGCCGATGTCTACAAGGAGTTTTCTGACCGGGAGACTTCCTACATGGATGTGGTGCGGGACAGCATTGAGCAGCGGGCCGAGGCGGCGCTGGACGCCCAGCGGGAACTGCCGCTCTACCGGCACGACGCCACCTATGCCCGCGAACAGGGCGACCTGGATTTGTACCGGGCGTCCCGCCGCGCCAACATCGCCTGCAAGGAGGCCATTGAGGCATCCATTTCGGAACATTACCGGGACAACCGGCTGGACAAGGATGCGGTGCCCCAGGTGATCGAGCAGTTCGGCTACACCCGCACCCTCTATGTGCTGGCAAACACCGTACAGCAGAAAGATTGGGATGAGCGTTTCAGCCCGGCCAACAAGGCGTGGGCAAAGACGGTGGACATCCCATCCAACCCGGACGGCTTCGGCGGCGAACGCAATCTGGACTTTGTAGTGGACAGCCACTCCGGCCTGGTCGATCTGTTCTTAAGCCAGGCGCGGCAGGATTATCTGCGGCTCCAGCCGCTGACGCCGGAGGAAATCCGCGCCGAGGCCGCCCGGCTCTTGCAGGAGCTTCGTGCGCCGGATACGCCCAACAGCCCCCACGGCACCCACTATATAGCCCGCGTTTCGCCGGACTTTCTGGCCCGCGCAGGTTCCCAGGCCCACGACCAGCTGATGACGCTGCTGCCATTCCGCAGTCTGGCGATCACCGGCATGAAGGACCTGCCCGGCACCTATATCACCATCCTGGCCAGCGAGGACCGCAGCAAGGATCTGCGCCCGCCCCGCCGCTCTGTCCGCCGCCAACTGAAACAGGAGCCGCGCCCCGCTGAAAAGAAAGCTCACATCCATAAGAAAAAGGAGCCGGAACGGTGAGCGCCCCCAAGCGCAAGCGGGAAGTACAGCTGAACTTCCGGGTCTCGCCGGAAGAACTGGCGCTGATCGAGCAGAAGATGGCCCAGCTGGGGACAAAGAACCGGGAAGCCTACCTGCGCAAGATGGCCCTGGACGGCTATGTGGTGCGCCTGGAACTGCCGGAACTGAAGGAGCTGGTGTCCCTGATGCGCTATTCCAGCAACAACTTGAACCAGCTGGCCCGCCGTGCGCATGAAACCGGGCGCATTTACGACGCTGACCTGGAGGATATATCCCGGCGGCAAGAGGCTTTGTGGGATGGGGTACATCAGGTATTGACCCAGCTGGCAAAGCTGTCGTGACAGGGGCATACGCCCCGGCTGTGAGGGAGGTCCGGCGCGTGCGGGCTGCATCGCCGGGCCTCCCTCTTTTTTCTTTGTCGGTATCGTTGCGTTTTGGCGGGTTGTGCTTGATAATGGAGTCAGAAACGAGGTGATGGCTGATGTTGACGTTTGAAAACGTCTTGGAGATTTTTCAAGAATACCTGCTGCGCGACCCGGAGGAAGAAGTTCTCCCTTGTAAACGCGGCTATGTCCGATTGACCTGGGACAAGGATTCCCGCTACTGTGTGGATGGCATTCTCTGCCGGACCCCGGAGGAACTGTTCGATATACTTCTCTCGGATTTTCAGGATTTTGCCATGATCTGCCGGACGCGGGGGCGCCGGGAGGTGACAGAGGCGGACGAAAAGGCCGTAGAGGAACTGTGCCAGCCATACCTGGACTGGCGGAAGGAGGCGCTGAAATGAGAGCGGTGCTGTTTATTTTGAAATTGGGGCTGAAAATCCTTGCCGCGCCGGTAGTGCTGGCGCTGACGCTGTTCACCTGGCTGTGCTTCGGGCTGCTGTATGTGTCCAGCTTTATCTTCGGCCTGGCCTCCACAGTGGTGGCGCTGCTGGGGATCGCGGTGCTTGTGATCTACTCGCCGCAAAACGGCGTGATCCTGCTGGTGATTGCCTTCCTGGTCAGCCCGCTGGGCCTGCCGATGGCCGCCGCCTGGCTGGTGGGCAAGGTGCAGGACCTGCGATATGCGATCCAGGACGCGGTGTATGGTTGAATTGGAAGCGAAGAATTGCCGGGAGTGATTGACCGGCAATTTTTTGACTTTACTTTCGTGCTAATTTTGCGTATAATATTAGCATGAAAGGAAGGTGAAGAACGTGAGCCAATTTCAACAGCTGGACCAGCTGATGGAACGTCAGGATGGGATGCTGCGCACCGGGCAGGCCCTCGCGGCCGGGATCTCAAAACCTGTTTTTTATCAATTCGTGCAGTCTCGTGGGCTGGAACAGGCGGCGCATGGGATTTATCTTTCCAAAGACGCCTGGGTGGACGCCATGTATCTGCTGCATCTTCGTTGTCCGCAGGCGGTTTTTTCCCATGAAACGGCGCTGTTTTTCCACGACCTGACCGACCGGGAGCCGCTGGCCTATTCTGTCACGGTCAAGACAGGGTACAACCCCACCCGGCTCAAGGACGAGGGCGTCCAGGTCTTTACCATCAAGGCGGAGCTGCATGAGGTCGGCCTGACAACCGCGCAGACCCCCTTCGGTCACGATGTGCCGGTCTATGATATGGAACGGACGATCTGCGATGTGCTGCGCAGCCGGAGTCATATCGAGATGCAGACATTCCAGGACGCTTTGAAAGCGTATGCCCGCCGGAAAGACAAGGACCTGCGGACGCTGGTGCGCTATGCCAAGCTGTTCCGGGTCGAGAAGATTTTACGCCAGTATTTGGAGGTACTCCTATGATAAAGACAGCCAGACAGCTGAAAGATTTGATCCGTAACCTGTCAAAGAAAAATGCTGCGGATGCGCAGGTTTTGATGCGCAACTATATGATGGAGCGTTTTCTGGAACGCATTTCTCTCTCGTCCTACCGGGACAAATTCATCCTCAAGGGTGGGATGCTGGTGGCCGCGATGGTCGGTCTGGACGCCCGCTCTACGATGGACCTGGACGCAACGGTCAAGGGGGCCAACGTCAGTGTCGAGGATGTGGAGAACATGATGGCCGAGATCATCGCTGTTCCCATTGATGACGGCGTTACCTTCCAGGTGAAAAGCATTTCAGAAATCATGGATGAAGCGGAATATCCCGGCATCCGGGTCACGATGACAACGCTCTTTGACGGGGTGCGCACCCCGCTGAAAATCGACATTTCCACCGGCGACGCCATCACCCCTAAAGAGGTGCGGTACAGCTTCAAGCTCATGCTGGAGGACCGCTCCATCGAAGTTTGGGCCTATAACCTGGAGACCGTGCTGGCCGAAAAGCTGGAAACCATCATCACCCGCACCACGACCAACACCCGTATGAGAGATTTTTACGACATCGCCATCCTGCAACAACTCTATGGCAGCACTCTGGACCGGCACGTTCTCCATGACGCGCTGCTGGCGACAGCCCACAAGCGCGGCACCGAGCGCCATCTGGCCGAGGCCGCCGAGGTCTTTGATGAAGTGGAGAACAGCCCGGTCATGCAGGACCTGTGGGCGGTCTATCAGCAAAAGTTCTCCTATGCGTCCGACCTTGGCTGGGATACGGTCATGGCTGCGGTCCGTCAGCTGTTCGCTCGTTGCGAGGGCACGGTATGAAAAAGCGTGGACACTACTGCAAGGTCTGTGGCGAGTATAAGGCAAACGAAAAGTTTTCCGGCAAAGGCCATGCCGCGCACATCTGTAAAACCTGCGCCGCTCTCCCGCCAGAAAAGCAGGCGGAAGAAATGACGCTTACCCGGCTTGTCAACCTTCCCTGGCGATTATCTAAAGAACAGCTTTCATGGCTGAAGAAACGGATGAAAGACAGGCGGGATGCCGTGCGGGCCTTGGCAACGGAGCAGTATGAAATGCGGTTCCCGCCCAGGATGGAGCTGGATGAATTGGAAGATGGTATTGAGGAAGATTTCGATTTTGATATGGACGAGGAAACTGATATAGAGTAAACCGATGCGGTCTGTGATGAGCAGGCCGCTTATTTTTTGGAAAGGAGGCGGACCCCCACATGGCCACCACCCGCATCATGCCGCTGCACGCTGGCAAGGGCCGCACGGTCGGCAAGGCGATCAGCGACATCATCGACTATGTAAAAAATCCAGAAAAGACCGACCACGGCAGGCTCATTACCAGCTACCAATGCGACAGCCGCGTGGCCGACGCGCAGTTCCTGCTGGATAAGCAGACCTATGCCGCCCGCACCGGCCGGATGCGCGGAGCAGACGATGTGATTGCGTACCACTTGCGGCAGTCCTTTGTGCCGGGCGAGATCACGCCGGAGGAAGCCAATCGGCTGGGCGTGGAGCTGGCCCGGCGTTTCACCAAGGGTAAGCACGCTTTCATCGTCTGTACCCACATCGACAAGGCTCACGTCCACAACCATATTATATGGAACTCCACCACGTTGGAGTGTGACCGCAAGTTCCGCAACTTTTGGGGCAGCACCCGCGCTGTCCACCGCCTGAGCGACACCATCTGCATCGAGAATGGCTACTCCATTGTGGAGGCTCTCAAGCGGCGCGGCCAGAGCTACAACAAGTGGCTGGGTGATGCGGCGAAGCCCTCCCACAAGGAGCAGCTGCGCCAGGCCATTGACCGGGCGCTGGCACAGAAACCGGCCAGCCTGGAGGAGCTGCTGCGCCTGCTGAAACAGGACGGCTTTACCGTTCACCGGCGCGGCAAGACCATCTCCATCGGCGCGGAGGGCTGGGGCAACAACGTCCGCTTTGACCGGCTGGGGGACGGCTACACGCTGGACGATCTGCTGGCAGTCCTTTCCGGCCAGAAAGAGCATACGCCCCGCAAGCAGCCTGCCCCACAGGCCGCCCCGCCCAAGGTCAATCTGTTGGTGGACATCCAGGCAAAACTCCAGGCCGGAAAAGGTGCCGGGTACGCCCGCTGGGCCAAGGTGTTCAACCTCAAACAGATGGCGCAGACCCTCAACTATCTGTCCGAACACGGGCTGCTGGATTATGCCGATTTGGAAACCAAAACAGCAGAGGCGACGGCTCACTACAATGCGCTGTCCGATCAGATCAAGGCCGCCGAGAAGCGCATGGCCGAGATCGCCGTGTTGCGCACCCATATCGTCAACTACGCCAAGACCCGTGACACCTATGTGGCCTATCGCAAGGCCGGGTATTCAAAGAAATTCCGGCAGGAGCATGAGGAGGAAATCTTGCTGCACCAGGCCGCCAAGGAAGCCTTCAACGAGCTGAATGTGAAGAAGCTGCCCACCATCAAGGAGCTTCAGACCGAGTATGCCCAGCTGCTGGCGGATAAGAAAAAGGCTTACGGAGAGTACCGGCAGGCCCGCGCCGCCATGCGGGAGCTGCTGACGGTCAAGAACAATGTGGATCGGGTCCTGGCGATGGAGCAGACCGAACCGCAACAGAAAGAAAAAGACCACGGACAGCGGTGAGCTGGTCGCGGTCAAAAGCGTTCGCAAGAACGCGCAGCCACAGATTGAAAATCTGTGTTCAAAGGGGGCTTGGGGGACTTCCCACAACAAGCGCGTGGGGCTATCTGGATAGCCACAGGCATCGCTTGCCAGTCACTCCCGTCCTTATCTTGCAATATTACAAAGTCTGATTTTATGTGCGTTTTACTGTACTTATTAACTTTGTCCGTGACCATCGCTCATAGAACAAGGGTTTGTGCAGGGCCATGCGAATCCCGGCAAAGAATAGCCAGAACAAATACCCACCGATCAACAATCCATGCAGTACGAGTGATGCTAAGCTGTCCAGATGCAATACATCCATCAGAATGAATAGTAGCCGGTTCAAGCAATACGGCGCTCCGACCAGACCAGTTATCAGCAGGCCATACCGAAGAAAATATTGATACCAATGCGCTGTGTCGCTGTTCGCTTGCACGATTTTCATTCGTGTCAGCCGCTTACCTGGGGTCTGCCCGTGACAAAAAGCAGGAAGCAGCCCAAAGTATAGAAGAAATAGAACCGGCAGCCATTGAATGGAAAGGGTGATTCCAAACGGGACTACGAACACGGCCAGGATGCACGATGCAAAGGTCAGGCAAGCCATATCGGCCAGAAAGGCAAAAACACGCCGCGTAAAGGATATGGAAGCACCCCGTTGGAAGCTGACGGTATCCAACTCTTGCCGGGTGGGCAGCAGACGGCTCACCGGCCCGGCCAGAGCAAATCCAATCATGCTGCCCGCTGTGTTAACGATCAGGTCATCCACATCAAACAGGCGGTAGCTGCCCGGATAGACAAAATACAGACCGCTGAGCTGGGTCAGCTCGAAAAACAAAGATAATAAAAAGGACAGCCGCAATGTTTTACGCCAGTGATAACAAAAGTAGTATCTCAGATAGACGCCAAACGGCATCGTCATAAATAGATTGAAAATGGTTGTCCAGAAGGCGCTGCCTGTGAAAATGTGAAGCCAGCTGGCAGGCTGTCCAGGTTGGATTTCTGCTTGCTTGACTATATCGGCAAGAAAAGAAAACGGGATAAGCTGCGCCTTATGCCCATGCAGAGTGGCGGCCTTTTCCGGCGTAGGCAGCGGTAGAATGACAAGGCAGTAGACACAGAGAAGGTACAGAAGAAAGCTGTACACGATCAGAACCCGTAAACTGAGGACCGATCCATATTTATGATAACTCCATGCGATGTATGGCACCGTAAACAGGACGACGATCATCGGGTAAATGACCATCGCCTGCCGCAGTGCTTCAAGATATTGGCTCATCTGTTTTCCTTTCGGGGTTTTGTTCTATATTGCCGAGATTTATGAAATAAGTGGCTGGGTCGGCAGAGAGATTCTGACTTCCAACCCATGTGGGGTGCTGTCGGAAAAAGAAACGGTTCCGCGATGAGCTTTTACGATCTGCATCACCAGTTTTAAGCCAAGACCATGCTCGTTCTTTTCATCGCTGCCTTGGGTACTGGTAATGTCGTCTCCGCGATTTAATACTTTCAGACGTTCCGGCTCGATCCCTATGCCATCGTCAGAAACTATGCAAAGGCAATGTCCTTTTTCTTCTCCGACAGAAACGGAAATTCTGCACCCATGCGGATTGTGGGTGATGCTGTTGCGGATCAAATTATCCAGCATACGCCGCAGCAGTCCATCGTCCCCCAAAAGGTGGAGCGAGCGCCCTGGCTGCATCTCGGCAAATACGATTTCATACCGGCTGTCCAGACCACTATTCAGCACTTCACTGACAGCCTGGCGGCTGGTCTCTACCCAATCCATATCTTGGAAGTGAACGGGCTGGAGCGCATATTCCAGCTTGGTAGTCAGGTTCAAATCATCAATCAGCCGTTTCATCTTTTCGCTTTCCCGGCGAATGATCCCTGCCTGCTTTCTTGCGTCCGGCGGAAGGTTGCCGTCATCTTCCAGCTCGCTGGCATACCCCAGCACCATTGAAAGCGGTGTGCGGATGTCGTGGGATACACCACGAATCCACTCCGCTCTCGTGTTGTCCTTTTGCCTCATATAGTCTGCGGCCCGGTTCAACCCGGCGTTGATCTCGGCAAGCTCCCCCTGTTCCGCCAGATGCTCCGCTTTTCCGTGACTTAGATTCTGGATACCTTGCAGAATGGGTGTCATCGCTTTTTCCACATTCCTCGTATTTCGCAAAATCAGGAAAACGATCAAAAAAAGGTTGATAAAAAATACGGCGACTCCACCAGTGAGGAGAGCGCCCAAATAGGGCTGTTCCACAGCGTAGTAGAATTTCACCAGAGCTTCGGGAGGAAAGCCCACGACCATCAGCTTGCCATCTGGCCGCGTCCACACTTTGACGGGATAATCCTCCAGATACCAACGGCTGAAAGAGGCCACCTCTGCACTGGTATAGGAGCGCGGCAGATTCTCCGGCAGGTCCTGCTGCCAGATGACATCGCCCTCTTCGTTCAGCAGCATCGCCCAGGCATCGTGTTCTTCCAGCATAGAACGGGCAACATCATCGGCCCTCCACGTTCCATCCTGGCGGCTGACATGATCGGAAAATGTTTCAACAGAAAAAACGGCGTCCGAACCGCTCATGCTTCCAAGAATGAGGATGGCAAAGAACAGGACAATGTTGACGGCCAAAAATAAAACTACGATCCCGATGGTGGAAATGATATAACGGCGGAAAAACCGCTGCACTGCGTTCATGGCGACACCTCCTTGAGATTGAGGCGATAGCCAAGCCCTTTGACCGTGACAAGGGAAACCGGCTTTGACGGGTTTTCTTCGATTTTTTCCCGCAAATGCCGGATATGGGTGGAAAGGGTGCTTTCATACCCCTGCCAAAACTCTCCGCATATCGTTTCGCACAGGATACCTGTCGTGACGATCCGTCCCGCGTTTTGATACAGCTTTTCAAACAGCTGCATCTCTTTGGCGGTCAGTGTCTGTTTCTCACCATGTTTCCAAACTTCTGCATTGGTCATATCCACGGTGGCTCCGGCAAGTTCCACCGTTTTATTTTGCTCCGGGTAGGCGCGGCTGAGGATCGCACCGACCCTGAGCAACAATTCTTTGGGCAGGAACGGCTTGGCGAGATAGTCGTCTGCACCAATCTCTAACCCTTCAATGCGATCCTCCGCTTCACCACGAGCGGTCAGCATCAGGACGGGGACCCGGCTTGTGCGGCGTATCTCCTTCAAAACGGCAAAACCGTCCATGTCCGGCATCATCACATCCAGCACGATCAGGTTTGGCTGTTCGTCCCGCCATACCCGTAGCGCCTGCGCACCAGATGCGGCGGTCAAAAGGTTCGTATAGCCTGCCCGCTTGAAAATCGAGAACAGCATTTCCAATAGATTCTGGTCATCATCGACCAGCAAGATTTTATGATTTGTCATCAGATATTTTCACCACCTGTCTTTACTCACATTATACCGCAAAGAGGCGCGGATGCCTATTCTGCCAACCAAATCTCAGAGATAATTCAAGGTTGGCTCAGAGTTATCTCAAGGTTGGGATGGTATGATTCAATCATCACGACAAGGAGGTACTCGCACATGAGCGATTATGTGATTGAAACACGCGGCCTTACCAAACAATATGGGGCGCAAACCAGTGTGTCCGACCTTTCCATCCATGTGCGCCAGGGGCGCATTTATGGCTTGTTGGGCCGCAACGGCGCCGGAAAAACAACGACCATGCGGATGCTTCTGGGATTGACCGACCCTTCCTCTGGTACAGTCAGCCTGTTTGGCAAGCCGCTTCGCGGCAACGAGAAGAAGATTCTGCCGCGCATTGGGTCGCTGATTGAGTCGCCGGGGTTCTACCCCAATTTGACCGGGACAGAAAACCTGCGCATCTTTGCCGATCTGCGCGGACTGAAAAGCCCCAAGTATATCAAAAGCGCGCTGGAGGTCGTCAATCTGCCGTATCGGGATAAAAAGCTGTTCTCTCAGTATTCTCTCGGCATGAAACAGCGGTTGGCCATCGCATTGGCCATCATGCACAACCCGGAGCTTCTGATCCTGGACGAACCGATCAATGGCCTTGACCCCATCGGTATCGCAGAGGTGCGCGATTTCATCCGGGAACTGTGCGACGCCACCGGGAAAACCATCCTGATCTCCAGCCATATCCTGTCTGAGATCGCCCTGCTGGCGGATGATGTGGGGATCATTGACCACGGCGTACTGGTGGAAGAAGAAAGCCTGGAGGAGCTGGAAGCAAAGAATGGGAAATATTTCCGCTTTACGGTTTCCAATGCCGCAGCGGCCGGAAGGCTGCTGTACGAAAGGCTGGGCATTCACGATATGACTGTGGACAGCGCAAACGAGCTGACCGTCCGGGATCTGCACCTGGATACGGCGCAAGCCATCAGCCTGTTTGTGGGGGCCGGGCTGACGGTATCCGATGCGCACCTGTATGAAGATACCCTGGAAGATTACTTCAAGAAGGTCACAGGGGGTGAAGGCATTGCTTAAACTGTTGCGCTGTGAATTTTCCAAGCTGAAACGCAAGCCGCTATTCTTTGCAGCGGCGGCCATTTCTGCCCTGATTCCACTGTGCTGTGCGCTGTTTCTGCCGGAAATGCAGGACTTTGCCAGCGGCGCGGAAGCGGTAGACCGGCTGATGTCCACCCTGTTTCAGTTGAGCGCCTATCTGCTCCTGATGCCCGCCGTGGTGGTTTTGGCGTCCAACCTGCTCTTTGAAGAACAGGACAACGACACCTTAAAGAACCTGATGACCATTCCTGTGAGCAAACCTGCGCTGGCCCTGGCAAAGATGACGCTGCTGTTTTTGTTTTCCATTGCGTTTATGGCGATTGGCGGCTTGGTCAATCTGGGGATCGTGCTGGCATCCGGGCTGGAACCGGCCGGCTTTTGGAGACTGTTTTTTGTAGGCATCGGGCAAGGGATTCTGATGTGGGCCGGGGCGCTGCCCTGCGTTCTTTTGGTCGTGCTTTTGAACCGCAGCTATATTATCTCTGTGATCATCACCTTTTTCTACACGGTGATCAATTACATCTTGGGCACAAATGATTTTTTTATCACGCAGCCGTTTGGATTCAATCCGGGTACGCTGCTGCCCGGACCGCTGGCTTTCCGCTGGTTCTTCCAGTATCTGGACACATCCGGCGCACAGATGACGAAATTGATGGAGCGGATCAGTCCTTACTTTGTGACAACGCCCCAGGCGTTCCTGGTCGTAGTCCTGGAGTCGGCAGTGTTCCTGACATTGATCGCGCTGGTCTATAAGCGCCAGAGCTGTTAAGGAGGTGTGCGTGATGTGGAGTATTCTAAAAGGGGAATGGCGCAAGCTGCGGCGCTGCCAGATCCTGCTGGTTGGTATTGTGGCTTTGGCCCTCTGCCCCGTGGTGCAATATGGCAGCCAGTTGATCCTCAACCCGGAGATGCGGGACCCCAACTATAATTTTGTCACCCTGTTTTCCAATGTGGTTTGGGGAAATACGCAGATGTTCCTGCCACTCTCGCTGGTTATGATCGGCGGTTGGTTGATTGACCGGGAGAACACAAACGATACCATGAAAAATCTGTTGACCGTGCCGGTATCCTACCCCAAACTGTTGGGCGGGAAATTGATCGTCACGATGAGCTTATCCCTGCTTTTTGGGATTTACAGTGTAGCTGTCACCGTTTTGGCCGGATGGCTCGTCGGTCTCGGCGGGTTTTCCTCCACTGTGTTGCTCCAGCAGGGCACACAGGTAATTGCCGCTGCCTTTACCACGGGCCTTGTCTGTATGCCGATGATCCTGATCTTCGGCCAGATACGCGGGGCTTATCTGGGTGGCTCGCTGCTGACGTTCTTCCTGGGGTATTGCATCTTGTTCTTCAAGGGCGGCTTCCTGCTCTCCGCTTATCCGTTTTCGGCGGCGCTGATTCTCGCCGGTTTTGATATGCAGGAATATAACGGTGCCACGCAGGCTCCCAGCGTTTTACTGGCATTGGCAGGCATGGCGGCGGTGCTGGTTCTGACGATGGCGATTTTGCTGCTTTCCCACCCCAGCCAAAAAGCAGGCAACAGCAAACGAAAAAAGGTCAAAAAGGGACGCGGCAGACGCCGCGCCAGATGAAAGGAGCGAGTTCATGCGAAAATTAAACGATACAAGTAAAATCTGTACCTTTCTCTGTATAGTCCTTTGTGTTGGCAGTTTGTCTGGATGCGGGGCAGCTATGCAGTTTTTGGCCGACGGCACGGATGCCGTGTTGAACGGCTTGGCAGATGGCACGAATATTGTGATGAATGGCCTGGCGGATGGAACAGAGCAGATCCTTAGTGATTTATCTGAAGCTGACGACGGCCAGGCAAAGGACAGCATTTTGAAAGCCTTTGGTGAACTTGTTGGCGATGCGGGAACAGCGGCCTTGACGCCTCAGAGCAAATTGCAGGGTCACAAAGAAAACGGAGCTGACGATTACACGGGAGCCTATGAAGCAACATATTCCGAGTTTACGGGCACAGAAATTTTATTTGGTGGGACTACGCTGGAGCGAGGAGCGGGAAGTACGATCCACATCACCTGTTCACTTTCTCTCGAAAGCGGCGAAGCAGCAGTTTTTCTTCGCTCAGGGGCAGATGATCCAGTCATTCTTCTCTCGGAAAGCGGTGAGTACGATGGCACGGTAGAAGTAGATGGCACAAGCACTTATATCGGTGTGTGGGGCGACCAGACAGACGGAACCGTATCCATCGAAATTGAGTAAGGAGTACACGTTATGAGCGCAAAGAAAAAACAATCATTATTGCTGTTATAGCTGTCCTGGTAGTAGCATGTATCGTTGTTGCTTTTCTTGCCACGCAGAAAAGCGCCGATTACTACACGCAAATTGACAACGACTGTGTGACCGAGATCGCACCACACGGAGCGATGAATGATCGCTACACATTAAGCGCCTACGATGAAACCGGGGCCGAAAAAGAACTGAGCTTTGAAACGAGTCGGATTCTCACTGACGATGCCTACTTATGCCTGAAGGTGGCCCCATTCCGTGGTGTCGTTACCTGGGCAGAAGTGCAATTTGATGAAATGCCCGCCGCCGTGCAGGAACAATACGATGGTAATTCGTAAACTGGAGCCTGTATAGGCGCTATTTCAAACGGAAAGGCAGGTGCAGCATGAAAAGAATAAGAAAGTTCCTAATTCGTTCCTTCGCGCTGGCGATGCTTGCTATGCTCGTTGTTGGCGGTGTTTTGGGCGGATTTGGTTATAAAATGTACCGTGATGCACTTGCCGAGCAACCTCTTGAGGAAAAAGTTGCTGAGATTCGAGCTGATCCCGATTATACGACCCTTGCTGAAATCCCAGAGATTTATTTGGACGTCGTTGTGGCAGTGGAAGATCACCGTTTTGAACAGCATTTTGGAATTGACCTGATTGCCATAGGCCGAGCTGCCTGGAACAATCTGACCTCTTGGAGTCTGCGTGAAGGCGGCAGCACCATAACACAGCAACTTGCCAAAAATCTGTATTTTACGCAGGAAAAAAGTTTTGTCCGCAAGATCGCTGAGATGTTTATGGCATTCCGCTTGGAAAACACCTATACAAAAGATGAGATTTTAGAGCTGTATGTCAATTCTATCTATTTTGGAGATGGCTACTACTGTATTTACGATGCAAGCCAAGGATATTTTGGGAAAGCCCCCATTGATATGACTGATTATGAATGTACTCTCTTAGCGGGGATTCCCAATGCGCCCTCAGTTTATTCGCTAACATCCAACCCAGAGCTGGCAGAACAGCGTCAAGAGTATGTCGTACAGAGAATGGTTCAATACGGCTACATAAGCGAGGATGAGGCACAAAGCATTTTGCAAGACCAATCATAACTGATAGATATATGTGATCTATCTGCCGGGCGACGGCAAAAGAAAAAAAGCCGTCGTTCAGCAGGCAATCACCATGCCTAATCACACTTACGGCGGCTTTGACAAAATCAAGGCCGCCGTTCTTTATGTCCTCATACGGATGACGACCCTGTGCTGAATATGACGGCGGCTTTAGGAGGGAGCCGCCGTGAAGCACAGAGGGTTTCGACATAATTCGGCAGGAATTTGCCTGCCAAAAAAAGCCTGGCCGTCAACCGGCCCCCATCTGCTTATGAACAGGCACTATCGTGGCTGGTTCATAAGACCTATAAGACGCATATAGAAAGCGCCAGCCACCGTACATCGGAAGCTGGCGCTTTTCCTTGTCGTTTTTTCGGGAATTTCCCCGAACGGTGTCGCCCGCCGCCTTCGTTTCGGTTCACCTGTCAACCAGTGAATTGAAACGGAGGTACATCATGCAGAAGATCAACCTTCGGGACCTGTATCCCGATACATATAAAACCGATGTCTTTGTGGACGTAGCCGAGGAAGTCCTGGCCGCGATCCGGGGCCACCAGCAGGACGATGCCGCCTATGAGCGCCGGAAGTTCCGGCACAAGGCCCATTACTCTCTGAACCGGGAGGATGGCATTGAAAACGATGCCCTCAACCGTCCGCTCACCCCGGAGGAAATTCTGGAGCAGAAGCAACTGCGGGAAGAAGTGTATACTGCGCTGATGAAGCTGCCCGCCATCCAGGCCCGGCGTATCTACGCCCGGTTTTACCTGGGCATGACGGTGGCCGAGATCGCCCAGATCGAGGGCACCGACCGCCGCCGCGTGTGGGACAGCATCCGGCGCGGGCTGAAGAAGCTGGCGCGTCTGCTGGACGTGGCCCGATAATCTGACCGCCGCACAGCGGCAAAAAAAGAGCCGGTGGGGGCAATTTGTCTCCATCGGCTTTTACTAAGGCCGCGCGTGAACGGATGGACGCCATATTGCCCCGCATGATGGAGGCGGCAGGCGTCACCGAGGAATTGAAAGCCCGCGACCCTATGCGCTGGGTAGGGCTAATGAACACGCTGAAAGCACAGGCGGAGGAAGTTTTATTTCAAGAACTAATCTACATATAAATTTAGTGATATAGCAGAAGTCGGGAGCAAAATACTGTAAGGTGTATTTCCCCGGCTTTTGCTTTTATGTTCTTAGAGTTGTTTGAATGACACCATGTAAACGGCAAAGAGAAAAAAAGTCTTATCGGAACAAAAAAGGCCGATTGGAGCGGAAAAGACTTTTCGGGTCTGCTATGATGGTTACTGTAAGCGCCGAAGGGCGCTTTCAAAAAGCCTATGGGTTAGCACAACCTAACTAAAAGGAGGAATTTACGATGTCTGATGTGATTACGGACAAAAAACTGAAAGGAAAAGACCTCATTACCATCGGTATCTTTTCCGCAATCTACTTTGTCATCAACTTTGCCTTCATGCTTCTGGGAGGCATTCACCCTGTTCTTTGGATGCTTATGCCTGGCTTCATTGCTGTGTTTGCAGGCATTCCCTTTATGCTGATGGTCGCAAAGGTTCAAAAACTGGGTGCAGTTTTCCTGATGGGGCTTATCACTGCTCTTATCTATTTTGTCACTGGACAATTTACCCTTGTAATCCTGATCTCGATGGCTTCTACCTGTATTTTGGCCGAAGTTGTTCGAGCGGTGACTAAGTATAACAGCTTCAAGGGGAATTCGATTGCCTATGTGATTTTTTCGCTGGGGATGGTTGGTTCTCCCCTTCCCATCTGGTTGTTTAAGGCCGATTTCCTAGCACAGATTACAGAACAGGGAATGCCCGCTGATTATGTTGCGGCAGTTGAAGCTCTGTCGTCCAATGCAATGTTAATCGTTCTGTTTGTTGCTCCAATCATCGGCGGTATCATCGGAGCATTTATTGCCAGAGGTCTGTTCAAAAAGCACTTTGTAAAGGCAGGAATTGTGTGATGAATGGGGCGGGCAAAAAACATACATTAAGGTTCGATCCACGGACGGAATTGCTTTTGTTGGTGCTGGCAAATATTGTGGCCTTTACCCAGCACTCCGTATGGGTTGAAATTACATGGGTTGTTTTTCTGCTCCTGCTGATCGTTGCCTGCGGGTGCCAAAAATCCGCAGGCAAACTGGCAATCGCATTTGGGGTTTGTCTGGCGCTGCAATACTATGTATTCCCAAACGGGCCAAAAATTTTAGCCAGCAGCTTCACGATCATTGTATCTTATGCAAGAAAGATTTTCCCTTGTTTGATTGTCGGTACGATGGTTTTACAGAAAACGCCCGTCCGGGAATTGATGGTTGCACTTCGGAAATGGCATATCCCGCAGGGACTGATTATTCCTTTGTCTGTAACCGTCAGGTATTTTCCGGCCTTGAAAGAAGAAACCGGCTATATCCGGGATGCCATGAAGCTCCGTAATATTCATGGGGTACAAAAAATTGAGTGCTTGTTGGTGCCGACCATGATTTCTGCAACAACGACAGCGGAAGAATTGTCCGCAGCCGCTGTTACGCGGGGCATTGAAAATCCTGCGCCAAAGACAAGCATGATTGAAATGAAGTTCGGCGTGCAGGACTTTTTATGTCTGGCGGCAGGTGTGGTTTTCTGTGTGATTTCAATTACAGTGGGATAAGGAGGTGTTCCATGTGATCCAAATTCAGGATGTATCGTTTGAATATGAGAAAGAGCAGGGAACGCTTTCCCATATTGACCTAAATATTAAGCAGGGAGAATGTGTTGTCCTTACAGGGGAGTCGGGCTGTGGCAAAACAACAGTGACAAAACTGATTAACGGCTTAATCCCTCATTTTGTCGAGGGCGGCACTTTATCCGGTACAACGATTGTGAACGGTATGGAAGTGCCGAAAACAGAAATGTACCGTCTGGCAGAACAGGTTGGCTCTGTGTTCCAAAATCCGAAATCTCAGTTTTTCAATATTGACTCGGACAGCGAAATTACTTTTGGTCTGGAAAATGCAGGCGTCGAACCAAAGAAAATCAAAGAGCGCTATGAGGCCACTGTTTCCGCCCTGAAAATTCAATCGCTTTTGGGAAGAAACATTTTTTCCATGTCTGGCGGGGAAAAACAAAGTCTTGCGTTTGCCTCTGTATATGCCATGAACCCGTCCGTTTTTGTGCTGGACGAGCCGACAGCAAATCTGGATGCCGACGCGATTGACACTTTACGCCAGCAGATTATCCAGATCAAAGAAGAAGGACGGACGGTTGTTATTGCCGAACACCGTCTATATTTTCTGATGGACCTGATCGACCGGGCGATCTTCATTCAAAAAGGAAAAATTGTTCAGGCTTTTTCAAGAGATGAGTTTCGCAATCTTTCGGATGAGCAGCGTATCAGGATGGGGCTTAGAAGTCTTGTCCATCCTGTGCTGGAGCTGCCTCCCGCCGATCCGCCAGGAGCGCAGGAAGGCTTATCCGTAGAAAATCTTTCCTGTGCCTTTGATAAGCAGCCGGTATTCAGCGGCCTTGGCTTTTCTGCAAAACGGGGCGAAGTGTTGGGGATTGTCGGTCATAACGGCGCGGGAAAAACGACGATGACGCGCTGCCTGTGCGGGCTTTTGAAAGAAGTGAATGGAACAGTCCGGCTGGACGGGCAAACACTGAAAGCAAAACAGCGTAATAAGGCCAGCTTTTGTGTTATGCAGGATGTGAACCATCAGCTTTTTTCAGACAGCGTATGGAACGAATGTGAACTGGCGCAGCCAGATTGTCCGCCGGAGCGGATTGAAGAAATTCTCAGGTCTTTTGATTTGCTGGATTTCAAAGACCGTCATCCGATGGCCCTGTCAGGAGGCCAGAAGCAGCGCCTTGCGGTGGCAACCGCTATTCTCTCCGACAAGGATGTGCTTGTCTTTGACGAGCCTACCAGTGGGCTGGACTATCATCGTATGCTGGAAGTGAGCAACATGATCCGCAAGTTGAATGATGAAAATAAAGTTATCATCATTGTTTCCCATGATTTTGAGTTTTTGGGCCGGACTTGTGATAAAATATTTGATATGGAGGGATGCTCCAAAGAAAGGAGGTAGCGTCTATGCCGGAACTGTTCCGGGAAATGTACTACGGCCCCAATGTTCAAAACCTGGTCGAGTCCGATGATTGCAAGGTCATGCGTTTAAGCGATAATTCTGGTGAAGGCATGATGACGCTCTATCATGTCTTTCCCGGTGTATTTCTCATGTATAATGATTTTCACATGAAGGAGTGCATTTCGGGTTTCCAGACAGATATGGACCTGCTTTGTATCGACCACTGCCGGGAAGGGCGCATTGAGCAGGAAGTCGGCCAAAATGCCTTTAGCTATTTAGAGGCTGGCGATCTTCGGGTGGATCGCCGCATCCATCATTCCGGCAAGGTGGAATTTCCACTTTCTCACTATCACGGTATTTCCATTGGCTTTCAGATGGAGACTGCGGCAAAGGAAATCCCGGCCTCTATGAAAGACTTTTCTGTGGATCTTTATGAATTGCAAAAAAAGTATTGCAGCGACCGTACACCCTATGTCATTCCAGGAGAACCGGCCATTGAGCATATTTTTTCCGAACTCTACAATGTCCCGGTCAAAATCAAAAAGGACTATTTCAAGATCAAAGTGTTGGAGCTGCTGCTGTATCTGGACGCACTGGAACTTTCGGGCCATACAGAAGAACGCCCCTATTTTTATAAAGGCCAGGTTGAGAAAATCAAAGCGATCCAGGCACTTCTGACGCAGGATTTGACCAAAAACTATACTTTGGAAGAACTCTCCGCGCGGTTTGATATTGCCCTGACCCCTATGAAAAACTGTTTCAAATCGGTATATGGCAGCCCGATTTTTACATACATGAGAAACTATCGAATGAACTATGCTGCCTCTTTACTGAAATCAGATAAGTCGCTGAAAGTGGCGGAGATTGCGGGACTTGTGGGATATGACAGCCCCAGCAAATTCGCGTCCGCATTTCATCAGACAATGGGAAAAACGCCGTTGGAATATCGAAAATCAATTATCTGATTGGAATAAAAAAGGCCGTGTGGAGCGGAAAGAAAAATTGAATTGTGATAGCATTAAGGATGGTTAGCAAAGATTAACCATCCTTATTTCTTTGCTGGCTAAATTGATCGAGAGAGGTGAATTGATATGAAGCAGCAAAAAGAGCATTGGGTCAAAACGCTTTTCTCTTTTGCAGGTCCCTGCAAAGGGAAAATGACCCTCTCGGTTTTGTGTGCCATTTTAAGTGTTGCCGGAGGCTTTGTTCCGTTTTGGGCGGTGTATGAAATCCTGCTCCTGTTCATTAACCGGACCGCTACTTTGAACAACATCCTGCTCTGGTGTCTGGTAGGAGTAGGCGGATACCTGATCCGTGTCATCTGCTTTGGCATTTCCACAATTTTGGCACATATCTCCGCTTACACGATACTGGAAGGCATTCGCCTGAAAATCGCAAACCGTCTGATGAGGGCGCCCCTTGGCGAAGTAATGGGACGAAGGATCGGTTACTTGAAGAATATTATCATGGACAAGGTGGAGGATTTGGAGCCGCCTTTGGCTCACATGATCCCGGAGCTGACATCGAACCTGCTCCTTCCGGTTGCTATTTTTATCTGGTTGCTGGCGATTGACTGGCGTTTGGGCCTTGCAGTTCTGATTGCTCCGGTTCTGGCTATGATCCCCATGTTCTTTCTCATGCGGAACTATAACAGCCAGTACGCAGCTTATATGGAGGCAAACAATCATGTAAACAATGTCATTATTGAGTATGTGGAAGGCATTGAGGTTGTTAAGGCGTTCAATCAAAGCACCAGTTCCTATGAGAAGTTCGTGGGAGCGGTAAAGTCCTTTAAGGACTTTACCCTGGCATGGTTCAAGAGTACCTGGAAAACAATGAACCTGATGATGGCGATCATGCCCACCACCCTGTTGGGGGTACTTCCCATTGGTTTGCTGTTGACGCAGAGCGGGAGTATCACGCCTGCTGAATTGGCGATGGGAATTATTCTCTCGCTGAGTATTGTCGGCCCGCTGATGAAGGCTACTACTTTTATCAACGAGGCAAAGTCAATGGAATATGCAGTAGAAGCCGCAAATGAACTTCTGAACCTGCCCGTATTGCCAGACTCTGGCAAAATTGTTCCGATCAGGCACACAGATATTGTTTTACAGGATGTATCTTTCTCCTATGATGGCACCGGGCAAAACGAAGTGCTGCATGACATCAGCCTGAAAATGCCGCAGGGAAGTTTTACAGCCCTGGTTGGGCCATCCGGTGGCGGCAAGTCCACCGTTGCCCGGCTGATTGCCCGATTTTGGGATGTGACCGGCGGCAGCATCTCCATCGACGGCACGAATATCAAGGAACTTTCCATCCGGCAGCTTTCCGAATTGGTCAGTTTCGTGACACAGGACAATTTCCTGTTTAACTGCTCTCTCAAAGAGAACATCCGCCTGGGTAATCCAAATGCTACGGATGAGGAAGTATATGCCGCCGCAAAAGCGGCCTGCTGTGATGATTTCATTGTTCGACTGGAAAAAGGATATGATACCCCGGCCGGTGATGCTGGCAAGCGGCTCTCCGGCGGAGAAAAGCAACGAATTGCTATTGCGAGAGCAATCCTGAAAAATGCGCCTATTGTGATTTTGGACGAGGCAACTGCCTTCACTGACCCGCAGAATGAAGATAAAATCCAGAAATCCATCATGGCCCTTTCCAAAGGAAAGACCCTGCTGGTGATTGCACACCGTCTGTCTACCATTCAAAACGCAGATCAGATTGTCGTTTTGAAGAAAGGACAGATTGTTGATTGCGGAAAGCAGGAGGAACTCCTGGAACGCTGCCCGCTTTATGCGGATATGTGGCAGGCTCATATTGGTGCAAAGAACTGGTCTGTGGGCGAGAAAAAGGAGGTGGCTGTCAATGTTTAAGTCAATGAAACGCATTATCCGGTGGGCTGGTAAATATAAAGGCCGCCTCTATCTTGGTTCTGTGTGTTCCTTTTTCAGCAGTTTGTCTACTGCTATTCCTACAATGGCAGCCGCGTTCGCACTGGATAAAGCGATCCAGGCATACTGGACGAATACTGCGATTGATACTGTTTTAATCTGGCAAATGCTGGGGATCATTATTGGCTCGATTGCATTGAACTTCCTGCTTTCTTATCTCCGGGCAGTATTGCAGGAGAGCATTGGATATGAAGTGGCCGCCGGGCAGCGTATTCATCTGGGCGATGTACTGAAACGGGTTCCCCTTGGGTACTTTTCACAGAACAGTGTCGGTGACATTCTGGCAGGCGTTACCACGGAATTGTCTACTTTGGAATTACAGGGTATGAAAATGGTGGATGTCATCATCAATGGATACGCAAAGTTTATTGCCATCGTTTTATGCCTGATCTTCTTCAGCCCCGTTGCTGCGGTTATTTCCATTGTTGGCGTTGCTCTTTCAGCGCTGGCTTTGCAAGGGATCAGCAGACACAGTGAAAAAAACGCTGCAACAACCCATAAAGCAATGGAAGATATGTCCGGCGCAGCGATTGAATACATCCGAGGGCTTTCCATTGTGAAGTCTTTTGGACAGGAAGGGGCCTCTATTGAGAACTTTCGTAATGCCAGTAAAGACCTGAAAGATATTCATATCAAGGTGGAAAAAGGCTTTACTCCCTTTAACTGTCTGCATTTGTTTGCCTTAAAACTGGCTTCGATGGGAATTGTCTTTATTTGTGCATGGCAGGCGTTGCAGGGACAAATGAGTATGGCATTCTTCCTGATGTTTGTTCTGTTCTCTTTTGTGATGTTTGGCAGCGTGGAGAATATCAATGACGCGGCCCATATGCTCGGAGTTGTGGACTCTGCCATGAATAAGCTGGAAGCGTTGGAGAATGTAAACTATATCGACCGGGACGGCACCGACATAAAACCGACATCCTATGATATTGAGTTTAGGGATGTTTCTTTCGGATATGACAGCCGGATTGTTTTGCATGACCTGAACTTCAAAATTCCGCAAAATAGCACAACGGCCATCGTGGGGCCATCTGGCAGTGGAAAATCTACGCTGTGTAACCTGATTGCCCGTTTTTACGATGTTAACAGCGGAATGATTACCATTGGTGGAACGGATATTCGCAGATTTACCTGCGATAGTCTACTCAAAAATATCAGCATGGTTTTTCAGAATGTCTACCTGTTCCGGGATACCATTAAGAATAACATTAAATTCGGCAGCCCGGACGCTACGGATGAACAGATTATCGCCGCCGCAAAAGCGGCCCGCTGCCATGACTTCATAATGGCTTTGCCAGACGGATATGACACGGTGATTGGTGAAGGGGGTTCTTCTCTTTCCGGCGGTGAAAAGCAAAGAATTTCTATCGCCAGGGCAATGCTCAAGGATGCTCCCATTGTTATCTTGGATGAGGCAACAGCAAGCATTGACCCTGAGAATGAGCATTTGATCCAGGAAGCTATTTCTGCCCTGACACATGGCAAAACCATTATTACGATTGCCCATCGCCTGGCTACGATTGAGAACGCCGACCAAATCCTTGTGATTGATGGCGGAACTGTGGCTCAGAGAGGTACGCATAAGGAACTGTTGCAACAGGAAGGTACTTACAAGAAGTTTATCCAAATCCGCGAACAAGCCGAGGGCTGGCGGATACAGTAAGGGAGGTCTTAATGAAACTTCATGCGTCCGGGGAGGACTACCTGGAAACCATCCTTGTTCTCCAAAAGAAACTCGGTATGGTACGCTCCGTAGATGTGGCCCGGCACATGGAGGTGTCAAAGCCCAGCGTGTGCCATGCAGTGGCTACCTTGCGGGACGGCGGCTTTCTTACAATGGACGAAGATCACTTTCTCCATCTGACCGACGTGGGCTGCGAGGTGGCTGAAAAAATCTATGAGCGCCATTGCTTCTTTACCGAGCAGCTTATCGCCGCAGGCGTTGACCCCAAGACTGCGGAGGCCGACGCCTGCCGGATTGAACACATCATCAGCGATGAGAGCTTTTCGCGGCTGAAAGAGGCAGCCGCACAAGAGCAAGAATAAACCGAATAAGCCAAGCTATCCTGCCCCGCTAAACGGGGAAAGAAAAAAACCGTTGCAGGGCAGGCAGCTTCGTGCGCCCATAATGGACTTTCAGGGTACTGCGGCGGTTTTGAGTAACATCAAGGCCGCCGTTCCTTATGCCCTCGACAAAGGAGTGACGCCTATACGCTGACACGGCGGCTTTAGGAGGGAGCCGCCGTGAAGCAAAGACAGCTTCGACATAATCCGGCAGGAATTTACCTGCCAAAAAAAGTCTGACCGTTAATCGGCCTCCATCTGCTTATGAACAGGCACTATCGTGGCTGGTCCATAAGCGTCATAAGTCCTCTTTTAGCAGCGCCAGCCGCCGTTCTTCGGATGCTGGCGCTTTTGCTTGTCGTTTTTTCGGGAATTTCCCCGAACGGTGTCGCCCACCGCCTTCATTTCGCTTCACCCGTCAACCCGTGAATCGAAATGGAGGTACATAATGCAGAAGATCAATCTTCGGGAGCTGTATCCCGATGTGTATAAAACCGATGTCTTTGTGGATGTGGCCGAGGAAGTGCTGGCCGCGATCCGGGGCCAGGAACAGGACGATGCCGCCTACGAACGCCGGAAGTTCCGGCATAAGGCTCATTATTCTTTGAACCGGGGGGATGGCATTGAAAACAATGCCCTCAACCGGCCGCTCACCCCGGAGGAAATCCTGGAACAGAAGCAGCTGCGGGAGGAAGTGTACGCCGCGCTGATGCAGCTGACCGCCATCCAGGCCCGGCGTATCTACGCCCGGTTTTACCTGGACATGACGGTTGCCGAGATCGCCCGGATCGAGGGTGCTGACCGCCGCCGCGTGTGGGAGAGCATCCGGCGCGGGCTGAAGAAACTGGCACGTTTGTTGGATACGGCCCGATAATCTGACCGCTATTTAATCAACTCCCAATTCCCTTTTGTGTTCCCGGAGACTAAAATCCAGAAACCGATGTAGAAATATTCATCTGGGGCATATGATTCCCCCACCTCAAGTCTTGAAAGTCAATTCCTTGCGAGTTTTCTCTCTTGGTTTCGTCATAGCTGGTCGCTCCTTTCTGCCCGTAGGCATGGAAAAAGGGCAGTCGATTTTCTCGGCTGCCCTTGTGGGGAAACAAAGTTATTCTTCTGCGTTTGAATCAAGTGTTCCTGCACCGTCATCGGTATATAGGTCGGCAGGGATTGAACTAACAGCAAGTTGTTCTTCTGGCGACAAGGAATTATACCATTCAAGCCATTCAAGAGTTTCTTCGGTCAAGTCAGATTTGCTAAATGACTGTCCATTAAATTCAATGGTTCCATTAGAACCTATATCCCCAGAAATAGGGGTCAATGCCTTTAATAAATCTTCGCCTGTAACACCTAACTGAGCACCATCACTTGCAAATGGAATGTGCAACAAATATTCTCCGTCTACTTCATAAACATAAATATAGATGCCAGAACCAATATCTTGTGTATTGCCCAAAAGGGAAAGGACTTCTTCTCTTGTCATAGCTGGCTCTAATTCTCTTATCTGTTCAGATGTTACTTGTGTCGGCACGTCAATCTGCTCTTCGTTACCTGGCAATAGGTTAAGGATTTCTTCGGTTAATGGACTACTTTCTCCAGCATCGATGGTTTTTACTGCTTCTTTTATTTCTTTGTGGGAGTAGTCGCCCAAATCTTCAACAGGAATACCGAGGGAATTCAGATAATCGACTGCCGCATTATATTGAATTGTATCAATAGCAAATGCGGTTAATGGTACCATCAAGCACAAACAAGCCGCAATAGCTCCCCACTTTACCCAGCCGGGCTTCTTTGCTTTGTGATATGCCCTTGCCTCGTTGATATGATTCTCATTGATGTCACCGAGGACTTCATACAGTTTTTCATTCGTCATAGTTCAAAGCCCCTTTCTAAAAGGTAGTTGTGTAGTTTTAGGCGGATGCGGTTAAGGGTCATTGATACTGCTCCATCATTCATATTGTGTCGGACAGCAATTTCTGAAATGCTATCTGTGTACCAGTATCGGCTGATAAAAATGCTTCTTTTCTTTGGTGATAGACGATCCAAAAATGTATCAATGGCTTTCGTGAGTTCCTTTTGGTCAAATGCCTGCTCAACATCATCCTTGCCAGACACCAGGTCAGAAAGTTCCTCCAGAACCACAGGCAATTCTCCGCTACCTCGTTTGTCGGCGCTATTGTGTTTATACCTGTTAAACGACAGGTTTCTTGTAATTTTTCCAAGGAATGTGGACAGAATGCTTGGCCTGTGAGGCGGCATGGCGTTCCATGCGTTTAAGTAGGTATCGTTGACACATTCTTCAGCATCTTCCTGATTGCCCAGTATATTCTTAGCAATCGAGGTACAGTAGTTCCCGTATTTGTCAGATGTGGCATGGATGGCCTGCTCGTTTCTATCCCAGTATAATTGGACTATCTGTGCATCATCCATCGGTTTTCACCTCGCTTCCTTATTTACCTTTTCACCTATATACACAACTTTTGAACTCAAATCTCACACATTTTTTCAAACTTTTTTCTATCCAATAATACCATATTGTTATCACTGCAGTATATAGCAATAGGACTACCATCCAGTTATGAACGATAGTCCTACTGCTGGTTGCCTTTTAAACTACCAGCGGGAACTCTCCCTTGGTGTTGATGTCCATAGGACGGACTTTGATTTTATCGTAGTTCTCTGCGTAATCATAACTGTCCGCTATGGTTCGCTTAAGTAGCAATTCTTTGTCTGCAAGGGGAAGTCCCTTATGTTGCCATAGCCAGATAAACAATGCCATGTATTGGTTAAGATCAATCTTCGGGAGCTGTATCCCGATGTGTATAAAACCGATGTCTTTGTGGATGTGGCCGAGGAAGTGCTGGCCGCGATCCGGGGCCAGGAACAGGACGATGCCGCCTACGAACGCCGGAAGTTCCGGCATAAGGCTCATTATTCTTTGAACCGGGGGGATGGCATTGAAAACGATGCCCTCAACCGGCCGCTCACCCCGGAGGAAATCCTGGAGCAGAAGCAGCTGCGGGAGGAAGTGTACGCCGCGCTGATGCAGTTGACCGCCATCCAGGCCCGGCGTATCTACGCCCGGTTTTACCTGGGCATGACGGTGGCCGAGATTGCCCGGATCGAGGGTGCTGACCGCCGCCGCGTGTGGGAGAGCATCCGGCGCGGGCTGAAGAAGCTGGCGCGTCGCTGGACACAGCCCGATAACCTGACCGCCGCATAGCGGCAAAAGAAAGCCGGTGGGGGTTTTTATTCCTCCACCGGCTTACTTATCCTCTAAATGTTCATCTGGGCCAACTCCGGCCGTCTGCACCATCTCTTTCAGCTCATCAGCCAACGCACGGGTCGAGTTTAACAGCACTTTTCTGGCAGCCGGAGGGCACGAAAGGTAAAGCTGCCGCATATCGTTGGCGGCTTGCTCATCTTCTGGCAGGTCGAGATTCATCAGGGAATCCAAAGATAAATTCAAGACTTTGCAAAAAGCGCGCAGGACCTCAAAAGAAGGGTTCTTCACCCCTCTTTCGCAGCCTTGAACGTGCTTCAGAGAAACGTGGCTCAGATCTGCGAGTTCCTGCTGCGTCAGTCCTTTTTCCTTACGCGCTTTTTGTATCCTTCGTCCCAGCTCTTTTATCAGTTCCATAGGCACTATCGTCTCCTTGTTTATATTTTATCGTGCCCATTTCCTTGCAGGAAGAACCTTATAAAAGGTGTATTTGAGTACGATAGTACCTATTTTATTGTGCTTGCTGTACGCTTGACTCGCCCGCGGCTCTTATTGAAGCGGCAAGGCAAAAATATTTTTCAAAAAAATCGCATTACAGGCAGGACAAACTGCCTGTTTTTGTCATGGTTAGCAAGAAGGGGATTTTTCCTTCGCTGATCTTTGACAACTGAATACACGGCAGAACAGGTACATAACCCGCGTATGAGCGAGTGCAGGGCGCCGCGAAGATGGAGCAGCCAGGAGGTGATGGACAAGCTGTTTCGGAGCGATCAACGTCCCTGTGACCCGGATGGTGGCACATCCGGCGCGATGACTGCGCGGGGGCTTAAAGATACTTCCTCACGGCCCGCCAAAGACTTGGGGGGAACCCTGCGGCGCACGCTATGAACGACGCTGCGGAGTTATGACAGCCGCGCCAGCGGAGACCTGTTCTGTCCCCAGCGTCAGGGATGCGTGGCAAATGTGGCGTGATAACCAAATTGATTTCGCGGCGATTCCCCATCGGTGCATGAGCGCCGATGGGGGTTGCCTTTCAAAGTTAGATACCATGTGCTGGCAGTTTCGGCTGCCAGCGTATTCATGTAACTTTGAACACGACCACAAAGAAAGGAGTATCCCTATGAGCCAGTTGATGCAAGCCTGTTCACCAGCTACAACCGATGAATTGGTTGACATCCGTGAAGTTGCGGTAGATAAGGCACTACCCAAAGAGGAACGGATTGCAGCCTTTCTTCACCAAATCAAAAATCCATATCGCTTCCGCTGTGGCGATTTTGTGGTAAACGCTGCTTTTGCCAACAACGGGGTCACATTGGAGGAATGCCTGCAAGGAATTTTGAGATGACTGACATCCTCGATTTTTTCCAAAGACCATGTTACGATGGACTTGGAAAAGGATGAAAACTGAAAACCTCAAAAACCACTCTTTTCTTGCGGGAGCTTCCGGGAGGAAAGGAGTGCTTTTTCATGCCAAAATATCAGGCAACCTCTTACATTCGTCTGTCTTACACAGATGACCGCTCCAGCGAGAGCGACAGCGTTACCAATCAGCGAAAGCTGATTGAGAATTTTATTAAACGGAACCCGGACATTGAAATCATATCCGAAAAAATCGACGATGGTTACAGCGGTATCATTTTTGACCGTCCGGCGTTTAAGGAAATGATGCAGGATATTACCGATGGCAAGATCAACTGCGTCATAGTCAAAGACCTTTCCCGCCTGGGGCGGGAATACATCGAAACCGGGCGCTACCTGCGGCGGGTGTTTCCCGCTTATGGGGTTCGCTTTATTGCCATCACGGATAATATCGACACTGCCCATGAGAACAGCGGGGACGACTTGACCGTATCCGTTAAGAACATTATGAACGAAGCCTACTGCCGGGACATTTCCATCAAAACCCGTACCTCTTTGGATATAAAGCGGCGGAACGGAGATTTTGTTGGGGCTTTCCCTGTTTACGGCTATATGAAGTCAGAGGAAAACAAAAACCTGCTTGTACCAGACCCGTATGCGGCCCGTGTTGTCCAGGACATTTTCCGTATGCGTCTGGATGGGACAAGCGCACTGCGGATCGCCACTACCTTAAATGATATGGGCGTCCTGTCGCCACTGGCCTATAAGAAAAACAACGGTTTCCCTTATGCCAAACATGGATACACAGACAAAGAGGACTGTAAATGGTCTGCTACGACGGTTATCCGCATTTTGCAGGACGAAACCTATACTGGCACGCTGGTACAGGGAAAACAGGGTACGCCGCACTATAAAATCAAGCAGATGGAGCAGCGGCCATCCTCTGAATGGATTCGCGTTCCCGACGCTCATGAGGCGCTGATCCCCAAGCAGGATTTCGAGCTTGTTCAGCGTATCCGCAGACTGGATACCCGCACGTCACCAAAGAAAGACACTGTGTATTTGTTCTCCGGCATCTTAATCTGCGGCTGCTGCGGGGCGCGCATGACGCGGAAAACGAACCGGGTCAAGGGCAAGGAATACCACTATTATTACTGCCCCACCGGGAAAAAGCATGGCTGTGCCAATCCTGTGATGCTCAAGGAGAGCGATCTGGTGGAGTGCGTCAAAGACAGCCTGAAGGGGTACATAGACAATGTGACCTGCCTGCAAGCCATTCTGGACGGCATCGACCAGAGCAGCATCAACCAGGCGCTGGCGAATGAATACGCTTCCCACATCGCAGCCAATGAGCGGCAGTTGGCGCAGGCGTTGGAGTTTAAGGCCCGCCTTTACGAAAACCTGGTTACCGGCACAATCAACAAAGAAGAATACACCGATTATAAAGCCAAATACACAAGGGCTGCGGAAAATGCGAAAGAAGCGATCCGCACTCTGAAAGATAAGCTGTCCGATGTGTTGGAAAACCGAAGTGAGCGAAACCGTTGGATTTCTCATTTCACGCAGTTTTCCACGATGGAGACCCTGGACCGCAAAGCTGTGGTCCACATGATACAGAGTATCAAGGTGATTGGGAAAAAGGAACTGGAGATCACCTTCACATATCAGGATGAATATCAGAAAGCCATTCAGCTGATTCAGCTGGCGGAGCAGACAAGCCAAAGAAAGGTGGGATGATTTGTGGCAAGAAAAAGCAGAAAAGAAACCGTGGTGCTTCCTGCACCGGAGATAGATACAACTTGCCGTGCCGGAGTTTATGTGCGGCTTTCCGTTGAGGATAAGCATACCCGTACTGCCTCTATTGAAACCCAGCAGTTGATTATCGCCCGGTATCTGGAGCAGAACCCGGAAATCATCGTGGTTCAAACCTACATTGACAACGGTGCAACGGGTACGAATTTTCACCGGCCCGGCTTCCAGCAGATGCTCTCCGATATTGAAGCGGGCCTTATCAACTGTGTCATTGTCAAAGATCTTTCCCGCCTGGGGAGGAATGTCATCGACACTGGCTACTATATCGAGCGGTATTTTCCTGCACAGGGGGTTCGATTTATCGCTGTGAATGACCGCTATGATTCTTCCTCCCCGGATCATGCCCATGATGGCATCATCATTCCTCTGCGGAACATGATTAACGAAGCCTATGCGCTGGATATAGCGAAAAAGATCAAAGCGCAGCAGCGGCAGGCAATGAAAGATGGCAAGTACGTTGGCGGGCGTACACCCTATGGATATTTGAAAGCCCCCGATGATTGCCACCAGCTGATCGTTGACCCGGTGGCGGCTGAGGTGGTCAAAACTATGTTTCAGTGGGCCGCTGAAGGCGATGGCCTGAACACTATTGCGGTTCGATTAAACGAGGCCGGAGTCCTCGCCCCAAGTCACTATAAGAAAAGGCTGGGCGAGATTACCCATGAGAATTTGATTGGAAATGGGAATTGGCAGACGCGCACGGTTGCCAAAATTCTCCGGGCAGGCGTTTATGCCGGCGATCTTGTGCAGGGCGTTTCCAAGGTCATCGACCACAAACAGGTCAGGGCCAGCGCCGATGAATGGACGGTCGTTCGTGATACGCATGAGGCCATTGTGAGCAGAGAGCTGTTCGATGCTGTACAAAAAGTCTTAGACTGTGCCGCACAACAGGCCAAAGACAGGGAAATACATTCCTGGTCCCCCAATCTTTTGAGAGGGAAAATTTTCTGCGCCCACTGCGGACACAGCCTCCACCGGCAAAAATGCGTCCGCAAAAAGACGCCGGATGTATATGTCTACCATTGTATCAGCAATAACCGCATCAAAAAGGGTGCTTGCCCCGGCGTTTTCATTGATGAAATGAACCTGCTGGATGCGTTGGCGGATATATTGCAGGAACAGCTCGATACCACGCTGGGGCAATACTCCCTCAGCCCGGAAAATCTCTCCAAAGAAGCTAAGGAACAGAAAAGTATTCAGGATAAAATTGCCAGCCGGAAACAGGAAATCCAACAGCTGCGTACCTACCAGCGCGGATTGTATGAGGGTCTGATCCAGAACCATCTGTCACAAGACGAGTATTTTGCCTTAAAGGACAAGTACGAAGCCAAAATCGAGGCGGTCAGCAAGGAAATTGAGCAGCTGAAAGCAGGGCTTGCGATTATTGCCAGGCAGCTGGAACAGTATAAAATGCTGTCCCAGGATGCACAGCATATCAAGGAAGATCGCCATCTGACGGCAGCCCTGATTGACCGGCTGATTGAACGTGTGGAGGTTTCCAGGGAGAAACAGATTACAGTTCATTTCCGTTTTCAAAGCGAATTTGAGCATTGCGAGGAGGTGCTGAACCAATGCAGAAATATGTAATCGCCCTATATATCCGTCTTTCCCTGGAGGATTACAAATACGACAGCATGAGCATTGAGAACCAGCACCTTGTGCTGAACGAGTTCGTTTCTTCCATGCCGGAGTCCACTGACGCAG
Organism: Neobittarella massiliensis (ex Bilen et al. 2018); assembly: GCF_900289145.1. Classification (GTDB taxonomy): domain Bacteria; phylum Bacillota; class Clostridia; order Oscillospirales; family Ruminococcaceae; genus Neobittarella; species Neobittarella massiliensis. Next base: position 94,410 of record NZ_OKQO01000003.1, read on the forward strand.
AGGTTCTGGAATTTATCGACAACGGATATAGCGGGACAAATTTTGAGCGTCCCAAAGTCCAGGAACTGATTGAACTGGTTCGGGCCAATCAGATTGACTGCATCATTGTCAAAGATTTTTCTCGATTTGGGCGAAACAGCATCGAAACCGGATACTTCATCGAGCGGGTGTTCCCATTGTTTCACACCCGGTTCATCTCCATCAATGACGATTTCGACAGCGATCAGCACAAAGGCGATACCGGCGGGATGGATGTGGCTTTCAAATATTTGATCAGCGAGTATTACAGCCGCGATATGTCCATGAAAACCAAAAGCGCCAAGTACGCCAAAATGCAGCGCGGAGAATATCAGAGTAAGATTTGCCCGTATGGGTATCGCAAAAGCGCCGATGGCAGAATGGAGCCAAACCCGGAAACTGCTGCGGTGGTACAGCTCATTTTCCAGCTTGCGGCAACCGGCATTGGGGCGGCAGCCATTACCAGGGAACTATTTAAGCGAGGCATCCCAACCCCAGGGGAATATAAAGCCACTCATGGACAGCAGTACCACGATGTCTCACGCTCTCGTGGCCGCTGGAGCAGTTCTACGGTTCTCCGCATCCTGGAGGACGAACGCTATATCGGTTCCTACGTCATTGGACGGCGGGCAGTCATTGAAGTGGGAGGTACACGGAGCCGCATGAAGGACCGTGACAAATGGTTCATTATTCCCGACCACCATCCGGCAATTATTGAGAAAGAGCTGTTTGAGAAGGTGCAGGCCGTGCAGCGCCGGTTTTCCTTACCGACCCGGAAAATCAGGGAGTATCCACTGAAAGGCAAGGTCTATTGTGGCTGCTGTGACCATGCACTTTCCCGCATTGCTCAAAAGAAGCCGTTTTATATGTGCCGTCATTCGACTGCCGACGTAAACAGCCGCTGCCATACTATACGAGCGGACGCTGCCGGGCTGGAAGAAGCGGTGCTTATCACATTGAAAAAACAGCTGGAAATCCTGCTGCCTGCACATGAGGACGGAACCCTTCACCTGGACGCCACCGCCGCTAAATGCTCCGAATATGAGAAACAGTTGGAAGATTTGAGGGATCAGAAGCAAGCTCTCTTTGAACGGTATCTCCTGGGGCAGATCGAGCTGGACACTTATAAATCGCGGAAAACAGATTATGACGCAGAAATACGGAAAGTCAAAAATGCCTATGCTGCTGTCACCGCCCAGGCAAAACTGAAGCGAGAAGAACAGGCCCGCCAAAGCAACCGGCAAGAGATCGTTCACTCGATTGCAGAAGCGGATGCGCTAACTTCCGAGCTGACCGATCTGCTGATTGAAAAGGTATATATATTCCCCGACAACCGCATTGAGATTGTTTACAAGGTCCATGACCGCTTTGAATAACAGACGAAACAAAAACAGAAACCCCAGGCTATCAAATCCACAATCTTGGTAGCTTGGGTTTTCTGCTTTTCAGAATTATATTTTTTTGTCGTGTGCTTGACATACGGGTGCCGCAAACCGTGTAGAGTAGTCTCTATCCCGTGTTGTTTACGGTATGTATCCCAGCGATCATACAGCGTATTAGGGTTAAGCCTTGTACCGTCTTCAGCAGGGAAGAGGTAAGGGGAGATAATATGTAAGCGTTTCAGCATGGCAGACTGGTCATCCAAGATCCTTAAAGCAATTTGAGACAGAGCAAAAGACCTTTCCGCATTTTGGTTCTTACCGCCAGTGACCTCACCAAATCTGTTTATAGACCGACTTACGTATAATATGTTGTTGTCCAGATCACTGCTGCATAGCCCACACAACTCACCTCTACGCAATGCAGTGACAGTAAGAAAGCGCCAGGCATGGATATAGAACGCTTCTACCTCTTGATTATGTATACGCACAGTGTCACATGAAAATAGTGTTTTGATATCTTGGGGTTGTAGGATCTTTTTAGGTTTTACCGGAGCATCTTTGGGGATGTCCAAAAATTCAGGACGGACGATGGGCACCCCTCGTTTAAAAGCATAGCGATAAAAAGCAGTTATAGATCCCCTTATATTCTTAATGGTCTTTTTGGCCAGCCCACTTACATAAGCATCTAGGAGGCAGTTTTGCCAATCTTGTAAAGTGATCGCAGCCACTCGTTTTTTAGCAAGCCGGGGGAGCAGCCATTTACGCCCATATAGCTCATGAGATTTGTAATTAGATAGGCTAGTGGTTAACTGCACTTCTGCGAGAAAGTCGCTCCATAAAGACCCAAACCGAATATTTTCGTCACAGCTGCCAACTTCAAGCCAATGGTCTGCTTTGCGCTCTGCTTCCACCTTGCCGCGGCGGCTGGGGTTAGAGCTATAAAAAGTACGGCGCTGGCCGTCCTTTTGTACCTTGATCTGCCAGCGCTGCTGCTTTTCCATCCACTGCGCATCATTTTTGCGTGTAGACATAATTGTACCTCCTATAAAATTATGCTATTATAAGAGGGTAGATTGTCCGCCAAGATTATCTACCCTTTGTTGGACTCGTCTGGTGTTGGTAGCGCCGGACGGGTCTTTTTTTATCTGGCTTGCAATTTGTCGATAAGGGCCTCTTGCAGCACCTGCGAAAAGTTCACACCACGCGCCGTGGCCTCCTCGTTAAGCCACTCAGGGATAGTCAAAGTCTTTTTGACTGCCCGTGAACTGGTGCGTTTTTTGTAAGCGGTCATGTCAAACTCTACAATTACCAGAAAGCCGTCATCCACGACCACTTTGCTTGGGTCGGAGGGTTGAGGGAAAGCCTCGCCCGCTGCCGCTCTCTCGGTCAAGCAAAGCCCCAAAGCATCGATCGCCATCTCGTATGCCTGCTCCATGTTGTCGCCCTCGGTCAGACATTCGGGCAGGTCAGGGAAAGACACCCAAAATCCACCCTCCTCCGCCTTATGAAACACAGCCGGATAAAATAGTTTGCTCATCTCTACACCTCCATACAGAGCTATTTTAGCCCTGCTTGTTTAAGTATCGCTTGCTCTAGCCCTTTTTTCATGGCCTTGTTGTGATTGGGTACTACTGTTTGTTTGCCGGTTACTCTGTTTTTCAAGATTATGTGGGAGCCTGCTTGTCTGGCAACTTCAAAGCTGTTGCTTTTTAGTAGCTTTACCATCTCGCGAGGTGTCATCGGCATATTGGTTTTCCTCCCTTATCTTGATTACATTATAACACGTATAAACACGTGCGTCAATAGAGGCGGTTTGAAATACGTATATAAAAATGTGAAAAGTTTTTGTTGCGTGTACAAGCGAAACATGGTATCATATAGGTGTAGGTTTGTTCTACCGGCAGGCCTACCATTTCGACGTGCCCGCCTCTTGCCTTTGTGTGAGGGGCGGGTTTTATTTTGCGCGATCTATATCTTTACCTCAAAGATAAGAGTATAGTAGACTTGTAGGTGGTTAACTCTACCTACATCTCCTCGGGCCAGTCAACGGATGCAGCTGTTGGCTGGTCTTTCTCTTTTTCCATCAAATCTAACATGTGATAATAATCAATGGCTTTCTCCATAAACGGCTGTGACACATTAAATAGTTCTGCTAAAAATAAAACAAAGCCCAAACATTAATCGTAATATAGAATTTAACCCGGGCATACTCACTCCTCCAATACCCAGATCATACCAATACTGGCCGTCTTATCTATTCGCACAACAGAGAGATATTAACAGAAAATATGACATTTTTTATAATGCGCATGTATGATTAAGCCCCCGGCCGTCCTTTCGGATGGTCGGGGACTATTTTAGGGTTTTCCCGCCTTTAAAAGCTCTTATCAAATGCGATTTTTTCACTATTATCAAACCAAATTGTCCCACAATATGAAAATCCATTTTTTTGTAAGATATGCTGCATTTTCTTATTATCAGCATCCGTATCTACTCTAAAAGAGGATATGCCTTTTTTCTTACTCATCTCCTCTACTAAGCGAAATGTAATACTGCTAATTCCTTTTCCTCTCGCATTATCAGTAAATGCCATACGATGTACAACAACATAGTTCTCCGAAGTGTTCCATTTGCCCTGCATATCCTTGTATGCAGGCTCACCGTCATAGTCCACACATAAATATCCTAAAATGTTCTCATCATCAACTACAAAAAATCCTTTTTCATATTCAATATCATTCTTAATACACTCATAATCTGGATAACCTGTCTGCCATTGGTCAATCCCTTGTTCTTTCAAATGTGTTTTTGCAGTATTGATAATATCCATCACAATCTGTATTTCTTCTAACTTTGCCAATCTAAGTGCCAACATTTTATTTCCTCCTCGTTTTAAATTTCGATTTGTCTGGTGATTTGATTATAGCATGGCTCCCTATACCTGTCCAAAAAACACATATCCGTCTGGACAGTTAGATCTTCCGAAAACCTTGTTACCACCCGTCTTATCTATTCGTACAACAGAGAGATACTGTGCTGAAATATGACATTTTTGATAATGCGCATGTATGATTGATTAAGCCCCCGACCGTCCTTTCGGATGGCCGGGGGCTTTTTTATTTGTGGCACGTGTAAATCAATTTATGGTATCGGATCTTAATTATATTTAATTTTTGCTATTGTAGGCCTTGTAGTCATTAGAGAGTTGAACCTCACCTGCAAGATCTAAGCTCATACCGATAGCCGCAATAACAACGCCAATGATGTACCCTATAATCTGTGCTGAAAAGCTTTTCACTAAAACCATTGTTGCAACGACAACGATAACTCCAAGTACCGCGAAAATCCCACCTGACAATATTAACTTGTAGCTGGTGGATTTTTCCTCTTTACACTTCTTCCTAAATTCCTTTTTTGTCATAAAAACGCCTCCTCAACGCATTTGAAAAATGATACCCTCAATACCTAAATCATATCAAACACTAACTACCATATCTATTCGCATAAAAGAGATATATTTCAATTGAAATATGGCGCTTTATATAAAGGCTTTTATATTTAAGTTACTGGGTCGCATATTATATCCTCATTTAAATGGGATTGTTTTTATTAAGAATAACTCCATGGGCTGAGCGTACTGAGGGAGATCAATGATGAGACCCCCGCAATCTTTGTAGCCTAGCTTTCGATAGAAGTGCTGGGCCGTTTCGTCAGCTTGTGTAGAAGTCAGTAGCATTCCATAACCCTGATCTTCCATATCATTTTCCTAATGTGTCATTAGCTGCTTTCCATATCCTTTACCTCGATAGCCCTCGGCGACTATGAGCATTGTGCAGAACGGGGTATTATCCCAAAATAAATTATACCTCAATAAGCCCACAGGATTGTCAGAGTCTAAAAGCACATAGCCCATTTTGGTACATATTTTATTCTGGAACTCTGTTTCTGGTAGATACCGATCGAGAGTATACCAAAACTGCTTATCCGTTTCTTTTAAATATCTAATTTCTATCATTTATATCTCCTCAATTGGATCCAACTAAATTTTTACACACTAACTTAATTATAACGGATTATGGCAGGATAATCTATGGACACAATGCCAGGTATAAAAGAGAAGGTTTGTAGAATTGACAGAACTTTAACTATTTTCACAGAAGTGCACTATAAGACGTTGAGTGTACATATATAAAGCATAAAATCTCCGTAAAGGAGGTTATTATGGAAATATTAGTCGAATTTTCAAGAAAAATGAAAACCTACAGAAAAGCAATTCACTGGACGCAAGAAAAAACAGCTTTTGAGTGCGAGATATCTTTGGAGCATTACAAAAGAATCGAGTTGGGCAAATCAAATCCAGGCCTTATAATAGCCGTGCGCATAGCTCGGATACTGGATATTGATCTAAACGCTCTTAAGTGTTTAGAAGATGAGCCTGAGGAGTAAATAAAAAGCCTCCATCTGTCATTTCAAATAGTTGGGAGTTTTTTGTTCACATTGCAGTAATATTTATTGAATACACTTTATGTGTACATATTTTCCGTAAGAAAGGAGATGAGCCCATGTCAACCGTTGAACAGCTATCTAGAATGCTTAGTGAGTACAGGAGTGCCCACAAATTAAGTCAGGAAGAGATGGCAAAATTATGCGGCATACCCGTAGAGTATTATCGGAGGGTAGAAATGCCCAGTAAAATCTAAAGTGGGATAGTCTCTAGTTGCTGTCTAACTAGAGACTATTTTACTGGTGCGAAGTATAAGCGCACAGAGAATGCCTATTATGTTCGCACCTGTGTTTTATCTCTTTTGCCGAGAAGATCTACTGTATGAGCAATGGATATGTTGACATCTGACAGCAATATAGCTACAATAAATACAAGCAATCTCCTATCTTTTGGTAGTGATTGCCGTCACCACCCACCCGGGTGGTGTGGATTGAAATCTGGTTTGAGTGGTGGGAAAAGGGTAACTATCGTGGTCACCACCCACCCGGGTGGTGTGGATTGAAATCTGGTTTGAGTGGTGGGAAAAGGGTAACTATCGTGGTCACCACCCACCCGGGTGGTGTGGATTGAAATAGGATATCGGCATATCTGGCTATAGCTGTATCGTCGTCACCACCCACCCGGGTGGTGTGGATTGAAATACCATCCGTTTGCAAAACCATTACAGCGCCCCATGTCACCACCCACCCGGGTGGTGTGGATTGAAATATAGCACCCTCGACCACGGAAATAACAGCGTTAAGTCACCACCCACCCGGGTGGTGTGGATTGAAATGATAACGATAGTATTTTCGGTGTCACCCTCCCAGTCACCACCCACCCGGGTGGTGTGGATTGAAATAACAAGGACCAGGCCCTCATCCGCAGCTTATCGGCGTCACCACCCACCCGGGTGGTGTGGATTGAAATACTCACTCACTGACGCTTAAGGTGGGCAGCACCAGTCACCACCCACCCGGGTGGTGTGGATTGAAATATCACAAATTTGGGTATGTACAACGAGGGTCGTCGTCACCACCCACCCGGGTGGTGTGGATTGAAATATCGAAGAAAGATGCTGCCGCATCGGTATCGGCCGTCACCACCCACCCGGGTGGTATGGATTGAAATTGGGAGAACTCCGAGAAGATGCTGTACACTTCGCGTCGCCATCCACACGGGTGGTGTAGGTAAAACCGGAAATTAAGAATAACCCTGGCTATACTTAGTCAGGGTTATTCTTATACTTATCATGCGGGCTTAATATCTGAAAATCAATAATGTTAGAGAGGATTATCCATGCGCAAAGTGATCGTGCCCGCTGTCGTCCGCTATGATACTGAGAGTAACATGGCCTCGATAAAATAACCCACTTTACTGCCAAAATAGCGATTTTAGATAGCTAAACAGGAAAACAGAAAATGTTAATATTTCGCGTAGATAAGCCGTTTTTTTAAGTTTCTACGTAAGTGGAAAACCAGGTGTTTTGAGTTCAAGTCCGGTCAGCGGCACCAACAAGGACCGCATGGATAAGCCATCCATGTGATTCTTGTTAAAGAGGTCTAGATATGGGTGGAGTGGGCCAGGTGGCAAAATTGGCGGACTTTGCCGATATCTTTGTGCAGAAGTTTGCCGCTTGCATTTTTTACACTGGTCTTGGTGAGCGAGTCGACGCCGAAGGGGTGTACGGTGTGGATGGCGTTAACGACGTTGTCAGGACCCAAGCCGCCGGCCAGGATGACCGGGATGTCGACTGCATCGACGATCTTTTTGCTGATGCTCCAGTCGTGGGGAACGCCCACAGCGCCGATGCCGCCATTTTGGGCGTTGGGAGAGACTGAATCGAGCAGCAGATAATCAGCGTATTTTTGCCGCTGTAGCGCTTCGTCGTAGGCCTCGGGGCCCGACATGCCGATGGCCTGCATGATCTTGGCGCCGGGCAGAGCAGCCTCGAGTTTCGCCTGGAAGGCGGCGCTGGACTTAAAACTGCTGCTGAGATGGACGATATCGGGCTGTGCGGTGCGCGCATAGTGGAGGATATTTTCTTCCCGGTCTGAGGCGGGGATCATGACCCGGGTGGCTTTGCCGGCCAGCGCGCGGAAGATATCGGCGGCAGTCTCCAGAGGGACCGCACAGGGGCAGCCGCGGCCCGCGTCCTCTACCAGGACACCGATGTAGTCGACGCCGGCCTCGACGCACTGCAGGGCCTCCTCTACCGAGATGATCGAATAAATTTGTGTGATCATGAACAGCACCCCTTTCTTGTTGCATTGTTGCGGTAAAGTGGCGGTTTAATGACAAAATATTGAGCTTTGGGAGCGGGTAGAGGTAAAAATAAGTGGAAAATACAGCTGTTTTGACCCAATATCTACCTGTATTATAGAGCGAGTGTGGTGATATTTCAATGTTTAAGGCCCTATACAGACAAAATGAAGCGGCGGTACGGATAGAAAAATTGAGGGACGTAAATGTTACGAAATTGTAAATTCGGCCCTTTTTGGGGGAATTGGCGGTACGATTTGCCTTTTTTGACTGCGTTGACATAATGGGAGCACCTGACTGCTGATTTTAGAAATGGAAATATTTTGATAAACAGGGGGACAAAGGACCCGCCGCTGCGGTATAATGAGAGCGACCCAAAAAGAAGTGGACCGGGTGACCGGACCAGCAGACCAAAAAGGAGAGAGAAGATCTATGAGCCCATCCAAGGTGTATTACACAGACTTTCATGCTACGCTGGAGGAAAATCTGCTGCAGAAACTGGCCCGGTTGGTGAGAGCGGCGGGAATGGAACAGATCGACTTTAAAAATAAGTTTACCGCTATCAAAATACATTTTGGCGAGCCGGGCAACTTGGCGTACCTGCGCCCCAACTATGCCAAAGTGATCGCCGACATCGTGAAAGAACAGGGGGGACGGGTATTTTTGACCGATTGTAACACCCTGTATATCGGCCGCCGCAAAAATGCGCTGGACCATCTGGACGCCGCCTATGAAAACGGCTATAACCCGTTTGCCACCGGTTGCCAGGTGATTATTGGCGACGGGCTGAAGGGGACCGATGAACAGCTGGTACCCATTGACGGTGAGTATGTAAAAGAGGCCAAGATCGGCCGCGGCGTGATGGATGCGGATATCCTCATTTCGCTGACCCATTTTAAGGTGCATGAGTGTACCGGTATCGGCGGAGCACTTAAAAATATCGGTATGGGTTGTGGCTCGCGGGCAGGCAAGATGGAGATGCACTCCGCCGGCAAGCCCTATGTGGAGACGGAGCAGTGTATCAGCTGCGGCGCCTGCCGCAAAAACTGCGCCCACGACGCGATCTCGTTTGTGGAGAAAAAGGCGTGTATAGACCATGATAAATGCGTGGGCTGTGGCCGCTGTATAGGCGTGTGCCCGGTGGACGCTGTTCAGCCGGCCCAGGATGAGGCCTTTGACGTGCTGAACAAAAAGATATCGGAGTACACGCTGGCGGTCATTGGCGACAAGCCCAGCTTTCATATCAGTCTGGTGGCGGACGTATCTCCCTACTGTGACTGCCATGCGGAAAACGATATGCCCATCGTGCCGGATGTGGGGATGTTCGCCAGCTTTGACCCGGTGGCACTGGATACGGCCTGCGCCGATATGGTAAATGCCCAGCAGCCGCTGCCGGACAGCCTGCTTGACAAAGTACCCCACACCGGCGACTATTTTGCCGATATCCACCCCACCACCAACTGGCGCAGCGGCGTGGAGCACGCTGAAAAATTGGGGTTGGGCAGCAGTGCTTATGAGCTGGTAAAGATCTAGCACTGCCCGGGTGATAGCCGGTGGGGCGTGTTCCCACCACGACCGGTATCTGTGTAAAAGGCGCCGACGGCAGTGTTTGCAGTAGTGGGAAAGTATACACAACAAATTGATATGCATGCTGACAATAAGATGTGAGATAAAAACGAGTGAAAGCTGGACTTTTCGCTCGTTTTTATTTTTTTAGATCTATTGGCTATTGCGGTAATGTTTAGTAGATCCTGGAAGATTCGGGATGACCGGTCAACTATGGCGACAGAAATTTAATCATGACAGCGCCCGTAGATCCTTCTTTTTTACATGACTTAGGTGGGTATGCATGACTGCTTACATAGTTGCAGCATCTCTTTCAGTTACCAGTTCTTTGCGTTCGGGAATAGAGTTTTGGATTTGATATAAAATGTGTTTGATCTCTTGGGCACGCTGTAAATCAGTTGGATCATACGCAAGTGCTCTTATTGTGTTTACATCGGACGGTATACCGGCTCCTTTCTTTTTTAGGCGGATGATCAGTCGACCAGTCTATCTGTACATTTTCTATCATTCATCTATAAGAGTACGTTTGCATTAGCTCATGTTCCATAACGACCAACACGAAAACGCCGCTAATAAGCGGCTCATAACAGTCGACCAGTGGTATTTGACCCGAAGGGCGGGCGAGCACCGACGAGTTGTGGGGCGCGTGCGCCAGAGGGGCTGGTGGAGATACCGGAGGAGCTGAGCACTGGGAGCAGTTGGACCTATGAAGAGAAATGCCTGGAGGAACTGAAATAGAGAACAGGGAAACGGAGGACGCTGTAGAGAAAACAGATTAGAAAAGACAGCTGCCGCAGTCATGGGTATGTGAGCCGCACAGACCCGGATTTAGGCCAGATACAGCGCCCGGGCAAGCCGCAAGGACCGCATTGTCTACGACGAGGTGCAGGACCTATACCGCTGTTCCAATGGGAAGGCGCTGCGTGTGGGGACCTGTACCGCAAATGCCGGCGGCGTAGACCGGAAATATTAGGGCGGAGCGGGCGGACTGCCGGAGCTGTCCCTTTTAGGCCAAATGCCTAGGTGAACATGACAAGCGCGGGGCGAGGAAACTGTTCGGTATCTATTTTTGCCTTGTTGTTCGGCGGGACCTGACATGGCAGAACGAGCAGAACTATCTGGACGCCCTATTTGAGAGACAGATTTGGTGTAACGGTGCCTTTATCGCCCAGAAAGGGGGACACAGTGGAAACGTATATTTTGCGGTGAAGTTTGGAGGCAGCGGAGAACCACTGACTCCTCTTGGCGACAGCGCTGAACCTCAAACGGATGGTAAAGTATATGTGTTGCGCCTAAGGGCGTCTTTTTTCTTGTTTGACGTTGTACGGACATAATTTTGCACGTTGTCAACAGCTCCAAGTTGGCCCGAAGTCCGGGGGTGGGGGAGACTCACCGACAGGTGTTTTGCAGGGCTGACCAAAACGGACCAGACGCAAAAAGTGGCTGACAACATACACAGCTTGCCACTTTGCGAAAGTCGTGAAGCGCACAGAAAAGGAGAGGGATCTATTTGACCTTTTTGACTTCCGGAATACAGCTTTTTTTGCGTGTATTGACGGCTTTAAAAAGAAACGTCATAATGAAAACAAATGTTGCGCAACTTAAGTTGCTAAAGGAGATTACAGGATGCCACCAAAACCGATTATTAGCAGACAAGATATTATAAACGCAGCGATGCAATTGGTGCGGGAGGATGGGATGGATGGTGTCAATGCCCGTAGTTTAGCGAGCGCGCTTACCTGCTCTACAAAACCGCTCTTTCGTATTTACAAAAATATGGAAGAACTCAAAAGCGATATCCTTACACAACTTGACGCCTATTACAATGCTTTTATGGAGTGTAGGATAACTGAAAATAATCGATTATTAAGTCAGGGGATCGCGTATATCGAATTTGCACGAACTGAGAAAATGATCTTTCATACGCTGTTTATGAATAGGAACATGGAGGGGTCATCGCTGCGGGATATCGTTTGTGCAGAGTGGAATAGAAGGTCGATAGAAAATGCTCGGGCAATAACCGGGTTACCCATAGAGAAGGCCGAAATGCTCTTTATCAATATTTGGCTATATGCACATGGAATCGCTACTCAGATCGTGTCTAATGGTATAGATATTTCCTTTGATACCGTAAGGGAATTGCTGGATCATGCGTTTAAGCAGTTTTCGATCGATCTATCAGAATGAAAAATGAGGTTGAGTAAAGATGCTGGAAAGCAAAACTAGAACAAAAGAAGAAACCAAAAGGTATATGTATGAGCTTAGAGATTGGCTGAAACAGGAACGGAATACACCAATAGAAGAAATGACAGATTTCTTTTCTAAGCGAATGGATATTTATGAGAAGGTCCATCTTGAACACTGGGAAAAAGAATATGCCCATATTGCTGACTATTTTGATGGAGCGTTACACGCTTTGTTGGATATTGGTTGCGGCACGGGATTAGAGCTTGAGGCGATTTATCAGCGATTTCCCAAAGCCAGGGTGACCGGGATCGATCTGTCGGAGGATATGTTGAAAAAATTACAAGCTAAGTATAGGGACAAGGACATTGAATTGATCTTATCCGATTACTTTGAATATCCATTTGGAAGAGAACGATACGACGCGGCCCTGTCTTTTGAAACGCTCCATCACTTTAAATATGAAAAGAAACAAAAAATTTACGACAAGCTCTTTCAGGCGATCAAGCAAGGCGGGTATTATATCGAATGTGATTATATTGCCTGCTCGGATGAAGAAGAAACGCTTTGCCTTGAACAGTGTGCGTATAAACGCAGAGTAAACAACATACCTGATGATGTTTTTATACATATCGATATCCCGTTGACGCTCGAACATCAAATAGAACTGATGGAAAATGCCGGATTCAACGACATAAAGGTACTTTATGAAAACTGTGGGACCATGATAATCAAGGCTAAAAAATAGTATTAGAAATTTTGCTATTGAAAAGCCTTGAACGGTGAAAACGATCGCCAATAAAGGTTTTTCCCGCCGATTAGGACACGCATAACAACATTGTGCCTATATAGTACCCCAAATTCCTGTGGCGATATAAAAAGATATAGGCAGATATAAGGGAAACCAGACTATGTAAGGGCGATGGTAGCGAATGCTTTTGACCTCTTGTCTGGCATATCAGCAGGGACAGGTGTACTTGTCGGCGGCTCATTTATGCGCTGTTCATGTTAAACGTTGACGGGGGCGGCTGCCGAAAGGCTTTGACGGGAGTATGCTTCAAGCTACACCACCCGTGTGGGTGGTGACTACGCTCCTGTAAAGTCATATCGCCCGCATAGTTATTTCAATCCACACCACCCGTGTGGGTGGTGACCGGTTGCATCATGACAAGAGCATACAGCATCACGATTTCAATCCACACCACCCGTGTGGGTGGTGACCCCGGCACAATGGCGGAGATAGTCGAGATCACAAGATTTCAATCCACACCACCCGTGTGGGTGGTGACCAAGACCGAGGCGGGCACCGCAGATATGCCGTTCAACATTTCAATCCACACCACCCGTGTGGGTGGTGACACTCTTGCCGCTGCCCGGTGTACCACTATACAGCCATTTCAATCCACACCACCCGTGTGGGTGGTGACCATGGGCGCCGGCGGCGAGCAAGCGCCGACAGAAATTTCAATCCACACCACCCGTGTGGGTGGTGACCCGTGCAACAGCTCAAAGACTACGCCGCCGAAAAGGATTTCAATCCACACCACCCGTGTGGGTGGTGACTAACCCCCGCGTATACGGCGACCCGGAACGGCTCAATTTCAATCCACACCACCCGTGTGGGTGGTGACCGCGCAGCGTGATCTATTGATGATCTTGTCAGATATTTCAATCCACACCACCCGTGTGGGTGGTGACCGCGTAAAAAGCACTGAAACGGCCCGCCAATATATATTTCAATCCACACCACCCGTGTGGGTGGTGACATAGTCGATCAATCACAAATCCAAAATCATTTTTATTTCAATCCACACCACCCGTGTGGGTGGTGACCGGTGTAGACATAGGCTTTATCATCGTCAACATATTTCAATCCACACCACCCGTGTGGGTGGTGACGACACCAATAGTCAAAATGACGGTACAGTACGAGTATTTCAATCCACACCACCCGTGTGGGTGGTGACTGCAATCACTACCAAAAAATAGGTAGTTGCTTATATTTATTGTAGCTATATTGCTGTCTGGTGTCAACATATCCATTGCTCATACAGCAGATCTTCACGCCAGAAGAGATAGAATACCGGTGCGAACATAGCAGGTATTCTCTGCGTGCTTATACTTCGCACCAGCACAATAGTAGCCATCACTTAGGTTGAGGGCTATTGCACCTTACTCGCCAGGCTCGTCCTCGGAATACCTGAGAGCATTCAGATCCATATCCAAGTACCGGGCTATGCGGCTATGTGCACAGCTGTTATCAGGACTGGATTTGACTTGCCCAACTCAATCTTTTGTAACGCTCTAATGATATTTCGCACTCAAAATATGAGGTTTGAAAAACAGCCCGCTCTACAAGAGTTTGACTGTTTGAACAATGCGATTGATGAGCTTTATCACGAAATATGCGTGCTGCAGGGACTATTCGACAGTGCGAATGCTATTTTGCAAGCCATTTTGGCACTTGGTAACGGCTGTACTCAAACAGAAATTTACAAGTACACACTTTTGAATAAGCAGCTTGTAGATGCATCTGTAAAAAGACTTGATCAAGAGGGAGTGATCGTATTTTAAAGCAGGTGCTGGGCGAGAATTAAAAATCTATTTGACAGCGAAAGGCAAAGCGCTGGTTCGGGGAAAAATATTACCTATGAAATAAGCGGAAAACAAAGCCTTTGAGGAAATGACAGAAAAGGAACATCAGAAGATATTGCGTTTGATGGAAAAAATCTAACATCTTTCCGCAGTAGAATGAAAGATCTATAGGGGAAATACTGATGACACATAAAATAATCAGCACGATCGGGTTAGGCATTTTAGGTGTTGACCCATTTACAGCGGTCTACCTTTTGTCTATGGGGCTGCGGCAGGAAAAAAGTCGAATATTACGCTGTTCTTCCTCTCCTATGCGGGATTTAGCATTTTTATCGGTGCTATACTCTCCTCTATTTTTGGTGCGGCGGCGGTGGATATTCTCAAAAGCATGGTACCCGGGGACAATAGCCCAGTTTGGGCGGTTTTGGAGTTTGTAGTATCTGTTTTTATTCTGGTGTGGGTGCTGCGAAGGCTTTTTAGTGCTCGCAAGAAAAAAGGGGAGAAGGAGAAGAAAGCCGTTGATGGGCGTTGGATCAAGTACCTAAGTACTGGCTTTGCGTTTGCGATCTCTTGTTTTACTGACCCCACTTACTATGCTGTTATCCTCATGGGCGGCGAAACAGAAAATTTTCTGACCGCAACGCTGCTCCTGACGATTTGGTTTGTAGTCAGCCAGTTTATGGCGCTGATCGTCTATGCTGCCAACGGTCTGAATCTTTTGGACAAGCTGGTTGCATGGGTGGATAAACTGAAAGCGAAAAATAGAAAGCCTATCACCTATACCTTTTATGCCGTATTCGTAATCATTGCTGTTGTGTTGCTGATGGATATAGGATCTTATTTGTTTGACGGCAGATACCTGTTTTAATTGCTTTTTTGTGTTTTTAGTGTTCTGCCCGTGATGTGAGACAGAGGACAGTTGTTGCGCTTTTTCTCCTTTAGTTACCAAAGGGCTCATACGGATCTATTCTAGAGGTAGAAAATAAGGCAAAAGGGGTTGGGTACTTCCCAACACCGAAAAATGTTTGCATTTTCTGAAAAGGATGCCCCTTGGCAATGCTTGCTAAGGAATGGATACTCTAAACGAGTAGTATCCTCTTTAAAATGCTACGCAGTTAGCGTACATTTTTGAGGGAAACGGCATAGACACCTTACTCTGTTGGTTTTAGTGCCTGTAATGCCTTTCTTGCAAGGCTTACCGAGTTTCTATTGCGCAACAAAAAACGTAAATACAAGAGCGTTGCGAAACTGTTTTTGCGCGTGAGGTAAAGTTGCCCTATACTTGTGGTCGTTGCCCTGTTTGTGGTGCTAGAAATGATCTTTGGGCCAGGTCGACTCAAAGCCCATGAGATCCCCGTCGCTTTAGCGGCGAAAGAAAAAACGCTGTTGCGGGGATGCGCGGTGTTGACTGCTATTTTGGAAATCTGGTTTTACGAGCTTTTTGTATCTTTTAGCAGTTGCCCCTACGTGGCAGCAAAAGGGCGACAGCCGGTTTAGATGTTTTGATACGGGGACCTACCGGATCGGGCGAAAATAGAAGGGGTGAGACGGGGAAACCTGTTTGCCCGGGTCTGCTGCCGATGGGCGGACAGTACTTACAGAGCTGGGCGGAGGAACTTGGGAACATTGGCTGCGGCGCGCTTTATGGTGGAGTGTCGCAATGATATCGTGTATTATATATTGGAACGGCCCGGGGAGTGAAAGAGCAGCCGTAGGTGATGGAGATAGGGAAAAGAAGTTATAAAAGATCGGGTGCGTGTGGCGGCTGAGAAAAATGGAGCGGTATGTGTTTTAGATCGGGATACAGATCTTGTGGGAATAGAGCAGTGCGAAAGCGGAAGAGCGCTGATGCAAGATGGAGGAGAGGGGGACCTACACTTTGCAGGGCTTTGGGCGGTGTATAGATGGTAGGCAGTGAGGGGTAGACGGTACATAGATGGTATTTCGTACTGGGGCTTATTCACTGCTGTACCATGGTGCAGTCAAAGACTGTTTTATCGGGCGCGGAGATAGTAGCCGAGACCGGGTGACTGTAGGGTGGAAAAGCAGGCGGTCATTGCCGGCCGGCTGCTCTGGAGCAAAGAGAGGATGCCGGATCTATCTTGTAATCTTGTCGGCCGGCGATCGGAACAGCTGTGGCAGAAAAAGACAGCCTGGAGCACAGAAGACCAACTTGAGAAACAGGAACCTGTGAAGGGGGCCTGGTATGGCTGTACAGCAAAACGATAGCTGTACTTTGTGTGTGTAATGTATGTGCGGGCAGAGGGGCGGGGATATCCTGGCGGGTAAAACGGTACCTGCCAGATGACCTGTACCCAGAAAAGCAGTATCTGCAAAAAACAGGTGTGAAGGCGGGCGAGGATCGATGAAAATTAAAAGGGGCAGCCGGAAAAGCGGCAAATGATGCTATTATGTAGAGGTTAGAGGCGCTGCTTAAAAAGGGGCGTACCTGTATGCGCATGGGAAAGACAGCGGACAGGCGGTGAGATCGGGGTGGGGACAGCGACTGATCATGGCTGTATAGCAGGGGAAATTGCCTACCGGTGAAAAAGACGGCTTCTATATAGGGCGTTTACTGACGATCTAGTATGTGCTGCTGTGCGAAAAAGCAGGGCTTTGACGTGCGCTGACGATAAGGGGCACATAGAGGGCGAGAGGAGGACAGAGAGATGACATTTTTCTATATGATGGCGTTATTTGCGGTGGGGCTGGTGCTGATCATCAAGGGCGGCGACTGGTTTGTAGATGCCGCGGTCTGGTTGGCCGGGGTGCTGGGGGTGCCCCAGTTTTTGATCGGCGCCACGGTGGTGAGCGTGGCCACCACACTGCCGGAGCTGACCGCCTCGGCTATTGCCGCCTTTGAGGGAAAGGTGGATATGGCGGTGGGCAACGCAGTGGGCTCGGTGACGGTGAACGTGAGCCTGATATTGGGGGTAGCGGTGTTGGGCGCCCCGTTTTTGATCCGCCGCTCGCAGCTGTGGGGGCAGGGGGCGCTGCTGGCTGCCGGTTGCCTGGTGGCGCTGCTGTGCAGCCTGCGCGGCAGTTTGTCGGCGCTGGGGTGTGTGCTGTTGCTGCTCCTGTTTTTAGGGTATGTGGCCTTTAACATCTACACGGCTAAAAAAGAGCGCAGTACAGAGCGGCCAGCGGCCCGGCCAGGGGACAGGCGGCGGCAGATAGCGGGCTTTTTACTGGGTGCGGCAGGCATTGTTGTGGGGGCTAAGCTGCTGGTGTACAGCGGCAGCGGGATAGCCCGGATGGCCGGTGTGCCGGAGGCCTTTATTGCGGTGACCATCATCTCGTTTGGCACCTCGCTGCCGGAGTTTACCATCGCGGTGACGGCAGCGGTGAAAAAGCACACCGGGCTATCGGCCGGCAACATTGTGGGGGCAGGGGTCATCGACATCACGCTGATCTTGCCGCTGTGTGCGGTATTCTCGGGGCGGGCACTGCCCATCTCGCCCCAGGGACTGCTGCTGGATATGCCGGTGAGCCTGGTGGCGGTGCTGGTCTGCTGTGTGCCGGCACTGCTCACCCAGCGCTTTCGCCGTTGGCAGGGAGCCTGTATGGTGGGGGTGTATGTGCTGTATGTGGCGGCGCTGCTTTGGCTGTTTGTGTGAGTGTTCTACCGTTTGAATCGAAAAGGAAAAAGGACATTCGCCTGCCGCGAATGTCCTTTTTTAAAACATCGATATAGAAACCATATTTAAAATGTTAGCTGCGCGGTACAGGCTTTTTTGCTGAGAAGGCTCTCCTTTAGCTCATTCATGATGTCGACTAAAAGGCGAACTTTATATCCTTTAATCTCATAGATGGTCGGTTCAAGGATAAGAAGTTTTTTGTTGGCCTTATCAAAATAGAATAACGAGATGAAATTCATATCCGTCTGTCTGTTTTCTTCCCGCTGATGTAATACGCCGAGCTCCTGTGTTAGATTACTGATCCCTATTTTCTCTTCGTGCAGTTCATCGCAAAGAGTATCTACACGACTTTTTATGAGCGATAGAGGGATCCCATTTTGAACGTAACTCATCTCGCTCTCGATAATAATTTGAAGAACGGTTACGATGATCTTTTGCCGCATATATTTTGACTTCCGCGTATCACGTTGTGGTAGAGCAAGATTGATAAACCTGTCGTGGAGTGGAGAGAATGCTTCAGTGACGACTTCCTCTGCTACTTGATCAGCTGAGTCTCTGTCGCAGAGCTCCTTTTTGATTTTTTGTGTCTCGATAACATTGAATTTTTGACAGTATTTCTGAACGAAATCCTTAAAGATACCAATATTATTTGCACAACAGCTTTTGAAAAGATCTTTTGTATAATCGTCTATATGTATATTGAGTGCGAGCTCTCCTTTTTTGATGACCTCATCTAATTCGGTTTTGGACCAGGAACCAATATCGATATGTTCACATCGATTGACCAAATCAGGAGCAAGAGCGGTGATTCTAGAAGCGTCTTTCCAAACACCGACAATAATAACTTTGATACCTTGATAATTAAACTCTTTGAGCATGGCACAAAATTGCTGCTGAATATTTGGAGATAGGTAATGGAAATTATCAAAGACAAAATATTTTCCTTCACTACCAGAGCGTAAAATCTCTAAAAACTCGGGAGTATTAGATAGATCGATCGTTGGATAAGTTGTCGACGTAACTTCTTTATGTGCGTGACCAGTTGAGGTACTTAAACCTGCAGTTAGAGTCAATTGTGTTCCTATGGTACCTGAGACTCCACCCTCTTTTGTGTATGCATCTGTAACAGTATGCTCGACCACTCGGATCTCTTTGTCGATTGCATGAAGCATAGCGATCTTGATCTGTTCAAAGGACATATTAGCTGTACAGCCAATACGCAGTTGAACGGGGCAATACCTTTCTATGCTCCAAGTCTTACCCTGTCTGGACTCCCCATACACGACAATGATATTATAGCTTTGGAGGGCATTTTGAAATTTCCTATGAACTTTGCGTACAATAAATGTCGGACAATCCTGAGGCGGACATTCCGTACATCCAAAAGTGTCTATAAGGCTATATATTTTTTGCTTACTTGAAGAGCGTGGAAAAAACCATTCTTTTAGCTTAGATAGCATCATTAAGCCTCCAATAAAATGCCAATACATACAAAATAGCATATTATATGGTTTATTTCAACAAAAAATATATTGTATACATTAAAATATACAAATTTTTTCTAATACAACAATAGACAGGTGGGCGAGATAGAAAACAAAATAAAGTATGGCTGAAGGCCCGTGAAGGAAAATACTTGCGTATGCTGTTCTATGTACAAAAGAGAACTAGCTTAACTGTTGTGGTCTATGAAATGCGGTATTTACAGGTCGTCGATGAGGGCGGTGCTTTTGGCGTAGGCAGTACTTTTGGCCTCGAAAAAGTCGGTCTTGACCATGTTGGCGCTCGCGTACTGACTGACCCAGGCCATGCTGGCGGGCTCGTTCTCGCAGCCGGGAAAGAGCGGCTCGAAGCCCAGGCTGGTCCAGCGCAGATTGCCCAGGTAGCGTATATAATCGGTGAGCATATCGCGGGTGAGACCGGGTATATCGTCGCCGATGACGTAGTGGCCCCAGGCGATCTCTTGCCGTACGCCCTCGAGCAGCATGTTTTTGAGGGCGGCGACCTGCGGCGGGGAAAAGAGGTCGGGCTCCTCTTTTTGCAGCTCGAGCAGGATGCTGCGAAACAGCCACAGGTGAGTGTTCTCGTCGCGGTTGATGTAGCGGATCTCCTGGGCGCTGCCGGGCATTTTGCCGTTGCGGGCCAGGTTGTAAAAGAACATGAAGCCGCTGTAGAAATAGATCCCCTCGAGGATGTAGTTGGCCATGAGCACCCGCAGCAGCGTGGGGGCGTCTTTTTTTTGCTGAAAGGCGTTATACTGCTCGCCGATAAAGGTGTTGCGCTGCAGCAGGTGCTGATCGGTCTTCCACTGATAGAGGATGTGGTTGCGCTGGTCGGGGCTGCAGATGCTGTCGAGCATATAGCTGTAGCTCTGGCTGTGCACACATTCCTGAAAGGCCTGGATGGAGAGACAGAGCCCGACCTCGTTGGCGGTGATGTAGGCGCTGACGCTTGGCAGGTTGGCCGTTTGGATGGAGTCTAAAAAGACCAGAAAGCTGAGGATCTTGTCGTAGGCGGTGCGCTCGGCAGTGCTCAGCTGGGGATAGTCCTTGATATCCTGGGAGAGGCTGATCTCCTCGGGGACCCAGAAGTTGTTCATGGCTTGGCGGTACCAGTCGCTGACCCAGGTGTAGCGCAGATTATTGAAGTCGTTTAAGTTGGTGGTGTTGCCGCCGATCATGCGGCGGTGGCGGATGTCGGTATCACCGCCGGGATTAAAGAGCGGTTTTTTTACCAGTGTACGCATGAAAAGGTCACTCCTGTCAGGAAGAGCAGCTCTCGCAATCATTTACTTCCAGCGATCTGCTGCGGACGTAGTAGATGGTCTTGACGCCACATTCCCAGGCCTTGATATATAACCCGAGCACCTGGCGCATGGTGTAGTCGTTGGTGATATACAGGTTGACGCTCTGGGCCTGATCGATGTGGCGCTGCCGTACGCCGCAGGCGCGAACGGTATAGGTCTGGTCGATCTGGTGGGCGTTTTTGTAGTACCAGTAGGTGGCGGGGGAGAGCTCCGGCGCCACCCGCGGCAACATGTGGCCCTTTTTCTCCTCCAGGAAGAAGCGGCGCATCAGCGGGTCCAGCCCGGCGGTGGTGCCGGCGATGATGGAGGTGCTGGAGGTGGGGGCGACCGCCAGCAGATAGGCGTTGCGCATGCCCTGAGCGGCCACTTTTTGCGCCAGTGCCCGCCAGCTGGGGGAGGTGTATCCGCGCTTTTTAAAGTAGGCGCCGGTCTGCCAGTCGCTCCCCTCGAAGAGCGCATAGCGGCCCTTTTCGGCGGCCAGGTCGCTGCTGGCGGCTATGGCGGCGCGGTTTATGCGCTCGAACAGGTCGTCGGCGAATGCCAGGTGCTGCTCGCTCTCCCACTTGATCTTGCGCTTGGCCAGCATGTGGTGGTAGCCGCTGACGCCCAGGCCGATACTGCGGTACTTTTGGTTTGTGAGCTGGGCGTAGGGCAGGGGGTAGAAGTTGAGATCGATGACGTTGTCGAGGGCGCGTACCGCTGTTTTGACGACTTCGCGCAGATAGGCGTCGTCCTCGACGGGCAGATTGCCCAGCGAGAGGCTGGCCAGGTTACAGACCACGAATTCGCCGGGGCGGGTGGTGGTGACGACCACGGTGTCGCCGTCCTGGGTCTTTACCTGGGTGTGCACCGACTGGATGGGGGCCATGTTCTGGGCGATCTCGGTGCAGAGATTGGAGCAGTAGATCATGCCCTGATGGCCGTTGGGATTGGCGCGGTTGACGATATCGCGGTTAAAGGCAAAAGGGGTGCCGGTCTCGACGGCGGAGCGCAGGATGAGGCGCACGATATCTTTGATGCGCATCGTCCGCTTGGTGAGGCGGGCGTCGCGCACACAGTCGAGATAGCGCTTTTCCCACTCCTCTCCCCAATAGTCCTCGAGGGCATAGCCCTTGACGGCGAGCACCTGGTGGGGGCACAGCAGGTGCCAGGGCTGATCGAGGTCCCCGCTGGCCAGACGCCAGAACAGATCGGGGTAGCAGACGGCGGGAAAGACGTCGTGGGCCTTCATGCGGTCGTCGCCGTTATTGGTGCGCAGCTGCAAGAACTCGGGCAGGTCTTTGTGCCACACGTCGAGGTAGACGGCGACCGCCCCCTGACGCACGCCCAGCTGGTCCACCGCCACGGCGGTATCGTTTACCAGCTTGATCCAGCGGATGACCCCGCCGGCGGCGCCCTGAAAGCCGCGGATGCTGCTGCCGGTAGCCCGCACCTTGCCGAAGTAGAGCCCCATGCCACCGCCGAATTTGCTGACCTTGGCGAAGTTGTCGATGCTGCGGTAGATGCCGTCCAGGCTGTCGGGCACGGTGTCGATAAAGCAGCTGGACAGCTGGTGGTAGGGTTTGCGGGCGTTGGCCAGCGTGGGGGTGGCCATGGTGACTTCCATTTTGCTGAGCAGGTCGTAAAAGCGCTTTACCCAGCCCAGGCGGCCGCTGGTCTCGGCCATAGCCAGATGCAGGGCGATGCCGAGAAACATCTCTTGCGGGGACTCGAGGGGGATATGGTCGTGGGTGGAGATGACGTACCGCTGCAGCAGCAGGTCGAGCCCGGAATAGGTGAACAGGTCGTCGCGCTCGGGACAAAGGAATGCGGCGGCGGCCTCCAGCTCGGGCGCGGTGTAGTGCTCGCTGATGTAGCGGCCGTAGAGCCCCTCCTCGGTGAGGTAGCGCACCTTTTGGGAGAAGGTGTGCAGGCCGCGCTTATCCATCTCGCACGCGAGGCGCTGTGAGAATTGGTGGCGCAACAGCCGGGCGGCGATCATCTCCCACTGGGGGGCCTCTTTGGTGGTGAGCTCTACCGCCGCTTTGATGAGCGCCGTCAGGCGCTCATCTGTGGGCATATCCGTCTTGAGAAAGCTGGTGAATTTGATCTGCAGCGCCTGCAGGCTGTAGGCCTGCTCGGGAAAGTCGCGCTGGATCTTTTCCAGGCAGGGCAGCAGCTGGGGATCGCCGGCGGCGGTGGCGAGACTGGCGCGCAGATCGCGCAGTGCGGTGCGCTTTTGGCGGTAGAGGATGTAGCTTTTGGCCTGGGGGTAAAAGCCGCTCTCCATGAGTGCCTGCTCGACTTTATCCTGTATCTGCTCGACCGGGCGGTCGGCCCCTGGGCCCATGAGGGCCTCGATTCGGGAAAGCAGGTCGTTTAGGACAGACGGCGGCGCCGGTTGGCCGGTGCTGACAAACACCTTTTGGATGGCGGCGGTGATCTTACCGGGGTCGTAGGTCTGTTTTTGCCCGCTGCGCTTGATGATCTGCATGTGCTCTGACTCCTCTTACTGGCAGTGTTTTGATTAAAGTATACTAAAATAGTCGTGTTATGATTATAGGGGATATCCACTCAAATAGCAAGAGAAAATACATGCTGCGCGGCGATCTTTTGCGCGGCGGGGGCGGTAGTGCGGGAAGCGCGCAGACATAAAAAAGAGAGACGGCCCCCAGGTGGGGCCGTCTCCTGCTGTATTGGCTATTTTATAACGGTCTGCCGGCGGGGTGCGCTCACTGCAGGCTGCTGGAACAGACGATGCCTTTTTCGGCGTCGAGCTTGACGGTGGTGCCGCTCTTCAGCACGCGGGTGGCGCTGTGGGCGTCGATGATGACCGGGATATCCAGAGCGGCGCCCACCACGGCGGCGTAGCAGTCGTCGCTCTTGTCTTCGGTGATGATGCCGGAGGCCATTTTGAGCAGGTGGAGGATGCCGGCAGAGGCCGAGGGGATGACCAGGATATCGTCGGGGCGGAATTTTTGCAGCGCCTCCTCTTCGGTTTTGCACACACAGAGGTTGCCGACCACGCTGGATTTGCTGGTGCCGGCACCGGAGAGCAGCACATTGCCCACGATGTGCACCTTGAGCAGGTTGGTGGTGCCGGACTGGGAGAGAGGTGTGCCGGCGGTGATGACCACTAGGTCGCCATCGGCCAGCAGACCCTCTTTTTTGGCCACCGACACGGCGTGCTCGAACAGCTCGTCGGTGGATTTACAGTCGTGCAGCAAGATGGGCTGCACGCCCCAGGACAGGCTCATCTGGCGGCAGACGCCGGGGTCGGTGGCGCAGCCGATGATGGGGTGGCCGGGCCGGTATTTGGAGACCATGCGCACGGTGGAGCCGGAGTTGGTGACCACGATGATAGCTTTGGCCTGCAGGTCGTAGGCGGAGGTGCAGGCGGCGTGGGAGATAGCGTCGGTGATGTTGAGCTTATCGTCGATCTTGCGGGCCTTGAAGCGGCTGTCGTAGCGGATGTCGTGCTCGGCCCGGCGGGCGATGCGGGCCATGGTCTTGACGGCCTCTACCGGGTAGAGACCGGCGGCGGTCTCGCCGGAGAGCATGATGGCGCTGGTGCCGTCGTAGATGGCGTTGGCCACGTCGGTGGCCTCGGCCCGGGTGGGGCGGGGGTTTTGGATCATGGAGTCGAGCATTTGGGTGGCGGTGATGACCTGCTTGCCGGAGATGTAGCACTTTTTGATGAGCATTTTTTGCAGCACCGGGATCTCTTCCAGCGGGATCTCGACGCCCATGTCGCCGCGGGCGACCATGATGCCGTCGGACACGCGCAGGATCTCGTCGATATTGCGCACGCCTTCGGCGTTCTCGATCTTGGAGATGATCTTGATGGTCTTGCAGT
This sequence comes from Neobittarella massiliensis (ex Bilen et al. 2018), assembly GCF_900289145.1. Classification (GTDB taxonomy): domain Bacteria; phylum Bacillota; class Clostridia; order Oscillospirales; family Ruminococcaceae; genus Neobittarella; species Neobittarella massiliensis. The sequence goes on from NZ_OKQO01000003.1 coordinate 119,179, forward strand.
GGTTGCGGTCGAGCACCTTGCGGATGTCGAGCACATCTTCGGCGCAGCGCACGAAGGAGGCGGCGATAAAGTCGAACCCGGCGCCGATGCCGAACTCGATATCGGCGCGGTCTTTGTCGGACAGGTAGGGCATGCTGAGGCTGACGCCGGGCAGGTTGATGCCTTTGTGATCGCCCACCGGTCCCTCGTTGCAGACGGTGCAGACGATGTCGGTCTCGTCTACGCTGGCTACGGTGAGCTCGACTTTGCCGTCGTCGATGAGGATGGTGGTGCCCACCTGCACGTCACGGGGGAGGTCTTTATAGGTTACCGAGACGATGTTCTCGTCCCCCTCTACCGGGCGGGTGGTGAGCACGAAGGTCTGCCCCTGATGCAGGGTGACCGGCCCGTTTTTAAAGGTGACGGTGCGCACCTCGGGGCCGCGGGTGTCGAGCATGGTGGCGATGGGCAGGCCCATCAGTTCCCGCAGGGAAAACAGCATATCCAGCCGCTTTTGGTGCTCCTCGTGGCTGCCGTGGGAGAAGTTGACCCGGGCTACGTCCATACCGGCTTTGAGCATCTCCTCCAGCACGTGGGGGCGGTCGGTAGCCGGACCCAGGGTGCAGACGATCTTAGTCTTTCTCATAGTGTGCGCTCCTTTTTTACTCGTTACTCGACAGATATATTGGATGCGGGCCCGGCGGCGGCGCGGGTACACCACTGGGCTTGACAATTGGACAGTTGGATAGTTCCTATTAAAAAAGGGACTGGTGCCCCAGTTTCCTCTGTATTATAGCATGACGGACAGGGGCAAAACAGCCGCATTTTGAAAATTTTAGGTGACCGGCCATGATTTGTTTTGTGCAACCTGTGAAAGGCGCTCACCTTTAGATAGGGTATCGGGCAGGTATTTTGCAGGCTGCACGACGGCGGGTAGGGCAGTGGGGAGAGCTCTAGTCAGGCCGCACAAAAAAACGCCCGTTTTTTGCCGAAAAACCGCCGGCCGATTCATTGACAAAGCGGCTTTAGATGGTATGATATTCAGTGAACGAGCGGGCGGCCGGCCCCGCGTGCCGACAGGCGGGGCGGGGCTGGTGGCGGCGCTTTGGGTCTGGGCCCGGCAGTTTTGCCGCGCGGGGGCCCGGTGAGGGAGAATGTGCGGGGCGGCAGGGCTTTGCCTGCGGCGTGAGGATGTGGGGGAACAGAGTATGTGGCGCAAGATCATAGACGATAAATTTGGCGGGCTCAGCGGTAAGGACATGGCGCTGAAAACGCTTTTGAGCATTACGGCCAACCTGCTCATTGCCATTGGCGTGGCGCTGTTCGTGCGCAGCCAGCTGGGATCGGACCCGATCTCGGTGTGGCTGGACGGGCTGGACCGCACGCTGCACTGCGGGCTGGGCAACGCCTCGATGATCAACAGTTCGATCACGCTGACGGTGTCGATCATCTTTGCCTTTAAGTTCATCAACGTGGGGACCATCGTCTCGACGGTGGGCTTTTCGCTGCTGCTGGGTTGGGTAGACCCCATCATCGGCCTCATCATCGGCGGCAACGATACGCTGCTGGTAAAGGGGATCATGATTGCCGTCGGCATGGTCGTTATGTGCATGGGCTGCGGGCTGAGCGTGGCGCTGCGCTTTGGTTTTTCGAGCACCGACTCTATTATTTTCCGCATTCTCGACTTTCACCCCACCTGGCAGTACCGTTACATGAAGATCACGGTGGACGGCTGCTTTATCGTGGCCGGTTTTCTGCTGGGCGGCATCGTGGGCGTGGGCACCGTGATCGGCTTTTTGTTCACCGGCCCGATGGTGAGCTTTTTCGTGCCGATCTGGGATAAGCTGGTGCTGCGGCCGCTGCACCTGGACCACCCCTTTAACCAGATGATGAGCGGCAAGAAAAAGAAAGAAGTGGAGAAAAAGACGCAGGAGGCCGAGATCGAGGCCTTTGAAGAGGTGCTGGAGGAGACCCGCCAGACCGAACAGGCGGACCGGTAGGCCCGGTGCGGGAGACCACTTTAACATACTGGGACAGCAGCGGGGCCGGATATACAGGCCCGCGGCAAAAAGTACAGATACAGGACCGGGCGGGGCCAGAAGTGGCCGCCGCCCGGTTTTTTGCCTGCAGCCGACGGCGGGGGCGGCTATCGCCGTGGAGGTGGCCGAACAGAGTGCGGCGGTCAGCGGCGGCCGCGGGGGATGTGGAGACCGAGGCGGCACACCGGCAGGGGCCTGCGGACCTGCCGGGTGCTATGAACTGTGAACTGTGAGCGGGAGGGCAGTGATAGACTGGAGAGCGATGCCTGGGGCTGTTACCAGCGCTGGTTTGTCTGCCTGGGGCGGGGCGTTTTGAGTGGCTTGGGACGGGGTGAGACAGCCGCGGAGCACAGGGGAGTTAGCTTTTGCTATTTGTGCGCCGGCGGCGCACAAAAAATGCCGGCGCACCGCAGGATCTGCTTGTACATCTACAGGATCCGTGTTACAATAATACTGCATATACGTGTGCGTCAATCTCTATATAAAGGAGTCTTTTTTATGGCTAAAAGAGCATTCATGATCGTTTTAGACAGCTTTGGCATCGGCGCTGAGCCGGACGCTGACAAGTTCGGTGATGTGGGCAGCAATACGCTGGGCGCGATCGCCAAATCGGACAAGTTCGATACCCCCAACTTGCAGAAGATGGGCTTTTTCAACATCGAGGGCGTGACCTGCGGCGAGAAGGCCGCTGCGCCTATCGCCAGCTTTGCCCGCCTGCAGGAGAGATCTAACGGCAAGGACACCACCATCGGCCACTGGGAGATCGCCGGCGTGTCGTCGGCCAAGGCGCTGCCGACCTACCCCAACGGTTTTCCCCGCGAGATCCTGGACAAATTTGAGGCCGCTACCGGCCGCAAGGTACTGTGCAACCTGCCCTACTCGGGCACCAAGGTGCTGGACGATTACGGCAAGCAGCACCTGGAGACCGGCGACCTGATCGTGTATACTTCGGCGGACAGCGTGTTCCAGATCGCCGCCCACGAGGACCTGGTACCGGTGGAGAAGCTGTACGAGTACTGCGAGATCGCCAGAAATATCCTCACCGGCGACCACGCGGTGGGCCGCGTCATCGCCAGACCGTTCGTGGGCGAGCCGGGGAACTTTACCCGTACCTCCCGCCGGCACGACTACTCCATCAAGCCCCCCCGCAAGACGGTGCTGGACTACGCCAAAGAGGCCGGACTGGAGACTATTGCCGTGGGCAAGATCAACGATATCTACGACGGGCAGGGGATCACCGACACCACTCGCTCGGTCTCGAATAATGACGGCATGGAGAAATTCACCGCGCTGCTGGACCGGGATTTTAACGGTATCGCTTTCCTCAACCTGGTGGACTTTGACATGGTGTACGGCCACCGCCGCAACATTGACGGGTACGCCCAGGCAGCCACCGATTTTGACCGCGGCCTGACGGCATTTTTGCCCAAGATGAAAGAGGACGACATTCTGATCATCACCGCCGACCACGGCTGTGACCCCTCTTACACCAAGCACACCGACCACACCCGCGAGTACGTGCCGATGATCATTTATGGCGCGCACATCAAGGGCGGGGTGGACCTGGGCACCGAGCCCACCTTTGCCACCATCGCTGCCACTGTGGCCGATTATCTGGGCGTTGACGCCCCCGACATCGAGGGCGAGAGCGTACTGCCCAAAGTGCTGAAATAGGCCCCTTAGGCCGTACTGCCCGGTGAGCGGGCGGACAAAATAAGAGGAGTTTGGAGTTAACCGCAATGAGCGACAGAATGAAAGACATCATCCGGCGCACGCTGGTCATGCTGCCGGATATCCCGGTGATGGCGCTGGGGGTGGCGATGTACACCTTTGCCAACCTGGGCGGCGACCCGTTTACCAGCTTTCAGCAGGGCATCAGCCTGCGCACCGGCATCCCCATGGGGTATTCCTCCATGGCCTGCAACATCGGTATTTTGATCATCTTTTTGTTTATCAACCGCAAGATGATCCACGTGGGCTCTATCGTGTTCTCGTTTGGACTGGGGCCGTTCATCAACCTGTGGCTGGCGCTGTTTGAGAAGATCTTCCCCAACGGACTGGAGGGCAATCCGGTCGTGCGCTACCTGTTCCCGATCATCGGCACGCTGGTGATCATCGTGACGCTGGCTTACTATCTGCCCATCGACCTGGGCATCCAGGCGCTAGACATGATCGCTATCACCATCGGCGAAAAGCTGCTGCACAAGACTTATGGCTGGGGCCTGTACATCACCTACGGGGTGATGTTCGTCATCGCCATCCTCATGGGCGCACCCTGGGGCTTTGGCACGCTGGTGGCTACCTTCTGTGTGGGTAAAGGGGTGGACATCGTCCGCCCGCGTATAGCGCCCACTATTCAGAAGTGGTGTGGGATAAAACCCGCCGCGAGCACAGCTGAAAACAGCTGAGCGCGGTAGAAAAAACGACCAAATCAAGTGAGAGCTCTGCCCGGACGTATGTGCCGGGCAGAGCTTTTTTGTGTGGGCAAATAATGGCGGTGCGGACAGGAGCTGGGGCGCAGCCGGGCTGGAGCGGCAGTAAGGGCTGAGGAAGACCCGGGGCGCTGCGAGACGGGAGACCTTTATAAAAAGAGAGCAGATGATATTTAAAAACGGCATAGACGGATGGGACGCGGTGCGGTGGTGCAGTGGCCCGGGGGGAGATGAGACCGAGCCAGGTGCACAAAAGTGATACTTCACTTTATATATGCAGGGGACTGAATGGCGCCGGCAGCTTCAAATAGCGGAGTTGTGCAGGGGGGGACAGATGTAGATAAAAATGACGGTCGGCGGGGCGGCGTTTTGGTGCGACGGATAGCGCGATGACCTGATAGAGACGGCAGATCACAGAGGAGGGGCGCCTTGTCTGTGTGCTGATTTTGGGCTGATTTTGGGCTGGTTTTATGCTGGTCTCGTGTGGGACGCGCGCTGACTGTGCGCCGGCTGCCTATTGACTGCGTGCAGACTGCGGGCTGGTAAAAACCGATGTGGTCACAATAGAATAGATAAAATGAATGGATTTTTGTTAAAACTTGACATTTTTAGTTATAGTGCTAAACTATATACAAGTAAATCATGGGTTTTCGTTCATAATACCAATTACAAATCAGCGCGAGATTTTTGGCTGACCTGCATAGTGCAGGTCAGCTTTTTTACATTTATTGAACAAAATAGATCTGTGAACGAAAACCCATAGATTGTCAGTATAGACAAAAAATGAGGAGTGGACAAAATGAAAAAACGGACTCTGTCACTGCTGATGACGCTGTCTTTGGTGCTCTCTCTTTTTGTACCGCTGGTACCGGTGACTGCCTGGGCAGCCGACAGCGGGACTGTGGGCACAGCGGAGGACGTGCCGGAGGGATATGAGCCGCCCCAGTATGAGCGGGGCGCGATCAATCTGAACGGCTACTACACGGTGGGCAGCGACGGCAAGCTGTCGCAAAAGCTGGAGTGGAGTTTTCCATTTGAAAACCCGATGCAGCCGGGACAGGATCTAGTGGACCCCAGCCGCCCCTATGCCTATCAGCTGTGGCAGTCGAAAAAAGCGGCAGATGGGAGCTGGAGCAAGTGGGAGACCCGCTCGGCTGTGGACGTGGAGGACACGGCCACCAAGGTGAGAGTGCTCAACTTATACCCGGGTAGCGGCAATAATTTAAAACAGTGGATGGAGACCGATACGGCGGAAAATCCACTGACCCACAAAGATGTCTCCATTGGTATGGGGCTTATTTCGGTGACGCCGGTAGACCTGACTTCTTTTAACAGCAACCCGAACAGCTATTTGAAAGGCGCAGACGGCGCTTATCAATATGACGTACTGATGTTTGGCTCGTATGACAGTAACAACAGTATAGACTTATCTGCGACGGGGACGGCGGCTGTAAAGGAATTTTTAGCTGCCGGACGCGGCGCATTGTTCGGCCACGACACCATTCGCAGCAACAATGTGGGGTTTGCCCAGTTTGCCGGTGCAGAGTACCTCAACTTTAGCACGTTGAACGCCGGCTGGAGCATGGCTACGACTGGGGGAAATTATGTGAAGGTGGTCAATACCGGGTTTTTGACCAGCCGGCCCTGGGACCTGGAGGGCAAAACGCTGCAGATCCCGCTGGCGCATGCGCTGGGGCAGCAGTCTGGGGGAACTGACGCGGAGGGAAACCTGCGCAACCAGGTGTGGATGAAATTTTCAAGTGCAGCTGGAGCACCTCTGGATGGGATCGTCGACCACGAGACCTCCACCAATGTGGCGTACCTCACTACCCATGGAAATACGGCAATGATTCAGACGGGGCATTCGAATGGGCAAGCCACTACTGACGAAAAGAAAATACTGGCCAATACGCTGATCTACCTAGCGCAGACGACGCAGAAAAATGAGACGACAGATATTTCGTTTACAGATGATGCGGCGCCGGACAAGCCCCAGGGAGAGGTGACGGCCATTACACCCAATGCGGGGCTGACCGGATATTCGGCACAGGTGATGCTGAGCGGCTCGAGCGACAACGGAACAGATTATGCCTATCGGGTGCTCGGCATCCCGCAGGAAGAGCCCAACTCGGAACTGGACAAACAGGAGTACACGACTATCTGGTCTTCGGGTGAAGCTATCGACCAGGCTTTTCACCAGACGGCTCTGTCGGGCCTGAAGGGATACATCGTCACCGGGGTGGACCAGAGCGGCGCGGCGGCTGCCAAACCGACAGTGGCGGGAAGCGACCTGCTCAGGGCATCTAACGCCGGCGACAAGGTGACTTATGACACCGGGGAATTGGTACCGGGCAAGACCTATTACATGCATGCTTTTGCGGTGGACTGGTCGGGCAATGTGAGCGAGGACCTGCTTTTAAAGATCGATGTGAGCGCGCGACAGGTGAATTTTTACCGCAATGACGGCAGTGACGAAAAGACCAGTACCCTGCTCACCAGTGAGGGGAGACCGGCCGGGTTTACTGATAGTCTCGCGCGCGCAGGCTATGCGTTTGGCGGCTGGTATGAGAGCGCCGATGGCAGCGGCGAGGTGGTGACCCGCGAGACCGTGTTCCCCCTGATGCCCGAAAAAGAGGCGGTAGAGCTGTACGCCAAATGGATAAAGACCTGGCAGGTGACGCTGGGGCAGCGGGGTGAAGGGACCGTGACGGCCCAGACGGCCGCGGGACAGAGCAGCCCCTTTTTAGTGGGCAGTGACGTGGCTGTACAGTGGCAGCCGGCCCCGGGTTACCACGTAAAAGGGGTATGGCTGGACGACCGGCAGCTGACGCCGGACGACAGCGGACAGCTGACGATCGCCGCTATCGACACCGACCACCATGTGCTAGTGGAATTTGAGCGGGATGCTGCCGCGGAAGAAAAAGTGTACTACCGTGTGGAGACGATGCTCATTGGCGGCGGCAGCGCCAGCAGTATCACCCCCAGCGCACGGCTGGCGAAAGACAGCCCGCAGACGGAAAATTATCGGGTGAGCTGGAAGGTGGCCCCCGGCTATTTTGTAAAAGCAGTGCGGATAGATGGCGCCAGCCGCCCCGACCTGCAAGCGAAAAGCAGCGTGACTTTTGACAAGGTGGCGAGCGACCACCGGGTTGAGATCGAACTGGCAAAGGAAAATGAGGCGCCGAGCGCCTACCGCGTGACCACGGAACTGGTCGGCGGGCCGGGGAGCATCACTCCATCGGCGTGGGTACCGGCGGGCGGAACATATGCGGTAAAGACCGTGCTGGGGGACAGCAAGAACTACACCGTCAAATCGGTGACGGTATACGACGCCCAGGGAGACCGGGTGGACAGCTTTGCCGTGGATGCCGCTGCCGGCAGTGTAGACCTCACCGATATCGGCCAGGATTACCGGGTAGTGGTGCAGCTGAGCGGCAAGGAGCAGACCGGTGTAGTCACCATACCGGAGGATGAGCTGATCCGCGTGGACACCTCGAAAGAGGGGGGCGGCAGCATATCGGAATCTAAGGTGGTCAAGAGAGGGGAGGACTATACGGTAGAGTGGTCGGCCCAGGAGGGGTGGACCGTTTTGGATGTGACGGTGGACGACACCAGGACCTATTACCCCGAAACGGGGACTGCCCGACGGGCCGCTTACCGCAGTGCCCGCAGCAGTGGGAGCATCGTTATCGGCACCCCGGGCGAATACCCCTTTGAGCAGATACAGGAGGACCACACCATCCACGTGACTTTTGTAAAGGCCAAATACGAGGCCCCGGCGGGGACCTTCAGCGTGCAGACGGCGATTACCGGTGACTGCGGAGCGACCATCACCGCCGGCAACGGCGCTTTGGACCCCGGCAGCGATTACCCGGTGGGCTGGACGGTGCCGAAGGGCTACCGGGTGGTGGGCGTGTTGGTAAACGGGACGGCGCGGGACGACCTGCTGAAGGCCGGCAGCTTTACCATTACAAATATCGACCAGAATTACCTGGTGGAGGTGGCGCTGGAAAAGGACAACGGCGCCAAACCGGAGAAAAAAGAGATATACACAGTGTCTACTGCGGTATACGGGCTGACAGACGCCGCGATGGCCAACATGACCCCCACCACCATCGTGCAAAAAGGGGCAGATCACAGTGTGCACTGGACGGCGCCCAGCGGCCACCGGGTGGAAAAGGTCGTGATCGACGGGGTAGAGAGTGCGGCAACGGCGGCCAACTTCCCCAACATTGGCCGGGACCACACGGTAGAGGTGTATTTTGCCGCCGACAGCGGTGCACAGCCGGACCTGCACCGGGTATCGACACAAATCGTCGGCGGGTTGGGGACCGTTACTGCCGGCGGTACTGTGGCCGACGGAGACAGCTTTACAGTGCGCTGGGAACCGGCCCCAGGCTACCACCTGGCCAGCGTGATCGTGGATGGACAGGTGCGCGATGACCTTCTGGGCACCGACAGCCACACGCTGGAAAACATAACCGCCGACCACACAGTCGGGGTAGTGTTTGCCAAGGACGGAGACAGCCAGGGGCCAAAGCACCCGGAGGACGGCAGTTTTGTGGTGGAGACCGCACAGACGGGGGCCGGGAGCATTACCCCCAGCACGACGGTAAAGGAGGGAGACGACCACACAGTGACATGGCAGCCGGCAGATGGCTGGCATGTAAAAGAAGTGCGGGTGGACGGACTGATACAGCCCGATCTGCCGGATAAGACTGAATTTTTGACGATTGGCGCCAACCACAAGGTGGAGGTGATATTTGCGCGGGACGACGCGGGGAGCGAGGCGGAGAGCGGCGAAAAGTACCGCGTAGATACGGCCATCGACCGGGTGAAAGGCACGATAACCGGCTCGGCGGTGCTGGAACGCGGCAGCGACTACAAGGTGCAGTGGCAGGCGGCCGAGGGCTATGAGGTGTACCGGGTGACGGTGGACGGCAAGGAATACCCCGATCACCGGGGCAAGACGGCGGGCAGCCACGCTTTTGCCGATATCAAGCAGGACCACCAGGTGGTAGTGGAGTTCGTGCGGGTGGACACGGTACAGCCGGAGCTGGGAAAAGGTGTGGTGAATGGAGACCGCAGCGACGGCAACGAGACCGGAGACCGGCTGACCTATACGCTTACGGCCAAAAACAACCAGCAGAATTCACTGTGGAAAGACGTGGTGATGAAAGACCGCATACCCAGGGGGATGACGCTGGACACCGACACGATCTACCTGTCGAAAAACGGGGAGGAGGCGGTGCAGATAGACGGTTCGTGCTATGATGAGAGCAGCCGGCTGCTGTGTGTGCCGATCGGCTCGCTGCTGGGCGGAGACACCTATGTGCTGACCTTTGAGGTGCTCATCAACCAAGTGTCTATTGAACCCGGGGCCACAGAGGGGCGGGACCTCTCGAACACCGCCCAGGCTGCGGGCAGCAACGGCAGCGCCACCTCTCCCACGGTGACCCCGAATGGAGACGGCAGCGCCAAGCCGATCGCCTACCCCAACGGGCACCTGACCAAGACCGCGGCAGACCTGACCGACAGCGGCGGCAAGGTGCAGATCGGTGACCGGATACGGTATGTGCTGCGGGCTGAAAACAGCCGCGACGGCTCGGTATGGACTGGTGTGGCGATCACAGACACGCTGCCCCAGGGGCTGGATATCGACCTGGACAGTATTTACCTGACAGGCCCTAACGGCAGCAGAAAAATGCTGGACGGCGGGGCGTACAACACCGATGACCGCACGCTGACAGTATTTGTGGGCGATATTTACGGCGGCGAACGGTATGAACTAACATTTGAGGTGACGGTGACGGCCGACGCCTTGACCGGCGATATCGGCAATACCGGTAAGGCCTATGGCGGCCGACCCGCCGCGGACGGCGAGCCGGGCCACTGGGGGAATGCAGAGGAGTACCCCTATGAGCCGGGCGATACGCTGAGGCCGGGCGAGTGGCCGATAGAGGCAGATGAGCTTGCCACCAGCGACAAGGTGTACCCCGGGGACGAGCAGGTATTACCGGCCGACCCTGAACCGATACTGGATAAGACGGTGGAGCAGCCGGGGCGGCCCGATGGGGACACGCACCTGGATGACGCGCTGATATATACCGTGACTTTGGAGAACCCCACCAGCTACTCGACCTGGCGAGACGTCTCGATCTTTGATTATTTGCCGGCGGGTCTGGATCTGGACAGGGGGAGCATGCGTCTGACCTACCCGGACGGCCACACCGAAAAGGTGCCGGCTGACTGTTACGATATCTGGGAGCGGACGATCGAAGTGCAGATCCCGCTGCTGCGCGCCGGAGAAAAATACACCTTGACCTACAAGACGACGGTGTATGACCCCGGCGATGCCGAGATGCAGGAGCAGGGAGAGCTGGTGAATACCGCCGAGGCGGTGGGGACCGACCCGGATGGGCAGCGAAGTGATACCGGCCCCACGGCCAGTGCCTCTGTGCGCTACCCGGTAGACGCCCAAAAAGGGGTAGATACCGGTGACGCCGGGTGGCAGGCAGCGATCTTGTGGGCGGCTGTTGCCGCTGGTGCGGTGTTCTTTTGGATAGCTGCACGCCGAAAAGAGCGCGAGAACTAAGTAATAAGTAGGAAACAGATCTTTACCGACTGAAGAGCGGGGAGAGCGGGTGCTCTCTCCGCTCTTTTTGGGGTCTCTGTCGGGGCGGCGATCTCGGCACGCTGCAGATGCGCCGGCAGAAAAGTTGGAAAAAAGCCCATGCGATACGGCAGCGGCTTTCAGGCGGCTCGCCGTGGGGACTGGCCGGTCAAGTAGCAGATGGCTGCCGGCGCGGGGGCCTGCGAGAGCGGCAGGTCGGAAAAAAGCGGCCATTTGGATGGGGCGGCGTTATAGGGAGAACCTGGCGGGGCTGTTTGATCTGGCTGTGGGGCAGTGGATACGGTGGGAGAGATACGGCTTATGGGGAATTGGCGGGCGGGAGACCGGCTATAGGATGGGGGCTGTGGGGCGGCACCGAGGTAGCCTGATGGGGAGCGCGAGGGGGGTGTAGTGGGGATGGGCGACTTTTATCGGGTGCGGTGCGGACAGAGACTGCGGCCCTGCTGAGCTGAAGGGAGGGAGAGGGCTGTGTGGTAGGGTAAAGTGGGGCAGTTTGCCGGTTGGCCGGGGCGTGATGGGGGCTGGATATTTTGGGGAATGTGATGTGTGTGTAGGGTGTGGGGGGCAGGTAGGGGGGATGTTGCCGGGAGAGTGACCGGTAGCAGAGCCGGTGTTGGGGGAAAGAGCCATTGGGGGGCTGGCGGGAAAGCGACTTCGCAGGTGGGCGGGGATGACGGAAAAAGAAAACACCGGGCGGCTGCGGGCCGCCCGGTGGGGGGTAGATGATCTAGACTGTGGTGGGGGGAGCGGGTTCGTCCTCGTTGGGGATGGTGCGCATGGTGCGCACATAGAAAATGCACAGCAGCACGGCGGCGCCGATCCAGGCCAGGGGAGAGGCCAGGCAGACACCCAGATAGCCCAGCGCCTTGGCCAAAGTGAAGCTGGCCACCACCCGCAGCACCAGTTCGGTGACGCCGGCGGACATGGGCACCAGCGCCCGCCCCATCCCCTGCATGGTGTTGCGGAAGATAAACAGCAGGCCGAGTACCCAGTAAAACAGCGAGACCGCCGTGAGGTAGGTGCGGGAGAGGGAGATGACCTCGGCCGCGGCGTTGCCGACGAACAGCCGGGTGAGCGCCCCGCCGAAGATGATGACCACGGCGGCGCCCAGGACGCTGGCGGCGATGGAGACCACCACACATTTTTTGACCCCTTCGCGGATGCGGTGAAAATGGCCGGCACCGTAGTTTTGGGCGGTGAAAGTAGCCATGGCCACCCCGAAAGAGAGCAGCGGCTGGGTGGCTACCTGGTCGATCTTAGAGGCGGCGGTGAAGGCGGCCACCGAGGTGGAGCCAAAGCCGTTGAGTACGCTCTGCACCACCACCACACCGATGGCGGTGATGGAGAACTGGAAGGCCATGGGCAGCGCCACCCGCAGGTGCTCCCAGGCAAAGGCGGGATCGAATTTCCAGTCTGATTTTTTGAGTTTCAGGATGGAAAAACGGCGGAACATATACACCAGACAGCAGACGCCGGAGAGCAGCTGCGCGGCCACGGTAGCCACTGCCGCCCCGGCTACCCCCATATGTACGTTGACGATGAGCACGAAGTCGAGCACGATGTTGACGATACAGGCGATGATGAGAAAGATGAGGGGGGTCTTGGAGTCGCCCAGCGCGCGGATGATACCCGAGAGCAGATTGAAAAAGACGGTGGCCCCGATGCCGAAAAAGATGCACACGATGTAGGCGTAGGACTGATCGATGATGTCGGCCGGGGTCTGCATCAGCTCGAGCAGCGGGCGGGCGCCCAGCACGCTGACGGTGGTGACCACCGCGGTGGAGGCGATGCTCAGCAGGACCGAGGTGGCAAAGGAGCGGCGCACCCCGGCCTCGTCGCCGGCGCCGAAGCGCTGGGCGGTGATGACCGAAAAACCGCTGGTGAGCCCCTGCACGAAGCCGAGCACCAAAAAGGAGATAGAGCCGGTGGCGCCGACCGCCGCCAGCGCCGTGACGCCGATGGTGCGGCCCACGATGACGGTGTCGGCCATGTTGTAAAACTGCTGGAAGATGTTGCCGATGAGCAGTGGGATGGAAAACAGTAAAATGAGCTTGATGGGGTTGCCCCGGGTCATGTCTTTGGTCATAGATGCACCTCCGTTTTTTATGTGCTGCGCCAGATCGCAATAGGACTTATTATAACAAAAAATACCGCCGGCGGCTAGGGGCAACGGTTAAAAAAACGCACAAAATCGCGGGCTGCTGGAGCCGGCTCGAACAGGGCAGACCTACAAAAATGTACTGCTTTTTACCGCGATATGACCGCGGGGGCCAACCCTTGGAGAAAATACACGGCGCTGCCTGCCGGGCGGCGGGGACCGGCTGACCTGTAGGCGGGGCGGCGGACATTTGCCACAGCGCCCGCGCTCTGTTATAATACTGCCTAAAGGATGTGATCGTACATTGAAATGGCTCAACAAATTGGAGCGCCGATTTGGGCGCAGCGGGATCCAGCGGCTGATGCTCTACATCTCGGGGCTGATGCTGGTGGTCTATCTGATCGACCTGTTTATGCCGGAGCTGGCTTTTAGCTCGTACCTGTATCTGGATATGCACCTGGTGGCGCAGGGGCAATTTTGGCGGCTGTTCACCTTTGCCATCTTGCCGCCCTCCTCGTCGCCGCTGTTTGTGGTCATCAGCCTGTATTTTTACTGCATGATCGGCGACGCGCTGGAGGCCCAGTGGGGCAGTTTTCGCTTTAATATCTTTTACCTGTGCGGGATGCTGGGCACGATACTGGCCGGCTGTATCACCGGTACCGGTGTCAACCAGTACCTGAACCTGTCGCTGTTTTTCGCCTTTGCCATGCTCTACCCCGACTTTGAGCTGCTGCTGTTTTTCTTTTTGCCGGTGAAGGTGAAGTATCTGGCTTTTTTGGACGCGCTGTACTTTTTGTATGCGCTGGTCATGGGCAGCTGGGCCACCAAGGCGGCCATCGTTATCAGCGTGCTCAATATTTTGCTGTTTTTTGGGCCGGACGCGATGCAGCGCATAAAAAATCATCTGGCCTACCGCGACAGCCGCAAGACATTTCGGCAGTACCAGAATAAAAACCGCTGGTAGCGCGACCGCGCTGCCCGTGCTCGACGCAGTGCAGAGAGCCGCGGATTGGCGGCGACAAGAGGAGGAATCACCATGGCCAAAGACGAGCTGGATATTGAATATTTATGGCGTGACCGCCGGCGCATTTTGGGGATGCCCATCACCTTTACCAAGTACCTGATGTCGGACGACCGCATTTTTTTGGAGCAGGGACTGCTCAGCACCGACTTGGAGGAGGTGCTGCTGTACCGGGTGCGGGATATCAGCCTGCGCATCAGCTTGGGACAGCGCATTTTTGGGGTGGGGACTATTACCCTGAAGTCGTCGGATAAGACGATGCCCATTTTGGTGCTCAAAAACATCAAGGACCCGCGGCGGGTCAAAGAGCTCATCCACCGCCAGGTGGAAAAGATGAAGGCCGAGCGCCGCATGCGGGTGGGCGAGATACTCGACGATGGCGACAACGACGAAGACGACTACATGGACGACGAGATGGGTTCGTGAGTGCGGCGTGACCGCGCCGAGAGAAAAGGGAACGCCCCTGCCGGGTAAAGCGGCGGGGGCGCTCTCTTTTTTGCGGTGTGGCGCTGTGTGGCGGTGAACAGGACGGTAAGGGGCTAAAGTGCCGGGGAGAGGCTATTCCAGCGCCTGCAAAAACACCTCGAGCAGTTGCCGGGCCAGGGGGCGCTTTTGCGGGGGACAGTGCTGCAGGATCTGCTGTATCTGCTGCAGATCGCCGCTGGAGCCGTGGCCGAACAGCAGGTAATCGGCCGAGAGGTGCAGCACCTCGGTGAGGCGGCAGAGCGTGCGCAGGCTCATCCCTTTTTTCCCCAGCTCGATATCCGCACAAAATTTGGGGGTGACCCCCAGCTTTTCAGCCAGCTGCTCCCGGGTGTACCCGTGTGCGATGCGGCTGTTGCGCAGACGGGCACCCATCTGGACCAGATCCAATTCCATAATGGCAGGTCTCCATTCAACATGATAAGTCTAGTCTACCTTTTCACACCAAAATCATAAATGAACGCACAGGGTTGAATTATCGGAACTTATAGGGTATAATTTGATTGGATAAGAGGTAGTTTTGACAGATCGCGCGGCACCTATACTGCGGACAGAGTACCGGCAGCAGCGGTGTGTGGCGCTGTGAGATGGGGGAAAGGCACTTGGAGAGGCAGTTGCTTGAGGATATAGCCCGGCAGGCCGGTTGCCTGTACCTTTCTGACCTGCGCTTAAAAGCCCACCGCACGGCGGTGCGGCAGGCAGTGGAGCAGTGTGAGCCGGCCCAGTACCCGCTGCGCCAGTGGGCAGACCTGGCAGCTTATCTGCTGGGTGAGGAGCGCAGCTTTGCCGACTGTGACCAGGCCAAGGAGCATTTGCTGGCGGCGATGTGAGCCGGTGTGACGGCATGTATCATTGTAAATAGAGCGCTGTATACAGGCGCCCCGCAGAGGTTGCGGGGCGCTTTTTTTGTGGCGGATATACAGGTCGGGCCGGGAGGGCTGCGGCGGCAGACGGGCATGCGGTGGGGAGAGGAGCGCGGACAAGAACGTTTTTGCCGCGCTGCCGGCACGGTGCGGCGATGCTGTGGCTGTGAACGGCAGCGCATTACCGGGCGAAAGAGGAGCGGTGCGTACCGGTGGGAATTGATGGAGGACCGGTGAGGCTCTGGTGGGACTCTGATGGGATCGAAAATCCGGCCTGCTTTTCACATGGCAGCGGCGCGCGAGGCGGTATTGGGCGCGGGCGTTTGGGGCGGCCAGGGGTATGTGCCCTGTGTATGGGGGCACAGTGGCGGCGGGGTATGACCGGTCGGGGGCCACCGACCGGGGCAGGGGGGAGCGGGACAGCGGGGCAGGGGGCGTTTGGCAGATGGTGGGGCTGGTGGGCAGAGCGACTGGCCGGCACGACGGCGGTATTTTGGCGGGCAGGTGGGGCAGTATCGGCGCCGGGGGCGGGGAGCTTGGGGGACTTGCCAGAGCTTTTAGGGGGCTATATATCCGCTGACACGGGTGGAAAATAGCTGGGTGCCACACCTGCGGAGGGGGCGGTGCATAGTATGGGGCAGCCCCTGGCCGGGCCGTGCTGTGTGGCGCGGGCCGGTGAGAGGCGACTTCTCACTTTTATGGGAGGCCCTATCTATGAAAAAAATATTTAAAAAATGGGCGGCGGGCGTGCTGGCGGCGCTGCTGACCATGATATTTGCGGTACCTGGTGCGGCGGCGATAAGCCCCTCCAGCCCCAATCAATACCCCGGTATCGACGTCAGCAGTTATCAGGGCGATATCGATTTTGCCGCGGTGCGCGCCGCCGGCATCCAGGTGGTGTATATCCGCTCCAGTGTGGGCAGCGGCTTTGTGGACGCCACCTTTGCCCAAAATTATCAGCGGGCCAAGGCGGCCGGGCTACAGGTGGGCTTTTACCACTATGTGACGGCCCGCTCGGAGGCCGAGGCGCGCCAGCAGGCCCAGTTTTTCGTCTCGACAATCTCGGGTACCCAGCCGGACTGCCGGTTGGCTATGGACTTTGAGAGCTTTGGCGACCTGTCGGTAGCGCAGATCAACGCGATCGGGCAGGCTTTTATCCAGACAGTGGCCGAACTGTCGGGCAAAGAGGTGGTGCTCTACTCCAACGCCTATACTGCCCGCACGGTGTGGTCGCCCCAAATGGCGGCCAGCTACCCGCTGTGGGTGGCCCACTACGGTGTGGACGCGCCCGGCGACAGCGGCGCCTGGCAGAGCTGGGTGGGCTGGCAGTACACCAGCACCGGCTCCGTGCCCGGCATTGGCGGCAACGTGGACCGCGACCGCTTTACCGACGGGATACTGCTCTCGGGCTCAAGCATCATACCTGACCCCGGGCTGCCCGAGGAGGTGCACGACACCTGCGACTACACGGTGCAGCCGGGTGATACGGTGTGGGGCATAGCCAGGTACTTTGGCACCACAGTAGACTGTATCGCCGAGATAAACGGTCTGCAGGACCCCAGCTTGATCTACCCCGGGCAGGTGCTGCGCATCCTCTGTGAGGGCGGTGGTACCGGCAGTGGCGGCAGCGGCACTTACACGGTGCAGGCGGGCGACACGCTGTGGGACATCGCCCGGTATTACGGCACCACCGTATCGGCGCTGGCGGCGACCAATGGCATAGAAGACCCCAGCCTGATCTTTCCCGGACAGGTGTTGATTATCCCCGGTGGCGGTACCGGCAGTATCGGGAACGGCTACTATACCATCGTGTGGGGCGACACACTGTGGGACCTGGCCAGGCGTTTTGGCACCACGGTGTCGTATTTGGCGGAGCTAAACGGTATCCAGGACCCGAACCTGATCTATGCCGGTGAGACGATCCGCATTTAAGCGGTGGGGCCGGGATAAGGAGACTTTATAAATAGCGGACCTGGTGGGGCCCGGGAAGCTGCGGTTTTTTATAGGCAGTCGCGGGCGGTAAAAAATAAAAACGCGCCGCGGCGGTCGCAGGAGAGCCGGGCTGTTTTGACTCGTGGCCCCACAGACAAAGGCGCTCGCTTGCAGGGGAGGGATGCCCCCAACACTGTAAACGGGCGCTTTTGGGGTGCGCCTATACACAGTGCACCGTACCCGGAGATTGCCGCAGCTGGGGGCACGGCGGGGGAACAGGTGCGCAAAAAGGCGACAGTAGAAGGCGCTGGATCGAGGTCGACAGGCGGACCGAGGATCGTTGCGACTGCCTGCACGGTGTTGGCTGTACCGCGGAGCCCGGGCCGGAAACAGCGCGGCGCTCTGTCTGAATGAGCCGGCGCCGGCGGCAGAAAAAGTGCGGGGCATGTATTACTTTTGACTGGCCAAACAGGGCGCCGGTGCGGTATACTGCTAGCAGAAGAGAAAAAGGGGGATGAGCGCGGTGATCGAGATCGATACCGAGCGCTGTACCGGCTGCATGCAGTGTGTACAGCTGTGCGTGACACAGGCGATAGACGTGGTGGGGGGCCGGGCGGCACCCAGCGCGCGGGGGTGTATCAGCTGCGGGCACTGTGCGGCTATCTGCCCTGTGGGGGCGGTAAAGCTGCCCCAGTATCCCCAGTGGGACCCGGAGCCATATACCTCCCAGCGATATGACGTGGACCCCGACCAGCTCTTGCGGATGATGCAGTTTCGCCGCAGCATCCGCCGCTTTACCGGGGAAAAGGTGAGCCGCCGGCAGATAGATAAGCTGCTGCAGGCGGGGTGCGCAGCCCCTACCGGCTCGAACCGGCAACAGGTGCGCTATGTGGTGCTGGATGAGCAGCTGCCCCAGATAGAAGAGCGGATATTTGCCAGCCTGGCGCGGTATGCGGCCCGGCGGGGCATAGAGGGGATGCAGCGGCGGTACGAGGACTTTTTGCAGGACCGGCAAAAGGACACGCTGTTTTACGGCGGCAGCCAGATGATCGCCGTGTTGGCGCCCCAGGTCGTCGACGGGTGCCTGGCGGCAGCCAACATAGAGCTGATGGCCCACGCTATGGGTCTGGGGGCGCTGTACTGTGGATTTGCCCAGTGTGCGATCGCCGAGAATGACGCGTTGCGGGCATTTTTCGGCGTGACGGATGACCTGCAGCTGGCCACCTGCCTGGTGCTGGGGCACCCGGCGGTGCACTACCGACGCCCGGCCCCCAAAAAACCGGCGGAAGTGGTGTGGCGCTAGAATTACCCGATATGGGTGAAAAAAGAGCTGTGCGGCCCCTTGTGAGGGACGGCACAGCTCTTTTTATATCTGTATCACAAAAAACGCCGGAGAGCGGGTCACGACTCGTTCATGCCGAACTCGGCCAGCTCGAGACCTTTGTTGTGCTCCAGCGACCAGCGCACGTTCCACTCGCTGGTGAACAGCAGCAGATAGCGGTCGCGGTAATCCTGCACCAGCTTGGTGTCGGTGCTCAGGTGCAGGTCGTCGGGGCGCTCGATCTCGCTCTCGATCCAGCGCAGCGACTGGTAGGGCAGGCGCTCCATGCGGATATCCACCCCGTACTCGTTTTTGAGGCGGTATTCCAGCACGTCGAACTGCAGGGTGCCCACCACCCCCACGATGACCTCTTCCATGCCGGAATAGGGCTCGTGGAAGATCTGGATGGCACCCTCCTGGGCGATCTGGTCCATACCTTTGACAAACTGCTTGCGCTTGAGGGTATCAACTTGGCGCACCCGGGCAAAGTGTTCGGGCGCAAAGGTGGGGATGCTGGAAAAGCGCACCTTTTTTGAGGGGGCACAGACCGTGTCGCCGATGGAAAAGATGCCGGGATCGAACACGCCGATGATGTCGCCGGCGTAGGCCTCGTCGACGATGGCGCGCTCCTGGGCCATCATCTGCTGGGGCTGGGCCAGCTTGATCTTTTTGCCCTGTTGTACGTGCAGCACTTCCATCCCCTTAGAGAACTTGCCCGAGCAGATGCGCATGAAGGCCAGACGGTCGCGGTGGGCACGGTTCATGTTGGCCTGTATTTTGAACACGAAAGCCGAGAACTCGGGATCGAACGGGTCGATATCCCCCTCGACGGTGGTGCGGGGCAGCGGCGGGGTGGTCATCTGCAAAAACTGCTCCAGGAATGGCTCTACCCCGAAGTTGGTCAGCGCCGAGCCAAAAAAGACCGGCGAGAGCTTGCCGTGGCGCACCAGCTCCATATCGAAATCGTCGCCGGCGCCGTCGAGCAGCTCTACGTCGTCGCACAGTGTTTGATACAGCTCCTGCCCCAGCATATCGACCAGGTGGGGGTCGTCGAGACCGGCCTCGGTGGCCTGGACCCGCTTGGCGCCGCCGGTGGCGCTGAAGGCCAAGATATCGCGCTTTTTGCGGTCGTACACGCCTTTAAAGGATTTGCCCGAGCCGATGGGCCAGTTGATGGGGCAGGTGCCGATGCCCAGCTCCTCCTCGATCTCCTCGCAGAGCTCGAACGGGTCGCGCGCCTCGCGATCCATTTTGTTGATGAAGGTGAAGATGGGGATATCGCGCAGCAGGCAGACTTTAAACAGCTTGCGGGTCTGGGGCTCGACGCCTTTGGCGGCGTCGATGACCATGACTGCCGAGTCGGCGGCCATGAGCGTGCGATAGGTGTCCTCGGAGAAGTCCTGATGGCCGGGGGTGTCGAGGATGTTGATGCAGCAGTCGCCGTACTCGAACTGCAGCACCGAGCTGGTGACCGAGATACCGCGCTGCTTTTCGATCTCCATCCAGTCGCTCACTGCATGGCGGGAGGACTTTTTGCCCTTGACTGTCCCCGCCTGGGTGATGGCGCCGCCATAGAGCAGCAGCTTTTCGGTGAGCGTGGTCTTGCCGGCGTCGGGGTGCGAGATGATGGCGAAGGTGCGCCGGCGCCTGATTTGCTGGCTATAGTCTGGCATATACAGTGAGCCTCCTGGTCGATGGTGTAAAACAAACAATTTATTTTACCATTTTTGGCAGGTCTGTGCAACTGTATTCTAGTGTTGCAGAGATCGCGGAAACGGGGAAATGTGCAGGAGGGGACAGTGCCGCCCAGCAGCCGCCAGCAGCCGGCAAACTGTCCGGCAGGCACCTTTTGGCGGTGCTGCCGGGCCAAGAGATAGGCGGCTATAGGGCGGTGAGTTCCCGGCCGGCGCAGTAGCGGCGGGAGATGTGGCGGTCGTCGCCGCAGTAGAGAAAGCGCTCCAGCCGCTGGGCGGGGGAGAGGTGCAGCGGCGACAGCTGGCCCAGATCGCGGTCGTCGATGACCAGCGCGTCGAAACTGTAGCCGGGCTCGAAACTGCCGACGCGGCCGAAAAAGGCGCCGCCGCCTTTGGTGGCCAGGTAGAGCGCCTCGACTTCGCTGAGGGGGGAGAGCTGGGGCTTTTGCTGTACCACCAGCTTGGAGATCTGCACGGCGGCCACTATGACCTGCATCATGTTGAGGGTGTGGCCGCCGGCGATATCGCTGCCCAGCCCCACGGGGATCCCCTCGTTTAGATAGCGGCGGATGGGGGGCAAGCCGCTGCCGGCCAAGTCGAGACTGCAGACCGGGCAGTGGGCGACAAAGCTGCCGTGCTGTTTGAGCAGGGCGATCTCCTCCTCGGGGCTGGTGAGACAGTGGGCCATGACCGAGGGGCCGCTGCCCATGAGACCAAAGCGGGCGTACACCCCGGCGTAGTACCCCTCGCGGGGAAAGCGACGCCGCACCAGTTGCAGGTCGCTCTCCCCTTCGGACATGTGGGAGTGGACCGGCAGCCCGGTCTCGCGGGCCAGCTGGCCCAGAGCGGCCATCAGTTCGTCGGAGCAGCAGGGCACGAACTCCGGCGAGATGGCATAGCGGACCCGGCCGGGTCCACCGTAGCGATGGGCCAGCTGCACGGTCTCGGCGATGGAGGGGGCGGTCTGTTCGTTTTGGACGCCGTAGCCGGGATAGTCGGAATTCATTTTGCCCACATAGGCCCACATGCCGCTGCGGCGGTACTGCTCTAGCAGATCGGCCGCGGCCGCGGCGGAGGTGGAGCCCATGATGACGGCGTGCAGCGAGCCGTAGCACCGCAGCTGGCTGATGAGCGCCGCATTGAGCTGGTGGGCGTAGCCGGGGTCGGCGTACCGGTGCTCGACGGGGTAGGTGTACCGTTCCAGCCAGCCGTCCAGCCCCTCGCTGTAGCCCAGGCCCATGTTGGGCAGCTGGGGCGCGTGCAGGTGCAGGTCGGTAAAGGCGGGGAGGACCAGCGCGTCGCCAAAATCGGCGGTGAGCGGACCGGCTGAGGCCGGTTGGCGCTGGGTGAGTGAGCGCACCAGCCCGTTTTCGGTGATGAGCCAGCCGCGCTCGACCACCTTTAGCTGGCCCAGTGCCGGCGTGTAGAGAAAATTGCCCCGATATACAGCCATAAAAAGTACTCCTTTTTTGTAGTGTAGACCCCGCGCTCGCATCGGCGGAGCCGCTAGAAAAAACGCTCTGCCGAATGGCAGAGCGGCTACACGGTCACTGCCTGTATCATAGTGCAGTGAACGGAACTTTGTCAATACGTGCCGCCCCTTGTAAAACAGGGGCTTTTTTGATATGGTAGACACAGAAAAGAGCTGCCGCACGGTGCTGTTTGAGGCGCCCGGCAGAAAAAAGAGGAGGAGTATACAGGTGAAGAGTATGCGCAGACTTTTAGTGGTGCTGCTGGCCGGCGGGGTACTGCTGGCCGGCTGTTCGCTGCCGGGCAAAAAAGACGGGGCTAAGAGCGGGGCCCAGAGCAGTGCGCCGTCATCTTCGGCGGCCAGCAGCAAAGAGGAGGAGACGTTTGTATTTGCCCGGGGCAGTTGGGCGGGCGAGCGGTTTGAAAACCAGTCGCTGGGAGTGGTGTTTACGCTGCCGGCGGGCTGGTCGGCCTACACTGACGAGCAGATTGACGCCATGATGGACAGCGGCGCCGACAATTTGTCGGACGGACAGCAGCAGGGGTATGAGCAGTCGAAGCAGCAGACCATATTTGATATGGTGGCCACTGCGGCCGAGGGGCTGCCGGCGGTACAGCTGGCGGCCGAGAAGATGCCGGTGGCGGCGCTGACCGAGAAAAACTACCTGCAGATACTGAAAAAACAGCTGGAGGCGGTAGCGGCGCCCCAGTATGATACCAGTGCTGATGTTTTTTCGCTGGAGGTGGCCCAGGAGACTTTTCAGGTGCTGCCGGTCACGGCGGAAGGGGTACACCAGTGGTATATGGTGCGCCAGCAGGGAGATTACATGGTGACCATCATCGCCACCTTTGCCGAGGGGCAGGAGGAGACGATGCGTCAGGTACTGCAGCAGAACTTTGCTGCCCTGTAAAGACAGTTAGAAATAAAAAGCGCCGAAGAATGGCTCTTCGGCGCTTTTTGTTTACAGGAGCGCGCGGGTGCGGAGGCTATTTTAAACACCACCAACAGCCGCTTTTTTGCGGGTAGGGCAGAAATCCGCAGCGCTTGAGCACCCGCTGCGAGGCGGCGCCTTGGGGGAGCGGGTCGGTCTCGGCCAGCACAGAGGTGACAGCAGGCTGATCGAGTGCCCAGCGGCAGAGTTCGGACACTGCCTCGGTCATGTAGCCCTGGTGGTAAAATGCCTGGCCCAGGCCGTAGCCGATCTCGACCCGACCGCTGGCATCGGGTGCTCCTTTCCACACGGCGGAGCCGACGATGCTGCGGTCGCTGCGGCGCATGAGCAGCCAAAAGCTGTGCCACATATAGTTTGTACCGGCGGCCGCGGCCGCTGACGCCTGGGCGCACACGACCTGCAAAAAGGGGCCGGACAGCGGCTCGCCCCGGTAGGTGCAGCCGAGTGCGGCCTCCAGCGCGGGCAGATCGTGTACCCACAGCTGCATTTGGGCAGGGGAGAGGGGAAAGATGGAGAGCCTTGGCGTGAGACGGTGCATAGCAGTGCTCCTTTTACCGGTGGGGCGAGGTTTGGTGAACGGCGCCGGCAGTTGACTGGGCAAACAGGTGCAGCTGCTCGCCGTTTTTGATGACCGACTGCACCCGGATATCGCCCAGCTCGTTGGGGCGCACCTTGAGGGGGTTGTCGCTGAGCAGCACCAGATCGGCCCGGGCACCGGGCTGGAGGATGCCTTTTTGATCCTCCTCGAAATACAGGTAGGCCGGGCGGTAGGCGGCGATCTTGAGCGCCTGCAGCGGCAGCACCTCGCCCAGTATGAGCCGCCGCATGGCCGAGAGTGGCCGGGGCAGCGCCTCGGGCAGGGGGGAGGGGGCGCCCGCGAACTGCAGCGCGCTGCTAGAGAGCGCTCTCACGTCGAGCGGCTGGGGGCAGGTGATGACCGGGCGGTAGGTGCAGCACTCGGTGCTCTTTTGCAGGGCAGCGGCGAAGTTGTCGGCAAACTGGCGGGCCAGCTGCGGGCTTTGGCAGTGGGCCACCAGCTGCATGTGCCTGGCCAAGCTGTACTGGACGATGCGCCGCAGCTCCTGATCGCGGTAGCGGTCGGGCCGGTCGAGCACGATATACAAGCTGGCGATGCGCAGCCGCCCCAGCCCACAGCGCTGCCCGCTGCCCAGGTACTCGGCATTTTGCGGCAGCACCTGCTCGGCGATATCGATATGTATACTGGCCTGTACGTCGGTGCACACCAGACCCTGCCCGGCGGCGGTGCGCAGCAGGGTAAAGTCGGCCGGGGTGCGGCAGCAGCTGCCCACTGTGGTGACCCCCCGCAACAGCAGTGCCCGCTGGGCCCGCTGCAGCTGAGCGACCGACTGCAAATAGCCCGGCTGGGCCTGGTGCCCGGCCAGGTGCAGCAGGCTGGCCTGCCCGTCGACAAAGCCCGGGAGCAGGGTGGCGCCCTGCAGGTCGCAGGGCTCGACATCGTCGCCGGCGCGCTGGATGAGCGCATCCGGCTCGCCGACGGCCAGCACCCGCCCACCGTCGGTGAGCAGGGCGGCGGCGTATACGTCGCGGTCGGCAGTGACGATATCACCGCCGTAGTAGAGGACTTTTCGTGCCATGATGAGGTGGCGTTCCTTTCTGCTGTGAGCCCGCGCACAGGTGTGCGGGCAGCTGTGTTTTTTAGTGGGGACTGCCCGCCGCCGGCGACAGAGCCGGGATACGGACCACCGGGGTGTGGCGGGCAGGATCAAAACAAGACACAGTGTACTATACCGGCGAGAACGCGCCGCGAATAATTTGTGAATTTTTGTAAAACACCGCCCCACACAGGCCCGAAAAGGGGTGTGGAGCGGTGCTTTATATCTGCGGGCCGACTGGCTTTAGCGCAGGGTGAGCAGGATCACCTCGGGGCGATTTTGTACCCGCAGGGGAAAAAAGCTGTTGCCCAGCCCGCGGCTGACCAGCAGCGCCGGCCCGTGCGGGCGGCTGCCGCTTGGCAGGCGCTGGCCGCGGCAGTTGAACAGCCCGGCGGTGTAGCGGGGAAAGAGCCCCTGGCCCGGGGCGATGAGCCCTTGGGGGAAAGGAAAGCGGATCTGCCCGCCGTGGGCGTGACCGGACAGCTGCAGCGAGAACGAGTGGCGGCTGTGGCCGCCACCGCCTTTTTGGCAAAACTGCTCGGGGTAGTGGGTGAGCAGGAGACGGGGGCCGGGGCGCTGCGCCAGCGCGGCAAAGAGCTGGGAGTAGGGGTCTGGCGCCGGGCCGCCGCGCCGGGAGAGGTACTGGCCGTAAGTGACGCCGCGCCGCTCGTCGAGGCCCAGCAGGCTCACCGGGCCGGCGGCGGTGTGCAGGGTGAGCAGGTCATCGCACAGCACCTGTACCCCGCCCCGCTCCAGATAGGGGCGTATCTGCGGCCAGCGACCGCTGCGGTGCTCGTGATTGCCGGGCACGAAGACCACCGGTGCGACGGCGGTGAGCCGGATGAGCGCGTTGGCGGTGCGGCGCCAGGCGCTGTCTTTGGCGTCGATCCAGTCACCGGTGACGCAGATGAGCTGGGGCTCCAGCTGGACAGCCATCTGGTACAGCGCCCGCCCGCCGCGGCCAAAGCTAGCGCTGTGCAGATCGGAGAGGTGCAGTACCCGCAGCGGGGCGTCGAGCCCCAGATCGAGTACCGGCCGGCTGACCTGCAGGCAGTGGTTTTGGCAGTAAAAGTAAAAGGCCGCGGAGCCCACCAGCGCCGCGGCCAATATACCTGCCCATAAACTGTACGGCACTAGGGGGCAAAGGTGATGGTATCATCGGTCATGGACTCGATGATGGCCAGCGATTCCAGCCGGACGCCTTTTTCGCGGATGAGCTGGCCGCCGTCCTGGAAGCCCTTCTCGATGACGATGCCGCAGCCGGCCACTTTGGCCCCGGCCTGCGCCACGATCTCGAGCAGGCCCAGCAGCGCCTGCCCTTTGGCCAGAAAGTCGTCGATGATGAGGATGTTGTCGTCGGGCGAGAGGAATTTGCGCTCCATCTGGATGGTGTACACGCCGCCGCGGGTGTAAGAGCGGACCTGTGCGGTGAGCAGCTCGCCGTCGAGATTTTTGGAGAGCGTTTTTTTGGCGAAGACTACCGGCACGTTGCCGAAGTGCTGGGCCACGATGGCGGCGATGCCGATACCGGAGGCCTCGACGGTGATGATCTTGGTGATCTTTTCGCCGGCGAAGCGGCGGGCAAATTCGCGCCCCAGCTCGTTAAACAGCGCCACGTCCATCTGGTGGTTCAAGAAGCTGTCGACCTTTAGGATATGGCCGGGTTTGACCTTGCCGTCTTTTAAAATGCGCTCTTTTAGCAGTTGCATACGTTGACCCCCTACGTGCTGTGCCGCAGGCGACGCGCCGCCCGCGGGTCGAATTTTGTCGTGCAACTATCATACCACATCTCACGGGCCGGTTCCACCCCTTTGCTGTTCTGCAGTTAAAACGAGCTATTGGTATATGTACACATATTGCGTTTTGTGACAAAAACTAGTATACTTATTTTTTAGTAAAATACTCCAATTTTAAAGCTTTGCGGGACAGGGTTGAGGAGAGGCGGGGGAGAGCGGGTGGACCGGAGAAAAAAGCGGCATGTGGGCTGGACCATCGGTCTGTTTTTGGCTTTTTTACTGTTGGCGGCGGTGCTGATGAGCGGGCTGTTTGCCGGTTACCGCGCGCGGGTGCAAAAGCTGTTTGTAGATATGGCGGTGCAGGACATGCGCGGCAGCGCGATGGCTCGCCGGCAGGTGGTGCAGGCGGATATCGACGACGCCACCGACACGCTGCAGAGCATGGCCGCGGCTATCCAGACGGCCGACAGCGCGGACAGAGCGTGGATCGACCGCTATATCAGCGCGGTGCGCGGAGAGCAGGGCAGCGGTGCCGTGACCTATTTGACTGCAGAGGAGCTGGCTGCCGGCGCAGCGGACTACACCCCGCAGGAGCAGGAGGGCCTGGAGGAGCTGCGCCGGGGCCAGACGGTGGTGACCCCGCTGTATGCGGGCCGGGGCGAGGCGGGCGGCTATACCTTTTATGTGGCGGCGGCGGTGCTGCGGCAGGGGCAGCTGACAGGGGTGCTCTACTGTTCTATCTGCGGTGAGATGCTCACCGGGCCGACGGGGGAAAAGACCATCTACGGTGCCGGAGAGAGCTACCTGGTGTACGGCAGTGGCACGCTGGTGGTGCTGGCGGGAGACGGCGCCCCCAGAGAGCTGGACCTGGTTGCCGAGCTGCGGCGACAACAGGTGCCCGACGAGCAGGTCGCGCAGCTGCAGGCTGCGCTGGAAAGCGGCGAGAGCACAGTGGTGCGCATTGCCCAGCCGGGTGGGCAGGGCTCGTATGTGGCGGTGGAGGACCTGGGCTATAACGGCTGGCGGCTGTTTTGCTGTATGCGCACTACCCGCATGACCGGGCACCCCACGGCGATCTTGCGCTACACGGTGATCTTGGCGGTGGCGCTCATCGCGCTGCTGGCACTGCTGGGCGGCGTGGGTGTTTGGCTGTTTTGGGGCCAGCGCCGCCGGCTGCGGATGGAGGAGGAGCGGTACGCGCTGCTGGCCCGCTTTTCGGACACGGTGCTGCTGGAGTACGATCACCGCGACAAGACGCTGCAGTTTACCCCCAACGTACAAAACCAGTTCGCCGTGGCGCAGCTGAACATGCGCTATACCGGCCGGGGGCAGGGGGGACTATCGGTACTGCACCCGCAGGATGCGGTGCTGCTTGACTCGCTGCTCAAAAAGGCGGCCAGTTTGGCACCGGGCCAAAACGACAGCTGCCAGCTGCGCATGTGGGGCCGGGATGGGCGCTACCACTGGATGCGCTGCCAGTACCAGACGCTCTATGACGCGCGCACCGGACGGCCGGAGCGCAGCATCGGCAAGCTGATGGACATCAGTGAACAAAAGCGCAAGGAGGAGGCGCTGCGGCGGCGCTCGGCGCTGGACCGGGCCACCAGCACCTTTAATAAAGCGGCGCTGGAGGAACAGGTGGGGGAGCTGCTGCAGGGCGGCACCAAGGGATTTTTGTTCATGATCGACCTGGATGATTTTAAGCGGGTCAACGACTGCTGCGGCCATGCGGCCGGCGATGCGCTGCTGCGCGCGGTGGGCACCGGCCTGCGCCACTGCTTTCGGCAGGAGGACATGGTGGGCCGCGTGGGCGGCGACGAATTTGCGGTGTTTATGGTGGGGGCGCACAGCGACGAGATCGTGCAGCGCCGCGCCGCCCGCATCATCAGTTCTATCAGCACCATCCACCTGCCGGACCTGCCCGGCCACGCGGTGACTGCCAGTGTGGGCGTTGCCCGAACTGCCGACCGGGACGATTACCAGGCGCTTTACGGCCGGGCCGACCAGGCGATGTACCGGGCCAAACGCGGTGGCAAGAACCGCTTTTGCCTGTATAGGGATACCGGAGAGACCGAGTGAAGGAAAAGCAGTGAAAGAAAAAGCAGCCCCGGCCACCCCCGAAAAAGCAGCCCCGGCCACCCCCGAAAAAGGGTGGCCGGGGCTGCTTTTGGCGGCGGGCAAGAGATCACTTGACCCGAAATGTTTTGGGGGCAAAGCGGTAGACCAGCAGGAGCGCCACGGTCATGTAGACGACGGTGGAAAGACTGACCACGACGGCAAAGCCCCGGGGCTCGACCTTTATTTGCAAGCAGAGGTAGCACAGCAGGTAAACGGCCATGTTGACCAGCTTGTAGAAGGGGTTTTTCATGTTGAGATCGGTGGTATAGGGCTGGAAGATATAGTAGCAAAACAGGTGATGTACCGCGAAAAACAGCGACAGGCAGAGCAGTGAGAGCATGAAGGGGATCATCTGGTCGGGCGGCCAGTGGTCGCCGGCCAGCGCCACGACCCCGCCGACGGCGGCGCACATGGCCGCGCCCACCAGCAGATTGAACCCGCCGACGTAGAGCATGCGGCGGCGGAAGGTCTCGAGCACGGCGCGGCGGGAGCGGGAAAAGCTGTAGCGCAGCAGGGCGATATCGCAGTTATAGAACATGGCGCGGGGGATGCGCTCGCACTGACTGGTGGCCATGTACATGCAGAACACGAACACCGGCAGGATGCCGGTGACCGCTGCCGCCCCGGTGTAGGCCAGCTGGGGAGACAGGATGCACAGCAGCACCAGCAGTAAAAACAGGGCGCCGATGACCGCCAGCTCGATGAGGATGGGCTTTAGCACCATGCGGCGGTGGCGGTCGAAAAACAGGGCGTTGAGGTAGTCGAAGCCGTGGCGGTGGGCAAAGCGGCCGGGCTGCAGGCTCTCTTGCCGCAGGTCTTCGTCTTTGAGCTTGACCCCGGCAAACAGCGCCTGGCTCTGGGCCTTTTTGGGGTCGAGCACCGCCTCGCTGAGGTTGGTGGTGGCCTGCGACAGACCGGTGTAGACGCTGTAGGTCTTTAAGTAGTGCAGGCCCAGACCGCCCAGCACCAAAAACAGCAGTGCGCCCGGCAAACTGACTGCCCAGTGGTGGCGCACCAGCGGCGCCAGGCCCGGAAACAGCAGCGGCAGATAGCCCAACAGCAGGCACAGACCGGCAAAGCCCCAGGTGATGAGATACTTTTTGACCAGCACGATACCGCACTTGTCGAACAAAAACAGATGCAGGGCCTCGCCGGCCAGATGCAGCCCCACCACCATGACCGGCAGCACCAGACAACTGACCAGCGGCAGACCGGCCAGCAGACCGAAGATGAGGGAGGCCGGCAGGAAAAATACCAGGTCGGTAAGGTGATCGAACACCACCGTACTGTAGATGAAACGGCCCGGCTCCATGCCCAGCAGTTTGATACAGGTGTAGCGCAAAAAGTCGGTATTGGCGGTGTGGGCGTTCAGCACTGCGCCGCCGATGCTCATCATGAGCAGGACCCATACGAACAGGCCTTGGCGGGTGGCTTTGGCGGCGTTTTCGAGCATGAGAAAGGCGGGCAGATAGGCGACAAGGCCGATGTAGAGCGCCTTGTAGAAAAAGCGCATGAGCTGCTTGAGAATGGCAAACACCCCGCACAGCGCTGTTTTCAGGCTGCCGTCGGCGTAGATGCTGTCGCCGGCCAGGCGGCCCAGCAGGGGGATACGCTTAAAATAGTAGATAAATTTGTTGGCGGTGAGCGCTGCCTGTACGGTGAATACAGTGATCAGCGTGCTGGCGAAGTCGCTGTTTTTTTGCGTTTGCTCCACGGCCATCACCTCCTTTTGCCGCGCAGGGAGAAGGCGCTTTTGGGGCTGGCGGCAGCGGCGGGCGGGGCCTCGGGCTGGTGGGGCGGATCGCGCAGGATCTCGATGATCTTCTCCTCGAACTCCTTGCTGTGCAGCAGGGCGGTGTCCATCTGGGAGAGCGCACCGCCGTTTAGGATGACGATCTCGTCGCACAGGTCGGTGGCCAGCTGCAGGATGTGGGTGGAGAAGATGATGACGTGATCTTTTTTGATGTCGCGCAGCAGGTTCTTCATCTCCAGTGCAGCCACCACGTCAAAAGAGGTGAGCGGCTCATCCAGCAGGATGATAGGCGGCTTGGCGATGAGGAAACAGAGCATCTGCACCTTGTTTTTCATGCCGTGGGAGTAGCCCTTGATGAGGCGGTGGCGGTCTTGCGGCTCGATGCCGACCAGTTCGAAGTAGTCGTCGATGCTGGCGGTCTGGGGGATGTTTTTGTGGATCTCTATGTAGAATTTTAAGAATTCGTAGCCGGTCATGAACTCGGGCAGGATGGGGGTGGAGAACACGTAGCCGATGTCCTCGGGCGTCAGCGGCTTTTCAGCGTCGCCGAACTGGACGACGGCGGCGCCGCTGTCGGGCGGCAGCTCGCCGCTGAGGCAGTTAAACAGCGTGGTCTTACCTGCTCCGTTGCGGCCGAGCAGGCCGTAGATCTTTCCCTTTTCAAAGGTGAAGCTGGCGCCGGTGAGCACCGATTTTTCGCCAAAGGCCTTGGTGATATCTTGGAGTATCAGCTGCATGTGTGTGCCCCTCTCTCAGTGCCGCGGTGAGGCTGGGAGGCCCGCCCGCAGAGAATTTTGTACTAGATGTTTAGTACAATAGTACAGATATGTGAGAATTTTGTCAATCGAAAAAGGTGTAAAATCGTCTGGTAGCGGCAAAAAAAGTGGCGCTGCCGGGGCTAGCGGTGGTATAATCGTCAGGAAAAACAGAGGGGAGCGGTGAACATGGGGGAGGACTACCGGCAGCTGCTGGAACACTGTACGCTGTGCCCGCGTCGCTGCGGCGCCGACCGGCTGCGTGGAGAGACTGGGTACTGCGGGGCCGGAGCGGCGGTGCGCGCCGGGCGCGCAGCACTGCACTTTTGGGAGGAGCCCTGCCTGTCGGGCGACAGGGGCTCGGGCGCGGTGTTTTTTAGCGGCTGTACGCTGGGCTGCGTATTTTGCCAGAACTACCAGATCAGCGCCGACGGGCAGGGAGTAGAGGTGACGGTGCCCCAGCTGGCTGAGAGCTTTTTGTCGCTGCAGCAGCAGGGAGCACACAACCTGAACCTGGTCACGGCCACCCATTATCTGCCCCAGGTAATTGCGGCGCTGGACCTGGCCAAGAGCCGGGGATTGGCGCTGCCGGTGGTGTATAACTGCGGCGGCTACGAGCGCCGGGAGACACTGCGGATGCTGGCGGGATATGTGGACATCTACCTGCCCGACTGCAAGTACCTGGATGTGCAGCTGGCGGCGCGCTATTCGGGGGCGCCGGATTACCCGCAGGTGGTGCGGGAGGCCCTGGACGAGATGTTTTTACAGGTGGGGGAACCGGTGTTTGACGACTGCGGCATGATGCGGCGGGGGATGATCGTGCGGCACCTGCTGCTGCCCGGCTGTGAGGCGGACAGCCGGGCGGTGCTGCGCTATCTTTACGGGCGCTTTGGCGACAGTGTGTACCTGAGCATCATGAACCAGTATACCCCCCTGCCCCGAGTGCGGGTGCGCTGGCCCGAGCTGGGCCGCTGCATAACGGCGGCGGAGTACGAACGGGTGATCGATTACGCGCTGGAACTGGGCATTGAGAACGCCTTTGTGCAGGAGGGGGGAACTGTGAGTGAGAGCTTCATTCCCGATTTTAGCGGGCAGGGTCTTGCGCGGTAGGGGCGTTTTTGCTACAATGCCTTTAGCAGAGTAAGACCCTGCGCGTTAAGTGCCGGCTGAACGGGGAGTTGACAGCCGGACGAAAAGAGCGGCGCTGCCTTTTTGCTGTGGCCAGGCCCGACGGGCCGGCCGCAGTGGGCGAGCGGCACGACTCTTGCGGTGCGCGGTCTGCATCCCGCTGCCACGGCTATTCTCTGTGAGAATAGCTTGAAGAAGAGCCTTGTCGGGCACAGCGCTCCGTTTTGCTGGCGCAAATAGTTGCCTTTTCCTCTGGCCGGTACCCGCCTGTAGGGGGAATGGGCAGAAGTACCTTTTCGGGCCTTTCTCCTGCTTAGGGGGATGGCTGGAGGTGCGGTGCAGGCGCGGGAACTGTTGGCCGCGGCAAATTGGCTTTTTCTTCTGAGAGAGACGTTAGAGCATCTCCTTATGTGGCTGCATGCACACTACTTTGCAGAGATAAGGAGGTTTTTTTATGTCATCGAATGCCAACGCAAAATTGTCACTGGGCCAATGTGTGGCCCGCTCGGCGCAGGAGCTGCGCTCGCCTTACAGCCTGACCGGGCTGGCCATGCTCACGGCGCTGAACGTGGTGCTGCACTTTTTTACCATCGTGCCCAACGAGTTTTTAAAGATCGGGCTCACCTTTTTGGCGATCGGCACCAGCGGGTACCTGTACGGCCCGGTGGCAGCCGGAGCGGCCAATGGGGTGGCCGATATCATCAAGTATCTGGTGCGGCCCACAGCGGGGGGGTTTTTCCCCGGCTTTACGCTAAATGCGGTGGTCACCGGCTTTTTGTACGGGCTGGTGCTGTACCAGAAAGCGCCCACCATCTGGCGGGCGCTGGCGGCCAAATGCGCGGTGACCGGGGTGGTGAACCTGCTGCTGACACCGCTGTGGCTGTCGGTGATGTACGGCAGTGCCTTTTGGGCGCTGATGAGCGTGCGCATCACCAAAAACCTGATCTTGCTGCCCATTGAAACGGTGATGCTGCTGGCCATGTTAAAAGCGGTACAGCGCATTAAAAAGCCGCATTGGCAGCCGCGCCGATAGGCGGATATACCGCGTCAGCAAACTGTTTTTACGAGACAAGCGAGCGCCCGGGACCAGTGCCCGGGCGCTCTTTTTTGTGCGCAGCGGCTGGGTCACTTCCATGGCGCCGTTGTCGGCAACCACTGCCAGCTGATAGGCGAATGATTCGTCAGACCGGCGCAGGATAAATGGAAGACAGGTCATAATTGCGAGCTTGGATATGTGCGTCCAAAAAGAATGTGGCGATGTTTTTGGCAAACATCTAAAAATGCAAAAAAGAATTTGGCTTCTTTTGTAGAAAATGGTATAATGATGATATGTGTAAAACGGGGAGGTGAGGCGGCGATGAAAAGGCGGTGGCGGTACGCGCTGTTCGGCTTTTTTGTGGGGATGATCTTGCTGGGGTGTGTGACGCTGCAGTCTATCCACAGCGTGCGCTCCCACGGGCAGCTGATCAATTATGTGGGCATCGTGCGCGGCGCCACCCAGCGGCTGGTGAAGCTGGAACTGGCCGACACGCCGAGCGACGAGCTGATCGTGTACTTAGACGATATTTTGGAGAACCTGACCACCGGCAAAGGCAAGTATGGGCTGGCGCTGATCGAGGACCGGGACTACCGCCTGCGCCTGGAAGAGCTGGACCAGCAGTGGGGAGACCTGAAAGAGCTGCTCTACACCCACCGCACCGACACGGCGGTGGCGCCTGCTTTTTTGGATAAGAGCGAGCAGTATTTTGACTTGGCCAACCAGACGGTTTTTGCCGCCGAGGCCTATTCCAGCCGCCAGACAAGAGACCTTACGGTGCTCATCATCCTGCTTTTTGTGGGGATCTTGGCGGTGTGGGCGGTGTTTTTCCGCTTTAATTTTAAGGAGATGCTGCACCTGAAAAGCGCCAACCAGGACCTGAGCGACCAGGCGGGCCGCGACCCGCTGACCGGCGCTTATGATCTGGGCCGCTTTCAGAGAGAGGCTCAGCTGCTGCTGGACGGGGCGGCAGAAGAAAAATACGCGCTTTTTTATGTGGATTTTGCCGACTTTAAGTACCTGAACGACCTGCTTGGCTACGCTTGCGGCGACAACATCTTAAAGCGCTATGCGGCGCTGCTATCGGCTGATATGGGCGACAGCGAGGTTTTTGGGCGGATAAATGCCGACAACTTTGTGATCTTGCGGCAGTACGACGCCAAGCGGCACCTGCTGCAGCGCCAGCGGTATGTGGACGCGCAGATCGTGGACTATGTGTACACCACCTATCAAAAGCAGTCGCTGCCGGTGCGGTGCGGTATCTGCTGTGTGGAGGACACGGTGGAGCAGCTGAAGGTAGAGGGGCTGATGGACCGGGCCAACTTTGCCCGCGGCGACGTGAAGAACGGGACGGTGAGCGGGCAGTACTGCTTTTATGACGAGGGGATCCGCCGCCGGCTGTTTGCCCAGAAAGCCATTGAGAGCAGCATGGCCGACGCGCTGAAGGCCCATGAATTTGAGGTGTACTACCAGCCCAAGGTCGACCCGAAGAGCGGGCAGATCGCCTGCGCCGAGGCGCTGGTGCGCTGGCGCCGCGCCGACGGGACGGTGATCCCGCCCGACCAGTTTATCCCGGTGTTTGAAAAGAACCGGACCATCCCGCTTTTAGACCGGTATGTGTTTGAGGAGGTCTGTATTTGGCTGCGGCACATGCTGGACAGCAAAAAGCGGGTGCTGCCAGTATCGGTGAACGTGTCGCGCATGCAGTTTGGCGGGGCGGATTTTGTGCCGGCGTACACGGCTATCCGCGACAAGTACCACCTGCCGCCGCAGCTTTTGGAGATAGAGTTTACCGAGACGATCCTGTTTGAAAACTGGGACCAGCTGTCAGAGATCGTGGATGATCTGCAGGCGGCGGGTTTCAGCTGTGCCATCGACGACTTTGGTAAGGGGTATTCGTCGCTGAGCACCATTAAGAATCTGAGCATCGATGTGCTGAAGATCGACGCGCTGTTCTTTCGCGACATGGTGCACGCCGACAAGGACCGGCTGATCGTGGAGGGCATCATCAACCTGGTGCGCCAGTTTGGGATCGTGACGGTGGCTGAGGGGATAGAGGACCCGCAGCAGGTGGAGTTTTTGCGCCGCGCCGGCTGCGACCTGATACAGGGCTATGTGTTCTATCGCCCCATGCCCCAGCCGGAGTACGAGGCGCTGCTGGCCAGTGTGCCGCTGGCGGCGAACTGAAAGGACATGCACCGCGTGAGCGGGTATTGAGCCACAAAAAGGGGCGCCCCGGTGACTTGAGTTGCCGGGGCGCCCCTTTTTGTTTTATAAAACTGGTGTGCCCGGGAGAAGTAGCGGGCAGGCTATTTGAGGATGAGTGCCGGATAGCTAGTGGCTGGCGCTGGGGGTATACTGCTCTAAAAAGCGCTGGGCCACCGAGGAGAGGTAGCGGTCTTTGACCCAGACGGCGGCGATGCGGGTGTAGAGGCTGCGCTCTTTGAGCACCTTGAAGCTGACCGGCAGACGGCCCATCAGCTGGAGGGCCGACCGGGGCATGATAGAGACGCCGGCACCGGTGGTGGCCCACAGCAGTGTGGTGCGGGCATCGTCGTTTTTGCAGAGGATATCCGGCTCGAAACCCGCATCTTCGCAGCAGCCCAGCAGCAGAGTTTCGAACCGGCGATAGAAGATGAGCGGCCGATCGCGCAGCTGGCTGATGAAGAGCGCTCCCTCGGTGGTGGGCCAGTGGTAGTCGGCCGATGCCACAGCCACCATGGGCTCCTCCTCTAAATAGATGCAGCCCAGCCCGGCATCTTTAAACGGGGTGCGGACGATGGCCACCTCGATAATGCCGGCAAACAGCAGTTCCAGCAGCTCGAAGGTGTTTCCCTCGCGCAGTTCAAAACGCACCTGGGGGTATTGGCGGCAGAAATTTTGCATGCGCTGCTGGAAAACGGCGCTGCCCGACGAGGAGACGGTGCCCAGACTGAGGATGCCGATCTGGCCGCGGCCGTAATCGGACATTTCCTTTTTGGCCAGCTGTGAGAGCTCCAGGATGTGACAGGCCCGCTTATAGAGCAGACGGCCGGCCGCCGTGAGCCGCAGCTGGCGCGGGCCCCGCTCGAAGAGGAGCTGGCCCAGCTCCTCTTCGAGCAGGTGCAGCTGACGTGAGAGCGGCGGCTGGGAGATATGCAGTTTTTTGGCGGCGGCGGTGATCGCGCCTTCGTCGGCGATGGTGACGAAGTAGTGCAGTGCTTTTAGATCCATAGATACGCTCCTGTTGGGAATGAGAGGCCTGTTACTGCCGTCAGTAGAGATCGAGACGGCGGGCAGACCGCTGTGCAGAGGGACGATCTGAACCGTATCTGCTGTAAAGATTTGCACAAATGCCATACGATTTAGGTATGGAGAGGATATAAAACAAATAGTTTTCATATAGATATCCAGTTGTTATAATAATAGTCGATATCGGCGGCGATTACAAGTAGAGCCCCGCCCGGCCGCAGGCTGAA
This sequence comes from Neobittarella massiliensis (ex Bilen et al. 2018), assembly GCF_900289145.1. GTDB lineage: Bacteria > Bacillota > Clostridia > Oscillospirales > Ruminococcaceae > Neobittarella > Neobittarella massiliensis. The sequence goes on from NZ_OKQO01000003.1 coordinate 155,716, forward strand.
AAGACGGGCGGGGCAGAGAGCTGCCGACCCCCGGACTGGGGAGGAAAAGAGAGGTCTTATCGATTGAAAAAACTACTGCGCTACCTGAAGCCATTTAAAAAGCAGGTGATATTGGGCCCGCTTTTTAAACTGACCGAGGCGATCTTTGAACTGCTGGTGCCCACGCTGATGGCCCACATCATCGACCGGGGCGTAGGGCGGAGCGACCTGCCCTACGTGTGGAAGATGGGGGCGCTCATCGTGGGGCTGGGCGTGGTGGGGCTGGGCTGTGCCCTGACCTGCCAGTACTTTGCCGCCCGGGCCTCGCAGGGGGTGGGGACGCTGCTGCGTCAGGACATGTTTAAAAAGATCGGCCAGCTGTCGCACCGGGAGCTGGATCAGTTTGGGACCGCCACCCTGATCACCCGGGTGACCAGCGACGTGAACCAGCTGCAGGTGGCGGTGGCCATGCTGATACGGCTGGTGGTGCGGGCGCCGTTTTTGGTGATCGGTGCCACGGTGATGGCCATGACCATCGACCTCAAGATGTCGCTGATCTTTTTGGCGGCCATCCCGCTCATCGGTCTCACGCTGTATGTGGTGATGAAAAAGACGGTGCCGTTTTACCGCACAATACAGAAAAAATTAGACCGTATCGGCACCGTATCCCGCGAGAATTTGGAGGGGGTGCGGGTGATCCGCGCCTTTTCCCGCCAGGAACAGGAAAAAGCGCGCTTTGACGATGCCAGCGGCAATCTGGCCGGTACCTCGGTGCGGGTGGGGCGGGTCTCGGCGCTGCTCAATCCCCTGACATCGATCATTATGAATTTTGGCATCATCGCCATCCTGTATTTCGGCGGCTACCAGGTAAATAGCGGGGCGCTGAGCCAGGGGCAGATCATCGCGCTGGTCAACTACATGACCCAGATCTTGCTGGCGCTGGTGGTGGTGGCCAACCTGGTGGTGATCTTCACCAAGGCCTCGGCCTCGGCCACCCGGGTGAGCGAGGTGCTGGAGACGGTACCCTCTATCACCCAGCAGCCGGGTGCGGCGGTGCCCGCCCCGACTGCCGGCTGCCCCAAGGTGCAGCTGCGCGATGTGGATTTTCGCTATTTTACCAGTGAGAACGCGCTGACCGATATCAGTTTTGCGGTACAGCCGGGGCAGACGGTAGGCATTATCGGCGGCACCGGCGCCGGCAAGTCGACGCTGGTCAACTTGCTGCCCCGCTTTTACGACGCAGTTGCCGGCACAGTTGAGATAGACGGACAGGATGTGCGGCAGTGGCCGCTGGATGCCCTGCGGGCCCAGTTTGGCCTGGTGCCGCAGCAGGCGCGGCTGTTTACCGGCACGATACGCGAGAACCTCTTGTGGCAGGTGCCGGACGCCACCGACGAGCAGCTGTGGCGGGCGCTGGATATCGCCCAGGCCAGCGAATTTGTGCAGAAGCTGCCCCAGGGGCTGGATGCGCCGGTGCAGCAGGGGGGAAAGAACCTGTCGGGCGGGCAGCGGCAGCGGCTGACTATCGCCCGGGCACTGGTGGGCATGCCGCCGATCCTGATCCTGGACGACAGCGCCAGCGCACTGGATTTTGCCACCGATGCGGCCCTGCGGGCAGCGCTGGCCCGCATAGAGGGCAGCACGGTATTTATCGTCTCGCAGCGGGTGTCGGCCATTAAAAATGCCGATTTGGTGCTGGTGCTGGACGACGGGCAGCTGGTGGGCAGCGGCACCCATCACCAGCTGATGGACAGTTGCCAGGTGTACCGGGAGATCTGTCTCTCCCAGCTGAGCGAAGAGGAGGCGGCACAGTGAAAAGAGATACCAGAAAAGAGAGCCCGGTGCTGGGCCGCCTGCTGCGCTATATGCGCCCACACCTGCTGTTTTTGGTGCTGGCGCTGCTGGCGGCTGCGGCCAGTGTGGGGCTGACCCTGTACGGGCCAGTGCTCATTGGCCGGGCGATAGACATGATCGTGGGGCCGGGGCAGGTGAAATTTACCGGCGTGCTGTACATCCTGCTGTGGCTGGCCGGCGTGTACCTGCTGGCGGCGGTATTTCAGTGGGCGATGACGCTGTGCACCAACCGGGTGGCGTTTTTTACCGTGCGCGACCTGCGCCGCACCCTGTTTGACAAGCTGCAAAAGGTACCGCTGCGCTTTATCGACCAGAGCGCCCACGGGGACCTGATCACCCGCATGGTCAGCGATATCGATCTGATCTCGGACGGGCTGCTGCAGGGCTTTGCCCAGCTTTTTACCGGGGTCATCACCATTGTGGGCACGCTGCTGTTTATGCTGTCGATCAACGTAAAGATCGCACTGGTGGTGGTGCTCATCACCCCGCTGTCGCTGTTTGTGGCCAGCTTTATCGCCCGCCACTCGCACGACCAGTTTCGCCGGCAGTCGGCGGCGCGGGGCGATATGGGAGCGCTGGTGGAGGAGATGGTGGCCGGCCAGAAGGTGGTGCGCGCCTTTCGCTATGAGAGCCGCGCGCAGGACACCTTTGACGGCATCAACCAGCAGCTGTACCAGTGCGGTGTGCGGGCCCAGTTTTACTCCTCGATGACCAATCCCTGCACCCGCTTTGTAAATGGGCTGGTGTATGCCGGGGTGGGCATCATCGGGGCGGTGGCGGCCATTGCGGGGCATTTGACGGTGGGGCAGATCTCGGCCTTTTTGACCTATGCCAACCAGTACACCAAGCCGTTTAACGAGATATCTGGCGTGGTGACCGAGCTGCAGTCGGCTTTTGCCAGTGCCAGGCGGGTGTTTGCGGTGCTCGACGAGCCCGATGAGCCGACCGAGGCCCCGGCTGTTTTGCCCCGCAGCGACGGCAGCGTGGGGCTGGAGCAGGTCTCGTTTCGCTACAGCCCGCAAAAGCCGCTCATCGAAGACTTTTCGCTGGCAGTACAGCCGGGACAGCGCATAGCCATTGTGGGACCCACCGGCTGCGGCAAGACCACCATCATCAACCTGCTGATGCGCTTTTACGATGTAAACAGCGGCCGCATCTGTATCAGCGGCACCGATATTCAGGATGTGACCCGACAGAGCGTGCGCCAGCAGTACGGGATGGTGCTGCAGGACAGCTGGCTTTTTTCGGGCACGGTGCGGCAGAACATCGCCTACGCCCGGCCTGACGCCACCGACGAGGAGATCGTGGCGGCAGCCAAATTTGCCCATGCCCACAGCTTTATCAAGCGGTTGCCCCAGGGGTACGACACGGTGATCGGTGAGGACGGCGGCAGTATATCGCAGGGCCAGCGGCAGCTGCTGTGCATCGCCCGCATTTTGCTGGTGAGCCCGCCCATGCTCATTCTGGACGAGGCCACCTCCAACATCGATACCCGCACCGAGCAGCGCATCCAGCGGGCACTGGCCAAGCTGATGGAGGGGCGGACCAGCTTTGTGGTGGCCCACCGCCTGTCGACCATCAAGGAGGCCGACAACATTTTGGTGATGCGCGACGGGCACATCGTGGAGCAGGGCAGACACCAGCAGCTGCTGGATGCCGGAGGCTTTTACGCCAAGCTCTACGCCAGCCAGTTTGAGGTACAGGAGACGGCGGCCCAGTAGCGGATATATGCCCATGACCGCTAGAAATGATCGCAATAAAAGATCCCCCCACGCAGGCGGTATGCTGCCTGCGTGGGGGGATCTTTGCCTGTTTTTAGAGGGGGAGACCGACCGGTGGTTTGACCGCCCGGGTGGCGATGAGCGTGGGGGTATAGCGGTCTAGCTGGCGCTGGTCGTCGGAAATATCTTCGTAGAGATCGGTGAGCAGGAAACCGGCGCGCAGCTGGCCGGCGATCTGCTCTTCCAGCGAGTGGCTGTACTCCAGCGGCTGTGCATCCTGCACCCATTTTTCCAGCACATCTGCCGGCAGGTGGCGAATGTCGGCGTAGGGCAGCGGGTAGGTGACCTTTAACTCGTCGGCTTGGGGCGTAAGCGTATCGAACAGGTAGACCAGCGGGTTGGCAAAACCGGACAACAGCGCCCCGCCCGGGCGCAGTACCCGATAACATTCCCGCCACACCGGTTGGATATCGTCGACAAAGCAGTTGGATACCGGGTGGAAGATGAGATCGAAGCTGGCGCCAGCAAAGACCGAGAGATCGCGCATGTCGCCCTGTACGGTAGCCAGAGAAAGGCCTTCACGGGCGGCGACCTGCCGGTCTTGTTGCAGCTGCAGATCACTGCCGTCGAACACGGTGACGACGGCACCCATCGCCGCCAGCAGCGGCCCCTGCTGCCCGCCGCCACCGGCCAGGCACAGCACCTGTTTGCCCCGCACATTGCGGTACCAGCTGGCGGGGACGATTTTTTTGGCGGTGAGCACCAGCGGTGGGCGGCCGGCGCGGGCCTGGGCGATCTGGGCGCTGGAGACGCCGACGGTCCAGCGGTCGTGCCGGCGAACCTTTTCGTCCCAGGCGGTGCGGTTGTGTTGGGTGACATCCATGGCGGTCTCCTCTCTGCCGCGGCGTGGGTGCTGCAGTCAGTCGCGAGCGGCGGGCGGGTCGTTTGGCGCCCGTACGGTGCTCTGGTTATAGGTGTGGCTGAGCTCGTCGTAGAAGAGCCTGTCTTTGCCGGTGAGCAGGCCGGCGAACACGTGAAAGGTGAACAGGATGGGGATGGCGATGAGCCCCCCACAGAGCAAAAACAGGGCGGTGTGCACCGGACCGTTGGTGTTGGGGAGCACCTCGGTGAGCGCCGCGGCCAGCACGGGGGCCGGCAGTAGCACAAAATACAGCAGGCTGTAGCGCAGTGCCAACTGCCCCAGATGCGGCGGCTGCCCGTCGCCCCCCACCAGCTTGATGCCCACCAGCAGCTTGCCCAGCGTGCGGCCCCCGCTGGACCAGGGGAAAAAGAAGAAGTAGAAGACCACCGCGCAGATGTAGAGCAGGGCCAGGTTTTGCGGCTTTTGCACCACTGCGGTGGGCAGACCAGTGCCCCGGAGAAGCAGGGCGCCGGCCAGCATACAGCCGCCGATACCGGTCCAATCTACGGCCAGTGCCACCAGGCGCCGGGTGTAGGATACCCGGCGCCCCTTTTGGTAGGAGCGGGCATCCAGCCGCTCGCGCGGAGGCAGGAACCAGCAAAAAAGCGGAGTGATGACCCAGCCGACGACACCGCCTATGGTGTTGAGCAGCAGATCGTCTACATCGAACAGACGGTAGGGGCGGGGGTACATGCCAAACAGCGCTGAGAGCTGTATCAGCTCGAAGGAGAGACTGAGGAGAAACGAGAGCAGGGAGGTGCTCCAGAAGCCCCGATCAAAATAGTAGTGCAGGTACACCCCAAAAGGCAGAACCAGCAGCACGTTGAATACCGCCTGGTAAAAGGTGCTGGCTTTCATGGCCGGCAGCCAGGTGTGTACGTCGCCGGGGACAAAGCCGCTGCCGGCTAAAAAGTCGCGCACGAACTGAAAGGGGCGCAGCTGGACGATGGGGCGGGTGTACTGAGCCACTTCGCCTACCGGCGGCAGCGGCAGAATCGTGAGAAAATAGGCGCACATCAGGTACAGTATAAACGAGTACACCACCGCCACCCGCAGCATGAGCAGCGCCCCGTAGCGGCGGTACTGCACCAGGATATAGGGCAGGGGGAAGACGGCGGCCAGCAGCGGAAAAAGCAGGATGGCCGCCTTGATGGGGAGGAGGTAGGAGGACATCAGCGGCACCCCCTACCGGGGTAGAGCCGTTCACTTACAGACATCGATCCACTCCAGGCTGTGGGCGTAGTCGGCCAGCTCCTGGCAGGTGAGCTCGATGGCGGAATTGGCGCTGCCACAGGCGGGGAACACGGTGCTGAAGCGCTGCAGCGACTTGTCGCAGTACACCCGCACCGGCTGATCCTGGGGCAGACCGAAGGGGCAGACGCCGCCCACGGCGTGACCGGTGAAAGCCAGAGCTTCGTCGGGGGTGAGCATTTTGGCTTTGGTGCCGAACTGGTCTTTGTATTTGCGATTATCGACTTTGCAGTCGCCGGCGCAGCAGATGAGGATCGCGCTGCCATCTTTATCTTTAAAAGACAGTGTTTTGGCGATGCGGGCCGGCTCGACCCCCACCGCCTGCGCTGCCAGCTCGACGGTGGCGCTGGATACGGGGAACTCCAGGATATCTTCGGCCCGGCCCAGCGGGGAAAAATATGTGCGGACAGCTTGTATCGACATGAAAAAGACTCCTTTTTATACAGTTGTGGGAAAGCCCCCAATGCGGCGCCGGTGCACAGCTATGGCCACAGCGGTGCGAGCTCTGCTACCGGCGCCGTCTGCGCCCCATTATAGCAAATTTTGCCGCCAAAGAAAAGTGGCGGCCGACGGCCGCAGCAGTGGGGCGATGGGGAGAAGAGGTATTTTAAAACTTCGGAAACGTTGCTGGCAGTGCGGTGGGCGGCGATACAGAGCCGCTTTTGTCAGCATTAATGATAGCATAAATGACGGCGCAAAAGGCCGCCGGGGAAACGCAGTCCCCGGCGGCCAGAGTGTTTTTGCTTTTATTAATTTTTCCGTGCACTCATCAGCCCAGCAGCGAGTGGCGCAGCACCTCGATCTCGTCGTCGGAGAAACCGATGTGCGACAGATAGCCGGTGGCGCCGCCATAGGTCTCCTCCAGGTGGCAGAGCGTCTTTTGCATCTCGGCCGGGTTGGAGGCAAACAGGTAGGCGGGCACATGATACTGGTCCAGCTGTTCCTGTGCGCCGGCGATCAGCTGGCGCAGGTTGTCTTCGCTGACGGCGTAGTCGGCCTCGACACATTCGTCGTCGACACCGGCCAGCTTTAAAAGGAGCATGGCGATGACGCCGGTGCGGTCTTTGCCGGCTGTACAGTGGAACAGACAGCAGCTGCGGCGGTGATCGATAAACTCCTCGAATACGCGGCGGATAGCTTGACCGTGCTCATCTAAGAGGGAGATATACAGGTCTGACATGCTCTCGGGCAAAGTGGCCGGATCGAAAGCGGTGGCGTGCATATTATCAGACATGGAGATGTGGTGGTAGCAGATATCTTTATAGCCGTCGAGCACACAGGGGTGGCGCTCTACCTCGGAGTCGGAGCGCAGGTCGATGACACAGCCCACGCCGTAGCGGTAGAGGGCCTCTTTGCTGCTCTCGGGCAGGTTGTGCAGGCTGTCGGAGCGCAGGTAGGCGTGCAGTTTGAGGCGCTGGCCCTGGGTGTTGGTGTAGCCGCCTAGCTCGCGGATATTGCAGCTGCCGGCTATGGGGAGGGGAGAGTTGGTGTAGATATCAGTCAACATAGGAATTACCTCGTCTGTTCCTGTAAAAGATCTTTGTAGTACGAATTGGCGGTATAGAGGGCAGCCACGGGATTGTGCCCCAGCACCCGGTCTTTGACCACCAGAGTGGTGGTGACGGCTTTGCTGTAGCGGTAGAACAGACTGTCGTGGCCCACGCACAGGCCGATGACCACGTTCAGGTCGGTCCCGGCCCGGTTCAGCAGCTCGGCTTGCAGAACGGGATTGCAGCAGCTCTCGCCCGGTCTCATCTGATGGGCCTCATCGATGCCGATATCGCTTTTGGGCGTGCTGCCCACCTTGCAGGCCACACCGTATACCTCAAAGCCGTTTTTGCGCAGGATCTTGGCAAATATACCGGCCTCGCGAACCAGACCTACACAGGTGGCGATACCGACTTTTTTGGCGCCGATCTTGCGGGCGAACACCACCGTCTCTTTGACCCGGGGCCACTGGCGGTAGCCCTCTGCCTCCACCTCGGCAGAGGCAACAGCCAGACGGTGGATGAGCGCGTCGTTTTGATACAGCGCCAGCACCTGCTGGTGCAGCTGCGAATCCAGGCCGGTGGTGAGGCAGAAGTCGGGGTTTTTGCCATCGTGAGCCGAGCAACTGGTGGTAAAACAGTCCACGCAGCTGTGGGCGGGAATGTGGTCCATCTCTATCAACTCCACTGTGCGGGGCGGTCACCGGGCACTCTCGACCGAGAGGAAGGTGGCCTGTCCTGCAAAAATTGCGCTATGACTAAAGCATAGCACTATAACACTGCAAGAATTTGCCGCAATCTGTTGCGGGTCGCTGTGCGCGCGACTATTTCCCATTGTGCACAAAAGTTGTGATTTGTTGTATAAATATTGTAGACAACCGGGCAATATGCGCGGTTACATGTCGAATTGATTCGTTTATATATATAATTTTACCATGGAACGTTTCTGAGCACAAGAGAATTGTCTGATAAGAATGTACTTAGGTTTTGTGAGCTTTTTCAAATGCCAGCAGGCGAGGGGAGAAGTAGCGGTCATCGGGCGGGCACGGCGAGGTGCAGCAGGTTGCAGAGTGGCGGAACGGACAGGTGGCGGTGTGCTGCGGCTTGATCGTACGGCGCTTTTGGTGTTCTGGGGTAGTTTGGGGTAGATAGAGAGGAGCACAAAAAGAGCGCCGTCTGCCCTGTGGGGGGGACGGCGCTCTGATGGCGCGTTGGAGGGGGCTACTGTATGTCGGCAGCGCTCTCGGCGTGTTGCAGCAGGTCTACCGCCTGGTCTACGCTCATACCGCTGCTCTGTACGACTTGGTACAGCTTATCGATCTCTTGGCGCTTTTGCGCCGTCTGCAGCTCGCCTTTCTTCTCCATCAGTTCCGCTTTGGTCTTGTCGCAGCGCAGGATCTGCATCTCTACTTTTTGCAGCTCGGCTGCGTAATCTACCGGCTTTTTGGGTCTTGGCATCTCCCGGATCACCTCCCGCATTTTTAAATACAGTATACGCCGCTGCTTTTGCGAAGAGTGGCGAAAAAGGCGGTCTCTGCCCAGTGGAGTCGACAGCGGAGGAAGCCGCTTGCGCGGTGGGGCTGATAGACACCAAAGCGCCCGCCCCACCGGGAGTGGTGGGGCGGGCGCCGACAGCTGGCCGCTTAGCAGAGCGGAGGGATGGTGCGGTGCGACTAGCGGCGTTTGTCGAAGGCGGGGTTCATGCTGTAGAAGTTGCGGCAATCCAACTGGTCCTGCACGTAGCGAAGGGCCTCGCCAAAGCGCTGGAAGTGGACGATCTCGCGCTCCCGCAGGAACTTGATGGGGGCGATGATATCGGGGTCGTCGAGCATGCGCAGAATGTTGTCATAGGTGGTACGGGCCTTTTGCTCAGCGGCCATATCTTCGTGCAGGTCGGTGATGATATCGCCTTTGGACTGAAACTCGGTGGCGGTAAAGGGGACGCCGCCTGCGGCCTGCGGCCATACGCCGGTGGTGTGGTCGATATAGTAGTCGGCAAAGCCGGAGGCCTTGATCTGTTCGGGGGTGAGGTTGTGTGTGAGCTGGTGCACGATAGAGCCGACCATCTCGAGATGGGCCAGCTCCTCGGTGCCGATGTCGGTGAGCACGGCCGATACCTGGCGGTAGGGGCTGGCAAAGCGCTGAGACAGATAGCGCAGTGAGGCGCCGATCTCGCCGTCGGGGCCGCCGTACTGGGACATGATCATCTGGGCCACCTTGGCGTCGGGCTTTTTGATATTTACAGGAAATTGCAGTCTCTTTTCATATTGAAACATTTCTCAATACGCTCCTTCCCAGGGCCAAGGGGTATCGACCCAGTCCCACCGGTCGCCTTTGGCGGTATCCATAGACAGCGCGCCGTAGCGCTGGGTATAGGCCTGCAGGGCTTTTTTGCGCAGGGCACTGTAGCGGCGGAAGTATGCCAGCGCTTCCTCATCGTGTGGATGTGTATCTAAAAACAGCTTGACGTCGTCCACGGCAAAGCTGTACTGGTCTATCTGTTGCAGGAGCAGTTTTCGCTCGTCTCGCTGTTCGCCCATGAACGATCCTCCTCTCTCTTTCTGCCAAAGGGCAGATCTAACTGGCTGAAGATGGTGCCTCGTCTCAAAGCAACATCAGACTTGTATATCTCGCGCCAAACTTGCCACGGCACATAGGACATGCCGATGGGGAACTTGCCAAAGGCGTCCCGGTCGCGGTGGGTGCAACGGGTGCAATCAGTCAACGTGATGGCTCCTCTCTATATCGTCTTTTTGGTGCCTCGCCGGTAGCGGCGGGCTCGATTTATTTTATGTGACTGTCGGCAGCGGGGTTCGGCATCGCTGCCGGCAGCGACGGGCGGGACGGGCGATGGCGGCGACAGCGCGACAAAATAGCGAGAACAGCAGCAGATTTGTGACTGGACAGCGCGGAACATGCGGGCGGTGTTTATCGCACCTGGGGGCCGACTAGCCGCCGGGCCAGCGGCCCACACTGAAGATGGGCCAGTAGGCGCAGACAGCAGTGCGCTAAAATTTGGCCCCTGTGGGGAGAGGTTTTGTGCACGGCGCATGGGCGATGACAAAAAGTGACCGCTCGAAACAGCATCTTCACAAAATCTTCAGAATTTAGCAACAGTTGTTAAGAGATAAAAAGGGTACGATAGCAATTGTAAAAAGGACCCAGTGACCGGCCATGAAAAAGAGGGGCGGGCCCACGGGACAAGAGGAGGACCTGACCGTGAAAAAAGAGAGATGTGCGCTGGTGCGCCGCCGCCCGCTGTGGGCCGATTGGCTGGTGATCGCGCTGGTGGTGCTGGCGGTGGTAGCCATCACCTGTGCGGGCGGTATGTTTTTTGGCTCGAAGACCGACTGGCTGGGCCAGCACACCGCTTTTCCCGATTATTTTCGCAAGCTGTTTTACCAGACCGGTGAGCTGCTGCCCAATTTTGCCCTGGGTATAGGGGCGGGGCAAAATATCTACAATTTTTCGTATTATGGGCTGCTGAGCCCGCTGGTTTTGTTTTCTTATCTGCTGCCGTTCGTGCCCATGACCATTTATATGGCGGTGGCCAATGTGGTGGGGACCATTGTCACCGGGATCTTGTTTTACCAGCTGCTGCGGCGGGAAAAATTCAGCCAGAACGTGTGTCTGGTGACGTCGCTGCTGCTCATCACCTCGTCTTCCCTGATCTTTCAGGCCCACCGGCACTTTATGTTTGTCAACTACATGCCGTTTTTGCTGCTGGCCCTGCTTGGCGCCCACCGCTATTTTGAAAAGGGGAGCCGCTGGCTGCTGTGCCTATCGGTGTTTTTGATGGTGATGACCAGCTATTACTACTCGGTGGCGGGTATCGTGGTGGTGGTGCTGTACGGGGTATACCTGTGGCTAAAGGTGCTGGAGCGCCAGGACCGCCGCTTTACGGTAAAGAGCTTTTTAGCAGATGGACTGCGCTTTTTGCTGCCGGTCATCTGCGGGGTGGCGATGGCGGCCGTGTTGCTGCTGCCCACCTTTTGGGCCATACTGGGCGGCCGGGAGAGCGGCGTGAGCAAGACGGCTGAGCTGCTGGACCTGCTGGTGCCCAAAGCCAACCTGGACGGGCTGCTCTACAGCCCCTATTCGCTGGGGTTTGGCGCAGTGGCGGTATTGGCGGTATTGTGGGGCTTTTTTGCCCCCGGCCGACCCCGCAAATTTTTGCACATTACCTTTGCTATGATCTTGGCGCTGCCGCTGTCGCTCTACCTGTTTAACGGGGCGCTGTATCTGCGCAACAAGGCACTGATCCCGTTTGCGCCCATCGTGGGGTTGATGCTGGCCGGTTTTTTAGCCGATCTGGCGGCCCGGCGGGTGCGCTGCCGGCAACTGGCACTGCTGTTTGTACTGGCCAACGCAGTGTTTTGGCTGCTGGGGTACAAAAACCTCATCTATTACGCCGAGGCGGCGGTGATCTTGACGCTGTGCTTTTTTTGCGCCCGGCCGGCGGTGCGCCGCTCCTTTTACGCGGTCATACTCTGCCTGTCGTTTGCGACCTGCCTGATCGCCAACAGCACCGACGAGCTGGTCAGCGAGGAGATGTACGAGCGGGTGTTCCCCGAAGAGAAGCAGCAGCTGGTGGACGCCGCCCTGGACGCTGAGGACGGACTGTGGCGTTTTGGCAACCTGGACGATACCCTGTACAACGTGAATTACGTGTACCGCCCGGATTACCTCAACACCTCGGTGTACTCCTCTACCCAGAACGCCGATTACAAGTCATTTCGCGACGATACCTTCCGCATGGCACAGCCCTACCGCAACAAGCTGGTCAGCGCCCAGACGCCCAATGCGCTGTTTCAGCTGCTGATGAGCACCCGCTATGTGGTGACCGATGGCGACCCCGGCGCCGGTTACCAGCCGGTGCAGACAAAAGGAGACTATACCTTGTACCGGTCGGATTATGCGCTGCCACTGGGCTACGTGACCTACCGCACCGTGAGCCAGTCGGCCTATAACCGGGTGGGGTACCCCTACAGCCTGGACGTGATGCTGCACCAGACTGTGGTGCCCGACGAGAGCGACCTGGCCGGCGACAGCCCCATCAGCTGGGTGCTGCCCACCGACCTGCCCGACGGATGGCAGATAGGCCCCTACACCACTATTACCCCCACCGACGACGGCTGGGACCTGCAGGTGACTAAGAGCGACAAGCTGCACTTGGACCTGGGTCAGGGGTACCAGGACAACCTGCTGCTCATCGGCTTTAACGTGAAAAATATCGGCACCCACAAGGACATTAAGATCGGGATCAACGGGGTGGAGAACAAGTTGGCCTACAACAACGAGTACTATCAGGCCCACCACAACCAGTTTGAGTATGTGCTCTCTTCGAGCGAGCGCCTGACGGCACTGGATGTGACTCTGTCGCCCGGCAACTACCATATCTCGAACCTGCAGGTGCACATGCTGCCGGTGGAGACGCTGCGCAGCGCGGCGGCCCAGGTGACCCCGTTTACATTTGATAAGCAGAAGTCGCTGGCGGGCAATGTGTCTGGCCAGGTAACGGCCCAGCAGGACGGCTACTTTGTCACCAGCATCCCCTATGATGAGGGCTTTACCGCCTATGTGGACGGCAAAGAGCAGAAGATCGAGAAGGTCAACCAGGCCTTTGTGGGCTTTCCGCTAAAGCAGGGGTCGCACACCGTGGAGCTGCGCTACACGGCCCCGCTGTTTCGCGCCGGGGCGGCCATCAGCGCCGCCGGGCTGGCCGGGCTGGCTATCATGGTGCTGCTCGACCTGCGCGCGGGGCGCAAACGGCGTGCAGCAGCCGGGCAGTGACCGGCCACAGCGTAGACAGTACAGCAAATTTGCAGGAAAAAAAGCGGCAGCCGGTTTATTACCGGCTGCCGCTTGGCGCCCAGGGGGCAGAATACTAAAGAGGCCGGCATCGTGCCGGCCTCTTTTATGTTTTATGTGAGGACAGGTACGGTGCGGCTACTGCCGGCGGGCAAAGACGATGCCCACGGTGTTGGGGCCGCAGTGGCTGGAGATGGTACAGCCGGCCTGGGTGGTGATGACCTCTTTAAAGTCGCCCAGCTTGCGGGCCTCTTTTTCGATGGCGGCCAACAGGTCGGGGCTGGCGGTGGTGTGGACGATGAACAGCCGCTCGTAGGATATGTCGCTGCGGCCGGTAAGGCGCTGCTGCACGTATTGCAGCACACACCGCTCGAACTGACCGCGGAACTTTTTGCCCACGTGCATCTTGCCCTCTTTGACCTCGATACAGGGCTTTAGGCTGAGCAGATTGGCCCCCAGCGCCGCAACCGATGAGCAGCGCCCGCCACGGCGCAGATAATCGAGCTTGTCGAGGATGAAGCTGGTCTCCATCTTGGGCACCAGATGGTTGAGCCGGTCGCAGATATCCGCAGGAGCCATACCGCTCTCGGCCATCAGCGCGGCCTCCAGCACCAGATAGCCGATACCGGCAGTGAGGTTTTGGCTGTCGATGGGGAAGACGTTGGAGAACTCGTCGGCGGCCACCAGCGCATTTTGGTAGCAGCTGGAAAATTCAGAGCCGATATTTATGTGGATGACGGCATCGTACTGCTGCGAAAGCGGCTCGAAATAGCGGATATAGTCGGCGATGTTGATGGCTGCCGTCTGGCAGACACGACCGTCTTTTTCGGTGCTGTCGAAAATATCCTGTGGCTTTATCTCGATACCGTCGCGATAGCTGACCCCGTCGCGTACGATATACAGTGGTGTGATGTCGATCTGGTGCTTTGCGATCAGCTCTGGCGAGAGATCGCAGGTGCTGTCGGCGGTGATCTTGATGCGCATAGGGCCTCCTTTACCAAAAACACGGGGGGCGCCGCACGGTGCTCTTACAGCTGGTGGCAGCTCTTTATGGCTGTCACGGCTTCGGCGCTGACTGGCTGTGGCAGACTGGTAGGCCGGCCGAGGTAGAAGCCCTGCAGGTAATCTACCCCCTGACTGACCAGGGTACAGACCTCCTGCCGGGTCTCGACACCTTCGGCGATGACCCGGATATTCTGCTTGTGGCAGAAGTCTACCAGGCTCTGCAACAGGTGCTGCCGCGAGTAGTCGCGGTCGATGTTGTGAATGATGGACATATCGATTTTAACATAATCCGGCGTCAAATCCAAGAGCAGGCTCTCGCTGTTGTAGCCGTTGCCGAAATCGTCGATGGCCAGCTGCGCATTCTGCTGCTGGATGAACTGCTGTTTTTGCCGGGTGAGCTCCTGATCGAGTTTGTCCTCCTCGGTGAGCTCGAGCACGATGTTTGGCAGCAGGTCGCTGTAAAGCGCCTGCAGACGCTGCATCTCGGCGGTGGTGAGAGCCTGGTTGGGGATGGAATTCAAGAAGATGCGGCAGCCAGAAAAGTCCTCCTGCCGGCGGCGCACCGAGGCCAGCACCCCGAACCAGGTCATCTGTTCGACCAGGTGCAGCTTGGACTGACTGCGGGCGATGGTGAGGATCTCCTGCGGGGTGTGCAGCGTTTTGGAGTGGCTGCGCATCAGCGCCTCGTAGCCCAGTACAGAGCCGTCGGCAGTGCTGACGATGGGCTGGAAGTGGTAGCTGACCAGCTGATTTTCCAGCAGCAAGTTGAGCTCCTCTTTGGCGTGCAACAGGTAGGAGTCGCGGTTGTAGCTGACGATATCGAACTCGCGGAACTCACCTTTGATGGTGTTTTTCACCTGATACATGGCAAAGTCGGCGTATTTGATGAGCATCTCGAGGTCCCGGGAGTCGTCGGGGTACCAGGCGACACCGGCCGAGGCGCGGACTTTGAACTCCGGGTTGTCGGGCAGGGGGAATACCGCCTGACGGATGTCGTTTTGGATGCAGCTGATCGAGACCCGCAGTGCATCTTTGCTGGCAAAGCCGTAGAGGAAGACGTAGAACTCGTCGCCGGACATGCGGGCGGTGACGATACCGTCGCCGCTGTGGCCGCGCAGGATCTCGGCCATGCAGCGGATGTAGCCGTCGCCCTGATCGTGGCCGTAGGTGTCGTTTATGTATTTGAGATTGTCCAGATCGAGCATGATGAGCGCCGCCACCTGCAGCTTTTCGGGATCCTGGCTGAGCTGTTGCAGGGTGGTGTGGAAGGCGCGGCGGTTCAACAGGTTGGTGAGCAGGTCGTAGTCGCGCTCGTACTCGATCTTATTTTTCTCGACGATCTCCTGGGTGACGTCGATGAGCACGCCCAGGATACGGCCGCCGTCATCCACCGCCTTGAGGCGCAGCCACTGCTCGTGGCCGCTGCCGTCTTTGCGGTGGTAGATGCACGAGCCGTCCTCCTCGGTCTTTTCCAGATCGGTCTGCAGCTGGGTCATGAGCGCGTCGAAATCGTCGGCGTCGATATAGCGGTAGGGCTCGCTTATGTCGATGCCCAAAAAGCGCAGCATCTGATCGGAGCAGAACACCTGCCCCCCCTGCTGCACATCGGCGCGCTCGAAAGCGCCCACCGACACGCCGGAGAGGTTGATGATGGCCGCCAGTTTGGCCGAAGACTCGGCCACATTTTGGCTGAGCTGCTGGATGGAGCGGATGAGATCGTCGATCTCGGCGATGCCGATGCTCTCCAGCGACAACGCGGCCGGGGAGGTGCTCTGCCGCACCTTGCCCGACAGGCGCACCATGGGCTGAGAGAACTTGCGGGCTACCGCCCACACCCCCACCACGCCGATGCCCAGCGAGAGCACCAGAGAGATGAGCAGTGTGGCGTGCAGCTTGGAGGAAAAGCCCAATAGAGCTGTTTTGGGCACCACCCCGATGAGCGCCCACTGATCCTGCTCAAAGGGGGAGTTGCGGTCGTACAGGTGCAGGTACTGCACACAGCCGAACACCTTATCACCGGTCTGCAGGCTGCCGGCGTCGATCTGATAGCTGTTGCCGGAGATAGGGGCGGCGGCCAGATCGATCTGGCTGCGGGAGCCGAACTGCTGCAGACAGGTGGGGCCGGACATGAGCACCTTGTCGAAGCGGTTGCTCTCGGACTGGCCGACAGCCAGCAGGTAGCCGCCCTGATTCTCGGCCGCCAGCTCGCTGTAGTTTAGCTGGCGGGTGAGGTAGTCGCAGCTGAGCTCGATGCCCATGACCCCCAGCAGCGTGCCGCTCTCGTCGCGCAGCGGGATGGAGTAGGTGATGACGGGGATATCGTCCTGGCTGAGGTAAAACGGGCGGCTCCAGTAGCAGAGCTCGTCATCGTCGGCGTCGGCGTAGTTGATGGCGGCCGTGTAGGGGTTTTTAAAAAAGGCAAAGCTGTCGGGGTCCTGCTGGGGAGAGAAGGTGAACTGGGGGCTCCAGCGGGTATCGGTGGAGATGCCCAGCTCTTTGGAGAGCGCGATGGGACAGCGCTCCAGCAGCAGATCGGAATTGTTGGCGTTGTTGGTGCTGGGGTCCAGATCGCGCACGTACAGCCCGGGCAGCGACAGCGTCTCTGCTTCGAGCTGGGCGGTGGTGGGCTGGCCCAGCACCACAAAGGCGCCGGTGACCGCATTGAGCCGCAGCAGGTAGAGGAGCTCGGGCGACAGCGCGCGCAGCACATCGGTAGAGAGGTCGAGATCGCCCATGAGCTCGTCGGCACTGCGGCCGCCCAGCGCCTGTTTGACGCTGGCGGTGATGGTGTCGGGGGAGGAGCGCAGGTTGCTCCAGCGCTGGATCATATCGTTTTGCAGATAGTTTTTGCGGTTGATGACCCGCTCGTTTAAAATGTCAAAGGAGTTTTGGTCCAGCTGCGTCAGCGTGCCGCCCAGCAGGATGACACTGTAGAAGATGACCGCCTGCACCACCATCACCAGGATGATGGGCAGCAGCATCTTCCTCATGACGGTGATCCGCCGGGGCGCTTTTTGCCGCGTGACGCTCTGTGTCATAGCCGTACTCCTTTATTATCTGCGGTGGGTCGCTTGGCCGGGTGATGGCCAGAGAGATCAGCCCTTGTTGACGGCCGACTCTACCTGCTGGCAGAAACTATCGTACCAGCTGTCGAAATTCTCGTCGGTGCAGAAGCTGTCGGCGGCCTGTTTTTGGCTCTGCCCGCCAGCCACCGCGGCCTGGACTTTTTTGAGGTCTTCATCGGCTTTTTGCTGCATGGATTTTTCGAGCACGTTGCGGGCGTCGTTGCCGTTTTCAAAGCCCTGGGTGGTGTAGAGGGTATAGTTTTGCACCATGCCAACTGCCACCGGCAGCGACAGCTGCAGGTTCTGGGTGACCGAGGAGTCGTCGCCGGCGGTAGACTGCAGCGCTTTGTCGACCGAGCTGACCTTGTTGGCGGCGGTCTTGACCGGCAGGTAGCCGGAGGAGACCGAGAACTCCAGATTGCGCTGGCTATCTGTAAACTATTTCAAAAACACGGTGCAGGCGTACTCGGTGGCCTCGTCGGATTTGGTGACCACCATGCCCGCCCCCTGCTGGACCGCGTATTTTTCACCGCCGGCAAACACCGGCGGCTCGAGGACCATAGCGTCGATGGGGTAGCTCTCGGTGTCGCTGGTGACCACCTGGCCGGGGAAGTAGGCGGCGCCGGAGGTGGAGCCCACCAGAGCGATGAGGTCGCCGGTCTTGGCGTCGTCGGAGCGAAAACGCCCCTTGGCGGCAAAATAACCGTGCACATAGGGGACATAGTAGCCGTCCCACAGCTTTTTGAGCACCTCTTTATCCAGGTCGAGCTTTACATTGCCGTTTTTGACCGAAAACAGCTCACAGCCCAGCTGTCTGGCGCCGATGAGCATGTAATTGGCCATTGCGTCGCGGCCAAAAAAGGCTTTGCCGCCGGAGTAGTCGTAGTACTTTTCGGCCACTTCGCACAGGCCCTCGACGGTGGAGAGCTGATCGACGGTGACCCCGGTGGCAGCCGAGAATTTGTCCCAATCGGTCTTGTTGAGCATCATCAGCTCGGTGGACTTGGCGGTGGGGAAGATCTTGAGCGGGTCGCCTTTGCCAAAGCGCCCCTCCTGGATGTAGGAGGCGACGTACTCATCGAGCTCGTCGCCGGTCAGGTACGGGTCGAGATCGGCCACCAGGCCCAGCTGGTCGATGGCGTAAGCGGTGTCGGTGTAGGCGGCGAAGATGTCGGGCACCTCGTCGGCGCCCACCTTTTTGTTGGCCGCATCGGTAACTTTTTGCATCAGGTCGTTGACGTTGCCCTGACTGACGGCATTGACGACGATGCCTTTCTCCTGGCCGACGGTCTCGTTGAATTCGGCCACCAGATCGTCGAAGGCGATTTTCTGCGGGCCGTTGTAGTAGTGCCAGATCTCGATCGAGACCGGCTTTTGCGGGTCGAGCAGTTTGTCGTACTTGCTGGAGGATTTGCCGTCTTTGCCGGTACAGCCGGTAAAGAGCATGACGCCGGCCAGAGCCAGAGCGGTCAACTTTTTCAGAGGTTTAAACATAAAAACCTCTCCTTTCGCAATAGACGACGGCCCACTGGCCGCCGCCAAAATATACCATGCGGTATCTATTAGACATTATGCCACAAAAATTTGCAAATTCCAAACAGAAAAATGCGAGAATCTGCTGACTTGTGACAGAGTTTTACAGGTAAAACTATTTGCTTTGCCAAGAGAGCGGTACTTTTCTACAAGTGGAGACGGCGCCGCAGCTCGGAGAGCATCTTCTCGCCCTCGAACACTGCCAGCGCAGTGAGGCTGAGCACGCTGCCGCCGGCGCACAGCAGGCTGGGCCAGCGCACACTGACCCAACCCAGAGCCAGGCTCAGGATGGGCAGGATGCCAAAGCCGCCGCAGACACACAGGTAGATGAGATAGTCGCTGATGGGCAGACGGATGACTTTGGCCACCACGGCCATGGCCGCCATAGCCAGCAGGCAGATAAAGGGGATAACGAAGGTAATGGACCAGGCCCGCCAGCCGGTACACAGATCCCACACCAGGGCCAGCAGCCCCAGCAGGATGACCTGATTGAGGATGCCCCGGGGCGGGTTGCGGCGGCGGTGCACCGCATCGGCCAAACTGATCCACAGACAGCCGGCGCCGCCGGCCACGAAGAACGACCACAGGCCGCTTTGGGGCAACAGGTAGTTGATGCCAAAGCACACCACCACCGCCGCCACGGTACAAAACACCAGCAGCCTGTAAAACAGATTGTACTTTTTATAGACCATGGGTACCGCCGGAAAGGCGCTGCGGTGTGCCGGTGCGCCCGGTTGCGGCGCGGTAGATACCGGGCCCTGACACAGCGGGCAGTGGGCGGCGTCGTCGGGCAGGTGGACCTTGCAGGCCTGACAGTAGCGCATCACGGGACCTCCTTTTCAGGGCCGGTGGGGGATGGGGGCAGCAGCCAGCTTTCGGGGGTGGAGCAGTCGAGCTGCACGGCGGCCCCCATGCCGGTGAGGATGCGGAAAAAATTTTTCTCGATCTCGGTGCTGGCAAAAGGGGAGGTAAAGCTGGCGGTGAGCGCGTCGCCGCAGGAGCACAGGCACACCTGTACCTTTTCGGTGCTGACGAACACCGAGAACAGGCGCACATAGGGCTGCAGCGCCGGCGGCAGCTTGACTTTGCCCACGTTGGAGATAGCCACCGTGTTTTTTTGACCGCTGGCCCAGCCGGCCAGGTGCAGGACCGGGTCTTTGAGCGAGAGCGGCACCAGCTTGATAAAGGGGTTGCGCTCCAGCGCGCCAAAGCTGTCCATGCGCTGTTCCAGCTTTTCACGGGTGAGCTCGCGGGCAAAGTCGGCCTTCAGGCTGGCGATGATGGCCGCGAGCTGGTCGCTGCCGTGCAGAAAGTCGTACCCCACGTTGATGACCCCGAAAAAGTTGCGGGCCGACTGGCTGTGGAAATACTGGCGCAGGTTGACCGGAACGCTGGCCACCACCGGCTTTTTGAGCGCCTTTTGCGGGATCTCCCAGCTGGTGGCCTGCAAAAATACGGCGGTGAGAAAGATGGTGAGCGTGCAGTCGTACTGGTGGGCGAGATCGAGCAGCTGCCGCACCGAGAGTACGCCTTCGGTGACCCGTATGCGGTTCTCGGCCAGGCGGGAACCGGATATCTGGCAGGCGTTGGGCTCTTTTTGGCGGGGGTGACGCCGGCCGCTGTAGTACTTGTAAAAGCTGTCGTCCATGCGCTGGGCCATCGAGGCGTCGTAGGGGATGGCTGCCCGCCCGTGGGGAAAGTCTTCCGGGTGGCGCAGGGCCAGATAGTGGCTGACCAGCAGCTGCAGCATGTTCATGGCACCGGTGCCGTCGGTCAGAGCGTGGTAGATCTCGAGATTGATGCGGCAGCGGTAGTAGGTCACCGCAAAGAGCAGATTTTTTTGCCCCTTGATATAGAGCGGCTGGCAGGGGGCGGCCAGCTCGGGCTGGACGGTGGCGGGCAGATCGCTCTGTTCGAAATAGTACCAGAAGAGCCCCCGTTTGAGCACCGCCCGGTACAGGGGAAAGCTCTCGAGCGTCGCCTCCAGCGCCGGCTGCAGGAGCACCGGGTCGACCGGTTCGGTGAGCTCGCAGCAGAAGCGAAACACCTTGGTATCGCGCTTGGTGCTGTTGGAGGGAAAGATCTTGGCGGCGTTATCCAGACGCTGCCAGCCGTTATTTTTTTTTAAAGACAAGTGCAGTTCACCTCGCAGAGATAGAGATGCGGTGTTACAGCGCCCCGGTATCGGAGAGGAACTCGCCGATGATGCGGTAGCAGTCTTTGACCATGGCAAAGCCCAACGGGAGCGAGAAAAAGCCGTGCAGTGCATCGGGGATGCGCTCGGTGCGCACCCGGGCGCCGAACTGGCTGAGCTTTTGCCCGTAGGCCTCCCCCTCATCGCGCAGAGGGTCGTATTCGGCGGTGATGATGAGCGTGTCGGGCTGGCGGCTCAGATCGCCGCACAAAAGCGGGGCAAAATAGGGGTTTTGAAAGTCGCCTGGCCGCCCGGCGTACAGCTGCAGGTAGTCGTCGACCCGCTTGGAGGTGAGCAGGTAGTCCTGCCCGTTTTCGCGGGTGGAGGCAAACGGAGAGCCCGCCCCGTGGGTGGGGTAGGTGGCCGGGTAGATGAGGATCTGCCGGCGGGGCAAAAACTCGCGCCGGTCGCGGGCCAGCAAGCTGACCGCCGCCGCCAGATTGCCGCCGGCGCTGTCGCCCACCAGCACGATCTCGTCGGGGCTGGTATCGAACAGGCTGTCGTCTAAAAAGATCTCGCGGGTGACCTGATAGCAGTCTTCCAGCCCGGCGGGGAAGGGGTACTCCGGCGCCAGGCGGTAGTCTACCGACACCACGATACAGTTGGTGAGCTGACACATGTCGCGGCAGACCCGGTCGTAACTGTCGATGTTGCCGGTGACCCAGCCGCCGCCGTGGAAAAACACCAGCACCCGGTGGCGGCCCACGGTGCGGGGGGTGAAGATGCGCACCGGTACCTGGTGGTCGCCGGCAAAGACCTGGTGGTCCCAGCTGGTGTAATAGGGGCTGGGCACCTTGAGCTTGGGCAGGCTCTTGAGCTGCCGCTCGATCTTATAGCTCTTTTTGATGTCGATATCGGGGTAAGACAGCGCCTTGAGCGCCGCCATCAGCACTTTGTTGATCGCCACGTGTTCTCCCTATACATACGTTATATATACGTCGTTTGGGTGCGCCGAGCTCTGTTCATGTCTCGGCGTACAGTGTATCGAGCCCGACCGGCGCGTGGTAGAGCGCCTGGATGCGGGCGGGGTCGCAGGTCTGCCCCAGTATCCACATCAGCTTGGTCACGGTGGCCTCCAGCGTCATGTCGTAGGATTCGAGCAGACCCAGCTGCCGCTTGGCCAGATGCCCCACCTGGTACACGGCCATATCGCTGCCCTCATAGGGGACCTGGGTGGTCATCACCACCGTTTTGCCCCGGCCGGTGAGCTGGGTGAGCGCAGCGGTGAAGTCGCAGCTGGGGTCGGCCGGCAGACCGCCGACGCCAAAGCTCTCGATGATGATGGCGTCGCAGCTGTCGGCCATGGCCAAAAGCAGCTGTGGGCCCATGCCGGGGATGAGTTTAAATAGGCCCACCCGGCAGCTGAGCTGGTTATAGAACACCGGCCCGCCATCGGGCACCGGCACGGTGAAAAAGCGGGTGATGCGGCCGTCTTGGATGGTGGCCAGGTAGGGGTAATTGATGCTGGAAAAGGCATTATAGCTCTTGGTGCGCTCTTTGCGGGCGCGGGTGCCCAGGATCACCTTGCCGTCGAAGACGATGACCACCCCGTGGGAGCGGCTGCTGCTGGCATAGCGCAGGCTGTCGAGCAGGTTGGTGCGGGCGTCGGTCACGTCGAGATCGATGGGCTTTTGGGCGCCGGTGACCACGATGGGTTTGGGGCTTTTTTGGATGAGATAGCTCAGTGCGGCGGCGGTATAGGCCATCGTGTCGGTGCCGTGGCAGACGACGAAGCCGTCGTAGCGCTGGTAGTGCTCGCGGATGGCGCCCACGATCTGCAGCCAGTGGTGCGGCTGCATGTTGGTGCTGTCGAGGTTTAATAGCGGCAGCGTGTCTACCCGGCAAAATTCGCGGTGGGCAGGGACGTAGCCCAGCAGGTCATCTGGCCCTATCTGCGGGGCCAGCCCCTGACTGGTCTTGACCGAGGCGATGGTGCCGCCGGTGGAGATGAGCAGGATGTTGCGCAAGATACCCCTCTTTTCTGTATACATACTGTGCCCATTGTAACACATTTGTCGGCGGCTGCAAACGGCGAAAAAGGTCAGCAAAAAGGCGGGGGCGGCCGTGACCGTCCCCGCCCGGTAGAGCGGGGGGCGCCCGAGGGGAGAAAAAGGGCACCGAAAAAGGGGCTTGAGCTGAGCGGCAAACGCCGGGAAACTAGTGTTTTTGGTACACCCACCGGCCCTCTTTGCAGGTGGCCAGCACCTGCAGGCGGCGCAGTTCATCGCCGGGCAGCTGCAGCGGGTCTTGGCTGAGGATGACCATATCGGCCAGTTTGCCCGGGGCCAGCGTGCCTTTTTGGCGCTCCTCAAAATACTGGTAGGCGGCGTTTTTGGTGATGCCCTCCAGCGCCTGGTAGGTGCTGAGCTTTTGGTCGGGGCCCAGCACGACGCCGGCACGGGTGGTGCGGTTGACCGCGCACCACAGGGTGTCTATCATGTCCGGCGGCAGCACCGGGGTATCCTGGTGAAAGGTGTAGACGACCCCGTTTTCGATGGCCGAGACGGCGGGGCTGATATGCCCGGCGCGGGCGGGCCCCAGGTTTTTCAGGTGCACGTCGCCCCAGTAATAGGTGTGGGCGGTGAAAAACGAGGCGATCATGCCCAGCGGGGCCATTTGGGCCAGCTGGTCGTCGCGCACCGTCTGGGCGTGGATCATCACCGGGCGGGTGGGGCAGGACTTTTGCCCCAGCACGGCCTGGAAGGCCTCGATATACTGCTGGGAGGCGGCGTCGCCGTTGCAGTGGCACAGCAGCTGACGGCCGTCGTCGAGACTTTTTTGCACCAGCCGGCGCACCTGCTCGTCGGTGTGGATGGGGTAGCCGCAGTAGTGCCCGTCCCCGCCCAGATAAGGGGCCGACAGCCAGGCGGTGCGGCCCTGGGGAGAGCCGTCTAAAAAGATCTTGTACCCGCCCAGGCGCAGGTGGTGGCGGTAGCCGCCGCTATAGGTGGGGGTCTGGGCCAATAAGTCGGGGAAATTTGCCAGGTCTACATAGCCCACCACGTCCAGTTTGAGCTGCTGCCTTTCGGCCAGCAGGCGCAGCAGCGCCAGTTCTTTTTGGCCGGTCATGCCGTCCTGGGCGGTGGTGATGCCGTTTTGCAGGTAGATCTCCTGCCCGCGCAGCAGGCTGCCCACCAGCAGGTCTGCCGCGGGCGGGGGGACGGCGGCGCCGGCGGCGGTAAAGGCGCGCTCCTCCATATAGCCGCTGAGCTGGCCGTCGGCGGTGCGCCCGTAGAGACCGCCTTCGGGGTCGGGTGTGGCGGCGGTGAGACCCATGGCGGCCAGCGCGGCGGAGTTGGCGGCCCCCATATGCCCGGAGGCGTGGGAGATGAGGACGGGCACTGTGTACGAGACCTGATCGAGCAGCTGACGGGTGGGGTGGGCCGCGCCCGGCAGCAGATTGTTGTCGTAGCCGAAGCCCACCACCCAGCCGCCGTCGGCCGGCGGGTGCTGCTGCAGAAAACGGCGCAGCCGATCGACGATCTCGCCGGGGCTGGTGCTGCCGGTCAGGTCGCAGGAGGTGAGGGCTGTGCCCAGCGTGGTGAAGTGGCTGTGGGGGTCGATAAAGCCGGGCAGCAGGCAGTGGCCCTGCAGGTCGATCTGCCGACAGTCGCCGGCGAGGACCGTGAGCTCCTCCAGACTGCCGACGGCCAATATCTTGCCGCCCTGCTCCAGCAGCGCCTGGCGGGGGACCGGGTCTTCCATCGTGAGGATCGGCCCGCCGAAATACAGTGTTTTTGTCGTGTTCTCTCTCAATCTGCTCACCTTTTTCTCGTCTTGGCAGGGGCAGCTCTGCGCCGCCTGTCGCCTGTTGCCTGTTGCATTTGTGAACTGGCCGGGGAGGCGCACCTTGCCCCCGGCGGTAGGGGATAACGGTCTACTGGCAGTTTCGCCGCTGAAAAAAGAGCGTATGCAACTGCCCGATAAATATAGTATACTATAATCATGCCGCCAAAAAAGCGGCGAAATGTGAACAGTGAACAGTGGACAAAACACCGGCGGGGGCAAACGCCGCCGGCGGAGCATAAAAGGAGCGACCCCATGATGAAGACCCGCGACCTGCCCGGCGTGCAGCTGAGCAAAAAAGGCACCCAGTGGGTGCAAAACGGTCACCCCTGGGTGTACGAGACCGAGGTGACCGCCACCACCGGCAGCTGTGTGGACGGTGAGCTGGCCGATGTATTCTCGGCCAAAGGCAGCTATTTGGGCACCGGATTTTATAACAGCCACTCGAAGATCAGGGTGCGCATCGTCTCGCGCAACCGCAACGACACCTTTGACGACGCCTTTTGGGCCCGGCGGCTGCGCTACTGCTGGGAGTACCGAAAGACGGTGATGGGGCACCAGGCGAGCTGCTGCCGGCTGATTTTTGGGGAGGCCGACCAGTTCCCCGGACTGACGATAGACCGCTTTGGCGACGTGCTGGTGTGTCAGGTGCTGAGTTTGGGTATCGAGCGCATCAAGCACCGGCTGCTGCCGCTGCTGGTGGAGGTGCTGCGCCAGGATGGACAGGTCATCCACGCGGTGTACGAGCGGGACGACGTGGCCATTCGCCAGTTGGAGGGGATGGAGCAAAAGACCGGCTACTTTCCCATCGACGGGGAGGTGCGGCCGCCGGATGACCGGGTGCAGATCGTGGAGAATGGGCTGCACTACACGGTGGATATTGCCGGCGGACAAAAGACCGGCTTTTTTTTAGACCAGAAGTTTAACCGCCAGGCGGTGGCCCGCTACGCAGCCGGCAAGCGGGTGCTGGACTGCTTTACCCACACCGGCTCGTTTGGCATGAACGCGGCCATGGGCGGGGCCTGCCACGTGACCTCGGTGGATATATCGCAGCAGGCAGTGGAGATGGCCAGAGAGAACGTGCATCAAAACGGGCTGGATGAGCGGGTGGACCTGGTGTGCGCCAACGTGTTTGACCTGCTCACCGAGCTGAGCGCCGTCAAGTGCCGCGACTACGATTTTGTGATCCTCGACCCGCCGGCGTTTACCAAGTCGCGCGCCACGGTAAAGCAGGCCTACCGGGGGTATAAGGATATCAACCTGCGGGCCATGAAGCTGCTGCCCCGGGGCGGATACCTGGCCACCTGCTCCTGTTCGCATTTTATGGGGGAGGGGCTGTTTCGCAAGATGCTCACCGAGGCTGCCCGCGACGCCGGGGTGAGCCTGCGACAGATCGAGTGCCGCCAGCAGTCGCCCGACCACCCCATCCTCTACGGGGTGCCGGAGACCGATTACCTGAAGTTCTTTATTTTCCAGGTGGTGTGAGCAGTGGGCGCGCCCCGAAGTGCCGGCCGGCCCAGCTGTTGTGACGGGGGTCGACCGGCGCTTGCTTTTTGAGCATATACTACAAAAAAATGCGGTGCAGCAGGGGGAAAATGCCGGTATTGCGCGCGGTATCTTTTCGGCGACCGGGGTGCAGTGGTATAGTAGAGATATGATAGGCATTTAAACTGCTAAACCAAAAAGAGGAGACTGTACATATGGACAAGATCGAACAAAAGATCATCGAGACCATCGAGCAGAACCGCGAGAAGATCGTGGAGTTCGGGCGGGACATCTGGCACCACGCCGAGCTGGGCTACCGCGAGTTCCGCACGGCAGAGAAATTTAACGCCCTGCTCAAAGAGCTGGGGATGCAGGTGGACGAGGAGCTGGCCATCACCGGCGCCAAGGGCTACTTAAAACCCAAGGGAAGCGAGGGCCCCACCGTGGCGGTCATCGGCGAGCTGGACGCGCTGCCCATCGCCAATCACAAGGACACCAACCCCGAGACCGGCGCCGCCCACTGCTGCGGCCACCACGCCCAGCTGACGGCCACCATCGGCGCGGCGCTGGCGCTGAGCGTGCCGGAGGTAAAAGAGGCGCTGGGGGGCAATGTGGTGTTCATGTCGGCCCCGTCGGAGGAGTTTGTGGACATCGACTACAAAAACGGCCTGCGCAAAGAGGGAAAAGCCCGCTACGGCGGCGGCAAATGCGAGCTCATCCGCATTGGCGCCTTTGAGGATATCGACGTGGCGCTGGGCCACCACAGCGATACCGACAATTCGAATGATGCCATCATCATGAACTGCTCGTCGAACGTGTTCGTCAACAAGACGGTGAAATTTAAGGGCAGAAAGGCCCATGCCGCCGGTTTCCCCCACAAAGGCGTAGACGCGCTCAACGCCGCCGAGCTGGCGCTGCACGGTATCGCCCTGCAGCGGGAGAGCTTCCGCGACGCCGACACGGTGCGCTGCCACGGCTATTACCTGAAAGGCGGCGACGCGGTGAACATCATCGCCGACGACGTGGTGCTGGAGTACTGCGTGCGCGCCAAGACCATGGAGGCAGTTATCGACGCCAACGCCAAGGTGGACCGCTGCTTTAAGGCCGGGGCCATCGCCACCGGCTGCGGGGTGGAGATCGAGACGCTGCCGGGCTACTTCTCGACCCAGCCCTGCCCGGACGTGTCGGCGCTGGAGGCGGCGCTGGCTGCTGCCGGCGAGAAAAAACCGCTGCGGGTAAAAGAGGTGCCGGCCAGCGCACATATCACCGGCTCCACCGATTTTGGCGATGTATCGGCCATCATGCCGCTGATCCAGTTTTACACCACCGGCCTGACCGGTGAGCTGCACAACAACAATGTGGAAGTGGTGGATGAGGATATCGCCTACATTTTGCCGGCCAAGCTGTTTGCCCTGACTGCCTACCACCTGCTCAAAGACGGCGCTGCCGGCGCCAAGCACCTGGTGGACATCTATGAGCCCAAGCTGACCCGCGAGACCTATGTGGATTACATGGAGAAGATGCTGGGCACCACCACCGTGGAGATGGACCCGCTGCCGATCTTAGAGGATTAGTTTTTACATCTGCAAGACACATAGAAGATAAATAGAGCGCCCCGACCAGCTGCTGGTCGGGGCGCTTTTATCGTGGGCAAAATATGTGGTGGGCAGCGGCATTTGTTGCCAGGGGCGCGGTCTTAGCGCGGGGGACCGCCGATCTCGCCCAGCAGGGCGGCGCTGCCCCAGCGGTAGAGGCGGCACTTATCGCCGATGGGAGAACCGGCGGGCAGCTGGTGGGGCGGCAGCTCTCGCGAGAGGTAGCGCTGGGTACAGCCGATGAGATCGTCCAGCACGCCGGCCGAGACGGGACAGCTGCCGTGGGCGGGGAGGACGGTATCGAAGCTGCCGGCCAGGTGATACAGCCGCTGCAGGCTGGACAGGTAGCGCCCCGGCTCGCGCCCGGGGCCGAAGAGATAGACCGGCTCGGTCTGCAGGGTGTCGCCGCTGATGAGAAAGCGCTTCTGGCGCTCGAGCAGAGCGATGCTGCCGGGTGTGTGTCCGGGCAGGTGGAGGACTTGAAAGCGATATTTACCGGCGGTGAGCGTATCCCCGTCTGACAGGAACGTCACGGTGAGCGACCGGGTAGACACACGGCTCTGAAAGCGGGGCAGGTCGCCGCGGTGTAAGAGGACCCGCTGGAAAGCGGCTGTGCCGCCGATATGATCGGGGTCGGCGTGGGTATGCACCACGGTGACCGGCAGCGGGGTGACCGCGCGCACCGCGGCGGCAATATCACCGCGGCCAAAACCGGTGTCGATGAGCAGTGCCCGCCGGGTATCGATGAGCAAAAAGCAGCGCACCCCCGGCTCTTGCAGCACAAAAAAGTCGTCGTACAGTTGGGTGATGGCAAAGCCGCCAACAGTCACCGAGAACACCTCCCAGTAAAGACAGTGACCGGCCGATGTCCGCCGGCCCGACGGGGGCAGACATCGGCGTCGCAAACAGCCGTTTATACAGTTTTATTATAGGCGCTTGGGGGCGTGGGCACAAGCGTTGGCGACTATATAGGGAGCGGCCGCCCGGCAAAAAAGACATAAAAAGAGCCGCCCCGTATGGCGGGGGCGGCCCGAAAGCGTTTTTTTGACAGGCAGGTGCTGCTACAGCACCCCGGGATGGAGCAGTTTGCCAAAAAAGTTGGCGATATGTACCAGCAGGCCGTAGGTGCCCAGCGTGGTGAACAGCCCGGACAGGATGACCCCGCCAAACAGTGCCCACAGGCTCTGCCGCCGGTCGAGCCCGGCCAGGTTGGCGATGAGACAGCCGGCCCAGATGCCGATGCCGGTAAAGGGCAGGGAGGTGATGAGCAGCAGTGCCAGCCAGCCGTGCTTGGCGAAAAATTGTTGATGGCTGTCTAAAAACTGGTCGATCTTGCGCATGGGACCGCTAAAAAAGCGGGAGTTGTGGGCCCAGACGCGTATTTTTTCGCCGCTGCCCAGCAAGAACGGCACCGGCAGGATGGCGCTGGCGCTGCTGGTAAAAAACGACAGATACCACTTTAGGTTCATCGTGGCGCCCAGCATGATAGAGCCCTTGTTCTCGCAAAACGGCGTCAGCGACACCAGAAATACAAACAGGTTGCGCCCCAGCGTACCCAGGCCCGAGACCAGCGATTCCACCATTGCACACACGCCTCCATCTACATCCGCGACCGCAGGTTGCTGCCGACTGGACAGGCTGCTGATCGTCGATGCATCATTATAGCACTTGTGCCGATATTTGTAAAGAAAAACTGTACAGGCCTCACAGTTTGTGACCAGCCTACAGACCAGCCTATAGACCGGCCTGCAGACTGGCCAGCTCGTCGGCCATCTGCTGCAAAAGGCGGGTGTGCGCCTCGGCCCCGTCTTCGGGCGGCCGAGTGTTTAAGAGAGTCTCGGCCCGGGCCAGGGGCTCGGCCCAGCTCTCGGGCTGGGGAGAGACGGCTCGCAGCGCCTTATAGCGCTCCTGCAGGGCAAAGTAGGCGTTCATCAGCTGGTGCTCGCGGCCGATCTCGCCGGCCAGGCGGCAGAGCGGCCAGCGCTGGTTTTGGGGCGTGACCACCGCCTTGAGGTCGACTTGCAGGTCGTGCTCGCGCATGGCCTGCAGCAGTTTGTCCATCCGCGGGCGCTCGAGCCCCTGCATCAGCATGAGCGGGGCGGCAGGCGGCACGGCGTCGTCGCCGGTGACTGCCACGCCGGGGGCGCCGGTGAACACCTGGGCCACTGTGCGGCCGAAATCATCGGCAGTGAGCTGCCGGCAGCTGATGCGCAGGCTCTGCAGCAGGCGGGGCAGTGGAGCGCCGGCAAAATCGTCGGCGCCGGTGTCGGGCAGATATAAAAGTACCAGTTCTCGCTGTGTTCTCGCACGCATAGGGTATCCCTCCACTTATCGATCTCTGCCTATCAGTATGCACCAAAAAAACCGGCGGTACAAGCCCGGGCGCCCAAAGCAGCACACTTTTTTTGACCGGGCGGCAGTTCTCGCGCCGGGGGAGATCACTGCCTGCCGCCCGCACGGGCGATACCGGCTTTTGGTGAGCCGGGGCGCGGCGGAGAGATATGCCCGACGGCACGAAAAAAGCGCAGCAATCGCTGCGCCGGAAGGTATGGGGAGCAGTGGGCCGGTGCTAATCGGCAAAGTCGTCGCCGGTGAGCAAAAACAGATTATACTGATACAGCCGCTGGGGATCCTGCAAAAAATTGTCGCGGATGCGCTGGGCCTGGGCCTTGGTGGGGGCAAAGATGGAGACGGCGAATAAATCGGTGCCGATATCCAGCACGCTGCAGCGCACCACATACCCGTCGGACACCTTGAGGATGCGCACATCGGTCTCGCTCTGGCGGCGCAAGAGCTCCATCTGCCGGCCCAGCAGCTCCTCGGCCTTTTCGCGCACCGAGAGCGGCACCTGGGCGGCCAGGAGCTCGGCCGAGTCGCGGGCGCCTTGGCCGAGCAGCAGCAGATCGCCCTGGACGCGCAGCTGCCCGCCATCGATGAGCGCACCGATGGCCGAGGTGAGCTCGAAGTAGTTGGCGATCCCCTCGACGGTGAGACTGTCGACCAGCAGCTTTTGCGGCACGCCGGTGGGGTGCTGGCCGCACAGGTGGCACAAGAGCACCTTGATCTCGGTGGTGGTGGTGAGTCCGCCGGGTTCGGTCCCGTGGATAAATGCACTGTTTTCCATGAAAGCATGGCTCCTTTGCTACGATAGTGCGGTGGGGGCGCTGGCGGTCACACCACCGAGCCCCGGCGCTTTTTCATCAGCCGCGCCAGCAAGAGCAGGCAGATGATGGCCAAAAAGCCGATAGAGAGCAGGATCTTGTAGCCCCAGTCCATGCCCAGGGCGGTGTTTACTTTGCCCATGCCCAGCTGCAAGAGACTGCTGACCATGGGGCAAATGGCCAGGATGGCCCCCGAGGCCACCCCCGAGTCGTCGCCGAACACCCGCAGTGCAGCGGCGATGAGGGTGGGCCAGAGCAGCGCCAGCGGCAGCCCCGAGATGGGGATGAGCCACACCCCGCTGCCGCCGATGATGAATGCGGCGGCGTGGATGAGCAGCGCGGCCACCACACAGCAGACCAGCGTGCGGATGTAGCCGACCTTTTCGATAAGGGAGCCCAGCAGCAGTCGTGAGGCTGAAAACAGCAAAAAGAACAGAGACAGGAAGGTGGCGCCGGTGGTGGTGGGATCGAACCCGTGCACATCTTGCAGGTAGAAGATGCCCCAGGAGGAGGGGGCCATCTCGATCATGGAGATAAAGCCCAGCGACAGCCCGAACAGCCAGACCATCGGCTCGCGCAGGGCCCCTTTGAGGGTCATGGCCGCTTTGGGCGGCGGCGCATCTTCACTGTTGACCGGCGGCGGTGGGGCGGCGGGCATTTTTAAAAAAAGCAGTGCGGCAAAGCTACCGAGCATCAGGGCCAGGATCACTAAAAACACCTGCCGCCAGCCCATACCCAGCGTCTGCATACAGAGCCTGGAAAACATGGGGCCAATGGTGGAGCCCAGCCCGTAAAAGCCGTGGAAGAGATTCATCATCACCGCCAGCTTGCCGGCGAAAATGACCGCCGACATAGCGTTGGAGCCCACGTTGTAAAAGCTGTAGCCCACCCGGTAGATCATAAACGACAGCGTGACGAACAGGAAACTGGGCGAAAAAAAGACCGAGACCATACAGGCGGCCATGAGCAGAAAGCTGGCGAGCACAGTGGCTTTGGGCCCGCGGCGGCCGACGAACATGCTGCCGCAAAAAGCCGCCCCCACCGAAGTGAGCGAGGTGAAGAACATGAACATGCCCTGCGCGCTGTAGTCGGTGCCGAACTCGGCTTTCATTAGGGGCATGGTGACGCTGCGCACGCTGTCTACCATGCCTAAAAAGCCCATCGAGATAAAGAGCAGGGCGACGAGCCCTACCCGATGCCACTTGCTTTTTGCCATATGTGATCCTCTCTCAAAAGCGGGCGGCCGCCCCGATCGCCGCAGGGGGCAGGCGCCCGGACCGACCCGCTCGCGCCGCGCGAAAGGGGTAAAAAACAGTCGAACGAACTATTTTCTATAGTACGATAGAAAACAGCAAAAGTAAAGATGGCAAATGCGTACAAAAAGCGGCAGACCTATCGGTGAGAATGCACGTGTCGGAAAAGGGACGGCGGCGGGCCCGGCAGCGCGGGAGAAAACCGCTTTTGGGGGACAGCGCCGACTGACCGATATACCATAAATTGGAAGTGCTTTGTGCGCAGAAGCAGCCGGATGAAGGAGGGGTCGGCTGGTTGACTGCTGCGGGGCGGCCCGGGCACGACACGGCAAGAGATGAGCAGATGGCTCAGGCGAGCCGGGGGTGCTATGTGTGCCAGGTGGGTCGGGTAGGTCGAGTGGGCGGGCGATCATCTAGAAAGACGGGTACAGCAGTTTGGCGGGGGAGAGAAAGCCCCGTTAAATAAAGACGGCCGAAAGCGACTGTGCGGCCTACGGAGAGCCGGACGGGGGAATACTGAATACCGGCGGACTGGTGGGACCGGGTCGCGCAGATCGGTGCTGGGCGGGGGCAGACGGTATGTATGCCAATAGCTGAGGATGGCAGAGCGAACAGCGAGCAGAGACGAAAAAGGAGGGAGCTTGTACCTTTTTGGCGGGTATAAAAAGGGCAGAACGGCGGACCTGCTGCCCATTTTTATAAAAGAGAAAAAGAACGGTCAAAACTGGGTGTGTACCTGCTTGAGACAGCCGGCGGGGGAGTAGCAGAACTGATCCATGTGGCTGCCGGTAAAATAGTAGCGCAATTTTTCCCGCGGGGCGGGTGCGGGGGAGAGCGTATCGATGATGATGAGTTTGATCTTCATCTTCTCGGGGATGATGCTCTTGATGTATACCGATACCCGGTCGCCCACCTGCACGTCGTCTTTGAGCTCGGCCAGACCGGCCAGATTGGGCCGCAGCTCGACGAATACGCCGTAGTTCTCGATCGAGCGCACCGTGCCGAATACCGTGTCGCCGGCGGAAAAATCGGCGGCGTTTTGCTCCCAGCTGCCCAGGAGCTCTTTGTGGGAGAGCGTGATGCGGCCCAGCTGGTCGCGGCCGGTGACCACCACCCGGATGTGCTGGCCGGGGTAAAAGCGATCTTTGGGGTGGGAGATGCGCGAGACCGAGATGCAGTCGATGGGCAGCAGCGAGACGATGCCGCAGCCGATATCGACGAACACGCCGAACGGCTCGAAGTGGGTGATGACGGCGTCGATGACGTCGCCGGGGACCAGCGCATCTAAAAACTCCTGCTGACAGCGCAGCTGTACCTGCCGCCGCGAGAGCAGCGCCCGGTACTGGCCGCCGGTAGTTTTTTGCAGCTCGGTGACGGCAAAGCAGACGCTGCGCCCCACCCGGGTGATGACCGATATCTCCCGCACGCGGCCGCAGTCGGCGCCGATGGCGCTCTCGGCGAAGGGCAGCACCCCCTGCGCGGCCCCCAGATCTAAAAGCAGGTTGTAGGCGCTGTCGCATTTGAGCACCGGGCCCTCGAAGATGGCGCCGGTATCGATGGCGTCGGTGATTTGGGAGAGGGAGGAAAAGGTGCCGACCTCGCGGGCGCCGGGCGTTCCCTCCGGTGAAAATCTATCCAATTTTTTCCCTCCTTGTAATTTTACTCTGACGTTGATGGCTCAAAAAAGGCGCCCACAGCGCCCGCCACGCGTTTAATCTATCTGTATGTGGGCGGCGGCTGCATTATGCGGCGCGGCGCCGGCGCCAGCGGCGGCAAAAGCGGGGCCCTGCCGGTTGCGCTGCGGCCAAAAAGCGGGTATAATATACCAGTTAGGCGGCCTGTTTTTGGCAGGTGCCGCCCAAGAGAGCATTGCCTTTGGGCAGAAAGGGGCAGTATAGGCGTGGACGTACAAGTGGGCGACAAGCTCATCATGAAAAAAAACCACCCCTGTGGCTGTAACGAGTTTTGGGTCCGCCGGGTGGGCATGGATTTTAAGATCGAGTGTGCCGGCTGCGGCCATCTGGTGATGGTACCCCGGGCCAAGGTTGAAAAGAACATCAAAAAGATCCTGCGGGAAGAGAGCCAGGACCACGAGTACTAGCTGCCGGCAACAGGTGGTGGCCCCACCTGTTGCCGCCCGCGAGAAGAGGGCCGGGCAGAGACTATGAGCCCCCGCCCGGCCGCGATATACGAGATGATCTTTACTGTGAGGAGACCCGGATGTTTGATAAATTAGAGGCCGCCCAGGAGCGGTATGAACAGATAAACGAGATGCTGATGGACCCGGCGGTCATCGGCGACCAGGACCGCTACCGCGACCTGATGAAAGAGTACAAAAACCTGACCCCAATCGTGGAGAAGTTCAAGGAGTACACCGCCGCCAAAAACGACCAGGAAGAGGCGCGGACCATGCTGGACGAGGGGGGGCTGGACGCCGACTTTAAAGAGATGGTGCAGGAGCAGCTGGAGGACGCCAAGGCGCGGCTGGCGGTGCTGTCGGAAGAGCTGCGGGTGCTGCTTTTACCCCGCGACCCCAACGACGACAAAAACGTCATCATCGAGATACGGGGCGGCGCCGGCGGCGACGAGGCGGCGCTGTTTGCCGGCAGCCTGTACCGCATGTATACCATGTACGCCGAGAGCCGCGGCTGGAAGACCGAGATCTTGTCGCAGAGCGAGACCGAGCTGGGCGGTTTTAAAGAGGTGAGCTTTCTCATCACCGGTGATGGGGCGTTTTCGCGCTTTAAATACGAGAGCGGCGTGCACCGGGTGCAGCGGGTGCCGGAGACCGAGACCCAGGGCCGCATCCACACCTCGACGGTGACGGTGGCGGTGCTGCCCGAGGCCGAGGAGGTGGACATCGATATAAACCCCACCGACCTGCAGATCGACACCTACCGCGCCAGCGGCGCCGGCGGCCAGCACGTAAACAAGACCGAGTCGGCCATCCGCATCACCCACCTGCCCACCGGGCTGGTGGTGGAGTGTCAGGACGAGCGCAGCCAGTTTAAAAATAAGGATAAGGCTATGAAGGTGCTGCGCTCGCGGCTGCTGGAGCAAAAGCAGCGCGCCCAGGAGGACGAGATCGCCGCCGAGCGCCGCAGCCAGGTGGGCACCGGCGACCGCTCGGAGCGCATCCGCACCTACAACTTCCCCCAGGGGCGGGTGACCGATCACCGCATCGGCCTGACGCTGTACAAGTTAGACAGCATTTTAAACGGTTCGCTGGATGAGCTGACCGACGCCCTGATCACCTACGACCAGGCCGAGAAGCTGAAATCTGCCGGTTGAGCGTGCAGACAGCGTGCATATAATAAAGAAGGCAGAGAGCTATGCAGCAAAAACACACGGTACATTTTACCGTAAACGACATAAGTACCGACCGGGCCGATCTCGAGGCTGCCGCTGACCTGCTGGCCGCCGGAGGGCTGGTGGCCATCCCCACCGAGACGGTGTACGGGCTGGGGGCCAGCATCTATTTTGACGATGCGGTGCGGGGCATTTTTGCCGCCAAGGGCCGTCCCCAGGACAACCCGCTCATCGTCCATGTGGACACGGTGGAGATGGCCAAAACGCTGTATGATGGCTGGCCGGCAGCGGCCCAGAAACTGGCCGACGCCTTTTGGCCCGGCCCGCTGACCATCATCTACAAAAAGAGCGATAGAGTCTCGTCCATCGTGAGCGGGGGGCTTTCCACGGTGGCGGTGCGCATGCCGGTGCACCCGGTGGCCCACGCGCTCATCAGCCTGTCGGGCCAACCCATCGCCGCGCCTTCGGCCAACCTGTCGGGTTCGCCCAGCCCCACCACCGCCCGCCACGTAGTGGTCGATTTAGAGGGCCGGGTGGACGGGATCGTCTTGTCGGGCGACTGCCAGGTGGGGGTGGAGTCGACGGTGGTATCCATCGATGGGCCGCGGCCCTGCCTGCTGCGGCCCGGCGCGGTGACCCCCCAGCAGCTGCGGCAGGTGCTGGGGGAGATCGATATCTCGCCGGCGGTGCTGTCGGCCCTAAAAGAGGGGCAGACGGCCCAGTCGCCGGGCATGAAGTATAAGCACTACGCCCCCAAGGCGCAGGTGTACATTTTAGCGGGCGGCTTTGACAGCTACTGCGACTTTGTGGCCGCCCACGCCGGTCCCGGCGTGTTTGCGCTGTGTTTTTCCGGCGAGGAGCAGCGGCTGCCGGTCCCCTGTGTGACCTATGGCGCGCAGGACGACCCCGACAGCCAGGCGGCGCGGCTGTTTACCGCCCTGCGGGAGCTGGACGAGCGCGGCGCTAAAACGGTATACGCCCGCGCCCCGCAAAAGGACGGCGTGTCGCTGGCGGTGTATAACCGGCTGCTGCGGGCGGCGGCTTTTCGGGTGCAGCAGCTTGGCTAGCGCCGGGCGGGCGGTCATCGGCCTGACCGGGCCCACCGGGGCGGGCAAGTCTACCTTGGCGGCGCATCTGCGGTCGGTCGGCTGCGCGGTGATCGACTGCGACCGCTTTGCCAGGCAGGTGATGGACGGCGACCCGGACTGCGTAGCGGCTATAGACGCTGCTTTTCCCGGCTGCGTGCAGGGGGGCGCCATTGACCGGCGGGCGCTGGGGGCCAAGGTGTTTGCCGACCCGGCGGCGCTGGCGGTGCTGGACAGCATCGTCAACCCGCGCATCGTGGCAGCGCTGCGGGCCGAGGTGGAGCGCGCCGATAAAGCGCTGTTTTTAGACGGCGCGACGCTGATCCAGAGCGGGGCAGTGGACCTGTGCGACCGGCTGCTGGTGCTGCTGGCGCCGGCTGGGACCCGCACCGGGCGCATTGCCGGGCGCGACGGGCTCACCGATACGGCGGCCGGCCAGCGAGTGGCCAGCCAGCCGGATGATCTCTACTACCTGCGCGCGGCCGACTTTGCCCTGTATAACGGCGGGACTCCGCGGCAGCTCTGTGCCGCCGCCGACGCGCTGCTGGCAGAGATACTGCCCGGCGGGTGCCGGTAAAAGACCTGCTTTTGTGCCGCACGGGCGGCTTTACACTGATTATAAATCGAGAGAACGCCCCATCATCTATGACAGAGGAGGTACCAGACATGAACGAGATGACAAATGGCCAGCTGTTGGCCAAAGAACTGCTGATACAGGAGAAAAATTGCGGTGAGGTGCTCAGCCAGGAAGAGCTGTACCAGGCCGACTTGTTCTGCGAGAGGTACAAAGACTTTTTGGATGTGGCCAAGACCGAGCGGGAGGCGGCCACCGCCGCGGTGGCGCTGCTGGCGGAAAACGGCTACCAGTCGTTCGTGCGGGGCGGCAGCTACGCCCCCGGCGACAAGGTGTATTTGTGCAACCGGGGCAAGGCGGTCATTGCGGCCACCATCGGCCGCCAGCCCCTGAACATGGGGGTACACATCGCCGCGGCGCACATCGACTCGCCCCGGCTGGACTTAAAGCCCCGGCCGCTCTATGAGTCGAGTGAGCTGGCGCTGTTCAAGACCCACTACTACGGCGGCATTAAAAAGTACCAGTGGACCGCTATCCCGCTGGCATTGCACGGCGTGATCGTGAAGGCCGGCGGCGAGGTGGTGCGGGTGAATATCGGCGAGCAGGAGGGGGACCCCATCTTCTGCGTCACCGACCTGCTGCCCCACCTGGCCGGCGAGCAACTCAAGCGCAACCTCAACGAGGGGATCAAGGGCGAGGAGCTCAATATCCTCATCGGCAGCCGCCCCTTTAAAGACGACAAGGCAGCGGAGAAGGTGAAGCTCAACATCATGCAGCTGCTGGCCCAGAAATACGGCGTAAAAGAGGCGGATTTTCTCTCGGCCGAGCTGGAGATGGTGCCGGCCTGGAAAGCCCGCGATGTGGGTTTTGACCGCAGCATGATCGGCGCTTACGGCCACGATGACCGGGTGTGCGCCTACACCGCTCTGCGGGCCGAGATAGACGCCAAAGACCCCACGTATACCACGGTGACCATTTTGGCCGACAAGGAAGAGGTGGGCAGCGACGGCAACACCGGCCTAAACTCCTCCTACCTGCGCTACTTTATTCAGGACCTGGCCGCCTGCTTTGGCCTGACCGGCCGCGAGGTGCTCTCGGCCTCTAAGTGCCTGTCGGCCGACGTGAACGCCGCCTTTGACCCCACCTTCCCCGACGTCAACGAGCCGCTGAACACCGCCTATATCGGCCGCGGGGTGGTGGTGACCAAGTACACCGGCGCCCGCGGTAAGGGGGGCACCTCCGACGCCTCGGCCGAATTTGTGGCCACTGTGCGGGATATGCTGGATAAAGACGAAGTGGTGTGGCAGATGGGCGAATTGGGCAAGGTGGACGCCGGCGGCGGCGGAACGGTGGCCATGTATATCGCCAACCTCAATGTGGACGTGGTAGATGTTGGGGTGCCGGTGCTGTCGATGCACGCGCCGCTGGAAGTGGTCGCTAAGACCGACGTGTATATGGCCTACCGGGCGTTTGAGTCGTTCTTTAAATAGAGGATAAGCGTACGCAGTCTGCCGCTGACCGGCCCGGTGTGTGTGACCGAGCGGGGCGAGGCGGGACCGCGACAAGAGAATAGAAGCAAAAAATGCGCTGTACACTGTACTGGATACTGGGTATTGGGCGCATTTTTTGTGGCGTGGCCGCCGACAGGATCTGACAGAGTCCGGCGGCGATAAGAGGAGGAGACCTTTTGAAGAAAAAAGCGAGTATCCCGCTGTTTTTGGCGCTGTTTAGCATATTGACCGCCTGTTCTAACTTTATCCATCCGGTGACTCCGGCTATGTTCCAGAGTTTGGGATATCCCGACTACATGTTCGGGGTGGCGTTTGCCGCCATGAGCTTTTCAAACTTTCTATTCTGCCCGGTATGGGGCGCCTTGGGTGACCGTATCGGCCATCTGAAGGTATTTGCCATCACCGGGGTGGGATATGCGCTGGCCCAGCTGCTGTTTGGCGTTGCCGATACGATACCGTTCACCATCGCCGCCCGGGTGATCGCCGGCGTGTTTGGCGGCGGCTGGCTGGTGGCGGCTATGGCCTACATCGTCAACAACAGCCCGGCGCACAAGCTGGCGTCGTACATGTCGGTATTTGCGGCGGTGAGCTCGGTGTCGATCGCCATCGGCTACCTGCTGGGCGGGGTCATCGGCCAGGCGTCGCTGTTTTGGGATTTTGCCTCGCAGGTCATCGGCATTATCGTCATCGCCCTGATCACGCTGCTGGTGGTGGGCGAAAAGCTGCCCGCGCCCGACCCGCAAAAGCCGCAGCAGAGCTTTAACCCCTTTAAGGCGTTTGGCTCGATGGCGGTGGGCATGACCAAACCGTTGGGCGTGTTTTTGCTGGCGGTGTTTTTTGCCAACTTTGCCACCTTCAATTACGATAACTCCTTTAACTACTACATCAAGGCAGAGCTGGGCTTTCCCCCGTCGTATAACGGCATCATCAAGGCGGTCATCGGCATTATCGGCCTGCTCATCAACCTGACGGTGAACGTGTGGCTGGCCAAAAAGACCGATATGCGCCGCAGTATCATCCCGGTATTTGGGCTGTGTACCGCCACGCTGATCGCGGTGTGCCTGGTCAGTGGCGACGCGGTGTTCATCGCCGCCAACGTGGTGTTTTACCTGTTCAACGTGATGTACATACCTATGCAGCAGACGCTGGTGACCAGCGACACCACCGCCGGCAAGACCAGCGGCGAGCTGTCGGGCATCTTCAACGCCGTCAAAGCGGTGGGCATGATCGGCGGATCGCTGTTTGCCGGGTTCATCTACACGGTGGACAGCAAGCTGCCGTTTTGGTTTGCGGCGCTTTCGTTTGGGCTGGCGGCGCTGGTGAGCGCAGTGAGCTACCGGGCGTATCGAGCTGTAGAGGGCGAGAAGGCCGAGCAACCGGTGCGGTGAGCCGTCTGTACCCATAGCACCGTAATACAGCCGAGCAGCTGGTGCACCGATAAAATGCGGGCATATAGATAGATGGTGTAGTGCCGCCCAGCCGGATGCCGGTAGTGGTGTGGACAGCCGACTGGACGCGGCGTGCCGATTGGCTTGTAAAGATCTGGAGCGGCACCGGAAGAAACTAAAAAATACGGCGAGATATTGCCTTTAAAGGGGCGGTCTGCGGTGGCGGACCGCTCTTTTTTATGGAAAAAACGGCATAGATAAGCGGTTTGCGGGCAGGCTAGTGAGGGGAGAGACAGACCGGGAAAATATTTGTAAAAAAGTGTTGACAACCTCTATACCGTTTGCTATAATAACATTCGTCGGGTGAGACCGGCGGACAAAACACGGGGCGTTAGCGCAGCTGGAAGCGCACCACACTGGCAGTGTGGGGGTCAGGGGTTCAAATCCCCTACGCTCCACCATAAAGAGACCGCATGAACATTGTGTTTATGTGGTTTTTATTTTTGCTTTGAACACACTTTTTAGCATACCTTTGGAATGAAAAGAGCGGCCCACTGTATTTGCGGGTCGCTCTTTTTTATTTTAGAATATCCTGAAAGACGATATCGAGATGACCCGCCGCCTTTTGCAGTTCGCCGTCGATCTGATGGCCATGTACTCCACAGGTATCCATGCTCTCACTGTGCACTATAGCCGATTTGAGCAACTTCTCCGGCACCTTGCTTTGGGTGTATGAGACGAAGCACATGCCGTAACGCGTACAGACCGCATGTAGGCCTGTGTTGCCTGTAATCGGTCTGCCATGTACGGTACATGCTCTTTTCGCCGCCCAGAGCCGCTGTTGGGGGAGGAGAATACTCATTTTGTGACGATGCTTAAAGACTTTATCAAGGCGGCTTGATCATCTCCTATACCTGGCGGTTTTTTGTCG
This sequence comes from Neobittarella massiliensis (ex Bilen et al. 2018), assembly GCF_900289145.1. Lineage (GTDB taxonomy): Bacteria > Bacillota > Clostridia > Oscillospirales > Ruminococcaceae > Neobittarella > Neobittarella massiliensis. The sequence continues at coordinate 196,616 of NZ_OKQO01000003.1, forward strand.
CCAGATAAAAGGATCTATCCGCATTTGTGTTTAAACCACTGTGATCTCACCGCCCGCATTGATCGACCGGCTGATTTTCATGATAGCACCTTTTCTGTCTCGCTTATCCAACCCGTACATTTCACCCGCACCCGTCACCCGGGCGCATACCGGTCAACACTTGGAAGCGCCATGCATGGGGATATAGCGGCATTTATTTGGTCGCCCATACCCCCCGATACGGTCTTCTGTATACAAGATTTCAAGGCATTTGGCGGCAAGATCTTGCGGGTGCCAACAGGGGCGCCATCAGGGCTTTCTATTTTTGGATGTCCCACACGGTATCCGTTATGCCCGGCGCATTTGCAGAAAGCCGTTATGGACCTCGTATATTGGCTAAAGTTTTTTTAGATAGCCCCGCCTATATTGTGCGTCTACACATTGCGGCCATAATCTGTCTGTAACGGACAAAACCTCTTTATGGTGTCCCTAACACGGGGGGCAGGTAACAGCGCCCCACCTGCTCGTTTTTTTGGAGTTGGCAGTTTACTTCTGGCGGGTGTCGCCTTTCGATCTTTGCGGGGTATTAGGTGCAGATTTGCTCTACCGGCAGGCCTATCGTTTCGACGTGCCCGCTTCTTTACTTAGTTTGAGGGGCGGGGGTTATTTTGCGCGATCTGTATCTTTACCCCAAATATAGGAGTATAGTAGACTTGTGGGTAGTTAACGCTACTTACATCTCCTCGGGCCAGTCATCGGATGCAGCTGTTGGCTGACCTTTTTTCCATCAAATTTAGCGGGTGATCATGGCTGGTGGCTTTTTTAATAAATGGCTGCGTGACGTTGAATAGCTCGGTGAGCCCCCACGGTGCTACGACACCGGACCGAATAGCGATATCGAAATTCTCTTTGGCACCAGTTGGGCACTAGATGGGCTCTGGGCATTTGATAGCCCACCGATCTGCTTACACCTCGTGCCTTTCGATCGGGTCAAAAAAATTCCCATTTGCTTTTTATCAACAAAGACGCCGTCTTGTCAGAGTCGAAAAGAACATAACTTGTTTTAGTACGTACTTTATTCTGAAACTCTGTTTTTGGTAGATGCCGATCAAGAAGTACACCAAAACTGCTTATCATCCCCCTTAAATAACGAGTCTCTACCATTGATCTGAACGCTCTCGGGTATTTAGAGAACGATTTCAGGGAGTAAACCAAAAGCTCCGGCTGTCATTGAGAAAAGAGGTGGGCCCATGTCAACGACTAAAGAGCTATCTAAAATGCTTAGCGAGTACAGGAGCGCCCACGATTTAAGTCAGGTAGAGGTGGCAAAATTATGCGGCATATCTGCAGAGTAGTATCAGAGGATAGAAATACCCAGTAAAATCTAAAGTGGAATAGTCTCTGATTGCTGTTTTGCTGGTGCGAAGTATAAGCACACAGAGAATACCTGTTATGTTCGCACCGGTGTTTTACCTGTTTTGCCGCGCAGATCTACTGCATGGGTAATGGATATGTTGACAACATACGGCGATATGGCTACAATAAATATAAGCAGTCGGCTATCTTTTGGCAGTGATTGCTGTCACCACCCGTGTGGGTGGTGTGGATTGAAATCTTAGAAGCATTTACCCGAATGGCTGGGTCGTTTTGTCACCACCCGTGTGGGTGGTGTGGATTGAAATACCGGTACACTCGGATAATCGAAAAAATCCGTGGTCACCACCCGTGTGGGTGGTGTGGATTGAAATGGCTACATAGTAGGCCAACTGGCTGCGGTAGTATGTCACCACCCGTGTGGGTGGTGTGGATTGAAATGCCAGTACATAGGGGACGATGAGTATGAGAGAAGTGTCACCACCCGTGTGGGTGGTGTGGATTGAAATACCACTGTCGTACCCATGCCGCAACCAGTGTTCGTCACCACCCGTGTGGGTGGTGTGGATTGAAATCTCGCGACCCTGTTTTAAAAAGCATAGCAGCCACGTCACCACCCGTGTGGGTGGTGTGGATTGAAATAATGTTAATGAAATGTGGCTACGGACCGGAATGGGGTCACCACCCGTGTGGGTGGTGTGGATTGAAATAAGACAAATTGTCTTATTATTTAGACAGCAAGACAGTCACCACCCGTGTGGGTGGTGTGGATTGAAATAATTTCTACGATTCGTACACCCTGCTTATGAGCGGTCACCACCCGTGTGGGTGGTGTGGATTGAAATACTAAATCCACCCCCTTGATCGTCATAATTCCCGTGTCACCACCCGTGTGGGTGGTGTGGATTTGTAATATGTGTGTTATATCCACGCTTGTCAAGAGGTCTTGTCAAAGTGATGTTGCTCTGACTGGTTTTGAGCGTATAGAGATCGCTTTGGTAAGCTGTTTTTAAAGTGGGGCTTGTCTGTGTATTCATCATTGCTCGGGGCCAGATCCTCTACATTTCACTGGGAATAACCGCATAGGCGATGGCCTATGCGGCCTTTTGCTTTTATCGGGACTTTTTCACCTGCTATAAAAGAGCAGTCTGCGGTCAGACTGCTCTTTTTTGTGGCGCTCGATACAGCAGGATGTTCGCGGTGGGCGGTGGGAAGGTGAGGCAGGTGAGACGGGTGTGCACAAAATGTAGAGGAGATGGACGGGGGTGGGCGGCATGCTGCCGGCTGGTGGGGCGACCGGGCGTACGGGGGATGAGATATGGGAATGATCGGCTTTGCCCACTGTATGAGTTGAGCCCGGGAGCTGGGGGTGGTGGAGGGGCGGCAAAAACCCGAAAAGTATGCTTTACAGCGGTGGTATAATGGTAACAAAAACCATCAGACAAAAATGGAGGAAAGATCTATGTCCTATATCACCGAGGGGTTAAAGCCCGAGCTGGCCCTGCGCTACTTTGAGGATCTCTGTGCGATCCCACACAATTCTGGCGACGAGGCGGCAGTAGTTTCTTATCTGCAGCAGTTTGCCGAAGAGCACGGGCTGTGGTGCCGAGTGGATGAGGCGCGCAATGTGGTGATAAAAAAGCCGGCCACGCCTGGATATGAAAACAGCCCCACCGTTATGCTGCAGGGACATACAGACATGGTATGTGTGAAGCTGCCCGGCGTGGAGCACGACTTTGCCAAAGACCCGCTGACTTTACAGCTGAAAGACGGGGTGCTCACCGCGAGCGGCACCACGCTGGGCGCTGACGACGGCACGGCGGTGGCCCACATGTTGGCCCTGCTGAGCGACGACAGCTACGAGCACCCGGCGCTGGAGTGCGTATTTACCTCGATGGAGGAGATCGGCCTGATCGGTGCGATGAAGCTGGATACCGGCGATCTGCAGGCCCAGTATCTCATCGCTATGGACAGCGGCGCCGGCCGCGAAGACGTGACCACTGTATCCTGTGCCGGCGGGCTGGTGCTGGATATTCGCCGGCAGCCCCAGTGGGAGCCGGTAGACGGCGGCCTTTTGACGCTGACGATCGAGGGCCTGCTGGGCGGGCACTCGGCTATGGCTATCGACCGGCAGCGGGGCAACGCGATCAAGCTGATGGGCCGTATTTTACACGATATGGCGGCGGTGAGCCCACTGCGCATCGCGTCGCTGCGGGGCGGCTCGAAGATGAATGCTATCGCCGCCGACGCGGTGGCGGTGGTGTGTGCCGAGGACCCGGCAGCCGCCGGTGCGGCGGCCCGGGCGACTGCGGCGGCGATAAAAGAGGAGCTCTCGGCCAGCGACGCCGGTTTTACCTTTACCTGCACGGACGGCGGCGGGGAGCAGAAGGCGCTGACTGCGGGCTGCACGGCGGCGCTCATCGACCTTTTGTACCTGCTGCCCGACGGAGTGCGCGCCATGAGCATGGATATGCCCGGGCTGGTAGTGGCTTCCTCTAACGTGGGCGTACTGACGGTGGGCGAAGACGAGATACTGGTGCGCGACTTTGTGCGCAGCGCCGAGGACAGTTTGCGCGATCTTATCGGCGGCGAGATAGACCGGCTCTGCGCGCTGCTGGGCTTTGCGGTGACGGTAGACGCCAAATTCTCGGGCTGGAAATTCGACCCCAACTCGCGGCTGCGGGCGCTGGCTACCGACCTGTACCAGCGCACCTTTGCGCGGCAGATGGAGCTAAACGCCGTGCACGGCGGGATGGAGATCGGTGAATTCAAGGCCAAGATGCCCCACCTGGATATCGTGTCGTTTGCCCCCGATTGCGGCAACCCCCACACGCCGGAGGAGTACCTGAACATCCAGTCGTTTGACAACATCTACCGCTTTTTGCAGCTGCTGCTGACGGAGATCGCCCACCAGCATTAAAAGACCTGTCTACTGAAAAAACCGCCAAACTTTTAAGGGGCGGTTTGTGCCGGGTGCCATAAAAGAGGACGGATGTCCGCAATCGGTGCAAAGTAGATTGACAAGCCAAACTGCCTGTGAGTACAATGTAGCTGTATGAGGTGAAAAAACGGGAGCGCTGCGCTCTCGACAATAGAATTTGGGAGGTAAAAACAGTATGTCTATGTTTAAATCTCTGGATGGCAAAAAGCTGGCCATCGGTCTGGTCCATTTAAAACCCCTGCCCGGTACACCGCTGTACCAGGAAGGTGACCTGGAACTGTCGATCGAGAAGGCGCTCAAAGACACGGAAGCGCTGATCAAAGGCGGCGCCGACGGCTGCCTGGTGCAGTCGGTCGACAAGATCTACCCCTCCACCGACGATACCGATTACGCCCGGGTGGCGGGTATCGCACTGGTCACCAATGAGGTGCGCAAGCTGGCCGGCCCCGACTTTAAGATCGGCATCCAGCTGATGTGGAACTGCATCACCCCGTCGCTGGCGGTGGCCAAGGTCTGTAAGGCCGACTTTACCCGCTGCACCGCCATGCTGGGCACCACTTCCTCGAACTTTGGCACCATCGAGGCCAACCCCATGAAAGTACAGAGCTACCGCCGCTACATCGGCGCGCAGGATGTGGATATGATCGCCGAGATCTCGGGTTATCACTTCCACGCCGGCGAGTACGACAAGGGCCACATCCAGACTTTGGCTCAGAGCGCCATGACCGTGGGCGCCGATGCGGTGGAGATCATGAGCCGCGACGAGGAACTCAACAACCGCATGGTGGAGGATATCAAGGCTCTGCCGGGCAACATTCCAGTGGTATTGGGCGGCGGCACCAACCTGGAGAACGTAAAACGCCGTATGAAATACGCTGACGCGGCGCTGGTGGGCGCCTGCTTTGAGGGCAACAACTGGGGCGGCAACATCGACCCCGAGATCGTCAAGGAGTATGTGGGCCTGCTGCGCTCTATCTAGAGAGCGGGCGGCACAGTGCAGGGCGGGTCGAGAGGCCGGTCGTGCGCGGCGCCACAGAGCGTACAAGTAAAGAGGGGCACGGCTGTTTATGAGGGGCAGCTGTGCCCCTTTTTTATAGGGCGGATGTTTGGCGCGTCGGCCCAGGCGGCTGGGAGCACCGGACTGAATGGGCGGGAGAGCAGTGGCGGCAGTGGCGGTTTGTGGGGCAGGGGCCGCTGCCGGCCGTTTATTGCCTGACGGGGTGCAGTGCTGGAAAACGGGCCGGTATGGGCAGCAGCGGCGGATTGCGGGCGATAGGGTCGGCGGGGAGGACGGCGAGCAGGTCTGGGAGGTCGCTATGCGCAGGGGGCGCGGCAAAGCGGGCTGTTTGGTGAGGGGCGCGGGGATAGAGGTGTGCCGGGCGCTGATTGATCTGAGGAAGTGCTGGCGGGGAGCTGTGCCGATGGGGTGCGGGCTGTTTAGCTGGTAGCTGACCGGGCCGGTGGCGGGTAGCCGGGCGGCGGTTTGCGGGGCGGGGGCCGCTGCCGGCAGTTTGTTGCCTGCCGGGGTGCAGCGCTGGAAAACGGGCCGGTATGGGCGGCAGCGGCGGATTGCGGGCGATAGGGTCGGCGGGGAGGACGGCGAGCAGGTCTGGGAGGTCGCTATGCGCAGGGGGCGCGGCAAAGCGGGCTGTTCGGTGAGACCGCGGGGATGAAGGTGTGCCGGGGCAGCGCATGGGGCCTGGAAATAGGGCCGTTTGGCGCAGTATGATCGTATATATTACCGCTGATCGCCGCAAAAATAGCGCGGCGACACGGCAACAGGAGAGGAGCAGAGAGATGAGAGAGATCACCGTGCGGGCCGCACAGAGGAGAGATGCGGCTGAGTTGGCAGCGCTCAACCGGGCGTTTAACGGGGCGACAGGCACCTGCGGGGCCGACGAGATGGCGGCGCTGCTGGAAGAGCCGGCAGAACAGGTATTGGTGGCGGTGGTAGACGGTGCAGTGGCTGGCTTTATCTGCGGGCATGTATGGCGCTCTATCTGCTACTCCGATATACAGGGGGAGATAAAGGAGCTGTATATCGGCAGCGATTACCGGCGGCTGGGGTTGGGGCAGCGGCTGATGGCGGCTATGGAGCAGTATTTGCGGGGGCGGGGCGTGCGGGCAGTGACCCTGTTTACCGGGCTGCAAAACACGGCGGCACAGGCTTTTTACGAGCGCTGTGGGTATACCGACCAGCAGCAGATGGAGTACGAAAAAAAGCTGTAGGACCAGCCGCTGCCAAAGATGGAGGGAATACGGGCCAATTATGGACCGGTGCACCGCGCCGGCAGCACAGAGGCGGGACCGGCAGAGCAGCCGCGGTGGAGATAAGAAAGCTTGTGCCGGAGCGGGAACACCAGACCGCCAGACGGCATAACGGCTACTGGTACCGCGGCGGCCGGCAGCTTGAGCAGGTCGCGTTGGAGACGGCGGCACATCGGAAGATTTGGCGGCAAAATTGACGGACGTATTTTGTTGTTGTGGCCCTCTGCACCGCCGAAACTGCCGCTTTGTTTTGAATGGGCGAAAAGATAAATGCAGGGCGCGGCGTGAGCTGCGCCTTTTTTGCGGTGGGGTGGCAGCGCCGGTGAGGTTATTGGGGGATGGCGCGATCTGACGGCGATGGGGGAATAAAGGATATAGACGCGTAGGGGATATATGGCAGACCGGCGAAAAGACGGCAGCTTTGGGCGGGTATAGCAGTCTCTGGGCCCGGTGATGAGACGGAGGATGATCGGAGGGTTTGGAAGCTGCCTGTTCTTATTTGTGGCGGTGAAAAAGAGATCTGGGTTTGGCGGTGGCGCAGTGGAAAAATGGCCGGCGGTGGCTGATGGCGGGGACAAGAGCGGCGTTTTTTATTCTCCGCCCCCAATATTCTGGCTTACATGTATGATAAAAAGGGGAGATGTGTTTCGAGGTGGCCGGCGGTGTTGCTGCTTGGCGGCGCGGTGTGAGGGGTGACCGACGCAGTCTGGAGAGTGGGGGGATAAACTGCGGGCGGGGCAGCGGTGCGCCTTGGCGCAGCAGGCGGCGGAGTAGAGTTGCAGGGAGGTAAAAGCAGGGGCGGCGGGGAGACAAAAAAGGCGCCCGGCAGGTGGTGCCGGGCGCCTTTTGGTGTGTGCAAAACAGGTTCGATCAGTTGCTGATAAGGCCCATGACGAAGATGATGCCGATGAGTATCGGCGCCACCCAGCGAATGAGAAAGCTGTACGCCCGCCGGATGGCAAAGCGTTTGCCGCAGCGCTCTACCTCGCTGGTGACGTTGCCGACGCCCCAGATGTGGCCCACAAAGATACAGGTGGCCAGAGCCGCCAGCGGCATGAGGATCTTGTCGGTCAAAAAGCCCATCGCGTCGAACAGGTTCATGCCGCCGATGGTAAAGTCGGCGAGCGGGCCCATAGACAGGCTGGCAAAGACCCCGATGGCCGCCATGATACCGCCCATCACCAGCGTGGCGGTGCGGCGCTTCCAGTGGAAGGTGTCGATGAAGAACGAGGCCACCACCTCCAGCAGGGCGATAGCGCTGGTGAGCGCGGCGATGAACACCAGGAAGAAAAAGGCCAGCCCGAATATGCGCCCCAGGGGCATAGAGTCGAACACTGCCGGCAGCGTTTTAAAGATGAGGCCCGGGCCGCCGGTGGGCTCCATGCCAAAGCTGAACACCGCCGGCATGATGGCCATGCCCGAGAGCAGCGCCATGAGCGTATCCAGCCCCACCACGGTGCAGGTATCCTTGGTGATGTTGGTATCCTTTTTTAAATAGCTGCCGTAGGTGATGGCGATGCCCAGCCCCAGGCTGAGACTGAAGAACACCTGGCCCATGGCCAGCACCACGGCGTTTATGAGCGCCTTGGGGTCGGACAGCAGCGAGGTGTCGGGCACAAAGAGAAAGCGCAGGCCTGCGAAGGCGCCGGGGAGCGTGACCGCGCGCCCCACCCCCCCGATGAGCAGCACGAACAGCAGCGGCAGCAGCCTTTTGCTGCGGGTCTCGATGCTTTTTTGCCCCCCGCCGATGACCACCAGCACCGCCACGGCCATAAACAGCAGGTGCCACACCACCGGCTGCACCGGCGAAGCGACAAAGGTGTCGAAAGCGGCGGGGGCACTGACGCTGGCGCCGGGGAGATAGCTGCCGATGTACTTCATGACCCAGCCGCCCACCACGCTGTAGTAGGAGAGAATGATGAAGGCGCAGCTGATCTCGATCACGCCGACGAAGGACCACTTTTTGTTGATGCTGCGAAAGGCGCCGATGGCATTGAGCTGTGTGTTGCGGCCGACGGCCATCTCGGACAGCATGATGGGGATGCCCAGGATCAGGGCGAACACCAGGTAGAACACGATGAACAGGCCGCCGCCGGAGATGCCCGCCACGTAGGGGAACTTCCAGAGATTGCCCAGACCGATGGCCGACCCGGCGGCGGCCATGATGAAGCCCAGTGAGCCGGTGAAGTGGCCCCGGCTTGGTTTTTTCTTGTTGTCCATGATCGATAACACTCCTCTTTTGTTGGCGGTGCGACCGGCCCCGGCTGCCCATAGGGGGCGTTGGCGGCCGGTGCTGGTCGCTGCTGCTGATACTGTTTTTTTGATGCTGGCGGAATGTGCGGGGCAGTGCCGGCTGGGGCGCGCCAGAGATACACAAAAAATGGGCCTGCCCCCACGCGGTGTGCGAAGGGACAGGCCCAAGTAGCCTGCGGTACCACCCAACTTGGCGCGCGGCGGCGCGCCCAACTCGGCGGGATGCGGTGCATCCCCGGCGGATAACGGTGCCTGCCGGGAGGTGCTAGTGGGGGCAGAGGCCCGGTTCACATCTCCACTCAGGGGCGACGGCGGCCCACTCCGCCGGACGCCGTGCTCTCACCTGCTCACGGCTCTCTGTAGGGGCGGAAAAAAGGGGGCGCTCTCCCCGTCGGCGTTTTGCCAGCGGTATTTGCCGCCGGCCCGGTGCAGCAGCCCGCCCGGGCCGGCGAGATAGCCCCTATTATAGCAAGATGGGGGAGAATTTGTCAAATAGCGGTGCCGCCGGCGGCGGGCGGCGCAGATTTCCCGGGAAATTATGGAGGGGCGCGCCGGCCGGGGGGCGTGACCGGGGCTATCCAGCGCGGGGCGCATATGGGGGACACGGACGGGCCCCGGGCAGCTGCCGGGCTTTGCGGCAGTGGGGGCTGTGGTTGTGGTTGGGGCTGGAGTTGGGGCGGTGCTGCTTGTCAGAACGGGGCAAAAAAGGTATAATCTACTCCATGGACAGGCGGCACAAGGCAAAAAGTGACACTGCTGCCGGGAAAGGAATTTTAGATGATGGAAAAGATAAGAAAGCTCTTGCGATCTGACCGGCTGTGGGAGCTGTTTCGCTTTGGCGTGACCGGCGGCCTGAGCTTTGTGGTGGATTACGGCATCATGATCGCACTGACCGAGCTGGCCGGGGTGCACTACCTGCTGTCTTCCGGCATCAGCTTTACGGTGTCGGTGGTGGTAAACTACCTGCTGTGCGTGCTGTGGGTGTTTAAGACCGACAAAAAGCAGTCGGCCAAGGCGGTCATCGTGTTCGTTGGCTCCAGCATCGTGGGGCTGGGGCTCAACCAGCTCATCATGTGGCTGCTGGTGGATATCGGCCACATCATGTACCAGCTGTCAAAGATCGCCGCCACCGCCATCGTTATGGTGTGGAACTACATCGCCAAGCGCAAAGCGGTGGAGATGTGAGCGCTGCCGCACCTTTTTAAAAGAGACTTAGAGTTCCCGGCGGGGCGGGGGCACATACGGGCTGGCCCGGTGGGGCGCTGCTCGGGCGCTGCCGCGGGGCGGCGAGCCGGACGGAGCACAGGCGCTGCGCTGCCCGCCGGCAGCAGAGAAGGACCGCCCGCAAAAAGTATCGCCGGGCACGACACAGGAGGGGCATACCATGACTACACTGATAAAAAACGGCATCGTCATCACCGAGGACCCCGAGGATCGGGTATTTTTAAAGGGCTGGGTGCGCATCGACGGCGACCGGATCACCGGCCTGGGGGAGGGGGACCCCGGCGATGCGGTGACTGCCGACCGGGTGATAGACGCCACCGGCAAAGCGGTGCTGCCGGGCATCGTGGACGTGCACACCCATGTGTGCGGCTCGCTTTTTAAGGGCATGACCGAGGACCCGGAGGGGGCCTTTTACGGTCTGGCGCTGCCCATGGAGCGGCTGCTGACCCCCGAGAGCACCTACACCCTGAGCATGCTGGGCGCCGCCGAGTGCTTAAAGGGCGGGGTGACCTGCATAAACGACATCTACCACTACATGCGCGACACCGCCCGCGCCATCGACGAGATCGGCATGCGCGGTGTGCTGGCCCATAAGATCATCGAGACTGACCTGTCGACCATCCAGTATCACGACTACACCCGCATCCCCAAAGAGGGGGCGGCCCGGGTGGAGGAGAACTGCCGCCTCATCGAGGAGTACCACGGCAAAGACGGGCGCATCTTCTGCCGCTTTGGCCCCCACGCCACCGACACCGTATCGATAGAGCTGGCCCGTAAGATCGTGGAGCTGGGCCACCACTACCAGGTGGGCTTTCACATCCACGTGGCCCAGAAGGTGCAGGAGGTGAACTTTTTAAAGGAGACCTACGGTCTGACCCCGGTGGAGTACCTGTGCGAGACCGGGCTGATGGGGGAGGACCTGGTGGCCGCCCACTGCACCTACATCACCGACCGCGACATCCAGCTGCTAAAAGAGGGCGGGGCCACCATGGCTCACTGCGCCGAGATGTACGGCAAGCGCGGCAGCTTTCCCCCCATGGAGAAGATCTATGGGAGCGGGGTGCGGCTGGCCTACGGCACCGACTGGGTGACCATGGACCCCTGGACCAGCATGCGCATCGCGGTGATGGCCGCCCGCATGGCCGGCTGCAAGCTGGATGATCCCAGCGCCCACACCGCACTGCGGCTGTCGACCATCGTGCCGGCCAAGTCGCTGGGGCTGGGCGACCGCATCGGCTCGCTGGAGGTTGGCAAGCAGGCGGATATCCTGCTTTTGGATATGCAGAGCCCCAACCTGACCCCGGTGTTCGACGACCCGGTGGCCACCATCGTCTACAATGCCAACCGCCACGACGTGCACACGGTGCTGGTGGCCGGCAAGGTGCTGGTGGAGGACCGGCAGCTCAAGACGGTGGACGAGGCCCAGGTGCTGGCTGAGGGCCAGCGGGCGGCCACCGCCATCTACCGCGACTATAGGGCCGGAAAATAGCGGCCGGCCCGGCATCCGTTACCCGTTTGCAGAGGAGGACCCACGATGAAAAAGCTGATGAAAGAATTTAAGGAATTTGCCCTGCGGGGCAACGTGGTGGACCTGGCCGTTGGCGTGATCATCGGCGCCGCCTTTCAGGGCATCGTCAAGTCGCTGACCGACGACATCATCTCGCCGCTCATCGGCCTGTTTGCCAAGACCGATTTCAGCGACCTGAAGGTGGCGGTGCTGGGGGTGGACATCCGCTACGGCGCCTTTGTCACCGCGGTGATCAACTTCGTCATCATGGCCTTTTTGATCTTTTTGCTGGTAAAAGGCATGAACCGGCTGGCCGGACTGGGCAAAAAGAAAGAGTCGGCGCCGCCCCCGAAGGAAAAGCGGCGCTGCCCGTTTTGCTTTGGCGAGCTGGACGACCGGGCCACCCGCTGCCCCCACTGCACCTCGCAGCTGGCCGGGCCTGAGCCGGGACCCGAGACAGAGCCCGACCAGCAGGCCGACCCGGCGGTATAGCCGTTTTGCGGGGCCGGCCGGCAAGAGACGGCAGGATAGAGGAGAGGTGCGGCGGCACCTCTCTTTTTTTGCGACTTTATGTGACAAAAAGCGGTGCGGCTGGGGAAACGTACCGGTTTTAAACGGCGCCTATTTGCAGATACTAGAGGTAAATAACTGCAAATGGGTGATGACGTGAGAGAGATCGAGCCAAGAGTAAAAAAGAAGACGAGAGACGACGTAAAGGTCTTTTTGATCGGCTGCGTGGGCTACAGCGCGCTGGAGATCTTGTGGCGGGGCTTTACCCACTGGAGCATGGCCCTGACCGGCGGCGGGTGCATGGTGGCCATCTATGAGCTGAACTGCCGCCATCCCCAGCTGCCGCTTTGGAAGAAGTGCCTGGCCGGGGACGGCATTATCACCGCCGCCGAGCTGGCAGTGGGCTGTGTGGTGAACCTGTGGATGGATTGGCACGTGTGGGACTACTCGGACCTGCCGCTCAATTTTTTGGGGCAGATCAGTTTGCTGTATTCCTGCCTGTGGTTTTTGCTGTGTATGCCCCTGTGCGGCATGAGCCGCAAGCTGCAGCAGGTTTTTGCCGGCGCCCGCGGCGGACGGCAGGCGGCGTCGCGGCTGGAGGGGCAGAGCCATTCGTAACAGCGGGTGGGTGACCGGCAGATGGGGCGCGGCCCCGCGTACATAAGAGCGCCGGACCGGGTTTGGCGGGGCGGCAGGAGCGGGCGGAAACACGCGGTGTGAACGGCCGGCGGACGGACCGCAACTTTTTATAAAAATGGGGCTTGCATTTTCTGGGAGATATGCTATAATAACACTTGTCGATAGCGAGGGGCTAGCGCCCGGCAGCTTATTTTTTTGACACTTGGGGTTTTAGCTCAGTTGGTAGAGCGCTGCGTTCGCATCGCAGAGGTCAGGGGTTCGACTCCCCTAAGCTCCACCACATTTTCCTGGAGGCGTAGCTCAGCTGGTTAGAGTGTTCGGTTCACATCCGAAAGGTCGTGGGTTCGAGTCCCTCCGTCTCCACCAAAAACACTGCACAGACAAACCGTCTGTGCAGTGTTTTTTTGTTGTGATCCACTTCATAGCCTGCTATTTTCTTTGGGTGAGATCTGGTCGTGGGCGGCCGCCGATCTTTGCGCGCCGTGAGCGGGTCATCTGTTCACGCCGCGCTCCAGGGTCTGTTTGGGCGGAGGTTTTCGCTGCGGCCAGCTAGGTGTTGGTGCGCAAGCCGCTGCCGGTATCGATGGTCTGTGGCTGCTGTGTCTGAGGTCCAGAGGGACAAGAGAGCTGGCAGCTGGCCTATCGACAGCTATTATAGAGGTGCAGAGCATGCGTATGGGTGTGCAATATGAGCGCACGGAGGACTGCCGCTGCCTTCGCACCTGCTTTTTATTATATCGTATTTGTGGTGGAGACCTGCCGCATGAGTTCTCGACATGTCGATACCGGGCGGCGACATAGCTGCAGTGTTTACAAACGAGCGGCTGTTTTTTAGCCGTGATCGCGGTCACCGTTCGAGCGGGTGGTGTGGGCCGAAAGGACTGTTGGCTCTGCCAGCGGTCTTTTTGTCTGTTAAAGTGAGGTCTGACATGGGCGGCGTGGGGGTGCTGGAACTGCCTGCCGCGGCCGATGGGCGGTGGTGTAAACTGCTGCGGATAGCGGTGAACGTTATGGGCGGGCTCTCGGCGGGAAATACATCTTTCGGGAGGCGCGGCGCTGCGGCGCACCGGGGCGGTGGGCAGCGCTTTTTTGATAGCGCGGGAAGGACCGGCGTGGTTTTGGACTCTGTTTGGGGGCTTATTACAGGGAACTGCGGGTGGGGGACATGTTCGGTACAGGGCGGGCTGTGTGCACGTGCAGACGCTGTCAACTGGCTTTTTCAGGTACTGCTCGAGCAGGCTTTTGGTGGGCGGGGGCGCCGTTTTATGTATGGCCCGACCCTGGCGCCCGGCAGTCGGCAAAGGCGGCGGGGGCACAGTGGGCAGAGAGCCGCCGACAGCGCCGGCGGGTTTGCCGCCGGGGCGGGACTGGGGGCGCAGTTTGGCGCGGCGGAGCGGCAGCGGCCCTCTGTGCTGCGCACCCGATTGACAAACTGCTGTGCGGGGCGATAAGATAGAAGAAGCGAATACATACAGGAGACATCTTACAGGCCGCGGCGCCGGGCTCCGACCGGGGACGGCGGGCGGCGAAAAAGGAGACGTGTGTTATGAGACAGTATGACCTGGACGAGATCATCGACCGCAAAGGGACTTTTTGCTCGAAGTGGGAGTTTATGCCCGGAGACGACCCCTCTGCGCTGCCCCTGTGGGTGGCGGACATGGATTTTGCCTGTGCCGCCCCCATCATCGAGGCGCTGCACGCGCGCATCGCCCGCAAGATCTTCGGCTACCCCGTGTACAACACCCCCGCCTATAAAGAGGCGGTCACCGGCTGGTTTCGGCGCCGCCACGGCTGGGAGGTAAAGGCTGACGACGTGTTTTTCTCGCCCGGGGTGGTGCCGGCCATCTGCTACCTGATCCAGGCGCTGTCACAGGTGGGGGACGGCATTGTCATCCAGCGGCCGGTCTACTACCCGTTCACCAACAGCATCGTAGGCAACGGCCGCAAAGTGGTCAACAACCCCCTGCGGTACGAAAACGGCCGCTACACCATGGACTATGCCGACCTGGATAAAAAGCTGGCCGACCCCGGCGTGAAGGGGATGATCCTCTGCAGCCCGCACAACCCGGTGGGCCGGGTGTGGTCGCTCGACGAGCTCAAAAAAGTGGTGGAGATCGCCAAGAAGTACGACAAGTGGATCATCTCGGACGAGATCCATTTCGATCTGGTGCGAAAAGGGATCGAACACACCCCGCTGCTCAAGGCTTGCCCCGAGTACAGAGACCGCATCGTCGTCTGCACCGCCCCCAGCAAGACCTTTAACCTGGCCGGTATGCAGCTGTCGAACATCGTGATCGAGAACCCCGAGTATCAGAAAAAGTGGCTGCACGTCATCGGCGACCAGAACTCGGTGGGCTTTGCCAACCCGTTTGGCATCACCGCCATGATCGCCGCCTACAACGAGAGCGAGGACTGGCTGGACCAGGTGAACGCCTATATCGACGGCAACATTGCCATGTGCAGAGAATTTGTGGCCGAACACCTGCCCCGGGCCACGATGGTGGACTGTGAGGGAACCTACCTGGTGTGGCTGGACCTGCGGGCCTACTGTGCGGACAAAGAGGAGCTGGAGGAGATGATGCTCCGCCGCGCCAAAGTGGCCCTGGATGAGGGCTACATGTTCGGCGAGGAAGGCATCGGATTTGAGCGCATCAATGTGGCTTGCCCGCGTTCGATCGTTCGGCAGTGCCTGGAGCGGATGGCCCAGGTGCTGGAGGGAAAATAGAGAAGAGTTACCTCTGTGCGGCGAGAGCCGGGCAGCCGGGGAGACCGGCCGCCCGGCTCTTTTTTTACCGCCGGCCGGGCTGTGGAGCAGATGGAGGTGGTAGGAGAGCGGAGAGAACGGCTGCGGGACGGCGGCCTTATGCCGGTAGATGACCAGCGGCGGCATGGGTTGAGCATGGGTTGGGCATGGGTTGGGCATGGGTTGGGCATGAACCAGGCGTGTAGTGGAGAAGATGCCGCCGCGGAGTGGGAGCGGTGTGAGACCTGCCGCCGGCTGAGGGGGGCGCGGCGGGGGCGATCTGCGGAAAAGCGGGGCGCATTGAGCGCGGAAAGGCGGGACTACAGGCGCCTATAAGAGGCAGCCGGCGGTATACGGGGGAAGCGGCCGTTGGGGCTGCCGCTGTGATCGCGACCTCCGCCGCTGTTGACGAAACTGCGGCTTTGGGTGTTGGTGGGGCGGGGTTTGACTGTGTGCCCGAGATAAGCGGGAGCTATATAGAGCGCGGCGGGGCGGGCGGTAGAGCACTGTGTTGGGGAGAGGTGGCCGGCTGTGGCTGCGCAGTCTTGTTGTAGCTTTCGACGCTGTTTGAGACCCGGGGTGAAGATGGGGAGCGCACCGGAGTTGCCCAAGGCCCGGCGGCGGGAGCATCTCGTAACAGAAGACGGAGCGCGGGAGCGGGGCGACCAGCTGTAGGGGCGCGCGGACAGCGGCGCCACGGCAGGCGCATGGTGAAAAGGTGGGATATAGTGGACTTGGCGGAGAGGCGTTCTTTTTTTGGGCGTTCTGCCCGGCGGCGGTTTGGCGCTGAGCAGGCAGAGCGCGGTGGTCGCCAGGGATCTGAGGGAGAAGATCTTGCGGGCAGCGGGAGGAGCAGTGTTTTTTAGATGTAACATAATGTGTATGTTTACTTAATAATTCTGGTATATATGTGCGCGCAAATTTGAGATAGAAAGAGGATCATAGAAAAAACAGCCGAATGAAATAGCGTTTGCTAACTTCGTATCAAAAAGAATACGATAGGACCTTGATGGCGGACATATAAGACATAAAATCTCTACATAGGAGGGATTTTATGGAAATTTTAGAAGCGTTTATCCGCCAGATGCGCGAGCATCGAGAGGCCCGACACTGGACTCAGGAAAGAGCAGCTTTTGAGTGTGCTGTTTCGGTGGAACACTACAAAAAAGTGGAGCGGGGCGTATCGACGCCCAGCTTGACCATCGCCGTGCGCATGGCCAGAGTGCTGGATATCGATCTAAACGCGCTCAAAAAATTAAAAGATGACAAGAGTGAAGAGACGCGATAGCCGGCTGTCGCGGTCGTAGGGCTGCCGGCCGGTACCGGCGGCGCCAGCGGCGATGCGTAGAGCGCAGAGCGGCGGGGCGAGAAAGCCCTGCCGCCGGCACAGTAGAGCTGCAGGGGGCTACCCACTACCCGGCACTGCGTGGAGCGGGGTGAGGTGGCCTGTTTGGCATACAGAGATATAACTTACTGGCAGGTCCTTTTGCCCGGCAGATCAAGGGGGCCGGCTGCCCATACTTTAAAAAGAGCGGAATATATGCAGCATGCATGCTGCGGCTGCCTGTCGCAGTTTAGCTGCCACCCTTGATGTGTCCGAAACGGATGAGCGCATTTTTACTGATAGTACAGCATTTGATCGGCGGCAGAAAATCTGCCCTGAACAGAGAAAATAGCGATTGGTGGTGAGCGCGGTGACAGATATACGAGAGCTGTTTTTACCAAATAGGACGTGCGACAGCAGGGATGAGCTACTGCGGTGTAAAATCGTCCCCCATGTTTCCCCCATGCCCCCACCGCCATAATGAGCACGGCGTGCGAAGGCGGCGACCACCCAATAAAAAAGCCCCCGGCTGTTTCACTGTGAAACAGCCGGGGGCTTTTTTTGCGGTATGCGGCGGGCGCGGCGCTACCGGTCCGGCTCGCGCTCCTGTTCTTGTTGGAGTTCCTGCTCCTGCTGGAGCTTTTGGCGCATAAAGCGGGCCATGTTTAAGAGCACCTCTTTGTCGTGGGCGGTGAGCTGGCGGCTCTCGTGCAAAAAGGCGTAGGTGAAGTCGTCCAGGGTGACGTCGCCGTCGGCGGGCGCGGCGGCGACATCGGGCCCGGTCTTGCCCAGCAGGTAGTCGGTGGTGACGCCAAAGTAGTCCGACAGTTTGGACAGCGTCTCGGCCGAGGGGAGCACCTCCAGACCTTCCTCCCACTTTTTCTTCCAGTTGGAGACCGCCGACTTGGGCACCCCGGCCTGCACCCCCACCGCCGACGGCTTTACCCCCGCCTGCTGGCACAACTGTACGTATCGGTCATAAAACATGGCAGCACACCTCGTAAAACTGGCAAAACAGAGAAGTTCTAAATATAAAACGAAAACCACTTGAATAGTTCTATAAAATGAACTATCATAGAGATACAGAGTTCATCAAAATGAACTTCTGACAACACCGGCGCGGACGAGCTCCGGCGCTGACACACAAATACAGTATAACACACCCAAAGCGTTAGTTCAATATACTGAACAGAGAGGGAAGAGCGATGCCGGCACAGTGGACGGGGGACGTGGTGCGGCGCATGCATCTGGCTGGCGTGCGCAGAAAGGAGCTGGCCCGGGCGCTGGGCTACAGCCAGGAGTATTTGGGGAAGATCCTAAACGGCCGCCGGGCGCCCCGCGGCGCGCAGCAGACCATCGAGCGGGCGCTGGATGCGCTGCTGGCCGGGCGCGGCGGTCTCGGCGCGGCAGAGGGGGCAGAGAGGGGAGAGAGACATGCTTGATCGGGTAGTGGGCGCCTTGGCGCTGGCGGGACTGGTGGCGGCGATACGGCTGTGTGCCAGCCAAACGCTGCCGCCGGCCCAGGCGCTGTTTTTGGGCCTTGTTAGCCTGGCGGGGCTGGTGGTGGCGGTGGAACACCGCTGGTACTGCCGCCTGCTGGGGCGGCAAAAACGGCGGCCGGCAAAGAGAGACCGGCCCATGATGTGAATTTTTGAGGAGGAGGTAAGGCGAAGTGGAGGAGCGCACAGCGGTGCTGTTAGAGCGCATTTTACTGATGAGCGACCTGCTGGCCGACCGGGTGCTGGCCGACCGGCCCTGCTGCGTGCTGGTGGATACCATCCAGGACGCAGCCCGAGAGATCCAGCTGGTGCAGGAAGACGGCGATGTGTGACCTCTGCCGCCGCAGCCCCTGCCACCCGCGCTGCCCCGGGTCTGGCGCGCGCTACTGCCCGCCCCGGTGCGCGGTGTGCGGCGAGCCGGCCAGCCAGCTGCAGGGCGGCACCGCCTACTGCGGCGTGTGCGGCGACTGGGCGGTGTACCGCGCCGCCGGCCGGTGCGACCGGGACGACTACCTGCACCACTGCGGGGCGCAGTACCGCTCGTTTGCGGCGGCGCGGGGAGAGGACTGCCGCGGCACAGCCGCCCAGGCGGCTTTTATAGAGGGGGACCTGGACGACTTTGCCCGCTGGATGTACCAAAACGGCCGGGCACAGCCGCCGCAGCGTTTCGAGTAAAAAAGTGAGAGACCCACAAAACAGGAGGATAAGACCTATGGCAGAGTGCAAAAGAACGCCCTGGAGCGACGCCCAGCTGGAACAGCGGTTGCGGGAATGTGTGGCGGAGATGCAGCTGGAGCGGATGCCCAGCTGCAGAGAGCTCAACGCGCATACCGGCAGCGGCGGGTTTTCGGCGCGGCTGGTGGCGGCGGGCGGGATGTACAGCTGGGCCCGGCGGCTGGGGCTGCCGCTGAAACAGAGCGCCACCGAGATCGGCCGGCAGGGGGAGGAGTACGCCGCGCTGTGGCTGCAGGCGCGGGGCTACACGGTGGAGCGAATGAGCGCCCGCCACCCCTACGACCTGCTCATCGACCGGGCGGTAAAGGCAGACGTGAAGTTTGCCCACCTGGGCGGCCGCCGACAGACGGGGAGGTATTCCTTTGAGCTGCGCAAGATATACCCCACCTGCGACATCTATCTGCTGGTGACCGAGGCCGAGGAGGGCTGCCGGGCAGTGTATGTGCTGCCGGCCCAAAACGCCATGCACCGCATGCTGAGCATGGGGTCGATCACCAGTAAATATCAAAAATACCGGGGCCGCACCGACATTATCGACCGTCTGCTGCGCGCCTTTGCCGAAGTGGGGTGAAAAGATGCCGAACCGCATCATTAAAGAGAGCATCTGTACCAGCGACACCGTCGACGAGCTGAACTGGTTCGAGGAAGTGGTGTTTTACCGCCTGATGGTCAACTGCGACGACTACGGGCGCATGGACGGGCGGCCGGCCATCATCAAGAGCCGGCTGTTCCCGCTAAAAAGCAGCGTGACCGAACACAGCGTGTGCGAGGCGCTCGAGCGGCTGGCGGCGGTGGGCCTGGTGCTCATGTACGCCTGCAGTGGCCGACCGTACCTGCAGCTGGTGACCTGGGAGCGGCACCAGCGCATCCGCAACCAAAAGAGCAAGTACCCCGCCCCCGGCGCGGCGCCGTCGGCCCCCGGCGAGCTGCGGACCACTGACAGCGGCTGTCAGCCGACGGCGGTCGGCTGCGGGCCCAATCCAATCCGGATCTAAATCCGAATCCGAATCTAAATCTAAATCTAAATCCATATCCGAATCCGGATCTCTATCCAATGCCGAGGGGGAGAGCGGAGCGGATGCGTGCAGCTGTGCGGCAGAGGAGGCGGGGTTTGCGCAGTTTTGGCAGATCTACCCCAAACAGCACGATGAGGCGGGAGCGCGGCGGGCATGGGCCAGACTGGCGCCGGATGCGGCGCTGACCGCCCGCATTTTGGCAGCGGTGCGCCGCCAGAGCCACAGCAAACAGTGGACCAAGGAGGACGGCCTGTATGTGCCCCACCCGGTGCGATACTTGGACGAGCAGCGCTTTAAGAGCGTGCGGCTGCCCGCCAGCGGCAGCTTTGACGCCGCAGTGCTGGATGACTGGGAGAACCGCTATCCGCTGCCCGCCGCCCCGCAGGAGCAGGTCGGGGCTGCCGGCAGCTGACCCGGCGGCCGGGGCGTGGAAGAGCGGGGCAGCAAAACAGCGGGTAACGGACGCGGTATTTGGCCGGTGCGTTGCCCCGGCGGCGCAGCGCTTGGGACTTGTGCCGCGCAGATGAGCGGAGCTCTGCGGCGGTGGTATGGCCGTGTTGTGGTGGGGCTGTTGTGGGGCTGTGGTGGCTGCACCTGTTGAGCGGGCCGAGCTGCAGCCGCTGGGCCTGCGGTGCTGTTGGACTGTTGTGCTGTTGCGGCGCGGGCAGCGCAATGAACGCAGAGCAGCCCGACGGCTGGGGCGATAGCGGTGGAAAGATTTAGAGGAAAGGTGCTTGGCTTTACAGCGGCTGCCCGGTGCAGTGCGGCGGGAGTGGATAACGGGGGAGGTCTGCGGTGTGGGTGAGCCGGCAACAGGGCTATCTGCGGGGTGTCGCGATGCGGCGCGGCGCTATTGGGCGACCGGCCTGTACACCCAAAGCGGTGGCGCTGGAAGGTGGGGTCTACCGTGCGGGGGCCGCATAGGGCCATTTTGGAGATATGCAGGCCGCGGCAGTCGACCTGGCCGGCCGGGCACACAGCAGGCGGTAGTTGGGCTGTGGTTGGGCAGTAGTTGGGCTATGGTTGGGTAGTGATTGGGTTGTGGTGGACGGTCGCGGCGGGGGTGACCGGGTCAGCACGGACAGCGGGCAGTCGGGCAGGACTGAACGGGGCTGCTCGGGGTGGGACCTTCGGTCAAAAGCGGACGCAAAGCTGGTGCGGCCCGATGTGGCTCGGTGCTGTCTGGTGCTGTTTGGTGCGACCCAATGCGGCCCGGCGCCCCGACTGGCTGTGAACGGCGATGCGGGGCATGTGGCTGGGCGGCGGTGCGGCAGCTGGTGGGGCTTTGCGGGCACCTGGTGGGGCTGTACCGGGTGGACACGGCGTGTGCTGTCTCTGGCGGGGCTTGGCTGGCCTTTGGGCGGCCCGGGTGCGGTGGTGGAGCGGCGACACATGCAGGCAACAGGTCGCCACCGCGTGTAGCCGGGGCAGTAGGTAGCGGCTAGAGGACAGAGGAGAGAGAACAGCGCGGTGCGAGCAGCGGGGGCAGGCGGGGTGCAGCGCGGCTCGGTGCTGTCTGGTGCTGTCTGGTGCGACCCAATGCGGCCCGGCGGCCCGACTGGCCATGAGCGGCGATGCGGGGCATGTGGCTGAGCGGCGGCGCGGCACCTGGTGGGGCTGTACCGGGTGGACACGGCGTGTGCTGTCTCTGGCGGGTCTTGGCGGGACCTCGGCGGCCCGGGCGCGGTGGTGGAGCGGCGATACATGCAGGCAACAGGTCGCCACCGCGTGTAGCCGGGGCAGGAGGTAGCGGGTAGAGGACAGAGGAGAGAGAACAGCGCGGTGCGAGCAGCGGGGGCAGGCGGGGTGCAGCGCGGCCCGGTGATGTCTGGTGCTGTTTGGTGCGACCCAATGCGGCCCGGCGCCCCGACTGGCTGTGAACGGCGATGCGAGGCATGCGGCTGGGCGGCGGCGCGGCACCTTGTGGGCTTTGCGGGCACCTGGTGGGGCTGTATCGGGTGGACACGGCGTGTGCCGTCTCTGGCGGGTCTTGGCGGGACCTCGGCGGCCCGGGCGCGGTGGTGGAGCGGCGATACATGCAGGCAACAGGTCACCACCGCGTGTAGCCGGGGCAGGAGGTAGCGGGTAGAGGACAGAGGAGAGAGAACAGCGCGGTGCGAGCAGCGGGGGCAGGCGGGGTGCAGTGTGGCTCGGTGCGGCCCGGTGTGGCTCAGTGCTGTTTGGTGCGACCCAATGCAGCCCAGTGCTCCGACTGGCTGTGAACGGCGATGCGGGGCATGTGGCTGGGTGGCGGTACCTGACGAGCGGTGTCTGTAAGAGCGGACCGCCCTGCGCCAGCTTGGGGGGCGGGCGGCAGCGGTGCGGTGTGATACCGGCCGCACAGTGTACAGTGGCAGACGTATGGACAGGCAGCCAAGCTACATGGCCCGATCTAGCGGCGGTTATTGTGCGCGCCATGAGCGATAAGCAGTGAGCAGTGAACAGCGGACCGACGCAGCGGGATGGAGCTGCGCACCGGCGGCGTCCAGGCGCCGAAACCTGCGGGATACAGACACGGGCCGCAGGCGCTCTCCGTCAGGACCAGGCAGAGGTCGGCCGGCTGGCCGACTGGCTGCGCCGCCACCGCACGGCATAGAGCGGTACAGAGAAGTGCCGAACAGATACCGGCGCCGCCGATGCACAGCGCCCGAAAACAGCTGTAAAGGGATAAGACTTGTAAGGTGAGAGATGTATACCGGGGCCGGGCGGGCAGGCACCACCGCGACCCGGCCGAGAAACAGAGGGGGAGCATATGTTGCGTTTACAGGAGCTGCTACAGATACACCGCACCCGGGCGGCGGCGGGAAACGCCACCGAGCGCCGGGTGGCTCTGGAGACCATTCGCGCGCTGGAGGAGCTGCGCGCCTATCGGCAAAAAGAGCCGCCGGGGGCCCACCTTGCTCGCTGAATTGGCGGCGCTGGTGCTGGCGGCGGCCGCGGCGGCACTGCCCCCGGCCGGCAGCTTTACCGTGTACGCCTACTGCACCGAGCGCTACCCCCACATCTGCGGCGGCAGCGCTTACACCTATTCCGGCGAGCCGGTACAGGCCGGGCACACGGTAGCGGTGGACCCCGCGGTGATCCCGCTGGGCAGTTGGCTGTATATCGAGGGGCTGGGCTGGCGGCAGGCGGCCGATACCGGCAGCGCCATAGACGGCCGCCGGCTGGACCTGGCGGTGTGCACACACGAGGAGGCCCTGACCTGGGGCGTACAGCACCGGCAGGTGTGGATATGGGAGGGAGATACATGTTTACAGCGGCCGACCAATTGAGCCAGCTGCCCCATCTGCGGCGGGAGATCGGGCAGCTGCAGCGGCGCATCGAGACGCTCAGAGACCAGGCGGTGTACACCGCCGACCGGGTGCAGAGCTCGCAGCGGCAGTTTCCCTACCGGGCGGGCACCGTGCGCATAGTGGGGCTGGATATGCAGCACAGCGAGAGCCGCCGCTACCAGCAGCAGATCGCCGGGCTGTTGGCGGTGCTGCGCCAGCGCCAGCGGCGGCTGCTGCAGCTGGCCGCGGCGCTGGAAAAACAGATCGCCGCGCTGCCCGACAGCCGACACCGGCAGGTGCTCACACTGCGCTTTATCGAGGGGCTGACCGCAGCCCAGACGGCCCAGGTGATGGACTACAGCCACCGGCAGGTCGACCGGCTGCAAAAGGAGGCCGCCGCCCAGCTGCGCCGGTAGCGCGGCCGCAGACACGGCGCAGATCGCCGCGGGGACCTGATGCGTGATGAGACGTGGGCGCAGCCACCTGCCGGGCGGGCTGTTGGGCCGCCATCTGTGCCGCCGTGTGCGCCGGCGGCGCGCGGAGCAACGGCCGGGTCCCTTTACAGCCAGTGTTTTCCCCCTGTGCCGCCAACAGGGCCTGGACCGCCGGCCCGGCCCATCCCCCAGGGGCGCTGACCATCTGGTAAAAGAGTTGCCCGATACCCGACCGCTGTAGGCTGAGCGCTGTTTTTTATGGTATCGGTGCGGCAGTGCGGGTGTAAGCAGTGCCGCGCCAAACCGCAAATGGGGCGTCGGCGGCCACTGCGGCTACGCTGCCGCCATTTTGTCCGCCGGGCATGTTATAGATGCTGTTTTGTCAGCGGCAGGAGATATCTTTTGCCTGCGCGGCGGCCGGACCGGGGCCTGTGCACGCTTTGGCGTAGGGGGAAGCTGCGGCGGGGCTGCTGCAGCTGTTTTAGCAGCTCGCACTGGGCGCAGGTGTCGGCGATCGCCGCCGACGAGAAACAGGCGCAGGGCCAACAGATACAGGGCAAAAGCGCCGATCTCCTGTGCGTCCCGCCGCAAAAGGCGCCTGTTTTGGTGCGGCACAAAACAGCCGGGGCTGCAGGAGGGGAATACCGGCTCTAAAAATAGAGACCGCGGCCGCGGCCAAGCCCGCAGTGTGTCCCCACCGCCAGCCACCAGCCACCAGCCACCGGCCACCGCGGCCTGATGGTTGCCCCGCGTTTAAGAGAGAGGAGGACCTGTATGGATTTTGACCCCCAATTTTGGGTGCAGATACTCATCTACGCCGTGTCGTTCGGCGTGGTGTACGGGCAGATCACCACCCGTATCAAGTATCTCGAGCAAAAAGTGGACAAGCACAACGAGGTGGTGGAGCGCATGGCGATGGCCGAGCGCGACATCAAGAGCGCCCACCGCCGCATCGACGAGATGAGGGAGGAATTGCCGTGAAGATCAACTGGAGAGTACGGCTCAAAAATCCGGTGTTTTGGGCGCAACTGGCGGCGGCTATCGTGCTGCCTATCCTGGCCTATCTGGGCCTCGCCTGGGGCGATATGACCAGCTGGGCGGCGCTGGGCGGCATTTTGGTGCAGGCGGTAAAAAACCCGGTGATCCTGGTGTCGGTGGTGGTGTCGGTGTGGGGCATTGTAAACGACCCCACCACCGCCGGCCTGGGCGACAGCAAAAAGGCGCTGGGTTACCAGCGCCCCAAACAGGAGGAACAGTGATATGGCTCAGCAGCTCATCCAACCGGTAAACGATATGACCGTTACCGCCAGCTACCGGTGGGGCGGGGCCTACCGCGCCCGCTTTGGCAGCGACCACTACGGCCAAGACGTGGTGGGCAGTTCCACCGTGTACGCCCAGGGCAGCGGCCGGGTGCTGTTTGCCGGCTGTGACCGTGTGTGCGGCTACGTGGTGGGCATCCTCTACGACGAGGTGCAAAACCACTTTGACGGCGGCAGCTGCCCGGTGGTGGGGCGCTACTTTCACCTGGCCGGCGTGCAGGTGCAGCCCGGCCAGCGGGTAGACAAAGATACCGTCATCGGCATCATGGGCAGCACCGGCGCGCTGACCACCGGCCGGCACCTGCACATCGAGCTGGACCGCGACACCGCCTACCCGGCCTACACCCCCACCCTGACCGGCGATTCGAACATCCTAAAGGCCGGACTGCGCGGTACGAAAGACACCACCCTCGACCCCATGCGCCTGACCCACTGCAAGACCTCTGGTCCTGATAACCAGCGCTGCGCGGTGGGGGACGGTATCGCCTGGGTCGACCCCCGCGACGGCGCTATCCCCCGCATTCAGTAGCGGGGGAGCGGGCCGATAAGTAAATGAGGTAGATAAGCAGCAGAGGAACGTATTTAGAGGACGTTCCTCTGCTGTTATGTGTATATGTTGTAGGCGTATTTAATAAAAAAGTGATAAAACATTGATTTTTATTAAGATATTTGCTATGATCAAATGCGAGGAACAAATTGTATAAAATAACATTACTTAGAATGGAGAATTGTCATGCCGATCATGTTGACCTTTTCACGTGCTGTATATCAGTATAGGAAAGCACATCATTTATCACAGGAAAAAATGGCCGAGCGATGTGGTATATCTGTTGCACACTATAAAAGATTTGAAAAAGGGGAGACAAATGTAGGACTGGATATCGCACTGCGTATTGCTGAAGTATCGGAGGTCCGCCTGGATGGGCTGAATAAGAGAGAAGTAGGGACGATAGAGACGTGATTTTATTTGACGTCTCGGCTACGTTGTGTGTATAGTGTAAGGTACAGTACCGATAGCGCATATCGCAATATTTTTTGACGCCTGGTAAAAAAGGCGTACTGGATTGAAATGAAGTTCTGTTTTTTTAGAGACCCGTGTCGCCGGGTTCGTCGCCCCCGTATAGGCGGCGTGGATTTTTGGCTATCGGTACAACAAAACAGGGCGGTCACTGCAGTGACCGCCCTGTTTTGTTGTCTCTACGCCCGTCCACCAAGTCTGCCTGGCAGCAGCATCTGCCCGGCTCGTACCTGACAGCCGCCACCCCGCCCGGGAATAGCTGGGCGGGGCCTTTTGCGGTGCGGCGGCTGGGGGAGCCGGTGCCCGGGGCCGCGACACGCCCGGCTGGGGCACCTTCTGCCGCTGTTTTAGAGCCCGGTCGCCGCCCCTTACCGCCCGCATCTCTGCCCCGCAAAGAGGGCCTGCCCGCCGCCGCTCAAAAAAAGGCGGGCCGCCCCGCCGGGCAGCTCGCCGCAGATCGCCGAGGGATATAGGGGCCGGAGCTCATACCCGCCAGCGGTTGCCGCAGGTCTGGCACACGGCGTAACCGCGGGTGACCGACCGCTGGCCCCGCAGCAGGCAAAACAGCGCGATCCAGCCGACGATGGGGATAAACAGTAAAATGATATACAGCAGCACCGTAAAACAGCCCCGCCGCCGTGTCTCGGCCACCGCCTGCACCTGTACGTTTAAACTGCCGCACCGCCCACACTGCATAAAAAAGCCTCCCGGTAACAGGCTGCCGCCGCCCCGGCGCCCACAGCCCACTAAAGATCATATCTCTATCATACAGGATATGCCCGCCCGGCGCAACCGGTCCCGTCCGCCCGTCAAACGATCCCTCCCACCCCCACACACCACACACCGCCCCGCCGCTCTGTCCCGCCCCGGTGTATGCCGCCCCGCTGCCGCTGGATTAGGCACTGCCGCCGCGGCAGAGCACATCAGCAGCACCAGTAGCACGGGCGCTGCTGGTCTCAACTAGACGAAAATAGAGAGTCTCAGCCGTCCCGATGATCGGTGGGGGCAGATGATTCGGTTTCAGTGTGTGGGTATCGGTGCATATGGCGGGTGAGGCAGTCATGTCGCTACCTATCCGCACCGGTCAGTGCCAAAGCGGGCAACAGCAGCGGTCTCTTATCGGCGGGGGAGGAGCATAGCGAGCCGTCACCCGTTCGGCGCAGACGGTACCCCACCTTTGCCCCCACAAGCAGCTATGGCAGCAGTGTCCGCCCGATTATCGGAAGCTGCTCCGGGCGCTCTGGTCGTCATGGCGGTGTGCCCATCCGGGGCGGTGGGCTATCCCTCTGCACCGCCCCAGCACCTCGCTCCCCCAAAGGTGACGGCCGGCTTATCGCACTGCCTGGTAGTCGCCTGCGCCCCGCTGCGGCGTTAAACCGCCCCACTGCTCATAGGGCTGCTTGTCCACTTTTTGCCCGCCTGGACGATATGCCTGCAGATCGCGATCGTGCTCGTGCTGTGAAAGAGTTACAGAACATTGACAAATGTATACAAAATAGTAAAAAATGTTCTGTATTACTGTCAGATATGTTAGGATGTTTCTTGTAAGAGTACAGACTATATAGCAGAGAATGTAAATTTTCGACAGAAGCCTTGCCGGGTGCTGTGCCCCATGTTTGCCCCGGAAACAGTTTTACAGTGGCGGCCCGGCGAAGTCGCAGAGAGGAAGGTGCAGCTGCCATGACCAGAGGTAAGAAGATACGACAGCGGGTGTTACAGGAGATCAAAAAGGCGGTGGTGGGCAAAGAGGAGATCGTCGATAAGATCCTCATGGCCATGACCGCCGGCGGCCATGTGCTGCTCGACGATATCCCCGGCGTGGGCAAAACTACCATGGCTCTGGCTTTTTCGCGGGCGCTGTCGCTGGAGTATAAGCGCCTGCAGTTCACCCCCGATGTGACCCCGTCTGATGTGACCGGGTTTATGATGTATAACAGAGCTACCAGCCGGTTCGAGTACAATCCCGGGGCTATCCTCTGCAACCTGTTTTTGGCCGACGAGATCAATCGCACCAGCGCCAAGACCCA
Source organism: Neobittarella massiliensis (ex Bilen et al. 2018) (assembly GCF_900289145.1). Taxonomy (GTDB): domain Bacteria; phylum Bacillota; class Clostridia; order Oscillospirales; family Ruminococcaceae; genus Neobittarella; species Neobittarella massiliensis. The sequence goes on from NZ_OKQO01000003.1 coordinate 224,698, forward strand.
ATCGGCGCTGCTGGAAGTGATGGAGGAGGGCCGGTTCACCATCGAGGGAGAGACTCGCCAGGTGCCGCAGCCCTTCACTGTTATCGCCACCCAGAATCCCATCGGCTCTATCGGCACCCAACAGCTGCCCGAGAGCCAGCTCGACCGCTTTATGATCTGCCTGTCCATGGGGTATCCGGCCTTAGAAGAAGAGTCGCTCATCATGAAACAGCGCCACACGCAAAATCCGCTGGATACGATCTGCCCCGTGCTCACGCAGCAGGATATCCTCACCATGCGCGCCGAGGCGGCCGCCACCGCAGTGCACGATGCGGTGTATGACTATGTCTCGGCCCTGGCCGCCAAGACCCGCGCCTGCGAGATGGTCTCTCTGGGTATCTCGCCCCGCGGCTCGATGGCCCTGATCCGCATGGCCAAGGCCCGTGCCTACTTGGATGGGCGCGCCTTTGTCATCCCCGACGACGTGCAGGGCTGCCTGTTCGATGTGGGCTGTCACCGTCTGCTGTTGGGCACTAAGGCCAAAGTGGGGGGGATCACCGCCCGCCAGGTATTGCAGGATATCTTAAAGCAGGTCGAGGTGCCGCAGATCAGCGAAGAGCTGCTGGGTGACGAACCGACAGATCGAGGTGAAAAAGCATGCGCAAAAGCCGCATCTTATACGGGATAGTCTGCCTGGGGGCACTGGTGTTCGCCGGCGTTTACTGGGATTACCTGTCTTTTCTCATTTTTGTCAGCTGTCTGTTGCTGCCGCTGTTTTTGTACCTGCAGCTGCGGCTGACAGCAAAAAAGGTGGCGGTGGAGCTGCAAGTCTCGCCGCCGGCACTGCCCAAAAAAGACCCGCTGCAGCTCACTTTTGCAGTGCACAACCGCTCTTTTATACCGGTGGCCCAGCTGCGCATCGACTACCAGCTGCGAAATGTGCTCTACCCACAGGTCACCGGCCATCGGGTATATCTGCTGGCGCCGGGCAAAAATACCCAGCGGGTGACGGTGAACATGCGTCCCCAGCATATGGGCACGCACCAGATAACGGTGCAGCGGGTGCTGCTCTACGATTTTTTGCACCTGTTCTGTGTGGCCGTACCCTGCAAAAATGACAGCTGTACCGTTGCCGTACAGCCCCGCTTTTTAAACAGCAGTCTGCAGCTGAGCGACCAGCACTACTACCGAGCCGACGAGAGCGAGCTGTTTTCCCCCACCCGGGTGGGCAGCGACCCGTCCGAGATCCTGCGGCTGCGGCCCTACCAGCCCGGCGACCGTCTCAGCCGTATCCACTGGAAATTGTCGGCCAAAGAAGGGGAGCTGGTCGTCAAAGACCCCAGCCAGCCCATCCATAGCGAGACGTATATACTGCTGGAGCTGTACGCCCCCTGGGGCCGGCAAAAAGCGGATATCGACGGGGTGGTGGAGTCGGCCTGCATGCTCTCAATGCTGTTTTTAAAAGAGGGGGTGCCCCACACCGTATTCTGGTATGACCGCCCCCAAAAAGCGCTGCTGCACCAGCCGGTCGCCGACATGACCGACCTGTACCTGCTGGTCGAAAAACTGCTCGGCACCAGCCCTTACGGCGACGACGTGCAGGCCCTGAGAGCGTACAGAGACCAGTTCGCAGCCGTATTTGCCCCCTGTGGCCGAGTGCTCTATGTCACCTCCCGGCTGCAGCAGCGGGATATCGATCGCCTGGGCGCGCCGCACCGGCGCAAGATGACCGCCTTTTTGGTGGGGGATTTCAGCCGCCAGAGCATACCCGATCTCGGGCGTGACGAGCTGCCGCTCCACTTTGTCGACAGCCAAGACCCGGCGGCCGCCTTTAACGAGATGATTTTATAGACCGGGGACAGGAGGGGTCCGCCTTGAAACACCCGATCAGTTTGCCATCCTGGCTTAAAAAACGCCTGTCGCACCGGGCCGCCCCCCAAGACCGGGCCCCGCTGCTGCAAAACGAGGATTTCGTGCTGGATGAAGAGCCCTGCGACATCAGTGAGAAAAAGCTGCCCCGGTGGCGCTTTTTCATGGCGCTGGCGCTGTATCTGTACTGTGCGGCCAGCTTTCTGTGCACCTTTTTTTCACTTTACGATATCGCCGACTGGCGTCTGCCGCCGCAGTGGCTGGCCGCCGCCACCGCCGGGGCAGCGCTGCCGTTTTGCCTGCCGGTGGTGCGCCGCCACCCCCACATCACCGGCGCAGTGGTGATACTGGCCGCTGGCGGCGCCACCTGGTATTTTGGTGCCGGCACCCAGACGGCCCGCTGGGGCCTGTATGCCATAGTCAACGATGTGATCGACCGCATCAATCTCTCTACCACCCGCTTTATAGCTCCGCTGCGGCTGCCGGCCCAGCACGACACGCTGGAAAACATCCACGTCTGCCTGTTCTACCTGCTCGCGCTCTGCCTGCTGTTTACCGCCTTTGCGGTGCTGTGTCGGCCCAATATCTTTTTCTTTGCGCTGCCCACCGGCGCCTGCCTGATGGTGGGTATGTCTTACGATATGCAGCCCAACTACATCGCCTTCGTGGCGCTGATCATCGGCTGGGTCCTGGTGGGCTTTTTGCAGATCTCGGTGCACGGCAGCCGCCGCCGCGCCCAGTTTTGCACGCGCCTAAAAAAGGGCGGCACCTATTCTTCGCTGTTTGTCAGCCGCTTTGTGCAGGAGGAGGTCCGCTACGGGGCGGGTCTTACCTGCTGTGTGTTTCTCACGGCGCTGTTTGCGCTCTCGGTGGTGGCCGGCCTGGCGGTGTTCTCGCCGCCGGTGTACCAGAGCGCCCCGGTGCTGGCAGTTCGGCAGCGGCTGGGCAAAGCGCTGGTGCCCAGAAAGGCGGGCCAGCGGGCCTGCGACCTGTATAATGGCCAGGTGGCCATGACCACCAGTTATACCTCTATGCTGTACATGCAGGAGCCGCGCGACCTGCGGCTGCGCGCGGCCAATACGGGGCAGACACAATACTTCAAGGGCTTTGTGGGCGCCGCGTACCTGGGTGACCGGTGGCAGAGCTTGGCCGAGGACCGCGCTGCCAGCGAGGGCCGTCAGTTTTCGAGCAGCGGCCGCCACGTGCAGAACATCCCCGCCGACTACCTGGCCCTAAACGGCCCGGTCATCAAAAACCCGGCACTCGATACCGTGTACCGCGGCCAGACCGATATTTTGCTGCTGGACGTGATGGAATTGGCTACCCGCCGCTTTACCTATATCCCGTACCACGCCAGCTACCGCGACACCACTACCCTCGATATGGGCCGCGACAAGATCACCGGTGAAAACGTGTATATCGACGTGCCCACCGAGGTGGACCCAGACGCCACCATGTTTCCCCGCACCGACCGCTACGCCGGCAGCTACTCTTTTGATTACTGGGCCACGCCGTCGCTGCTAGACTGCGATATGCTGGGCCCGCTGCAGGCGGCGGCAGAGCAAAATAGCAGTGCTGCGGTACTGCTGGCAGACGAGAGCTGCTACCGCGATTTCGTATACGACTACTACACCCGCCTGCCCGAAAACAGCCTCTGGCAGATCCGGTCCACTTACACCCCGCAGGCGCGCCAGCAGGCCGGCAGTCTCTCTGGCTTTGTGGAGCGGGTACGCGCCGATCTGGCGGCTACCGCCACCTTTTCGCTCATTGAAAATCCGCGCCCGCCCCAGGGGCAGGATTATATCGAGCACTTTTTATACACGACCAAACAGGGACATTCCGCCCATTTTGCCTCGGCGGCCACCGCCATGTTTCGCGCTGCTGGTATCCCCGCCCGCTATGTAGAGGGCTATCGAGCTGACCCCGACGACCTGCAGGCCGGCACCGCCGACTTTGTCACCCAGCTCGCCGCCGCCGACGGCAGTCAACTGCCGGCACAGGGCTACACCTGCACGCTCACCGAAAAAAATCACCACGCCTGGGTAGAACTCTATATCGATGGTTTTGGCTGGGTACCGGTAGAGGTGTCGCCGGGTTTTGTGCAAAAGACCGATTTTGATCCCTCGCTGTACACGGGCCAGCCACTGACCGTCAAAGAGAGCGCCGGCACTCAGCCTCAACAGGTACAGCAGCAGGCCGAGAGCGCCGCCGGCCCCAGCATCGGCCAGGCACTCAAAAAATACGGCACCTTCTCCTCCCGGGTGTATAACCTCAGCTTTCTAACCATCGGCTGGGCGCTCATCTATCTGCTGGTGCTGGCGCTGGCCTGCTGGCTGCTGTATCTGGGCCTGCGCCGCTATGTGCGGCTGCACCGGGAAAAACGGTGCTTTTACACCGGCGATGCCCGCCGCGACGCGGTGGCTCTGTACCGCTACACCCGCCGGGTACTGGCCTGCGCGGGGGTACAGGTGGCGGCTGGGGCCTCCTACCAGGCCTACTACCAGGCGCTGGCCCGGGCGCTGCCGCCCCAGAGTGACCGCCAGCGGGAGGATTTTGCCCAGCTGCTGCAGCGGGTGCTGGCCGTTGGCTTTGGCGCACAGCCGCTCACCGCTCAACAGATGGCCGACTGCCTGGAAAAGACCCAGGGCCTCGTCGAAGCGCTGTATCGCACATTGGGCCCCATCAGGCGACTGCGGCTGCGCCTCATACAGGCGCTGTGGTAAAAAGGGGGGAAGTACCGTGAAAAAACTGCTGGCTGTGCTGCTGGCACTGGGGGTGGCGGCCGGCCTTCTCAACGGCTGCAGCGAAACCCACAGCATCGGCTGGGTACCGCCGCACATCACCACCTCGCTCGAGCAGCGCACCCCACTGCTCATCGATAGCGACGGCAATATAGCCGACTTTTATGCTCTGGGCTATGTACACACCTGCGACAAGCTCGACCTGCGGGCCATCACCGTCACCCACGGGGTAGTCGGCCTGGAACAGGCGGGGGTCAACCTGCTCTCGGCGGCTGATCTCTACGAATTTTCCTGCCCGGTGGCCCTGGGGGAGAGGCGGCCGCTCGACCAGTATGCGGTGCTGCAGGATGGGGCCGACGGCGAAAATGGACTGGGCGAAGTGGTGCTGCCTACTCCCGCCAAAGATCTTGACCCCCGCCCCGCCTGGCAGGTGATGTACGAGATAGCCAAAGAGGAAGGAGGGCGGCTGCAGATCGTGTGTATGGGACCTCTTACCAACGTGGCCAAGGCCCTCGACACCTACCCCGACTTTGCCCACTTGGTGGCCGGTATCACCACCACTGCCGGCTTTGGCAATTACGACCAGATGCCCGAGCGCGACGGCTGGATCACCGCCTCTATCATGCGCGGCGAGCCGGACCTCTTTAACGATCAGGCCGCTTTTACAAAGGTGCTCGGCAGCGGTATCCCCATCACCAGTATCGGCGCCTCGGGCGCCGAGCAGTACCGGCTCGGTTACGTCCCGCAAAAGGGAAAAAAGAACTCGCTGGATTCCTGGCTGTCCCCCGACAGCGTCTACAGCGACGTGTTTCGCCTGGTGCGCCAGCAGTATAAGGCTTCGGGCAAGTACCGCGACCGGGCCACGTTCCCCAGCGTGATGGCCCTGCTCAGCCTGATCGATGACCGGCTGCTCACCTACCAGACGCTGCATATCCAGCAGATCGCGTTCGATATGGGCAGCGTGGCGGTGCAGCGCGCCTACAGCGGCGAAAATGCCATGGGCAGCGTGCGCCGCGTCACCGGCTTTGCCGACTATCGGGGCTACGACGACGCATTTTTCTACATGCCCCGCTACTACCGCAAGTACAAATAGGAGGCCCCACCATGAAACTGCTCAAAAAGCCGCACTCGCCCCGACGGGTGCTCATCCAGTGTATCGCGGTCGCCTTGGCGCTGGGCGCTATGCTGGCCGGCGGTGCCTGGCTGGCAGTACAAAAGGTGCGCGCTGTGCCCGAATACGCCTCCAGCGCCGGTGTGCTGCACGTAGAAGGGGTGTTTGTATCGCCTCGGGGCCGGGCTTATGCCGTGGTGCGGCGCAGCTACCAAAACCCGTTTTTACAGAGCTTTGACGAGATGGAACTGGCCTCTATGCAGCTGGAGGCGGCCGACAGCCAGCTCACTGCCACCGCCTGGGTGGAGGGGGTCCCGTTCACCGCCTCCAGCGCCGGCTACCCCACCTTTTACAGCGGTCAAAACGGGGTGTTTCACACCTATTACACGCTGGCTTTTAAGGAGCAGCTGCCCCCCGGCGCCACCGAGGTGCAGTTGGCCATAGACGGCCATCGCCAAAAGCCGTTTGCCCTGCAGCGGCTGCAGACTCGGCAGGCGGTGAACAAGAGCTGGCAGTTGCCCGACGGCGCAGTCCAGGTGTCGGCCTGGTCGCTGAGCGACGAACGCCGCGAGATACTGGTGTACTGCCAGAGCGACAGCGCCGCTGAGCTGCCCAGCCCCAGTCTCAGCCGGGTACAGCTGGGCGGAGAGGACACGAGCCGCCAAGCGGTGTATGAGCAGGTGCTCGAGAGCGGGCCCGACTACACTCTGGTGCTCTACCGACAACAGCTAAAAAAGACCAGCCGCGCGCCGTTTGAGCACTATCCCGAAATCGGCGACCTGGTCTATCAGGGGCTCGAGTTCTCGTACTACCTGGACCCCCCGGCCCAGATCGAGTTTCCCATCCTGCGCGAGCAGGGCAGACAGGTATCGCTGGAGCGCCAGCTGGACCTCTCACCCACGCTGAGCGCCACTGGCCTGGGCGCGGTGCGCAACGAGCAGGGCTTTTTCTTCACCCTGCACCTGCCGGCGCTGTCGGAGCACCTGAGCCTGTGCACGCTGGAGTACCGGGCCCCCGGCAAAAAAAGCACCGAGAAGCTGGACTTCAGCGACCCGCTGCTGGACCTGCACCAGTCAGATGTGGCGATCTCCTGCGCCGTCGAGCGGGATAAAGAGACCAGCATTATCGAGATCCACCGCCTCTCTTACTTCTATCCGGTCATCGGCTGGGCATTCCGTCCGGATACCTGATATCCGCCGACACCGTTCGCCCCGTTTTTACACCGTTTATGGATGGACACTTCTTATAGAATATGGTACACTGATAAGGCTTTTGGGCGGCCGCCATACGGCGGTGCGCCCGCTGCCGCCCCCGGCGAGGCGCCCGTCTCAAACAGGCCCCAATAAGGCCCAAACAAGGCCCGCCCGCGCGGCGGCAGCACCTGTTTTAAGCTGTATACCGCCGCTGTCTGCCGGTCTCGGGCCATCTTTTGGCCCGGCCGGCCCCGGCGGCTTTTTACCCGCATAAAGTCACAAAAAAGAGGTGCCCCATGAACGAAAAAGAGATCGCCGAGATCCGCCGCCGCTTTCGGCCCGAAAAGTCCAACATCAGCCACATCCGCGGCTGCTACGTCAACGAGAAGCGGGAGGTCATCTCCCAGTTTGACCAGCCGCTGTCGATGATGAGCGAGGAGGACGCCGAGAAGATCCTCTCCATCCTCAAAAAAACGCTGTCGGGCACGCTGGGCAAAAACCTGATGGATATCGAGTTCATGACCCAGCAGGTGCTAGACGGCCCCGAGCACAAGCAGCTCATGACCCTGCGCAGCAGCGCGCTCAAAGACGAAGAGGCGGTGCAGGCCTTTTTCGACACCGCCATCCAGTCGCTGGATATCGAGGGCAACTACCTCATCATGCTGGCCTACGACGTGTACGACGTGCCGTACCGCTCCGCCGACGGCCAGCGGCTGGAAGACGCCGCCTCCGACACCTTCTCCTACATACTGTGCAGCGTGTGCCCGGTAAAGCTGACCAAGCCCGCGCTGAGCTACTACGTGCAGGACAGCCAGTTCCACAGCCGCGAGCCCGACTGGGTGCTCGCCGCGCCCGAACTGGGCTTTATGTTCCCCGCCTTCGACGACCGCAGCGCCAACATCTACAGCGCGCTCTACTATACCCGCAGCGCCGCCGAGGTGCACGACGGTTTTGTCGACGCGGTGTTCTGCTGCCAGCCGCCTATGCCCGCCGCCGCCCAAAAAGAGACCTTTGGCGCCGTGCTGGGCGAGACGCTGGCCGAGGACTGCAGCTTTGAGGTGGTGCAGGCGGTGAGCGACGAGCTGTGCCAGATGATCGAGACCCACAAGGTGAACAAAGAGGAGGAGCCGCTGCGCATCTCCAAATACACCGTCAAGCGGGTGCTGGAGGGCTGTGGTCTGCCGCCCGAGCGCACCCAGGCCTTTGTGCAGCAGTACGACGAGGCGTTTGGCAAAGACGCCGACCTGAGTCCCAAAAACATCGTCGACGTCAAGCAGTTCGAGATCCGCACCCCCAACGTGGTGGTGCGCACCGCCCCTGCCTGCAGCCACCTGGTCGAGACCCGGGTGATCGACGGCAGCAAATATATCCTCATCCGCGCCGAGGACGGGGTGGAGGTAAACGGCGTCAACATCACCCTACATGGCGGCCCCGCCGAGCAGTGACCGGCAGCCGCCCCCCAAAAAAGGAGGACCGGCCATGATCTTATCCGACAGAACCATCCGCCAGCTGCTGCGGCAAAAAACGCTGGGCATCCAGCCGCTCGACGACGGCCAGATACAGCCGGCCAGCGTCGACATCCGCCTGGGCGACACCTACAGCATCGCCGAGGAGACCAGCGCCGGCATCGTCTACCTCGACAGCGAGGTGCGCTACCGCACCATCCGCGCCCAGAGCTACCTGCTGCTGCCGGGCCAGTTCGTGCTGGCCACCACCATGGAGTACTTTCGCCTGCCAAACGATCTCACCGCCTTTGTAGAGGGCCGCAGCTCCATCGGCCGGCTGGGCCTGTTCATCCAAAACGCCGGCTGGGTCGACCCCGGCTTTGAGGGCGAGATCACGCTGGAGCTGTATAACGCCAGCCGCAGCGCCATCGAGCTGCGCGCCGGCCGCCGGGTGGGGCAGCTGGTGTTCGCCCGCATGGACGCCCCCGCCCAAAACCCCTACCGCGGCAAGTATCAGGGCCAGCGGGGGGCCACCGGCTCCCGCATCGCGCAGGATCTGGAGCTGCAAAAGTAGTACTGCCCCAAAATTTCCCAAAACTGCTCAAAAACTGCCCGCGAACTGCCAAAACTCGCTCAAAACCGCTCAAAACCGCCCCCAAACTCTCCTCGATCTGTCCTCAAATCGCCCCTAAATTGTCCCCCTCAACTGGCGCCGCCCGATTATTTTGGGCGGCGCATATCTTTTCCCCCCCGATCGTGGTACTATGAAAAAAAGGGCTGCCGTACGGCACCGGCCCGGCGCACCCGCCGAGCGCGGCCGGCTCCCGGGGGAGGGGCGCGCAATGAAACACAAAAAGAGCATGCTGCTGCGGACCAATCTGCTGGTCTGCCTGGTCATTCTGGTGGGGTTCGCCGTCACCGCGGCGCTCAGCTACCGCACCAACTACGGCGCCTCGATCCAGCACATCGAGCAGGTCTCCGACCTGACCAGCGAGGATATCTACCACCAGCTCTCCACCGCCTTTACCAAGCCGGTGCACGTGTCGCTGACTATGGCTGGCGACCGCCTGCTGCAAGATTTTTTGACCCGGGAGCCCGATCACCTGCAAGACCCCGCCTTTACCGAGACGCTGCGCCGCTACCTCGACGCCTACCGCCAAAAATACAGCTACGACTCGGTGTTTTTAGTCTCCACCGCCACCGGCCGCTACTATAACTTTGAGGGCCTCGACCGGGTGCTGGCGCCCGGCGACCCCGAGAACGACTGGTACTACCAGCTGCTGGCAAGCGGCGACGACTACGCCATGAACGTCGACAACGACGAGGCCGCCCAAAACGAGATCACGGTGTTCGTGAACTGCAAGATCAGCGACGGGCAGGGCCAGGTGCTGGGCATCGTGGGGGTGGGGGTGCGCATCGAGGGGCTGCAGGCGCTGCTGCGCAGCTACCAGGAGACCTTTGGCGTCAGCGCCTACCTGATCGACGACAGCGGCGACATCCAGCTCTCCACCGCCTATACCGGCTACCAGAAGCAGTCGTTTTTTGCCCTCTGTCCCTACAGCGCCGGCGTGCGGCGGCAGCTGCTCGGCTGGCGCGAGGAAGGGGAGGCCCTCAGCCTGTGGAGCGATACGAAAACAGACCGCGACTACCTGGTCGCCCGCTACCTGCCCGAGCTGAGCTGGCACCTGGTGGTGCAGCGCAACACCGGCTCGCTCATGCAGGGCCTGCAGCGGCAGGTGGGGCAGACGGCGGCCATCATCGCGGTGATCATCGGCCTTATCCTGCTGGTCATTACGCTGGTGATACGCAGCTACAACCGCCGCATCGTCGAGCTGCTGCAAAAAAACGAGCAGGAGCGGCGCTCGGTGTTCCAAAAGGCCACCGAGCAGCTGTTTGAAAACATCTACGAGCTGGATATCACCGGCGACCGCCCGGCCAACCAGGCCACCGCCGACTACTTTGCCAGCCTGGGCGCGCCGGCGGGCACCCCCTTCAGCCAGGCGCTGCGCATCGTGACCCAAAAGCAGATCAAAGAGGAGTTCAGACAGGGCTATATCGACACCTTTTCGCCGCAAAACGTGCTGGACTGCTACCGCGCCGGCCGCGACACGCTGCAGTACGAGTTCATGATCTCCACCGGCGGCGACTACTACTGGATGCGCATCACCGCCCGCCTCATCGAAAACCCCGGCGACGGCGCGGTGCACATGCTCACCTACCGCCAGAATATCGACGCCGAAAAGCGCCGCCAGCGCCGCATGCAGCGGCTGGCCCACACCGACGAGATGACCGGCCTGTACACCAAGACCGCCACCCAGCACGAGATGCAGCAGCGGCTGGCCCGCAGTGCCGACGGCCCCTTTGGCTTTTTCATCCTCGATATCGACAACTTTAAAAACGCCAACGACAGCTTGGGCCACGAGTTCGGCGATACCGTCATCCAGAGCTTCGCCCATAAGCTGGTGGAGCACTTTGGCCCCGAGGCGGTGGTGGGCCGTATCGGCGGCGACGAGTTCGCCGCGCTGGTGCCAAACTGCGACTATCAGCGGGCGGTCCAGCTGGCCGGCGAGCTGGTGCAGGCGCTCAGCTATCAGCACCGCACCGCCAGCGGCAGCTGGCAGGTGTCGGCCAGCGTGGGGGTGTCGCTGGCCCCGGCCGACGGCAGCGACTTTTTAAGACTCTACCGCCGGGCCGACGCCGCCCTCTATGAGGTCAAAAAGCAGGGCAAATGCGGCTTTGCTCTCACCGGAGAGCCGCCGGCATAGCCGCCACCCATAAAAGAGCAGAGCAGGGGACCGCCTGATCGAGTAAGGTCCCCCTGCTCTGCTCTTTTGCGGACCGGGGCAGACCAAGACAGACCGGGGCAGGGGCCCGTATGCCTGTGTAGGGTGTAGGGCCTGTATAGAGCTTGTATAGAGCTGTATGGGGTCATATGGGCTATATGACCTGGGTGGTCGGGCGCGGTCTTATACGCGACCTCGACGGTCCGCCGCGCGATCTCACCGGCCGCGCGAGCGGCGGCAGACGAGCCGCCTGCCCGCCGGGAGAAGCGGCAAAACAGGGGGCGCTGCCGGCGGACAGCGCCGCCGACTTCCACTGTTCACCGCCCACCGCCCACCGCCATCACCGGCGCCCCCACAGAATGAGCCGCCGCACAAAAAGTTCCATCACCGCAAGCATGGTCCGCGGCCGGCGCCGCTTTGGCCGCCTTTCGGCCACCGCCGCCCAACCGCCGACCGGCCGCCGAGCAGCGTTTGCCGCCGCATCTAACCGCGTGCAGCCCGCCGCCGCTGTTATTCGGATAAAATTTCTCTAATTCTCTTGACAAAACAAACTGTAACCAGTATGATTACAGTAATGAAAAAAAGGAGGTGTGCCCCATGCAGCAGGTAAAGATCGCCGCTGTGGTGCTGCTTGCCGCGCTGGTACTGTGCAGCTGCGGCGCCGGCAGCCAGCCGTCCGCCGGCGGCAGCGCCCCGGACGGCCAGAGCTCGAGCGGCGAGAGCGCCCAACCCGCCGGCACCTATCAAAAGATCACCCCCCAGCAGGGCCGGGAGATGATCGACGCCGGCGGCGTCACGCTGGTCGACGTGCGCACCGCCGGGGAGTACGCCCAGGGCCACATCCCCGGGGCGATCCTGGTCCCAAACGACATTATCGCCAGCCGCCCGCCCGAAAAGCTGCCCGACAAGTCGGCCCCCATCATCCTCTACTGCCGCAGCGGGTCGCGCAGCAAACAGGCGGCCGACAAGCTGCTGGCCATCGGCTACCGGCAGGTATACGATATGGGCGGCATCATCGACTGGCCCTACGACACCGTCACCGGGGGCGAGAGCGCCCCCCAGTAAATACTGCAAACAGCGAGGTATCAGCACTTTGAACGGAGATCTCTCACTGGCCGTACACGCGCTGGTGTTTTTAGACCACAAAAACTGCACCCAGTCCAGCGAGCAGCTGGCCCAAAACATCTGCACCCATCCGGTGCGGGTGCGGCGGGTGCTGGCCAAGCTGGCCCGCGCCGGGCTGGTGCGCACCCGTGAGGGCGGCGCGGGCGGCTACCTGCTGGCCCGCCCGGCCGCCGACATAACGCTCTGCCAGGTGGCGGCGGCGCTGTCGGTACGCTTTGTCGAGGTCAGCTGGCGCAGCGGCGACGTGGATATGGACTGTCTGGTCGCCTCGGGCATGGGCGCCGTCATGGACGGCATCTACCGCGAGCTCGACGAGCTGTGCCAAAAGCGGCTGCAGAGCATCGCCATCGGCGACCTCACCGCACAGATATTCGGCGGCCCCGCCGCCTGACGAACAGAAAGAAGGCTTTTCTTTTGAAACGATACGACGATATCATCATCGGCTTTGGCAAAGGCGGCAAAACGCTGGCCGGCGCGCTGGCCGGGTCCGGCCGCCGGGTGGCGCTCATCGAGCAGTCTGCGCAGATGTACGGCGGCACCTGCATCAACGTGGCCTGCATCCCCAGCAAATCGCTGGAGCACAGCGCCCGCATGTCCGCCGCCCAGGGCGGCAGTTTTGCCGACCGGGCCGCCCGCTACGCGCAGGCCGTCGCCAAAAAGCGCCGGCTCACCGCGGCGCTGCGGCAAAAAAATCTGGCCAAGCTCCAATCCGCCGGGGTCGAGGTGATCCTGGGCCGGGCCGCCTTCACCGGCCCCCAAACGCTGTCGGTGGCGCTGCCCGACGGCGGCACCCAGCAGCTGCAGGGCGGCCACATCTTTATAAATACCGGCGCCCAGCCCAACCTGCCCGCCATCCCCGGGCTAAAAGAGAGCCGCTATACCTACACCAGCCAAACGCTGATGGAGCTGGATGCGCTGCCGGCCGAGCTGGTCATCATCGGCGGCGGCTACATCGGGCTGGAGTTCGCCTCCTACTACCAGAATTTCGGCGCCCGGGTCACGGTGGTGCAGAACACCGGCGACTTTATGCCCCGCGAGGACGCCGAGGTGGCCGCCGCCGTGCGCCAGAGCCTGCAGGACCGCGGCGTACAGCTGCTGTTTGGCGCCCAGGTGCAGCGGGTGGAGGACGGCCCCGACGCCGCCACCGTGTACCTGCAGCAGGCCGGCGAGCGCCGTGCGCTCAGCGCCCAGGCAGTGCTGGTGGCCGTGGGCCGCCACCCCAACACCGAGGGCCTTGGCTGCGAGCGGGCCGGGGTGGCCCTCACCGACCGCGGCGCCGTACAGGTAGACGAGCAGCTGCGCACCACCGCCCCCGGCGTTTGGGCCATGGGCGATGTGGCCGGCGGCCTGCAATTCACCTACATCTCACTGGATGACAGCCGCATCGTGAAGTCGCAGCTGCTGGGCGACGGCGGCCGCACCACCCAAAACCGCGGCGCCGTGCCCTACAGCGTGTTTTTAGACCCGCCCATGGCCCGGGTGGGTCTCACCGAGCAAGAGGCCAAAGACCGGGGCCTGTCTGTGCAGGTGGCCCGGCTGCCGGTGGCGGCCATCCCCAAAGCCCAGGTCCTGGGCCAGACTACCGGCCTGTTCAAGGTGGTCATCGAGGCCGCCAGCGGCCGCATTCTGGGCGCGCACCTGTTCGGGGCCGAAGCCCACGAGCTGATAAACATCTTTAAGCTGGCTATCGATATCGGCGTGCCGTACACGGTGCTGCGCGACAATATCTACACCCACCCCACCATGGCCGAAGGCATCGGCGACCTGCTGGCCGCCGTCCGGTAGATGCCACCTCGGCAGCACCTGCACCCGGCGGGGGCAATTTGGAGCAGTTTAGGATAGTTTAGGGCAGTTTGAGGCGGTGTGATACCGCTCTATATCCGCCGGCACAAAATGTAACAGCCCGCGCCCCGCCCCAGCTGCCTGCCGGTGCGGGGCGCGGTGTGTGCCGCCCTTAAAACAGCGCCGCCACCGGCTGAAAAGGCCCACCGCCCGGTGATATCAAAAAAGGAGAGAAGAGACAACGCGGTGGATATCTATCAGCAGATCAAAGAGGAGTGCCTGCGCTCCACCGAGACTAGCCCTATAAAGCATCTCTGCCAGATGATGCAAAAGGACTATGTGCATATGCACGGCCCCGAGCACCACGTCCTCGACGGCGCCTGCTTTTTGTCGGCGCTGCACAGCGCGGGGGTGGATTTCGATCTCGATGCGGCGCTGGACGAGATGATCCGCCGCGGCCGGCAGATGCCCGGGGCCACCTGCGGGCAGTGGGGCGTCTGCGGCTCGGCGTCCTCGGTCGGCGCGGCGCTCTCCATCCTGCACGGCACCGGTCCGCTCAGCAGTGACCAGTACTACAGCGACAATCTCAGCTTTGTCTCGCAGGCGCTGCAGGCGATCGCCGCAGTAGGGGGGCCCCGCTGCTGTAAGCGCAACGCCTTTTTGTCGCTGTCGGTGGCGATCGACTTTGTCGACCGGCAGTACGGCATCAAGCTGCCCAAAAGTAAGCCCCGCTGCACCTTTTCGCCCCAAAACCAGCAGTGTCTCGGCGCCGACTGCCCCTTTTTTGGGGGGTGAACCGCCGGGCCACCGCCCACTTACGCCGCCGCCCACTGCCGCATAACAAAGGCCCCCGGTCTCTGCCGGGGGCCTTATTTTGCGCTGTGGGCCGTGGCTGCGTCTGTCCTGTGCCGGGCGGCATCGGGAGCCGCCGCCCGGCATAGTCAGGCGCTTTTTGCCCGCGCCCACCTGCTATAGGCCCCAGCCGCCGCGCCCGAATAGCCCGTTTACTCCGCACCTCCCTATAGAGACAGCTTTTCTGTGCTCTCCCAGCTCTCACCACCCAGACTGCCCGCCCGCCGCCGCGCTGGGCAGGGGAGGGCCGCTGCTACGCCGTCTGTCACCCACCGGCACCCCCGCCGCGCCCACCTGGCCCTACCGCCGCGCCTGGATGACCCACCTATCCCGCACCTCCCCACAGACGGCTTCTCCGCGCTCTCCCAGCTCCCGCCGTCCAGACTGCCCACCCTCCGCCCCCCAAAACAGCAAAAGAGAGCAGCGCGCGGTAACTGCTACCGCGCGCCGCGCGCTCTCTCTATTTTGCCGGGCGCCGGCCCGCCCGCAGGGGACACAGGCCGAAAATACGCCGCTCTTTAGCCGATGTACGCCTTGCCGCCCATGTACATGCGCAGCGGCTCGGGGATGGCGATGCGCCCGTCTTGCTGGGGCAAACAGCCCGGCCCGCTGTCTTTCTAGCTGATTAGCTGGCGCCCCCGCGGCGGCCATCTTCACACCTCACTACAAAAAGCGGCGCGCAGAGCAGTTCTGCACGCCGCTTTTCTATTTTTGCCCACCGGGCCCGCCCGGAGCAGGTTTAGAGCATGCTTAGAGCGCGTTTCGGGTTTGTCTCAGGCATGTTTTGATCGCGTTTGAAACGCGCTGAAAGTATGGCCGGAACCCACCGGCCCGCCAGCACGTTAGCCCACCGGCCCGCCAGCCCACCGGCGCTCAGCGCTCGGCCCCGACAGGCTCCGTTTTTGCACCGGACCTTTTAGCCGATGTACGCCTTGCCGCCCATGTACATGCGCAGCGGCTCGGGGATGGCGATGCGGCCGTCGGCCTGCAGGTTGTTTTCCAAAAAGGCGATGAGCATGCGCGGCGGCGCCACCACCGTGTTGTTCAGGGTGTGGGCGAAGTAGTTGCCGCCCTCCTTGCGCTTTACGCGAATGCCCAGCCGGCGGGCTTGGGCGTCGCCCAGGTTGGAGCAGCTGCCCACCTCGAAGTACTTTTTCTGGCGGGGGGACCAGGCCTCCACATCGATGCTCTTGACCTTTAAGTCGGCCAGATCGCCCGAGCAGCACTCCAGCGTGCGCACCGGGATATCCATCGAGCGGAAGAAGTCCACCGTGTTCTGGTACAGCTTTTTAAACCAGTCGGCGCTGTCCTCGGGGCGGCACACCACCACCATCTCCTGCTTTTCAAACTGGTGGATGCGGTACACCCCCCGCTCCTCGATGCCGTGGGCCCCCACCTCTTTGCGGAAGCAGGGCGAGTAGCTGGTCAGCGCCTGGGGCAGCTGGTCCTCGGTGAGCATGGTGTCGATGAATTTGCCGATCATCGAGTGCTCGCTGGTGCCGATGAGGTACAGGTCTTCGCCCTCGATCTTGTACATCATGTTTTCCATCTCGCTAAAGCTCATCACGCCGGTGACCACATTGCTGCGGATCATGTAGGGGGGGATGTAGTAGGTAAAGCCGCGGTCGATCATAAAGTCGCGGGCGTACGACAAAATGGCCGAGTGCAGCCGGGCGATGTCGCCGCACAGGTAGTAAAAGCCGTTGCCGCTGGTCTTGCGGGCGCTGTCCAGGTCGATGCCGCTCAGCCGCTCCATGATATCCACATGGTAGGGGACCTCAAAATCGGGCACCGCCGGCTCGCCAAAGCGCTCCACCTCCACGTTCTCGCTGTCGTCTTTGCCAATGGGCACCGACTCGTCGATGATCTGGGGGATCACCAGCATCCGCTGGCGGATCTGGGCGCTCAGCTCGGTCTCTTTTTCGTCCAGCTCAGCCAGCTCTTTGGCGATGGCGGCCACCTGAGCCTTGGTGGCCTCGGCCTCCTCTTTTTTGCCCTGACCCATCAGCGCGCCGATCTGCTTGCTGATGGAGTTGCGCTGGCTGCGCAGCTCGTCACAGCGCGATTTTACCGTGCGAAATTCCCGGTCCAGCGCCACCACTTCGTCCACCAGCACCAGCTTTTCATCCTGAAATTTTTTCTTGATGTTCTCCTTCACCAGTTCCGGGTCGGTGCGCAACAGTTTGATATCCAGCATCGTATCTGCCTCCTCAATATACTTCTGGGCGGGGCGGAAAACGCTCTTTTGCGCGCTGCGGGCCACAAAAAAAGCCTCCCACCCCTGTTTTTACACATGGGACGGAAGACGTTCCGCGTTGCCACCCAAATTGCCGGCAGTCACTTTGCCGGCCACTCGTCTGGTACGATAGAGGGTACCGTCCTTCGGCTCGTCGCCGAGAGCTCCGGGAGCGGACCGGCCCGCCCCTCTCTGCCGGCTCTCAGCTGCCGCCGGTTCTCTGTAAAAGAGGGGAGTAACGCGTACAGGCCATCTTTCCCATCGTCGCCCAGTCGGCACGGCAGACCGCGCCGCGCCACATAACATGTTTTTATTATAACCACTTTTGCGCCCACATGCAAGTAAAACCTACCGCCCGGCCTGCCACCTGCCGCCCGCACGTCGGTTTTGCCCCGCCAAAAAGCTGCGCGCAGCCCCGGTACACGCCCCGCCGACCGGTGACGCATCTGCCGCCGGCCGGTTGCATTTTTTCCGCCGGCGTGTTACAGTACAAAATTGTCGTATCTAAAAACAAAAATACAGAAGATAGAGAGGTTACAAGCCATGCCGTCAGATCAGTCCACACAGCTGCAGCGCTACAGCGTCATCCCCGGCCACCACGCCCGCGAGCTGGTGCTGCTCAAAGGCGGCCCCTGCGCCTGGGGCCGCTGTGCCTTTTGCGACTATATCCGCGACAACTCCACCGACGAGCTGCTCTGCGACCGGGTCAACGCGTCGGTGCTGGCCCGGGTCACCGGCCAGACCGGCCAGCTGGAGGTCATCAACTCCGGCAGCGTGTTCGAGCTCACCCCCGGCACAATGGCCGCCCTGCGCCGGGTCGTCGAGCAAAAGCAGATCAAAAAGTTGTATTTTGAGTGCCACTGGTCCTACCGCCACCGCCTGCAGGAGGTGCGGGACTACTTCGGTGTCCCCATCGTATTCAAGTGCGGTATCGAGACCTTCGACGACGATTTTCGCAACCGGGTGCTCAAAAAGGGGATCGTCTACGACGACCTGCAGGAGGTCCGCCGCTACTTCGACTCGGTGTGTCTGCTGGTGGGCATCCAGGGCCAGACCAAAGAGATGCTCGACCGCGACGTGAAGATACTGCTCGAGCATTTTCCCCTGGGCTGTATCAACGTGTTTTGTGAAAACAGCACCGATGTGCGCGCCGACGCTCAGCTGGCCCAGTGGTTCTGCCAAAAATACGCCCACCTGCAAAACGACCCCCGCATCGACTTCCTGACCGACAACACCGATTTCGGCGTGGGCTAAAGCCCCGCCAGGCGTGCAGTCCGTGAAAAACAGGCCGCTTTACCCCGCTTTCCGACAGCGAGGTAGGGCGGCCTGTTTTACTTTTGAGCCACCGCCGGTCTCCAGCCCACCAGTCTACCGGCCCACCAGTCCACCAGTCCACTGCCCGGATATTGAGCGTGGCGCTCTCTTTTCACCGTTCACCGTATGCCGCCCCGCTGTGTACTCTACTTTATCGCCCCTGTGCCCCTGCTGCAACGGCTCCCACCGCTCATGCTCTGTGCCAACGGGCCGTTTTTTGCCTGTGTTTTGCGGTATCACTGTCCGCCTCCGTCCCGCTATCGGCAGGGGGGTTCGCGCCGCCCTGTGGGGGCTCGCCCCAGTACACCATTTGTCGTCGTCGGGGCAGCTCTGTCCGTGCCCGGACCAGCCGGTGTTCCCCGGTTTACAGCACCGCCGGCTGTTTGCCCGGTCGGCGGCCGTACCATCGGCTTTTGGGGCCGCTGTTTTTGCGCGCCCGCAGGTGTCGGCGCACCCCCGCCATCGGTCCAGGGGGGAGAGTCTCAAAGTCTCTCTGCCGCCCCGCCCGCCAGTTTTTTGCTGGGAAAATGTAGAAAATTGCGTTCGGCGCCCGGCGGTGCCCACGACCGCCATATTTGGCCGCTCACAGCACCTTTTTTGGCAAAATCTTCTTAAAAGTGAGTATAGCACAGCAGAACGATTAAGTCTGCTTTATCGGT
The DNA here is from genome assembly GCF_900289145.1 of Neobittarella massiliensis (ex Bilen et al. 2018). GTDB lineage: Bacteria > Bacillota > Clostridia > Oscillospirales > Ruminococcaceae > Neobittarella > Neobittarella massiliensis. The sequence goes on from NZ_OKQO01000003.1 coordinate 243,787, forward strand.
CGTTGCCGCCCTGCGCGGCAAGCAGCGGCCCGCCCGAACGTGTTCTCCCGCCCGCCGCCCCCGTGCGGCCCCGGACACGCGGGGGCCGCTGCCGGCCTGGGCGGGCGGGAGAGCGGAGCCCGCTGCCGGTCAGTGCACCCCAAGGCGCCAACAGGAGGAGATAGATGTTTCATGAGATCTGCCGCTAAAGACCAGCCGGGGCTGCTCGCCTACCTGGCGCAGAGGGCCGGCTATCTGTACATATCCGACCTGCGGTACCGCGTCGACCGCGATGCCGACCTGCAGCAGGCCCTGCAGGAGGTGCGCCCCGCCGCCTACAGCCGCGCCGAGTGTATCGATGCCGTCACCTATATCACCGGCCGCACGCACAGCTTTTACACCGCCGCCCAGGCGCTGCAGTACCTGAAGCGCTACCTGGCCGCCGGCCGCCCCGAGAGCGACCGCGACATTCGCTAGGCCCGGCAGCCGCCCCGCTGCTATCTGCTGCCCCACCGTCCCGGCAACAGATGAAAGAGACCCCCTCAATACGCCCCAGCACCCCAAAAAAACATCCCAGAGAGCACCCGCCCGGGTGCTCTTTTTTTACCGCAAACGCGCACCGCCCCGCATTTAGCCGCCGGCGGCGGGCGCACGCTCCACGTACAGCGCCGCCACAGCCATGCCGCAGGCCACTGGTATCGGCCCGCCCCACCGGCGCAAAAAAGGCGCGCAGCCCAAAACAGCTGTGCGCCTTTTTTATCACGGTAGGGAAGAGCCTCCCAACTCATCACACGTGCAAAAATTTTTCCACCAGGTGCGACAGCCCGGCAAACAGCCCGGCGGCCAGCAGTCCGCCGGCGAGCGCCGCCACCGCGATGGGCAGCGTCAGCGCCGACATGGAAAACAGCGGCCCCAGCAGCAGCGATCCCGCCAAAAAGGCGGCCACGATGAAGATGAGCAGCGCCGCCCGCAGCCAGTCGAAGGGGAGACACAGCACCGCGATGAGCGAAAAGCCGACCACGGCGGTGAAGAACACGCACAGCGTCGATACCTGCGCCGCGGTAAAGCCCAGCAGCGGCCCCAGCAGCGCGGTGGCCACCACCATCAGCACTGTGGAAAAGCCGCCCGGCAGCGCCCGGTACAGCACGTTCTTCAAAAAGTCGCCCTGCACCCGCTCGTGGTTGGGCTCCAGCGCCAGCACGAAAGAGGGGATGCCGATAGCCAGCGCGCTGATGAGGGTCAGGTGGATGGGGGCAAACGGGTAGGGCCGGTGCAGCAGCAAAAACAGCGCCACCAGCAAGATCGAGTAGATGGTCTTGACGATGAAGATGGCCGCCGAGCGCTGCAGGTTGTTGATGCTGCGCCGCCCCTCGGCCACCACCCGCGGCATGGACGAGAAGTCGTTATCCAAAAGCACCAGGTGCGACACGTTGCGCGCCGCCTGCGCGCCCGAGGCCATCGCCACGCTGCAGTCGGCCTGCCGCAGCGCCAGCACGTCGTTGACCCCGTCGCCGGTCATAGCCACCGTGCGCCCCTGCCGCTGCAGGGCCGCCACCATCTTCTGCTTCTGCTCCGGCGACACGCGGCCAAATACCGTGTACTGCTGTACCGCGGCGGCGATGTCGCCGTCGCTTTGCAGGGTGGTGGCGTCTACATAGCGCTCGGCCCCCGGCAGCTGCACCCGCTGGGCGATAGCCGCCACCGTCTGTGCGTCGTCGCCCGATATCACCTTCAGCGCCACCCCCTGCTCGGCAAAGTAGCGCAGCGTGTCGGCGGCCTGGGGGCGCACCACGTCCTGCACCAGCACCGCCGCTACCGGCCGCAGTGCAGCCGGCAGCGCGTCGCCGGTCAGGGGCTGTGCGCTTTGGCACAACAGCAGCGTGCGGCTGTGGCGCGGCCGGTCGGCCAGCCGGCCGCCAAAGGCGGTGTCCAGCGCCCCGGGCAGCACGATCTCCGGCGCGCCCAGCACCAGGCTACCCCAGCTGTCAAACTGCACCGCCGAGTACTTGCGCTCCGACGAAAACGGCACCACCGCCGCCGGGTCGACCGCCAGCTGCCGGTTGCAGTGCACCGCGGCGATCGCGTCCAGGGTGGGGCTGTCGCCGGCCATCACTCCGCAAAAGTCCGCCAGCATCTTTGCCGCCCGGTCGCTGTCCTGCCCGTCGGCGCACACCAGCTCCTCCAGTTTCATCTGCCCCTGGGTGATGGTGCCGGTCTTATCCAGGCACAGCACGTCCACCCGCGCCAGCTGTTCGATGCACACCAGCTCCTGCACCATCACCCGGTGCCGCGCCAGCCTGATCACCCCCACCGCCAGCACCGAGGTGGTCAGCAGCACCAGCCCCTCGGGGATCATGCCCACCAGCGCCGCCGCGGTCGAGACGATGGCCTGCTGCACCGTGGCCCCGTCGATCGAGAGCTGACTGTACAAAAACAGGGCCCCCACCGGCACGATAGCCACCGAGACCGCCTTGATGATGCGCCGCACCGAGCCGTATATCTGCGACTGGGGGCGCTCGGTGCGGGTTTGGTGCCCCGATATGCGCGCCGCGTAGCCCGCTTGGCCCACCTCGGTCACCAGCGCCCGGCCGCCGCCGCTCACCAAAAAGCTGCCCGACAGCAGCGTGTCGCCCGGCTTTTTGTGCACCGGGTCACTCTCGCCGGTGAGCATCGCCTCGCTCACCTCGCAGGCGCCGGTCAGCAGCTGGCAGTCGGCCACGATCTGGTCGCCCCGGCACAGCTCCATCACGTCTCCCAGCACCACCTGCTCGCGGCCCACCGGCTTTACTGCGCCGCCGCGCACCACCTGTACGCGCGCCGCCGACAGGATCGACAGCCGGTCCATCACCCGCTTGGTGCGCACCTCCTGCACGATGCCCACCAGCGTGTTGACCACCATTATACCCATAAACAGCGCGTTTTTGTACGAGCCCACCGCCAAAATGGCCCCGCCCAGCACCAGAATGACCAGGTTAAACAGGGTAAAGGTGTTGTCCAGTACGATGCGCCCGATGCTCTTGGTGGGCGGGGTGGCGTCTTTGTTCAGTAGTCCCTGACGGGCGCGCTCGGCGGCGCTCTCTTCACTCAGGCCCTCACGGGCCAGCAGGTCGGTATCGGCTCGGCTGCTCGGCATCTGTCTGTTTCCTCTCTTTTTGTAGTCTGTAAAGTAGACTACCACCCCGGCCGCCGCTTGACAAGGCAGCGGCCGAAAGCGTCATAAATCTTTCACTTTTTGGTAAGAATTGCGCCGCTGCACCGCCTGTTTGGCCCGCTGGTCAGGGGCGGTCGCACACCGCGCACAAAAGTGCCGCCGCCGGGGCGATCTTCTCGGGCGGCAGCGCGCAAAAGCCCAGCAGCAGCCGCGGCCGCTGACCGCTCTTTACCGGCACCGCCTGGCAGATAAGGCCGGCCTGCCGGCAGCGGGACTCTATTTCCGCGCCGGGCCGGGGGCAGTCTATCTCCACCAGCAGCTGCAGCCCGCTGTCAAAAGGCAGCACCTTTATCCGGCGGCCAAAAGCGCTGCGCAGCGCCTCTTTTAACAGGCGGCTCTTCTGCCCGTACAGCCGCCGCAGCCGCCCGATGTGCCGGTACAGGTGCCCGTCGGCGATAAAGCCGCTCAGCGCCAGCTGCTCGGTGGAGGAGCAGGTCTGGTTGTAGGCCCGGCCCAGCGCCCGGTAGTCCGGCAGCAGCGTCGGCGGCAGCACCAGGTAGCTCACGCGGATGCTGGGCAGCAGCAGCCGCGAAAACGAGCCCATGTAGATCACCTGGCCGTTTTGCGGCCGCATCCCCTGTAGGGCGGGTATGGGCCGCTGCAGGTAGCGAAATTCGCCGGCGTAGTCGTCCTCCAGCAAAAAGCACTGCCGGGCGTCGCAGTGGCGCAGCAGGGCCAGCTTCTCCGCCGCGCCAAAGTGTCCGGCGTGGCCGGGGTTCTGCGGGTCGCAGTAGAGCATGGCCACCGGCGGCAGCGCCCCGGCCAAAAGCTGGTCCAACTCGTACTCACACACCGCAAAGCCGTGGTCGCAGAGTACCTGCCGAGCCTGCAAAAAGCCCGGTTTCTCCAGCCCCACAGCCAGCGGGGTGCCGTCCCCGCGCGCGGCGCGGCGGCGAAATACGGCGCACAGCAGCGCCAGCAGGCTCTGCACGCCGGCCCCCACCACGATCTGTTGGGGGCTGCACACCACCCCCCGCGAGCGGTAGCTGTAAGCCGCCAGCTGCTGCCGTAGCGGGTACTCGCCCTGCGCGTCACCGTAGCCGCCGGCCGGCGGCGCGTCGGTCAGCGCCCGGCCCAGGTAGCGCTTCCACACCGCGGTGGGGAAGCTCTGCGGGTCGATGGTGCTGCCGCTCATGTCGTAGGTCACCGGCGGCCCGTCCCCACCCTCGGCCGCCGCAGCTGCCACCGCCGCGGTGGGGGGCAGCGCCTGCAAGCTGGCGGTGCGGTGGCCGCTGCCCGGCCGGCTCACGATGTAGCCCTCGGCCAGCAGCTGGGCGTAGGCGCTCTCCACTGTGGTCTTGCTCACCCCCAGCATGGCCGCCAGCCCCCTGATCGAGGGCAGCGGGCTGTCACCCGGCAGCGCCCCGCTCAAAAGTGCCTGCTGCACCTGCTGGCACAGCTGGGCCTGCAGCGGCAGGTCCCGGCTGCGGTCTATCTGAAACATGTAGTTGAACATAAAACTGTCCTTATCAAGAATATAAAAATTGTATATTTCTATACGTACACTCCTGTTGTACCATACTTTCATACCCAGCGCAACCGGCAGCTGACGGTCCGCTGTATCCAAGGCCCCGCGCCCGCCGCCCGATCAGCGGCCCGGCGCTCATGGGCCGGCTGTACTGTCACCGGCGCTGTGCGCCAGAAAGGAAGATCACCGTGGACGACAGAAGCACACTCAACCGCAATCTGGCCCAAATGCTCAAGGGCGGGGTCATTATGGACGTCACCGATGCCGAGCAGGCCAAGATCGCCCAGGAGGCGGGCGCCGTGGCCGTTATGGCCCTGGAGCGCGTCCCCGCCGACATCCGCCGCCAAGGCGGAGTGGCCCGCATGAGCGACCCCAAAATGATCAAAGAGATACAGGCCGCCGTCACCATCCCGGTCATGGCCAAGGCCCGCATCGGCCACATCGCCGAGGCCCGGGTGCTGCAGGCGCTGGGCATCGATTTTATCGACGAGAGCGAGGTGCTCACCCCCGCCGACGACCGCTACCACCTGGATAAGCACCAGTTCGCGGTGCCGTTTGTCTGCGGTGCCCGCGATCTGGGCGAGGCGCTGCGCCGCATCGGCGAAGGCGCGGCCATGATCCGCACCAAAGGCGAGGCGGGCACCGGCAACATCGTCGAGGCGGTGCGCCACCAGCGGCAGATGCAGGCCGATATCCGCCGCCTGCAAAACCTGCCGCCCGAGGAGCGCATGACCTTTTCAAAAGAGATCGCCGCCCCCTACGATCTGGTATGTCAGGTGGCGCAGAGCGGCAAGCTGCCGGTGGTCAACTTCGCCGCCGGCGGCGTGGCCACCCCCGCCGACGCGGCGCTGATGATGCTCCTGGGCAGTGAAGGGGTGTTCGTCGGCTCGGGCATCTTCAAGTCTAAAGACCCCGCCCGCCGCGCCAGGGCCATCGTTCAGGCCACCACTTACTATAACGACCCGGAGGTGGTGGCCCGGGTGTCCGAGGGGCTGGGTGAGGCTATGACCGGCATCGAGCTGCGCGACATCCCCGACAGCCAGAAAATGGCCGATCGGGGCTGGTAGCGTGGGCGGCAGGATACCGGTCGGCGTGCTGGCGCTGCAGGGCTCTTTTGCCGAGCACCTGCAGGCGCTGGGCCGCCAGCCGGGGATAGAGCCGGTCGCCGTCAAGACCGCCGGCCAGCTGCAGCGAGTGGCGGCCATCATCCTCCCCGGCGGCGAGAGCACCACCCTGCGCCGCCTGCTGGATGAAGCCGGCCTTACCGATCTGTTAAAAGCGCGCATACAGGCCGGGCTGCCGGTGTGGGGCACCTGTGCCGGGGCCATCCTGCTGGCCGCCCGGATAGCGGGGGAAACGCCCCACCTGGGGGTGATGGATATCACCGTTTGCCGCAACGCCTACGGCCGCCAGATCGACAGCTTCAGCGCCGCGGCCACCATCCCGCCGGTATCGCCCGACCCGGTGCCGCTGGTCTTTATCCGCGCCCCCGTCATCGAGGGGGTGGGCCCCGGCGTGCAGGTGCTCTGCCAGTTGGACGGCCGTATCGTGGCCGCGCGGCAAGAACACATGCTGGCCACCTCTTTTCACCCCGAACTCACCGATGACGACAGCTTTTACCGCTATTTTCTCAGCTTTCTCGGCTAGAGCGGGCCGCTGCCGCCCGGCCGATAGCAAAAAAGCGCTCTGCCTCTGCGGCAGCGCGCTTTTTTTATTACAGCTGGTCCAAAATCGCCAGATCTTGGGTGCACCGGCACAGCTGGCAGCAGCCAGCTGCCGGCGCTTTCAAAAATATCCTGTATGGGACCAGACCCCCACAGAGAGCGTTCGCAAGGCAGCGCAAGCGGCCCTTGCCGGGGGAACTGGGGCGGCCCCCCATGCAGATCTCCCCGGTATTCGCAGGGATGAAAAACGGGAAAATCGCAAAGTGCACACCACTTTGCCCTGCTCGCCACTACTGAAAACGGCCAAGGAGGAAATACGTCTTATACCGAGAAAGCGTATTGGATCAGCCCGACAAGTATTAGTTTGTGTGTTTAATTTTTCTTATCAAGTACGCCCCAAATAGCGATGGCAAGACCAATAACTGCTAAGCCGCAAAAAATATATATAATTGGCATAAGACCATATTGCTGAATATTCCACCATGAAGAAAATCGTCCATTTACCGTCCATTCATTCGCCATTGAACCAGCTAAAACCAAAGCAACAGAAATTGCTCCTGACAAAAACATTATGGAACCTAAAATTACTTTTTTCACGTATCTGTCTCCCTGCAAATTTAACTTTGTGAGTATATTTTCTTTGCCCAAGCTTTGCCCAAGGCACACAAACTTATAGCTGCCTTTTTCACTGCCGCCGGCGGTAGCCGGTGCTCGCATTCATGAAAAAATATTCTGTGGGAGCCAGAGCCCCCACAGAGAGTGGCGTCAGCCGCGCTCAGGCGCCAAGCGGCTGTTTTTTTATGTGCCCGGCAGGGGAGAGAGCCCCCTTCACAGCACCCGCACGTAGTATAGCTTTACCGCTACCGCCACCACCAGCTGTATCAGCGCCGCCCCGATGAGCGTCATGAAAACCACCGCATTGAAGTACCCGGCCACCACACCGGCTACCACCATGCCCAGCGAGGTCACCATCAAAATAGGCATGCCCGCCTTTTGGCGGATCAGCCGCATGCGCTCGTCGTGTTCGCGGTTGTAGAGCAGCTGCAGGTGGCGCTCGTCGCCCAGCGCCCGGTTGTAGCGGATGATCATCACCGCCAACAGAATACACAGCGTCGACATCAGCCCGCCCTGAAATTCGCGCACCGCCGCCACCGGGTGGCCCGGCAGCTGCACCAGCTCAAACTGGTGGTTGAGCAAAAACAAAAGCCCCACCAGCATTACCGCCCGCAGCAGCCACATGCGCCGCCGCAACACCTTTTTAAAGTCTTCCATCGGTCGTTACCTCCCTTTTTCGTCGATCTCCCCAAAGTCGAACACCTCTTCGATCTGCCGCCCAAAGTAGTGGGCGATCTTGTAAGCCAGCACCAGCGAGGCAGTGTAGCGCTCCACCTCGATGGAAGTGATGGTCTGGCGGGTGGTGCCCACAGCCAGGGCCAGCTCCTCCTGCGAGAGCTTGCGCTCCTTGCGCAGCTGGCGGATGTTGTTTTTCACCAGGTCCCTCCTCACCGCCGATAAATGTACAGTTTGCTTTGCAAATTTAGTATAGTTTGCTTTGCATAAAATGTCAAGCTCGCTTAGCAAAAAAACTGTCTGTCGGCTCTTGCATTTTGTCCCCATATCTCCCATACTGTAAGGGATGATACCCACCGGCGCCGCGCCTTGCGGCACCCAGCATGCAGAGGGAGGTCCCGCCATGCCCGCCTATACGGTCCGCTATCTCTATCACAGCAGCTTTCTGCTCGAAACAGCCAGCCACTACCTCATTTTCGACTACTACCGCAACAGCCCCCACGGCCGGGGGCTAAATAGCGGCGTTATCGATCCGGCCGCGCTCACCGGCAAACCGGTGCTGGTGTTTGCCTCCCACAGCCACGGCGACCACTACGACCCGGTCATCTTCCGCTGGCGGGGACAGCTGCCCGGTATCCAGTACATCTTATCGAGCGATATCGCCGCCCCCGCCGCGGCCGACACCCACTTCATCGGGCCCGATGCCTCGCGGCGGGTAGGTGGCGCCGCGGTGCGCACGCTCCCCTCTACCGACCTGGGGGTGGCCTTTGTCATCGAGGTCGACGGGCTGCGCATCTACCACGCCGGCGACCTCAACTGGTGGCACTGGGAGGGGGAGCCCGACAGCGACAACCGCGATATGGCCCGCGCCTACTGCGCCCAGATCGACCGCCTGCAGGGCGAGCATTTCGATGTCGCCTTCGTCCCCCTCGACCCGCGCCTGGGCCGGCCCGGCTATCTGCTGGGGCTCGATTACTTCGCCGCCCACACCGACGCGGCGGTGATCTTTCCCATGCATTTCGGCAGTGACCGGCGGGTGTTCGACTGGCTGGCACAGGACCGCCGGGCAGATGACTACCGCCCGCGGGTAGCGCGTATCGAACACCGCGGCCAGCAGTTTTCTGGCCCTCTGTCCCGCTAGCACCCGCCCGCCTTACCGCCCTGACCGGCGCATATGCCAAAACGGCCCCATCCCTCTGCCACCGGCCGGGGCCTCGTTCTTCACAGCCGCTATAATAAGCGGGGAGCAGACCATTTTTGTAGTCTGCTCCCCGCTCTTTTTCTGCCCGTATATCACCACCATAAAACGGCGTTTTTTCGAGTCTTGTTCCGGCCGGCCAGCGGGTGGATAGGTATATACAGTAGCAGGAAGTGCTTTATGAACGATGTCACAGAGTCACAGAGCGAGCGAACAGACCTGCCGCCGGGCATACTGCTGACCGCCCAGGATCTGCCGACAGCTGCGACAGATCACCCACGCCGCCGGGCGTACCGCCCACTATGGACTCAGCCGCACCCGCCCGCAGATGCCCGGCCTGCTAAAGTGCCGCACCCGGGCTCTGCGCAACACCGGCCGTCTCGAGCTGTGCGGCAGCGCGTTCATCGCGCCCATGGCCCGGCAGTATAACGGGCCTGCCGTCGGCCCTCTGCCGTACCTGACCGACCGCCTGCTGGCACTATACCGCGGCGGGGCTTGCAGCCTGGGGTGATGCCGCTGCCCATACCTACGGCAGTGAAGGGAGCCCCTTCGCACACAGTGACCTGACGGCGGCCCACCAGCAACAGGTACCGCCCGGCGGTTCGGCTGTCGTAGGGTTGGGCCAGCTGGCGCCGCTCAATTCGCTGCGCTACACGTTCAGTTTGGCCCCGCTCCAAAGCGACTCCAAAGCGATCTGTGGGCGCAGTACCGGCCGGGCCAGCGGCCCATCGCCCCAGCTGTCGCCGCGAACCGGGCACTATAGCGGCAGCTGTGTGGCAGCGCGCCGCCGGTACCGTGTTGGGCACGCACCGATACGCTGGCCGGTATGGGCCGCTATTATGCCGCCTGCGGCCGGCGCTACCTCACCCACCGCCGGCCGATATCGACTATCAGCTGCTGTTGCCGGTGCCGAAAACGTCGGTCGGCGTCCGCCGCCTGGCCCGGCTCACAGTCGGGCGGGCCTTTTTGTCGGCGCTAGATCCCGCCGCCCTACACCGGCCGCTGGCCCACTGCAGACCCCACTGCCCACAGGCGCTTATAGGCGGAGGTAGCGCCGCCGCCCCGGTCCCCCCCTGCGCCGCCGGGCTCCCGCTTTCGGGGCAAAACACACCCCGCCGGCCCTGGGCTGGAGGGCAGGGGAGCCCCCAAAAAAATGAGCGCCGCGCTTTAAAGCCCGCACAAAAAAGCAGAGGACAGCTCCGGCCGATCGGCCTGCTGTCCTCTGCTTTTTTGCGGTGTTTTGGCCGGCGCTGGTGGTCCAGTGGCCTAGTGGTCCAGTATCTCGATCCAGTAGCCGTCGGGGTCGTTTATGAAGTAGAGACCCATATCGGTGTTCTCAAAGCAGATACAGCCCATCTGCGCGTGCAGCTGGTGGGCGGCGTCCCGGTCGGGCACGCGCACCGCCAGGTGTATCTCGTTGTCGCCCAGGTCAAAGGGTCTTGTGCGGTCGTGGTAGTGGGTCAGCTCCAGCAGATGATCGGTGTTGCCGTCGCCCAAAAAAACGATGGTAAAGCCGTCTCCCTCTATGCGGCGCACCTCGGTAAGACCCAGCGCCTGGCGGTAAAAATCCAGGCTCTTTTGCAGGTCTAGTACAGTCAGGTTGGTGTGTAAAAAGCTACAGGTCATAAAACAGGTCCTCCCAGCATCACAAATGCGTGTACAGGTCCTATTCTACCACAGCGCACCGGCGTTTGTACAGCGCGGGAGGTGCTAGTCGATCACGGTAGAGGTGCGGCCGATGCCCACCACCGCGTTGGTGATGCGCCGCCAGGTATTGCAGCCGCAAATGCCGTCGGCGCTCAGGCCGTTGGCCCGCTGAAAAGCTACCAGCGCATTGGTGGTGTTGCCGCCAAAGTAGCCGTCCAGGGTACGGGTGGTGTAGCCCAGCGCGTTCAGGGCGTCCTGTAAAACCAGCACGTAAACGCCCACCGAGCCGTTTCTGATCAGCGGGTACCCGGCCGAGCAGGCGGGGCTGCCGTAGCGCTTGTCAAAATGCACCCAGCTGGGGGTCATGCTGATGGGCTCCACATAGGTCCACACCCCCAGCGACTGGCACAGCTGGTGAAAGCGGCGGCGGGTGGCGGAGGTCTGGTTTTGCATCGTGTCAAAGCTGGTGCCGGCGTAGTGCTGGCTCTGCAGGCCGTGGCCGCCCTCCCAAATGCGTTTGTAGGCGTAGCCCACGTAAATACCGCTGCCCCAGTTGCGGCGGGTGATGTTCCAGGACTCCATCGCCGTAGTGGTGGTCCACATTACCGACGATCTGGAAGATCCCCGGAACTCGCGTACCAGCAGCGTTCTGCCGTACGAGTAGGGCATCGGGTCTGTCTCTGCCCGGGTGTAGCGCTCCATTCTATTGGTGTATAAGTTATAGACGAGTATCGTAGCCATAATCGATCCATGCCTTTCTGGAAAGTATTACAAATAAAGGGGTATCACCACATTGTATGCACCGGCACCAGTTCGGTGCCTGCCACCCGCCGCTCCTCTGTTTCCTCCCCCAAAAAATCCCTATGCACACCCCGCCCCACATCCCGCCGCCGCTCCTCTTTACCATGCATCACGACCGGCCACCCCGGCCAATCCCCAGTCCACACCGCTCCCCGGCGCCCCCAGCATCTCGCCAGGCGCCGCCAGCCCCCTCTGTTACCTCACCCCAAGTGCCTATGCGCACCCCGCCCCGCGCGCCACCACCCGCCCTACATCCCGCCACTGCCCCTCTTCACCATGCATCACAATCGGCTGCCCCAGCCAATCCCCAGTCCACACCGCCCCCCGGCGCCCCCAGCATTTCGCCAAGCGCCGCCAGCCCCCTCTGTTACCTCACCCCAAGTACCTATGCGCACCCCGCCCCGTGCGTCACCACCCGCCCCACATCCCGCCGCCGCTCCTCTTCACCAGCCACCAGCCACCACAGCCGCCATCCGTCCCATCCATCTATATAGATCCTGTATAAGCCCTGCCCGTTCTCCACCCATCCCAACCATCCCGCCCACGGCCCCGCACTCGGGCACCCCCCTATCGCCGGCTCACCACTCTACCTATACCCGGCTTGGGCCCGTCCATCCCCTGCACAAATTGCACAATCTGCGCTGTCGCATTTTAGCGGATATCGTGCACACTATAGAAACTGACCAAAAGTCATTTTTTAAAGTTGACGATTGGTCAGTTTTGCAATATACTGTGGGTGTCAAACAAAATGACGAACAGTCATTTTTGATAAACTGCCAGCCGTCACCGGCTCCTAATGCGAGGTGTACACCATGCTCATCGGCAAGATAGAACAGAAAAAAAAGAAGAAAGAGCAGGCCATCGAACAGGCCGCTTTCGAGCTGTTCGATGAAAAGGGGATAGCCGGCGTGTCCATCGATATGATCGCCCGCCGGGCCGGCATCGCCAAAGGCACCTTCTACCTCTATTTTAAAGACAAAGATGCCGTGCTGGCCCACGTGGTGTTCCGCCGCGGGGCCCAGGTGCTCGCCCAGGCCATGCAGCAGGCCATGCAGCAGAACATCGAGGACCCCATCGAGCGCATCATCTACGTCACCGACTACGCCATCGATCTGCTCAAGAACGATCCGGCCGTACTGCGGGTCATCCGCAAAAACCTGTCCTGGAGCCTTATGCAGAGCGGCCTGCAAAGTGCCGACGACACCGGGGCCGACAGTGAAGTCACCCAGCTTTTGCGCCAGTACCTCAGCCAGCTCGAGAGCTGGGGCTACACCGCCGAGGAGGCGTTTCAGCTGGTATTTATGGTGGTGGAGCTCATCGGCTCCACCTGCTACTGCTCCATCGTGCTGGGCCAGCTGCCCGATATCGACACGGTAAAGCCCATGCTCTTTACCGCAATCCGCAAAATGCTGCGCCCCAGCTGAGGGGCGCGCCCATAAAAAAACAAAACACGGCGTACGATGCCCGCCCGCCAGCTACCGAGCGGGGCGGGGGAGAGACGCTGTTTTTTGCGCCCAAAACCCCGCCCGGCCCGCTCTTTTACAGCTAAAATAGCGGCCGGCGCCCGGGCTGGGGCCCACACATGCAACACCAAATCACAGAAAAGAGGTCATGCACATGAACCGGTCCGAAAAGATGGCCCGCTTTATCGTCAAAAAGCGGATACCCATCCTCATCTTGGCCGTGCTGCTGCTCATCCCGTCGGTCTTGGGGTACGTATCCACCTTTGTCAATTACGATATCCTCTCCTACCTGCCGGCCGACGTCGAGTCGATGATCGGCCAGAAATACCTGGAGGACGACTTCTCCATGGGCTCCACCGCCATGCTCGTCGTCGAGGGGATGGACACCCACCAGGTCTCGCAGCTCAAAGAGAAGATCGCCGCCATCGACGGCGTCAAATCGGCCCTCTGGGCCGACGATATCTTCGACGACGGTTTCCCCCAAGAGATGATGCCCAAAGATGTCCAGCAGCTGTTTTACAGCGATAAGGGCTCCACCATGATGGTCATCAGCTTTGAGGAGTCCACCGCCGCCAACCGCACCGTCAAGGCCATCCGGCAGATCAAGTCGACAGCTGGCAAGCAGTGCTTTTTGGGCGGTATGGCCGCCATCGTCGAGGACACCCAGACTTTGGTCGGCCAGGAGATGCCCCTCTACGTGCTGGTGGCGGTGGTGCTCTCCATCGTCGTGCTGGGGCTGGGGCTGCGCAGCTGGCTGGCTCCGGTGGTGCTCATGCTGGGTATCGCTTTCCCCATCGTCTACAACTTCGGCACCAACGTGTTTTTGGGGCAGATCAGCTATATTACCCAGGCGCTGGCGGCGGTGCTGCAGCTGGCGGTAACCATGGACTTCTCCATCTTCCTCCTGCACCGCTTTTCAGAGGAGGAAGCCCACTGTGCCAGCAAGGAGGAAGCCATGGCCAAAGCCATCACCGCCACCATGTCCTCCATCACCGGCAGCTCGCTGACCACCATCGCCGGCTTTCTGGCGCTGTGTACCATGCGCCTCACGCTGGGCCGCGATATCGGCCTGGTCATGGCCAAAGGCGTGCTGCTGGGGGTCATCTGCACGGTGGTCATCCTGCCCTCACTCATCATGGCTTTCGATAAGCCGCTGCAGCGCTGGCAGCACCGGGCCATCATCGTCGAGCCCAAGCACCTGCCCAGCTTTGTCCTCAAACACTATAAAGGCATTCTGGTGGCCTTCGTGGCGCTGTTTATCCCGTTTGCCGTCGCCCAGGCCAAAGCGCCGGTGTACTACGCGCTGGACCAAACGCTGCCTCAGGACCTGACTTCCATCATCGGCACCAACAAGCTAAAAGATGATTTCAACATGACCAGCACCCATTTTCTCATCCTCGACGACAGTCTGCCCGCCTACCAGTACCAGCAGATCGGCGACGAGATACAGGCCCTCGACGGCATCGATCTGGTGCTCTCCTACGACAAGTACGTGGGCGGCGGTATCCCCGCCGAGGTGGTGCCCGACAGCGTCAAACAGATCATCCAAAACGGCGGTAAAAAAATGATGATGGTCAACTCCACCTACCGCGCCGCCAGCGACGAGGAGAACGCCCAGATAGACCAGATAAACACCATCCTCAAAAAGTACGACAAGAACGCCGTGGTGGCCGGTGAGGGAGCGCTCACCAAAGACCTCATCGAGGTGGCCGACGTCGACTTTAAAAGCGTCAACATCACCTCGGTGCTGGCCATCCTGCTCATCGTCGGCATCTGCTTCAAGTCCTTTAGCCTGCCGGTGCTGCTGGTGCTGGCCATCGAGTTCGCCATCAGTCTCAACATGGGGCTGCCGTACTTCACCGGTACGCAGCTGCCGTTCGTGGCCGGCATCGTCATCGGCACCATCCAGCTGGGGGCCACCGTCGACTATGCCATCCTCATGACCACCCGCTTTCGCGAGGAGCGCCGGGCCGGTCGCACGGTGCATGACTCGGTCTACACCGCCGTGCAGAAATGCGCCCCCTCCATCATCACCAGCGGGCTCACCTTCTTCGCCGCCAACATCGGCGTGGTCTGCATCTCCCGCATGGATCTCATCAAGAGCCTGTGCACGCTGCTGGCCCGCGGCGCCGTCATCAGCATGTTCTCCATCCTGCTGGTGCTGCCGGCCATCCTGCTGGTCTGCGACAAGCTCATCTGCAAGACCACCAAAGGTTTTTTGCGGCCGGCGGCCGGCAGTGTGCCGCGCCCCCACCCGGTAAACGAGCCCCAACACTAGAGAAAGAAGGTCTTTACACATGAAGCACCCCAAAACCTTTGCCCGCCGGGCCGTGTGCGGCCTGCTGGCGCTGTCACTGGCCGCCGCCCCCAGCCTGTCCGGCGCGGTGCTGGCCAGCGATAACAGCGCCATCACCAAACAGGAGACCGTCTACATGTTTTTGGCCGCCGACGGCAGCTTAAAGAGCACCACCGTCAGCAGCTGGCTGCACGCTGACAGCGGTGTGCGCGGCGTTAGCGAGCCCACCTCGCTGGCCGATATCAAAAATGTCAAGTCCGAGACCGCCCCCACCCTAAAAGACGGGGTCCTCTCCTGGGATATGGACGGTAATGACGCCTACTATCAGGGCGCCAGCGACGCCACCCCGCCCATCGCCGTGTCCATCACCTACAAGCTCGACGGCAAAGATATCGCCCCGGCAGATCTGGCCGGCAAGAGCGGCAAAGTCGAGATCACCGTCGCCTTTAAAAACAACTGCCGCTCCTCGGCCACCGTCGGCGGCGTCAGCCGCGAGATCTACACCCCGTTTGCCACCACCGCTGTGCTCGACCTGCCCACCGACACCTTCCAAAACGTCAAGTGCTCTGGCGGTTCGGTGCTCTCAGAGGGCACCAATCAGGTGGTCACCATCCTGGCCGTGCCCGGCTTAAAAGACAGCCTGGGCAAAGATGCCGACACCTTAAAGCAGATCAGCGACTTCTCGCTGCAGGACACCTTCACCGTCACCGCCGAGGCCAAAAACTTCAAACTGGGCTCGGTGGTCATCGCCGCCACCCCCAGCCTGCCGCTGGATAAACTCAAGGGCGATATCTCGCTGGGCGAGCTCTCCAGCGGCCTGAGCCAGCTGCAGTCGGCCACCGAGCAGCTGGCCAGCGGCACCCAGCAGCTGTCCGAGGCGCTGGCAACCTACAGCGGCAAGATGGAGGAACTCGACAGCGGCATTTCCGATCTCAGCGCCGGCGCCGGCGACCTGCTGGCCGGCGTCACCCAGTACACCGACGGGGTGCAGCAGCTCTTTGACGAGATAGACCAGCTGCTCCCCGGGCTGGAGGCACAGATGGGCCAGAGCGGTCAGACCATCGCCCAGGATCTGCAAAACCTGGCCGGTAAGGGGCAGACCGCCTCGCAGGAGATGCAGGACATCACCCAGCAGATGGGCGCTCTGTACCAGCAGATCCTGGCCATCAAGCAGGCCGACCCCAGCGCCGATATCACCGCCCTGCTGGGGGCTTTCGGCGCCCTCAAGCAGCAGCTGGAGGAGCACGGCGCCACCCTGACCGCACTGGGCCAAGATATGCAGACGCTGGCCACCGACGCCGGCAGCATGCAGACTGACCTGGCCACCGGCCTGCAGACGGCCAAAGAGCAGCTGGCCCAGGCCGAGGCGCAGCTGCGTCAGGGCAGCACCGATCTGCGTCAGGGAGCCAAGGACCTGTCCGACGGCGCCGCCGGGGCCAAAGACGCCACCGGCCAGCTCTCCGGCGCGGCCAGGACCATCAGCGAAAAGAGCGGCGAGCTCGATCAGGGGATGAACACCTACAAGACCACCGGTATCGACCCGGCCAAGGGCCAGATAGACGAGCTGGTGGGCAACGCCGACAACCTGCTGGCCCTCAAAGACGCCCTCATCGCCCAGAGTGAGTCGTACCAGAGCTTTGCCGGCTCTCCCGAAGGCTGCGACACCACCACCGCCTTCGTCATGAAGACCGACGAGATCTCCGCCCCCAAGACCGAGAAAAAAGGCGGGGAGAGCAAAAAGGCCGAAAAAAAGACCGGCCTGTGGGACCGCATCAAAGGCCTTTTCAGCTGATCGGGCCGGTGCCGCACCAAACTTTCAGTTGACAAATAAGACCTGTGTGTTTATCATGATACACATGGGAGAGAGGCGACGGGCGCTCTGCCCGCCGCCTCTTTTTATCGCCGCCTCTCTCGGGGCGGCACAGCAACACGGGGGCTACCACCATGCCAAACCACATCGCCGTTTTCTTTTTTAGCTTTATCAGCCTGGGCCTGTTTTTTAGCGGGTTCGGGTTTATCTGGCGTGAAAAGAGAATAGGCCGGTCTGGGGCTGTGGCAACCGCCATGTGATACGTGTATTTTTCTGTGGGCACCCCGACGGCTCGTCGGGGTGCCCCTTTTTTGTCGGCCGCGGCCGCCCCGGCGGCCGGCCGGTGCCGCAGCGGTAAAAACAGGAGGAGTAAAAACATGATCGTCATTTTAAAACCCGGCGTCTCCAGAGAAAAGGTACAGCAGTTCACCCAGTGGATCGAGTCGCAAAACGTCTCGGTCAACGCCGTCTACGGCACCCAGACCACCATCCTGGGCCTGGTGGGCGACACCTCGGTCATCGATATCGACGCGGTGCGCTCCCAGGATATCGTCGAGAACGTCAAGCGGGTGCAGGAGCCGTACAAAAACGCCAACCGCAAGTTCCACCCTGACGACACCGTCATCGACCTGGCCCCCGGCCTCACCATCGGCGCAAAACAGGTGCCCATCATGGCCGGCCCCTGCTCGGTCGAGAGCGAGGAGCAGATCTTGGAAGTCGCCCGCCGGGTCAAAGAGAGCGGCGCCACCGTGCTGCGGGGCGGCGCCTTCAAACCCCGCACCAGCCCCTACGCCTTCCAGGGCCTAAAGGCCGAGGGGCTGGAGCTGTTGCGCCTGGCCCGCAAAGAGACCGGCCTGCCCATCGTCACCGAGATCATGTCGCTGGCGCACATCGACCTGTTTAGCGACGTGGACATCATCCAGGTCGGCGCCCGCAACATGCAGAATTTCGAGCTGCTCAAAGAGCTGGGCCACTGCCAAAAGCCCATCCTGCTCAAGCGCGGGCTGGCCAACACCATCGAGGAGTTCCTCATGAGCGCCGAGTACATCATGGCCGGCGGCAACCACCGGGTCATCCTCTGTGAGCGGGGCATCCGCACCTTCGAGACCTTCACCCGCAACACGCTGGATATCTCGGCGGTGCCGGTGCTCAAAAAGATCTCCCACCTGCCGGTGGTGGTCGACCCCTCCCACGCCACCGGCATCACCTGGCTGGTGGAGCCGCTGGCCAAAGCGGCCATCGTCGCCGGGGCCGACGGCCTCATCATCGAGGTGCACAATGACCCCGCCCACGCGCTGTCCGACGGCGCCCAGTCGCTGACCCCCGACCAGTTCGGCGGCGTCATGTCCACCGTCCGCCGCACCCTCGAGTTCGAGGGCCGCACTCTGTGAGCGGCCAGAGAGAGCCGCTGTCGGCGCTCATCCAAACAGCCGGCGTCCAGCTGCCCCCGGCGCCGGCGGCGGTGGCCGCCCAGGGGGTGCCCGGGGCCTACTCCCACCGGGCCTGTACCCAGCTGTGGCCCCAGTGCCGCCCCCAGTTCTACCGCCAGTTCGACGACGTGTTCACCGCCGTCGAGAGCGGCCGGGCCACGGTGGGGGTGCTGCCCATCGAGAACTCCACCGAGGGCTCGGTGCTGCCGGTGTACCGGCTGCTGGGTCAGCACCGGCTCTACATCGTAGACACCACCCAGGTGGCCGTGGAGCACTGCCTGCTGGGCCTGCCCGGCGCCGCGCTCGACGCGGTGGGCGAGGTCTACTCCCACCCCCAGGCGCTGGGCCAGTGCCGCCGCTTTTTCGAGGAGCACCCCCACCTGCGCCCACACGAGTACTCCAACACCGCCGCCGCCGCCGAGATGGTGGCCGCCAGCGGCGACCAGAGCATAGCCGCCATCGCCTCGGAGGTCTGCGCCGAGCTGTACGGCCTGTCGGTGCTGCGCCGCGGCGTGCAGGATCAGGGCCGCAACCGCACCCGCTTTATCGCCGTCATGGCCCAGCCGGTCATCGCCCCGACGGCCGACCGGGTCAGCGTCTGCGCGGTGCTGCCCCACGTGCAGGGCTCGCTGTTTCGATTTCTGGCCCAGTTCGAGAGCCAGGGCCTCAACCTGCAAAAGATCGAGTCGCGCCCCATCCCCGACCGGGATTTCGAGTTCCTCTTTTACCTCGATTTTTCCGGCAACCTGCGCCAGTCTGGCCTGGCCGACTTTCTCGACCAGCTGCAGAAGAGCTGTGAGTACCTGCAATTTTTGGGCAACTACCCCGACCGGGGCCGCCCCCTCTAAACGGCCCCGCCGCGATCTATAAAAAGGAGACGATACCGTGAAAAAAGGCGAAAGACTTCCCTTTACCCGCACCCAAAAGTGGTGGGAGCTGGGCAGCATCACCGTGCTGGTGTTCTGGGCGGCCTACCTGCTGCGGGTGTGGGATCAAATTCCCGCCACCGTGCCCACCCACTTTGGCCTTACCGGCCAAATAAACAGCTACGGCGGCAAAGAGAGCCTGCTGGTGCTGCCGGCGGTGGCGCTGCTGCTGTACGCGCTGCTGCTGGCCGCCGAGCTGCTGCCGGCGCTCTACACCATGCCCGGCCGCTGGTCGGGCCGCAGCCAGATCTTTGCCGCCCAGTGCCTGCGCACCGGCCTGTGCGCCCTCAAATTTTTGCTGGTGCTGCTGTTTTGCTATCTGGATTTCTGCGCCGCCACCTACCAGCCGCTGGGGGCCTGGTTTTTGCCGGCGGCCGCCGGTGTGCTGCTGCTGCCGGTGCTCGTCACCGCCCTGCGCATCTATCGCGGGGTAAAAAGGCGGGAGGCCGAGCGCCATGACGCCTAGCCCTGTCAAAACGCGAACCGCCCCCGGCGTCAAAACAGCCGCCCTGCGCGCCGCCTGGCCCAAAACGCTGCCGGTGCTGGCCGGCTACCTGTTTATCGGTATGGCCTTTGGGGTGCTGCTCACCAGCGCCGGCTGGCACCCGCTCTGGGCGGTGGTGATGAGCGTGTTCATCTACGCCGGCAGCATGCAGTTTGTCACCGTGGGCATGCTGGCCGCCGGGGCCGGTCTGCCCACCGCCGCGGCCATGACGGCCATGGTCAACCTGCGCCACCTGTTTTACGGCCTGCCCATGCTGCGGCGCTTTGCCGCCGCCGGCGCCAAAAAGATCTACCTGGCGCTGGGCCTCACCGACGAGACCTTTTCGCTCCTGTGCGGCACCCGGGCGCCGGATGGGGTAGACCCCGGCTGGTACGACTTTTTCATCACCCTGCTCGACCAATGCTACTGGGTGTTGGGCAGCGCGCTGGGGGCGGTGGCCGGGTCGCTCTTGCCGTTCGACACCACCGGTATCGACTTTGCCATGACCGCCCTGTTCGTGGTGGTGTTTATCGACCAGCTGCGCGAACGGCAAAACCGGCTGCCGGCGGTCATCGGCCTGGCCGGCTCGGCGGCCTGCCTGCTCCTCTTTGGGGCCGACGGCTTTCTCTTGCCGGCCATGGCGCTGATGGTGCTGCTCCTGTGCTTTTTGCGGGGCCGGGCCATCGCCGATAGAGGGGAGGAACACGCACCGTGAGCCAAAATAATCTGTACACGCTGTCGGTGGTGGGGGTGGTGGCCATCGTCACCTGGGCGCTGCGGGCGCTGCCGTTTTTGGTGTTTCGCGCCGGGCGGCCGGTGCCCCGCACCATCACCTACCTGGGGCGGGTGCTGCCGCCGGCCATCATGGGCATGCTCATCATCTACTGCCTCAAGGCTATCACCCCCACTGCCTACCCCTTTGGCCTGCCCGAACTCATCGCCGTGGCCATCACCGCCGGGCTGCACCTCTTTAAGCGCAACACGATGCTCTCCATCTTCGGCGGCACCGCCGCCTATATGGTGCTGGTGCAGCTGGTGTTCGCCTAGCGGCAGCCCCGCTAAAACGCAGGATTTTCTATTAAAAACTGGCAGCTGGCCCCACTGCGGGTCGGGCTGCTTTTTTACTGCACGCCACAAGGTCCGCCGCCAACACCGGGCAGTATTTAGCAGTCTTCAGCGGTCGCCCACCGGCGCTGACGGCAGCTCTGTGCGCCCTGCTGCTGATAGCCCTCCAGATATTCTCCGCGTCCTGCCCATTTGCCCGCGCTCACGGCCCACTGCCAGCATCTCTTTCGCGTGCCCCGCTGCCCGCCAATAACCTGATGGGCGTCCGTGTGTTCTGTCCCGCCACCCGTTAGTAATCCCCCAAATATCCCCGCGCCCGCTCATCCGCCCGCGCTTACAGCCCACCGCCGCCTGTCCTAGTCGGCTATTCGACCTCTGCCGCCCCTTTTTTGCGCCCCCATATTGACCCCGGCGAAAAACCGTGGTAAACTGTCGGTAGTCTACTAACACACTTTAAAGCACAAAATTGCTTTTGAGCACATTTTTTATGAGGTGAGTTTATGCAATACACGCTGGTGACCGGCGGTAACATCGTCGACATCGAAAACAAAAAGGTATTCCCCGGCCAGATCCTCATCGAGGACGGCATCATCAAAGAGGTGGGCGAAAAGGTCGTCGCCCCCGAAGGCTGTCAGATCATCGATGTAGCCGGCAACACCGTGCTGCCGGGTCTCTTTAACTGCCATGAGCACATGACCATGGCCCCCGATCCCAACCCCGAGGCGGTGGCCGATACCGACGCCCAGATGACCATGAAGGCGCTGCACCACCTGGAGCAGTACATAGAGACCGGCGTTACCTACGTGCGCGACGTGGGCTCTTCAAACTTTATCGATATCGATATCCGCGACGCGGTCAAGTCTGGCCTTGTCAAAAAGGCGCCCGACATGCAGGTCTCGGGCCAATGCATCTGCATGACCGGCGGCCACGGCTGGAGCGCCGGCGGCCGGCAGGCCGACGGGGTAGACGAGCTGCGCAAAGCCGCCCGCGAGCAGCTGCGCGCCGGCGCCGACTGGCTCAAGATCATGGCCACCGGCGGCGTTATGACCCGCGGCGTCGAGCCCGGCAGCCCCCAGCTCACCGAGGAGGAGATGCGCGCCGCCATCGAGGAGGGCCACAAGGTCGGCGCCAAAAGCGCCACCCACGCCCAGGGCACTATCGGTATCAAAAACGCCATCCGCGCCGGTATCGACTCGGTGGAGCACGGCTGCTATCTGGATGATGAGGCAGTCGAGCTGATGCTCAAAAACGGCACCTGGCTGGTGGCCACCCTCTGCGCGCCGTACTACATCAAAAAGTACGGAGTGGAAAACGGCATCCCCGAGTACGCCGTGCGCAAAGTCGATGTGATCATCAGCCACCACTACGCCTCGTTCATCAAGGCCTACCGCGCCGGCGTCAAATGCGCGCTGGGCACCGACAGCGGCACCCCCTTTAATTCCCACGCCGGCACCGGCAACGAGCTGGTGCTGTCGGTAGGGGAGGGGCTCACCCCGCTGGAGGCCATCGAGCTGGCCACCATCAACTCGGCCACCATGCTGGGCGTCGAAAAAGAGCTGGGCAGCATCGTCCCGGGCAAAAAGGCCCATCTGGCCGTGTTTGCCGGCAACCCCGCCGAGAACATCCAGGACATTTTAAACTGCGTTATGACCATCAAAAACGGCGAGGTACTGTACAGCAAGCTGTAGCCGCCGGTCGCGGGCTCTCCCAGCCGTTGGCGGCGGGTCAGTCTCCGCAGGTCTCTATCTGCCGTTTTCACACATAAAAAAGGCGAGCTGCCGGTCCCCCCGGCCGCCCGCCTTTTTTGTTTTCTCACTTGCAACTGCCGCACCGCGGTCACCGACCGTGTCCGGCCCATAGCGGCAACTGCCGCTTTAAGTCTCCGCGCCGTCCCGCCATGCCGTCGCCCGGTGCCGTACAGGCCCCCGCCGCGGCCTGCTGGTCAGCGGCCCGGCGGGGGAGGTGGGTCCCCCTGCAAAAACGACACGATCATCGCCTGTTCCCCCTCGGTGAGCAGGTGCATGTGGCCGCGACCAGTCAGCTGGTAGGTGCGGCAGCAGGGCAGGATCTTCGGTGCCCGCCGCAGCACCTTGCGCGCCGGGAACAGGCAGTCCCGTTCGCCGGCCAGTACCAGCGTAGGCGCATGGCAGCGCCGCATGCGCCGCGCCCCCACATTGGTGGGCATGCCCACCTTGGTCTTTACGTGGTCAAAGCTGTTTCGCAGCGTCTCGATGGTATCGCCGTCTAAAACGTCTTCGGTCATCGCCATGTACAGCGCCGTCTGCCGCAGATAGCGCTCGTCTCCGCTACGGCGGTAGCGCAGCAGCGGCACCAGCATTTTTACCGCCCCAACAGGCAGCGCGTTGCCAATGCCCGCCGGCACCACCAGCACGCTCTTTTCCACCTTTTCCGGCGCCACACACATCAGCTTGGCCAGCACCCCGCCGCCAAACGAGCCGCCAAAACAGCGCATGCGCGCAAAACCCAGCGCGTCGATCACCTGGCTGGCCCAGCGCCCATAGGCATAGCCGTAAGGCGGAAGACAGCGCTGGTCGCTCTTGCCTGGGTGGCCGATGATATCCACCGCGTACAGGTGAAAATGGGGCAGCAAAAAACGGCACAGCAGCAGGTTGTAGGCGGTGGTCGAGTTGCCGCCGTGAAACACCAGCACCGCCGGGCCGGCAAAGTTGCCGGTCTCCACCAGGTGGGTGCGGCCAAAAGCGGTGTCTACATACCGGTCGCGCCAGTGGCACCCCAGCGATCTGAGCTGCCGGTCGTACAGCGCCAGCGTCTGGCGGCGGCTGTCCGGCGTCTTATAAATGGTCCCCATCTCTATCAGGCCCCTTTGCGCTCTATTTTCCCCATTCTAACACCGCCCGCCCCTGCTGTCCATCGCCTCCGCGCTTGCGTTTCACATTTTAAGCTTTAAAATGTGTCCCCCAATATGCTAAACGGTCCTGGGGCGCGGCATTTGCGCCCACCGCCGTCCAACTTATCTAAAGTAGGAGCGTCTGCGCTGCCGCCACAGACTGCATCAGGGCAAAAAAGTGCTCCGGCGCCCCGGTGCTAAAATAGGTATACCAGGCGGCGAGCGTATCGGCTTCAAAAACGCCTAAATATGAAAGGATCTGCCGGGCCCACAGCAGTGCGCCGGTACAGCTGGCCGTAAAAAGACCGCCATCCGCTACAGACGGCGCATCTACATAAAAGCGCTGTCCCCTGTAGCCGGGCACTGCCGCCTCCAAAAATCCCGGCCCGTTGCTGGTGTGGGGCCGGTCGTCCAGCAGCCCCGCGCCGGCCAGCGCGGCAGTGGCCCCGCAGATAGCGCCCACCGCCGCGCCCGCAGCTAAAAATTCGCCGGCTTTTTCGATGATAGCGCCGTGTCTAGGGTCGCTCCACGTGTTTGCGCCCGGCAACAGCAACACGCTCTTTTCACCGGTGGCAATATCGCCTACCGCGCAGTCGGGCACAACGGTCAGCCCGCCCATCGTGCGCACCGGCTCCCGGCAATAACCGACTGTTTTCAGTTCCAGGTGCGGGGCATCCTTTTTAAAAAAGCGCCGCAACTGCAACTCGGCGGTGATATGTCCCAGTTCCCAGTCAGCCAAAGTGTCCGGCAGGTAAATATAGATGGTAAACATGTATTTTCCCCCAATTCTGTCTCGCCCCTGGCAGAGGGGCAGATTGATTTGTTTGCCTTTTCATTGTACGATAAGATCGTTGACAACGGTGTGGCCACGATTGGCAGTAAATAGTTAAAGGCGGTATTCTATGAAAGTAGACAGGCTGGTCAGCATGATCCTGGTCCTCCTCGAAAAAGAGCGCGTCGGCGCACAGGAGCTGGCGGATATGTTCGAGGTCTCGCCCCGCACGATCTACCGCGATATAGACGCCATCAACATGGCCGGCGTCCCCGTCCGGGGGGTGCCGGGCGCCGGCGGCGGCTTCGAGATCATGCGGGGGTACAAGATCGATAACAAGGTCTTTTCAGCCGCCGATCTCTCCGCGCTCCTGACGGCGCTCTCCGGCCTTTTCAGCATGGTAGGGGGGAGCGAGCTGGCCACCGTCCTCGCCAAAGTCAAGAGCTTCATCCCCGCCGACAGAGCAGACGACATCCTCAAAAAAGCCGGTCAGATCTGTATCGATCCGGCCCCCTGGACGGCGGACAGAGCCGTACACCCCTGTCTGGAAACGGTGCGAACAGCGCTGCGGGAGAGCAGGCTGCTCCAGTTTGGGTACATGGCCCACCGCGGGGTAAAGACCCGGCGAACGGTCGAGCCGTATCAGCTGGTGTTAAAAAACAGCCAGTGGTATTTACAGGGGTACTGCCGCACAAAAAACGACTTTCGGCTATTCAAGCTGTCCCGCACCTTCGATCTGCAGCTGCAACAAACGTCTTTTGTGCCCCGCGATCAGCAGAGACCGGTTTTAGATTTTACCGATATTTTAAAGTCCATGCAGATCGAGATCGAGCTCCGCATCCACCGCTCTATCGCCGATATCGTCCTCGCCTATTGCCCCTACGAGCACTTTTCACCAGATGGCGACACGCATTACCGCGTGCGGTTTCCCTTTGTAGAAAACGAGTACCACTACAACCTCCTCTTTCATTTCGGCGACAAATGTGAGTGTCTTGGGCCGCCGCATGTCCGCGCAGAGGTAAAGCGCAGGGCCCAAAGGATAGCCGCCATCTACGGGGGCTCATAGTAAACTGGCACAGAAAATAGCCGCTCCCGGCCACATGCGGCCCAAGTGACCTCACTTCGGCGGGCCACCTGAAAAAGCCATAAAAAAGGCGCGCCGGCACTCCTCAAAAAGGGATGTGCCGGCGCGCCGCCGTCTTATCGGTAAAGACCGGGTCCCGCTACACGGCGGTGGCCCGTCTGGTCATTCCATGCCCAGTATGGCGATGCCGATCACCGCCAGGCCAATGACCGCGTAGTACTTCCAGTTGAGTTTCTCTTTTAAAAACAGCCGGCTCCACAGCACGCTGAACACACAGTAGCTGCTGATGAGCGGGGCCGCCACCACCGCATTGGCGCCGATGGCAAAAATGTAGGTGAACTGGCCGGCAGTCTCCACCAGCGCCGCCGCCATCTTGGGCTTTTCGTCCCACAGGCGGATCTTCTGCTTTTTAATGATCACCACGTAGATAAAGGCGCAGATAGCCATAAACAAAAAGGTGAACTCATAGGCGATGTTGGCCTGCTCCTCGGCAATGGCCACATCTAAAAGCATTGCGTCGGCAAAGGTGCCCAGCCCGTCTATCAGGCAGTATAAGATGGGGAACAATATGGCGATAAAGCTCTTTTGGTACTTTACGTTGGCCACCTGCTGGCGCAGCTGCCGCGCCGCGTCGTCCTGCCTTTTTTCCAGCAGGCTCAAAAGCAGCACCGCCAGGCAGATGAGCCCCACCGCCAGCAGCTGCAGGCCGGTCATGGCCTGCTTTAAAAATATAAAGCACAAGAGTGCCGCCACCGCACCAGACGAGTTGCAGATAGGGCTCGAGACCGACAGCTCGATGTACCGCAGCCCCACATAGCCCAGTACCATAGCTAAAATATACAGCAGCGAGGCGGGCAGGTAGGTGATGATGTCCCCCAGGTGAAACGGGGTGCCGGTGGCCACCATGTAAATGCCGTGCAGACCCATCACCAGGCCCACCGCCATCACCATCTTCCAGTGGCTGTAGGTGTCGTCGGGCTTCGAGCCCATTTTGGAAAATAAATCCGAGCCGCTCCAGAATAAGATCGAGAGCAGCGAAAAAATAAACCAGGTCATAAGTAGATAGCGTCCTTTTCTCTATTTGATCTTCCCCTAATAAAAGCCGCAGATGAAAGCGGGGAGCGCGCATCCAGCTGCCGTGTGTGGTGCAGCTGCGCGCGCGGGGGCGGACGCCGGGGGAACCGGTGCGCTACGCTGTCCCAGCAGTGGCACGGTATATGGGGCGCAGTGGTGGTCGTGTGGCGCACAGGTCCTCCTCCTCTCGGTGCAAAATAGCGGGCCCGGCCCGCAACATCTCAAAAAACAATTTATTCTAGCACATATCGCCCCCGCTGGCAAGAAAAAACAGTTTTCTCCCACCCCCGGTACCGCCAACGCCCCACTCGCGCTGCCTTTCACGCTCATCTCGCTTTTTTCTGTGTACATGCCCGTCCCCACACCGGGCGCACCGCCGGCACCTCAGCCACCCATCTCGCTCAAGCCCCGCCGCCCATCACCCCCCAGCACCTCCCACCGTACATTTTCCCATCCGTCCCGCTATCCCCGCTACTATCCCCACCACCAACCGTGCCCCCCGGCCCACCATAGCGCCCCATACCCAGCCACCCGACTGCCTTTTCTACCCTATTTCATCAGCGACATTCCCAGTGTCTCACTCACCGGCAATATACCCCCACCTATAACACTCCATCCCACCCCAGCACCCCCGCAAAATCCCCAGCACCTCCTACCACATATTTTCCTGTCCGTCCCGCTACCCCCGATACTATCCCCACCACCAACCGCGCCCCCAGCCCACCATAGCGCCCCATACCCAGCCATCCGGCTGCCTTTTCTGCTCTATTTCATCGGCGACATTCCCAGTGTCCCACTACCGGCAATATACCCCCATCTATAACGTTCCATCCCACCCCAGCACCCCCGCAAAATTTCCAGCACCTCCCACCGTGCATGTTCCTGCCCGTCCCTCTACCCCCGATACTATCCCCGCCACCAACCGCGCCCCCAGCCCACCATAGCGCCCCATACCCAGTCGACCAGCTGCCTTTCTTGCACCGCCTCAGTAGTACCACTATCCGTGCCCCACCCATCGGCAACATCCTCACCGATAACATTCCCAGCCCACCAAAGCCCACCAAAGCCACCCACAGTACACCCATAAACCACCTCAGCTACTCCCACCGCGCAGTTTTTCTGCCAACTCCTGCGCCGAAAATATCCCCACTATCTACCGTTCCGCCACCCCACGCCCAACCAATTCTCTTTCGTCAACACTCAAAGCCCCACCACCCGGCTCTGCGATCGCCACCCACCGCCCACGGTACGCAAAAAGGCCGGGGCGCTGCACCGCGCTCCGGCCTTTTTGTCGTAGTATGTCGTTTAAATAAATTTCATATTGGGGTATACTTCTTTTAAGTAGTCGTCGGGGTAGGTCTGGTCTAAAAATACGGCAAAGCCCCCCTCTGGCGCCACCCCCTGCCGCCGCTGGCCGCTGCGCCACACCGCCGCCGCCGAGAGGACCATGTCCACCGCTAAAAATATCGCCACCACCGAGGTCAGCGGCACCGCCCAGCGGGTGGGTATGTGCCGTATCAGGTCACAAAACCAGGGGTAGATGGCCCGCAAAAACACCAGCCCCAGCAGCCCCCAAAATATGGCGTACTTTATGTTGGTGCGGCCGCCCAGGTTCAGCGGCGAGCCGGTATAATCCCACGAGACCGAGCCGAACACCAGCTCCTGCACCAGCGAGCACACAAACTCAAACACGGCGCCGAACACGGCGCTCACCCCAAATATCACCAAGTTGTGGCAGCGCTCAAAACGACCCAATATCGCGCTCAGCGCCGCTGCCCCCAGCCCGTATATCTGCGAAAAGGGGCCGTATAAAAGCCCCTGCCGGCTCTCAAAACTGCCGTGGCGCACAAAATAAAAAAGCATCTCCACCACATAGCCCAAAATGCTGGCGATCACAAATATCCAAAACAGCTGGTACAGGCTGGGGGCGTCGGGATGGCGCCGGGTGGCAGCCGCCTTCTGTTGGGTCTGGCCGTCGATGGGGGCAGAGCTAGCTTGCATAGTCAGGTACCTCGTTTCCGTTATGCTCTACGTGTAAAAAACAGAGTATACACCCCAGTATAAGACGATCTGTCTTTAAATGCCACCGGTTTTCGGGTCATCGGGGCAGGTTTAAGAAATTTGTCATTTTTTCTGGTATTTGATTTTTTTGTTACCGTCTCGGGTCAAGCCGGTGAACTGTCCTCAGGCCGGCAGCTGATGTTCGCGCAGAACTTGTGCGGCACCGGCAGGGGCGAGTGCCCCGTCCGCCAGTTCAGCCATGCACCAGTCCGCCACTCCACCCAGCCGCCGCAGCGCATACGGCACCCCTCTTCTATTTCACCGGGGCCGGGCAGGTGCCCGGGCGTTCACTATAGTCTGTCCGCGCTATGCCCTGCCCATGCCCCCTATCCGCCCAAACATGCCAAATCGTGCTCAAACAGCGCCCAATACCTACTAATTTACAATTTCGTAACAATTTCCAGGCGCTACATTTGCCGCCATACCGCCGTTTTCTCGTTTCTCAGCTGCCTGGGGCACCAAAAAACGGACCGCCCCTTTTTGGTGGGCGGCCCGCGTCAAGATCGCACTGGCTAAACCGTGTCTTAGTGGATGTGCAGGATGGTGGTGGCCAAAACAAAGTAGATCATCAGCGACACCGCATCCACGATGGTGGTGATCAGCGGGCTGGCCATAATGGCCGGGTCCATTTTCAGCTTCTGGGCAATAATGGGCAGCAGTCCGCCGCAGATCTTGGCGATGATCACGGTGCAAAACAGGCTGGCGCAGATGGTCACGGCCACCAGCACCCCCACCCGGTCAAAGAGCAGCAGCTTGCCAAAGTTCACCACCGCCAGCACCGAGCCGGTCAGCAGGCTCACGGCAAATTCCTTGCGCAGCACCACAAGGGCGTCTTTGGGGGCGATATCGCCCAGGGCCAAGCTGCGTATCACCATGGTCGCCGACTGGCTGCCGGCGTTGCCGCCGGTGTCCATCAGCTGGGGGATGTAGGCCGCCAGCAGCACCATAGAAGAGAGTACTTCGTCAAAGCGGCGGATGATGGCCCCGGTGATTGAGGCCGAGATCATCAGCACCAGCAGCCACACGATGCGGTGCTTGGCCAGAGTCAGGGCACTGGTCTTCAGGTAGCTGTCGTCGGCAGGGGAGACGGCGTTCATCTTGTAGATGTCCTCGGTGGCCTGCTCCTCCATCACATCAACCACGTCGTCCAGGGTGATCACGCCCACCAACCGGTCCTCCCGGTCTACAACGGGCAGCGTGTACAGGTCGTATTTCTTAAATACCTCTACCACCTGTTCCTCGTCGTCCAGCGTGCCCACCTTGCAGATCTCGGGGTCGGCCAGCTCAATGATCTTGGTGCTGTCGTCGGCCAGCAGAATGTCCTGCAGAGCCACCGACCCCTCCAGCAGCTTGGTGGGGGAGGTGACAAAGCAGGTCTCGATGGTCTCTTTTTTATCGCGGCTGCCGCGGATGTCGGCAATGGCCTCGGCCACCGTCTCGTCCCGCCGCAGCTCCATAAACTCCAGCGTCATCAGGCTGCCGGCCGACCCCTCGGGGTACTGCAGCAGCTGATTGATCTGGCTGCGGGTAGCCGAGTCGGTGGCCGCCAGCACCCGCTTTACGATGCCGGCCGGCATCTCTTCGATAAAGTCGATGGTATCGTCAAAAAACAACTCGTCAACGATGGTGGCGAGCTCTTTGTCGGTGATGCCCTCAACGATGCGCTGCTGTACGTCGCTGTCCAGGTGCGAGAACACCTCGGCCGCCACCTCTTTGGGCAGCACGCGAAACAACAGCACCAGCGCGGCGTCGGGCAGCTCAGAAAACAGCTCCGCCACATCGGCAGGGTTGCAGGCCAGCAAAAAGGCGCGGGCCGCGGCAAACTGCTTTTCCTCCACCAACTGGCACAGCGCGTCGATGGTGATGAATTTGCTCATAATATTTTCCCTCCTCGCGGTAAATTTGGGCAACAAAAAAGACCACAAGTCTCTCGCTGCGGTCTAGTACAGGTGCCGAATATTACCGGGAGAAAGCGCACACATCCCCCGCGGGGGCAAACGCGCGCCCTACAGGGAAGTGCCGGGTGACAAAGAGAGCGGAACAGACATCTCCTCCCGCTGCGGCACGTCGCCTGCGCATTCAGCCCGGGTATTCGCACCTCTACTACTGCCAGCGTCCATTGTCTGTCCACCTCCTAAAAAGTCAAATCTGTGAGTCTTTTACACAGCCCCGGGCAGCGCACACGCCGCCTTTTGGGCCACACCCATTGTATAGCCCACCCCCCAAAAAGTCAAGCAAAATCGCCCGCCTGCCGCCGGGCCGCAACGCCCCGGGCCCGGACCGGTCAGCTCCTGGCCTGCGGCGGCTTAACGGTGGGCAGTGCCAGCCGAAAACGCATGCACAAAAGGCGGGTGAAAAAGGTCAGCGCAATACAGATGTAGGCCGCCACCTGCAGGTCGATGAGCTGGCGCAAAAACCAAAAGCATACGCTGCCGCCCACCGCCGCCACCGCGTAGATCTCCCGCGGGCGCAAAATGTGGGGGATCTCGCGGGCGAACAGGTCGCGGATGATGCCGCCGCCCACCGCCGTGATGAACGATACAAAGCAGAAGGTGATAAAGTTGAGCTCCATCGAGATAGCGGTGATGCCCGCCTCGATGGCAAAGGTAGCCAGCCCCAGCGCGTCAAAAATATCCAGCGCAAAGCTCCAGCGTATCTGCCCCTTGGTCAGTATCACAAAGGCGGTGGTCAGCAGGATGAGCAAACTGTACTCGTAGCGCTCAAAAAATATGGGCAGCGAGTCGCGGCGGATGATGATGTCCCGTATCACGCCACCGCCAATAGCCGTCACCCCAGCCATGATGAGAATGCCCAGGTAGTCCATCCGCTTTTTAATGGCCGTGCTGGCCCCCGAAATAGCAAACGCCACGATGCCGATATAGTCCAAATAGTCGATGATCCCCACAGCTCGTCCCTCATTCCTGTCCACTGCCGTCCAGAGCGGCCCTCTTTTGCCCCATTATACGGGAAAACACCGTGCAGTTCAATAAAAACAGCGTTGACAACCCAGCCCAAAAGAGCTATCTTTTAAAGTATTCTAACTGCTGTGTTTTTCGCCTGACAGTGGGAAAAAATAACAGCTGGGGCCCACCGGGCAGATCACTTTCCCGGCAGGCTCCGCGCGCCGGACAAAATACCGGCAGAGGGGAGCACACCAATGAAAAAAATACTATCTCTAGCGCTGGCAGCGTTGCTGGTACTTTCTGTATTTGCCGGCTGCGGCGACAAAAAGGGGACCGATAGCGGCAGCAGTAGTGGCGCCAGCTCTAAGCAGGGCGCCGATGTGCGCATAGCCGGTGTCAAGTCTCCGGCCGGTATCAGCTTGGCTAAGCTCATGAAAGACAGCGGCGACAAAAAGACCGCCAATCAATATACCGCGACGCTGTACGGCGATGCCGCCACCGCCGCCGAAAAGCTGTCTGCGGGCGAGGTGGATATCGCCGTGCTGCCCACCGACGTAGCCGCCGCTCTGTACGCCCAAAACAGCGGCAGTGTACAGCTGCTGGCCGCCAATGTGCTGGGGGCCCTCACTGTAGTCGACACCACCGGCGAGATAAAAAATCTCTACGGGCTCATGGGCCAAACAGTCTACGCCGCCGGTCAGGGGACCACGTCTGAATATCTGCTCAACTACGTGCTCGATCACAGTGGTCTCACCGTGGGTACCGATGTGCGCATAGAATATGTCGACAGTTACGACCAGCTGGTCGATATGGTCGCCGACGGGCGGGCGCCGCTGGCAGTGATGCCCGAACCCTATCTCTCGTCTGCACTGGCCAAAAACGGCAGTGCCAAGGCGGCCGTCGATCTCGGCGGTGAGTGGGACCGGGTCTCGGATGGCAAGGAGCTGCTGTTGGGCGCCGCAGTGGCCCGCACCGACTTCGTCAAAGAAAACGGACAGGCGGTAAAAGACTTTTTGCAGGACTTCCAGAACTCGGTCGAGTTTGCCGCTGGCAACACTGAAGAGACAGCTGCGCTGGCTCAAAAATACGATATCATGAAAGCCGAGATCGCCGAGCGGGCCATTCCCAATCTCGGCATCGCCTACCGCGACGGCGAGTCGATGAAAGCGTCGGTCTCCTCACTGCTGCAGATTTTGTTCGAGGCCAATGCGCAGTCTGTCGGCGGCTCGCTGCCGGGAGATGACTTCTATTACGCCAAAGCGTAGAGTGCCCGCTGCCATCCTGGCCGGCAGTCCCCCACAAAAGATGATCTGCGATCCGTCTTTACAAGCCGAATAAAATCGTGTATGCTGATGCAGGCGCAAAAAAAGCCCCCACGCTATCGTCGGGGCTTTTTTTGTGCCGTAAAAGAGGAAGAAAAACAGGAGAGAGGAAGATATTATGGGAGAAACTGCCAACCTGACCACCTCCAAAAAAGTGGTGTTGGGCGTCCAGCACCTGTTTGCCATGTTCGGCGCCACCGTGCTGGTGCCGTCGCTCACCGGCCTCAACGTGTCGGTGGCGCTGATCTGCGCCGGCCTGGGCACGTTGCTTTTCCACTTGGTCACCAGCCACAAGGTGCCGGTGTTCTTGGGTTCCAGCTTTGCCTACATCGGCGCGCTGCAGATCGTCATCGGCGGCAACAGCAAAAACATCCCCAAAGCCCAGTCGGGCATCATCGCCGCCGGGCTCATCTACATACTGGTGGCCCTCATCGTCAAATACGTGGGGGTCGATGTCATCCGTAAGACCTTCCCGCCGGTGGTCACCGGCCCGGTCATCGTGGTCATCGGCCTGACACTGGCCCCCACCGGCATCTCGATGGCGCAGGTGAACTGGCCGGTAGCGCTGTTCACGCTGGCGGTCATCATAGCCGTGTCGGTTTTTACCAAAGGCTTTTTCAAGCTGGTGCCCATCCTCATCGGCCTCGTCAGCGGGTACCTGCTCTGCGTGGGCCTCGATCTGAGCGGGGTGCTGGGGGCTAAACTCATCGATACCAGCCTCATCACCGGCGCCCCCTGGATCAGCCCCTTTTGGGACTTTGGCGGCAAGTTTTTCACGCTGCCCCAGTTTGACCTGCACGCCATAACCCTCATCGCCCCGGTGGCGCTGGTCACCTTTATGGAACACATCGGCGACATCACCACCAACGGCTCGGTCATCGGCAAAGACCTGCTCAAAGATCCCGGCCTGCACCGCACGCTGCTGGGCGATGGGCTGGCCACCTCACTGGCCGGCCTGCTGGGCGGCCCGGCCAACACCACCTATTCTGAAAATACCGGCGTGCTGGCTGTCACCAAGGTGTACGATACCGGCGTGCTGAAGATCGCCGGCTGCTTTGCCATCTTTTTGGGGGTGTTCGGCAAGTTCGGCGGTGTGCTGGCCAGCATCCCCGACCCGGTCAAAGGCGGCATGTCCATCATGCTCTTTGGCATGATCGCCGCCGTCGGCCTGCGCACCATCGCCGAGGCCCAGCTCGACTTTTCCCACAGCCGCAACCTCATCACCGTGGGGCTGATCCTGGTGTTCGGTCTGGGCATGTCGGCGGGCATCCAGATCGGCGAGTTCACCGTCTCCGGCCTGTTCATCGCCGTGGTGGTGGGCGTGCTGACCAACAAGATCCTGCCGCAAAACGTCTAAAAGAGCGTCCAGATGGGCATAAAGAGAGAGCCGCGCTGCCAACATGCAGCGCGGCTCTCTCACTGTCCGCCGGCGGTCTTATACGGTGTGAACAGCTGGCAAAATGCCGGCTTTTGGGTGGTAAAAGAGCGGCCCCGCAGGTAGTCCAGTGGCCCGCCCTCCGCCGGCCAGTCAAACTGTACCCGGTACGAGCACAGTGCCTGGCTCTTCATGCGGTAGCGGCGGTTGACGCTGTTTTCACCGT
This sequence comes from Neobittarella massiliensis (ex Bilen et al. 2018), assembly GCF_900289145.1. Taxonomy (GTDB): domain Bacteria; phylum Bacillota; class Clostridia; order Oscillospirales; family Ruminococcaceae; genus Neobittarella; species Neobittarella massiliensis. The sequence goes on from NZ_OKQO01000003.1 coordinate 278,205, forward strand.
ATTTGCTGTCGCCCAACAGCGGGTGCCCGCTGGCGGCAAACTGGGCCCGTATCTGGTGGGTGCGCCCGGTCAGCAGCTGGGCTTCGACCAAGCTCAGCTGGGGCGTTTTTTGCAGTACCTGCCAATGGGTAATGGCCCGTTTGGCGCCGGGCTGCGGGTTTTGGCGCACATATACCCGGCTCTGGCGGGCGTCTTTAAACAGGTAGTTGTCAAATTTGCCGCGCGCTGCCGGCATGTGCCCCACTACTGCACACAGGTAGCTCTTGTGGATCTGCCGCTGACGAATGCGCAGCAGCAGCTCCTGTTCGGCGGCGGCCGTTTTGGCCGCCAGCACGATGCCGCTGGTGCCGCGGTCGATGCGGTTGCACACCGCCGGGGCAAAGTCCTGCCCCGGCCGGTATCCGCCCTGCTCTTGCAGGTAGTGGCGCAGCTGATTTTGCAGGTTGTTCTGCTCGCCGTTTTGGCCCGGTAAAACCAGCAGCCCGGCCGGCTTGTCGGCCAGCAGTACATGGTCGTCCTCGTACACCACGGCAAAGGTGGGCCCGGCCGGTACGGGGGCGGGAACGCCGCCGCTCTCGGCCGCCCCCGGCAGGTACTGGGGCTCCAGGTACAGCCGCAGCGTATCGCCGGCCTGCACCCGGTACGAGATCTCGCGGCGGCGGCCATTTATCTTGATGTTGCCCCGCTTGAGCGCCCGGTAAAAGGCACTGCCGGGCAGATCGGGGCAGATAGAAAATACCAGTTTATCCAGTCGCTGACCGGCCTGTTTGGCCCCTATCTGACAGATGTACATCGCTACTCCTCCCGGGTGCCGCGGGCCGAATAATGGCCCACCGCTATTTTGCCCCCGTATTGTAACACGATTTGGCAAAAAGGTAAATTACTGCCGGTCAAAAGGTGCATACTGTCTAAAACTGTGCTATACTAATACCGGTAAGCAAACGGTAAAAAACGGGGCTGTATAGCGGTCGATAGCGCCTGTGCCGGCGGGCTTTGGGCCCTGCCGTCAGCGGGTCGGCCGCCGCCCTGAAAATATAGTCAGAGGAGCGTTTACTTTGGAGATTTTAGAGCCAGCGCGCTACGGCGAGTACGAGGAATTCGTGCTGCACCACCAAAATGGCACCTTTACCCAGTCCACCCACTGGCCCCAGGTCAAAGAGGGGTGGGGCCACGGGGTCATCGTCTCCCGCGGGGCCGACGGCACCATCCGCGGCGGCATGGTGGTGCTCACCAAAAAGGTGCCCGGCCTCAACCGCAACTTTCTGTACGCCCCCCGCGGCCCCATCTGCGACTACCGCGACGAGGAGACCTTTGTCGATCTGGTCGAGGGTGCCAAGGCTTTTGCCAAAAAGGTGCGCGGCTTCACCTTTAAGATGGACCCCATGGTAGGGGCCGACGACCGCACCTTTATCGAGATGGCCAAAAAGTACGGCTTTACCTATAAAGAGGACCAGACCGACGACGACACCATCCAGCGGCGCAACAACTACATGCTCGACCTCACCGGAAAGACCGCCGACGAGCTGCTGGCCAGCTTTCACCAGAAGTGGCGCTACAACATCCGCCTGGCCGCCCGCAAAGGGGTCGAGGTGCGGGTGTGCGGCAAGGAGTCGCTGCCCGATTTCATGAAGATCTATCAGGTCACCGGGGCCCGCGACGGCTTCAACACCCGCCCCCAGGCGTATTTCGAGCGCATGCTCGACGCCTTTGGCGAGCACATCCGGCTGTATATCTGCTACTACCAGGGTCAGCCGGTCTCGGGGGCCATCACCACCAACTTTGCCGGCAAGACCTGCTATGTGTACGGCGCATCCGACAACAACTTCCGCAATGTAATGCCCAACCACGCCATGCAGTGGGCCATGATCCAGTGGGCGATCGAGACCGGCTGTACCACCTACGACTTTCAGGGCATCCCGCTCGATCTCTCGGGCGAGGATCACATGCACGGGGTATACCTGTTTAAAAAGGGCTTTAACGGCCAGGTGGTCACCTTTACCGGCGAGTACGATATGGTTTTTGCCCCCTGGGTGCAAAAGTTCGTAGATACCTCAGAAAAGGTGCTGCTCAAGCTGCGCCGAACAGGGAAGAAATAGCCGCTTTGGCAGTGGGTGCCCCGGCGCGGCAGCCGGTGCAGGACGCTGCCCTGCCGTCTGGCGGCATGCCGGGCGCATCGTGTGAGGAGGATGAGATTTATGTTGGCACTGTATATCCTATTGGCGCTTTTGTTGTTGCTGGTGCTCGTTTTGGTGGTCAATACGCTGCGCTGCGGCACCAAGACCGGGGGCGGCCAGCCCGGTGCGCTGCCGCCGCGCGAGAAGGTCGATCACTACGCCGACACGCTGTCGCAGATGATCGCCTGCAATACCGTCACGGTGCAGCCCGGCGGCGATATGTCGCCCATCTACGCCATGCACCAAAAGCTGGAGGAACTCTTCCCCCTCATCCACCAAAAGTTAGAAAAGCACGATATAGACGGGGCGCTGCTCTTTAAGTGGGCCGGCAAAGACCCATCCCGCCCGCCCATCCTGCTCATGTCCCACATGGATGTAGTGCCGGCCACCGGCGACTGGAAGTACCCGCCTTTTGCCGGCACCATCGCCGAGGGCAAGATCTGGGGCCGCGGTGCGGTAGACACCAAGGGTTCGCTGTGCGGCATCTTAAACGCGGTGGAGGAGCTGTTGGGCGAGGATTTTGCCCCCGCCGGCGACGTGTACATAGCTTCCTCCTGCAACGAGGAGATCAGCGGCTATGGCGCCCCCAAAACAGTGGCCTACCTCAAAGAACAGGGAGTGCATCTGGGCCTGGTGATGGATGAGGGGGGCGCGGTGGTCGATCCGCCGCTGCCGGGCATACAGAACAAGTTCTGTATGCTGGGGCTGATGGAAAAAGGTATGGCCAACCTGCGCTTTACTGCCCGTTCCCACGGCGGCCACGCCAGCACTCCGCCCAAAAACACCCCCCTGGCCCGGCTGGCGGCCATGGTGGACTACGTCGAGAAAAAAGAGCCTTTTACCAAGAGGTTCACCCCACCGGTCGAGGGGATGTTCCGCGAGATGGCCCCCTATATGCCGTTTGGCTACAAGCTGATCTTTGCAAACCTCTGGCTGTTTCGGCCGCTGTTGCTCAAAATATTGCCCAGAGCCAGCGCCCAGGCCGGGGCCATGCTACAGACCACCTGCGCCTTTACCATGGCCAGTGGCTCCGATGCGCCCAACGTCATCCCCGAAACGGCCGGCATAACCGCCAATTTGCGCTACATGTCCCACGAGCCAGAGGCGCTGGCCATCAAAAAGGCACGGGACTTTGCCGCCAAGTTCGACTGTGAGGCCGAGGTGCTCACCTCCAGCGACTGCTCCGGCACCGCCGATATAAACAGCCCCTATTACGCCCATGTGTGCGACACGCTGCACACCGTGTTTCCCGAGGCGGGGGGGGCCCCCTACGTGATGCTGCAGGGCAGCGACAGCCGCCATTACGAGGCGATCTGCGACTGTGTGCTGCGCTTTGCCCCGCTGGATATCTCCAAACAGCAGTTGGGTAGCATCCACGGGCTGGATGAAAACCTGGATGTAGAGGCGCTGGCCCGGGCGGTGGCGTTTTATCGCACCCTGATCGAGACCTGCCGCTAAGACCCGGCGCGCTGTGCACTGGATGCGCCGCAGCGGTACCGGGGCCCACTGCCGGGCCTTCAAAAAAACGAAGAGCCCCTCACTTTATCTCACCGGGCAGTACCTGCCGCAAGAGGGGGGCCAAAGACCACACGGCAGCATGTTTGCAGCACGTTTAAAGGAAATACAGGTATATGAAAAAGCTCTTAAAATTTTTGCTCAGCCGGGTGGTGATCGTGGGCCTGCTGATCTTGTTGCAGGCGGTATTTTTCGTGGTGGCGCTGTGGATGCTCAACGAGAAATTTGCCTACCTGTACCCGTTCATGCTGGCGCTGAGCATCATCTGCGTCATCTGGATCGTAGGCAAGCAGTCAAACCCCGCCTACAAGATCCCCTGGATCATCATTATTTTGGCGCTGCCGATCTTCGGCGGTCTGTTTTACGTGTTTTTCGGCAACAACAAAGTCCCCAAGGCACTGCGGGGCCAAGTCGAGGTGATCTACGAAAAGACCGGCGACTTTCTGGTGTCCAACCAGGCAGTCACCCGCGAGATACAGGCCCAGAGCAAGCACACCGCCAAGCAGTCGCGCTATATCAGCACCCACTCCTACTACCCGGTATATAAAAACACCCAGACTACCTACCTCTCGCCGGGGGAAGAGCTCTTTGCCGCACTGGTGGAGGAGCTCAAAAAAGCCGAACACTTTATTTTTATGGAGTACTTCATCATCGAAGAAGGCGTGATGTTCGACACGGTGATGGATATCCTGGAGGAGAAGGCCCGTGCCGGGGTAGACGTGCGGATGATCTACGACGATGTGGGCTCGCTGATGACGGTGCCCAGCGGCTACTACAAAAAGATCCGCAGCCGCGGTATCAAGTGCTATGTGTTCAACGAGTTCAGGCCCCGGCTGCAGATGCAGCTAAACAACCGCGACCACCGCAAGATCACCGTGATCGACGGCCATGTGGGCTTTACCGGCGGCATTAACCTGGCCGATGAGTACATCAACGAAAAAGAGCGTTTTGGCCACTGGAAAGACGCCTCTATCATGCTAAAAGGCGATGCAGTGTGGAACCTGTCGGTGATGTTTTTACAGTTCTGGCAGTACTGCTCCAAACAGACCGAAGACTTCGAGAAGTTTCGCCCCGACTACTATCAGCACCGCGACTACGGCTTTGACGGCTACGTGCAGCCCTACGCCGACAGCCCGCTGGACGCCGAGATCGTGGGCGAGAACGTGTACCTCAACATCATCTCCAACGCCACCGAATACGTGTATATCAACACCCCCTACCTGATCGTAGACAACGAGACGCTGCAGGCGCTGAGCCTGGCGGCCAAGAGCGGTATCGACGTGCGCATCGTCACCCCGCACATCCCCGACAAGTGGTACGTGCACATGGTCACCCGCTCCTACTACCGCACGCTCATCGAGGCGGGGGTCAAGATCTACGAGTACACGCCGGGCTTTATTCACTCCAAAACCTTTGTGGCCGACGACGCGGTGGCGGTGGTGGGCACCACCAACCTCGACTTCCGCAGCCTGTACCTGCACTTTGAGTGCGGGGTGTGGATGTACAAGTCGCGGGCGGTGAGCCAGCTCAAGGCGGACTATCTGGCCACCCTCAAAAAGTGCGAGCAGATGACCTTGCAAAAGTGCGACAGCGAGCCACTGCCCAAACGCATGCTCACCAGCGTGCTCAAGGTGTTTTCACCGCTGATGTAGCCCGTTTACACCTATATCTCAGCACAAGAAAAAGAGCCGGCGCAGCCCTGGGAACAGATCATCTGTTCCCGGCTGCGCCGGCTCTTTTAAGTGTACCATGCAGTGCCCGGCTGTTGGCTGACGAGGGTAGAGCCCGCCTTTTGCCGGTCCTGGGTGCCAGATGAACAGACTGCCCCAACAGTCCCGATAGCCGCCCATTTGGGTGGGGCTTTTAAACAGGCCCGGCCCCGCTGTCGCAGGCGCTCATCAGCGCTTGGGATCGGCTGTACTGGAATGTAAAGATCAGGATTGGCCTGTGCCAGACGACTCTCTGCCACAGACGTTGGCGAACACCGAATTCGAAAACTCAGTAAGACCGGCACGAGTCAGAGCAGGGAGAACGGGGACACGCGGCAGGCGCTGGGGTGCGTTTTTTTGTGGTTCTGGATACACGCTGCCGCGTGCTTTTTCGCTCTGGCAATGGCCGCGATGCCGGCGGCGTCCATGTCTGTCAGCGGCAGGGCAACATGTACAGCACAACACGCTGTCCTGCGTTGTGCCCAGGGAACTGAGCACCTGGGGCGGCGGTTTTCTACCATGGCCGCAAAATACGCGTGGCTCGCTCTCCCGTCGTCATCGGTGCCCAGGGCCCCGGGGGCAGACAGCTGCCCGAGACCGGTCGTCACTTCTGCTTTTTGACGTCCTCCCACACCGCCTGCAGGTGGCTGTCAGACTGGCTGGCGAGCTCTTGCGGGGTGATCTTGACCGCGATATCAGGGGTCAGCGCCGCCGCGTCCGAGTCGGCAAAGCGGGTGATCTTCTGGTGCGAGATACGGTAGCAGATGCCCGAATTTTTGAGTTGCCCGCTCACCGGTGCGCCGTAGCCGGTAGAGGCGGCGGCCGTATCGCTGCCCACCAGCTTGGCCGCGCCGCTGTCGTGCAGGGCGATGGCCAGATCATTGGCCGTACCGTATACCCCTTCATCGATCAGGCAGTATACTTGGCCGGTAAACAACAGATCGCTCTGCCGCTCATTTTTTTGCAGCCCGATATCGGTGAGCGCACTGCCGGTGGTAAGACGGTACCCCAACTGGGCGGCGGCCAGATTGCTGTAACGGGTGACGGTGTTTGAAAATTGTTTGACGTTGTCCACATCGATGTAGGGCATCAGCAGAGCAGTCATGTCGCTGCCGCTGCCGCCGTTTTGCCGCAGGTCTACCACCAGCGTGTGTACCTTTTGCTGTTTGATGGCGCCAAAGGCCTCTTTTAAAAAGCTTGCCGCCTCTTTGCCGCTGTCGCAATAGGGCAGCACCAGCTGGCACACCCCGCTCTCGATGGTGTAAGAAAAACTCGCCGCCGCCGGGTCGGCCAGCGGGGCGGTGCAGGTCACCTGCTGTCCGCCGCGCTGTACTGCCACCGCCACCGTGCCGCTCGAGGTGTCTACCCCGGCGGCGTACAGGGTGCTCTCGCGCAGCAGGTCGTTTTCACAGGCCCGGTAGAACAGGCCGCTGTTTTTCACGGTGCCGCTGTCACTGCGGCCGGTCTCGGTGGGGGTAATGACTTTGAGCCGGCCGGTTATGCGGCTTATCGGCACACCGCCGATCGACACCAGCTCATCTCCCGGCTGCAGCTGACCGCCGTCGGCAGCGGCACTTTCGCCGCCGTCCTCTTCGTCTGTGGCGGGCTCGGCCTCCTCCTCATTTTCAGATCCCTCGCCGTTTTCGGCGGGCTGGGCCGGCTGTGGTGGGCTGTAGCTCTTTACATACAGCTTGTCCTCGATATAGCGCAGCTGGGCGGGTATCTGCCGGTCAGACAGGCGAACCGCGGCGGTGTGCCCGTCCTGCAAAGTGGCGGCCACCTGGTTTAAGATGGTGGTGAACTCCGATACCTTTTTGGGCGACTTTACCGACTTTTTGGCCTGCTCCAGCGCCGCCTTGGTCTCGTCGCTAAAACCGCCGGCAGTGGCCGGGTGTACCTGGGCCAGCTGTTTTTCAAAAGTGGCCAGGTCCTCTTTCATCTGGGCGGGGGTCAGCTGGGTCGCCAGCGGCAGCTCCTCCTTGGGGACAAAGGGCTTGCCCACCCGCAGGTCGCGGTGCTGGTAACTGCTGTAGATAAAAATACCTGTCGCCAGCCCAACGAGCACCAGCGATGCCAACAGCTGCCGTCCGGCGTGATTTTTGCGTTTTGGCTTTTTCATAGCTTCTCGTGCTCCATATCGTAAAAATAGGTGGTGCCGCCGGTACCCGAGCACCGCCGACATATACTGACAATATACCACAAAACCTATGTGCTGGTAAACTGCCGGCCCGGCGGGAGATTTGCGGGTAGCATTTTTGCCCTGTTTCTATTATAATCAAAGCAGGTATAAAATGTGGTTCGGCGGGCCCTGCGGCGCCGCCGACCTTTGCGCTAGCAGACAGGGGGCAACACAATGCAACAGACCACCATCATCGGTATCGCCGGCGGCACCGGTTCGGGTAAGACCACGCTGGCCAAAAAGTTAAAGACCGCCTTCAGCGACGAGGACGTCATCATTCTCTGCCACGACTACTACTACCACGCCCACGACGAGCTGAGCTACGAGGAGCGCACCCGCCTGGACTACGATCACCCCGATGCCTTCGAGACCACTCTGCTCATCGACCACCTGAAAAAGTTGCGGCAGGGTAAGACCATCTACCGCCCGGTGTACTCGTTTTCCGACTACAACCGCACCGGCGACGTAGTGGAGGTGAAGCCGGCGCGGGTCATCATCCTCGAGGGCATCATGATCTTCGAGGATCGGGCGCTGCGCGAGCTGATGGATATGAAAGTATTTGTAGACACCGACGCCGACGTGCGCATCCTGCGCCGGCTGGTGCGCGATGTAAAAGAGCGCGGCCGCAGTCTCGACTCGGTGGTGCGCCAGTACCTCGAGACGGTAAAACCCATGCACGAGCAGTTCGTAGAGCCCAGCAAAAAGCACGCCGATATTATCATTCCCCGGGGCGGTCACAATCAGGTGGCGCTGAATATGCTCATCAATCGGGTGCGCAGCCTGCTGGACGAGTAGCCCCGCGCATTAAAAAAAGGAGAGATCATTTTGAATACACTGCTACAGGAAGCAAAAGAACTAGAACAGCAGCTCATCGCCGACCGGCGCTATCTGCACCAAAACCCCGAGCTGGGTTTTGAGCTGCCCATCACCACCGCCTATGTAAAAAAACGCCTGGGCGAGATGGGCTACCAGATAAAAGATATCTGCCCCTGCGGCTTTACCGCCACCATCGGCGACCCCGCCGGCAAAACCATTCTGCTGCGGGCCGACATGGACGCGCTGCCGGTAAAAGAGGAGACCGACGAGCCCTTTAAAAGCGAAAACGGCAACATGCACGCCTGCGGCCACGACACCCACACCGCCATGCAGCTGGGCGCGGCGCAGCTCTTAAAAGATCATGAAAAAGAGCTTAAGGGTCAGGTAGTGCTGTGTTTTCAGCCGGCTGAGGAGCCCATAAAAGGCGCCATCGCCATGATTGAAAACGGGGTGCTCGAGGGGGTGGACGCGGTGTTCGGCCTGCACACCTCCATCCCCCTGAAGGCCGGCAGTGTGCGGCTGCTGGCCGGGCCTATGCTGGCCTCCAGCGATATCTTTAAAATAGATATCCAGGGCAAAGGCGCCCACGGGGCGCTGCCCGAGACCGGTATCGACCCGGTGAACGTGGCCTCCCACATCAATATCGCCCTGCAGACTATCCTCACCCGCGAGGTATCGGCGCTGCAGCCGGTGGTGCTCACCTTCGGCTCTATCTGCGCCGGCGAGGCGGCCAACGTCATCCCCGAGAGCTGCCAGATGCAGGGCACTCTGCGCTGCTTTGACCCCGAGACCCGCCAGTTTGCCAAACAGCGCATGGAGGAGATCATCCATTCCACCGCCGCCACCTTCCGCGCCACCGCCACCGTCTCCTACCTGGCCGAGACGCCCCCCACCTATAACGACCCCACCTTTGCCCGGGAAATGCAGGGCTACATCCGCCAGACTATCGGCGAGGAAGATACCATCACCGAGGGGCCGCGCATCATGGGCAGCGACGACTTCTCGTATTACTCTGACCTGCGCACCGGGGCGATGTTCCACATCGGCATGGGCAGCCGCGAAGAGGGCTATACCTACGGTCTGCACAACCCCAAAGCAGTGTTTTCTGAAAAGTCGCTGGCAGTGGGAGCGGCGGTATTTGCCGCCTGCAGCATAGAGTGGCTGCGGGCCCACCGCGATGACTGAGGGCCGCGAGATGGACTATAAAGAGGAATTTATCCGCATCTTTAAAGAGCAGGTGACCCGCCCGGGGGCCGACCGGCTGCTCAGCTGGTTGGAAAAAACCGACTTTTTCACCGCCCCGGCCTCGACGCGCTTTCACTGTGCCTGCCAGCAGGGGCTGGTGCGCCACAGTTTGAGCGTATACCAGGTGCTGATGGAAAAGCACTTTGTCGAGGGGGAGGACAACCCCGAGAGCTTTGCCATCTGCGGCCTGCTGCACGACCTGTGTAAGGCCCAATTTTACAAGGTGAGCACCCGCAACGTGAAAAACGAACAGACCGGCCAGTGGGAGAAGGTGCCTTTTTACCAAGTGGAGGACGTGTTCCCCTACGGCCACGGCGAAAAGTCGGTGTTTCTTATCGAGCGCTTTATGCGGCTCAAAACAGCCGAAGCTATGGCTATTCGCTGGCATATGGGCGGTTTCGACGAGAGCGTAAAGGGCGGCAGTTTTGCCATGTCGGGCGCCTTTCGGGCATATCCGCTGGCAGTAAAGATGCACCTGGCCGACTTAGAGAGCACTTACATCCGCGAGCGCGACACCTCTGATGTGCCCAACGAGCACCGATGAGCAGACTGTTAGGAGAGAGCATTTGAAAGCGATATTTGATATGGATGGAACTCTGACCTGTTCCACCTCTATCTGGGACGGGGTCAGCGAGGCGTATGTCCGCTCGCTGGGCTACGAGGTGCCCAGTGACTACCAGCAGCGCATCCGCGGCAAGAGCTTTAGCGGCGCGATGGAGTATATAATCGAACGCGATGGTATCACCGGTATCACCGCCGACGAGATGATCGCCGCTCAGTTCGAGATCGTGCGCCAAAAGTACCGCGCGGTGCCGCTGAAACCGTCGGTACAGGCATATCTCGAATACTTGCAGCAGCAGGGGATCGAGATGGCGGTGGCCACCCAGTCGCACGACTATATGGCCGCTGAGATCCTGCGCAGCCACGGTATCGACCGCTATTTTTCACACATCGTCAGCGCCGAGGCCATGGGCACCCACAAGTCGAGCCCCGACGTGTATCTCGAGACAGCCCGCCGCCTGGGGGCCGCTCCGGGGGAATGTGTGGTGTTCGAGGACATGCTTTTTGCCCTCACTACCGCCCATAGTGCCGGTTTTCGCACCGTGGGGGTGGCCGACGAGAAATCACTCGGTGACCGCGCAGCCATCTGCCGCATTACCGAGCGCTACATCACCGATTTTGCCCAACTTATCGCCGAGCCGCTGCCCCGGTAAACATTTTGCTTGCAATGCGGCTTTAGCAGGGCCTTACTAGGGAGGAAAAAACGACATGGCCAGAGCAGATGACCGCTTCGTTCGGGTGTATAAGCAGGGGACGATGACGATAACCGAGATATGGGTGGACCGGTATACCGGCGTCAACTACCTCTACCACGAGGATGGGTACTCTGGCGGGCTCACCCCGCTCTTAGACCGCGACGGCAAGCCGGTGGTTTCGCCGGTAAGCGGCAACTTGTAGCCGCCCGCCGCCGGCAGGATACTATTTTGACAGGAGGTCCCCTATGCCCAAGATCTTTTTGAGCGACAGCAATATTTTTTATAAAGACTGCCACCAGCGGGTGGAGCGGGCGGCAGCGCTGTGCGCCCAGTACGGGTTCGACTGCTTTCACCCCCTGCGCTCCAACTTCCACGCACAGGCTGGTATGGCTCCGCCCCAGATGGCGGCTGCGATTTGCCAGAACAACTTAAAAGAGCTCGACGCCTGCGATATTCTGTTGGCCCAGTTAGACCCTTTTCGCGGCCACGAACCCGACAGCGGTGCCGTGTTTGAATGCGGGTATATGTTCGCCAAGGGAAAGCCGGTATACGGCTATGTCGCCGACGCCCAAAAGAGCTATTGCCAGCGCTACCCGGTCAAGACTTTCGACCGGGAAGACGGGGTGTACCGCGACGAGCAGGGGAGGCGCATCGAGGAATTCTCGCTGCCGGTGAACCTGATGCTGGGGGTGCCGGTGCATATCGTCACCGGCGGTATCGAGGATGCCCTGCGGCAGATCGCCGCCGATTGGAAAGCACAAGGTATTGATGGCGATGCGGGATGTGTAAAGTGAAATAACATTACACTGTAAAAGCCGCTGGCCTGTGCAGGGCAGCGGCTTTTTGTGCGATCATGACGCATCTGCAAAGATCTGCACGAGTACTGTAAAGTCTAATCACATTACAGCAAAAATGCGACAAAAGACAGGACCTGTAGAGAAGTTTTTAACGCACTGCGTATCGAGCTGCTGCACAGCTGTCAGGTAGCGACAAAAGCCGTCTCATTTTGTGGCATATACCTTTACGAAAGATAAAAAAGGTGTATAATGCAGGTATGAACATATTATGAATAATGTAAAGCTGGTGTAAACAAGTGCAGTTTTTTAAGGCAGAAAAGTTGCTACACGGCATGGGCCGGTTGGGGGAGATCCCCAGCGAACAAAAGATCTTCAAGACCACCTTCGACATCGCCTGGCCCTCGATCCTCGAGTCGTTTCTCATCAGCCTGGTGGGCATGGTCGACACGGTGATGGTCAGTTCGCTGGGGTCCTATGCGATCGCGGCGGTGGGGCTCACCACCCAACCCAAATTCATCGCCCTGGCGGTGTTTCTGTCGCTGAACGTGGCCATCTCGGCCATCGTGGCCCGGCGCCGCGGCGAAGGCGACCGTGAGAGCGCCAACAAGGTGCTCATGCAGGCACTGGCTATCTCGGTGGTGCTCACGGTCATCATCTCGGCGGCATCGGTTGTTTTTGCCGATCCTATCATTCACCTGTGCGGCTCGGCGCCCGACACCCACAAAGATGCGGTGGGCTACCTGCGCATCATTCAGGGGGGCATGATCTTCAATGTGCTCTCAATGGTCATCAACGCCGCCCAGCGCGGTGCCGGCAACACCAAGATCGCCATGCGCACCAACATCGTATCCAACGGTGTAAACATCGTGTTCAACTACCTGCTCATCGGCGGCCATTTCGGCTTTCCCAAACTGGGGGTCCAGGGGGCGGCCATCGCCACCGTGCTGGGCAGCATCTGCGCCTGTGCTATGAGCATCTTCTCGGTGCTGCACCCCGACCAGTTCATCTGCCTGCGCCATCACTTTACGCTCTCGTTTGATAAGCGCAATATCTCCGCCATCGTCAACATCGGCTCCAGCACCTTGGCCGAACAGGTATTTTTGCGCATCGGCTTTCTCATCTACGCCATACTGGTGGCCAAACTGGGCACTACCGCCTTTGCCGCCCACCAGATCGGCATGAACATCATGAACATCTCCTTCTCATTCGGCGACGGTCTGTCAGTAGCTGCTATCGCGCTGGTGGGCCGCAGTCTGGGCGAGAAGCGGCAGGATATGGCCAAGATCTACGGCGGCGTTTGTCAGCGCATGGGGGTGGTGTTCTCCCTCATGCTCTCGATCATCTGTGTGGTGTTGGGCAAGCCGATCTTTATGCTGTTTTCCCGCGAAAAAGCCATTTTAAATTACGGCGAGATGATCATGGTCCTCATGGCGGCCATCACCTTTTTGCAGATCGCCCAGGTGGTGTTCTCAGGCTGTCTGCGCGGCGCCGGCGACACCAAGTTTACCGCGTTCGTCTCGCTCATCAGCGTCACCTGTATACGCCCGGGGCTGGGCTATCTGTTCTGCTATCCACTGGGGCTGGGGCTGTTGGGGGCCTGGTTGGGCCTGGCCTTTGACCAGCTGGTGCGCTTTTTCCTTACCTGGCTGCGCTTTAAAAGCGGTAAGTGGACGACCTATAAGGTGTGAGTACCTCTGTAAAGACGTAAAAGAGCGGGGAATCCCGCTCTTTTTTTGTTGCAGGAGGGGGCGGAGATATTTGCAGACAGGGGAGAGATCAGCTTCGCGGTCGGTATAGACCATATCTTCTCGGTCCGGTGGCCGCATCTGGGTTTTTAAAGACCATGTAGATGCCGGTTGCCGATAGCGCTCTACTAAAATATTCGTGCGCAGCACACGCTGTAAGCAGGTGTTTGGTCAAGTGATCCAGTCACAAAAGAGCAGAGATCAGATGCAGTAGAGCGCGGCGGCCCTCCAGAGACTTGCCGACTGGAAGATCGGTGTTCCGGTCATCCACAGAATAGCTGGCCGGCAGATATGCCGATCTTTTATAGGTGTGCCAGCTTGCTCGCGGAACACCGGTGATCGTTATTTGTCCACCCATAAAAAGCAGATGGGCGTAGTACTGCACACAAAAAAGACGATCCTACGGCCAAGTACAAAGCGTGTTGGCTCCCGGCCGGTACCCGCGTACGTAATATTAGCCGTGTCAAGGCGTCTGTCAGGTGCGGTACTTGACGGCCCAGAGTTCATATTTTGCTGTCCTGCACTGTGGGCCGGTCAAAAGAGATGGTAGCGCGCCTATATAGAATAAAAAGTGAGCGTCAAGAGCTGCCAAAAGAGTGGACGAGTCAGGTGATTATCGGGCGAAGTTTATTAAAAAATATTTGCGAGCTCTGACAAAAACACCGATAGACCGCATGAATATCCCATTTTTACAGTTGTAAAAAATTTGCTATTCCCCATTGACAAATTCAGAGAGGAATGGTATAGTATAGCCGTGGTTAGCAATAACTAACCATCAAAGATCGACTAGCCCTAAAGATCAGGGCGTTTTTGATCCGCTATAGTTAGCTATTGCTAATTACAATTTCGGCTCGCTCCCCCGATGAGCGACTGTGAGGAGGACCGCATGGAGAGCACGCACCCCTGCCGCGCCGAACAGCTGCTGGCCTTTCACTGTGCGCCGGCGCTGGCCGGCATCAAACCGGCCAATCTGCTGTGTTGCAAAACAGATGACTTCTCGCGGGTGCGCACCCAGTTTCGCGATCTGGCCCGTCAACTCAGCGGGACCGATATCTGCATTCAGGTGCTCTGCCGCTGCCAAAAGCGGGTGCTCATCCTGGTATACCGCCGCCATAAGCTGGCGGCCCACCTGGACCAGCCCGACTATCACACCTACCTGAAAAAGCAGGGGTATCCAGTGGGGCAGGGGCTCAATACTGTGCTGCAACATCTGGCCCGCGCCATACAAAACGAGTGCGGCTTTCCCCACGAGATCGGGGCCTTTTTGGGATATCCCCTCGAAGATATCCAGGGCTTTATCCGCCACCGGGGGCAAAATTACCGGCTGTGTGGGTACTGGAAGGTATACGGCGACCCAGACCGGGCACAGCTGCTATTTGCCCGATACACCAGCTGTCGCAACGGGCTGTGCCGTCAGCTGGCACGCGGAAAACACATGGCACAGCTATTTGTCGCTTAAAGGCAAACCGTTCTCTGCGGCCGGTCACGGCCGCCGTCAGATAAGGAGGCAATATTTTGGATCAGATCGCAGTCATCTACTGGAGCCAGACCGGCAACACAGAGGCTATGGCACAGGCTGTCGCCGCGGGGATCGACGGGGCTGGGGCCAAGGCAGAGCTCTTTGAGGTATCGTCCATCACCCCCGATCAGGCTGCCGGTTACGATAAGTTGGCACTGGGGTGCCCAGCCATGGGCGCCGAAGTGCTGGAAGAGGACTTTTTCGAACCGTTTTTTGCCGAGCTCGAGCCCAAACTGGCGGGCAAAAAGGTCGCATTGTTCGGTTCATACGGCTGGGGTGACGGTGAGTGGATGCGCGACTGGCAAGACCGCACCCAAAATGACGGCGCCACCCTGTGCGGTGACCAGGGTCTCATGATCAACGAAGCCCCCGATGATGAGGGGCTACAACAGTGCAGACAGCTGGGGGCCGACCTGGCGGCACTGTAAAACTTCGGTGCATCCGCGGCGCAAGTCGCGTTTACACATATACACCTCTTGGGAAGGGTTCTATCTACTCCTTTTTACAAAACTTCTTTCACTTGTGTGCAGCGTGCTCAGTGGGTAGAGTGCGCTGCGGCAAAAATGGGGCTGTGCAGACAGTCCCTTTTTTGCGCCTATAACGCAACAGGTGTTTGTTGACAGGAGCCCGCAAGCCGGCGTATAGTATCAATATGCGGGCAGCACGATCCGGCCCGCACGCTGCCGCGGTCACCGCGATGGCACATAAAGGAGGCAGCACGATTATGGAGCCACAGGATAAAGACGAGCAGCAGCCCCAGGATCAGGGGGAAAACAAACCAGATTTTGCTCCCGATGATGCGCCTTCACAGCCGGAGGAAGAGAACTACCAGTCGCTGGGTATTGCTCTGGGTCTCTGTTTTGGTGTGTCGCTGGGCCAACTGTTGTTTAAAAACATGGCCATTGGTATCAGCTTAGGGCTCTGCATAGGGCTGGCCGTCGGCACCAGTATCAAAAAGAAAAAGAGCTGAATCGGGCCCGGCGACAGGTTCGGGATCCAAAAAGTAAAATGCAGGTGGTGGGGCAATAGATTCACCGCCAACACGCAAAAAAGGAGGGCGGCTCTGCTGCTCTCCTTTTTTGCGTATTCGCGTGTAAAATATTTATACGGGCGGTTACTTAAAGAGGTTGACCAGCAAGATAGCAGCTCCCAACACTGTTAAGATCAGGCCGGTGATACGGTTTAGGGTGCGGGGAGCCGCCTTATTGGCAAAGCGAGCGGCCAATCTGGCCCAGAGCAGGGTAAACAGCATGCACAGCGCCAACAGCAGCAAGTCTGGTGCGTCGCCGATGACAAAGTGCGATACCGCCCCGGTCAGCGCCGTAAAAGTCATGATAAATACGCTGGTGCCCACCGCCGTTTTTAGCTCGTAGCCAAGTACCGAGGTGAGGATGAGCAGCATCATCATACCGCCGCCAGCCCCCACAAACCCGCAGATAAAACCCACTGCCGTACCGCACAGCAGCGACTGGAAAAACCGCTTTTGCGGGGAGATATGACCCATGGCCTCTTTGGTGGTCATCACCGGGCGCACGATAAACTTAATGCCCAGCAGCAGCGTCATCACGGTAGAAAAACCGCCCATCGTAGTGTTGGGCACCAAACTCGAGGTATAGCTGCCCACCAGTGTAAACACCAGTACGGCCCCCATCATCACCAGCCCGTTTTTTATGTCCAGGTTTTTATGTTTGCCGTATGTGTAGGCCGACACTGCACTGGCCAGTACATCCGAGGCCAGCGCGATGCCCACCGCCGAGTAGGCCGGCACCCCCAAAAAGGTAATGAGCATGGGGCTGATGACTGCCGCCGCGCTCATACCAGCTAGCCCGGTGCCCAATCCGGCCCCCATACCCGCCAAAAAGTAGACCACGATCTTTAAAGCCATTTTACCATCTCTCCTGTCACTTTTTGCCCCTCCGTCGCAAACTATCGCGCCGAGAGCGCTCTTTTTCAGTGGGCTGGGCGGCCTTCTTATCGGCAGCGCCCAATGCTATGCCGATAAGGCCGATTTTTCGACCTGAGGGAGCAGTGGCTCTGCCGCCGGTTACGGGGCCGCGGGGTATAGAACCATCTGTCAGAGACGGCACCGCTGCATTACCCTGTGAAAAGGCGCAGATAAGGAGCCGGGCGATTCTGCCCGGCTCCTTATTTTGCGCGGTATAAAAATACTTATTTGGCCAGTTCGAAGATGGCGATGATATCCTCTTTGTCCAGCTTGGCAAAGAAGCCGGTGGTGGCTCCGCCGTCCAGTGCGCGCAGGGCCATCTCCTCGTAGCGGTCGTCGGTGATGCCCACATCGTGCAGGGTGGTGGGCATACCGATGGATTTGAAGAAGTTCTCCAGCCGGCGGATACCCTCCAGAGCGATCTCCTCCTGGTGCTCAAAGGCGATGTCTACGTCCATCACCCGCACTGCGAACTGCACGAACCGCTGCAGGTTCTGCTTGTACACATGTTTCATCCAGGCCGGGGTCACCACCGCCAGACCGGCGCCGTGGGTCACATCATACAGAGCCGAGAGCTCGTGCTCGATGTTGTGGCAGGCCCAGTCTTCCTGACGGCCCATGCCCAAAAGGTCGTTGTGGGCCACGTTGCCCACGAACATGATCTCGGCGCGGTAGTTGTAGTTGGTGGGGTCGCGCAGTACTCTGGGGGTCACGTTGAGCATGGTGCGCAGGGCGGCCTCCAGCAGGCGGTCGGTGAAATCCACATTCTCGGTCTGGGTAAAGTAGCGCTCCATCACGTGGCTCATGATGTCGGTGCAGCCGGCAGCCGTCTGGTAGGCGGGCAGGGTATAGGTGGTCTCGGGGTTTAAGATGGCAAATTTGGGCAGGATGAGGGGCGAGGAGATCATCCGTTTCTGGTGACCCTCGTCCTTGGTGACCACACAGGCTTTGGACGACTCCGAGCCAGAGGCGGGCAAAGTCAGTACGACACCTACCGGCAGAGCCGCTTTTACCGTATCGTGGCCCAGGAAGGTCTCCCACAGGTCGCCTTCGTACAGCACGCCGGCAGCCACGGCTTTTGCGGTGTCGATGGCGCTGCCGCCGCCCACGGCCAGCACGAAGTCCACATCATTTTTGCGGCACAGATCGATGCAGGTCTGCACGCCCGACAGGCGCGGGTTGGGCACTACGCCGTCGAACTCCAAAAAGCTGATGCCGCTCTCGGTCAGCGAATTCTCGATGCGGTCCAGCAGGCCGTTCTTTTTCAGGTAGTCGCCGCCGTAGCAGATCAGTGCTTTGGTGCCGTACTCTTTTACGAAACCGCCCACGTCGTTTTCGCGACCTTTGCCGAAGATGATCCTGGCAGGATTGTGATACTCAAAATTTTGCATCGTGTTTCACCTTGCTCTTTCTTATTGATTATCCGGCCCGAGGGGGCCGACTTTTTAGGCGCGGTCCTTTTCTCGATAGGAGGACCTGTTGCATTAACTTTATTATAGAACGAAACGCACAACAAGTCAACGAAGATATTGTGAAAAACGTGGTCATTCTTTGTTAAAAATCCAACATATTTGTATATTGCGCATAGTATGTCTGGGTTTTATTATGCAAAAAGCGGTATTCTGCAAAGTCGCTGCACATTTGCGGCTCATGTGGCGATTTGTCTGTGTCAAAGCACTTAGCCGGCGTTCAGCGCTCGCAAAAACAGGGCACTGCCCGCGACGGACCCGCTTACAGAGCGGCCGGCAGCTACTTTGTGTAATTTTTCTCTCCGTTGCGCCAGTTGACTGTTTGTGTTATGGTTATGTCTGAAAAAAATAAATGTGCACTCTACACAAATATGATCGAGGAGCGCTGTATGAAAATACTCAAACAAATCTCTATCCTGCTGGGTGTCTGTATCGCCGGCAGCGTCATCACCCGTTTTTTGCCGGTACCTTTTCCAGCCAGTGTCGCGGCGATGATCCTGCTGCTCATTTTGCTGGGCACCGGCCTGCTCAAGCTGCACCAGATCGAGCAGACCGCTGATTTTTTGCTGCAGAACATGGCCTTTTTCTTTATCCCGGCAGCAGTGGGCATCGCCGCTGATTTTGGCCTATTTAAAAACTATCTGCTGCAGCTGGCGGTGGTGTTGGTGATCACCACTCTGCTCACCTTTGCCGCTACAGCGTTTACCGTCAGCGCTGTCATCCGCCTCACCGAGCGCCGCCGCCAAAGAAAGGGGCAACAACCGTGATCAGCGAGATCTTAACGAGTCCGTTAGGGGCTATCTTTCTCAGCGCGGTGTGCTTTGTTTTGGGCAGCTGGCTGCAGAGAAAGGTCCGCTCACCGCTGCTCAACCCGCTGCTGGTGGCGGTGGCGCTCATTATTCTGGTTCTGCAGCTCACCGGCGTACCGCCACAGGCCTTTACCGATGCCACTCAAGTTATCGCTATGTTACTGGGTCCGGCTACCGCTGTGCTGGCAGTATCGATCTACCGGCAGATACAGGTGCTCAAACGGCACTTTCTACCGGTCGTGCTGGGCTGTCTGGCCGGGGTGCTCACCTCGGTGGGCAGCGCCTACCTCCTGTGCTCGCTGCTGGGGCTCGATCGGGCGCTCACCGCCTCGATGCTGCCCAAATCGGTGACCACCGCGATCTCGATGGAGCTTTCGCGCCAGCAGGGGGGCATCGTGGCGGTAACGGTGGCCGTTACGGTGTGTACCGGCATTTTGGGGGCGGTACTGGCCCCACTGCTGGTGCGGTTGTTGCGCATCCGCCACCCGGTGGCCGCAGGGGTGGCTATCGGGGCCAGCAGCCATGCTATCGGCACCTCTAAAGCGCTGGAGCTGGGGGAGGTAGAAGGAGCTATGAGCGGGGTGGCCATCGGTGTCTCGGGCCTGCTCACGGTGCTGATTTTCTTATTTTTGTAACTTATCAAGTAGGCGAAGTGAAAAGGCGGTACCTCGTGTAGAAGTACCGCCTTTTTGTGTGCCGGCAACTGCTGCGATCAGCGCTGGCCGCCGGGTTGCGTAGGTGCTTTAGGGGGCACAAAACGCCGCGTCTTTTTGCGCTTGCCCGGCTTTCTCACCGAGTAGCCGAAACTGCCCAACTTCTGCCCCAAAGCGAAGTACTCGCCATGGGCATAAGCGGCCAGGTCGGCCCGGTCCAGCTGCAGCCGACCGCTGTCGTCGATCAGCGACTCATCCACATCCACCGCCACGATCTCGGCCAAAAACATCTCGTGGGTGCCCAGTGGCAGTATCTGCTGTACTCGGCACTCCAGCGCCAGCGGGCTCTCGGCGATCAGCGGTGCCGAGACCTGGCTGGCCTTTTCGGCGTGCAGGCCCATCAGGGCAAATTTATCCGTGTCGCGGCCTGAGCGCACCCCGCAAAAATCGGCCGCCCGCACCAATTTTCGGGTGGTGAGATTGATGCAAAATGCACCGCTGTCTTTTATGAGACTGTAGGAGTGCCGCTGTGGCCGCAGCGAGATATAGGTCATGGCCGGGTGGGTGCATACGATACCGGTCCAGCCCACCGTCAAAGCGTTGGGGGCGTCGACCGTGCCGCAGCTGACCAGGGCCGGTGGCACCGGCGCCAGCAGCGCGCCTGGGCGCCAGATCTGTCTAGCCATTTAAGGTATCCTTTCCGGTGCCGGTCCGTCGCCTGGCACCCGCTTTTTTTCTATCATAACACACAATGACCGCCGGCAAAAGTGTTGCCGGGCAGATTGCAGCTGAGACTAAAAAGGGGTATGATAGGAATAGAGACAGATGAAAAAAGCGCCCTGATACCGCCACCGGCGGTGCGGCGCTCTAGAGGAGGTTACCGCTGTGCCAACACAGGATATGCGCGACGAGATGCGAGAAGTGGTGGCGGATATCGTCAGGCTCATCCACCCGGAAAAGATCATTCTCTTCAGCCAAAAGCACTCGCTGCAGGGTGAGATGGTCAGCTTTAAATTGTGCGTAGTGGCTGACTGTGCCGATAAGGCCCAAACAGAGCGGCAGCTGTATCTCGAGATCGACAGTCCGGTCCCGTTCGATGTGGTGCTGTATACCCCCGAGGAGTTTGCGCAGTTAAAGGCGCTGCGCGGGACCTTTGCCTCAAAGGTGCGGGCGAAAGGCAAGGTGCTCTATGAGGCGTAGACATGGCGGCAACGACAGCCGCCGCTATTACGACTGGATCGACAGAGCGCAGGAGGACCTGCAGACTACCGAGGTACTGCTGCTGGCCGACAAGTGCTATTTTAGCTGCGCCTTCCACTGCCAGCAGGCCATTGAAAAAGCGCTAAAAGCTTACCTGCTGGTAAAGAGCGGCGACCTGGTCGACGGCCACAACCTGACCTGGCTCTGCAAGCAGGCCATGCGCCACGAGCGCGATTTTGACCAGTGGCTGGATGAGAGCGCCGCACTCAACCGCTGCTACATCGAGACCCGCTACCCCACCGACATCCCCTACAATCTGTCGCACAAGCGGGTGCGCCGTTTTTACCAGATGGCCAAAGATATGTTCGAGTTCATCGACGACGCAGTAGACCGCGAGCTGGAGCGCAGAGAGGCTGGCCGCGCCTGACAGGCGCTCTGCCAGCAGGCCCAGCACCCGCATGGGTGCTGTGTGTTACATTGTATAGGCCCTGCCGACCCCGCTGCCGGCAGGGCCCTGCTGCGCGTTGGGGCTTGTACTGCCGGGCGCGGCTGTGCTACAATAGTAAACAAAAGTTCTTGCCGGTGCTGGGCCGGCAAAATCACAGTAAAGGACGGTTCACTTTTATGGAGACCTTACTGCTGGGCCTGCTGACCCTCAATACGCTGCTGCTGGCGCTGCTCATATTTTTCACACTGCGCAAAAAGTCGGGTACCGGGGGCGACGAACGCGCTCTGCAGGCCCTGCGAGAGGCCCTGCTGAAAGACGCCCGCGCCAACCGCGCCGACAGCCAGCAGATGGTACAGAGCAGCGTAAATGGGTTGGGCAGCGTGCTGGCCCAGTCGCAGCAGCAATTTACCGGCGTGCTCAACGAGCGCCTGCGGGAGCTCAATACTCAGTTGACCATCCGCCAAGACAGTCTGCAGCAGTCGGTGAGCGCCATGATGAAAAATACCGACAAGCGCATGAGCGATTTCACTGCTCAAAACTACCGCCAGATGGAGGATATGCGCGATACCATCCAGCGCTCGGTGCGCGCACTGCAGCAGGACAATGCCCAGCAGCTGGATAAGATCCGCGGCACGGTGGACGAAAAGCTTCAAAAAACGCTGGAGGAGCGTATCGGCCGCTCGTTTGCGCTGGTCAGCGACCGTCTGGAACAGGTGTACAAAGGCCTGGGCGAGATGCAGAATCTGGCCGCCGGGGTGGGGGACTTAAAAAAAGTGCTGGCCGGGGTAAAAACGCGCGGGATATTGGGTGAAGTGCAGCTGGGCGCTATTTTAGAGCAGGTGCTGGCCCCCGAGCAGTACGCCCAAAACGTAGCTACCCGCCCGGGCAGTAAAAATGTGGTGGAGTTCGCCGTAAAGCTGCCCGGCGATGGCCAGCAGCCGGTGTACCTGCCCATCGACGCCAAATTTCCCTACGACGCCTACGCTCAACTACAGGAGGCCTATGACGCCGGCGACAAGGGGCAGATCGACCTGCTGGGCAAAGAGCTGGAACGCCGCATCCGCAGTTTTGCCAAAGATATACGCGACAAGTATGTAGAGCCGCCCTATACCACCGATTTTGCCATTTTGTTTTTGCCGGTAGAGGGGCTGTATGCCGAGGCGGTGCGCCGGGGCCTGGTCGAGGTGCTGCAGCGCGATTACAAGGTCAATCTGGCTGGCCCCACAACCATGGCCGCGCTGCTCAACAGCCTGCAGATGGGCTTTAAAACACTGGCGATCCAAAAGCGCTCGGGCGAGGTGTGGCAGGTGTTGGGGGCGGTAAAGACCGAGTTTGCCAAATTCGAGCAGGCTCTCACCGCCACCCGGCAGCGGCTGGAACAGGCCGGCAACGAGCTCGACAATCTGGTGGGGGTGCGCACCCGCCAGATACGCCGCAAGCTAAAAGATGTCAGCACGCTGGGCGAGGACGAAGCGGCCCGCATCCTGCCCGCCGGCGATCTGCCGGAATAGCCGCTGCCGCCAGCACGGCAGTTCAGTAAGTAATACCGCCCGCACCGCCCAGGCTTCATCAGCGCATGGGGCGGTGCGGACGGTATGGAAACAGGCAGCTTCTGCCGTACTTGACCTACTCGCCTAAAAACGACTTCATGGTCTCGATGTTATCCTGCTCGGTCTCGATCAGGCGCTGGGTGAGCGCGCGCACTTCTTCATCGGCGCCGGCCTGTTCTTTTAAGTGTTTGGTGGCCTGCACTACGCCCATCGTGCTGCCCTGGATCATCATCTGGGCAATATGAGATGGGGACTGATCGGCGATGGTCTTCATCTCGATCATCATGTAGGCCGAGAACTTGGCCATGGTCCCGTTTTCGCCCAAGTCGGTACCGGCCATTCGCTCGGCCTCATCGGCGATATTGCGGTACTCCTCTTTCTGGGTCATCAGCGCCACCTTAAAGCGGTCGTCGTCGACGATATCCAGCAGGTGGGCGATCGTGTCGATCCCCATTTTTACGTTTTTGTGTACAAAGTTGAGCAGTTCGGTATTTTGATCCATAATAGAAAGACCTCCTTTTCTCTACCTGTAGTATGGGGTGCAAAAGGGCTGTTTAGTCGCTGGCGCGCCCGCCAGATAGTTGCTTTTTTTGCCCGATAACAGCGGAGAGAACTCTTTGCAGAAAGTAGCAAAATACTACTTGACTTTTACTGGTCGGATCAGTATACTATAGAAGTACTCGCTGCGAAAACGGCGAGTATCTGTATGGAAAGATGGCTGAGCTGGTCGAAGGCGCACGACTGGAACTCGTGTAGGCGGTGATACCGTCTCGAGGGTTCGAATCCCTCTCTTTCCGCCAAGAGAAAAGCTGCTTTTTAAGTGGCTTTTCTTTTTTTGTCTCTGCATTTTATAGGGGTCCCGCCACATCAGTTCGGGACCTCTTTTTCTTTTGGAGCGGCAGCTCTTAAAAACAGCAGGAAATATCATGTCGCTGTAATGATCGCCTGCTAAACTGTAAAGAGCAGCTGCATAAGTTCCCGGCAGGGCGCTGACCGTTGGCCGGTACAGCTGCGCTGCCCAGGTCAACTACATTTTACACACCGAGACAGGGAGGCAAAAATTATGCCCACGATACAGACACACACGCTATCTCTCAGCGGCACCAGTTACGAAGTGGGGCTCCAGCTGGGGCACGTGATACGCCAAGACCCGGCGCTGCTGTCAAACCACACGGCCGGTATGAGCGGGTTTGGCCCCGCGCAGGTGGCCGAGGCGGCAGCGCTGTTTGACCGCTGGTGCCCAGGTCTAAACGAGGAGCTGGCCGGTTTGGCCGATGCGCTGGCTGTACGGCCAGAAAAGCTCTTTTATTACAGCATGACCTATCTGCTGCCCCGGTGCAGTCATGTGGCGCTGTTGTCGGCCGTCACCGCCGACGGCAAACCACTGCTGGCCCGCAACTACGAGTTTAGTCATCAGGCAGAGGATTTTTGCCTGGTACGCACCGCTGTAAAGGGGAAATACGCCCATCTGGGGACCAGCGTGCTCCACCTGGGGCGGGATGACGGCATCAATGAGCACGGGCTGGCAGTGACCATCAGCTCCTGCGGGTTCCCGGTCGGGGCGCTCCCCTACATGCGCGCCCCCAAAAATAAAGGATTACAATTTTGGGCGGTGACCCGTGCGCTGCTGGAAAATTGCCGCGACGTCAGCGAGGCGCTGGCCTGTTTAGAGGGTATGCCCATCGCCTATAATCTCAATCTGATCCTGCTGGATCGCAGCGGCCGCGCCGCACTGTTCGAGACGCTGGATGGCCGCCGCGCGCAAAAGGTGATAGAGCCCGACAGCGCCCAGCAGATGTTGTGGGCCACCAACCACGCGGTGCTGCCCCAGCTGGCTGCGATCGAGCCCCAGGTAATGGCCCACTCGGCCAGACGGTACGATTATATCGGTCAGCAGCTGGGCGGCAAGACCGGCATCACGGTGCCGGCGCTCAAAAATATGCTGTTGGCCGAATATCCAAACGGGTTGTGCTGCCACTATTTCGACGAGTTTTTCGGCACCACCAAAAGTATGCTCCTCTCACCGGCCGACGGCACTGTAGAGCTCTGCTGGGGCGGGGAAGCGGCTAACGGTTGGCGGACCTACAGCGTGGCTCAGCCGCTGACAGACAGCGCCGCCACGGCGTCTATCCAGCTCAAAAAAGCAGCGCCTGGCACCTACGACTGGCTGCCGCTGGGCTGACAGAAAGGGGCGAACAGTGGACTATAAAAAAGCGCTGGAACAGGCGATCGTGTACATCGAGAGCCGTTTGGGAGAAGATATTCGGGTAGAGGAAGTGGCCCGTGCCGTCGGGTACTCCTACTATCATCTAAACCGGCAGTTCTCGGCAGTTTTGGGGGAGAGCGTGGGCAGCTATATCAAAAAACGCCGTCTGGCCGACGCCGCCCAAAAGCTGCTCTACAGCAATAAAAAAGTCATTGATATCGCCATCGAGAGCGGCTTTGACTCTCCCGAGGCATTTAGCCGCGCCTTTAAGGTTTCTTTTCACGCCAGCCCGCAGTCCTACCGGCGGCAGCGGCTAAATACCTTTGTCAGCGCCAAGTGGCAGCTGGATACCGAGCGGCTGGACCACTTGGCCAGCAATGTGACGGTACACCCCCAGATCGTGACGCTGCCGCCGATCAAGGTTGCTGGTCTGCGCGGCGAGACCACTCTGCACGATAACCGTCTGCGACAGCTGTGGGAGCGGGTCAATACCGTTTATACGCAGATCCCCAACCGGCTGCCCAGTGCCCGCGGGTTCGGCATCTGTGAGGCCTGTCACGAAAACACCGTCTACACCATGAACGACCAGGTGCTGTTCAGTGAGGTAGCCGGCGTGGAAGTGTCCTCTTTTGTGGGGCTGCCAGAGCCATTTGTGCGCAAAGAGCTGCCCGGTGGGCGGTATGCGGTGTTCACCCACCGCGGCTCGCTGCGCCGCCTGCCACAGACCTTTGCCTATATCTGGGGCACCTGGTTTTTAAACACCAGAGAACAGCTGGACGACCGAGAGGATTTTGAGCTTTACGATCGGCGCTTTCTGGGGTATGATCACCCCGATTCAGAGGTAGACCTGTACATCCCTGTGCGGTAGATATGTCACGAAACATCGCGGGCATATGTTTTCGCGGATGGCCATATCATACAGATGGGGATCACCGCGACCGTGACCTGTTTTATACATTCAGCCCGGCCACCGCGGCCGTAAAGATCGGCGCCGGCTACCTGCAGCCTTGTAAGATTGAACACAAAAAATAGAGAGAGCAGACCCTATTGTGCGGGGTCTGCTCTCTCTGTCATTTACAGATGGTACGCACTGCGCCGCTCTACTCCACTGTAAAATCTTCCGAGGAAAAATTGCGATAATAGCGGCCGCGCTGCGCTAAAAAGCGCAGTACACAGTAGTCGGGGTCGGTCACCCCCTGTGGGTAGTAGAGCGTATCGCCGTCCTGCCAAATGCGCTGTTTGCTCTCGCTGTCCTCCAGTACCTCTACAGTGCCCAGTAGCATCACACCGCGAAAAAAGCGGCGGTCGCAAAAATAGATACAGGCCTTGGGTTCGCGCCGATACTGGGCCACCCGCATGGAGGAGGTGTTGGTGGTAAAATAAAAGGTCTTTAGCCCCTCCCGCAGCCGCGGTTTTAACATGGCCTTGATATTGGGGTAGCCATCTTCAGATACTGAACCCAAAAACGCTACCGTCTGTTTGTCGATCAGGTTGCCAATGGTCTTTTCTACGTCTCTCATCATGTTCTCCTCTGTGCAGTAGCAGTTAGCCGGCCCGGCACCGGCAGCCTGATACAGCTGAATGTCCGCCCAGGTCTGCACGGGTCTGCCCGATGCCGCCCGTTCCCGCTGTATCTTGCAGATTATTTGATGCGGTGATCCGTCTACTCAGCCTGCTCTGGCAGTACATGTTTGGCCCAATGTGTACTGGCCGGACCGTATCGAGAAGGTTGCTGCCTGGCGAAATACGTAATGTATAGGGGGCTAAAGTGCCGCTTTCATTTGGATCTATCTCACAGTATACGTCGTTTGCCGGCCAAAGAAAAGGTGATCCTGTGCAGCATATACCAAAAATGGGAGAAAGTAGAGTGTGGTAAACTACATAAACAGAAGGAGAGATACCTGTACAGTTTACACAAGTGTAGGTAAAGATAGGTCTATGACCGGGTAGAGTAGGTCAGAAAGACCAGTCAAAACCATCCTTATACGGTATAAGCTGGGCAGGATATCTAAACAGACCGGTATTTTGCGTGTGGGCTAGCTACCGCCAAACGCCCTCAAACCACGGCCGAAAGCACTTTTTATTGTGAAAGATGCTATTGTTGAATACTACTAAGCATCGACAATATTTTTTATAAAGTTTGGATGTTTAGCCGTATTTCAAAAAGGGAATTGCGCTTTTTGAACGGTGGTGTTATGCTAAAGGCGTCAACTGAATACCGAGATCAGCATTCGTATAAGCCTGCGAATACGGCGCAGGAGTATCTACGGGACAACCGGAAATTGTCGTACGCTATGAATGTGTTTTTTCAGCTATTTCTAAAAATCGAGATAGCTCTATTCGAGTTCGCTTTTTTGCGCTCGCAGAGATTGAACACATTCGTGTACATCTTCTGCGGGCGCTTTTTACGTTGACAGAGATCGCTTTTTACAGGGGACGCCCCTGTAGGGATATTTGGGACAGGCGTTCTGGCCACCGCGGCCAGAACACGGCAAAAGTGGAGGTAGACAATGATCGTAAACGAGATCCCCAAGGTCACATATGCCATTATCGGCGGCTCGGGCACCTGGGCTGGTGAATTCCCCGAAACGGTGGGGCTCGACGGCGTGCGCGTCCTGCAAAAAGACATGGAGTTCGAGACGCCTTTCGGCACGACCATGCCCATGAAGCTCATCGAGCTCGACGGCTCTATCACCGCCGACGGCAAAGCCCGCCAGCTGCTCACCGTTCCGTTCCACGGCTTCCACGGGTTGGCTCCTGAGGGCTGTCCCAGCGAGCAGATATTCTGGGTTTTCCAGCAGGCCGGGGTCAAATACATCGTGGCTGAAGGCAGCGGCGGCAGTGCCAACCCGCTGATGGACCCGGGCGATATCATTATCCCCCACGACCTGTTCGACTTTACCAAACGCCCCTCGAACATCCATAAATTCACCCGCAACATCGTGCGCATGCAGTCGCCGCTGTGCCCCGACCTGCGCGAGCTGCTCATCAAATTTGCCCGTGAGCAGTACGACCGGGTGTTCCCCCGCGGCGTGTACGCCAACACCGAGCCCCCGCGCTTTGAGACCGAGACCGAGATCAAATTCCTGCAGTCGGTGGGCTGTGATATCTCCGGTCATACCATCGTGCCGGAGTGCTACCTGGCTCGGGCCATCGGCGCCTGCTACGCCTCCTGCTACATCGTCTCCAACTACGCCGAAGGGGTGGAGAGCACCAACTGGGCCGGCTCCTCCATCTTCGACTGGTACCGTAACTGCGGCCAGAAAATGGGCACCATCACGCTGAAGACCATCGCCGCCATCGTGCCCGACGAGAAACACTGCCACTGCGCCGACTACCTTATCGAGGTGCCCGAGAACGTGCGTGAGCGCATCGGCCAGTAAAATTTGGGTAGACCCTCTATATAAAAGAGGTCACTGATAAAAAAACAGAGTGGGAAACAGAGGAAAAAAGGAGAAGAGTATGCGCAAAAAATGGCTTGCCTTGGTTTTGAGTGTGGTCATGGGTCTTCTGGTGTTTGCCGGATGCGGTTCAGACGGGAAAGACAGCGGCAGTAAATCTGACAAGAGCGGCCCCAGCGTGGCGCTGGTGCTGGGCACCGGCGGTCTGGGCGACCAGTCGTTTAACGACAGCGCCTACAAAGGCCTGCAAAAAGCCGCCGACGAGCTGGATGCCGACGTGCAGTATGTCGAGCCCAAAGAGATCGCCGAGTTCGAGGGTCACTTCCGCGACTTCGCCAAATCCAAAAAGTACGATCTGATCCTGGGCATCGGCTTCGACCAGGCCGACGCCGTCACCGCTGTGGCCGCCGAGTTCCCCGACCAGAAGTTCGTCATTATCGACGGCTCGGCCGAGGGCGACAACGTCACCAGCATCAACTTTAAAGATGAGGAGAAAGCCTACGTGCTGGGCACCATCGCCGCTATGACCACCGAGACTGGCAAGGTCGGTATTCTGGGTGGTATGGATGTCCCCTCCATCAACGTGTTTGTAGAGGGCTTTAAAGCCGGGGCCATCGCCCACAACAAAGATGTAGAGATCATGGTAAAATACGTGGGCGCTTTTAACGACGCCAACACCGGTAAAGAGCTGGCCCTGTCGATGTACGACGCCGGTGCCGACATCGTGATGCAGGCTGCCGGCGGCTCGGGCCTGGGCGTGTTCAGCGCCGGTGCTGAGCGCGGCAAACTGGCTATCGGTGCCGATGTGAACCAGATCCCCATCGACCCCGATGTGATCATCGCCAGCGGTATGCGCACCCTGGATAACGTGGTGTTCGATCAGGTGAAAGCAGTAAAAGAAGGCACGCTCAAATCCGGCGATGTGATGCTGGGCTTTAAAGACGGCGGTGTGGACTACACCACCGAAGGCACCAAAAAAATGCCCAGCCAGGAGGCGCTGGACGCCGCTGCCGCCGCCAAGCAGGATATCGTCGACGGCAAGATCACCCCGCCCCGCACCGCCGAGGAGTACGACGCTTTCGTCAAAAATTTGAAGTAAATACAAAAGGCGCTGACACAGCGCAGGGAGAGACCATCCCCAAATTCAGGTAGGCGGCTTTTGGCCGCTTATCTGCTTTTTGGGTACAGGGGGGAGGACCCATGGATTTTGTGCAGATGAGGGGCATCACAAAGATTTTTGGTAAAGTGGTGGCCAACGACCGGGTGGATTTTTCGGTAAAAAAAGGGGAGATACACTCGCTGCTGGGTGAAAACGGTGCCGGCAAGACCACGCTGATGCGCATGCTTTACGGCATGTCGGTCCCCGATGAGGGGAGCATCATCCTCAACGGCAGCCCGGTGACATTAAAGAGCCCCAGCAGCGCCATCGAGCAGGGCATCAGCATGGTGCATCAGCATTTTATGCTGGCTGATCCCATGACCGTGACCGAGAACATCGTGCTGGGCTACGAGCCGCGTAAGGGTCCCTTTTTTGACCGCAAAAAAGCCGAGCAGCAGGTCGCCGAACTGTCGGCCCGCTACGGCCTGCAGATAGATCCCAAAGCTACCGTGGGCGATCTGTCGGTGGGCAACAAACAGCGCGTCGAGATCCTCAAGGCGCTTTACCGCAAATGTGACCTGCTCATTTTAGACGAGCCCACCGCCGTGCTCACCCCGCTGGAGGTAAAAGACCTGTTCGCGGTGCTGCGCTCTTTAAAGGAAGACGGCAAGACCATCATCATCATCACCCACAAATTAAAAGAGATCCTCGAGATCTCTGACCGGGTGACCATCCTGCGGGCCGGCAAGCTCATCACCACCAAAAATACTGCCGAGACCGACGCTGCCGAGCTGGCCCGCCTAATGGTGGGCCGCCAGGTGCAGTTCGAGGTGCAGGGGGCCAAGCCGGTAGCTGCAGACGCGCCGGTGCTGCTGGAGGTAAAAGACGCCGAGCTGCGCCGCCGGGGCATGCAGCTGCTCAGCGGTCTGTCGCTGCAGGTACATGCCGGCGAGATATTTGGCATTTGCGGGGTAGAGGGGAACGGCCAGACCGAGATCATCGAGGCCATCACCGGTATCGGCCAGCTGTCTGCCGGCCAGGTGCTGCTAAACGGTCAGCCGGTGCACAAGCCCACCCCCACTAAAATGGCCGATCGCGGTCTGGCCCATATCCCCGAGGACCGTGGTCTGCGCGGGCTGGTAGCCGACTTCTCTATCCGCGACAACTCCATCCTGGGCTATCAGCGCAGCCGCCGCTTTAGCCGCCGTGGGGTGCTGGACAAAAAAGCCATCGAGATGCACACCCGGCAGATCGTCTCCGACTACAGGGTCAAGGTGGGCAGCATCGACGACACCGCCGCCTCTCTCTCCGGCGGCAACCAGCAAAAGGTGGTCATCGGGCGGGCGCTGTCGCAAGACCCCGATGTCATCATCGCCGCCCAGCCCACTCGCGGGGTGGATATCGGCGCCATCGAGTACATCCACCAAAAACTCATCGAGATGAAAAATGCCGGTAAGGCTATCCTGCTCATCTCGGCCGAGCTCGACGAGGTGCTGGGTCTGTCAGATCAGGTGGGGGTACTGTACCGCGGCCGCATCGTAGCCACCGGCGCCCCGGCCGATTTTGACGAGCAGACCCTGGGCCTGCTCATGACCGGCTATCACAAAGATACCGAGAAGGAGGAGCGCCCATGCTTGGAAACGCTGCACAGCGCGTTTGCAAAGTCCTAAAAAGCAAAAAACTGCAGACTTCGCTGCTGGCTCTGGTCGGTGCTATCGTGGTCAGCGGCCTGATACTGGCTCTGTCGGGCTACAGCCCCTTCGTGGCCTACGGGGCCATGTTCTCCGGCGCCTTTGGTGGGGCGGCCAACATTGCCGATACGCTGGGCACCGCCACCCCACTCATCTTTACCGGTCTGGCTGTAGCCATTGCCATGAAGGGCGGCGCAGTGAACATCGGCGCCGAGGGCCAGCTGTATATGGGCGCCTTCGCCGCGGCACTGGCCGGCGCTTACGGCAAAGATCTGCCCATGGTCCTGCACATAGCCCTGTGTCTGCTGGCCGCCTTTATCGCCGGCGGACTGTGGGCGGTGCTGGCCGGAGGGTTAAAGATCAAGCTGGGCGTCAGCGAGGTCATCATCACCATCATGCTCAACTACATCGCCACCTACCTGACCGATTATCTCACCACCTATCACTTTAAGGCCGAAGGGATGGTCGTA
The DNA here is from genome assembly GCF_900289145.1 of Neobittarella massiliensis (ex Bilen et al. 2018). GTDB lineage: Bacteria > Bacillota > Clostridia > Oscillospirales > Ruminococcaceae > Neobittarella > Neobittarella massiliensis. The sequence goes on from NZ_OKQO01000003.1 coordinate 310,101, forward strand.
AAGACCAAGCGGGTGGCCGAGAGTGCTATGTTGCCCACGCTGTACCCCCACTCCCGCCTTACAGTGGGCTTTCTCATCGCCATCCTGGCCGCTGTCATTCTGGTCTGGGTGCTGCGGCGCACCGTGTTCGGCTACGAGCTGCAGGCAGTGGGGCTCAACCCTTTTGCCGCCGAGAGCGGCGGGGTGAAAAAGGGCCGCCAGTTTTTGCTGACCATGCTCATTTCCGGCGGCTTGGCCGGTCTGGCCGGTGCCTGTGAGGTGCTGGGCGTACACGGTTACTTTATGAAAGGCTTTTCGCCGGGCTACGGCTTCGACGGTCTGGCCATCGCAGTACTGGGCCAAAATAACCCGCTGGGTGTCACGCTGTCGGCGATCCTGTACGGGGCGCTGCGCTCGGGCGCTACCATGATGGACCGCATGACCAAGATCCCCCAGGACTTCGTGGGCATCATGCAGGCGCTCATCATCATCTTTGTAGCCACCCCCGGCCTGGTGTATTTTTATCGGCGCAAAAAGAAAAAAACGGCCGCCATACATAAGGGGTCCGAAACGGCTCCTGCCACGACCGAGGAGGTGTAGATATGGCCCTGACTGAAACGCTGCAATTTGCCGGGACCATGTTTTCCGGTGCGATGCGCATCGCCATCCCCATCTGTTTTGGTGCGCTGGGCTCCACCATCTGCGAGCGGGCCGGCATCGTCAATATCGGTATCGAGGGCATGATGCTGGCCGGCTCCTTTGGCGGTGTGGTCGGTGCGCTGGTGACCGGTTCTCCCTGGATAGGGCTGCTGTTTGCCATGGTCGCCGGCATGCTCTTCTCGCTTCTGCACGGGGTGCTCACCATCCACTACGGCACCGGCCATATCATCAGCGGCCTGGGGGTCAACCTGCTGGCCAGCGGGGTGACTACGGTGCTGCTGGTGGCCATATGGCAAAACCGCGGCAAAAGCGAGATGGTCGGCACACTGCCCACCATCGAACTGACCTTTTTAAAGAAGATCCCCTTCATCGGCCAGGCTTTCGGCAGCTTTTCGCCGCTGTTTTTGCTGCTGCTGGCGGCGGTGGCACTGCTGTGGGTGTTCCTCTATAAGACCACCTTCGGCCTGCGGGCGCGCATCGTGGGCGAGAGCCCGCAAACAGCCGATGCTGCCGGTATCTCGGTGCCCAAGATGCAGTATATCTGTGTGCTGCTGTGCGGTCTGCTGTGCGGCCTGGGCGGCGCCTATCTCTCCATCGGCGACATCGGCATGTTCTCGCGCGATATGGTGGCCGGCCGCGGTTACATCGCCATGGCCGTCACCATCTTCGGCGCCTGGAACCCCATCGGGGCGCTGGGCGGCGGTCTGCTGTTCGGCTTGGCCCAGAGCCTGCAATTTCGCCTGCAGCAGAGCGGCATACCGGTGCAGCTCATTCAAATGCTGCCCTATGTCATCACCATTTTGGTCCTGCTGCTGGTGCGCCGCAAAGGCGGCGGCCCGGCGGCGGCAGGCAAGACCTTCGACCGTGAAAAACACTAGAGGAGTTACAGGATATGCAGGATGAAAAACTGTTTGCGGGGCTCGATACGCTGTCGGCTTACCGCCAGACGATCGCAAAAAAACTGCGCATCGACGACCGCGCCTACCGCGAGATGGGTCAGGTCATCGACCGCAGCCCCGAGCTGGTGGCCCGTATCCAGGAGCACTACCGCATGCTCGATGAGCACCGGCCGCTGCGGCCCACACTGGGAAACGACATGCAGATCTTCTACATGCGCGACCGGCAGACCTTTACTTTTTTGATGTTCCCCGAGCTGCTGGATATGGCCTACCAGACTGCGCGCATCATCGGTGAGAAGTTTATCGCCCCGTATCTGACCGGCAAAACTCTGCCCGAGATCATGCTCAGCAATCAGCCCATCGCCGCCCAGCACGGCTACGCCATTCAGGAGATCGTGGAGTGCCGGGAAGACTTTGCCATCTACCGCAACTACGAATGTGCCGACTGTTACGGTATGCCCAATATCGGCATGAAGATCTGCGCCTACGAGGCGGGCACCGCCGCCGGCTGTTTCGAGACTCCGCTGGGTCGCCCGGTAGAGGTGCGCGAGACCAAGTGCTGTGCTAACGGCGACGACTACTGCGAGTTTGAGGTGCGGGTCTTAGATAAATAGCGCCCCGAAAACAGCAGTTGTATCGAGTAAAATAAAAAAGAGCGGACCTGAGAGATAGCTCTCGGGTCCGCTCTTTTTGGTGCCCTGACGGGGTGCGGATCTACTGTTTGTCTTCCATATCCAACACGTCGTCTTTTGACAGAGGGATATCGTAGATCTCGCTGTAGGCGCTCACTTCCGGGTTGGTCACCGGCGGAGTGGGCACCAGGCCCGTGCACTCGGTGCTCGAGGCCACGGCCATCATCTCCTCATACAGCTCCTCCTCGTCATAGGGGTCAACAGGCATATTCGGTGTTTCACGCATTGCCGCCTCAGCTCCTTTCAGGCACCCATAGTATGCCCTGAAATGCGCCGGGCATGTGGCCGCCGCCAAATCGGCCACCAGAGCAGTTTTATATGATGTCGGCGAGCACCTGAAACATCTGCTCCGGCGGCTCGGCGCCGCCGGCATTCAGCGAGCGCTCGACCAGCCGAAAGCCATCGTTCAAAATTATAAACGGGACAGATATGCCGCCACCGACTGATGCCTATAATGGACCTATAGATACCGCTTTTTGCGATGGTTCGATGATGGTATCGGTACGAACCGTTTTATCCTACCGGGTGTGTGTCAGAACCTCCTGTAAGGTCAGGTCAAATAAAAGGCCTACTGTGCAAGCTGGTATGGAGGTATCTATAGTGGTTTTGATAAAGGTGTCCCATCTGCCGCTAAAGGTGTTTATCCGTATAAAAGCAGTGATCTTATGGGCACGGGCATCATAACAGGTACAAAAAATGCCCGTCGGCACCGTGCCCAGCGGACATTTTTGCCATTGAGGCGGGGGATAGGAGCTGGCGGCAGTAACAGGATCAGTTGCTGCCGGAATTGAAAAACGGGGCCAATGCCTGGGCCACTCCGCTGACCGGCATGGTCTGTAAGGTCACCTTGCCCGGCCCGGTCACAACGGTGTTAAAAAATCCCTCGCCGCCCAAAAACTTGTTTTTAATGCCTTTTACCGTCTGTATCTCCATGGTGCAGGTGGCATCCATCATGGCCAGATTGCCGGTATCTACGACCATGCTCTGGCCGGGCTGCAAGTCGTACTCGACGGCATAGCCGTCGATCTCGACAAAGGCCGTACCACTGCCCGACAGCCGCTGCATAATAAAGCCCTCACCGCCAAAAAAGCCGGCGCCCAATTTTTTCTGGAAATGCAGCGAGAGCTGTACCCCCGATTCCGAGGCCAAAAACCCGGTCTTCTGCACGATGACCGGGTGCTCGGGCGAGATAGAGATCGCGCGGATAGAACCGGGGAAGCTGGAGGCGAAGGCGATAAGTCCAGGACCGCCCTGGGCGGTATAGATGTTTTGGAACATGGCCTCACCCGAGAACATGCGGCCAAAAGCCTTGCCGATACCGCCGGCCGAGGTCTGCATATCCATATTGGGCGACATCCAGGCCATCGACCCCTTTTCGGTGATCATTGACTCGCCGGCGGCGAGCGAACAGGTGACGACTGGCATGGGCTCGCCGATGATTTGATACTGCATGGTAAATCCTCCTCTAAATAGGTCATACGGCTAAAAACGAGCTGTAGCGGTCTCTGGGCCATCTCCGCTGCACACAGATGACAAATCGCAGCGGCCCCTCTTACCGGCTACCTCTTTACTATACAGGACCAACGGGCTATTTGGCAACAAGAAACCGTCCCAGTCTACAGCTGCTGTGGCGTCAGCTCCACACAGTGCCAGTCAAATCCGGCCTGATCCATGAGCGCTAAATAGGGCAGGGGGTCAAAATATTCCGGCGAAAACACGCCGCTGTCGCGCCACACCCCAGTGGCGATCAGCTCAAGGGCCAGCGCGGCGCCAAAACCAGTCTGGGCCACTACAGCCTGCATGTCCCAATCGGCCATAGCTCTGGTATTTTCATAGGTCTGGTACAAAAACACCTCTTTGCGCCGCCCGTCTTTTTGGCCGATACAGTGCACCCCCACACACATGCTGCCGGTCATCTCGCGGCCGATATCTCTGGGCTGGGGCGCGCAGGCCGCCACCACATCTCGGGGGACCACCTGTACACCCCCCACGTTTACCGGCTTTAAACTGCGCAGCCCCAATGCATCCAGCGTCTTTAGCGCGGTTATCAAATTGGGGTCCAGCGCGATCTTAAAAGTGGCCCGCTTTAGTCCGTAGCGCGCCAGGTAGCGGGGCATCGTCACCACCTCTTCATGCTCCACCTTTACCAGGTGGTTGGAGCCGATGCCGTCGGGCATCACAAAGGTCTCGCCGCCGGTCAGGGCGGGCTCCACGATCAGCCCGCCCCGGTCGCGGTCATACTCCACGTTGGGGTTCATGCACTCATCGAGCACCGTCCACACATTAAAGCCAAAGGCGATCTGGTCCGGTCCCGCCCCGGGGATAGACAGGTCACCGCCATCTTTTACGTGCACCTCCTCCAGCGAGTCAAACAGGTACTGTGCGGCGTAGCGGGCAAATACGTTCACCACTCCCGGGTCTATACCCAGGCAGATGCAGGCCATCCGGCCGCGCTGCTGCCACTCCTCATGGCGGCTAAAGTTGTAAGCGGTCATCGGGCGGTCGTAGCTGTTTTCGATCCCCGGTCCGTAGGCCGGTCTCTGGCTGGGGATCGACCAGGTGCCCATGTTGGCGTAGTCGGCCCCGGCTAAAAAGGCGGCGTCAAAAATGTTATCAGCTACAAACGGTGCTGCCGCATCCATGATCAGGTCGATCTGGTGCGCCTGTGCCAGGTCGGCGATAGCCTGGGTGCTGCGGGCGTCCAGCGCCGCCACGGTACAGCGTTCAGGAAAGGGGAGCCTTGCTACCACCTGCCGTGCCCGCGCGATATCGATATCGCAGACCAGCGCCCCGGTAAACCAGTGCCCCTCTCGGTCGCGTGTCTGCATGACCTTCAAAATACACTCCCCGACCGCTCCGGCCCCCACCAACATCATCTTCATTTTCAGTTCCTCCACCAATTTGTATTTTGTCCCAACAGCCATACACAGGCGCGAATGTGTCCAGATCACACGGTCTTACCGGCAGTGGTATCTACACCAAAAAAGAGAGAGCCGGCGCGCCAAATGCGCACATGCTCTCTCTGTCCTTTTGCCAGTTGGTTATTGCCACGTAGGCGGCGGCCGCAGCCGCTCTCTTCAGAGGTCCGTCTGGCTACCTTCCTTTTTGCCTGTCAGTTTCTGCCGCCGGGGAAATGTGCGCCCCGGGCGGTTTGCTTCTTCGGCCCCGGCGTCTCATCGCGCCGATGTCTAGGGTCGCCATCCACCGTATATGCTGTTTTCTGTATCCATCTTACTGAAAAAAGATGATTTGTCAAGTGTTTCAAGGGCAGCTTTGTGGAGCTATAATAAAGGGAGAAAAGTAGGAGAGAGGACAGAATGAAAAATAAAGGTGTTTACCGCTTTCGAGCCGAGATCAAAAAAGTTCCGGATATCGATGGCGCCTATGTAGAGATCCCTTTTGACGTGCGGGCAGAATTTGGCCGCGGCCGGGTCCCGGTACATGCCACCTTCGACGGCTGCCCTTATGACGGCAGTCTGGTGCGCATGAAAACGCCCGGCCATATATTGGGTCTGCGAAAAGATATTCGCGCAAAGATCGGCAAACAGCCAGGCGATCAAGTAGAGGTCTGCCTGTGGGAGCGAAAATAAGCGTGTAAATGTAATTAGCTTTACACACAAATACGGCAAGATCTGACAAAGATCCCTGTATTACAGGGGTTTTTGCATATGTAAAGTGAAAACACATTACAATCAAGGCGAAGCGGTACAGCAAAAATAAGCGGGGAGAACTGGCGACTGGCAGCAAAATGAACCTCTTCAATATTCACGGACCCCGCTTTACAGGGTGGCTATTTGCCGGTGTTGTTTGCTGATGGCCAAAAGAGTGCTGTGGACGGCAGGCACCGCTTTGTGGATGTGCTGGCTCAGTACGCCCCCGCGGCCGGCCCGTCGCTTCCCGCCGCCGGCAGCCGTTAGCTGTGCCTGCACGTGTAAGCGTGGGTAAATAAAAGAAGTTCCAGATCTGACCGGAGAAGTTTATCCGGATGCCAAAGAGGGGGCCGCAGCTTTAAAAGCTGCGGCCCCCTCTTAAGTGGAGATTTTTTTACTTTTCCTGCAGATAGTGGTTAATGGCCTGGGCCGCCTTTTTACCGGCGCCCATGGCCAGGATCACCGTTGCCGCCCCGGTCACCGTGTCGCCGCCGGCGTAAACACCTTGGCGAGAGGTGAGCCCGGTATCCTCCTCGGCAATGATACAGCCGCGGCGGTCGGTTTGCAGCCCCTCGGTAGTGTTGCGGATCAGGGGGTTGGGGGAGGTGCCGATCGCCATGATCACACAGTCTACCTCCATGGTAAAGGCCGAACCCTCTTTGACCACCGGCCGCCGCCGGCCCGATTCGTCGGGTTCGCCCAGCTCCATCTTCATGCAGGTCATGCCGTTTACAAATTTGTGCTCGTCGCCCAGTATCTCGGTGGGGTTGGTGAGCGTATCAAAAATGACCCCTTCCTCTTTGGCGTGCTCGATCTCCTCCCGGCGGGCGGGCATCTCGGCATCACTGCGGCGGTAAACGATATGTACCTCTTCGGCGCCCAACCGCAGCGCGCAGCGCGCAGCGTCCATAGCCACGTTGCCGCCGCCAACCACCGCCACTTTTTTGGCGCGGGAGATGGGGGTATCGCTGCCGGGCAGGTAGGCCTTCATCAGGTTGGTGCGGGTCAAAAACTCGTTGGCCGAGTACACGCCTTTTAGGTTTTCCCCGGGAATACCCATAAACCGGGGCAGCCCGGCGCCAGAGCCCACGAACACCGCCTCGTATCCCTGCTCAAACAGCTCGTCTACGGTGACCGTTTTGCCAACTACCACATTGGTCTGCACATCTACACCCAGCGCTTTCAGGGTGTCTATCTCTTTTTGTACGATGGCTTTGGGCAGGCGAAACTCGGGGATGCCGTACACCAGCACGCCGCCGGCGGTGTGCAGCGCCTCGAAAACCGTCACCTGATAGCCGGCCTTTTGCAGGTCGCCGGCACAGGTCAGGCCAGAGGGGCCCGCCCCCACCACCGCCACCCGGTGGCCGTTGGGCGCCGGTCTCTGCGGGGCAGCGGTGGCATTTTGCATGTGCCAGTCAGCCACAAAGCGCTCCAGTCGACCAATGGCCACCGGCTCGCCCTTGATGCCGCGCACGCATTTTTGCTCACACTGGGTCTCCTGCGGGCAAACCCGTCCGCACACCGCCGGCAGAGAGGACTGGGCCTGCAGCACCTGGTAAGCGCCCTCAAAGTCCCGCTCCTTTATCTTGGAGATAAAACCGGGTATGTCGATCGACACCGGGCATCCGCCCACACAGGGCTTGTTCTTGCAGTTCAGGCAGCGCATGGCCTCGTCTACGGCCTGCTGCTCGCTATAGCCCAGCGCTACCTCATCAAAATTGTGGCGGCGCACCTCAGGGGCCTGCAGGGGCATCTCGTTTTTGTGTAAAGACATGTTGGGCACAGTTACTCTACCTCCTTACTGAGGAGGTTGCAGGTCTCCTCGTACTGGTGGCGCTCAAAATCGCGGTACATGGCCCCGCGCTCCATAGCCTCGTCAAAATCCACCAGGTGGCCGTCAAAATCCGGCCCGTCTACACAGGCAAATTTGGTCTCGCCACCCACCGTCAAGCGGCAGCCGCCGCACATGCCGGTGCCGTCTATCATGATGGGGTTCATGCTGACGACGGTCTTGATGCCGTAGCTCTCGGTCAGCTTGCAGACAAACTTCATCATGATCAGCGGGCCGATGGCGATGACCTCATCGTACTGCTCGCCGGCTTTGATCAGGTCTTCCAGGGCGTTGGTCACCAGCCCCTTTTGCCCGTAAGAGCCGTCGTCAGACATGATGATCAGCTTGTCGCTGACCGCCCGAAACTCGTCCTTTAAGATGACCAGATCCCGGTTGCGAAAGCCCACGATGGTATGTACCACGGCCCCCAGCTGATGCAGCTTTTTCGCTACTGGGTAGGCGATCGCGCTGCCCACGCCGCCGCCGATCACGGCCACCTTTTTAAGCCCCTCCAGGTGACTCGGGGTGCCCAGCGGCCCCACAAAGTCGTGCAGGCATTGGCCCTCGTTCAGGGCGCCCAGCTTGGCGGTGGTGGCGCCCACGATCTGAAAGATAATGGTCACCGTGCCTGCCGCGGGGTCAAAATCGGCAATAGTCAGGGGGATGCGCTCCCCATTTTCATCTACCCGCAAAATGATGAACTGGCCCGGCTGGGCCTTGGCGGCCACCAGTGGGGCCTGTATCTCCATTAAGGTAACGGTGGGGTTGAGCACCTTTTTTCGCTTTATCTCGTACATGGCAACTCCTCTACTCCTGTCTGTGCACAGCCGGGGCGTCTTGGCAGCCGGCTGTCGGTCGCAGTTAAAAAAGGGACGGGGCGCCGCCCCGACCAGGCTTTTAGTATAGCCTATAAACACCGCTTTTGTCTACTGCTGTCGCACCATCAGATGTACCAAACTTTGGCTCTGTAAGGCCACAGGTTCTGCTGCTTGCGGACTGTGGGGGCAGATTGCCTGCCCCCCAAAGACAGCGCTTTCAGCATCGGTACAGCCCGCTGTAGCTCTTAGATGAATAGCTGTATAAACAGAGACTGTTTTTGTGCAAATGGCACAATTTACAAATTGTTCATTGAAATAAAAAAGGGATTGCGGTATTCTCTAATTAGCACTCTAATTGCTCGAGTGCTAATTTTGCGAGAGGGAGATCGTTTCCATGGCTAAAAAACAATTCAAAGCAGAGTCTAAACGGCTGCTCGATTTGATGATCCATTCCATCTACTCCAATCGGGAGATATTCCTGCGCGAGATCTTGTCAAACGCCTCCGACGCCATCGACAAGCTGTGTTACCGCGGCCTGACCGACAGGGAAGTGGGCCTTTCGAGAGACGACTTTTATATCGAGATACTGCCGGATAGAGAGGCGCGCACCATCACCGTGCGCGACAACGGTATCGGCATGGACCGGCAGTCGCTGGAAGAAAACCTGGGTACCATCGCCAGCAGCGGTTCGCTGCAGTTTAAAAAAGAGATCGCCGGCCAAGAAGGAGCCGACGACACCGATATCATCGGCCAGTTCGGCGTCGGCTTTTACTCGGCCTTTATCGTCAGTGACAAGGTCACCGTCATCACCCGCCCCTACGGCAGCGACGTAGCCTATAAATGGATCTCCTCCGGCGCCGACGGCTACACCATTACCGAGTGCGCCCGCGACACTGCCGGCACCGACGTCATCATGCACCTCAAAGAGGACACCGAAGACGACAAGTACAGCGAGTTTTTAGAGGAGTACCGGCTGCGCAGTCTGGTAAAAAAGTACTCCGACTACATCCGCTGGCCCATCAAAATGATGGTCACCAAGTCGCGCCCGGTCGAAGTCGGTGAGGGGGAGGACAAAAAGACCGAGTACGAGCAGTACAGCGAGGTCGATACCCTCAACAGCATGGTCCCCATCTGGCACCGCCCCAAGAGCGAAGTCACCAGCGAGGAGTACGCCGATTTCTACCGCGAGAAGTGCGGCGACTTCGAGGCCCCGCTCACCACCATCCGGGTCAGCACCGAGGGCCTCACCTCCTACGAGGCGCTGCTGTTCATCCCGGCGCGCACCCCCTACAATTACTATTCAAACGACTACCAGAAAGGCCTGCAGCTCTACTCCAGCGGCGTGCTCATCATGGAGAACTGCGCCGATCTGCTGCCCGAGCACTTCCGCTTTGTCAAAGGTGTGGTCGACTCGCCCGATGTGTCTCTGAACATCTCCCGCGAGATGTTGCAGCAGGACCGGCAGGTGCGCACCATCGCCACCAATATCGAAAAGAAGATCCGCCGCGAGCTGGAGAAGCTGCTCGAGAGCGACCGCGAGAAGTACGAGAGCTTCTTTGCCCAGTTTGGCCTGCAGCTCAAATACGGTGCGGTCGGCGATTACGGCGCCCACAAAGATCAGCTGCGCGACCTGCTGCTGTTCTACTCCTCCACCCAGGAAAAGCCGGTCACTTTAAAAGAGTATGTCGCCCGCATGCCCGAGGATCAAAAAGAGATCTATTATGCCTGCGGCGATTCGGTGCAGAAGATCGCCAATCTCCCCCAGACCGAGGCCATCCGCGACCGCGGCTGGGAGATCCTCTACCTCACCGACGAAGTGGACGAGTTCGTGATGCAGATCCTGCACGACCAGGACGGCAAGGAGCTCAAAAACGTCAATGCCGCCGAGCTGCCCGAGAGCGAAGAGGAGAAAAAGGCGGCGAAAGAAAAAGAGGAGCAGAGCGGCGAGCTGCTGGCCTTCTTAAAAGAGACGCTCAAAGACAAAGTCAGCGACGTGCAGATATCCTCTAAGCTCAAAAGCCACCCGGTATTTCTCTCCAGCACCGGCGAAGTCACGCTGGAGATGGAAAAGTACTTCGCCCAGATGAAGATGGAGGACGCGCCCAAAGCCCAGCGAGTGCTCGAGCTGGGGGCTGACCACCCCATGTTTAATAAGCTGCAGCAGGCCTTTAGCAGCGACCGGGACCGCGCCGCCAAGCTGGCCCAGCTGCTCTATCAGCAGGCCAGCCTGATCGCGGGCTTTGCCATCGAGGACCCCACCGCCTACACCGATCTGGTCTGCGAGCTGCTCTAAACAGCCGCCGCCAGAAGAGAGCGACCACATAGGTCAAGGAGATACCCATGCCGGAACTGCCCGAAGTAGAGACGTTGCGCCAGGCGATCGAGCCCTGTATCGTGGGGCGCAAGATCGTCGATACAGCCGTGCTCAAGCAAAAGATCATCGCCCGCCCCCAAGCCGAGACTTTCTGCAGCGCTTTGGCCGGTTGTACCATCACCGCCATGGGTCGCCGCGGCAAATTTCTGACCCTGCAGATGGATAGCGGTGATACGGTGATCCTGCACCTGCGCATGACCGGCAACCTGTTGGCCGCCCCAGCCGACTGGCCCCGGGAAAAACACACCCACGTAGTGTTTTCGCTCAGTGACGGCACGCAGCTGCGGTATGTAGACTCCCGTGGGTTTGGCCGCTTCTGGCTGCAGACGGCAGGCGAACAAGACGATTTCAGCGGTATGGCCAAACTGGGCCCCGAGCCTTTCGACCCCACCTTCACGGCCGGGTACCTGCAAAAGAGCCAGCAAAATCGGCGCCGTCCCATCAAGGAATGCCTGCTAGACCAGAGCGTGGTGGCGGGCATCGGCAACATCTACGCCGACGAGATCCTGTTTGCCGCCGGTATCTGTCCCACCAGCCCGGCCAGCACGCTGCGCCCCAAAGACTGGAGGGCCATAGCGGCGCTCACCCCGCAGATCTTGCAGCAGGGGATAAGCTACAAGCGCCGCACCGCCCGGCAGCACCTGGAGGGAACCGGTAAAAAGTACAGTGAAGAGGTCTTTTTGCAGGCCTATGGCCGCGCCGGTCAGCCGTGTACGCGCTGCGGTACACCCATTGAGCGCACGGTCATTGGCGGGCGCTCCAGCTGTTACTGCCCCCACTGCCAGCCGGTGCCCGGCCGCCCTAAAAAATAGTACATAGCACACACAATACTCTTATATAGGAGCACCGCGGACCCCGGCGTTTTGCCGGGTATTGGCGGTGCTCTTTTTTGGCAGCCCCCGTTTGCATACCAGGAAGCCCCCTTAATAAGTACACCGTATGCACAAAAAGATCTTTAAATGTTTAGCACAGTGCAGTTTTTCGACAAAAATGTTGTTATTTTGTCGAAAAATAGATACCATGTACTTATTACAGGCAGGTAGAACGGGGAGATCTTATGAAAAACAGAGAGCAAAGCCAAAACAGTCCCACCGATCGTCGCGCGGCGATCGATCCGATGTCCGGCCGAGAGCAGCCGCCGGCGCATCGCCCGCAAAAACTGTTGCGGCTGCTGGCCGGCTGCCTGGGGTGTCTGCTTCTGGTGGCGGGGGCTATTCTGCTGGGGAGATATCTGGGTCAGCGGCAACACGTTCATCAGGTCACCGGCTTCCCCCAGGCGCCTGCGATCAGCGGCGAACCGCTCGATGTAGGTGACGGCGTGACGGCCGCGCTGTTGGGCGGATACCGGCAGCTGGGCCTCGATGATCCGCTCCCGGCCGGGCTGGATATAAAAAACCCGGCGCAGCCCTATACCGTCACCGAGGCTGATACCATCCATTTTTACGGCACCGCCAGCCCAAAAGTCACGCTCAAAATAAACGGGGTCAAGGTGCTGTGCAACGCGCGCGGACAGTTCTCGGTCACCGGCCGGCTGTCGCCGGGGCCCAACGCCTTTCACATCGTGTACAAAGACGAGCCGGAACGCCTGTATGTGGTGGTGTGCGACCAGCGCCTTTTGCGTGGGGTGTCACCGGCGCAAGACCTGCAGCTCTCTGCCGGCAGCGGCATTTTGGTAGAGGTGCAGGCCAGCGCCAAGGCGGCGGTTACTGCTCGGCTGCTGGGGGAGGAGATCACGCTCTCCCAGGTACAGCAGCCCGCTGGCGACGAAGAGCGGTCGGCGGCCGGCAGTACCTTTGTGGGTATGCTCTTTGTGCCAGATGATCTGCAGCCGGGCAGCGAAGTGGGCCGTATTCAGATACGGGCCACTGCCGGTGGGCGCACCGAAGAGATGCAGGGCGGCTTGGTCACCGTAGCCGAAAATGGGCCCCAGGCCCTGCCTGCGCCCCCGGCTGACAGCTATCTGCCGCCGGCGGTCGACCCGGGGCAGGATCTGTACCCCGACTACAGTGGCAGCGCGGTGGCCATCCAGGCCGGTCCGGGCGGGGCCGCCGGCTATGCTGCCGGCCAAATGACCAACCTGCCCAGCCCCACGATCTTTCCGCTTGCTACCGGTACCATCGATTTTATCGAGGCCGGCCCCTTGGTCTGCAGCGATCTGGGGTATACCGACCAGTACTACCTGCTGCGCTCCGGCACTAGAGTGCTGGCACGGGAGGTGGCGCTGCTCGGCGAGGAGCAGATACCGGCCAACCACATCGAAGAGATCACCGCACAGCTGGATGGAAAAGACCTGCAGCTTCGCATAAAACAGTCTTGGCGCGCCCCATACCGCATAGAGTGGAGTGAGGGGGGCCTGCTGCTCCACTTTTACTGTCAGGATGGGGCTCGCCCGCTGGTAGAGCTGCCAGTCAACAGCGTGTTTGCCGGTGCCAGCTGGCTGACCGGCGAGGAGCAGGGGAGCCAAACGCTGGCGCTCACCTTTGGCAGTACCGGCCAGTTTCGCGGTGTCAGCAGCAGCTATGACGGCCAGGACCTGGTGCTGCGCTTTGCACCGGTGGTGCGCTCGCTCGCCGGTGCACGGATCTACCTCGACCTCAGCTACAGCGGCTTGTCGCTGGGCGGCGTCACCGATGCGGAGGTACTGCGCGGCATCGCAGCCGAGACTAAGATCCAGCTGGAGACCCGCGGTGCCCAGGTGTGTATCGGCGACGGGTCACTGCCGCCAGATCAGCGGGTACAGGCCTGTCGCGACTGGGGCGGAACGCTGTTTTTGCAGCTGCGGCTGGCGAGCGCTGGCCAGTCCGCCGCCAGCGGCTGCACGGCCAGTTACTTTACCCCCTACTCGGCGCGGCTGGCGGGCAACCTCACAGCGGCGCTGTCGTCGGCGACTCCGCTGCGCGACCTGGGCGCCGCCCAGGGGTATCTCTCCGTCACCCGCCAGTTTACCTGCCCGGCAGTAGCGCTCTCCTGCGGCCATCTGAGCGACCCTGACGACCTGGATTATCTGTCCAGCACACCGGGCAAAAAGCAGGTGGCAGCGGCCATTGCCGACGGTATCTACGCCGGGTCGTGACTCGTGCCACAGGGCACATCACCGCCGACGGCGACCCTGCAAAATGTTCTGGGATCAGCAGATCCTGGACCAGTCGTATATCAAAAAGCCGCAGATCGGCCAGCTGGCCAACATACTGGACCTTAATGGCCAGATCCTCTACTGCGACGAGCTGGTCGCGCGCCTGTAAACTGGGGCAGAGGCGTGCCCATTCAACACTGCGCTTTTATTAAAAACAGCCGGCAGCGGGTCCGGCTGTTTTTTAGTGGGAAAAAGTTGACATACTGCTGTCAGCTTCGCTGTGCTATGATAGCAGTAGTAAACAGGGGCAGGCATCTTAAAGAGGAACCGAAGTACCAAAAGCCCCTGGATCAAGAGAGGGTAGACCAGATGGGATTTATCACCGTAGATCAGCACAATATCGACACCGAACACATCTGTTGCGCCATCGCCGATAAAAAAGGCGAGCACTGTGTGTCCTCCAAAAAGATGTGGATGAAACAGCGCTTTGCCGATGGGCTCACCTTTGTCAAACTCGACCAGCGCGGCAAGGTGTTCATCGAGTACCTACCGGCTCAAAGCGCCTGGTACCCCATACAGGCCAGCGGGTATATGCACATTGACTGCCTGTGGGTGGCGGGCAAGTTCAAAGGTCAGGGGTACGCCAGCGAACTGCTGGACCGCTGTATCGCCGATGCCGAGCAGCGGGGATTTTGCGGGCTCACAGTGCTGTCATCAGCGAAAAAGCGCCCCTTTTTAAGCGACCCCGGCTATCTAAAGCACCGGGGATTTGCAGTGGCTGATACCGCACAGCCCTATTTTCAGCTCTGGTACCTGCCTTTTACCAGCAGTGCACCGGTGCCCCAGTTTCGCAGCTGCGCCCGCTCCGGCCAGATCAAAGAGCAGGGCCTGGTGCTCTACTACACCAATCAGTGCCCCCACACCGAAAAATATGCGCCGCTCATTTGCCAGCTGGCGGCAGACCACGGCCTGCAGCTGTCGCTGCGCAAGCTGCAAACTACCCGGCAGGCACAGGCGGCCCCCACGGCTTCTCCCACCTACAGCCTGTTTTACGGCGGCCACCTGGTAACCAGCGAGATCCTGTCGCCGGCCAAGTTCGAGAAGTTTTTACAAAAACAGGGCCTTATACCGCTGTGACTAGCTCACTTGTAAAACCGTATATGGCCGTTTTCCTCCGGCGGCGCCACAGGTAAAAAAAGCCCGGCACCTCACAGCAAGGTGCCGGGCTTTTAACAAATTTTTAGCACACCGCCTGCATCTGCGGCAAAAAACAGGTCTGGCCGGCGCCACACTCAAAATGGTATTTGACGATGCCCACGTTCACCTCGGCACAGCTGCCGCCGGTGGCGTGTACCTGCACCTCCCCGTCGGCCAGCGACACGATGAACTTCTGCTGATTCATAGCTGTGGGTGCCAGCATGGCCGCCTCCATCCCGGCGCGAAACCAGTCGGGCATCGGGCCATTTACGCGGCACAGCGCCGAGAGCGGCTTGCTCTTGTGGGCGGTGCCCTGCGTGGTCCCATGCCCCAAAGCGATCACGCACACCAGCTTTTGCCCCTCTTTCAGCACCGCCGCGCACCTGTTTTTGCGATAGGTACCGGCCACCCAGCAGCTGTTTAGCCCCAGCTGACCGGCGCGCAGAGCAAGGCGCTGGCCAAAATAGCCGGCGCGCTGTGGTAGGTCGGGTGTGTCCTCACCCGCCAGGAGCAGGTAGTTGCGCACACCGCGAAACCCGCTGCAGCGGGCCATCAGGCTGCCAAAGGCCTCCGGCTCGTCGGTGACGAGCTGTATGTCCAGCCCCCCCTGTCCGTTGCAGGCGGCTATCTCCTCCCGCAGCGCCTGCAAAACAGGTTCCTCGATCTTTTGGTCGGTGTAGCTGCGCACCGCATGGCGGTCGCGCAGCGCCTGCATCAGGTCCATATTTGCCCCTTTCTGTGCAGCGGCCTGGGCCGGCTGCAAATGTTTCGGCACGCACCCGCATACATAAAAGCAGCGGGGAATCTACTCTACTATTATAGCACACCGCCGCCAACAGGTGTGCGGGCCGACAAAAGAGGGCAAACCGTACGGCGCCAGGCCTGTCCGGCGGTCTTTTCTGGCATTTTTGGACATAGACTTTACAAAAAGTGCCTGGCAAGACAGGATGCGTAATGCGTGGGAGGGAGAACGGTGAGAAACGACAGGGATTACCGGACTTATAGCAGGGATACACGTCCATCGCGGCGGGAGGAGCGCACAAACAGCGGGCTCGTCACCTTGGTGCAGATCGGGCTTACCGCTCTGCTGGTGGGGGGGATAGCGCTCACTCAGTGGGTAAAGCCAACCTTTTTCGAAGATGTGCGAAAAGATTTTAAAGCCGTCATCTACCGTGAAGAGGACCTGTCCGAGGCACAGGATGTGCTGTGGCAGGTGTACGATAAGCTCGGCGGCAAAGAGAGCGAACAAAAAGATAGCAGTCGACAGAGCTCCTCGGCCGATGCTTCGTCTGGCAGCCAGTCCAGCGGCAGCGGTACCGGTACCAGCAGCACTGCCGACAGCGCTGCCCAGTCCTCCAGCGCGCAGGCCACCGCCAGTCAGGGCGCCACTACCACCACAGTGCTGGCGGCGCCGGGCACGCTGGTGCGTCAGGGCGAGGCGCTGGGTCAGGGCGGCGGTCAGGAGGTGGATCAGTCGGTGCTGGCCACCGCCCAGAGCGGTGAGGCGCTGGCCCCGCCGGAAAATGCCAGCTACGAGCCTTTTTCGCTCACCCAGCAGCCCACACTGCCGGTCAAAGACCCCACCGTCACCTCGCCGTTTGGCTACCGCGATCACCCGCTGACCGGCAAGCTGGATTTCCACACCGGCATCGATCTGGCAGTGCCTATGGATACCCGTATCGCCGCCACGCTGTGCGGGGTAGTAAAAGAGGCGGGCCAGTCAGAGGTGTACGGCAACTACCTGCTCATCGACCACGGCGATGGGCTGCAGAGCTTTTACGGGCACTGCAACAGTCTGCTGGTCTCGGCCGGCACTGTGGTCCGTCAGGGCGAGACCATTGCTCGGGTGGGCACTACCGGCTGGTCCACCGGCCCCCATCTGCACTTTGAATTTCGCATAAACGGGGTGCGGCTCAACCCAACTTGGGCCTTCCCGCAACTGGCATGAGATTTGCCCTAAAAGGGACCGAGATCGCCGTCAGCCCGCTGTATCTTTTTTTGCTGCTGTGCATCTCGGTGTTCGACTATACGGGTATCGTGCGCACCGCCCTGGTGGCTAGCCTGCTGCACGAAGCCGGGCACCTGGCAGTGCTCCTGTTACAGCGCCAAAAAATATACGGTCTCTATTTTTCCCCCGCCGGTATCCGGCTCGACCGCGGCGGCGATTACCTGCCGGGCCTGCGCGATATACCGGTATTTTTGGCGGGCCCGGCGGTCAATCTGCTCTGCGGTCTGGCGGCGCTGGCGGCGCTGCAGCAGCGCTTTCAGGTAGATGTGCTCATCTTCTGTCTGGTGCACCTGCTGCTGGGCGGCTTTAACCTGCTGCCGGTCTCGGTGCTCGACGGCGGCCAGGTGCTCTACCTGCTGTTGTGGCGCGCCTTTGGCCGCCGCCGGGCCGATGTGGCCAGCGCGCTTTTGTCCTATGCGGTACTGGGTCTGCTCTGTCTGGCCGGCGCCTGGCTGTTGCTGCATACCGGCGGCAACCCCACGCTGCTCATCGCCGGGCTGTATCTGCTCTGGGCCCAGCGCCGGCAGGGAAGCGGTTGAGCAGAGCACATCAGATCTTTAGAGGAGCTGGCTGATAGCCGGCTCCTTTTTTGCCGCGCTCACAGCAAAACGATTGGCAACGAGCAGGGAGCACAACCGGGAGATCGAGCTGCCGATTTGCTTTTATCGGTAAAAGCGCGGTATAATCAGGTCAGAGTAAAATAAAAAATGGTCCCTCTGCACCGCCAGATGTGACCGGGGAGGTGTGCGCATGCGCAGTGTAGAGGCAGAACAGATAGCACAGAGGTTCATCCAGTGCTATTTGCGCCGGGATCTGGACGGGATAGGGGAGCTCTTGGCTCAGCCGCTGTTTTGGATAGGCGCAGAAAAGAGCGATGTGTTTTACAGCTTCGAGGATGTGTGCGCCCACATGCGCCAGCTGCACGGCGACCCAAAGGTGCAGCTCCTGCTGGAAAACATGCAGGTCGAGAGCTTTTCCTCCGGCCGCGACACCACCACCGTGCTGGCTTTTCTGCGGCTGGGCGTAGAGGCAGAGAGCGGCGCCTCTATGCTCACGGTGCGCATGACGCTGCAGCTGCGCTCTCTGCCGCAGGGGTGGCGCATCTGCTGCATCCATTCCTCGGTGCCCTATTTTCCGCCTCAAGACGCCTCCGCCGTCCAGGTGACCCGGCGGCAGTTGGAAGAGCTGCGCCTGCGCGATGCGCTCACCGGCATCTACAATATGGAGGGCTTTGTCGCCGCCGCCGACCAGCTGCGCCGCCGGTGGCCGCAAAACACCTATGTCTTTTTAAAGTTCGGCATCAACGGCTTTCGCTACATCAACCGCACCAGCGGCTTTGTGGTGGGCGACCAGGTGCTGCGGCACATCGCCGGCCACCTGCAGGCCAGCTGTAGCGAGCAGGAGACCTGTGGCCGGGTAGAAAAAGATATCTTTGCCGCCATGCTCGTCTTTCGCGGCAAAGCCGATATGGCCCGCCGCATGGAGCAGATACGCGCCGCGCTCGTCGACGAGGAACTGCGCCGGCAGCTCAGTGTCGAGATCAACTTCACTGCCGGTCTCTATCTGCCGCCCAACTTGCAGGGCGAGGAGATCAAAGATATGCTCGACAAGGCCCTGGTCGCCCAGCAGTCGCTCGACAGCAGCCGTGCAGTGAGCGAATACGTGTACTATGCCCCCGAGATGTCGGCCCGCTGGTACGCCGACTCGCAGCTGATGGCCAAAGCGATGTCGGCGATCGAGAGCGGCGCCTTCAAACTGTACATACAGCCGCAGGTAGAGCTCGCTACCGGCTCGCCGGCTGCGGGGGAGGCGCTGGTGCGCTGGCAGCAGCCCGATGGTTCTCTCATCATGCCGGGGGCGTTCATCCCCCTGTTCGAGCACAGCGAGTTTATTTTGGAGTTCGATTTCTACATGTTAGATCTGCTTTGTCGGCATCTGCGCCGCTGGCTAAATGAGGGCCGGCCGGTGTTGCCGGTATCCATCAACCAGTCGCGCCGGCACCTGGCCCACAGCCGCTACCTGGAGGACTTTTGCTCGGTGGTCGACAAGTACCGCATCCCCCACGAGCTGATCGTGTTCGAGCTGACCGAGAGCACCTTTGTCGAGTATAACGACGAGGTCTATGTCATGGCTCGGCGGCTGCACGAGATGGGCTTTTTGCTGGCCATCGACGATTTCGGCACCGGCTATGCCTCCCTCAACATGCTCAGTATGCTCTCGGCGGACATCTTAAAGATCGACCGCAGTCTGGCCATCGACTGCGAGAAGAACCGCCGCAGCGTCGTCATTTTGCAAAAGGTGGTGGAGATGGCCCACGAGACCAAAATGATCGCTGTGTGTGAGGGGATAGAGACTGCCGGTCAGCTCGACTGCGTGCGGCAGCTGGGGTGCGATGTGGTCCAGGGCTTTTACTACGCCCGGCCCATGCCGGCCGAAGACTTTGCCGGCCAGTATCTCGCCCCCTGCGCCGTCAGCCATTAGCGCGGTGCCCGCCCGCGGCTGGCGGTCTCAATAAAAATGCCACACTTACATAAAATAGATCCAAGCGATTCCTCCTAAAAGAAAGCACCTCTCTAAGCGGGCCCGGACCAGATGTCGTCCGGGCCCGCTCTCTTGTTTTTTACGGGCTCCGCACCGGCATATACTGGCGATTGCAAACCGTGTCGAGATAGGCTATAATACCTTAGAATGGCCCGGGATCACGCATTTTCAGGCCGCGTAGAGGTCCGGTGTCCACAACCGTTTTTGGAGGAAGAGCATGCTGCGAGACGAGATAGAGCGCGTACTGCTGCGCGTACAAAAACCCGCCCAATACATCGGCGGCGAGATGGGGAGCATACAAAAAGACAAGAGCGAGATCGATCTGCGCTTTGCCTTCTGTTTTCCCGACACCTACGAGGTGGGCATGAGCCATCTGGGCATGAAGATCCTCTACGGGCTGCTCAACACCCGCGAAAATTTTTGGTGCGAGCGCTGCTTTGCCCCCTGGACCGACATGGAGGCCGAGATGCGGCAAAACCACATCCCCCTCTACGCGCTCGAGAGCCTCGATCCGCTCACCGATTTCGATATCCTCGGCTTTACCCTGCAGTACGAGCTGAGCTTTACCAACATTTTAAATATGCTCGACTTGGCGGGCATTCCGGTGCTGGCCAAAGACCGCCACGACCTCAAAAATCTGGTGGTGGCCGGCGGCCCCTGCGCCTGCAACCCCGAGCCGCTGGCCCCCTTTATCGACCTGTTCTTGCTGGGTGAAGGGGAGGAGCTCAACATGGAGGTATGCGACCTCTATCTGGCCTGCAAACAGGCCGGCGAGAGCAAGCAGCAGTTTTTGCAAAAGGCCTGCCGCATCCAGGGGGTCTACGTGCCCAGCTTCTACCAGGTACACTACCACCAAGACGGCACCGTCAAAGAGGTAGAGCCCTTAAACGGCGCTCCGGAAGTGGTCAGCAAGCGCATCGTAAAAGATCTCGACCGCGCCTATTTCCCCGATACTTTTGTCGTCCCCTTTACCGATATCGTGCACGACCGCGCCATGACCGAGGTGCTGCGGGGCTGTATCCGCGGCTGCCGCTTCTGTCAGGCGGGCTTTATTTATCGCCCATTTCGCGAGAAGTCGCCGGAGGTCATCGACCGGCAGGCAAAATGTCTGTGCGACAGCACCGGCTACGACGAGGTGTCGCTCACCTCGCTTTCCACCAGCGATCTCTCCACCATTGAGCCGCTGCTCGAAAAGCTGCTCTCCTGGTCCGAGCGCGACCACGTCAGCTTGTCGTTGCCCTCTTTGCGGGTGGATAATTTTTCAGAGGAACTGGTGGAGAAGATCAGCTCGGTGCGCAAGTCGAGCCTCACCTTTGCCCCCGAGGCCGGCACCCAGCGCCTGCGCAACGTCATCAACAAAAACGTCAGCCAACAGGAGATCGACCACACCTGCCGCGTGGCGTTCGAGGGCGGATACACCAACATCAAGCTCTATTTTATGATCGGCCTGCCCACCGAGACCGAAGAGGACGTCTGCGGTATCGTAGACACCGCGCAGGGGGTCGTGAATCTCTATTATCAAAATCCCGACCGCCCCAAGGGCAGGTCGGTGAGCGTCTCGGTGAGCGCGGCCTGCTTCGTGCCCAAGCCGTTTACTCCTTTCCAGTTCGAGCCGCAGGCCACCATGGATGAGCTGCGCGAAAAGCAGCAGCTCATGCGCCAGCATCTGCGCACCAAAAAAGTGCGCATCTCCTCTCACGACGCCAAGACCAGCTTTATCGAAGGGGTGTTTGCCCGCGGCGACCGCCGCCTGGGTCAGGCGCTCCTGCTGGCCTGGCAGCGCGGCTGTAAGATGGACGGCTGGAGCGAGTACTTCGATTTTGACAAGTGGGTGCAGGCCATCGCCGACTGCGGGCTCGACCCCGCCTTTTACGCCAACCGGCGGCGTCCCTACGACGAGGTGCTCCCCTGGGATCACCTGTATTTCGGGGTAGACAAGGCGTTTTTGATCCGCGAAAACAAAAAGGCGCACGCCGATACCGCCACCCCCCACTGCCGGCTGCAGTGCAGTGGGTGCGGCGCCAATAAACTGTTAGGAGGGCCCTGTTTTGGAACCGCTGAAAACTGTTAGGCTGTGGTTTGAAAAGACCGGCCGCGCCAAATACATCTCCCACCTCGACCTGGTGCGCTGCGTGACCCGGGCACTCAAGCGCTCGGGCCTGCCGGTGTGGTACACCCAGGGCTTTAATCCCCACATCTATCTCACCTTTGCGCTGCCGCTGTCGCTGGGGCAGGAGAGCTGCTGCGAGATCATGCAGTTTCGCCTGGTAGAAGAGGTGGAGATGCAGGAGGTGGCCCGCCGTCTGGACGTGGCGCTGCCCGAGGAACTGCGGGTGCGCACTGCCTACGATGCCAGCGAGGGCCGCGATTTTACCAAAATAGCTGCCGCCCGCTACCAGCTGCGTCTGCAGGGCGATAAAAAGCCGCTGGCACTGGCCAGCGCTCTGCAAAAGTTTGTAGAGCAGTCGGCGATCATCACCTCCAAAAAAACCAAAAAAGGCATAAAAGAGGTAGATATCCGCCCCATGCTGCTCGACGCTGAGGTGCGCGCCGAAAAAGAGGCGTGCGCCGCCACACTGCGCTGTGCCGCCGGCACCCAGAAAAACCTCAACCCGGCGCTGCTGCTCGACGCCTTTTGCACCCAGACCGGCTGCCAGCTCTCGGTACAGCGCATCTTCCGCGATCAGCTGTACGATACCGAGGGGGCGCTCTTTCGCTAGGCCCCCGGCCGGACTGTCTGCCGGTATAAAAAGGCAAAAAAAGCTTGCACCGGTACAAAAAGTGTGCTATCATTCTAAAGAATGTTCCGTCAGTGGCCGCTGCTGCTGATGGGGTTAATGTTCAGGACCGACATTAAACCGGGCAGTCCTCTGTTCACGTGCGGTAACCCGCCCGTCCCAATATTTAAGAGACAAGAATGCCTGAAACCAAGGAGGATCATTATGGACGCTTTAAAACTCATGACCAGCTCGATGCTCAAGAGCGAGATGCCCGAGATCAACATCGGTGATACCGTACGGGTACACGTGAAGATCAAAGAGGGCCAGCGCGAGAGGATCCAGGTGTTTGAGGGCACTGTCATCGCCCGCAAACACGGTGGTATCGAGGAGACCTTTACCGTGCGCCGCGTGTCTTACGGCGTAGGCGTAGAGCGCGTGTTCCCGGTACACTCTCCCAAAGTCGAAAAGGTCGAGATCGTCAGAAGAGGCCGTGTTCGCAGGAGCAAGCTGTACTATCTGCGCGATCGCGTCGGCAAAGCTGCCAAAGTCAAAGAGCAGCTCAAGTAATTACTCCACGAAAAAAAGAGCGCGGGTCACCGCGCTCTTTTTTCATGCCGCCAACGGCGGGGCGGGGACCCCCCCCCCCCCCCCCCCCGCCCCCCCCCCCCCCTCCTTTACACCCCCTGTCTCGTTTTAACGAGACAAAAAAACGCAACCGCTTTCCCCCCTAAAAAAGAACCCCTCCCACCCGGCCCCGACCAGCTCGCGCCCCCGGCCCCCCCCCCGCTTCTTTTAGGGCCCCCCCCCC
>NZ_OKQO01000012.1 GCF_900289145.1 Neobittarella massiliensis (ex Bilen et al. 2018)
GGGCCGCCTCGCGGGCGCGGGCGGCGGTGAGGGCCTTGTCGAAGATGAGCTTGACGGTGGCGGGGTTCTCCTCGAAATAGGTGGAGAGCTTGTCGTACACCAGACTGTCGACCATGGAGCGGATCTCGGTGTTGCCCAGGCGGGCCTTGGTCTGGCCCTCGAACTGGGCCTCGGTCACCTTGACGCTGATGATGGTGGTGAGCCCCTCGCGCACGTCTTCGCCGGAGAGATTTTTGTCGGCGTCTTTCAGGATGCCGTTTTTGCGGCCGTACTCGTTGAATACGCGGGTGAGCGCGGCCTTAAATCCCTGCTCGTGGGTGCCGCCGTCGGTGGTGTGCACGTCGTTGGCAAAAGAGAGCATGACTTCGTTGTAGCTGTCGTTATACTGCAGCGCCACCTCGACCATGGCGTCCTCTTTTTGACCGGACAGGTAGATGACGTCGGGGTGGACCACATCGAGGCCTTTTTTCTTGTGGATGTACTCGACGAAACTGCGGATGCCGCCCTCGTAGTGCATCACCTCGGTGATCGGGTCCTCCTCGTCGCGCTTGTCTTCCAGCACGATCTTGACGCCGGCATTCAGGAAGGACTGCTCGCGCAGCCGGGACGCCAGATCGTCGAACTCGAACTGGATGTCCTCGAACACCTCGCTGTCGGGGTGAAAGAGCACCGTAGTGCCGCTCTCGTCGGCGCCGCAGTCGCCGATGACCGCCAGATCGCCGATCGCTACCCCTTTTTCAAAGCGCTGGTAGTAGATCTTGCCCTCTTTGCGGACCCAGACTTCCAGGTACTCGGACAGGGCGTTGACCACCGATGCGCCCACGCCGTGCAGCCCGGCAGAGACCTTGTACCCGCCGCCGCCGAACTTGCCGCCGGCGTGCAGCACGGTGAACACCACCGTGACTGCCGGGATGCCCATTTTGGGCTGGATGCTGACCGGGATGCCGCGGCCGTTATCGGTGACGCGGATACAGTTGCCCGGCAAGATCTCGACGCCGATGCGGTCGCAGTACCCGGCCATGGCTTCGTCGATGGCGTTGTCGACGATCTCGTACACCAGGTGGTGCAGGCCGCGGCTGCCGGTGGAGCCGATATACATGCCCGGCCGCTTGCGAACTGCCTCCAGCCCCTCGAGCACCTGTATCTGTTCGCCGTCGTAGGCCCGATTCTCCTGCTTGATGTTCTCTGGCATGTTTTCCAAAGTGATCCCTCCGTGTAAAAGTCCGCCCCTGGGGCAGACGGTATTATCGATGTTTGGCGCGCGGGAGCCGCCGCCTGGCCGCCACCCGTTTTTTTAAGGTGGCCGGCGAGATAGGGCTTATATAGGTGATGGGCCCGCCGGGGCCGGTGATGACCACGAACGATTTGGGCAGCCCGATATCGAGGATGTCGCCGCTGCCGCACACGTTGCGCACCTGGCCGCGCGTGCCGGATCGTTTGAGATAATTTTTGGTGTCTTTGGAGACCGAGGTGTTGTCGATATCGAAGATGCCGACGATATCGCGGGTGCGCACCACGGTATCCTGCCCCAGATGGATGTACACGTCTAGTCCTCCTCGCTGCCGCAGGGCTCGAGATGGCCGCTTTTCATATAGAAGGCGCGGCCGGTGAGCAGCTGCTCGATAGGGGCCCGGTCGCAGCAGGTGATGAATACCTGTGCGTCTTCCAGGTGGTTGAGGATGTAGTTTTGGCGGCTGGGGTCGAGCTCGCTCATCACGTCGTCTAAGAGCATCACCGGCGTTTCGCCGATAAACTCGCGCAGCAGGTAGCCCTCGGCCAATTTGAGGGCCAGCGCCACGCTGCGCTGCTGCCCCTGAGAGCCGTAGAGACGGCAGTCGAGCCCGCCGATGAGAAAGCGCAGGTCGTCGCGGTGCACCCCCACGGTGCTGTAGCCGGCGCGCAGGTCGTCTTTTTTGGCCTCTTGCAGGCGCTGGCTGTAGAGCTGCTGCAGCTGTGGGGCGTCGAGCGCCTGCTCGTCGCCGGAAAAGACGCTGTCGTAGCACAGGGTGAGCGTTTCCCGGCCGCCGGAGAGACCGCTGTAGATCTGGCCGGCCCAGTTAGACAGAGCGGCAAAGTAGCGCCGCCGCATCTGGTATACCCGCACCCCCAGCTGGCAGAGCTTTTCGTCGAACACCGCCAGCAGGTCGTAGAGCTCGGCGTTTTTATAGAGGTCTTTGATGAGGGCGTTTTTTTGGGCCAGTGCCTGGCGGTACTGGTACAGGGCGGTGATGAACTGGGGGCGTATCTGGCAGATGGCGCCGTCGAGAAAGCGGCGCCGCAGTTGGGGGCCGTCTTTGACGATGGAGAGGTGGGCGGGGGAGAACACCACGCAGCAGAAGCTGCCGGCCAGCGCGCTGGCGCTTTTTTTCTCGACCCCGTTGAGCTGCACGCCCCGCTTATCGCCCAGGGTGATGGCGGCGGTCTGGTGCCGGTCCTGGGCAAAAAAGGCGCCCTCTACCCGGGCCTGGGCGGCCCCTTTTTGGATGAGGTCGCGCTCGCGGCCGGGGCGAAAGCTCTTGGCCCCGGTGAGCATCCAGATGGCCTCGATCAGGTTCGTCTTGCCCTGGGCGTTGTCCCCAAATACGATGTTTACCCCCACGTGGGGGGTAAATTGCACCTCCTGCAGATTGCGGTAGCCGCACAGCCGGAGACTTTCTAATCGCACGCCGTTACCTCGATCTCGCGGCCCTGGAGACACACTGTGTCGCCGGGGTAGATCTTTTTGCCGCGCTGGGTGCAGACCTGGCCGCCGACGGTCACTTCACCCTGGGTGATGCGGATCTTGGCCTCGCCGCCGGTGGCGCACAGGCCGGCAAATTTGAGCAGTGCATCCAGCTTGATGAACGGGGTGTGGATCGGTATCTCAGTTTTCATTTTTGAGCCTCACCGGCAGCACCAGGAAGAGGAAGCTGTCCCCCTCGGGCGGGGTGATGGTCATGGGGGCCAGCGAGCCGCCGAAGGAGAGCTTGACCTCGTCGCAGTGGGTGTATTTGAGGGCGTCGAGCAGGTATTTGTTGTTGAAGCCGATCTCGACGTCGTCGCCCTGCTTGTTGGCGGTAAAGGCGTCTTGCACCTTGCCCAGCGGCGTTTTACACAGCACCGAGACGGTGGAGCCCTCGAAGGTGATCTTGAGGGGATTTTTAAAGCGGTCGCTGATGATGATGGAGGCGCGCTCTACGCTGTCGATAAAATCGCGGGTGGAGCAGAGGACGGTGGTCTCGGACTCTTTGGGGATGGAGTTTTTATAGTCGAGGAAGTTGCCCTCGAGCAGGCGGGAGATGATGTGGTAGCCGTTTACTTTAAAGAGGATGTGTTTGTCGGAGAGGTAGATCTCGGCCACCTCGTCGGAGTCTTTGACCAGCTTGGATATCTCGCTGGCGGCTTTGCCGGGGACGATGAATTGGCAGTTCTGGTGGGTGTCGGCGTGCTCGCGGCGCAGGGCCAGGCGGTAGCCGTCGACAGTGACCAGGGTGAGCATGCCGTCCTCGGCCTCGAATTTGATGCCGGTGTGTACCGGTTTTTGATCGGTCTGGGCCACGGCGTACAGCGTCTGGTCGATCATCGATTTTAAGGTGAGCTGATCCAGCGAGAGGGTGATCTCGCCGTCAAGATCGGGCATTTCGGGGAACTCGTCGGCGTCGATACCGATGATGGTGAACTCGGTCTGCTGGGTCTTGATGGTGGTGAGCAGCTGGCTGTTGACCTCGACCGAGACCTGTTGGTCGGACAGTTTGCGGATAATGTCGGAAAACAGGCGCGCCGATAGGACGATGGTGCCGTGCTCGCTGACCTCGGCCGGGATGCGGGTGGTGATGCCCAGCTCGAGGTCGTAGCCCGACAGCGTGATGCAGTCTTCCTCGGTGCGCACGAGCACGCCTTCGAGGGCGGGGATGTTGGATTTGCCCGGCACAGCTTTTTGTACGTTCAACATCGCTTCGCTGAGAGATTGCCGGTCACAGACGAATTTCATGGAAACGCTCCTTTCTGGTGAGAAGAAAATATATAAGAAATAGTAATAGTAGTAGTGTCGGTGGAATTGTTAGGCGGGGGTGGAAATAGGCCTGTACAGCCCAGTTTTTCACTTTTTTTGGACATGTAGAATGCCTGTTTGTGAAATTGTGGAATATGAGGGGAAAAAGAGGATGTCCACATTTTGGTGGAATATCGGTTGTTAAATGTTAAAGGATGGTGAAAGAAATGGTGGAATGATTATGCGCATAAAATTGCATGGACGGCAGAGGGCGACACGAAATTTCGCACCGCGATATAGGAACACTTTTTCCCCTGCCAGCTTTACTTTTTGATGTTTTTGATGATGTCCTCGATGGTCTCGGCAAACTTCTGGTTGTGCTCGAGTTTTTGCTTGACTTCGCCCAGCGAGTAGACGATGGTGGAGTGGTCGCGGCCGCCCAGCTCGACGCCGATGGCCTTCATGGGCATTTGGGTCACCTCGCGGATGACGTAGATGGCCACCTGGCGCGCGCTGGAGATGTTGGCCGATTTCTTTTTGGATTTGATGTCGGCCGGGGAGACGTTAAAGGTGCGCGAGACCTCGTTGATGATGCGCTCGACGGTGACCGGGATGGGCTGGTTGTCGCTGAGGATATCTTTGATGGCGGTGTGGGCCACGGCCACGGTGGGGGAGATGCCCTCGAGCATTTTGTAGGCGTTGAGCTTTTTGACGGCGCCCTCCAGCTGGCGGATGTTGTTTTTGATGCGGTTGGCGATGAACTCGGTCACTTCGGGCGGCAGGTTGAGGCCCAGCAGCTCCGCTTTGCGGCGGATGATGGCCACTCTGGTCTCGAAATCGGGCGGCTGGATATCGGCCAGCAGGCCGGACTCGAAGCGGGAGCGCAGCCGGTCCTCCAGTGTTTTGATCTCTTTGGGGGGCCTGTCTGAGGAGAGCACGATCTGCTTGCCGGATAAAAACAGCGTCTCGAAGGTGTGAAAGAACTCCTCCTGGGTGGAGATCTTACCGCCGATGAACTGGATATCGTCGATGAGCAGCACGTCGGCCACCCGGTACTTGTTGCGAAAGTCCATGGTGGTGCCGGCGGCGATGGCGGAGATCATCTCGTTGGTGAACTCCTCACCCTTGACGTAGACCAGATTGGTGGAGGGGTCGTTTTTCTTGATCTCGTTGCAGATGGCAAACAGCAGATGGGTCTTGCCCAGGCCGGAGTCGCCGTAGATGAACAGGGGGTTATACACATTGGAGGGGTTGGCCGCCACCGCCATGGCCGCCGCGTGGGCGAAGTTGTTGGAGGAGCCGACCACGAATGACTCGAAGGTATAGTCGTAGTCGCCGCCGCCGGTAAACTCTTTGGTAAAGGTGGCCGACGAGGAGCCGGCGGCGATGGAGGGGGCCGCCACTGCCGGAGAGGCCGGGTGCTCCACATGGCCCTCTTTGAGCTTGGCGTCGCAGCTGATCTTTACCTGTACGTCAAAGCCCAGCACGTTTAAAAAGCCCTCTTTGATGATGTCGAGGTATTTTTCCTCGATCAGCTCCTGCTGGAATTTGCTGCGCACATAGAGCAGGGCGGTGTCGCTCTCGAATTTGATGGGTTCGATGCACTTGATCCACAGATCGTACACCATATCGCTGAGTTGGGTCTTGCAGTGGTGCGCCACCAGTTCCCACACGTCGCTAAATGATTCCATAGGTTTTCCATCCTCCAAAAAGGTCATAGTAATTCACTCTCCCATTCTAACACAAAATCCACATAGTTATCAACAATTAAACACCAAAACCCCGCGGTATATATAATAGGAAAAAACAGGGCAAATCGGGCAGATTTTGGCGGGAATGTGGAAAAGACAGCAGGGGGGCGCCGGCAGCGGCAACGGGGTGATGGAGAAAAGAAGCGGGGGCAGAAATGCCCGCTGCCCGATCATCGCTCGACAGCCGCCCGGCCGCCCGCCTGAGGTGTGCCAGGCAGACTGCGGGCGCACGGCAGCGGCTAGGCTGCCGCGGGGACCCGGGGCAGCTGGGGCGTGCTGTGGACGTGCTGTGTGGAGCTGTGGGAGAGGACGAGCGGCCCCAGCGGGCCAAAACAGGGGCCAAAAGAGACGACAACAGGCGGCCGGACCCCCGAAAAACGCGGTAGTCATCGGTTTTTTTAGAAAAAAAGATTGACAGAACGGTGAGCAGCCTATATACTAATTAAATGCAAGGTTTCGCCTCGAAAGGAGGGTTTACAAGTGCTCAGAACCTATCAACCCAAAAAGAGACAGAGAAAAAAAGAACACGGTTTCCGCAAGAGAATGAGAACCAGCAACGGCCGGAAAGTGCTCGCTCACAGAAGGGCAAAAGGCAGAAAACGTTTAAGCTACTAATCGATGGCCACAATGTGTTGCGTTGTGGCTATTGTTTTTCTGTGCGGAGTATTTTTGCAAGTCGGCCCTGCGCCCCGCTGCCACATAGAGCTGGCATTGGGGCGCAGAGGTGTATTTGCCCCATTTTACCCAGAATAAAGAGAAATACATGGACGGTGTAATGCGCGACAGCGCGCCGGCTGCGGCCGGTGACAGAATAGAAAACACGGCGCCGGGCGGGAAGATCATCACCCTGACCCAGAACTTTGAGTTTTTGCGCACTTACAAGAGGGGACGCTCGGTCGTGCATCCCCTTATTGTCACATATATTTTTAAAAACCGGCTGGGATATACCCGGGTGGGCATCACCACCAGTAAGAAGATCGGCGGGGCGGTGCAGCGCAACCGCGCCCGGCGGGTGATCAGGCAGGCCTACCGGGCACTGCTGCCCCAGATAAGACCGGGCTACGACATCGTTTTTGTGGCCCGCGGCAAGACCCCCCACGTAAAAGAGTGGGCCATCGAGAGCGCCATGAAGAAAAATTTAAAAAAGGCAGGCCTTTTAAAACCTTGAAAAAGCTGCTCACGGCGCTCATCCGCTTTTACCAGAAGCATATCTCGCCGGCGACACCGCCCAGCTGCCGCTTTTACCCCACCTGCTCGGCCTACGCCATCGAGGCCATCAGCACCCACGGTGCACTCAAGGGCAGTTTGCTGGCGATCTGGCGCATTTTGCGCTGTAATCCCTTTTCTAAGGGTGGGTACGACCCCGTGCCGCCCCCTAAACACCATCGGGCAAATTCCAAACGGAGGAATTGTGAATGAACTTTATCAGCGAAATATTCGGCTACCCGCTGGGGTATATCATGCAGGGGTGCTACTACCTCACCCACAACTACGCGCTCTCCCTGCTGCTGTTTACTCTGGTCACCAAGGTGCTGCTTTTTCCCCTGGCGGTCAAACAGCAGAAGTCGACGGCGCAGATGGCTGTATTTCAGCCCAAGATAACCGAGATCCAGAAGAAATTCGCCAACGACAAGAAAAAACAACAGGATGAGATGATGAAGCTGTACTCGGACTACGGGTACAATCCGGCCGGCGGCTGCCTGCCGATGCTGATCCAGTTCCCCATTCTGTTTGGTCTTATCGACGTGATCTACAAGCCCCTGACCCACATCATCCGCATCCCGTCGGACGTGATCACCAAGGGCATAGAGATCGCCAAGGAGCTGCCGGGCATCACCGTCAACTCGATCAACCCGCAAGTCAGCCTGATCTCGGCGGTGCAGACGAGCCCCGACGCCTTCGGCAAGATCTTCTCGGCCGGGCAGATGACCAAGATCCAGGAGATCAACTTCAGCTTTTTTGGCCTGGACCTGTCGCAGATGCCGCAGCTGGCCTTTAATGCGGCGCTGCTCATCCCCATTTTGGCCGGCCTGTCGATGATCCTGTCGTCGGTGTGCTCGATGAAATTCAGCGGCTCCGGACAAGCTATGGCGGCCGGCGCCGGCGGCAACACCTCGAAATTCATGCTGTACGGCATGAGCATCTTCTCGGCGGTATTTGCCTTTCAGGTGCCCATGGGCGTTGGCCTGTACTGGATCTTTCAGAACGTGATCCTCATCGGCCAGAGCTACCTGCTCAACCGCATCTATAACCCCAAAAAGCTGGCAGTGGCCTACGAGGAAAAGATGAAGGCGGTGCAGGAGAGCAAGAAGAAAAAGGTAAAGATCGAAGTGGAGGACAAAAAGACCGGCAGCAAGAAGGTCGTGGAAAAAACTCTGTCTGAAAAGGAGATCAACCGGCTGCGGCTGGCCAAGGCCCGCGAGCTGGACGCCAAGAAATACGGCGATATAAACGAGGACCCACAGGAAAAGTAGGGCTGCACTTCCAGGGGGGAGAAGATCATGAGAGAGACGATCAAAACGGCAGGTACCGTGGAACAGGCTATCCGGCTGGGCTGTGAGGAGCTGGGCCTGGAAAAGGACGAGGTGCTCATCGAGGTGCTGGAGATGCCCCAAAAGCGGCTGTTTGGCCTGCTGGGCAGCACGCCGGCCAAGGTGCGGGTGTACATAGAGGAGCCCGGCGACGGACAACCCGCCCCGGCGCCAGCTGCGGCGAGCGCGCCGGCAGCTAAGGAGCAGAGCGCCCCGACAGCGGCCGGCGAGCAGGAGCAGCCGGCCCCGGAGCGCGACCCGGCCGAGGTGGAAGCGAACCGACAGCACAAAGCCCAGATCGCCTGCGATTACATTGCCCGGCTGCTGGAGAAGATGCAGATCGAGGACGTGAGCATCGAGCAGCAGCTCTGTGACAGCAACCTGACGCTCAACTTGAAAGGCGGCTCGGTGGGCATGCTCATCGGGCGGCGCGGCGAGACGCTGGACGCCATCCAGTACCTGACCGGGCTGTGCTGCAACAAAGGCGGCGGCGACTACCTGAAGGTGACGGTGGACAGCGGCGACTACCGCGAGAAGCGCCGCCAGACGCTGGAGGCGCTGGCTAAGAAGATCGCTGCCAGCGCAGTGAAGAGCGGGCGCTCGACGACGCTGGAGCCCATGAACCCCTATGAGCGGCGGATCATCCACTCGGCGGTGCAGACGGTAGAGGGGGCCACCTCGCGCTCGGTGGGGGAGGACCCCTACCGCAAGGTGGTCATCAGCTCGCAGAACCCGAGAAAGCCGGACCGCCCGGAGCGGCGCGATCGCCGCAGCGGCGGCCGCGGGAGAGGGCCCAGACCGCCCCGCCGCGAGTTCAGCTCCCGCGATCACGTATTGCCCCAGGATAGCGGCCAAAAGCCGGTGACGGCGGCGCCCAAGTCGGATCTGGACGACGCGGACATCGACCTGCCGCTGTACGGCAAGATCGACCTGTAAAACTGGGCGGCCGGCGGGCGCCGGCAGAGCTGTAGACCGGCTCGCATCACGTTACAAAACAAGTGGGAGCAGACAGCTTGGTGTCTGCTCCCTACTTTTTGCCAGGAGATACCGGCGCGCGGCAGCGCGCAAAGAGGAGGGAGTACCTATGGATACGACCATTGCAGCCATCGCCACCCCGCTGGCGATGGGCGGTGTGGGGATGATACGCATTTCCGGCCCCGAGAGCTATGAGATCGCCGGCAAGGTGTTTAGCCCGGTATCGGGCAAAGATGTGCGGCAGCAGAAGGGTTATACCGCCCTGTTTGGGCACATTCATGATCGGGGGCGGACCGTCGACGAGGCGGTGGCGCTGTTTTTTCGCGCCCCGCACAGCTATACCGGTGAAGACGTGGTGGAGCTGAGCTGCCACGGCGGCGTGGCGGTGCTGCGAGAGGTGCTGCGCTGCGTGCTGGACGCCGGGGCGGTGATGGCCGGGCCGGGCGAATTTTCGAAGCGGGCGGTGCTGGGGGGCAAGATGACCCTGACTCAGGCCGAAGGGGTGATGGAACTCATATCGGCCAAGACCAGACAGGGGGCGGCGGCGGCGCTATCGGCCATGGACGGGCGGCTGTACCGCACCACCAGCGCCATTAAGCAGTCGCTTTTGGAGGTGGCGGCGCAGATGGCCGCCTATGTGGATTACCCCGACGAGGACATCCCCGACCTGGAGGGACAGGTGCTGGGAAAGACGCTGGCGCTGGCGGAGGACAGGCTGGCGGCGCTGCTGGATAGCTTTGATACCGGCAAGATGCTGCAGCAGGGTATAGAGACGGCCATTGTGGGGCGGCCCAACGTGGGCAAATCGACGCTGATGAACCTGCTGGCGGGCTGTGACAAGAGCATCGTTACCCAGATACCGGGCACCACCCGCGACGTGGTGGAGGAAGTGGTGGAGCTGGGCGAGGTGGTGCTGCGGCTGGCCGACACCGCCGGACTGCGCGAGACCGACGACCCGGTGGAGCGCATCGGGGTGGAGCGCTCGGTGCAGAAGCTGGACCGAGCGGCGCTCATTTTGGCGCTGTTTGACTACTCGACCCCACTGGCCGGCGAGGACTGGGAGCTGCTGGAAAAGATAGCCGGCCGGCCGGCCGTAGTGGTGGTGAACAAGACCGACCTGCCCTGTGCCATCGATCTGGATGAACTGCGCGAAAAAGTGCCCCAGGTGGTGCTGATGCAGGCCAGCAGCGGCCAGGGGCTGGAGGAGCTGCAGCAGGCCATCTACACGGCTACTGCGCTGGGACATTTGGATATGGACAGCGGGGTGCTGGTGGGCGAGCGCCAGCGGCAGAGCGCCG
Source organism: Neobittarella massiliensis (ex Bilen et al. 2018) (assembly GCF_900289145.1). GTDB lineage: Bacteria > Bacillota > Clostridia > Oscillospirales > Ruminococcaceae > Neobittarella > Neobittarella massiliensis. The sequence goes on from NZ_OKQO01000012.1 coordinate 10,526, forward strand.
TGCAGGCGCTGGCGGCGGTGCGCGGAGCACGACAGGCCCTGCAGATGGGCATGACCTATGATGCGGTGGCGGTGGATATCGATGCGGCGGTAGAGGCGCTGTCGGAGCTGACCGGCGAGAGCGCCAGCCAGCAGGTGATCGACACGGTGTTTGCCAACTTCTGTGTGGGCAAATAGAGGATATATACAGTTACAGCGCGAGACGGAGGCAGTTATGGAGACACTACACATGGGCGATTACGACGTGGCGGTCATTGGGGCCGGGCACGCCGGAGTGGAGGCGGCGCTGGCCGCGGCCCGACTGGGCTGCAGTACGGTGCTGTTTACCATATCGCTGGACTTTATTGCCAACATGCCCTGTAACCCCTCGATCGGGGGGACGGCCAAGGGCCACCTGGTGCGGGAGATCGACGCGCTGGGGGGGCAGATGGGGCTGGCCGCCGACGCCACCTTTTTGCAGAGCCGCATGCTCAACCGCGGCAAAGGACCTGCGGTGCACAGCCTGCGGGTGCAGTCGGACCGGGTGGCCTACCACACCTATATGAAACAGGTGGTGGAGAGCCAGCCGGGGCTGGAGGTAAAGCAGGCGGAGATCGTGGATATCGTGGTGCAGGACCACCGGGTGACCGGGGTGGTGACCAAGTTGGGGGCGGTGTACGGCTGCAAGAAAGCGATCATTGCCAGCGGCACCTTTTTAAACGCTGTGGTGTATGTGGGCGACAGCGCCTACCGCAGCGGCCCGGACGAGAGCCGCGGGGCGGATGAACTGTCGGCGGCGCTGGTGCGGGAGGGCCTTGTGCTGCGCCGCTTTAAGACCGGTACCCCGGCCCGGGTGCACCGCCGCAGCATTGACTTTTCGAAGCTGGAGCCCCAGGATGGGGACGAGCAGGTGGTGCCGTTCTCGTTTGCCTGCCAGCGGCAGTTAAAAAACCAGGTGCGCTGTTATGTGGCCTACACCAACGAGCGCACCCACCAGCTCATACGCGAAAACATCCACCGCTCGCCGCTGTACGGCGGCAAGATCGAGGGCATTGGACCCCGCTACTGCCCCAGCATCGAGGACAAGGTGATGCGCTTTGCCGACAAGCCCCGGCACCAGATCTTTGTGGAGCCCTGTGGGCTATCTACCGACGAGTACTACTTGCAGGGGATGAGCTCCTCGCTGCCGGTGGATGTACAGCTGCAGATGTACCGCACCATCGAGGGCTTTGAGCACATCGAGATCATGCGCCACGCCTACGCCATCGAGTACGACTGTGTGGACCCCACCCAACTGGACCCCACGCTGGCCTGCAAACAGATAGAGGGGCTGTACGGGGCCGGGCAATTCAACGGTTCCTCCGGCTATGAGGAGGCGGCGGCCCAGGGACTGGTGGCGGGCATAAATGCCGCCCTGACGGTAAAGGGAAAAGAGCCGCTGGTGCTGGACCGCTCCAGCTCGTATATCGGCACACTGATCGACGATCTGGTGACCAAAGGGGTGAGCGACCCCTACCGCATGATGACTTCGCGCAGCGAGTACCGGCTGATCTTGCGGCAGGACAACGCCGACAGCCGGTTGACCCCTATCGGCCATGAGATCGGCCTTATATCGGAGGAGCGGTATGCGGCGCTGCGGGAGAAGGAGCGGATGATCGCCCAGGAGATCGCGCGGTTGGCGGCGGTATCGGTGGGGCCGACGTCGGCGGTGAACAGCCTGCTCGAAGAGCTGGGGACGGTGCCGCTGACCAGCGGGGCCAAACTGGCCGACCTGCTGCGGCGGCCCCAGGTGTGCTACAATGCGCTGGCACCCATTGACCCCCAGCGCCCGCCGCTGCCGGCAGCGGTGCGCGAGCAGGTGGAGATAACGCTGAAGTACGAGGGGTATATACGGCGGCAGAAACAGCAGGTGGAGCAGATGCAAAAGCTGGAAAAAAAGTTGCTGCCACCAGATATAGATTACACGCAGATGGCCGGATTGCGGCTGGAGGCGCGGGAAAAGCTGCAGCGCATACGGCCGCTGAACGTTGGCCAGGCCTCCCGCATATCCGGTGTGTCGCCGGCCGATATATCGGTGCTGCTGATCTGGATGAGCCAGCGCGCACAAGGGGGGGAGTAGGATGATCGACACAGCGTATATGCACCGCATAGCGGCGGCAGAGGACATAGAGCTGAGCCCGGCCCAGCTGCAGCAGCTGGACACTTACGCGGCATTTTTAGTGGCGTATAACGAGAAGGTGAACCTGACGGCCATCACCGGCGCCGAGGAGATCGCCCAGCGGCACTTTTTGGACAGTTTGCTGTTTTGCAAACTGCTGCCGACCGGGACTGCACTGATCGATATCGGCACCGGGGCGGGATTTCCCGGCATGGTGGCAAAAATATTTGACCCCAGTTTGCAGCTGACGCTGCTGGACAGCCTGCAAAAGCGGCTGGTGTTTTTGCAGCAGCTGGCAGAAAAGCTGGGCTTTGGCGATGAGGTACAGCTGGTACACGCCCGTGCCGAGGAGGCGGGCCGCGACCGGATGTACCGGGAGCAGTACCCCTGCGCCACCGCCCGGGCGGTGGCCAACCTGGCGGTGCTGTGCGAGTACTGCCTGCCCTACGTGCAGGTGGGGGGGACCTTTTACGCCCTGAAGGGGCCCGACGGCGAGCAGGAGCTGGCCCAGGCGCAGAGGGCTATAACGCTGCTGGGCGGACAGGTGCAGGAGGTGCGGCACTGTGCGCTGCCCGACGACAGCCGCCGGACCATCATCGCGGTGAAAAAAATATCGCAAACCCCGACAAAATACCCGAGGAACGGGGGAAAAATCAAAAAATCCCCGCTGTAGCGGCGGAAGCTGATGACAAAATGGGGGAGCTGTTGTCGGTATTGGTAGATGGAAAATAATGGAAATCTTATTTCCCGTGTGATACACTGAAACTACAGAAAAAAGCTGCATGAGCTTACACCTTTTGCCCGATGGCGACAAAAAGGTCACCGAGGTGGACAGGCCAAACATAGGCCAAACTCTGACCGGTCCAGCCCAAAATGCGGACAGAATAGGCCAGAGTAGGCTAAATATGGTGCAGCAGCAGGAAAAAGAGACAGTAGAGCAGTAAACACGGCTGGTAAAAGGCGAATTTCCCCGGGAAAAGGGGAGAGGCTGCAGCTGTTGAGAGAGCACACGGAGGGAAGTACAGATGTCTATGGTTTTTAGCCGCAAAAAAGTGGTGGGCAAGGTAGTATCGCTGCCGGTATCGCAGATCCGGCCCAATCCGGCCCAACCCAGGCTGCGCTTTGACGCCTATGAGCTGATCAGCTTGGCCGAGAGCATTCGCCAAAATGGGCTGTTGCAGCCCATTACCGTGCGGGAGGTGGGCGACGGCTACGAGCTGATATCGGGTGAGCGGCGGCTGCGGGCTACCAAACTGGCCAAGCTGCGGCAGATAAACTGCATCATCGTGGATACTGACGAGCAGCAGTCGGCTGTTTTTGCCCTGCTGGAGAATATTCAGCGGCAGGATCTGGATTATTTTGAGCAGGCCCGGGGCATTAAAAAGCTGATCGAGTGCTGGGGCATTACCCAGGAGCAGGCGGCGGCCCGGCTGGGTATGGCCCAATCGACGCTGGCCAACAAGCTGCGGCTGTTAGGGCTGGAAGAGGACCTGCAGAAATATGTGGTGGAACAAAAATTATCGGAGCGGCATGCCCGGGCACTGCTGACAGTGGACCGCGCCCACCGCATGGAGGTGGCACAGACGGTGTGTGCCCGGCACCTGAACGTGGTGCAGACCGAGGAGTATATTGAGAAGATGGAGATGGCCGCAAAGAAGCCCCAGCGGCGCAACCTGTTTATTGTGAAGGATGTGCGCATCTTTTTGAATACCGTGGGTAAGGCGATCGATATGATGAAGCAGGCGGGGGTAGACGCGGTGGCCAATACCACCCAGTGCGGCGACTACATCGAGTACAACATTCGCATACCGCTGGCCAAGTAGATGGCAGTTTTGCCGCGATGAAGATCGTGATGAGGAGCAGCCCGTCGGCTGCTCTTTTTTTGCGGGTAAATAGGTACGGCGGGGAGAAACTGGTTTTTACAGGTAAAGAGGGGAGACAGTAGCACACAGAGTGGGCAATGCTTGACAGTGCCGACCGGCGAGTGCTATGCTAAAAACGCTTATGCATCGCGTGCCGTGTACTGAGTATTGGATACTGGATACTGGATTCCAGTGGTACGCCAATAGCCCTCTATACCTGTGTTTGGGGACTGCTGATGCGGTACAGAGATGGATAGCAATCTACACACAAAGGAGCAGACTTGATATGACTGGACCAAAGACAACTGCCGCGTAGCAGGGGCAGAATAGAGAAAACTACAAAGATACAGGAACCCGCACAGCGGCGGGAGGCCCCTGCTCGCTCTCTATAACCTGAAGACCAAGTTACCGAGCGAGGAGAGCAGGCATGAGTTACATAAAAGCGGCGCAGATACTGCCCGAGGACCTGTTGCGACAGGTACAAGACTATGTGGACGGCGCCTATATCTACATCCCCCGAGTGGCGCAGAACCGAGGCAGCTGGGGGAGCAATACGACTTTGCGAGACGAGCTGGCTCGCCGGGATGCCGCCATCTACCGCGAGCACCAGAGCGGCTGCCCAACCCGGGCGCTGGCGAAGAAGTACTTTTTGTCGGAGAAATCTATTCAGCGCATTTTGCGCAGTCAGCGGCAGCAAAAGCAGGTAGAAGAGTAAAAGTAGAAGAAGATGGATGATGCGCCGGTACGGAGAAGATCTGTGCCGGCGCATGTTTTTTTGCGAAAAAACCGTGCGGGTCAGCAGGACCCCTGACTGTGGTATGCTATATGCTAAAGAACAAAATAGAAATTGGAGGAAATAAGATCTTGTATATTACTGCTTTTTATCTGCCGCCATTTTGCGATCTTCTCTTAAACAAAGTTTGGAGAAGGGAAGAGCTATGGAACATATCGATTGGGAGGTACAGTACCTCTCGCTGCCGGCGATACGGCGACACTGCCAAAAATGCGGCGGCCCCAGCCGCTTTGTGTGCAGCGGCAACTTTCGGGTAAATGCCCAGCGCAAGAGTTTAGATATTTGGCTGATCTACCGCTGTGCCTGCTGCCACACCACCTATAATATGGATGTGTACAGCCGGGTGGGGCCGGACAGCATACCGCCGTCAGAGCTGGCCCGCTTTTTGCAAAATGATGAGCAGCTGGCCTGGCAATATGCCACTGACAATAGCGTGTTGCAGAAAAATGGAGTGGTGTTGGACACGGTGGATTACCAGATACAGGGGTTGCTGCCCACTCCCCAGATGGGAAAAATACAGCCGCTATGCGTTGCCGGTGCGAGTGGGAACAGTGCTGAGAAAAAAGATGGAGTTTTCGGCCGGTGAACTGAAGATACTGGTAGAGAGCGGCCGTATTTGGATGGACGGAAGTGACCGGCGCTGGATACGGCGCAAATTGTTTCACGGGTGTACACTGTATATGCAGTTGCCGCTAAAAGAGTACTAAAAGTGGGAGCGGTGAGCGATCATCGCTCTCGCTTTTTTTAATATTTGAATGTTCCACGTGGAACAAATAGACGGGGGAGGGGGGAAATGTTTCACGTGGAACACTGGCAACAATGATATAGCCAGCATATGGAAACAATAAGTTTACTAGTGAGCGCCTTTTTTTTGACGCAGCCCTGTGCTATAATGGCAATACAAACTACAGAAGCGGGGGAGAGGTAAGATTGGGTAAGATCATCGCCATAGCGAACCAGAAAGGCGGCGTGGGAAAGACTACTTCGGCGGTCAACCTGGCGGCTTCACTGGGTGAATTGGGCAAAAAGACGCTGCTCATCGATATCGACCCCCAGGGAAACGCTACCAGCGGGCTGGGTGTAAACAAGCGCAACGTAAAAAAGACCAGTTATGAGCTGATGGTGGCCGACGCCCCATTTGGCGAGGTACTGGTGCACACACCTTTTAAAAATGTAGACCTGTTGCCGGCCAGCATCGATCTGGCAGGGGCGGAGATCGAGTTGGTGGAGTTTGCCGATCGGCCCTCTCGGCTTAAAAAGGCTATTGTGGGCCAGCGGGAGCAGTATGACTATATCCTCATCGACTGCCCCCCTTCGCTGGGGCTGGTAACGCTGAATGGGCTGACGGCGGCGGATACGATACTGGTGCCCATTCAGTGTGAGTACTACGCGCTGGAAGGACTGTCGCAGCTGATGAGCACGGTGCGGCAGGTAAAGCGGCTGTATAACCCGCACCTGGACGTGGAGGGCGTGCTGCTGACCATGTATGACAGCCGCCTGAACCTGACCATGCAGGTGGTGGAGGAAGTAAAGAAGTACTTTGGCGGCAAGGTGTACAGCGTGGCTATTCCCCGCAATGTGCGGCTGTCGGAGGCCCCCAGCTTTGGCCAACCGGTGCTGTATTACGACCGCAGCTCGAAAGGTGCACGAACATATTTGGAACTGGCAGAAGAACTGCTGGAGAAAAACGGCGAGAAGGCGGTGGTGTAAATGGCCGGCAAAAAAAGAGGACTGGGCAAAGGCTTAGACGCTCTGTTTGTAGACAATGCTGTAGATAGTGACAGCGCTGTGACGGCACTGCCGGTGGCCGAGATAGAGCCGCATCAGGGCCAGCCGCGGCGGGCTTTTGACCAGCAGGCGCTGGATGAGCTGGCGGCCTCGATCGCCGAGCACGGGGTGCTGCAGCCTATTTTGGTGCGGCCGCTGGCTGGCGGCGGCTACCAGATCGTGGCCGGTGAGCGGCGCTGGCGCGCGGCCCGCCTTGCCGGTCTGGGCCAAATACCGGCTGTAGTGCGGGAGATGACCGACGAGCAGGTATACCAGGCGGCACTGGTAGAAAATCTGCAGCGGGAGGACCTAAACCCGGTGGAGGAGAGCCTGGGCTACCAACAGTTGGTGCAACAGTACCATATGACCCAGGAGCAGGTGGCCCAAAAGGTATCGAAATCGCGCTCGGCGGTGGCCAATGCACTGCGATTGCTGTCGCTGCCCCAGCCGGTGATCGACCTGCTGGCCGCCGGCAAGCTGAGCACCGGCCACGCTAAGGCGCTGCTGATGGTAAAAGATGCCGACACACTCTGCCGGGCCGCCGAATATGTGGTGCAACATGAGCTGACGGTGCGCCAGACCGAGCGCTATTGTAAACAGCTGGAGGCAGGGCAGAAGCCCAGGACCGAAAAGCTGGTAGCGCCCATTTTTAAAGAGGTGGAGCTGAGCTTGACCGAGACGCTGGGGCGCCGGGTAAAGGTGACTACCGACGGCAAGAAGGGCAAGCTGGAGATCGAGTACTTCTCGAAAGATGATCTGATCCAGCTGGCCGGTATTTTTAACGAGAAAGTATGAGCTGACCGGCGGACGGCCGAGACGAGGTGACGACGCGATGTATACCATGGAGCTGACAGTGCCCGAGCACCAGTGTGATACCCGATGCCGTATGAAACTTGGCTATGTGCTGCGCAACTTGCAGGAGGTGGCCACCAACCACTTTTCACTGGTCAACGATCTGCACGATAAGCTGGCCTGGAAAGTACACTTTTTTATTGCCAGCATGCACCTGCGGGTGGCACAGCTGCCTAAGATGGGACAGCCGGTGGTGTTGCGGACCTATTTTTCGGGTCCCAAAGGCGTATTTTTGGTGCGCAACACCGAAATACTGGATGCTGACGAGCGGCCTCTGGTGCAGTGCAGCTGCAACTGGTTTTTGGTGGACGCGGCCAGCCGCGGGGTGGTAAAACCCAAAGACAGTCCATATCTGCTGCCGCAGGAGCCCCACGATTTTCCCATTACCAGCCCGCGGCGCATCCGCGTTGAGCAGCCGCTGGAGCTGACCGACCGGCGGCGGGTACACTATTCGCAGCTGGACTCGAACGGGCATTTGAACAACGCTGTGTATGGAGATTTTATTCAGGACCTGTTGTGGGAGCGCCTTGATGAGCGGTCGCTGGCAGATCTGGAGATCGTATACCACCACGAGGCAAAACTGGGGCAGGTGATAGAGCTGTTTACGACCACCGGCACCGACAGCAGCGATATTGTGGGCCGAGTGGGACAGACCGACTGCTTTACCGCCCGGGTGACCCTGCACCGGTAATAGAATTTGTATCTTATAAAGGCAGTGGCCTTTTTAATAGGAGGAAATGTTATGGATATCACTTCGCTTTTTAACATCAGCTACGGCATCTACTACATCAGCGCCGAGCACCAGGGCCAAAAGAGTGCCTGCCTGGTAAATACCGTGTTTCAGCTGACGGCTGAGCCCATTCAGGTGGCGGTGAGCGTATCGAAACAGAACCAGACCCACGACACCATTTTGAACAAGGGCTCAGTGGCGGTGACGGTGGTGGGCACCGAGGCCGAGACGGCCAACTTGGGCCTGTTGGGTTACCGCACCGGCCGCGAGGTGGATAAGTTTACCGCGCTGCACACCAAGACCGACTGTTTGGGCAACCCGGTCATCCTCGACGACTGCGTGAGCTACTTTAGCTGTAAGGTGGAAAAGACGGTGGATCTGGACACTCACACGGTGTTTATCTGCTCGGTAGAGGACGGGGAAGTGGTGGACAAAGAGGCCGTGCCCATGACCTATAACTACTACCGCCAGGTAAAGAAACTCAAGTCGAGCAAGTTTGCCCCCACGTATGTAGACGAGTCGAAATAGAGAAGAGAGAAAAAAGAGGACTGGGCGCTATGCCCGGCCCTTTTTTGGCAATAGAGACCGCCGTATATACAGCTGTGTTTGCCCTCTTAAAATCGTGTTTTATGCATGGGCCTTATAGATCGCTGCTTTTTCTCATTTGCTGGTTTTTATACGGATCGGCGATCTGCTGTGTGGCCCGACAAGACACTATGCGGCACGATAAGATCAGAGACTAAGGTGTGCGGCAGGGGAGAGGAGGTACCGCGGTGGCGGCAGAAAGACTGGGTGGAAAAAAGGGACCGCAGAAGGGGCTGGCGGGACCCGCCAGGACTCCCGCTGAAGCTACCTTTTCGGGCGGTTTTAGAGCCGCGGCAGCAGCTGTTTTTAGAGGGATTGCACAAAGCGCCGGGAATGGGGAAAAACAGGTTGCGCCGCACCAATAAAGGTGTTAGAATATATTCAATTTACACAAACGCGTGAGAAGTGCAGGAGGGCGAAAATGGGTTTTTTGGATTACAATTACAAGTTCGCAAAAGAGGGCCTCACCTTTGACGATGTGCTGCTGATCCCCGCCAAGAGCGAGGTGCTGCCCAGCGATGTGGATACCTCTACGGTGCTGGTGGGCGATATTCGGCTGAACATCCCGCTGGTGACTGCGGCTATGGACACCGTTACCGAGTCGGCGATGGCTATTGCGATCGCCAGAGAGGGCGGTATCGGCTTTATCCACAAGAACATGACCATCGAGCGCCAGGCCGAAGAAGTGGACAAGGTAAAACGTAGCGAGAACGGCGTTATCGTCAACCCCTTTTTTCTGGCTCCGGAGAACCTGGTGTCGGAGGCGGACGCGCTGATGGCCAAGTACAAGATCTCGGGCGTGCCTATCTGTGAGGGCAAAAAACTGGTGGGCATCATCACCAACCGCGACCTGAAGTTTTTGACCAACTACAATGTACCCATCAAAGAGGTCATGACCCATGAGAACCTGGTGGTGGCCCCGGTAGGCACCACCCTGGAGACCGCCAAGAACATCCTGTGGAAAAACAAGATCGAGAAGCTGCCCCTGGTCGACGACGAGGGCAACTTGAAAGGCCTGATCACCGTAAAGGATATCGAGAAGGCCGTTATGTACCCCAATACCGCCCGCGACAAGAAATCCCGCCTGCTGTGCGGCGCCGCCATCGGCGTCACCAAAAACGTGCTGGAGCGCGCCCGCGCGCTGGCCGAGGTAGAGGCCGACGTGTTCTGCATGGACTCGGCGCACGGCCACTCGAAAAACATTATGGACTGCGTGTACAAGGTGAAGAACGCCTTCCCCGACATCCCGGTCATTGCCGGCAACATCGCCACCGCCGACGCGGCCCGCGACCTGATCGAGGCCGGCGCCGACGCGGTGAAGGTGGGTATCGGCCCGGGTTCTATCTGCACCACCCGCGTGGTAGCCGGTATCGGTGTGCCCCAGCTGACGGCTATCTTCGATGTGGCGGAAGTCGCCTCGCGCAAAGGCATTCCGGTGATCGCCGACGGCGGTATCAAGTACTCCGGCGACATCGTAAAAGCGCTGGCTGCCGGTGCCAACAGTGTGATGATCGGCTCGCTGCTGGCCGGCTGTGACGAATCTCCCTCAGAGGAGGAGATCTACCAGGGCCGCCGCTTTAAGACCTACCGCGGTATGGGCAGCGTGGGAGCCATGTCGGGCTCTCAGGGCAGCAGCGACCGCTACTTCCAGGAGAACAACAAGAAACTGGTCCCCGAGGGTATCGAGGGCCGTGTTCCCTACAAGGGGCCGCTCAACGACACCGTGTACCAGATGATGGGCGGTCTGCGCTCCGGCATGGGCTACTGCGGTGCAGCCACAGTGGATGACCTGCGCAAATACGCCCAGTTCATCAAGATCTCGGGTGCGGGGCTGAAAGAGAGCCATCCCCACGATGTGTATATCACCAAAGAGGCGCCCAACTACTCGGTAGGCGATTGATCCAGACCGATAAAATAGAAACAGGAGCATTTGCTGAGGCAGGTGCTCCTGTTTTTTGATCGAGTTTTCCACCAATGTGTAAAACTGTGTGGAAAAGAGAACATATGGCTTAAAACAGACCAGAGTTTTGCACATTGAGTGACGGTGAGGTGGAAAACAGCGGTAGAAAAATGACGAGCAGATCTTGTTGGATTTAATTGTAGGATACGGGGATAATAGACAGCTGATTTTACAGATATTGGAAAATTTGTGGTGTGTACAAAAGGTATGGACGCCGTAAAAAAGGCAACACTATCAGGGTAGCCAGCACTGCCGGTGCCGCCGCCGGATTTGGAAAAAAGTGTTGACAAACCCCGTAAAATACAATATAATAATGCTTGTTCCCATGACGGGATGTCGGTGACCACGTCCCGATATTTTGGGAACTTCTTATGGCGGTATAGCTCAGTTGGCTAGAGCATGCGGTTCATACCCGCAGTGTCATTGGTTCGAATCCAATTACCGCTACCAACTTTGGCCCGATGGTCAAGAGGTCAAGACACCGCCCTTTCACGGCGGTAACGGGGGTTCAATTCCCCCTCGGGTCACCATAAAAAAGCTTTGTCCCTGGGGGAGGGACGAGGCTTTTTTTCTTATGTTCATTTGGGCGGTGAAAAGTACGGTCTGCACGAAGACAGCCGGAAGGATAGAAGCGGCGTGGTGCTCATTTTCGGGAGCGCGCCAGGTGCGGTCTTACGGTATATATGTAATTTCGCAGTAGATAGGGCCGGGTGACAGGTGATACCGGCCCTGGACGGGGTACGGGTGCAGAGCATGGACATTGCGGCGGCAATATGGGTGTGGGGCAAATGACAGATGGGCGAGCTGGTAAGTGCCGTGTGTGTTTTGTATGGGTAATGAAACGGCCCCGACATGATGGGCTTTGAGGAGAGAATGTGCGGCCCAGATCCTGTTTCCTGGGAGTAAAGACGACGCTGCCGGCCTGACGGGAGCTAATCTGGGTGCTATCTGGGATGCCTTGTTCTGCCGCGTTCTGTTGTGTTCTGCTGTGGTCCGGTTTCGTGGCCGGTGGCAAAAAGGGGCGGTACCAGAAAAGGCGTTTTGGGAGGCATTGGGCCACTACAAGACCGCTGCATGGCCGCTGCCGGACAGCTGCTGGGCGCATGGTGTATTTTAGGTATATAGCCAGTGCAGTGGCGGCGGTGATATAGCAGATCTATATGATGGCGGCAGCACCCGAATAGATGGTGAGATACAGGTAGAAGTGGGTCAAAAACGTATGAGGTACATCGCGGCAAAGAGTGAGAGCGAGACAGCTGCCGGTGAGATATGAAAACAGTGTGGGGTGGCGATAGATGAAGATGCTTAAAAACAGGTGGCTGCTAGCGGCCCTGCTGGCAGTGCTGAGCGCATGTGCAGTGCTTGGTTGGGCGCGATTTATAGAGCCGGCTATGCTGCGCCATGTGCAGCAGACGCTGCCCCCACCGGACAAACTGGGGGAAAAGAGCGGCGGAGAGGAAAAGACGGTGCTGAAGATCGCCCTGTTTGGCGACACTCATTTTAGCAGTGTCTACCCGGTCAGCCGCATGAGGCGCATTGCAGAAAAGATCGATCGCGAAAAACCGGATGTGGTGATCTTTACCGGCGACCTGATCGACAGCTTGGCCAGTGACCCGGTAGATACGGCAGCCATTGCCGCCGGACTGGCCGAGATCGAGGCGCCGTTGGGCAAATTTGCGGTATTTGGCAACCATGACTACGGCGGTGGCGCCCAGTACACATACGAGGATGTGATGGCGCAGGGCGGGTTTGTACTGCTGGTAAACGACAGCTACCAGCTGACCGACCAGGTGTGCCTGACCGGTATGGACGATTACCTGCTGGGCAGACCGGACCACCAGCTGTTACAGAGATTGGGAGACGACAGCTACCAGATCGTGATCTCGCACGCTGCCGACGCGGTGGCCGGCATACAGGATGGCCGGCAGGACCTGATCTTGAGCGGGCACACCCATGGAGGACAGGTGCGGCTACCGTTTTTCACCAAGGCCTTTTTGCCCACCGGCGGCAAAAAATACGACCGGGGACTATACACCTTACAGCAGGGGAGCCGACCGCGCCTGCTGTATGTGACCAGCGGTATTGGCACCACCAAAGTGCCACTGCGGTTGGCCTGCCCACCGGAAGTGGTGTTTTTAGAGGTGGAGCTGCCGGGCAGCAGAGAAGTGGACAGCAGGTGAAAAGAGAGGGTCGGACCTCTCTTTTTTTAATACCAGATATAGTGGTATAATAAATAGAAAGTGAATGTTTTCCACAACTTGTGGAAACAGTGTGGAATATGTGACGGAGATACCTGACAGCCCTTTAAAAAAAGCGGTTGACGGTGGGGGCTGCAGGTGGTATAGTCTATACAGACCGTTAGTCGGTATGAGGGGGATCACCATGAGCAGGAACAAATATCCCGAGGAGACGGTACACGCCATCCTGGAGGCGGCAATGCATCTCTTTGCGCAAAAGGGGTACGACGGTACCTCGATGCAGGATATTATGGATAAGACCGGGCTGTCGAAAGGGGCCATCTACCACCACTTTTCCTCGAAGATGCAGATCTTTGAGACCATCTGCGACCAGCTGTCGCGCGAAAATGTACAGGCGCTGGCCCGGGTGGTGCGCGACCCCCATATGACCGCCCCGCAAAAGATGAAGGCCATGTTTCGCACTGCTCTGGCAAACCCCAACCAGGACTTTTTTATCTCCACCAGCCCCAGTCTGCTGAAGAACCCGCGCTTTTTAGCCGCCCAGGTGAATGAGCTCTACACCATCGTGGCGCCTGACTTTGTGCAGCCTATTTTGCAGCAGGGGATGGAGGAGGGGTCGATCCCGGTAGAGAACCCCAAGGAGCTGGCTGAGGCCATTATGGTGCTCACCAATCTATGGCTCAACCCACTGGTCCACGAGACCGACGAGGCGGGCACCCGCCGCCGCTGCCAGACCTTTTGCAGCATGATGCAGGGCATCGGCATCGAGCTGATGGACGACGAGCTGGTCGAGCGGTATGTGGGCTACTGCAGCCTGCGGGATAAGTTGCCCCCGAGCCAGCAGCCGGCAGAATAGAAAAAAGCGCCCCGGAGCGGGCGCATCTTTTACCGGATATACAAACCGACGGTCGGTCTTTTAAATCGTCACAATGGATCTGTAGGAGGATTACAATGGATACAGCACCCCGCAACAATACCCCGCCCCGGGCCCGGTCGGCCCCGTTTGGACGCGACTTTATTTTGGTGGTCATCGGGCAGATCATCTCTCTTTTTGGCAACGCCATCCTGCGCTTTGCGCTGCCGCTCTACCTGCTGCGGCAGACCGGCTCGTCGGAATTGTTCGGCGTGGTGACGGCCTGTTCGTTTTTGCCCATGATCGTGCTCTCGCTGATGGGCGGCGTGCTGGCTGACCGGGTAAACAAGCGCAATATCATGGTGGCGCTGGACTTTACCACCGCCGCGCTGGTACTGCTGTTTTACCTGGGTCTGGGCGAACTGCCCACCGTGCCCATCATGATCTTGTTTTTGATGATGCTCTACGGGATATCGGGTACCTATCAGCCGGCGGTACAGGCCAGCATCCCCATTTTGGTGGCGGGTGATAAGCTGATGGTGGCCAACGCCATCATCAACCAGGTGAGTACGCTCTCGGGCCTGCTGGGACCGGTGATCGGCGGGCTGCTGTTTGGCACCTGGGGCATTACCCCCATATTGATGGTGAGCGCCGGATGTTTTGCGGTGTCGGCCATTATGGAGATCTTTATTCACATCCCCCATCAAAAGCGGCCCCGTACAGTGGGTGTTTTGGCGGTGGTGCGGGATGATCTGGTGGAGAGCTTTCGTTTTGTGCGGGAAAAGCGGCCGATCTTTTTTTCGGTAGTGGCCATCGTGGCGGCATTCAATCTGGTGCTCAGCGCCATGATGGTGGTGGGCATGCCCATCCTCATCGTGCAGGTATTACAGCTCAGCGACAGCATGCTGGGCTACGCCCAGGGCATTATGGCGCTGGGAGGGCTGGCCGGCGGACTGCTGATGGCGGTCGTAGCCAAGAAGCTGACCATGCGCACCGCACACCGGCTGCTGATCATCTGTGCGCTGTCGGTGGGCGTGATCGGGCTGGCCCTGCTGATGGACCTGCCGGTAATGGCCACTTACGCGGTGATCACCGGCATGAGCTTTGTGGCGATGGCGGTATCCACCCTGTTTTCGGTGCAGATGCTGACGGTGGTGCAGCAGCAGACCCCGCCGGCGCTGGTGGGCAAGATCATGGCGGTGATGATCGCCATATCGATGTGCGCCCAGCCTGTAGGGCAGGCTATCTATGGTGTGTTGTTCGGCGCGGCAGCGCATTCCTCCTGGGCGGTACTGTTGGGAGCGGCAGTGGTGTCGGCGGTTATTGCCCTGCTGTCAAAAAACACCTTTGCACGGCTGCACCAGCAGATGGCTGGCCCGACGGCCGCTCAGCCAAGACCGGCAGGCCGGTGACTGGTTGGGCTGTCCGGCGGCGAGCTTTGGATTTGGACTTACCGCCGTTTTTGGCAGTGCGGGTCTACTGTATACTCTATATTTGTACTGCTGCCCTATACGGCCCAGAGCTGATCTGTTGGTGTTGAGACAAAAAATGAGCGCCCCTGCACGTGCGTGCGGTGGGGCGCTTTTTTGTTGATGAGAGACAGCTAAGGGGAGAAAGAGGCCAATATTTAGCTACAATGGTTATATTGAATAAAAATATTACAAATTGTATTTATTCAAAGACTGAGTTTTGCCTTGTCGAAGAGCTAAAAGCCGTTTGGCCGCTGCTCGTCGGACGGTAGGGAAAGGAGGAGATAGAGTAGGTAGATACCGAAACGGAGGGGCGAGAATAGCCCAAAAGGAACAGAGCACACATGGATAGGAGAGAGCGTGCGTAGGTCAGGTTTAGGTTGCCGCCGTTATTTGCCCTAGGCGGCGGGGACCTAAATGAGGGTGCGGTACCGGCTGCCGGTGAGCAGACAGAACGACATCAGAACTCCCGCACCAGCGATTTGAGCGAAAAGCGGTGGCGCTTGCGGGGATCCAGGCCAAACAGGCGGCAGACCTCCTGCCGGGGCAGGTTTTTCAGGTGGTGCCGGGTAAGGCCCTCACCGTAGGTGTAGATGAACACGTCACAGGCGTCGTCGCCCATTTGGATGATGCTCTGGCGGCAGCGCACCCGGGCGATCTTGTCCCGGTGCACCACCACAGTGTGGAGCGTAAAACCCTTGGAGTAGCGCAGGGTATAGCAGTCCTTTTGCACGCCGATGCCCGACTGTAAAAAGTCGGCCACCCGCAGACACAAAAACCAGAGGATGGGCACCAGCAGAAGCAGGGCCACCACGGTGATGAGCGACTCCCAGCTGGGGAGCAGTTTGCAGAGCGCCCACCACAGCAGCGGGTCGGCCAGCAGATAGCCCAGCGGGTCGATGATGAATTTGAAGATGGAAAACAGGTTGGGGCCGATGGTGCGCTCGGAGAGCAGGAACTCGGGCACCAGTTTTTGCAGATACTGGCGGTAGGCTTTTTTGCCGGCGGCAGGGATGATCACCGGGCGGATATCGTCGGATTTGCCGTAGCCTGAACACTTGATATAGGCCGAGTAGATACCCAGTATTTTGGTAAAGAGCGTCTGCTGGATATCGAGAAAGTGGATCTTATTAAATAACACAGAGTATTCACGTTGAACAAAAATACCACCTGTTATAAATAGACGGTGCGGCGCACGGGTAATACAGAAGTTGTAGTAGCGGATGAGGTTGCGCGCAAAGCTGATGGCCCAGCCCAGCAGCAGCAAGACCGCCAAAAACACAGCCACCGGCGGAATGCCCAGCGCCACCAGCTGGGCCACATGGGCCAGCGTGCCGTATACCCGGCCGGCGATCTCCTCCCCCAGGATATCGCCGACCTTGGTGATGAAGACCGAGAGAAAGGTGACCCCGGCAAAGTAGTTGGTGGTGATGAGGGAGAGGATGACCACATACAGGTTGCGGGACATAAAGATCTGCTGGTGGGTGAGCGACTCGAGGCTCTGGCGGATGCCGCCCATCTGCAAGAGCTCCACTGCCGCCGACTTTTTGAGCACCAGGATGGCGTCGTGGGACTTGACCGAGCCGGCATCGGTGTCTAAACGCAGCGTGACCGCGCCGAAGGGGCGGTACCAAAACGGATCTTCGAGGTAGATGGAGCTGAGTTTCTGGTAGGGGATGGAGCGGGTGCGCACCAGCAGAAACCCCTCGTGGATGTGGATGGCCGACGGGGTAAAATAGTAGTAGATGCACCACCAGCGCAACACCGCCAGGGCCAAAATAAACAGCAGGACGATGATGTCGACCCAGGCGCCCTCCAGCCAGGCAAAAAAGCCGGAGCGGATATAAAACAAACTGCGCACCAGCGGCACCAGCAGCAAAAACAGGAAGCGGCCGATGTTGGCAAAAATGGTGACCGGATGAGTGCGCCTAATCACGGCTCTCCTCCTCGGGCGGCGGGGCCAGCAGCGAGGCCAGCAGCACCGCTCTGCTGTGGGGGATAGAGTGTACCGACACCCGCGACCCGGCGGCAAAGACGGTGAGGTCGGCTACTCCGAACAGCAGCTGCAGCGGTGTGCGCGAGACCGAGACCATCTGTATCAGACCGCAGGGCAGCGCATTATAGTGGGTGTACACCACGCCGCTGGTGACATACAGCACCCCGTCTTGCAGCTTGTAGCGGTGCTTAAAGTACTTGACCGGGTAGTAGATGAGCCACAGCAGTAAAAATACTACCGCCCACAGCCCGGCGGCGATCTGCCACAGGGTGGTGTGGGCGCGCAAAAAGAGCCAGACCAGCAGCATGTAGACAAAGGAGACGCAGATGGTGCGGATGTAGTAGATACACACGCAGACGATGCTGGGGCGCAGATAGCCCGCGTCTGTTCGGTCCTCCATGGCGCCCCTCCTCTCTAAAGATCGGCAGCTACTGCCGACGTGTACTTTGCAGCTATTTTACCACAAAATGGCCTGCTTATCAAAACGGGTGCTGTCGAACGGTGGCGGGGCCAAACAGCCCGCTTTTTTAATGGAAAAAGAGCGGCGGCAGGTTTACACAGACCTTACAGTAGCTTTACGAAAGCGTGCTGTCGCCACCGCTGCGGCAGCAGTATAGTAAAGGTGCGTTCAAGAGAGAGAAAAATCTAAAAGCAGTGAGGAGCGTTTTATCCATGAAAAAGTTAGTTTCTGTGCTCATGGCCTCGGCTCTGGCCCTGGCTGTTCTGGCCGGCTGCGGCGACAGCGCCAGCACCGGCAGCGGCTCGGATACGGGCAGCAAGACCATCAAGATGTCGGGTTCGACCTCGATGGAGGAGCTGGCAAAAGGCTTTTCGGAGGCCTACGGCGAAAAGGCCGGGACCACCATCACCGTTGAGCTGGGCGGTTCGTCGGTGGGCTTTAAAAATGTGCAGGAAGGCGTGTCGGATATCGGCAACATCTCCCGCGAGCTGAAAGAGGAGGAGAAGGCCGAGGGCCTGACCGAGACGGTGGTGGCCATCGACGGGATCACCGTGATCGTCAACCCGCAGAACAAGGTGGCCGACCTGACCAGCGATCAGCTGAAAAAGATCTTTACCGGTGAGATCACCAACTGGAAGGATGTGGGCGGCGCTGACGGCGAGATCGTGGTCATGGGCCGCGAGGCCGGCTCGGGCACCCGCGGCGCCTTTGAGGAACTGCTGGGCGTCGAGGACGCCTGCAAATACGCCGAGGAGCTCAACGAGACCGGTGCGGTAAAGACCAAGGTGGCCTCTACCCCGGGCGCTATCGGCTACGTGTCGATGTCGGCGGTAGACAGCACCGTGACCGGTATAAAGGTAGATGGGGTAGAGCCCACCGAAGAAAATGCCAAGTCGGGCAGCTATGCGCTGAAACGCCCCTTCTTAATGGTGTCGAAGCCCGACGCCTCGCAGGCCACGAAAGACTTCCTCGAGTGGGCGGTGAGCGACGAGGGTCAGGAGATCGTGACCCAGCTGAAGCTGATCTCGGTCAAATAGTGTACCCGTTTCTTCTTCTCTTATAAGCAGGCACTGGTACCTGTACGTACACATTCACGTACATGTATACATCCCAAAACACAGATACGGACCCAGCGGTCGAATGCACCCGCCACGGACGGTCCGTATTTTGTGCTGTACCGAGGATGGGGTAAAATCGGCGTAAAGGCCATGTAAAACGGCAAAGGAGAGACCCTTATGGCGCGTGTTGTAACCAGTGGGCAGGCGGCGTCGTCGGCAGCGCCGCTGCTGACCGACCGCAAGACCACCAAGCAGCGCATCGAGACGCTGATGAGCGGTATTTTTAAGGTGTGCGGCTACCTGTCGGTGGTGGCGGTGGCGCTCATCACCATCTATATGGTGGTGTTGGGGGCGCCGGGTATCGGCAAGATCGGGGTAGGCGAGTTTCTGTTCGGCACCGAGTGGTTCCCCGCCGCCACCACCAGAGATCCCAGCTTTGGCATCCTGCCCATGATCTTGTCTTCTATTATGGCCACAGTGGGGGCGGTGATCATTGGCGTACCCATCGGCCTGTTCACCGCCATCTACCTGGCCGAGTTCTCGAAGGGAAAGATTACCACCGTGCTGCGCACCGTCATCAGCCTGCTATCGGGCATTCCCTCGGTGGTGTATGGTCTGGTGGGCATGATCGTGGTGGTGCCGGCGGTGGCCAAGATCTTCGGGCTGCCCTCGGGCTCCTCGCTGTTTTCGGCTATGCTCATTTTGGCGATCATGATACTGCCGACCATCGTCTCGATCAGCGAAAATGCCATCCGGGCGGTGCCCAAGGAGTACCGCGAGGCCTCGCTGGCTATGGGTACCACCCAGGTGTACACCATCTTTAAAGTGGTGCTGCCGGCGGCCAAATCGGGTATTGCTGCCGGGATCGTGCTGGGTATCGGCCGCGCGGTGGGCGAGACTATGGCAGTGATCATGGTGGCCGGCAACGCGGTGAACATGCCGGGCCTGTTTAACAGTGTGCGGCTGATGACCACCGGCATCGCCATGGAGATGGGCTACGCGGCCGGCCTGCACCGGCAGGCGCTGTTCGGTATCGGCCTGGTGCTGTTTATGTTTATCATGGTCATCAACATCGTGCTCAACCGCATCATCAAGTCGGAGGATAAGGAGGCCCGCTCATGAGAGATTTTACCGGGCGGCGCAGCAGGCTGGGCGAACACCTGCTGAAAGCGCTCATCTACCTGTGCGCCTTTTTTACCGTGGCGCTGGTGGTGGCCATGATCGGCTACATTTTTGTGCGGGGCCTGCCGTCGGTGAGCTGGGAGTTTTTGACCTCGTCGCCCAGCGTGCTCAAAGGTACCATCGGCATCCTGCCCAATATCGTCAACACGCTGCTGATGATCGCCGTCAGTCTGGTGTTCTCGGTGCCGATCGGTATTGGGGCGGCCATCTATCTCAACGAATACGCCCGGGGCGGCCGATTGGTGCGCATCATCGAGTTTACGGTAGAGACGCTGGCGGGCATCCCCTCGATCATCTACGGGCTGTTTGGCCTGATGTTCTTTGTCACCATGATGAAGCTGCAGACCTCGATCATCGCCGGGGCACTCACCCTGACCATCATGCTGCTGCCCACCCTGATCCGCACCACCCAGGAGGCACTGAAGGCGGTGCCCGACTCGTTTCGCGAAGGGGCCATCGGCCTGGGAGCGACCAAGTGGTACACCATTAAAACGGTGCTGCTGCCCTCGGCTAAGGCCGGCATCGTCAGCGCGGTCATCCTCAGCGTGGGGCGCATCGTGGGCGAATCGGCGGCGCTCATCTTTACTGCCGGCATCGGCGACAAACTGACCGGCGGCTTTGTCAGCCAGCTGTTTTCCTCCGGCGGGACCCTGACCGTGGCGCTGTACACCTATGCCATGGGCCGGGGCGAGAGCGCCGACCTCACCTTTGCCATCGCCTCTATCCTGGTGCTGATCGTGCTGCTGATCAACATCTTTACCATGGTGCTCGGCAAAGAAAAAAAGACCGAACGAGACTAGCGCGGCCCACCGGCCCGGCAGAAAGGCGGAAGCATTTATGAGTACGACGACACAGGACCCGCGCCCGGCGGCGCTGGGTATTTCAGTAAACGACCTGCACCTGTATTACGGCAAGAGCCACGCCCTGAAAGGGGTGAGCATGGAGATAAGCCCCAACGAGATCACCGCGTTCATCGGTCCCTCGGGCTGCGGCAAATCCACCTTTTTAAAGACGCTCAACCGCATGAACGACCTGGTGGACGGGGTGTCTATCACCGGCGAGGTGCGCATTGGCGGGCAGAACATCTACGACCCCAAGGTGGATGTGACGCTGCTGCGCAAAGCGGTGGGGATGGTGTTTCAAAAGCCCAACCCGTTCCCCATGAGCATCTACGACAACATCGCCTATGGGCCCCGCTGTCACGGCATCAAAAACAAACGCCAACTCGACGAGATCGTTGAGGAGAGCCTGCGCGGAGCGGCGCTTTGGGACGAGGTGAAAGACCGCATCAAAAAGTCGGCGATGGGGCTCTCGGGCGGGCAGCAGCAGCGGCTGTGCATTGCCCGGGCGCTGGCGGTGCAGCCGGATATCCTGCTGATGGATGAGCCGACCTCGGCGCTGGACCCCATCTCTACCATGAAAGTGGAGGACCTGATGAGCAGCTTAAAGCAGCGCTACACGGTGGTCATCGTCACCCACAACATGCAGCAGGCGGCCCGCATATCGGATAAGACGGCATTTTTTTTGCTGGGGGAGATGATCGAATACGGCGAGACCGAACAGCTGTTCTCGATGCCCCAAAACAAAAAGACCGAGGAGTACATCACCGGCCGGTTCGGCTGATACCGGCGCCCGAAAATGGGCGGCAACGCATTTACACCCGCCCGGCGGGTAGGTTATACTGGGGGTGTGGCCCCCACGTCGTGAGAGCAGGAGGAGAGCATGGCCATTCGTTTGCATTTTGAAAAGCAGCTGGAGCTGCTGCATATGGATCTGGTGAAGATGGGCAGCATGGTAGAACAGTCTATCGAGGACGGCATCGGGGCGCTGATGCGGCGCGATACCCAGCTGGCCCAGCGGGTCATCGAGGGCGACAAACAGGTCGACGATATGGAACAGCAGATCGAGAACACCTGCCTGCGGCTGCTGATGCGCGAGCAGCCGGTGGCGGGGGATTTTCGCATCGTGTTCGCCGCCCTGAAGATGATCACCGACATGGAGCGCATCGCCGATCAGGCGGCGGATATCGCGGCGCTGTCGTTTCGCTTTGAGCGGCAGACCTTTGGCGACATGGTCTACCACATACCGGCCATGGAGCGGGTGGCCAAAGATATGGTCAGCGCCGCCATCCGCAGCTTTGTGGGCCGCAATTTAGAGCTGGCGCTGGAGACTATGGAGCGCGACGACGAGGTGGACGACCTGTTTGACGTGGTGAAAAACGATCTCATCGAGCTGCTGCGGGAGGACGACGGCGGCAAGTCGGCCGACCAGGCCATCGATGTGCTGATGATCGCCAAGTACTTAGAGCGCATCGCCGACCACGCAGTGAATATCTGTGAGTGGGTGGAGTATTACATCACCGGCGTGCACCGGGGCGGCGAGGGAAAAGAGGACCTGCTGCCAAGCAGCCGGGAAGCATAGAAAGGGGAGAGAGCTATGGCAGAGCGCATATTTATCGCCGAGGACGACGACAGTATACGGGAGCTGCTGCGCTGCACGCTGGAGAGCTTTGGCTATACCGTGAGCGATTTTGCCGACGGACAGGCGCTGCTGGACCAGATAGAGCCCGCCTGTCTGCCGGACCTGGTGATCCTGGACATCATGATGCCGGTAAAGGACGGCCTGCAGACGCTGAGCGAGCTGCGCCAGCGGGAGGAGACCCGTGACCTGCCCGCCATTATGGTGACGGCCAAAGATGCCGTGATCGACAAGGTGCGGGGACTGGACCTGGGGGCCGACGACTACATCACCAAGCCGTTTGGTATACTGGAGCTCTCTTCCCGGGTAAAGGCGGTGCTGCGCCGCAGTGCCCGGGGCGGGCGGCCGGCCCAGGTCATACAGATCGGAGATATCGTTTTAGACAGCGGCAGAGTGGTGGTGTATCAGGGCAAGCAGGAGCTGGAACTGACCAACAAGGAGTTTAAACTGCTGAGCCTGCTGATGCGCAACTGCGGGATCGCCCTGCCCAGAGAGGAGATCCTAAATAAGGTGTGGGGCTATGATTACATCGGCGAGACCCGCACGCTGGATATGCACATCCGCTCGCTGCGGCAGAAGCTGGGGGACGACGCCGAGACGCCCCGCTACATCAAGACCGTGCGCTCGGTGGGTTATAAATTTATGGAGCCCAGCCGCACAGCAGGGGGGGACGGCGCTTGAAAAGAGAGATATTTCGCCGCGGACTGCTCTGCTCAGTGGCGGCGGTGCTCATCTGTGCGATCTTCTCGGCGTATATCCTGCAGCGGGAAAAGAAGAGCGAGTGGGAGACCTCGCTGCAAAATGGGCTGACGCTGGTCAGTGAGACCATGGGCCAAAACCCGGTGGCCGAGGACTACACCACTGCGGCCAAGACCTTTGCGAGGACTTTTGCGGGGGCCCGGCTGACCATTATCGACCGGGACGGCAAGGTGATCGGCGACTCGCATCAGGACCCGGCTACCATGCAAAACCACGCCGACCGGCCAGAAGTGCAGCAGGCCCTCAAGACCGGGATAGGCGTCAACCACCAGCGCTTTTCGCAGACGCTGGGCACCGATATGAGCTACATTGCCATTCTCGGCAGCGATGGCTACGTGTACCGGGCAGCCCAGCATGTGGGGGGCATCGACAAGTCGTTCACCGCCATATTGCCGGCCATTTTGGCCAGCGTGCTGCTGGCGGTGGCGGTGGCGGCCTGGGGCGCCGGCCGCATGGCCAAAAAGGTGGCGCAGCCGGTGGAGCTGGCGGCCCAGGGGCTGCGCGACATCAATGCCGGCCAGTACGACAAGCACCTCACCTTGCCCGAGTACGACGAGCTGGCACCGCTGATCGTGAGCATCAATTCGCTGGCGGAAAACATTGAGAACACGTTACAGGACCTGGAGGACGAGAAGAAAAAGAGCCGCTTTTTGCTGGATAACATCGCCGATGGCCTCATCGCGGTGGACACCGACGGCCATATCGTCACCATTAACCGGGCAGCCAGAGAGTACCTGCAGGCCGGCGGCGATCTGAGCGGCAAGACGCTGTCGCACGCCACCTATGACCGCCAGATCTTAGAGGCGGTGCAGAGAGTATGCCAGGGTCAGGGCAGCGGCCAGGTGTTTGACCTGACCGGCACCCAGCAGGAAGGGCCGGGGGCACAGGTGCTCTCCTGCAGTGTGCTGCCGGTGCGCGACAGCTGGCTGGCCGGCCGTCAGGGCGGCACCCGCATGGGGGCCATCATCGTGCTGCGGGCGGTGACCGAGGAGCGGCTGCGCCAGCAGATGCGCAGCGAGTTTTTCCAAAACGCCTCCCACGAGCTCAAGACCCCCATCACCTCTATCGGTGGATTTGCCCAGCTGCTGCAGAGCGGGATGGTAAAGGACCCCGTCACCCGGCAGCGCTACCTGGACAAGATCGTGGCCGAGAGCGAGCGCATGGGAGAGCTCATCGGCGATATCTTAAAGATCTCGAAATACGAGGAGAGCCCCGATCGGGACCGGGACCAGCGGGTAGACATCCCCGCCGTGGCGCAGGAGGTGCTGGAGCGGCTGCAGCCTGCCGCCGCCCGCGCCCAGGTAAAGACGGCGCTGCACCTGGACGGCAGCGACCTGTGTATCGCCGGTTCTCGCAAGGACCTAGAGGAGCTGCTCTCGAACCTGTGCGACAACGCCGTCAAGTACAATCGGCCGGGCGGCACGGTGGACGTGCGGCTGCGCAGTCTGCCCGACGGGGTACAGATCACGGTGGCCGACACCGGTATCGGTATTGCCCGGGTACACTTAGACCGCATCTTCGAGCGTTTCTACCGAGTGGATAAAGACCGCAACAAACAGGTGGGCGGCACCGGCCTGGGGCTGTCGATCGTCAAGCATATCGCCAACCGCTACGGCGGCACGGTGGAGATCCAGTCGGCCGAGGGCCGGGGGACTACCCTCACAGTGACCTTGCGGCGGTAGGTGATGTATAAAAGCGCTGTGGAAATTTTCCACAGCGCTTTTTTGTTGGGGTGCTGTCACTGGCTGGCCGCCGTTAGGGCCGGTGGTGCTGGTGGGCGATGGGGATGGGCTGTACGGCCGGCCGGGCGGCGAGCGGCAGCTCGGGGCGCCGGTGTTCCTGCTGGATAGCGGCGGCCTGGGCGTCTTGCTCTTCGGCCTGCTGGCGGGTGATCGTGTGGGATAAAAACAGCGAGGCTTTGGCGCAGGCCGGACCCACAGTCTCGTACAGCACTGCCGAGGAGAGGATGATGGTGGAGAGCAGCGTGCCGTATTTGCCCGGCAGCAGCCGCTGCCCCAAGACGGCCAGACCGATAGATACACCGGCCTGGGGGATGAGGGCCAGACCCAGGTAGTTGCGGATGTTGCTGCTGGCGTGGCTGACAGCCGCCCCCAGCCAGGCGCCGGCGTATTTGCCCAAGATGCGCACGAAGAAATAACCCACCCCGGTGATGCCGGCGGTCAGCAGTATGGGTACATTCAGGTTGAGGCCTGAGAGCACAAAGAAGAGCAGGAGGATGGGCGGGGTAAAGCTGTTGACCTGCTTAAACAGGTTTTTGTTGCCGCTGACGTTGATGTACACTGTGCCCATAGCCATACAGGACAGCAGCGGCGATACGTCCAGCGCCGCACATAAGCCCGACAGGCCCAGGATCATGGCGCAGACCAGCACCAGCTTGTGGTCCTGCGAGCGGCGCTCGGTGATGCAGTGGTGCAGCAGCCAGCCCATAGCACCGCCGGCCAAAATAGCGGCGATGTTGGTGAGTACCGGCAGCAGAAATACGCTGGGATCGATATGGCCGCCGCCATCGAGTACCTGCACCACAGCGGTACAGATGCTAAAGGCGATCAGCGCTACGGCGTCGTCGAGGGCCACCACCTGCAGGATCATATCCACAAAGGGCCCCTTGGCGTGGTACTGGCGTATGGTCATGATGGTGGAGGCGGGGGCGGTGGCACAGCCGATGGCCCCCAGCAGCAGCGAGAACGAGACCGGCAGCCGGAAGATGAAGATCATGGCCAGCGTGATGACCACCCCGGCCAGCAGCGACTCGAACAGGGTGACGATGAGCACCTGCTTGCCGCTGCGCTTAAGGGCCTCCAGCTTAAAGTAACGGCCCACCCCAAAGGCGATGAACGACAGGGCGATATCGGTGACGAAGCTCATGTTGGCGATGGTCTGCTGAGGAATGGCCCCCAACAGGTAGGGGCCTAAAATGATACCGGCGAAGATGTAGCCGGTCACGTTGGGCAGTTTGCATTTTTTTGTCAGCCGGGTCATCAGAAAGCCAGCGATCAGCATGATGGCCAGGCAGAGGATGACAGCGGCTGAACCACTTAAGGAAGATAGCCATTTTGCCATGATTTCTGCACATCCCTTCTTGAAAATTGTCTACTGTTGATTTTATGTAAAATCAGTGATAAAATCAAATTAAGATTTTTGCATATAATATAAAATAAATTTATAATAGGGTGGATAAAAGCGTCGACTATAAAAAAGACAGGTCAAAATGAGGGGGGAGCAGAGATGGTAGAGGCGAAAATACACACGTTATTGACGGTGATCTCCACCGGAAGCTTTACAGAGGCGGCTAAAATGCTATCGCTCACCCAACCGGCGGTGAGCAACCACATAAGGCAGCTGGAGCAGAGCTACGGCATAAAGATTTTTTATAAGAGCAAAAAAAAGTTGTTGCTCACTCCCGAAGGGGCGGTGCTCGAAAAGTACGCCCGGCGGGCGGTGGCGGTAGCGGCAGCGGCGCGGCAGGCCATCCTGGACCGGCAGAAAAACATCCGCCATCTGTCGGTGGCCATCACCCCCACGGTGGGCGAACACCTGGTGCCCCAGGTGATGGCGGCCTACTGCGGGCGCCACCAGGACGTGCACATGCACATCCAGACAGCGGGACTCAAAGATATCCACGACCTGCTGCGAACCTTTGAGGTGGACCTGGCCGTGATCGAGGGGGAGCTGTCGGACGACAGCCTGATATCGGTGCTGCTGGACACCGATTACCTCTGCCTCATCGCGCCGGCCGACCATCCTTTTGCCGGCCGGGCCAGCGTGCGGCTGGAGGAGCTGCAGGGGGAGAGGTTCATCCTGCGCTCAAAAGGAGCGGGGACCCGCAAGCTGTTTGAGAGCTATCTGCTGGGGAACTTTCACACCATCCAGGACTACAACGTGATGATCGAGATGGACAACGTGGCCACCATCAAAGAGCTGGTGGAGCAGGGGCTGGGGGTATCGGTGATCGGACACAGCGCCTGCATACAGGAGCAGCGCAAAGGTAAGCTGGCAGTGCTGCCCATCGAAAATGCCAGCATGGTGCGCAAGGTGAACATGGTGTACCGCAAAGACTTTGCCCACCCCGAGGTGGCAGAGGAGCTGCGGGAGCTGTATAACGGGTATGTGGTGTAGGGGGCCCAGTACCGCCGAATAAAAAAGAGGGCAGGCACCTCGATCTGGTGCCTGCCCTCTTTTTTATTTGCACAGATGCGTGCCTACCCCCGGGTATACCCGTATTTTTTGAGCATCTCGTCGGCGAAGGCCATGCTCTGGCGGGCAAAGTCGTCGGGGTTGCCGATGATATCGCGGTAGATGTACTTACAGGTGGTATCAAACCCCTCGAAACCCAGGTAGCCGTTAAAGCCCACCTGCAAAAAGCCGTGGAACACGCCGTCCCAGTCGATGATGTCGTCGTAGCCGGGTCGGCCCCGGTCGTTGCCGCACATGTGGAAATAGCCCAGCTTGTCGCCGGCGGCCACCACCGCTTTATAGAAGTCGCGCTCCTCGTAACACATGTGGAAACTGTCCAGGTGCAGGATGGTGTTGGGCTCGTCCACCTCGGCTAAAAAGTCGAGTCCCTGCCCGGTGGTGTTTACCAGGTGATTAGAAAACCGGCTGGCCGGTTCGATGCCCACGGTGATGCCGAACTGGGCGGCGTAGCGGGCGATCTCTTTTACGGCGGCGGCACAGCGACTGCGCTCGGCGCGCGGATCGTAGCCCGGCGGCACCTGCTTAGAGGGCAGGCAGTAGCACATGCCCGAGAACACAGTGGCCCCCACGTCGCGGGTCTTGTCGATACAGCCCTTTAAAAAGTCGATGCCCAGCTGGCGGCAGGCGGGGTCCTCAGAGCCGATGTCCCAGTGGGGATCGGGGATGATGGTGGAGCAGGTGGGCTCGATGGCGCCCTCCAGTCGCGCCTTTACCGCAACCGGGTCAAAGGCATCGATCTCCATCAGCGGGAACTCGATAAAGTCCATCCCCAGCTGTTTGCAGCGGTCGATGATGTACAGAGTATCGCCACCAAAATGGCCGCCCCAGGCGTGCGTGTGTATGCCGAGTTTCACAACAAGACCTCCTTAATGGTGCCGCAGCCGGTTTGAGCAGCGGCAAAAGTAAAATGTGGTTTATGTCAGCTGCACGGGCAGCGGTGTACCGTTACGGGAAGTGTCTGCATACCAGCCGGGGCGTTACCGGTAGAGAGGAGGCCGAGATCCGATCGCCTGGCGGAGACGGCATAGAGTGCAGGGGCCGCCGGGCGGCAAAGATCAAAAACTACAGGTTTGTTTTTCGCCTGGTACCGGTCTTTGACCGAGTAGCAAAGGACAGTGAACAGACCTTGGGTCGGCAGCGGCCAGCAACGCCGAAAGACAGGACCATACGGGCCGTTGCCACTTATAGTATAGCAGCAAAAAAGCAGGTGTGCACAAAAACATTGTCGCAAACACCTGCTTTTTGTTATGTTCGGTATAAAATGACCTGCTTCTCTTTATTGGTCTGACTATACGAGGTGGATCAAAAAGTCGCTTTTTCCCACTGCCCGGCTACCTCGATCATCTTTTGAGCGTAGTCTTTATAGTCGGTGGGGTTTTTCTCCTCCACCGTCTTGATCCAGTCGGGTCTGAAGGAACCGGCCCCGCCCACGGCTCCGGCAATAGCGCCCACCATACAGGCGTTGGTGTCGCAGTCGCCGCCGCAGTTGACGCAGTACTCCAGCGTTTTTATGGTATCGCCGCCAGCCAGCGCGTACATACCCACCGCCAGAGGGATGCTGTCGGCGCACAGATCGCAGCCGCCGATCATTTCGTACAGCTCCCGCATGGTCTGGCGGTCGTCGGTGGCGTGCAGGGCGGTGTCGATAGCCCACTTCATACGGGTAGAGACCCGAGCGCCAACCCAGGGCTCGCCGTACTTTTCGCCCTCTATACAGGCGGTGACCATCTCATCGAGCAGTGCCCGGTAGTCGCTCTCGCCCTGAATAGCTTTGGCGATGCCCCAGGCGATGGCCGCCGCCGAGCCGATGGCGGCTGGGGTGTTGTGGGTGGGCTTGCACACCAGCACCAGATCGGGCATCATCTCCTGCAGGGTGGAGCCCAAAATACCGTGCACGATGCCCACCGGTGCGATACGCATGGCCGAACCGTTGGTGTTGCCGCGTTTGCCTGTATCCTCATAAGAGCCGCCGGCCTTGATTGATTTGAGTGCCCGCTCGGTGCTGGGGCCCAGGGGAGAGGCGTATTTATCTTTTACCCGCTCGGCCCAGGCCAGTATCTCACTGACGATATCTTCGGGCACCACCTTGTGGTATTTGATGAAGGAGTTCATGATGGCCACCGTCTGCTCGGTGTCGTCGGTGTACTCGCCGGCTTTTAGGCCGTCGTGGAAGATGTGGCCGGGCTCGGGGTCGTGAAAGGTATCGACCCAGTCGCCAAACTGTTCTCTGATCTGTTCAGGGGTCAAAAACGAGGTGGCCATGCCCAGTGCATCGCCTACAGCTACCCCGTAAATGCTGCCCAGTACACGGTCGTACAGGTTCAAATGTTCGCTCATATCGCTGCTCCTTTTCTGGTCTCTATATAAATGGATGGCGTGTGCAAAATAAGTCAGTGCAGGCGGGGCAGCAGGTGCGAAAACTGCTGCGCGAACCGGTCGCGGGCCATAGCGGCTGAGGGCAGACCTGTTTGCCCTCCCAGCTGCTCTACCACAAAACTGGCCACCACCGCCCCAAAATGGGCGGCGGTCACCGGGTCGCTGCCGCGCATCAGCGCGTGCACCGTACCGGTGGCAAACGAGTCACCGGCGCCGGTCGACTCGGTCACCTGCTGTGGGCGGGCAACCGGTACCGGAGTGTCAAACCCCTGTTGCCACACTGTGCTGCCGCGGGCCCCGTCGGTGACGAACAGCAGCAGATCGGGGTACTGTGCCTGCAGTTGGGCAGGACCGCTAAAGCCTCCGGCCTGCATGAGCAGGTGTAGCTCGTGGCTGTTGAGAAATAGCGCCGCTGCCGCAGGCAGCCAGGACAGCAGCGCCGGGCCGGTAATGCCGGAGAAGACCACTTTTTTGCCCTGCTGTACCGCCTGCTCGAGCAAATCGGTACAGAAATCGCCCAACACCGGGGTGACGATCACCCAGTCGTCGAGCTGGGCAGGCTGCCGGTAGCGGGCCACGGCGCTGGCGCCGGGGTAGGCAAAGCACATGGTGGTGCCGTCGGGCTGCATGTACAGGTGGGCAAAACCGCTGGGCACATCGGGCACGTGTACCAACTGCCGGCAGTCGACCCCCTGCTGCTCAAAGGGATTTTGGCCGGGGGGATAGCAGAAGTCGTTTCCCACCGGATAGAACAGCCGCGGCGTAAAACCGCCCAGCCGGGCAAAGCCCACGGCCATGTTGATGGCGCAGCCGCCAAACAGCGGTTTTTGACAGGGCTGATCGATAAATACGATATCCCCAAACCGGGGCAGAGCATCTACCGTATAGGCCCAGTCGTATACGGCGGCCGCCCCCACGATCGAGATACAGGACATATGAACACCTCCTGCTGGTTAACTTGTATTAAGAATAGCACAAGTTGGGGCCGACTGTCAATGCCCGCATTGCATTTTCTGGTGTGTTCTGCCATAATAAAAAATAGCCGATATGCGGCATACCGCGGCCAAGGCCACTCTCTGTATGGGATGCAGGGCCCCCATACAGTACATTTTTTAAAAACGCCGGCAGCTGTCTATCGCCAGCTGTGCGGTTGCCCCCAAAGCCGCAGATCTTGGGCGCTCGTGTTATAAAATTACTCGGTGACTTTTGCGTTCAGCTGGGGTGTGTAGACATATGACTGCACCGCCTGGCAAGCACTTTTTTGTGCGTGTGCTTTTGCCTTTACCCGATAGTGCCGGCATCCGCAGATCCGGCGGTGCTGTGCGCTACTGCGAAAAAGTTTAGCGGTTCAGTTGGCACTGGCCGGTCGAGAGCATCTCTGCCGCCATCAAACCTACAAAATGAGGAGGCTCTTTATGGCAGCCGTCGGTATCGATAAAAATGATCCTACCCCTCTGTACTACCAGATCGCCCAGGATATGCGGGCGAAGATCGCCTCCGGTCGCTGGGGACCGGAGGACAAGCTCCCCTCTGAAAATCAGCTCACCGCCCAATATGGGGTCAGCCGTATCGCCGTGCGTCAGGCGTTGGCCGAGCTGGAGAAAGACGGTCTCATCGTCAAGCGCCGCGGTAAAGGCAGCTTTCTCACCCGGCGGGCGGTGCCGTTCGTGCACGCCATGGACTACACGCTTACCTCCTCCCAGCGCTTTGCCGGAGAAGGGGTATCCCTCACGGCACAGGTGCTGTGCTGCCGACAGCTGGCCGCCGGGCAGCTGGCCGACAGCCGCACCGGCTTTGTGTTGGAGGAATCGGCAGTGTTTTATCGCCGCCTGTTTTTGCTGGAGGGCCGGCCGGTGGCGCTCTCCTGCTCCTGGCTGCCGCAGCAGCTGGTGCCGGGGCTGGGCGACAGCCCGCTGCCCCAGGGGCGCATCTCCCCCCAGCTGTACCGCCGTTATGGGCTGCAGGCCTCGCGGGTGGAGGACTATCTGGAGGTGGTAGCCCCCACCGCCAGCGAGGCCCAGCAGCTGCAGATCACCCGCGAGAGCAGCCTGTTGCTGCTCAAAGGCACCGCCTACCTGCAGGATGGCCGCGCACTGGAGCACTCGGCCACGCTGTGGGTGGGGGACCGGGTGCGCTTTAAATTCGGCTACAGCCTGTAGCGATGTCGTAAACAAAAAATGGTGCGGTTGCCGCCGATCCAAATAGCCACAACAAAAGAGAAAAACAAAAAAGGGAGAATCCCACACTCTGTAAAAAGATGTGGAATACTCCCTTTTTAATTTGCAGATCTGTACGCGCCCTAAATGGCGGTAAAGCGAACTAGTCGCCGCAGATGAGGGTAAAGCACTCGTAGGGGCGCAGCGTCACGGTGCCAGACAGCGCTAAGTCGGGGTAGTTTTGCAGCAGGACGGTGACATTTTCGCTGGTAAACGCCGCCGGCAGGTCAAAGCTGACCTCGTGGTCGGTAAAGTTGTTGGCGCACAGCAGGTCCTGGCCGTCGCAGTGGCGGGTGTAGCAAAACAGCTCGGTGCTGTCGGGCTGCAGGAGGGCAAAGTCGCCGTAGGCGATCACGTCCCACTGCTTTCTCTTGGCGATGAGCTCCCGGTAGAAGTTTAAGATCGAATCGGGGTCTTTCTCCTGGCTCGCCACGTTGATGCGGGGGTAGTTGTCTACCACCTCGATCCAGGGCTCGTCGGCGGTGGTAAAGCCGGCGTTTTTGCTGTCGTCCCACTGCATGGGGGTGCGGCCGTTGTCGCGTGCCCGGTCGCAGAACAGCTGCAGCCATTTCTGCGGGTCCTCGCCGCCCTCGATCACGTGCTCCCGGTAGGTATTATACACCTCGACATCGCGGAATTTATCCACGCTGTCGTAGTGGACGTTGGTCATGCCGATCTCGTCGCCCTGGAAGATGTAGGGGGTGCCCTGCATCATGTAAAAGCAGTTGGCCAGCATTTTGGCCGACTGTTTCCAGTACTTGCCGTCATCGCCAAAGCGGCTCACGGCGCGGCACTGGTCGTGGTTGCCCATAAACAGCGCCAGCCAGCCGCTATTGTGCAGGCCGGTCTGCCAGCGGGCCAGTTCCGACTTGAGCAGCGGCAGATCCAGCGGCTTGGGGGCGAATTTGTCAAACCCCTCCTGGTCGACATTGAGGATATCAAAGGGGTAGAGCATGTCCAGCTCCTGACGGTCGGGGCCGCAGTAGCCGCGGGCGGTGTCCATGTCCACATAGGCCACTTCCGCCACCGTCATGGCCCCGTATTTAGAGAATACCCGCCGGTTCAGGGTGTTAAAATGCTCGTGTACCCGGGGCTTGTTGGCGTAGTGCTCGGTGGCAAAACCGTACTTGGAACCGGGCAGCGGCTCCACATCGGGGTAGCCGGGCTCTTTGTAGAGGTAGTTGATGGCGTCGAGGCGAAACCCGTCCACTCCCAGCTCGATCCAGAAGCGCATGATGTCCACCACTTCATCCACCACTTTGGGGTTTTCCCAGTTTAAGTCGGGCTGTTTGACCGCAAAGGTGTGCAGGTAGTACTCGTCGGTGGCGGGGTTTTTCTCCCACATGCTGCCGCCGAACACCGACATCCAGTTCGAGGGTTCGCTGCCGTCTGCCCGTCCGGGCTTAAAGATGTAGTAGTCGTGGTAGGGACTGTCTTTTGACTGGCAGGCCTGGCGAAACCAGGGGTGATCGTCGCTGGTGTGGTTGCCCACAAAATCCATCACAAATCGCATGCCCCGCCGGTGCACGCCGTCCACCATCTCCCGCCACTGCTCCATGGTGCCAAAGGCGGGGTCGATATCCCGGTAGTCGGCCACGTCGTAACCGTTATCGGCCTTGGGCGACACGAAGTAGGGGCAGGACCACACCACGTCGACCCCCAGGCTCTTGATGTAGTCGAGCTTGGCGGTGATACCGGCCAGGTCGCCCTCGCCGTCGCCGTTAGCGTCGAAAAAGCTGCGGGGGTAGATCTGGTACACGGTGGCGTTGCGCCACCACTTTTCCTCGCGTTTAAGTCTCTCGTTCATGGGTTCTCCATTTCTCCGGCGATAATCCGTGCGGCGGGAAGAGATTTTGCCGCAGGTGAAAAATAGAAAAGCACATGCTCCTTTTCGGCCCTTTTCTACCGCCGGGAAACGATAAAGGCCGACACACCTCTAGTATAGTGACCCGCCGCCGATTTGACAAGGCGGGACGGTATTTTTTTAGTGGTTTTTGTGCGCTCTCGGCGTTGACGCTCGTCAGTCGGGGCCCGCCATGCTCAGCGATATGCGCCCGCGTCCGGTATCCACCTCCAGCACCCACACCGTCACGATGTCGCCCACCTTCACCACGTCCAGCGGGTGCTTGACAAACGACTTGGACAGCCGCGAGATGTGCACCAGCCCGTCCTGGTGTACCCCGATATCCACAAAGGCGCCAAAGTCGATGACGTTGCGCACCGTCCCCTGCAGCTGCATGCCCGGCTTTAAATCGGCGATATCCATCAGGTCGCTGCGCAAAAGCGGCGGGGGCAGCTCATCGCGGGGGTCGCGGCCGGGGGTCAGCAGCTCGTCTATCATGTCCTGCAGGGTGTAGTCGCCGGCGCCGGTCTCCCGCTGCAATGCCTGGCTCCCCAGCTCCGCCGCCCGCTGCCGCAGCTGGCTCAGGTCGCCGTGCAGCAGGTCCTTTTTGCTGTACCCACACAGGGCCAGCAGCTTTTTTGCTGCCGGGT
The DNA here is from genome assembly GCF_900289145.1 of Neobittarella massiliensis (ex Bilen et al. 2018). Lineage (GTDB taxonomy): Bacteria > Bacillota > Clostridia > Oscillospirales > Ruminococcaceae > Neobittarella > Neobittarella massiliensis. The sequence goes on from NZ_OKQO01000012.1 coordinate 44,964, forward strand.
AGCTCTCGGGGTGCACGGCGGTGGTGTCCAGCGGGTCTTTGGCGGCCGCCGGGTCCAGCCGCAAAAAGCCCGCCGCCTGCGAAAAGGCTTTTGGGCCCAATCCCTTGACCTTTTTGAGCTGTGTCCGGCTGGTAAAGGCGCCGTTTTCCTCGCGGAATGCGACGATGTTTTTGGCCACCGCCGGCGATAGCCCCGCCACCCGCCGCAGCAGCGAGGGAGAGGCGGTATTTAGGTCCACCCCCACCGCGTTGACGCAATCCTCCACCACCCCGTCCAGGGCATGATCCAGCTGGGCGGCGGGCATGTCGTGCTGGTACTGGCCCACACCGATGCTCTTGGGGTCTATTTTCACCAGTTCGGCCAGCGGGTCCTGCAGCCGCCGGGCAATAGAGATGGCACTGCGCAGCGACACGTCGTACTGGGGGAACTCCTCGGCTGCCAGCTTGGAGGCCGAGTACACCGAGGCCCCCGCCTCGCTCACCACCAGGTAGGATACGTCCAACTTGTTTTCCCGTATCAGGTCGGCCACAAAGATCTCCGACTCCTTCGAGGCGGTGCCGTTGCCGATGGCAATGGCTCGCACCCCGTGCTTTCTGATAAGGTCCAGCAGCGTCTCTGCGGCCTGCCGGGTCTTTTTTTGCGGCGGAGTGGGGTAGACGACGGTGGTGGCCAGTACCTTGCCGGTATCGTCGACCACCGCGATCTTGCAGCCGGTGCGGTAGGCCGGGTCAAAGCCCATCGTCACCATCTGGCGCACCGGCGGCTGCATCAGCAGCTGTTTTAGATTTTGGCCAAACAGATTGATGGCTCCCTCCACCGCCCGCTCGGTCAGCTGAGTGCGGATCTCGCGGGTGACCGAGGGCAGGATCAGCCGGTCAAAGGCGTCCTCCGCCGCCCGGTACAGGTAACTGCTGTAGGGGTGCCGCCCCGGCAGGCAGCGCTGTAGCGCCCCCAGCGCCCGCGGCCGGTCAAATTGCAGCGACACCTTGAGCAGGCCGGCCTTTTCACCCCGGTCGATGGCCAATACCTGGTGCCCGGCCAGCCGCTGCAGCGGCTGCGAGAAGTCCTGATAGGTGCGGTACACGCTCTCCTGGCAGCCCTCTTTGCCCTGACAGCACAGCGCCGCCCCAGAGAGCAGCAGCTCCCGCAGCGCGTGGCGCACCTGGGCGCTGTCGGATATCTGCTCGGCCACGATGTCCATGGCCCCGGCAATGGCCGCCTGAGCGGTGTCGGGGGCGTTTTCAGCCGTGTTCTGCGGGGCGGTGAAGGCCAGCGCCACCCGCTCAAGGTCCGGCCCGTCACTGCCAGCTGGCCGCTTGCCGGTATAAATGCAGTCGGCCAGCGGCTCCAGACCTTTTTCCCGGGCAATACTGGCGCGGGTGCGGCGCTTGGGCCGGTAGGGACGGTACAGATCCTCCAGTTCGGTCAGAGTGGTGGCGGCGTCTATTTGGGCCTGCAGGGCAGCCGTCATGAGCCCCTGTCGGTCGATGGCCTGTCCTACCTCGGCGCGGCGGCTGTCCAGCCCCCGCAGATATTCCAGCCGGTCGCTCAGCTGGCGCAGCAGCTGGTCGTCCAGATTGCCGGTGCGCTCCTTGCGATAGCGGGCGATAAAAGGGATGGTATTCCCCTCATCGATCAGCTCAACGGCCGCTGCCGCACTCTTGAGTGGGATGTGCAGTTCCTGGCTCAGCCTCTGTGTGATGTCCATGGTCATTGCTCCTTTATGCGGTGTGTTGGTATACTGGTGTGTTGCTATGTTGGCGCACCGGTGTGTCGGGCCGTCAAAAACAGTGATACCCAGTCCTGCGACCGGGTATCACTCTGCCCCCGACGGGGGATCTTTTACTTGTGGTCCGGGCGCTCTGCCGCCCGGGCAGCGGGGCGCAGTGCCGGCCGGCGGCCGGTATGCGCTACCACTGTTTAGAGACTTGTTTGCCGGCCTGCAGGTTTTCGGCCCCCTGTTTGAGGGCATCTAACAGCGCCCGGCGGGCAAGCCCTAGGTCCTGCCCGTTTTTCTGCACCAACAGCTTGCGGCTCTCGGTACTAAACAGGGCCATCACGTCCTGGCTGCCGTCGTTATAGGTAAAGGTGATCGCAGCCACCTGCTCGCCTTTTTGGGCGCTGCCGGTCTGTTCCTCCGGCCGGGCGCTGCAAAGCAGCTGGTACATCTCGCCAAACAGTTTGGCGTCTGTCGCCTGCCCGTTGCAGGTGCCGGTCCTGGTGGCGGCATCGGTCACCGCCAGCACCGTCTTTTCGCCGCCAATATCCAGCGTCACCTCGCGCACCTGATCCATTGCGGGGGCGGTGGCGTATTTGTTGAGGATATCAAAGGGGGATATCTCCAGCCAGTTGACCACGTAGTCGGCCAGCTTGAACACCACCGGATAGCCGTCGCGCATGGCGTAATAGATATCGCCGTCGGCCCTGCCGATGAGTACCTTGATGGCGCTGTCTCCTTCGCCCAGCAGCAGGTAGCTCTGGGGGGCGTCCAGCCCATAGCCGGCCAGCTGTTCCGGCGTGGGGTCGACCGCTATGGCGCTCGAGGCTCTGAACTGCACCAGATTGGTGAAGTTCTCGGCAAAGAAGGCGGGGTCGACATATCCCTGTGCCGCACCGGAGACCCGGTATTTAAAGAAGTTGCCATACCCGTCGGTCACCTGCTGCGACTGGATGTTCTCGATGACGAACACTCCGCTGGCATTTTGAAACTCCGCCCGCTTCAGGTTGTCTGAGGAGGTGGAGTCGTACGGCGACAGCTCCAGATCGATCAGGTCCAGGTCCTGCCCGGTCAGATAGGCCAGCGCGTTGGCGCTTCCGGCGTAGATGGCGTCTTTGCCGGCAATGCGGAAGTAGCGCCCGCCGCCGTCTATCTCGTCGCCGAACTCCAACTTGACGCTGGTGCCGTCGGTATAGGTGACGGTGGCGGTACCCTGTATCTGGTCCAGTCCGTACTTGGCATTGTCGTCGGCGCTGTCGCTCACCTTTTGGGTGGCGCTGATCTTGGCCGCGGTCTTTGAGCACTCGTAGATCTTATTTTTGCCCAGGGGGATATCTCCCAGTGACGGCACCTGCCAGCTGCCGGTAGTTGCCTGTATAAACTGATAGCTGCCCTTTTCATTCTCTACCGCCAGCGAGGCCACCTCGTCTACCGGCCGATCAGTCAGCACGACCGAGGGCCCATCCTGCCCCCCCTCCTCTTTTTCGGGGAGCAGTAGCAGCACGGCTATAGCCGCTGCTACCACCAGCAGCGCTCCCAGCAGCAAAAAAATGGTACGCTTTTGCTTTTTGCCCATTTACAGGTGCCTCCTGCGCAGGTATACGAATATGCCGCAGCCAAGCACCGCCACCGGCACGATGACGATAAACAGCGCAAACATCATGTTGCTCTCGTCCTGCTTGATGTCGAGATAGCCGCCCGAGACCCGTTTGGGCTCGATGGTGACCATATCGCCGCGGTCGGTCACCGTGTTGGCCAGGCTGGTCAGCAGCTTGGCGTTGCCCAGGCTCGACTCGGCCAGCAGCGACTCGTTGATAAAGTTGACGCTGCCAAACACCGCCACGTAAGAGGACTTGTCGCTGATGGTCTTGGTGCTGATGGCCGCCGCCGTGGGGTACTGCACCATGTCCTGGGCGGTGGCCTTCCAGTTGCTGGGGGCGTCCTCGGGGTAGATGCCCGCCTGGTCGCCGTAGCGGATGAGCGTCGACACCTTGATGGCGTCGCTGGTGTTGGTTTCTTCCAGCGGCACGCAGTAGGGGATAGAGGGGAACAGATTTTTCTCGATGAGAGCCGAGGTAAAGCTGTTCTGGGTAAAGTCGGCGATGGTGTTGAAGCGGTCGCTCTGGATCACGCGGGAGTTGTCGCCCTCAAACAGCACGCCCGGCTTTACGGTAATGCCCCACTCGGCCAGATAGCTCTCCAGCTTGGGCAGTTCGGGCTGCTCGCTGTCGGCAAAGTATAGGAGCGTTTTGCCGTAGTCGCCGCCGTTGGTCAAAAAGGTATCCAGCTTGTCGATCTCCTCATCGGTAAAGTCGCGTTTGGGGCCGCAGAGGATGAGAATCGAGCTCTCGGGGCGGATGGGGTCGCTGTTGCCCACGATGTTCTGGGTGTCCACATCAAAGCTGTTTTGCTGCAGCAGGTTCGACAGCGGCTCGGCGGTGAACTCGTCGTGGCCGGTGAGCACCGTGACCTTGGTGGCCTCTTTCGAGGTGGCGATCAAAATGCCCGAGGCCAGCGTGCTCTCGGCTTTGGAGGAGATGATGCGGCTGCCGTAGGCCGTGGTCTGCAGGTTAAACAGGTCGGCGCCGCCGATGTGCACGTTGCGGGTGCTCGAGGAGATGATCACGTCGTTTTCATTGAGCTCCAGGTCGGGGAACTTCGATTTGAACGACGGGTCTTTGACCATGTTCACGTACTCCAGCGTCACGTTTTTGTTGCCGGCAAACAGTTTAAACATCTCGTTGGCCTGCGAGTAGTTGGGGTCCAGCCCCGTCTGGCCGCTGCCGGCCACATAGGTGCTCTCGTCGTTGAGCACATAGATGGTCACCGGCTCGGTCAGGGTGCCCAGCACCTCTTTGCTCTCGTCCGACAGCTTAAAGGCGGTGGACGGAGTCAGGTCCAGCGTCAGCGAGAACCGGTCGCTGAGCAGGCCCATCACCACGTTGACAGCTACCGCCAGCACAATGACGCCGACGGTGAGGAGGGTGGCAAAGCTTCCGTAGCGAAATTTCCTGCTTTTTGCCGTTTTGGGTTGTTTCATCAGTTAGATTCCTCCGTAAATGTCTTGTTTGCGCACGCGCGGGTACACAGTGTCAGCTCCAGCGCCGCTTGTCGATGATGCGGACGGTGAAGAAGATGAACAGCGCGGCAAAGCTCACAAAGAACACCACCGAGGCTATGTCGATGACGCCAATGGTGAAGTTTGCGAAATTCTGTACCACCGACAGGCTCAGCAGCACCTGGCGGAGGCCCGCCATCGGGATCTGCTTGACCAGGGTGTCAAAAAAGGTCAGTAGGAAGAGCGATGCGACAAAGCTGGCGATGGCGGCGATCATCTGGTTTTCGGTCAGCACCGAGATGAACATGCCCACCGCGATCAGCGCTGCGCCGGACAGCGCGTAGCCGATAAAGCAGCCCAGCACCATAGACCAGCTCACCGACGAAAAGGCCGACATGAACAGCGCGTATACCAGCGTGATAGCGCTGCCGCACAGGTACAGCGCAAAGGAGGAGAGGAACTTGCCCAGCACCAGCTCGCTCAGTGTGATGGGGGCGGTGAGCAGCGCCTGGTCGGTCTTGAGCTTTTTGTCCTCGCTGAACAGGCGCATGGTCAAAATGGGGATCAAAATGATGCCCGCGCTACACAGCGATACGAACAGCGGCCGCATATCAGTCGAGGTGGCCTGCAGGTTATTGATGTAAAACAAGATGCCCGAGTACACGAACACCGCCGCCAGATAGATATAGCCCAGCGGGGAGGTGAAGTAGGCGCGAAATTCCCGTTTGAATATGGCTCTCATGATCTACTCTTCGCCTCCTGTGTGCTTTTTGCTCTTTTTGGAAAACCGGCTCTTTTTCTCCGGCTCGGTCTTTTCCTGGCTGGTCTGGGCGTCGTCGCTCACCAGCCGCAGGAAGATATCCTCCAGCGTCATCTCGCTGCCCTTGAGGCCGATCAGCTGCCAGCCGTGGCGCGACAGCGTCTCAAACAGCGCGCCGCGCACGTCTTTGCCCTCTTTGGGCTCGATAGAAAACTCGTACGAGCCAGCCTCTTTCGAGCCCAGCGGGGTGCACGACTGCACGTCCGGCAGCTGGCGGATGGCCGCCAGCACTTCCTGCTCGTCGCCCACCACCCGCGCGGTCACCTTGCTCGAGCCGCTGAGCACTTTCGACAGGTTGTCCGGGGTGTCGTCGGCCACCAGCCGGCCCTTGTCGATGACGATGACCCGTTCACATACCGCCTGGATCTCGGGCAGGATGTGCGAGGACAGGATCACGGTGTGCTTTTGGCCCAGGTCTTTGATCAGATTGCGGATGTCGATGATCTGCTTGGGGTCCAGGCCAACCGTGGGCTCGTCCAATATCAGCACGTCCGGGTTGCCCACCAGCGCGCCGGCCACGCCCACGCGCTGCCGGTAGCCCTTAGACAGGTTCTTGATCAGCCGGCCGGCCACGTGGTCGATCTTTACGGTCTTGCAGATCTCCTCGATGTGTTCGGCCCGGGGCAGCTTTACCTTTTTCAGGTCGTAGAGGAAGTTCAGGTACTCGGTCACCGTCATGTCCACATACAAAGGCGGCAGCTCGGGCAGGTAACCGATGTGGCGCTTGGCCTCCAGCGGCTCCTCTAAAATGTCGTGCCCGTCCACCAGCACCGTACCCGAAGTGGAGGATAGATACCCGGTGATGATATTCATGGTCGTCGACTTGCCGGCGCCGTTGGGCCCCAAAAAGCCCAGGATCTCCCCCTTGTTGATGGTGAAGCTGATATCGTCCACCGCGGCTTTTTTGCCGTAGCGCTTCACGAGGTTTTTGACTTCTATCATGTTTGCAAACCGTGCCTTTCTCTTGCCGCGGTCAGACCAGCGCGGCGAAATCGTAATGGAAAAGCGGCAGCGCCGCCGGCCGGCGGTCGTCTGCGCGCTGTCTGCACATAGCTCTATCCTAGCAAAAATGCCGCCGCTATGTGTTAAAAAACTAGAAAAGTTTCTTTCCCATTATAAACGAATACCGGCAGTAGCACAATGCGTAAGCGGCCAGAAACCGCCGATTTGTGGTGCTGTTTAAAAATTCTTGGGGCCCATCGGTCTAACTGCACAAAGAAAGCCGTCAATTGTGACCACCAGGTGAAAAGACTGTGTACAGGCTGCAAAGTAAACTTTGTTCCTATATAATAGGCCGCAGAGGTTTTACACTTTCTGTCAAAAGGCGATCTCTCACAGCAAAGAGGAAAATATTGCATTCTGTAATGTTATCGCCCCACATAGCCCACCTTTTATAACCCCAAGTATAACTTGTAAAGTTTTTTGTCGTATTTGCAAAAAAGATGTAAAAAAGGCGTTGACAGGCGTCGAGGGGTGTGGTAATATAAACAAGCTGTCAGCGACAGGGGGCCGAGAAAATGGCCTAACAGTCAGGTTTGTCGGCGGGGGCGAAAAGCTCCGGCGAAAAAAACATCTCAAAAAGGTGTTGACAAACTGGAAGCCGCATGATAGAATAAGGAACAGCGCTAAACGGGGCGCTGGACCACACGGACCTTGAAAATTGAACAATACTAAAGCTTGAACGGAACCCAAGATTCTAGATTTCTAGATAAAGAAATCATTCAAGTAATTTTAAACGTTAGAGTTTGAAATGAGCTAGATTTGGACAGGCGTGAGTCTGTTTAGATACAACTATGATAAAGAGTTTGATCCTGGCTCAGGACGAACG
>NZ_OKQO01000001.1 GCF_900289145.1 Neobittarella massiliensis (ex Bilen et al. 2018)
TATGACCGGCGAACTGAAGATCATGCAGGATGGCAAAGACGTCACTGCCGCCGGGGCCGATACCACCACAGCCGGCAGCTTTACCGTGGTGTATAAAGTCACCGATGCCGACGGCAACACGACCACCTTGTATCTCACCGATATCCTCACCGATCCCAACGCCCCGCCGGTGGTGGTCTACCCCGACTATGTCGACCCGATCGTTGGCCCGCCTATCGACCCGGATAAGCCGCTGGCCGAGCCCACCGTGAAAAAAGACCCTAAAACAGGCAAGAACCACGCCTATTACGAGGACTGGGCCACCGAAGTCATCCGCAGAGACCCGGCGCTGTACGATGGCAGCATAGACCGCGAAACGGCCCTGTCTATCATGCAGCAGCGCTTTCGCATCCTCTCCGGCCAAAGCAGTAAAAAGCTGCAGGTCATCGGTCTGTATATCTTCGATAAAGACGGCAAAGACATCACTAAACAGGGGATAGACACCCAAAAAGTCGGCGCCTACGACATCCGCTATACGGTCGAGGATACCGCCGGCAACCGCGTCACCATCACCCTGCACTACGCGCTGCGCATGCCCCAGGTAGATATAGACCCGGTGGCTCCCGAAAGTACCGGCGCCGATGGCGGTGGGCTGGAAAACACCCCTATCTCACAGCCCAACACCGGCAGCGCCGTGGGCGGCTGTGTTTTGCACTGGCTGGCGCTGCTGGCCACATTGGCCACCATAACCTACACGTTGCTGCGCGCCGGCTGGCTAAAATTTTTTAGCCGCTGCAAAAGACAAGGAGGAGATCATGAAACTGTGTGATCTGCTGTTTTTCACCGCCGCCGCGCTGATCGGCGGTGTGCTGTGGGCCTGTTCCGGCTGTGGGCTGGATGCGCCCATGCTGTTTGCTCTGGCAGCGGCTATCATCATGGGGGTGCTCATCCTCTCTCACAGCGCTAAAAAGGAACGTCAAGACCCGCACGGCGATGGAAAGCTATAGAAAAACTATAATTAAAACAGGTAAAAAGGCGGCTTGAGCCGCCTTTTTTCTGTGAAAATTTTGACAGCATCCGTCTCATAAGATCGTACAATCGCAATAGAATGTGCAGGAATACCGCCGCTTTTTGGCTCAATCACCAATTCGACAACAAATCTGTGTACATAAAAAATATTCGGTGCTATAATAATACATTGTAAATTGGGGCTGCTGGCCCCAAAAAAGTGGGACGGGACAGCTTTTTTGCCCCGTCCCGCGCGGTGACCGGCCGCCGCCTGGCCCACTTTTCGGCGGTGGATTATCCGAGCTACACAGGAGGAGTTAACAGTGTTTTCTTTTGGAAAGAACACCTTTAAAAGAACGCGGGGCGGCGTCACCCCGGGGCACTTTAAAAATACCAGGGACTGTGCCACCGAGCAGCTGCCCATCCCCGATACCGTGCGCATCCCCATGGCCCAGCACATCGGCGCGCCGTGCCAGCCCACCGTCAAGGTGGGCGACACGGTGGCGGTGGGCACCGTTATCGGTCTGGGAGAGGGATTTATGACCGCCCCCATCCACGCCAGCGTATCCGGTAAAGTCAAGGCGATCGAAGACTTTATCATGCCCACCTCGGCGCGCTGTAAGGCGGTGGTCATCGCAGCGGACAAGCTTCAGACCCTCGACGAGTCGGTGACCCCCCCCGATGTGCACGATTTCGAGAGCTTTATTGCCGCCGTCAAACAGTCGGGCCTGGTGGGCCTGGGTGGGGCCGGTTTTCCCACCTGGATTAAGCTCAGCCCCAAAAATCTCGACCAGGTCGATACCCTGATCATTAACGGCGCCGAGTGCGAGCCCTACCTCACCAGCGACTACCGCGAGTGTCTCGAGAGCCCCGACACGGTGATCGAGGGGGTACAGCTGGTCAAAAAATACTTGAACCTGCAGCACTGCTACATCGGCATCGAGAAAAACAAGCCCGAGGCCATCGCCATTTTAAAAGAAAAGGTGCAGGGCCTCGACGGCATCGAGATCAAAGAGCTGGCCACCCGCTATCCGCAGGGGGCCGAGAAGGTCATCATCAGCGAGATCACCGGCCGCCGGGTGCCCATGGGCAAGCTGCCGGCCGATGTGGGGGTGGTGGTGCTCAACATCACCAGCACCTCTTTTATCGCCAGGTATCTGCGCACCGGTATGCCGCTGGTCGCAAAGCGGGTCACCGTCGACGGCGACTGCGTCAAGAACCCCGGCAACTGGCTGGTGCCTATCGGCACAGCGATCGCCGATGTGGCCGAGGCCTGCGGCGGCTGCGACAAAGACCCGGCCAAGATCCTGCTGGGCGGCCCCATGATGGGCACCTGTGTGTACGCCGATAGTTACCCGGTGGCCAAAAACACCAATGGGCTGCTGTTTTTCAGCGCCGACGCGGCGGGCCAGCAGCGGGTACTGGCCTGCATGAAGTGCGGCCGCTGTGCCTCGGTCTGCCCCATGGGCCTCATGCCGCCCCAGATCTACGAGGCCAACAAGGTCAAAGACATCGCCGAGCTCACCAGGTTACAGGTCAATGCCTGTATGGAGTGCGGCTGCTGCTCATATATCTGCCCGTCCAAGCGCCTGGTCACCCAGTCCATGCGGGAGGCCAAAGCCACCCTGCGGGCTGCGGCGGCCAAAAAACAGTAAAAGAGGGGAGCTAAAACGTGAATACAGTCAACAGCGCAAACCGTCTCGTCGTCTCCTCATCGCCCCATCTGCGCGACCGCCGCACCACCGCCTCGGTGATGCGCGACGTGGTCATCGCCCTGATCCCTGCCATCATCGCCTCGGGCATCCTCTTTGGCAGCAAGGCGCTGGTGCTCATCGCCGTGTGTGTGGTCTCCTGCGTGGGCTTTGAGTACATCTGGGACCTGGTCATGAAAAAGCAGAATACGGTGGGCGATTTTTCCGCCGTCATCACCGGCATCCTGCTGGCTTTTAACCTGCCGGCCACCCTGCCTATCTGGATGGCCATCATCGGCAGCTTTGTCTCCATCGTCATCGTCAAACAGCTGTTTGGCGGCCTGGGTCAAAACTTTGTCAACCCGGCTATCGGCGGCCGTATCGTGCTGGCGCTCTCGTTTACCGAGGCCATGACCGCCTACCCCAATGCCTTTTTCTATAAGGTGGGGGTACAGTCGATGGCGTCGGCCACCCCCCTGGGCACCATGAAGACCATGTTTCAAAACAACACCTGGGAAAAACTGCCCGCCAACTCCGATATGTTCCTGGGCATCCAGCCCGGCGTGCTGGGCGAGACCTGTGCGCTGGCGCTGATCATCGGCGGCATCTACCTGGTCATCCGCGGGGTGCTCAACCCCATCATCCCGCTCAGCTTTTTGGGCACCGTGTTTGCCCTGACGGCAGTGATGGACGCCAACCCCGTGCAGCAGCTGTTGTCGGGCGGCGTTATGTTGGGTGCCATCTTCATGGCCTCCGACTATTCCACCAGCCCCATGTCGGGTAAAGGCAAGCTCATCTTCGGCATCGGCTGCGGACTGCTCACGGTGCTCATCCGCCTCTACAGTACCGGCAACGAAGGTGTGTCTTACGCCATCATTTTGATGAATATCCTCTCTCCGCAGATCGACCGGCTCACCAAAAACAAGGTATTTGGAGGGAAGGCGGCATGAAAAACAGCATATTCAAACAGATCATCTGGCCCGTCTTGTCACTGACCATCATCTGTATCGTGGTCTCGCTGGCACTGGGGGCCACCAACATGGTGACCAGCGCCAAGATCCAGGCCAACCTCGATGCGGTCAACAATGCCGGCCGGCAGGAGGTTCTGCCAGATGCCGACAAGTTTACCGTGGTCGAGCTCACCCAGGAGCTCAGTGACCTGGGCGTCACCGAAGCGGCGGTCGCCGACAACGGCGGCATGGTCATAAACGTCCAGTCCAAGGGCTACGGCGGCGAACTGCCCATCATGGTGGGCTTTGACGCCGGCGGTGCCATCACCCGTATCAAGATCCTGGACAACTCCGAGACTCCCGGCGTCGGCAAGCGGGTGGAGGAAGAGAGCTTTTACGGCCAGTTCAGCGGCCTGCAGGGCGATATCAGCGGCGTCAACACACTGGCTGGCGCCACAGTCTCCTCCACCTCGGTCAAGACCAGCGTACAAAATGCCATCGCCGCCCAAAAACTCATAGGGGAGGGAGCATAATGAAAAAACAAGGCAAACTGCAGTACCTCACCAATGGCCTGCTCAAAGAAAACCCGGTGCTGCGGCTGGTGCTGGGCACCTGCCCCACGCTGGCAGTCACCACCCTGGCTGTTAATGGCATCGGCATGGGCCTCTCGGCCACAGTGGTGCTCATCTGCTCCAACCTGGTCATCTCGCTGCTGCGCAACTTTATTCCCAAACAGGTGCGCATCCCGGCCTATATCACCATCATCGCCGGTTTCGTCACCATCGTCCAGCTGTTCATCAAGGCCTTTTTCCCCGATATAGACAGCGCGCTGGGCATCTTTTTACCGCTTATCGTGGTCAACTGTATCATCCTCGGCCGGGCCGAGATGTTCGCCTCCAAGCACGGCCCGATCGAGTCGGTGCTCGACGGGGTGGGCATGGGCCTGGGCTTTACGGTGGTGCTGTTCATCATGGCCTCCATCCGCGAGATCATCGGCAGCGGCACCTGGATGGGCATCGTCCTCACCGCCGATGCCATCACCCCTATGGGCATCCTCAAAATGGCCCCCGGCGGCTTTTTCGTCTTTGGCTGTCTCATGGCACTGGCCAACTGGCTGAGCGACCGCAAGCGCGGTAAGCCCGCCGTGAGCACGGCCGGTTGCGCAGGGGGCTGCGCCGGTTGTGCCGGCTGTGCACAGCACGCCGAGGGCGCCGATGCCGAGGCCCCGCAAAACGACCATCCCCACGTCGAAAAAGGGGAGGACAAGTAAATGAAAGAGATCTTTACGATTCTAGTCAGCGCCATTTTGGTAGACAACTTCGTGCTCTCCAAATTCCTGGGCTGCTGCCCGTTTTTGGGCGTATCTAAAAAAATGGATTCCGCTCTGGGCATGAGCGGTGCCGTTATCTTTGTCATGGGGCTGGCCTCGGCGGCCACCTGGCCCATACAGACCTACCTGCTCACCCCCTTAAAACTCGACTACATGGGCACCATCGTGTTCATCCTCATCATTGCCGCGCTGGTCCAGCTGGTCGAGACCATTATGAAAAAGTACCTGCCGGCCCTGCACCGGGCGCTGGGCATCTACCTGCCGCTCATCACCACCAACTGTGCCGTGCTGGGCGTCACGCTGCTCAACATCGAGAGCCAGTACACCTTCATCCAGGCGGTGGTCAACGGCATCGGCGCGGGTATCGGCTTTATGGTGGCGCTGGTGCTGTTTGCCGGCGTGCGCCGCAAGCTCGAGAGCTGCGATATCCCCAAATCGTTCCAGGGCCTGCCCATCACGTTGGTGGCGGCCTCGCTGGTCTCGCTGTCCTTTATGGGCTTTGCGGGCCTGGCCGAGAACATGTTTAAGTAACGGGAGGACAAACAGATGGTGACCTTATTAAACGGCGTCTGGGTCGTTACCGGCCTGGGCCTGGCCTGCGCCATCGTGCTGGTGGTGTTCTCCAAGCTGATGGAAGTCAAATCCGACGAGCGGGCCGAAAAGATCCGCGAAGTGCTGCCCGGCGCCAACTGCGGCGCCTGTGGCTATGCCGGCTGTGACGACTACGCCAAGGCGGTGGCCGCCGGCGAAGCCGAGGGCAACCTGTGTGTGCCCGGCGGCGCACAAACGGCAGACGACATCGCTGCCATCACCGGCAAGGCGGCCGGTGCAGTGGCCAAAAAGGTGGCGGTAGTGGCCTGTCAGGGCAGCTACGACAACACCTGGGACAAGATGGATTACAGCGGTATCGAGAGCTGCAAGGCCTGTGACAAATTTTTTGCCGGCCGCGCGGTGTGCCCCTACGGCTGTATGGGCTTTGGCGACTGTGTCGAGAGCTGCATGTTCGGCGCTATCTCCATTCAAAATGGGGTGGCGGTAGTGGATCAGGCGCTCTGTACCGGCTGCGGCGCCTGTGTGAACAACTGCCCCAAGTCGGTCATCAAGCTGGTCGACGCCGAGAAACCTACCGCCTTTGTGCTGTGCCAAAACCACGACAAGGGCGGTATCACCCGCAAAGGCTGTACCATCGGCTGTATCGGCTGTCAAAAATGTGCCAAGGCCTGTCCGGTCGAGGCCATTCATATGGATCAGAATTTGGCGGTAGTAGACCAGGATACCTGTATCAACTGCGGTAAGTGTATCAAAGAATGCCCCACCCACGCCATCAGTCACATTCTGCAAAAAGTAGAGGTGTAGAGCCTCGGGCCGGATCACGGCATAGTGAGAGCGCCGCTCCCCCACACCGGGGAGCGGCGCTCTTTTTGCGGTCTCTTTTTAAATGTTCAGCGGCCATATACCGCTCATGCCGCCGGCCCCAAACAGGTGTCGCCCGCCGGCGCCTCGCCTGGCCTGTCAAAACCTTCTGGCGCACTGTTTCCATCGCCCCCACCGTTCTTGCTGTCCCCACCGCTCTCCGGCGGGTCCTGCCGCGGCTCTCGTAAAAGCCTAATGTAGTGCTGCCCGCTGTGCGGCAGAGCATCCGGCAGCACAGGACATTTTCCATCTCTACCCGCCAGCTGTCATAGCTTGCGGCTGGCCACCAAGATCTCCCGTCCCAGATCCTCCGGGGAAAAATTGCAGTACACCGCTACCTGCGGTACCTCCTCACCAAGCCCATCTTGCTCTGGGCAGTCGATCGCCGTTGCTGTGTCGCCGGTGACGTGCCACACTGCACCTCCGCAAAGGTCGGCAGTCACTTCAGCTGGGGCCGGCTGTTCGCGCTGCTGCAGCGCTGCCTGCCCGGCATCCCACGCCGGCTCCCTGCCCGCTATCTGCACCTGTGCGTAGCACAGGCGGTCGATCTCCGGTCTGGGCCACGGTCTGGGACATGTCGTACCGGCCGCAGGAGGTAACGCTGTACAGCTCCTCCAGCCGGTAAGCCCGCTACTGTTCTTCGGTCGTGTAGCCCCAGTAACTCAACAGCGGCGCCCCCATAAAGTGCTCCTGCCGGTACAGCGTCACCACCGCCTGCCTGCCGCGGTGAACACCGGTAGGGAAGAAGTCGCTCAGATCGATATCGTCTGGCGGCAGCTGCCCGTACCCGCACTTTATCGCCACCTTGATCCGGTAGTTGCCGCTGGCCGTCAGCTGCTCGGCGGTGCGCACCTCGGGCTCGCAAAAGCCCAGAAAGGTATCGCTGCCCGGCCCGCTGGCGTCGGCGTACCGGCAGTACGGTTCCGCCCCGGCGCTAGGTTGGCACCGCGCTCTACAAAGCCCTGCCGCAGCAGGTTCCAGCGGGCATCGTCTAAAAGAAGGTGCTCCAGCATGTTCACCAGCACCGTAAAACTGCGCCCGTCAGCGTTCTGCTCGGGTGCCTTCGCCCAGCCGCTGCCGCGAGTGGACGGGTAGGGGATCGGCCCGCCTCTCTTGTACCGATCCAGGCGGGTCAGCGAGCCTGCCTGTCCGCCACCGCAGTGCTGCTGCAGGTAAGCGCTGATCATAGGTCCCGCCTTTTTTCATTGATCAGCGCCGGCCGCCGCTCCTTTTTGGCCGTACACCCGCCTGGCAGCAAGCAGCTGGGCAGTGCCGTCAAAAGTGGTATCCATCTTTCGCGCACTCGACTCCCACCCTCTATACGCTCGACGGCCCAGCCGGAACGGCCCCGTTTACTCTGCCTGCAGCATACTGCCGGCACACAGCGCCGCCAAGCGCAGTGCGGCTTGCCGCTTGTGCCCGCTGGCGGGATATACTATAATAAGAAAATAGGGCAGACGGCGCTACCGTCCGGTGCCCGCCCGGCGACTTTTCGCATTCGCCGGCACATACAGTTTGCTGTACGCAACTATTTTTGCCGATATAGATGGAGATGATCTTCCATGAGAGAGCCATTCAGGCGCACCTGGGCCGAGATCGACCTGGACGCCATCGAACACAACGCCCGCCAGATCAAGGCCCTGCTGGACCCCGGCTGCAAGATGATGGCGGTAGTCAAGGCCGACGCCTACGGCCACGGCGACCGCCAAACAGCTGCCGTGCTCAAGGCTGCCGGGGCCGATGCTTTTGCCGTGTCGGCCATTAACGAGGCCATTTCGCTGCGCGAATGTGGGGTAAAAGACCCCATTTTGGTGCTGGGTTTCACCCCGCTCGATTTTGCCGACAAACTGGTGCAGTACGGCATCACCCAAACGGTCTACTGCCCCGACTATGCCCGCTCGCTCAGCCGGGCGCTCACCGCGCTGGGGGCCAGTGTCAAGGTGCACATCAAAGTCGACAGCGGCATGGGCCGTCTGGGCTTTTTCGGCACCGACTCCGCCGCCGAGATCGCCGCTGTGGCGGCGCTGTCCGGCCTCGATATCGAGGGCATCTTCACCCATTTCACCTCGGCTGATGACTTTAGCCCCGAGGGGATTGCCTACACCCACGCCCAGTACCAGCGGTTTATGGGCGTTATCGCCGAGCTGGAGGAGCGGGGCGTGCACTTTTCACTGCGGCACTGCTGCAACAGCGCCGGCACCGTATTTTACCCCCAGTGCCACCTGGATTTGGTGCGCCCCGGCCTCATCCTCTACGGCCACTGGCCCTGCGCCGGCGATAAGATCCAGCTGCGCCGGGCCATGAAGCTCAAAAGTGTTGTCAGCATGGTCAAAACACTGCCCGCCGGCAGCTTTGTCAGCTACGGCAACACCTATCAGACCAAAGCCCCCACCCAGGTGGCCACCATCGCCGTGGGCTACGCCGACGGATACCCCCGCCAGCTCTCTAATCGCGGTTGGGTGGGTATCGGCGGCCGCCGCGCGCGCATTATCGGCCGGGTGTGCATGGACCAGATGATGGTCGATGTCACCGGTCTGGGCGTCTCGCCCGGGCAGGAGGTGGTGCTCTTCGGCGACGAGTCCGACGGCGTCACTGTCGAGGATGTGGCCGCCCTGTGTTCCACCATCAACTACGAGCTGCTGTGCATCCTCGGCCGGCGGGTGCAGCGGCTCTACTACCGGCAGGGCAAAATGGTCGAGGTGCTCGACTACCTGCTCGAGAGCGAGCACTGACAAAACACACCTGCCCCAACAGCTCGCGCTGCGGCAGAAAGCAGGCAGGGCCGCCGCGCCCCGCCATCAAGGAGGTCTTTACCGTGCTCGATACGCAGATGGTGCGCCGGGCAGCCGATGAGCAGCTGCCCTTTGTCAAGCAGACATTTACCCAGTTACACCAAAATCCCGAGCTCAGCATGCACACCAAAAATACCAGTGCGCTGGTACAGCAGCAGCTGCGCGAGTTGGGCGTGCCGTTTGAGATCGTCGGAAACTACTCGGTGATCGCTCTACTGGACACCGGCCGCCCCGGCAATACCCTGCTCTTGCGCGCTGATATGGATGCACTGCCCATGGACGAGGCCCCGCAAAACGACAAGGGACCCAAGCAGTGCGTGGCCCAGGTCTCCGGCGCTGCCCACACCTGTGGCCACGACGCCCACACCGCCATCTTGCTGGGTGCAGTGCGCGCTTTGTGCGGTATGAGAGAGAAGCTGGTGGGCAAACTGTACTTTGTGTTTGAAGAGGCCGAGGAGACCGGTGGCGTGGCCGATATTATGGAGCAGTACTTTGCCGATATCCACCTCGACTGCGCCTGGGCCATTCATGTCTACGCCAAACTTGCGACCGGTAAGATCTGCGTCACCCCCGGTCAGCGCATGTCCGGCTTTGGCGGCTTTGCCATTCGGGTAAACGGTCAGGGCGGCCACGGCTCCCGGCCCGATTTGTGCCGCAGCCCTATCATGGCCGCCGCCAACATGATCCAAAACCTCTCAAACGCCTGGATATCCCAGCGCGATATCACCAAGATCGTCACCCTCAGCATCGGCAGTATCCACGCCGGTACCAAGGCCAACATCATCCCCGACTGCTGTGAGTTTGCCGGCTCGATGCGCTACTTCGATTATGAGGCCGGTAAGCAGGCCATGGATACGCTCATCCGCGTGTGTAAAGACACGGCCCGCCTCTACGGCTGCACCGCCGAGGTGACCGACTGCGAGGTCAGCCGCAACATCGCCACCACCGCCCCCGAGACCTCGGCCTTTGCCACCGCGTGCTTTTTGCCGCTGTTTGGCAAAGAGGGGCTGGCCGATACCGAGCCCTGGTACGGCTCAGAGCCCTTTGCCGTCTACTGCCGCCACTGCCCGGGCATCTTCGCCTTTTTGGGCTGCCGCAACGAGGATAAAGGTATGACCGCCGAGCACCACAACCCCCATTTCGAGGTGGATCAGGACTGTCTGCAGATGGGCGTAGAGGCCACCTGCCAGTATGCGGCCAACTTTTTACACGACTTTAAGCCCCAAAACTAATCACTGCGCCCCACCCTCAAAGCGGATGGGCGCCCGTCATACAGAAACGAGAGGGACGCCCCTTGTACGAGACACAGCAAAAACGCCCCCGAGCTCTGGCCGTAGCGCTCGACAGCGGCGAATACGACGTGGAGAACTCGCTTTGCGAGCTGAGCGATCTGGCCGACACCGCCGGCATCGATATGGTGCTCAAGGTGGTACAGCGCAAAGAGGGGGCCGACAACGCCACCTTTGTGGGCAAAGGAAAGCTCGAGGAGATACGGCAACTCATCGAAAACGAGCAGATCGATATCCTGCTCTTCGACGATGAGCTGTCGCCCGTGCAGATCCGCAACATCGAGGAGCTGACCGGTCTGGCCCCTGTCGATCGCACCATGCTCATAATGGATATCTTTGCCATGCGCGCCAAGACCCGTGAGGGCGAGGTACAGGTGGAGCTGGCACAGCACCGCTACCGGCTGCCCCGCCTAATGGGCGCCGGTAAGGCAATGAGCCGCCTGGGCGGCGGTATCGGCACCCGCGGACCCGGTGAATCCAAGCTCGAGAGCGACCGCCGTCACATCCAGCGGCGCATCCAGTTTTTGCAGAGCGACCTGAAAAAGATCGAGAACCACCGCGAGCTGACCCGCAAAAACCGGCTCAAGACCGGTATCCCCACGGTGGCCATCGTCGGCTACACCAACGTGGGCAAATCCACCCTGCTCAACCGTCTTACCGGCGCCCAGGTGCTGGTGGAAAACAAGCTGTTTGCCACCCTCGATCCCACCGCCCGCAAGCTGGCGCTGCCGGATGGCACCACCATCCTGCTGGTGGACACGGTGGGCTTTGTCTCGCGGCTGCCCCACCACCTGGTCAAGGCCTTTCAGTCCACCCTGCGCGAGAGCGCCTATGCCGATCTCATCCTGCAGGTGTGCGATGTCCAGTCCGACCAGCTGCTCCTGCAGATGGCGACCACCAAGACCACTTTGGATGAGCTGGATATCGGCGACACAGAAATACTAACTGTATTTAACAAATGTGATAATACTGAATGTATGCAGCGCATTCCCGCCGGTGTACAGCGGGATAAATACGTGGCGGTCAGCGCCAAGACCGGTTTTGGCCTGGAGCAGCTGTGCGCCCGTATCGCCGACATCCTGCGACGGAACTATCTGCCCATCGATGTGGTGCTGCCTTTCTCGCAGGGCCAGCTCGAGACCGTACTGCGCGACCACGGGCAGATCACCAGCCTCGACTACACCGCCGATGGGGTGCATATCACCGGCCGCTGCCGGCAAGAGCACGCCCACCTGTTTGCCCCCTATCAAAAATAGACGCTGCGAAAGATGCGTGCAGCAAAAAAGAGAGACCTGTCGGGTCTCTCTCTTTTTTATCTGTCCTTCGGGCAGGGTCGCCAGCCGTGTGGTACACACAGTTGCGGCCGGCCACCTTGCGCCCGACAGTTTCTCTTTGGGCGGTGGGATGGCCCCCTATAAGCGGGTGCCGCTGTCGGTGTCTATACGCTGTGCGCTGTGCACTGTGTGCAGTATGCTGTGTGCTGTGCTCTATACCGGCCGCTATTTCCCGCACCTTTTGCCTGCCCGGCCAGCTGGTCTCGGGCGACTGCTAAAAAAAGTTCCTCCCACCGTACCAGCGGCGGCGTTTACTGCAGCGCGGTACAGCCTCCACTCGCAAAATAAGTCCCGCCTTGTGTTTGCCTGTCACCTGCTATCTGCCGTCTCGGCCAGCAAGTCACGGGATAGCGCAGTGGGGTCTATCTGCTGCCGGCAGCGGTGGGCAGTCAGCAGCTGCCAGTCGGCATTCTGCACCGTTACTTCCCGCAGCTGGCTCTGCCACACAAACAGCTGTAGCTGCTGCCGCTTGTCTGACCGCCGGGTCTCGGTACTGCCCGCATAGGCTGCCAGCACACCGGCGCTGCCGCAGTCGGTCAGCACCTGCACTTCTAGCTCCCGGTCGGCAGCCAAGTACCGGTTTACCGTATTTTGGGCCACGATGCCCCGCACGTCGCCAAACAGCAGCAGACACAGTCCCAGCGCCACCGCCGCCAGGCACAGCGGCCAAAGCCGCAACTGCCGCCCCCACAACACCACTTGACCGGCCAGTATCAGCAAAAACAGTATCGCCAACAGGCCTATGGCCCAGCAGGTGTACAGCCGCCTCGGGGTCAGGCCGTAGCGGTCCATGTACAGCTTCATTTTAGAAAAGGCGGTGACGATCAAAAACAGCGTCTGCACCGCCATCAGCGCCACCAGTATCCGCACCGTTACCGGCAGCCTGCCGTCTTTTCGCCGGCAGAACAGGTAGCAGCCCACCGTCACCAGCAGATCGATGGCCGCCACTGCACACAGCTCAAAAAAACCTTCCCGGGCATAGGTGGCGTAAGAGTATCCCGTCGGCAGCTGTCCCCAAAACGCCGCCGTCAGCGTCGCCTTGCCGTTCAAGACCCCCGCGCGGGCGGCAAAAAACAGCAGGTATAGACCGTTTAGTCCGCCCAGTACCACATAAAAGGTGCTGGTCGGCAGTGCCTGGCAGTCCATTTGTACTTGGCGCACACCGCTGGCCGTCAGGCTCTGACGGCGTATTCGGCGCACACTGCCATACAAAAGGCCAAACAGGTACAGCGCTACCGGCAAAGTAAACACCAGCCGCCAAAATACCGTCGCCACCTGTTCCGAAAAGCCAAAAGCCAGCTTGCGCGTCAGTTCATAAAAGTTGTGGTCGGCTCGGGCCAGCAGCAGGGCCACCACCGCCAGCACCGGTATCGCCAGCGCCCCGCCCAGTAAAAGGCCTAGCCCGGTATGGCGCTCGCTGGTGTTTTGGCCGCGGCTGCGCAGCAGTACTTGCGGCAGGTCAAACAGGGTTTTAAAGGGGGTGAGCAGCCCGCCCTGCAGACAGTCGGCGGCCAGATAGCCACTGGCGGCGCCACCCAAACGCGCACCGGTGATACAGCACACCCAATACACCGCCAGCGCAGCACACAAAAGCAGCTGCAGCGGTTTTAACAGCAGGTCGTCATGTATGGCCAGCCCCAGCGCCAAAAAGCCGGTGGCCATCATGTATAAGAGCCCCTCGGTGCCCAGCCGCAGTCCGCTCAGCTTGGCGTACACCGCGGTGACGGTCAAAAAGCAGAGCGTCCACACCGCCGCGCCCAGCCCCGGCTGCAGCGGGTCCATCAGCCACACGAACAGGTAGCCTATCACCAGGCAGCAAATGGCCAGTCCCCGGTCACCCCTGCCCACCGGCAGCGGCTTTTTGCCTGCCCGGACTGCAGGCGGGGAAGACGGAATACAACCGCCGCCGTTTGTCCCAGCCGTCGACGCACCCCAAATGGCCGATCCGGTGCCGCATCCGCCGCCTGCTGCGCTGGCAGCTGTAGGCGTCCCTGCGGCGGGGGTGGGCTGTCCTTTAAATAGTGGCGCACCCGGCGCGCTGCCGGTTAGCTGGTCCCGGGTGTGAGCCTCTCGGCCCGCGGTACACGGCGGCGCTTTTTGCATTTTGGGCGCGCCAGCGGTAGAGGGTCCTTGGCCCCCCGTATATTTGCTGTTCACTTTTTTACCCTCCTTTTCATCAAAGGCTCGATTTATACGATCTGTATATATATGATCTGTTTATATAAATAGTTGTTTTTACTGGCCCGGTGACGCCTGGCCATCACCGTCTCCGGGCTCCTGCCGGTACTCCAAAATATCGGCCGGCTGGCAGTCCAGGGCCTGACAAATAGCCTCCAGCGTAGAAAAGCGTATAGCTTTGGCCCGGTTATTTTTTAAGATCGACAGGTTGGCCGGTGTAATACCCACCCGCTGGGCCAACTCACCGGCAGATATTTTGCGCCTGGCCATCATTACGTCCAGGTTTACGACTATGGGCATGGTATCCTCCCCCTAAAAGCCTGCCCGGTGGGCAGCTTGGCGCTCAGATCGTGTAGTCTACTTCGGTCTGCAGATAAATGGCCTGGTCAAATACGTTTTTGACCACCCGCAGTACCAGGCCCATAAAGCCCGCGGCAGCAGCGATCACCAAAAACGGCAGGTACCAAAAGCTGGCGGCCAAGGTTATAGCCGCCGCCAGATAGCAGCACCACGATATCCGCCGTAACAGCTGCACGTTGTGGTGGATGAACACCTGTCCGGCCAGCAGATTTTGTAGCAGTCGGTCCAGGCACAGCAGCAGGTAAAAGCCCGGAGGGCAACAGCAGTACAGCGCCACCAGCAGCGCGGTATGCAGCTGCGGGCCAAATTCCCGCAGCTGCACATACCACTTTACCCAAAATGGGGCGCTGGCTGCTGCCAGCGCCAGCAGCACCAAAAAGCTGCGCACCGCCACCAGCGACAGCTGCATCGACCGGGTGCTGGTCCACCCGCGGCCATCCTCATGTCCAGTCATATCGTTCCTCCTTGTTTTACGCCGTGCAAGTATTGTCATCAGCGGCTCTCATCTACCAGTACTATAACATGTGAAATATTGATTTGCAAGTATTTTTTATCGATAAACAATAAATATACATGGAATAACGATAGATAGCCTTAAAGACATATAATGTGATCACACGTGCGGTCCCAATAAAAGCGTCATCCAGGCGATGGCACCATGCACGGCGCCCAAATGCTCGGAAGGTAATACCGCGTGTGGCTCCGGCTCCACGCACGGCATAGTCTCCACGCCATCGGCGGCTCTCCCGCTCCGGTCGCTCTTTCAAATTCGGGCGCGCCGTCTACGGCTCTCCTGCTTTTGTAAACAGCTGTTGGCCGGCTATCTCCCTATGGGCAGTCAAGATCTTGTCGGCAGTACTGTCCATCCTATTAACCCAGCAGTTCCCGCCGCCCACCCAGTGGAGGGGGAGACCGCCCTGCTCGGCGGCGCGGTTTAAAAAACTGCCGTTCCGAGCGATCCCGCACAGCCCCACTCCCAGCGTGTGCGGGGGTCCTCGAAAGCAGGTCCTCAACGCTCTCTTTCACGCCCCAGGATTTCATACAGCTCCTTTTGGGGCTGCATCACGCCCCAGGTAGTCTCTGCCAAAGCGCCATCCCAAACAAGCTCTCGTATCTCCCTAAAAAAGGGCCCCGACGCATGTACGCGTCAGGGCCCTTTGGGCGATCATATATGATTTACACAGGTCCAGGCATGGACGGCAGCTCACGACCACTCGATCAGTACCGCCCGCACCGGGGCGCCGTCGCTGCCGGCGATCTTGACCGGCGGCGCGCTCAAAAAGTACCTGCCCGGCGCCACACCATCCAGATTCAGTGTCTCGATGATGGCGATCTTCTCGGCCAAGATGCTCTGGTGCGGCGGCTTTTCACCGCCCACCGGTCCCACCGATAAGGCGTCGGTCCCCAGGGTGATCACGCCTTTCTCTCTTAAAATGGCCCCGGCATTGGCGCTGAAAAACGCCCCGCCCCGCACGATCAGTATACGGCAGCCCTGCATATCCAGCGCCCGCAGCCAATTGTCATCCACCGTCTCGCCGTCGTAGTCCACCAGCAGGCAGTCGCCAAAATAGTGCTCCAGCGGCATGTCGGCGATCGCCACCGGCAGGTCGGTAAAGTGGCAGGGGGCATCGGTGTGGGTCCCCTTATGTACCGAGGTGCTCAGTTTGGTACAGTTACAGTCGTCTCCCCGGTCGCGGCTCAGCGTCTTTTCCACCTCGGCCGGCGGGTCACCGGGGTACAGCGGCGCCGACAACAGCTCATGCGAGATATCGATCAGTCTCAAAGCGATCCCTCCTATATACGATATGTATTTTTAAATATTACAATAAGTATAATATGTGGTGGCTAAGACCTGTACCGTGCCGCCTACAGGTGGCGGTACACCTTCTCGATCTCGCCGATATACAGCCGGTGATAGTCCTTTTCCGGATAGTTGGCTGCCTCTACGCTCTTGTCTACAAAAACACCGTCCCCCATGTCGGTGTAGTAAAGCTTGCGGCACAGTACCACCAGCTGGGCCTGCTCAAAATAGGGGGCTGTGTCAAAGATCGGGTCGAGCCCGCAGGCGCGCGGCTTATCGATGTCCCGCCCCGACTTGGTCCCGCACAGCGTCAGTGCGTCGCGGTAGCAGGGGTCAAAAAAGCACAGCGAAAAGGTGTCCTGCTGCTCGGTAAACTGGTAGGTGTAGCGCTGGGGCCGCACGTAGATGGTGGCCACCGGCTTATTAAACAGTGTGCCCATCCCGCCCCACGAGGCGGTCATGGTGTTAAAGCGCTGCTCATCACCGGCGGTGATCAGCATCCACTGGCGGCCGATACGGTCGATACAATCGCCGATCTCGCCGGGCTGTATAGTTGTAAAAGGCATATTCGGTCCCTCCCTTGTAAAAAAGGCGCCCATCGGGCGCCGGTGGTGTCGGGCGACACGGTCGCCGGTAAAATTATCTCGCACACAGTATATCAGATCTTCTCCTCTCTGTACAGCGCCGCCCCCGCAGTCGCATTGCGCATTGACCGGGAATATAGTATACTAATTATCAATCGTGCCCCGCTGTGCGTGGGGCCGCAATCTAGGAGTGACACCATGGAATGTTATCTCGACAACAGCGCCACCACCCGGGTATTGCCCCAGGTGGCCGATACCGTGTATAAAGTCCTCACCCAGCAGTACGGAAATCCTTCCTCACTGCACAAAAAAGGGCTGGAGGCCGAGCTCATTTTAGAGGGGGCCCGCCGCGATCTGGCTCAAGTGCTGGGCTGCGACAGCAGCGAGGTCTACTTCACCTCCGGCGGCACCGAGGCCAACAACTGGGCCGTCTACAGCGGTTATGAGCTGTGCCGCCGCCGGGCCACCGGCATCGTCACCACCGCTTTCGAGCACTCGTCGGTGATCGAGCCGGTGCAGTTCTTGGCCGAAAAAGGGGCGCAGGCCACCTTTGTCGCCCCCGACATCACCGGCCATATCGACCCGGCCGCCGTGCTCGGCGCGGTAGACGAAAACACCGGTTTGGTCAGCCTCATGCTGGTCAATAACGAGCTGGGTACCATCCTGCCCATCAAAGCCCTCGCCGCCCAGATCAAGCGCAAAAATCCCCAGGTCCTCGTCCACTGCGATGCAGTACAGGGCTTTGGCAAATTGCCGCTGTCGGTGCACAGCCTGGGGGTGGATATGCTCACCGTCACCGGCCATAAGATACACGCCCCCAAAGGCATCGGCGCTCTGTATATCAAAAAAGGGGTACACCTCAAGCCCATCATCCGCGGCGGGCAGCAGCAAAAGCGGCTGCGCCCGGGCACCGAGAACGTCGCCTATGCGGCGGCTCTGGCCCAGGCCGCGCAAATAGCCGACCAGGGCCGGGTGCAAAATACCGCCCACGCCACCGCCCTGCGCGACAAGCTGCTCGGCCTGTGCGCCCAAAACAGCGAGGTCGCCGTCAATTCCCCCGCCGACGGCCTGCCCTATATCGTAAATTTATCGGTACTGGGCATCCGCAGCGAGACTTTGCTCCACTTCTTGGCCGAGCAGGGGATCTATGTCTCCAGCGGCTCAGCCTGTGCCAAAGGCGGCCCCAGCCATGTGCTGCGCAGCACCGGTATGGACCTCGCCCGCGCCGACAGCGCCCTGCGCATAAGCTTTAGCGCCTACACCGACGAGCGCGAGATCGACTGTCTCTATCAGGGCATCTGCCAGGCGCAGGCTACCCTGTCCCGGCGCTGACAGCGCCCCGCTCCCCTCAAGGCCACCCAAATACCCCGGTCCCCGGCCGGCCGCCACGCCGGCTGGGCACCCAAGTTAAACAGATAGGAATGTGTTAAGTTGAACGAGATACTGCTCTTAAAATACGGCGAGATCGCCCTCAAAGGTCTCAACAAAAATAACTTTGAAGGAGTGCTGCTCAAAAACGTGCGGCATCGCATCAAAAAACTGGGCCGGTTCGAGGTGCGCAAAGCCCAGTCCACCGTCTACGTCCAACCCCTGGAAGAAGTGGATCTCGACCGCTGCGAAGAGCGCCTCTCCCACGTGTTTGGCATCTCCACCATCGCCCGGGCGGTAGTGGCCGAGAAGGACTTTGCCGACATCACCCAAAAGGTGCTCGATTACGTGCAGGATATCCTGCCCTTTGCCAAGACGTTTCGGGTCGAGGCCCGCCGCTCCGACAAGTCTTTTCCCATGAACACCCCCCAGATCTGCGCCGAGCTGGGCGGCATTTTGCTGGAGCACTACCCCCACTTAAAAGTTGACCTGCATGACCCCGAGGTGCGGGTGTTCGTCGAGGTGCGCGACTTCGGCGCCTATGTCCACGCCGGGGCAAAAAAGGGGGCCGGCGGCATGCCGGTGGGCTCCAGCGGCCACGGCGCGCTGCTGCTCTCAGGTGGGATCGACTCGCCGGTGGCCGGCTACATGATGGCCAAGCGGGGCATGCAGCTGTGCTACATCCACTTCGAAAGCCCCCCCTACACCAGCGAGCGCGCCCGCTTAAAGGTGGTGGCGCTGGGGCAAAAGCTCACCGAGTACGCTAACACCTGCGAGATGTTCATCGTCCCCTTTACCGACATTCAGGAAAAGATAAAGGCCCACTGCCGCGAGGAGTATTTTACCATCATCATGCGCCGCATGATGATGAAGATCGCCAGCCGCCTGGCCGCCCAAAACGGGTGCGAGGCGCTGATTACCGGCGAGAGCCTGGCCCAGGTGGCCAGCCAAACGGTGCGGGCCATCGGCTGCACCGATGCCGCCAGCGAGCTGCCGGTATTCAGGCCGCTCATCGGCATGGACAAATCCGAGATCGTCGACATCGCCCAGAAGATCGATACCTTCGAGACCTCCATCCTCCCCTATGAGGACTGCTGCACCGTGTTCACCCCCCGCCACCCCAAGACCAGGCCGGTGCTGGAATACGTGTTAAAAGAGGAGGAGAAGCTGGCCGTCGACGAGCTGGTAGAGGCCGCGGTGGCCGGGGCGGCCAAATCGGTGGTCATCTTACAGTAGCCGCTAAGGCGAGGAGGGGACGATCTTGAGAGCAGAGCTCATCTGTGTGGGCACCGAGTTGCTACTCGGCGACATACTCAACACCAACGCCCAGTACATCTCCAGGCAGCTGGCCAAGCTGGGCATCGACATGTACTACCAGAGCGTAGTGGGCGACAACCCCGACCGCCTAAAAGAGACGCTGACCACCGCCCTGCGCCGCAGCGAGCTGGTCATCCTCACCGGCGGCCTGGGCCCCACCAAAGACGACCTCACCAAAGAGACCGTCTGCGACCTGCTGGGCCTCGAGCTCATCCTGCACCAGCCCAGCATGGACGCCATCGAGACCTACTACAAAAACACCTGCCGCCAAATGACCCCCAACAACGTAAAACAGGCCTATGTGCCCGCCGGCAGCAAGGTGTTTTTAAACCACCACGGCTCGGCGCCGGGCTGCGTGGTCTCCAGCCGTAAGGGCCACCAGCACGTGGTGCTGCTGCCCGGCCCCCCGTCCGAGTGCTGCCCCATGGTCGACGAGCACCTGATGCCGTTTTTGCAGGCCATCACCGGCCAGACTATCTACTCCACCACTCTGCGGGTGTTCGGCATCGGCGAGTCGGCGCTGGAACCCCAGGTCGAGGACCTGCTGGCAGGGGAAAACCCCACCGCCGCCCTCTACGCCAAAGAGGGGGAGGTGGAGCTGCGCATCACCGCCAAGGCCGCCAGTGAAGAGGCGGCCAGAGCCCAGTGCCAGCAGCTGGCCGACGAGGTAAAGCGCCGTCTGGGCGATCACGTCTACGGGCAGGATACCTCCGGGCTGCACCATACCGCCGTCGAGCTGCTCATCCAAAAAGGGCTCAAGATCTCTACCGCCGAGTCCTGTACCGGCGGCCTCATCAGCCAGCGCATCACCCAGGTGCCCGGCTCCTCCAAGGTGTTCGACCTGGGGGCCGCCACCTATGCGGTGTGGGCCAAGCGGTCGCTTTTGGGCATCCGCAAAAAATTTTTTAAAGGCGGGGCGGTCAGCGAGCAGGTGGCCGCGCGCATGGCCGTCGGCGCCCGGCGCCGCGGCCGGGCCGATATCGGCGTGGGGGTCACCGGCGTGGCCGGCCCCGGCGCCGACGAAAACGGCAACCCTGAGGGGCTGGTCTACGTCGGTGTGGCCTACAAAAAAACCGTCTATGTGCAAAAGCTGCAGCTGAAAAACGGCAACACCAGCCGCGACAAGATCCGCCACCTGGCCAGCCTGCACGCCTTCGATATGGTCCGCCGCATCGCCGCCGGGCTCGACTGCTCGGCCTACACCGCGCTGGATATCAAAAAACTCACCGCCGGCGACCGCTGGCTGCGCCGTCTCGACGGGCTGCGCGCAGTGGCGTTTTACCTGGCGCTTTGCGTGTTTATCGGCTCGCTTACTCTGGTGGGCCAGTACCTCTATGAGGGCTGGCAGAATAAGCAGCAGGTGTCCGGTCTCTCCAGCCTCTATACCGACGGCAAAGATGTAGACGTACAACTGCCCGAAGGGTACCTCCCCAAATTCAAGTCGCTGTACTACTACAATCAGGATATCGCCGGTTTCCTCCGCATCCCCCAAACGCAGATCAACTATCCCATCGTCCAGTACTCCGACAACAGCTATTACCTAAAGGTCGACTACTACGACGACTACAGCCGTTACGGCACGCTGTTTTTCGACTACCGCAACGACCTGCAGGCCCGGGGTGAGAACCTGGTGGTGTACGGCCACAACATGAAAGACAGCCAGATGTTCGGCGACCTCACCAAATATAAAGATCTCGATTTTTACAAAAAGTCGCCGCTCATCTACATGGATACCGTCTACGGCGAAGGCGTGTATAAGATCTTTGCCGTGTTCACCGCCAACACCGACCCCTCTGTGGGCGAGGTGTTCGACTACTACAACCGCCTCAACTTCGTCACTGCCGAGGCCTACGACCAATTCGTGTCCGAGCTCAAGGCGCGCTCGCTCATCGATACCGGGGTAGACGCCCAGTTCGACGACCGGCTGCTCACCCTCTCCACCTGCGAGTACGACTACGACGGCCAGCGGCTGGTGGTGGTCGCCCGCCAGGTGCGCGATGGGGAAGAGGACAAAGTCGATACTTCCGCCGCCAAGAAAAACCCCGATCCGGTGCTGCCGGTGTTGTATAAAAAATAAGTGATTGCTTTCAAAAGAGGGTGCCCAGTCGCGACGGACGCACAGGCTCTGCCTGCTCGCCTTGCTCTGGGCACTCTCTCTTTGCAAGCTCTCGACACAGGGCGGACAGCGCGCCCATGTCGCACTGTTCGCCCTGCGATAGGAGTCAGGCGTGCGCCTGACGGTATTAAATGGTTCCAGTGATACAGGTATCGTAAAACGTGAGTCGCTGCTTTCAAAAGAGAGTGCCCAGTCGCGGCGGACTTGCGGGCTATGCCCGCGCGCCTTGCTTTGACATCCCTCTTATGGTTTTCCCCGCACGGCACCAACATCGCACCCGAGCTGCTCTCGAGCTGTATGCGCAGCACCGCGGCAGGTGTTAGCCGTGCGCCTAATGCTATGTTGCAGGCACAGGGGCACAGCGAGAACAAAATGCGAGCCGCCAGGCCTTGTAGCCGGCGGCTCGCTCTGTATTTAGACCGGCCTCCCCCCATCTTTTTTTAGCAGCCGGGGCCCCAGTTTGTCGATGAGCAGCGCCCCCAGCGGGGCAGTCAGCAAAATAGCCACTACCGCCACCGCCAGTACGGTGCTGCCGCAGCCAAGACCCATAGCCAGCGGTACCCCGCCAATGGCCGCCTGTACGGTGGCTTTGGGCAGATAGGCAGCTGCGCAGAAAAGCCTCTCTTTTTTGCACAGCGGGGTCTTTATCACACACAGCAGTACCCCCAGCGCGCGAAAGATCAGCCCACCGGCCACACAACAGACCGCCGCCAGCCCGCACAGCGCCAAATACCGCAGGTCCACCGCTGCCCCCACCAGTGAAAACAGCAGGATCTCGGCGCCCACCCACAGCGAGGAAAAACTGCCGGCCAGCTCGGCTGCCCGGTCCGGCGTACGCCATAAAAGCGCCATGCCCATGGCCACAATGCCCAGCAGACCCGAAAAGGGGCAGTAGCCCTTCAGCTGGTTTTCCACCTCCAGCAGCAAAAACGAGACAGCCAAAAACAACACCGTCCGCAGTGGCACCGGCAGAAAAGACCGGGCAAAAAATACGCCCAGCAAAAGCCCGCACAGAGCCCCGGCCCCGGCCCCCAACAAAATGGATATCGGCACCTGTCCCAGTACTGCCGGCGAAAAACTGCCGCCCCCGGCCGCCACCCCGGTCAGGGCGGTAAACACCACGATGACGAACACATCGTCCACCGAGGCCCCAGCCATGATCATCTGCGGGATGTGCCGCTGCTGCCCACGGTTATCTTCGATCAGCGCCAGCATCCGCGGCACCACCACCGCCGGCGATACCGCCGCCACCACCGCGCCGATGATGCCGGCCTCCAGCACGCTCACCCCCAGCAGGGGCGGGGCCAACAGCAGCATGCCCAATATCTCAAAAGTCGCCGGCAAAAAGCACAGCAACAGCGCCGGTCGCCCCACAGCCAACAGGTCTTTTGGGTGCAGCGCCAGCCCGGCCCGCGCCAAAATGATCACCAGCGCCAGCTGTCGCAGCGGGGCCGAGATGGCCAAGATCCCCCCCTGCAGCAGCCCCAGCGCCCCCGGTCCCAAAATAACGCCTGCCAGCAGCATGCCCACCAGCGCCGGCAGCCCTGTTTTTTTGCACAGCTCACCCAAAAACCAGCCGCCTAAAAACAACAGTGCCATATCTGTCAGCACAATACATTCCCCCTTATCTCTCTTATCCGGCGGCTGCCGCCGGCAAACAAAAAAGGGCCGACAGCTACCGCGAGCATCTCTCGCAGAAGCCATCAGCCCCGACTATCTCCGGTGCGGTTCGGGCTCTGGGCCCGGGGAGGACATCATTCCCCACCGGCTCCAAAGCCGGCCCCATTATCCTAGCACACCATACGTACCGCTGTCAACGCCTATCTGCGGCCGGCACGCAGCATGCCGCAGATAGGATGTGTCCGGGCCAGTCGGTATCGACAGGCCGCCCTACGTCGGTCCATCCGCCACTTCCCCAGCCGCCGGCGCACAGCCACTTTTCACCCCTGCCAAAAAAGAGGAAAAAACGATAGCCAATTTGTCAATAGAAACCCGCTCCCACAGGTGGTATAGTGGTGATACATGAGAGAGTAAAAACGCTTTTACACACCGCCTGATAGACCCGCCTTGAAAGGAGCGCACCATGGAAAATAAACAGGTCATGGACTGGATCGATCAAAACAGTCAGCAGATCATCGGTTTTCTGCAGGAGCTCATCCGCCGCCCGTCAGTCAACCCCGCCTTCGACGAAAAAGAGGAGCTCAAAGGGGAGGGGGACGTCCAGCGCTACATCCAGCAGTATCTCCAAGACGAGCTGGGCCTCGAGTCCGAGCTGCGCTGTCCCGACCCTGAGGCGCTGCGCAAATACGCCGACAAGGCCGGCTACATGGAGGGTCACACCTTCGAGGACCGCCCCAACCTGTACGCCGAGTGCAAAGGTGCCGGTGGTGGCCGCTCCATCATGCTGTCGGGCCACGTCGATGTGGTGCAGCTGGGTGAGGGCTGGACGGTCGATCCCTTCGGCGGCGATATCGACGGCGACAAGCTCTATGGCCGCGGTGCCACCGATATGAAAGGCGGTGTAGCGGCAATGATCATGGCCCTCAAGGCCATCAAACAGGCGGGCATCACCTTAAAGGGAGATGTGCGTATCGGCACCGTCGTCGATGAGGAGGCCGGCGGCATGGGTACACTGGCGCTGGTGGGCGGCGACGGCCGCCGGGCCGACGCCTGCATCATCACCGAGGGGACCGAGATGCTTGTCGAGCCGCTATGCCGCGGTATCCTGTGGGGCAAGCTCATCGTGCCCGGCCGCCCCGGCCACATCGAGCACTTTAAGACCGATTGGCGCACCGGCGGCGCTGTCGACGCCATCGACAAGGCCCGCCTCTACCTCGATCAGATCGATCGCCTCAACGAGGAGTGGGGCTTCACCAAGCGGCACCCGCTGCTGCCCATCCCCTGCCAGTTCAAGGTGGCCCAGATCAATGCCGGCGAGTACCCCACCACCTATGCCGGCAGCTGCGAGATCATCTTTGACGTGCAGTACCTGCCGGAGGAAAACGACCAAAACGGCATGGGCTCCAAGGTCAAACAGCAGGTGCTCGATTTCGTCAAGCAGGTGGCCGATACCGACCCCTGGCTGCGCGAGAACCCGCCCAAAGTCGAGTGGATCCTCAACGCCGACTGCGGCGAGACCCCGGCCGACAGCGACTTTGTACAGACGGTGGTCGGCGCGGTGGAGCAGGTAGAGGGGCAAAAGCCAGATATCACTGGCGCCTTGGGCCACACCGATATGGGTTGGTTTTGCAACGTGGGCATCCCCACCATCAACTACGGCCCCGGCCCGGCCTGGAAGGCCCATCAGGTCGACGAGTACGTCTCCATCGATCAGCTCATCCGCTGCACCAAAAATATCGCCCAGACCATTCTCGACTGGTGCGGTGTGGCCGAGTGACCTCCCGGTTCTAGCGGCGCCCGCGCGGTGGCAGCTCTCTTCGGCGTAAAATAGCCGTAACACCAGCATACCAGTATACCAATACATCAGCACCCGTACAGGTTTTTCCTGTACGGGTGCTTTTTTTGCCGCCAAACGGGGCAGTATTTTTACAGTCGTTGGCGCAAACAGCAGCTTATAGCTTATAGCCGCCGCCAGCCCACCGCTACAAAAAATCGTATCCCACCGCCGTGATCAGTCGATCGGCCTATCTGGCGCCGCGCAGGGACGGTCTCTCCGGCAAACGACCGCATCCTGCGGCAAAAACAGCCGGTCGCGGTCACTTCTCGGCGGCAAAGTGCTGCTCTACCAGCGCCGCCGCCACATCCTGTACCTGCTGGCTCAGCCGCGAGAGCACCAGCACCGCGGCCAACAAGTCGCCGCTGTCGTCCAACGTCTCTTGGGGGATGAGGTCGCACAGCAGCCCGGCGGTGGTCTCTTCCAGCTGTGGCGCGCGCTCCAAAAATTCGCTGTAGGCCATCTGCAGGGCATTGTCGCTCTCCAGTGCACCGTAGCACTCGCCCAATACCTGTCCGATCTGGCTGATAGAGAGCACCGATTTCAGGTTGTAGATGAGCAGCATCTGTATGATGTGGTTCTTGGTGTACTTTTTTCCCGCCAGCGGGCGTATAATCTCCTCTTTGCGGTAGTTGTTGATCATCGTCTTGGTCAGCATGTTGTCGCCGCCGTGCTGGCTAAACAGGGTCAGCACCTGGTCCATATACAGGTCGATCTGGGGGATGTCCCGCAGCTGCATATCCTCGCGGTGCAGTGCTTTCTGTACGATCTCGGTCACTTTTTCCATGGCGATCACCTCTTCACAGCTTTTATGTTTCTATCATACTATGAACTAGTATAGAAATCAATATGTCGCTTGCATATAATATCAATAAGTGGTAATATACTAACATAAATATAGTTTTAAAAACTACATAATAAAGTTTGCGCTTGCTTATGATAGGAGAATTGCTATGTGGACCTACTTTCAGCGCGCCCGTGACCCCATCGACAGTTTCACCCACTTCATCGGCATCCTGCTGGCCGGCGCCGGCACGCTGCTGGTCGTGACCACCGGCCTTATCGCCGGCACGCCCCGCACCTATGCGGCGGCAGGCCTGGTATTCTGCATTTCCATGTTGGCACTGTATACTGCAAGCTCGGTGTACCATTACTATAATGGTCGGGCCGACCGGCTGCGCCGCCTGCGCAAGTTCGATCACTCCATGATCTATGTGCTCATTGCCGGCACCTACACCCCCATCTATTTCCGCTACCAGCCGCTGCCCCATGCGCTGGTCTTCATGGGGGTGCTGTGGGGCATCGCCATCGCCGGTATCCTGGTAAAAATGTGCTGGATCACCGCCCCCAACTGGCTGTCGGCGGCGGTGTATATCCTCATGGGCTGGGCGCTGGTGTTTGACTTTTCCATCTTTGCCCACATGCCCGCCGGTATGACGGCGCTGCTGGCCACCGGTGGGGTCTCCTACACGGTGGGCGGGGTCATGTACGCCCTCAAAAAGCCCGATCTGTGGCCCAATTTCGGCCATCACGAGCTGTTTCATATCTTTGTGTTGGTGGGTACCTTTTTCCACTTTCTGGCCATCTACTTCTACGTTATCCTCTAACACCCACAGAGCGGCATCACCGGGCCGGGCGGCAGCGCCCGGCTTTTTTGGTGTCCGCTCTCACAACTCTTCGGCCCGTCGGTACAGCGCTGTGCGCTGCGCCGGGGTCAGCAGCCACTCGATCAGCTGGGCGGTGGCAAACACCGCCGCCGTGTTTACCCCCAATCGCACCAGTGCAAAGGTCCAGCCCAGCGCCCCGGCCTCAAACAGCCAAAGTGGCACCCGCACAGCGTTGCTGGCACACAAAAAAAGCAGCATATTGCGTATGCGGGCCCCTTTTTTAAGCAGCATGGCCGCTACCGGCAGCAGCGCATAAAAAGGCACCGCCGTCACCATCCCCAGCAAAAAGGCCAGTCCGGCGCCGCGCCAGCCGGCCTGCTCGCCCATCAGTGCGGCCATGGCTGGGCGGGGCACCCACACCTCCAGCAGCCCCACACACAAAAACACCGGCGGCAGCGCCAACAGAAAGGTCCGCGCGCTCTGCCCGGTCAGCCGCAGGGCTTGGGTGCCCGCCGCCGGGTCCAGCGCCCACAGGATCAAAAACAACAGTAGAGAGCTAAATAGCAATAAGTATCTCTTCATAAAAATATTACCTCTAATATATATGCACTGCCAAAGGCGGCAGCCAGTGCCAGCAAGTTGCGCCACAGCGCTACCTTGACCCCCAAGTATCGTATCTCCAGCGGCAGCGTCACCAGCCCTACCGTCGTCAGCGTTCCCAAAAACACGGCGATCTGTGCCACTCCGGCGCCGCCCTGTAAAAGCTGGGCCGCGATGGGAAAAGCCACCAGTACCGGCACCACCGCCGCCGCGCCCAGTCCCGCCGCCACCAGCATGCCCGCCGACCCGCTGCCACCGCCCAAATAGCGGCTGATCACCGCCGGCGGCAGCACCGCCAGCAGCGAGCCCACCAGCAGCAAGATCCCCCCAAACTGGGGCAGTACCCGGCAAAACATCCGCCAGGCCACACCCAGCGCCTGCCGGGTCTTGCCCCGGTCCCGCCACAGCGACACCCCTAGCAGCGCCGCCGTGACCGCGTATAAAAGCGCCGTATAAACCATTTTTTGCCCTCCTCACTCATCGTCGCCTCACTTGCGGCGCTGCCAACACTATAGTATGATAGGGGCAGTGCCGTAAGTTGCCCGCGCAACATAAGTGGCAAATAGGGGAGGGGTCCACCATGATACAGCTGCCCGCTTCGGCACCGCTGTTTGCGCACATACCGCCGGCGGCGCTGCCGGCACTGCTGCACTGCCTGCAGGCCGTTACCCGCCGGTACCGCCCCGGGCAAACAGTGCTCTGGCCCGGGCAGCAGGTGTCGCAGGTGGGGGTGGTGCTCAGCGGCCGGGCCCACAGCGTCAAAAGCGATATCACCGGCAAAGAGGTGACCATCACCCTGCTGGTCCCCGGCAGTTCCGTCGGGGTGTTGCTGGCTGCCAGCGGCCGTTCCAGCCCGGTGGCGGTACGGGCGGTCAGCGATCTGGCCGTGCTGTTTTTCCCTGCCGACCGGCTCACCGGCTACTGCGGCCGCTGTTGCCCGGCCCACCGGCAGCTGCTTACAAACTATCAGGCCCAACTGGCCGCTAAAGCTATGGCCCTGCACGATCGCAACGACTGTCTCATCCGCCCCACGCTGCGGCAAAAGGTGCTCACCTATCTGTTGCAGCTGGCCGGGCGGCAGCGGCGGGCCGATGTCGTGGTCCCGCTCGACCGGGCCGGAATGGCCCAGTACCTCGATGCCGACCGCAGCGCGCTCTCCCGCGAGCTCTCCCGCATGCGCGCCGACGGTCTCATCTCTTTTCACAAAGATCACTTTCAGCTGTTGGGCCCGCTGGCCGGGCAGCTGCCCGACTAGCAGGGGAGGTAGATACCGTGCCAACCGAATACCGCGATCTCTATACCCGCTGCGGCCGGCGTGTCGGCCGGCCGGTCGCCCGCGGCACCGCCGCCCCCGCCGGCTGCTACTTTATGGCAGTAGAGCTGTGGCTATACCGGCCAGACGGCCAGCTCCTGCTGTGCCGGCGGGCCAAAAGCTGCCACGTGCTGCCGGGGTACTGGGGAGCCACCACCGGCGGCGTACAGACCGGCGAGACCAGTGAGCAGGCCTGCCTGCGCGAGGCCAAAGAAGAGCTGGGCCTTACCTTGTCCCCCACAGCGCTGCAACCCGTCGCCCGGCTGCTGCCCCACGGCGACACACTGTGGGATGTCTATGCCGCCGCGCTCACCTGCCCGGTCGGCGCGCTGACGCTGCAGCCCGAAGAAGTCGCCGCCGCCCGCTGGGCCACCACCGCCGAGATCCGCGCCCGCGCCGGGCAGGGGCAGCTGTATATCTATCCCGAACTGCCCTGGGTGCTGCACAAAGTGAAGATGCAAATTTTGTCTGGACAGGTCGATCCCCGACCGCTAGAATAGACAGTACAGGGAGGGATAGATCATGGAATTTTTGATCGAACACCACGCCGCGCTCTACGGCTACTTTGCCCGTGCCGCCATCGTCGCCGCTGGGGAGGAGGGCCGTCGTGCCATGGCCGAGGCCACCTGCCTCTACGGCCAGCAGCGGGGCCGCCGTATGGCGCTGCGCGCTGTGCGCGACGGGGCGCCGCTGGATATGAACAGCTATCTTCTGTACGGCGAATGGGCCGACAAAGAGGGCAAAAACATCTCGCAGCCGCTATCTGTTTCGCCCCACTATACCACCGCTACCACCCATTGCGGCTGGTGCGAGGCGTGGGAGAAACTCGGCCTGCTGGAGTACGCAAAGCTCTACTGCCAGTATGTCGACGAAAACCTGGTGCGCGGTTTCGCCCCCGCACTGCACCTGGGCATCGAAGGCGTGCTCTCAGCTGGGGCCGACCACTGCCATTTCGTCTGGTACGGGGCCGATCTCAGCGGAGAGGCAATGGCCGATTTTGCCCGCCGCAAAACCCAGATGGGAGAACAAAACCAGCGCGATTTCCTCTACCACACCGCCCATCTCTACCGCGCGCTCACCGACACACTGCGCACCCAGCTGCCCCAGTGTGCCGACTCGGTGATCGCCACGGCCGAGCAAGACTTTGCCGGTCAGTACGGTCTGGCGGCGCTGGCAGCGGTACAGACGGCCGCCAGCCAGGATTTTTCTGCCATCTAGCGCCCCGGCCCCACCGGCCGTCCTATACGCCCGCCACCCATTTGCACAGGAGGAAAAACTATGGTTTGTGACCTGCTCATCAGCGGCGCGTCGGCCCTCATGCCCGACTACACCGTCAGAGAGGACGTCTCCATCGCCGTCACCGGCGGCAATATCGTCGAGATAGGCCCCGCCGCCGACCTGGCCGTCAAATACCAGCCGGCCCAAACGCTGTCGGGCCGGGGAAAGCTGGCTATGCCCGGCCTGGTCGACGCCCACCACCACACCTGCCAGCAGCTGCTGCGCGCCAAAGTTACCGACGAGTACCCCATGATCTGGACCCGCTTTCTGGTCCCGTTTGAGAGCAATCTCGACGAGGAGGACGTGTATGTCAGCGCCCAGCTCTCCTGCCTCGAGATGATAAAATCCGGCACCACTTCTTTTGCCGATTCCGGCGGCCGCCACATGGACCAAGTGGTCCGCGCCGTGCTCGAGTCGGGCATGCGCGCCTGCATCACCCGCTCCACCATGGACATCGGTCCCGCCATCCCCGACAGCATGAAAGATTCGCCGGAGGAGAACATCCGCCAGACCGAGGAGCTCTACCGCCAGTTCCACGGCGCCGGAAACGACCGGGTACATATCTGGTTTGGCATGCGTCAGGTCATGACCTGCTCGCCCGAGCTGGTCCGCGCCACCGCTCAGCGCGCCCGCGAGCTGGGCACCGGCGTGCACGCCCACCTGTGCGAGCACAAAGACGAGGTCAGTTTCTGCCTGCAGAACTACCGCCTGCGCCCGGCCGAGTACTTGGAGGAGATGGGCATGCTGCGCGACAACCTGCTCACCGCCCACAATGTGGTGCTGTCCGAGAGCGATATCGCCCTCATGGCCCGGCGGGGGGTCAAGGTGGTGCACTGCCCCCGCGCCAACCTCTCCAACCACGGTTTCCCCAAAACGCCGCGCATCCTCGAGCAGGGCCTGTCGGTGGGCCTGGGCAGCGACGGCTGCTGTTCCAGCAGTCTAAACCTGTTCGACGAGATGAAGGTGCTGCGCAACGGCATCATCGCCTACTGGGGCCTGCCCATCTTCGACCCGGTGGTGCTGCGGGTGGAGCAGATCGTCGACATGGCCACCCAGGGCGGCGCCAACGCGCTGCTGCAGGGCGACAGTCTGGGCAGCTTGCAGGTGGGCAAAAAGGCCGATATCATCTGTATCGATATCGACCAGCCCCATATCAGCCCCACCTTCAACCTGGTCAGCACGCTGGTCGAGGCGGTCACCGGCGGCGACGTGGTCGACTCGGTCATCGACGGCAAGCTGGTCATGAAAGACCGCCAGGTACTCACCCTCGACCAGAAAAAGATCCTCGCCCAGGCCAAAGAGCACATGCAGACCATGGCCGTGCGGGCGGGTATCGCCTAAATGCATACCCGTCTGCGCGCTCCGGCGCGGCTGCTGTTGGCCCTGCTGGCCGCTGTGTCGCTGGTCGGCTGCGGTGCAGAGCAGGACCCGACGCCCGAGCCGACGAACCTCTACCGCACCTTTATCAGCGAACAGGCTGCCGAGATGGGCTACCTGCAGCAGAGCACCTATACCTTTCCCTGGCGCACCCCCACCAGCTCCAGCCAAAAGCTGGGCCTGTGCAGCGCCTATATCGGCGATCTCGACGGCGACAGCCAAAAAGAGCTGCTCACCGCCGCCATCCCCAAAGACCAGCAGGGCAGTGCCCAGTTTGTGGCGGCGGTGTACGGCCTTCGGGATGGGCAAGTCCGGCAGATAGGCCAGCTGTGCAGCCTGCCCACCCTGCAGTACGGCAGCGAGCACAAACAGCTGTTTATCCGCGAAAAAGACGGGGTGCGCTATCTCTGTGTCACCAGTCAGAGCATGCAGTCCCCGTTTCTGCCCGATTGGGGCAGCGCGCTCTGGGTGTACCAGCTTAAAGACGGAAAGCTGCGGCCGGTGCGGTCCTACGCCTTCACCCACAGCGAGGCGGGCAACCGCTACACCGGAGAAGGCATCACCCTGTTCGA
Organism: Neobittarella massiliensis (ex Bilen et al. 2018); assembly: GCF_900289145.1. Classification (GTDB taxonomy): domain Bacteria; phylum Bacillota; class Clostridia; order Oscillospirales; family Ruminococcaceae; genus Neobittarella; species Neobittarella massiliensis. Next base: position 31,711 of record NZ_OKQO01000001.1, read on the forward strand.
TACGGCGGCCGAGCCGGGCACCGCCCAGCGCTACGAGAGCGAGCAGGCCGCCATCGACGGCATCCGGCAAGATCTCGACGCCTACGGCCTGCAGGATCAGGCCGTCGCCGCCGAAAACCCCGATGCGCTGCGCCGCTTTGCCTTCGGCGATCCGGTGCGCAAAGACAGTGCTACCCAGCCCATCTTTGCGTTGGAGGCTTCTTTTAACGCCGACACAGCCCAAACGGTGTCTGTAAAGCTCAAAGATGCTACCAGTCTCCCCGGCCTGCTCAAATAAATAACTCAGCCCCATTTCCCGCAGGGCCCCGGCACCCAAAGAGGTACCGGGGCCCTGCTCGCGTCTGTCCACGCCGCCCCGGCACAGGTCTTCTCGCCAGGGCCAAAGGCGGCATTTGTCCCGGTACTGTACACCGCACATAGCACACCGCACACAGCACATCGCGATGCCATGAGACCATGACGCCACGACCTGCCAACTGCTCACCGGCCCGGTGGCAGGTGGCACGATCGCAGCACAGTCCTGTCATTTTCCTGGCGGGCGGGCAGGCAGCTATATCGCCATTGCTGCCCGCCGCCGTCCACGCTCATCCATCCCCACTATCACCACTGCCCCTCTCCGGGGCTCGACCCGTTTTCCCTCAGACCGCCAACACTCCTACAAACAGAGCGGCCTGCTGTAATATCCCCGCCGCCCGGTACCCATCGGGGAGGGGAGACCACCGCCTACCGGCTCCTTTTTGTGCAGCTTTTCTGCGGTCCGGTCCGGGGAGTCAGCCCTATACCTGCCGGCGACATCGCCCCCGCCGATACATGTTGCGCTGCACCGCGCTTTGCCCGGCAGCACCACCGGCAAAATTTGGCTCTTGTGTCCGCGCTAACGCTCTGCCTTAATAATTTGAGCTGCCTTCCCAACAACAGCCTGCCCTAAACCCCCATATGGCCCGCTGGCGGACTCTATAGCGCTCCGGCAGCAAAAGCCCTCACCGGCCCCATCGTTCCTACCGCTCCCACCGTACCTGCCGCCATGCCCGCTGCTGCGCCCTATTTATCCAGTACATACTGCCCCAGATCACACCCCCGCCCCAACGTTCCAACGCCACTCTACCCGCACCACATGCCCATTTCATCAAAAAGAGGAGCAGCTGCACACAAATGTGTGCAGCTGCTCCTCTTTATACGGTCTGCCCCGGCGGTCAGTGGCTCCGACTACAGCGGCTTTCTCTCGCCACTGCCGTCGGCATGGATGCGAAATCCGCCGTTTTTGTAGTTGCCGATCTCCACCCAGTCACCGCTGATGGCAAAGGTGAACCCCTCGGCGTTGGCAGGGGTGGCAAACACCTGCCCCGACAGCGACAGGTCGGTCACGTCGTTCTGTGCGCCGCTGCCGTCTGCCGCCACCCGCACCAGCTTCACCCGGTTCACCACTATGTACATCCAGCCCGAAGTCAGCGAGATCATCTCGCTGCCCTCGGGTAGGGTAGCCAGCAGCTTGTCATCCGTGCCGTCCAGCTTGGCGGCATGCAGCTCCAGCCCCCGCTGGTAATACAGGTTGTTCTTGCCCAAAATACAGCTGGTAAGGCCGCTGGCCACCACCTTGTCGCCGTCGCTCTGCGGCTCTTTATAAACCAGTTCTCTGGTCTGGCTGCCGTCCTCGGCCGTCTGCGTGCGCAGGCTGTAGGTGTTGCCGTCGCGCTCGGTGTCTTCGGTCATCAGCGAATAGGTGACGTCGGCCGTATCTTCCTTGCCGCCGAACACATCCACCCCCAGCGCGTCGTACAAAAAGTACACCACTGCGCCCGAGAGCAGTATCGCCACCAGCAGCGTTCCCAGCAACCACTTTTTCATATCTGTTCCATACCTTCCAAATGTCGTGGACAAAGGCCCGTGCACACCGGCGGCCCCTAAAGCGCCGTCGCTTTTATGGCTACAGGTCTCTGCCGCAGCACTTTTTGTACTTCTTGCCGCTGCCGCAGGGGCAGGGGTCGTTGCGGCCGATCTTCTTTTTGCGCACCGGCTCTTTTTTGGCAGTGCCGTCGCCGCTGCCGGCACTGGCCGCCGCCGGCTTGGCCACCTGCTCGCGCTTGGGCTCCTCCTGGGTCTTGATCACCATGGTCAGCACCATCTTCACCGTGTCCTCTTTGATCGACTCGATGAGCTCGTCGAACATGTCAAAGCCCTCGATCTGGTACTCCACCGCCGGGTCTTTCTGGGCGTAGGAGCGCAGGTAGATGCCCTGCTTCAGCTCCTCCATGGCGTCGATGTGATCCATCCACTTGGTGTCCACCACCCGCAGCAGCACCACCCGCTCCAATTCGCGCATGATCTTGGCGCCGTAGAGCTCCTCCTTGGCCGCGTACAGGACCTTGGCCTTTTCGATGATGGTCTCCCGCAGCTTGTCGGGGGTCAGGTCGGCCAGCTCTTTTTCGGTGTAGTGCAGGTCGTCTTCGTCTAGTATCCAGCCCAGGTAGTGGCTCTTAAGGCCCTTGATGTTCCACTCGCTGGGGTCCGAGTCGGCGGCGATGTAGCTCGACACTGCCGACTGCACCGTGTCCTCCAGCATGGTGACGATGTTCTGGTGCACGTCCTCGCCGTTTAGCACCTTGTCGCGCTGGGCGTAGATGATCTCGCGCTGCTTGTTCATCACGTCGTCGTAGCGCAGCACGTTTTTGCGGATGCCGAAGTTGCGGCCCTCCACCTTGCGCTGAGCGCTCTCGATGGCGTTGGTCAGCACCTTCATCTCGATGGGCTGGTCTTCCTCCAGCCCCAGCGAGCCCATCATGTTCTGCACCCGCTCGCCGCCAAACAGCCGCATCAGGTCATCTTCCAGCGACAGGAAAAAGATGGTCTCGCCCGGGTCGCCCTGGCGGCCGGCACGGCCGCGCAGCTGGTTGTCTATACGGCGCGACTCGTGGCGCTCGGTGCCGATGATAAACAGGCCGCCGGCCTCCTTTACCGCCTCGGCGTCCTGGCGGATCTGCTCTCTGTACTTCTCCTCCAGTTCGGCAAATGTCTTTCTGGCCGCCAGGATCTCCTCGTCCTCGGTCTCCGAGTGCCCGGTCGACTCGGCGATCAGCTCCTCGGCGTAGCCCTGCCGGCGCATCTCGGTCTTGGCCATAAACTCGGCGTTGCCGCCCAGCACGATATCGGTGCCGCGCCCGGCCATGTTGGTGGCGATGGTCACCGCGCCTTTCTGGCCGGCCTGGGCCACGATCTCGGCCTCTTTTTCGTGGTATTTGGCGTTGAGCACCTCGTGCTTGATGCCCTGCTTTTTCAGCAGGCTGCTCAAATGCTCCGACTTCTCGATCGAGATGGTGCCCACCAGCACCGGCTGGCCCTTTTTGTGGCTCTCCACGATCTGCTCGATCACCGCGCGGAACTTGGCCGCCTCGGTCTTGTAGATGCGGTCGTTGTGGTCCTGCCGCACGTTGGGCCGATTGGTGGGTATCTCGATGACGTCCAGCTTGTAGATCTCGGTAAACTCCACCTGCTCGGTCAGCGCCGTACCGGTCATGCCCGAGAGCTTCTGGTACATCCGGAAGTAGTTTTGGAAGGTGATGGTGGCCAGCGTCTTAGACTCCCGCAGCACCTTCACGCCCTCTTTGGCCTCGATGGCCTGGTGCAGGCCCTCATTGAAGCGGCGGCCGATCATCAGGCGCCCGGTGAACTCGTCGACGATGATGACCTCGCCGTCTTTCACCACATAGTCCACGTCCCGCACCATAATGCCCCGGGCCCGGATGGCCTGGTTGATGTGGTGGGCGATCTCCATGTTCTCGGCGTCGTTGAGGTTTTCGATGTTAAAATATTTTTCCGCCTTTTTAATGCCCTCTTTGGTCAGGGTGGCGGTCTTGGCTTTCTCGTCGACGATGTAGTCGCCCTCTATCTCGTCGTTGTCCTCTTTGTCGTTGAGCTCGGCCACCTTGGTCATGCGCAGGCTCTTGGCAAACTGGTCGGCGATCTTGTACATCTCGGTCGACTTGTCGCCCTGCCCCGAGATGATCAGCGGGGTCCTGGCCTCGTCGATGAGGATCGAGTCCACCTCGTCGACGATGGCGAAGTTGTGCCCGCGCTGCACCTTGTTTTCCTTGTAGATGACCATGTTGTCGCGCAGGTAGTCAAAGCCCAGCTCGTTGTTGGTGCCGTAGGTGATGTCGCAGCCGTAGGCCTCGCGCCGCTGGGCGTTGTCCATCCCGTTTACGATCAGCCCCACGCTCAGGCCCAAAAAGCGGTATACCTTGCCCATCCACTCGCTGTCGCGCTTGGCCAAATAGTCGTTGACGGTGACGATGTGCACCCCTTTACCGGCCAAGGCGTTAAGGTAGGCCGGCAGCGTGGCCACCAGCGTCTTGCCCTCACCGGTCTTCATCTCGGCAATGCGCCCCTGGTGCAGCACGATGCCGCCGATCACCTGTACCGGGAAGTGGCGCATGCCCAGCACCCGGTCGGCCGCCTCGCGGCAGCAGGCAAAGGCGTCGGGCAAAATGTCGTCCAGCGTCTCCCCGGCGGCCAGCCGGTCTTTCAGCTTCTGCGTGGTCTCGCGCAGCTGGGCGTCACTGTATGCGCGGTAGGTGTCCTCCAGCGCAAATACTTTTTTGGCGATGGGGTCTACCCGCTTCAGCTCTTTTTTGCTGTAAGAGCCAAACAACATCTCTTTCAGTCCCAAAAATAATCACCTCAAAATATCGGTGCACAGCGGCTGCGCACAGATGGGTAAGCGTATCATCACGCGTGTATACAAGAACAGGAATAAGAATAAGATACCAAATTACATTGTACCTGTTGGTTTTGGGCTTGTCAATCAAAGCAGGGCTTTCCCGCCGCGATCGTCATACACTTTTAAGGTTTGTCCGCCGCCCCGCCTCCCATACCGCCGCGGTCCCCGGCGCCAGGGTCGTCCCCTCCACCTCTGGCTGGGCGGGCACGCCTTTTTCTTTTAGGCAGTGCCGTCGCTCTGCGCCCACATACCGCGTTGTCGCCCGCCCCGGCCCTATACTGCTTGGCTCCGCTGTGCTGGGCACATATCTGTATACCTGTCTGCGCGCTCCTCTCTACTGCACCGGCATCAAACGCCCCACTCGGTTCAGCCCGACCCACCCCAGCACAGCCCAATCCAGCCCGGCCCAGCCCGACCCAGTACAGCACAGCCCGACCTGTTTCCCGCACGATCTGCAGCCTCCCACCGCTGCCGCCACATACCCCTCCTCTCCAAATGTCGCCCCCAACACCATCCCCAACACCATCCCCAACACCATCCCCAACACCATCCCCAACACCGCCCTAAACACCCCCCTAAACACCCCCCTAAACACCCCCCTCTTTTCCCGCACGGCCGGTGCACAGCACCTGTTCACATTTTCACACACCCCGGCGAAAACGGCGTTTTCGACTTGCGAAAAGCAGGCGGACCCAGTATAATGGGTCCAGAGCATGTATTTTGCCGATTTGTACTTTTAGCTTTAAAAGGAAGTCAGTAAAATCGAAAGGAGTTTTCAAATGAACTATTCTCATGAAGTTGAGAAAATGTGTGTCGTGGCCAAAGGCCCGCACCACGGCCCGGCTCCCATTCCCGAAGAGGGCAGATGGGTAAAAGCCTACCAGATACCCGACATCTCCGGCCTCACCCACGGCGTCGGTTGGTGTGCCCCCCAGCAGGGTACCTGCAAACTCACCCTGAACGTCAAAGAGGGCGTCATCCAGGAGGCCCTGGTCGAGACCATCGGCTGCTCCGGCATGACCCACTCGGCCGCCATGGCCGCCGAGATCCTGCCCGGCAAGACCATTCTGGAGGCCCTGAATACCGACCTGGTGTGTGACGCCATCAATGTCGCCATGCGCGAGCTGTTTCTGCAGATCGTCTACGGCCGCACCCAGACTGCTTTCTCCGAGGACGGCCTGCCCATCGGCGCCGGCTTGGAGGACCTGGGCAAAGGCCTGCGCTCGCAGGTGGGTACCATGTACTCCACCGGCGCCAAAGGCGTCCGCTACCTCGAGATGGCCGAGGGCTATGTCCTCTCCATCGCCCTGGATAAAAACGACGAGGTCATCGGCTACAAGTTCTGCAAAGTGGGCAAAATGCTCGAGGATATCCGCCACGGCGTAGATCCCACCACCGCTTACGAGCAGAACATCGGCACATACGGCCGTTACGACGGCGCTGCCAAATACATCGACCCGCGTGAGGAATAGGGAAAAGGAGGTTAGCGTACATGGCACAGTTTGAAGGTAAAGAGAGAAGAATGGCAAAGATCGAGGCATGCCTGGCCGAATACGGCTTCGAGAGCCTCGAGGCTGCCGACGAGCTCTGCAAATCCAAGGGGATCAATGTAGACGAGATCGTAAAAGGCGTACAGCCTATCGCATTTGAAAACGCCGTTTGGGCCTACACCCTGGGTGTGGCCATCGCCCTGAAAAAAGGTATCACCAAAGCCGCCGACGCTGCCGAGGCCATCGGTATCGGCCTGCAGGCATTCTGCATCCCCGGCTCGGTCGCCGAGCAGAGAAATGTCGGTCAGGGCCACGGCAACCTGGGCGCCATGCTGCTGCGCGAAGAGACCGATTGCTTCTGCTTCCTGGCCGGCCACGAGTCCTTCGCCGCCGCCGAGGGCGCCATCGGTATCGCACGCACCGCCAACAAGGCCCGCAAAAAACCCCTGCGCGTCATCCTCAACGGCCTGGGCAAAGACGCCTCTTACATCATCTCCCGCATCAACGGCTTTACTTACGTCCAGACCGAGTACGACTTTAAGACCGGCGAGCTCAAAGTGGTAAACGAGACCGCTTACTCCGAGGGCGAGCGCGCTGCCGTCAAGTGCTACGGCGCCAACGACGTGCTCGAGGGCGTGGCCATCATGAAACACGAGAAGGTCGATGTATCCATCACCGGCAACTCCACCAACCCCACCCGGTTCCAGCATCTGGTCGCCGGCACCTACAAAAAGTGGGCGTTCGAGAACGACGTCAAGTACTTCTCGGTGGCTTCCGGCGGCGGTACCGGCCGTACCCTGCACCCGGATAACGTGGCTGCCGGCCCGGCCTCCTACGGCCTCACCGACTCCATGGGCCGCATGCACGGCGACGCCCAGTTCGCCGGCTCTTCCTCGGTCCCCGCACACGTTGAGATGATGGGTCTCATCGGCATGGGCAACAACCCCATGGTCGGTGCCACCGTCGCCTGCGCGGTCGCCGTAGAGGAAGCGGGTAAATAAAACTCCTTTCCATATCGCTGTAAGCTTGAAATGTAGTACCTTATAATAGGCGCCGTCAGGTGCCACCGCCGCCCGCGCGCGGCAAACTTCCTTGATTATGAAAAAAGAGCTGTCGGCCCCCGCACATGGGCCAACGGCTCTTTTTTTCGTTTTTTAAACGTTATCTCCACGCACCAGATCGTCAGTTTTACGGGATTGCGCCGTTATATCTATAAAGTGGCGGCACCTAACGATAAATAGCATCTGCCGCTTGCCCGTTCACATGGCGACTATCCCCCCACCATGCGGTACTTTTTGTCTCCCGGCAACTCTTTTACCAGACGACCGCTTTGCCCCAAAACGCTCAATGCTTTCCTGCGATTGTAGTCGCCTATATCGCAGTTTCAGCCCAGTGCGCCCCGTCATTCAAAAATATTTGTTTTGCTCTATCTGAATAAATTTTTGCAATTTTTAGTATGGCAACCGCTCAGTTTAGCAGAACCCGAACAGGTGGCTAGACCCTCTGCAGTAGGATAGAGGCAGGTGGAGTAAATGGCTGATCAGAGTGGGCGCTGTTACCAGATGGATATAAGTATCTCCCATTGCCGGCATTTGTGGGGGGTCAGCCAGATCGAGGTGCCGCAGTTGTTCGCATCGCCAGCCCTGACCGCCCTGTTCGACAGCACCGACGCCTTGGAGATCGAGCCCAAACTGCTGTCCGAGTCCCACTGACCGACCTGCGCGGCCTCCCGGATCTCCCGACTTTTAGGCCGTTATCGTCTTGACAAAATCTACACGCCCCCCCATAATCAAAGAAAACACCTGCTCCGCAGGGCAGTAGTAGGAGGCGTCTGCCATGAAACAATGTATGGATGCAGAAAATCTGCACCGCCGCTTAAAAAAGATCGTCGGCCAAGTACAGGCGATCGACCGCATGGTCGATGAAGACATTCCCTGTGAGGATATCCTCTCCCAAATAAACGCCGCTAAATCGGCGCTGCATAAGGTGGGCCAGGTAGTGCTGGAGGGGCATATCAACCACTGTGTGCGCGACGGTATCGAGCATGGCGATGCTGACGCCACTATCAAAAACTTCACCAAAGCTGTCGAGCGCTTTGCCAATATGATCTAGATGTACACCCCTGTGCCCGCCGCACAGAGGTGTCTATATGCACCTGTAAACAGCCGATTTTACGGCTGTTCTTTTTTTGTCCGCTTGACAGGGCATACCCCTATAAGTATATAATGCAAATAGAACATATACCTCTATAAGTATAGAGACAAAAAGAGAGGTGCCACCATGAAAAAACTCGAGGCTCTGCTGGCGTGGGGCGGTATAAAAAAAGACATCACCTGCCTAGCACTGTCAGCGCTGGCCCTGCTTGCCAGTATATTTCACCTGCTGCCTTTGCCACTGGATGCGGCCTGGGTAGCCATCCTGCTCTGCGGTGTGCCTATCCTGCTCGAGGCCGGTATCGGTCTCATCACCGCCTTCGATATCAAAGCCGACCTGCTGGTCTCTATGGCACTCATCGCCTCGGTGGCTATTGGTGAAATATTTGCAGCCGGCGAGGTGGCCTTCATCATGCAGCTGGGCGCCCTGCTCGAAGATCTCACCGTATCCAGAGCCCGTGCCGGTCTCGAAAAGCTGGTCCATCTCACCCCCCGCACCGCCCGTGTGCTCAAAAATGGATCTGAGACGGTGATCCCTGCTCGGCAAGTACAGGTCGATGATGTGCTGCGGGTACTGCCCGGTGAGGCGATCCCCGTCGATGGTGTCATCACCGCCGGTGCCACCTCGGTCGACGAGTCAGTCATGACCGGCGAGTCGCTGCCGGTCGATAAAGCGGTGGGCGACCCGGTACAGAGCGGCACCACCAATCAGTTCGGCGCCTTCGAGATGCGCGCCGTCCGGGTGGGGGAGGACAGCTCCATCCAGCGCATGGTGCGCCTGGTCCAGTCGGCCGATGCCGGCAAAGCCAAGATCGTCGGTATAGCTGACCGCTGGGCCACCTGGATCGTGCTCATCGCCCTGATTGCGGCTGGCCTCACCTGGCTCATCACCGCACAGGTCATCCGTGCAGTCACTATCCTGGTGGTGTTCTGTCCCTGCGCGCTGGTGCTGGCCACCCCTACGGCCATCATGGCCGCCATCGGTAACGCCACCAAATACGGGGTGTTGGTCCGTCAGGGCGACGCCTTTGAGCGCCTGTCCCAAATACGCTGTCTCACCTTCGATAAGACCGGTACGCTCACCTATGGCCGTCCCCAAGTGGTGGCCGTCTGCAGTGCCGTCCCCGCTATCTCCAACGAGCAGCTGTACAGTTTGGCTGCTGCCGCCGAACTGCGCAGTGAACATCCACTGGGCCGGGCATTGGTCGACGGCTGCCGCCGTCAGGGCTATTTTATACCCCAGCCCCAGCAGTTTATAATGCTCCCCGGTTTAGGGGTCCAGGCGGTAGTCGCCGGCTGCACAGTGCTGGCCGGCAATCCGGTCCTGCTTTCCGACCGGGGTATCGCTGTCCCCACTGGTCAGGGCACACACTACGCCGACCAGGGGTGCACCCTCATCCACATCGCCGTCGATGGAGCCTATGTCGGCTTTGCCGCTCTGGCCGATACTTTGCGCCCCAGCGCCGCCCAAACAGTGGCCCAGCTGAAAGATCTGGGTGTCGCTCCACTGCTGCTCACTGGCGATCACTCCCAGGCGGCGGGCCATATCGCCGCCCAACTGGGCATCACCCAGTACCGGGCCAGCTGTCGACCGCAGGACAAATTACAGGTCATCAGCGACCTGCAGCACCAGGGTCGACCGGTCTGCATGGTGGGTGACGGCATCAATGACGCCCCAGCCCTCAAAACCGCACAGGTGGGTATTGCTATGGGCGGCATCGGCAGCGATATCGCCGTAGATGCCGCCGATATCGCCCTGGTCCGCGACGATATCTCGGCGCTGCCCCACCTGTTGGCCCTGTCCCGCCGCATGATGCGTACCATCCGCACCAATATGGCTTTCTCTATGGCCCTCAATTTCTTGGCTATCCTCCTGGCCATGACTGGCCTGCTGGGCCCGGTGGTGGGGGCGCTGGTACATAATGCCGGCTCGGTGGTGGTCATCATCCACTCGGCCCTGCTGTTGCGCTACCACTACCGCCCCGCCAGCCACCGCCCCTAGCGCACCATCTTTACAGCGCCCCCATTTTCAGGTATGCTGGTAGTAACGAAAAAAAGGGGAGACCTCATCCATGCAGCATACTCTGCAAACTAGCATCCGCCAAAGCACTGCCCTGCGCCGCAGCTTTATGAAGCTGGCTCGGCGCACCTTCGATATCGCCTTTGACAGCTGGTACAAAGCCGGCTACTGGACCGACCGCTACATCCCCTACGTGTTGGCCGACGGTGGTCGGGTAGTCGCCAACGTGTCGGTCAACACCATGGATATCGTGTGGCAAAAAAAGACCCGACACTATATCCAGCTGGGCACCGTCATGACCGATCCGGCCTATCGCGGCCAAGGCCTGGCCCGCCGGTTGCTCGAGCGCGCACTGGCCGACTGGGACGACGACAACGCCGCGGTCTATCTCTTTGCCAATGACTCGGTGCTCGATTTCTATCCCAAGTTTGGCTTTGTCCGCTGCCCCCAGTACCAATACGCGCTGCCGGTCACTGCCGCGCCCAGCAGTTTTCACCAGCTGGATATGTCCCGCACCAAAAGCGTGCGCCTGTTGCAGCGCTGCTATCAGGCCGGCAACCCCTGCGCCCAGCTCACCTGGAAAAACAATTTCGGGCTGCTCATGTTCTACTGTCTCGGCCCCATGAAAAATAGCGTCTACTACAGTCCGCAGCTCGATGTGGTCTGCATCGCCGCCCAGGATGGCGACACCCTCTACTGCTTTGACATATTTGGCCCGGCCTCGCTGCCGCTGCCCGAGCTGCTGCCCCAGCTGGCCGGCCCCGCTACCACCACCGCCGTGCTGGGCTTTACTCCCGATGATACCGCCGGTATGACCGCTGCCCCCATTACCGATGGCGACACGCTGTTCATCCGCGGCGGCGGGGAAGACCTGTTCACCGGTCAGCAGCGTATGTTCCCCATCCTCTCCCACGCCTAGAAGCGGGCGCTCGAGAGAGTGTTTACTTCTGCTGCCCCTATATGTTCGCCCGCCCACATTACCTGCCTGCAGACATGTAAAGGAGCTCCCCATGCACATCCGCCCCTATCAGCCGTCCGATATCGACCAGATCGCCAGCCTGTTTTACCAGACTGTACACACCGTCTGCGCCGCCGATTACACCCCCGACCAACTGGCCGTGTGGGCCACCGGCCAAATAGATAAAGCGGGGTGGGACCGTTCTTTTCGCAGCCACTATACCCTGGTGGCCGTCAGCGGCGACACGGTGGTGGGCTTTGGCGATATCGATGCCACCGGCTATCTCGACCGGCTGTACGTCCACTGCCGCTTTCAGCATCAGGGTATTGCCACCGCGCTGTGCGACCAGCTCGAGCGGCACTATCCGGTCGCGGCCATTACCACCCACGCCTCCATCACCGCCCGCCCCTTTTTCGAACGACGCGGTTACCGGGTGCTGCGCGCCCAGCAGGTCGAGCGCGGCGGGCTCACCCTGCAAAATTTCGTCATGCAAAAAGATCTCTAAAACACCGCCTTTTTCCATCCCCAAAAGCCCCGGCCATATTTTGGCCGGGGCTTTTTTAGCGCCGTTTTACCGCCAGGTCCCCTGCATCACGCTGTCTCAAGCCGTTTTGCTCGCCCCGCTCTTTTGCCCCCTTCGCACCACCTTGTTCCCCGGGCAGCGTCCCCGCGCCCCTATACTGCCGTGCCCCTATGCCACTATGCCCTGGGGCCCCGCCTGCACCGCCCTGCACCCGCCCGCCCCCAGGCCGTCGCTCCCGCGCCCACCAGGCCGCCCCCTGCTCAGTCTCCCTGCTGTCTGGTCCTTTATCCACCGCCCCCATACGTCCTCCCGCTCCACCACCGCCCCACCACTGCCACGCACTTTAACGCGCTCTTAACCGGATCGCCGTCGGCCCTAACGCCACCCTTATTTTTTTTGCGCTATGATAGTCCACGAAAGAAGGAGGGAGCATCTGTGCAAATCGTCATAATCGGTATTGGTATCTTAACGGTGGCGGTCCTGGTCTATCTGGGGCGCGTCCTGATGAAGGAGGATAGCTGACCATGCATGCAACTCTACAATATGTGCTGTACATTGCAGTACTGCTGGCACTGGCGATCCCGCTGGGCATCTATATCAGCAAAGCCATGGGCGGGGAAAAGACTGTGCTCACCCGGCTGCTGGCCCCCTGTGAGCGCGGCCTGTACCGCCTGCTGCACATCGACAGCCAGGAGGATATGAACTGGAAGAGATACGCCGGCTGCGCGCTGGCCTTCTCCGCCATCAGCCTGGCTGTGCTCACACTGATTCTCAAATTCCAAAACATTCTTCCCTGGAACCCGCAAAATGTCGACGGCATGAGCTGGCATCTTGCCTTTAACACCGCCGTCAGCTTTATCACCAACACCAACTGGCAGGCCTATTCCGGCGAGGTAGCGCTCTCCAGTTTCTCGCAGGCTCTGGGTCTCACCGTGCAAAACTTCGTCTCCGCCGGGGTGGGCATCGCCGTGCTGTTTGCCATCATCCGCGGCTTTGTGCGCACAAAGGCCAAAGGTATCGGCAACTTCTGGGCCGATCTGGTGCGCAGTGTGGTGTACGTGCTGCTGCCGCTGTGCTTTGTCATGTCCATCGCCCTGGTGGCGCTGGGCGTGCCCCAGTCGCTGGGCGAGAGCAAAACAGTCGACCTGCTCGAGCCTATCGCCGTCTCCCAGCAGGGAGAGGTGATCGAGGGGGCAAAGATCGACCTCGATGCCGGCACCGTCACCCTGGATGGCCAGCCGGTAGACGGCGCCAAGATCGTCACCAAGCAGGCGGTCCCGCTGTTCCCCCAGGCCAGCCAGGTAGCGCCCAAACAGGTGGGCACCAACGGCGGCGGGGTGCTGGGAAACAACTCCGCCCACCCGTTTGAAAATCCCAACCCCGCCACCAACCTCATCGAGATGATCTCCCTGTTGCTCATCCCCGCCGCGCTGTGCATCTCCTTTGGCCGCAGCGTCAAAAACAAAAAGCAGGGGGTAGCCATCCTGGTGGCCATGACGCTGGTGCTCATCGCCGCCCTGTCGGTGGTCGCCATAAACGAGCATCAGGCCACCCCCCAGCTGGCCCAAAACGGGGCGGTGCAGATAACCGCCGAGCAGGGCTACGCCGGCGGCAATATGGAGGGTAAAGAGACCCGCTTCGGCATCGCCACCTCCTCTACCTGGGCGGCGTTCACCACCGCCGCCTCCAACGGCTCGGTCAACTCCATGCACGACAGCTACACCCCCCTGGGCGGCATGGTCCCCATGCTGCTCATGCAGCTGGGCGAGGTGATATTCGGCGGCGTGGGCTGCGGCCTGTACGGCATGCTGGGCTTTGTGCTGCTCACCGTATTCATCGCCGGGCTCATGGTGGGCCGCACGCCCGAGTACCTGGGCAAAAAGATCGGCCCCAAAGAGATGCGTATGGCCGTGCTGGTGTGCCTGGCCACCCCCATCGCCATCCTGGTGGGCAGCGGTATTGCCGCCATGCTGCCCTCCACCGCCGCCAGCTTAAACAATGCTGGTGCCCACGGCTTTTCCGAAATGCTCTACGCCTATTCATCCTGCGGCGGCAACAACGGCTCGGCCTTTGCCGGCTTTAACGCCAACACCCCGTTTTTAAATGTCAGCCTGGGCCTGGTCATGCTGTTTGCCCGCTTCGTGCCCATGGTGGCCACGCTTCTCATCGCCGGCAGCATGGCGGCGAAAAAGCGGGTGGCGGCCAGTGCCGGCACGCTCTCCACAAGTAATGCTATGTTCGTGTTCCTGCTCATCCTCATCGTGCTCATCGTCGGCGCGCTCAGCTTTTTCCCCGCGCTGGCACTGGGCCCCATCGCCGAATTCACCCAGATGTTGGGCCTCGGCTAAAGGTAGGTGTTATCTGTGCTTGCAAAACAAAAAAGAGCGGCCTTTTCCAGCCGCGCCATGCTGGGGCGGGCCATCAAAGACGCCTTTTTAAAACTCGCCCCCAAAGACCAGATAAAAAATCCGGTCATGTTCTTAGTCTACCTCTCGGCGATCCTCACCACCGCCCTGTTCATACTGGCGCTGTGCGGGGTATCTGACGGCATCGTCGGCGCCGGCTATATCGCCGCCATCGCCGTCATCCTCTGGCTCACCACCCTGTTTTCAAACTTCGCCGAGGCCATCGCCGAGGGCCGCGGCAAGGCCCAGGCCGATACGTTGCGCGCATCCAAGCGCGACATGACCGCCCATCTACTGCAGTCGCCCGACGACCGCGACCACTTTCAGGACGTCGCCGCCCCGCAGCTCAAAAAGGGAGACCTGTTTTTGGCCCGCGCCGGCGAGCTCATCGCCGCCGACGGCGAGGTGGTGGCCGGTGCCGCCTCGGTAGATGAGAGCGCCATCACCGGCGAGTCGGCCCCGGTCATCCGCGAAGCCGGCGGCGACCGCTCCGCCGTCACCGGCGGCACCACCGTGCTCTCCGACTGGCTGGTGGTCCGGGTCACCCAGGAGGCCGGGCAGAGCTTTCTCGACAAGATGATCGCCATGGTCGAGGGGGCCGACCGCAAAAAGACCCCTAACGAGGTCGCGCTGGAGATCCTGCTGGTGGCGCTGTCTATCATCTTCGTGCTGGTCACCGCGTCGCTTTACACCTACTCGCTGTTTTCCGCCGGCCAGCTGGGGGTGGAAAATCCCACCTCGGTGGTGTGGCTGGTGGCGCTGCTCATCTGCCTGGCCCCCACCACCATCGGCGCGCTGCTCTCGGCCATCGGTATCGCCGGTATGAGCCGGCTCAACCAGGCCAATGTCCTGGCTATGAGCGGCCGCGCCATCGAGGCCGCCGGCGACGTGGATATCCTGCTATTGGATAAGACCGGCACCATCACGCTGGGCAACCGTCAGGCCGCCGCCTTTTTACCGGTCGATGGCTGCACCGAGCGCCAGCTAGCCGAGGCCGCACAGCTCTCCAGCCTGGCCGACGAGACCCCCGAGGGCCGCTCGGTGGTGGTACTGGCCAAGCGCAAATTCGGTATCCGTGACGTGTCGGTGCCAAAAGATCAGCTCACCTTTGTCCCCTTTACCGCCCAGACCCGCATGAGCGGCGTCGACTACCCCGGCTGTCAGGTGCGCAAAGGTGCCGCCGAGGCGGTGGAGCGCTACGTCAAAGCGGGCGGCGGCAGCTACAGCGAGCAGTGCCGTCAGCTGGTGGCCGAGGTGGCCCGTCAGGGCGGCACCCCGCTGGTGGTGGCCAAAAACCACCGTGTACTGGGGGTCATCCACCTAAAGGACATCATCAAAGACGGGGTCAAAGAGAAATTTGCCGACCTGCGCAAAATGGGCATCCAGAGCATCATGATTACCGGCGACAATCCGGTCACCGCCGCCGCCATCGCCGCCGAGGCCGGGGTCGACGACTTCCTGGCCGAGGCCACCCCCGAGGCAAAACTCGAGATGATCCGCAAATATCAGGCGCAGGGCCACCTGGTGGCCATGACCGGCGACGGCACCAACGACGCCCCCGCTCTGGCCCAGGCCGATGTGGCAGTGGCCATGAACTCCGGTACCCAGGCGGCCAAAGAGGCCGGCAATATGGTCGATCTCGACTCCTCGCCCACCAAGCTCATCGATATCGTGCGCATCGGCAAGCAGCTGCTCATGACCCGCGGCAGCCTCACCACCTTTTCCATCGCCAACGATATCGCCAAGTACTTCGCCATCATTCCGGCCATCTTTATGGCCCTCTACCCCGGGCTGGGCGTACTCAACATCATGCATCTGCAAAGCCCGGCCAGCGCCATCCTGTCGGCGCTCATCTACAACGCCCTCATCATCGTGGCCCTCATCCCGCTGGCCCTCAAAGGGGTCAAATACCGCGAGGTGCCGGCCGGCAAGCTGCTGCGCCACAATCTGCTCGTGTACGGCCTGGGCGGTATCGCCGTGCCGTTTATCGCCATCAAGCTCATCGATCTCGTCGTCGCCCCGCTGCTGGCCGTCCTGTAGTTACCCCGCTTTAAGGAGGAAGATCACCCATGAAAAAAGTTCTGTCCCGCGCCGCCGGTCTGCTGCTCTGCATGAGCTTGCTGTGCGGCCTCATCTACACGCTGGCAGTCACCGGTATCGGCCAGCTGTTCTTTCCCCACCAGGCCGGTGGCAGCATCATCGAAATTGACGGCAAGACCTACGGCTCCGAGCTGCTGGGCCAGCAATTTAGCGACGACGGCCACCTCTGGGGCCGGGTCATGCATGTAGACGTCAGCACCTTTACCGATGAAAACGGCCAGCCGGTGCTGTACGCTTGGGCCTCCAACCTCAGCCCCGCCAGCGACGAGTATGAGCAGCTCATCGCCCAGCGCGTCGAAAAGCTCCGCGCCGCCGACCCGCAGGCCGATCCCGACAACATCCCCGTCGATCTCGTCACCTGCTCCGGCAGTGGCCTCGACCCCGAGATATCGCCCAAAGCCGCCGCCTATCAGGTGCCGCGCATCGCCGCCGCCCGCGGCGTCAGCGAGAGCGAGGTGCAGGCCGTCATCGACCGCTATACCACCGGCCGTTTCCTGGGCGTGTTTGGCGAGGAGCGGGTCAACGTCCTCAAGGTGAACCTGGCTCTCGACGGCATCCTCACCGAGAGCTGACCGCATCGGGTAAAAAAACTCTGCCTCCAGCGCCCTACAGACCAAAAAGAGCCCCCCGTCTCGGTACGGGGGGCTCTTTTTGCAGCCGGATCGCTGCTTTTTACGGCGGCCATGCCCAAAATACAGGCGGCGACCGCTTGCCATAGCGCCCCCCGTCATCTCCTATCGGGGAAGAGCTCTTACTCCACATAGCAAAGAGCGGCAGATCACTGCGATCAGGGCCACAACCGGTACCACACCGATGTTGGGGGTTTCTCACCTCGGGCATATGCAGCGGCGACCGCTTGCCGCCCCAGGTGCAGGCCCTGCGCAGGATCAGCCGCCCGCGCCACGGCCCGTCCGCGTTCCGTCCGCGCGCCGAACCGCCGCCTAAAATAGGATCGATAGCGGGTGGGCTGCCTGCTATCGATCTTCGGCAGGCAGGGGATAAGGGGCGTTTGCAGCGCTCAGTACCCGCTCTGTACAGATATCGATACCAGTCGCCCCGCTTGTCCCGGCGCACCTGACAGAGCACCGCTTTCAGTACAGCTATAAAAAGGCCGTGTTCCACTCTTGACCGCCGCTCAAAACAGCCAAAAGGTGGGGGAGCCTCGCCGCATCTCGGCCATAAGCGCCCCTGCAGTCGTCTGGCGCACCGGTGTGCCGGTGCCCCGCCTACTCCTCCTCCAGCTCGCGGGCACAGGCCAGGTAGTAGTGCCGACCGTTGGCGCTGGTCTCCAGTGCCGCTATCGCCCGCAGAGCGGCTGCCTTCTGCCCGCGGGCGACGCGGTCTGTCTCCCGGTCGCCGCTGTCTAAAAGCAGGTCGCACAGCTGCAGGCACCACTGGTGCTCGCCGTCTGCGGCGGCGCGTCGGGCCGCCTGCAGCACCGCCGGCGCCCCACCCATTAGCGCCACCGTTTTCTGGGCGTGCTCTGCCGGCGGCAGCGGGTGCAGGTGGGTGGGGTTGCCGTCAAACCACCCCAAATAGGCGGTGTAAATGGCCCGTATGGTCCACTCCACACAGCCGTAGTGCTCCGCCAGGTAGGGTAGCTCGGCGTACTTTGCCGGCAGCACCAGCTCGGCGGCCAGCTCCTCGGCGCTCTTGCCGGCATTCATGCCCGCCAGCGTATGGGTCAGCAGGTAATCAAAGGCGCCCGCAAAGTTTTTTAGCGTCGCCTCCACCTGATCCCGGCCCAGTACCGCACCGGTGTGTCCCGGCAGCAGGCATACCGCCGGGTAACTGCGCAGCGTCTCAAGGCTCTCTATCCACACCGCAATATCGCGGTACTGCCCGCCCCGTATCGCGTACAGGTTGGGAAAACAGCCGTAGTAGGTGTCGCCACAGCAGAGCACCCCCGTCTGTTCCAGCCATATCATCATGCCGTCCTCGGCCTCGCCGGGCAGGCGCACCAACTCTACTTTTACCCCATCTATCTCCCGCACCACGCGTCTTTGCTGGTACAGCGTCGTCGGCGCCACAAAAGCGCGGTGCTCGCCGTGGGTAATGCCCTCCCGCGGGCCGATCCCCTGCGATATGGCCTCCTCGTCGGTCAGGCCGTAGCCAAACTGGCGCTCGCCCCGCCGCCGGCCGATCTCCTCCAGGTGCCCGCTATATTTTAGGGCCGGGCTCGCCGGCGCAAAGGCGATGATCTCCGACACGCTGTCGCTAAAGGCCCCGGCGCCGCCCCGGTGGTCGGGGTGCCCGTGGGTGTAAAAGATGGTCTTTACCTCTTTGCCGGTCTTTTCTCCTATCACCGCCCGCAGCTTCTCGCCCCGCTTTAGCGTGTCCAGCGTATCCACCAGCAACACGCCGGTGCGCCCCTCTATAAACACCGCGTTGCTGTGCCCCATCCCCAGCACGAACCACACGCCCGGGGCCACCTCGCGCACCTCTTCCCGGTAGCTCTGCCGCGAAAAGTCGCGCAGCCGTCTCTCGCCGTCTCGTATCAGCACTGTCATTTCCTCCCCACCCGGCGTCCGGCGCCGGCCATGCCCTGTAAAAAGGCGCTGCTGTCAACATACATCCCTATCCTACTACAAGATCCGCGCTGCGTCCATCCGCGCTGCACCACTTGCATATCCGCCGCCACTGCTGCATACTGGGGTCAGGAGGTGATCGCTGTGCGCAGCACCAACTGGGCGCGCCGTGACGACTTTATCCGTAAAAGCGGTATACAACATCTTTTTTCATTTGATATCCGCCCCTATATCCAGCTTTATTATTTTAAAAAAGGGACCGCCCTATACCGTGAAAACGGCACGGTCGACTGCCTCTATTTTGTCATGTCCGGGCAGGTGTCGGTGTCGCTCACTCAAAAAAATGGCCGCACCAGCACCGTAGAGCTGGTGCCCGGGCAGGGGGTCTTGGGCGAGCTGGAGCTGGTGGGCGCCCAGTGCGGCCCACAGGAGGCCTGTGCCATGACCGATGTGTGGTGTCTGGGCTTTCCGCTAAAACAGTGCCGCGAAAAGCTGTTGGGCGACGCGCTGTTTTTAAAGCATCTCTGTCAGCTCATGGGCCACAAGCTTATTGCCAACCGCGACGTATTCACTGCCGGCCAGGCCTATCCGCTCAAAAATCGGCTGGCGGCCTATCTGCTGCTGGTCATCCCCAAAGGGGCGCCGCTCTCCCAGCCGCTCACCGGTGTTGCCCGCTATCTGGGGGTCACCTACCGCCACCTGTTGCGCGTCATGGGCGACCTGCAAAAACAGGGGCTGCTGCAAAAGCAGGCAGACGGCTATCGCATCAGCGATCGCCCCGCCCTGCAAAAACTGGCTGACGAGATCCAGTGATCCGCGCCGCCGCGCCCCGCAAAAAAATAGCTGCGGCCGCTCGGGTGGGGTAGGGGCGCTGCTTTCTTGTCCCCCGCCCGGCAGCGCAGGTCATCTCCGGTATCTGAAAAAATAAAGTCGGGGCGGCCTACACTTTTTTAAGAGTAGGCCGCCCCGGTCTATACAGGTCTGGGAGCTGCTCTTAAACTCCCGGCTATGGGTCTATACAGGCCAGCAGATGTGCGAGTTCTGCCGGCCCCGGCACGCTGCGCGGCTGCCGGTGCGAGATCGCATGGGCCGCCACCGCCAGACCGTGAAAAACAGCCTCCCGCGGTGTGCCGCCGGCCGCCAGCCGGGCCAGATATCCCGCGTCGAACATGTCGCCGGCGCCGTTTCGGCTCACCACCTCCACCGACGGCGGGGCATGGCGGCTCTCGTGCAGGCGGTCTATCAGCAGCACCGGCTGTGCCCCATCCCGGCACACTACGGTGTTTTGTGCGGTGGCCCAGCGGCGGGCGGCCTGCTCCTTGGTGCGCCCCGGCGTCAGCGCGCACCACTCCTCGGCGCCAGAGCCCAAAATGTGGCTGGCCACTGCCAGCACCCGGCCCAACAGTGCCCGGCGCTCCGGCGTCAGGGGATACTGTGCACAGCGCAGGTTCAAGTCTATCGAGACCGGTATCCCCCGCGCCGCCGCCAGCTCACAAAATTCGGTAACTGCCCGGGCGCTGGGCCCGCCGTCCTGCACCACCATTCCGTTGAGGTGCAGCAAGCTGCAACGCTCCAACACCGGCTCGGAAAAGTCCGCCGGGGTAAAGGCTTTGTCCTGTCCCCCCGGGGGGAACCACTGAAAAAACACCTTTTCCCCGTCCTCTTCGATCACGCTCACCACTGCCATGGCTGGCGCCTGCTGCCGCCGCAAAAAGCGGGTGTCTACGCCATTTTTCTGCAGGTCGGCGGTGATCATGTCGCCGGTGCTGTCGTTTCCCACCATACCTAAAATAAGCGGTCGCAGCCCCATGCGCCCCAGAGCGGTCACCGTGTTGCCCATCCCGCCGCCCGGCAGCAGCTGCGCCGTCGGCCCGGGCAGGTCCTGCCGCAGCGCCCGTTTCATCTCCCCGTAGGGTACCACCAGGTCCGGGTTCAGGTCCCCCACACAGAGTATCTGCCCGTCCATGCGGCGCCTAGTAGGTGTGGGCGATACGGCAGAACTCCCGCACCTTCTCCACGTCTTTGCCCAAAAACACGCCGTCTTTTTCGATCGAGGTCATCGTCAGGCTGTCCACCCCGTAGGGCCGCACCGCCTCAATAGCTGCCGCCACGTTGTGGGGCCCCAGCCCGCCGGCCAGGATCACCTTTACCCGGTCGCCCACCGCCTCCACGATCTGGCGGCTCAGGTTCCAGTCGTGGGTGGCTCCCGCCGCCCCAACGCCGCTCTCACCGGTCTTGACCGTGTCTAAAATGTAGTAGTCGGCCCACTCGGCGTGCGCAGTGGCAAAGTCCACCGCCTCGGGCCCCACCATCCCCACCGCCTGCATGATCTCCATACCCGGCATCTCCTGGCGGCAACGCCGGTAAAAATCGCGGTTGGTGGTCACACTGCCGCACAGGTGTAAAATGTCGGGGCGCAGCTCTTTGGCCAGCGCCAGCACGGCCTCCTCACCGCAGAGCCCCAGGTCTAAAATAGCCACCTTTTTGGCCCGGTCGCCGATTGCCGCAAAGATATCCAGGGCCTCCGGCAGCATCACGTGGTCTTTTTTGATCGAGTCGTTGAGCACCAGCCCAATGTAGTCGGCACCGGCCTCCAAACATGCCAGCGCCTGCTCCTTCGAGATAATGCCGTAGATCTGTGTGATCATGGTATCGCTCCTTTCTTTTTTTCCAGTATACCGCCGCTGCCGCTCACCCACCTATGACAATTGTCATGCCCCGCCGCATTTTCCCCGCTGCAAAACAAAAGCGGGGGCCCCATCGGGCCTCCCGCTACTGTCTCTATATCAGTTTTCGGCGCGCCGGCGTCACTTTCGGGCGCAGTCCAGCAGGTACTGCCAAAACTGCTGGGGGTCCACCTCGGTCACGATCTCAGCGGTCAGGGGCAGCGGCTCGGGCAGGGTCAGGCTGTAAAAGTCGTCCGGCTTTATAAACAGCGTCATACCGCGGGTGTAGTCGCCTTTGGTCTCCACCCGCAGGTGGCTCTCAAAGCGGGTAGTGGCCATCTCCGGGTGCGAGAACACCGCCACCGTCACCGGGTCGGGCAGGTCAAAGCTGGGCGCCCCCTCGGCGGCGCGGGCGTTTTCGATCATGGTGCGGTTGCAGTCCACAAAAAAGTCGCCGATCTCGCCGCAGGCCCGTAGCTTTTCGATCATGTCCGGCCCCAGCCGCGCTCTGCCGGCGCAGGCCTCCAGTGTCACCATGGTGATGGGCACGCCAAAGGTGCACACCATGTCCGCCGCCTCCGGGTCCACCATGATGTTGAATTCCGCGCACACGGTGTGGGGGTTGTGGTAGTGGTGTGCGCCGCCCATTATGGTGATGTGCCGCAGCTTTTTCATCACCTCCGGCGCCTTGCGCATGGCGGTAGCCACGTTGGTCAGCGGCCCCAGGGTGATCAGGTCGATCGGCTCTTTTTCCGCCTCGATGTGCGCGATCAGCGCGTCCACCGCGTGTCCCGGCGTCAGCGGGATGGTGGGGGCGCGCAGCGGGGTGCAGCCCGGTGTCTGGTCTAAGTCGCCCATCCCGTCTTTGCCGTGCACCTGGTCGGCGGTCTCCAGCGGGCAAAACAGCGGTCCGGCGCAGCCGGAATAAATGGGCGGCGCGTAGGTGCCGGCGTATTCCACGCTCATGCGGGCATTGTAGGAGGCCAGCTCCAGCGGCACGTTGCCGGCCACCGTGGTGATGGCCACCACCTGCAGCTGGGGGTCGCGCAGCGCGCACACCAGCGCCACCGCGTCGTCCGAGGCGGTATCGGTATCGATGATGATCTTTCTCATATGCAGTATGCTCCTCTCGTGTCGGCCTACAGCACCAGGCTCAGCAGGTACTCTTTAAAGGCGGGCCCATCTATCTCGTAAACCACCGTGGCGTTGTGCCGGTGCAGGCTGCTGCCCTTAGCCATGGCCTGCACCGTCTGGGGCGCCCGTCGGTCGCACACCACCATGCCGTCGGTCAGCGCGCTGCCGGCAGTCTCCACCCGGGCATAGCCGGTAAAGTATCCCTGTATCAGCTCTGGTCGGGCCAAAATGGCAATAGCGGTGGGGTCGGGCAGGTCCAGCCCCGGCTCGCCCAGCAGGCTGGCATTTAGATCGATGAGTGTGCGATTGCAGTCGGCGCAAAAGCGCGCGGCCTCCGACTGGCTGCGCTGCAGCTGTTCTATCTCTTCCGGCGTGAATTTGGCGCTGCCAAAGCAGGCCTCAATGGTGGCCATCGTGATGGGGATGCCGCTGGCAAACACCACGTCGGCGGCCTCGGCGTCCACCCAAATGTTAAATTCGGCGGTGGGGTTGGCGTTGCCGGCAAAGGCGGCCCCGCCCATCATGGTGATGTGGGGCACCTTTTTCATCACCTCCGGCGCCTGCAAAATAGCCAGCGCAATGTTGGTCAGCGGCCCCAGCGTCACCAGCTCGATATCGCCGTCGCCGCCGGCTATCAGGTCGATGATCGCGTCCACCGCCCGCTGCGGCTGCGGCTCTGTCGCCGGCTCTTTAAAAAAACCGGCCGGCATATCGCCCATACCGTCCTCGCCGTGCACGTTGGTGGCCGTATTCAGCGCGCGCACCAGCGGCCGCTCGGCGCCGGCGTAAATGGGCGGCAGGTAAGTGTCGGCGTAGGTGGCCGCCAAACAAGCGTTTTTGGTGGCCAGGTCCAGCGTCACATTGCCGGCCACCGCGGTGATGGCCAACACCTCCAAAGCGGGTTCCCGCAGGGCCATGACCAGCGCTACCGCGTCGTCCGAGGCGGTGTCGGTGTCGATGATGATCTTTTTCATAGGTGCTCCTCTCTGCCGCCTTAAAAGCGGCCGCTGCCGCCGGTTGACGGGCAACCGGCTATTTTGTATGATGTACTTAAAAAGGGGGGGGATTAAAATGGGGGATCTGCTCACACGGCTCGAGCGCCACGGTCTGCTCTCGCAGCTGCCGTCCTTCCACACCCCGGCCGATCGGGCCATCCTGCTGGCCGGCGAGCCGCCCGACGGCGCCTATCTGCTCGAGAGTGGTCAGGCGGTGGTGCGCACACTCGACAGCCGTGGCGGCTCCACCATCCTCCACCGCTACCTGCCCGGCGAGCTCTTCGGCGAGCTGGAACTCATCTGCGGCCAAAACGTCGCCACCACCGTGTACGCCGCCACCGACTGCCGGGGCTACCGCATCCCGGCAGCCGACTTTTTGCCGCTGCTGGCCCGCGAGAACTGGCTGTGCATGTACCTGCTGCACAAGCTGGCCGCCCTGCAGCTGGAGGAAGTCCCCCGGGTCGACGCCCGCCGCAGCTTTACGGTGCGCCAAAAGGTGGCCCAGCTGCTGCTGGACAGCGCCGACGCCGGCGGCACAGTGGTGCTGGATAAACAGGAGACCGCCGACATTTTGCGCATCACCCTGCGCAGTGTGCACCGGGCGCTGCGCCAGCTGCAGGACGAGGGGCTCATCCGCGCCTCGGCCCACCGGGTACAGCTGCTCGACGAGCAGGCGCTGCGCCGGCTGCTACCATCAGTATAGCGGCCCGGCAGGCCGGCCGTAAAAGACAGCGGTCACTTTTTATGTAAAATCTGGTCGGTCCGGTTTGTGCAGTTTTACTGGTTTGCAACCGGCGCGCAAAAAAGGTAGAATAGAGTAGAATTCCGGGCCGCACATACTGCGGCCCCTGTGTTGAGGTGCGGCATGAACAAGTTCGATACCGTCAAGATCTACCTGCATATGGTGGCTCTGTACGACCGGGTGGCCCAGTCTCCCGGCGCCCAGGCGCTCGATGCGCTGTGCAGCGCCTTCGGGCAGGATTTTTCCCAGTTGGCCAGCTGCTGGGGCCGTTTTTACAAGACCATCTGCGCAGAGGATATGCACGCCTCCTGGCCCGACTATCTCTTCGGCCGCATCCTCGGCGACGACAATCCCTTTTCCGCCGCCTGTGCCCGGGGCGATTTTCTCGCCACCGAGACGCACATGCGTCTAACGGCCAAAAATGACCTCAGCTTTCTCTGCGCCGCCGGCTCCATCACCGCCAAAGAGCTCAAGGTGCTGTTGCTGAGCGCCTACCCCGACAAAGAAAAGGTGATCGATCTGCTGCCCGAGTGGTGCAGCGAGCACCGGCGCTACAAGGCAGATCCCGACTGGGGCAACGAGCTCATCCGCCTGTCCGAGCACTATAAGTCACCCGAGCAGCAGTGACTCGGCTGTGCCCATAAAGCGCCCCCACTCTAATCAGAGAGTGGGGGCGCTTTTTTCGCCCGCTATCACCCGGCAAAAAGCAGGGGAGAGCCGTCATACAAATAAGCCGCGGGCCGCCGCCCGCAAAGCCCTGACCGCCGCTGTCACCTGCTGTAGTTTGCTGCTACCCACCGCCACCTGCCGTCACCCTACGGCCCGGCGCCGCCCCGCCAACCTTTGTCCCACTTCCAGCCCACTGCACACCGTCCTGGCCGATCCCAACCAACGCCAGCCAACGTCCCAGCTCGCTGCGCAGCGGCCCCCATCGTCCCATCAAAAAAGCGTCTTTATTCCCGCCGCGCGAGAATAAAGACGTCTCTTTCGGTCATCTGTCTGTATCGATCTGCATCCGTCTTACAGGGCGCAAAAGGGGAGCCAGTCCTCAGTCCCCGGTACCCGGTCACAGTGTGCCGGGCGGTGCGGTCACTGCCCGTCTATGCCGTCCCGCGGCCGCCCGTCCCGGTCAAATCGCCGCCGCAGTGCCCGCTCGGTGGGCAGCAGCGACAACAGCATGGCCACTAGCTGCACCCCCATCAGCCACAGTAGGGCTGTCTCGCTGTGGCTGTCAAACAGCACCTCCGTCAGCACCAGCACCAACACCGTCACCACCGCCAGCAAAAGTCCGGTCCAAAACCACCACCGGGCACAGCACTGGTGGGCAAAGTCCCAGGTCTGTTGGCTTTTCATCGACATGGCCGTGCGGTAGCCATAGACCCCGTTTACGTCCCGCGGCGGGTGCTTTTTCCAGGCCGCCCCAAAAGCGATCATCGTCACCGGCAACAGCAGTGCCGTCACCAAAATAAACCAGAACACCTGCGATACGCCTCCTCACTGCGGCCGGGCTGGTATGCCCCGCCGTCTAGCAGCAGTATACCACCGCCCCCCGCCAGATACAAGACCGCGCCGTCACAGGCGTATGCGCACCACCGCGCCGTCTTTGGAGCGAATGTCCAAAAGCTCCAACCGGCGGTACTTTTTCTTGATGCGCAGCAGCTCCAAAAACAGCTGGTGCAGCTGCTGGGGGGTGTAGCGGGGCAGGTATGCGGGCGCGTACTTTTGCAGCGCCCCACTTACCAGCCGGGCCGTGGTCCTGCAAAACAGCAGCCGGGTGGGTAGCCCCAGCCAAAAGCTGGGCCCGCCCTTTTGCCGCACCAAAATGCGCACCTACTCCACCACCACTTCCACCACGTCGCCGTCCTTGCTCTCTACCTCCACCAGCTTGCCGATCACGCCGCTGTCCACCATCTGTAAGATCTGCTCCAGGTCCAGCCCGCGCAGTGCCTCGCTGCCGGCAAACTGGGGTACCTCCATGCCCATCTGCAGGGCCATCTTCACCAGGGCCATGGGCAGGTTGATGCGCACCCGGTCGCCATCGGTGGAATTTACCACCACCCGAAACATCATTTCCTCCACCCGCTTGCGCTGTTCGGGGGGCACCAGCTGGGTGTCCGGCTGTGGGCGGTCGCTCAGCAGTTCGTCCACAGTGCAGCCAAGCAGCTCGGCCAGTTTCGGCAAAAGCTGTATGTCGGGGCAGGAGAGATCGTTCTCCCACTTGCTCACCGCCTGGGGCGATACGGCCAACTGTTCGGCCAGCTCGTCCTGGGTAAAACCTCTCTCCTTGCGCCGGGTGGCGATCTTTTTGCCCAATGTGTTTTCCATCGTATCGGTCACTCCTCTATCGTCGTGGTGTGGGCCGGCCTGCCGGTCTTGCCGGTGCAGAGCGCACCGGCGTCAGCCTGGCCGCGCGTTTTTAAAAACTGTCCGGTAAGCGGCCGGCGGCTGCTCAATGCGCCGCCGCGCCCCAACTCCCCGCGGCAATTTCTATCCGGTGGCTCTATCATACCGCCCCCGCGCCGCCGGCGGAAGAAAGCAGTGGTTGAAAAGCGCCTGTTTTGCCCAACCGGCGGTTGTGTTTTCACCCAACCGCCGGTTGAGTCGCCCGCCGGCGTCCCCCTAAGCGGCCCCGAGCGCCACCCCAATGCCCTTAAAAGGCAAAAAAAGCAGACGGGGAACAGCCAGGTTCCCCGCCTGCTTTCGGCCCTAAAGCTTGCCGGCCGCGGCGCTTCTGTATCTGTCGGCCACCACCGGCGCCCGCTGTACGCCGCTAGCGGATGTAGCGCTCCAGGGGCGACAGATCCAGTTTGTCATAGCCCTTTATAAAGTCGTACACCTGCCGGGCGATCTTTTTGGCCCCGCCGACGTCGTCGCTCTCGATGTTTAAAGGCAGTATCGGGTCGTGCAGCGACATGCGCAGCAAAAACCAGCCCCGCTGCCCGGCCTCGGTAAAGTTTACCCGAATGCCTTCAAAGTTGTCTGCGGCCATCTGCCAGCCCGGCTGGGTATTCACGTACTGCTCCAGGTCGCAGAGCACCTGCTTGCCATAGGGGGCAAAGTCGTCGAGCTCTATCTTAAAGCGCAGCTCGGCGGTCTCGGCCGGCTCTTTTAAGTCGGCCAGCATGCTGTCGATGGTCTTGCCCTCGGCCCGCAGCTTGGCCGCCTTGATGAGGATCTTGGCGCACAGGTAGGCGCCGTCGTCCAGGTAGTAGTTCTCCTTGAGCGCCCCATGACCCGAAGTCTCGATGGCCAGCGGCGCCGCCACCCCCGTCTTCTCCAGGCGGATGGCCTCGTTGATCACGTTTTTGTAGCCGCGCTTAAAGCGGCGGTGCACTCCGTGCAGCTCGTCGGTGATGAACGCCGCCAAATGCGACGAGGTGACCGAGTCGGTGACGATGGTGCCGCCCGGGCAGTCCTCCAGCACAATGGCCGCCAGCAGCGCGATGAGCCGGTTGCGGTTGATCTCGTGGCCGCCGGCGTCCACCGCTCCGGCGCGGTCCACATCGGTGTCGAAGATCAGCCCCAGGTCGCAGCCGTTTTCGACGGTGGCGCGGATGATGGCTTCCATAGCCTGCTCGTTTTCGGGATTGGGGATGTGGTTGGGGAACGACCCATCCGGCTCCAGATACTGCGAGGCCGAGATGTCGGCCCCCAGCACCGCCAGCACCTTGGTGGCAAAAAAGCCGCCGGCGCCGTTGCCGGCGTCCACCGCGATCTTAAAGCCGGAGAGCGGCTGCTCTCCGCCGCCGATACCGGCGCGGATCTTCTCCACCAGGTGGGCGGCATAATCGCTGATCAGGTCTACCTGGCGGCAGCCGCCGTCGCCGCCGCTGGGCAGCTCTCCCGCCGCCAGCTCCACCAGCGCCTCGATATCCTCGTGCTCCAACCCACCGTCCGAGATGAAAAACTTCAGCCCGTTGCGGTTAAACGGCAGATGGCTGGCGGTGATCATAATGGCCCCGTCGTAGCCGTGGCCCGGCAGCACCGTCGACATAAACATCGCCGGGGTCGAGGCCATCGCGCAGTCGTATACCGTAACACCGGCGCCGCGCAGCCCCGCGCTCACCGCTGCCAGCAGGCTGGGTCCCGACAGGCGCGAGTCGCGGCCTACCGCCACCGTCAGCGCCCCGGTCGCCTTTTTCTTTTTGTCTGCGAGCCACACCGCAAAGGCGGCGCCCAGGTCGCGGGCGGCCTGCTCGGTCAGGTTCACCGCTTCGCCCGGCACCCCGTCCAGTGCCACGCCGCGGATGTCACTTCCATTTTGCAAATGTGCATAATCGGCCATAGGTAAGTAGCCTCCTTCAGTCTTTTCGTCTGGTGGCGCTGGCGGGCCCCTCGGTGGTTCCGGTCGGCGCGCACGTGTTTTCTCCCTCCACTATACCATAAAGTGGCGGCTGTTAGAAAGTCTCACTTTTTCCGCATATACCTCGTGCCACGGGGCGCGCCCTGCAGGCCGCGCCGAAAAAAGAGAGACCGGCCCGGTGCCGGTCTCTCTTTTCTATCCGCTCACTGCTGTGCCTGGTCGCAGGCTCTCTGCCGCCGCCTCTGCAGCGCGATGTAGATGATGTACCCCAAATAGATGGCCGCAAAGGCCACCAGGCACACCTCGCCCACCGCCAGCCCCGGCGCCCGGTAGCGAAACTCGATCTCCGCCTGCCCAGCCGGCACCTGCACCGCCATAAAACCCACATTGGCCCGGTAGATAGGCACCTCTTTGCCGTTTACATAGGCGGTAAAGCCCTCGTCGTACGGAACCGAGTAAAACACCAGCTTTTCGCTGTCATAGTCGGTGTGCGAGAGAAAACCGTCTTTGGTGGTGCGAAAATCCACCGCCGCCTGGTCCTGCAATTTCTGGCAGTCCTCGGCCATATTCTGGCGGTACAGTTTCATGGTCAGCGGGTCGGCCACGTTCTCCATCAGGTGGGCGTTGGGCTCCACGCCCTCGGTCTCCAGCACAATGGCCTGCAGCATGGCTCTGGCCCGCTGCGAGGTGTCCAGCACGTCGCACTGCTGCCGGGTCAAATAGGTGTCATAGGCAAAGCCCATGGGCAGGTACAGGTCGTTTTGGTAGATGCGAAAATCGCCCCTGTCCTCATACAGCGAAAAGCCGGTGGGCACCGACAGCGGCGTCGACTGGGCAAAAGTCTGATCGTCGTAGAGGTATTTTACCGACAGCAGTGGCCGCAGCGCGTACTGCTCCACCGGCGGCGACGAGTGCACGTCCCGGGTGATATCCAGGTACTCGTAAAACTCGATCACCGAGGTCGGCACCACCGTGTGAAAGCACTGGATGGTGGGGGTGTTCCAGAACATGCCCAAATTGTCCATGGCCGCATAGTAGTCGCTGCGGAAAAAGTCGCCGTTTTCCGGGTCGGGCTGTATGGCCACCGCCTCTCTGCCGCCCAGGGCGGTGTCTTTCATGTAGGCCAGCCCGTACGAGTGGCTGCGCCCACAGGCGTAGTGGATCAGGCTGTACCCCACCGCCACCGCGCACAAGAGCGCCAGCGCCGGCCTGAAAAACATCCCCCGCGGCCGCAGGTGGTAGATGAGCAGGTAAAACAGCAGCAGGCTGATCACCGATACCAACACCCACATAAAAAAGCGGTCGGGCATGGCCTCGGCGCCGATCTTCACCTTGTCGCCGTCCTGGGTGGGCACCAGCCCGATCAGGGTGAAAAAGCCCACCCCCACCGCGGTGATCAAAATAGGCCGCCGGTAGCTGGCCCCCCGGTCCTCCAGCACCTTGACCGAGGCCAGCGCCATCAGCAGCACCGGCATGTAGAACCAGCGCGCGTAGTAGGAACTGTTAAAGGCGTAAAAGGCGCTGTTGAGCACCGGCACCAGCGCCATCACCAGGCAGACAGACAGCACCCGCTTGACGAAGTTCTTGCCGGTGTTGCCAAAAAAGGCCAGCACCCCGGTCACCGAAAACAGCGGCAGCCACGCCGAGAGCGACGACCACTTGGCCCACTCCTGGGGGAAGAAGTTGGGGCGGGAAGGCACCTCCGGCATAAAAAACAGCGACGACAAGATCCCCCCGTAGCGCTGGGTGTCGGCGTAAAACAGCAGGTCGTGCCCAAACAAAAAGTTATCCACCCGCGGGTTGCCGGTAATGGCCAAAATGCCCGGCAAAAAGATGATCATCCCGCCCAGGCAGCCCAGTACTGTCTCGAAAGCCAGCCCAAAAAACACCCGTTTTTTTATGCAGAAATGGGGGGATGGAAGCCGGCACAAAAAGTAGATGAGTAAAAACACGGCCTGTCCCACAAAGAAAAAGTAGTTGACCATCATGTTGATAGCCACCGCCACCGCAAAAAAGCCCTTTTTGCCGTCCACCACGTACATCTCCAGCCCAATGAGCAGCAGCGGAAACAGCGCCACCACGTCCACGAAGTGGTTAAAGAATACGTTGTACACCGTAAAGCCCGAAAAGGCGTACAGCAGGCTGCCCAGCAGGGCAAAATTTTTGTTGCGCAAAAACCGCGCTATGTAGCAGTAGGCGGTCAGCCCGCACACCCCAAATTTTAAAATGAACATCGGCCCCATCAGGTAGGGGATCATCCAGTTGGGAAACGGCAGCATCAGCCAAAAAAAGGGGCTGCCCAGCATGTAAAAGCTGTACGAGCCGATAAAGTTGGCCCCCAGGTCGGTGCCGAAATCCCAGTTCCAGTTTCCCGAGCGGATCATCTCGTGGGCGTGCTGGTAAAACGGGATGTCCTGCACATTGTAGTCGCCAAAATAAAAAAAGTACCCCTGATCCTGGATCATAAATGGGATAAAAATGGCCGCCGCTACCAGACAGGCGAGCAAAAATGCCGCCAGATAGCGGTTTTTACCGGTGTCCTCCCGGTCGGTCAGGTAGCTGGTGAATGGTCGCATGGTCACAGTCTCCCCAAAATTTTTTTGCCCACCGCCGGCTGGCCGGGTAGTGGTCCCGGCCGGTCGGTGGTAAAATAAAACTATCGGTACGCAGCGCCCGCCCCGGCCACAGCGCCCGGGCAGAGCCTGTCGGCCGGCCGCCAAAGGCGCCGGCAGTCTGCGCATAAAGTCAGTGTATACCTACTACTATACAAAAAATCAGCAGATTTTGGTACCTGACCGCCGGTAATTTGGAAAGATAGCCAGAAAAGGGAGGAAAAACCGTGAAGAGTTTTCCGTTCTACGGCCAGCTGTGGCGCATGCGCTACATCCAGCGCTGGGGGCTCATGAAAAATAGCCGCCCCGAAAATCTCAGCGAACACACCCTCGATACCGCCATCATCGCCCACTGCCTGGGGGTACTGCGTAACACCCGCTTTGGCGGCAGCGTCGACCTGGGCCAGCTGGTGCTCTACGCCCTCTACCACGACGCGCCAGAGGTGCTCACCGGCGACCTGCCCACCCCCGTCAAGTACCACGACCCCGCCCTCAGCAGCGCCTACAAGCAGCTCGAGGAGCTCTCCGCCGCCCGGCTGCTCTCCCAGCTGCCCGCCGATCTGCAGCCGGCTTTTGCCCCCTACCTGCTGGGCCGGGGCCAGCAGGAGGTGCTGGCGCTGTGCAAAGCCGCCGACAAGCTCTCGGCGCTGTGTAAGTGTATCGAGGAGCAAAAGAGCGGCAGCAGCGAGTTCGAGAGCGCCCGCCGCGCCCAGCTGCAGGCCCTCAGGCAGATGGATCTGCCCGAAGTCGACCTGTTCTGCGAGCTGTTCCTCCCCGGCTACTACCTCTCTCTCGACGACCTACAGGAACTGTGATCTCACCCAGCAACTACACCGCTTCTGCCTTAAAGTGCAAAATGTGCTCAAGTATACGGCACAAATATTGAGCGCACAACTCCTTATAGCCGCCGCATAGTTTACTTGCTATCCCCCTGCGTTCAGCCCTTTTGACCCACGAACATTTCCCACCCACTTTTTATCAGTCAGCCCGGATACGCGCCGGTATGCAGTGTTTTGGCCAGCCGGCCCTTAAAAAGGTACCAACAGTTGTAAACAGGGCCGTTTTTACAGTTTATTAACAATTTTTTGACCGCAGAAAAACGGGCCGCCCCGCGGCCCGCCTCATTTTCTATCTGTTAAAAATGACCTTAAAGATCCGCCCAGCCTTCACCGCTGCCGCTCGGATCATTTTGCCTCACGATTCATCACATACCGTGGCGCACAGCGCCTCCAGGTCCTCAAAGGTAGATAAACTGCCGGTCATGGCCCGCAGCTTGGCCGCCCCGCGCACCCCTTTTATATACCAGGCGGCATGGGTGCGCATCAGCAGCATGGCCCGGCGCTCGCCTTTTTCCTCTATACACATGCGCGCGTGGCGCTGGAGCACCTCCATGCGCTGGGGCATAGCCGGTGCCGGCTCGTACCGGCCGCTCTGCAGGTACGACTCTATCTGTCCAAACAGCCAGGGGTGGCCCAGCGCCGCCCGCCCCACCATCACCGCGTCGCAGCCGGTCTCATCCAGCATCCGCCGGGCATCCTCGGGGGCGGCGATGTCGCCGTTGCCGATCACCGGTACCGCCACCGCCTCTTTTACCGCGCGGATAATGTCCAGGTCTACCTGTGGGGCGTACATCTGCTCGCGGGTCTTGCCGTGCACGGTAATGGCCGCCGCCCCGGCCTGTTGGCAGCCCAGGGCCATCTCCACCGCGTTGACCGAACTCTCGTCCCATCCCTTGCGCATCTTTACCGTCACCGGCACGTCCACCGCCGCCACCACTGCCGCCACCACCGCAAAGGCCCGCTCGGGGCGCAGCATCAGCCGGCTGCCACAGCCGTTTTGGGTGATCTTGGGGGCCGGGCAGCCCATATTGATATCGATAAAGTCGGGGCCGTAGTCCATGACCATCTCCGCTGCCGCGGCCATGATCGCCGGGTCGTCGCCGAATAGCTGGATGGAGAAGGGACGCTCGATATCTCGCCGAAACAGCAGATCACGGCTCTTTTTGTCCCCCAAAGTCAGGGCTTTGGCGCTGATCATCTCGCTGACCACCAGCGAGCACCCGTACGAGCGGCACAGCGCGCGAAAGGCGCTGTCGCCCACCCCGGCCATAGGGGCTAAAACGGTGTGCCCGGGTATCATTTTGTCTGCTATCTGCATGTTGTAGTCCTCTCTCATCGGTCTGCGATTTGTTTTGCGTATCTCATTTTAACAAAATGCCGCGCTTTTTACAAACACAGGCGATTTTGTGCTATACTAAAACATATATGTGCATTTCTGCTCTCGGCTCTTTTTGCCGCGGCAGACCTGCCGGCGCGTACAGGAGGATGGCCCTGGCCCGGCGGCAAAGACCATTTCCATACAGTGAGGTAACAACGACCTATGAAATATGTCTGCATCGACGGCAACAGCATTCTCAACCGCGCCTTTTACGGTATCAAGCTGCTCACCACCAAAGACGGCACCTACACCAACGCCATATACGGCTTTTTAAACATCCTGTTTAAGATCCAGGAGGAACAGCAACCCGATGGGGTGGCTATCGCCTTCGACCTGCCGGCGCCCACTTTTCGCCACCGGCGGTACGACGGCTATAAGGGGACCCGCAAAGGCATGCCTGAAGAGCTGGCTGCCCAGCTGCCGGTACTCAAAGAGATC
Source organism: Neobittarella massiliensis (ex Bilen et al. 2018) (assembly GCF_900289145.1). Taxonomy (GTDB): domain Bacteria; phylum Bacillota; class Clostridia; order Oscillospirales; family Ruminococcaceae; genus Neobittarella; species Neobittarella massiliensis. The sequence continues at coordinate 65,709 of NZ_OKQO01000001.1, forward strand.
CTGCAGAAAATGGGCTATACGCTGCTGGAGCGCGAGGACTACGAGGCCGACGATATCCTGGGCACCTTTGGCCGGCTGTGCCAGCAGCAGGGGGCCGACTGCGTGCTGGCCACTGGCGACCGCGACTCCTATCAGCTCATCACCGACCACGTTTTCGTGCGCATGTCGGCCACCAACAAGTCCGATATCGTCACCCCCGACGATATCCGTCAAAAATACGGCGTCGAGCCCCGCCAGCTCATCGATGTCAAGGCCCTCATGGGCGACAGCTCCGACAATATACCCGGCGTAGCCGGTATCGGTGAAAAAACGGCACTGACCCTCATCGGCCAGTTCGGCAGCCTGGATGGGGTGTACGAGCACTTGGAAGATAAGGCCATCAAGCCCGGCGTGCGCGCCAAATTGCAAAAAGACCGCGATATCGCCTACCTGTCGCGGGAGCTGGCCGAGATCTGTACCGAGGTGGATATCGATCCCGAACTATCCCACTACCGGGTGGAGGTGGTCGATGAGGATTGGCTGTTTCACACCTTTTCCAAACTGGAGATGCAGACCTTTATCGCCAAGTTGGGGCTGGTCCCCGGCGCGGCCCCGGCGGCAGCGGACACAGAAGCGCCGGTGCTGCCCGCCGGCGAGGTGGTAGAAACGCTACAGCAGGCGGACGAGCCCCTCTACTTGGTGCCGGTAGAGGACCGGTGGGCGGCTATATGGGGCCGACAGGTGCAGCTCTGTCAGGATGTGGACCAACTGGGTCCGGTGCTGGCCGACCAGTCGGTCCCCAAGCGGGTGTTTGACAGCAAGGCGCTGTATCACCTGTGCGGCGATTTGGCGGGCGTGCAGTTCGACTGTATGCTGGCCGCCTATCTGCTCAATCCAACCGCCAGCAGCTACGATCCGCAGAACCTGTTGGGCGAGTACGAGATACAGCCGGTCATGGCGCTGCCGGAGGACCTGCCCGGCGCCCAGCTCATCGCCGGTTTTCAGCCGCTTTGCAACAAGTTGGCCCAGCGGCTGGAAGAACTGGGTCAGCGGCAGCTGATGGACGAGATCGAGCTGCCACTGGCGGCGGTGCTGGCCGATATGGAAAAAGAGGGCTTTGAGATCGATACCGCCAGCACCGCCGCCTACGGTCAGGTGCTCGACGCCCGCATAAGTGAAGTACAGCAAAATATCTGGCAGGTGGTGGGCCGCGAATTCAACATCAACAGCCCCAAACAGCTGGGGGTGGCGCTGTTTGAAGACTTGGGCCTGCCCCACGGCAAAAAGACCAAGACCGGCTACTCCACCAACGTGGACGTGCTCAACAGTCTGGTAGATAAGCACCCGGTGGTGCGCGATATTCTGGATTTTCGCAGCTACTCCAAGCTGAAATCCACCTACGTCGACGGCCTGCTCAAGGTGGTGGCCGACGACGGGCGCATCCATACCAATTTTAAACAGACCGAGACCCGCACCGGCCGCATCTCCTCCACCGAACCCAACATGCAAAATATCCCGGTGCGTACCGCCCTGGGCAGTGAGTTGCGCAAGTTCTTTGTGGCCAAAGAGGGGTATACGCTGGTCGACGCCGACTACTCCCAGATCGAGCTGCGGGTGCTGGCCCACATGGCCAGCGACGAAAAGATGATCGAGGCCTTTACCGAGGGGATGGATATCCACACCACCACCGCCTCGCAGGTGTTCGGCATGCCGCTAGATTTTGTGACACCCGAGATGCGCCGCCGGGCCAAGGCGGTCAACTTCGGCATCGTGTACGGTATCGGTGCCTACTCGCTGGCGCAGGATATCGACGTGTCGGTGCCCGAGGCCGACTCCTATATCAAGGGCTATCTGAACACCTACCACGGAGTACACGATTTTATGGAGAAGACGGTGGCCGAGGCCACTGAGTGCGGCTATGTGAGCACGCTGTTTGGCCGCCGCCGCTACCTGCCCGAACTGCAGAGCAAAAACCGGATCATACAGGCACTGGGCAAACGCATGGCCATGAACAGCCCCATCCAGGGCACCGCCGCCGATATCATCAAGATCGCTATGTGCCGGGTATATGACCGTCTGGCTCGTGAAAAACTCGACGCCAAGCTCATTTTGCAGGTGCACGACGAGCTCATCGTCGAGGCCAGAGAGGATATAGCCAACCAGGTAGCCGCGCTGGTAGCCCAGGAGATGCAGGGCGCTGCTGATCTGCAGGTGCCGCTGGTGGTAGACGCCCATGTGGGAAAAAATTGGTATATTGCCAAGGGGTGAGTGACAGTTTGCGCCCCGGAAGTTTTTGAGAAGAGGAGACCATGAAGATTCTGTTTGTGTGTACCGGAAACACCTGCCGCAGCCCTATGGCCCAGCTGCTGTATGAGCAGCTGTACGCCGACCCGGGCGACAGCTGCCAGAGTGCCGGTCTCTCGGCTTTTGCCGGCGATCCCATCAGTGAGGGGGCCCGCCAGGTGTTGGCTGAGCGGGGCATCGATGCCAGCGGGTTCAGGGCCCGGCCGCTCTCGCTGTACATGGTCGAGGAGGCCGACGCCATCTGCGTGATGACCCCTCAGCACGCCCAGCTGCTGGGGCAGATGGTGGACGCGGCCACCCGCCAGAAAATACACGTGTTGGGCGCACCGGCAGGTATCAGCGACCCATTTGGCGGCGACTTAGACACCTATCGCCGCTGCCGCGACGAGATCGCTGCTGCCCTACAGCAGCTGCGGACTGGCCGATGTCAGTGACAATAGCCCCGGCAGTGGCCGAGCAGCTGGGGGAGGTCGCCGCTATCGAGTGTGCGGCGCTGCCGGCTGAGGCCTGGAGTAAACAGCAGCTGGCGAATGCTCTGTGCGATCAACAACAGCTGTTTTTGGTCGCTTGTGCTGGTGGCGGTACGGTAGTGGGGCATATTTTGTGCCGAGTGGTATGCGGTGACGGCGAGCTGCTCAGCCTGGCGGTGAGCCCCGCGGCCCGCCGCCGGGGCGTGGGCCGGGCCTTACTGCAGGCAGCACAAAAAGAGGCGCTGCGCCGTGACTGTACCGCTATGGGGCTGGAGGTGCGCGCTCAAAACCGGGCAGCTATCGCGCTGTACCGGGATCAGGGGTTTATTCCGGTCGGGCGCCGCCGGGGCTTTTACCGCGCCCCGATCGACGACGCGCTGGTGATGTTGTGGCAGCCGCCGCGGCCCACACAAGACAGGAGCGAGCGAACCGCTGTAGGCGGCGAGATAGAGATATAGGGGGATACTGCATGCTGGTATTGGGAATAGAGTCGTCCTGCGACGAAACTGCCTGCGCGGTAGTGGAGGACGGGCGCATTGTGCACGCGAATATCGTCGCCTCGCAGATCGAGGAGCACCGGCTGTACGGCGGCGTGGTGCCCGAGATCGCCTCCCGCCGCCACGCTGAGGCCATCAGCCAGATCTACGAGCAGGCGTTGTCCGAAGCCGGAGCCGGTCTCGGCGATATCGATGCCATCGGCGTGACCTATGCGCCGGGGCTCATCGGCTGCCTGCTGGTAGGGCTCAATTTTGCCAAGGGCCTCTCTTACGCGAGCGGCATCCCGCTGGTGCCGGTACACCACCTGCGCGGCCACATCGCCGCCAACTACATAGCTCACCCCGACCTAAAGCCACCTTTTTTATGCCTGGTGGCCTCCGGCGGGCACAGCCACATTATCGAGGTGCTCGATTACACCAGTTTTCGGGTCGTTGGCCGCACCCGGGATGATGCCGCTGGCGAAGCATTTGATAAGGCCGCCCGTACCATGGGCTTTTCCTATCCCGGCGGGGTGCAGCTCGACCGCGCCGCTCAGAGCGGCGACCCCACGGCTTTCGCCTTTCCCACGCCCCGGCTCGATACCCCGTACGACTTCAGCTTTTCTGGCCTCAAAACGGCAGTCATCAACCTGGTACACAACGCCACGCAAAAGGGGCAACAGCTGCCGGTAGAGGACCTGTGCGCCAGCTTTCAAAATAAGGTGGCCACTATATTGTGCGACAAGCTGCTGCTGGCTGCCCGCGATCTCGGTTACCGCACCATCGCTGTGGCCGGCGGGGTAAGTGCCAACTCGGGCCTGCGGGGCCAGTTGGAGCGCCGCTGCGGCGAGTTGGGCTACGCGCTGTACCTGCCGCCGCTGGCACTGTGCGGCGACAACGGAGCCATGATCGGCGCCCAGGGATACTATGAGTACTGTGCCGGCAACACCGCCAGCTTGGCACAAAATGCTTGCGCCAGTTTGCCGATCGATGTCACCTGAATAGAACAGAGATCCTGGACTTGCTAGAAAGGTCCGGGATCTTGTTATATACAAATAAAATATTACAATTAGTATTATACGTTGCTGAAAATTATGCAAGCGATTGCAAGAACAGATAAGAGCCCAATAAGGGCTTTTTTATTGCCAAAAGATACAAATTTGTACTCTGCAAACCGTGCAAACGCTGAAAAGAAGTTTTGCTGCTTGTGCCGGTGCTGGGGCAGACAGTATAATCAAATTGATAGGAAATAAAAGTGCCGCATATCCATGGGACGGCGCCCTGCTGGCGCTGTACCTTTAAAAGTGGCGCGCCGCCGTGCACTGCCGGTCGGGCGCATACACCATGCCAGATGCAGTGTGCGAAACGGAGGTAAACAGTATGCAAAAGATGCCGATCGTCTTTGACTGTGACCCCGGCCACGACGACGCGGTGGCCCTGTTCATGGCTGTGGGCAGCGAGCGGTTCGATCTGCGGGGCATCACCTGTGTGCCGGGCAACAATCTGCTCGACAAGGTGAGTCAAAACGCACTGAAATTGACCGAGTTTTTGGGGCTGGATATACCGGTAGTGGCCGGTTGTCCCAAGCCGCTGGCGCAGGAGTGCCACCCGGCGGTATCGGTGCACGGTGCCAGCGGAATGGAGGGCCCCCATCTGCCACTGCCCAAAAAGCAGCTGGCCAAAGTAAACGCCATCGATTTTTTGGCCCAGCAGATCAGAGAAGCCGGCGGTGAGCTGACCATCGTGGCAGTGGGCCCGCTGACCAATATCGCCACCCTGCTGCTGGCCTACCCCGAACTCAAAGGCGACATCAAGCGCATCTGTATCATGGGCGGCAGTGCCGAGGGGGGGAATGTCACCCCGGTTGCAGAATTCAATATCTGGCACGACCCCGAGGCGGCGCGCATCGTCTTTGCCTCAGGGGTGCCCATCACCATGTGCGGGCTGGACGTGACCCACCGGCTGTATATCACCGAGCCGGAGGTGGAGGAGATCCGTGCGCTGGGCCGTGTCGGCCGCCTGGCCGCCGAGCTGTTTGACTACTATAAGATGTACCACGGCGAAGGCGGGGTGCACAATGTCATCCCCCACGACGCGGTGGCGGTCTGCTGGCTGCTGGACCCCGAGATGTTTTATACCCGCAGCCTGCACGTGGAGGTAGATGCCGGCAGCGGCCTGTCGCGCGGGTGTACTCAGGTGTTTGCCATCAGCCGCGATATGGGCGACGACTCGGTAAAGGCAGAGGTCGTATTCGACGGTGACCGTGACAAATTCGTGCAGATGTTTAAGCACTGCATCGCCAATTTGGGCTGAGGAGGGGAACGTTATGGATAAAAGACCGTTTATCATCGACTGCGACCCCGGCATCGACGACGCAGTAGCCATCTTTCTGGCTGCCTCCTGCGACGCCTTCGACATTCGGGCGATCACCTCGGTGGCGGGCAATGTGGATATCGATCTCACCACCCGCAATGCACTGGATCTGTGTCACGTGGTGGGACTAGATACCATCGTGGCCCGCGGCGCGGCGCGCCCCATGATGGTAGAGCCCAAGATATCGGTTGGCGCCCACGGGGCTACCGGCCTGGGCACGGTGGTGCTGGAGCGCTCGCCCCAGGCAGAGGATGGCCGCCACGCCTGGGATGTGATCTACGACGAGGCAGTTAAGGCTGCCGGCGAATTAGAGATCATCGCCATGGGCCCGCTGACCAACCTGGGAATACTGCTCACCAAGTACCCCGATGCGCCCCGCTACATCAAAAAGATAACCATCATGGGCGGAAGCCGGGTGTACGGCAATTCCTGCGCCTACGGCGAGTACAATGTGTGGGCCGACCCGCTGGCTTCCGATATCGTCTTTCGGTCAGATATCCCCATGGCCATGGTGGGGCTCGAGACCATTTTTCGGGCCAAGCTCACCAGCAGCGACTGGGAAGACCTGTTCGCCGAAAAAAATCACATCAGCGAGATCACCCGTGAGATATTGCGCCACAAGACCGAGCGCGGGGAGGGGATCATGGACCGCATTACCGCCCGATCCGATGACCCGTCGCCGCTGCTGTGCGACTGCATGACGGTAGCCTGCGTAGTAGACCCCTCTATTGCCAAATTTGAGCGGCGGTACGTCTGTGTAGAAACAGCCGAGGGTCCCAGCCGTGGGCGCACCATTATCGACTGGCAAAACCGCAGTGGACATTCGCGCAACTGCGAGGTGGCGGTGTCGGTAGACCGCGCCGGCTTTAAGGCGGTCATGCAGAAGATGTTTGCCCACTACAGCAAGTAACTGTTTAAATGCGCACAGACCGGCTGCCGCCCGGGCGACCCGGGCGGCAGTGTTTTGGCTGTACACATATATGCTCGGCCCCTGGGCCGGGGCGCAGTGAGAGAAGAGAGGAAGAGGATGGAAAAAATGGACAGAAGACCACTCATCATCGACGGTGATCCCGGGCATGACGACGTAATGGCCATTATGCTGGCTTATGCCAGCGGCCGTTTCGATCTCAAAGGCATCACCTGTGTCAATGGCAACTGCCCGCTGCCCAAAGCGGTGGACAATATTTTGAAAACGCTGGATTACCTGGAACTCGATATCCCGGTATATGCCGGCGCCGCTACCCCGATGCGGGGCTATAACAAGCCGGCGGTCATGTGCCACGGTGCCTCGGGCTTAGCGGGCCCCATACTGCCGCCGGCCACGTCGAAGGTGCGCGATATGCGGGCCATCGAGTTTATTGCCAAAACACTGCGTGAGAGTGACGAGAAGGTGCTGCTGGCACCGCTGGGCCCCCTGACCAACATTGCCGATTTCATGATCGCCTACCCCGAGCTCATCGGTAAGATCGAGCGCATCTCGCTGATGGGCGGCGGCGCACTGCACGGCAACGTCACCCCGGCCGCTGAGTTTAATATCTGGCACGACCCCGAGGCGGCGCGCATCGTATTCTCCTCGGGCGTGCCCATAACCATGTGCGGGCTGGACGTGACTGAGCACGCCTTTGTCGACCCGTCGGACATCCAGCGCTTTCGCGATCTGGGTACCCGAGCCGGCAGATTTGCCGCTGAGCTGATGGATTACTACTGTCTGGCTTTTCAGCGCATGGGCATGATGGAGAACGCCCTGCACGATCCGGTGGCTATCTACGCGCTGCTGTACCCCGAAAAGGTAGAGACTCATAAGTACTATGTGGAGGTCGACATTTTCGGTGAGTACACCCGCGGCTGCACTGTTACCGACATGGTCGACTCGGTTCCCGGCAAACAGCCCAATGTGGATGTGGCTTTTGATCTGGACCGCAACGACTTTATCGATAAGCTGTGCGACGCGCTGGTAAAACTGGGCTGAGGCCGGAAAGGAACGAGAACATGCTGGAGAAAAGACCACTTATTATAGATTGCGACCCGGGTATCGACGATTTCGTCGCCATCCTGCTGGCCAATAGCTGCGGTCAGTTCGACATTCGCGCCATTACTACTCTGGGCGGCAATGTACTGCCCCAATATACCGCCCGCAACGCCAAGAATACCGCCGCCATGATCGGCCTCGACTGTCCCATCGGCAGAGGCGCCCAAAAGCCGCTGATGCACGAGATCGACACCGCCGATTACATCCACGGCGTCGACGGTATCGGCGGGGTGGAACTGCCCGAATCCGATCGCCCCTTTGACGAGCGCCCGGCCTGGGATATCATTTACGACGAGGCCTGCAAGTTTCCCGGCCAGCTGGAGGTGGCGGCCATCGGCCCGCTGACCAACATCGCTATTCTGTTCAGAAAGTACCCCGAGGTGGTGCGTCTCATCAAAAAACTGCATATCATGGGCGGCTCCACCACTACCGGCAACCACTCTCCCTACGGCGAGTTCAACATTTGGGAAGATGTATTGGCAGCTGATATTGTATTTAATAGCGGTGTAGAACTGCGCATGGTGGGGCTCGACTGCACTCGACAGGGCCAATGTGATAAGCAGGTGTGGCACCAGGGACTGCAAAAGCCGGGGCTGGTGATCTCAAAGCTGCGCGAGATGATGGCCTTTGACCCCACTCAGACCGAACTGTACCGCCAGCACCGGGGCATCAAGCCGCCCAAAGACGTAGAGAACTACGTGCCCGGTCTGCCCGATGCGGTAACTATGGCCGGTATGATCGACGAGGACCTGCTGCAGTGCCAAAAATACTATGTGATGGTCGAGACCACCGGACCCCTGACCTATGGCTGGACCATGGTCGACTGGAATATGACCACCCGCAAGCCATTTAACTGCGAGGTGGCACTAAAGGTAGACACCGACCGCATTACCGAGCTGTACCATCAGATGTTTGAATTTTACGAGGGAAAATAGCGGTATCGACACCAAAACATAAAGACCTGCATATAAAGAACAACGGAAGAGCCGCTCGGCGATCGATGCCGGGCGGCTCTTTGATATGTTTTTTGCATGTAGCGGATACGCCCTCGATATCGGGGGAGGTAACACAGGCATCACTTTTTAATGGCGGTGCAGGCGCAGCTGCTTGACGATGTCTCCGGCCACAGCAAAAGGTGAGGAGTCAGCCGCTATCTGCAGGCTGCAGCAGTTTTCGTATAGCGGACGGCGGCTGTCGTACAGTGCGCGCAGCTGGTCGGGGGTGCTATTTTGCACCAGCGGCCGAGTGGAATGACAGATGCGGCGATAGCAGGCCTCAAAAGAACAGTCTAAAAACACGGTACACCAGTTCTCTTGCAGCAGCTGGGCGTTACGCGCAAAGATGGGCAGCCCCCCCCCGCAGGAGAGCACCACTCGGTGAGGTCTCTGCTCTGTCAGGTATTGGTGTTCCAAATCGCGAAAGTACTGCTCTGAAAACTGGGCAAATATCTGCGGGATATGCATCTGCTCCCCGTGCTCGATAGCTGTGTCCAGGTCTATAAAGTGATAATTTAAACGCCGGGCAAGCTCTTTGCCCACCGTAGATTTGCCGCAGCCCATAAAGCCGATCAGGGCGATACCGTCAACCATGTAGCCCATCCTCCATCTCTGCCGTTATAGCAGCCAGCGCAGCGGGGTCAAAATCAGTTCCCAGCCAGATGTGCTGGGCCGCTGCCGCCTGCAGCACCAACATGTGCATACCGCCCAGCGCCTGAATGCCCATCGCCTGGGCACGGCGCAACAGCAGTGTTTGACGCGGGTTGTAGATACAATCGAAAACAGCCCCACAGCGGGAAATGACCTGCTCAGATACCGGGCAACCCTCAGAGTGCGGGTACATCCCCACCGGGGTGGCGTTAAGCAGAAGCGAAAACTGGCCGTCGATCTCGCCAAAAGATACCATCTGCCAGCGGGCGCCGGTGGCTGCCAGATCATCGGCCAGTGCCCGGGCATTGTCGCTGGCGGGGTCGCGCACTGCTACAGTCAGGCTGTTGCAGCTGTCGGCTGCCTCTAGGGCCATCATCCGCCCAGCCCCCCCAGCGCCCAGCAGCAAAATATCTCCCTTAAGGTCGCTGCCCAGTGCAGCTATCGACTGCAAAAAGCCCACCACATCGGTGTTGTGGCCGGCCAGTGTTCGGCAGTCAATGGTGTTGACGGCACCGTAACGGCTGGCGACCGGCGATATCTGGCGCAGGTGCGGTAAGATCATCCGCTTATAGGGAATGGTGGCGTTGAGCCCATCGTACTGCTGGAGCAGCTTATCGATGCGGTCATCAAAGGCATCTCGGGGTATCTCGATCAGCTGATAATCGGCATCCTGTACGCCAGATAGGGCAAACAGACGGCTGTGTATCTGGGGAGACAGTGAGTGGGGGAGTTTTTCTCCCAAAAGGCCAAAATGTTGCATAGACTCAGACCTCCGGCGCATACTGATTTGCATGAGTGGGGCTGCAGCTTTTTGGCACCCCACACTGTGGCCATTATAGCACACCTCGACAAAGCTTGTCGAATAGCGCCGCCGGCTGGACCCGATGCCATAGATAGCGCTTTGATCGGCCAAAAGCCACAGCACTGGCGGTGGAAAACAAGAATTTTTTGAAAAATATAGAAATAGGCATTGACAGGTGCGGGTAAAACGGGTATATATTGTTTAGGCAGTCAAAGGATCGCTAGGCCGGCCTTTGACCATCATAAAAAATTTATTAAAATTCGGATACTGGAGGAAACGAAAAATGGTATTTGAGAAGGTTAAGACCATCCTGTGCGACCAGCTGGACATTGAGGAAGACACCGTTACCATGGAGTCGAACATCATCGACGACCTGGGCGCCGACTCTCTGGATGTAGTGGACCTGGTGATGTCTCTGGAGGAGGAGTTCGACATCGAGATCCCCGATGAGGAAGTAGAGAACATCAAAGCGGTGGGCGACATCGTCAAATACATCGAGGCAAACATCTAAGCTTGCAATTCGTTTTCCAGTGGGGCGCCGTTTGGCGCCCCACTTTTGTCTGTCCTATATCTGCCAAGACTTGTGCCAGTATTTTTGATCAGTTGTTTGCTGAAAGTGCTTTATCCTGTCTGATATTCGACCGCAGCAGGGGGAGGCCGGTCCTTGGCAACACCCCCCCAGATCCAGTTAAAAATAGGTCTGCTCTTAACAGGCGGCTAGTTCCTTCCTTATTTATATAGGGGCGACTGTAGGCTGGGGGATACATCCAGGCCGTATTCTGTTAAAAAATGGCGGAAAATATCACCTGCTAAAGATTGTGCATCTATACGAAAATCGACTTGAAAAATCTTCAAAAAAGCTGAAAAAAGTCTTGCAATGAGGACGAGTATCGTGTATTATAATAGAGCGTGACTGCACAGATATGCGATGAAGCGGGAGGTTGCCATGCCCCTGGCATGGGTTTTTCCGTGGAGTATGTCCGATTTTAAACCGGGCGACAGTAAATACTGAACACGGCGACGTAGTAGTACAGGGGTAATTCTGTGCTCTGCCGCCGAAAACGGGTCTTTCTGACCTTCCCGGATAAACTTGCGTAGTCGAGTTTATTCGTTTTTTTATGGGCCAATTTGAAACACCCGGCTCAGTGTTTAGTTTTTAAGAACCGCCCCAAAAAACAAATGTCTTAGGAGGCGATTTAAATGGCAGTCAAAGAGAAAATCCGCATCAGACTCAAAGGGTACGATCACAACTTGGTAGACAAATCGGCCGAGAAGATCATTGAGACCGCTAAGCGCACCGGCGCCCGGGTCTCTGGTCCCATCCCCCTGCCCACCAAAAAAGAGGTCGTCACCATCCTGCGCGCTGTGCATAAATACAAAGACAGCCGCGAGCAGTTTGAGAGACGGACGCACAAGCGGCTCATCGACATCCTGCGGCCCTCGAACAAGACCGTAGAGAGCCTGATGAGCCTGCAGCTCCCCGCCGGTGTGGACATCGAGATCAAGCTGTAAGCTCGGCCGATATCCCCAGGGCAGAGAGGTCATGTTGGCGAGAGCCAACCAATAACCGAAGGAGGAAAAGAACATGGAAAAAGCAATCATCGGCAAAAAGCTCGGTATGACCCAGCTTTTCGACGAAGAGGGCAAGATCATCCCGGTGACCATCGTGGAGGCCGGCCCCTGCGTAGTGGTACAGAAAAAGACCGCCGACAACGACGGTTATGACGCTGTGCAGGTGGGCTATGGCGAGGCCAGTGTGAAGAGCACCAGCAAGCCCGCCAAAGGCCACTTCGACAAAGCCGACGTAGCGCCCAAAAAGCACCTGAAAGAGTTCCGGCTCGCAGGCGCAGCCGAAATGGAAGTCGGCGCTATCATCAAGGCGGACACCTTTGCTGTGGGCGACCACGTAGACGTGCACGGCACTAGCAAAGGTAAGGGCTATGCCGGCACCATCAAGCGCTACGGCAACCACCGCCTGAAAGAGTCTCACGGTACCGGCCCGGTCCACCGCCACGCCGGCTCCAACGGCTCCACCTCCTCTCCCTCCCGCGTGTTCAAGGGCAAAAAGCTGCCCGGTCACATGGGCGCTGAGAGCGTGAGTGTGCAGAACCTGGAGATCGTGAAGATCGACGTAGAGAACAATCTCATCGCGCTCAAAGGTGCGGTGCCCGGCCCCAAAGGCGGCGTAGTCACCATCACCAACAGCGTGAAAGCTTAACGGAAGGAGGAGAAGCAAATGCCTAAGGTTAAAGTACTAGACATGACCGGCAAAGAGGTATCTGAGATCGCACTGAGCGACGAGATCTTCGGCATCGAGCCCAACCAGGTCGTGATGCACGAGGCAGTGGTCAACTACCTGGCCAACCAGCGTCAGGGCACCCACTCGACCCTGACCCGCACCGAAGTTCGCGGTGGCGGCCGCAAGCCCTGGAGACAGAAGGGTACCGGCCACGCCAGACAGGGCTCCATCCGCGCGCCCCAGTGGACGCACGGCGGCATCGTCTTTGGCCCCAAACCGCGCGACTACAGCTACTCCCTCAATAAAAAGGTCAAGAGACTGGCCCTCAAATCGGCTCTGTCGACCAAAGTGCTGGAAGGCGAGCTGATCGTAGTAGACAACATCGCACTGGACGGCTACAAGACCAAGGCGGTCGTCGAGATGCTGGGTGCTCTGGGCGCCGGCAAAAAGGCAATGATCGTCATGCCTGAGGCCGACCAGAAAGTCATCAAGAGCGCCGGCAACATCCCCGGGGTCAAGACCTCTTTGGTCAACACCCTGAACGTGTACGACATCCTGAACTGCGACAAGTTTATCATCGCAGCGGATGCCGTGGCGAAACTCGAGGAGGTGTATGCATAATGAAGATGGCACAGGACATCATCTTGAAGCCCATCATCACCGAGGCCAGCATGGAAGGTATGCAGCTGAAAAAGTACACCTTCAAAGTTGCCAAGGATGCAGGTAAGATCGAGATCGGCAAAGCCGTAGAAGAGCTCTTCGGCGTAAAGGTCGCGAAGGTCAACACCATGAATGTTAAAGGTCATGAGAAGAGAATGGGCCGTACCAGCGGTTACACTCCTGACTGGAAGAAAGCCATCGTCACCCTGACCGAGGATTCTAAGGGGATCGAGTTCTTCGAGAGCATGATGTAAAACCTGCCCTGCCTAGTACCGCCTGTGTTTGCGGCGGTGAGGCAAAGTATGGGGGTGCACACGGCCCCCGCAAAGCCAACAATAGGAGAGTGAACACCCAATGGCGATTAAGAAATATAACCCGACGACCCCCGGCCGTCGTGGCATGAGCGTCACCGACTACGCTGAGCTGTCTAAAAACGGCCCGGAAAAGAGCCTGCTGGCGCCCCTGAAAAAGAGTGCCGGCCGCAACAGCTACGGCCGCATCACCGTCCGCCACCGCGGCGGCGGCAACCGCAGAAAGTACCGCATCATCGACTTCAAGAGAGATAAGGCCGGCGTAGAGGCCACCGTTAAAACTCTGGAGTACGATCCCAACCGCTCGGCTTTCATCGCTCTGGTAGAGTATACCGATGGCGAGAAGAGATACATCATCGCCCCCAACGGCCTAAAGGTCGGCGACAAGGTGATGAGCGGCCCCGATGCTGATATCAAACCCGGCAACGCGCTGCCCATGCAGAACATCCCGCAGGGCACCATGATCCACAACATCGAGCTGTATCCTGGCAAAGGCGCCCAGCTGGTCCGCTCGGCTGGCAACGTGGCCCAGCTGATGGCCAAAGAGGGCAAGTACGCCCTGATCCGTCTGCCGTCCGGTGAGCTGCGCAACGTGCCCATCGGCTGCATGGCCACCGTCGGCCAGGTCTCGAACATCGATCACGAGAATGTAAATCTGGGTAAAGCCGGCAGAAAACGCCACCTGGGCTTCAGACCCACTGTGCGCGGCTCGGTCATGAACCCGGTCGACCATCCCCACGGCGGCGGCGAGGGCAAGAGCCCCATCGGCCGCAGCGGTCCTGTCACCCCTTGGGGCAAACCTGCTCTGGGCTACAAGACCCGCAAAAAACACAACCGTTCGGACAAGTTCATCGTCAAACGCGCTGGCAGCAAATAGCGGTTTTGAAAGGAGGCAATTAGAATATGGGCAGAAGCATAAAGAAAGGCCCCTTCGTACAGCCGGTTTTGCTGAAGAGAGTAGAGGCAATGAACGAGGCTGGCGAAAAGAAAGTCTTAAAAACCTGGAGCAGATCCTCCACTATCTTCCCAGATTTCGTAGGCCATACGTTTGCAGTATATGACGGCCGCAAACACGTGCCTGTATACGTCACCGAGGACATGGTAGGTCACAAACTGGGTGAGTTCGCACCCACCAGAACCTTCAAGGGCCATGCCGGTTCTAAAACATCCAACAGAGGTTAGGGTCGAAAGGAGGAAAAACAATGGAAGCGAAAGCTTACCTGCGCCATCTGCGCATTGCGCCCAGAAAGGTACAGATCGTTTTGGATCTGATCAGAAACCAGCCGGCTGCCAAGGCGATGGCGATACTCAAGGCTACTCCCAAGGCTGCTAGCGAGCCCCTCCAGAAGCTCCTGAAGTCGGCCATGGCCAATGCTGAGAACAACCACAACATGGACAAAGACAACCTGTATGTCGCAGAGTGCTTTGTCTGCCCGGGCCCGATCATGAAGCGGATCCGCCCGAGAGCTCAGGGAAGAGCATTCCGCGTCCTGAAACGGACATCGCACGTAACCATGGTCCTGAAGGAAAAGGAATAAGCTGAAAGAGGAGGTAAACTATGGGCCAGAAAGTAAATCCCCACGGCCTTAGAGTGGGCATTATCAAAGACTGGGACTCCCGTTGGTTTGCTAAGGATAACGCTTTCGGCGATATCCTTGTAGAAGACTACAAGCTCCGTAAGTTCATCAAAAAAGAGATTTACGGCGCTGGGGTTCCCCGCATCGAGATCGAGAGAAACGCCAACAAAGTGCGCATCCACATCCACTGCGCGAAGCCGGGCATGGTCATCGGCAAAGGCGGCAGCGAGATCGAGAAGCTGAGAAAGAATATCGAGAAGCTCATCGGCAAGCCGGTGAACATCAACATCATCGAGGTCAAACAGCCTGACGTGAACGCGCAGCTGGTAGCCGAGAGCATTGCCAGCCAGCTGGAGCGGCGTATTTCTTTCCGCCGCGCCATGAAGATGGCTATGGGCCGTGCCATGAGACTGGGTGCCAAAGGTATCAAGACCCAGGTCTCCGGCCGTCTGGGCGGTGCGGATATTGCCCGCACCGAGCAGTACCACGAGGGGACCATTCCCCTGCAGACCCTGCGCGCTGACATCGATTACGGCTTTGCCGAGGCCAACACCACCTATGGCAAGATCGGCGTAAAAGTATGGCTGTACAGAGGCGAAGTGCTGCACGAGGCTGCACCCGCCAGAAGACCCCGGAGGGAAGGAGGCAACAGGTAATGCTTTTGCCAAAACGTGTAAAATACCGCCGCGTCCACAGAGGTCGCATGACCGGTAAAGCTACCCGCGGCAATAAGGTGACCTACGGCGAGTACGGCCTGGTTGCCCTGGAGCCGGCCTGGATCACTTCCAATCAGATCGAGGCTGCCCGTATCGCCATGACCCGTTACACCAAGCGTGGTGGCCAGGTCTGGATCAAGATTTTCCCCGACAAGCCCATCACTGAGAAACCCGCTGAGACCCGCATGGGCTCCGGTAAAGGTTCTCCCGAGTACTGGGTGGCTGTCGTAAAACCCGGCCGCGTTCTGTTCGAGATCGCGGGCGTGAGCGAGTCGGTGGCCCGTGAGGCCATGCGTCTGGCTGCCCACAAACTGCCTATCAAGTGCAAGTTTGTAAAAAAGGAAGAATTGGAGGGTGAAAACTAATGAAGGCTTTAGAGATTCGCGAACTCACGGCGGAAGAACTGAGCGCCAAGCTGATAGACCTCAAAGCTGAACTTTTCAACCTGCGCTTCCAGCACGCTATCAATCAGCTTGAAAATCCCATGCGGATCAAAGCTGTAAAGCGCGATATCGCCCGTGTGATGACTGTCATCCGCGAGTCCGAGATCGCCGGCAGCGTGAAACAGTAAGAAAGGGAGGACCCGGCTGTGAGCGAGAGAAACCTTAGAAAAACCAGGGTTGGCAAAGTCGTCAGCAACAAGATGGACAAGACCATCGTCGTGGCTATCGCCGACAACGTCAAGCACCCGCTTTATAAGAAGATTATCAAACGCACCAGTAAGCTGAAGGCCCATGACGAGAACAACGAGTGCAACATCGGCGATACCGTTGAGATCATGGAGACCCGCCCCTTGTCTAAAGACAAGAGATGGAGACTGGTGAACGTCATAGAGAAAGCGAAATAAGCTTTTTAGACCCGAAAGGAGGAACGCTCTGTGATACAGATGCAAACCTACCTCAAGGTAGCTGACAACACCGGTGCAAAAGAACTGATGTGCATTCGCGTGTTGGGCGGCTCGCGCAGGAGGTACGCCAACATCGGCGACGTAGTAGTGGCTTCGGTCAAGAAGGCTGCTCCCGGCGGCGTCGTTAAAAAAGGTGATGTAGTCAAGGCTGTTATCGTTCGCTCTTCTAAGGGCGTGCGCCGCGAGGACGGTACCTATATCCGTTTCGACGAGAACGCCGCTGTCATCATCAAAGAAGATAAAAACCCCAGGGGCACCCGTATCTTTGGGCCAGTTGCTCGCGAGCTGCGCGAGAAGAGCTACCTGAAGATCTTGAGCCTGGCACCGGAAGTATTATAAGGAGGTATGGCTGTGAACAAAGTACATGTAAAAACCGGCGATACCGTAGTGATCATTTCCGGTAAAGACAAAGGCAAACAGGGCAAAGTCCTGGAGGTCTCTCCCAAAGAGGGCAAAGTGATCGTGGAAGGCTGCAACATGGTGACCAAACACGTGAAACCCCGCCAGATGGGCGAGGTGGGCGGCCTGGTGAAAGCCGAGGCTCCCCTGTACGCCAGCAAAGTGATGCTGGTATGCCCCAAATGTGGCAAAGCCACCAGACTGGGCCACAAGATCCTGGAAGACGGCAGCAAAGTTCGTGTTTGCAAGCACGAGGGCTGCGGTGAAACTTTCTAAGTAAGGAGGAACAGACATGGCAAGAATGAAAGATCTCTATGTCAAAGAGGTAGCGCCTGCTCTGATGAACAAGTTCGGCTACCAGAGCGTCATGCAGATCCCCAAACTTGAGAAAGTTGTGATCAACGTCGGTTGTGGCGAGGCCCGCGACAACCCGAAGGTCATCGACGCCATCATTGGGGACCTGTCCAAAATCACCGGACAGAGACCGATCGTCTGCAAGGCAAAAAAATCCGTTGCGAACTTCAAGCTGCGTGAGGGTATGAGCATTGGCTGCAAGGTGACCCTGCGGGGCGAGAAGATGTACGAGTTCGTAGACCGCTTCTTCAATGTAGCACTGCCCCGCGTGCGTGACTTCAGAGGCATCAACGCCAACTCTTTCGACGGCCACGGCAACTACTCGCTGGGCATCAAAGAGCAGTTGATCTTCCCCGAGATCGATTACGACAAGATCGACGCGATCCGCGGCATGGATATCAACTTTGTCACCACTGCAAAGACCGACGAAGAGGCCAGAGAGTTGCTTACTCTGCTGGGCGCTCCGTACGCGAAGTAAGGGGGAACAGTTTTGGCTAAAACTTCGATGAAAATCAAACAGCAAAGAGAGCAGAAGTACTCCACCAGAGAGTACAACAGATGCAAGATCTGCGGCAGACCTCATTCCGTTCTTCGCAAATTTGGAATTTGCCGTATCTGCTTCCGGGAGCTGGCCTACAAAGGGCAAATTCCCGGCGTGAAGAAGTCTAGCTGGTAAATTACAGCAAAGGAGGTCAACGGTATGCAAATCACCGACGCTATTGCAGATCTTTTGACTCGCATCCGCAACGCGAGCTCTGCAAAACACGATACGGTAGACATCCCCGCATCCAATATCAAGAAGGCTATCAGCCAGATCTTGGTCGATGAGGGTTACGTGAAGAAATTCACGGTCATAGAAGACAACAAGCAGGGTACCATCCACATGACCCTGAAATACGGCGAGGGCAAAACTCCGGTCATCACCGGCCTGAGAAGAGTTTCCAAACCCGGTCTGCGCATCTACGCCAGCTGTGAGGAAATGCCCAAAGTCATCGGCGGCATGGGTATCGCCATCGTGTCCACTTCTAAGGGCATAATGACCGATAAACAGGCCCGCAAAGAGAATGTTGGCGGCGAAGTGCTGGCATTCGTATGGTAATGGTAGGAGGTGTAGACAATGTCTCGTATAGGTAGAAAACCAATCGAAGTACCGGCAGGCGTGGAAGTCAAGATCGACGGCCAGCATGTGTCGGTCAAGGGCCCCAATGGCTCTTTGGAGAATACATTCCATAGTGACATGGCCATCTCCATGGAGGGAAACGTGATCACCGTCACCCGCCCCTCCGACAAAAAAGAGCACAGATCTCTGCACGGCTTGACCCGCACTCTGATCGCCAACATGATCGTCGGCGTCACCGAGGGCTTCAAGAAAGAGCTGGAGATCAACGGCGTAGGTTATCGCGCTGCCAAACAGGGAAGTGCCGCCAACCTGAGCTTGGGTTACTCCCACCCGGTCATCATCGAGGAGATCGAGGGCATCAAAATAGATATACCGGCCCCCAACAAGATCGTCATTTCCGGTCCCGACAAACAGAAAGTCGGCCAGTTTGCTGCTGAGGTCCGTGAGAAACGGCCCCCCGAGCCGTACAAAGGTAAGGGTATCAAGTACGTAGACGAAGTGATCATCCGCAAAGAGGGCAAAGCTGGTAAAGGCAAATAAGCAAAGGAGTGACAGACAATGGTGAATAAGCCAGACAGCAACAAAGCGAGGCTTAAAAGACATCGCAGAGTGCGCGCTAAGATCAGCGGCACCCCCGAGTGTCCGCGCCTGGATGTGTTTCGCTCCGCCAGACACATCTATGCACAGATCATCGATGACGTAAACGGCGTTACATTAGCCGCTGCCTCTTCCATGGACAAGGACTTTGAGGGCAATGGTAGCAACAAAGAAGGCGCCCGCAAGGTCGGCGAGACCATCGCCAAACGGGCCGCTGAGAAAGGCATCACCGATGTCGTGTTCGACAGAGGTGGATACATCTACCACGGCCGGGTCAAAGAGTTGGCCGAAGGTGCTCGCGAGAGCGGCCTGAAATTTTAAGTGAGGGGGTATACTTTTGGCTAGAATCGACGCTACAACTCTGGACCTGCAGGAGAGAGTTGTCTCTATAAACCGCGTATCCAAAACCGTTAAGGGCGGCCGTGTCATGAAGTTCTCGGCGCTGATCGTCGTGGGCGACGGCAAGGGCTCTGTCGGTTACGGGATCGGCAAGGCAGCTGAGGTACCGGAAGCTATCCGCAAAGGTATCGAAGTCGCTAAGAAGAACATGGTGAAGGTCTCGCTGTACGGCACCACCATCCCGCACGAGGTCATCGGTGAGTTTGGCGCAGGCCGCGTACTGCTCAAACCCGCTGGCCGCGGTACCGGTGTTATCGCCGGCGGTGCCGTCCGTGCAGTCGTAGAGGCTGCCGGTATCAAAGACATCCGCACCAAGTGCCTGCGTTCTAACAACCCCTGCAATGTGGTGACTGCCACCGTCAACGGCCTGATGAGCCTGAGAGACGCACAGCAGGTCGCCGCCGTTCGCGGCAAGACACCGAAGGAAATCTTGGGTTAAGGAGGATCGGCTGATGGCTGATTTTAGAATTAAACTGGTTAAGAGCTTCTCCGGCAGAAAAGATGACCAGATCGCCACTGCTCGTTCTCTGGGACTGCGCAAGATCGGCGACGTGACCATCCAACCGGATAATGCTGCCACCAAAGGCAAGATCGCAAAAATCTCTCACCTCATCGAGGTTACCGAAGCTTAATTTAAGGAGGTGCAACGCAACATGAAACTGCATGAACTCTCTCCGGCCCCGGGCTCTAAGAAAGAGGCATACCGCAAAGGCAGAGGCGCAGGTTCCGGCAACGGCAAGACCGCCGGCAAGGGCCACAAAGGCCAGAACGCCCGTTCGGGCGGCGGCGTGCGACCCGGCTTTGAGGGCGGCCAGATGCCCCTGCAGAGACGTCTGCCCAAAAGAGGCTTCAAGAACATTTTCGCCACCCAGTACGCTTACGTAAACGTGGGCGACTTGGAAGCCCGTTTTGAAGACGGTGCTGAGATCGACGCCAAGGCGCTCATCGCCTGTGGCCTGATCAAAAAAGAGCTGGACGGCGTAAAAGTGCTGGCCAATGGCGAGCTGAGCAAAAAACTGACAGTGAAAGCCGCAAAATTCTCGGCTGCTGCAAAAGAAAAGATCGAAAAGGCAGGCGGGAAAGCTGAGGTGATGTAAGGTGCTAGAGACCTTTAGAAACGCGTGGAAGATCACCGAGTTGAGGAAGAAGATTCTCTACACGCTGATGATCCTCGTGGTCTTTCGGGTGGGCGTAGCCCTGCCGGTCTTTGGCGTTTCTCCTGGCGCACTCAAGAGCATGGTGGAGGGCTCCGGCAACCTGCTGGGCTATCTGGATATGCTCACTGGTGGCGCCTTCGCCAAGTCCACTGTCTTCGCGCTCTCCATCACCCCCTATATCAACGCCTCCATCATCATCAACCTCTTGACTATCGCCATCCCTCCGCTGGAGCGGCTGGCCAAAGAGGGCGAAGAGGGCAGGCGCAAACTCAACCGCATCACCCGGTACGTGGCGCTAGGTCTGGCCGTAGCGCTGGCCATCGCCTACTACTTCCTGCTTAAAAACCAAAATGCTCTGACCTATACCAAGGGCTTTTCCGGCATCTTCTCGGCCATCATCATCGTCGCCACCTTTACTGCTGGCGCTATGTTGATCGTGTGGCTGGGTGAACAGATCGACAAAAAAGGTATCGGCAACGGTATCTCGCTGATCATCTTTGCCGGCATCGTCTCCCGCGGGAGCACCGTCATCAGCAAAGCCGTGGCTTACTTCCAGCTGGCTGCTGAGGGCGAGTACAAGTACTACATCTACCTGCCCATCATTCTGGTGTTGGCAGTAGTGGTGATCGGCTTCGTGGTCTTGATGACCAACGCCGAGCGCCGTGTGCCGGTCCAGTACGCCAAGCGTGTGGTCGGCCGCAAGATGTACGGCGGTCAGAGCTCCCATATTCCCATCAAGGTGAACATGACCGGTGTTATGCCTATCATCTTTGCCAGCTCGATCATCTCGATCCCGGGCACCATCAAGGCGCTGTTCTTCAAAAACGCCACCAAGGGTTTCTGGGCGAGCTTTTTGGCACTGTTTGACTATAACTCCCTGGCTTACGCGATCATCTACTTTATGCTGATCATGGCATTCAACTACTTCTACACCGCCGTACAGTATAATCCCTTAGAGATCGCCAACAACCTCAGAAAGAACAACGGTACCATCCCCGGCATCCGCGCCGGTAAGCCTACCGTTGACTTCATTACCAGGATCCTCTCTAAGGTCACCTTTATCGGGGCCATCTTCCTCGGTATCGTGGCGGTAATGCCTATTGGCCTGACTGCTATATCGGGGGTGAACATCGCCTTGGGTGGTACTTCCATCCTCATCGTGGTAGGTGTTGCCTTAGAGACTGTGAGAACACTGGAAGCACAGATGATGATGCGCCACCACAAGGGTTTCCTTGAGTAGATGGCGTGTGCGTGTGAGGAGGTAAAGCGAATGAAGCTGATATTTTTGGGCGCTCCGGGCGCCGGTAAAGGCACCCAGGCCGAAAAGGTGTGCGATATGCTACACATTCCGGCCATAAGCACCGGAAACATCATCCGCGAGGCACTCAAAAACGGCACCGAGATGGGGCTGCAGGCCAAGAAGTACATCGAGGCCGGCGACCTAGTACCCGACGAGATCATCATCGGCATCATCAAAGAGAGACTGGCACAGAGCGATTGTGAAAACGGATTCGTTCTAGACGGCGTCCCCCGCACGGTAGCCCAAGCGGAGGCCCTGGACCAGATGGGCGTCGAGATCGACCGCGTCATCAACATCCATGTTGACGACGAGAAGATCGTGCGGCGTATGTCTGGCCGACGGGTGTGCGGCGATTGTGGCGCGTCCTACCACATCGACTATAAGCCCTCTAAAGCAGATGGCGTGTGCGACAAATGTGGCGGAAAATTAGTGATCCGCAAAGACGATGAGGCTTCGATCGTGAAGGACCGGCTGCGCGTGTATCATGAGCAGACCGAGCCCCTCATCGCGTACTACGAGAAAAAAGGCATTTTAAAGACCGTAATTGGCCAGGAGGAGATCGCCGACACCAGCGCGCTCGTGCGCAAGGCGGTGGAGGAATGATCACCTTAAGATCTGCCAAAGAGATCTCGGATATGAAAGCTGCCTGCAAGTTGTCGGCCGAGGCGTTAGCACTGGCCGGCAGTCTGGTGGCACCGGGTGTCACCACCCGCGAGATTGATGCCAAAGTCAAGAAGTTCATAACCTCTCACGGCGCCAAACCTTCCTTTTTGGGGTATGGCGGGTTTCCGGGCAGCGCGTGTATCTCGATCAACGATCAGATCATACACGGCATACCCGGTGACCGCGTGATCGAGGAGGGGGACATCGTCAGCGTAGACGTGGGCGCCTTTTATAAGGGCTATCACGGCGACAATGCTGCTACCTTCGGCGCCGGAAAGGTGTCACCGGCAGCACAGAAGCTGATGGATGCCACCCGCGAGAGCTTGCTTGCCGGTATCGAGGCCGCCCAGCCGGGTAACCGGATTGGGGATATCGGCCACGCGGTAGAGACCTATGTGACCGAGCGGGGCTTTTCAGTAGTGCGTGATTTTATCGGCCACGGGGTGGGCCATGAGCTGCACGAGGACCCAGAGGTGCCCAACTACGGGCGCGCGGGCCACGGGCCGCGGCTGACCCCCGGCATGACCATTGCTATCGAGCCCATGGTCAACGAGTTCGGTTCCCAGGTGGAAATTCTAAAGGACGGATGGACGGTCATCACCAAAGATGGCGGTCTGTCGGCCCACTTTGAACACACGATCGCGATCACGGCATCAGGCCCGGTGATTTTGACGGCACTGTGAGTCTGGAGGATGCGCAGATGAAGGCACTCCAGATAGGTACTGTAGTAAAGAGCTTGGCCGGCCGCGACAAAGAGAGACACAGCGTGGTCGTGGCACTTGAGAACGAATACGTTTTTATAGCCGACGGGAAAATGAGGAAATTGGAAACCCCAAAGCGCAAGAACAAAAAACACATCTGGCCTACTGGGCGCTTGATACAGATGGATGGGGCTACCAATAAGAGCATAGGGAGGATCCTCCGCCAGTTCGACGAGGCGTCCTCTGCCGCTCACAACAGTTAAAGGGAGGCATTCACTTGTCCAAAGAAGACGTTATCGAGGTCGAGGGTATCGTAGTAGATGCACTGCCTAATGCCGCTTTTCAGGTTGAACTGGAGAACGGACACAAGATACTGGCCCACATCTCGGGCAAGCTGCGCATGAATTACATCCGCATCCTGCCCGGAGACAAAGTGACGGTGGAGATGTCGCCGTACGATTTAACCAAGGGACGCATCACCTGGCGTTCCAAGTAAAGACTTTTCTAGGGTCATAGGAGGTAATTTACATGAAAGTCAGACCTTCCGTAAAACCCATTTGCGAGAAATGCAAAGTGATCAAACGCAAAGGTCGCGTAATGGTAATCTGCCAGAACCCCAAGCACAAACAGCGGCAGGGCTAAGGCGCAAAACCACTTAATGGAGGTGCAACGCAAACATGGCACGTATTGCTGGTGTTGACTTGCCGAAAGAGAAGCGAGTCGAGATAGGCTTAACCTACATTTACGGTATTGGCCGTAAATCCGCCGAGAAGATCTTAGATGCCACCGGTATCAGCCCCGACGTCAGAGTCAAAGACCTGACTGAGGACGACGAGATCAAACTGCGTGAGTATATCGATAAAAACTTCGACGTAGAGGGCGATCTGCGCCGGAACGTGGCGCTGAACGTGAAGCGGCTGGTAGAGATCGGCTGCTATCGCGGTGTCCGCCACAGAAAGGGCTTGCCCTGCCGCGGTCAGAAGACCAAGACCAACGCGAGAACCTGTAAGGGCCCCAAGAAGACGATCGCCAACAAGAAGAAGTAATCAGGGAGGGATACTAAGCGATGGCAATGAAAAGAACAGCCGTTCGTAAGCGCCGTGAACGCAAAAATATCGAGCGTGGTGCAGCACATATCCAATCCACCTTCAACAATACCATCATCACCATCACCGACGTGCAGGGCAACGCTCTTTCTTGGGCTTCTGCCGGCGGTCTGGGCTTCAAAGGCTCCAGAAAGTCTACCCCGTACGCCGCACAGATGGCCGCGGAGACTGCTGCGAAAGCCGCTATGGAGCACGGCCTGAAAACCGTTGAGGTATTCGTTAAGGGCCCGGGTTCGGGTCGTGAGGCCGCTATCCGCGCGCTGCAGGCCGCAGGGCTGGAAGTCAACATGATCAAAGATGTGACCCCCATCCCCCACAACGGCTGCCGCCCGCCGAAGAGACGGCGTGTATAGCATTTATCAGGAGGTGCAAATAGATGGCTAGATATACTGGTGCGGTGTGCAGACAGTGCCGCCGTGAGGGTCAGAAGCTGTTTTTGAAAGGCGAGCGCTGCTACTCTGATAAATGTGCGATTGCACGCAGAGCATACGCTCCCGGTCAGCATGGCCAAGGCAGAAAGAAAGTCTCCGAGTACGGTCTGCAGATGCGCGAGAAGCAGAAAGCAAGACGCTACTACGGTATTTTAGAGGGCCAGTTCGCCGGCTACTACGAGATGGCTGTTAAGTCCCCCGAAGTGACCGGTACCGCGCTGCTGAAGATCTGCGAGAGCAGACTCGACAACATCGCCTACCGCGCTGGCTTTGCCTCTTCCCGCAAAGAGGCTCGTCAGCTGGTGCTGCACAGACATTTCACCGTCAACGGCAAGAGAGTGAATATCCCTTCTTACCGCGTAAAAGCCGGTGATGTAGTCGCCGTGTTCGACGGCAGCAAAAACAGCACCAAGATCAAAGAGGTAGCTGAGCAGAATGCCTCTCGTCCCTCCCCGGTTTGGATGGATGTGGACCGCGAGAACCTGAAAGCGACCATCACCAGACTGCCCAACCGCGAAGACATCGACTTCGAGGTCGAGGAGCAGCTGATCGTTGAGTACTACTCCAAATAATCGGTGAGCATTTGTGAGTTTTACACGATTGGATAGAGCGTTATTTCTGTCTAAAAGGAGGGTACTGAATGATTGAGATCGAGAAGCCGAGAATCGAGACGGATGAACTCTCTCCCGACGGTTCTTTCGGAAGATTTGTAGTGGAGCCCCTCGAGCGCGGCTATGGTACGACCCTCGGCAACAGCTTGAGAAGAGTACTGCTCTCCTCGCTTCCTGGTGTCGCCGTCACTTCTATTAAGATCGACGGTGTACAACATGAGTTTTCGACCATCCCCGGTGTGAAAGAGGATGTCACAGAAATAATCCTGAACATCAAAGGCCTGACTGCCAAGCTGCACTGCGACGAGCCCAAAACGGTCTACATCGAGGCCAGCGGTGAGTGCGAAGTGACAGCCGGTTCTATCCAGGCAGACAGCGAAGTGGAGATACTCGACCCGGGCATGCACATCGCCACCCTGGGCGCCGGCGCCTCGCTGAGCATGGAGCTGACTCTGGAGAAGGGCCGCGGCTACGTGCCCGCCGATAAAAACAAGAGCGGGCAGCACATGGCCATTGGCGTATTGCCGGTGGACAGCATCTACACCCCGGTGCTGAAGGTGAACTACTTTGTAGAGAACACCCGTGTGGGCCAGATCACCGACTACGATAAGCTGACCCTAGAGGTGTGGACAGACGGTACCCTGTCGGCCGAAGAAGCTGTGTCGCTGGGCGCCAAAGTCATCATCGAGCACCTGAACCTGTTCGTCGACCTGTCGGGCGAGACCTACTCGGCTGAGATCATGGTCGAAAAAGACGATAAGGGTAAAGAGAAGGTACTGGAGATGACCATTGAGGAGCTGGACCTGTCGGTCCGCTCGTCGAACTGTCTGCGCCGCGCGGGCATCAACACCGTAGAGGACCTGATCAACAAGACCGAGGACGAGCTGCTGAAGGTGCGCAACCTGGGCCGCAAATCCTTTGAAGAAGTACTGAACAAGCTCGACTCGCTGGGAGTGAGCTTAAAAGAGAGCGAGGAGTAATCCACCGCTTTCGGAAATCCCGTTAAAGGAGTGAATTCGATGCCAAGAAAACTCGGCAGAGCTTCTGACAGCAGAAAAGCGATGCTCAGAGCGATGGTCACCTACCTGATCGAAAACGGCAAGATCGAGACCACCGTGACCAGAGCCAAAGAGGTACGCACTGCGGCAGAGAAGATGATCACCATTGGCAAGCAGAACAACCTGCACGCCAAGAGACAGGTCTATTCCTACATCACCAAAGAGGATGTAGCCAAAAAGCTGATGGACGAGGTAGCCCCCAAATACGCCGACGTAAACGGCGGCTGCACCCGCATCATCAAGATCGGCCCCCGCCGCGGCGACGCCGCTGAGATGGCCATCATCGAGCTGATCTAAAAGGTACGATCCTGTTAGATAGTTTAAAGGAGCTAGGCATTTTGCCTAGCTCCTTTTTTATGTTTTTAGTGACGAATAGTAAGAGAAATGTGCTGCAAATAGAATACTATACAAAAAACACATGTAAAGTAGGCGCTTAGATGAAAAATATTAAAAAATATTGAATGTTTAAAAAATATAGGTTATAATGTAGAAAATAGTAGAGTGCGATACAAATTTTAAGATTAACGTAAAGATGCCCCCTTGGATATGTAGGAGGTTATCATGAAAAAGTTTTTGGCAGTGATTTCCGCAGTTTTGTGTTTAGGCGTTGTGTTTGTAAGTAGTGTATTTGCTGACACAGCAACCGCAAATGTGTCTGGTACTTCTAGATGTTATTCTGGGAGAACAGTCGTTGGAAGTACACGTAGCAGATTAAGTTTAAGCGTGTATGCCAGTTCAGGATCTGTAAGGGGCTACGCACAATACTATACCGGGAATTATGTTACTACAAATAACAGTGTTGATTCTTATAATGGTATATATTCTACATCAAATTCGGCTCCGGATAATTATACATGGCGTTGTTATGGCCAGACAACTGGCAGTTATTCAGCTAGTGCCACTGTTCAAGTTACGACTTAAATTTATTTCCAAATGGACTGGACAGGTACCTGTCCAGTCCATTTATAAATATATAGAGGTGTACAATGAAAAAACTTATTAAGATAAATATAAAGCTTTTTCTGAGCTCTTTTGTACCGGCCTTGGGAATGACAATGCTTTTTGCATTTATAAACTGTATGAATGTTATACTTATTACCAGCCAAAAAAGATTATTTCCAATGATGAAAACAAATATTTCTTCAAATATAGTTATTTTTATCATGCTTATGTTTATAAGCTATGCATATTTAAGTAAGATAAAGGTAGATGCGGCTGAAGAAGTGTTAAAGGTAGAAAGTAAAGGTCTTGTAAAACATGTGGCAGCACAGCTTATCGTCCTTGTAACACTGCTTTTTATCATATATATAAATTGTTGTTTATACGCATTTTGCTGTACATATTTTGAAAATGCTCTAAATACTGCAATATGGATGCATATATTAAAAGTTTACTTTTTAGATATTTTTCTGATAGGATTATTGGGTCTAAGCTTTGGCTTTTTAATCGCGCTGTACTGTAATAGGTGGAATACTTACATAGTGATGTTATTGGTAACTATATTTTTCTCACCTTATATACAGACTTTTTTGTCTTCTATATCGAGCGAGCGTCTTAATCTGGTTAGGTGGGCAGATATATTTCACATTATGATGGAAAGAACAGATATGGGAGGTAATATTGATTACCTGTATGGGATCCCCAATGAGATGCAAAGGTATAATCGAATATTGTTTTGGATTGGTATGGTACTCCTATTGTGTTTATTAAAATTTATAAAGAGAAAAAGTAAAACTTCCGCAACGGCATTTTTACTGCTATTTACGTTTGTTTGTGTACAGGGGGTAGGGTATATAAAAGGGGGTAATATTCAATATTTTGGCTATGACAATCAGCGCTTTTTTTATAATGATGAAATTTCCACTGATAGTTTACATTCTGAGAATGTTTTTTTAAATAACGATAAATTCAGTGTTACGGACTATACATTAAAATTGAATGTGGGGCGGCAACTAAGTGCTGATGTTACAGTTTCTCTTGCTCCAGATAGACCAATAAAAAATTATGTATTTGTTTTATACCATGGCTATGCAATAAAGAGCATATACGATCAAGATGGAAAGACTGTTAGATATCAAAGAAAAGGAGATTATATAGAAATAGAAAATGAGGGAATGCAAATAAGTAATATTCGATTTACTTATACTGGAGGTTCAGAACAATTTTATAGTAACTATCAGGGAATAAGGCTGCTTGGCTTTTTCCCTTATTATCCCATTCCTCAACATGAAATAACAAGAGTAAGGAATCAGTGGATGTTGACAAATAGTACAACTTTTAAAAATTATGATCTCGTTTTAAAACATAATACGGCAGAGGTAGTAACCAATCTGGGAGAGGTATCAGAGGGGCATTATCAAGGCTATAGTGATTCGCTGACGATTATAGGGGGGCTTATACAGAAGCAACATATTGAGGGAATTGACACAGATAGACCACTCGTTTATAAGCATTTAAGCGATACTTATTATGGATTAGACAGTGACGAAAACAGACAAGTGTCACCCAAAGTAGTTGTGGAGCTTCTTAACAGTTATTGTAAAAAATTGGGCATTCCCGCAGACTATGAAAATGCATCAAAAGTAATATCTCTAGGAGGAACAGGAAATAGCGGATTTACGGGATATTTATTTGCCGACTATATGGTCGTTCCAATGTTGGAATCACCGGCATATACGGTAATTGGTATGATGGATAAAAAGTATTTTAGTGATATAACAGATGATAAAATAAACCTTAAGGATATTCTGTTGCGCTACTTACAGTCAAATATTCAGTTTCAGTATAGAGTAAGAACAAAACAGGCAGATTCTTTAGAGATGCTGTTTTACAAGTATGTTGATAATATGGGAGAAGATGCGGCTCTCCCGGATATATACCGTTATCTCTGCGATCCTATGGATACAAGAACACCAGATGAATTTTTGCAGCTTTAGGAGAAATAAACATGATAGAAATGAAAAGTGTTTCTAAAACTTTCGGCAAGAAAAAGGTCCTCGATAATCTGTATTTAACAATCGATAAAGGAGTTTATGGTTTACTTGGGCCAAATGGAATTGGAAAAACGACGTTAATTAGAAGTATATTGGGGCTTTATGATATCGATGACGGAGAAATAATTATTGACGGAAAGATCATGGATAGCAAAAAAAAGAATACTGGCATGATCGGCTATTTACCACAGCAATTTGGGATGTTTAAAGAATTGACAACGGCTGAAGTACTGGAGTATTTTTCTATATTAAAGGGAATTTGTGCTAGTGATTTAAAAAAAGAAATTGTAAGGTGTTTATCGGTTGTAAATTTACAACATGATAGGAAAACATTGGTAGGGGCCTTGTCTGGAGGTATGTTGCGCAGGCTTGGAATAGCACAGGCATTGCTGGGAGATCCGAAATTGCTTATTTTTGATGAGCCTACTGCCGGTTTGGATCCTGAAGAGCGAATGCGTTTTAAAGACATTATTGCATCGATCAGTAAAGACCGTACAGTAATCATTTCCACGCATATTGTCCAAGACGTTGACGTCATTTGTAATCACATTTTAATTATGAAAAGCGGGACAAATATTATTCAAGGGACTAAAGAAGAAATTCGCTCGTTTGCAAGAGAAAAAGTATATCGGATTTTATGTGGAGATCAGGATAAAATTTCAGGGAAAAGATACATAGAAAATATAGAAGAAGATGGGGGTACGAACTATTATAAGGTGCTGTGCTCAGATAGACAGAAAATCGGGACAGTGCTTTCACCGACAGTTGAAGACGGGTATATGAGCATTATAAAAGAGGTCTAGCATATGGATAATTTGCGTTTATTATATTTTGAATTTAAAAATATGCGATGGAAGTATTTCGTTCCACTCATTATTATTTACATCATGGTACCTTTACTTTCGATTAGGTACGCAGCTACTATAAATTTTGTATCAGACGCAGCTACTTTGATTGTCCCGCCGGTGTATACAGATTTTGAACGGTATATACCCATTATAGCTGTTTGGTACTTTACCTTGTGTTTTAGAGAATACAGCAATCAAGGGGCTTTAGAACTGGTAAAAGCATATGGGGTTAAACAAAAAAGTGATCTTATAAAAACGATTTTTATCTGGCTCCATACGGTGGCGCTTGTAGGTGTTCTATTGATAGGATATAGTTTTTATATGGACAATATGTTTGTGATGTTCGTAAAAATAATGATTCAAATGTTATTCTATCTTTCTTTTCAATATTTTGTTGTGAAAGTGACCAACTCAGTACTTGTGCCCGCTATAATTATTACTACATATCATTTAATATTTAATTTTGTCTATACAAAGATAAGTATATGGAATATTTTTATATATTATAATGAGATAACAAAAAGTGTTTTACTGAATAAATATGGGTTATTAGCGCTTATGAGTTTAGCGATGTTGATTGTGGGAATGAATATAGATAGAAAAAGTTATGATGAGTAGTTACAAACTCTATTTAAAAAGGTGATTTTTATGAAGCGCATAAAAAAGGTCTTTTACAGCAGATATCATGTGCTCATATTGAATATTTGCATTGTACTAGTGGCTTGTTTGGGAATATACATATACTATGCTATTGGACCACAGAGAACGGCCTATACGGTAGGAGCTATTGAGCCAGTTGTTGAAAAACTTCTTAGAAAAGATAACATTATTCTAGAAAAGAATTCAGATGATTTTTACTATTTTTGCGAGAGATATACGCAGGGAGTAGAAAATTTCTTATCCGACAACGATTATATTGAAGTAAATGTATCTGGCTTTCTTTCAATGTACTACTATATAGACATATATAATAGATTTACTGATGGATCTAGAAGCATTTCGAAAGAAGAGTTTAATGACAGGTATGCGGGTGTCATGGGCACTGTTTTTTCCAATGCTCCATACAATAAATTTACAGTATATTCTCTACACAATTTTTTCCGTAATCAAATATGCGTGCGGATGCGGGAAAAAGGTTGGGGTGATCAGAGAGATTTTTACAAATTTGAGGTTTCTGATATAACATTGGAACAAGCTCAAGAGATAAGTCTGCCAATTCTTGAATCGGGTAATGTGAAAGAATCGACCGAACTATTTGAAGAAATTACATTGGATAGAGACAAGGTTTATGAACAGTCGATTGATATTGAAGATAAGCTTGTTATTTTATCATATGCAAGAATACGATATATCTATCAGCGTGCAGAAGAGCTGGGGCTGGTTTTGCCCTACAGTTGGCAACAGGCCCAGGACATGACGCTGGGTGAACTGGAGCCCGCCCTGAACGATGTGGCAGAGCAGATCAACGCCGACCCCAGCCAGGAGCAGCGCAACCGGCAATACCAATCCCCCTACGCCCATTTGGGCATCTGGCCCTCCAAAATGATGAACCGGTAACACAGTTTGAAAACAGGCCTTTCGGTAGTGTAATTTTCTTTAGTGGGAGGATCTTGAAGATAAGTCTACAGATCTTGCCGGTGCTTTTTACAGTTTTTATCCACCTTGGTAGACGTACAATTGGCACACTCTATGAAATAGAAGATTTCGCCACTTTAAACCTTTAAAATATACAGCTGCTCTAGTATAATATTTTTATTGGGGTGTGCGCTCGCCCGGCTTTGTAACGGCTCCCGCACAGTATGTGTTTTCAAGATGCCGCAAACACGGGCTATCCCACACCAACTAAAATAACAAGGAGGACCCGGAAAATGAAGACAGTAGTGTTTCAAAATGCCAATATCGTGGATGTAGAGGCTGGCAGCGTGCTGGCCGGTGGCAGCATTCTGGTAGAAGACGGCGTGATCAAAGAGGTGGGCAAAGACCTGCAGTGCCCTGCGGGCGCAGAGGTCATCGATCTGGAGGGCTCTACTGTTCTGCCGGGCCTTTTTAACTGCCACACCCATATGAATCTGGCACCGGTCGCCGCCCCCACCTATACCGAGAGCGACGCCGAAGTGACCATGATGTCGCTTCATCATCTCGACCAGTTCACCCAGTCGGGTGTCACTTTTATTCGCGACGTGGGCGGTATCAACTCCATCGATATCGATATTCGCAACGCGGTGGCTGCCGGCAAACTGGTGGCGCCGGATATGCAGGTATCGGGTAAATGTATTTGTATGACCGGCGGCCACGGCTGGACCATGGGCCGTGAGGCCGACGGCCCCGACGACTGCCGCAAGGCGGCCCGCGAGCAGCTGCGCGCCGGCGCAGACTGGGTCAAAGTAATGGCTACTGGCGGCGTAATGACCAAAGGCGTAGAGCCGGGCTCCCCCCAATTAAACGAGGACGAGCTGCGCGCGGCTATCGAGGAGGCGCACAAGGTAGGAGCCAAGACCTGCACCCATGCGCAGGGAATGACTGGCATTAAAAACGCGCTGCGTGCCGGTATCGACTCTATCGAGCACGGTTTCTTTATGGATGACTGGTGCTTTGACTACATGAAAGAGAATAACGTCTATTATGTGCCAACGTTGGCAGCAGTACACTGGATCGTGGTCAACGGCACCAAGGCCGGTATTGCCGACTATGTGGTGCGCAAGGCAGAAGGCGCAGTAGAGGCTCATATGGACACCTTTAAGCGCGCCCATCAGGCCGGGGTGAAGATCGCGCTGGGCACCGATGCCGGTACCCCATTTAACGGACACGACAAGACCGCCTACGAGATGGTGCTGATGGTCAAGGCGGGTATGACCCCCATGGAGGCCATCCGTACCGGCACCATCAATGCCGCCGAACTGTGCGGCGTACAGGACAGCTTGGGCAGCATCAAGCCGGGCAAAAAGGCCCATTTCGCCATTTTTGCCGGCGACCCCACCAAGGACATCGAGGCGGCTATGGACTGCAAGATGACGGTGAAAAACGGCGAGATCATCTACCGGGCATAGGTACATAAAATAGCAGATAAAAAGAGAGCTGGCAGCTGCCGGCCCTCTTTTTTTGTCGAAAAGGAAAGGTGTTGTTTTTGCCGGCAAAATACTTTATGATGGGGGCAGATAGGCAGTGTGGTACCGGCCGATAAGTGGTGCAGAAAAGAGGGACCGCTGATGGAACAGAAGAAAAAACGCGCGGCGAGATTTCCGTGGTGGATCATTGCTGTCTGCATAGTCCTGCTGCTGGGGCTGTGTGTCTGGGTCGTGTCAATAGTGCCAGAGGAGGAGCCGGCAGCGCTGACGAGTTCTCCATCTTTTAGTGCAAGCATAGAGGGGGGCCGCTGTGAAACGTGGGGGAGAGTGGCATTGTGTAACCATACCGGCCACCCGGTCACCATCACCAGGATATAGCCGCT
Source organism: Neobittarella massiliensis (ex Bilen et al. 2018) (assembly GCF_900289145.1). Classification (GTDB taxonomy): domain Bacteria; phylum Bacillota; class Clostridia; order Oscillospirales; family Ruminococcaceae; genus Neobittarella; species Neobittarella massiliensis. The sequence goes on from NZ_OKQO01000001.1 coordinate 99,383, forward strand.
GTGCCACGGCGGCCACTGGCCGGATGAGGTGGTGGCCGAGCTGCAGAGCGGCATTGGGGGGGCGTTTGCCACCACGCTGATCCCCACGCCACTACCCTATGTGATGGAGGAAGAACGGGCAGAACTGTGTCTCTCCACCATACAGCGATTGGGCGATATCACCGAAGAAGAGGCAGAGAACAAGAGCTACGGCGTTGTGGGGGTGCGCATCCACCTGTCAGATGGCACCTATTATGATCTGGTGGCGGACAATTAGCACGGCGGTCCCATCCGGCTTTGCCCGTCGGTATGAAACACATCTGCAGAAACCCAAAAGAGCGTCTGTGTGCGGACTTATGCCCGCCACACAGGCGCTCTTTCTACTGGGGGTCACAGCATTAATTTTTTATGGCCTCTTTAAATTTGATATAGCCAAAATAGGGGTTGTACTCGATATTTTGCACGCTCTTACCCTGTACGAAGAACTGGGGTTGGTAGTACAGGGGGATGATACAGTTGGTGGCGAGGATCGCCTGCTCCGCCTGTCGACAGAGGTCGGCCCGCTCGCTGGCACTGGTCGAATCCTCCATGCGTTGCAGCAGGCTATCTACTGCAGGGTCAGACAGAGCTGGCAGATTGCGCTCACTACCGGTATAAAAATCGGCCAAAAAACTCTCGGCACTATTTTGGGTGGCGGTGATGGGCACCAGCGCAATGTCGTAATCTTCCAAATACACCTTAGACTGAATATCCTCCAGCGACATAGTCTCTACCTTGGGGAAAAGCCCCAGGTCCCGCTGCCACAGCTGCAGCAGGTTTTGCAGATAAGAGAGGCTGGCCTCATCGTCGGGGCACAAAACGGTGATCTGACTGGCCAGCGAGTTGTAGTCGTCATCGCTGGTTCCGGCATTGTAGGCTGCGTCAAACGAATCGGCCCCCGTCCGGTATGCCTCTTTGGCGGCCTGGGCATTTGGGGTGGGCATCAGGTTCTCGCCGGCAAAGGCGCGAAAGCTCTGTTGGCCCATCTGGATATCCGGTGGCACCAGTGCCCCCGCCAGTGTCTGGTAGGCGGGCAGCATATCTTTGATGGCATTTTTGTCGGTAGCCAGCACCAATCCGCGGCGGATATTGCCGTTAGACAGCAGCGGCTCCTTTTGGTTGAGCACCAGCGCCCAGGTAGTATTCAGATACGACACTGCCCCCTCCGAGACCGATTTGGGGTGGTCGGTGTACAGCAGGCAGTCGGTCTCGCCCTTTTCGAAATTCTTCAGCCGGTCCTCGTAGTCGGGGACAATGTTGAGCACCACACTGCCCGCCACTACCGGTGAGTCGGAACTGTACTTCTCGTTTTGTCGCAGCACCAGGTAGTCATCCTTTTCCCCCTCTTTGATCCAGGTGGTCAAAGAAAAAGGACCGTTGGAGATCAGCGCCTCGGCTGTCAGCCCGTACCCCCCCTTGGTGCTGTTGAAAAATTTCTCGTTGCAGGGAAAGGCGGCTGGGGTGGTCAGCAGATCTAAAAAACTCCCGTCAGCATGGGAGAGGTCGATCTGTAAACTGGTGTTGCTCAGCGCCTTGACACCCAGCCCCTCCAGCCCCACCTGGCCGCTCATATAGGCGCGGCTGCCACTGATGATATAAAAATCATTGGCGTAAGGAGAGCGGGTCTCGGGCGAAAACAGGCGTTTAAAGGCAAAGGCAAAGTCGTGGGCAGTCACCGGATCGCCGTTTGACCAGGTTGCGTCGTCGCGCAGGGTAAAGATATAGCGGGTGCCGCCGTTTTCAGCCTGGTAGCTCTTCGCCACCCCGGGCACGATGCTGCCGTCCGCCTTTTTTACCAGCAGCCCCTCAAAAATGTTGCCCACTACATCCAGCGATGACTCGTCTTCTGCCAGCTGTGGATCCAGATTAGAGGGGTGCGCTTCTAAGTCGTACTCGAACTGCTGGCCAGAGCCATCTTCAAAACAGCCACTGAGCAGCGACAGAGCCGCACACAGCACCAGCAGGAGAGAGAGAGCTTTTTTCATCAGACTCCCCCTCATCTACAGGAGATAGATGCCGCTGGCAGTACAGGCGGCGATCTCCTCCGGCGGCCAGACCGACACCTGTACTTCGCCGATGTGCGCCTTGCCCAGCATCAGCATACAGATGCGCGACTGGCCGATACCGCCGCCAATAGTCAGCGGCAGTTCGTCATGCAGCAGCATCTTGTGAAAGATCAGGTCCTCTCTTTTGGTCTGACCGCTCAGCTCCAGCTGCCGCCGCAGGCTCTCGCTGTCTACGCGAATGCCCATCGAGGAGATCTCTACTGAGCGGCCAAGAACGGGGAACCACACCAGGATATCGCCGTTCAGCGCCCAGTCGTCATAGTCGGGGGCGCGGCCGTCGTGAGGCTGGCCCAGCCGCAGTTTGCCGCCGATCTGGCTGATGAATACCAGCTTGTGCTGCTGACAGATCTTGTCCTCTCGCTCCTTGGGCGTCAAGTCGGGCCAACGGTCTTCCAGTTCCTGTGAGGTGACAAAGGTGATCTCCCGCGGGATGACCGGTTTTACCTGGGTAAAGGCGTCGCACAGTTTTTGCTGGGTGGTGTACAGCGCGTCTACGATCTGGTTGACCGTCTCTTTTAAAGTGTAGATGTTGCGGGTCTCGCGGGTAATGACTTTCTCCCAGTCCCACTGGTCTACATATACTGAGTGCAGGTTGTCCAGGTCCTCGTCCCGGCGGATGGCATTCATGTCGGTATACAGGCCGCTGTCAGGGGCAAACCCATATTTTTTCAGGGCCATGCGTTTCCACTTAGCCAGCGAGTGGACGATCTCCACGTCGCGACCGATATCTAAAATATCAAAGGAGACCGGCCGCTCAACGCCGTTGAGATCGTCGTTGAGACCGGTCTCGGGCGCCACAAAAAGCGGTGCCGAGACGCGGGTGAGGTTGAGGTTCTGCGCCAGTTCGCGCTCAAAGGTGTCTTTAATAAGCTTGATGGCGATCTCGGTCTGCAGTATATCTAAACTGGAACGGTACTTTTTTGGTAGGATCAAGGTATCGAGTCCCATAGTGTGCTTCCTTCCTGATAAATGGCATGATAGAGCCGTTTGTATACCTTTTATCATAACATGGAGATTGGAAGTTTTCAACATAAATCCCCGGGAATTCTTGTCATATCGGGCGGATGCACGTATAATGAGAAAAGAGTGATTCTTGTGGCAGCCGCCGGCATAGATGATTGGTCCGGCGCGCCGCGGCGCACACTGTGTAGGGGAGATGGCGGTCTGGGCCTGGCACGGTCTGCCGGCGCAGCTGTCGTCTAATTTGTTGGGGGGAATAGAGCGTGGAGAGATTTGATCGTTTTTTGAGTGATATCAAGGGCAAAAAATTGGCATTTATCGGGGCTGGCGTCAGCCATTTAGACTGTATCCGCATGTTTGCAGAAAAGGGCTTTGCCGTTACGGTGCGCGATAAAAACAGCCGCGAGAAGATGGGGCCGGTAGCCGACGAGCTGCAGCGTCTCGGCGTTCGGCTGGTGCTGGGGGAGGATTACTTAAAAGACATCGATGACGACATCGTATTTCGCACCCCCGGCATGCGCTTTACCGACGAGGACCTGGAGGCAGCTCGCCGCCGGGATATCATCGTCACCTCTGAGATGGAACTGTTTTTTGCCCTCTGCCCCTGCAGGATCATCGGGGTCACCGGCTCCGATGGCAAGACCACCTCAACGTCGATCATCGCCGCCTTTATGAAAGAGCAGGGCTACACCGTACACCTGGGCGGCAATATCGGCCGTGCACTGCTGCCCATTATCGAGCAGGTAAAACCCGACGACTGGGCGGTGGTGGAGCTGTCCAGCTTCCAGCTCATCTCTATGCGGCACAGCCCAGATATTGCCCTTATCACCAACGTGGCGCCCAACCACCTGGATATGCACCGGGATATGGAGGAGTATGTCGACGCCAAGCGCAACCTCTATGCCCATCAAGATGCCTTTTCTAAAACGGTGCTCAATGCCCACAACGCCATAACCCGTAGCTTTTCGCCCGATGTGCGGGGCAAGCTGTACTTTTTCGACCGGTTCGAGCCGGTCGAAAAAGGCGCCTATCTGGACCGGGACGGCAATATCTGTATGCGCACCCCGCAGGGGGAGCAAAAGCTCTTCCACAAGAGCGAGATCAAGATACCCGGCGAACACAACGTCGAAAACTACCTGGGTGCGATCGCCACCGTGTGGGGCCTGGTAGAGCCGGAGGTCATGCGCCATGTGGCGAATACCTTTGCCGGGGTGGAGCACCGCATCGAGTTCGTGCGGGAGATCGGTGGGGTCAAGTTCTATAACGACTCTATCGCTTCCAGCCCCACCCGCAGCATCGCCGGTCTGTACGCATTCTCGCAAAAGATCATTATGATCGCCGGCGGCTACGACAAAAAGATCCCCTACGAGCCACTGGGTCCAGTGGTGTGCGAGCGGGTCAAAAAGCTGGTGCTCATGGGCGCCACCGCCCCCAAGATCGAAGCAGCGGTGCGCGCGGCAGAGAACTTTGCCGGTAGCGGGCTCGAGATCGTGCACGCCAGCGATATGCAGCAGGCAGTAAAGCTGGCCTTTAAAGGAGCGCAGTCGGGAGATGTGATCTCTCTGTCGCCGGCATCGGCCAGCTTCGACCTGTATAAAAACTTTGAGGTGCGGGGCCGGCACTTTAAAGAGATCGTCAACAGCCTTTAAACATAATGTTTAGAATAATCTAATAATACGATATGTATAACACAGTTTAAGTCAAAATCGCCAATATATAGTATATATTTGTAAAAATAATACTTTGCGTATATTTAGAAAGCTATTATCAACACAGTGTAGAAATACAAAAGAGAGCGGACAGAAAGAGTAGGTGCGAAATGGATACATTTGACATGCTAAAAACGCTGTGCGATGCGCGGGGCGTCTCGGGCAGCGAGACAGCGGTGCGCAGTGCCGCCGCCTCGCTACTGGCTCCGCTGGGGCCAGTAGAGGTCACCCCGCTGGGCAGTTTGCTCTGCCATGTAGTACCGGCTGCGGATAACGGTCCACGGGTGCTGTTAGATGCTCACCTAGACGAGGTGGGCTTTGTGGTCACCGCCATCGACGATGCCGGTTTTGTCAAAGTGGCGCCGGTAGGGGGGATCGACAAGCGGTTGCTGCCGGCCTCGCAGGTGGTCATCAGTGGCAGTCAGCCGGTCTTCGGTGTCATTGGCTGTCTGCCGCCGCACCTCTCGGGTATGAAGGGCTATGAAGAGATACCTGACATCGATAAGCTCTATATCGATACCGGTTACGACAGAGAAGCGCTGCAGGAACTGGTATCACTGGGCGATCGAGCCAGCTATCGCACAGAGTTGCAACAGCTGCTCGGCAGTCGGGTCAGCGGCAAATCGCTGGATGACCGGGCGGGCTGTGTGGTGCAGTTGCTGGCTGCCGCTCAGATCAAAGCGGCAACACCTGCCGGAGTGGGCGTCGATCTGCTGCTCTCCTCGCTGGAGGAGACCGGCGAGCAGGGGGCAAAAACAGGGGCCTTTGGCGCCGATTACACCCATGCGGTAGCGGTGGACGTGAGTTTTGGCATGTCGCCGGGCTGCGATGCAGATAAGTGCGGCGAGCTCGGTAAAGGTCCCATGATTGGTTACAGCCCAATACTCGACCACGATATGTACTGCACATTTTGTGCGTTGGCCCAGAAACAGGGCATCCCCTACCAGCCCGAGATCATGGGCGGACTCACCGCCTCAAACGCCGATGCGATCGCCGTGTCGCGGGCGGGGGTGCGCACGCTGCTGGTCTCGGTGCCACAGCGCTATATGCACACCCCAGTCGAGGTGGTGGATCTGCAGGATATCGAGCATACAGCGGCGCTTATCGCCGCCTATGTTAGCCAGTTGACTCAGTGAGGGGGGAGCGCAGTGGAAGTGAATAGTGAAATGATGAGAAGGGTAGCTGAACTGTGCGCGATAAACGGCGCCTCGGGCAGCGAAGACGCAGTGCGCGCCTATCTGATCGGCGAGGTAGAGCGATTGGGACTCTCCTGGCAGACCGATGCACTGGGCAACCTGATCGTGCAAAAACCCGGCCGCCGCATACCCGCAAAACCGATTATGGTCAGTGCACATATGGATGAGGTGGGTTTTATCATCACCTCGGTCGATGAACAGGGGTACCTGCACTTTGCCCCGGTAGGGGGGATCGATCCGCGGGTGGCGCCGGGCCGTACCGTCGCTGTAAACGGCCACCCAGGCGTTATCGGCAATGTGCCCATCCACCTGCTCAGCAAAAAACAGCGCGAGGCGAGTATCGAGTTTTCCGATATGGCCATCGATATCGGCGCCGCCGACCGCCAGCAGGCGCTAGAGGTGGTGCAGCCGGGCGATATGGCCTATTTTGCCTATCCGTTTACCCAGCTGGGTGGCAATCGCTTTGCCGGCAAAGCCATCGATGATCGGGCGGGCTGCGCGGTCTTGTTGTGGCTGCTGGAGCAGGAACTGCAAAACAGCTGTACGGTGGTATTTTGTACCCAGGAAGAGGTGGGGCTGCGCGGGGCCAAAACAGCTGCATTTTCCGTCGACCCCGCTGTTGCCCTGATCATCGAGGCGACCACGGCAGCCGATAATCTGGGCCTGTCCACCGCCGATACTGTATGCGATCTGGGTGCCGGCGCAGTGGTGGGCTTTATGGACCGCTCCACCATCTATGATCGGGAGCTGGTACAGCTGGCCGGCCATCTCTCCCGCGAAAAAAATATTCCTCTGCAGTACAAAAAAGGGGTGTTCGGCGGCAACGATGCCGGGGCTATCCACCAGTCCCGCGCCGGGGTGCGCACGCTGGCTATCTCGCTGCCCTGCCGCAATCTGCACACGGCCAGCGGCGTGGCCGACTGGGGCGACCTGCAGGCGGTAATGGAACTCACGCACGCCGTGATCGACCATGTGTGCTGAGCAGCTGCTCCTAACGCCGGTACACTGCCGGCAGCAGCTGCCGCCGGGATTTTTGGCGGACGAAAAAACAGCGGTGCTTTCAGGCCTGCCGGCGGTAAAGCTGGCAGGCTTGCTTGCGGCTTACGGCCTGCAAAGCCCGCTGCTGCAGTTTTATCGCGCCGGCGAAGATGGCCTGCTCTGCGTGCAGGGCGACATAGCTACACTGTGCGGGGTAACGGCCCTGCCGCCTACTGCTCTACCCATGCTGGGGGTGCGCCGCTACTATGCCGACCGGCCGCTGTTTTCCCCGTGTGAGTGCCAGCGCCCCGTGTTGCGCAGGCGAGCGCGGGCGGGTCCTGCCGCCGATACGGAGATTGTCTGCCCGCCGCTGCGGGAAGTAGCCCAGCTTTTGAGCCAGGTATTTTGCGGGCTGGATGTGGACGGGCTGTACTGTGATCTGTCTCACCGGGTCCGCCACTCAAAGGCCCGGGTATTGGGCAGGTATCAGGGCGGCAAGCTGGTGGCCACCGCCGGTGTATACACCGCCGCCCCAAGCGGCTGTGTTATAGAGGGGGTCGCGGTGCTGCCCAACTGGCGTCGCCGGGGTCTGGCCAGCGCGCTGTTGAGTGCGCTAGAGGGCCAGTTTGTCGGGCAGCAGCTGTGGCTCTGCTGCCGAGAAGAACGGGTGCCATTTTATTTAAAGAACGGATATGTCCCCGCTGGGACCATTGTGGAGGGAAACTTGTGATAGATCAAAATTTTTTTACATTTGACGACGAGCTGCTGCAACTAGAGCGGCAGGCCATGGACCTTTGCGCCGATAAATTTGCCGAACTCGACGAGATCACGCAGTATAACCAGCTCAAGGTGCTGCACGCGTTCCAGCAGCACCAGATCGCCGAATCACACCTGGTCGATACCACCGGTTACGGCTATGGCGACCGTGGCCGCGACGCACTGGACGCTGTGTTCGCCACCATCGTGGGAGCCGAAGACGCCCTGTTTCGCAGCGGCTTTGCCTCGGGTACGCACGCGCTGACAGTGGCCCTGTTCGGTGTACTGCGCACCGGCGATACCATGCTGTCGATCACCGGCAAGCCCTACGACACGCTGGAAGAGGTCATCGGTCTGCGGGGCACCGGCAACGGCTCGCTCAAAGACTTTGGCATCCACTATGAACAGGTCGAGCTAAAAGATGACACCTTCGACCGCACCGAGATCGCCCGCCGCTGTGTGGGCAAAAAGGTGGTGTACATACAGCGTTCCCGCGGGTACTCGCTGCGCCGCTCGTTCACCGTCGAGGAGATCGGCGATGTCATCGCCCTGGTGCGCCAGCACGAGCCCCGTGCTATCATCATGGTAGATAACTGCTACGGTGAATTCGTGCAGAAGATCGAGCCCACTCAGGTGGGGGCCGATCTCATCATGGGCTCGCTCATCAAAAATCCCGGCGGTGGTATCGCCCAGTCCGGCGGCTACATCGCCGGACGCCACGACCTGGTCGAGCTCTGCTCCTACCGTCTCACCTCGCCCGGTACCGGCCGCGAGCTGGGCTGTTCGCTGGGGCAAAATCGGGCGCTGTATATGGGGCTCTACCACGCCCCCACCGTCACTGGGCAGGCTACGAAAGTCTCGGTATTTGCCAACGCGCTGTTTTCTCTGTTGGGGTACGAGGTCTTCCCCAAAGTGACAGAGCCCCGCGGCGATATCATCTCCGCTATTCGCCTGGGGGATGAAAGGCGGCTGTGTGCCTTCTGTCAGGGCATCCAGGCCGGCAGCGCCGTAGATAGCTCAGCCGTGCCGGAACCGTGCGATATGCCCGGCTACGAGTCGCAGGTCATTATGGCTGCCGGCGCCTTTACCATGGGTTCCTCTATCGAGCTCTCGGCCGACGCTCCCATCCGCGAGCCTTTTGCCGTCTGGTTTCAGGGCGGGCTCAACTTCGCCACCGGCCAGATCGGGGTCCTCACCGCCGCCCAGAACGTGCGGCGGATCGACCGCCGCAGCTGATTGACACGCCCCTGCAAATACGGTATACTACTATCGTGTTTGCGGGAGTGGCGGAATGGCAGACGCGCTGGTCTTAGGAGCCAGTACTTCGGTGTGTGGGTTCAAGTCCCATCTCCCGCACCAAACTGATATGATCCGGATTTTTCCCAATTAGGGAGGAGTTCGGATCTTTATTTTGCTCTAGAGAGCTGTAGACAAAAGCTGTGAGGCGGTATCTATTCGATATCGCCTCACAGCTTGATGTAAGTCTGTTTTTACTCCCCGATTTAGCCGGAATCGAGCCTGGAATATCCTGCTGTCTTTGGGAGAAACCGTTACCTGTTCTTCCCTCACTTTGAAATATGAGCACAGGCTCCCGCGGGCACGATTTTCATCGGTACCGGTTTGTTCTTCCGCAGAAATGTTCGTGATGGTATAGCGACAGGACCGATGCTGTCTGCCACAATGATGCAAAAGGTTTACGCAAAGGTTTCGCTGTAACGGTATTCATCTTTTATCTCGGTGTTCGGTGTGACCTCCCGTTTGGCAATTTTGAATGTCCGCTCTGCCAGATCTTCAATGCGGTTCATCTCCTCGCCGAGCACCGTACTTCCCAAGCGCCCACCGAGGGGCATCGTCCATTTTTCTTCGATCCCCGCAGTGCCCAGGAGCGTCCCCATGATCGCGCCTACCACCGCGGCATTGGAGTCGGTATCAAAGGCAAACGATACACAGTTTCCGATCGCCCGTGAAAAATCACCACCCGAATGTAGCAGAGAAAGCACCACGATCTTTTCGTTGGGAACAATGTGGCACCACTCGAATATATTGTATTCATCGTGCTGGTTATGTAGCGCTTCTATAGACTCCTCGAGTGTCATCCCACTGTCGAATTCGGCGATCGCGGAGCGCACGGCCTTGGTGAGCCTGGAGTTCTCAGGGATCTCCGCAAGCCCCGCTTCTATGATCTCGCGCACATCCGTAAGATGCATGGCAGCTGCTACCATGGCTGCTGTAAACATCTCGCCGTAGATGCCATTTCTCGTATGAGATACGCAAGCATCTCGAAAAGCTGCCTCGGCGGCGGCCACGGTATTGCCGGGATTCACCCAACCGAACATCTCCGCTCTGATCTGCGCCCCCACCCACTCTCTATAAGGATTTTGGAAGGTGGCAGTCGCGGGAGCAGACAGCCCTCGGAGCACATTTTTATAGGCTATTCGTTCCGCCGTAAAACACAGTCCAGCCGGGACCCAGTTGATCCATGCAAACAACACATCACCGGGGTCAAAATCGTACCCAAACTCCTCCATGAGTTTCAAATTGAGTACAGTATAGTTGGTGTCATCGTCCGTAGGCGCATACCCCTTCAGCTCGTCGATCCACGGCTGTTTGATCAGAGGCGAACCCGTCTTGATGTTGTACTTTTCGATCATGTCCGGGGTAAAGTCTTTGGTGGATACATAGCGATTTACGGGATAGTTATCTATTTCTTTTAACATACTGAGGAGGTTCTCATGCTTCCAAAACTCGAGGGGCTTGCCGAGAAGACAGCCGACGATTCTTCCCGTCCAGCCTCCAAGGATGCGATCCTTGATGGTCTCATCTGGTATGTTGGCGATTTCTCGCTTTTTTTCAGGCCGCTCTTGCAGAATTTCCTCGTAGACCGACGGCTCAACATGATCCGTTTTTTCCTTGATCGGCGCTTCCCGCATCTTCCTTTCCAGTGCATAAGCGACCTCAAGATCGCCAATGGAATCCTGCCGGTCGTCCGAGTAGAATCTTTTTTGTATGGCTTTACACACCTCCTCCAGATGCGCAACATCGCGCCCCTCATCTCTCGCCTGCTGCCAATCGTAATACACACGGGCAGTATACAGGGCAAACATGTCGTTCTCCATAAAATGTTTCATACTTTCTCCGGGAGCAATATGTGAAAGTATCGCTCCCCCTCCTTAAATAATTTTTTATTCCACTGCCGATAAACAGCAAAATAGCGAAAATATAGGGGATACAGCCCAAAATCTATGCTGGGTGGTGAAACGTCGTCAGGGTAAGCCTTGTGGCCAAACAGCGGGCAAACACAAGGGCTACCATGCCGGAGAGAAGAGGGGCGTTGCCGGCTGGCACCGCGGCAAAACATACCATGTAAGTTCACACAAATAAAAACATTGAGCCCTTATACGGATTTTCGTGACACGATCTCACAGTCAATGAATTTTTCGCCCAGGGGAACATCGTTTTGGATCCGGGACATCAGCATTTCTGCACTCTCAACGCCCACTTCGCGGCCGTGCAGGTCCACAGTTGTGAGGGGGGGATTGAGATATTGGGAAATAGAGATATTGTCGATGCCGACCACCTTGACGTCTTCGGGTACACGCAAACGCTTTTCGCTGAGGGCAAGAAGCGCGCCTGCTGCGATCAGGTCGTTGCCACACAAGACCCCATCAATACACCCGCCAGAGAAAAGGCTCGCGATCCCATGGAGCCCTGTTTCGGAGCTAAAATCGCCCTGCTGGTATATGAGATCTGCACGGATCTCCCGGCCACAGTCTTTTAGGGCATTTATATAGCCCTCAATACGGGTGGAACCGGTGGAGGGGGAGGGTCCGATATAGGAGATCTGGCGGCAGCCTTTGCGGATGAGTAGTTCAGTGGCCTTATAGGCTGCCGCATGGGAGTTGACATCCACGATACCTACATCAGATATATCTGTGGAAAAACCATGGTCGACAACAACAATTGGGATTTTGAATTGCGAGATAGATTCCGCGTTCTCAGAAGATAAGCTGCGCAGAAAGATGATCCCATCAACCATTTTTGAGCGCAGGAAACGAAAACTATCCAGCTCCGAGGATTTCTCTGTATCGGTATTACAAATGAGAACGCTGATACCTTTTGCCCTACAGGCCGATTCGATTCCAGTTACAATTTTAGCGATATAAGGGTCGGCAATATCATAGGTAACGACCCCGATCATATTGCTGCTCTTACGCCGCAGCCCCTTGGCGATCTCATTGGGGACATAGTGGTACTTCTGAACGATCCCCAATACTCTTTCTCTGGTCGCTTCACTGATATGCATGTCTACGTTGTTCAATATTTTAGAAACCGTTGTGATAGAAACGCCAGCTTCCATCGCGATATCTTTCATCGTTTTTTTCTTCAATTTCTACCCCTCACAATCAATTTATATAAAAATTATTGTAGGTTAACGTTATAGGTAAACGTTTTCCTAAATCTTTATTGTCATTATAGATACGATCACAAAACTTGTCTAGTGATTATGTGCACAGGAATCGCCATATGCGTTTGTGGATAATCACATGCTGCCTATTGTGTCAATTGCTCCACCCATCTAGTTGGCGGTCAAGTGGGGGGATGGCTCCACAACAGAATTCCTCCTGTTGTAAATACTTATCCTGATAGAGAAGAAACGATTTCCGTTTATGATGGACAGTGAAAAAGTTTTATTTTGAACATGCTTATAACGTGTCTTACAATGAATAAGGCGGCTGCCCGTACTGGGCCGCCGCCTTGTTTTCCTTTTCGTAGATCCGCGTCTGCTGCACAGAGCTTCACCTGCCAGCAGGCGTTTGACAAAATTTTTCGGTATCGCTTGACTTGGAGCCCACTCCAGGTGTTACTATAAATTGACACAGGTGAAACAGCATGCCCCGATGTCGGGACTGCCCCAAACAGGAGGTTTACAGGATGGAGAGACCGGTAAAAAAATTGGGCTTTGGCTTGATGCGCATGCCCGTGCGCGACACCGCTGACCAGACCAGCGTAGATATGCCCCAGGTCGAGCAGATGGTAGATACATTTTTACAGCGCGGTTTTACGTATTTCGATACCGCCTATATGTACCACGCCTTTCACAGCGAAGAGGTCCTGCGCGAGGCGCTGGTCAAACGGCACCCGCGAGATACCTTTACCGTAGCCACCAAAATGCCCATCATGTTTTTAAAAAAAGAAGAGGATCAGCAGCGCATCTTCGATGAACAACTCGAAAAATGTGGTGTGGAGTACTTCGATTACTACCTGCTGCACAATCTCAATGTGTCCCACTACCAGATCGCGCAGAAGTTTCACAGCTTCGACTTTATCAGCCAGAAAAAGCAGAGGGGAAGATCCGCCATATCGGTTTTTCTTTCCACGACAGTGCCCAGCTGCTCGACGAGATCCTGACCGCTCACCCCGAGGTGGAATTCGTGCAGCTGCAGCTCAACTATCTCGATTGGGACAATCCCAGCATTCAGTCGGGCGCCTGCTACCAGGTAGCGCAAAAGCACGGCAAGCCGGTCATCGTTATGGAGCCGGTAAAAGGCGGTACGCTGGCCGAAGTGCCCCCCAGTGCCAAAGAGCTCTTCACCCGCTTTGCGCCGCAAAACTCGGTCCCGTCATGGGCCATCCGCTTTGCCGCCAGCTTAGAGGGGGTCATGGTGGTGCTCAGCGGCATGTCCAGCCTGCCGCAGCTGCTCGATAATACCGGCTATATGCAGCAGTTTATTCCCCTCAGCGATGAAGAGCAGGCGGTGGTGCGCCAGGCAGTAGACCTGATCAATGCCGCCATCGCCGTCCCCTGTACCGGCTGTCGCTACTGCGTCGACGGCTGCCCTAAACAGATCCCCATCCCCCAGTATTTTGCCCTCTATAACGCTGAGAAGCAGGCCCTCAATAAGGGATTTTCCACCCAACAGGTCTACTATAATAACTATACCAAAACAGCCGGCAAAGCCTCCGACTGTATCGGCTGCAAACAGTGTGAGCGCAGCTGTCCCCAGCATATCGAGATCGTGCGCCACCTGAAAGAAGTGGCGGCAACTTTCGAAAAATAAGCAGACCTGACCAACTATCTGATAAGAGGCGGCATTCCTTAGGGGGTGCCGCCTCTTGTATGCGCGCACAGATTGCGCATAGATAGAGGTATACAATACAGCCATTTTAAGGTCTCACTCGGCGGCTTGGGTGGTCTTGAGAGGGATACTGGTGATGCAAAAGGACAAAAAGCACAGCCTTGACATCAGCGTCAGATCGTTTGTCACTGCACCCATTATGCTGCTGGTGCCCATGGTGGCCACCTATGCACTGACGCTGCTTATTCCCATCGGCAGCTATCAGCAGCAAATGCAGGTGGGGCAACAGGTGATGGTGGCGGATACCTACCATCAGGTAGCAGGGAGGACTGCTCTTTTGGAGGTGACTGCTGTCGCCGCTTTTCGTATTGACGGCTCAAGGCGGTGACACCATTTTGGCTATCATCGCCTTTCTGCTCATCGTGGGCGGCACCTTCCACATCCTCGGCCAGGGCGGGATCATCTCCTATATGCTGAAAAAGATCGTGTGGCGTTACCGAGAGCCGGTAGTACACATTGCTGTGCTGTATCACCCTGTTTTTTATGGCGCTGGGGGCACTGGTGGGCAGCTTTGAGGAATGTGTGCCGCTGGTGCCTATTGCTGTGGCACTGGCGGTGTCAGTGGTGGGGATAGCCTTACCGGTATGAGCATAAGTCTGCTGGCGGTGGGCTGCGGGTATTTTTCCGGTGTCTACCACCCAGTTACGTGGGGGTAGCGCAAAGATCGGCTGGGCTACCGCTATTTTTCAGTATCAGCTTGCGGCTGCTCACCTTTTGCTCTTCTGTCTGGTTCTGTCTATCTTTCTGGTGCGCTGTGCTAAAAAGGCCAGAAAGCCCGCCCCGGGCAGTGCAGCGGCGCCACTTTTTTCTGCCAGTGGCAGATGGAACGGGGCCTGCGGACCTTCGTCGGCACATTGGCCGGCGGTGTAGCGCTCATTTTGCTCTCGCCTTTTTTCGGCGCTGCAAGTAGCGCTCATACCGTTCGTCGCGCTTGTATTTCTGGTGGTCGGTGTGCTGCCCACCAAGCCGTGCAGTATCGGCTGGGATCGGTTGGAGGGCACGATTCGCGGCGGGGCCGTAAGTATCTTGCCGGCAGTATTGCTGATCCTGATGGCCAGCTCCGCCAAATGCACCTTGACCGAGGACAAGGTGCTCGATACGGTGCTGCACCGGTCCACCGGACTGATGCAGCAGCTCCCCATAGGGGTGGCGGTGCTCTTCTTGTACCGCATCGCGCTGGTAATGGACTTTTTTATCGCTTCCGATTTAGCCAAAGCCTTTTTACTCATGCGCCTATGGCCAATCTGTGCAGTATCTCGCGGCAGCTCACCGTACTGGCTGATGCTTACGGCGATGGTTTTTCCAATGTGTTTTATGCCACGAACCCGGTGCTGCTTATCAGCTTGGGGCTGGCCGGGGTCAGCGATGGTCGCTGGGCTCGCTGGAGCGGTAAATTCCAGCAGGTAGTGCTGGAATTTACCGGCGGCCTAGTGGTCTGTTGCTATGGGGGCAGACAGTGGGGTATGCGTAAAAAATCAAAAGGCGCTTTACCCACCGGAGCAGAGCGCCTTTTGCCCTGTTTTGAGCGTTGCTGATAAGATATCGATCACCTAAAAGACGGCGTAGTCCTGATTCGGTGGAGTTTTGCGTGATAAGGTGCTAAAAAGTTCATAAAGTAGCCCTTGTAATCTACCGGATACAGGCATACAATGAAACCAGAAATTGGAAACACCTCGCCGATCCGGGGACCACCGCGAAAAGGAGGTATCACGATGGAATTCAAAAAAATGTATCCGCAATGTATGGCGTTGGGGCGAATTTACAAGATCGTCTCGCTGCGCGTACATGTGACCGGTGCAACTGCCGCCGAGTTGCAGTTTGCCGAACAGCACCCCTATCTGGCCAACACACAAATGCTGCTCTTTGCCAGAAAGCTGGGCCGCATGACCACCGATATCGATGACATCGTGGCCGACCTGCTGCTGGTGGTAGATCCCGGCGACTGGCGGGAGCTGCAGGGCCAGCCCCTGCCTCCGCCGCTGCAGCAGGCGTGGTACCAGGGGTATGTCGCCGCTTGACGGTGGCAGATCAAATGCAGTCAGGGCCCGCTCCCCAAAATGGGGAGCGGGCCCTGACTATTGAGCGTTTTAGCAGATTTTTTTGATAGCTGTGCAAAGTGGCGCTACCGGTATAAAATAGGGCATACTTACCGGTAATTCCATATCTGCTAAAACAGGGCGACAAAAAGCGACTGTTTATCTTATAATTTTTTAAGAATTGGCAAAATATCTGGCATGTCAACAGGCAAAATGCTATGATAGTAAGGCAGACATGGCTGCGATCGGCCAAGATCGGGTCTGCCGCCCGGCTATTTGGAAGTAGCGGGGCACTAATTGAGTAATGGAGTATGAAAAAGGCATGAAAGAGAAGAGGACTTTGCGCTTTATTTTTGCCCTGTGGGTGGCTAAAGCCATGAAGTTGGCCCTAAAGCTGCTGGGCCGTAACGGCACCTACCTGCCGGGCAACACCGCTATCCGCCTGTGCCCCAACTTTTTGGGGCAGGTGGGCAAACCAAAAACCGTCATCGGCGTTACCGGCACCAACGGCAAGACCACGGTTTCCAACCTGGTGGGTGATGTACTAGAAAAAAGTGGGTATACCCCCATCGGCAACCGGTTCGGCTCCAACACCAACGCCGGTATCGCCACCGTACTGCTAGATAGCTGTGGGCTTTTGGGCGGCAGCAAAAAAGAGCTGGCCGTGCTGGAGATCGATGAGCGCATGGCCCCGAAGATACTGCCCTATGTACATCTCGACTACCTGGTCATCACCAACCTGTTCCGCGACTCGTACAAGCGCAACGCCCACGTAGACTTTATCTCCTCGATCTTGCAGAGCAATATCGCCCCCGATACCAAGCTCATCTTAAACGGCGAGGATCTGGTCAGCAATCACCTGTGCCCGCAAAACAGCCGGGTGTATTTTGGCATTGCCGCCGGCGACGCCAAGAGTACCAGTCAGGGTAATATCATTCACGATATCCTGGTCTGCCCGCAGTGTGGGGCCAAGCTCCAGTTCGAGTATATCCGCTATAATCACATCGGCCGCGCCCACTGCCCCAACTGCGATTTCGGCTCGCCCGATCTCGATTATGCGGTGCAGGATATCGACTATCAGCGCCACCTGCTACAGATCGATACGCCTTCTGGCCGGCAGACCTATCGGCTGGTGGGCGACAACATCACCGACATCTACAACACCGTCACCGCCGTGGCGCTCCTGTCCGAGCTGGGTCTCAGCCAGCAAAAGATCACCGCCGCCTTCGATGCCATGCAGATCGTCAAGACCCGTTTTGAGGAGGACATCGTGGGCGATAAGCGGGTGGTGATGATGCTGGCCAAAGGCCAAAACCCCATCGCCTGCTCCCGTGTGTTCGACTTTGTGCGCCATCAACCGGGTAAAAAGGCGGTGGTGCTGCTCAACTACGATTACTTCGACAAACAGGAGACCTCCGAGAATATCGCCTGGCTGTTCGACACTGATTTTGAGTTTTTAGATCACCCCGATATAAACCAGGTGCTCTGCGTAGGGGTGCGGGCGCTGGATTACCAGCTGCGCTGCCTTATGGCCGGCATACCCGCCGACCGGGCACAGGCCTGTCCGCAGGATGAACGGGCTGCCGATATGCTGCGGCTCGACGAGGTAGACACCGTATTCATCCTAAATGATCTGTATACCTACGATGTGTCGGTGGCGCTGCAAAAAAAGATACTGGAAAAACTGCAGAAAGGGGTGGCCTGAGATGAAGATCGAAGTTCTGTTCCCCGAAATGTGCAATCTGTTCGGCGACTCCAGCAACATGAAGTACCTGCAGCAGTGTTTGCCCCAGGCCGAGTTCGTCTATACTCCGTTTGACAGCGAACCGGCTTTTGTCACCGAGGAGGTGGCGCTGGTCTATATCGGCGCCATGACCGAGCGCGCCCAGCAGAAGATCGCTGATAAACTGCAGCCCTACCAAGCGCGCATCTGTCAGCTCATCGATGGGCAGAAGACCATCTTTTTAGCCACTGGAAACGCCTGCGAGGTGTTTTTCGATTACATGGAGAACGAGGATGGCACCCGCGATCAGGGGTTGGGCATTTTCGCCGGCTTTTATGCCAAGCGCGACCTGTTTCACCGCTATAATGGTCTGGTATGGGGCACCTTCGAGGACATGGATATCATCGGCTTTAAGACCCAGTTCACCATGGCTTACGGCGACAACGAAAATTGCGCTTTCATGCCGGTCAACCGGGGCATCGGCCTCAACAAACAGTCTCGGTTAGAAGGGGTGCGCCGCGGCAGCTTTTACGGTACCTATTTGGTGGGACCACTGCTGGTGCTCAACCCGCCCTTTACCCGCTACCTGCTTGGCAAAATGGGAGTAGAACAGCCGCAGCTGGCCTACCCTGAAGTAGTGGAGCAAGCCTATCAGCAGCGCCTGGCCGAGTTTAAAGATCCCAAAGTACAGTACGAATAAAAAAGCACAGTAAGAAGCGGCAGCTCTGTACTCAGCAGAGCTGCCGCTTCTTTTCGGTCTCAGCACAAAAAATCTAAAAAGGAAATAACATAACGACTGGCAGAGCCTATGCGCGCTGTGTGGCTCTGCCGGCGGGTAGCTAATAGACCCGCCAATATCTATGCGATGGCGGCTGCTGGCAGCAAATAGATAGAGTGGTATCTGCATGCCTCTTCTCTCCCGGTCGTCTGTGCCGGCACCGGCTGCCGCGGCCACCTTGTTTTAGCATGCGAGTACCGGCCGCGCAGTGCAGGTGATCGCTGCACTTTGTCTCCACTGCGCTGCAGACGCCGGTCTGCTGCTCTGACAGCAGTATACTACCTGGAGCCCGCTCCAGGTCAAGGCCCCGCGCGCATCGTTTGCAAAAAGGTTGCGGTCTCCTCACAATTTATTAAAAAACAGGGCAAGGACCAGCGGCTCCTGCCGCCCGATCTCCGCCCTGTGGTGGTCTGTCTTTATTTGTTTTGCCGGCTGTGCCGGCGCACTGTAAACGGGTGTGGCCGCACTTTATGCGTGGTGATGTCCACCGCAGTTACACTGGCCGGTACCGGTGGGCTGCAAGCTGCCGTCGAGGTAGCCGCTCACCACCTGGTGGATGTCGCCGGTCACGCCGCCCAGCACCAAAATGCCAACAGCGGCCAGCTTGTCCCGGGCGCCTTGGCCCATGCCGCCGCAGATGACCAGGTCCACGCCATTTTGCTTGAGCATATCGCCCAGCTGATTGTGGTCGTGCACCGGGTTGATCACGGTACGGGTACCGGTCACCTGTCGGTCATCCGAGATAGAAAACAGGGTAAAATCGCGGGTCTTGCCAAAATGGGCCGAGACCTGTCCGTCTAAAGTGGGGATCGCAATGGTCATTGTCTCTAGGCCTCCTCTTTGATCAACTTTTCAGCTACGTCGCAGGCGCGCTGCAAATAGGGCATCTGCACGTACTCTACCCGGCCGGCATCGCACAGGGCGGGCACCGCGGGGTCGATGGGCAGCTGGGCCAGCAGCGGAATGCCAAACTGGTCGGCCACGTGCTGGGTGCGTCCCTCGCCGAAGATGTGGATCTTCTTGCCGCAGTCCGGGCACTCCACATAGCTCATGTTTTCGATCAGTCCCAGGGTGGGGATGTGCATGGCGCCGGCCATGTTTAGCGCCTTCGACACGATCATCGACACCAGGTCCTGCGGGGTGGTGACCACCATCACGCCGTCGACGGGGATCGACTGGAACACCGTCAGCGGCACGTCACCGGTTCCCGGCGGCAGGTCGACAAACATAAAATCTACGTCTTTCCAGATCACGTCGGTCCAAAACTGTTTGACTACGCCGGCCAGCACCGGACCGCGCCAGATGACCGGGGTGTCCTCGGTCTCCAGCAGCATGTTCGACGAGATGACCTGGGTACCTTTCTCGCTGACTGCGGGGTAGATACCGATCTCGTCGGAATAGGCGCGCTGATGGATGCCAAATACCTTGGGAATAGAGGGGCCGGTGATGTCGGCGTCCAGCACGGCGGTCTTATAGCCGCGGCGGGCCATCTCCACCGCCAGCATCGAGGTGACCAGGCTCTTGCCTACGCCGCCTTTGCCGCTGGCAACGGCGATCACTTTTTTAATAGAGCTCAGCTGATGGGGCTTCTCCAAAAAGCTGGCCGGGTCCTGTTTGCGGGAGGGACAGTTCTCGCCGCAGGAGGAACAGTCGTGGGTACAATTCTGTTCTGCCATAGTTTCATCTCCATTTTTTTACATCTCCTGCCGGCTAAAGCATCGGCAGGGGCAAGACGGCCGGTCAGAGACCCTGCCGCCCGATCTACCTCATCTGGCAAAAGGTACAGTTTTTACACATCTTTTGGCAGCCGCGGCCCTCCCGCACCAGTTCGTACTGGCCGCCCTCGATATACAGGGCCCGGGCATTGATCAGCGCGTCGGCCACCTTTTGGCGGGCCGCCGCCAAAATGCGCTGATAGGTCCCGCGGGAGATGTTCATCTCGGCCGCACCGGCTAATTGGTCCAGCCCTTCCAGGTCAGATAGGCGCAGGGCCTCGGCCTCCTCCAGCGTGATGCGCAGGGGCGTGCCCTCTGCTACGGCCGGGCCAAACTGACGGCAAGCCGGCTCAAAACAGACCCGGCGGCACTTCTTTACCGGCGGCATAGCACTCCCCCCTTATCCGTGTAAACTGCAAAATGTGCGTAGTGTGCATATGCACACTACGCACATTATACGCCGCTGCCAGATCGAAGTCAATAGGCCTGGTAGAGCCAGTTATTGGTCGCCTTTCTTCTTTTTGATCACCGCAAACACGACTCCGGCCACAATGACCACTCCGGCCACGATCAGCGCGATCACCACCGGCGACAGCCCTTTCTGCGCTGCCGCCTCGTCGCCGGTGGCCACACCGGCAGCCAGCACGCCGCTAAACAATGCCGGGCAGGCGCACCCCAGCGCCACCAGCAGGCCCATCCATCTCTTTTTCATATTGGTATCCTCCTCAATAAAAGCAGGCCCCTTCTCGTATGTCTACCAGTATAGCATCTGCCGGCATCCGGCGCAACGGCCGTGGGAACACTGCGGCCAAAAGCCGTCCATCACGCGATAAGAGGCGGTCACATCCAAATAGAAAAAGAGCCTCGGGGAGGAGACTCTTTTTCTATTTGGATGGGTGGGAAAAGAAGAGAGTGCCACCCTGCCGCATACAGGTATCGCTCTCCTGACAGGATCTCTCTAACTTTGGGGCGATATCGGGCGGCAGGCAGCCGCTTTATATACGGTAGGTTTTTACCGGTGTTTTGGGGTGCCGAACGGGGCTTTTATACGCTAAACAGCAGTTCTTCGTAGGTGGGGTAGGGCCAGCTGGTGCGGGGCAGCAGCGTCTCCATCTCGTCGGCTACCGCCCGCATCTCCTGCATGGCGGCAAACACGCTTCGGCGGTAGTGCTGGGCCAGCTCCAGCGAGTCGCTGCAGTTGCCGCCCTCCAGCAGTGCACTGTCCAGCCGCTCAACTTTGCGATAAAGGCAGTCGCTCAGCGCGCAGAGCTGGCGCAGAGTATCCTGCTCATAGGTGCAGGGCAAGCCGCCGTCTACCGCCTTTTTGGCCGCGATAGCTGCCGACAGAGTAGAGGTATAGCAGCTCACAGCCGGCAAAATATCCCGTTTGGCCATCTCCAGCATAGTCAGCGCCTCAATGCCCAACACCTTGGTGTACTCTTCCAGCATGATCTCGTAGCGGGCGCGCAGCTCACATGCAGAAAACACCTTGTGCCGGGTGTACAGCGCAACATTTTTGGGGGCTACCAATGCCGGCAGCGCGTCGGCGGTCGATTTTAAGTTCGACAGCCCGCGCCGCTCGGCCTCGTCGCTCCAGTCGCCGGTGTAGCCGTTGCCGCCAAACAAGATGCGGCCGTGTTCTTTTAAAGTGGTACGCAACAGGCTGTTGAGGGCGGTGTCAAAGTCATCGGCCTCCTCCAGCGTATCGGCAAAGCGGCACAGCGCCTCGGCCACGATGGTATTGAGTACCGTGTTGGGCCCCGAGGGGGAGATCGCCGAGCCCGGCATGCGGAATTCGAACTTATTGCCGGTAAAGGCAAACGGAGAGGTGCGGTTGCGGTCGGTGGTATCCTGTGGGATCTTAGGCAGCACGTGCACACCGGTGCGCATCACGCTGCGCTCGCTCTGCACATACCGCTCACCGCGCTCAATGGCCCCCAGTACTGCCGACAGTTCGTCGCCCACAAACATCGAGATGATGGCCGGAGGCGCCTCGTTGCCGCCCAGCCGGTGGTCGTTGCCCGCCGTGGCCACCGCGGCCCGCAACAGGTCCTGGTACTCGTCCACCGCCAAGATCACTGCACACAAAAACAGCAGGAACTGGGCATTTTCGTGGGGGGTGTCGCCCGGGTCGAGCAGGTTGATACCGGTATTGGTCGTCAGCGACCAGTTGTTGTGCTTGCCCGAGCCGTTGATACCGGCAAACGGTTTTTCGTGCAGCAGGCAGCACATACCGTGCCGGTCGGCCACCTTTTTCATATACTCCATCACCAGCTGGTTCTGGTCGGCGGCGATGTTGGCAGTGGTAAACACCGGGGCCAGCTCGTGCTGGGCGGGGGCCACTTCGTTGTGCTCAGTCTTGGCAAAAATGCCAAGCCTCCACAATTCCCGGTCCAAATCGGCCATAAAGGCGGCTACCCGCGGCTTTAGAGCGCCAAAGTAGTGGTCGTCCAGCTCCTGTCCCTTGGGCGGCTTGGCGCCAAACAGTGTGCGCCCGGTAAAGCGCAGGTCCGGCCGCCGCCAGTAGAGCGCCTTATCGATGAGAAAATACTCCTGCTCACAGCCCACCGTGGTGTTTACCCGGCGCACATCGTCGTTGCCAAACAGCTTCATTATGCGCATGGCCTGCCGGTTGAGCGCCTCCATCGAGCGCAGCAGCGGTGTTTTTTTGTCCAGTGCATGGCCGCCGTACGAGCAAAAAGCGGTGGGGATGCAGAGCGTGTCGTCTTTGATAAAGGCGTAGGAGGTCGGGTCCCAGGCGGTGTAGCCCCGGGCCTCAAAGGTGGCCCGCAGCCCGCCGGAGGGAAAGCTGGAGGCGTCGGGCTCACCTTTGATGAGCTCTCTGCCCGAAAACTCCAAGATTGGGCGCCCCGATATCCCGTCGGGGGCCAAAAAACTCTCGTGCTTTTCGGCCGTGATGCCGGTCATGGGCTGAAACCAGTGGGTAAAATGGGTGGCCCCCTTTTCGGTAGCCCAATCTTTCATGGCGTTGGCCACTACATTGGCCACGCTGCGGTCTAAACTCCGCCCGTCGCAAATGGTCCGCTGCAGAGCCCGGTAGGTCTCTTGGGGCAGTCGCTCGCGCATAGCGCTGTCGCCAAAAACCATACTGCCAAAAGTATCGCTGATATGCGCCATCGAAATTCCTCCTCGTGTGTCGCCGGCGCCTGCTTGCCGCTCTCCCCACGCAAAAAAGGCGCCGGGGCCATGCGGCCCGCAGCGCCTTTGCTGTTTTTCCATGGATGCAGTATAAACCCCGTCCGGCGCGTTGTCAACAGTTTTTTGTAGCAAAATTTCGCTATCCCTAAAGACCGTCACCCGCCCCTTTTAGGTAAAAGGCGCCGTCACTATTACACAGTTTTTTCGCATTTTTGTTGTGCAGACTTATTGACAACCGATCTTGCGGGCGGTATACTTCTGATATCGTGAATAATGTGTGGACAAAGGTGTTCATCTTAGAGGGGCAGCAGTGGCCGGTGCCCCCTGGGTGAGCACTCTTTTTTTGTGGATATAGCGCCGCTGCCGGCGGTTCATATGCAGTGTGTCGGGCAGCGCCCCGGTACAGAAAGGCGGGTAGAGAATGGATTATACCGTGCAGGAGATCTTGCAGTTCGTCGAGGAAAACGACGTCAAATTCGTGCGGCTGGCATTTTGTGATATGTTCGGCTCTCTTAAAAATATTGCCATCATGGCCGGCGAATTGCCCCGTGCCTTTGCCGACGGCATCAGCTTCGACGCCTCGGCAGTAGAGGGCTTTATGAACGTCGAGGAATCCGACCTGTTTTTGTTTCCCGACCCGTCCACCATGGCCATTTTGCCATGGAGACCCCAGCAGGGGCGGGTACTGCGCTTTTACTGTGATATCCGTCACCCCGACGGCCGCACCTTCGACGGCGACGGCCGGGCGCTGCTGAGGCGGGCGGTGGCCGATCTCGAACAGGCCGGTTACCGCTGCCAGATCGGGGCCGAGTGCGAGTTTTACCTGTTCGAGACCGACGAACACCAAAACCCCACCGGTACCCCCCACGATCGCGCCGGCTATTTCGATACCGCCCCCATGGACCGGGGGGAGAACATCCGCCGCGAGATCTGCCTCACCATGGAGGAGATGGGCCTGCGCCCCGAGAGCTCTCACCACGAGCAGGGTCCGGGCCAAAACGAGGTGGATTTTGCCTATACCGGTGCCCTGACCGCCGCCGACAATCTGGTCACCTTCAAGTCGCTGGTGCGGGTGCTGGCCGCGCAAAACGGCCTGTATGCCTCCTTTATGCCCAAGCCGCTCAAAAAGCACAGCGGCAGCGGCCTGCACGTGAATATGTCGCTGCAAAAAGACGGGCAAAATATCTTTGTCCCCGCCGGCCAGGGGCATTCTCCCCAAGCCGAGAGCTTTATCGCCGGCATTCTGGACCGCATCGCCGAGATCACGCTCTTTTGCAATCCGCTCACCAATTCCTATCGGCGCCTGGGCGCTTTCGAGGCCCCCAAATACATCAGCTGGTCGCACCAGAACCGCTCTCAGCTCATTCGCATCCCCGCCGCGCAGGGCGAGAAGGCGCGCATGGAGCTGCGCTCGCCCGATCCGTCCTGCAACCCCTACGTGGTGTTTGCCCTGCTCATCTGGGCGGGCTTGGAGGGGATCGTACAGCAAAAGCCGCTGGGCGCCCCACTCGATCTAAACACCTACAGTGCCGACAAAGCGGCCCTGAGCGGTGTGCAGCCGCTGCCCGACAGCTTGGGCCGGGCGCTGCAGCTGGCCCAACAGTCCGATTTTGTGCGCGCGCACCTGCCGGCGCGGATGATCCGCCAAATGGTAGATGCCAAGCGCCGCAGCTGGGAGGGCTGCACCAGCGCCGAGGACCGCGACCGGTACGAGCGCGACCGCTACTTCTACTATATTTAAGGGCGGTCAGCCAGCTAAAAAGGGGGGAACAGCAGATGCAGGCACTCATCGTATCCGGCGCCGACGCCCAGCGCGCCCAACCGCTCGGCGCACTGCTCAAAACAGCCGGTTATGCGCGCATCTTGGTGGCCGGTTCCGGCGGTGCCGCCCGGCGGCAGCTGGATCAGGCCGAGTTCGATCTGGTGCTCATCTGCGCCCCGCTGCCCGACGAGTACGGCCACGAGCTGGCCATACAGCTGGCCGAGAGCAGTACCGGCGGGGTAGTGCTGGCGGTCCGGCGGGAGGAGTACGGCGATATCGCCCCCCGGGTAGAGCCCTACGGTGTACTGGTGGCCGACAGCCCGCTGAGCCGGCCGCAATTTTTGCGGGTGCTGCGCATGGCCGCCGGCCAGCGCTACCGCCTGCAGGGCCTGCACCGCGAAAACGTAAAATTGCACGGTCGTATCCAGGAGATCCGATTGGTCGACCGTGCCAAATGCGCCCTGATCCAATACCTGGATATGACCGAGCCCCAGGCCCACCGCTATATCGAAAAACAGGCTATGGATCTGCGCATCACCCGCGGCCAGGTGGCCAAAAACATCCTCAAGACCTACGAGAACTGAGCGGCAGAAAGTCCGCACGGCCATAAAGGAGGGAAGCGACCATGCAGCTGCCGTTTGTCAAAATGCACGGCTGTGGCAACGACTATATCTATTTCGATTGTCTGAAACACACAGTGCCAAAACCGGCTTCGCTGGCCAAACAGCTGTCCGACCGCCACTTTGGCATCGGCGGCGACGGCATCGTGCTCATCTGTCCCTCTTCTGTGGCCGCCGCCCGCATGCGCATGTACAACGCCGACGGCAGTGAGGGGAAAATGTGCGGCAACGCCATCCGCTGTGTGGGCAAATACCTCTACGACAGCGGCTACTGCAAAAAGCGGCAGATCACAGTCGAGACCGCCAGCGGTATAAAGACACTGCAGATGCAGATCGTCGGTTCTAGGGCGGTGGGGGCCACCGTCGATATGGGCCCCCCGGTCTGGCGGCCCGAGCAGATCCCGGTCGATCTGCCCGGTGCACGGGTAGTGGGCACGCCGGTCAAGGTGGGGGGCCGCCGGTACGAGATCACCTGCCTCTCTATGGGCAACCCCCACTGCGTGGTGTTCCTGCCCGCCGTCGAGCAGCTCGATCTGGTCTCTCTGGGGCGAGATTTCGAGCGCAGCGGGCTATTCCCGCAGGGCGTCAACACCGAGTTCGTGCAGGTGCTGGGGCCTGATCTGCTGCGCATGCGGGTACACGAGCGGGGCAGCGGCGAAACGCTGGCCTGCGGCACCGGCGCCTGTGCGGCGGTGTGTGCGGCGGTGGCCGCCGGCCTGTGCGCCCGCAATACCGAGGTACAGGTGCAGCTGCGCGGCGGCGCGCTCACCGTGCGCTATGCGCCCGAGACGGTGTATATGACCGGCCCGGCAGAAGTGGCTTTCACCGGCACCGCAGAGGTATGAGCCGGTGCTCTACCGCCCAATATAACAAAGAGCCAAGCAGGCAGGGAGGAAAAGAGAAGATGGAGACAAAGTATATTTTCGTGACCGGCGGCGTGGTTTCCGGCCTGGGCAAAGGTATCACCGCCGCCTCGCTGGGCCGGCTGCTCAAGGCGCGGGGCCTGCAGGTGGCCGCCCAAAAGCTCGACCCCTATATAAATGTAGATCCCGGCACCATGAGTCCCTATCAGCACGGGGAGGTGTTCGTCACCGAAGACGGGGCCGAGACCGATCTCGACCTGGGCCACTACGAGCGGTTTATCGATGAGGATCTCAATCGCTTTTCCAATCTCACCACCGGCAAGGTGTACTGGAACGTGCTCAACAAGGAGCGCCGTGGCCAGTACCTGGGTGAGACTGTGCAGGTCATCCCCCACATCACCTCCGAGATCAAAGATTTTATCTACGCGGTAGGCCGCTCCTCATCGGCCGATGTGGTCATCACCGAGATCGGCGGCACCATCGGCGATATCGAGAGTCAGCCCTTTTTAGAGGCCATTCGCCAGGTCTCACTGGAGGTGGGGCCGCAAAACAGCCTGTTCATCCACGTCACACTGGTACCCTACCTGCGGTCCTCCGGCGAGCACAAGTCAAAGCCCACCCAGCACTCGGTCAAACAGCTCATGGGGGTGGGTATCCTGCCCGGGGTCATCGTACTGCGCTCCGACGAGCCGCTGGGCCCCGGTATCAAAGAGAAGATATCGCTGTTTTGCAATGTCGAGCCCGACTGCGTGCTCGAAAACGTCACGCTGCCCCACCTCTACCAGGCCCCCATCATGCTCGAGCAGCAGCATTTTTCCGACATCGTCTGCCGCAAACTGCACATCACCGCCCCCGCCCCCGATCTGGGCGACTGGCAGCAGATGTTAGACCGCATCGCCGCCCGCTGCGAAAAGGTCACCATCGCCCTGGTGGGCAAATACATCAAGCTGCACGATGCGTACCTCTCGGTCGTCGAGGCGCTGGCTCATGCCGGTTACGAAAATGCCGCTGAGGTCGAGATACGCTGGCTGGAAGCCGAGGAGATAACCGACCGCACCGCCGGTGAAAAGCTGCGGGGCTGCGACGGCATCCTGGTGCCCGGCGGCTTCGGCGACCGGGGTATCGAGGGGATGGTCGCCGCCGCCAAATACGCCCGCAAAAACAACATCCCCTACCTGGGTATCTGTCTGGGTATGCAGATCGCCGCCATCGAATTTGCCCGCCATGTGCTGCAGCTCGACGGGGCCAACTCCAGCGAGTTTTACCCCGATGGCCCTCACTCGGTCATCGATCTCATGCCCGACCAGCACGGCGACCTGCCCAAAGGCGGCACTATGCGTCTGGGCGCCTATCCCTGCCAGCTCTCGCCCGGCAGTCAGCTCATGCGCGCCTACGGCCAGCAGCTCATCAGCGAGCGCCACCGCCACCGGTACGAGTTCGCTAACCACTACCGCGAACAGTACGAGTCGGCCGGTATGCTCATTACCGGTACCTCGCCCGACGGCCGCCTGGTCGAGGCCGTCGAGATCCCCGCCCACCCGTTTTACGTAGGGGTGCAATTCCACCCCGAATTTAAGAGCCGCCCCAACCACGCCCACCCCATTTTTCGCGCCTTTGTCGAGGCGGCCCTACGCCGACAAAAAGCGCGGTAGCATACAGTAAACAGTAAACAGCAAACAGCACATGCCCTGCGGGCCGGAACCCGCCTACATATACCGCAGAGAGGGGAGCAACATGAAACTCAACCAGGGATACCGCCATCTACAAAACAGCTACTTCTTTTCCTCTATTGTCAAAAAGACCGAGGACTACCGCGCCCAAGATCCCAAAGCCGATATCATTCGTCTGGGTGTGGGCGATGTGAGTATCCCCCTGTGCCCGGCGGTGGTGCACGCCATGCAGCAAGCGGTACAAGAGATGGGCCGCAAAGGCACTTTTCACGGTTACGGGCCCGAGCAGGGGTACGACTTTTTGCGCAGCGCCATAAGGGGCTACTACCGCCGCTACGGGGTGCGGCTCGAGATGGACGAGATCTTTGTCAGCGACGGGGCCAACAGCGATCTGGGCAACATTCTCGATCTGTTCGACCGCGATAACACCGTCCTTATCCCAAACCCGGTATATCCGGTGTACGAGGACACCAACATCATGGCTGGCCGCAAGATCCTCTACATGCACGCCAGTGAGCAAAATGGCTTTTTACCGCTGCCGGACAAGAGCATACAGGCCGATATCATCTACCTGTGTTCGCCCGGCAATCCCACCGGGGCGGTCTATTCCCGCGCGCAACTCGAAAAATGGGTGGATTACGCCAACGACATGGGTGCTATCATCATCTTCGACGCCGCCTACGAGTCGTTCATCGCCACCCCCGACCTGCCCCACAGCATCTTCGAGATCCGCGGGGCCAAGACCTGTGCCATCGAGATCTGTTCGCTGTCAAAAACGGCGGGCTTTACCGGCA
The DNA here is from genome assembly GCF_900289145.1 of Neobittarella massiliensis (ex Bilen et al. 2018). GTDB lineage: Bacteria > Bacillota > Clostridia > Oscillospirales > Ruminococcaceae > Neobittarella > Neobittarella massiliensis. The sequence goes on from NZ_OKQO01000001.1 coordinate 128,323, forward strand.
CCCGCTGTGGCTATACGGTGGTGCCCCGCCGATTGGTACGTGAGGGGCTGGAGCTGCGGCGCATGTGGCTGCGCCGGCAGACCACCAAATTTAACGGCGTCTCCTACATCGTGCAGCGCGGGGCCGAGGCGGTATTCTCTCCCGAGGGGATCGAGCAGACCCGCTCGGCCATCGCCTACTACCGCGAAAACGGCCGCATCATCAAGAGCGCGCTCGAAGAGCTCGGCATCTGGCACGTGGGCGGCGAGCACTCGCCGTACGTATGGCTCAAGTGTCCCAGCGGTATGGGCTCCTGGGCGTATTTCGAATATCTGCTGCACACCTGCCATATCGTCAGCACGCCGGGGGCCGGTTTTGGCAGCAGCGGTGAGGGTTATCTGCGGCTTTCCTCCTTTGCCGGCCGCGACGATACGGTCCGCGCTATGGAGCGCTTTATACAAAAGGGGATACCCGGGCAAAGCGCGGGACAGTGAAAATAGACCGGGCAGACAGCCGATCGGCTGTCTGCCCGGTCTATCTATATAGGCGGCGTTGTACAAAACATAGGGATTTGCATAAATCACGGTTTGTAGTATACTGATTATACGAAACATACAAGTTGTGATGATTTGGGGGAAAGCATATGGAGCAGTATATCATGGCTCTGGATCAGGGGACCACCAGTTCGCGCTGCATCCTGTTTGACCGTCAGGGCCGAGTGTGCAGTGTGGCCCAAAAGGAGTATCGGCAGATCTACCCCCAGCCGGGCTGGGTGGAGCACGATCCCATGGATATCTGGTCCACACAGGTCGGTGTGGCGGGGGAGGCACTCTATAAGATCGGCGCCCAGAGCGAGCAGATCGCCGCCATCGGCATCACCAACCAGCGCGAGAGCACCATCGTCTGGGACCGCCAGACCGGCGAGCCGGTTTATAATGCCATCGTCTGGCAGTGCCGCCGCACCGCCGACTACTGCGCCCAGCTCGAACAAGACGGCTGCGGCGAGATGATCCGCCGCAAGACCGGCCTGCCCATCGACCCCTATTTTTCCGGTACCAAGATCCGCTGGATACTCGAAAACGTGCCCGGCGCCCGCGAGCGGGCCCAGCGGGGCGAGCTGCTGTTCGGCACCGTCGACAGCTGGCTCATCTGGCGGCTGTCGGGCAAAAAGGTGCATGTGACCGACTACTCCAACGCCTCGCGCACCATGCTTTTTGACATCCACACTCTGCAGTGGGACCCCGAGATACTGGCGCTGCTGGACATTCCCGCCAGCATGCTGCCGCAGCCAAAGCCCTCCAGCTGGGTCTACGGCCACACCGACCCGCGCATCTTCGGCGGCAAGATCCCCATCGCCGGTGCTGCGGGCGATCAGCAGGCGGCCCTGTTTGGGCAGGCCTGCTTTGCCGGCGGCGACGCCAAAAACACCTACGGCACCGGCTGCTTTTTGCTGATGAATACCGGCGAGAGACCGGTGGCCTCACAAAACGGGCTCATCACCACCGTCGCCTGGGGGCTCGGCGACCGGGTCACCTACGCGCTGGAGGGCTCTATCTTTGTGGGCGGCGCAGTGGTACAGTGGCTGCGCGACGAGATGAAACTGGTCGAATCCGCCGCCGACACCGCCTATTTCGCCTCCAAGGTCGAGGACACCGGCGGGGTGTATCTGGTGCCGGCCTTCACCGGCCTGGGCGCCCCCCACTGGGACCCCTATGCCCGTGGAGCCATCGTCGGCATCACCCGCGGCACCGGCAAAAACCACATCATCCGCGCCGCGCTCGAGTCTATCGCCTACCAGGTGCACGACGTGCTGCAGGCTATGGAAGCCGATAGCGGCATGCACTTAAGCCAGCTAAAAGTAGATGGCGGCGCCTCGCAAAACGACTTTTTGCTCCAGTTCCAGGCCGATGTGCTGGCCCGCCCCATCTGCCGCCCTACCTGTACCGAGACCACGGCCCTGGGTGCGGCCTACCTGGCCGGCCTGGCAGTCGGCTACTGGAAAAACGAGCAGGAGATCGTGCGCAACTGGCAGGTCCAGCGCAGCTTTTACCCCGCTATGGAGCCCGAGCGGCGGCAAAAGCTGTTGACCGGCTGGCAGCGGGCGGTAGGCCGCTCTCTGCAGTGGGAAAATAAACAGCAGCCGAAAACAAAAACATAGAAATTGCGATATATGCGACAAATTTCGCCATGTCTCTACAAAAAATGCGTCTATGATAGAGAGGCAGGAAATGTCGCCCGGGGCAGCGCTCTGTACCCGCCCATGATCACCGAGAAGGGAGCACTATGCAAACACTCAAAAACCGCGTCGGAAGAAACATCAAATCGCTGCGCAAGACCCGCGATCTCACCCAGGAAGACCTGGCCTATCGAGCCAAGATCGAACCGCGCCGCATCAGTCTGATCGAGTCGGGTAAGGCCAATCCCACCCTGGATACCATGTATCGGCTGGCCACTGCGCTGGGGGTAGATGCCAGTATTCTGTTTGGACGCAACCTCACTTTTGAGTGGGATGCCCGGGAGGAGCGCATTATGGACGAGTACCGCCAGATGAGCGAAAAAGACCGCCTGTTCATCGAGACCACCATCACCCACCTGCTGGAAAAAGACCCCGACTAATATCAAGATCGGTCATCCAGTCGGCAGCAGTGTTCGATATCTGCGAGCGGGGCGGCACCAAAGTGCCGCCCCGCTCTTTTAGATATACTTTAAAACTTGGCCAAAAAATCTACTGCGAACTGGGCATACAGTGCCGCCCCGGTGATCAGTGCGTCCTCATCCATCTGGAATTTTTCATGGTGGTGGGGGTAGGTAGACCCCTTTTCCTCGCTGCGGATGCCCACAAATGCCAAGCAGCCCGGTACCTCTTGCAGGTAGTACGAGAAGTCCTCGCCGCCGGTGATGCGCTCAAAGTGGTACAGTGCCTTTTCGCCGCACAGCGCACGCACCGCATCGGCGGCAATGGCCGAGCAGGTCTCATCGTTTACGGTGGGCCCCAGCAGCGGGGTGTAGTCTAGCCGGGCGGTGGCGCCGTAAGCCATAGCGGTAGAGGTGGCGATCTGCTCGATCATGGCCGGGAAATCCCGGCATATCTCGCTGCTAAAGGTGCGGGTAGTGCCGGTCAGCTTGGCCTCGCCGGCCAGCACGTTCCAGCGGCTGCCCCCCTCTACGGTGCCCACCGTCACTACCGCCGACTCCAGCGGGTCGGTGCGGCGGCTGGCGATCTGCTGCAGGTTCATTACCACCGCTGCTGCCGCCAGCACCGCATCCGCGCCCTGATGGGGCATCGAGCCGTGCCCGCTCTTGCCGGTGATAGTCAGTTCAAACCGATCGGCCGAGGCCATGCGCGGCCCGGCCTCTACCGAGATCTTGCCGGTGGGGATATCCGACCACAGGTGGATGCCAAAGCAGCCATCCACCCCTTCCAGCGCCCCGGCGGCGATCATCGCCTTGGCCCCCAGCCCTACCTCTTCGCCGGGCTGAAAAAACAGTTTTACCGTGCCGGCCAGCTGCTCCTCTACCTCCTGCAGAAGTTTGGCCGCCGTCAGCAGCATGGCCATGTGGCCGTCGTGGCCGCAGGCGTGCATCATGCCCGGCTGCTGCGAACAAAAATCGAGCCCGGTCTCCTCGGTCACGGTCAGGGCGTCCATGTCGGCCCGCAGCATCACCGTCTTGCCGTCGCCCCGGCCCAGGGTAGCCACCACGCCGGTGCCCGCCACCACCTGGTGGCGGATCCCCATATCCCGCAGCTCCTGGCAGATCTTAGCGCAGGTCCAGGTCTCCTGCATGCTCGCCTCGGGGTGCTGGTGAAAGGTGCGGCGCATGGCTACGGCATAGTCGCTGTAGGCGGGGGCGATCTCTTTAATGGTCTTCATAAGGTCTCCTTTGTCTAACGGTAAGTGCCGCGGCGGGCGTCAAAGTAAGCAGAGTATTATGCTACAGTATACGGGATGCCGCCGCCGCTGTAAATCACCGGCAGCGATTTTTTCCCACCCGCACAAAATGTGGCGCCAAACAGGAAAGGAAATCGTCTATTCGCAGGAGAAATACCTGCCAGCTCTGTCCTTTTTTAGCCGGTAAAAAAACCACCAGCCGCTGTCGGCTGATGGCTTTTGATATCGATACTTCTATAGCAGTTGGTCACATTCGGCCGCTGCCGGCTCCTTTTTGCCCACGGTCTGTACTTTGCCGATCAAAAATGAGCTGATCGTCACTGTGATCAGCGAGTAGGCGATGCGCCCCAGCGGAATGTAGCTCAACGACAGCAGCAGCACCGCCAAGTCGGTAGACAGGTAACAGCGCGAGATGGGCCAGCGCAGCTTTTTAGCCAGCACCATGGCCAGCGCGTCGTCGCCGCCGCAGGCGCCGCCCACCCGCACGGCCAGGCCCACGCCCACCCCTACGAATACGGCGCCAAGCACCGCTGCCACCAGCGGGTGTGCCGACAGGTCCGGCAGCAGCGGGGGAAACATCTCGTACACCCCGTACGAGAGCGCAAACGAGCAGGTAGCCACCAGCGAGTAGCGGGCGAACGCGCCGCCCAACACCTTGTAGCCGACGGCATAGCAGATGATGTCCATCACCAGTTCACCCACCGCCGGCGAAATACCAAACCAGCGGTCTAGCAGCAGGGTCATGCCCAAAACGCCGCCCTCGGTAATACCCGCCTGGCGGTGCACATTATAAATGCCGAAAGCCAAGATCGCGGCCCCCAGCATGATCGTCAAATAATTTTTCCACTCCCGGCGGAAGTTCATGCCCGTACTCCTTTTCGGTGGTATAGCGGGCAGAAGTCTCCCACCCGCCACGATTGTAGCACAGCGGCATGATAAAGTCAAATGGTCCCATATCATACCTTTTCTCTGTGCCAAGCGTTATTTTTTCCCTCTGCACGCAGCTGAGCACAAAAATATGCGCCGCCGTATTGCGCGGCACCGCGTATGCGCGCTATAGTAAGAGAAACTATATAGCGAGAGAGGCGGCAGAGAGATGATGAGACGATACGGGGTAGAATACGAGTTGGGTGTGCCCGATCCACAGCTGCGGCGGCTGGGCGACGCGGTGGGCCTGCAGGCGGCGGTGGGCACCGGCAGTCAGCCGGCAGCGAGCGATTTCGACGCGCTGCGGCCCTGGAGCGGCCTGCGCCGCTGTAATCTGTCCGACGACGGCCGGGTGCTCGCCTATGCCGGTCAACCGGCGTACCGGGATGACGGCACCGGCGGCCAGGTGATGGTCGAGATCCCGCGCTTTTACCAGCTCTACGAGCAGAGAGATGGCTGTGCCCGCTGGTGGGTGTCGCCCGACCCGGTGCCCGGTTACCGGCTGTCGCCGGCGTTCGTGCGGCCCGACGGCACACAGCGCAGCGCGGTGTATGTGGGGGCGTACCTCTGCTGCGACGACGAAAAAGGCGTCGTCGCCACCGTGTCCAGCCGCGCCGGCGGCTATGGCCGCATCCGCACCGACCGCCCCACCTGGCGCGCGCTCTGCCGCCGCCGCGGCCCCGGCTGGGAAATGGGCGATATCACCTATCTCTGCGACCTGCTGCAGCCGCTGTTTGTGGTGGAGTTCGCCACCTTAAACGGCCAGTCGGTGCTGCGGGGCATCTGCGATATGCCCTACAGTGACCGCTGGCCCATCGAACAGGTGGCCGATGGCGGCCGCCAGCTGTGGGTCGATGCCGACTATGCCTGTCAGTTCGTGCTGGGTCAGGGGGTAGCTGTGGGGCCTCAGTTGGGCGACAACGCCGCCATCCCCCACGCCACCGTCACCGCCATCGAACAAAAGCCGCAGGGCCTCTGCCGTGTCACCCTAGACTGCGGCGGACCGGCCGCATCGGGCATGCTGCTATATACCTCAGTCTGGAAAAACGGGGGCGCCGACGGGGTGGCGGCTTCCTCCGGCTCCCTCTACGGCCCGTCGAGCGGCCGGTCGCCCATCGTGTACCGGGGCATCGAAAATCCCTACGGCAACACCTGGGAGTGGCTCGACGGCGTCAACATCGCCGATCGGCAGGCCTATGTGTGTACCGACCCCCGCCATTACGACGATATCACCACCACCGGCCCCTACCAAAAGGTGGCCTACCGCAATGCGGCCGAGGACGAGTCCTACATCACCGCCCAGGGGTACGACCCGGCACTGCCCTCTGCCCGCTTTCCCACCGCCTGTACCGGCGGCAGCGCCAGTACCTATTACAGCGACTGCTACTGGCAGCGCCCGGGCCTGCGGGCCGTCATTTTTGGCGGCAGCTGGTATAATGGCAGCTATGCCGGCCCATTTTGCTTTAGCGGCTGGAGCGCCAGCGACATGATCCACGTCAATACCAGCGCCCGTCGACCGGCGGCGCCTGTCGCCATATCGCCACTTTTTGGTCGTATAGGGCGGGGTCTACCATCGCCCGGTAGCTTGCCTCCACCTCTACAAGAAGCGTCTCGTCGTCGGCATCGCCGGCACAGGGCAGGTATAAAATGTAGTAATTTACCCCAAACAGCCGGGTGTATACACCGGTGTAGCGGCAGCCGCCCCGCTGGTAAAAGCGTATGCGTCGGGTGGCCTGCTGGGGGTCAGGGGCGCTCTGCGGCTGCTCCACCTCAAAAAATATGCCCTGCAGGTCGGCCATCTGCCGGCGCAGGTCGGCCAGCAGCTGGCCGCCTATCCCGCCGCCGCGCATCTGGGGCACTACGGCAAAGTAATCTAAAAAGCCAAAACGGCGCCCCGGCAGCACCGACAGCAGTGCGTAGCCGCACAGCGCATCTTCCCGGTAAAAGCCCACCACCCGGTAAATGCCCCGGTCCACCGCCCGGTGGATCTGCCCCAAAGGCTTGCGCTCGTCGGGGGGAAAATCCCGGCACAGGTGCTCCTGGTACAACTGGTCGATCTGTTCGCCCCGCAGCGATCTGCTCTGCATAGTTCCTCCTCGTGTCACAGGTGTGTAGTACAAAATAAGACCATATAGATCTTGCTAGTGATGATACCACAGCGCACCGCTGTCGTCAACTGCCCAGCTGACAGCTGGAAGAAGTTGTGCTATACTTATATTTTATGGGAGAAAATCAGCGTATTTGCGCAGTTTGCGCGTGAAAGAGGGGATTTTTCATGTCCACATCAGGCACTGCCGCCTCCCGGCGGATGACGGCCCACTACGCCGGCTTACAGGGCACCTATTGGATGGTATTCTGCGCCATCCTCAGTTTTGCCTCGGTCTTTTTGCTCTCGCGAGACTTTGACAACACCCAGATCGGCGTAGTGCTGGCACTGGCCAACGCCTTTGGCGCCCTGCTGCAACCGGCAGTGGCCGCGCTGGCCGACCGCGCCCGCAGGGTGCCGCTGCGGCACATCGTGGCGCTGGTGGCCTTTATCACCGCGGCGCTCTCGGGGGTGCTGCTCATCATCCCCCACACCTTCTATATCACCATGGCTCTGTTTTGCCTGGTAGGTACGCTCATGTTCGTCATCCAGCCCCTGCTCAACGCCTTGGGCTTCGTGTACGAAAAGCTGGGTATCACCATCGACTTTGGCATCGCCCGCGGGGTGGGCTCGGTGGCGTTTGCCGCCGCCTCTTATCTGCTGGGGCTGCTGGTGGCCCGCTTTGGGGCCGATGTGCTGCCGGTCACTTTTATGGCCCTGTATCTACTCATCATGGTGCTGGCACTGGCCTTCCGGGCGCCGGGCCGTCCGGCCGCCGCCGCGTCCCCCCAGCAGGCCGCCGCTGTCCCGCCGCAGTCCGGCGGGCTGCTGCACTTCTTTAAAAAATACCCCGCTTTTACCGCCTTTATGTTGGGCTGCACCTGTGTATTCATCTTCCACACCATGCTCAATAACTTCTTGCTGCAGATCGTCACCTATATGGGCGGAGCCGAGACCCAGTTCAGCAGCGCGCTCACGCTGGCGGCAGTGCTGGAGCTGCCGGCTATGCTGCTGTTCTCGCGGCTGGTAAAGCGGGTGCGCTGCGATACGCTCATGCGGGTGTCACTGGTGTTTTTCCTGCTCAAAGCCGCCACCTTGGCGCTGGCCGGCAGCGTGGCGGGGGTCTATGTCAGCCAGTGCTGCCAGATCGGCGCCTATGCGCTGTTCATACCCGCCTCGGTCTACTATGCCAACGACCTGATGGAAGAGCCCGACAAGGTCAAAGGACAGGCGGTCATGACGGTGACCAACACGCTGGGCGGTGTGTTCGGCTCGCTTTTGGGCGGCTGGCTCATCGACCAGTTCGGCATCCGCATCATGCTGTACTGCGGGGTGGGCATCACCCTGCTGGGGGTGCTGGTGTCTAATATCTTTATCCAGCGCACCGGCCGTCCCCACCAGCCCGCGGCCGATACCGCCGCCTAAAAGCACATTACGAAAGAGGGTCTTGCTGCTCCATGCTGTTTTCTAATCGCGATTTAAAAAAGCTTATCCTGCCGCTGCTGGTCGAACAGCTGCTGGCCGTGTCGGTGGGCATGATCGATATCATCATGGTCTCCAGCGTCGGCGAAACGGCTGTCTCCGGCGTCTCGCTGGTCGATACCATCGGCGTGCTCATCATCTATATGCTCTCGGCGCTGGCCACCGGCGGCGCCGTCATCTCCGCCCAACACCTGGGCCGCAAAGATAACGACGGCGCCAACATGGCCGCCAATCAGCTGCTGCTCTCCACTACGGTGCTGTCGATCGTCATCATGGCCGCCGCCCTGCTGGCCCGCCGCCCGCTCCTAAATCTCATCTTCGGCAACGTCGAACCGGCCATCATGCAGGATGCGCTCACCTACTTTCAGATCACCGCTCTGTCCTATCCGTTTTTGGCCATCTATAATAGCTGCGCCGCCCTGTACCGGTCCATGGGCAACTCCAAGGTCTCCATGAAGACCTCTATCCTCATGAACGGCATCAACATCGTCGGCAACGCCATCTGCGTGTACGGCCTGCACATGGGGGTGGCCGGGGTGGCTTGGCCCACACTGCTGTCGCGGGCAGTGGCGGCGCTCTGTATGCTGCTGCTCATCAAAAACCCACAAAACACCATCCATATCGACGAGCACTTTCGCCTGGGCTTTCACCCGGCGGTCATCCGCAAGATCTTTAGTATCGGCATCCCCAACGGGCTGGAAAACGCCATGTTCCAGCTGGGCAAGATCCTGGTGGCCAGCCTCATCGCCACCTTCGGCACCACCGCTATCGCCGCCAATGCCGTCTCCAACACAGTGGCCACTTTTCAGATCATCCCCGGCTCAGCCATCGGTCTGGCGGTCATCACCGTAGTGGGTCAATGCGCCGGTGCGGGCGATTACCAGCAGGCCCGCCACTACACCAAAAAACTGCTCAAGGTCACCCATCTGGGCCTCTTGGGTCTCAATCTGCTCATCGTGCTCGTTATGCCGTTTATCCTAAAGCTCTACAGTCTGTCCAGCGCCACCGGCGAGCTGGCCAGGCAAATACTCGTCTTCCACGCTGTGGCCTGTACGGTCATCTGGCCCTCGGCCTTTATTTTGCCCAATGCGCTGCGGGCTTCCAGTGATATCAAGTTCACCATGGTCACCTCCATCCTCTCCATGTGGCTGTGCCGCATCGCCATGAGCTACGTGCTGGGCAAATACCTGGGCCTGGGCGTGTTCGGGGTATGGGTAGCCATGGTTCTCGATTGGGTGGTGCGCGCCATCTGCTTCTGGGTGCGCTACCGGGGCGCAAAATGGCAGCACCAGGTCTAGCGGCACAAATTGCATATACAGGCGTAAAAAAGAGAGGGGCGGTCCCTGTACCGCCCCTCTCTTTTTGCGCGTTTTTTACGCCCACGCGGCCTGGAAAAAGCGCCCGCCGCCTTTTTCCAGCTGCTGTTTTACCAGCGGCAGGCAAAAACTCTCACCGCCCCCGCTCTGCAGCGCCGCCTCTCGGCAGGCCGCCAAAAAGCGCAGCGTCTCCCTCTCGTCCAGACCGCGGTCGCAGCTGTACACCAGTCCGGCCATCACCGCATCGCGGTAAAAGGTGTAGCCCGCCGTACGTCCCACCGCCGGTGCGTAAACGGTATAGCCGGCACCGTCTGCCAGGCACAGCGTGCCGTCGGGCAGCGGCAGCACCGCCCGCCGAGCGCCCATTTGCATTAGTTGTCGGGCCAGCTCCCGCACGGTGCCCAAGTCGCTGCCGTCTGTCCGCTCGGCCCCGGCGGCGATACAGGCGATCTCCGGCGGTATGAGCACGGTGTGAAAGCGGTCCAGCAGCCCGATATATACCCCGGTGCGAGAGTAGGAGGTAGCGTGTAAAAACAGCGGTCTGTCACCCCACGCCGCCGTCAGGTAGCTCAGGGTCTCGGCACTCAGCTTGTCCTCGATAACGATCTGCGCCGCCTGGCTCAACACCGGTGCCTGCTGGCGCAAAAATCCCGGCGTGATCTGCTGGGCGATGTTGCGCGAGCGCAGCCCGGTGAGCACCTGCTGACCGCCGGGGTCCTGCACCTCCACGATGAGCGAGGTGCTGGCCCCCTCCAGAACCAGCGAGCTGTCAGTCACAATGCCCTGATCGCGGCACTCCTGCAAAATACTGCGGCCAAAAATGTCGCCGGCGATTGCGGCGATCATCCGCGGCGCACAGCCTAACCGCACCAGCAGTTCCGACACATTTTTGGCACAGCCGCCGTAGCGTACCGCCACCCGGCTGTCCTCAAAAATACGGCCGGCACACAGTGGTTCCGCCAGGTCTTGGGGCTGGGGCGTGGCGATAATATCCATATTTACCGCCCCGACCACCAGCGGGTAGCGCTCCCGGGCAATAATATAACCCCGCCCCCGCAAGATACCCTTTTTGGTCATGTTGTTGATGTATACCGATACCGATGAGCGGGTGATGCCCAGCATATCGGCGATCTGGTTCTGCGAGATCGTGGGGTCCTTCTCAATAATATGCAGGATCTCCGTCTCTCTGTCTGTCATGTCATACACCTCAGTATCGATAGCCGTCCCCACCGGGCCGCCCCATTTTTGCTTTCAGTATAGCATGTTTGGCCCCGAACAGCCAACTATAGCTGCCTTTGGCCGACCATTTGTGTACCTGCTGCAAAAGGGAAGAGAAATGTTGGCGGTTCTGGCACTTGACAGTAGCGTATGCTGTGCTAATATAGTAATTGCTTATTTAAACCAGCAGATGCTGTAGAGGGAGGGACTTTTATGCAGGTGCAAAAGATCGACCTGTTTCGGCTCAACTGTGCAGATACGCTCTGCCCGGTGGGCTGCCGGGTGTACACCGATACCGGCCTCTTTGGCGACGGTGAAGCTGCCCTCGGCTACGGGCGCGGTAGCTTCGCCGCGCTGGGGGCCCTGCGCGATCTGGCGCCGCTGGTACTAAAGGCCAGCCCGCTGGCTCACGAGCAGGTGTGGGAGCGGCTGTACCGGCACAGCTTTTGGGCACAAAACGGCGGCCCGGCGGTGTTCGCCGCGATCTCCGCTATCGATATGGCTCTGTGGGATATCCGCGGCAAATACTTTGGTGCGCCGGTGTGGCAGCTGCTGGGCGGTGTCAAACGACCGCTGCGGGCCTATGCCTCCCAGCTGCAGACCGGTTGGAAGTCCCACCGTCAGAGCGCCCGCACTCCGCAGCAGTACGCCGAGAACGCGCTGGCAGCGCTGGAGGACGGCTATACCGCCCTGAAGATAGATTTTTTAGAGATCGCGCCCGACGGCGGCCCCTTTGACCGCCGTGCGCTGCACGGTCCGCTGTCCCGATCTGTGGTGCGCCTGTTTTACGATCGGGTGGCGGCGGTGCGGCGGGCGGTGGGGGAGGAGATCGACCTCATCATCGAAAATCACGGCAACACCGATACGCCGGCCGCTGTCCAACTGGCCCAGGCGGTGCGCGAGCTGGGCATCTGGTTTTTAGAGGAGGGAAATACCCCCACCCCCCAACTGCTGCGCCAGCTGCACGCCGGGGCCGGGCTGCCTATCGCCCACGGCGAGCGCATCTACACCCGCTGGCAGTACGCCCCCTACCTGGCCGATGGCTCGATCCAGATCATCCAACCCGATATCGGCACCGCCGGCGGCATTACCGAGGTCAAAAAGATCTGCGATATGGCGGCGACCAGTGATGTGGCGGTGCAGCTGCATGTCTGCGGCACCGGTCTCTCTACCGCCGCCGCCCTCCAGCTAGAGGCAGCGCTGCCAAACTTTTTGGTCCACGAGCACCACATCCTGCAAGAGCGCCCTCAAAACAGGGCGCTTACCCTGTACCCGGCGTCGCCGGTACAGGGGGCGTTTTTGCCGCCCGATCGCCCGGGCCTGGGTGACAGCTGGTCGCCGCTGGCCATGGCCGACGGCCTGCACTACACCGTACAGTAAAGGGGAGAGCATAGTGAGCACAGTGAGTCACATACTGGGCATCGGGGCTGCCAACGTCGATGTCAGCGGGCACCCGCACAGCAGCCCCGTCCTGCGCGATTCCAACATGGGGCAGGTACACACCGCGGTGGGTGGCGTCACCCACAATATTCTGGCCAATTTGGCGCTGCTGGGGGCTGGGGTGCAGCAGCTCTCAGCGGTGGGCGACGATCTCTATGGCCGCGCTGTGCTGTCCGACTTGCGCGCCCGCGGCATCGATAGCCAGCAGGTGGCGGTGTTGCCGGCGTGCCACACCGCCACCCACCTAGTGGTGCTCGACGAGCAGGGCGATATGCTGGTGGCAGTCTCCGATCTGTCCATTTACCGCCAGCTGGGCCCAGAATTGCTCACCGCCGCTCAGCACGACATCGAGCGCGCCGATTGGCTGGTCTGTGACGGCAGCCTGCCCGAGGCGCTCATGGCCGTTATCTCCCGGCAAATAGCCCCCCAAAAACCGGTACTGTGGGACCCGGTCTCCACCCAAAACGCCCGCCGCCTGCGGCCCTATTTAAACGGCCTGCACACCGTCACCCCCAATGTCTACGAGCTGGCGGCGCTTACCGGGCTGCCGGTTGGCGATCGCCGTCAGCTGCAGTTGGCAGCCCAGCGCCTGTTAGATATCGGGGTACAGGCGGTGGTGGTCACGCTGGGCGCACGCGGCTGTTACTACTGCGACCGCGCTGGAAACAGTCTGTTTCGCCATCTGCCGCCAGCCAAACAGGTACACAGCGCGGTGGGCGCCGGCGATGCCTTTGCCGCCGGTCTCCTGTGGGGATACTGCCAAAAAAGCGCGCCGACGCAGTGTCTCGATATGGCTCTGGCCGCCGGACTGCTGGCCACGCAGCACCCCGATACCGTCAACCCGCACATGAGCCTCACCGCACTGCAGGCGCTGCTGCGGGCGCCGGCTGTAACCAGCTGTAATAGATAGCCACCGCTTTACAAATAAAGGAGGAAAAACATGAATCGCTATCTGCAAATGAGCACCGAAGTCCAGTCCGCCCTCAAAAACGGCGAGCCGGTGGTGGCACTGGAATCCACCATCCTGAGTCACGGGATGCCCAGCCCCGAAAACGCCGCCTTTGCCCTCGAGATCGAGCAGATCGTGCGCGGGGCCGGGGCCGTGCCGGCGACCACTGCGGTCATCGATGGCCAGCTGCGCGCGGGCCTCACCCGTGACGAGCTGCTCTATATGTGCCAGACAAAAGAAAATCAAATCGGCAAGGTCAGCCGCCGCGACCTGCCCACCTACGCCGCCATCGGCCGGGCCGGCGCCACCACCGTGTCAGCCACCATGGTCATTGCCAAAATGGCCGGTATCCGCTTTTTTGTCACCGGCGGTATCGGCGGCGTGCACCGTGGCGCCAGCCAGAGTTTCGACATCTCCGCCGACCTGCAAGAGTTGGCTCACACCGATGTGGCGGTCGTCAGCTCCGGCGCCAAATCGATCCTCGATCTAAAGCTCACACTGGAGTACCTCGAGACCTTTGGCGTGCCGGTCATCGGCTACGGCACCAGCGAGTTCCCGGCCTTTTTCAGCCGCACCAGCCATCTTCCACTCGACTATGCTGTCGCTAGTGCCGAAGAGGCGGCCCGTATCGCCAAGACAAAGTGGTCTATGGGCCTGAGCGGTGGGCTGCTCATCGCCAATCCCATCCCCGCACCGTACGCCGTCGACTACGACGAGATGGAAGTGGTCATCACCCGCGCCGTCGAGCAGTGCCGCCAGCAGGGGGTCAGCGGCAAGGAGTCCACGCCGTTTATCCTGCGGGCTATCAAGCAGATGACCGGCGGCCGCTCTTTTGTTCAGCTCTCCGAAATGGTCAAGGCAAACGCCGTCGTGGGCGCTCAGGTCGCCCGCGCATACGCTGCACTCTGATCCTGCCAGAACCAAAAGAGAAGAGCCTTTTAGGCTCTTCTCTTTTGGCGCAGACGGCGGTCCAACACCGCAGCAGTGTAAAATCGCCACAACTGGGCAGAGTATAGACAGGGGGCCAAAGGCGCTTAAAAAAACCCCGGAAATAGTTGACAGAAAAATGCCGGTATGCTATTATAATGTCTGTTACTTGCGATGGAGAGGTGTCCGAGCGGTTTAAGGAGCTGGTCTTGAAAACCAGTGACTCGCAAGAGCCGTGGGTTCGAATCCCACCCTCTCCGCCAGCCGATCCTAATAAAATAGCCCCTGTTCCTTTGACTTTGGAGATGTACTCAAGAGGTCGAAGAGGCGCCCCTGCTAAGGGTGTAGGGCGGGAAACCGTCGCGAGGGTTCAAATCCCTCCATCTCCGCCAAACCTGCGGTCCGCATTTTGCGACCGCAGGTTTTTTCTATCTTATAACTGCTGTAAAAAAAGAGAGACCGATACACCTGACGCGTGTCTGTCTCTCTTTTTGCTTTTTAGCTATATGAAAGTAGATCATTTATGATCTCAGCACCGGGCAACTGCCAGATCACAAGGTATCTTTTGGCGGGTAAAAGTCCATATACCCGACCGGCTCCGCCTTCTCTGGGCGCAGCCACAGTACGCAAGGCCTATCAAGGGTTTAAATTCAAATCCGGCTTATAGTATCCCGGCAAGAGTCATCTTATAACCAGATAGTGCCTGCGTGTAACTCTGGGCGTTTTTGCCGATCTTTTGCGGGTCATAGTCGCACATGCTAAAGATACCGGCGTAGTATACCACAACTTTTTCTAAGTTTGCCCGCAAAAAGTCCATCGGCTCCTGCTTCCAGCGAATAACAGAATGGCCGTCGACAACGGCGTTTTCCATCAGCGCCTGCAATCCGTAAACCAGTGGGGCAATAAAACCGTCGGGGCTCAGTGTCTCAACCGTTTTGGCGGTAAACGGCGCCTTTTTTTCACGGCGGTTTTCATTTAATCTCTTTACCGCAGTAATACGGCCATAACTCCCACCGGCAAAATTGTAAAATTTGGGAAACATCTCATAAATGTAATCGTATAGTTTCGGGAGCTGGACGGCAACTTCAAAGGCAGACAAAACCTCCGGGTTGTACAGCTCTCGCCTGTAGTCACTGTCTACCTCCAGAGTAACTTCAGGCGAGCTCATCAGCCGCTCAAACTGGCTCAGACAACTGCCCTTAGCCGAATATATTTTTTGCGGAGATACGGGCTCAACGGTTCTGCCGTCGCAATCTCTCACCGGGTTGATCAAACTCAGCGGAATCCAGGCCAGTGCAACGAGGTCCTGCACCTTCACTTCACCACCGTCGTTTGTCTTCCACTCAATTCGGCGGTTCACGTCGGCATCATAGCTCTCCATCAGGCTTTTCAGGGTATCAAAATACCCGCGCTGGTTGGCCTTGGCCGATACCTGCAGCTGCACATTGTTATTTCGCGCCGCGCAAATTTCAAGCAGGTCGCTCTTGAATGATTCCACACAGCCGCCGTCCTCTGCGTCCCGGGGAACCAGTAGCTCAATAGGTACGAAAAAGTTTAGCGCATCATTATCGGGTTCTCGGCGCAACATATCCAGGTACTCGTCAATAATGTCGCGGTTTTTTTGCCACAGCTCTTTAAACGCATCCCAGGTTTTGGTGTTTCGGGGTAAAGGGATTCCTTTATGCTGCATGGCTCTATTTAATATATACAGGCCAATTGCCAACGTATTGTGGCCGCCATCTAAAATCCCTTCTATTTCAGGGCTCTCCGGGGTGATCCTTATGCGATTTCTCTCCAGCCGATCGTACCGCGAAGACGCCAACAAAACACCTTTGGTCTTGAATGGAAATACCCGAGGGTCATTTTCAATAGATTCCTGTATGGCATCGGTAACCGGTCCGGTTTTTGCAGAGCGCGGATTGGCCTCTAGGTCCAGCGCGTCGATAATAGAAATTAAAAATCTGGCTCTGGTAAGACCGACAATCTTGGTGATCTCGCCAACCGTCTGTTCCCCCGAACAATCGAACTTGATAATAATACTCGGCTTTTTGATAGGCATTTGTCTCTCCTTTTCCCAGGTGGAACGCCCCGAAAATAAAAAGGGCTAACACACAGGTTAGCCCTCGAAAATCGTACAACGCAATTATTTCCAGAGCCTGTCCAGGCATATATTTTTCCGTCCGCTGTCCAGCAGACAAGTACACTTTAACACATGGGAATAATCTTGTAAAGTATATATAAAATTTTATAGAGATAGTTTGATTTGAGTATATTATGTCAGGAGTTATTTTACTCTGCCGCTATACGAACCTGGTCCGGGGCGGTTTCGCGTTTGGCCTCTCTCTTTTTAAGCACCCGTTTCATGGCCAGCAAATACACGATCATAGACACCAGCGGCCCAAAAAAGTCCGAGATCGGCTCGGCATAAAAAGCCGCCTGTGCCCCCCATATAACGGGCAGCGCAAACAGGGCGGCAAAATACACCAGCTTGCGCCAAAACGAGAGCGGCAGCGAAAAGCGCACCTGCCCAATGGCCGTAAACCCATCGACGATCTCGTACTGAATACCCAGCGGCAAAAGTGATAGCGTACATACGCGAATAGCCCACAGTGCTTTTTGTGCCACAGCCGCATCGCTGGTAAACAGCCGTACAAACCACTGTCCGCACAGCCAAGCTACCGCCGTCATGCACACCGTATAGGTCAGGCACAGTAAAAATATCTTGCGCTGTGCTGCTCGCACCCGGTCTATCTGCTGTGCCCCGTAGTTGTAGCTCAAAATGGCCTGGGTGCCGCCACTGATCCCGCTCAAAGGCATGGTCACCACCAGCATAAAACTCTGGGCGATGGTGGCACAGGTCACCAAAACATCCCCCTGTACCGCGCCCCCATACCGCTGCAAAACTGTATTCATGGCAATGATCATCATGTTGTCCACAGCAATAATAGCAAACGGCGTAAGGCCGATGACGAGCACCCGCCGTATCACCTGCCAGCTGTACCCGCCAAAGCTGATAGATACCATCGGCCGCTGTCCAAACAAAAAGGCAAGCACAAAACAGCAGCTGGCCAGCTGCGACAAAACGGTGGCGATCGCCGCTCCGGCCACCCCCATATCCAGGGCAAAAATAAAGATCGGGTCTAAAACGATATTTAATACGGCGCCCAATATCACCGCGCACATGGCGATCTTGGCGAAACCCTGACAGATGATGAACTGGCTCATACCGGTGGCCAGCAGAGCAAACAGCGTGCCGGCAATATACACTGAAAAATAGCTGTCGGCATAGGGGATCGTCGCCTTGCTGGCGCCAAAAAACAGCAGCATCGGCCGCTTTACCAAAAACAGCACCGCCACAAGTACCAGCGAGAGCACACACAGCATCATAAAGCAGTTGGCGAGTATCGCCTTGGCTTTAGCCTGTTTTCCCTCACCCAGCCGAATGCTCATCAGCGGGGCACCGCCAATGCCCACCAGCGAGGCCACCGACCCGATCATGGTGATCACCGGGCCGCACACACCCACCCCGGCCAGGGCCAGCTCTCCCACTCCGGCAATGTTGCCGATGTACATGCGGTCGACGATGCTGTATAAAACGTTGACGAACTGCGCCAGCATACTGGGCAGCGCAATGCGCAGCACCAGCTTGCCGATGGGGTCTTTGCCAAGATCATTTTCCTGTCGCATAACTACCTCTTCTACCGTCTGAATTGCAGCTTATCTCAATACGCGCTTTATATTATACGAACTTATTAAAAAAACACAAGAAAAACTTTTTATCGATATAAAATCGTGCGCTACAGACCCCGTGCAGTGCACAATAAACAGCAAGCAGAAAACAGCACTCGCTTTTTTACATGCCGGTCCACAGCGCGGCTGCGGTAATTTTACCCGCGTAAAAACATTACGCTGTCAATCAAAAAAGAGACATCGCCAAGTGCGACGTCTCTTTTTTAGTTGAGCTTATGCATGCACCTGGCCGGGGCAGACTTTCTGCCCGAAGTGCCGTACCTGCTCGGCCAGGTCCGCACCATTTTCGCGCATCTGCGGCAGGCGGCGGGCATTGGCGCCCGATGGGTGGGGCAGCCCCCGCAGGCAGGTGATGTTGGTGCGCCCCAACTCGCCGATGATGCGCTGGGCTTCTTCCTCCACTACTTTGCCCAGGGGAATGAGCAGCACCGGCTCGCGGTACACATTGAGCTCGGCGGTAAAAAATGCATCTAGGTATTTTTTCAGCAGCGGTTGGCGCATAGAAGGGTTGTATCCGGTATAGTTTTTTCCCCGTACAAATACCGGGTAGGGCAGCAGCGAAGTAGTGTGCAGCAGCCCATCTACACAGGTAAACAGTTGTGCACAGCTTTCCAGCGCCAAAATGTCCTGCAGGCCGATCTCGTCGAGCATGTGTATCAGGTTGGTGCGCATAGTACCGGCAAAGCGCGCCTCTTTTTTACAGGCTTTTAAGATCTCCTCCTGGGGCCAGTTTTCAGCCAATCCCTGCCTGGCGGTGCGAAAGGCGATCTCGGTCTGGGTCCAGCCGGGGCATATGCCCACGATGACGATCTTGGCGCTGGGGTTTTGGTAGGCGTTGTGGGGTGCGTAATAGATCTCTACCTGGCCGCTGCGCTCCAGCAAAAAGGTCTCGGTCAAAAGCTCTTTTTTAGTTAAAATTCGCCCCAAAGGCAAGTTTTTGATGGCGTTTTCATAGTTTGTTAACATATTCATTGGGCGGTCTCCCACTTTTAAATGGCTGTACAGCACGGCGCCTAACGGCAGCTGCATATTCTTTTTGACTTCTGTATCCCATTATAGCACACATGAATGGCTCAGGTTGACAGACTTGTAGGTGCACTTTATAATATACAATATTCGTATAGTTTGTTGCGCGCAACATTTTTTTCTGGCCCCGCCAGAAATGGAGGTCTAACTGTGAAAAAATACATCAATACCGCTTTTATTTATGCTGTAGCCGGGCTGGCCAGCGGCGTATTTTACCGGGAATTCACCAAGTTTTCCGGCTTTTCCGGCCGCACGGCACTGTCGTTTGTGCACCTGCATCTGCTGGTGCTGGGGATGTTGCTATTTCTGTTGGTGGCACTGTTTGTCGCCAGCACGGATGTTTCCCAACAAAAGGGCTTGGCGCTGTTTTACCGGCTCTACAACATCGGTCGGCCACTGACGGCGGTCACGCTCCTCGGGCGGGGTGTGGTGCAGGTGCGGGGTGTTGCCTTATCCAAGGTTTTTGATGCGGCACTTTCAGGGGTGGCGGGTATCGGCCACATCTTGTTGGGCACGGGTCTGGTACTGCTGTTTTGCTGCCTGCGCCGCAGCAGTTCCGCCCATCTCACCGTATAAATACGGCAATAAAAAGAGAGCACTGCCCCATGCAGTGCTCTCTTTACTATTTTTTAAAGTCTCTCTACAGACCGGCCTCTTTGGCGGCCTGCGGCACCCACTCCGGTACCGGGGGCTTTACCTCGGCGGGGATGGGGCACTTGTACTCGCCGCCAGTCA
Organism: Neobittarella massiliensis (ex Bilen et al. 2018); assembly: GCF_900289145.1. Lineage (GTDB taxonomy): Bacteria > Bacillota > Clostridia > Oscillospirales > Ruminococcaceae > Neobittarella > Neobittarella massiliensis. The sequence goes on from NZ_OKQO01000001.1 coordinate 148,048, forward strand.
CTGCCTGCAGCTCTGCTTTGGCCTTGTCGCAGATAGACGGGTCTTGCAGCACTTTGATGGCCGACAGCGCCAAGATCTCACCGGCATTCTCCACCGCCTTTTGACCGATAGAAGAGCAGGTCTGGCCGGAGATCTGCCAGGTGTGGCCGGGGGTACCCAAAGCCATACCGGCGATCATGGCCTGGGCTGTGGGCACTACATAGCTGACATCGCCCACGTCGGTAGAGCCGGGGGCGCACATGTCGGTGATGACCAGCGGCTCGATCTCGGTAGAGAGCCCCTGCGCCTGTAGCTGGGCGCCTTTTTCAGGTCCGAATTTTTTGACCAGCAACTGGGCGGTTTTCTGCTTAACATCTTCGGGCAGAGTCTTGCCAAAAGCGGCTGCCAGGTCGAAGTCTTTCTGGTCAAAGGCGGGCGCGCCAACTTCCTCCATAGCGCTGTAGAGCAGCTCGGTCAGCGTGTGGTTGGGTATGTAGTTGCTCACACCGGTACGCAGGTACCAACTGGTCTCGGTGCCGCAGATGAGCGCCGCGCCGCGGGCGATATCTTTCACCCGCTCCACGATCTCGCGCACCTGTTCGATCTTGGGTGCGCGGATAAAGTAGCTGAGCGTGGCATGGTCCTGTACCACATTGGGCGAGCTGCCGCCCACATCCAGATAGGCATAGTGCAGCCGGGCATCGGGGATCACGTGCTCGCGCAGGTAGTTTACGCCCACATTCATGATCTCGCAGCTGTCTAGCGCACTGCGGCCGTCGTGGGGGGCAGCGGCGGCATGCGCAGTGCGGCCCTTAAACGAAAATACCATGTTGATATTCGCCTGGCAGCTCACGCCCCAGGCGGCATTGTTGTCAAATGGGTGCCAGGTGAACACCGCGTCTACGCCGTCAAAACAGCCGTAGCGGGTCATAAAGGTCTTGCCGTAACCGGTCTCTTCAGCTGGGCAGCCAAACAGTTTCACGGTACCGCTGCAGCCGGTGGCGTCCAAATAATCTTTCACTGCAACTGCCGCAGCAAAAGCGCCGGCGCCCAGTGCGCTGTGGCCGCAGCCGTGGCCGTTTTCGTTGTCGGGAGTAGGCGTTTTTACCGGGCAGGCAGCCTCCTGGCCCAGCTGCGACAAGGCGTCGAACTCGGCCAAAATGCCAATTACTGGTTTGCCGCTGCCATAGGTGCCGATAAAGGCGGTGGGGATCTCGGCCACACCGCTCTCAACGGTAAACCCGGCCTCTTTTAAAGACCGGCAAAAAGCAGCGGCCGATTTTACTTCTTCATATCCAAGTTCGGCAGCCTCCCACACAGCTTTTTGCAGCTCCCAAATAGACGCCTGGTGTTTGGCAACTGCGTCTTTGACAAAATTCTTCTCGTTCAAAGGTAGCATCCTCCTTATTGTGTCTGCACACTATATAAAAAGCAGACTCTTTTCTTTTAGTGTAACACAGTCTGACAGCGGTGCAAGTAGATGGAGGCGCGAGTCTAAAAAGATTGGAGTTTTTTCTAAAACTTCTCGCTGTATTTTGCCTCTTTGCCTACAGAAAAAGCGGTTTATTCTGTGGGGTATCGGCATAGTGCGCAGCTTCTATCTGGCAATTACAGGCGGGTATAGTGCACGAAACAGGGTAGAGGGGCCGAAACACGATCGTTTCGGCCCCTCTACTTACACAAAATACGGCATTGATAGCATGGATATCTAGAAGTTAGGTACTCTTTTTGCCCAGTAGCAGGCGGGTGGTGTTGAGCACCGACAGCACAGTTACGCCCACATCGGCGAATACAGCCATCCAAATGGTGGAAAGCGAGAACAGCGACAGTACGATGACCAAAAATTTTACAGCCAGAGCAAAGACGATATTGGCCTGGATGATGCGCATGACCCGCTTGGACAGCTTTACTGCAGTTACCAGCGAGCTGGGTTTGCCAGAGACCAGTACCACGTCAGCGGCCTCGATAGCGGCCTCGGTGCCAAAGCCCATGGCGACACCTACGTCAGAGGCAGCCAGTACCGGGGCGTCGTTGATGCCGTCCCCCACAAAGGCGACCATACGGCCCTCACCTTTGATATCGGTCAGGCGCTGTACCTTATCTTGGGGCAGCAGCTCGGCATAGTAGCGATCTAGCCCCAATTCGCCCGAAATTTTGGCAGCGGCTTTTTGGCTGTCGCCGGTGAGCATGGTCACAGTCTGTACGCCGGCCGCCTTTAAGTCGGCTACCATCTGGGCGCTGTCGGGCCGCAGTGCGTCGCCCACGGTAATAGCCCCGGCCAGCTGCCCGTCAACGGCCAGCAGTACATTGGCCTCTACCCCCTGCGGCACGCGGATATCCTGATCGGCCATCAGCTTTAAGGAACCGCAAGCCAGCTGATGCTCTTTGAGCTGTACCAGCACACCTTTACCGGCTACTTCCTGGTAGCTGACGATCTCCTCCTGGGGCTTATCGGGGCACTGAGCAATGATAGAGCGGGAGATCGGATGGGCCGAAAAGCTCTCGGCCAGCGCGCTGTAGCGCAGCACCTGATCGGTAGTAAAGTCGCCAAAAGCGGTGATACCGGTCACTTTGAGCTGCCCATCGGTCAGGGTGCCGGTCTTATCGAATACAGCGTCAGTGAGTTTAGAGAGGTTTTCGATGTGCTTACCGCCCTTGATGAGCACCCCGCGCTTGGTGGCGGCGCCGATACCGGAGAAGAAACCCAGCGGGATCGAGATGACCAGCGCACAGGGGCAGGCCGAGACCACGAACACCAGCGCGGTGTAGATCCACTGCTTCCAGCTGCCCAGACCCAGCAGCGGCGGGAAGATCGCCACCAAGATAGCCAGGCCGATGATGACCGGTGTATAGACAGCGGCAAATTTGGTGATGAATTTTTGCGAGTGGCTCTTTTGAGCAGCCGATTCCTCCACCAGATTGATGATCCTGGCAGCGGTGCTCTCCTCCACGCGGGAGGTGACGGTGGCCTTGATGAGCCCAGTGAGGTTGATAGACCCCGATAGCAGTTTGTCGCCGGGTCCCACGTTGACAGGAATGCTCTCACCGGTGATGGCCGAATTGTCGGTGGCTGTGTTGCCCTCTAACACCGTGCAGTCCAGCGGGATGCGCTCAGACGGGCTGATGACGATAGTTTGGCCCACCTGCACCTCTTCGGCCCGCAGCTGGCGGGTGCTGCCATCGGGCAGCAGCACTTTGGCCGAGTCGGGCTGGATGTTGGTGATGGCGCTGATGTTTTTGCGGGTAGCGCCCACGGCTTTATCCTCTAAAAACAGGCTGATCTTAAATAGCAGGGCGACCATAGCTGCCTCGGGAAATTCGCCGATAAAGAAAGAGGCGATGATGGCGATGGTCACCAGAAGGTTCTCATCCACCCGCTTTTTGGCGATGCCGGTAATGCCCCGGTACCACACATCGTAGCTGGAAAGCACACAGGAGAGCACGAACAACACCGGCGGCAACCAGCTGATATCGAGCAGCTTGGAGGTGATAAGGCCGGCCACTGCCAGCGCCACAGAGGCGATAAGCAACACGAATGGACGTTTCTTTTCGGCTTTAGAGACTGATTTGCGGGCAGATGGAGAGGCACTTTCAGCAGAGACGGTTACCGTATCGGCAGGTATACGGCTGATATGGGTACCGGGTTCTATATCGTCATATACCTGGGCGATGAATGCGACTTCGCTGTCGGTGAGCAGGTGATCATTTTTGATGAGGATGGTCCCGCTGGCAAACGAGACCGCCGCCCGCTGGAATTTGCCCGACTGCTGCAGTTTCTCCTCGATCTTCATGGCGCAGTGGGAGCAGGAGAGACCGGTAAAATAGAGCTTTTGACTGCCGGCAAAGGCTTTTGGATCGATGGGGGCTGCCGGCTCATCTGTGTGCTCGTGGCCGCACCCGCAGCTGCCGCCGTGTTCGTGATGGTGCTCATGGTCGCACCCACAGCTGTCGCCGTGTTCGTGGTGGTGCTCATGGTCGCACCCGCAGCTGTCGCCGTGTTCGTGGTGGTGCTCATGGCCGCACCCGCAGCTGCCGCCGTGCTCGTGGTGGTGCTCATGGCCGCACCCGCAGCTGTCGCCGTGCTTGTGGTGGTGCTCATGACCGCACCCACAGCTGTCGCCGTTTGCGTGGGTTGCCGGGGTCGCATCTGGGGCAGTGGTGTTGCCGGCGGCTCGGCTGATGACGGTGCCGGGCTCGATGTCGTCGCACACCTGCTGGATATAGGACAGTTCCTGATCGGTGACCGGATGATCGTTTTCTATGAGGAGCACGCCGGTAGCAAACAGCAGCGCTATACTGTCGAATTTGTTCGAGTGCTCCAGCTTTTCTTCGATCTTCATGGCGCAGTGGGAGCAGCTCAGTCCCTGTATGGAAAGTCTGGTCTTCATGGTGTCCTCCTTTCGGATAAAAGCGCTATATCAGCGCATGTGGGCCACGTGGTTTACGGCTTGAACGATGATGGTCTTGATGTGGTCGTCATCCAGTGAGTAAAACACCGATTTTCCCTCTTTGCGGGACTTTACGATACCGGTCTGCCGCATCTGCCGCAGCTGATGCGAGATGTTCGACTGACTCGATTCGGCTACGTCGGCCAGATCGCAGACACACATCTCGGTATCGACCAGCGCCAAGATAATGCGCATGCGGGTGGGATCGGACAGGACTTTAAAGATATCGCAGAGCGGGTCCAGCTTGTCATTTTCCAATATGTGGGCCTTCGCTCTAGATACCAGACAGGTGTGTTTGTGGGGCTCCTGGCACATCTCGTCGGTGTCGGTGAGGATATCGTGTTGAGACTGGTTTTCTGTCATGGTGTGACCGCCTTTCTCGGCTGCGGGGCAAGCAGTGTATCCGCAGCATATATGAGGGCCGTTCACGGTGAAATGAAAATATGCACACATGAACAGCTGTTCATCTGTGCATATAATAATCTATTTAGAGAAAGTTGTCAATAGGTTCAACCGAAGTATTGGGAAAATAGTGAGCCAGAATATCCTGGTAGCTTGAACCCTGCCGGCCCATGTAGTCGGCCCCATACTGGCTCATACCCACACCGTGACCATAACCCTTTACGGTAAAGGTGAAGTTTCCGTCGGCAAAAGCTACTGTAAAGGCAGCGCAGCGCAGGTTGAGCGCCGTTCGGATATCGTCGCCGGTGAGTTCTTTGCCGCAGACCTTAATAGTTTTGACACTGCCGGCGGCGGTGGCAGCTGGGTCGGTAAACCAGCCAGCCGGGTCCTCGGTGAAGGCGATATCTGAAAAGGCGGTGAGCAGGTTCTCTTTTACCACGGCGGCGGTAAATACCTCTTTGGTCTCGTAGTCGGGGGCCAGCACGTCACCGGGGCTGTCGACCGATACCAGGTAGGGGACCTCCTGCCCCCAGATGTCGGCGGCAGCCTCGGTCTTGCCCGGCGAGATGGAGTGGTAGGCCGAGATGATGGGAGCTCCTTCATAAGTGAGCACCTGGTCGGCCACCGGGTCGACAGCATCTTTGATGAGGGCAAAATAGGTATCGAAGTTGTCTCCCCACATCTTTTTCATCTCGTCGGTGCTCACATAGCCCTGGTGCACCTTGGAGTCGACCGAGATATCGGCTCCTTTTAGGTCGGCGTTGGGGCTGGTCGCAGCCTGCTGCTTGAGGCGCACGGCGTAGGTGGAGCAGGCGATCGCCTGGGCCTTGAGCGCCTCCTGGCTAAAGTTGGGGGGCATTTCGGCAGCCACCGCCCCGTACAGGTAATCGCGCAGGGCCAGCTCCTGCACCTGCCCGGTAGAGCCGTCTAAAACTTTAATGGTGTGGCTCTTTTGCTGGCCTTTGTCGGCGGCGCCGCTGGTGGCGCTGCTGGTCTGTGGGGGGGCGGGGGAGGGGGTGTCTTTTTGCGCCAAAAATACGGCGAATGGGGTGCCGAATGTGACCAGCGCGAAGATGATGAGGACGGACAATTTTAATCGCATGAGGCTCCACTTCCTTTAAAATGAAATTTTTTGTTTTTGATAATTCATATTTTCGTTTGTTATTTGGGAAATAACCTATTTATCGGTGATTATTTGAAATGAAGATATGTACAAATTTCAAATTTTGCGGGTTTTTTATTGACTTTTGCCGGGGGCCAGAGTAGAATAGGTACATTCTAAAAAGGGGAACAGCCCCGCCCGGTGCTGACCAGCCGCTGCCCGGCAGCGGCTGCAAATGTTAACAAACGATGAATTCGGGCCTTTTTGGACCTGAAATTCACATAAATGGCCGCCTTTTGGGCTGCTGGAAGGCCCGGGGCCTTTCGCGACATTTAAGAAAGCAGGTGCATCTACATGGCATTACACATGTCCTACGAGAAACAGCAGGCTATCAATAGACTATGTGAGCAGTTTCGCAAGTATAACTTCATCGACCCCTCGGACTGCGAGAAGCTGGGGGTAAAGCGCGGCCTGCGCAACGCCGACAACACCGGCGTGCTGGCCGGCCTGACGCTGATCTGCGACGTGGTGGGCTACGATATGGTAGACGGGGTAAAGACCCCGGCCGAGGGCAAGCTGTACTACCGCGGTATCGATCTGGAGGATTTTGTGCAGGGCATTTTGGCGCAGGACCGCTACGGGTTTGAAGAGCTGAGCTATCTGCTTCTGTTTGGCATTTTGCCCACTGCCCGCCAGCTGGAGGGATTTTGCGACACGCTGGCCGACTTTCGCGACCTGCCGCCGTATTTTGTAGAGGACATGATCATGAAGGCCCCGTCGCCCAACGTGATGAATAAATTGGCCCGCAGTATACTGGCCATGTACTCCTACGACGACAACGCCGATGACGTGAGCATGGAAAATGTGATGCGCCAATGCATCGAGCTCATCGCCTGCACCCCCACCATCATCACCAATGCCTACCAGGTAAAGCGGCGGCAGTACGACAAGAAAAGCATGTACTTCCACATGCCCAAGCGCGGCATGTCGACGGCGCAGACCATTATGCGCACCATCCGCCCCGACAAGCGCTTTACCGAGGAGGAGGCCAAGCTGCTGGACCTGTGCATGATCTTGATGGCCGAGCACGGCGGCGGCAACAACTCCACCTTTGCCTGCAGGGTACTTTCCTCCTCGGGCACCGACACCTACGCAGCTATCTCGGCGGCGGTGGGGTCGCTGAAGGGCTTTCGCCACGGCGGCGCCAACATCAAGGTGGTGGAGATGCTGGAGTACATGAAAGAGGGGATCGCCGACTATGGCGACGACGGGCAGATCAAAGACTTTTTGGCCAAACTCATCCGCAGAGAGGCCGGCGATAAGAGCGGGCTCATCTACGGCATCGGCCACGCGGTGTACACCAAGAGCGACCCCCGCGCCCAGATACTGAAGACGCACGCCGAGAAGCTGGCGGTGGAGAAGGGTTTTGGCGACGACCTGCGACTGCTGCAGAAGGTGGAGGAGCTGACGCCGGTGGTATTTGGCGAGCTCAAGGGTATTGACAAGAATTTGTGTGCCAATGTAGACTTGTATTCGGGACTGGTATTCAAGACGCTTGGGATACCGGAGGACCTGTTTACCCCGCTGTTCGCGGCGTCCAGAATGCCGGGCTGGTGTGCGCACCGCCTGGAGGAGCTGATGTTCGGCGGCCGTATCATGAGGCCCGCATACAAGGCGCTCAGTGAAAAACGCGCGTATGTTCCCATAGAAAATAGATAGGGGATATACTTTATGAAACGGCTCGTCGCGGCGCTGCTCGCTATTTTGACGGTGGGGTTCCCCGTCGGCTACCTGGTACTGGGCCAAAAAGGCATGGTATCTTTTGAGAGAAAAGAGGTGCTGCTGCTCTACGGGGCGCTGTTGGCAGTGCTGGTAGCGGTGTCGCTGCTGGCGGTGCTGCTGGGCCGGGGGCACTTTGACAGCCGCCCCCGGCCCGCACGGGCACTGGGGGGCGCGGTGAAGCTGTGCGGCGTGCTGGCCATTGCTGTGGGCATCGCCTCGGTGCTGCTGCAATTTGTGCAGGGGTACGTGTCTATCGGGCAGCTGGGGTACAGCCTATTTGGCGCCCTGATGGGCGTGGGGCTGCTGGGGGCCGGCCAGTTTATCGGCCGCGGCGGGCCCGGCGGGCTGTCGCCGGCGGTGCTGCTGGTGGTGGTGTGGACCGGGTTTAGCCTGGTGCTGCTCATTGCCGGCAAGGCGGTATCGCCGTACCTGCCGCAGCGGGTGCTGGACTTTTTGACCAGCTGTGCTGGCAGCTTTCTGTTTTTGCAGGTGTGCTACACCTTTACCGGCGAGTTTACCGCCCGCCGGGCGCGGGCGGCCATCGGCTGGGGGTGGCGCACGCTGGTGCTGGGTGCTGTGGCCTATCTGCCCAACCTGGTGCGGCAGATGTTAAACGGCGGCCCGTTTGAGCTGCTGTCGATGCTGTCGCTGGCCACGCATCTGCTGTTTTTGGCGGCGGTGCTGGCCGTTACTCTGTGGTATATGGGGGCGTTTGACCGCTCGATGGAGCGGGTGGGGCCCCGGCACGGCGGCCAGCGGCCAGAGGAAGAGGACACAGCCGCAAAAGACGAACACCGCTCGCCGGAAAAGGGGAGCTACGTGTACCGGCCGCGGCGGGCGGGCAGTGCCCCCCGGCGCCTGCGCCGATAGCGCAAAAAAAGGCGGGCAGCTCGCAGTGAGCTGCCCGCCTTTTTGGCGGCCGTACAGAAACGGTATACTTACAGGTAGGGGAAGGTGCAGACATCGGCCAGATCGACATACAGGCTGGAGTAGCGGTTGCCGATAAAATCCTCTGCCGCCGGCGAGGAAAGGCCCGGCTGCGGCGGGGTGATGGGCAGTGAAAAGCGCACGGGCGTGCCGTCGCCGGGGGGACTGGGGAGAAAGATCTGGCCGCCCATGGCCTGGACCGCCTGACGGCAGATGGGGAGGCCCAGACCGGCTGCCTGCACGAAACCCAGCTCGGGGGCGCGGTAGGAGTAGTAGGGGTCGAACACCCGGTGCAGCACCTCGGCCGGGATACCGGCGCCGCGGTCGCGCACCGAGATGTGCAGAGCGTCGCGCACCACCTGGGCGTGCAGGTGCACGGTGTTTTGGTCGCTGGAATAGAGAAAGGCGTTGGAGAGCAGGTTGGTGATGCACCCGACGAGCAGCTGCTGGTCGATGAGCATGAACAGCTGCTTAAAATCGATCTGGTAGGTGAGCGGTACAGGGCTCTGCCGCAGCACGGTGGCCGCCCCCTGACAGAGGTCTTGCAGTAGGCGGGCCATCTCTACCGGGCGCAGCTGCAGCTGATAGGCTCCGGTCAGCAGCTGCGAGGCCTGCTCGATATTTTTCCCCAGCCGCAGCAGGCGATAGGCGCTGCGGTTGATCTGGTCGAGCATTTTTTGCCCCTCGTAGTCGGCGTACTCCTCGAACTTGCGGGCCAGGGGCGAGAGGGCCGAGAAGATGGCGGTGAGGTTGGTGCGGCTGGCGGCCGAAAAAGCGGTGCTGACCCGGTCGATCTGCCGGCGGGAGCCCTCGGTGAGGGAGCTGCTGGCCACCGGCAGCATGAGCGTGACCAGCTGCAGCTGGCCCTGGGCGCCCAGTACCGGGATCAGGTGCAGCTGCAGCGGGCTGCCGCCGGCCGGCAGCTGCGGGGACGGCAGATAGACGTCCAGCCCCTTTTGCAGCTGCGCCAGAATACTGCCGAGATCGCCGGTGGGCAAAAGACCGGCGGCGCTGGGGTAGCCGGTGAGACCGTGGATATAGACCTCGGCACAGCTGTTGTGCCAGAGGATGAGCATCTTTTTATCGCACACGAGCACCGGCAGGTGGGCGTGCTCGAAGATGGACTGCGCCGCCGCCAGGTATTGGGTTTCATTACAGATTTCCATTTAGAACCTACCGTAATTCGATAAATTTCGACTTGTTTTCATATAGTATACTATGGTTTTTGTGCCAATGCAAATACTGGCAGCAGATCTTACTGAAATTGGTACCAAGGACCCGGGTGGGGAAAAAGTGAATTTTTGAATTGTGTGAAAACTTCTGGTTAAATTCCTGACAAACTCTTGCTATAGATAGCTTTTTGTTATAAAATACAGATAGACTATAATAAATAGGAGGCTATCCCTATGGCTATCAAAATTGGTATCAATGGCTTTGGCCGCATCGGCAGACTGGTCTTCCGTGCCGGTTTGGACAATCCCGACTACGAGTTCGTGGGCATCAACGACCCGTTCATGACCCCCGACTACTGCGCTTACATGCTGCGCTACGACACGGTCCACGGCCAGTACAAAGGCGAGATCAGCTACACCGATGACGCCATCGTCGTCAACGGCAAAGAGATCAAATTCTACGCTGAGATGGATCCCGCCAACATTCCCTGGGGCGAGTGCGGTGCCGACTACGTGGTAGAGTCTACCGGCGTGTTCTGCACCACCGAGAAGGCTTCTGCCCACATCAAAGCTGGCGCCAAGAAAGTTGTCATCTCCGCTCCTGCCAAGGACAAAGAGACCCCGACTTTTGTTTGCGGTGTCAACCTCGAGACCTACACCAAAGACATGATGGTCGTCTCCAACGCCTCCTGCACCACCAACTGCCTGGCTCCCATCGCCAAAGTCATCAACGACAACTACGGTATCGTTGAGGGCCTGATGACCACCGTTCACTCCACCACCGGTACCCAGAAGACCGTTGATGGCCCCTCCAAGAAAGACTGGAGAGGTGGCCGTGCTGCTGCCGGCAACATCATCCCCTCTTCGACCGGCGCTGCCAAAGCGACCGCTCTGGTCATCCCCGACCTGGCCGGCAAACTGACCGGTATGTCCATGCGTGTTCCCACCCTGGATGTATCTGTTGTTGACCTGACCGTTAAACTGGCCAAGCCCGCCACCTACGAGGACATCTGCGCCAAGATGAAAGAGGCCTCTGAGACCTATCTGAACGGCGTACTGGGCTACACCGAGGACGCTGTTGTCTCTTCCGACTTCTACGGCGACCCCAGAACCTCCATCTTCGACGCTAAGGCCGGCATCATGCTCAACGATACTTTCGTAAAGCTGGTCTCCTGGTACGACAACGAGTGGGGCTACTCCAACAAAGTGCTGAAGCTGATCTCTCACATGGCTGAGGTCGACGCTCAGTAAGCAAAACGCACAGAAGGTGCCCGGTATAGGGTACATGAGAGAGCAGTGGCTTTTATGCCGCTGCTCTTTTTTTGTGCCCTAAAATAGTGAGCCCCAAAGGAAGACCGGCGTTTTTGGTACGGAGAACTGCGGTATACGCAGAGGATATTCAGGTGCGGGGGCCAAAACCATGCCGAGACGGGTAAAACTTGCCGAACCGCCGGGGGAGTATCAGCGCAGGGAGATACACACGGATATCTTGGCAGTTGGAATATTGAGCCGGTAGGTCTTGGGCTTAATATCCGATCGACCGGCAAGATGGGGGGCCGCTGTGCCGGGCAAAGCGCGGGGGCGTGGTAGAACGAGCGGGAACAAGGGCAGGAAATGCCGGCAGGGAGCGCTGTTTTCTGTTTTGAACTGGGGCAGTATTATAGATATCGGATGGTGTGGACCCCATGCGTATCTTGCCATTTAAAAACAGTACAGATATTGCGCTCCGTTAGTTTTTCCCGGTGGCAGCTGTTCATACACGATACACCCAAAAGAGGTGCAGGCACCGAAACGGTTTTTTGTTTGCAAGCTGAAAATGTTGTGCTGCGCCGCCTGATGGCCGGCCGCCAGACAAGCGGGGAGAGACGGTGTGAAAATAGGACCGCCCTTTGAGAAGACAGCGGCTGTTTTGGGCTGGAACAGAGATAGGACCGAGCGATCTTGAGAAATTAGTGCGTTTGGGGCATATGAACCGGCCTGGAAATGGTCTGGAGTTGAGCAAGGTTGGTCGTTGTTGGTTTTAGGCTGGTCTTAGGTCGGTCCAGGGAGCTAGAGTTGGTCTGGAAGTGATCCGAAGCTGATTTGGGGCTGATATGAACTGCGCCTATTGGCGCTCTATCAGCGATCAGAGCGGCAGAAATCCTGTGAGCAGAGTGAACTTATGGGAATTGCGGTAAGGTAGGACCGTATACATGGTGTTTATCCTCCTGACAGACGGTGGCTCGAGATAGCATGCGCGGCAGATTGCAGAATACACATCTGCGTTTTGCCGCAAAACGCGCGCGGTCAAAATCGCAAAAGGGATCAGCGTGGAGAGTATTTATCTGTGCTCTATGCTCTATGCATGGGGCGTGTGGGGCGCACCGGTGTATAGCTTGCAAAAATATGGGGCGTTTACGCATCGATCGTGGCGGGGTCCGGTGGGGCGGTGGCTTAAAAATGAGAAGATAACTCCTAAGGTAGAAAAACATAAGAACGCCGAACAGCGGCTATCTGTTTTGGAGGAGTAGGCCGATCGGTGCGCCCAGCTCAGGTCTCGATGTGGTTGACACGCCAAAATGTGCAGTGGGGAAAGAGGGACAAAAAAGGAACGGTGGGGATGATAGCGCCATCTTTTTGTATTCGAGGGACAGTATCGTTTGGGATATGGGCAACAAAAAAGCCAGCGCAGTCTGGGCGCTGGCCTGTATTTTCGTTTCATGGCGGATACTTATAAGGTGGGGGGGACACGGCCTGTTTAAAGCGGATGCGGGCGGCTATTCCCGGATAGCTGCCATGGGTGGTGGGGCCTATCCTTTTAAGACCGGGTGGCCCGACGGGTGTAGTAGAGCAGGCCGCCGCCCAGCAGCAGTGCACAGAGCAGCGCGTAGGGGAAGAAGGCCGGGTTTTGTGCGCCGCCGTAGAGGATGATGAGCGAGCCCAGGCTGGCCAGCAGCGGTACCAGTACGCCCCGTATTTTGCCGGGGATGCGACCGGACCGGTGCAGCGAGATGACTTTGCCGTAGAAGAACACGTACAGCAGGTAACTGATGGCCACCGGTACCTCGGACACGTCGGAGTTGGGCAGCAGACCGAATTTTTGGGTGAGATAGTGCAGCAGGAACCAGCCGCTGGCCAGTAAAAACGCCATCAGTCCCGAGCGCAGGGGCATATCGAACTTTTTGCTGACCTGCTGCAGTTTGGTGGCGCCGGGGACCATACCTCGCAGTGAGAGCGCATAGGGCATGCGGATGCTGCCCAGCGTGAGGCCGTTGACGGTGCCCATGACCGAGATGATGACAAAGATCAGCACCAGCTTGGAGCCGGTCTTGCCCAGCACCTGAATAGCCAGCTGGTCGATGTGGGCATCGCCCATGGCCATGACCTGTTCGGGCCCCAACAGGGTAGAGACCCCCACAAAGTACAGCAGGTAGGCAAGCAGGATGAACAGCGGGCCCATGACCAGCGCCCGGCGCAGATTGCGCTTGGAGTCGCGTATCTCGTGGGCGATAGAGGTGGCCACGATCCACCCGTCAAAAGAAAAGGCGATAGGGGCCAGCGCTGCCAGCCAGCTAAAGCTGGCCAGGCTGCGGCCGGTACCGGCGGGGATGATGGTGGTGGGATCGCCGAAGATGACCCCGATCAGGGCAAAGGCGATGAGCGGCAGCAGCTTGGCCACGGTGGAAAAGCGCTGAAAAATGCCGCCAAAGCGGGGGGAGAAGGTGTTGTAGAGATAACAGACGGCACAGAAACCAAAGCCGATGAGCATTTGCCCCTCCAGTGGCAGAGCGAGCCCGAACAGCAGGCCGGTGTATACCCCCACCACCCAGGACACCACAGCGATGAGGCTGGGGTAGTAGATAAAGGTCTGGAACCAACCTACCACACAGGCCGCCCTGGAGGTGGAGAACTCGTCGGCGTAGGTGATGAGCCCGCCGGGCTTATCGGTGAGCGCGGCCAGCTCGGAGAAGGCCAGACTGCCAAAGACGATGGCAAACGCCGCCACGCAGAACGCCGCCGCCCCGAGCAGGATGTTACCGCCGGTGAGTACCAGTATATCGTCGCTCTTAAAAAAGATGCCCGAGCCGATCACGGTGCCGACGATCACGGCGACGGCGGTGACCAGACCGTATTTTTTGTGTTGTTCCTGCAAGAGAGATCGCCCCCTGTGTATGATAGTATAGTGTGGTCCGGCGCGCCGGGCGCCAGACGGCTGGCAGCGGCCGCGGCACAAAAAAAGAGACACCCGCTGCGGGATGCCCCTGGCGACGCGATCGCTGTGCATTTTTTGACGGTGTGCAAAACCGGCCGCCGCTGTTGGGCGGCTGTTGGGCGGCTGTTGGGCGGTTGTTGGGTCAGACACCCCTCTGGGCTGCCGGTGGACCCGGGCGGCGGCTGCCGCTAAGTATATGTACACGCCGTTAAAAATATGAAAAAGCCGTTTTCTTTAGAGTGAAAAAATGGTACTATATATAGGTGACAGACCCAGATATTGGGCATGCTCCTACTTGGCGGAGCGCGGCCCTACTTTTTGCCGCTGTCTTTGCCCAGTGTATCCTCGACGTTGGAGATCAGGTTTTGCAAAGAGGAGTAAAAGAGCGGATAATTCTCGGCCAGCGACTGGGTGGTGAGCTCGAAGTCGTCGCGGTCCTCCAGCGGTCTCATGTCCCCCAGATCGACGTTTTGGTCCAGGCAGTCGATATCGGCCACGCTCTCGTGCATGGCGGCGTCGCACAGCTGGCTGTAGCGCACCTTGGAGACCGAGAACATGGTGCTCTGGTTTTTGGGGGTGAGGCCGTAGAGCTTGCGGAACATCTTGTACACCGCCACCATGATGTAGCTGGAGACCTCTTTGGTGAGTGAGGCGTTGCAGCCTTTGGCCAGCATATCGAACACGATGTGCAGCGAGTTGGTAATGAGCTTTTTGTTGAGCACCGGCATGATGCTGCCGTGCTGCATGATGTTTTGCTTGCCCGGCTCATCGCTGTCGGGTATATCCTCTACGCTGAGGGTGAGGCCGGCCCGGTCGGGCGAGCGGCCCAGCAGGTAATCGCAGGAGACGCCGTAGTAGTCGGCCACCTTGACGACAAATTCGAGCCCGCACTCGCGAATGCCTTTTTCATAGTGTGACAGCAGCGCCTGAGAAATGCCCAGACTGGCTGCGACCTGCTTCTGACTGACGCCTTTTTCTTTGCGCAGCAGAGTCAGGATCCGGTGAAAATCGGCATTCATCGTCAAAACCTCCCCCTTTTTTACATAATGTAAATTATATAGCACGAAAAACCTTTTGTAAAGGCAGTTCGTGCAATTTTAAAACACATTCCCAGGATTTTAGTAGAGCAAACATAGGAGACCAGGAGATTTTATGAAAACTTACAAGATACATTTCATCCGTCATGGACTTACTGAAGGCAACATCCGCGGCCAGTATGTAGGCCGCCGCACCGACTCGCCGCTGTGTCCGCAGGGGGTGCAGGCGCTCATCGCGCTCAGGCAGCGGTATGATTATCCCGGCGTGGGCAAGCTGTATATAAGTCCCATGACCCGCTGCCGGCAGACGGCGGCGCTCCTGTACCCGGAGATGAAAAATATCGCCGAGGTAGAGCAGATCGCCGAGATGGATTTTGGCGACTTTGAGGGCAAGACGATCGCCCAGCTGCAAAACGCCCCGGCTTTTCGCTCTTTTGCCCCCGGCGCCGCCCAGGTGCAGATCCCCGGCGGCGAGAGCCTGGCCGACTTTGCCCGCCGCTGCGGCGAGGGGCTGGACCTTATCATCAGCGACATGATGCGTGCGGGCAACACCCAGGCGGCGGTGGTGACCCACGGCGGGGTGATCATGGGCCTGCTGGCGGCTTACGGCTACCCCAAGAAAAACCACGTGGAGGGGATGGCCGACAACGGCTACGGCTACACCATCCTCATCACCCCGCAGCTGTGGCAGTCGGCCCGGGCCTTTGAGATCATCGGCATCATACCCCATGGGGCCGAAGACGCCCGCGGGGCGCTGGCGGCGGCCAAATACATGCCGGAGGACGACGGCTGATGGGCGCCCAGCAGGGGCTGGTGCACATCTACACCGGCACCGGTAAAGGCAAGACAACGGCGGCGGTGGGGCTGTGCGTGCGGGCGCTGGGGGCCGGTAAGCAGGTGTACTTCACCCAGTTTTTAAAAGACGGCAGCTCAGCCGAGATAAGCCAGCTGCGGGCACTGGGGGCAACGGTGGATATCCCGCCCCAGCAGGCCAAATTTTTTGCCGCCATGACCGAGGCGGAAAAGGAGCGGTGCCGCACTGCCCAGCAGCGGGCGCTGGCTGGCGCTGTTGCGGCGGCGGCCGACTATGACCTGGTGGTGTGCGACGAGATCATGGCCGCGCTGGCGCTGGGCACGGTAAAACTGGACCAGGTGTGTGCGCTCATCGACGGGCGGGCGCCGGGCTGTGAGCTGGTGCTGACCGGGCGCGGGGCGCCGGCGGAGCTGGTAGAGCGGTGCGATTACCTGTCGGACATCCAGTGCAAAAAACACCCCTACGAGCAGGGCATAGCCGCTCGCAGGGGCATAGAATACTGATCGGGGAGGACCGGACTTTGCGACAACAGCTCAAACGCGACTCCAAAAAAATACTGCGCCACCAGATCGGCAAGGCGCTGGCTATCGCCTTTATGGTGGTGGCGGTGGTCCTATTCTTCTGGGCTATCGAGCGGCTTTGCGCGGTGACACTGGGGGTGCTGGGCTTTGAGAGCCTGCTGGCCCAGCCGCACATCGACCTGTCGTCGAGGGTGGTGCAGCTGAGCCTGCTGATCATCCTGCTCATTGCGGTGCTGCGCTTTTTTGTGCTCAGCCCCATCTATATGGGGCAGGTGAGCTGGTACTGGAACGCCGCCTGCTACCCCAACACCCCGGTGTGGGAGATGTTCAGCCAGTTCAGCTCGCTGAGGATGTTTGGCCGCTCGCTGTGGTACACGGTGAACATTTGGGCCCGCTGTGCGCTGTACACGGTGCTGTTTATGCTGCCGTCGGGCCTGCTGCTGTTTTTTGGCTACCGCGGTTACCTGGCAGCCAGCAGCAGTTGGATGATCGCCGTGGGTTCGGTGGCGCTGATGCTGTCGGTGCTGCTGTTTATCTTTACGGTGCCGCTGCTGTACTGCTTTTTGCGCCGCTACTTTTTGGCCAAGTACATCGTGGTATCGCACCCGGAGGTGACGGTGCGGCAGGCCTTTTTCATATCGGTGCGGCAGATGCACGGCCATCGGGGCGAGATCATGATGCTGGACCTGTCGTTTTTTCCGTGGTTTTTGTCCTGTATATTCATCATCCCCATCCTCTACGCAGTGCCCCACTATTTTACCGTGTGTACCCTGTATGCCCGCTGTTACCTGTACAGCACCGATTTTGCCGACTACCGGGGAAGCCGGGCGGCAGGCAAGTAGAGAAACATAAAAAACGAGCTGGCTAAGCGGTGTGCTTGCCAGCTCGTATTTTATTTGTCTTGGCGCCGAATACAGGACCTACCAAATCCCGTTTTGGGCGGTGGGGAAAACTATTTGCCGGAGCTGAGGTTCTTGGCGCAGTCGGCGCACACGTATTTGCCCATGTAGCTGGTGAGGTGCTCGCTCTCTTTGCCGCAGAACACACAGCCGTTGCCCGCCTTTTTGAGACAGATCATATCTTTATCGGTAAAGATCTCGATGTGAGAGCCCTTTTCCATAGACAGGGTGCGGCGGAGTTCTTTGGGGATGACAATGCGGCCAAGTTCGTCCATTTCTCTGATTATACCTGTAGATTTCATGTTTGTCCTCCGTTTCGCGTGGATGGTTGGGGAGAATACGGATATTTTGTTCTGATCCGTAATTTCTAGTATATTATAGTAGTCTTACGTCGATTTGTCAAATATTACAAGTAAAATTTTGGAAGAAATCATGACGGCTGGGCACGGCGCATAAGTATAGCCCAGGAGGTGGCTGCCATGATGACCTATATCTGGTCGGGACTGGTGGTGCTGTCGGTGATCTTTGGCGCACTGACCGGTCGCATCGATGCGGTGAGCACCGCGGCGCTGGGCGAGTGCCTGAAGGCGGTGGAGCTGTCGGCCACGCTTTTAGGCGGGCTGTGCCTGTGGGGCGGGGTGATGAAGATCGCCGAGAAGTCGGGCCTGTCGGAGAAGATATCGGGGCTTTTGTACCCGCTTTTGGGCAGGATCTTTCACGGGCTGCGGCGGGGCAGCGCGGCGTTTGCCGCCATCGCCATGAACCTGATGGCCAACTTGCTGGGGCTGGGCAACGCCGCCACACCTCTGGGCCTGGCGGCGATGACCCAGCTGCAAAAAGAGAACCCCGACCCCGAGACGGCCACCGACAACATGATCTTATTCGTGGTGCTCAACACCGCCTCGCTGCAACTCATCCCCACCACTACCGCCACACTGCGGTTAAAGGCCGGCAGCCAGGCCCCGATGGAGATACTGCCCTGCGTGTGGCTGGCGTCGATCTTGTCGGTGACGGTGGGGCTGACGGTGGCCAAGCTGGGCTGCGCGCTGCACAGGAGGCGGCGATGACCGGCTATGCGGTGCCCTGTTTGCTGGTGGGTTTTATACTGTACGGGCTGTACCGGGGCGTGCCGGTGTTCGACTGCTTTGTAGAGGGCGCCGGTGAGAACATGAAGGTGATCTTAAAGATACTGCCTTCGCTGGTGGCGCTGATGACGGCGGTGGGGATGTTTAAGGCCTCGGGCGGGCTGGATCTGCTGACGGCGGGGCTGGCCCCGCTGGCAGAGCTGCTGGGTCTGCCCAAGCAGGTGCTGCCGCTGGCGCTGCTGCGCCCTATATCGGGCAGCGGAGCTATGGTCATCTTTCAGGATATCCTGCAGAACTTTGGGCCCGACGGGACCATCGGCCGGGTGGCCAGCGTGCTGATGGGCTCTACCGAGACTACTTTTTACACATTGGCGCTGTACTACGGGGCGATCGGCATCAAAAAGACACGGCACACGCTGCCGTCGGCGCTGTCGGCCGACATGACCGGCTTTGTGTGCAGTGCGCTGCTGGTGCATCTGCTGCTGGGGAGATAGTTGCGGCGGGAAAGAGACAGGAAAAAGAGAGCTGCCGCGGCAGCTCTCTTTTTGATCGCCCCTTTATATAGGAGGCGAAACGATGGGCTATCTGCTGGTCTGGGCGCTCCGCCAAAACGGCCGGGCGCACGGCGCGCTGACTGTTTTGTGCAGTTACAGCGTGCCGTTGGCTTTTTGCAGTTCGATGACGATGTGGTTGACTGCCTCGATCTGGCTCTCGGTCAGGTTGGTCGAGGAGACGCGCACGTCTTCATTGATCCCCAGCAGCCAGTCGGTAGAGACGCGGAAGGTGGTCGCCAGTTTGATCAGGTTTTGGTAAGTGGGTTGTCTGGCTCCTGTCTCGTAGGAACTGATGACTGATTTAGTGGTCCAGAGCCGCTCAGCCAACTGCTCTTGTGTGAGGCCATAGCTCTGTCTGAGTAATTTGATTTTTGCCGATAATTGCGAGAGTTCTGCCATAGGGCACCTCCAATACTCCGTCTTTTACAAATGCTTCCCAACTCCCACCCAACACAGCCCTGATCTCCTACCGACACACCCGGGCTCTATACAGCGGAAATATATATACACATAGTGTACCGAATGTGCGTACTCATATAGACGATAAATACTTCGAATAGAGGGTTTTTCTGCTATCAATCTGCATTTCTCCCTATAAAATTACATGTATTTATCCAAAATTATCCAAAACTTGTAAAGAGGCCTGAGACTTTGCGATTTTGGGCGGCAAAGAAGTGTGCAAAAAGAAATATGATATGCCCATAGTGTATACGCTTTTTAAAAGAATACAAGGGAGGATGGGGCATTTGGCGGCGGTAGCTGGCGAAAAAAGGCGCAAAAAAAGACGGCGACAGCCGTCTCTTTTTAGAAGATCCATGTGGGAGCTATAGCTCGATAAAGCCAACCTTTTTGTAGACCTTGCGCAGGCATTTGGCACTTAACCGGCGAGCGCTCTCGGCGCCTTTGGTGTAGCACGCCTGCAGGTAGGCCTTGTCGCCCATCAGGCGGGCAAAGTCCTCTCGGACCGGGCGCAGGCAGTCGGCCACACATTCTCCCACGGCCATCTTAAAGTCGCCGTAGCCCTTACCGGCAAACTCTGACTCGATGGCGGCAAAGTCTTTGCCGGTGATGGAGGCGTAGATGGACATGAGGTTGTTGATACCGTCTTTGCCGGCGCGGTAGCAGACCTCGCCGTCGGAGTCGGTGACGGCGCGCTTGAATTTGCGCAGGATGGTGTCGACGTCGTCGAGGATGGAGATGTAGCCGTTGGGGTTGGGGTCGGACTTGCTCATCTTCTTCCCGGGCTCGGTCAGGCTCATGATCTTGGCCGAGGTCTTGGGAATATAGCCCTCGGGCACGGTGAAGGTGGGGGAGTACACGCCGTTAAAGCGGCCGGCAATGTCGCGCGCCAGTTCCAGGTGCTGCTTCTGATCTTGCCCCACCGGCACCAAGTCGGCGTTGTACACCAGGATATCGGCGGCCATGAGCACCGGATAGGTGAACAGGCCGGCATTGATGTTGTCGGCATTTTTTTGCGATTTATCTTTAAACTGGGTCATGCGCGAGAGCTCGCCAAACTGGGTGAAACAGCCCAGCACCCACGACAGTTGGGCGTGGGCGGGGTTGTGGCTCTGGATGAACAGGACGCTCTTTTCGGGGTCGATGCCGCAGGCGATGAGCAGTGCATAGCACTCCAGCGACTGGCGCCGCAGCTTGGCCGGGTCTTGCCGGACGGTGATGGCGTGCTGGTCGACGATGGAGTAGATACAATCATACTCATCCTGCAGCGGACCCCAGTTCTTGATGGCGCCCAGATAGTTGCCCAGCGTGAAGATGCCGGTGGGTTGGATGCCGCTGAATATCCGCTTTTTGGGAGCTGCTTGTTCCATAGAGAATTCTCCTATACTAAAAGTAAATTTAAATTAAAATATTACATTGTAGCGCTTGATACGACAGAAAAGAATATACGTATCGTATATTATAGGCTATTTTCTACGATCTTTGCCAATATCTGCACACCGTCGACGATCTGCTGGTCGGTGGGAGTGGAGTAATTGACCCGGAAGCTGTGGCAGGTTTCTTCCTCGTTTACGTAAAAGGCGTTGCCGGGGACCACGGCCACACCGGCCTTGACCGCCTCTTTACAGAAGGTGGGCATATCGATCTGCTCTGGCAGGGTGCACCAGATAAACAGGCCGCCCTGTGGCCTTTGGTAGGCGACCTTACCGCCCAGATAGGTGTCGAGCGCACTGCACATGACACCGGCTTTTTTGCGGTATACTTCCTGCAGCAGGGCGATGTGGTCGTGCACGTCCCAGCGGGTCAGGAACTCGGCGCAGATGATCTGGGCCAGCGAGTTGGAGTGTACGTCGGTGGTCTGCTTGGCCACCACCAGTTTGGCCATCAGGACGTCGTCGGCCACGGTGTAGCCCACCCGCAGGGCCGGGGCCAGCAGTTTGGAAAAGCTGCCCAGGTAGATGACGTCGCGGCCGGTCTCATCCAGCGACTTGATGGTGGACACTGGCTGGCCGCTGATGCGCAGATCGCCGTAGGGGTTATCTTCGAGCACCAGCACGCCGTAGCGGCGGCAGATCTCGAGAATGCCCTGACGCTTTGCCAGCGAGGTGATGATGCCGCTGGGATTTTGGAAAGTGGGGATGACGTAGAAAAAACGCGGGTTGTGGGACGAGCGGATAGCCTGCTCTAGACTGGCCAGATCGACGCCGTCGTCCTCCATTTCCACCCCCACCAAGTTGGCGTTATAAGAGCGGAAGGTGTTGAGCGCACCGAGGAAGGTGGGCTTTTCGACGAGGATGGTATCGCCTTCGTCGACCAGGCACTTGGTGACCAGATCGATGCCCTGCTGGGCGCCGGAGGTGACGAGCAGCGAGTTGTGGGAGAAATTGATGCCATAATCCTGCCCCAGCCATCGTACCAGCTCCTCCCGCAGCGGGGGATAGCCCTCGCTCACCGAGTACTGCAGACACTTGACCGGATCGACGGCTAAGGCGTCGGCGGTGATGGCGGCGATCTTTTCGGTGGGGAAGGTCTCGCTGGCGGGATTGCCCGCCGAGAACGAGATGACCGACGGGTCGGACGAGAGCTTTAAGATCTCGCGGATGACCGAGGGTTTCATGGTGGACATTTTTTGAGAAAATCGATAGTCCATGCCGATACTCCTTTCTGGCCCGTGCACCGACTGGCAGGACGGGCGCGGTTTGGGGACAGGCGGCACTTGGCCGCTTTATAATATTTACTATTTTAGCACAGATCCGGCCGCAAGAAAATAAGGAGCGGCCAGAAGCACACGGTTTTTGGCTAAATACTTGCCGTACAGCCCAAAATAAATTGAGTTTATCTGTAAAATATGCTAAACTATCTACCTAGAGAAGACCGCCCGGATCGGGGCGGCCGATTACGACAAAAGGTGGTAAAAAAATGAGCAGAGAAGTGAGGACGAGATTTGCCCCCAGCCCCACGGGCTATATGCATGTGGGCAACTTGAGGACGGCGCTGTACGCGTATTTGGTGGCTAAGGGCCAAGACGGCACCTTTATTTTGCGCATCGAGGACACCGATCAGCAGCGCCAGGTAGAGGGCGCCACCGACATCATTTACAATACCCTGCGCGAGACCGGCCTTTTGTGGGACGAGGGACCGGATATCGGCGGCCCGGTGGGGCCGTACATCCAGTCACAGCGTATGGGCATGTTTATCGACTACGCCAAAGAGCTGGTGGAAAAGGGAGAGGCCTACTACTGTTTTTGCGACAAGGAGCGGCTGGAGGAGGTAAAGACCATCCAGAAAGCCAGCGGCCAGCCCCCAAAATACGACGGCCACTGCCGGGACCTGAGCCCCGAAGAGGTGCAGGAAAAACTGGACGCGGGCATCCCCTGGGTGATCCGCCAGAAGATGCCCACCGAGGGCAAGACCTCTTTTCACGACGAGATCTACGGCGATATCGTGGTGGACAACTCGGTGCTCGACGACCAGATCCTCATCAAGGCTGACGGGATGCCCACCTATAACTTCGCCAACGTGGTGGACGACCACCTGATGGGCATCACCCATGTCATCCGCGGCAGCGAGTACCTGTCCTCGGCCCCCAAGTACAATTTGCTGTACCGGGCTTTTGGGTGGGAGGTTCCGGTGTACATCCACTGCCCGCCGGTGATGAAAGACGCCACCCACAAGCTCTCTAAGCGCAACGGCGACGCCTCGTTCCAAGACCTGGTGGCCAAGGGCTATCTAAAAGAGGCGGTGCTCAACTACATTGCCCTGCTGGGGTGGAGCCCCCGCGGCGAGCAGAGCGAGCAGGAGATCTTTACTCTGCCCGAGCTGGTGGAGTCGTTCTCGATCGAGGGCATCTCGAAATCGCCGGCCATTTTTGACATTCAAAAGCTGCGCTACATCAACAGTGAGTACCTGCGCCGTATGAGCCCGGAGGAGTTTTACCAGGTGGCACTGCCCTGGGTAAAACAGGGGGTACAGCGCGCGGATATCGATTTTAAGCTGCTGTGCCAGGTGCTGCAGGCCCGCACCGAGGTGCTGGGCGAGATCCCGGCGCAGCTGGACTTTATCGACCAGCTGCCGGCCTATGAAAACGACCTGTACACCCACAAGAAGATGAAGACCAACCCCGAGACGGCACTGGCGGCGCTGCAGGCGGCGCTGCCGGTACTGGAAGCGCTGGAGGATTTTTCGGCCGACAGCGTGCACGAGGCACTGTTTGGCCTGATCGGCCAGCTGGGGGTAAAGAACGGCTATATGCTGTGGCCGGTGCGGGTGGCGCTGACCGGCAAATCGTTTACACCCGGCGGCGGCATTGAGATGGCGGCCATTTTGGGCAAAGACGAGACCATCGCCCGCCTGAAAAAGGGTATCGCCCAGCTGGAAGCCCAGTAGATAGCGTACTTTTGTGAACTTATACGAGCACACCGCCCGATACCGGGCAGTGTGCTCGTTTGCTTATAAAAAACTGTTACCGGGCAGATAGCCGAGTTTTAGCGGCATTTTTGGTGGAGCCCGCCAATGGTCAAGCCCAGTGGCACTGCCGTACAATAGGGAGTAAGCAAGTGATACCGGGCCGCGATCGGCCCGACGACAGACGAGAAAATGAGGTGGAGTACTGTTGAAGAGGATACTCATCGATACCGATACCGGCTCGGATGACGCGATGGCCATCGTTATGGCGCTGCGGGACGAGCGTGTAAAAGTGGAGGCCATCACCACGGTGGCGGGCAATGTAGACCTGTGCTATGCCACCAAAAACGTGCTGCTCTCGATCGACTATGCCGGCACCTACGCCCCACCGGTGTACGAGGGGTGCAGCCACCCGATCGTGGAGAAGTCGCTGATACGGGCGCCCATGGCCCACGGGGTGAACGGCTTGGCGGACATGGATTTTGGCGAACCCAAAGGCAAGGTGCAAAAGGAGCACGCAGTGGATGCGCTGCTGCGCATTCTGCGCCACAGTGAGGACCAGGCGCTGGAGCTGGTGACTCTGGGCCCGCTGACCAATATTGCCGTGGCTATCATGCGGGCGCCGGAGCTGGTGAAAAAGCTGCGCCAGATCACCATTATGGGCGGCGCTTTTGCCGAGACCGGAGTGTTTACGGCGCCTATTGCCGAGTTTAATATAAAAGGCGATGTGGAGGCGGCCAATGTGGTGTGCGGCTGTGGGGTTCCGCTTTTGTTTGCGCCCATCAACGCCTGCCACGGCGAGGCCTTTATGACCGGCGAAGAGGTGGAGATGCTGCTGGCCACCGGCACCGAGCGGGCGCGGTTCTGCGTGCAGTCGAACACGCTGCTCATCGAGGGCAACAAGGAGCGCTTTGGCATGCGCGGCTTTGACCCGGCCGACCCGGTAGCTATGGCCTGCGCCACTGCGCCGGAGACCATTGGCGTAAAGGAGCGGGCTTTTGTGACCTTTGAGCAGGAGGGCGAGATCACCCGCGGTATGATGATCTTTGACACCAAGGGGCACTACGGCCAGGAGCCCAACGCCGAGATCGTCATCTCGATGGACGGGCCGGCGTACAAGAAATACTGTTACGAAAAGATCGTGTAGGGGAGGTTTTGCTGGTATGGACAAGAGGAAGATACTCATCGACACCGATACCGGCTCGGACGATGCGGTGGCCATGCTGCTGGCCCTGCGAGACCCGAGCGTAGAGGTGGTGGCGGTGACCACCGTGGCGGGCAATGTGCCGCTGGAACAGGCCACCAAGAACGCCCTGATCACCATCCACATGGCCGGCACCTATGCCCCGCCGGTGTATCAGGGACTGGCAAAGCCCATCTGCAGCCAGATGCAGCACGCCTTTGGCGCCCACGGCAAGGACGGCATGGGCGATATTGGACTGGTGCCGCCGGCGGACATGCAGCCAAAAACCGAGCACGCAGTGGACGCGCTGATGCGCATTCTGAAACAGCACCCCGCCGGTGAACTGGAGCTGGTGACGCTGGGGCCCACCTGCAACATCGGCACTCTGATCATGCGGGCGCCGGACCTGGTGAAAAAGCTGCGCCGGATCACCGTGATGGGGGGCGCCTGGATGGAGCCGGGTGATTACTGGGTACCGCCGGCCGAGAGCAACATCCGCAACGATGTGGAGAGCGCCAACTTGATATTGGGATGCGGCGTGCCGGTGGTGATGGTTCCCATCAACGTGTGCCGGGGCGACATTTTGACCACCGAAGAGGAGATCGAGATGCTGACCGCCTCGGGGCCGGTGGGCAAATTTTCAGTCGACTGCAACCGGACCCTCATCGGCTTTAACAAGCAGCGCTGGGGGCGGGCGGTGATCGACCCGGCCGACCCGGTGGCTATGGCGGTGGCACTGTGCCCCGACTGCGTGGAGGAGAAAAAAGACTGCGTGATGGAGTTTGAGACCCGGGGCAGATACACCCGCGGAGTGATGGTGTACGACTACTGGAACCGCGCGGGCAAGCCGATAAACGCTACTTTGATCACCAAGGTGAGCGAGCGGCGGTACAAAGATTACGCCTATAATCTACTGCGCGGTTAGGGTTTATACAGGGGCAAAAAGAGACACAGGACGGGCATTTATAATGGTGAACGGGCCGGGACGAACGTGTTCCCGGCCCGCTTTTGGCGCGGGGGCAGGCGCCGCCGGATGGGGAAAAAGGCCGCTGGGGGGAAGTTGGGGGAGGTTGGGGAAAGCTGAGGGAAACTGAGGGGAATAAAAAACAGAGCAGACAGGGGAAAAACCCTCTGTCTGCTCTGCTTTGGCCGGGGCCTGCTAGGGGCGGCCCCTCTTTTTAATTGTGAACAATCTGTAAAAAGCGTATGATATCGCCGCAAAACTGCCCAGTAGAGCCCAGATAGGGAGCAGTGGGCGGCGGTCGCCGGTGGCAGCACCCGGGGACTGCCCGGCAGCGCCGTTTGGATCGCCGCCCTGCGAGCTGCTGCCGGGCTGCTGCGTGTCGGCCGGACCGGAGGTGCTGCCCGATTTTTCCCAGCGGGCGTACAGGGTGATGTTTTGCTGTACGGTATCGCCGGCAAACTGCCAGGCGGTATGCGTATCGGGTTCCAGGTACCAGCCGGCGAAGATGTAGCCGGTGCGGTGCGGCGGATCGGGGGCGGGGATGTGCGCCCCCTGCCGGATACCGGTATAGGGGGAGACGCTGCTGCCGCCCTGTGCGTCGAAGGTGACGGTGAGCAGATCGCCGCCGCCGGGCTCATCGGTGTAGGCGATGGCATAGGTGGAGAAGCGGTCGCTGTTTATGGTGATGGTGTCGCTTTGGCTGTCGAGATCGGGCAGGATATCTACCTGGCCACCGTGTGCGCGGAGCATGACGTAACTGCGCCCGGGCGCCCGCAGCGACGGGGGGATGGTCACCGCGATCTGGATGGGGGAGGAAGTGGCGGTGATCGGCTCGGCGGCCTGACCGCCGACCTGCTTGAGGACCGAGATATCCATATACATGCCGATGGTGCGGCCTCCGGCCTGCGCGGGGTCGATCTGGCTGTCGGCGCTTTCGACCGGATCGATGACCAGTTTGAGGGTGATCTTGTTTATCGCCCCCTCTTTGAGCTGACGGGCCTCGTCTAAGGTGACGGTATCGGCCAGTTGATACAGCATCGGGGCATCGACCTCTGTAGCTACGTTGACGTGTTTTTGCATTTCTATCTGTATGCCGTCCAGCTGCGCCAACTGGCTGTTGAGCTGGTGGAGACTGTCGGGAGAGACCTTGCCTTTCTCGTCATCTTCCAGCAGCTCGTAGAGGATCTTGGCGGTGAGCACATCGTCGCTGTGTTGGGAGGCGCTATCTTCCGGCGGGGTGATGGCGCCGACCGCCGCCTCGACATCCTGCGCGACGAGGGGAGAAAAGGAGACCTGCAGGGCGTGCGCCGACTGGATATCGGCCAGTGTATAGCAGTCCTCGGCAGGGACGGGCCTACCGTCGAGCAGTACCTGCTCGACCTTATAACCGCTGTCGGGCGTGAACCGAAAGGAGAGGTCTTCGCCGCTGATGACGGCGGTATCGCCGGCGGGAGAGACGGTACCGTGCCCCCCTGTTACC
Source organism: Neobittarella massiliensis (ex Bilen et al. 2018) (assembly GCF_900289145.1). GTDB lineage: Bacteria > Bacillota > Clostridia > Oscillospirales > Ruminococcaceae > Neobittarella > Neobittarella massiliensis. Next base: position 175,452 of record NZ_OKQO01000001.1, read on the forward strand.
GAGGCAGTTACCGTGTGGACAGTATCGAGGGACCAAACGGTCTTATCCTGACCGACAGCTTTTTTCAGACCGAGACCGTTTTCGAGATAGGAGAATGTTCCGCTGCTGCTGCCGGCGGTGACGCAGGTCTGCAGGGCGGCGGGGACGCCGGATATTTGCAGGGCGCTGTTTTCACTGACGGCGCCGCCGACATGCAGTACCTGGCCGGCTGAGAGCTGTAGGGTACCGCCGCCGATAAAGTTGCCGGATATGCTCTCGTCGAAAGCGGAGAGCACCAATGTGCCGCCGGTATCGACCTGCAAGTCGGCGGTGTTCCAAAGCAGGCGGTTATCGGCAGAGGTGTGGGTGAGCGTGGCACCGGGATACACGTGGACCTGGCTGATACGGCTCTCGTAGAGATAGCCCACCGCGGCGCTGGTAGGTGTGCTGCCGTCACCGACATATACAGACAGTCCATCGGTGAGCGAGGCGGTATCGACGCTGGTAACGCTGCTCAGCGAGGTATTGCCCAGCAGATACAGCGCTGCGCTTTTGGCTTTGGAATTGCTGTTGCCCGCCGGGTACACGGCGCCGATCACCTCGGCATTTTTGAGGCGTATATCCACATGACCCGCATGGGTATAGTTGGTGGCGGCGCTGTAGTAACCGGTGCCGTAGAGCTGTTTGACGGCAGAGTTTTCGAGCGCGACGGCAGTGTTGCCGTCGACTTCGACATGGCCGCTGCCCACGCCCCAACCGCCGCCGAGCAGATAGGCGCCGCCCAGGTCACAGTTTTTGACCTGGAGCAAAACAGAGCCGTGTACGCGGGCGCTGGCCGAAGCGTCGTTGACGGCATAACCGCCGCCAAAAGTCCAGTTGGATATCTGCGCGTTGTGATCGAGCAGCAGGTCTACCGCCCCCACATCGGCATTGGCCCCGGCGGCGTTGGCCTGCCCGCCGCCGTACAGATATTTATTATACGTGGCGGTGAGGTCTTTCAGCGTGAGCGAGGCAGCGCCGGTGACCCGGGCACTGCCGGCGGCCCCGGCATAACCGCCAGCATAGATGACCTGGTTGGGGAGGACCCCGCTGAATGTGAGGGAGGTATCGCCATAAACGGTGGTGTCGCTATCGGCGATATAGGTGCGCCCAGCCCCCACTACAGAGCCGCTGAAGGCGGCGGTGCCGCCCCCCTGAAAGACGGTGTTGACCGCCCCCGGCGCAGTGCTGCTGCCCACGGTGGCGACAGCGCTGCCGGTGCCGGTGACCCGGCCGGCGGGAGTAAAGTAAGAGCAGGAAAAGTTGCCGCCCAGCATGTTGGTGACCGAGCCGGCCACCGCGGCGCTGCAGCCTGCGTTCTCGGCGTCGCCGCCGCCGATATACTGCTGCGAGATGCTGGCGCCGCTGCCGATGGTGGTAGAGACGCCGCCCTGTACCTCGGCCGTGGTGCCGGCTATTTTGGCCAGGCCGGCGGCAAAGAACCAGTCGTCGCAGTGAAAGTCGTCGCCGATGGTGGTGGCGATATCGCCTTTTACGTCGGCGTGACTGCCGCTGGGGTCGTAGCTGGAGCCGGAGCGGTAGCGGGGATTGCCGCCGCCGATGAACTGGCCGCTGGCGGGGGAGATGCGCCGGCAGGACACGCCGCTGCCGATATGGATGGCGACGCTGCCCACATCGGCGCTGGCGGCACTTTTGATGTTGCAGTTGACCACCCCGCCGCCGATCAGGCCGCCGATGACGGCGCCGTCACCGACGGTGATGGAGACCTGGCCCGCCACCTCGCAGCGGCTGCCGAAACAGGAGCCGCCGCCGATGATGGCGTTATTGAGCGATATGCCCGGGGCGACGGTGATCTGCACCGCACCCAGCACGTCGGAGCGGCAGATGTTCATGCCGTCCTGGGCGTACAGTGAGCCGTCGTTATCGCCGCCGCCGACGATACAGCGGTCGGTGGTGGACTCGGTATTGGCAGAGATATCGGCGTTTACCTGGATATCGACGCCGCCCACCTCGGCGATGGCGGCAATAGGGGCGGTATTGCCGGAACCCATGCCGATCTTGGTGTAGCCGCCGCCGACGATGTAGTCGCCGTCGTAGAAGTCGCTGCTCTGGCTGAGCGCAGTGTCGACGGTGATGTGGGCGGTGCCGATGACGCTGGCCACCGAGCGGGTATCGCGGTCGGTCTCGTCGGCATAGTAGTTGTAGGCGTAGCCGCCGCCATAGACCTTTTTGAGCAGCCTGGAACCGGCGTGAAAGGTGGTGTTGGTATTACCCTGTACGTTGGCGGTGGCGCCGTAATAGGCCTGTCCGCCGCCGACGACCGAGATGACGTCGCCGTAGATGTCGACGTGGGTGCTGCCGCTGACATTGGCTACGGCGCCGATACCTTCGGCGTCGCCGCCGCCGTAGACAGAAAAGAAGTTGCCGTTAGAGGATGCGGCGTTGGTGCTTTGCACGGTGACCTGGGTGGAGCCGTTTACACTGCCGTTGTCGCCGCCGCCGTAGATGGTGGTGCGGTTGTAGGCTTTGGCGGCGCCGTTATAAGTGATACTGGTAGAGCCGCAGTCGGCACCGTGAGAGCCGCCGTAGATGGTGGCCCCCACGCTGACCGGCCCGTCGACGATAAAGGGGATGCCGTTGGCGTAGATCTTGGCCTCTTCGCCCACTGCGCCCCACAGCACGACGGGGGTATCGTCGGTGGCCCCGTCTTTGGTGGTGGTGAGCGTAAAGGAGGTGATCCCCTTATCGGTGGGCAGATCGATAAAGGTGGTGGGGCCGCCGCTGAACTGATTGATATTGACCCGCAGATCGGTAGGATTGAGGATGAGGGTCACGTCGCCGGCGGGCGCATCGGCACTGTAGGGGGCCAGCTGCTGCGTGAGCACCTTTTGCACGTTGAGCTTGGAGACGGCGCTGCCCTCGATGACAATGACGACATTGGCCGCCTGCCGGGCCACGGCGGCGGGGGGCGTATCGATCTGCAGCTCGACACAGGGCAGGTCGGCCGGGGACAGCGCGGGGTCCAGGGTATAGTGGGCGCTGTCCCAGCGGGGGGAAAAGGTGTAGTGTGCCAGATCGGTGGCGGCATAGTCGCTGTCGCAGCACCAGGTGACCGGGGTCGAGACCGGCTCCTGACTGCCGTCGAGATAGACCGGCAGCACATCGGGCAGCCCCAGCTGCTGAGCGGGGACTTTGCCGCCCAGGTGGAGGGTGGTGAGCGGGGAGGGGCCGGGGAAGCCGGTGATGACCTGGGTCTCTGCCGCGGCATCGGTGGCGGCCGGGCAGCCGGGCTGATGGGAAGCGGCGGTACACTGTTCAGTGTGTGTGCAGCCGGCGGTCGTGGCCGGCGGTGTATCCTCGGCTGAGACGGGCAGCCAGGCAGAGGCAACAAGGCCGATGGCGGTGACCAGAGACAGCAGCCGCCGCTTGTATTGGGTGATCATAATGCTCCTCCTGTGTGTGTACCAGATCGTAGACAGAGAGTAACAGGGGGATATATAATGAAAAAAGATGTATTTGGGGTGTTTTTTGCGCCAAAATACAGAAAAATGCCGAAAAAATCGCAGTCACACATAGTCTACATTTTTGGTCAAGTAAATTCAAAAATGTGACCAAATCGGCAGAAGATAGTGACTGCTCTTTATAAATAATATAAAAAAAGACCTCAGAGCTGACGGGTTGGGTGGCGAGAACTGGGGGAGATGTGACTGATCGGCCAGTTGGCGGCACTGGCGACACCGCTTATACGGTGGCAAATGAGCGCTGCCGCCGGTGGCGGGTGCTGGGCCCGTCGACAGGTACCGATGACATGGGAGCCGCGGCGGGGTGGGGCGGCGCCGGAGCGTGTGAGCGGGTGCTGGGCCGCCGGCATAAAAAAGAGACCCGGCACCGAAGAGCCGGATCTCTTTTTTTGGCGCCGGCAGCCGGCGCATTTATGAGAGCAGTATGGGAGCAGGCGGACAGTTACGTGCGCACGATGCGGTAGTACACCTTGGCGGTTAGGCCGTAGATGAGCGCGTACAGCAGACCAAAGGCCAGGAAGGTGCCCACGGTGCACAGGGCGAACAGCCCGACATCGGTGAGGCTGAAGACGGCCAGCAGGCGGGTGATGACCGGAAAGGCAAAGGCGATGTGTATGCCGGCGGTGATGAGCGGCAGGAAAAACACGGTCATGATCTGGGAGTGTATGGAGCGGCGCACCTCGCTGTGGCTCATGCCCACCTGCTGCATGATGACGAAGCGCTCGCGGTCGTCGTACCCCTCGGACACCTGCTTATAGTAGATGATGAGGATGGCGGCCACGGTAAAGAGCAGCCCCAGGAACACGCCGATAAAGAACAGCCCGCCGTACAGAGAGACAAAGCTCTGTTTGGCCTCGGACCGGCATTCCAGCGCGCCCTCGAACTCCCGCTCGTGCAGAGTGGTCTGCAGATCTTCGTAGAAGGCGATCTTCTGCTGCGGGGAACCGGTGAGATCGAAGCCCCAGTAGAGTTTGATATCGGAGGCGTTTTCGCCGTAGGCGGCTTTTTGCCAGCTGTCGAGCTGCTGGATGACCGACAGGTCTTTGACCACCAGAAAGTGACTGCTGGCGATGTTGGCAGCCATAAAGCCGTTGCCGGGGAAGTCGTCGACGCGCTGCTTTACGGTGAAGGTGGTGTCGAACACCCGCAGTGTGTCGTGGGGGTAGGACTCGCGGTTGGAATAGAGCAGTACCTCCCCGTCTTCCAGGCTCTGGTGCTGGCCGGTGACCCGGTTGTAGTCTTCCAGGGTGACAAAAAAGAGGTTGCGCAGGCTGTTCATGCTGCTGAGCATTTTGGCCGAGGAGGTGTCGGCACCACCGGTGGTGAACGTGTCCCCCTGCTCCAGCAGCGAAAAGGTGAGATAGGTGTACTCGAAGGCGTTATTGCTCTGCAGGCCGTGGCTGTCCAGCACCTGCTGGGCGTCGCGGTGCAGGTCGCTGACTGCCTGCTGGCTGTAGTCGCGGCTGGAGATGAGCAATTCGCGGGGGTAGCGGGTGTCGAGGATGCCCTGCATGCCCATCCACATGGAGAGTGTGGAGGAGACCATGACCAGCACGGCGGTGGAGAGGATACAGATATTGGCCAGCCCCACCGCGTTTTGCTTCATGCGGTAGAGCATGCCGGAGACGCTGGTGAAGTGTTTGGAGGTGTAGTAAAAGCGCTTGTTTTTGCGCATGGATTTGAGCAGGGCGATGCTGCCGGCGGTAAAGAGCAGGTAGGTGCCGATGATGACCAGCAGCACCGCCACGAAGAACAGGCCCATGGCGGCGACGGGGTTTTTGGTGGTGACCGAAATATAGTAGCCGGCCCCCAGCGAGATGGCCCCCAGCACGGCCATGATCCAGCGGGTCTTGGGCTCGCGCTCGCCGACGTTGCCGCTGTGCAGCAGCTCGATGGGGCTGGAGACGCGGATCTGCCGCAGGGTGTTTAAAAAGATGAGCAGGAAGATGGCGCCGAAGAGCGCCAGCGTCATGAACACCGCGGACAGCGAGGGCGAAAAGCCCAGAGGGATAGCGGTCTCGAACATTTTGAGCAGGACCAAAAACAGCAGTTTTTCCAGCAGTACGCCCAGGCCCAGGCCCAGTGCCAGGCTGATGACGGCCACGTACAGCGTTTCGAGGGCGATGACTTTGGCCAGGTGCTTTTTCTCCATACCGAGGATGTTAAAGAGGCCGAACTCTTTTTTGCGGCGCTTGATGAGAAAGCTGTTGGTATAAAACAGGAAGATAGCCGAGAAGATGGCGGTGACCCACCCGCCCAGCGACAGCGTGTAGCGCAGCACATCGGAGCCGAGCATTTTGTCGAGGCCGGGATTTTGCGACAGCGAGGTGATCATGTAGTACATGGACACGGTGAAGGTGCAGGTGAGCAAGAAGGGCAGGTAGGTGCGCCGGTTCTTTTGGATATTGGTGGCCGCCAGCCGGGAATAAAACAGCTTAGTCACGGCGGTCACCACCTGTCGCGATCACGGTGAGCGTGTCGGAGATCTTCTCGAACATCTGCCGCGAGGTGTTTTCGCCCCGGTACAGCTGGTGGAACACCTGCCCGTCTTTGATGAACAGCACCCGGCCGGCGTGGCTGGCGGCTTTGGTGGAGTGGGTGACCATGAGGATGGTCTGGCCGGCGCGATTTATCTGCCCGAACAGGTCGAGCAGGCTGTCGGCGGCGCGGGAATCCAGCGCGCCGGTGGGCTCGTCGGCCAGCACCAGCTGGGGGCTGGTGATAAGTGCCCGGCAGACTGCCGCCCGCTGTTTTTGGCCGCCCGAGACCTCGTAGGGGTATTTGTGCAGGATACCGGCGATGCCCAGCTGGGCAGCCAGCGGCTGCAGCCGGCGGGCCATCTCGCCGTAGCGCTTGCCGGCCAGCACCAGCGGCAGAAAGATGTTATCTTGCAGGGAGAAGGTGTCGAGCAGATTAAAGTCTTGAAACACAAAGCCCAGATTGTCGCGGCGGAAGGCGGCGATCTCGCGCTCGGAGATGCCGCTCAGGTCGCGGCCGCCCAGCAGTACGGTGCCGCCGCTGGGCTTATCCAGCGCGGCTAAGATGTTGAGCAGGGTGGTCTTGCCGGAGCCCGACTCGCCCATGATGGCCACGTATTCGCCCTGATCGACCGAGAAGGACACGTCGCTGAGGGCCTGGACGCGGCTGCCGCCGAAGCGGGTGGTATATACTTTTTTGAGACCTCGTACCTCTAATACGGACATCGTCTGATACCTCCTATATGTTGTTGGCGATACCCAGTATAACAGGTCGGGCGGCGGCGCTGCCATCGATTTGCCTTACAGCCGGACGCCGTTTCTTACAGTTTTGCAAGGTGCTGTTCACTCCACCTCCAGTGGGGGACGCCCCAGGCCCAGGATGACCCGGGTGCCGGCGCCGGGGGAGGACTCGATGCGCATGGTGTGGCCCAGAGAGTCCAGAATGCGCCGACAGAGGTACAGGCCCAGCCCGGTGGAGCGCTTATACAGGCGGCCGCTGTGGCCGGTATACCCCTTTTCGCAGATGCGGGGGAGGTCGGCGGGGTCGATGCCGATACCGGTGTCGGCGATGACGAGCTCATCGCCATTTTGCACCGCGATGCTGATCTGGCCGCTGGGGGTGTATTTGACGGCGTTGGAGAGCAGCTGTTCGATGACCAGCACCAGCCACTTCTCGTCGGTGAGCACCGAGATATCGAGCGCGCCCAGCTGCAGCGACAGTTTTTGCCGGATGAACAGCGGGGCGTATTTGCGCACCGCCTGGTGCACCAGGTCTTTGAGCGAACAGGTGGTGAGCAGATAGTCGCTGGCGTCGCGGCCCAGGCGCAGGTAGGAGAGCACCAGCTCGGCGTATTGCTCGATCTTAAACAGCTCGGCCGCCAGCGCCTTGGTGGCGGGGGTATCGGGCTGGGCCTGCAGCAGCAGGTGCATGGCGGCGATGGGGGTCTTGATCTGGTGTACCCACAGCGAGTAGTAGTCGACCTGCTCCTGCCGCTCGCTGGCGGCGTGGGTCTCGGCCTGCAGCAGCAGGTGATGCAGCCTGCCGATGAGCGCCTGGTAGTCGCGGCTGATGAGGTCGCGGGAGACGGGCAGCTGCTCGGTGCCGTAGGGCAGCTGTGCCAGCAGAGAGACGAGCGCTAAATGGCGGTGGTAGTAGCGGTAAAAGTCGACCGCGCCGCAGACCAGCAGCAGTGCGGCGCAGAGCGCACAGGCGTAGAGCACCGCCTCGACCTGCAGCCGGTACAGCGAGAATACGGCGGCGAACAGCAGCCCGCAGGCGGCCATGAGACAGAGGTAGCGCAGCTTTTCTTTCAGGTAGCAAGACAGGGCCGGCCAGAACAGCTTTTGTTTCATACCGCCATGTACCCCATGCCTTTTTTGGTCTGTATCAGGTCATGTACCCCGATCTCGGCCAGCTTTTTGCGCAGGCGGGCGACGTTTACCGACAGCGTGTTCTCGTCGACGAAGGCGTCGCTCTCCCACAGGCGGGCCATGAGCGTCTCGCGGCTGACCAAGCTGCCACCGTGCTCGAGCAGGGTGGCCAGGATGCGATTTTCGTTTTTGGAGAGCTCGATGGATCGGTCGCCGCAGGTGACGATGCAGTCGCCGGTATCGAGCAGCACCCCGCCGTAGCCGATGAGATCGGTCTGACCGGCATAGTCGTAGGTGCGGCGCAGCAGCGCCTGGATCTTGGCCATGAGCACCGACAGATCGAACGGCTTGGCGACAAAGTCGTCGCCGCCGGCGCTGACGGCCATGACGATGTTCATGTTCTCGCTGGCTGAGGAGATGAAGATGATGGGCACTTTGGAGACCTTGCGGATCTCCTCACACCAGTGGTAGCCGTTAAAAAAGGGCAGCGAGATATCCAGCAGCACCAGCTGGGGCGAGAACTGTACGAATTCGGTGAGCACCTGGCGGAAATCGCCGACGCAGTGGGCGGTGAAGCCCCAGCTCTGGATGTGCTGCACGATGGCGGCGGCGATGGTGGCGTCATCCTCGACGACGAGTATCTTATACATAGTGGACCCTCCTGTTGGGGCGGATGGGTGAGCGGTGGCAGGACAGAAAAGAGCGGCGCGGCGGAGCAGCCGACCCGAATAGACGGGGGAACTGGTGGGGGACCGCCGGCAACTGTTTTTAGTATAGCCCAACCGGGGGCGGGGAAGCAAATCACCGCCGTATTTAGAAAGCGGTGTGACAGCGGCCGGTACCGGTGGTACAATGGGAAAAACGGGATGAGCCGCATACCGGGCAAGCGGGCCGATATACAAAAGGGCCTGGACCGATCACCGGCGCCCCGGCGGATGCGGGGCGACAGCGGCACAGACCGCACAGGGGGAATAAACATGAAGGGGAGACGGTTTGTAGCCGGTGTGCTGCTGGTGCTGCTGGCGGCGATCTTATTGACGGCGTGCGGCGGTGATACCGTGATAGAGCTGGAGCTGACAAAGGATTACAGCGATACAGAACCGATGGTGAATGAGAAGCTGTTTTACCTGCCCGGTGAAATAGAGGAGCTGCCGCTGAAAGTGGCGTTTGAGATGAGCGGAGAGAGCTGTCTGGTGGAGATAGCAGATAACGAGAGCGGCCGGGTGTTTTGGCACGAGAGCTGGCGGGGAGAGGTGGAGCGGGAGACCCGGGACGTGGCGCTGCGCGGCCTTGAGAGAGAAAGAGAGTATGTGGTGCGGATCACGGGGACCGGGGTAGACCGCGCGGCGGTCGCGCTGACCGCACATGGGGGACGTATAAAAGAGCGGGAGAGGCCGCGCCGGGAGACACGCACACGCGCCGCCGCAAAGGTGCGGGGCGGACCGGCACCCAGACAGGGCATGAAAAAACACGGGGGACGACCGCAGTCGTCCCCCGTGTTTTTTATACTGTACGCCGCGGGCGGCAGGCAGCGCCCACAGACCGCGGCACACTGCTCGCGATACAGCTATTTTTTTAAAGACGCGGCCATCTGGCGCACCACATCTTCGAAAGTGCCGCCAAAGAGCTCCATCGAGGCGCCGAACATCAGGTTGAGCGGGGCCTCGAAATTCTCGACGTTCATGCCGTTTATGTCGCGGAAACCGCCGGGCTCGCCGCTGTTGGGGATGCGCTCGATCATGGGGCGCACATCGTCCATATAGGCAAACATTTTTTTGCCCAGGCTGTTGGCCATGCCGCACTCGAACGCCACGTCGCTGTTGGGCTCGTAGCCGTGGTAGTCGCTGAGATCGGCCAGAATGATATCGCAGTTGCGCACGTGCTGCTGGTAGCGGTCGAACAGGTTGTAGGCTCTGGCGTAGACATCGTCGGTAGCCAGGTCCTCGACGCCGGGGGCCAGATCGCTGGGGGCGATGGCGTCGAAGCCGTAGCGGTCGAGCACCTCTTTCATGGCCGCGTACTTTTCGGCGGCCTGATCGCTGTAGCGCTCCAGCGTGGCCAGGTAGACGATGGGGCGGCCAGAGCGGGGGATGGTCTGGTCGGGAATGGCGATCTCGGCTTTCAGGTGCATGGCTTTGCGCTTGGACTCCTCCTCGATGTCGAGCATGTACACCTTGAGCGCGTCGCTGAAGCTGCCCTCGACGATCTTGCAGGCACCCACCAGGCAGGCCGAGAAGGGGAGCTTTAAGTCGGGCAGCTGGCGGCCGTCGAGATCGAGCAGAGTATCGCCCACATAGCGGCCGCTCTGGTACTTGACGCCGATGGGGCGCTTGTCGCGGGTGTAGCCGTAGCACTTGAGGCCGCGGCCATAGGCCATGCCCACCTCGTAGATGGTGCCGCCGTCGGGCTCGGCGCCGCGGTAGGTCTCGAAATTGGCGATGATGCCGGTCGAGGCCTTGATGCTGTCGTAGCAGTTTTTAAAGATGGCCGCCGACAGGCTCTTTTTGTCGTCGGGGTCGAAATCCAGTTTGGCATCGTTGGGCAGCGAGACGCCGAAGCCATAGTAGATAGCCTCTTTTTTCCAGGAGTCCCACAGCTCGTTGCCCCGCTCGTAAAAGCAGGCTGGGCCGGCGATGTAGATATTTTCGTCTTTGATCATGATTTGTCCTCCTCGGTACGGCACCCAGAGGCGCCTTTACATAAAATATGGGGATCGCGCGGTGCATGATGCTCTCTTCTATAAAAGAGCACACCTAAAAGAAAAGACACGGAGATGCAGCGGCCCGGCACAGCGGCGCCGACTGTAAAAAATGGGCATGGCGGGACATAAGTCACGGCAGGCCGGCACCATAGGTGCGGCGCGGGGCAGCTGTTTTTTCTATCATAGCACAAAGCCCGGCCCGCTGAAAAGAAACTGAATACACAAAACACCGCCGCAAATCCTGTCTCTTTTCCCCACAATTTTGCGGCGATTGGCAGTGGGGGACAAAACCCGCCGGCTCGTCCTGTTTTTTCTACCGCAAGCTGCAAGTTGCGCCACCGGTCAAGTGACAAACTTCTTGTGGTGGGGCCTGTACAATGCAGATATCCAATATTTTACAGTTTGCCCCTATAGCATATGCGTGTCTGCCCCGCGGCAGAACACTGCCGGGCAAAAAATCAGGAGAGGTGATCTAGGCGTGGGTATTCATTTTAAAGGGTCGGGCTCGGCGGGCTCTGCAGCTGCCGGCGGTGTGCGCACAGCGCCGGGGCGGGCAAAAAAGCGCGGGGGTCTGGCGCGGTTTTTAAAGGACTACAGCTACCTGCTGTCGCAGCTGGCGGTATTTGGGGTATCGGTGCTGGTATCGTCGGCCTCGATCTTAGGGGAACTCAGCCCGTTTGGTATTGCGCTGGCGGCGGCTATGCCCACCACCCACCTGCTGTGGTGCGTGACCGGGGTGGTCAGTGGCTATGTGTTCTTAAATGCCATCGACGTGGGGCTGCTCTACACGGCGGCGGTGCTCATTACAGTGGCGTTTCGCTGGGTGCTGGCGCACAGAGAAGAGGCCAGTGCCCGCTGGCCGGGGGTGATATCGGCCGGGTTTGGCGTGGTGCTCTCGCGGCTGGCGCTGTCGGGGGCCATGGGCCTGACGGGGCTGAACCTGGCGGTGATCGCCAGCGAAGGCATGTTGGCCATGGGCATGTGCTACTTTTTTACCATCACCATCGAGGCCTTTCAAAAACAGAAATCGATCCGCAGTTTTTCGAACCTGCAGCTGGCCAGCCTGCTCATCTGCCTGTCGGTGGGGCTCATCTCGCTGAGCGCAGTGCAGGTGCTGGGGCTGTCGCTGGGGCGGGTGACGGCGGCGGTGCTGACCATTACCGCCGCCTACCTGGGAAAAGAGGCCTACGGGTCGGTCACCGGGGTGCTGACGGCGCTGGCGGTGTCGCTGGCGGCGCCGGAGATGCTGCTGTTTATGGGCGCCTATCCGCTGGGGGGGCTGGTATCCGGCCTGTTTTCGCGGCAGAGCAAGGTGCTGGGCAGCGTGGCTTACGGGGTGTGCTGCACCATGATGGCGACCCTGCTGCCACAGCAGTCGGTGGCGCCGGCCTTTATCATCGAGTGGTTTTTGGGCTGCGCGCTGTTTTTGCTCATCCCCTCGAAGCTGTTGGGGGCGCTGCCGCTGGGGCAGGGAGCCGACAGCATGGTAAAGAGCGAGCGGGTCAAAAAGATCGTGGGCTACAAACTGCGCGCCACCGCCGGTGGACTGGAGACCATCTCGCACAAGATCCAGACCCTGTACAAGCGGCTGGATGAGCTGCAGACGACAGACCCATCCTGCGTGTACCACGCGGCGGCCGACCAGGTGTGCAAAAATTGCGGCCTGTGCCCCTACTGCTGGGACCAGAACTACTCGGAGACCAGCGACTGTTTGGGTAAAGGCGTGCAGCAGCTGCAGGCCACCGGCCGGCTCAACGGCACCGACCTGCCGCTCTATTTTGCCAAGCGGTGTATTCGCCTGGGATCGCTGGTGGACGCCATGACCGACCAGTTTGCCCAGTACCAGAACAACCAGGCGGTGGTGCGTAAGCTCTCGTACGTAAAAGGCGGCGTCATCGGCCAGATGGAGAGCCTGTCAAAGCTCTTGTACAATGTGTCCGAACAGGTGGACGCGCTGGAGGACGTGGACATGCAGTCGTCCAAGCAGATCTACCAGCTGCTAATGGACATGGGCTTTGCCCCGCTGGATGTGCTGTGCACCACCTCGGAGGTAAAGGGGGCCAAGATCGAGCTGAAGCTGGACTGTGATATCACCGAAAAGCAGCGCGCCTATATCGGCAGTGAGCTGTCGGAGTACTGCGACCGCAACTTTGACAGTGGGGTGTGCCGACAGGACGGCGAGGCCACACTGCTGTGCTACAGCGAGCTGCCGCCCATGGTGCTCAAAAAAGGCAGCTGTCAGATCGCCGCCGGACGCGGCCACTGCGGCGACAGCTTTGAGGTGTTTGGCGGTGAGGACGGCTACAGCTACTGCATACTATCTGACGGGATGGGGACCGGCGACTTTGCCGCCATCGACTCGACCATGACCTGCAATGTGGTGTCGACGGTGCTGAAGGCGGGGTTTGACGTGGACGGCTCGATCGACCTGATCAACAGTGCGCTGGCAGTGAAGACCGGCGACGAGACCATCTCCACCATCGATCTACTGCGCTTTGACTGCTTTACCGGCGACTGCCTGCTAGTAAAGGGCGGCAGCCCCAATACCTATGTGCTGCGCGGCGGCAAGGTGCTGCGGCTGGGCAAACCGTCTTTGCCCATCGGCATCTTGCAGTCGGTGACGCTGGACAAGAGCCAGGTGCGGCTGCGGGTGGGCGACGTTTTGCTGATGGTCAGCGATGGGGCGGTGGGCGAGGACGAGACCTTCATCAGCCGCCAGCTGGCACTGCTGCGGGACAAAGAGCCCCAGGAGATCGCCACCGCCATCTGCGAGCTGGCCCGGCACAGCATCGGCTCGAAAGACGATATCACCGCTATCTGCTTTAAGGTGGAAAAAGGCGCCTAGCAGATGGCTGACTGACATACAGGGCTGCTGTGACAAATAGGGCAGCCACCATTTTTCTATTGCTCTCCCTCCTATTTTTTCTCCCTGCTGGGGCGCCGGACGAATGTGTTCGGCGCTCTTTTATTGGCCTAAAATGTGTTGACGGGCAGGACCGGCCGTGTGTAGATTGTGTATAGGAGGGTGAAGAGGACGTTTTGGGCAGGGAGGTGCACTTTATGGGGGAGCAAACACTGATACGCGGCCTCAAAAAGAAAAAGACGGCGGCACTGCGGCAGCTGATCTTGCAGTATAGCGGGTACGTCTATACCATCGTGCAGGGGATATTGGGCGGAGTGATGGCCCGGGAGGATATTGAGGAGGTGGTGAGCGACGTGTTTTTGGCTGTTTGGCAAAGCGGCGAACAGCTGAGCGAGGCGTTTGCGACCATAAAACCCTATGTGGCTGCCACCGCCCGCAACATGGCCAGAAATAAGCTGCGCCAGCTGCGGCCCGATGGCAAGCTGGAATACGATGTGATCGATCTAAAGGCACAAAAACAGCTGGATGACACAGAGGTGCGACAGGTGTTGCTGGAAGCTCTAGACCAGATGCAGCCCGTAGACCGGGAGATATTTGCACGGCACTACTATTTGTGCCAGACTGTGCAGGAGATCGGGGCCGCGATAGATATGAACCCGTCTACGGTAAAAAACCACCTGGTGGCCGGCCGCAGACAGCTGGAGACGATCTTGCGCGAGAGGGGGTATACGCGGTGAAGCAATATATCAGTGACTGGATGGGACTGCTGCTTCCCGAGGAGCTATCGCTGCCGGGTCAAACAGACCTGCCGCAGGCAGATGTCGCCGCGCGGGTATTGAGGCAGGTGGCCCGTACCCGGGTGTACCGCACCACGCGTCAAAAGGCGCTGCGCCGGGCGGTGTGTATCGCCGCACTGCTGTGCGCGCTGGTGGCGACGGTAGCCGCCTCGGCGATATTTGGCTGGGATCAGCGGCTGCTGGACTTTTTGGGCATTACACCGCCGTGGCAGGAAAAACTGACCGATGCCGGCCAGCAGGTGGAAAGATCGGTCACCAGAGACGGTGTTACCGTAGAGGTCAAGCAGGTCGTGGGCGACGAGAATACCGCCTACGTGCTGTGTCAGGTGACTTTTTTAGAAGAGATGCCGCAAAAGCCGCCATATCTGCAGTTTGCCGACCGCAGGATCGAGTTTGCGGTGACGGGCCCCGCGGAGACACAACAGGTAGAGCTGCTCACAGATGAGGACCCGGAAGACAATGTGTATGCGTACCTGTTTTGCCTGCAGAGCGACGAATCGATGCGGGGCCATAAGATGGTGCTGACGTTGGGGGACCTGGGTTACTTTAACCCGGAAACGCTAAAGACAGAATATATGGAGCAAATAGGCAGGGATGATTTTATTATATGGAAAGAGGGACCGTGGGAGATCGCCTGGAACATGGATTACCAAAATGAGAAGAAGTCGCTGGCGGTGGATGAGGTCTGTGCGATCGGACAGGGGCGGGCGCTGGTAAAACAGCTGCAGATATCGAACCTGTCGATGGAGGTGACGCTGGTCAGTGACCGGTACCCGGATATGGCGCCCCAGCTGTCGGAAGAGGAGGTGTACTCGGCGCCGATCACCGTGGCTATGAGAGATGGGACCGTACTGGAGCAGTACCGCGGCCTGGAAGTGGGACAGTATCAAAATGTACGCCGCCTGCAGTATCAGTGCCGCTTTGAGCGGCCGGTGGAGTTTGCGGACATCGAATATGTGCGGGTGGGAGACCTTGAAATACCACTGGGAGAATAGCGGGTCAGTGTGAACATAGGAGACGATATGATAGACAGAGCGGGAGGGCCGCCGGCGAGTGTCGGCAGCCCTCCCGCTCTGTTTATAGAAAATCGTCGAAATGGGCGACCGTTTGGGTTAGACTGGTGTATAGAGAGGTGAGGAGAAGAAAAAGGGGGGAGCGAAGTGGAGGAGCGGCGATTGCTGCAGGAGCTGCGCGCGCAGCGGCGGGGCGCTCTAGAGCAGATGGTGCGCTGCTACAGCGGATATGTGTACACGATCGTGCGGGCGGTACTGGGGGAAGCGGTGACCCGGCAGGACACCGAAGAGGTGGTGGCCGACGTGTTTACAGCTGTGTGGAAGAAGGCGGCGGCGCTGTCGCCGGAGGGAAGTTTGCGGGGCTATTTGGCGGCGACGGCCCGCAATATGGCTAAAAACCGGCTGCGGGTGCGGGGAGGCGAGCTGCCGCTACACGTGGACGTGGCCCAGGACGCCCGTGCCGGGCCGGAGCAGGAGGCCGAGCGACAGGAACAGGCGCAGCTGGTGCGGCAGTTGCTGGCTCAGCTGCCCGAGCGGGACCGGGAGATATTTGTGCGGCACTACTACCTGGGGCAAACACTGGCGGCTATCGCCCAGGTGCTGTGTATGCCGCTGTCTACCGTGAAGAGCAGACTGGCGCGCGGCCGCAAGCGGCTGTTGCGACAGCTGCAGGAGAGGGGGATCAGTGATGAATACCTGGCATGAATGGCTGCAGGTACTGCCGCCGGAGGAGCTGCTACAACAGCTGACGCCGGAGCGGGCCGACACCGGACGCATCCTGGACTTGGTGCGCCGCAAGAGCGGCAGGTACAAGCGGTATCTGCCCCGCCGAGTGATCGCGCTGACGGCGGCGCTGGCAGTGCTGGCCTGTACGGCAGTGGCGGCGGTGGTATTTGAATGGGACCAGAAGTTGCTGGCGTTTTTACAGCCGAGCCAAACGCAGCAGGAGCAGCTGCAGCCGGCGGGCCAGCAGGTGGATAGAAAGGTGACCCAAAACGGGGTGACGGTAGAAGTAGACCAGGTGGTGGGGGACAGCTACAGCGCCTACGCGCTGTGCCGTATCCGGTACCCCCAGAAGTACCAAAATGTAAGTCGACTGAGCTTTTCGCAGCTTGATATGCGCATCGATATGGTCGGCTACAGCGGGGGCGGCGGCCTGGATCGGATAGAAATAGACCCGCAGAGCAAAGAGGCTGTCTGCCTGCTGCGCATGAGCCACGACCAGCCGATACGGGGGCAAAAAGTGACCCTATCTATAGAGGATATCACGCTGACCATGACCGACCCCGAGACCGGTGAAGTGACAGAGATAAAGACCATACTGGGCAGGTGGCAGCTGGACTGGACACTGCACTATCAGGACGTTGCAGACGGCGTGCAAAAACTGGATCTGCCGGGCCAGATAGAGGGCCATCCGGTGTATATCGAGGATTTTTACTACTCGGACTTTATGGTGCGGGCCACGCTGCGGGACGGGAAATATACCGAGATGCATCCACAGGTGCCCGATGGCTCTTATGTGGACGCCATAAAAGTGACCATGAAGGATGGGCGGGTGCTGCAGCCGCGCCGGGACTACCTGGACAGTACGGTGATCTATGGCGGGAGGTGTGCGCAGATTACGGTGCTCTTTACCGAGATGATCGAGCCGGGTCAGATCGCCAGCATAGAGATCGCCGGCCAGCAGATGCCGCTCTCGTAGCCGGCAGATAAAAAAGAGCGGGGAGCCTCCACGGGCTCCCCGCTCTTGCCGGTTTTGCAGGGTATATACTATATGTGGCCCAACGCCTGGAGCAGGCCCTGACAGCCGGCGGTGACGTCGCGATAGGTGGGGGCGAAATCGCCGGTATACCAGGGGTCGGCAATATCGCCGGGGGAACGGGTATAGCAGAGCAGCAGATGGACCTTGTTTTGGATGTCGGGGCCCACGATGCGGCGGATGCCGGAGAGATTTTTTTGCTCCATGGCGATGAGCAGATCGTAGCGGCTGTAGTCTTGCCGCTGCAGCTGACGGGCGCGGTGGGCGGGGACGGGGATGCCGTGTTGGGCCAGTATGCGGCGGGTGCCGGGGTGCACGGGGTTGCCCAGCTCCTCGCGGCTGACGGCGCAGGAGTCGATAGTGAAGTCGCCGGACAGGCCGCGCTCGTTTACCATGTGCTGCAGTACGAACTGGGCCATGGGCGAGCGGCAGATGTTGCCGTGGCAAATAAATAGTATCTTAATCATAATTTTATATTCCTTCATAAGCCTTCAAATGCCTGTAATTACTGGATTTCTGGCGTTTTCTTAATTTTTTGTTTTTGCTCCTCTCTACGCATATCTACATAAATCTGCGTAAATTACCGGGCAAATGGTGTAGTAATATTGAATTATTCTACTCTAACGCCATTAATCTGACTGTCCTGTAGAACTTTTCAAAATGCTATTCCATTACAAATTTCTAGCAAATTACTTTCCATCTGTTTTTCAATCTCAATTACGGATTTCCTATAATATGCTGCCAAAAATTCCATCACTTCCGTATCCCATGGCATATACAGCATTCCATTCTTTTCAGTAAACGGAGCATCTGTTTCTGGTAAGATTTTACTTAATGGTATCTGCATGATTATGTCTCTTCCCACTTTGGAATAGCACATTTGGGGATTAATACTGAACCAACATCCTAATGATAAAGCCTTCTGAAGCTCGTTTATATTCCCAGTAAACCAATGCATTATAGGCACATTCTTATTTAAACTTTTTTCTATACATTCTAATACATCTTTAACAGCGCACCTTGAGTGAATGCTAATGATTCTTCCATGATACTTCTCAGTCTCAGATAAAACATCATGAAAAAACCTTTTCTGTACGGAATAGGAATACCTATTTCTACTAGTACCATCAATACCTATTTCTCCAATATATCTGCATGTTGAAATATTCTCCATAAACAAATCAATTTCATTCTTTCTATCCGCCACCAATTCAGGATGAAATCCTAATGCAACATTCACACTATTAGTATTATTAAAATACTGTGATGTTTTTAGATAGGCTCGTGGACTCGTGGTAACTGCTAACACTTTTACATTTCTTCGCTTGATTTCATCGAATACTGCTAACGGATTTTTATATAAATCCAAATGGCAATGAAAATCTATCATATAACTTTATACTCCCTTAACAATGCTTCCATCTCTAACAACCCACGTTCAATAACACCCAAATACAGATTTCGTTCTTCTCCTTTTGCAAAGGACAAAATCCCTTTTACAAGACTTTCGATGCCATTCTTTTTATATTGAACAACTGCCAATGCTGCAGCTGCCACATCTTTCGAATACGAGTATTGCAAATTTTCTTTGAAATATCCGCCTTCTGTAGTGTCATATAAATTATTTTTCAAGAAAGCTGCTCTCCTTACCAGGCAAGGAACACAAACTCCACAGTGTTGTAGTTTTCTTTGGTATTTTCCACAACTGGTTGATCCAAAAATAAATTTTTTCATTAAATCCTGATTCTTGCACTCCTGCAAAACTTCACCTTTTGTTTTATATTTATATGGCAATACAAAATCAATATTTATTCCCACATCATTCCAAATTTCCTGCATTGATTTCATGTATACTGGATGGGTCGTTTTTGTACTAAGGCTACCTACCCTAAGTGGATCTAATGGCATATTTAAACTAATATACCCATTTTCAGGTACAAACAATTCTTTTTTACCCCGAGAATTGCATTCAATTCCACAAGAAACCAATAATGCAAAAGCAAAAAAAATAATTGATCGTGCTCTGGTCGAAATTTCTGATGTTCCTCTTTTCTTTACGTTATTACTCCATTGACACAAATTATTTGTTCCAAACTGCAAAGCATACTCTCTTTGATGGTCAGCATCACCCCTAACTATTTGAGATACAAATAAAGGATTTCTTCCTTTTTCATGCAAATCAATTGCTCCCACCAGACTATCCATTCCTCCTGACAACAAACATACACAATCCTGTCTCTTTAAATCATATTTTTTCTGAGGAACCAACGATACCGGCAAAGCATTTATATCCAAATCCCAAAAATCTCCACTAAGAAAACGAAGCATATTCTCTAACTTACTTTTTTCTCGTCTCCATTTAGGTGCATCATGCAAATATATGCAAAGCTCTATTTTTCTTGTCCAACCATCAGCACTATTTTTTCTTAATACTGCTTTATCTGCTGCTACTACAGCCATTGCAATAATTGTAAAATCTAAAGCAACTATTGTTGGTGTAATTTCAGACTTTTTCAATTCTTTAAATAATTGTACCCCCACATGTCCTACATTGCTTCTTTTCTGTTCTGGGACTGAAAACATTTCAAAATAATAACAATCATCATTATAGGTTTTGGGAACACAACATCTTGGATAACAAATTACCTTACTCATACTTCTACCTCATACACCTCAAACGTGTTTTTTATAGCTGTTTGAAATAATTTTTGCATATCAATCGTCTGAAGACCAGAATTTCTAAGCCGATTCAGCTGGGCTGATATTTCTGATTGTAAATAATCTTTCATTTCATTCATTCGATCAACACGTTCAACCGCAGACACCTCTTGTCTTTCGAAAGACTGTCCTATGTCCAATTGAATACGACTAAATGCCTCATTTCCAAGAAATGTACTGGTAAGAGACCATATCTGATCATCTGTCAACTTACTAATGTCTGCATCTGGATTTTGATTCATAAACTCACTCAAAGCAAACCTTCCTGAATCTCTACAAGATATTTCATCTAAACTGCCTCCATTTGGACATACATTATCTATTATTGTATCAATAATTTCATTCGCATTAGCACCACGTCCTTGCAGTTCTGACAAAATTTTACTTAAAGCAAAATTATCATTATCCCTTAAAGCCTGAAATGTCTGAAAGAAATTCGCCGCTACTTTTGCAGAAGTTCTCATTCGTTTGGAAAGATTTTTTGCTCCACCCATTCCGGTTTTAGAATAATGCCCAAGCGATCTTTTCAAAGAGTCTTTACTTCCAGAACGTACATACTCACCCATACCTCTCCTGGCATTTGCAAAGCGAGATTTTGGTGCTAGCTCAGATTTTTCATTATCAATCCGTTCTTTTTCGTCAGATTGATCGTCCTCTCCACCCTTATCATCACTTTGACCATCTTGTTGAGTATTTTCTTGGTTTGGTAACTCAATGTCATCTAACCATTCCGGATCCAGAGAAACCCCTGCACCTGGTCCCATACTTGAAGTTGATGTTCCCATATATTTTCACCCCTATTTTCTTTGTGTATTTTGTGATATCGCCCTTTTAACACTCTCCGGTGTTTCTGAATCCCCATACCATTGCTTCAACATATCTTTAGCCCATTCTTTTTCAGCAATAACCGGAATAATTGGAGCTTTTCGGGATTTTGCAGGAATCTCATACAAAGCTGAAACTAAATTACGTCCTAATTCAGAAAAAGCTTCTGTAATATGCACTGCTGCAAACAAAATATTTGCATTCCATTGCTCATTACGCCCCAAACTAATTATTCTTTTCAGTAGTTTTTCAGCTTCTTTTATTCCTACAGACTTAATTGATTCAACAAGGTCTTTCACATATGTACCATTCTTTACTTTCTTTAATGCAGTTAATAATTCTTCCCCTTTAGCAGAAAGTTCATCATACGCAGCGAAAGATAGTACTTTATCTCTGCTAAGATATAGTAATGGGCGCAAATCCATTCCGCTCAGTTTTGGTTCAATCAACAACCAGTTCCACACAAAATCATTATTCCATGCAGCATCTGGAGCTTCGTATTTTTCACCATTTTTCAAGCTATCTTCTAACTTTTGTAGAAATTCTGGTTTTCCATTTACAGCATTTGCAGTTTCCTTAGCCAAATAATCAAATGCCCCTTCTGATGCACATCTTTCAAACAATAACATCTTTACTAGCACGCCTGAGTCTAATGTCATTCCGTTAAATTTTGCAACTTTTTTTCTAATTTCAAGTGCATTCAACAATCGTTTTATAAGCCTTGGATTCCCTTTGATATTATCAGCATTTACCAAAATTCCAGCCAACTGATCTGCGATTAAAACAGATTCTTTCATAAGCGTCTTTGTACTATCATCAAAAACTGCTTCAATTTTATTCACAGTTATATCATCTTCCCAAGCTTTGGACAACATACTACTTAGTTTACTTTGTGCATCGGAAAAGATCTTTTGTTCCAATTTGCCTCTTCTAACTTCCAATTCCATAAATAGAAGAACTATATACACTTTTACTTCCGCAATTCCCAAATGCGGTATTTTTATTGGCACTTGAATCAGTTTATCAAAATAACTTGTAACTAGCCCATCCGATAATTCTACTCCATTAAAATGAGCTCGTACTCCGTTTCTTATCATCTGTTCATCAGCAGCAATAATAAATGCTGTTCTCTTCACAAATAATAGCAATCTCATTGCTTCTAATGTCGAAATTGCTGTTTCTGGCAAACACCGATCTAAATCATCTACTAAAACAACAAGCGTCACTTTTAGTTGTCCAAGTATTTCTTCAAATTCTTCTCGAATTTCTTCAATTTGTTTTGTCACAGGCTCTACTATTTCTTCGTTTTCTTTCAAAAGATTTTCCAATTCTGGAGTCAGTCCTTCAAATGCAGTATTTATTGCTTCTCCATTTTCAGACTTTTTATCACGGTTATTCCAGCTGTTTTTCACCGCATTCGCAAAATTCGCAATAACACCGATTGGTGCTGCCCCCGGAATAAAGCCCGCCAATAAAGGCAATGCTAATTTTGACACTTGAAACCAATTAATACGTTTTAGAAATTTGTTAAATTTCTTTCCAAGTTCATCATCTTTGCCAATTTTCTGTTTCTGCATTTCTTCAGTCAATTTCTGCGTCACTGACTGAAGCAAAGCAGTTTTCGCATCCTCATATCCTTGATACAACCATGCATTAAATTCAAGAAATATATATTTATTATCACCAGACTGCTCGCTCAAATTTTTACCAATCATTTTTATCATGGATGATTTTCCGACACCCCAGCTGCCCGACACCCCTATAGATATAGGATTATCTCCAGATTCAATTATAAAATCTGCAACTGTCTTAGATACAACTGAAAAGTGCAAATAATCTGTTGTAGTTTCAATATCATTCCACATATATTTTTCTCCTAGTATCTATTTCTCTACTCACCATTCTCCTGTAAAACTGGATGCTGCATAGAAAAAATTTCTTTCTGTCTCTCAATCTCTGCTTTCAACTGCTCTTTCGTAGGCAAATAAGTCAAATATTTCGACATAAACAATCTGTCATTATCATGAAGTACCGAATATCTGGCGATATCCTCATCAGTTTCTGAACACAATAAAATCCCGATGGTAGGATTATCTCCCTGTCCTCGCTTTAGATCATCGTACATACGCACATACATATCAATTTGTCCTACATCCTGATGAGTAATTTTTCCCATCTTCAAATCGATTAGGACATAACACTTCAGTTCGATATTGTAAAAAACAAGATCTAAATAGTAGTCCGAAGTTTCCGTTACAATATGTTGCTGACGAGCCACAAACGCAAATCCTCTGCCCAATTCCATCAAAAAATCTCTAATATGTGAAAGAATAGCAGATTCTAAATCTCCCTCTAAGTAAGTATCCTCATTTTTGAAGCCAAGGAATTCTGCAATCACCGGACTTTTGATTAGTTCGAATTGATTTTTTTGAAATTCCGCAGTTTTCCTTTTCATTTCTTCAATTACAGCATCTTTTTTCGGGGTTTGAAGAAGTCTATGATAATATTGTGTACTGATATTGCGGTCTAAGGTTCTTGAACTCCAGTTTTCATCAACTGCTTCTTTCATATACCAATATCGTGCATTTTCATCTGTAACACGAAGAAGACTCCGAATATGTGTCCAATTAAGATTGTGAACGCATGCGTTCACAATCTGCTCATCAGGAAAACACTGATAAAATTTAATATAATAATGCAGATTTCTTTTGGAATAATTTTTACCAAACTCCTTTGTTAAATCTTCCGCTAATGCAGAAATTAAACCTCTACCGTACTCTGCACGTTCACTGCCGCCCAATTCCTGCTCTACAATCCGTTTACCAATATTCCAATAAGTAAGCAGCATTGCCTTACTGGAGGCACTATAGGCTGCTTCTTGTCCAGAAGAAATAATACTTTTAATTTCTGTAATAACTGATTGATATGGTATCAAATGTTTTTCCATCATGTCACCTCGATTTCCCATAATAATTATATTTTAACTTGCTTTTCCTGTCATATCAAGGCTCTTCAGAAATGGTGTAGTAGTGGTGTAGTAAACGCCTTTATCTGCCACGAAACCATTGATTTTATTGGCTTTTTCGGGACTTTTCAAGATACTGCCGTGGCAGATGAAGAGGATGCGGGTCATGGAAGAGGTACCTCCTGTTGGTGTGGGGGATATTCGTTGGGGGGCAGGACCGGGGCGGGGATAAAAAACGGGTGCGGCAGCTGCCGCACCCGTTTTATGAGAACATGATAGGAGTTTAGGCTTTGCCGGCGCAGCCCATCACATCGGTGATCTTGTGTTTGACCATGTCGCGGATGGCGTCGCGGGCCGGAGCCAGGTACTGTCTGGGGTCGAAGTGAGAGGGATTCTCGGCCAGGTACTTTCTGACGGCGGCAGTCATAGCCAGGCGCAGGTCGGAGTCGACGTTGATCTTGCAGACGGCCATGGTAGCTGCCTGGCGCAGCATCTCCTCGGGGATGCCGATTGCGTCGGGCATCTCGCCGCCGTATTTGTTGATCATCTCGACGAACTCGGGCACCACCGAAGAGGCGCCGTGCAGCACGATGGGGAAGCCGGGCAGCCGTTTGGAGACATCCTCTAAGATGTCGAAGCGCAGCTGGGGTTTCTGGCCGGGTTTGAATTTGTAGGCGCCGTGGCTGGTGCCGATGGCGATAGCCAGCGAGTCGACCCCGGTGCGGGTGACGAAGTCCTCGACCTGGGCGGGGTCGGTGAAGGAGGCGTTTTCGGCGTCGACTTTGACGTCGTCCTCGATGCCGGCCAGCTGGCCAAGCTCAGCCTCGACGGTCACGTCGAACTGATGGGCGTAGTCGGCCACTTTTTTGGCCAGAGCCACGTTCTCCTCGTAGGGCAGGTGCGAGCCGTCGATCATGACCGAGGTGAAACCGCCGTCGATGCAGCTCTTGCACAGCTCAAAGCTGTTGCCGTGGTCCAGGTGCAGGGCGATGGGCACGCCGGTCTCGATGACGGCAGCCTCGACCAGTTTGGTGAGGTAGGTGTGGTTGGCGTACTTGCGTGCGCCGGCGGAAACCTGCAGGATGACCGGAGCCTGCAGCTCTTTGCAGGCCTCGGTGATGCCCTGAACGATCTCCATGTTGTTTACATTGAAAGCGCCGATCGCATAGCCGCCTTCATATGCCTTTTTGAACATCTCTCTGGTGTTTACCAGTGGCATAAAGATCACACTCCTAAAATATTGTTGCGCCCCACCACCCCATGGGTATGTAGGCCCGAACTTGTCTTTATTATAACAAACGGGACTGCAAATGAAAAGACAATTTACACCCCTTTTGGCATTTTTGCGGTTTTTGACCGGCGGCCGGGGCGCATTGTATCGCTATCCGCCAATCGACGGGCTGTCTTTTGCCGGGGCGGCCGGCTCCTTTTCTTTAAAAAGGGCGGCGTTTTGACGGGCGTAGTGAAACAAAAACTGCTGGGCGATGCCGGCATAGGGGCGCATATAGCGGGGAAAGCCGCCGGGCAGCAGCTCTTTCATCACCCGTTTCATCCATACATCCATGGGCACGCATTCGGTGCGATACAGGCCGTAGAGCAGGGCGCAGTCGGCCACTTTGGGGCCCACCCCGTAGATCTGCATCAGGTGCTGCCGGGCCTCGTCGATGGGCAGCGTACGGCAGCGCTCGAGATCTACCTGGCCGGCGTGGACCCGGCGGGCGGCATCGAGCAGGTACTTGGCGCGAAAGCCGGCCCGGACCGGCGCCAGATCGGAGACCTCCAGCCCGGCCAGGTCGGCCGGGGCGGGAAAGCGGTAGAAGGTGCGGCCGGGGTAGAGCGGCGAGCAAAACGGCTGACCGGTGAGCTGGCACAGCCGCTGGACCAGCCCCTTGATGCGGGTGATATTGTTATTCTGCGAGAGGATGAAGGTGCAGAGCGCCTCGAAGGCGTTTTGCCGCAGCACCCGGATGCCGGGAAACTGCTCGACAGCCAGCCGCAGCGGGCGGCGCCGGCAAAACAGCTCTTTGAGCGGTGCATAGTCGCAGGACAGGTCGAAGTAGTGATCGATAAAGGCGGCGGTGTCGGCGCTGACTCCGTAGAACTCGACCCGATCTTTGACTGTTTGGGCGCACAGCAGCACGTCGCCGGCCACGCCGTACCACCGGCCCAGGTGGTCCTGGCCAAAGCGAAAGGCCTGGCCGCAATCCAGCGTGAGCGGCAGCGAGAACGGCGGCGCCGTATCGCGGGTATTTTCGATGATATAGGTGTCGCCCTGCAGCCGGGTGCTGAGACCGGGACTGCGGGCGGCCTGGATGACTGGTACCATGCAGACGCCCCTCTCTTGTGCCGCTGCCGGCCGACAGCGGCGATGGTCTCAGTATACCAGAAAAAATAGAGCTTGCGGAACTGTAATTTTTGTAAACAGCTGCCCCGTTACTGGGCAACTGAACAGTTCGCCCAAATCGGACGGTGATTTTTCCCGCAAAAAATGTGGAGGAAAACAGGGAGAAACCTCTTGCTTTTTTAGCGTTATCCTGCTTTGGAATGAAGATGCGAGTTTACATAATTTGAAATTTCCACATATCCATTCCACCGCCGTAAACGGCGCTTTTAACGCGTTGGCAAAATCTTGTGTAACGGGTATTCCACCATTTCAACATAGTTCTCCACACAAATTATGTAAACCAATATCAATACTGTCTGTATAACGGCGGTATGGGCAGTGTCAAAACCTGTACCCGTGCAGTGTGCCCAGCTTTTGCCTGATGGCAGTTTTGGCGGCGGGCGTATAAAGCGGGGCCACAACTGACAAAGATAGTATTAGCCCGAAAAGAGCGCGGGCGGCACAGAATTTTTTTGGCAGGGGGGACCGGATGTGGTGCGGGGTGTGAACAAGAAGGTAGTGGAGATCGTAGGTGGCAAGGAGGACTGTTTTGAGCGGGCCATCGTCATCGTCAAGAGCTCGCGGCTGGGGCTCAGCGACACCCAGCTGCACCGCCAGGCGGGGGGCGCCATTACCGGCATGGTCAGCTGCCGCCCCCGCCGCGACTGGCGCTGGCTGCTGCGCACCGGAGTGCGATACCTGGCGGTGCTGGCTGCCGGGGCCGGGCTGGGGTGGCTGCTGCTGCACTGACCGGTGACCGATTAAGCCGATAAGATACAGACGGCGGTGTGGGACAAAAGGCCCGCGCCGCCGCTTTTTTGCGCGCTAAGAGCGGCGGCAAAAAAAGGAGTGCCCGCTGTGGAGAGCGGTGCCAAAGGACGGGACAGGACCGGTAAAAGTTGCCGTCGCATCTTGTAAAAAAACCGTGTAAACTGCCAAAGATGTATGCTATAATACAAATATCTATGAGTATATATCTGTGTTTGCCGACGGCGCCGATCAGGGCGCGGGGCGGACCACTTTACCTTTTGAGGGGTCAGATACCATGTACGATGAATTTATTGCCGGCAGAAATGCCGTATATGAGGCGCTGGAGGCCGGGCGGGAGATAGACTGTATCTACCTGCAGCGGTCCGGCGCCGGCAAGGGCCTGGGCCGGGTGGTCGCCGCGGCAAAAAAGCGGGGGGTCATCATCAAGGACGCCGACGCCAAAAAGCTGGACGCGCTGTGCCCGGGGCAGAATCATCAGGGCGTTGTCGCCGCTGCCAGCCCGGTGCACTACTACACCCTGCAGGAGGTGCTGCAGCGCGCCAAACAGCGGGGGGAGGCCCCGTTTTTGGTGCTGTGTGACGGCATACTCGACCCCCATAACCTGGGGGCCATCATCCGCACTGCCGAGTGCGCCGGAGCCCACGGGGTGCTGATGCCCAAGCGGCGCAGTGCACCCATCTCGACGACGGTGTACAAGTCTTCGGCCGGGGCCTGTGAGCACCTGCCGCTGTGCCGGGTGGGCAATCTGGTGCAGACCATCGAGCAGCTGAAAGAGGCCGGCGTGTGGGTGTACTGTGCGGACATGGACGGGGTGAATTTTCGCGACCAGGACTTTGGCGGGCCGGTGGCCATTGTGGTGGGCAGCGAAGGTGAAGGCGTGTCGCGGCTGGTGCGCCAGAGCTGTGACGGCGCGGTGAGCCTGCCGCTGCTGGGGCAGATCAGTTCGCTCAACGCCTCGGTGGCGGCGGGCATCGTCCTGTACGAGGTAGCGGGCCAGCGGCTGGCGGCGAAAAAGGGGGCTCAGTAGATGGAGAAAAACAGGAAGTACGACACGCTCACCAAAAATGCCATCGTCGACGAGATCCTCGATCAGGTGCGCAAAAAACACACCGGGCCGACCGCGACAGCCGACCGGGCCAAGGTGAGCCGGGCCGACGCGCTGCTGCAGGAGCTGCAGCAGGAGCGGGCGGCGAAAAAGGCCCCTGCCGCCGTACATATTGCCCCCGCCGACCAGCCGCCGGCTGCCGGGACAAAAGAAGAAGGGCAGAGACCCAAACCGGTGATGCAGGCGGTGGCGGAGAAGGTGGCCCTGCGGGAGCAGGAGACCGCGCTGCTGCCCAAGGCGGCCGCTTTTTTTGGCGGCGGCGAGGACAAGCTGCAGGAGACCATCCACCACGATATCGTGCCGCGCAAGGTGCAAAAGCGCGAGATCACCGACACCGAGCAGATACGCATCCAGAAGATGGCCAGCTTTTTTAAAGAGAGCGAGACGCCCGACGACATCGTGCCCGAGATCGCCGCGGAGATGCCGCGCCAGGAGCGGGTGACCAGCCCCGACCTGGGGAAAAAGGCGGCCGCCGGCCCTGCTTTAGAGAAAAAGGGGCTGTTTGGCCGCGTTAAAAAAAGCGCTGAGAAGTCGCACCAGCAGGTGATCGACGAGACCCGCCGGCAGGCGCAGCAGAGCGAGCTGACGCCGGCGGAAAAAGGGGCGGCCCCAAAGGAGACGGCGCGCGCTGAGAGCGGTGAGTCTGCACGCGGGGCGACAGCGCCTGCCGCGCCGGCGCCCGCAATGGACCAGGCGCCCGCCGCGCGGGCTGCTGAGCCGGTGGGCGGAGGACAGCCAGCTCAGCCGGAGGCCGCCGCACCCGAGATGGCGGCGGCAGAAAGACCGCCGGTGGCCGGGCCGCACCAGCAAAAGGGGGCGGTGCCCATCAACTTTTTTGCCACCGACGAGATGCTCATCCGCGCCGATGACAAGCCGGTGAGCCAGCTGGTGGCCGACGAGGCCTCGGGCACCTTTGAGATGGGCCGGCGGCTGGAGGAGAAGATCGAGCCGCTGGTGGAGGAGACCATGCACCTGGGCGACCGGGAGCTGCTCAAGCGGGCCCGGGCCAGCAAGGTGAAGAACTTCCAGATCGACCGCCAGCAGATCGAGGGGGAGTTTGAACCGGGCATCGGCCCCGACGAGGCGTTTACCGAGCAGGACGAGCCGGACCTGTACACCGACGCCGACGACGAGGAGGATGTGTACCAGGCCGATGACGAGCACGCGGCGCTGGAGCGGCTGATCTCGCTAAAGGGCAAGCTGCGCATGCGCATATCGGTCACCGGTATCTTGACGCTGCTTTTGCTGTATCACAATTTAGCACCCATCTTGCCGCTGCCGCTGCCGGGCTTTTTGTCGCCGGTAGACGCCCCATTTGTCTATTTGGGTCTGGGGCTGGTACTGCTGTTGGGCGGTGTGCTGTGCTGCACATCTACCGTTATTGGCGGGCTGGGGTACACCTTTACCCTGAAGGGGGACAACGACTCCCCGGTGGGGCTGTGCTTTTTGGGCTGCCTGCTGCAGTACGTGGTGCTGTTTTTTAATGCCGACCAGATGGCCAAGTCGGGGGTGTTTCTCTACTCGGCGGTGGCCATGATGGCGCTGTTTTGCAACTGTATGGGCAAGCTCAATATGGTGTGCCGCATCCTGCGCAACTACAAGTTCATCACCTCGGACATCGAAAAGTACACCTGTGAGCTGGTGGAGCCGGCGAGCTTGGCGGAGAACATCGTGAAAGGCGTGGCGATCCGCGACCCGCAGGTGGCCTACCGCCGGCCCTGCCGGGAGCTATCGGGCTTTATCAGCCACAGCTTTTCGGAGGACTTTTCGGATAAGTGCGCCCGGGTGTTGGGCGTGCTGGGGGCGGTGGTAGCGCTGCTGGTGGGCTGCTTTTTGTTCATTACCCGTGGCGACGTGGTAGCGGTGAGCTCCACCGTGGCGCTGATACTCTGCGCGGTGTGCCCCTTCTCGCTGATGCTGTGCTTCAACATCCCGTTTTCACGTATCTGCAAGTATCTCAACCGCTTTGGCGGGGTGCTGTCGGGCTACTCGGCGGTGGAGAAGCTGCAGGACCTCAATGCGGTGGTGGTGTCGGACGCCGACCTGTTCCCCCGCGGCAGCGTGCTGCTGCACGGCATCAAGACTTTTGGCGGCGAGCGCATCGACGAGGCCATCCTCAAGACCGCCAGCGTGGTGTGTTCCAAGGACTCGGCTATCTCCTCGGTATTTTTAAAGGTCATCGAAAACCGCACCGACATCCTGCTGTCGTTTGACAGTTACGTGTATGAAAACGGGATGGGGTACTCCTGCTGGATCGACAACAAGCGCATTCTGGTGGGAAATCGGGAGCTGATGCTCAACCACGGAGTGGACGTGCCGTCGGCCGATTACGAGAAGAAGTACCGCCGCGACGGGACCCGGGAGCTGTTGTATCTGGCTACCTCGGGCGAGTTGACGGCCATGTTCGTGCTCAGCTATAACCAGAACCCGCAGGTGGCCGAGATGCTGCAAAAATTGGACCCCACCGGGCTGCTGCTGGCTGTAAAGACCAAGGACCCCAACCTGACGGCCCAGCGGGTGGCCCAGGTCTACGATCTGCCAGAGGACATGTTCACCGTCATCCACAGCCATACGGCTGCGCAGCTGGAGGAAAAACCGGCTGACCTGCCGGGCGACTGTGCGCTGTGTACGATGGGTTCGTTCATCTCGTTTGCCCAGGGCATCCTCAGCGCATTTCACGCCAAGAGCCAGGTGACGGCGTCGGTGGTCATCCAGTCGGTGGGGGCGGGTATCGCCCTGCTGTTGGCGGTGCTGTTCTCGATGGTGTTCGGCCAGGGGCTCATCTCTACCTCGGTGCTGTTTTTGTACCAGATGGTATGGCTGGTGCTGTCTATCGGGCTGCCCTGCGCGAAGAGATTGTGAGTGGCGGCCCTATAAGGAAAGTTTGATAGAAGAGAGGCTTTTCGCCGCCCGGCGGCGAAAAGCCTCTCTTTTTTGCTGCCCGGCGGCGTACAGCGTGCGGCGTGGAGCGGCGTTCGTCAAACTGTCTAAGATGTGGCGGCGGATTTGTGACAGGATATGTATATTCTTTATGGCAGTTCCGTGGTAATATAAACTAAAATAAAAAATCAGATGCTGCAAGTATTGGGCAAGGTGTACACAGACAGACCGAAAACTGTTGTGTAATCTGCCCGTTCGGCGGCCGGGCGCGCAGGATATGCGCCCGATCTGGGGCTGCCATGCACCATAGATTTACAGAAAGGTATGTGATTTTGTGAAACAGTATACGCCGGAGAAGATCAGAAACGTCGCTGTCATGGGTCATGGCAATGCGGGAAAGACCTCGCTGGTAGAGGCTATTCTGTGGTGCAAAGGACAGAGTGACCGCCTGGGCAAGGTGGATAACGGGACCTCGGTCAGCGACTATACTGAGGAGGAGATCAAGCGGGGCACCTCGGTGTTCTCGTCGGTGGTGCCGGTAGAGGTGGTGCGCGGCGGGGACGAGCGCAAGATCAACATGGTCGACGCCCCGGGACTGTTTGACTATGAAGGGGCCCAGTGCGAGGCAATGAGCGCCTGTGAGAGCGTATTGATCGTGGTGTCGGGCAAGTCGGGCATGTCGGTAGGCGCTGAGAAAGCCTATAAATCAGCGGTGAAAAACGGCAAATCGCGCATGGTATATGTGTCGAAGATGGACCGCCCCAGCGCCGATTTTTACAAGGTGTTGGAGGAGCTAAAGAGCGCTTTTGGCCCCTCGGTCTGTCCGGTAGTGGTGCCCTGCCGCGACGGCGACAGGAATATCTACATAAACCTGATCACCGACAAGGCCTACACCTATGACGCTGGGGGCAACCCCAGCGAGGTGCCGGTGCCGGATATGGAGCACCGGTTGGAGGGCCTGCGCTCGGCCATGAGCGAGGCGGTGGCCGAGGCTGACGAAGAGCTGTTTGAAAAGTTTTTCTCGGGCGAGCAGTTTACCGAGGAAGAGCTGCGCCGCGGCGTGCAGCAGGGGGTAAAGGACGGGGCCATTACGCCGGTCATCTGCGGCAGTGCCCTGATGCTGGAGGCGGTGGACCTGACTGCCGATATGATGGCCCACCTGCTGCCCAGTGCGGCACACGACGAGTCGAGTGGGGTGGAGGATGAGAGCGGCGAGCCGGTATCGCTGCCCTGCGCCCCCGCCGGCGACCCGGTGGCCTATGTGTTTAAGACCGTCAACGACCCGTTTGTGGGTCGGCTGTCGTTCGTGAAGGTGCTGTCGGGCAAGCTGACCGGCGACTTAAAGCTGTATAACGGCACCCGCGGCGAGGCGGTGAAGATGGGCAAGATGGTATACCTTTGCGGCAAAAAGCAGATCGATACCAAAGAACTGCCGGCCGGCGATATCGGCGCAGTGACCAAGCTGTCGGGGGTGTTTACCGGCGACACGCTGTGCCGTGAGGGAAAGGTGTATAAGGTGCTGGCCCCCAGTTTCCCGGTCCCCACCTATGCTATGGCGGTACAGCCGGTGGATAAGGGCGATGAGTCGAAGATCGGGCAGGGGATCTTAAAGCTGTGCGAGGAGGACCAGACGCTGCATTTTGCCACCGACAAGGAGACCAAGCAGCAGGTGCTCACCGGTATGGGGGAGCAGCACCTGGATGTGGTCATCTCGCGGCTCAAGAGCAAGTACGGCGTAGACGCCAAGCTGGAAAAGCCCATGGTCGCCTACCGGGAGGCCATTGGCAAAAAGGTAAAGGTAGAGGGCAAATACAAAAAACAGACCGGCGGCCACGGGCAGTACGGGCACGTGTGGATCGAGTTCGAGCCCTGCGACGGTGAGGGCCTGGTATTTGAGGAGAAAGTATTTGGCGGTGCGGTACCCAAAAACTATTTCCCGGCGGTAGAAAAGGGATTGCAGGAGAGCATCCAACACGGTGTGGTGGCCGGTTACCCGGTAGTGGGCCTGAAGGCGACACTGCTTGACGGCTCGTACCACCCGGTGGACTCGTCGGAGCTGGCCTTTAAGACGGCGGCCAGCTTGGCCTACAAAGAGGGCATCAAGCAGGCAGGCGCCTATCTGCTGGAGCCCATCGGCACCCTGAATGCGCTGGTACCGGAGCAGAACACCGGCGACATTATGGGCGAGGTGAACAAGCGGCGCGGCCGCGTGCTGGGTATGGACCCGCAGGACGGCGGTTATACCGAGATCGTGGCGGAGATCCCCATGGCGGAGATGAGCGATTTTACCACCACCATGCGCCAGACTACCCAGGGCCGCGGCAGCTTTACCTTTGTGTTTACCCGCTACGAGCCGCTGCCCCCACAGCTGGAGGCCAAAGTGGTGGAAGAGGCTAAAAAGTTTTTTGAGTGATCGGTAGAGAAAAAAAGATGAGCTGAAAAGCAGAGCTGTACCGCGGGGTACGGCTCTGCTTTTTTGTTTAGAGGAAGCCCGCGACTTGGCCGGTGCCCGTATGCAATATTGCAAGAAGGCTTTTTATTGGGGCAGAGAGCAAAGGTGCTGCTGTTGGTACCCCGACGATGAGAGAAGATGGCCGCCCGTGCGGCGCGGACCTGTCTATTGATTTGCGGGCGGTACATGGAAGATCCGGCGCTGATCGGCGATCGGTGCTGGCTCTTAATAGGGCTGACCCGGGTCCGCCGGTTACTGGGTACCCCGGGAAAAGCCGGCAGATAGGGTGGCACCGGCAATGTGGCGGCGCGAGGAGCGGGGGTAACGACATCTTATTTTGGGCGCCATTGGGGAGCAGTGCGGGGAAAAGCTGCGCAGAGGTGGCAGAAAAAGGCGCGGACAGCTGGGCAACAGTGATGAAAGGAGAGGAAGAGTTTTGTACTATACGACAAAAAATGAATGAAAGGACAACGGTCCTTGTGCGGCCAGGTGAAATCCGTATACTGGACGTTGTGAGAAAAAACCGGGATGTGGACGCCCGGTGTGACAATCTGCACCAGCAGTAAAAGGAGACCGTACCATGGAAAAGAAAAAAGTAATTCTAGACGTCGATACCGGCTCGGATGACGCGATCGCCCTGATCGCCGCCATGGCCAACCCCGACTTTGAAGTATTGGGCATCACTACCGTCAACGGCAACCGCGCTGTTCCCATCACCACCGAGAACAGCCTGCGTATCAGCGAGCTGATGGGCGGAACCGTGCCGGTGTACCAGGGGTGCGCGCTGCCCTGGACCTCCTGCATGCTGGGCCTGCGCAAAAATTACCCCCAGTACGAGGCCCCCGCAGACGCAAAATACCGCAACATCCACGGAACCTATATCGACCAGTGCCCCAAGGCCACCAAAAAAGCCGAGGACCAAAATGCGGTCAGCTGGCTGGTAGACACGCTGATGGCCGCCGAGGAGGAGTCGATCACGTTGATCCCCCTGGGGCCGCTGACCAATATCGCCCACGCGATCCGCATTGAGCCCCGCATCGTCTCGAAGATCAAAGAGGTGATGTACATGGGCGGCGGTTTCCGCATCGGCAACAAGTCGGCGCTGGCTGAGTTCAACGTATGGCTGGACCCCGAGGCCGCTCAGGCGGTGCTGGATGCCGGTATCAAGAACTTTACCTTCGTGCCGCTGGACGCCACCCATCAGGCCTACCTGACCAAAGAGGACGCCGCCCGCATCCGCGCCATCGGCACCCGCCCGGCCGAGGTGGTGGCCGATCTGGTGGATCAGCGCATCTTTGGCTACAGCAGCTGGCAAAAAGTCGAGGTGGAGGACGCCGCCCCGATCCACGACCCGCTGTGTGTGGCGGCTCTGGTAGACCCCACCGTGCTGGTGGACGTGATGGACGCCCCCTGTGTGGTGGACTGCGGTCGCGGCTCGGCTTACGGCGTGACTATGTTCGATATCCTCAATGGGCGCATGGAGGCCAAAGAGCCCAACTGCAAAGTGGCCCTGCACGCCGACCGCCAAAAATACGTGGATATCCTCTGCCAGCTGCTGGAGAACACCAAGAAGTAAACAGTTCTCCCGCCTTTGGGCAGTAAAAACAGACCGAGAGAAACGATAGATCATGGCACCCGCAGGGGTGTTTCGCCAGGCAAGCGGCACAGGGGCACGGCTCCTGTGCCGCTGCTTTTTGCAGCAGCGCGCGGCGGTGGCTGAAGGCGGCGCTGATCGAGTGGCAGGCAGTGCTGGCTGCTGGCGCCCCGGCGGGCGGAGACGGCCCTATTTGAGCGGTGAAGGGCTGCGGGCGGGATGACAAATTGAACCCCAGTCGATCACTTTTTGGTATATTGAGCTAAAAAAGCAGCGTAAATTTTGCACAGGGTAGTAGTGCCACAGCCGGAAAAAATTTGCTATACTGAAAAACAGAAGAGAGCGTGCACAGTGGACACATGGGCAGAGGGGTGAAGGAGTTGCAGTCAAAAGAGATCACCGAGCGGTTTTTACACTGTCCGCCGCCGCTGCGGGAACAGATGGAACACTGCCATTTTGCCGCTGGGGAATACCTGATGCGCTGCGGAGACGAGGCCGATACGGTATACCTGCTGCTGGAGGGGGACGTCAAAGTGTTCCACTACGCGCAAAACGGCGAGATCATCATCTCGTATATCGGCTCGAAAAACAGGGAGCTGTTCGGCGAGGTGGAGGCGCTGCGGGACGACGGCTACGCGATCTCGCGCAATGTGCTGGCGGTGACGGCCTGCTCGGCCATGAAGATCCCCAAGGCGCTGTTTTTGCAGTGGGTGCGGCAGGACCCGGACTGGAGCCTGTTTTTGCTGCGCCGCTTTGCCCGCCAGATGGCCGAGGCCTCGGAGTACGGGGTGTCGTCGGCGGTGCGCCCGCTGAAGGTGCGGGCGGCGATGCTGCTGCTGGATCACCTGCAGCCCGGCGGCGAGGTGGATATTGGCAAGGATGAGCTCTCGGGTATATTGGCCACCAGCATGCGCAGCACCAACCGCATTTTAAAGACCATGCGCGAGGAGCGGCTCATTGCCGTGCGGGGCAACCATCTGAAGGTGTTAAACGAGGAGGCACTGCAGCAGCTGGTACAGGAGAGCGAGGAATAGAGACAGAAAGTCAGAGCGCCGCGGGCGGGACCTACCGCCCGGCCGGCGCTTTTTTACTGTCTGCAGATGGATCGTCGGCGGTCTGTTTGCAGGGGGCGGCGCATATAGATGTAGCAACTCTTGTCAAACAAAATCGAGACGGGCGACCGATGTGGCGCGCCTGTGGGGGAGTGGTGCTACGTGTTCAGCTATACCATCAAGGCAAAAAAACTGGCAGTGGGGGTGGGGTGCTTTGCGGTGGCTCTGCTGGCCTGCGCCGGCGGCTTTCGCTTTTATCAGGATCACCGGGATGCACTGCAGACCGAAGCGGTCCCGCCCGCTGCCCAGGCGCCGGTACAGACGCCTGGGCAGCAGGCGGGCGAGCAGGCCGAGCAGCCGGCGGAAGAAGCGGCGCTGCAGGATGAGCAGGCCCAGGCCGAGGTGGCCTCACAGCAGGGGGACGCCGTAGAGCAGACCGGCGAGCTGCAGGCGGCGGTGCAGGCCGAGTCGCAGCAGAAAGCTGAAGCGGCTGAGCAGAGCCAGGCGACCCAGCCCACCGAGGAGGCCCAGTCGGCCACCGCGAAGAAGCAGGACCAGCTGCCCCGGGAGATAGATACCCGCGCCGAGAAACTCTCGCTAAAGGGGGAGACGGCCAAGCAGCGGTCGACCTTTTTAAAGGCGGTGGGCATTGCGGTGGAGAGCGAGCCGCTGGAGGTGCTGCAGGTGCGGCTGCCCAGCGACTTTGACGAGCGCTATACCCAGTATAACGACCTGCAGAAAAAGAGCGGTATGGACCTGGCGAAGTACAAAGGAAAATCAGTCAAGCGCTACCGGTATTTAAAAAAGGCGGCGGACGGTGAGGGAGAGACCTACGTGCACCTGCTGGTGTACAAGGGGAACATTGTGGGTGGCGACATTACGCCGGCGGCCCAGGACACAGCCAGCAGCCCGCTGTTTGTGAAGAAAAAGTAAACTTTCCTGCCCGTTTAAGTGAGCGCCAGGTGACGGCAGCGGGCGAAAAAAGGAAAAAAGAGATGCGCTATAGTAAGCTGCAAAGCCCACTGCCAGGCGGTTTGTGCCCGCCGGATGGCCGGTGAGATGACCGGCCGGTGGCGGCGGCTATGGCGGCGCGTTTTTGCCCGATGTGTGAAGGCGCCGATAAAATCGGCGCTTTTTCGTTTGCGCGGCTGCGGTGCGTTGTGGTAAAATAGCAGGCATGACAGCGCGCCTTGCCTGCCACCTGTGCCAGTAAAGTGGCGGCGGACAGGGCGATAGCACCCGCACCGCGGCGGGGCCAATACCATCGCTTAAGGAGAATTTGCCATGACCAATCAACTCGCAGACAAGCAGCCGCTGCTTCAGAAACTATACCGGGCGCTGGGCCTGTTGGGGACGGTGTTCACCGCTGCCTACCTGTTTAGCGACCTCGTCGTTCGGGTGGCGAAATTTGGGTTTGGGCCGCTGCTCACCAGCATGCCTGACTACTACCTGCCCATGGTGCTGCTGCTGGCGGTATTTGTGCTGATGATCTTGAAACTGGACACGGCGGCGGCTGTGCTGATCGGGGTGACGCTGGTCTACACGGCGGTGGACAACATGTTGATCGCCGGCGCCTACGGGCAGTCGTTCCAGATATTGTTACAGCTGATACTGCCCATTTTGTTTGCGCTGGCGGCGGTGTACCTGGCCGTATTTCGCGGGGCGGTGCCGGCGCTCAATACCGTGGCAGCGGTGCTGGCGGCGGTGTACGGGCTGTTCGTGTTCATCACCAGTGGGCTGCTCAACTGGCTGGGCGGCGGCTATGATATTCTGTATATCCTGTACGCCACCGCCGCCTATCTGCTGCTGCCGCTGGCGCTGGCAGTACTGCTGCTCTACGGCGCCAGCCGCGGGAGCCGCTTTTCCCGCCAGGAGATCGAGGTGCACCGGGCCGCCAAGTCGGGCCACCGGGTGGAGACCCAACTGGGACAGCTCGAAAACCTGCGTAGTCAGGGCGTCCTCAGTGAGGAGGAGTACCGGCAAAAGAGAGAGGCGGTACTGGCCGGCAGCGGCGGCGCTGCCGGAAGCGAGGAGGCGGTGGAACCGGCACCCGCAGAAGAGGACGAGAGTTGGCTGGACGATCTGGTGACCGCCGACGGGGCCGACGAGGACCCGGAGGACGGGGAAGATATCGGCGATGACGGCGAAAACGGACCGGAAGAGAAATAATTTTGGCTGGAAAATGCAGCCAGATATGGCGCCGGGCAGCCGGGCTAGATAAAGTATAAAGGCGCGCCAGCGGCGCGTTAAAAGAGGCCGTGGCCCCGGTGGGGGTCATGGCTTTTTTGACGGATAAATGGCTTAGCTGTGCGGTCTGCGTTGAGCAAGATATACAAAAATTGGAAAATGGCTGTTCATATATTTTTCAAAAATCTGTCACAATATGGCGGTATAATCAGCATAACAGGGCTGTACGCTTGGGGGCTTGTAAAATTTTTGCACAAATACGGAATTATTTTTGCAGAATAATATTGCAAAAATACCAAAGGCTGTGTACAATATAGATAATATGGACTAGCAATATTATCACTTCTTACAAGAACCAACTGGAATACAGGAAAAGAGAGGGTACAGTACTATGTCTAACAGACTATTTCAGGGTATTATTCACCAGATGAAAGATGTGCTCGATCGCACAATCGGCGTGATTGACGACAAGGGCAACGTCATCTCCTGCAGCGAGCTGCAGAAGATCGGCGACGTCTTTGAGGGCTGCAATCTCTCCAGTGCCAACTTGAAAGACTGCTTTGTCAAAGATACCTATACCTTTAAGCCCTTTGGCACCAACGAGAAAGGCGACTACGCCGTTTTCGTGGCCGGCACCGACGAGATCGCCAGCCGTTATGCCGGGCTGCTGACCGTCTCTTTGACCAGCATCAAGCAGTATCACGACGAGAAGTACGACCGCAACAACTTTATCAAGAACGTCATTCTCGATAACATTTTGCCCGGCGACGTGTACGTGAAGGCCAGAGAGCTGCATTTTGGCACCGATGCACACCGCATCGTGCTGCTGGTGCGCACCGTGGGCAAGACCGAGGTATCGGCCTACGATGTGATCGTCAATTTGTTCCCGGACAAGCAGAAAGACTTTATCTTTAACATCTCGGAGACCGATACGGTCATCGTCAAGGAGATCCACCCCGACATCGAGACCAAGGATATCGAGAAACTGGCCCGCTCGATCGTCGACACGCTGTCCAGCGAGTTCTATATCCGCTCGTTCGTGGGCATCGGCACGGTGGTCACCGGCATCAAAGATCTGGCCCGCTCGTTTAAAGAGGCCCAGGTGGCGCTGGAGGTGTCGAAGGTATTCGACGCCGAAAAGTCGATCGTCAGCTTTGACAATCTGGGTATCGCCCGTCTGATCTATCAGCTGCCCACCACCGTGTGTGAGATGTTCTTAAAAGAGGTGTTCAAGAAAGGCTCGATCGAGCTGCTGGACCAGGAGACGCTGTTTACCATCCAGCGCTTCTTTGAAAACAACCTCAATGTGTCGGAGACCTCGCGCGGGCTGTTCGTACACCGCAACACGCTGGTGTACCGGCTGGAGAAGATCAAAAAGCTGACTGGCCTGGACCTGCGGGAGTTCGACCACGCGATCATCTTCAAGGTGGCGCTCATGGTGAAAAAGTACCTCAACTCGAACCCTGTTAAATACTAAGATCTGAGATGAGGAAATCATGATTGAATTTAAAAATGTCTCAAAGGTGTACCCCAACGGCACCTATGGGTTAAAGGATGTGAGCGTAAAGATCGAGCAGGGCGAATTCGTCTTTGTTTTGGGATCTTCGGGCGCCGGCAAATCCACCTTTCTAAAGCTCATTATGCACGAGGAGACGCCCACTTCTGGCGAGATCACCGTAAATGATTTTAAGGTGAGCTCGATGAAGCAAAAAGAGGTGCCGCTCTTGCGGCGCTCGATGGGCATCGTATTCCAGGACTTTCGGCTCATCCCCAACATGAACGTGTACGACAATGTGGCCTTTGCGCTGCGGGTAACCGGCACGCCGACGCGGGAGCTGCGCAAGCGGGTGCCGTTTGTTTTGGATCTGGTGGGGCTGGTGGACAAGGCCAAGAACATGCCCACCGAGCTCTCGGGCGGCGAACAGCAGCGGGTGGCTCTGGCCCGGGCGCTGGTCAACAAGCCGTCACTGATCATTGCCGACGAGCCCACCGGCAACATCGACCCGGAGCTGTCGATGGAGATCGTGGACATGCTCGATTCGATCAACAAGGTGGGCACCACGATCTTGATGGTCACCCACGAGCACGAGCTCATCAGGCGGTATGAGAACCGCATCATCACCATAGAAAACGGCACCATCTTATCGGACAGGCCGGATTGGAGGTCTGTGTGATATGAACAGCAGTTTTTCCTATCTTTTTAAAAAGGGCTGCGAGAGCATATGGCTCAACAAGCTCATGAGCATTGCCTCGGTGGC
The DNA here is from genome assembly GCF_900289145.1 of Neobittarella massiliensis (ex Bilen et al. 2018). Lineage (GTDB taxonomy): Bacteria > Bacillota > Clostridia > Oscillospirales > Ruminococcaceae > Neobittarella > Neobittarella massiliensis. The sequence continues at coordinate 215,624 of NZ_OKQO01000001.1, forward strand.
GGTGCTCTCGGCATGCCTGATTTTGGTGGGCGTGGCCACTCTATTCTCAGCTAATATCGGCAAGGCGCTCGATTATGTAGAGAGCCAGAACGAAGTGGTGGTCTTCGTATACGACACCGCAACCGACGAGCAGAAGGCGGAGATCGAGAACAAGGTCAAGACCCATGACAACATCGCCTCGTACACCTACATATCCAAAGAGCAGGCGCTGGAAGAGGCGCGGGCCGGTTTTGGTGAGGACGCCAGCTTGCTGGACGGTATCGAGGAGGGCGGCAGCGGCAACCCGCTGCCCGCATCGTACCGCATCACCCTGAAAGATCTGGACAAAATGGACGATACGGTAGCGCAGTTCACGGTGACCGAAGGCGTTGAGAAGGTAAATTCCCCCCGGGCGGAGGCTGAGGCCATCGTCTCGCTGAAAAATATCGTCAGCGTTGCCGGGGTGACGCTGGTGGTGGTACTGGTGGCGGTGTCGCTGCTGATCATCGCCAACACGATACGGCTGACGGTGTTCTCGCGCCGCAAAGAGATCAACATCATGAAATACGTGGGCGCTACCAACGGCTTTATCCGCATGCCGTTTGTGATCGAGGGCATGCTCATCGGCCTGATCTCGGCCGTCATCGCCTATGTGGCGATCTACTTTGGCTACGCGACCATCATGGATGGACTGGGGCAGTTTTCTTCCCCGTTCATCACCTCGCTGGCCGACAGCTTCATCCCCTTTAAAGACATCTGGTTTTATGTGCTGGGTGGCTTTGTGGGCGGCGGCATGCTCACCGGCGTGCTGGGCAGCGTGGTCTCGATGCGCAAGCACCTGAAAGTATAAAACTTGTTCTGGCAGTCTATATGAAGTGTGAAAAGACGTATGGCAACGACGAAAAGCCCCAATTGCTGTACGTCTTTTTTGCACCGGTGAGGAGGTAGTGTACTGTGAACAGATCGATCAGCCGGCACAGAGGTCTGGCGCTGCTGATAGCGGCGGCCATGCTGCTGGCCGTGCTCACCGGCAGCGTGACACCGGCGCGCGCCCAAGAAAAAGAAGAGCCCGCCGGCGACAGTATCGGCGCGCTCAACGACAAATACAGCCAGCTGGACCAGCAGATCCAGCAGCTGCAGCAGGAGATAGACGGGCTCTCGGCCGCCAAAGGCGAGGAGGAGCAAAAGCGCGCCCAGCTGTTGGAGCAAAAACAGCTGGTGCAGGAGCAGGTGGATCTGCTGCAGGACAAGATCGAGCAGCTGAACGGACAGGTTGAGGAAAAAGAGGCTTATATAGAGCAAAAACAGCAGAGCATCGAGGAGAATGAGGAACTGTTTCGCCAGCGGCTGAGAGCGCAGTACATGTCGCCGGAGGCCAGCGGGCTCAGCGCAGTGCTGGGGGCCTCATCCTTTAGCGAAATGCTCCTGCGGGCCGACACGATGTCGCGACTGGCGGAACACGACCGGCAGCTCATCGCCACTTTGACCAAGGAAAAAGAGGACATGGAGGCCGCACAGAACGAGCTGTCGGCCAGCAAGAGCGACCTGGACGCCTCGAAGTCGCTGCTGGACCAGAAGAATGCCGTGTTGGCCGGCGAGGCGGACGCCGCCGCGTCGACCATCGATCAGCTGGGTGGGCAGCTGGCCCTCAATGCCCAGCAGCAGGTCCAGTACCGGCAGGAGCGCGACGCGGTGGAGGCCGATATCCTGGCGGCCATCCGCGAAAATGAGAACAAGCACAATAACGAAAACAGCGGCGGCCAGAGCAGCTCTTCCAGCAGCACGCCGACACCGCCGCCGGCACCGGACGGCGGGGGCAGCTCTGACGGTGGTTCGTCGGGGGGAGAGAGCTCCTCTACCCCGGCTCCTGAACCGGAGCCAGAGCCGGAACCGGAACCCGACCCGCCGGTGACCGCCTTTCAGTGGCCGGTGCCGGGCTTCTCCTACATATCGGCGCCGTACGGTTATTCGGCGATCTACGGCAATGAGTGGCACACCGGTATCGATATCGCCGGCGGCGGCATCTACGGCTCGGACATCGTGGCCGCGGCTGACGGCGAGGTCATTTCGGCCATTTACGGCAACTACGGATACGGTTATTACCTGCTGATCTACCACGGCAACAGCCTGTACAGCCTGTATGGCCACTGCAGCAACCTGTATGTGGGCAAAGGCGCTACAGTGCGCCGCGGCCAGACCATCGCCGCGGTCGGCTCGACCGGCAACTCCACCGGGCCGCACCTGCACTTTGAAGTGCGGGAGGGCGGCAACTACGGCAGCGATGTAAACCCCTACAAGTACCTGTGATCGAATCTATATAAGAGCAGGCCCTGTGTTAGCTGCAGGGCCTGCTTTTTGCTGTGTGGGCAGTGTGGGCGCCGGCACCGAAGAAAGCGGCCGGCTTGCTTATTTGTGTCGCAGCTGTGAATTTTTTGTTGGAAATTCGTGTAAGATGTTACAATCTGGTTACAAATTTGGCAGAAGGTGTGCTATAATAAGTTCGGACGCTGCGAATTGCGTGCAGAGAGTACCGGCGCCCGTGGCCCCAGCTGTTTGCGCACATGGGGCTGGGCGCCTATCATAAATACCTGGTGACAGAGGGGGAACTGGTTTTGCTACTTAAAAAACGCGTTGTGGGCATGCTGTCGGTGATGTTGTCTGCAGCTATGGTATTCAATATTGCCGTGATGGGGACGCCCCGGGCAGAGGCCGCCAGCATCGGTGAGCTCAACAGCCAATACAGTGACCTGCAGCAGCAGATAAACGACCTGCAGGGCGACCTGGACAGCATTACCGACGAGACTGCCCGCCAGCAGGCCGAACAGCAGCAGCTGGAGCAGCAGATGGGTATCATCCAGCAGCAGGTAGACCTGTTGCGCACCAAGATCGATACGCTCAACGCGCAGATCGCGGAAAAAGAGCAGTACATAGAGCAAAAAGAGGCGGAGATCGCCGAGAACGAGGAACTGTTTCGCCAGCGGCTGAAAGCGCAGTACATGTCGCCGGACGCCGACGGGCTCAGCGCGGTGCTGGGGGCTTCGACCTTTAGCGAGATGCTCATAAAGGCCGACACCATGACCCGTATCGCCGACCACGACAAGCAGCTCATCGAGACGCTCACCCAGCAGAAAGCCGATCTGGTAGCGGCCAAAGACGAGCTGGCGGCCTCTAAGGCGGATCTGGAGTCGTCCAAATCGGAGCTGGACAGCAAAAATGCCCAGCTGGCGGGGCAGAAGTCGGTGGTAGACGCAAACATCGATCAGCTCAACCAGCAAAAGGCGATGACCGAGAGCCAGTTGGCCCAGCGCCGGGATGAGTTAAAGGTGAACCAGGCGCAGATCGAGGCGGCCATTAAGGAAAACGAGGCCAATAACGGCGGCGGCAGCGGCGGTGGTGGCTTTACCCCCAGCAGCGGCGTGTTCCAGTGGCCGGTACCCAGCTGCTCGAACATCTACGCCCCTTACGGCTACTCGGCCATTTACGGCAGTGAGTGGCACACCGGTATCGATATATCGGGCGGCGGCATCTACGGACAAGCCATCGTGGCCGCCGATGACGGACAGGTCGTATCGGCCATCTACGGCAACTACGGCTACGGCAACTATCTGCTCGTGTACCACGGCAACGGCCTGTACACGCTGTACGGCCACTGCAGCAGCTTGGCGGTGGGCAAAGGCGAGACGGTGCGCCGCGGCCAGACTATCGCCTATGTGGGCTCGACCGGCAACTCGACCGGCCCGCATCTGCACTTTGAGGTGCGGCAGGGCGGCAGCTACGGCAGCGATGTAAATCCGCTCAATTACCTGTAAGACAAAGGCCCGACGGCAACACAGCATTACAGCAAAACAGGGCGCAAAACGGCCGCTGTCGTTACAGCCGGCCGTTTTTTGTGCCCCCGACAAGCTGTTTAAACTGTCGAAATTTTGTTCGGGGACTATGCCGACGGGGCACAGTGTGGTAAAATAATACTGTTCTGTGTAAAAAACGACCTGCAACGGCATATCCAGTATTTCCCCCGCGGGGGCCAGAAAGGTGAGATGACAGGTTATGAATAAAAAGGTATCTGTCGGGGTGCTGGTATCGGTGGCGGCCATGGTCATGGCGCTGACCTTTACCGTCACCATGGTATTTTCGATCGGCCTGTTCGACAACAAGATGTCTTCTACGAAGGGGCGCGAGGCCATGTACTCGAAGATCGCCGAGGTGGACAACTATGTGCGCGCCAGCTACGTGGGCGATATCGACGACAGCCGGATGATGGACAGCGTGCTCAGGGGCTATGTGGCCGGTATGGACGACAAGTACGCCCGCTACTACTCGGTGCAGGAGTGGAAAGATATCCAAAACAGCTTTAACGGCACGGTCACCGGTGTGGGCATTGCCGGCAAGGCCGATACCTCCGGCTATATTCGGGTGACCAAGGTGTACGACAGCTCGCCGGCCGGTGAGGCCGGGCTGGCGGTGGATGACCTGATCATCTCGATCGACGGTAAAGACGTGCTGGAGCTGGGGGCGGCTACCGCCATGAAGCAGATCCAGGGCGACCCGGGCAGCAAGGTGAAGATCGGCTATATGCGCGGCAACGCCGAGAACAGCATCGAGGTGGTGCGCCGCAGCGTGACGGTGCCCACCGTGGAATACCAGAAGGTCGATGACCTGGGCTATATCCGCATTTACGAGTTTAACAACAATACGCTCTCGCAGTTCGATTACGCCATCAACCAGTTGGAGGCCCAGGACGTTAAGGGCTATGTTTTTGACGTGCGGGACAACGGCGGTGGGCTGACCGAGGTGGCGGCCGACATGCTGGACATGCTGGTGCCCAAAGGGACCATCGCCTCGGCCCAGTACCGCGACGGCAAGGTAGAGAAGCTGTACACCTCTGACAAAAAGCAGCTGGCCAAACCCATGGCAGTGCTCACCAACGAGAATACCGCCTCCAGTGCCGAGCTGTTTGCCGCGGTGCTGCGCGACTTTGAAAAGGCCAAGTTGGTGGGTACTGCCACCTATGGCAAAGGCGTGATGCAGGAGTATAAACAGCTCTCTGACGGGTCGGGTGTGGATGTGACGGTGGCCTATCTGCTGCCGCCCAGCGGGGAGATCTTTGACGAGATCGGTCTGAAACCCGATTACGAGGTGGCCCTCACCCAGCAGCAACAGCAGCAGTCTTACCAGCTGACTACTAAGACCGACCCACAGATCAAAAAGGCGATCGAGGTGGTCAAGGCCGAGCTGGACCCCCAGTCGAGCAGTAACGGCGGCGCTGCCGGGCAGGAGAGCGCCGAGCAGGTTCAGCAGGAGCAGGAGCAGCCGGCGGCATAGATCTGCGGCCAGCAGCGGCACTGCGTGGACCGATCACAAACTGAATACAAGAGGGCTCAGCCGTACGGGCTGGGCCCTCTTTTGGGTGAGTGGGGCCAAGATACACATATCCCCGCGCGATGGCACATATGCTGGTAGCGGTATCGTGTAGAGAGACAGCGGCCAGACGCCGCTTTTGACACTTTGTGCAGCGAGGTGTGCCTATGGTCATCAAGTTATGCCCACAGCTTAAAAATCCGCTGGCGGCACTGTTTGCCGGTGTGCAGCTGCACCCGGTGCGTGAAAAGGGATATTTGCTGTACCACCTGTGCTATCCCAGCGATAAGAAGAGAGACCGGTATCTGCAGTCTTTACCGGAGGCGTACACTATTGTAGGCCGGCAGCAGCCAAGTGAGGAATTTATGTTTTTACTGCTGCAGGACACGCTGCGCAGTACCTTTCAAAAGTTGGGGCGCCGGGTGTCGAGCCGACTGCGGCTGACGGTGGTGGACCCGGATATGCGCTATACCAGCCTGGTGCAAAACTGCCTGACCAGAGTGAACACCATTACGGTGGCCACCGATGACGCCGACGGTTACCTGCAGCTGGCGCAAAAAGTGGCCGGGCAGACCGGCGCTGTGATGGCGGTGACCGATATAGGCAGTGCCATGGACGGCCAACGGGAGCCGCTGGTGATAAACCCCAGCGGGGTACCGCTGACCGGCGGAGCGGGCCGCATCGTACTGGGGGGTGGCGGTGGCGTGCCGGTACTGCCCTCGGGCTGTGCGGGCATGGACATAGATACCGCTTACTGCCTGTACTTGGACGGGCAGATGGGACAGGGCTACCTGTTTTGCGACGAATTGCAGGTGGCCGACCGCCGGCGCATGGGGCTGAGCGAGTTTTGCAGCTATGTGCAAAAGCAGTGCGTGGACAGAGTGGTATAGATGGTGCATCTAGGCGGTGTTTTGGCCGCTTTTGCCTTGACATTGAAGGGCTATCTGGCTATAATGATTACTATCTGTTAATGGGTCGGCATATTTGCTGCTGGGGCGCGCGAGCGCCTCGGTGGCATGCTTTTTTGGGAGGTGCTGCGCGGTGGCGCGGTACATCCTGTATTTTTTAGTGTCTGCCGCCCGCGAAAGGAAGGGGAAGACCATTGGAGAAACAGCTGGTTGTCACCGAAGAAGGACTCAAAAAGCTCGAAGACGAGCTGGATATACTCAAAACTGTAAAACGGCAGGAGATCGCCGAGAAGATCAAAGTCGCCCGCGGCTTTGGCGACCTGTCTGAAAACAGCGAGTATGACGAGGCCAAGAACGAGCAGGCAATGGTCGAGGCCAAGATCGCCCAGCTGGAAAAGCAGCTGAAAAATGTAAAAGTCCTCGACGAGAGCGAGATCGCCACCGATGTGGTGAGTGTGGGCCTGATCGTTAAAGTCCACTGCCAGGAAGACGATGAGACCGAGACGTACAGCATCGTCGGCTCGACCGAGGCTGACCCCTTCGCCGGCAAGATCTCTGACGAGTCGCCGGTGGGCAAGGCGCTGATCGGCCGCGGTGTCGGCGAGACCGCCGAAGTCGAGCTGCCCAACGGCAACACGATGCATTACCAGATCCTCGAGATCGGCAAGTAGAGTTGACGTGAGCGGGCCTTGAGGGTCCGCTTACTTTTTTGAGAGGACGAATGAGCAGCAGGGAGAGCGCGTGGCCCGCGCTGCACACCAAAGAGAAAGGCATGGTACTATGAGCGAAGTAGAGAACACGAGCCCCCAGCAGGAGGTAAATGACCAGGTGCGCATTCGCCTGGAAAAGCTGGACCAGCTGCGCCAGAGCGGCAACGACCCCTTTGTGAAGACCCGCTTTGAAGTGAGCGCCTACTCGGAGCAGATACGGGCAAACTTTGAGGAGATGGAGGGCCAGACGGTGACGATGGCCGGCCGGCTGATGGGCCGCCGCGACATGGGCAAAGCCAACTTCATCGACCTGCAGGACACCCAGGGTCGCATTCAGATCTTTGCCAATATCGGCGGGTTGGGCGAGGAAGAATTTAAGGAATTCAAGCGCTGGGATCTGGGCGACATCATCGGCTTAGAGGGCGAGGTGTTTCGCACCCGGCGGGGCGAGATCTCGGTAAAGGCGCACAAGATGGAACTGTTGTCGAAGTCGCTGCAGCCGCTGCCCGAGAAATTCCACGGCCTGACCAACACCGACATGCGCTACCGCCAGCGCTATGTGGACCTGATCATGAACCCCGAGGTAAAGGCGACCTTTATCAAGCGCTCGAAGATCATCAGTGCGATCCGCCGCTTTTTAGACAGCCAGGGCTTTATGGAGGTGGAGACCCCCATGCTGGTCTCGAATGCCGGCGGCGCCGCTGCCCGCCCCTTTGAGACCCACTTCAACGCCTTGGATGAGGACCTGAAGCTGCGCATCTCGCTGGAATTGTACTTAAAGCGGCTGATCGTGGGCGGTATGGACCGAGTATACGAGATCGGCCGGGTATTTCGCAACGAGGGGCTGGACACCCGGCACAACCCCGAGTTTACGCTGATGGAGCTTTACCAGGCCTATACCGATTATCACGGTATGATGGACCTGACGGAAAATATGTACCGCTATGTGGCGCAAGAGGTGCTGGGCACCACCAAGATCACCTATAACGGGGTGGAGATGGATCTGGGCCAGCCGTTTGCCCGCATCACCATGCTGGATGCAGTCAAGCAGTATGCCGGGGTGGACTTTAACGAGATACACACCCTGGAAGAGGCCAGAGCAGCGGCCAAAGAGCACCATGTGGCCTATGAGGAGCGCCACAAGAAGGGCGACATCCTCAACTTGTTCTTTGAGGAATTTGTGGAGGAGCACCTGGTACAGCCCACCTTTGTGATGGACCACCCGGTGGAGATCAGCCCCCTGACCAAGAGAAAGCCCCAGGACCCCGACTACGTGGAGCGGTTCGAGTTCTTTATGAACGGCTGGGAGATGGCCAACGCCTACTCGGAGCTCAACGACCCCATCGACCAGCGGGAGCGCTTTGCCGCCCAGGAAGAGCAGTTCTCGCAGGGTGACGAAGAGGCCAACCACACCGATGAGGACTTCCTCAACGCGCTGGAGATCGGTATGCCCCCGACGGGCGGTATCGGCTACGGTATCGACCGCATGTGCATGCTGTTTACCGACTCGGCAGCCATTCGCGATGTGTTGCTGTTCCCCACGATGAAAAATTTAGATAAGTAATTTGGCGATAGAGGCACCGGTACGACCCGCGATGTGTGTGGGGGGATACCGGCGCCTTTTTCTGTACTGTCGGCGGAGAAAGCGGCGCCGAGCGGGTTTAAAAATACCGGGAGGTCTGGTACAATAGAAAGAGAAATGAGAGCGGGCGGCCGGGCGGCGGTGCCGCCGGTGTTTAGAAATACCGCGGTGCCGCCCGGTGACATGCCTTTACCTGGTGCCGACTATGGGCGGCGGCCGAGAAAAGCGGCCGACCCGGGAGCCGAGCCCGGTGCCGGATGTATAAAAGGGGCGTTTTATCTGTGACTACCATTTATTTTGTTCGCCACGTACAGGCAGCTGGCAACATCCAGCGCACATTTCAGGGAGCCTGTGACACCGATATCAGCGCGCAGGGAGAACTGCAGTGCCAGAACCTGAGCGACTACTTTGCCGATCTTTCGCTGGATGCTATCTACACCTCGCCGCTTAAGCGGGCAGTGCTGACGGCAGAGGCCTGCCGGGCCGGGCGAAAGCAGATCCCCATTTTGACCGATGACCGGCTGCGGGAGATCTGCGCCGGCGTGTGGGAGGGCCAGCCCATCGATGATCTGGAAAAAAATGATCCGGAAAACTTTCGCATCTGGCAGCAGAGCCCCTGGAATTTTGCCGTTGAGGGCTCGGAGACCATGGTGCAGGTGTTCGACCGCTGCCGGGCGGCGCTGGCAGATATTCTGGCCAAAAATGCCGGGCGGTCGCTGGCGGTGGTGTCGCACGGCTGCGCCACCCGCAACCTGATCACCGCGGCCCTGGGCCTGCCCATAGAGGAGATGGGACAGGTGGAGTGGATCCGCAACGGCGGGGTGAGCAAGATGGAATTTGCCGCCGATGCGATACCGGGCATACTGGTATACCACGGCTACACCGGGCACATCGACCCGTCTACGATCTTAAAGGGCGGCACTTTTTACAGCCGCAAGTAAAGGACATTGCGCGCAGAGAGAAATGGGACCGGGCATGGTTGAGGGGGAGAGACATGGTACTATTGGCAGTAGATTACGGCGACGCCCGCACCGGTTTGGCCCTGTGCGATAAGGGTGAGATGCTGGCCCGCCCAGCGGGAGTGATCCACCAACTGGGTATGGATAAGACTGTAAAGCAGGTGGTGGAGTTTGCCCTGCAAAACGGTGTTGAGGGGATCGTGGTGGGGCTGCCTAAAAATATGGACGGCAGCCTGGGCGAGCGGGCGGAAAAGTGCCAGAAGGTGGCCCGCAAAATAGCCGGGCGGCTGAACGCCACCAGCATCAAGGTGGAGATGTTCGATGAGCGCTCCACTACCGTATCGGCGATACAGATACTCAACGAGGCGGATGTGCGGGGAAAAAAGCGCAAAGATACGGTGGACGCGGTGGCGGCGACCATTATTTTAGAGGCCTACATGGCTTGGCGCAAGCGCCAACGGCCAGAAGGAGAGGACCGGTAGACAGGCCTTAGCAGTGCAGCTGCGTGCGAGACGAGCAGAGAGGAGACTGGGGAGATGGGCATTGAGATCAAAAAAGCGACCGCGGCCGATATCGATGAGATCGAGCGCATGTACGATGCGCTCAACGACCATTTGGCCGCTGGTACCAACTGGCCAGGTTGGAAAAAAGGTGTGTATCCAGTGCGGCAAAATGCGCTGGACGGACTGGCCGAAGACGCCCTGTATGTGGCGCGCCTACAGCCGGGCGGCCCGATAGCCGGTTCGGTGGTGCTCAACCATCTGCCCGAAACGCCGCCGGTACACGGCCGGTGGCTGATAGAGGCGACCGACGACGAGGTATTGGCGGTACATGTATTTGTAGTGCACCCGATGTATATGCGGCGGGGCGTGGGCACAGCACTGCTGGCGTTTGCTGAGCGGCTGGCGGCCGACCGGCGTATGAAGAGCCTGCGGCTGGATGTATACGAGAAGAACCTGCCGGCCATACACACCTATGAGCGGTGTGGATACCAGTATATCGATACGGTGGATATCGGGCTGGGCCACTACGGTCTGGACTGGTTTAGGCTGTACGAAAAATTGGTACCGCCACGGCCGTAAAGCCGCGTAGAAAGTGAAAAAGAGCAGCTGCCCATATACGGGCGGCTGCTCTTTTTTGACGGGGATATTTGGCGTTTAAAGGCCGGCCAGCTGGGTGATCACGTGGGCGGCCAGCGTGTAGCCGGCCACCGGCGGCACAAAAGAGACGCTGCCCGGCGCATGGCGGCCCCTGGGTGAGTCGGCGGCAAACCCGCCGGCAGGGGACAGCACCGGCGCGGTGGAGTATACCACCGTGAGATTTTCGATACCGCGCTTGCGGCACTCGCGCCGCATGACCCGCGCCAACGGATCGCCGCAGCCGGCAGTGTCGGCGATATCGCCGATGCGAAAACCGGTGGGATCGAGCCGATTGCCGGTACCCAGACAGCAGACGAGACCGATCTGTTGCTGCCGGCAATACTTGGCCAGAGCCAGCTTGGAGGTGACGGTGTCGATGGCGTCGATGATGTAGCTGGGCTGCTGGGCGCCCAGCAGCGGCAGCGTGTCGTCAGCCACGAAACAGTCGAGCGGGATGATCTGACAGTCGGGGTTTATCTGCTGTAGCCTTCGGGCCATAGCGGCCACCTTTTTTTGGCCGATACAGTCGCGGGTGGCGACGATCTGCCGGTTGAGGTTGGTGAGGTCCACACAGTCGTGGTCGACGAGTATCAGGGTACCCACCCCGGCCCGGCACACCGCCTCGGCAGCGGCGCTGCCCACACCGCCCAGCCCGCAGATACACACCCGGCTGTGCCGCAGCCGCTCACAGGCGTCGGCGCCGATGAGCAGCTGCTGTCTGTTTAACCACATAGGCTCCTCCTAAAAAACGAGCCCACTTCTGGGCCCTTAAAAATAGACATAAAAATGCCCCATCGTGCCGTCTGCAATCAAGTTAAAACCCATCTTAAAGACAGGGTGGATATGACCCCCCCGCAGCCGCACGCTCCCTGCGTCCCCAAAAGGGGGAGGTCTGCAATAGGCAGCGGGAGGAGGCCCTCCAAATTACATACTTGTAGGATTATAAAAGATTGCAACAAATCGAACACCACAGGGCGATCTGGTATGGCTTTTATCGAGAGTGGATCACAGGTCTTCTTCCTGTATCTCGAAGATATCGGACAGACGATCGATGAACAGCTGCGATACGGCGGTAAATTCGGCGTCGTCTTCGATGGTCTCGAACAGGTCCTGCTCCTCGTCTTCCAGGGCGCGCATGATGACCAGCTGGGCGTCGCTCTGCAGCATCTCCTCCGGGTCGTACACCGGGATCATGGCCGCATAGAGACTGCCTTCATACTCCAGCGTGTCGATCATCTCGAACGACTGCTCGTTTCCCTCCTCGTCGGTCATACTGACGATATAGGGGTCATATTCTTCATCCTCGGCGGGACTGTAATTTTCCTGGCTCATGGATGTGCTCCCTTCAATTGCTGCCTTTATTGTACCCCGCTGCTGCCGGTCCAGTCAACAAATTTGACAAACAATTTGAAAAATCAGCGCTATACTGAAAACATGTGGGATATTCTTGTTGGGTATAGATATTGACACCGGGGCAAACACTGGTAAAACAAACAAAATGCATGGTCTGTTCACACAAAATTTGCTTGCATTTTTTATCTAAACGGGCTAGTATAAACTTACGCAGTTTAGGCCTTTTTGGCTGCTGCGGCCCGATTCGGCACCGCCTGTTTTAGGCGCGTATGCCAGGGAGGAACGTATATTGAAAAAGCGCGTACTGGCCCTGCTCCTGGCACTTGTATTGCTGCCGGCACTGGCAGGTTGCGGCAAACGGGGGCAGTCGGCAAACACAGAGAGTAAGGTGGAGAGCAACATGTTACAGTTTAAAACTCCTGAAGACAGCGCCCCGGTGGCAGTTATGCATACCAACAAGGGCGACGTGAGCTTGGTCCTGTTCCCCGAGCAGGCGCCCAAAACGGTCGAGAATTTTTTGACCCACGCCAAAAACGGCTACTATGACGGCATCATTTTTCACCGGGTCATCGAGGACTTTATGATCCAGGGCGGCGACCCCACCGGCACCGGCCGCGGCGGCGAGAGCATTTGGGGCCAGCCTTTTGCCGATGAGTTCAGTGCGGACCTGCGCAACTTCCGCGGGGCACTGTCGATGGCCAACGCCGGCCCCGGCACCAACGGCAGCCAGTTCTTCATCGTCACCTGTGCCGATGTGGGCGAGGATATGCTGGGACAGATGAAGGCAGTGGGCTGGCCGGACGAGGTGATCGACACCTATAAACAGGCTGGCGGCACCCCGTATTTAGACGGCAAGCACACAGTATTTGGCCAGGTGATAGACGGTATGGACGTGGTGGACGACATCTCGAAGACCCAGACCGGCGCCCAGGACAAGCCGGTGCACGACGTGGTGATCGAGTCGATCGATGTGACCACTTACGGCGAGGCAAAATAGCCGCCAGACAAAAAACTGTAGAGCAGGTGGGGAAGGGGTACACCCCGTCTTTCACCTGCTTTTTGTTTGCCTGCCAAGTGGGGCGGGCAGGCTAGTAGAGAGAAAAAGAGGAGGCGAGTCGACTTTGACCCGACACGATGAGCGGCCCAGCGCCGTGACTTACCAGCAGATAAAAGACAATCCTGATATCCGCACCTACATCGAGATGGCCGATAAGACGCTCTCGGCGCTGGGCTTTACCGAGCACTCGTTTGCCCATGTGACGCTCTGTGCCAAAAAGGCCGGCGACCTGTTGGAGCAGTTGGGCTATTCCTCGCGAGAGGTGGAACTGGCGCGTATCGCCGGTTTTATGCACGATATCGGCAACACCGTAAACCGGGTGGCTCATGCCCAGAGCGGGGCGATCATGGCGTTTCGCATTTTAGATAAGCTGGGCATGCCGCCGGCCGAGATCGCCACGGTGGTGGCGGCCATCGGCAACCACGACGAGGGGACGGCCCAGCCGGTGAACCCCGAATCGGCGGCGCTGATCTTGGCCGACAAGTCGGATGTGCGCCGCACCCGGGTACGGGGACAGCAAAAAAAGCGCCACTACGATATCCACGACCGGGTCAACTATGCCGTTACCAGCAGCGAGATGAAATTGAGCGAGGACAAGAAGAACCTGATCCTGAAGATCCAGCTGGACAGCTCGATATCGGATGTGATGGATTACTTCGAGATCTTTTTGGGGCGCATGAGCCTGTGCAAGCAGGCGGCCAAGTACCTGGGTCTGCGCTTCCATCTGGAGATAAACGGCGTGCCGTTCGTGCAGTGAACGGCGAGAACGCAAGAGCAGCGCCCCGCATTTTAAAAGCGGGGCGCTGCTTTTTTATGAGAGCCGGGCTGACATGAGCGGCCCTAAAACTGTGCCAGATCGGCCGGGGTAGGCATGGCCGGTATTGCGCCTTTGCGCTCGACACAGTAGGCTGCGGCCTTGGAGGCGTAAGTGAGCGCCTCGCGCAGCAGCTGGGGATCGATCTTTTGGATGGAGAAGTCGTGCTGCAGCAGAGCTGCTACGGCGTTGCCAAAAAAGCAGTCGCCGGCGCCGGTGCCATCTACCGCCCGGGCGGGGTGTGGGGGCACATCGATGCGACCCTCCTCCCAGTAGCAGCGGCTTCCTTTTTCCCCGTGGGATACCAGCAGCACCCGCGGGCCCATGGTCAGCAGCTTTTTGGCGCCGGGCTCGGTGTGCTCCTCGCCGGTGAGGTAGCAGAGCTCCTCACGCGAGAGCTTGGCGATATCGCAGTGGCGCAGGCCCTCCAGCATCGAGGCCCTGCACTGGGCCTCGCTTTCCCAGAGCAGCGGGCGCCAATTGGCGTCGTAGGTGACCAGCTTACCGCCCAGCTTGGCCCGGTGGGCCGCCGCCAGCGTGGCCTCTTTGCTCCAGGCGTTGGTCATGGTCAGCGAGCTGAAGTGCAGTGCCCGGGCGCGGTCGATGAGCGAGAAGTCCACCTCGTCTTTTTGCAACATCACGTCGGCGCCTTCTTTGCGGTAGAACGAGAAGTCGCGCTCGCCGTTGGGCTGCAGCTTGACGAATGCCAGCGTGGTCTTATGCGATCTCGAGAGGATGAGACCGCTGGTATCTACCGGCACCTGCTGAAGCGTCTCCTTTAAAAAATGGCCGAAAAAATCGTCGCCAACTTTGCCGATAAAAGCGCAGCGCAGGCCGTAGCGGGCCGCGGCTACCGCCATATTGGCGGCGCCGCCGCCGGGATTTTGCTCGTACAGCGGGTTTTGCTGGGGCGAGATCCCCGCCGGGGTAAAGTCGATGAGCAGCTCTCCCAGGCTCACCAGATCGAACATCTGCTCCAAATGGCTACCTCCCCTCAAAAACACGGCGTACATACGCCACCGATTCGGCGGTCTCGCGGTCTATTTGGGCCGGGCTCTTGCCCGCCGAGATGTCGCGCCAGACCTTGATATCCTGTCCGACCTGGCCGCCGGAGAGAATGAACGGTTCCATCACCACATTGCCGTCGTAGCCGATCTGGCGCAGAGCACTGCCGATTTCCTCCCACGGGATGCGGCCCTGGCCGGGCAGCTTGCGGTTACATTCGCCGATGTGGAAGTGGCCCAGCGCATCGCCGGCAGTGAGGATGGCCTCGGTAAAGCTGTCTTCCTCAATATTCATGTGGAAGGTGTCGAGCATCACCTTTACGTTGGGGCGGTCCACTTCTTTCACATAGGCCACCCCTTCGGCGGCACAGGTGAGCAGATAGCCCTCGAAGCGGTTGAGTACCTCCATGCCCAGCGTGATATCGAAGCCGGCGGCCATGTCGGCCAGCTGGCGGACACCATTTACGCTGCGCTGCCAGTCAGCCTGCTTGTCGATGGGCTTGGAAAAATCGACCGGCCAGTGGGAGTAAAGGCCGCCGCCGACGAAGTGGATGTCGGCGAGGGCCATCTTGGCAAATACCTGCCGGTAGAAATGCAGCCCGTTTTGCACCACCGACGGGTCGGGGGAGCTCAGGTCGTAGCATGGGGCCGGGCCGTACCCGGCGGTCAGCGTGATACCGGCCTCTTTGGCCAGCTGGCCCAGTTCGACCATCTCGCTGTCGGGCGTTTGGGGCAGCGTGGCACAGCTGATCTCGAGAATATCAAATCCCAGATCGCGTACTTTTTTTACATAGGGGCGAAATTCACCGCCCCACTGCTTTTCCCAAAATGCGTAGTAGATACCGTATTTCATGTATATCGCTCCTTTGTGGGGACATGCCCCAGTAGCAGATTTGAGTTGGCGTTTATCTTGCCCGGCGAACTGCCGGCCGCTAGCTGCCGGCAAAGGCAGCGGGGTCTTTTAAGATCTGGTCGGTGGCGGTGGCGGCGGCGCCGCTGAGTATCGCGTCGGGCAGTGCGGACAGCTCGACCTTTAAACAGGTATAGACCTGCGGCAGCAGGCGCTGCTGCAAGACGGCGCGCACCCGGCTGAGCAGCCGCTGGCCGCCCAGCGCCATAGTTTGGCCGATGATGATGCGCCCCGGGTCGTAGGCGCTGACCAGGTTTGCCAGCCCGTAGCCCATGTAGTCGGCGGCTGTATCTACCGCCTGTTGGGCCAGTATGTCGCCCTGCGCAGCGGCGCCGAATACAGCTTGTGGAGTGAGTGGCTGAACATCTTTTAGGCAGCTGGCGGCCCCGCGGCACAGCGCTTTTTGCACATCGGCCACCAGTGCCAGCGAGGAGCAGTAGCGCTCCAGACAGCCGCGGCTGCCACAGCTGCAGGGGCGGCCGTCATAATCGATGCTCATGTGGCCGATCTCGCCGGCTATCCCCTGACTGCCGACGAACACACCCTGCTGGGAGATGATGCCGGCGCCTATCCCTTCGCCGGCCAGGAAGTACAGCAGCACTTCGTCGGGTTTATGGCCGCCAAAGTACCACTCGGCCAGTGCCCCGGCTTTGGCATCGTGTTCTAAAAATACCGGCAGCGCAAACATCCGGGCAAAAGCGGCGTGCAGATCTACCTTTTCCCAGCCGGGGAAACCGGTCATCAGGCCGATCTTGCCCGCGCGGCGAAAGTAGGGGCCGGGCAGCGCTACCCCCACCGCCCGCACAGGGTAGAGAGACTTTAGTTTTTGGGCGGCTTTTTGTATGCTATGCAGGGCACGGTCAGGGCCGCGGCCGGGGTTTAGCGGGCCCTGGACCTGCTCGTAGAGCTGGCCGGAGATATCGAACACACCGGCGGCAAAAGAGGTGCGGGCCAGCTTGATGCCCAGCACCAAAAAGCGGTCGCTGCGCACCTGCAGACTGGTGGCCCGCCGCCCCCGCTGCGCAGACTGCCGGCCGCTCTCTTGCAGGATGTCCATCGCCAACAGGTCGGCCACGATCTTGGTGACGGTGGCCTGGGTGAGCCCGCTCATCTTGGCCAGTTGGGCGCGGCTGCAGCCGCTGTACTGGCGCACTAACCGCACCAGCAGTGCCCGGTTCTGCTGCTGGATATCGGTGGCGTTAGAGCCCAGTTTGGGCCTTTTTATGTCGGTACTGTCCAGAAAAGACCACCTCCCGCTCAAAGACGATACCTCTTTTGGAACGTTGCCGATACGGGGAAAAATGATCGAAGAGGCATATACTTAATTTGATTAAGTATATAGTAGCCGCTGAACTTTGCTTTGTCAATAGGTCTGAAAAATCTTTTTACACAGCGCGTATTTTGTGGAGAAAGCAGGTGGATGGGGCCATTCGACAGGACTTTCGTTGACGCTGGGGGGGAACACTGGTACAATAAATAAAAAGAGCGATTATTTTCTGCACGATTTCTACTACGATTCGTAAAAATAGATGCCCGCGCCCAGATCGACGACTTACATACCCCACGCGGCGGCCACACCGATATTGGGCCCGCGTTACAAATGCAGAGGAGCGCAAGACATTGGCGACAAAAAGAGAAAAGAATTATAAGATACTGGATATCGACCCCTACATAAAACCCTATGCGGGCGATATTCGCCTGCGCATGGACCTGTACGACCAAGCCAAAAAGCGGCTGCTGCAAAAGGGGCAGAGCCTGCGAGACTTTGCCAGCGGCAGCTTGTACTATGGCTTTCACCGCGCCAAAGGCGGGTGGACCTACCGGGAGTGGGCCCCCAACGCCACGGCCATGCACCTGATCGGTGACTTTAACGGCTGGGACCGCAGCGCCCACCCCATGACCCAGCTAGAGGACGGCGACTGGGAGCTGTTCGTGCCCGGAGAGATGCCTCACGGGAGCCTGGTGAAGGTACAGGTCACCGCGGACGGCCGGGATTTCGACCGTATCCCGCTGTATGCAAACCGGGTGGTACAGGACCCGACGACCGGCGCCTTTGACGCGGTCATCTGGGCGCCCAAGCGGGCCTACCGCTGGCACGATAAAGAGTTTTTGCGCAAGAAGACCACCCCGCCCCTGGTGTACGAGTGCCACATCGGCATGGCTACCGAGGAGGAAGGCATTGGTTCCTATGCCCAGTTCACCAAAAATATTTTGCCGCGCATACAAAAGGAGGGCTATAATACCATCCAGCTGATGGCCATTATGGAGCACCCCTATTACGGCTCGTTTGGTTACCAGGTGTCGAACTTTTTTGCCGCCTCCTCGAAATATGGGACCCCGGAGGAGCTCAAAAAACTGATCGATACCGCCCACAGCATGGGGATCACGGTGCTTTTAGATCTGATCCACTCCCATGCGGTGCGCAATACCAGTGAGGGGATCAACTGTTTTGACGGCACCGAGTACCAGTTCTTTCACGCCGGAGCCAAAGGCGATCACCCCGCCTGGGGCACCAAGCTGTTTGATTACGGCAAAGACCGGGTGCTGCACTTTTTGCTCTCGAACATCCGTTACTGGATGGAGGAATATCACTTTGACGGGTTCCGCTTTGACGGCGTGACCTCGATGCTGTATCACCACCACGGGCTGGGCGTGGCCTTTGACAGTTACGACAAGTATTTCAGCATGGATACCGATGTGGATGCGGTCACCTATCTGCAGCTGGCCAATCAGCTCATCCACGAGATAGACCCCGCTGCCCTGACGGTGGCCGAGGACATGAGTGGTATGCCCGGGACAGCCCTGCCGGTGCGAGACGGCGGCCTCGGCTTTGATTACCGGCTGTCGATGGGGGTGCCGGATTTTTGGATCAACACCCTGAAGACCCAGCGGGACGAGCAGTGGGATATGGGCAGGATGTGGTACGAGCTGACGACCCGCCGCCCCAAGGAAAAAAATATCGGCTACTGCGAGAGCCACGATCAGGCGCTGGTGGGCGACAAGACTATCATCTTCTGGCTGGCTGACCAGGAGATGTACTGGCACATGGATAAGGCCAGCCAGTCTATCGTCATCGATCGGGCCATAGCGCTGCACAAAATGATCCGGCTGGTGTCGTTTTCGCTGGCGGGCGAGGGATATCTCAACTTTATGGGCAACGAGTTCGGCCACCCCGAGTGGATCGACTTTCCCCGTGAGGGAAATAACTGGAGCTATAAATACGCCCGCCGCCAGTGGAGCTTGGCCGACAACGGTCTGCTGCGCTACGGTGATCTGCTGGCGTTTGACACGGCCATGCTCGGCACCCTGAGCGGGAACCGGATATTTGGCAGACCGGCACAGCTGTGCCTATTAGATCAGGACCGCAAACTGCTGTGCTACCAGAAGGGAAACTACCTGTTTATCTGTAATTTCCACCCCACGCAGGGGCAAAATGCCCAGTTCGACCTACCGGCAGCCGGTACCTATACCCAGGTGCTCTCTACCGACGACGTGAGATTTGGTGGCTTTGATGAGCTCTGCGGCCCAGCGCCACAGACAGCTACGCAGGGTGAAAACAATACTCTGCAATGGGTGCTGCCCCCCCGCACGGCGGTGGTACTGCGCAAAAAAGGTGGCCGCTAGTATCACACTTCGCATGTAGATATTATCATGCCGGCTGGCAGTCACCGGCGACACGTGCTGGCCAGCGGTGGTTTAAATGTTCTGTAATGTAAAAAGAGCTGTCCCCCGAGCGGGGACGGCTCTTTTTATGCTTGTGTGAGGTGGGTGGGGCAGATAAAGAAGATGGGCGCGTACAATCGATAAATGGACAGAGCAGCACACGGCAGCGGTTTACCGGCGGCGGAAAAAACGTTGTAAACTGCTTGACAACAATGGGGGTTGTGTTATACTAACTGTTGTTAGCTAAAACTAATTGCGGCATTTATTTTTTTTGACAGAGAGTTAGCTAAAAGCAACTTTTGTGGAAGAACAGAGGTCACCGGACTGCATCCTCACAGTGCAGAACGGTGCAAAATAAGGGGTGGCAGACCGGATATGATGATCAATAAGCGGCTGATACAGACAGTGGGCGAGAGCAAAAAGTACATAGCGGCAGGGGTTCTGTGGCAGTGGTGCAGCTTGCTGGCCAACGTGGGGATGATCTTTACCATCACCTGGTTTTTGCAGCGCCTATTTTTTGAGCAGGCGGTGCGCGGCGACTTTTTGCTGGTGGCGGTGGTGTGTGCGGCCAGCCTGCTGCTGCGCTATATCTGTACGCGCAAAGCCAGCGATATGAGCTACCTGTCGGCCAAAGCGGTAAAAAAGACGTTGCGCAGCCAAATATTCAAAAAACTGCTCCACCTGGGGCCCGCTTACAGCCAACAGGTGCCCACCTCAGAGGTGGTACAGATCACCGTGGAGGGCGTGGATCAGCTCGAGACCTACTTTGGCGCCTATCTGCCACAATTTTTTTACAGTATGTTGGCGCCGCTGACGCTGTTTGCCGTGCTGGCACCGATCAGTTTGCCGTCGGCTATTGCCCTGCTGGTGTGTGTGCCGCTGATACCGGTATCTATTGCGGCGGTGCAGACCTTTGCAAAAAAGCTGTTATCGCGGTACTGGAGCCAGTACACGACGTTGGGAGACACTTTTTTAGAGAACCTACAGGGGCTTACTACCTTGAAGATCTACCGGGCAGATGCCTATAAGAACCAGCAGATGAACGAGGAGGCAGAGAAGTTTCGCAAGATCACCATGCGCGTGTTGACTATGCAGCTGAACTCGATCACCGTGATGGACCTAGTGGCCTACGGCGGGGCAGCGCTGGGGGTCGTCCTCTCGGTCACTCGCTACCGGGCGGGAGCGGTATCGCTGGCCGGTTGTCTGGCGATCATCCTGCTGTCAGCCGACTTCTTTATCCCCATGCGCCAGTTGGGCAGCTTTTTTCACATCGCCATGAACGGAATGGCTGCCAGTGACAAGATCTTTCATCTGCTCGACCTGCCGCAGCCCCCGCCCAAACACAAGACAGTCGATCCGCGCCGCTGCACAGTTACCTGCCGGAAATTGTGCTATACCTATGCCGGCACCGAGCGGGAGGTGCTGCACCAGGTAGATATGGATATTCCCGCTAAGGGCTTGACGGCTGTCGTGGGTGACAGCGGGTGTGGGAAATCTACCATCGCCTCGATCTTGACCGGGCGCAGCAGCGGCTACAGCGGCAGCGCCTGCATCGACGGCGACGAGATAGCAGACCTCAATGCCGAGAGCCTGCTGCGCTCGGTCGTGTATGTGGGGCACGGAAGCTACCTGTTTGCCGGTACGGTGCGCGAGAACTTGCAGATGGCGGCCCCACAGGCGGAAGATGCACAGCTGTGGGCAGTGCTCGAGCGGGCCCACATCGCCGACTTTTTGCAAGCGGAGCAGGGGCTCGATACCGCGATCGCCGAGGGGGGCAGCAATTTTTCGGGTGGGCAGTGCCAGCGTTTGGCGCTGGCCAGAGCGCTGCTTTATGATGCCGCTGTATATATCTTTGACGAGGCGACCTCCAACGTCGATGTGGAGAGCGAAAACGATATTATGGAGCAGATCGTAAAACTGGCCGAAGAGAAGACGGTTATCCTCATCTCGCACCGATTGGCTGCGGTGGTGCCGGCGCAGAACATCTATGTGCTGCAGGCGGGACGGGTAGTGGAGAGCGGAACGCACCACCAGCTGCTGGAGAGACAGGGGCACTACCACGCCTTGTGGAGCGCACAGCAGGAACTGGAGATGTACGGAGAGGGGGGCATACAGTGAAAAAGAGAAGTTCGATCGCGATCGGGGCCCGGCTGATCGGGCTGGTAAGACCGCTGCTTGGCTACATGATAGCCGCTGTCACTATGGGGCTGGTGGGCCACCTGTGTGCCGCGCTCATCACCGTGTTGGGCGGCTATGCACTATTAGATGTAGCCGGGCTGAGCGTGCCGGTGGGTATGCATGCCGCCTTTTGGTGCTGCTGCATTTTTGCCGTGCTGCGGGGCGTGTTGCGTTATGGTGAGCAGGCCTGCAACCACTTCATCGCCTTTAAGCTGCTGGCGCTCATCCGCGACAAGGTATTTTTGGCGCTGCGGCGGCTGTGCCCCGCCAAGCTGGAGGGGCGGGACAAAGGCGATCTCATCGCGGTCATCACCGCTGATATCGAGCTGCTGGAGGTGTTTTACGCCCATACGATCTCGCCGATAGCCATCGCTCTGCTCATGTCGGTACTGTTTAGCGTGTTTATCGGGCTGTATCACTGGGTGTTGGGTGTGGCAGCGGCGGTGGCCTATCTGCTGGTGGGAGTATTGGTGCCGTTGTATATAGCCCGCCGCGGCGGGCGTGACGGCGCTGCATTTCGCACCCAGTCTGGGGCGCTGAGCAGTTACGTGCTGGGCAGCCTGCGGGGCTTGTCGGAGATCATGCAGTACGCCGCCGGCAGCCGCCGGCTTGAGCAGATGGAGGTCAAGACTGATGATCTGGCTCAGGTAGAGCAGCGCATGCGCCAAAATACCGGGCGCAACACAGCCCTCACCAACACGGTGATCCTGCTGGCTGATATCGGTATGCTGTTTTTGGCGGCTTGGCTGTATCAGACCGGCCGGCTGGGTTTTGACGGGGCGCTTATCGCCACGATCGCCCTGATGAGCTCTTTTGGGCCGGTCATTGCCTTGGCCAATCTGGGCAGCACGCTGCAAAATACCTTTGCCGCCGCCGACCGGGTACTGGATATCTTGGATGAGCAGCCGGTGGCCGAGGAGATAACTGGCCAGCCAAAGACCACGTTTTCTGGTGCGTCGGTACAGGACCTGACCTTTTCTTATGGAGACGAGACCATCTTGCAAAATATGTCACTGGCGCTGAGACCGGGCACGGTAACAGGTATCGTTGGGTGCAGCGGCAGCGGCAAATCTACACTGCTCAAACTGCTGATGCGCTTTTGGCCGGCGGCACCGGGCAGCGTGCAGGTCTCTGGCCGGGACATCGGGGCTGTCAATACCGCCGATCTGCGGCAGATGGAGAGCTATGTGACGCAACAGACCCACCTGTTTAGCGGCAGTATTGGTGACAACCTGCGCATCGCCCGGCTCGATGCCACCCAGCAGGAGATAGAGGAGGCCTGCAAAAGGGCCTCGGTACATGACTTTATTGCCGCTTTACCGCAGGGGTACGACACCCCGGTGGGGGAACTGGGCAGCGCGCTCTCTGGCGGGGAGCGACAGCGCATCGGGTTGGCCCGCGCCTTTTTACACGGCGCCCCACTTTTACTGCTGGATGAACCGACCAGCAATCTGGACAGCCTCAACGAGGCGGTGATCCTCAAGTCGCTGGCGCAGGAGCGCGGGCAGAAGACGGTAGTGCTGGTGTCGCACCGGCAGTCTACCATGCGCATCGCCGATACCGTGTACTCGGTGGAGAACGGGAGGATGAGCTGATGGCCGATACCACTACCAAACGACAGCGCGAAAAGGAGATGGTGGGGCAGATGATCGCGCTGTACTGCAAAAAGAAGCACCGCTGCCGGGAGGGGTTATGCCCTGCATGCACAGCGCTGCGCGACTACGCCTTTAGCCGCAGTGACCGCTGCCCCTTTATGGAGACCAAGACTTTTTGCTCGAACTGCAAGGTGCACTGCTATCAGCCGCAGATGCGCAAACAGATACGTCAGGTCATGCGCTTTTGCGGACCGCGGATGCTCTTTTACCACCCGGTGCTGGCCGTGCGGCACCTGGTGGAGAGCAGGCGGGAGAAAAAGAGAATGGAGGAGAGGTAATGCGCGTGAAGAAATTGCTGTTTTTACTGGTGGGTTTTTTGAGTTTGGCGGCCGGCACGATCGGTGTGGTGCTGCCGATATTGCCTACAGTGCCGTTTTACCTGCTCACGGTGTTCTGCTTTGCTCGCAGCTCTGAACGGCTGCATAGCTGGTTTGTGGCCACCGGCCTATACAAAAAACACCTGGAGCCGTTCGTGCAGAAACGAGGCATGACGCTGCGGACTAAATTTACCATTATGGGCTGCGCTTCACTGATGATGGGGATCGGTTTTTTGCTGATGCACCGCGTGCCGGTGGGTCGTATCGTGCTGGCGGCAGTGTGGATATTTCATATTTTTTATTTTTTGTTTGCCATCAAGACGCTGCCGGCCACGGGAGAGCGACAGGAAGCCTATCCCCACTGCTACCGGCTGAAGGTGCACGGGATGCACTGTGCGGACTGCGCAGACCGGCTGACCTGTGCGCTGGAGGAACATGAGAAGATTCGGGCCAAGGTGGACTACACCACCAAGACGGCTACCGTCTACACCAGGACACCGCTGCCCGACAGCACGCTTTCGCGGCTGGTGAGCAGGGCCGGATACCAGCTGACAGCAGTGGAAAAGACGGTGTAAAGGACGGCAAAACAGGCAGATCACAGAAAAAAAGAGGGACAAATTGCGGGGAAAACGCAGTTTGGCCCTCTTTTAGCAGTGTTTGGCAGGTAGACAGCGGCGTGCAGAGATCGGTATAATAAAGAGAGAGGCGGCAGACAGAGGGCCGTAAAAGAATTTGACCTACCCGGCACCAAGCGCGGTGTGTATTGAGCGGGTATAAGATAGGAGGTAAGCGCATGATCCATGCTGTGGGAGAAAAGATAGACCTGCCCGGCGGCCAGCAGATGCCCGGATTTGGCCTGGGCTGTTACAAGGCGCAGGGGGAGGAACTGGTGCAGGCCATACGCTGGGCGGCGCAGACGGGGTACCGCATGTTTGACACCGCCACCCGCTATTTGAATGAGGACCAGGTGGGGCGCGGCATACGCAGCTGCGGACTGGAGCGGGAACAGGTGTGTGTGGTGAGCAAGCTGTGGCCAACTAGCTTTGAGCGGCCGCAGGAGGGGCTGCGCTACAGCTTGAGACAGCTGGATATCGGCTATATCGACGGCTATCTGCTGCACTGGCCGGGCACTGATCGAGAGGCCCGCTTTCGCGCCTGGGAGACAGTACTGGAGGCGGTGGAGCACGGACAGGTGCGCTTTGCCGGGGTATCGAACTTTTTGCCGGAACAGATCGAGGAGCTCATTGAGAAATTTGGCGTGGTGCCAGCGGTGAACCAGGTGGAACTGCACCCCTGGTACCCCCAGTGGGAGACGCAGGTCTATTGCCGGCAGCGCGGTATAGCGCTGACCGCTTGGGGGCCTATTTTTCGCGGACACATCGATGAGGTACCGCTGATGCAGCAGCTGGCCGAGCGATACCACAAGTCGCCGGTACAGGTGACGCTGCGGTGGCACCTGCAAAAAGGGTTGGTGGTGATCCCCAAATCGACCAATCGGGAGCGCATAGCCGAGAATGCCGCCCTGTTTGACTTTGCACTGAGCGAGACGGATATGGCGGCTATTGACGCTTTGGCCTGTGGCCGCCATTTCGGCGGCGACCCGCGGCAGTACGACGGCAGTGACTTTTTGTTGCCGGTGCAGTGAGGTGAGTACTGGTGTGCTGGGGCGCTGATGTGTTGGGGTGCCGGCGCTCATGACCGGTAGCAGGCGACACAGGGGGCATATGCAGCCGTGTAACTGCGCACATCACTACATATGGATATGGATAAAAAGATGTCAGACCGCTGATGGTCTGGCATCTTTTTATTGGTAGTGCCGTGGGAGGGAAGTAGGGACGCAAAACTTTTGCGCAGCGAGCGGTGACAAAATATATATGGTTGATGGCGGTGCAAATTGTTAATAAACTGTTAAAACAGGCAAAAAATGAAGAAAAATTACAAGATCAAAAAAGATACTGGGAAGCTGGGGGCATTGGTGCTATAATTTGTCTAACATAGGACGATGATAGAGGTGGTATTTTGGAAAAAGTATTGATCCTGGTGATAGATGGCTGTGCGCCCGCTTACCTGACCGAGCAGACGGCCCCCAAACTATTTGCGCTGGCCCGGCAGCGGGGCTTTGTAAAGACGGTGCGGTGTGCGATGCCTTCGGTGACCAACGTGAACCACGCCTGTATTTTGTCGGGGCGGTGGCCGGCGGAGACCGGAGTGGTAGGCAATTACTACTATGACCTCAATACCGGCTGTGAGGGCTTTATCGAGGAGCGGGGCTATATGCGGGCACCGACCATTTTGCAGCGCTGCCAGCAGGCGGGGGGCAAAACAGCGCTGTTTACCGTAAAGGGAAAGGTACTGGGCGTGTACGGCGCGGGCGCCGACATTGGCCTGAGCGCACAGGACCCGGACCCCGTGCTGCTGCGGCGATACGGGCTGGACTGGCCGCCGACTATACAGAGTATAGAGGCGACGGACTGGATCGTACGGGCGGCTTGCCGCTGCATAGAGAGGGAGGACCCCGACCTGGTGTACTGCACCACCAACGACTATATATTTCACCACTTTGCCCCCGGCAGCGAGCCAGCGCGCGCCCAGATCACGGCAGTAGATGACTGCCTGGCCCAACTGGCGGCGAGCCAGCCGCACCGGCAGATATACATTACAGCCGACCACGGTATGAACCAGAAAAAGACGATCTTGAACTTTCAGGCCATGGCTGACCGGGCCGGGCTACGGACATATTGCCTGCCGCCGCTGAAAGACCGCTACATTGAAAACCACATCTACCAGGAGGGGGGCATGCTATACGTATTTTTAAAGGAACCGCTGCAGAGAGAGGTATTTTTGAATTTTGCCCAGAGCTGCCCGCAGGTGGAAGAGGTACTGACTGCCGCTCAGGCGGCGGCCCGCTACCACCTGCCACAGGACCAGATCGGCGACTATGTGCTGCTGGCCGGCAGAGATTGCGCTTTTGGCGAGGTGGAGGGAGAACTGCTGTACACCGAAGCGTCGCGGTCTCACGGTTCGGAATACGAGCGGGAGATACCGCTGCTCGCGCTGGGGGCGCCGCGGCCGGAAAAGGCATACCGCTACCACAAGGATATCGCTGCCTATCTGCAGTTTTAGTGAACAGACGACAGAGCGGTACAGGTGAGAGCAGGAGCGTGTAGCGTGAGAGCGGCCGCCAAACGAGATGGCTTGCTGGGGATGTATCCGCTGTGTGTATATTCTGCGCGGAGCGCCCGTGTACGGGTGCCGGTTTGAGTGCGCGGTGAGCTGAAGAGCTGGGGGCTGCGGGGATGGTCGTCTGGGCATAGGTGCGTTCCAGTGCGGCTTGGCACAGCCCAGACTAGCCCAGCATAACACAGCACACATAGGCGCAGTTCAGTGCGGGGTAACAGCTGGCCGGAGAGCGGATCTGGTGCATGGGCGACAGTAGGAGGGTCCTTTGAAAAAAGCAGGTGTAGGATGGACGGCGGACATACAGATCAGGGCAGTGCCAGCAGAGCCTTTAAGAAGGCGGGTGGCTGTATTGCTGTTGCGGTCCGCTGCTGAGGCGGTTTGCTTTTGCACCTCGGTGTGCTCACTGCCCGTGAATGGGCAGGCAGCGCCTGGGGGAAAATCTGGCCGACAGCCAGACGTCTGTCAGCCGGTCTTGGCACCACTTATTACGGCCTGTACGATACTTTGGATGCAGAAAAGTCTGATCTTTTTTGTTTAGCGCTTTCGTTCTGTACCGGGATGGAGCATAGCAAATTGGGCTCTGCTGAAATACCCGCGCATGAGTGTGTAAAAATGGAGGAACTGACGGGGAGATGGGCCAGTGCGGCAGAGATCGAACTTCTATTTTTGGGGATAGACCTGGAAGTGACCGCTCACATCGTGCGGATGTTCTATTTTGGCCGCGCCGAACAGCTTTCGTGTCCACTATACAGATTTATCTGTTACACCGTATGGCGGACGACTGAACTGCTATACGCTGGCAGGCGGATGGGGCACAGAAAGATTTGCGACTGGCTAGTATGGTGATGGCTTTTTGCTTGAACGACGAGAGAAAGCTGGTAGCAGAGGGCTTACTTACATAGAAAAGCAGGGGAAACGATGTCGGTTTTCCCTGCTTTTTGCCTTATATAGTACTATTGTGTTGATATTATACTAAATGTATAATATAGGGAATGAAACAAAAAGTCGATTGCGGCGACCTTAGAAAAAACTGCAGTGCACGGATAAGTGCGAATGCCGGTATGTGCGGACCAACGGTGGCGCTGTGTACATAGTGGTTGTCCGGAGGATACCTCTATATAATTGGCTGCAAATACATGCATACATAGGGCCCGACACTTATGATGATTTTGTACACAGTAGGCCACCAACAATGATGCGGTCAGGGCTGCATGAAAATGTTTGCGTGTGCCGCTCATTGTCAAGGGCTGTATACATATGGCGGTTTGATATGGGGCGCGCCGGTAGATCTGATCTTGAATATCTGTGCGTGGGGGCGAAGGATTAACGGTACCATACATATACGGTGGGGCGCCGACAGTTACATGGGCCAGGCCAAACGCAAATAGTCGCATAAGGGTGACGGGACTTTTAGCTTATAGCCGTGGGCGCCCAGCGGGGTGATGCTGACCATACCCACATGGTTGCTTTTGAATGCCTGCGCAGAGCTCACTATATAGCTGCACCTGTACAGTGGGGATGAGTGGTAGGTGGCATGTGGTATGTGGTATTTGGAATTTTATAGGTATCATGGAAAGTTCACCGCTTGCGACAGCGTGGGGACGGCAGGGATGTGTGCGCGCCTGTTCGCAAAGAGAGGTATGGGCAGACATGGGGCGCATTATGTACGGCTATGCGCGTGTGGTGGGATGTTGGAGGTCATACCTGTACAGCGGGTTTGGAATAGATGGTTGTGGTCTGTCGCCAATTGCTGTGTACACGGTGTGGGCGGTATTGGAGCTTTATGGGTAGTTGTGTATGTTTGCGAGAGGCTTGTTGCCTGCTGCTCGTAGCTGGGTGGGACGGCGGCTATATGTGCATGACTGTGTACAAAGGGAGGGGGAGGTGCCGGTCGCGCTATGCGTGGCTATGTGCGGATATGCGCGCACAGTGGGGTGCAGGTGGTGACACGTGTGGCCGGTTGAAAACAGGTGGATGGTTATGGATGGTTGCGGTCTGGTATAAATTGTCATGTACATGGTGTACGGGTGGCATTTAGAACTTTACAGGCGGTTGTAAGTAGTCGGGGCGAGGTTTATTGCCTATAGTTATATGTACCTAGGCAGGATACCGATGGCGATGTATGCGTGGCGGGCTGGGATAGGCGTGTGCGTATGGGTGAATACCAATGGGCGGGTATGCGGTGTGCGGCTGATATTGGTATGAGCAGGGGTGATTTGTGCGGCTACGTACGCAGGGATCGTTATAAATGCCTGTATCTGTACACGCACACAGGTGCAGTGGCGTTTTGGGGGTAAGATCTGTGTAACAGGTTGCAAAAGACCGGTGGGTGCGGATGAGTACGGCGTAACGGCGATATCTGGGCGCGGGGTGGGGCTTGGACCTACACAGGTAGTTGTGCATACTTGAGCAGGGCCTACTGTTTGCGGCTGTGTGAGAGCGGCGATTACACACACGTGGCTGTGGCTGTGTATAAAGGAGGACACGGGTAGGTGCAGGGCTTACTGCGTATGGCTGTGTGTACCCAGGCGGGGGACCGGTGGTGATGTATGCGTGGTGGGCTGCGGGTAGGCGTGTGCGGATGGGTGCGTGCCAATGGGTGGGTATGGGGCGTGCGGCTGATATTGGTATGAGCGGGGGTGATTATGCGGCTACATGCGCAGAGGGCCCATTATGAATGCCTGCATATACACAAGAGCGGTGGTGCTTTGTTTTAGGGGTAATATCTGTGCTGCAGGTTGTCAAAAGACCGGTGGGCACGGATGAGTACGGCATAACGGCGATATCTGTGCGCGGAGTGGGAGTTGTGCATACTCGAGCAGGGCCTACGGTTTGCGGCTGTGTATGTTCGGCGGAGGAGCTGGTAATTGTTTGAAATGTTTTGCAATACGGATGACCACCGATCGGGGCACGCGTACACGCGTACGGGAGTTTGTGGTCGATGACCGTGTACACAGTGGATTGCAGGAGAGCGGACGCTTTGTATACGGCGGGTGGCAGATAGAGAGGTCGCGGCCCAGTACCGACCACTGTATACAGCTGGTGTATAGCCTGCATGGAGACTGAGAGACACTTGTGTTGTGTAGAGACCAATTTTTATGGCTGTGTGTGTATGGAGCGGTTTTTCGGTGGCCGTATGATGCGTGCGGCCAGACGTGAATATATGGGGGAGATACATCGGCGATGTCTGTGGGGGCGACGGGCTTTGATATACTTATACGAGTAGTTGAGAGAGCCTGTTCGCGCGCATGCGTGAGGCCTATCGGTCGTGACCGCGCATTAGCGCATTAAAAACAGGCCTACATAGCTGTACGATGTAAGCCTGTGGGGTATATGTGCATGTTCAGCCTGCGAATAGGTGTATGGGCGTGTCCCGACCCGGCGCTGGTAGCTTTTGGCTTTGTGCGGTGGGCGGCTGGTCGCGGCCTTTGCAGCTGGCTATCGGTCATGTTATCTGGAGTTATGGGTTCACAGGGCGCCGTCGAGGAATTTTTGTGCGTTGGCGATGACTTTATCGGTGAGGCGCTGGGTGCACTGGATCGAGGCGCCAGAGCCCTGTGGGGTGTACAGCACGCCCCGTGTGCCCTGCAGCTGATCGGCGGCTGTGCCCATGCCGCAACCGTCGCAGAGATAGTAGTTATCAGGATCGGCGGCCAGCCAATTTTTGAGGGCCTCTATCTCGAAGGTGGGGCCCAGCGAGGTGTTGAGCAGGATCTTGCCCCCGCCAAAGTGGGAAAAAGCCTCGCTGTCGAGCAGGTGCAGGCCCCGGGGCAGATGGGTGGAGACGGCGTCGCAGGTCTTTAGCAGCTGGTGCAGCGGCAGGTAGGTGAGACCGCGCTCCTCCTGGCTGGGTTTGCGGGTGCGGCTGTAGTAGTAGAGCTCGCAGCCGAAATAGCGCAGTGCGTCGGCCAACAGGATACCCACGGTGCCCAGACCGATGATGCCCACCTTGAGACCGCCCAGCTCTCGCGGCCGGCCCTTATATAGCGGGCCGCCAAAACCGTGCAGCAGCTGGATGAGGGCGGAGAGCTCGTACTCGATGACACCGTTGTCGCCGTAGTCGAAGATACCGGTGACCGGGATGCCCAGCTCCTGGGCGGTGCGGATGTCGACGTTGGCGCTGTCGGGGCCGTACAGGCTGCAGCACATGCCGATATACTTGAGGTCTTTGGCTGCGCGGATGGCCCGGCCGCTGATGGGCGTCTTGTATGAGACCAGCAGACAGTCGGCGCCTTGCAGACGGTCGATGACCGTCTGCTCGTCGGGGAGGTCGCAGTAAAAGTCGGCCTGTTGGCTCATGGCCTGCAGGCGCTGGATGCCGTTTTGGTTGATGCCGGTCTGATCGACCGCCACCAGATGCCTGAATTTTTGCATGGACGCACACTCCTTTAAAAGTATACAGTGTACAGTGTACAGGACGGCGGTGGCGCCGCCGGGGGATGCGTACAGTATCATAACGGAAGCCCGCCCTGTACCCGGACAGGGCGGGCTGATCGTCTGGGGGAAATATGGGCTCTAGTAACCGGCGGTACCGGTGAGCGACTCGTCGTTTTCGATCCACTCGCTGGAGACATCGATGGTGCGGTAGACGTCGCGGGTGTCGCGGATGATGACAGTGTCGATGCCGGCGTTGATGATGAGCCGCTTGCACATGGAGCAGGAATTGGCGTTTTGCACGTAGGCGCCGGTGCGCGCGTCTTTGCCCACCAGGTACATGGTGGCGCCGATGGTCTTGGAGCGCTCGGCGGAGATGATGGCGTTGGCCTCGGCGTGGACGCTGCGGCACATCTCGTACCGCTCGCCGCGGGGGATCTGCAGCTTTTCGCGCAGACAGTAGCCCATGTCGCAGCAGTTTTTGCGGCCGCGGGGAGCCCCCACGTAACCGGTGGAGATGATCTCGTCGTTGGAGACGATGATAGCGCCGTAGTGGCGGCGCAGACAGGTGCTGCGGGAGAGTACGCTCTCGGCGATATCTAAATAGTAGTTGATCTTATCTCTTCTGGCAGACATTGCAGTGACACCTCTTTGCGGGAAAATTGGGGAGAGCGGCAAAAGAAAGTTTTCCGCTTTTCTCTTATCATAGTGCATCGACGGTTGTTTTTCAATTCCAAGTGGGTAAAAATTGTGACAAAGCAGCTAAAAAAGTGGTCGATGGGGTGCTTTTAGAGGGGAAAATAGATGATTTGTTTTGCCCCGACCAGCGCTTTTATGGTATACTGACAGCAAAGCGGGCGCTGTGCCCGCCACAAGGAGGGGACGACATTGACAGCTGAGCAGGAAAAGACGCTGGTACAAAAGGCGATCGAGGCCACCGCCGGAGCTTATGTGCCCTACAGCGGGTTTCGCGTGGGGGCCTGTGTGCTGGGCGAGGACGGGGAGTTCTACACCGGTTTTAATGTGGAGAACTCGTCTTACGGGGCCACCATCTGCGGGGAGCGCACCGCTATTTTGCACATGCTGGCCAGCGGGAAATCGCGCAAGATGCGGGCGTTGGCTATTGCCTCGACCATGGGGAAGGACCTGAGCTGCTGCGGCATCTGCCGCCAGTTTATGGTGGAATTCATCGAGTCGGGGGACATGCCCATCTACGCCAGCGACATGCAGGGCAATTTTGAAAAGACCACCTATGACGAGATCATGCCCAAGGCGTTTGCCTCGTTTAAAGCCACAGCCCAGGGGTAGACGCATATAGGGCCTGTATAGGGCCTATTGAGATTAGCAGGCCGGCCGGCAGCGCCGCGTTGCCCCCCAGTGGGGAGCGCCGCTGTGGCCCGGCGAGATAAAAGAGGAGGAGCGAGCGCTATGGCGATCAGCAGAGAACAGGAAGAGATACTGATAAAAAAATCGATCGAGGCGGCACCGGGTGCCTATGTGCCCTACAGCGACTTTCATGTGGGGGCCTGCGTGCTGGGCGAGGACGGCAATTTTTACACCGGCTTCAACATCGAGAACGTCTCGTACGGGGCGACCACCTGCGGCGAGCAGGCGGCGGTCATAAGCATGCTGACCAATTCTAGCTGCCGCAAAATAAAGGCGCTGGCGGTGGCGGCGGGCAACAGCTGCGACTCGATGCCGTGCGGGATCTGCCGCCAGTTTTTGTGTGAGTTCGTCGAGAGCCCGGAGGTGCCCATCTACTCGGTGGCGATGGACGGCCGCTATATGGTAAAGCCCTTTAGCGAGGTGATGCCGTACGCCTTTATGAACTTTGAGAAGGACGGCACCGACAAATAGATGGATGGTTTGTGGAAAATAGGGTCGATCAAGGATATTTTGGGGCGGCACGGTTTTACCTTTTCCAAGTCGCTGGGGCAGAACTTTTTAGTGAACCCCGCGGTGTGCCCGCGCATGGCCGACAGCTGCGGCGTGGATGCGCAGTCGGGCGTGATCGAGGTGGGGCCGGGCCTGGGCGTGCTGACCTGTGAGCTGGCCCGCCGAGCCCGGAAGGTGGTGGCCATTGAGCTGGACGAGCGGCTGCTGCCGGTGCTGGACGAGACGCTGGATGAGTTTGGCAATGTGCGGGTGATAAACGGCGATGTGCTGAAGCTGGACCTGCGCCAGATCATAGCCGACGAGTTTGGCGGTATGGACGTGTGCCTGTGCGCCAACCTGCCCTACTATATCACCTCGCAGGTGATCATGAGGCTGCTGGAGGAGCGGCTGCCGCTGCGCAGCATTACTGTGATGGTGCAAAAGGAGGCCGCCCAGCGGCTGTGCGCCCCCATGGGCAGCCGGGACTGCGGTGCGGTGACGGCGGCGGTACACTATTACAGCGAGCCGGAGATCCTCTTTAAGGTGTCGAAAGGCAGCTTTATGCCCGCCCCCAAGGTGGACTCGGCGGTGATACAGCTGCATGTGCGGCAGCAGACCCCCGACCTGGGCTGCGACGAGCGCCAGTTTTTTAAAGTGGTGCGGGCGGCGTTTGCCGGCCGCCGCAAGACGGCGATCAACAGTGTGAGCATGTCGCTGGGCATAGAGAAAGAGCGGGTGGCGGCTGCCTTTGCCACCGCCGGGATCGCCCCCACCAGCCGCGCCGAGCAGCTGCAGCTGCAGCAGTACGCGGCGCTGACGGCAGCGCTGTACGGCGGAAAATAATAGGAAATGACCGGAATAAAAGCCAGAAACTGACAGATAATCTGTTGGTTTTCTGGCTTTTTAATATCTGAATTGAAAATTGTAGAGAAATGTGGTAAAGTGTACATTGTCATTCTGTGCAGAACGTGTGTCTTTTTTGGCGTATATGCATAAAAAAACAGATCTGGTGCGTGCAGACCTGTAAAACTACGCCAGTGAAGCCGGGGCAGCGGGATGAACGGAAATGTACAGATTATAGGTCATACTGTGAAAAAGGAGAGGACGTAAGATGAAAAAAGTCGTTTCGATGATCCTGTGTGCAGTGCTGATGCTGGGCGTATTTGCCGGCTGCGGCGCGCAGAAACCGGAGGATGTCATCAAATCGGAGTTCAAGGCCATCAGCAGCCTGAAGGATGACGAGTACACCAAAGTGCTGGGCGACTCGCTGGGCCAGTCGGGCCTGGGCACCGACAATGAGGAGAAACTGGTAGAGGCGCTGCTAAAGAACCTGAGCTGCGAGACCGGCAAGTCTACCGTAAACGGCGATACCGCCACCGTCTCTTGCAAGATTACCAACGTGAACTTTGGCGAGGCCATCCAGCAGGGCTACCAGGATGCGCTGGCCAACGCGATCGCCAATATGGGGACCTTGTCGGAGGATGAGCTGACCCAGCAGACCAGTGACATTCTGGTCGACGCGCTGGTCAATGCCGACGCCAGCAACAAGATCACTCTGGATGTAAACATCGAGCTGAAGAAGGTCAGCGGCAAGTGGGAGATCCAGGAGAGCGACGAGCTGACCAACGCGATCGTGGGCGATATGATAAACGCCATGCAGGAGCTGCAGTAAGCGACAGCTGAAACTGTAGAGAAACGCAGCCGGGAGACCGGAACGCGCCCCCAATAGAAAAGACCCCCGGGAACAGGCACAGAGTCTGTTTTCGGGGGCCTTTTTTGCGCTTGGGCCTTTTGAGCGGGTCTGGGGGTACCGGGGGCACATGGGGCGCCAGTACCGAGGGCGCAGGCCACGGAGCTGCCGAGAAGACGGTGCTATTTGAAGGGGGCCGTAGCCGCTGCGGGAAAGACTGGCCGTATACCCGTACGGGTGGTGGGGCTTTGATAGAAACCTGCCGGTGGAAAAACTCTTTGCGCCGGGGCCGCAGGATCGGCCGGAGAGCGGTGATCTTTGGCGCGCAGACATTGGCGGTCGTGCCGGCGGTTCGACACATTGTTATATTGGTGTAGTGCTGTAGTGCTGTAGTAATGTTTTGGGGGCATACGGAGGCTATCTGCTGACAACGGCTGCCGGCGGCAGGCTGGATATACGCTCTATAATGGCGCCTAGTGCCCGGCCTGACGGCGCCCGGTGGGGAGATGCCGGCCGAGGAGACACTGAGGAGCAGCCGCCGGTTTGGCAGGAGCAGGACGAAGCGGCACCGATGGCGGGACAGGCAGAGTTGGGGGGCGGCAAAACACCGGCGGTGCGTTGCCCGGGCCGGGAGCGGCGTACAGCTGCTGTCTGAGAGCAGCGGGTGTTTGACCTCGGGGCGGCGAGTGGGCTCTGCGCTGAACATGCGCTCACGTGTTCATGTTCAGTACCCGGGTGGCACCGGTGGCAGAGCGGGAGCGCTGGTGTACTGGCGTGGTGGAGGTGATCACCTGGGCCATTGGGGCCCGCGCGGAATGGCAGAGACTCGCCGTCGCCGGGTTGGACCTGTCTGCTCGCGTGGGGGCTGTGCGAAGGCGTTTAGGCGCGGAGGAAGGTGGCGGCGTAGGCGGCCAAAAAGGCGGCGGCAGTGGGCAGCGAGCTGTCATCGAGGGCAAAGCGGGGGTTGTGGTGCACCCCGACGGTGCCGGGCTGACCGCTGTGGGCGCCGATGCGCAGGTAAAAGCCGGAAAAGGCAGACAGGAACTCGGCGAAGTCATCGGAGCCGGTATCGGGGTCGCCGGATGGGGCCAGAGGGATACCCAGCTGGGCGCAGAGCGCCTGCCCGGCAGCGGCCGCCTCGGGATCGTTATAGCAGGGGGGGAGCATGCCCTCGAAGTCCAGTGTGGCCCGGCAGCCGTGGGCGGCGGCGATACCGGTGGCGATCTCTTCCATCGAGCGGCGGATGACGTCGATATCGCCGGGCTTAAAGTAGCGCAGATTGCCGCTGACCACCGCCTGTTCGGGCACGATGTTGAAGGCGGTGCCGGCGTGGAAGGTGCAGGGATTTATGACGCACACGTCGAACGGGGCGTGCCGATTGACCGGGATGGCGGAAAACTCGCGCAGGATGTCGCTGGCTGGGCGGATGGGGTCGCGGCAGAGATCGGGCCGGGAGCCGTGGCCGCCGGTGCCCGAGACGGTGAGCGTCCACTGGGCGATGCCGGCCATCATGGGACCGGCGGGCAGCTGGATGTGGCCGCCCGGCAGCGAGCCGGAGACGTGGGCGGCGATGGCCTGATCTACGCCGCCGTTTTCTTTGAGGTAGTCGACGATCTGCCAGGCGCCGCCCTCGCTGACTTCCTCGGCGGTCTGAAAGCAGAGGTACACGCTGCCGCACAGCGACTTTTGGTTTTGCAGCAGCAGTTTGGCCACCCCCAGCAGGCAGGCGGCGTGGTAGTCGTGCCCGCAGGCGTGCATGACGCCCGGCACCTGGCTGGCGTAAGAGAGGCCGGTCTCTTCCTGCAGGGGCAGGGCGTCGATATCGGCGCGGATGGCCAGGCGGCGGCCGGGTAGCGGGCCGTCGAGCCGGGCGATCACGCTGCGGTTTTTGAGTACGACCGGCTCAAGGCCCATGTTTTGCAGCTCCTGCTGGATGTGGCGGCTGGTGGCCGCCTCCTGCAGCGAGAGCTCGGGGAATTGGTGGAACTGGCGGCGCCAGAGCACCATGTAGTCGCCCAGTTGTTGGGCCTGTTTTTGAATCTCGGTCATGGGGCAGTCCTCCTTGTGCCTTTGTGTGGAGCCGGCCGCACCGCAGGGGCCCATAGGGGAGCGGCGCGGTGGCAGGGTGGGGATGCAGCTGCTAAAAAAGCAGCTGATAGATAGCATAAAACCGCCTATCGTACGGGCAATAGGCGGTTTTACAGAAAGAGATCACATGGATTCGGGGGCGGTGATGCCCAACATGCGCAGTACGTTGGCCAGTACCTGCTTGGTGGCCAGGCACAGGTTCAGGCGGGCCTGCAGCAGGTCGTGGGCCTCGCCTTTGACGCGGCAGGCGTTATAGAACTTGTGGAACAGAGTGGCCGTCTCGAGGCAGTACTTGGTCATCTTGGAGGGGTCGAGAGCCTTGGCGCTCTGCTCGATACAGTCGGTGAGACCGGCGAGGTGGCGGATGAGTGCGCGCTCCTGCTCGGTAGAGAGCAGGGCCAGCTGCTCGGGGGTGCAGCTCTCGGCGGTGACGCCTTCGGCGGACAGCGCCTTGAGGATGCTGCAGATGCGGGCGTGGGCGTACTGGACGTAGTAGACCGGGTTCTCGGACGAGTTTTTGATGGCCAGGTCGAGGTCGAACTCGCAGTGGGTGTTGGGCTCGCGCTGGTTGAAGAAGAAGCGGGCGGCGTCGACGGGGATCTCGTCGAGCAGGTCTACCAGCGAGATGGCTTTGCCGGTGCGCTTGCTCATGCGGGCGACTTCGCCGCCGCGCATGAGGCGGACCATCTGCATGAGCACCACGTCGAGTTTGCTGCCGTCGAGGCCGACGGCGTCCATAGCGCCTTTGAGCCGGGCCACGTGGCCGTGGTGGTCTGCGCCCCAGACGTTGACCACCCAGTCGAAGCCGCGCTCGGCGAACTTGTTGTAGTGGTAGGCGATGTCGGCGGTAAAGTAGGTGGGCACCCCGTTGGCGCGCACCAGCACGTCGTCTTTTTCGGCGCCGTACTCGGTGGCTTTATACCAGATGGCGCCTTCTTTTTCGTAGGTGAGACCGCGCTCTTTCATCAGGTCGACGATCTTCTGTACGCTGCCATTTTGGTGCAGGACGCTCTCTTTGAACCACACGTCGTAGTGGATGCGGTATTTGGCCAGATCGTCTTTTAGTTTTTGGATGTTCAGCGGCAGCGCGTAATCGACCAGGGCATGGCTGCGCTCCTCGGGGGTGCAGTCGACCAGCTTGTCGCCGTACAGGTCGGCATACTCCCGGGCGCGCTGCTTGATATCCTCGCCCTGATAGCCGTCCTCGGGGAACTCGACGTTCTCCTCGCCTTTGTAGATCTGCAGGTAGCGGGCGGCCAGCGACTTGCCGAATTTTTCGATCTGGTTGCCGGCGTCGTTGATGTAGAACTCGCGGGTGACCTGGTAGCCGGCCCAGTCGAGCACGCTGGCCAGACAGTCGCCCAGCGCGCCGCCGCGGGCGTTGCCCAGATGCATGGGGCCGGTGGGGTTGGCCGAGACGAACTCGACCATGGCTTTTTGGCCCTGCCCCATGTCGCTGCGGCCATAGTGGTCGCCCTCCTGGCGGACGGCCAGCACCGACTGGGAGAACCAGCTGCCGTTTAAAAAGAAGTTGAGAAAGCCGGGACCGGCCACTTCGCACCGGTCGAAAAAGGTGCCGGACAGGTCGGCAGCCGCCACGATGGCGTCGGCGATCTGGCGGGGGGCGCGCTTAAAGGTGCGGGCGCCGACCATGGCGGCGTTGCAGGCGAAGTCGCCGTGGGCGGTATCGGCCGGGATCTCGACGGCGAAGTCGGGCAGGGGGGCCTCTGGCAGCGCGCCGTCGGCCATGGCTTTGGCCAGCGCGGCCGAGACGATCTGGGCCACTTGCAGTTTGGCCTGTTTAACGAGGTTAGACATGATGTACTTCTTTCCTTTCTGCTGGGGGGCGCGACGCGGCGGCCCGTGTACCTGTGCCGGGGCGCAGAGAGCGGCCCGGGAGCTGTTTGCTGCCGGTGGGCAGCGCAAGAACCGCGGCGCCGCCGACAGGCGGCCGTGGGGCGGCTCTTACACTTTTTGTGCTGCGCGGCGAGGACAGAGACTACCGGTAGGCAGTGGCTGGACCGGCCTGTGGCACAAAAAGAGGGTGGGTGGCGGCCCGCCGGGGCGGGCTAAGAGATACGCACCGAGATATCGATGCTGTTTTCGATCTCGTAGTCGCGATCTACGTCGATGGTGTAGGCAAAGGTGAGCTGGCCGCCCATCTCGGTGAGGCGGTTGCGGATGCGGCCGCCCACGATCTCGATATCCATGATGCCGTAGCCGGTATCGTAGCTGCAGGGGTTGCGGCGGCCGCTCTCGATGAGCAGGTGGGTGCGGCTCTTGCCGAAGCGCAGCATGGTGACTGCCTTTTGCCCGTCGACCTTTAGAGTGGTGGTGTCGCCGTCGAAGCCGGTGGCCTCGGTCTCGGTGTAGGAGAGGAAATACTTGCCGTCTTTTTGGTAGAAGTAGCCCTCGGTCACCAGCTCGGTGGTCTCGCTCTCGCCGTCGGCGGTGGAGGTCGCTTTTAGGGTGATGAGCGCGTCTTTTTTCAATACGCCACTCCTTCTCTTGGTCTGTTTTTCGGCGGGGGCGCCGCCTGGGGGCGGGCGCCGGGCCGGCTTTTTAGCTAACTGCTTTATTTTACCCTACTGCCTACAAAAAAACAAGCCCGAGCGGGCTTGTATCGGCCAAAAGTGGCGGTGTATCGGGGGGCTAGACGGCGCTTTCGGGGCTGTTTGCCGGCAGCATGACGGTGAAGCAGGTGCCCTGTGCGCTGCTGGCGGCATGGATGTTGCCACCGTGGGCGGTGACGATCTCTTTGGCGATGGCCAGGCCCAGCCCGGCGCCGCCGTTTTTGGTGCCGCGGGCGCTGTCGAGCCGGTAGAACTTTTCGAAGATGGAGTCGAGCTGGTCTTGGGGGATGATCTTCCCCTGATTGTAAAAGGAGACGAACACCTCGTCTTCCTGCTGCTTGGCGACGATGCGGATAGGGGTACCGGGGGCGCTGTAGGCAGCGGCGTTTTTGAGGATGTTGTTAAATACCCGGGCCAGCTTGTCGGGGTCGGCCTGGACGGTGAGTTCCGGCGGGGCCTCGACCTCCACCGTGTTGCGGGTGGCCGACAGGATGGGGTAGAACTCGTCGGCCATCTGCCGCAACATGTAACAGAGGTGCAGCGGCTCTCTGTAGAGGACGATGCTCTGGAGGTTAAAGCGGGTGATCTCGAAAAATTCGTCGATGAGCTGCTCGAGGCGGTAGGCCTTTTCGAGGGTGATGCCGATGTAGCGGGTGCGCTGCTCGGTGGGCAGGTCGGGCGCCTCCTGCAGCAAGTTGAGGTAGGCGATGACCGAGGTGAGCGGCGTTTTGATATCGTGGGCCAGGTAGACCACCAGGTCGTTTTTGCGCTGCTCGGCGGCGTGGGCCTCCCAGCTGCGGCGGTCGAGGGTGGTGCGGATATCGGTGATCTTTTTGGCAAAAGGCGCCAGACTGCTGTCGAGGGCTAAAGCGGTGGCTTCGGGCGCCAGCAGCGTATCCATCCCCATATAGATCTGCTGCAGATCGTCTTGCAGCGCAAACAGCTTGCGGCAGGCCCTGGACAGGGTGAAGATGACCAGCACGGCGATGATATAAAAGGGGAGGTTGCGCTCGGTAAATTTGTAAAAGGAGTAGTCGGTGCCCCAGACGCCGATGCGCAGGATGCCCCGGCAGACCATCCGCCAGATCCTGTATGCGGGGGTGTACAGCGGCATGCCCGGAGTCATGAGATAAAAGAGCAGCCCCACCCCGCCGGCGGTGAGCAGCGGCGGCCACAGGATAGAGGTGAGCTGCCGCACCCAGCGGCGCCAGTTGTAGCGTTTTTTTCTGGCCGTTTGCGGCCTGTTTTTACCCCTCAAGTTTATACCCCACTCCCCATACGGTCTTGATGTAGCGGGGGCGGTCTCCCGACTCGCCCATTTTTTCGCGCAGATGGCGGATGTGCACCATGACGGTGTTGTTGTCGCTGGTGTAGTAGCCCTCGCCCCAGACGGACAAGAACAGCTGCTCGGCACTGACCACTTTGCCCCGGTTTTGGCACAGGTGCCAGAGGATGGAGAACTCGGTGGGGGTGAGGGACAGCGGTTTTTCGTTTAGAAAGCACTGGTGGCTGTCGCGGTCGATGATGAGGCCGGAGACGCTGATGACCGAGCCGTCGGCGCCGGCTGTCTCGCCGCCGTAGGTGCGGTACCGGCGCAGCTGTGCCTTGACCCGGGCCACCAGCTCCAGCGGGCGAAAGGGCTTGGTGATGTAGTCGTCGGCCCCCAGCGACAGGCCGCTGATCTTGTCGGTCTCGTCGCCTTTGGCGGTGAGCATGATGACCGGGTAGTTGTGGCCCCCGTCGCGGATGGCCCGGCAGATGGAGAAGCCGTCGGCATCGGGCAGCATGACGTCCAGGATGGCCAGGTCGATGGACTGGCTGCCGATACAGGCGATGGCCTGCGCGGCGGTGTAGCACTTGTGGACTGCAAAACCCTCGTTTTTTAAGTAGAGGGCCACTACGTCGGCGATCTCCTGCTCGTCATCCACTACTAAAATATCAGTCTGCAACAAAAATCCTCCTCTTTTGGTATCCGCTCTCTATCATAGCACAGGCGGCTGCGCATTTGTTTAAGAAAACCTTAAAGTGCGGCGGCGGTGCCGACAGCAGCAAAAAGCGGGCCGGACGGCCATGAGGCGCCCGGCCCGCGGTGGGTGTTTGACTTGCCGGCCCGACCGGCCGCGGCGGTCGGGCCGGAGGTGGCGGTGCTTACAGGTCGTTTACGTCGACGGTCTGCACCTGGCCGCAGAAGGCGTCGCCCATGAAGATCGAGGCCACCGACTGAAAGTCGGACTGGTCGGTGATGTAGTAGGCGTCGGCGGGCTGGCCGTCGCCCCGGTAGGGGGCGGCCAGATGCTGCTCGTTTAGGATCTGGGCCACCTGGCGGGCGGTGTACACCCCGGGGTCGATCAGGGTGACCCCGTCGCCCAGCACCCGACTGATGACCGGAGCCAGGATGGGGAAATGGGTGCAGCCGAGGATGAGCGTGTCGACCCCTTTTTCGCGGATGAAGGAGAGGTAATCCTGCGCCACCAGCGTGGTGACCGGGTCGTTGGGCTGGATGTAACCGTTTTCGACCAGCGGCACGAACAGCGGGCAGGCGCGGGCCACGGCGGTGACCTTGGGGTCGCAGCGGTGGATGGCGCGGGCAAAGCTGCCGCTGTTTACGGTGGCGGTGGTGCCGATGATGCCCACCTTGCCCACCCGGGTGGCGGCGGCCGCAGCGGCGGCGGTGTGCTCGATGACGCCGCAGTAGGGCACCGGCAGCGCGCGGATGAAGCTGTCGTCGACGGTGGAACTGATGGTGCCGCAGGCGGCCACGATGAGCTTGACGCCTTGGCGCAGCAAAAAGCCGCTGTCTTGCCCGGCGTAGGTCATGAGGGTGGAGCGGCTGCGGGTGCCGTAGGGGACCCGGGCAGTGTCGCCGAAGTAGACGATCTGCTCGCTGGGCAGCAGCGCCTTGAGCTGCTTGACCACCGTGAGCCCACCCAGGCCGGAATCGAATACGCCGATGGGTCTGGTATCCATAATCATACGCCCCTTTTTGGTGTTTTGGCGACTAGACGACTTGGCGGCTACTGGGCCGCACGCGCGAGCCCCAGCTGGATGAGCCGATCGCACAGCTCGGGGTAGGGGATGCCGCAGGCGTCCATCATTTTGGGGTACATGCTGATGGAGGTGAAGCCGGGCAGGGTGTTGATCTCGTTTAAGTAGATGAAGTCGTCGCCGACGAAGAAGTCGACCCGCGACAGGCCGGTGCAGCCCAGGGTAGAGAAGGCGCGCCGGGCGATATCCTGTACCTGGCGGAGAGTATCTTCGGGCACCCCGGCGGGGATGAGCAGTTTGCTGGTGCCGGAGATGTATTTGGCCTCGTAATCGTAGAAGTCGGCCTCGGGCACGATCTCGCCGGGCACGCCGGCGATGAGCTCGCGGTTGCCCAAGACGGCGCACTCCACCTCGTGGGCGGTGATGTTCTTTTCGATGAGCACCTTGCTGTCGTGGGTGAAGGCCAGCAGCACCGCGTCTTTGAGGGCGCTCTCGTCTGACACTTTGGTGACCCCCACCGAAGAGCCGGCGTTGACCGGTTTGACAAAGCAGGGGTAGCCCAGCTTTTGGGCCACCTGCCGCTTATACTGCTCGAACTGGTCCATATCGTATTTGGTGAACCACAAAAACGGGGTGGTGGCGATGCCCGCCTGCTCGAGCAGCACCTTGGTGACCACCTTGTCCATGCAGTTGGCCGAGGAGATGACGTCGCAGCCCACATAGGGGATGCCGCAGAGCTCGAGCAGGCCCTGGATGGTGCCGTCCTCGCCGTTTTTGCCGTGCAGTACCGGGAACACCACATCGACGGCCACAAAGGCGGTGGTGCCGTCGGCGAGGAATTTGGTGATACCTTTTTTAGAGCGGTCGGGCAGGATGGCACAGCCCACACAGTCGGGGTGGGTCTTATAGCTGCCGTCGGCGATCATGTCGTAATCGCCGGGGAAGTAGAGCCAGCGGCCGGACTTGGTGATGCCGATGGGCAGCACCTCGTACTTGTCGGCGGGGATATTTTTGATGACGCTGGTGGCCGATTGCAGCGAGACTTCGTACTCGCTGGAGACGCCGCCGAATAAGACGGCTACTTTTATTCTGGACATAGTAAAATGCTCCTATCTGCAGCTTTACTGGCCGCGCAGAGATGGGGGCCGCGGCTGTGCGCCGGGCGGTGTACATACCTTTAAATATATACCTATGCGGCGGCCGCCGCTGTTTTGCCCGCCGCCGGGCACCGGGGCCGGTATAGGCTGGTGTGGGGCTGGTGTGGGGCGGTTGTGGGCGGGGCAAGCGGTCTGCCTCAGGCTATTTTAGCACAATTCGCCGCCGCGTTCAATTTATTTGCGGCACTATATAAACGGCGCTGTTGCAGATGCGAAGAGGGGAGCGCGCCGGTATAGTGGGCGGCGCGGCAGCTGCCGGTGGAGAAAAATGGAACAGCTCACGGCTGGAATTGGGGCAAACAGCTTGACTTCTGCCCGGGGGTGTGCTATATTGAGTGTACCTCTAAAAAAGGGCTTATTTTTTTGTGCAAAAATTTGTGCGGGACGAGCCCTTCTGAGGGAGGCTAAAAAATCTGAGTATATCAGGAGGTGCCGTTAATGAGAGTGAAGGTCACTTTGGCTTGCACCGAGTGCAAGCAGCGCAACTACAACACCATGAAGAACAAGAAGAAC
Source organism: Neobittarella massiliensis (ex Bilen et al. 2018) (assembly GCF_900289145.1). Classification (GTDB taxonomy): domain Bacteria; phylum Bacillota; class Clostridia; order Oscillospirales; family Ruminococcaceae; genus Neobittarella; species Neobittarella massiliensis. The sequence continues at coordinate 259,645 of NZ_OKQO01000001.1, forward strand.
AACCCTGACAGACTGGAAATGAACAAGTATTGCCGTTTCTGCAGGAAACACACTCCGCACAAGGAGACAAAATAGGCGAAAGGCAGGAGGGGACACCCTATGGCAAAAACCAGTACGGATAAAGCGGTGAAAAAGCCCAGCCGTTTCAGCCCCAAACGTATCGCCTCAAGAACAGCCAAGTACTTTAGAGACCTGAGAAGTGAGATCAAAAAGATCGTGTGGCCCGGCAAGAAACAGGTCATCAACAACACCATCGTGGTCATCGTGATGGTGCTGATCGCCGCCGTCGTGCTGTGGGGTCTTGACTCGCTGCTGGGTCTGCTGGTCCAGCTGCTCCTTAAAAACGCTTAGTCGGGCGCAGCCCCGGCGCGTGGAGGGATAAGATTATGTCAGAAACCGCCGCCAGATGGTATGTGGTGCACACCTATTCCGGCTATGAGAACAAGGTGGCCCAGAACCTGGAAAAACTTGTTGAGAACAGAAATCTGCAATCCCTGATTTACGAAGTCAAGGTGCCGACTGAACTGGTCGTCGAACAGAAAGAGGACCAGCAAAAAGAGGTCGAGCGCAAACTGTTTCCCGGTTATGTCCTGGTGAAGATGGAGATGACCGACGATTCCTGGTATGTTGTGCGCAACATACGGGGCGTAACGGGTTTTGTAGGCCCCGGCTCTAAGCCGGTGCCCCTGTCACCCCGCGAAGTAGAGAACCTGGGCGTGGAGAAGCGCTCGTTTAAGGTCGACTACAAGGTGGGCGACAGCGTCAGCATCAAAGAGGGGCCCCTCAAAGATTTTGTGGGGACTGTCGAGGAGCTGGACGCAGAGGCCAACCTGGTGAAGGTGAAGGTCTCGATGTTTGGGCGGGAGACCCCCGTCGAACTGGAGCTGTCGCAGGTACAGCTGGTCTGATTTTTTATGTGAAACACGGCCCTGCCAGCCGCAAAACCGGCATGTGGGAGAAAGAGCGCGCCGCTGCGGCGACTCTATCGCAATGACCACAATCTTTTTGGAGGTGCAAATAAAATGGCACAAAAGGTAGTAGGCTTTATCAAGCTGCAGATCCCCGCAGGAAAAGCGACTCCGGCCCCCCCGGTCGGCCCTGCTCTGGGTCAGCACGGCGTCAATATCATGTCGTTCACCAAGGAATTCAACGAGCGCACCAAAAATGACGTCGGCATGATCATCCCTGTCGTCATCACCGTATACGCTGATCGTTCGTTCAGCTTCATCACCAAGACTCCTCCGGCTGCTGTGCTCATCAAAAAGGCCATCGGTCTGGACAAGGCTTCGGGCGAGCCCAACAAGAACAAAGTCGGCTCGATCACCAAAGAGCAGATCCAGAAGATCGCCGAGACCAAAATGCGCGACCTCAATGCTGCGAGCATCGAGTCGGCCATGAGCATGATCGCCGGTACTGCGCGGAGCATGGGCATCACTGTAGAGGAGTAAAACCCTACTCGTGGGAGGAAATTTCCGCTAATTACCACTATTACAGGGAGGAACGAAAGTGAAACACGGTAAGAAATATACAGATAGCAAGAAGGTCGTAGACACCGACAAGTTGTACGACCTGGAAGAGGCCAGCGCGCTGGTATGTGAGACCGCCAAGGCCAAGTTTGACGAGACCGTTGAGATCCATGTGCGTTTGGGCGTCGACTCCCGCCATGCCGACCAGCAGGTCCGCGGCGCGGTAGTGCTGCCCAACGGTACCGGTAAGACGGTGCGCACTCTGGTGTTTTGCAAGGGCGACAACGAGAAACTGGCCCAGGAGGCCGGGGCAGATTACATCGGCGCCGAGGATATGATCCCCAAGATCCAGGGCGGCTGGATGGATTTTGACGTGGTCATCGCCACCCCCGACATGATGGGCGTGGTCGGCCGTTTGGGTAAAGTGCTGGGCCCCCGTGGCCTGATGCCCAACCCCAAAGCCGGCACCGTTACCCCCGATGTGGCCAGAGCCATCACCGAGGCCAAGGCCGGTAAGATCGAGTACCGCCTGGACAAATCGAACATCATCCACTGCCCGGCCGGCAAAGTTTCCTTTGGCCCGGAGAAGCTCGGCGAGAACATCAGCACCCTGATGGACGCCATCGTGAAGGCAAAACCCGCCGCTGCCAAAGGCACCTACATCAAGTCTTGCGTCATCGCCTCTACCATGGGGCCTGGCGTAAAGGTGAACCCCAACAAGTTCATTCAGCAGTAAGCAAAAAAGCGTTTGACTTTTTGGCGCTTACCTGCTAGAATATATTTGCTGTCATTCTAAGACAGCAGGTGCACCCGTGCGTAATAGGGAGAGTATTCCCTGCCTGCCGAGGATGAGGTCTTACAGAATACATCGCTTTGCCATTGTATTTTCGAGCCCTTCTTCGCGCACACGCCGAAGAAGGGCTCTTCCTTTTTCCAAGTGACGGCACTGTGTACACCAAAACGACTTAACCGGAGGTGAATTCATTTGCCAAGCGAGAAGATTTTACTGCAGAAACAGCAGCTGGTCGCCGAGCTCAAAGAGAAGATCGAGGGCTCTATGGCCGGTGTTCTGGTCAGCTACAAAGGCATCAACGTGGAGGACGACACCGCGCTGCGCCGCGAGCTGCGTGAGGCCGGCGTAGATTACGCGGTCGTTAAAAACACCATGCTGCGCCTGGCTGTTGCCGGCACCCCTTACGAGGAGCTGGTAGGCGAAATGAAGGGGAGCACGGCTCTGGCCGTATCGAAAGATGACCCCATCAGCGCTGCGAAGATCCTGAGCAAGTACGCCGACAAGGCCCAGAATGGCTTTGCCGTGAAGGCGGGCTTCTTAGAGGGCAAGACCCTGGATCTGGCCGGCGTGAGCGAGATCGCCAAACTGCCCAGCCGCGAGGAGCTGCTCAGCATGCTGTGCAGCGCTCTGGAGGGCAACATCCGCGGGCTGGCTGTTGCGCTCAACGCGATCGTGGAGAAAGACGGCGAGGGAGAGGCTGCTTAATCGCCTCTGTTTTTGCCCCACAACAACTTAAAAATTAGGAGGTAGCTACAATGGCTTCTGAGAAAATCCTGAAATTCGTAGAAGAGGTAAAAACTCTGTCTGTTATGGAACTGTCTGAGCTGGTAAAGGCCATCGAGGAGGAGTTTGGTGTTTCTGCCGCTGCTCCCGTTATGGTTGCTGGCCCCGCTGCCGGTGCCGCTGCTGCTGAGGAGAAGACCGAGTTTGACGTAGTGCTGGCTGATGTTGGCGGCAGCAAGATGCAGGTCATCAAAGCTGTGAAAGAGATCACCGGTCTGGGCCTGAAAGAGTCTAAAGAGCTGGTCGAGGGTGCTCCCAAGGCTATTAAAGAGGCTGTCGGCAAAGACGAGGCCGAAGAGCTCAAAAAGAAACTGGAAGACGTCGGCGCCAAAGTCGAGCTCAAGTAAGTTTTTTACAATCGAGAGAAAGCCGCTCCGAAAGGGGCGGCTTTTTTGCGTGCAAAAATGGGGGGTGTAGTGCCGCGGTGTTGATGGAGCTGTGGTGTTGTGGTGTTGTAGTGCTGTGGGGCGGATGAGGGGCGAGCCGGGAAAGAAATAGGCCCGGCAGGGGGAACGGGGACTTATGGGGGGCAAATGGGGGAGAGGCAGATCTGCGGACAAGTGGGCGATATCTATAATTTGTGGGGGGAAAGATGGTGGAGAGTGCCGGGGCAAAAGCGGGGCGCGGCCCTTGACTGTATAGGGGCTATATAGTTTATGATAGAGGAAACGACCGCTTTACAGTGGAGGAGGACATGATTATGGCGACAGAAAAAAAGATACCGGTGATACTGGACTGCGATACCGGCGGCGACGATGCGATGGCAATGGCACTGGCGATCGCCAGCGAGAAATTGCAGGTGCTGGGAGTTACGACGGTGGCCGGCAACGTGCCGCTGGACAAGGTGGTGCGCAACACCAGAAACACTTTGTCTTGCACCGACCCGGCTGTCCCCTATGCGGTGGGGGCGGCGAAACCACAGGCCCGAGCGCTCATCGACTCGGGGCGGCCGGGCCACGTATTATTTGAGGCCTATGACCAGGTGGAAAACGCACCGGACGAGCGGGATGCCGTCACTTTTATGGCCGACCTCATCCGCCAGAGCCCCGACCCGGTAACACTGATACCGCTGGCCCCGCTCACCAATATCGCCGCGCTGCTGCGGCAGTACCCGGAGCTAAAGTCAAACATTGCCCAGATGGTGATCATGGGTGGCTCGTTTACCGGCGGCAACGCCACCGGCTATGCTGAATTTAACATCTATGTGGACCCGGAAGCGGCGGCAGAGGTGTTTTCGGCCGGAATACCGCTGGTGATGTGCGGTGAGGAGGTCTGCCTGCAGTCGCGGGTGGGGCGGCCGCAGATCGAGGCGCTGGCAGCGCTGGGCAATGACCAGGCCAAGGCGTTTGCCGAGGAGCTGGAGCTGGGCCTGCGTGAGGGGGAGAGCATTATTTTTGACGCGGTGACGGTGGCGTGGCTGGAGCGGCCGGAGATGTTTGAGAGCCGCCCGGCCGAGGTGTACATTGAGTGTGCCGACCAGAAACGGCTGGGACAGACGGTGGTGGATTTTTACGCCGCCCAGCCCAATGCTGTGGTGCCCCTGAATATGGACAGACAGGGTTTTGGCCAGATGATGGTGGACCTGTTTGCCGGCTATAGCCGCAAATAGACCGCATTGGTGGTGAAACTGCGCAGTATCTAAAAATATAAACAGCGGCGCTGCTTACAATGGAGCGTGCAAAAAGAGACATCCCCCGGGGATGTCTCTTTTTTGTTGTCCTGCGGCCGCTCTTTAAAGGGTGAAGGTGGGAGAAAAGGCCTGCGGCCGACGTGAGAAAAACGGGGGCAGAAGAGGTGGAGACCCGAATGGGGCATACGGTTGGGCCTGGTGTGGGGCGGGGGCGAGAGCGCACAGGCAGCCGGAGATGCGGCAGTGTAAGGATCACAGCATTGGGGGAGAGGGAAAAGTTAAAAATGGGTGCGAGCGCTGCCGGGCGATGAGGATAGGCGCTAAAGCAGCGGTGTGGTGATAGCCGTGCGGCTGGTGCCGAGCGGGGATATGGGGGCCGGCGTGTGGTCTTGGATACACGGCGAAAGCAGGGGCATATGCGGGGTAGGACGGTGGGCCGGCGTTATACGGAGGGTGACACTGGTAGGGTCATGAGACGGCGGGAGCAGGGTGAGCAGAGGGAGCAGGGGGATCAGGTGGGACAGAGCTGCTCTTTGAGCAGGCGAATAAACAGCTCCATAGCCGGGGTGACCCACTTGTTTTTGTGGTAGGTGCAGACAGTGGCGACTTCGGGGCGGGGGACGGCGGCGGGGAGTGCCCGTAGAGTGCCTTGCCGGAGCTCCTCCTCCACGGTGAAGCGGGGCAGATAGGAGACCCCGATGTTGCCGCTGACGCTGCGCTTGATGGCCTCGGTGCTGAGGATCTCGATCTCGCCGTTTAAGGTGATCGCGGCGGTGCGCAGATACGCATCGAACATCTGCTGGTAGAGGCTGTTTTTATCGGCTGTGAGCAGGCAGAGATCCTTTTGCTGGCCGGGCGTGACAAAGTCCTGCTCCTGCTGGTGTAAGGCGGGGCTGCCCACCAGCACCAGCGGGTAGCTGCCGAGTTTTTGGGTGACCAGAGACGGCCCGTAGCCGCCGATATCGTAGTGGATGCCGATATCGACGGCACCGTTTATGAGTTGGCGCCGGATCTCGTAGCAGTTGGGGGTCTGCAGAGAGAGCTTTACCGCGGGCGCAGCACGGCGAAAGGCGGCGAGCACCGGTGACATCTGGTAGGAGAGCAGTGTTTCGGGCAGGGCGATACGCAGGGTACCGGTCAGCTGGCGGCCGTGCTGGCTGTACTGCTGCAAGCGCTCGGCGGCGGCGAGGACCTCCTCGATATAGGGCAGCAGCTCCCGCCCCGACTGGGTGAGGACCATTTTGCGGCCGATCTTCTCAAACAGCGCCGTTGACAGCGACTGTGAAAGCAACTGCATTTGCAGAGTGACGGTAGACTGGGCGTAGTGCAGCCGCTCGGCTGCCTTTTGAAAACTGCCGGCGTCGAGGATGGTTTTGAAAGTGTACAGGTACTTGAGCTCCATGAAAGGTATCTCCTATATAGTTTATATTTAATGAAGTCTAAATTGAAAATATTCTATTAGACTGAATAGTGTTTATAAGCTATTATAGTAGAGCAAAGGAGGGGAGTCAAGGATGAGAGCAAACTGGCGCCAGGAGCCGTGCTGCTGGTGGAAGAGGGCGGCATTTTACCTGTTGGGGCTGATGCTGACCTGCTTGGGGGTGGCGGTGATCTTGCAGACCGACTGGGGGCTGGATGCCTGGAACGGTGTTTTTGCCGGATTGGCAGCGTGTACGCCGCTGTCGCTGGGCGGGTGGTCGATGATCGTGCAGGGAAGTTTTTGGGTAATTGCCGCACTGCTCTGCCGCCGGGCGCAGTGGCTGTGCGTGATACCGATCGCCTTGAAGGGCCTATTTTTAGACCTGTCAAAAGCGGCAGTTGCCCGCTGGGCGATCCCCCCGGGCTTTTGGCCGGGATGCACGTGCTTTTTATTGGGCTATTTGCTGGTGGCGCTGGGCACCGGCATCTACGTGTCGACCGGGTTTGCCAAAATGCCTATCGACGGGTTGATGCTGGCGCTGGCAGAACGGTTTTGCTGGCGGGTACAGCGGGCGCGTTTGGCGATCGAGCTGTGCGGGTTTGCGGTGCTGCTATTCGTGCAGGGACCATTTGGCGGCGGCACGGTGCTTATCACCTTGACCATTGGCCAGGTGGTGGCGGCTGCCAGCACCTTTTCACAAAAATGGCTGTTTGCCGGCGGCTGTACAGACACCGCCGGCAGCGGCACAAGAGCGATCGAGGAGGATATACATGGAGATAGGCGTATATAGAGAGCGGGACCGAGAGGCGGTGATCGAGCTGGTGCTGCACTGCCAGAATGACGGCACCAGGCCCCCGGTCTCGGTGCAGGACCAGCCGGAGCTGCTGTGCATCGAGCGCGCGTACATGGCCGGTGGCGGCAACTTTTGGGTGGCCCGAGATGAGGGGCGGGTGGCCGGCAGTATTGGCCTGATGCGCGCGGAGGAGGAGACGGGCATACTAAAGAAATTTTTTGTGTATGAGCAGTACCGGGGCGCGCCCCACCATCTGGGCAGCCAGCTGTATGCGGTGCTGCTGGCTTTTGCCAGAGAGCAGGGCCTGCGGCGGCTGATCTTGGATACGCCCAAAAATACAGAGCGGGCACACAAGTTTTACGAGCGGGCCGGATTTTACAAGATACCGGAGCAACAGCTGCCGCTGGTCTACGATCACCCCTACCGCGATTGCGACTTTTTTTGCCTGGACCTGTGACCAGATCGAGGGGCTGGGCATTGTATGGCGCTTTATGGTAGTACTGTACAGTGATGAGGAGCACTGAGGAGGGTTGGGCGGGGCTGGGCGGAGTTGGGCAGAGTTGGGGGGCTTGGGCGAGAGAGATGGGCAGCGTGGGATGGAGGCGGCGAGGTAACTTTTTTATTTTGGGCGGGCTGCTTGACCGAGTTTGAGCAGCCCGCTTTTTGCGCTTATGGGGAGTGGGAAAAAGTGCGCAGACTATTACAGACTATTGCGGACTATGTGACAGGGAGATACCCGGCCGGCAGGTGCAGCTGGGACCGAGGAACGGGCTGCCGGCGGAAAACGGCGGTGTGGGGATGCGTTTTGCCGGGCAGCCAGTCCATTTTAGCGGGCGATGTGCTTGGCGGGGCAGACAGCCGGGTAAGCGGTGATAACTGGGGGAGAGCGTACAGCGGTGAGCGAGCGATGGCTTATAATTATAAAGTGCCGGCCGAACGGTGCAGCTATCGGATGAATGGGGGGAAGGTGGTGCGGCAGCGATGCCCGACTGATGGGGACTAGGTATGAGGAGCATTTGTTGGGTCTATTGCAGGGGGCCTGTTTGCAGGGGCAGTGCAAACCGAGCAGGTGGCTGTGCAGTGCCGGGATGAGATGAGGTGGTGGGGCACCTGCCTGTACAAAAGCGGCCCGGTGCATATGCACCGGGCCGCGCTCTTTACAATTTGTATTTTTTGTGGCGCTTGATCTTACCCTTTTTCTTTTGCAGGTTGATGGAGCGTATGACAAAGAGGATATACACCAGGATAAAGAGAATGACCAGCACCAGTATGATCTTGGCGGCGGTGGAGGACAAAGCGCCGTGTATGGCGTCGGCTATTTTTAAGATGGTGGCGCCCTTGACGTCTTTTTCGGCCAGCATGTCCACCTCGCCGATGGTCTCGCCGCCCAGCTTGAGGGTCATCTTGCCGATCTTATCGCCTTTTTTCACCGGGGCGACGATCTCTTCATCATCGAGAGTGGCGACGTACTGCACGGCGGTCTTGTCGGCTCCGCTGGGCAGCAGCAGCGTCACGTCGCTGGCGGCGGTGAGGATGAGCACATCGGTATCGAACGACTGCTTGATCTTTACCTCGTGCAGTACCGAGCCTTTTTCTACCAGTGTCTCGAGGTCGAAGTTGTTGTGCGCCCAGTCGTAGAACTGCTGAGTTTGGGTGAAAGCCTGGTTGTCGTCGTCATCAGTGTTGGGGGCGTTCATGACTACCAGCAGCAGGTTTTCGCCGTCGCGCTGGTAGGTGGAGACGAAACAGCGGCCGGCGTTGTCGGTAGTGCCGGTCTTGATGCCCTTGATATAGGGGTTATACAGGTCGCCGCCGCGGTATTCATCCTGCATGAGGATGGTGGTGACCACCACCTGCTCCTCGCGGATGTTGGTTTGCGGCAAGGTGTAGCGGGTGGAGGTGCAGATATCGCGGAAGCCGTTTACGCCCAGAGCGTATTGGGCGATGGTGGCCATGTCGCGGGGAGAGGTGTAATGGCCGTCGGCGTCCAGCCCGTGGGGGTTGACGAAGTGGGTGTTGGTACAGCCAAGCTCGGCGGCCTTTTTGTTCATCATCTCGGCAAAGCCCTCGATGCTGCCGCCGAAATGGTCGGCGATGATGCTGGCGGCCTCGTTGGCCGACTGCAGCATCATACAGTAGAGCAGGTCTTTGACGCTGAGCTGCTCGCCGGGGGAGATGCCGGCTGTGGAGACGTTGATGCCCACGAACTCGTCGTAGATATAGGACGGGGCGGTGACCATCTCACCCAGATCCTGACAGTTTTCCAGCGCGACGATGGTGCTCATCACCTTGGTCATCGAGGCGGGGGCCATCTGCTTATCGGCGTTTTGCTCGTAGAGCACTTGGCCGGTGTCCAGCGACATGAGGAATACCCCCTCGTCGGCGGGCACCTCGAAATCGGGCTCGTAGGCGCTGGCGGGGAGGATGACGGCGGTGATACATATACATACTGTCAGCAGGACAGCGAGGAATTTTCTGCTCTTTTTCATAGTAGACATCTACCCTTAAAATATTGTATGATGAAAGCACATGCAGCGGGAAAACGAGCCCGCGGCCGCGCGATCTGTTAAAAATGCTTGCAGGCGGGTGGAAGATGGGCTTTTGTGGGCCCAATAAGCCACTCTACGCTCATTAGTATAGCAAATCGCACGGCAAAAAACAATGAAGGAAATCTTAATTAAGGGGGCATATCCATTGAAATACGGCTTTGATACCATGGCTATCCACAGCGGCCAACAGCTGGACAGCCAGACCTATTCGCGGGCGCTGCCCATCTACCAGACCACCGCCTACGGATTTGAAGATCTGCAGCACGCCCAGGACCTGTTTGAGCTCAAGGCGCCGGGCAACATCTACTCCCGCATCTCCAACCCCACCCAGCAGACGCTGGAGGAGCGGGTGGCGGCGCTGGACGGCGGCGTGGGGGCGCTGGCTTTTGCCTCGGGCCATGCGGCCATCTGTGCGGTGATGCTCAACCTGGCGGCGTGTGGTGACAACATCGTGTCTTCCGACAAGATCTATGGCGGGGCCATCAATCTGCTGGGGCCCACCTTTGCCGGGATGGGCATCACCACCACTTTTGTGGACACCAACGATCTTACCGCCTGGGAGGCCGCCACCGACGACCGCACCAAAGCCTATTTTGTGGAGGGTATCGGCAACCCCAACGCCAATGTGGCCGACATCGAAAAGCTGGCTGAATTGGCCCACCGCCACGGGATCCCGCTCATCGTCGACTCGACCTTTACCACCCCGTACCTGCAGCGGCCCATCGAGTTTGGGGCCGATATCGTGGTGCACTCGGCCACCAAGTACCTGGGCGGCCACGGCACCAGTATGGCCGGTGTGGTGGTGGACTCGGGCAATTTTGTCTTTGCCGGCAACGGGCGCTTCCCCCAGTATAACCAGCCGGACGGCAGCTACCACGGCTGCGTGTTCGCCAAGGATTTTGGCAATGCCGGGTTTATCAGCCGGCTGCGGGCGCTGTACCTGCGGGACTTGGGCGCCTGCCTGAGCCCGTTTAACGCCTTTATGATCTGTCAGGGTATCGAGACGCTGTCGCTGCGCATGCAGCGCCACTGTGAAAACGCCCTGAAGGTGGCCGAGTTTTTAGAGGGACACCCGGCGGTGGATAAGGTCAATTATCCGCTGCTGCCCTCCAGCCCCGACTACCAGCTGGCTAAAAAGTACCTGCCCAAGGGGGCGTCCAGCGTGTTTACCTTTGAGCTGCACGGTGGCAAAGAGGCCGGCGCCAAGTTCATCAGTGCGCTGAAGCTGTTCTCGCACGTGGCCAATGTGGGCGACGTGCGCAGTTTGGTGATCCACCCGGGCACCACTACCCACAGCCAGTTGACCCCAGAGCAGCTGAAGGCGGCCGGCATCACCGCCGGCACGGTGCGGCTGTCGGTGGGACTGGAGGAGATCGGCGATATTTTGGCCGATCTCGAGCAGGCGCTGGCGGCCACCTGCTAGGGGGCGATGCTGTGCTGTATATAACCGGTGATACCCACGGCGACTATGACCGCTTTGAGGACAAGGCGGTGCGCCGCCTGAAACAGGGCGATGTGCTGGTGGTCTGCGGCGATTTTGGCTTTGTGTGGGACGGGGGCAAGCGCGAGCAGAAGATCTTAAAAAAGCTGGGCAAAAAGAAGTATACCATCCTGTTCGTGCCCGGCTCGGGCGACAACTACGACCTGCTGCGCGAATACCCGGAGGAGACGGTGTACGGCGCCCCGGCCCGCCGTATCGAGCAGGGGGTGTACCAGCTGCTCACCGGCCAGTTTTACGACATTGACGGCAAGCGGCTGCTGGCTTTTGGCGGCGGCGAGTCGATGGATCAGGATATCGTTGGCCGCGAGCTGTTTTGCGACCAGCTGCCGACCAAGGCCGAGCTGGACGTTTTTTGCCAGCAGCACGCCGGCGAGAAGACCGACCTGGTGGTGTCGTATGAGCCGCCGTATGCGATCGCCTCGTTTTTGGATCTGGAGGCCAAAGCCGACAGCTATTATGGCCTGTACCTGGACACGATCTCGCGGCAGATCGAGTTTAAACAGTGGTTTTTTGGCAAGCACCACGTGGATAAGCGGGTGACGCCGCGCTACATGGGCGTGTTTGAAAAGGTAGTGCCGTACCGCTAGTGGCGAGGACGACGAAAATATTTTGTACATAGGAAAAAGCGGCCTGTATCAGGCCGCTTTTTCAGTTGCAAACGCACGATCATGTTTTTAGTGAAGTTTCGCTACACTTATTTGAGCTGGAAAGATTTGCAGTCGGTGCACTGATCCATGGTGGGGTTGAGCTCATGGGTGCCCACGGTGATGCAGTCCAGGGCGCAGAAGTTCTCGTTCTCGCAGTGGTTTTTGCACTGCTGGACGGTACATTTGATCGACTTGTTGGCTTTGCAGTTGTGCATGATACATACCTCCAAAATTTAAGTGGGGACTTGCCTGCTAGTAGTATGTGCAGATCTGGTGGAGGCTATCCTGGGAATTTTTAAAAAAATAGGTCTTCAGACAGTATCGGCGGCCACAGGGTGGAGGAAATTTATAAAATTGCGGGTATTGGGCTATGTGGAAGCAGAGCTTTGCAGTGACAGGCGGGGGAGATGCAGGTACGGCAGACGGGCAGGAGACTACTCGAGATCCTGTATGTTCATTTTTTCTATTTGAGCGCGCTTTTTTATTCTTCTGCGGCAGAGCCAGTATATGCAGAGGAAGATCAGGGTGGGGATGTTGTGGAAGAAAAGTGAAGATAGGACGCGATGTATGGCATGGGGGAGCGGTATGGAAACTGGTGGAAGCGCCCAGAGAAAGACTTTTAAACCGGCATTGAAAAAAGACAGGATGGGGAGTATGTAGCCCAGCCACTTGTGATCTTTATTTGAGAGGAAGTACTGCAGTAAAGAGAAACCGATCAGCGGAATTAGTTGAAAAATGAATATGGCGAGCCTTGGCATCCATGTGAGCTGGTCATCCATAAGTGTTGCCCCTCCTTTGTCGCATCGCACAGACGATAAAAAGACTTTATTTCAGGTCTTGGATATTCATTTTTTCGATCTGTTTTTTCTTTTTATGCTTTCCGCGGCAGGCCAAATAGATACAGAGAAAAACGGCGGTGGGGATGTTGGCGGAGGCAAAAGAAGAAAACCACTGCGCTACTATGCGTGGCCCCGATATGTTTTGTAAAGGCAAAAGCCAACTTATAAGTGGTAAAGAATGCAGGAAGGTCAAAAGTGGGAGTATGAGCCCCGGCCACCAGCGCTTTATTTTGCAGAGGAAGTACTGGAGTACCGAAAAGAGAAAGAGGAAAGCGGTGCCAAAGATAGCCAGTTTTATGAGATAGGTCCAGACAGACGTTTCGCTCATGTCTACGGCGCCTCCTTTTGCTTTTTGTATGCAGTTATCAGCAGTTTAGCGGTGCTGAAATCCATTTTTTCGTTGACGGCCAGGCGCTTGATGGTGGCTATGTAGGGGTCCTCGATCGCCTCTTCGGCGATCTTTATTTTTTGTATCAGTTTATCGAGCTTTATCCTCACGGTGGGATAGGAGACCCCGTACTGTTTGGCGATCTCTTTTTGAGAGCCGGAAGCCAGCAGAAATTTTTTGATGAAGGTCACGTCCCCGTCGTCGAGATGTACCATCCATTCGGGTAAAATATCCATAACTGCCGTGCGCAACCTCTAATTTTGAAAATGTGCGAAGTTTCTCTTATGGAAGATAGCATTACTAAACAGTGGCTTATGCTAAATAGTATTTAAAAATTTGCAGGTCATACATGTCGTCTTGAAAAGGAAACGGGAATGTGGCAAAATGTGGGTAGTACTGTTGCGAGAGGGGCCGGAAAGCTGGACGGCCTGCAATCGAAGTGCTGCGGCGATGGCAAGACCGGGATAGGAGATGGAGAAAGTGGGAGAACAGAGACAAAATTACTACGGCAGTTTGTGCACGGAGATGTATGAGATCTTACATGCCGAAGCACCGCGGGATGAGCTGGAGTTTTACCTCTCTTTTGCCGGTAAAGGAGAGAAGATATTGGAACCGCTGTGTGGGAGCGGGCGCTTTTTGGTCCCTTTTTTAAAGAGAGGGTTTGATATTAGCGGTGTAGACCTATCGGAGGAGATGCTGGAAAAATTAAAGCAAAAAGCACCTGCGGCAGAGGTCGTTCAAGCAGACATTCTAGAATTTGCGCCCCAAGAAAAATTTCACTATATCTTTATCACCTCTGGCTCGATGTCTCTGTTTACGGATATTGACCTGTGTAAAGAGATCCTGTGCAAATTGAAGGACCTGCTTTTGCCGGGGGGCCGCCTTGTCTTTGCGGTGGATACCATCGCTACACGGTGTACAGACGACAGCACATATAAAAAAGCGATCTCGGTAAAGACAAAAGAGGGGTTTGACCTGATCTTAAAGAGCAAAAATCGCTATGATGAACAGAGTCAGACCCAATTTTCGCCGGGGATATATGAACTGTATAACGGCACCGAGCTGCTGCAGAGTGAAGCGATGGATTTTCAGACGCATCTTTACCGGTTTGGGGAGATGCAGCAGTATTTGCAGGAGGTCGGGTTCAGAGAGATCACCACGTATAAATCTTTCAGCAAAGAGATCGCCTTGGATGACCGGGGTGAGATGTTCTTATTTGTGTGTAGATGCTGACCGGCCAGTGTTTGCCAGCTGTGCGCGCGCAGGCTGTAAAAACATAGAGGGGCGCCTGGTGGCGCCCCTCTAGCGGTCGTTATAGGTGATCGCGTGTGCAGTGCGGCTATCTGTTTTTGACGGGGCTCCAGTTCTCGCCGAAGATGAAGATATAGTTATGACCGGCCAGCCCGTGGAACACCCAATCTGACGGGATGCCCGTCACCGACTGGTGCGCGGAGGTGGGGGACCATCCGGTCCAGAGCAGTTTCTGCATGGCGTGTGCGCTGCCGCCGGGTACTTAAGAGAAGGCAGGTTGCCGACGGTGCTTTGGGTACCGTAAACTTATCGAGTACAGAGAGATTGGAACAGGAGCTGGCAGAGTATATGGGTATGCACCGAGAGGTATCTCTGCTGTGGCCGTAAAGTGCTGAGATGTGGTGATCGCTGCCAAAGCAGCCCAATGGGCCCCCGATCTGAACGGGTACAGGTCATTATCGCACTTACTGAAAAACTGCGGCACCTGCTTTTATGGCGTTTTCTGATCGGCGCTGACGGTGGTGCTGATGGCGATAGGGAGGGCTATTTTGGGGGTAGCCCTTGAGCGAAGCATCTGTATCGCGCGCAGGTATAGACGCGGTGCTGTGTGGTTTTTAAGTGCCCGATTGGACGCCTTCGGCGGCTCGCTGCCGTATTTGGGGGGCATCGATCACCATACATTTGCCAGCCCGCAGCTCAAAGGCGATCAGAGTCGGTCACCGGTGTCGAACGTTTCCCGGCAGCGGTACCCCGGTGCGGTGTGAGAACATCTACTGAAAATGATGGGTAGGGCAGCGGGCGATCTGCGTGGCGCGGGCGGCGCAGCCGTGGGAGATGACCTCTGCCAGATGTGTCTCGATGCAGTTGATGACTACACGCGTATCGTCGAGCCAATCTATTGCTTTCCCACCTCTTTAGAGTAGAACACGCAGAATCTTTTGAGGGTGCGCCCATATGCCACGGGGGATTAGAAAACTGACGCGCTTATTGGTGCATATATGGAAAAGCGGGCGGACCAACAATATGGTCCGCCCGCTTTTCCAGTTATTTTCGGCCCCTGCTGTGCCGGTGGCAGCTGGCTATTGCTATCCCAACAGGGCCCGCAGGCGGTGCAGATCTTTGCCGGTCAGGTCGCGGCATAGAAACAGCAGCACGAAGTAGAGCACGAGAAACAGGACCAGCCGAACGGGAAACGCCGACAGCACCGGCGGCAGCCCGCGGGTGGCGACAAAACCTGCGATGAGACAGCAGAGCAGCGGCTTGGCCACCCAGCCCGGCGCCAGGTAAGAGAAATCGACCCGGCGGCGCAGCAGCCACCAGCCGGCGACGAGGTTGTAGGTGGTGGTGCAGTAGAGGGTGAACAGATACCCGGCCAGCCCCCAGACAGGCAGCAGGAAGTAGAGCAGTACGACGGTGAGCATCATATCGGTCAGGTTTTGGATCATGACGTGAAATTGCAGACCCAGGCCTTTGAGCATACAGTCGGTGACGTGATCCATGTAGATGAGCGGACACAGCGGCGCCAACAGGCGCAGGTAGACCGCGACGCCTTTGGTGCTGAAGATGCCCGAGACCGGATCGGGGAAAAAGAGAAAGACGGCCATGACCCCGCAGCAGAAAACAAAGGTGATACGCAAAATGTGAGACAGGCTGCGGCCCAGTTTTTCGCGCTGGCCGCGGGTGTGCAGCCGCACGATGGCCGGGATGAGCAGCATGGAGAAGCTGACCAGCAGCGCCGCCGGATAGGAGAGCAGGGGCATGGCCATGCCGCTGAGCACGCCGTAGCGCTCCATGGCGTCGGCGATGCCGCTCTTGGCAAAGCCCTGGGGCACCAGCGTGTTTTCGAGGGTGTGAAAGGCGCTCTGCAGGTTTTGGCACACGGCCAGCGGCAGGCAGATCTTTACCAGCGCCAGCGCGATAGAGCCTTTGGCGGCGGTAAGAGCAGAAGGCGGCAACTGGGCAGAGGTGAATTTTTTGCGGCTGATGCGGTAGAGCACCGAGAGATAAAAAGCCGGCACGATCTCGGAGAGAGACGAGGCAAAAAAGATAAGGGCCAGTGCCGCATCCATCTGGCGGGGGGGAGAGGCGGCAAAAGCAGCCATGACGATGCCCATTTTGGTAAAGCGCTTGAGCACCTGCGACAGCTCGCTGCGCACCACTTCGCCGGTGGCGTAGAAATACCCCTGCAGGCAGCCGCTGATAGCGGCGAACGGCAGCGAGACCGAAAACAGCCGCAGCGGAGTGGCCAGGATAGGCTGACCCAGCATTTTGGACACCGGTGCGGCGCCAAAATAGAGCAGCCCGGTGGCAATACAGCCCAGTACGGCGGCAAAAGCCAGCGCTCGCAACACCACCTGCGGCACCCGGTGCCACTGTTTTTTGGCGATAGCGCGGGAGCACAGGGTGGTGACGCCCAGCCCCAGACCGCCGCAGGCCAGTGTACAGCCAAAGCCGTAGATCGAGTAGATCAGCTGGTAAAGGCCCATGCCCGCGGCGCCGATCTGCCCGGAGAGGTAGATCTTGAAAGAGATGCTCAGGGTGCGCAAAAACAGCGCCAGCACCGTGAGCGCACCGGCCCCCCACAGCCGCTGTAGCCAGACGTGGCGGGAGTGATTTTTGGCGATAGCCGTTTGCACGATGGGAGTTCCCCCCTCTTTTGGCCTAGATAGGTCTTTACACTTTACCAGCATATGCACGGGTAAAGCGGGGTAGAAGAGGACAGCAGCGGTTGCACATCGTGTCGTTTTTTCCTATAATGAGATAAATGGAACCGGCATCATAGAGAGATCCGGCAGCGCGTAAAAAAGCGAGGAGCACAGGGGCATGACAGGCGGTGCGGAGACAGACCCCGACTTGTACACCGCCGAGGCGGTGATGGATTGCAGGCCGCTGGCGGGAAAAGCGGCGCACCCGGCCTGACCGATGGCTCAATTATTGCCGCTTTTGGTGCTTTGGCGGGGGGCGTGAACACAGCGGCTGGCGGTACCTGCCCGGTAGAAAACTGTGAAAAGATAAACTGACAAGCAGGGTAAGGCACTGCAGACGATGGCAGTCGGCTGCGTGTGGCCGCTGTGCGATACAAGTATAGCTCATACACTCGGCAAAAGAGCGGGAGCTACATGTTTGCGGGGGAGCGGGGCCGCGGTCAGCAACAGGCAGGTACCGGGCGGCTTGCCGATTTTGCCGCTGCGGCCCGCCGCGGTCCGCTGCGGGGAAGAATTGGCCGCAGATGTGGGCGGCGCCGAGAGAGGACGATCTCAGATGACGGCTGAGAGCTGTTTTATATAGGTGGGTGCCGGCCGGTGGCCGGCGGTGGAGGTGCAGGTTATGTGGTCGATCAAGTGTGAACAGTGTGGGGCCTCGGTGCCCATAGAAGAGGGAAAGAATACGGCGACCTGTCCATTTTGTGATACGGTGATCTGTCTGCCGTCAGGCGGCAGAGCGGGCCGAGAGGGACAAATGATCTCTGCCCGCTCGCTGCTGCAGCGCGCCAAGATGTTTTTGCGCGACGGTGACAGAATACATGCGGCGAGTTATATAGAGTGGGTGCTGAATGCCGACGCCAGCTGCAGCGAGGCCTACTGGTGCCGACTGATGCTGAAGATGGGAGCTGACCGGCCGGAGCAGATGGAGAAACTGGAGCGCTCTATTGCCCAAGAGCCGGACTTTTTACGGGCGGTGGAGTTTGGCAGCCCCGAACAGCGAGAGATGTATTTGGCCTGTGAGGAAAAGATACAGCAGTGGCTACAGGGCCCGGAAATGAAAGCGAAGCGAGAAAATGAGCAGTACAGACAGGAGATGCTGCGCCGGGAGAGCGCGGAGCGGGCCGAGATCGCCCGTGCGCTGGAGAGACATAGCGAGCCTGAAACAGACAACAAGGAGTATGGCTGTGCACTGTGGGTAGTGGCGGGAGCGGTACTGTTTATGCTGCTGGTGGTGCTTTTGACAAAGGCGTGAGGAGCGGGGAGTAAGAGATGGAAACAGGCAGTATTTACCTGTAAAAATTGTGGCGCCCAGCTGGAGATATTGCCGGGTCAGGATTAGGTGACCTGCCGATTTTGTGGCGGCGTGAGCCTGCTTCGAGACCTGAAGGTGCAGGTGACGACAGCCGGTGCGATGACAGCCAGAGGGCGGCTGGCTTTGGAGGACGGAGACTTTGCCGCGGCGGCGGATTATTTTGAGCGGGCGCTGGATATAGAGCCCTTTTTAGCCAGCGCCTATATGGGCAAGCTGTTGGCTGAGCTAAAGCTGTGCTCGGAAGATGCGCTAGAAAACAGTACGGAGGTGTTGGAGCAGTATAGCGCTTATCAAAAAGCAGTTCGTTTTGCCCGGGGAGAGCAGTTGGAGCGCTACGGCGGATATGCGCGTGCCGCGGCTAAAAGCAGGGCGGCTGCCGCTGCCAGCTATGAGCCTGGCAAGTTGACGGAGGCAGAGGTCGAGCGCAGGCAGGCAACATGGTCGCGGTGGGCGATGACTGTGCTGTTGGGGGCAGGGTTGCTGGTACTGCTGTTCGCGGCGGCTGTGGCAGCTAAATAGTGCCCGGTGCGGACCGACCCCGAGAGCGGGGACGGTCTTTATTTTGGGCACAAATTAGCACTCTTTTTGATAGAGTGCTAATATTTAAAAAGTAGATACGTATATTTCATGATTTAGACATAATTTTTGGGTAAATTAGAAGCTGTAAGAAAAGAAAAAGACTCCGCCAAAGGAGCGCTGTCCGCCCCCAAAAATGCGGGCAGAAGAGGAGGTAGGAAGACTATGCAGGCTAATAAATTTACGCAAAAATCGCTGGAGGCCATCCAGTCGGCGCAGGCGCTGACCATCGAGTACCAAAACCAGCAGATCGAGCAGCAGCACCTGCTGCTGGCACTGCTCGACCAGGAGCAGGGGCTCATCAGCCAGCTTTTGCCCAAGATGGGACTCGACGCACAGGTGGCCCAAAAAGAGGCGCAAAAGCTGGTGGCGGCCATCCCCCACGTGACGGGACCGGGCCGCGACCCGGAGAAGGTGTATATCACCCAGGACGTGGACCGGGTGCTGGTGGCGGCAGAGAAGGCGGCTGCTGGCATGAAAGACGAATACGTGTCGGTAGAGCACATCTTTTTGGCGCTCATCGAGGCGGCCAACGCCCCGTTAAAGCGCTATTTTGACCAGTTTGGCATCACCAAGGACAAGTTTTTACAGGCGCTGTCGTCGGTGCGGGGCAACACCCGGGTCACCTCCGACAGCCCGGAGACCACCTATGACGCACTGAAAAAGTACGGTACCGACCTGGTGGAGCGGGCGCGCGGCCAACAGCTCGACCCGGTGATCGGGCGGGACGACGAGATCCGCAACGTCATCCGCATCCTGTCGCGCAAGACCAAAAACAACCCGGTGCTCATCGGTGAGCCCGGCGTGGGTAAGACCGCTATCGCCGAGGGACTGGCTCAGCGCATCGTGCGCGGCGACGTGCCCGGCAGTTTAAAAGACAAGACCATTTTTTCGCTGGACATGGGCGCGCTCATCGCCGGCGCCAAGTACCGCGGCGAGTTCGAGGAGCGGCTGAAAGCGGTGCTCAAAGAGGTAAAGGGCTCGCAGGGGCGCATCATCCTGTTCATCGACGAGCTGCACACCATCGTGGGCGCCGGCAAGACCGAGGGCTCGATGGACGCGGGCAACCTGTTAAAACCCATGCTGGCCCGGGGCGAACTGCACTGTATCGGCGCCACTACTTTAGACGAGTACCGCCAGTACATTGAAAAAGACCCCGCTTTGGAGCGGCGGTTCCAGCCGGGGCTGGTGGGTGAGCCGACGGTGGACGACACCATCGCCATTTTGCGCGGCTTAAAAGAGCGCTACGAGGTGTACCACGGGGTGAAGATACAGGACCAGGCGCTCATCGCCGCAGCCACCCCGTCGGATCGCTACATCTCCGACCGCTTTTTGCCGGACAAGGCCATCGACCTGGTGGATGAGGCCTGCGCTATGATCCGCACCGAGATCGACTCGATGCCCACCGAACTGGACGTGGTGTCGCGCAGGATCATCCAGCTGGAGATCGAGGAGGCGGCGCTGAAAAAAGAGAGCGACACGCTGTCGAAAGAGCACCTGGCCGAGATACAAAAAGAGCTGGCCGAGGCCCGAGACCACTTTGCGGCTATGAAAGCCAAGTGGGACAATGAGAAAGCGGCCATCGGCAAGGTACAGAACCTGCGCAAGGAGCTGGAGCAGCTCTCGGCCCAGATCGAGAAGGCCGAGCAGGACTACGACCTGAACCGCGCTGCCGAGCTGAAATACGGCCGTCTGCCCCAGCTGCAAAAGGAGCTGGAGGAGGAGGAAAAGCTGGCCGAGAGCGGCAGCCGTGAGGATAACCTATTGCGAGACAAGGTGACCGAGGAGGAGATCGCCCGCATCGTACAGCGGTGGACGGGAATACCGGTATCGCGGCTGATGGAGGGCGAAAAAGAGAAGCTCTTGCACCTGGAGGACACTTTGCACGAGCGGGTGGTGGGCCAAGACGAGGCGGTGACCAAGGTCAGCGAGGCGATATTGCGCTCGCGGGCGGGCATTCAGGACGAGAACCGGCCCATCGGCTCGTTTCTCTTTTTGGGCCCCACCGGTGTGGGCAAGACCGAGCTGGCCAAGGCGCTGGCGCAGAACCTGTTTGACGACGAGCACAACATCGTGCGCATCGACATGACCGAGTATATGGAAAAACACTCGGTATCGCGGCTGATCGGCGCTCCTCCGGGCTATGTGGGCTTTGAGGAGGGCGGTCAGCTGACCGAGGCGGTGCGCCGCAAACCCTATTCGGTGATCCTGTTCGACGAGGTGGAAAAAGCCCACCCCGACGTGTTCAACATCCTGTTGCAGGTGCTCGACGATGGTCGCATCACCGACAGCCAGGGCCGCACGGTAGACTTTAAAAATACCATCATCATCCTCACCTCCAACCTGGGCTCGGCCTACCTGCTGGAGGGCATCGACCAGAGCGGCGAGATCACCCAGCAGGCCAGGGAGCAGGTAGAGGCGCTGCTGCGCCAGACCTTCCGCCCCGAGTTTTTGAACCGGCTGGACGAGATCGTGTTCTACAAACCGCTGACCAAGGACAACATCGCCGCGATCGTAGACCTGATGATAGATGAGCTGAGCGACCGGCTGGCGCGGCAGCAGCTGCGCTGTGAACTGACCCCGGCGGCTAAGGCCTATGTGGTAGACGGCGGTTATGACCCGGTATACGGCGCCCGCCCGCTGCGGCGTTTCATCCAGAAAGAGGTGGAGACGCTGCTGGCCAAAAAAATCATTGCCGGCGACTTTGACGCCGGCAGCGACCTGGTGGTGGACGTGCAGGATGGACAACTGACCGTAACTGCCAAGCCCCAACTGGCCAAGGTGCAGCCGTAAGACTTGCGGCAATACTGTGATGGTGTGATACTGTGACAGGCAAAAAAGAAGCACCGTGACAAGCGGAAAAATAGAGAGGTACCGTGCAGACCGGCACGGTACCTCTTTTATGTGCAGGCGGTTGGAGGAGCGGCGCCGGTAAAGGGGGAGCTGTGCGATCGGCGAGATGCCTTGGCACTACCCCCGTGTGGGAGCAGTGGGACGAGGAGACAGCTATGGAGATAAAGAGATCGGCCGGTATACAGAGCGCACCGGTGCGGTGTAATAGGGCAGGGGCGCGCTACCTGTCCGGAGCAAAAAAGCACCGCCGGTCATGAGACGGGCGGTGCTGAGAAACGGGTGCTGTTTAGGGCTGCTCGGCCGGCTCGGCGCGGAAACCGCCGCCGAGTGGATTGACCCCGAGCAGGCGTACCGGCAGCTGCTGCTTTTCGTAGTAGTACGCTTTGGGGTGGGTGAGCAGCGAGCGGGAGATGGTGGCAGTAGCACTGCCGTCGCCGAAAACCCCGCGGATGCCGCCGTTATTGCCCTTTTTGATATCGCGCAGCACGACTATGTCGCCGATGGACGGCGAGCTGGTGGGGCCGGCTGTGGGCGGCGGTGGCGCCGGGATGGGTGCAGGTGCTGCCGCCGGCGCGGTTTCGGCCGGATTGGAGGTGGGGGTTATACTGGCCTGCATACCCTGTACCAGTTGGGAAAACAGGTCTTGCACCGTTATCCCCTGCGGAAGATTTTGCACCAGTTGCTCCAGCGGAGAGGTGGCGGCGGCCGGTACAGCTGCCGGAAGGTCGGGCGCGGCGGTAGCGGGAGCTGTGCTGGTGGTGGTATGGCTGCCCTGATGGGGAGCGGCCTGCGCCTGTGGGGTGTGGGCTGGGGTGCCGGCAGGCTGCTTTACCGCACAGTTGGGGTGCTCGGGGCGCAGGGTGAAGGCATTTGACCCATCGCGCACCGGCGTCGCCTGATAGGTGCCGCCCAGCGGATTGCGGGCCACGATATCTACCAGCATCTGTTGGCCCAGCAGTGGTTCGAGATCGCAGTCACCGGTCTTTTTACGGGAGATGGTCCCCACTTTGTCGCCGTCAAACAGACCGCGCAGGCTGGCGTTGTTGCCGATGGTGAGCTGGCGCAGCCAGACGCGGTGAGGGAAAGCCAGATCCCCCTCTGCCAGAGTAGAGTCCCCGGCTGCCGGGCGGGAAACGACTGATGCGACCGCGGACGGCCCGGCAGTAGCCGGCGACTGGGGCGGTGCGCTGGCGGTACTGACGGCGGGCGCCGGGTGGTGGGTGACAGGGGCGGCGGTGCTCTCGTCGGACGGTGCACCTTCGGGTGCGTCGTCGATGATCTCGCTGGGGTTGAGCCAGCTGTCATCGGGCTTGCAGAGGATGCGGGCATTTTGATAGGCCCAGGCCAGCAGCAAAATGGTCTCGGGCACGTAGTAGCCGTCGTGGTAGCTGAGCACCAGGGCAAAATCGGGTTGCTTGTCGAACATGCGGTCGAGGTAGATGGGCATTAAAAACTGGATGGCTCCTGGGCGCTGGCGGGTGGCGGCCCGGTACTGGGGCACTACATATTTGTAGTTGCGGGTGGCGATGAGGCGGGCATTTTCGATGCCGGCCTTTAGTTTTTGCGACAGGTCCCAAAGGGCGATCTGGCCGTTTTGGTACTGCTGGGTGTAGTGGCGGGGGAAACGGCCCCGCTCGATGCCGTCGACGATGATATGCTGCAGCTTGGCGGCGGTGAAGTCGATGGGGACGCTGGGGTCGTAGATGATGTCCTGTATCCTGGTGAAGAAGGTGGCCACGCCGGGACCGTTTTGCACCGCCTCTTTGGCAAAGCCGTAGCGGGTGACCAGACTGCGCTGACCGTCGGCCATGCGGGGATCGTTGCAGATGAACAGGCCGTTTGGCTTTTTGCCGTACACCTCGCCTATGAGGTAGAGATCCTCGGCAAAATTGGTGAGCAGACCGGTGTTAAAGTAGCAGTACTTGCCGTCTTTTGAGAAGATGATCTTCTGGTAGTTGGGGCTCTGGGGGTCCTGATACTCCAGCACCAGCTTGGAAAAAGTCATCTGCAGGTAGGACTCCAGGATCTCGTACCGGGTCTTGGGGCGCACCAGAGCGGGGTTTTGCTCTCCCTTGGCAAACTGCCACTTTTCGCCGGGCAGCAGGTTTTGGTGGATGGCGCAGATAAAGGCGTCGGCCTCCTCGTAGCTGCGAAAGCTGAGAAAGCCCATGCGGTAGGCGCGCATGGTGTTGAACAAAAAGGTGTGGTCGGTAAAGAACACCTCGCCCCAGCTGCCGCTGGGCCCGCGCCGGGTGCAGGCCAGCAGCTTGTCACCGCTGTGGTCGATATAGCCGGTGGCCACTGCTTTGGCCTGGGCTTTAGCGGGAGAAAAGTCGGGCCCATAGGCCAGGCTGCCGTTTGCCTGATAGCCGTAATACACCACCTCGCCGCGCTCGATCTGCTGCTGGACATACTGGTTGAGCGCCTGTTCGTCGACGGCCTCGGTGGCGTGCTGCTGCAGTTTTTCCAAGTAGGCCCGGCCTTTACCCAGGTAGCCGAACCCGTATAACCCGATCTTTTCCAAGTGATGAAAACTCCTCTCTCGCCGGCCAGTGGACTGGCCGGACGCTCTGATCTGTTTTTATTATACACGCCTGGCCGGTACAGCACAATCGAGAGACGACAAAAAAGCCGCCTGTGGGGCGGCTCGGCAGGAAAAGGCCTATTGGCGGCATCGCCGCGGCGGCGCGGGGATACCCGGCGGATGCGCAGAGGTGCTAGAAATACACCTTGCTCTCGCCGCGGCCGCGGCGGGTGATGGCGGCGGCACAGTCGGCGGCCTGTTTGGTGATGGCGGTGACATCGGTCTGCAGGCGGCCTTCTTTTTTGACAAATCTGCCTGCCACCATGGTGTGGGTGATGTTGGCGGCGCTGGCGCTGTAGAGGATGGCGGCTAAGGGGTCGTACACCGGGGCGGTGGCCGGGGTGTCCAGATCCCACAGAGCCAGATCGGCCGGTGCGCCCACGGCCAACCTACCGGCCCCGAACGGCAGCGCCCGGTGCCCGGCAAACAGCAGCTGCCACATCTGCGGCAGGGTAAACTGCTCGGCCTGATCGGCCCATTTGCCCAGCAGGGCAAACAGGCGCACCTGCTCTAAGGGATCGATGGTGTTGGAGCTGGCGGCGCCGTCGGTACCGATACCCAGCTGCAGCGACTGCCAGTGCTGCCACAGCTGGCCCTCACCCATACCCAGCTTGAGATAGGTCTTGGGGCAGGCGGCAACGAAGGTATCACCAGCCAGCAGCGGCAGGTCTTCTTTTTGGATATACAGCGCGTGGGCCACGATACAGGGGACGGTGAAACCACCTGCCTCGGCCACCACGGCAAAGGGGGACTTGCCGTACTTTTGATAGCTCTCTTTTACCTGCTCGGCGGTCTCGGACACGTGCAGATGGATACCGCAGCCGTGCTGACGGGCCGCTTCTACCAGCCGCCGCAGCACCTGGGGCGAGCAGATATAGGGGGAGTGGGGGCCGATGCGCAGGTGGACCATCTCGTTGCCGGCGTAGGCCGCCAGCAGCTCCTCGGCCTTTTGCAGTTCTGGCTCGGGGTCGCCGCCAAAGCCAAAGATGGTGTAGGCGAGATCGCAGCGCAGGCCCAGTTCGCCGGCGGCACGGGCGATGTGCTGACAGCCAAAGTAGTGGTCGGCAAAGGCGGTGACGCCGTTTTGCGCCATCTCGGCGCAGGCCAGTTTGGCACCCCAGTAGATGTCCTGCTCGGTCATCTTGCTCTCGAACGGCCAGAGCTCCCGGTTGAACCAGTCGTCGATGTTTACATCCTCGGCGATACCGCGGAAGATGTTCATGGGGGTGTGGGTGTGCAGTACGACCAGGCCGGGGGTGAGAAATTTGCCGGTGCAGTCGATACGCTCGACGCCCGGCGGACAGGGGATCGCCGTGCCGATCTGGGCGATCCTGCCGCCCTGTACCAGCAGGTCGGTGCGGGGGGTTACGTTGCCCATCTCGTCGATGAGCGTGACATTTTGAAATAGTGTCATAAGAGATACCTCGCTTTGCCATCGCCGGGCACTGAGCACCGGCAGCGTGGGGCGTTTAGTTGAGGCCCTGCTGCCCCACCTGCGAAAACAGGCGGCCGACCTCGGCGCGCAGCAGGGGATTTTGGCGCAGCTGTGGGTCTGCGTCCAGCAGCTGGCGGCAGACGGTGCCGGTCTGGGCTAAGACCATGCGGTCCTGCAGCAGGTCGGCGATCTTCAGTTTGGGCAATCCGTGCTGGGCGCTGCCGAAAAAGTCGCCGGGGCCGCGCAGTTCCAGGTCGAAATTGGCCAGCGCAAAGCCGTCGCTGGTGCGGCACATGGCGTCGAGCCGCTTTTTGGCCGTCTCGCCCTGGGCGTCGGAAATGAGGATGCAGTAGCTCTGGCGGTCGGACCGGCCTACCCGGCCCCGCAGCTGGTGCAGAGCCGAGAGGCCGAAGCGCTCGGCGTTTTGGACGATGATGAGGTTGGCGTCGGGCACGTCGACCCCCACCTCGATGACGGTGGTGCTGACGAGCAGATCAAGCTGTTTTTGTTTAAAGGCGGCCATCACCGCCTCTTTTTCTTTGGGGCGCATGCGGCCGTGCAGCAGACCCACCCGGCGGTGGGGCAGCAGCTGCTGGATCTGCTGCTGGGCGGTGGCGGCGTCTTTGAGCTCGCTGCCGCTGTCTTCGATAAGGGGGCAGACCACGTAAACTTGGCCGCCGGCGCGTATCTGCTTTTCGGCAAAGGCTACGGCCCGGCGAAATTTACCGAAGTCGACGGCAAAGGTCTCGATCTCGCGGCGGCCGGCCGGCTTTTCATCCAGTACCGAAATGTCGAGATCGCCGTAGATGATGAGGGCCAAGGTGCGGGGGATGGGGGTGGCCGACATGACCAGCATATGTGGATACTGCCCTTTTTCGCCCAGCGCGCCCCGCTGCTTGACGCCGAAACGGTGCTGCTCGTCGGTGACGACCAGCGCCAGTTTGGAGAAGGTGACGTTCTGCGAGATGAGCGCGTGGGTGCCGACCAGCAGATCGATCTTGCCGGCCGCCAGATCGGCCAGCAGCGCCTTTTTGGCCGCGCCTTTGGTGCTGCCGGTGAGCAGCGCCACGGTGATGCCCAGCGGCTGCAGCAGCGTGTTGAGCGTTTGGTAGTGCTGCTCGGCCAGTATCTCGGTGGGGGCCATCAGCGCGCTCTGGGCCCCGTTTTGGGCGGCAGCGTACACCCCGGCGGCGGCCACCACCGTTTTGCCCGAGCCTACGTCTCCCTGTAAGAGACGGCTCATGGGCTGCGGGCGCTGCAGGTCGGTGAGTATCTCGCCGATGCAGCGGCGCTGAGCGCCGGTGAGCTGGTAGGGCAGTGCAGCGGTAAAGGGGGCCAGATCGGGGGGAATGAGCCGGTAGTCGGTGCGGCGGCGGGTGCGCTGCTTGAGCAGGGCCATGCCCAGCTGCAGCACCAGCAGCTCCTCGAAGATGAGGCGCCGGCGGGCCAGCTGGGCGGCCTGCGGCGACTGGGGCAGGTGGATGTTCTGCACGGCAAAGCCGATGTGGCACAGGTCGTACTGGGTGCGCACCCAGCTGGGCAGCGGGTCGGCCAGCTGGGCTAAAAAAGCGTCGATGGCCACGGCCACAGACCGGCTGATCTCTTTGGAGGTGAGCCCCTTGGTGAGCGGATAGACCGGCAGCACGTCGTGGGGCTGACCGGCGGGGATAAACAGGGGAGAACCCACCTGGCGGCCGGTAAAGGTGCCGCCGAACTTGCCGTAGAAGATATAGTCCTCCCCCTCGACGAGCTGGCCGTAGGGGTAGGGGGTGTTAAAAAAGGTGACGGCAAAATCCTGCTCGTAATCGGTGCACAGCACCTTGTACAGGTTGCGCCCGCCGGAGAGCCGCGCTACCGGCAGCTTGCGCACCACCCGCCCCTGTACGGCACAGGGGGAGTCGAACGGGGCAGCGGAGAGGGGCACTGTGTCGTGCAGATCGATGTAGCTGCGGGGGTAATACTGCAAAAGGGAGCCGACCGAGTCGACCCCCAGCTTTTGGTAAAGCTGGGCGCGCTTCGGTCCCACTCCCTTGAGAAATTGGATATCTACAGAAAATAGGTCTTTCACGAAAACACCTTGTGCAGCTGCCGGCCCCAGCAGGCATACCGGCAGAAGATATGGCAGACGGCGCGCATCACTCGGCCGAGATGATGTAGTAGTAGACCGGCTGGCCGCCGTACACCACAGCCATCTCGACACCTTCTGGCAGCTTGGCGCGCACCGCGTCCTCGATGACTTCGCTCTCGGCGGTGGGCACGTCCAGCCCGGTGATCAGCGTGACGAAGGTGGTATCTTTTTTGATGAGCTGGCGCACCAGTTTGACCACTGTTTTTTGCAGGTCGGTATCGGTAAACGAGAGTTTGCCGTTGACCATGGCCAGCATCTGCCCCTCTTTGATCTTGTGACCGTCGTAGTCGGAGTTGCGGGCGGCGTAGGTGATCTGGCCGGTGCCCACGTGGTCAATGGCCTTGGTCATGTTGACCGAGTTGTCTTTGACGCTGGCATCAGGGTCGAAGCTGAGCATGGCCGAGAGGCCCTGGGGGATGGTGCGGGTCTGCAGCACCACTACCCGACGGTCGGCCAGCGAGAGAGTCTGCTCGGCGGACATGATGATATTTTTGTTGTTGGGCAGCACGAACACGGTTTTGGCCGGCACCGAGTGGATGGCCTTGAGAATGTCCTCGGTGGAGGGGTTCATGGTCTGGCCGCCGCTGACCACGGCGTTAACGCCCAAGTCGACAAACAGGCTTTTGACGCCGCTGCCGGCAGCCACTGCCACAAAGCCGTAGGGGATATCGGGATCTACCGGCTTGTAGGAGAAGTCCTCCCCCGACTCGCCGCTCTCGAAACTGGGCGGAGTGTCCTCGCTGGGCTCTTGCCCGGCGGCCAGGCGGGCCTTGTACTGCTCGAGCATGTTCTCGATCTTTAAGTTGGTGAGATAGCCCCACTTGACCGCCTCGGTGAGTGCGCCGCCGGGATTGCCGGTATGCACATGGACCTTGATGATGTCCTCATCGTCGACCACCACTACGCTGTTGCCCATGGCCTCTAAAAAGGCGCGCAGCTTGAGCGAGTCGGCGCCGGGATCTTTTTTGTTGATGATGAACTCGGTGCAGTAGAGCTCGGTCATGCTCATGTCGAATTCGCCGGCCACCTGTTTGGGAGCCGCGGCAGCGGGCGCGGCGGACGGGGCGTTCTCGCCCTCGACCATCACCCCGTCACAGATGACGCTGCGCATGCCCTCGAAGATGACGAGCAGGCCCTGCCCGCCAGCATCGACCACACCGGCTTTTTTGAGTACCGGCAGCTGCTCGGGGGTGTTGGCTACCGCCTCTTTGGCGCATTGGCAGACAAAGTTCCAC
The DNA here is from genome assembly GCF_900289145.1 of Neobittarella massiliensis (ex Bilen et al. 2018). Lineage (GTDB taxonomy): Bacteria > Bacillota > Clostridia > Oscillospirales > Ruminococcaceae > Neobittarella > Neobittarella massiliensis. The sequence goes on from NZ_OKQO01000001.1 coordinate 288,533, forward strand.
AGGGCAGTGGTATCGTCGTTTTCGAGTAAAAAGTCATCGGCCTTCTCGGCGCTGACCCGGGCCACAGTGAGGATGGTGCCCTCGGTGGGCTTCATGACCGCCTTGTAGGCAGCGCTGACTCCTTCGTGCAGGGCATTTACGATATCGGCCGCGGTGGCGGTCTCGTGCTCCTTGAGACCCTTGGAAAAGCCGCGGAAAATCAGCGACAAAATCACGCCGGAATTGCCCCGCGCCCCGCGCAACAGCGCCGAGGCCGCCGTTTTTGAGGCCTGGGCCACGGTGCAGGTGTCGGGCAGCATCGACAGCTCCTTGGCGCCGGCCGAGATGGTCATAGACATGTTGGTGCCGGTATCGCCGTCGGGCACCGGGAACACGTTGAGCTCATCGACGGCCAGGCGCTGGTTTTGGATATTGTTGGATGCGGAGATGATGCTATCCCGCAGCATTTTTCCTGTGATCATGAAAACTCTCCTTTATTCGGCAGCCATACCGTCGACATACACGTTGATCTTTGCGACCTGCATCCCCACGGCCTGAGACACGGCGTACCGAACTTTGTTGATGATGCTCTTGACGATAGCCGACACATTGATGCCGTAGAGCACCACGATGTGGATATCGATGACCAGCTTATCGCCGATGGTCTTGATGCGCACGCCCTGATCGGGGGTGGATTTGCCGGACAAAAAGCGCTTGATGCCCTGGACCGGGGTAGAGGCGGCGATGCCGATAACGCCGTAACAGTCGCTCACCACGTTGCCCACCAGGCCGGCAAAATACTCGCCGGTAATGGTGGTGGTGCCCAGATGATTCTCTAATTTTAGCAACCTGATCACTCCTTTTTTCTGTAGATGGCAAAGACCCAGTTTTTTGTATTGTACGCTCCGCTGGGGATATTATATGTAAAAGTTGCGGGTATTCGCGCCCGGCCACCGTTTTTATACGGCGCCGCCGCGCCGCACAAAGACCGGCCGGCCGACCGCCAGCGGGCCTTGTGTATCTTCATATTATACCGATTTGCAGCCCTTTTGTAAATATCTGTACGGCAACTGCCACTGCTTTACAGCGGTGGTATACTGGAGTTAGAAGGAAAAGTACACCGCCGGCAGCGCCACGCGGCGCTGCAGTGGCCAGTAGAGATGGGGGGAGCTCGATGTATATCACGACCGACGCGATACAAAAAGGCCGCTTTTTAGACCGCTTTGGCAGCCGGGGAGAGGACTTTATCGGCGATATGCCGTGCCGCTCCTTTGGCTTTGCCGTGCACGATGTGCCGGAGGGGACCAAGTCGTTTGCGCTGCTGTTTGAGGACAAGGACGCCATCCCGGTCTGCGGGTTTTCGTGGATCCACTGGGTGGCGGCCAACATGCAGCAGGGGAGCCTGCCGGAAAATGCCAGCCAGGAGAGAGATGACTTTTTGCAGGGAGCCAACAGCTGGGCCGGGCCGCTGGGGAGCTTAGACCGCCGACAGGCCAGCTTTTATGGCGGGATGGCCCCACCTGACGGCGACCACCGCTATCAGCTGCACGTATTTGCGCTGGACTGCCTGCTACCGCTGCAGAACGGTTTTACCTATAACGAGATGTATTTTGCCATGGAGGGCCACCTGCTGGCCCAGACGGCGATCACCGGCCTGTACGGCGCATAGGTGCTTTTAGGCAGTAAGTGGGCAGGTGTGCCCAAATGGATATAGAGGGCGGTACAACTGTACCGCCCTCTATGCCTTTTTTAAAGAGATGGAAAAAAGAGTAGTGACTAGTAAGTGGTGAGTGGCGAACTGTTTTAGCGGGGTTCGACAATGAGCTTGATACCCGTTTTTTCCTCGCCGTCGATGGCGATGGTGGTAAAGGCCGGCACACAGATCAGGTTGACGCCCGACGGCGCCATGTAGCCCCGCGCTACCGCCACTGCCTTGAGGGCCTGGTTGATGGCCCCGGCGCCGACTGCCTGGAGCTCTGCTGCACCGTGCTCTTTGACCACTGCTGCGATTGCACCTGCCACCGAATTGGGGGCGGATTTAGATGATACTTTTAACACTTCCATGGTGGTTCCCTCCTGCGCGACGATCTATGGTCTTGCATGAGAAAATTGTAACATAGTGTTTAAAATAATTCAATAATAAATCTAAAGATAGGCTAACTCTCACAAAATGCGTGGATGGTTTTTGCCTTTTTGCCATCTGTGTCAAAAAACACTCCCTGTACAGAGCAGTCGCCGTCGGCAATTTCAAATCGGTTGGGCAGATGGGTCAAGAAGCGCTGTAAAATGACTTCTTTTTTGACCCCCAGCACCGAGTCGATGGGGCCGGTCATACCGGCGTCGGTAATATAGGCGGTGCCGCCGGGCAGCAGTTGGGCGTCGGCAGTTTGGACGTGGGTGTGGGTGCCGAGCACCGCTGCCGCCCGGCCGTCGAGGAAAAAGCCCATGGCCCGCTTTTCGCTGGTGGCCTCGGCGTGGAAGTCGAGCACCAGACAGTCGTACTCCACCGGCGGGTGTGCCAAAAAGGCATCGATGGTGCGAAAAGGACAGGGCAGCGCATCGAGAAATACGGTGCCCATCAGGCTGACGACACACACCCGGCCCTTGATGGAATCGAACAGATAGTAGCCATCGCCGGGGGCACAGTCGTAGTTGAGCGGGCGCACCACGTGGGGGCAGCGCTCCAGCACCTGGCGGGCCTCGGGCTTTTTAAACAGGTGGTTGCCGGTGGTGATGACGTCGGCCCCGCAGCGCAGCAGCCAGTCGGCGCTGTCGAAGGTGAGCCCATTTCCCGCAGCGGAGTTCTCGCCGTTGCAGATGGTCAGGTCGGGGCGGTACTGGGCCTTGAGCTGGGGCAGCTTTTTTTGCAGGAAGCGGCAGCCCTGGGGGCCCACCACGTCGCCGATAAACAGGATCTTCATTGTGGTGCTCCTTTATGTGAGAGAGTAAAAAGTGGGGGGAGGCCGTCTGCCTCCCCCCACGCGGTATGTACCTTATTTGGCAAAGTCGATCGCGCGGCTCTCGCGGATCATGTGGACCTTGATCTGGCCGGGATAATCGAGTTCGGCCTCGATCTTTTTGACGATATCATGGGCCAGGATGACCATTTGATCGTCTTTGACCACCTCGGGCTTGACCATGATGCGAATCTCGCGGCCGGCCTGGATGGCAAAGGATTTCTCTACGCCATCGAAGGAATTGGCCAGCTCTTCCAGCCGCTGCAGGCGCTTGATGTAGTTCTCGACATTCTCGCGGCGGGCGCCGGGGCGCGCGGCGGAGATGGCATCGGCGGCCTTGATGATACAGGCCAGAACAGTCTTGGCCTCTACATCGCCGTGGTGGGCCTCGATGGCGTGGATGATCTGCTGGTTTTCCTTGTAGCGCTTGGCCACGTCTACGCCGATCTTGATGTGCGAGCCCTCGACCTCATGGTCCAGCGCCTTGCCGATATCGTGCAGCAGGCCGGCCCGTTTGGCCATATCGATGTTCACGCCCAGCTCGCCGGCCAGCAGGCCTGCCAGCTGCGCCACCTCGATAGAGTGGTTGAGCACGTTTTGGCCGTAGCTGGTGCGGTAGCGCAGCCGGCCGATGAGTTTGACCAGTTCGGGGTTGATGGCGTGGACGCCCAGCTCCATGACGGCGCGCTGCCCCTCCTGCTTGATGATGTTATCGACATCGGTCTTGGCTTTCTCCACCATCTCCTCGATGCGGGATGGATGGATGCGGCCGTCCTGTATCAGGCGCTCCAGCGCCACCCGGGCCACTTCGCGGCGCACCGGGTCAAAACTGGATAGGGTGATGGCCTCGGGGGTGTCATCGATGATGAGGTCGACCCCGGTGAGCGTTTCGAGCGCGCGGATATTGCGGCCCTCGCGGCCGATGATGCGGCCCTTCATCTCGTCGCTCGGCAGCGGCACTACCGATACCGTGGCCTCAGAGGCGTGATCGGCGGCGCAGCGGGCGATGGTGGTGGCCAGCAGGTTGCGGGTGAGCTCGTCCTTTTCCTCTTTTAAAGAGGTGGCGTAGCTGGAGATGTGCACCGCCTTTTCGTGGGTGAGCTCCTCGTCCAGCGTTTGCAGCAGCTGGTCTTTGGCCTGCTGCGCCGTGAGACCGGAGATCTTCTCGAGCATCTCGAACTGGCTCTTTTTGACCTGCTCGATCTCCTCTAACTTGTCGTCGGCCGCCTTGAGTTTTTGGTTGAGTTTCTCGTCTTTCTGCTCGACCGCGGTGATCTTTTTGTCCAGTGACTCCTCTTTTTGGATCAGCCGTTTTTCCTGCCGAGAGATATCGGAGCGACGCTCCTTGATCTCTTTGTCGGCCTCGGTCTTGAGTTTGTAGATCTCGTCTTTCGCCTCGATCAGGCTCTCTTTTTTCTTTGCTTGGGCTTCTTTTACGGCTTCGTTGACGATGCGGGTCGCCTCGGTCTCGGCGTCGCCCAGCTTGGCCTCGGACACTTTTTTGCGGTATACGGTGCCCAACACGAAAGCCACTGCCATCAGGACCAGCGCGATTAGCACCAGTACCACGATCATAACCGGCGTAAATGGCATAAAAAAACCCCTCCTTTTCCTAAAATTTTGTGCGTTTTATGTATTATTGGTAGAATAAAACAAAACAGACTACATGACTATTTTATAATAGAGCTATACAGACTGTCAAGGAAAATGCAGGCAGCGCACAAAAGAATGAAAAAAGGCGTTGGGAGAGCGGCGAGACCTATTTGACAGCGGACCGGGGCTGTGTTACACTGACAGTGTCAAAGCGGTGATGGGGACATGTGCACCGGCTGTGGCACCGTACAGAGAGCGCTGCCTTTGTGCTGAGAGCGGCGCGGTGACCGGCCCTTTGCGTACCACCCCGGAGCGCAGTCAATACCTGCCGGCCAGGGACCGTTATTCCCCGCAAGTCAAGTGGTATACCGCAGATAGGCGGTGTACAATTTGGGTGGAACCGTGGAGCCAAACGAAACAGTTGCGCTTCATCCCTTAGTTTCTCGTAGAGGAAAGTGAGGGGTGGAGCGCTTTTTTGCAACAAAAAACAGACCGGTATCCATAAAAACTGTGAGACAGGAGGACTTATAAGATGATCGATGTGAGATTAAAAGACGGCTCGGTGCTGCAGGTAGAGGCCGGCAGCACCGTGGCCGATGTGGCCAAACAGATATCGATGGGCCTTTACCGCAATGCGGTGGGGGGGCTGGTCGACGGCGCGGTGGCCGACCTGCGCCAGCCGTTGGAGCACGACTGCGCACTGGAGGTGCTGACCTTTGCCGACGACGCGGGCAAGCGGGTGTTTTGGCACACCGCCTCGCACATTTTGGCCCAGGCGGTGCAGCACCTGTACCCCGATACCAAGTTTGCCATCGGCCCGGCTATCGACGGCGGCTTTTACTACGATTTTGACCTGGAGAAGCCCTTTACCACCGAGGACCTGGAAAAGATCGAGGCCGAGATGAAAAAGATCGTAAAGGCGGCGCTGCCGCTGGAGCGGTTTGAGCTGTCGCCGGACGAGGCCAGAGAGCTGATGAAAGACCAGCCCTACAAGCTGGAGCTCATCGCCGAGCACGCCGGTAAGGGGGAGAAGATCTCCTTCTTTAAACAGGGCGACTTCTGCGACCTGTGCGCCGGCCCCCACCTGATGGACACCTCGAAAGTAAAGGCTATCAAGCTGACCTCTTCTACCGGCGCCTACTGGCGCGGCGATTCGGGTAAAGCCATGCTCTGCCGGGTATACGGCACCGCTTTCCCCAAAGCCAGCGAGCTGGAGGCCCATCTGACCATGCTCGAGGAGGCCAAAAAGCGCGACCACCGCAAGCTGGGAAAAGAGCTGAAACTATTTGCCCTGATGGAGGAGGGACCGGGCTTCCCATTTTTCCTGCCCAAAGGCATGGAACTGAAAAATACCCTGATCGACTACTGGCGCCAGATCCACAAAGAGGCCGGCTATGTAGAGATCAGCACGCCGATGATCCTCAGCCGTACGCTGTGGGAGCGCAGCGGTCACTGGGATCACTATAAAGACAACATGTACACCACCGTCATCGACGAGCAAGACTACTCCATCAAACCGATGAACTGCCCCGGCGGCATGCTGGTGTACAAGACCCAGCCCCGCTCCTATCGCGACCTGCCGCTGCGGGTGGGCGAATTGGGCCTGGTGCACCGGCATGAGCTCTCGGGCGCGCTGCACGGCCTGATGCGGGTGCGCTGCTTTACCCAGGACGACGCCCACATCTTTATGACCCCCGACCAGATCAAAGATGAGATCAAAGGCGTGGTGCAGCTGATCGATAAGGTGTATAACCTGTTTGGCTTTACTTATAATATCGAGCTGTCCACCATGCCCGAGGACCATATCGGCGATGAAAAGGACTGGGAGGTAGCGACCCAGGGTCTGGTGAGCGCCATCGAAGAGATGGGCCGCGACTACAGCATCAACGAGGGAGATGGCGCCTTTTACGGCCCCAAACTGGACTTCCATCTGGTGGACGCTATCGGCCGCACCTGGCAGTGCGGAACCATTCAGCTGGATATGCAGATGCCCGAGCGTTTTGAGCTGGAATACACCGGTGAGGACGGCCAGAAGCACCGGCCGGTGATGATCCACCGGGTGGTGTTCGGCAGCATCGAGCGGTTCATCGGCATTCTCATCGAGCACTTTGCCGGCGCTTTCCCGCTGTGGCTGGCTCCGGTACAGGTGAAGATCATCCCCATCAGCGACAAGTTCCACGAGCAGGCCAAAGCGCTGGAGAGCCAGCTGGCAGCGGCGGGCTTAAAGGTGGAGGGGGACTACCGCTCCGAGAAGATGGGCTACAAGATCCGCGAGGCCCAGATGGAGAAGATCCCCTATATGCTGGTGCTGGGCGAAAAAGAGGTAGAGTCGGGCACAGTATCGGTGCGCAGCCGCAAAGGCGGCGACCTGGGTGCTATGCCGGTAGCCGATTTTATCGCTATGGCCGAGCAGCAGATCGCCGATAAGGCGCTGGACGAGTAGAGAGCGCCCGGCTTACAGTTTGAAAGATAAAAAAGCGGGGGAGGACCAGCTGGTCCTCCCCCGCTTTTTTATCCTTTTAGTATCTAAAGTAAAGTCAGAGGGGCAGAGTCTGCGGCAAGATATGGCTGTTTTCGGCCAGCAGAGCGCTCATCTGCGACCGGTCGGGGCTGTGGCCGGCGCCGGTGAACCGCACTGAATAGCTGCCGGCAGCGCACCCCCACTGCAGGCTGCCGGCCAGGTCGCCATCCTGTACATAGCGGGCCAGAAAGCCACCTACGAACGTGTCGCCGGCCCCCACGGTGTCGGCTACCTGGGCGGGATAGCCAGCGAGGCGATACCCCCCGTTGGGACTGCAGACCAGCGCCCCCTGCGCCCCCAGTTTGCACACCGCCACTTTTGCCCGCGCGGCCAGCTGCCGGGCGGCGGCCAGCGGTGTGGCGGCCCCGGTCAGCGGCATCAGCTCTTCCTCGCCCGAGCCGAACACGATGTCGCACAGGTCGATAGCTCGGCGGTAGCGCTTTTGCAGCGCGTCGTCGAGAGCAAAATTGTCGGGCCGCAGGTTTAAGTCCATAGCGACTGGAATGCCCCGCGACCGGCAGCGCTCCATGAGCTCGATGGCGGTGTCGCAGCCGGGGGAGAAGATGAGCTGGATTCCCGAGACATACAGCGCTGCCGCCCCGGCCAGCGCCGAATCTGGCGCGTGCTGTGGATAAAAGAACACATCGGCGGCCTGTTCCATGGGAAATCCGTAAGAAAAGCTGCGCTCGCCGTCGCCGGCAATGTGACAGAGCACCATCATGGTGCGGCGGTGGGGATCGGTGTGCAGATAGGTGGTGTCGACACCCAGCGGGGCCAGTACCTGCCGCGCATAGCGGCCCAGAAAGTCGTCCCCCACCACCCCCAGCGGGCGCGCCGGTACACCCAGCCGAGCGATGGCGGCACATACGCTGCCGCCCACCCCGCCACTGGCGTAGGTGATGCCGGGGACCGGTCTGCCCTGAGCGATATCGGCCAGCAGTGCGGCGTCTACCGCCGGGGCGGCGGCCGCCTGCAGGATGATATCGGCGTGATAGTCCCCCAGACAGAGGACAGAGCCGGGGGCGCTCACAGCTTCTGCCCGGCAGCTTTGGCGTTTTGGCAGAAGGCGCGCACCAGCTCGATATCTTTGACGAAGCTGCCGTCAGGGAAGATCTTGTTGGTGCCGGTCAGCGAGTCCACCCCCCAGGGATGGGTCTCGGCGATGACCTGCGCCACATTGTCGGGCCCCAGACCGCCGGCCACGATGACCGGGATATCCACCGCCTCGACGATGGCGCGATCGAGCACGCGGTCGTGCCCCACCCCGGCGGCGCCGATCATGCCGTCGTCGGGGTTGGCCGAGTCGAGGATCAGCATATCGACAAAGCCGGCGTAGTGCCTGGCCGTCTCGATATCTTTGGCACTGCCTACAGCGATGGCCTGCAGGATCTTGATAGCGGGGTCCAGCGCGCGGATGTGGGCCACCACCTCTGGGGTGGCGGCAAAATTGGGCGCCGAGATGTGGATGACGTCGGGGTGGTGGCGCTCTACCATATTATAGGTGACCTGCGGGTCGTCGCTGAGGGCGATGAGCACCCGTTTGCACAGCCCTTTAGTGGCCTGCAGGATGGCGGAGGTGGTCTCTTCGCTGACCACCTCGGTGAGGGTATCGTCGTACCCGGCGTATTGGGGTGGGCAGATGCCGATATAGTCGGCCCCCGCCGCGATAACTGCCAGCGCCTCGTCGGGGTCTAAAATGCCGTAAACTTGTGCGATCATGGTGCGTCCTCCTCAAAATTGGTGTTTGCTGCCATTATAGCATGTGCACACAGTGTACTCTAGAGCCAACTGTCACAAGAATAGCGGCTGTTATTTGGCAGCGCGGCGGTGCGAAAAGGAGATGGCCGCGGCGCGCTGAGAGCGGGAAGCGGACCGGTGTATAGGGACCAGCTTTTTGGGTATACTGGATACAGGGCAGCAACGCGGCCGGCACGCCGCCGGAGAAGGTGGGCATTTAGAAATTTTTGCAAAAATGTGTTGACATCACCGGAACAAAATGCTATTATAATGGAGCGCTTTGGCGGGCATACAGCGCATAAAACTGCATATGAATCACTAGCTCAGTTGGCAGAGCATCTGACTTTTAATCAGAGGGTCCGGGGTTCGAGTCCCCGGTGGTTCACCAAACAAAGTCTACGCGAGCAATCGTGTAGACTTTGTTTTTTTATGTATAGATATGCGGCGCGCCGCCGTGTGCCGGCTGTGTTTGCTGCCGATCCCCAGCTAAAAAGCAGGGTAGGCGGGCGCGATCATGACCCGGAGCAGCGGCGATGGGTACACGAGAGTCTGGCGGGAAAGCGCGTATTTTTTGCCGGCAGGGACAGCGGTTATTTGTTGCAGGCGTGTGCGATTTCTGCTATAGTAGTACAGATATGGATTATCAGAGAAGAGGAGGAATACACGTTTTATGAAGCTAAAAGAACTCTTTGCCCCGTCTGACATGACGACGGGATCGCCGTGGAAGAAGATCGCCGTCTTCACCGCGCCCATGTTGCTGGGAAACATCGCCCAGCAGCTGTACAACACTGTCGACAGTATCGTGGTAGGCAAATATGTGGGGGACAATGCGCTGGCCGCCGTGGGCAGCGCTTCACCGATCCTCAACCTGCTGCTGGTGCTGTTTATCGGTATCTCCACCGGCGCCACGGTCATGGTCAGCCAGTATTTTGGCGCCCGCGACCGGGACAAGCTCTCGAAGACGGTGGGCAACTGTATCACCCTGACGGCGCTGGCCTCGCTGATCATCATGGTGGTCGGCCCGCTGGTGGCCCGCCCGCTGCTGGAGCTGCTGGACACGCCGGCCAGCATCATCGACTGGTGCACCTCATACCTCAATATCCTGATGTGGGGTGTGGCTGGAGTGGCTTTTTACAATATCCTCTGCGGTGTGCTGCGGGGGCTGGGCGACTCGATGTCGGCACTTCTCTATCTGCTGGTGGCCACGGTGCTCAACATCGTGCTGGACCTGTGGTTTGTGGCGGGGCTCGATATGGGCGTGGCCGGGGTGGCCCTGGCTACCGCTATCGCGCAGGGCGTATCGGCGCTGATGTGTCTGCTTAAGCTGCTGCGTATGCAGGACGTGTTTGACATGCGGGCGCGCTATTTAAAGCTGCGGGGCGAGTTTGCCGGGACCATCGTCAAGCTGGGGCTGCCTTCGGGCATTACCCAGGCGATCTTCTCGATGGCCATGATCGTGGTGCAGTCGCTCACCAACAGTTTTGGCGAGATGGTCATCGCCGCCAACGTCATCATCATGCGTGTAGATGGTTTTGCCATGATGCCCAACTTCTCGTTTGGCACTGCCATGACCACCTATACCGGCCAGAATGTGGGCGCCGGCAAGATGGACCGGGTACACAGCGGCACCAAGCAGGGAACGCTGATGGCAGTGGGCTTTTCTACGGCTATCACTGTACTGATCTTGCTGTTTGGCAGAAATCTGATGGGGGTGTTTACCAACACTGCCGAGCTGGTGGCGCTGAGCGCCGATATGATGAAGATACTGGCGGTGGGCTACATCGCCATGGCCGTGACCCAGTGCCTGTCTGGTGTGATGCGCGGCGCCGGAGACACCATGACCCCGATGTGGATCTCGATGTTTACTACCGTTATCGTGCGGGTGCCGGTGGCTTATGGGCTGGCTTACATCACCCGCTCGGCTGCCCGGCCCCAGGGCCACTACACCAGCATCTGGATCTCGCTGCTCTTCTCGTGGGTCTTGGGTGCGCTGGTGACCTTTATCATGTACCGCCGCGGCGGCTGGCGCAAAAAGGCCGACCAAACTATCGAGCGGGAACAGTCTGCCCATCAGGAGACGGTGTAGGCGGCTGTGTACGCGCCGCTTTGCAGACACACTGCGGGGCGATCGACCGCATAAAAAAGAGAGATGGACTGCAGTCCATCTCTCTTTTTCTTATGTAGAGTGCGTACGGGATGAGTGCTGCGCGCCTGTACGAGGTACCGGCGCGGTACCCGCAGAGCAGTGCGGCGACCGGTGCTGCGGGCAGTAGCGACACCTGCTAAAAGGGGCCGTTGAGGCTGGCGCGCAGCAGGTCGAGCATTTTGAGGCGGTCGGCCGACAGCGCCACCTTTACATTGGGGGCGCGGCCGGTACGGCCCTCCAGGTCCACCACCGTCTGCCCGCGGTGCTCGCCGGGGGTGAGACAGATATCGACATAGCAGTCTTTGGTGGTGATGATATCGGGGCAGAAGACCGAGGCTACTGCCAGCGAGTCGTGCAGCGCTGAGCCGGGGAATTCCTCCCCCTTTTCGTACACCGAGAGCATATCGTGGGCTAGCTGGGCCAGGTGGGTGTGCTCGCCCTGGATGAGCGCCTCCTCCTCGTCGGGGTAGATGAGGCACTGCAGCGTGGCGTCGAGACCGCACATGACGATGGGCACTCCGCAGGCGAACACGGTAGCCGCCGCCTCGGGATCGGAGTAGATGTTGGCCTCTACATACGGGGTGACGTTGCCGCCTACGGCAGCACCGCCCATCAGGTGGATGGCCCGCACTTTAGACAGCAGCTCGGGGTAGGCGACCACAAAACGGGCGATATTGGTCAGCGGCCCCACCGGGATAAGCGTGATGGGCTCGTCGCTCTGGCGCAGCAGCTCGGCGATAAAGTCGGGTGCGGGCAGCTCGACCTCGTGGTGGGTGGGGGCGGGCAGCACTACCGGGCCCAGCCCCTCCAGACCGTGGATCAGATGGTCGTCGGGACCGTCGTATTCCCGCAGCGGCTTGCACAGCGGCTCGCTGGCGCCTTTGGCGACGGGGATGTCCCGGCCCATCAGTTCAACCAGCTGCAGCGCGTTGCGCAGAGTGCGCCACAGCTGCCGGTTGCCAAAGCAGGCGGTGATGCCGCGCACATCCAGATCTTTACACTGCAGAGCCAGGATGATGGCCAGCGCGTCGTCTACGCCGGGGTCTACATCCAGTATTACGGGGATAGGTTTCCTTACTTCCATTTGTTCCTCCTGTTTGGATATCTGTGTCTTGGTTTCTCACAGCGTCTATGATAAACTATATAGTAACTATACAGTCAAGACCTTTGGCAAAATTTTTTTGGAGGGCCAGAAGATGGATATTCCCAAGGGAGAGATCCTCTACACAGTGGGGGAGTTTGCCGCCCTGCACGGTATCAGCCGCCAAACGCTGATCTACTACGACCGCACCGGGCTGTTTTCGCCGGCGGTAGTGGGACAAAATGGCTACCGATACTACACCAACCGCCAGAGCGATATCCTCAGTGCGATCCGCACGCTCAAAGAGATCGGCAGCTCGCTGCGGGAGATCGGCGATTACCTGCACGGCGATTCGGGCACGCTGCTGGCGCTGCTCCAGAGCAAGCAGCAGTGGCTGGCCGGTGAGATACGGCGCCTGCAGGCGCTGCACGGCGCTATCGACCGCAAGACGGCGCAGACACAGCTCGCCGCCAGCCACCCGGTGGAGGTCCCCTGGTTGGAGGAGCGCCCGCAGGAGTATTTTTTGTGTATGCCCATCCAAAATCCGCTGGGTATCACCTCTCACGACTACACCGAGGCCAGTACCCAGCTGATGCAGTACTGTGCCAAGTACCCCTCCACCGCCGGCAACCTGCCCGGGTCGGGTGTGAGCTGCCGGCAGCTGCAGCGGGGGATCTACCAAAATGGCTCGTATATGGCCATACAGAGCACCGAGCAGACCGGCGACCGGCTGGAGCGGGTGAGGACAGCCGGACTGTGTGGGGTGATACACCACCGGGGCAGTTATGGCAGCACCCAGGAGAGCTATCGCATCTTGCTGGATTTTATTCGCCGGCAGGGGCTGACCATCGTTGAGGGCAGCTACGAGTACGACCTGCTGACCTACCTGTCGGTCAAAGATGAGCAGTCGTACGTGACTCGGGTGGAGATACGGGTAGAGCGATAAAATAAGGTGCTCCACCGCCAGGCAGCGGGCAGAGCACCTCTTTTAAAAATAGATAAATAAAAGATGATAGGTGTTTCACTATGGTAAATATTGAAAACCGCTATTTTACAGAAAAGTGGTGCCGTGTTACCCTAGAACAGGTGGCGCGTGCGGCAAACTTTTTATAAACTGGCGCATGACGGCCGAGAGGTACTTGTCTTTGTGGTATACCAGCTGAAAGCTGCGGCTGAGACCCGCCCGCTGCAGCGGTAAGATCGCCACCTGGCCCTGGGCGGCCGGCTTTTGTACCAGCACCAGCGAGAGCATCGCCAACCCCTGCCCGGCGGCCACTGCGGCCAGCACCGAGTCGGAGCTGTGGCAGCTCCACTTCACGTTGATCTGTACCTGATTTTGGCGCAGGAACTCCTCGAACAGGGCCCGGGTGCCGCTGCCGGTCTCGCGCATGATGAACTGCTGCCCCTGCAGCTGTTGGGGCGTCACTTTGTTTTGCTTGGCCAGCGGGTGATCGGGGGCGCAGATCAGCACCAGCTGGTCGTCGAGCACATCAAAGGTGCGCAGCTGGGGACTGCTGATTTTGCCCTCTACCAGCGCCAGGTCCAGCTCGCTGCGGCAGAGCATCCCCTCGATGGCCTGGGTGTTGTCGACGTAAGCCTGTACCTGGGTGCTGGGACAGGCTGACTCAAATCTGGCCACCAGGCCGGGCAGCAGGCAGCTGCCGATGGTGATGGTCGCCCCCACCCGCAGCAGACGGTGGTGGGCGGTGTGGTCCATCTCCTGGTCCATCTGCGAGAACAGGTCGGTGATCTGCTGGGCGTAGCGCTGCAGCTGTTGCCCGGCAGGGGTGATGTACAGCCGCTTTTGCAGCCGCTCGAACAGGCGGGTGTGATAGTGCTCCTCCAGCTCGGCGATCACCTGGCTGACGGTGGGCTGCGAGATGTACAGCTCTTTGGCGGCGCCGCTCATACTGCCTACGCGGGCCACCGCCAGAAAAACTTCTAAGTGGCGGGTGGTCATGATTTCACTTCCTGCACCGATGATCTGCGGCCAGACTATATAGGGCCTGTTGGCCGCAGTCGTAATACACATATGGTACCGTTTTTTGCCCGCCTTTGCAAGGCGGGGCCGAGAGACGCGATAGAAAGGACGGATAAACTGTGGCGATTTCACCAGCAGATATCAAACGGGTAAAAGGTGAGGGGTTTTTGCTCAACCGCGGCACCGAGGAATTTTCTGCCCGCATCATCACCGAAAACGGCGTGCTCACCGCCGCGCAGATGCAGAACCTCAGCCAGGCAGCACACGAGTTCGGCAACGGCAACATCAGCTTTACCACCCGCCTGACGGTGGAACTGCCCGGTATCCACTACCGCGATATCGAGTCCTTTAAGGCCTTTGTGGCCCGGGAGGGGATGGTCACCGGCGGCACCGGCGCCAAGGTGCGCCCGGTGGTGGCCTGTAAGGGGACTACCTGTGTGTTTGGCCTCTACGACACGCAGCAGATGGCGGCCGATATCCACCATCGTTTTTACGTGGGCTACGGCAGTGTGGCGCTGCCCCACAAGTTTAAGATCGCCGTGGGCGGCTGCCCCAACAACTGTATGAAGCCCGATCTAAACGATATTGGCATCGTCGGGCAAAAGGTACCCCAGTACCTGGGGGAACAGTGCCGTCAGTGCAAGCAGTGCGCCGTTGAGACAAACTGCCCCATGCAGGCCGCCAGTTACCGGGATGAGCTGTTGCAGCTGGACGAGGAGATCTGCAACAACTGCGGCCGCTGCGTTAAGGGGTGCCCCTTTGGCGCCGTGGCCGATAACGAGACCATGTACCGCATCTACATAGGCGGCCGCTGGGGCAAAAAAGTGCGTATCGGCGACCAGCTGCCCCGGCTGTACACCCGTGACGAGGCCATGGATATGGTGGAAAAGGCGATCTTGCTGTTTAAAAAAGAGGGCCAGCCAGGCGAGCGCTTTGGCATGATGATCGACCGCCTGGGCACCGACTGGGTCCAGCAGCAGTTAGAGGGAGATGCGCTGCTGGCGCAAAAAGAAAAGATACTCGCCGCGCAGTAGCGGCGAGAGATAAAAAGACAGCCGCGGCCGAGAACATTTGGCGGCGGCTGTTTTTCTGTGCGGCCGTCTGGGCGTGTGCCGGTACAGGCCGGTGCAGGACGGTGCTGGCTAGTGCGGGCCGGTGCGGGCCGGTGCAGTTTGGTAAAATAAAAAAGCTGTGGTATAATGGCGGCAGGGAGCGGGCCCCGGCTGCCATCTCGGCAGCCTAATAGCGGGCATTCGGGCCGCGGTGGCCCGCCCATTACGACTTAGGAGGAACACGTTTTATGACCTGTAAAAATTGTGGCAACGAGATCGCACCGGGCAGCCTGTTTTGCACCGTTTGCGGTGTGCCGGTAGATACCGCCCAGGCAGAGGTGCAGCAACCGGCCCCCGAGGCTCCGGCCGCCGGCCCGCAGCCAGCTTATCAGCAGGTGCCGCCCCAGGGCCCACAGCCGGGCTATCAGGGCGCTCCGTACGGCACCCCTGCCCCGGGATACCCCATAAAGCCCAAACGCGGTGCATTCGACTTTAAAGGCGGACCTATCTTCGAGTGCCCGGCAGTGCGCTTTGTCTTGCAGGCGCTCAGCTTTGTTGTGCCGCCGGTGCTGCTGGTGGTGGCGCTGATGCTGCGCACCGCCGAGGAGGGCAAACACCGCGACTTGGCCGATAGGATGATCAAGTGGGCGACTATCGGCTCGATGGTGTTGGCGGTCCTCTTTGTGATCAGCGGTATTGGCGGGATCTTTGGCTTTTTGCGCTCGGCCTGGTACTTCTATTAAGATCAGGCGATGCCCGGCGCACAGATTGTAAAAGCGACACTGCCCTATTGCGGGCAGTAAAACTAAAAAGGCCAGCATCGGTGCAGACGACCTGTACCGAGCTGGCTTTTTTTGTGTGGGACGGCGCTGCGGGCTGCCCTGTGGGGGAGGAGAGAACATGCAACACGATATAGAGCCGGTGGACAAGATCGGTTCGATGGCGCTCATTCATCAGGAGGAGAGCGACATCGACTGCAATGTGTTCAGACACATTGGGCGCGAACTGCGCCCGGGCATGATCTGGGCCAACTCTGGGGTGGCCCAGATCGGACGGCTAAATTATATCAAGCGTACCGGTCATGCCCTAGGGGAGCCAAGCAGCGCCGTGATGACCGATTACTCGACCCAGGGACAGGCGATCTTGATGGAGAAGTACTGGTGCTACATCCCGTCAAAATATTCAGTGCGGCAGCTGCTGGTGTCGCACACCCATTTTAACGACGCCGAAAAGCGCGCGTACATCCACACATCCACCAGTTTTTGACGCGCTGTACGGGCAGGGGAGCCGTACCCATCATCAACTGTAACGACACGGCCTGTTTTGGGGAGAACCGCCGCTGGGAGCTAAAGCAGCTGCGCAGAAGCGTCCAACAGCAGGTGGTAGCGTGCATCGACAACGACGAGACCGCCGCTGTCATCGCCGCGCTGGTCCACCCCCGCTATCTGCTGATCTTTACTTCGGTAGAGGGCTAAGACGCCGATGAGATGATGGCAGCTGCCGGCAGGCTGCACGATGCAGGACCACTGTATTGGTGACAGCCACGCCGGCGCCAGCGCCGAACTGGAATTTTTGAAAGAGCCCATCCGTCAGGGGGCGACGGTGCTGACCGCCAACTCTCGGTACCGCATCGCCGATGTGTTGGCCGGGCGCTGGCCGCGCACAGCTTTTGGGTATGGCCCTACATTTTTATGTACAGTGCCTATGTATCCAGCGGTGCGTAGTAGACCGGCAGCCCCAGGCTGGAGAGCATTTGCCGTTGGCTCTCGTCACAGCCGTCGTCGGTCACGATGCAGTCGATCTGGTCGATGCTGCAGACCTTGTAAAAGCAGCTCTTGCCGATCTTGCTGTGGTCGCACAGCAACACCACTTTGTCGGCCGAGTTCACCATGGCCCGCTTGACCATCAGCCGATGGGTGGAGAGCGAGGAGATGTTGACGGTGATATCGCCGCGGTCGTTTATCCCGTTGGCACCTAAAAACAGGTGTTGTACGTGGATATTGCGGTAATACTCCAGCGAAGAAGGCACATCGAAAGAATCGATCTCCCGGTTGTATACCCCGCCGGGCAGGTGCAACCGAATATGACCGGCACGGGCCAGCAGCCCGGCAGTCACCAGCGAGTTGGTCACCACATCCAGCGGCAGTCCGCGCTGTACCAGGTAACTTGCCAATGCGTAGCTGCTGCCGCCCAGATCTAGCAGCAGCATCTGGTCGGGGCGTACAAAGGTGTCAGCGGCAAAACGGGCGATCGCCTCTTTTTCGGCCAGATTCTGTTTCATGTATACCGACGGCATGGCCAGAGTAGCCGGGGTTATGTGGATACAGCAGGCCCCGCCAAAGGTGCGCCGCAGCAGACCATCGTGTTCCATCTGTCGCAGATCGTTGCGCATGGTGGCCTCGCTGCAGCCGCACTGCTGCTGCAGCTCGCGGCAGGACATATGACTGTTTTCCTGCAGCAGGGACAGTATCTTCTGCTGTCGCCGCTGCTTTTTGCCCAGCGGGGCGGCAGACTGCATGTCGTTTTTGTCCATCATGAGAAAATCCTTTTTCCTTGTATTATGATAGAGACAACCGTGTTTGTCAAGCGATCATCTCAATAATTATCAAACTCGATAAATTTGTATGTGCAATCTTGCAAAACAATATAAAATAAAACTATAATTATC
Source organism: Neobittarella massiliensis (ex Bilen et al. 2018) (assembly GCF_900289145.1). Lineage (GTDB taxonomy): Bacteria > Bacillota > Clostridia > Oscillospirales > Ruminococcaceae > Neobittarella > Neobittarella massiliensis. Next base: position 306,248 of record NZ_OKQO01000001.1, read on the forward strand.
GGAGAACAGCAAGATAAATGATTGACTATGCACAATATTTTGTTATGATGGGGACAGAGGAAGAGGAAAGTTATCGAGTGGTGATAATTTTCTCCCACACAGAGTGTACAGAGGAGGTAACATCTGTATGAAAAAGCTGACCGCGCTGCTCCTGGCGTCGTCTATGCTGCTCACCGCTGCCCTGACCGGTTGTGGTGACAGTGACGATGGGGGCGACAGTAAGAAATCCGAGATCAAATCGATCGTTTACGTGACCAGCAACCTGGGTGACAAATCTTTTGCCGACATCTCGTGGAAAGGTGTGCAGGAGGCTGGCGAGGAGCTGGATATCGATGTAAAGGTCATCGAGTACGGCACCGACTCCAAGTCGAAGATGGAGCCCACCCTGATGGATGCGGCCGATACCTATGATCTGGTGCTCTTTTCACAGGGCGAGATGCTGGAGATCCTTGAAAAACACGCCGAGGAGTACCCCACCAAACGCTTTATTGCCTATGATATCGATCCCAACTACGACAACAAGCTCTCGAACTGTTTCTGCATCAACTACGTGCAGAGCGAAGGCGAGTACCTGGCCGGTGCGCTGGCTATGAAAATGTCTCAGTCGAAAGTCATCGGCTTTGTGGGCGGCGCTGACGGCGTGCTCATCGGCGACTTTATGGTCGGCTATATCCAGGGCGCTCAGAGCGTAGAGCCCTCCGGAAAAGTGGCGGTCTCGTTTATCGGCAACTACACCGATGCACCCAAGGCCAAAGAGCTCTCGAACGTACAGATCAACACCAACAAGGCCGATGTGGTCCACCAGGTGGCTGCCGGCGCCGGCTTGGGCGTATTCCAGGCCTGTCAGGATGCCGGCTGCTGGGCACTGGGCGTAGATGCCGACCAGCGCGAGTACTTTATCGACTCGGATCCTGAACTGGCCAAAGTCATCCTCACCTCGATGACCAAGCGCAATGATATCGCCTTAAAAGAGGCGATCACGCTGGCGGTAAAGGGGGAACTGCCTTTTGGTACGCTGGAAAAATGGGGCGTCAAAAAAGGAGTTGTGGCCCTGGCTGAAAACGACTACTACAAAGAGCAGGTCCCGGCGGATGTGCAGACTTATATAGACGAGCAGCGCCAGAAGATCGCCGACGGCGAGATCAAGGTACAGAGCGCCTACGGCATGGAACAGGAAGAGCTCAACTCTATCCGCAACAACGCCAAACCCTAGTGTATGACCCGGCAACCGTGCCGTGAAGTTTTTTGACATCTCTCCTACTCTACAAAAGGCGGGGAGGGCAGCTCTACCTGAGCTGCCCTCCCCGCCTTTTTATGCTGTTTATTTCAGGAGAAGATGTGGCCGTTTTACGGGACCAGCCGGTAAAAACCCATAAAGCCGTGACCGTGCCACACATAGGCCTGCAACAGCAATACGGTCAAAACTGCCACGCCGATACCCAGCACCAGCCCGGCCAACACGTCGCTGGGGTAGTGTACAAACAGATACAGTCGCGAGAAGGCGATGACAGCCGCCACTGCCCCGGCAATGAGACCCAGCCGGTAGTCGGCCATAAACAGTACCGTGGCCGCGGCAAAAGAAGACAGCGTGTGGCAGGAGGGAAAGCTGCTGTCTTGTGGAGGGGCGATGTGCAGTACCTTGCGGGCCAACGCCACGTAGGGCCGGGTGCGCCCCACCGCCAGCTTGATGGCCACATTGCCGATGAGAAGCCCCAGCACCAGTGCCGCCAGGATCGTATAGCCCACTCGCCGCCAGCCGGGGATGGCCAGCAGCGCCGCGCTGACGCCCAGCCACAAGAGCCCGCCGTTGCCCAGCATCGAGGCCCCCACCATCAGCGGCGTCCAGATGGGCCGCCGGCACTTCTCCTGTATGAAGTACAGGATGGCCACGTCGTAGTGATACAGCTTTTTGCGCAGCACCGCCACACCTCCTTATCAGTCGTCTCTTTTCAAATGCCTTTAAACGCGGTCCCAGTATTCAGGGGGCAAAAAAGGCCCGCAGAGAGCCACTGCACACAGTGGTCCCACCGGGCCTTTGCCGCAAGATATTTACAGTACCGATTCCAGATTGCAGGTGTACAGGGCATTTACTTCGTCCAGACACTCGCTCACATCTACATTGTAGTCCTCGCCCACTTTGACCACTTTGAAAGTCAACTTATAGCTGGTCTTTTTGTCGCAGTCCTCGTACACTTTTAAAAAGGCCTCGTTTATCTCCTCCTCCGACAGGTGGGATGTGCTCTCGCCGGCCGCGCCAGCAGAGGAGCTGGCGGCGCTGGAAGTTTCGTCGGTGGGGGCGCTCTGGCCGCTGTCGCTGCTCACACCATCACTGGGCTGCTGGCTCTCTGCATCCAGCTGACGGGCCACCTCTTCCTGATGGGCGTCGAGCAGATCAAAAAAAGTGATGCTGGCCTCGACGGTGTAGGTATCGGTGCCGGTCTCGGTGGAACTCAAGATCTTGATCTTGGCCTTTTTGCGCTTTTTCTCGATAACTTGGCGGGCAAAGCCAAAGTCGATATCGCGGGTGGTGTAGCCATCAGCTACCCGCATCAGCTCGGTATTGCCATCGCGCACTGCCTCTAAATACGTCTTGACAGCGTCTTCCTGCGGGGTGGGGGCCTCGCACCCCACAAATACGGTCAGCGCCATCACGGCAGTCAAAACAAGTGCGGTCCATTTTTTCAGCATAAGGTGTCCATCCTTTTAATGTGTGTAAATAAGTCTATTATCAATAATATTAACATGATGCGGTGGAAAATGCAAACACAAGAGGTTAAATTTTCGCATGTCGGTGCAGTTTTTTGGTAATTTGGCACATTGACCGGCACGGCGGAAAAACGGGTGAAAAACTGCTTGTCAACCGGCGGCAAATCCCGTATCATTAAAGAGAAGAGCGCGCCTGTCATTTGGGCTGCACACACTGTGATTACGCATTTTTTGGAGGAGACGCCCATGTCTGAATTTATGTCTTACGATCCCTGGAAAAATATCACCACCAGAAACGGCCTGCCCGGCGACGAAGTCGTGTCGGGCCTGCAAAAATCCATCCGCCGCGGCAACGCCGAAAAAGCCATTGAGATGGCCTACGAGATGTACATTACCAGCCCGCAGTTTTTAGAGAAGCTCTGGCGGCGGCTGCAGGTCATCGCGGTGGAAGATATCGGCTTTGGCAATGTAAACGCCCCGGTGGTCGTGCGGGCGCTGCGGCAGATCGCATCGGAGTTCCCGTACTCCGACGGCGACCAGCCCATCTTTTTTATGCACGCGATCCGCTTTTTGTGCGGCTGCGCCAAAGAGCGCTCCACCGACTGCCTGAAGAACATCGTCATCAAAAAATTCGAGCACGGCTACCAGCCCGAGGTGCCCGATTATGCCTATGATGTGCACACCGACAAGGGGCGGGCTATGGGCCGCGACGTGCTGCATTTCTTAAACGAGGCCAGCCGGGTGACGCCGGTGATGGAGGGCTATGACGACACCTATCGCCAGCAGCTCATCGAAGTCATCGAAAAAGAGCAGGACGGCCAGCTGCCGGTAGTGGATGGCGCCTTTAGCTATAACGTCTGGCAGTACTGATACGAACACCAAAAAAGAGCGCCTGCCCACTGTGGGCAGGCGCTCTTTTTTGGCAATAAATTTTATCAGACCTGCTCGTTTTGCAGGCGCCGCTGCCGCCGGCGGTAAAGCAGCCCGGTAGAGATGGCCGTGAGCGGGATGGTGAAGAGGATACCGATACTGCCGGCCAGCGCCTGCAGCACCTCGGTGGCGATGAACTCCAGATTAAAGAGCGAGGCGGTGGTGTTTTGGTACGAGAGCATCAGCAGGATAAGACTGAGCGACGAGCCCACATAGGCCAGTATCAGCGTATTGGCCATCGTGCCCATAATGTCGCGGCCGATGCGCAGCCCACTGCGCAACAGCTCTATAAACGACATGTTGGGGACCTTGATGAGCAGTTCCTCCAGCGAGCTGGAGATCGACATTGATACGTCCATCGTGGCCCCCAGCGCGCCGATGACGATGGCCGCAAAGATGATGCCCAACAAGTCGAGATTGCGGCTTGGGTCTTGTGAGGCCAACATAAAGGTGTCCTCATCCACCAGACCCGATATCTTCATGGCGCTGTTCATAAACACCGTCAGCAGACCGGCCACGCACACGCCGCCCAGGCAACCCAGCGCCGCAGCAGCGCTTTTGCGGGTAAAGCCGGTGATGATCGACAGCGTCATCACCACGATGAACAGGCATACCAGCACCGTCCAAAGGTAGATGTTCCTGCCCGAGGCGATGGCCGGTACCAGTACGGTGAACACCGCCGCGCAGGTGAGCACCAGCGAGAGGATAGTGTTTAGCCCCTGCATGCGGCCAAACAGCAGCATCAGCAAAAAGAATACCGCCACCAGCCCCAACAGCCAGTTTTCTCTGACAAAGTTGCCGGCTATATAATCGTCGCTGCCGTCTGCTTTGTGGGCGGCGGTCAGGTACAGTTTGTCGCCTTTTTCCACCGCGTGTACCGCCTGCATCTGCAGCGTATCCATGGTCTGGGTGGCCCGCACTACCTGCCCTTTTTTATCGCCCTCTAAAAATTTGGCTCTAAAGGTGATGGTGCGCTGGGCAAAGCTCACCGTCTCGTAGTCCTGGGTGGTGTCTTCGTCCGACAACACATCCACCACCTGGGCCTTGGTTCCCTGTTCGCCGGTGCGCTGGGTAAACAAAAAATTATCCGGCCCGTCGGCCAGCTTGCCGGCCCCGTACAGCACCAGGCACGACAGTAAAATAGTCAGCAGATAGGGCAGCGGTCTTCTCTTCACGCTCACGGGCAAGTCCTCCGTATCTTCTGGGATAGCGGGCACCACTGTGCCGCATTTTTCGCCAACCACAGTATACTATAAATTGCGGCTCGAGCGCAAACCGGCACTAAAAAGCGGGCGGTGCAACCCTGCTGTTCCAGGCTGCACCACCCGCACTATTGAACTGCTCCGTCAGCGCTCAGCGGCTGATCTGACTGGCATATTTCTCTTTGTAAAAGGCGTAGAGGCGGTTATACTCTTCCTCGTGGCCGTCGTGCAGCGTTTGGCGGTACTCGTGGGCGTCAAAGTCGTCCATCTCCTCCCCCTCATAGCCGATAACATAGGCGGCGATGTTGGAGCAGTGGTCGGCGATGCGCTCTAAATTGGTGAGGATCTCTAAGAAGATGACGCCGGCGTCGATGGCACACTCTCCGTTTTTGAGGCGGTCGATATGCTTGGTCTTGAGCATCTCTTTCATCTTGTCGATGCACTGCTCCAGCGGCTCGATGGTGCGCGCCAGCAGGATATCGTGGTTGTTAAAGCTGGTGACAGCCAGCTCGATGATCTCACCGATGGCGTCGTTGAGCACATACAGCTCCTTGCGGGCGGTCTCGGACAGCGTGATCTTCTTGTCGTATATCTCGCCGCCGCGCTCGAGCACGTTGATGGCGTAGTCGCCGATGCGCTCGAATTCGGTCACCAGGCGAAACATCTCAGATACGCTGCTGCTCTCGCGGTCAGAGAGCTCTTTGTCGGTGAGCTTGAGCAGGTAGCGCGGCAAGATCACCTCCATCTTGTCGATGGCCGCCTCGTATTCGTTTACTTTATCGCCTACTTTGTGGTCGTAGTGAAACAGCTGAGGGATGGCCCGCGAGAAGTTTTTCTGGGCGTAGCTGCCCATCAGCGTCAGCACCTTGCGGCTCTGCTCGATGGCCAGACTGGGGCTCATGAGCAGGCGCTCGTCGAGCATGGGGATCTCGGGGCTCTGCTCGTCCTCGCCCTTTTTAGAACGGATAGAGAGCTCGGCCAGTTTGCACAGCCCCTTGTGGAAAGGAATGAGCAGCAGTGTGGTGACGATGTTAAAGATCGTGTGAAAATTGGCGATGTCGCCGCGGGTGATAGCCTGGTTCCAAAAGTCAAAACCCACTGTGTACTGGAAGGCGTAGACGCCGGTCAAAAACACCGCCGAGCCGATGATGTTAAAGTACAGGTGCACCGCCGCTGCGCGCTTGGCGTTTTTGTTGGCGCCCACGCTGGAGATGATCGCGGTGATACAGGTGCCGATGTTCTGGCCCATGATGACCGGGATCGCGGTGGAAAATTTGAGCTGACCGGTGGAGGATATGGCCTGTAAGATACCTACCGAGGCCGAGGAGGACTGGATCACTGCGGTGACCAGTGCGCCGGCCAACACGCCCAGCACGGGGTTGGAGAGCGTGACCATCAGGTTGGTGAACTGCGGCATGGTGCGCAGCGGCTCCATGGCCGTTTCCATGGCTTTCATGCCGGTAAAGAGGATGCCGAAACCAATGAGGATCTGCCCCAGGTTTTTGGATTTGTTGCTCTTTAAGAACATGAACAGCACGATGCCCAGCGCGGCGAACAGCGGCGAGAGCGCTGTGGGCTTGAGCAGCTGCAGCAAGAAGTTGTCGCTGGAGATATCGCCCAGCGCCAAGATCTGGGCGGTGATGGTGGTGCCGATGTTGGCACCCATGATGATGCCGACCGCCCGGTCGAGCTTTAAGATGCCCGAGTTCACCAGGCCTACCACGATGACGGTGGTGGCCGAGGAGGACTGGATGGCGGCGGTGATCAGCGCGCCCAGCAGTACACTCTTAAAGATGTTGGAAGTCATCTTGGTCAAGATGATCTCGAGCTTAGAGCCGGCCAGTTTTTCCAGCCCAGACCCCATGATGTTCATACCGTACAAAAACAGGGCCAATCCGCCGGCCAGCGACAGGAAGTTGAAAAAATTCATAGTGCTCCCCTCATACTTTTCCCAATTGGGCACATGCTACACTTGCGGTTTTACGGAACGTGTACGCCGCAGCCACACGCCAAAAAAGGCGCACTGCCCCGCGGCGGTACACAGGTGGGTACATTTTGAGTATAGCATCGCTGCTGGCGGGGGGAAAATGGATTTGACAAAATTCCCACATTTTCTTCAGATTTGTATAGGTGGCGTAAGTGAAGTCTATGTATTTTGTCAAGCGAAATCCAAGTGACTTTACAGAGATTTTACTTGACAATCGCCGCGCCATCTGCATAGGCGTCAGCGGCCTGACGGTGCGGTTTTAGGCGATAGCGGCAAAGGTGTAGCCCTGCGCCAGCGCGTAGTCGATAAAGTCGCCCAGGATGGCGGCGTTGGTAGAGCTGACCGAGTGCAGCAGGTAGATGGCGCCGGGGTGCAGGTTCTCCTGCAGCTTTTGCAAGCTCTCGGCCTTATCGGGCTGGGCATCGGTCACCCAATCTTTGTAGGCAAACGACCAGAAGATCGATTTATAACCGTAATCCTGCACGGCGGCCAGCATCCGCTCCGAGTACTCGCCCATGGGGAAGCGGAACACCTTCATGTCGTAGCCGTACACGTTTTTGACATGCTGGTGCATGAAGTCGATATCCTGCTGGGCCTCGCTCACCGAGATGGTGGGGAACGACTTGTGTTTTTGCGAGTGGTTGCCCAGGGTGTGGCCCTCGGCGATCATGCGGCGGATGAGCACCTCTTCGGTCTTGCAGTAGTCGTAGGTCAAAAAGAAGGTGGCCGGCACTTTTTTCTCTTTTAACGTGTCGAGGATGGTGGCGGTAAATCCGTTTTCATACCCCTGGTCAAAAGTCAGATAGATGGTCTTTTCTTTGGCTCCGATAAACATGGCCCCGTATTTCCCCAGTTTGGCCTGCATCTGGGTGCAGGAGGTGGGGATACCGTCGGTATCTTTTTCATAGCCCTGACCCCAGCCGATCTTATCGCCGTTTAGGCTGTCGTAATCCTGTTTGGCGGTGGTCTGCGAGTTGGCGGCGGCCGCTGTCCCCTGCGAGGTGGAGGGATCGGTGTCGCTGTGCTCATTTCCCCGGCTGGGGGTCATGAGGGAAGAGGAGTTCTCCTTGTCCTCGGGCTTGGTGTCGGTGCCACAGCCGACAAAGCACATACAGCACATCGCCAGAGCCAGCACCAGTGTCAACGTCTTTTTCATAGCGCTGTTTCCTTTCTGCACGCGGTATTTTGGGCGCAAAGCGCCGAACACTATTGCGAACAGTAGTAGTGTGGCGCGGCCAAAACCAATTATACCCGGCAAAAAATCGCAGCCCGCACTTGTGCAAAACAGCTCGCTTGCGTATAATAAAAAAGGTGAAAAGAACGATTGTTTTGTTCGGGAGACGGCCCTGCGGCCACGTGTGGAGGAGAGACGATGCTTACCTACCAGGTATGTGATTTTGACGACCTGCAGCTGCTGATCGCCGAGGAGGACGGCCACATCGTATTTGTGGGACGGCATCCAGAATTTGGCGGTGCGGTGACCATGAAAAACCTAAATACGCCCCTTATCGAGGCCTGCCGCCGCCAGGTGGGGGAGTATTTGGCCGGCGAGCGCCAGGTGTTTGACCTGCCGATCGCCTTTACCGGCACCCCGTTTGCGCAGCGGGTGTACCGGGCGCTCATCCAGGTCCCTTACGGTGAGCTGGTGAGCTACCAGTGGCTGGCCGAGCAGGTGGGCAGCCATCCGCGCCCGGTGGGCACTGCGGTGGGGAACAATCCACTGCTGCTCATCGTGCCTTGTCACCGAGTACTGGGCAAGCACTCGCTGGGTGGTTTTAGTGCCGGTATGGAGCTAAAATACCGCCTGCTGGAACTGGAGGGCCACACTCTGCGGGCAGATAAAAAAGATCTGGCCCAGCCGCTGGCGCGGTAGCGGTCCCACCTGGCAGGTAAGCTATAAAAGAGAAAAGAGCGCCGCTACCAATTTTTGGCAGCGGCGCTCTTTTTATAGTGTGATAGATAGGGCAGTGCCCAGTACATTTTATGGGTTTCCCGCCGTGCTCTTGGCCATCGGTGCTCTCGCTGATAGCGTGGGTCGGCGACCACCGGCACAGGCATGTTTTAGCAGGAAAGTCCCCCTGTTTTATAGTCGGCGGTGCCTTGTATGGGATGCTGACTGCCGACGGAGATCTATCGGGCGCACTGTGCGGCGGCAAACAGCCGCAGCAGGTTCTCGGCGGCCTGCGCCAGGTTTTCGGCGCTCTTGTGGCGGGCGGTGGCAAAGTCTTCTGGTCGGGGATTTATGCTAAATGCCGCGGTGAGTCCCTGCCGGTAGAGCGGCTGGTAACCTTTTTCCAGGGCGCCGACCAGCGCCACTACCGGTACACCGAGTTCTTTGGCGCGTTTACACACCCCGCTGACCACCTTGCCGCGGGCGCTCTGCCCGTCCAGCCGGCCCTCACCGGTGATGATGAGATCGGCATCTTGGGCCAGCTGCTGAAAGCCCACTGTGTCCAGTACGACTTCAATGCCCATACGCAGCCGGCCGCCCAACAGGGCCGCTACACCAAAACCCATGCCGCCGGCGGCTCCGGCCCCGGCAGCGGTCTCGCCAGCAGTACCCAGATCGTGCAGCACCTGTTCGGCCAGGTGTTTTAGCCCAGCGTCCAACCGGGCCACCATCTGACGATCGGCCCCTTTTTGCGGGCCAAATATCGCTGCCGCCCCCTGTGGGCCGGTGAGCGGGTTATCGATATCGCAGATGGCGGTGATCTCTACTTGGGACAGCTGTGGCAGCAGGCCGCTGGTATCCACAGCGGCGATGTTTGACAGTGTACCGCCGGTGGGCACAAAGACCCGCCCCTCTCGGTCGGTAAAGCGAACTCCCAGCGCAGCGGCCATACCGCAGCCGCCGTCGTTGGTGGCGCTGCCGCCCAGTCCCAACAAGATCTGGCGGCAACCGCTGTGTGCCACCGCATGGGCAATGAGCTGGCCCACACCGTAGGTGGTGGCCTTTTCGGGGTCTAGCCGCGTCTCGGCAAGCGGCAGCCCGGCGCAGGCTGCCATCTCGATCACCGCAGTGCGGGGGTGGCCGGACCGCTCGCGCAGCACTCCATAAAAGGCGGTCAGTTCATCAAAAAAGGGGCCCGCAACCGGGCAGGTCACCTTTTGGCCGCCCACGGCCTGTAGCAGGCAATCCACACTGCCCTCCCCGCCGTCAGCCACCGGTATCTGGCAGATATCGGTTTCGGGCAGCAGTGCCTGCGCCCGTTCGGCAATGACCGCACATACCTCTCGGGCCGATAGCGTCCCCTTGAACGAGTCGGGTACCAGCAAGATCTTTTTCACCATACACCTCTTCTGTCCCTCTGTATGTATCACAGATCGAATTGGTGGCGCAGCACCCGCATCACCCCGTCCTGGTCATTGGAGGGGGCCCGATGCCGGCAGACCGCTGCCAACTGGGGGTGTGCGTTATGCATGGCCACGCTGTGGGTACAGGCGCCCATCATCTGCAGGTCGTTCAGGTAGTCGCCAAAAGCCATGCAGTTATCTGGGCCTATGCCCAGGTATTGCTGTAGCCGGGTCAACCCGCTGCCCTTATTGGTACCGGGCAGCATCATGTCCACCCAGTCGCTGCCCGCCAAGCTCACCAGAAAGCGGTCCCGGTACTCCTCGAGCAGCGGCAGCACGCGCTGCTCGGCGCGCCGGTCACAGTACACGGCCAGCTTGCACACCGCATCTTCTACCGGCGGGGCCAACAGGTCCTCCCGCAGCTGTCGGCGGGCGTAGTACAGGTCGATCTGGTGCAGATAGGCCGGGTCCTGCTGCTCGATATAAGCCGCTCTGGCACCACAGAGCACGATCTGGCAGTCATCGACCTGGCGGATGTGCTCGACTACCGGTCGGTACAGCCAATAGGGCAGATCTTGGGTGAAGATGTTCTGCCGTCCATCAAAGATGATCGAGCCGTTCTCAGCCAAAAACAGCAGGTCGTCGGCCACCGGCTCCAGATCTCGCAGCAGCGCATAGTACTGCCGTCCACTGGCAATGCAGCAGCGCACCCCTTTTGCGCGCAGTGCATGCACGGCGTCAAAAAAATCGGGCGGCAGCCGCTTTTGGCTGTCGAGCAGAGTCCCGTCCATATCCAGTGCCACCAGTTTGATGTCATCTTGTATCTGCGGGTAAGTCCATTCCATGGCAGTCTCTCTCCTATTTATAATAGAACATGGCCATCCGTTTTTCTCTGGTACAGCTGTATTGTACGGTGCCCGGCAGCGTCAAGTCAAGCCCGGTGACCGGCAAACTTTCCTGCCAGGAACAGTGAAGCTGCGATGACAGGCGCGAAGCTCCATTGTCAGCGGGCGGTCTGTGGGGTATGATAGGGGTAGATAGAGGGGGAAGATACGATGCAGCAGTTGGCAAAAAATATTGCCGCCGCCCGGCACAAATGTGGGCTCACCCAGGGGCAGCTGGCCGATCTGGTTGGGGTCAGTCATTCGGCGGTCTCCAAGTGGGAGATGGGGGCCACCTGCCCCGATATTGCCCTATTGGCGCCGATCGCCCGCGCGCTGCACACCACCCCCGACGCGCTGCTGAATTTTCGCCCCCAGCTCGATAGCGGGCAGGTACAGTCGCTGGTAGCTGCCTGCAGCGCACTGCTGGTGCGTGAGGGGCTGTGCCCGGCCTGGGATCAGGCAAAGGCACTGGTCCATCAGTATCCCGCCGACAGCCTGCTGCTGTTAAAGCTGGGCAGCTTTGCCCAGCAGCTGGTGCTTTGCTGCCAAGATGAAAAGCAGGCCAAGCAGGTGTTGCAGTGGGGGTGCGAACTGCTGGAGCGCTGCCGTGAGATCGCGCAGGGCGAGACGGCCCAGGCAGCCATTGTGGCTCTCACCGCCTATTACAGCATGCTCGAGCGCACCGACGAGGCGGTGTACCTGCTCGAGCAGCAGCCGCCGAACAGCTTCGACCCCCGCCGCCAACTGGCGCCGCTTTATGCCCGGCAGGGAAAAGATGATCGCGCCGCCGAACTGGCCCAGCAGGACCTGTATATGTGCGCCTTTATGGCGGTGACCGACCTGATGTTACTGGCCAACATTGCCCAAAAGGGGCAGGATGCCCGCCGCCAACAGTTCCTGTTACAGCGGGCTATCGACGTGGCGCAGGTCCTCGGCTTGCAGGTGGGGTTGGGGCAGAACCTGTTTTTGGCGCTGGCCGGCTGCCTGGCAACACAGGGTGAGGTAGAGCCCGCCCTCGACGCGCTGGAACGGTATGCCGACCTGGCTGCGCGCTGGCCCGATGTGGGGGAGATAGGCACCTACCCCTGGTTTGACCGCATCAAAATGACGGCGCAACCTATGGGTGAGGCGCTGCTCAAACCGCACCTGTGTCAGATGGTGGAGGAGCAGACCCAGCTAGATCCGCTGCGCCGCCATCCCCGCTATGCAGCCGTGCTCCAGCGGCTGCGGGCGCTGGGGGAACAAAGTGGGGAAAATATACCATAAGAGATAGGCGGCGTCGCAGCGGCACTGCCGAACAGGAGATGATGAGACATGCAGATACAGCTGCAGATAGAAAATAGCCGCCGCATCGCCGTGATCGAGGCGGCCGGCCGTGAAAAGGTGCTGACCGATGTCGACTCGGCGCTGGACCTGATGATGCAGGTGCGCTGTCAGGCCGATGCCGACCGCATCGCCATCGGCAAAAAAGCGGTACACGAAGACTTTTTTATTCTCAGTACCGGCCTGGCGGGCGCAGTGCTAGAAAAGTATATCCAGTACGGGGTAAAACTGGCTATCTACGGCGACTACAGCCGGTACACCAGCAAGCCGCTGCACGACTTTATCAGCGAGAGCAACCGTGGGCGCAACTTTTTCTTTGTCGCTGACTGCGGAGCTGCCGTACAGCAACTGGCGCAGGCAAAATAGCAGTCACGTATCCCCGGATGATCACTGCCGTTTAGATCGATAAAAATACGCAATAAAAAGGATGGGGAGCCTTTTGCTCCCCATCCTTTTTACTATTATATAGAGCATATAGCGCCCGGCTACAGGATACCGTCCAGAGCGGCGATGGTATCGATATAGATAGCCAGCGCCTTTTTCAGCGTCGCCAGCGGCAACATCTCATCGGGCTGGTGAGCGCTGCCGTGCCCGGCCGGCATCTGCTCGATATCGCTGTGGAACATGGGGCCAAAGGTAAGCCCCATGGGAAAATAGCGGGCATAGGTTGCCCCGCTGATGACATAGTGGCCACAGGGCTCGCCGGTGACCTGCTCGTAACAGCGTTTAAGTGCCTGTACAGCCGGTTGCTCGGGGTCTACGTAGTGGGGCTCATCAAACAGGTTCAGCTGCAGCTTGGCGTCGATATCGCCACAGCAGAGCTCGATGGCGCTCTTGAGCACATCGCCCTGTATGGCCATCGGCCAACGGATGTTAAAGCCGATGGCATATTGCCCCTGCTCGTCTTTTTTAATGGTACCGCAAATGCAGGTGAGCTTGCCAAAGGTCTCGTCGGCGCAGGCCACGCCAAACCCCTCGCCGTAGCAGGTGCAGCTCAGGTCGCGGGCGGTCTCCAGCACGTCTTTTTCGTAGCCTTCGACCAGCGCGCAGTCCAGCAGGTAATCGACCAGTTTGCCAATGGCGTTGTCGCCGGCATCGGGGGTAGAGGCGTGCGCCGAGACCCCGGTGGCGGTGATGGTGGTCTGCCCGTCTTTTTCACAGAGGGTGATGTCGCCGCATGCGGGTGTGGGCAAGCCGGTAGCCCGCACCACGGCCACCGCACTGGAGGGCACCATGTTCGAGGCGCTGCCTCCCTTAAGCGAGAGGATAGGGCTGTCATCACTGGTCGGCTGCGAGATGATCTCTCCCTCACACAGGCCTTTTTCACCTACGCAGATGGGGAATTCGCCGTCCGGTACCAGCGTGATCGCAGGCGCCTTTTTCTTGGACAGGTAGTACGGCATGTCGGTCATGCCGGTCTCCTCGTCACAGCCCAAAATGAGCTGGATCTTGTGTTTGAGGGGGATCTGGTTTTCCTGCAAAAACTTCATCAGGTAAAGGCCCATGATGGCAGAGCCCTTGTTGTCGTTGACGCCGCGCCCGTACAGCGTGCCGCCCTCTACCCGCAGGCTGAAGGGGTCACCGGTCCAGCCGTCGCCGGCCGGCACCACGTCCAGGTGGGCGGCGATCGCGATCGACTCGTCGCCGTCGCCGTAGCTCAGCACACCGCAGCGGTAGTCGATGTTTTCGCCGGACAGCCCGATCTCGCTGCCCCGGCGCAGCATGTAGTCCAGGGCCTGGGCACAGGGCTCCAGGTAGGGGTAGGGGCCGGGCTGCGGGCTCACCGGTGCCACCGACGGGATGGCGACCAGGCGGCCCAGGTCGTGCAGCAGCTGCTGGCCGTTATCGTCTATAAATTTTTCGATGATCTCTCTCAAAGGTATCACCACTTTCTTCTGTGATGCCCCATCGCTTTGTACGGGGGCCGGTGGGGAGAAAAAAGCCGCTTTAAAAGCGGCTTTTCGGGGTTCTATCAAGGCATTAGTTATCGCTGTGGAACAGGGTGGTGTCAGCCTTTACTTTTGCAATGAAGTCCTCGTCGTCACTGATGACGGTCATGGGCTCTTTCATGTTGAAAGCGCACAGACCGAAGAAGCCCAGGGGCGAGACAACGGGGGATCTCCACTGGCCCTGCTCTACAGCAACTTCACTTTTGGCGGCCGATGCCAACTCGTATAACCGCACAGCTTTTGCCAGATCGTCGACTTTTACCAGAACTTTAGACATACGCTATACCTCCATTCGCCAATTACGGCGCTCTCTCTGCGTCCGGTGGGACGGCGCACGGCGCAGCAACACGCCGCTGCCGTGTACCTTATTATAGCATAGCCATTTAACAAAGGAAAGTGCCGCCATAAAAAATTCACATAAAATACCAAATCACGTTACAGCAATTATGTATAATAGATGAAACAGGACCGGTGGAAATATCTGCCGCACATATTGGGCATGCTCTGTATAGTACCGCTGGGGCTGTTTGGCAATTAAAAAAATAAATGCGAAAAATATGTTGACAACTGGACTACTTTCGTCTATAATAAACTCAAACAAAAACAATAACAGTTATTCTTTTAATGAAAGTGCAGCTATGAAATATTCCAGACAGCGCGAACTGGTGCTGCAGGCGGTGCGCGAAAATCCCATCCACCCCACAGCCGACCAGGTCTATCACATCCTTAAAAAAGACAATCCGCAGATCAGTCTGGCCACCGTGTACCGCAATCTCAACCTGCTCAGCCAAACGGGGCAGATCGTGAAGATACCGCTACCCAATCAGGGCGACCGGTTCGACGGCCACACCGTGCCCCACTATCACATGCTCTGCCAGCAGTGCGGCCAGGTGTTCGACCTGCAGCTGTCGCTGCTCGACGGATTGGACGAGCAGATACATGCCAGTACCGGCTTTGCCGTTACCGGCCACCAGCTCATCGTCACCGGGTATTGTCCCCACTGCCAGCAGGCGGGCGCGGGCAGCACTGCCCACTAGATCTTATTTTGTACTCTGGCGGGCGCCGTGTCCGCAACTATATACCCACAAAAGTTTTATAGAAAGAGGGAATTTTAAAATGAAGAATTTAAAAGGTACCAAGACCGAAGCCAACCTGATGACTGCTTTTGCCGGCGAGAGCCAGGCCAGAAACAAATACACCTTCTATGCCTCCAAGGCCAAAAAAGAGGGTTATGAGCAGATCGCCGCTCTGTTCCAGGAGACTGCCGATAACGAGAAAGAGCATGCCAAAATGTGGTTTAAACTGCTGCACGACGGCATTGGCGACACTGCCGCCAACCTGAAAGATGCCGCCGAAGGCGAGAACTACGAGTGGACCGACATGTATGCCAATTTTGCCAAAGAGGCCAGAGAAGAGGGTTTTGACCACATTGCCGACCTGATGGAAGGCGTAGCCAAGATCGAGAAAGAGCACGAGGAGCGCTACCTCAAGCTGCTGGCCAACGTCGAGGGCAACGCCGTCTTTATCAAGGGCGAAAAAGTCCTGTGGCAGTGCCGCAACTGCGGCCACATCGTTCTGGGCACCGAGGCCCCCGAGGTCTGCCCGGTCTGCGCACATCCCCGCGCCTACTTCCAGGTCAAGGCCGAGAACTACTAAATCAGCTATTTTACCAGCCCAAAAGGCCCTCTGCCGTGCGGCAGAGGGCCTTTTTTCGCACCGCGGACATAGGCTGGTATACCGGGCCCCACCGCGGTGGCAGAAGGGCTGGTAGAAAACTATAAAGAGGAGGAGAGATCATGGCAGTGCTGCAAAACCCCGTGGCGATGGCCATGCTGGGCACTGGCTTTACCTTTTTGGTCACTGCCCTGGGGGCGGGTATGGTGTTTTTGGTAAAGGACGATATCGACCCGTCGATGCAAAAAGGTTTTTTGGGCTTTGCCTCAGGGGTGATGATGGCCGCCTCAGTTTGGTCGCTGCTCATCCCGGCTATCGACATGGCCGAGGAGCAGGGGAAACTGGGCTGGCCGCCGGCCTTTATCGGCTTTTTGTTGGGGGGCGGATTTCTGTTTTTGCTCGACCGTCTGCTACCCCACCTGCATCCCGGCGCCAAAACGCCCGAGGGGATGCATACCGACAGCTTTCGCCGCAGCACGATGTTGGTGCTGGCGGTGACCATGCACAATATACCCGAAGGTATGGCTGTGGGCTTGGCTTTTGGGCTGGTCGCGCAGGGGGGCAGCACCGCTACACTGTCGGCGGCGATCGCTCTGGCTATCGGCATCGGGCTGCAAAACTTCCCTGAGGGGGCGGCTATCTCGCTGCCGCTTAAAAAAGAGGGGCTATCAAAAAAGAAGTCGTTTTTCTACGGTGCAGCCAGTGGCTTTGTCGAGCCGGTGGCCGGATTGGTGGGTGTGCTGCTAGCGGCTACGGTCCAGGGGATCATGCCCTGGATGTTGGCTTTTGCCGCCGGCGCCATGATCTACGTGGTGGTAGAAGAGCTCATCCCCGAGTCGCAGACCGGTCACAGCCACACCGGTACCTGGGGCGCAATGATCGGCTTTGCACTGATGATGCTGCTCGACGTGGCGCTGGGTTAAACAGCCGGTCGCTGTGAACGGTGTACGGTGCACTGTATACGGACTGTTTACTGTGCGCCGAAAAGAATTGCCCAAAAGGGACTGGACCTGCACACTGTGCAGGTCCAGTCCCTTTTGGGCAATTCTTAGAGGGTATCCCAGCAGGAATGCGCTGCCCACAGCGGCATTTTACCTGCCTGCCAACAACACAGACCGCAGCCATATCTATCGTTTGCCCATCTCTGACACGGCGCACCAGTCACCGCGCACTTTTTATACAATGCTGTCAAAGTGCAGCAGATCATCCAAAAACAGGTCAAAATAAGTATTATCATGTAAAAATATTACGTATCGTATAATATGTTCCGGGTTTACAGTTCAACTTTTCGCCCCTTAGCATAGTAAAGGTCGTCTTCTGGCCCTACCGGACGCAATATACGCGCTGGGTTGCCGGCAGCCACTACCCCGGCGGGGATATCTTTGGTCACCACGCTGCCCATGCCGATGACCGTACCGCTGCCAATGGTGACCCCCGGACCCACCATGCAGCCCGCCCCCAGCCAGCAGTCGCTGCCGATGGTGATGGGCAGCGCGTACTCCAGGCCGGTGGCCCGCAATTTAGCGCTTACTGGGTGGGTGGCAGTCAGCAGTTTTACGCCGGGGGCCAGCAGAACGTTGTCGCCGATCGTAACTGGTGCGCAATCTAGGATCGTAACGCCTACGTTGGCGTAAAAATGATTGCCCACTTTAATAAACCGCCCGTAGTCGCAGGCAAAAGGCGTCTCGATAAACAGGTTCTCCCCGGCCTCTCCCAGCAGCTGGTAGCACAGTTGGGTGCGGCGCTCGATATCTTCTTCGCGGTTTATTTGGGCAGTCAGCTGCCGGGCCTGCTGGTGCAGGGCCACCAGCTCCGGGTCGGCGGCGTTGTACAGTTCACCGGCGAGCATTTTTTCCAGTTCGGTCATCATCGTCCTCCTCATAAAAAGCGTCTCAGCGCCAGAACATCACGTTTTTGGTTGCCCCGTAATTATTTACCGGGCGGGTGGAACAGTACCAGTCTACACGATCACCGCGCCCATTGCCTCCGCTATCTGGATGGCGTGTACCATATCCAGTTTGGTCTTTTTCATGCGGCAGGCACGCAGATCCACGCCATCTAACTGGGCGCCGCGCAGGTCGGCCTCGGTCAGATCGGCGTTTTGCAGGTAGCACTGGGTCATGTCACAGTCGCGAAAGTTGCACTTCTGCAGCTTGCAGTCGCGCAGATCGGCATGGGCCAGCATCAGGCCCGAAAAGTCGGTCCCCTGCAAAAACAGCCCTGAAAAACTGGCGTACGACCAATTGCCGCCGCGTATCGCGAGCCCGGTAGAGGCACAGCCGTGCAGGTTGCTGCCAATGCCTTTACAGCCGGTAAACTCTGCTGAAAACAGGTTGCAATCGCGAAATTTACAGCCGGCGAACACGCTCTTTTCGTGTTTGCTGCCACCCAGCTGGCAAAATTCAAACTTGCAGTTTTCAAACTGGCAGCGCTCGGTCTGCAGGTAGTCCAGTGCGCAAGAGGCAAAGGTGCAGCGCACAAATTGCACCTGCTCCCAGCGGGCATCGGTAAAATCAGCCCGGTCAAATAGCTGTTCGGTATAGGTCTGCCCGAACAATATCTCCATGTAAAAGTCCTCCCTTTTTGGCCATGCCCCCAGTATACTCTGCATGGCTTTTCAGAGCAAGAGACGAGATGCCTTTTTTGCGGCAGCTTTAGCTTTGCAGGCCCAAAAGACAATATGGTAAAAGAGCTGCCGGGCAGGGGGGCCAACGGCTCTTCCTATCTCGTCGATGTACACTATAAACGGCTCACAGCACGTCATGCCGATTTTGCTGCAGTCGAAATTCGGTCAAGGCCCCGCACAGATATAGCTTTTAATACGCACCCAACACATCGCTGTTATAATAGAAGACAGTCGCCCAGTGTCGGTGTCACCGTTACTCCAGCATCCAAAAGTAGCCCGATGGTGTGCGCAGCCACGCAGGATACCCGCTCCAACTCCAGATTGCCGGTGGGAGCGGCACCTGAACAAATACCCTGCTGGCAGAGCAGATCGATCGCTCGGGGAGGATGGGCAGTGGCAATTTGGCACCGTACATCGTCGAGCTCCAGGTAACCCACGGCGGCTATGATGCCCTCGGCTGTATCCCAGTAGCCAACATTGGGCCTTCAGACACAGCCCATGCTTTTTCGCCTGCCGATAAAGAGAACGAGAGCTCTCGACGAGTTGGGCGTATTGGCCGCCGTACAGATCGATCGAGTAAAATTCCGGCTGCCCCCAAAAATGTTCCAGACGGGCCGGCAAGTAGTCCACAGGGGTGCGGCGTGACAGCTCGATCGGCAGCCGCAGCTCTATATTGGGGGCGATGCGCGGCTGAGAACCGGTAAGGCATTTAGCAGACGATCGATATCGCCGCCATAATAGGTGTCCAGTGCCATACATCGGTGGACAGCTCGTGCTCGTCGGGTGAGTCAAAACAGCTTTGTGTGCAGCGCATGTCCCAGGTCTCCATCTCGGCAGAAGAAGAGAGCACGCCCATCACCGGCTCGATGTGGTAGCTGGTACGCCGGCACGAGTAGCTGCAGTTGTCGGCTGCCCCCCAGAGAAAAGTGATTGTGCAGGTCTGCTTTGGAGATGCGGCACACGCGTTCAGGCCGCCGTTCTCTAAAGCGCATATAAGCGACGCGCCATACATGTCCATGGCGGCACTTCTCTTTTGGATAAAAAGAACCCGGTATTCTGGCGGTACAAAAATATTCGGTCCTGGCTATAAAAATGCGGCCCCGGCTAAAAGCCGGGGCCACATTCTGTGCAGAGGTGCACAGTCTTGCAGTATTTAGTGCTTATCGGCGTTGTTGACCGCGTCGACTGTGCGCTGAGCCAGCTCGGTGATCGTCAGCTGGTGGTAGCCGCGCACATAGGTGTACAGGTCGTCGCCGATGGGGTCAGACCAGTGGGCGTCGATACAGCTGTGGCCCTGCATGGCACCGAACAGAGTGGCGATCTGGGCGGCGTTGCAGTCGCTGTCTTGCCCCAGCATGCCAATGATATTCATGCAGGTATCAAAGTCGTTGTCGCAGTAGTACAGCGCTACCACTTCGGCGGCGGCATTGGGGTAGGCGTGGATCCAGTTATAGGCGCTGTATTTCTCCTCACAGGGGCGCCAAGCCGACAGCCAGTCGTCGTGCTGGCGGCAGCTCTCCAGGGCAAAATCGATCACGCTGCGGTACTCGCTGTCGGCGGGGATCGCGCTGAAAGCGGCCAGCATCACATCTTTGACGTTGTCCATGCTATAGGCCAGGCTCACCATCACGGCGTTAAAGATCTCGCCCAGGATGCCGTTGTTGTGGTGTGAAATACAGCCGTCGATCCAGGCCAGCCGGGCAGCTTCCTCGGCGTTTCCGGGGGCCAGCATGCCGCAGATCGCCCCGCGCATCTGGGCGCCGATCCACTCCCGCCACGGGTTGCAGCGGTAGCCGCTCTCAGGCGGAAAGATGCCCAGCTTAAAGTTCTGCAGCGCGATATCCTCTGCCGACCAGGCGCTGGGGATCATGCCCGCCCAGTGCAGGGCCACATCTTCAGAGGTGATCTTGCTGCCGGATTTGATGAATGCCTCTAAAAAGGCCAGCTCAAAGGTGATGTCGTCGTTATAGGTACTGGGCTTGCGCGGGTAATCTCTGATCTCGCCGAAAAATGCTTTCAGCGCGTCGGCGGTATAGCCCTCCAGGCAGGTGCCCAGTGCCGCGCCGATGATCTGGGTCAGCCAGGCGGCGTGGGTGCGGTCTAAAAAGTCTTTACTGGCAGTGTCGATATCCGCCTTGGCGGGGAACGACACCGCTTTGCGGTACTGGTCGTAGTTCTCGTATACCGTGTATGCAAAGTAGGGGTGATCTTTTACCTTGGGGCAGTTATTGAGGATGTGAAAGACCTTGGCGGTGAGCATACCCAAGGTGATGCGGTCGTCTTCCTGCCGGGCTTTCAGCGCCGGCTCGATGAGCTTTTCGGCCTCCGATACGTCGTAGCCCATGGTCTGCATGGCCAGAATACCGCCGACGATGACCTGTTCCGGTGCCCCGGAACCGGGCACGTTAGAGCCCCAGAGCAGCCTGTCTTTAGCCGAGAGCTGGTCATCCAGTGCCAGCGCCTTGGTCCAGGACTGCTCGTCTTCGGAGAGGATGCGTGGTACGGCATTTTCGATCAGCTCGCGGTTGTGTTGATATACAGTTTTCATGGATTTGCCTTCCTTTCCACTTGGGGCCACAGCCGTATTGCTCGCCCATCATCGACCATGATAGCATAGGGGCTTTTAAATTATAAGGTGAGCTATCTATTTTTGGCGACATGCTGCGGTTTTATAGCCAGATTTGACTATATACACCAAAGGCCTTGGTAACAAAACAGACACAAACTGTTTACCCAAACTTGTATATTCAGCGGGCCAACAGGGGTATACTGTGTACATACCAGAAAGAGAGAAACACTTCTTCTAAAGCAGCTGCCGACCGGCAGCTACAGCACCCCAACGCAGCTTACTTCCAAACCTTTTGTTTTTCATATAACTCCTCTTTTAGAGAGAGGGCCCGCTCGGTCAAGGCGGGCCTTTTCTCTTGCCTACATTTACCCGGCCGCGCCAGCTTTAGCGGCCTGTTTTGGCAAGGTGCTGGCCCACCTGTGCTCTCTTTAGCGCCACCCACCCGGCAGGCACCGGCCCCAAAAGCGGAGAAGGGGAGACCGCGCGGGTATTTTCTCCTCCTGTAAAAAAGAACAAGCCCCGGCAGAGCGTTCTGCCGGGGCTTGTTCTTTTTGTAAATTTCTACTCGGCAGTCACCGAGATCTTGCCCGGCATGCACACCGCAGTGTCACCTTTATCTTTTACGTAGCCCTGCTGTTCACACAGGTGGTCGGGGCAGACCGAGTTGATAAACTTTACCCCTTTTTCATCGCGGACCAGTGTGGCCACCAGCCGCTCCTCTATCTTGTTGCCGTCATCATCGGTGATGGGATCGCCGTTTTCATCCTCTTTCCAGACCATGGCGCCTTTTACGGTGAAGGTGCCCGGCTCGCCGTTGAGGGGGATAGAGAGCACCTCTTTGCCGTCATAGGTCACCTGGGCCACCGTGCCGCCTACTACCGGCGCCTTGGCCAAGATGCCCCAGGCTGAAAGCCCCACTACTACCAGCAGGACCAGTACTGCGATCTTAAACTCTTTCTTCTTCAAAGAAGGTACCACCTTACACGAAAAATTGCCCGTCCCAAAAACACCGGGCCATATGCATGCTATTATAGCACAGCCAACAGGGTTTTGAAAAGAAAAAAGGAGGTGAATTCACACCTCCTTTACATTTACATATGCTGTTTTTGGGGTGCTGTCAGGGCTTTTGTTAAAAGATGGTGTCACACACAGAGGTACTGTGGCTGCCACCGGCATAAAAAGTTCCCTGGGGTCTGTCCCCCGCTATGGCGATAAGTGAACCTAAGATCAATACTGCGGCCAGGATACCGATGACTTTTTTCACGTGCGTGACCTCCTTTGATGGGTTTGTTTTCTATGTTTTCATTATACACGGGTCGGGGGTAAATAAAACTAAAAAGCAGTTACAAATAAGTTAAGAAAAGGTTACAATCGCCAAAACACACCGCCGGCCACCAAAATGCCCGCCAAACTGCGGTCAAAACGCGTTTGTGACACAATGACCGGGGTGGGAATAGACTGTACAGAGGATCCTGATACCGGCACATATCTGTCGGGCGCGGCAGCCCGGCGGAGCGGGACGGGGTCGGCAGTTAATCGCGGCCCTTTGCCCGCACTTGGGGCCCGCACAATTTATATGACAAAGGTGAGAGTGTTATGTTTGACTTTTTTGCAAGGCCCGCCCTGGCATTTGCCACCGAGGCGTACAGCCGGCGCAGTCTGCCGACCGGGGAAGGACCGGGCGGCGTCAAAAACCTGCTGCTGAGCGTGTACGACAGCATTAAAAACTACAGCGACAAAGACCGGTTCTACAAGCGCGCCAAAGATAAGAGCTGTGAAGAACTGCTGCGCGAGGAGGACACCGCCGCCCAGGTAGAAGCCTATACCCGCTACTACGAGGAGGAGGAACGCCCCCACGACCCACAGGACTTTGAACCGGTGCAACCGCCGGAATACCCCCGCCCCCGCCGTCAAAAACGCGCTGCTCCGGTGGCGGAGGAACCCGATACTTACCGGCAGCCCATCGCCGTCCCTGAACCCGAGCCCACCTATATAGAGCCGGGGCCAGAGGAGAGCATCATCCCAGACATCGATCGCCCCATCCAAACGGAAGCCGCCGAAAGTGGCAGCTGTAACTGCTGCAGCTGCTGCAATTGCGGCTGCGACACCGGCAGTACCGGTGGGAGCGGACCCTGCGGCCCTGACGGCTGCTGTGACGATCAGGATGGCTGCCTGTTTGGCTGTGGTGCCAGCGGCTGCGACAACAGCTGCGCTGGCGTAGTGCCCCCCAGCGGCGCGCAAAACTGCTGGGATGACACCGGCACGACCGGTCCCACCGGCCCAACTGGTCCTACTGGCTGTACCTGTGGCTGTGAGGGCTGTACCTGCTGGTGTTACACCGATGAAAATGGCAACTGTCAGTGCACCTGCAGCTGTGAGCCCACCGGCGGTACCGGTGGCGGCACCGGCTGTATCGATGCCGACGGCTACTGCCACGGTTACTGGGACGAAAACGGCATCTGCCACTGCTCTGACACCGGTTCTACCGGCGGCACCGGCGGCGAGACGGGCGGAACTGGCGGCGGTACCGGCTGCGTAGACGCCGACGGCTACTGCCACGGCTATCTGGACGAAAACGGCGTGTGCCACTGCTCCGATACCGGCTCTACCGGCGGCACCGGCGGTGAGACGGGCGGAACTGGCGGCGGTACCGGCTGCGTAGACGCCGACGGCTACTGCCATGGCTATCTGGACGAAAACGGCGTGTGCCACTGCTCCGATACCGGCTCTACCGGCGGCACCGGCGGTGAGACGGGCGGAACTGGCGGCGGCACCGGCTGTGTAGACGCCGACGGCTACTGCCACGGCTATCTGGACGAAAACGGCGTGTGTCACTGTTCCGATACCGGCTCTACCGGCGGCACCGGCGGTGAGACGGGCGGAACTGGCGGTTGCTGCTGCCGGTGCTGCTGTGAAGACCCCTGCGACGTGTGTGGCCGCGGCGCCCCGGGCATGAGCTGTGACGGCGAGAGCAGTCAGGGCGCCTGCGGTACCGCCAATACCTGCGGCAATACCGGCTGCGGCTGTGGCTGTGGTTGTGAAGACGATGAGACCTGCGAGTGTGGAGACTGCTGTGACTGCAGCTACGTGTGCTGCACCGGCGGCAACAGCTGCCGCTGCCGAAATACCGGTTGTCGTTACCATGTCAACGGCTACTGCGGCAAATGTGTGGGCTGTGAAGACACCACATTTGAAAATCTGCCCCACCGGCCCCATTGCGGTCACATCGACGAGGTGACTTTTGAAGAGCGGCCCCGCTATGATGAAGATCTGCCAGCCAACCAGCTGTTTACCCGCCTGTCGGGCACCCGCGCTGCGCGCACCGACAGCGGTTACCCCAACCGCCAGGCGGCAGCCTATTACCAGAGCGAGAACAGGCGTATTCTGGGCGAGTAAATACGAGTAGACCAGCTCGCTGACAGACAGAAAGACCGTAAAAAGTGAGACCGATCAGATAAAAAATAGGAGCGGGAGCAGTGGTTTGATCCACGGCTCCCGCTCCTATTTTGGTATCGTGCTGCACGATCTAGTGTGCCGGCCAGTCTGCCAGCGCCCGGCAGACGAATTGCTGCAGAGTCCGCGCGGTGGAGCGGTCGTAGGGGTCCAGCGTGCGCTCGTTGTTCGAGATGATGCGCACCCCGGCAAACGGCACGCCAAAGTGCTGGCAGGCCTGCTGTACGGCATAGGTCTCCATGTCCTCACAGTCCTCGCCAAAAGTGGCGTGCAACCAGTCGATGCGGTCCATCTCCCGCGAGAAAAGATCCCCGCAGCCCAACACCCCCAACTGCTTTTGCCCGCCGGTATAGGGCGTGCTGGCAAACAGGTCGCACAGCGCCCGGTCGCTCAGGTGTGAGATCGTGCGGTGGTTTGGCACCCACTCGAGCGGGGCACAGCCCTGCCCCTCGCTCCGGGCGGGCATCTCTAGCCCGTTTATCGGCACACAGGCCCGCCCGATCACGATATCGCCCACCTTTAAGTCGCGGCGGTGGCCGCCGGCCGTGCCCTGATTGATAACGGCGGACGGCATATATGCCGACAACCCAACAGCGGTGGCGATAGCGGCGGCTACCATCCCCACCCGGGTCTGGCTCACCACCACTGGCAGCCCCTGTAAAGAACCCTGCCAAAAGTCAAAGCCGTGTATCTGCCGATGAGTACTGCCGGCGAGTTCTTCTAAAAAGTAGTCGATCTCACAGTCCATAGCTCCCGATATCAAAATAGGTGCTGCCATCTCGTCCTCCTCTCGGCCGCCTCGGCGGCAAAAGTACTGCCCCGTCCGGGGATCGTCTCCGCGGACGGGGTCAGGTACAGGTAATTTAGATGATCGGTCTTTTAGGCGGCCGGTGTCAGTAGCCCCGGTCAAAATGTACCGGGTGTTCTACCGGTTCTCCCCTTACAAAATGGGCCAGATTGCCATACACCAACTCAAACACCCGGCTGGCGCTCAGGTCTGAAAAGATGGCGTTGTGGGGGGTGATGTAGACGTTCTCCATATCCCACAGCGGGTCGCCTGCATCCAGAGGCTCCTGCTCAAACACATCCAGTGCCACGCCGCGGAACTTGCCGCTGCGCAGCACTTCGATGAGCGCCTGCTGGTCGATGACCGTACCGCGAGAGATATTTACCAGCGCAGCCGTGTCCTTCATCGCCCGCAGCCGGTCGCCGTTTAGCAGGTGAAACGTCTCTTTGGTGGCCGGCAGCGCACTGATGACGATATCGCTGTGGGGCAGCACCTCGTCGATCCTGGCAATATCGATGACCTCATCGATGTTTTCTACCGGGTCCTCATTCAGGTTCAGGGCCTGGGTGTGGCAGTCGAAGGCCTTTAGTTTGCGGGCGGTCTCTACAGCGATGTTGCCGGCCCCCAAAAAGGTGACCGTCTTGCCGGTGAGCTCCAATATATCGGTCTGCACCTGCCACTGGTGGACCTGCTGCTGGCGGCAGAACACCTTGGCCTTTTTGTAGATCTGCAGCAGCTGGCAGAGCACCCATTCGCTGATGGGGAAGCGGGTGGCCCCCACGTTGTGGGCGATATCGATACCCAGCCGCTGGATGTCGCCGGCGGGCACGTGGTTGAAGCCCACGCTCACCAGCTGGATGAATTTGAGAGCGGGCAGCTGGTCCAGGTCAAGCCCGACGAACGGGTTGTATCCCACCAGCAGGTCGATGTCTCGCAGCTGCTCCGGCAATGAAAAACCGGGTTCCGAAAATGCCGATTCCTCGATGTAGGTGGCGTCGATACCCAGCTCGGCTACACGCTGCATCTCAGCTGCACTGTATGGCTGGGTGAAAAGTGCCTTGTAGGCCATAGTCGTCTCCTTTTTTCTATGTGGTCGATGTGGTCGCAGGGCTTGGTCAAGCCGGTATATCCGCATATCTGCAGGCAGATGGACAGGGGGCAAGCTGCCTGCCGGTCAGGCAATAG
Organism: Neobittarella massiliensis (ex Bilen et al. 2018); assembly: GCF_900289145.1. Lineage (GTDB taxonomy): Bacteria > Bacillota > Clostridia > Oscillospirales > Ruminococcaceae > Neobittarella > Neobittarella massiliensis. Next base: position 332,817 of record NZ_OKQO01000001.1, read on the forward strand.
AGTGGATGTACTGGCTGATGCGGGATACCCCTTCGCGGATGACTTCCTGCGAATTGGCAAAGCACACCCGCAGATATCCCTCGCCCATCCGGCCAAAGGCCTGGCCGCCCACCGTCAGCACCCCGGCTTTGGCGATCAGGTCGATGGCGATCTCCTCCGAACGCTTGCCCAGCTCTTTTACATTGATAAAGGTGCAGAACGACCCCTCGGTGTGGAAGAGCTTTATTTTGGGCAAGCCCGACAGCCCCTGCATGAGGATATCGCGGCGGGCGGCGTACTCTTTGGCCATAGCCTCTACGGCATCCTGCGGGCCGCTGATGGCCTCGGTGCCGGCAGCCAGCACAAAGGTGGGCAGGCAGGCGGCCAGCGACTGCTGCATCTGGCCGATGTGGAAGATGAGTTCGGCGCTGCCCAAACAGTAGCCGATCCGCCATCCGGTCATGGCATAGGTCTTCGAGAGCGAGTTGACCACGATCACCTGGTCTTTGATGCGCTCCACCTGGGCCAGCGAGTAGTGCTTTTTGCCGTCAAAAACGATGGCCTCGTACACCTCGTCAGATATGACGTACAGGCCGTGCCGCTCTATAACGTCGGCCAGCCCCTCGGCGGCCTCTGGGGTCAGCATCGAGCCGATGGGGTTATTGGGGTAATTGACGATGACTGCCTTGGTCTTGGGGGTGATGTACCGCTCCAGCGTCTCTGGTGTCAGTTTAAAGCCGTCTGCTTCGTATACCGGTACCCGCACCACTTTGCCGCCCAGCACCTCCACCTGGCCGGGATAACAGGTGTACGACGGGTCGGGGATGAGCACCTCGTCGCCGGGGTTTATAATGGCCATCAGTGTCAGCATTACGCCCTCCACGCCGCCCAGCGAGGCACACACGTTTTCCGGCCCGTAGGCGCGGCCAAACTGGCGGGTGTACTTGTCGGCCACCGCCTGCCTGAATTCCATGGTGCCGGCCTCCGGCGCATAGCGGGTCTGGCCGTCGCGAATGGCCCGGATAGCCGCCTCCTTGATGTTGTCCGGAGTCTCAAAATTGGGTTCACCGTTACAGAGATTGGCGTAGCCGGGGTATTTAGCCGCCACGTCGAACATGGCGCGAATACCCGAGGCGGGGAAGTTGGCCGCGATATTTGAAAGCCCTAACATAACGTTCTCTCCCTTGTTGCATAGTTTGTAATCCAGCTGTGAGCTGTGCAAAAAGCTAAATTTCTGATGTTTTTATTATACAGATGCACAAAGGTACCGTCAATTATTTTTTGCAGGAAATCTATTTCCCAAAAACGATTTTGTAGGCAGCCCTTTAAAACGATGCAAACTGCGCAGATACAGGGATTTTCATTGTCAGGGGGCCCGGCTAAATAGTTTGTGGTGTGTGATATATACGCCCGAAAATAGTAGGATTTGAAAGTTTAGGGAAAGAAAACTTGCAAATAAGCCCTCTGCATTCTGTAAAAAGCAGAGGGCTTATTCGATTATTACACAAAAATATGCTGGATATTTGTGCACGATAACGGGTCCATGGACATCCAGCCCAGCTGGTGGGGGCGGTATACTGAAGGCACAAAAGCGCTTTTGAACTTGTTATTACCGCCGTAGCCGGTTCACCGGTCCCGGCCGGCACACTGCCGCAATATGTCGGCATCACCGACATATACCCGCCCGCCCTGCCGTATGATGGCCCCTTTTTCCTGTAACTGCTGCAGGTATTTGCGCACTGTGCGGGGGGTGGTGCCCAGTACCTCGGCGGTGTCTTCGGCCCGCTGACACAGGCCATCTGGAGCGGCATTTTTTAACAGGTAGTCGGCCAGTCTGGCCCTGACTGACCGGGGCCGGTGGTACAGCGACCGCATGAACCCATCGGCCATACCGCGGGCGTTGTGGCAGGCCAGATAGTAGCACAGGTCGTTACAGCTGTGGACCATCTGCAAAAAATCAGCTACCGGGGTACCCAGCAGCACCGCGTCGGTACTGGCAAAGGTGTCGGGCTGGTTGGGGTAAGCCACCAGCGCCTCGATCTGGCCCAGCAGCGTACCCGGCCCCCAGCAGAGCCGGCTGCGGTATCCGCCGTCCGGGGTGGGCAGCCGGGTCACCACCTCGCCGTCGAGAATGAGGTATACGGTCTGCACCAGATCGCCCGAGCGGTAGATCAGCTGCCCGGCCGAAAGCTCTACTTTAAAAAAGTGATCCAGCAGCCGGTGCTGCCGCAGGATCTCGTAAACAGTTTGCACGCAAAGATCACCTCACAGAAAAAAGGGAGGACCCATTATGAAAAAGTATTTGGCGGTGCTGCTGGCAGCAGTGCTCTGCCTGGGCAGCCTGTCCGGCTGCGGCGGCAAAAACGGCGCTCAGGAGCAAAAAGAGATCAAGAAGATCGCCTATCTCTGCTCCAACCTGGGCGATAAATCTTTTAACGACGTGGCCTGGGAAGGCGTAAAAAAGGCCGGTGAAGAATTCGGCCTCGAAGTCAAGGCGGTAGAGTACGGGGCCGACAACAAATCCCGTATGGAGCCCACGCTGCAGGATGCGGCCGGCAGCTACGACATGGTCATCTTCAGCGGCAACGAGATGATCGAGTTTCTGGAGAAGTGCTACGAAGACTTCCCCGATACCAAGTTCGTCGCCTTCGATATCGATCCGGTGTACGAGCTGACGATGCCCAACGTGTTTGTGGTGGCCTATCTGCAGCACCAGGGAGAGTTTTTGACCGGTGTGCTGGCCCAGCGGCTGTCTGCCAGCGGGGTCACCGGCCTGGTGGGCGGCACCGAGGCTGTGGGCATCAACGATTTTCTGGTGGGTTACATCCAGGGCGTCCAGTACGCCGACCCCAACGCCAAAGTGGCCATCTCCTATGTGGGCGGCTTCACCGATTCGCCCAAGGCCAAAGAGCTGGCCTACCTGCAGATGGATCAGGGGGCCGATGTGCTGCACCAGGTGGCCGGCGGTGCCGGGCTGGGCGTGTTCGAGGCCTGCGTCGACCGCGGCGGCGCCAGAGCGATCGGGGTCGACGCCGACCAGCGGGCCTACTTCCTCGAGTCAAATCCCAAAGTGGCTGATGTCATCGTCACCTCTATGCTCAAGCGCAACGATGTCTCCCTCTACAATATAATCAAAGATAGCTTGGATGGCAACATCGCCTTCGGCACCATGGAGAAGTGGGGCGTCAAGCAGGGGGCCACCGTACTGGCCGATAACGACTACTACCGGCAAACGGTCCCACAGCCGGTTCGCGATGAGGTGCAGCAGGTCGCCGACCAGATCGCCAGCGGCGCCATCACCGTCAAAACTGCTTACGGCATGGAGCAGGAGACCTTTGCCCAGATGCGCAACGCGGTCAAGCCGTAAAGGGGGAAAAACACCGTGAGATATCCCCCGCTGCTACAGACTTACTTCGACTGCGGCTATGGCCGCGAGCCGGACCGGGACCTGGTCCGCGACCGCTGGCTACAGAGCAGATTACAGCCCCCGACCGGCACGGTCGACGCGGTAGTAGATACCGACGCCTACAACGAGATCGACGATCAGTACGCGCTAGCTTGGCTGTTATGCGCCCCCGACCGGGTACGCATACAGGCTATCACCGCCGCCCCTTTTCATAATATCAAAGCAGAAAGCCCTGCGCAGGGCATGCAGCGCAGCTACCGCGAGATCCTTCACGTACTGGAACTGCTCGGCTGTCCACAGCGAAAAAAAGACGTCTACCTGGGCGCCGAAAGCTTTTTGCCCGACGAGAAGACCCCGGTATTATCGCCGGGCGCGCAGAAGATTATCGATCTGGCAGAGCGCCGCCTACCAGAAGATCCGCTGTACGTGGTGGCGATCGGCGCTATCACCAACGTGGCCTCAGCGCTGCTGTGCCGTCCGGCTATCCGCGACAACATCGTAGTGCTCTGGCTGGGCGGCCATAGCCGCCACTGGCCCAACACCCGTGAGTTTAACTTGGTGCAGGATATCGCCGCCGCCCGGGCCGTGTTTGCCAGCAAAGTGCCGCTGGTGCAGTTTCCCTGTGCCGGTGTGTGCGAACAGCTGGCGGTCACCGGCCCCGAGCTGGAGGCGGCGCTGCGGGGACAAAACGCCTTTTGCAACTACCTGTGCGACCTCACCGCCAAAGAGGCCGCCCTCTACTGCCAGGGGCCCCAGTGGAACCGCATCATCTGGGATATCGCTCCGGTCTCCTGGCTGATGGGCAAAGACATGGTAGATACCCAGATACTGCCGGCCTGGCCGCCCAGCTACAGCGGCTACTATGAAGTGCGCCCCGCCGGCCACAGCATGGCCTGTGCCTATGCGGTGCACCGCGAAAAAATATTCTCCGACCTGTTTGCCCGTCTGTCCGGCAGGCGACTGCCCTAAATGATCTAAGGGCCAAGGCTTATTTTGGCCACAACACTGCAAGTGTTTTTCCTTCTCACAAAAAGGGGACCCCGATCGGGGCCCCCTTTTTCTTTTAGCCCGTTATCACGCGGGCGCCACATCATTATAGATAAAGTCGTGCAGCTTTTGCACAGTGGTCTCCTCGTCAAACATCATGTAGTAGGTACCGGTCGACGTGTCGCCCCAGTAGTCGCCATCGCAGGGGAAACGGCTGGTCTCAAAAGTGGGTTTGCCCAGCATCATGGGGCCGTAGGCCATCACCGTGTCAAAACCGATCGAGGTGGTGGTCAGCGAGAGCAGCTGCTTGACCATGTCGGGGTACTCCAGCGGAGACATGTTCAGCGCCTTGGAGAAGATGGCCGAGAGCACTTCGCGCTGGCGCTCGGTGCGGCCGAAGTCGCCGTTGCCCACATAGCGGATACGGGAGTAGGCAACTGCCTGAATGCCGTTCATCTGGTAGGTGCCCCCGCCCGAGAAATAATAGGCACTGGGGTCTTTGCCGGCGATCTGGCACTGCTCGGCGATGCTGTTATTGGCGTTTTCCGCCTCTTCGTCAGATATCTCCAGCGTCACGCCGCCCACCGCGTCGACGATCTCGGCCATGTCGTTAAAGTTGACGGTGGCGTAGTCGGCGATATCCAGCTGAAAGTTTTCGTTGAGGGTGCGAATGGCCAGCTCCGGCCCGCCAAAGGCATAGGCATGAGTGATCTTGTCGTAACCGCGGTCGGGGATGTTGACATAGGCGTCGCGCATGATGGAGGATACCTTCACCTTGTTGTGCGCCTTGTCCACCGACAAGATCATGATCGAGTCAGAGCGGGAGTTGGTGCTGCTGTCGCGGGAATCCACACCAAACAGGGCGATATTTTTCACCTTGCTGTCCAGACCGGTGGTGATGCCCAGCTTTCCCTTATCCAATTTCTGGGAATCCAGTCCTTTGGTCATATCCCAGATCAGGTAGCCGCCGGCAGCGCCGACCAGCAGCACCAACACCAGCAGCGTAATGCCTATTTTAAAGAGGATACCGTGTTTTTTCTTTGCCTTTTTCTGTTTGGGCTCGCCGTGTTTCACTCGATCACCTTTTTTCTGTCTTTTTTTGCGGCTGCGACCACTCTGGCCGTCGGCCTCCTGTGCGTCTTCACCGCGCTCCTCCCCGCCGGGTATCTCGCGGGTGCGCGCCTCTGTTGGCTGGGCATAGGGGGCGCTGGGGGCCGGCTGATACGTGCGGGTGTTGTCGGCGCCATCGGCCGGGGTCCGGCGGGGGGCGCCGGAGGTAAAGTCGCCAGTCAGGCCGGTGTCGCCACTGCCTGTATCCAAAATGTCAAAGGGGTCAGAACCCCTGTCTGGTCTGGACATTGCGGTCACTCCTTTCTGTACCGGGCGGTGGTAGCCGCCTTTGCCGGGCCCTCACGGCGACAGCTGTCACCGTGAGGGCCCCAGTGCATAAGAACTGCCTTATTATAGTATAATTCGCGCTAAAATGCAACGCAGAGGGGCGATCAGCTGCCACGATCTGACACCGATCGACCCCGGCCATAGAGGTTTACAGCCGCCGTCCGCCCGTGCTATGATAGGGGCAGTTTCACTTTTACCGAGGACGGGGAGGAGATCCAATGTACGAAAAGTTGGGCGATTGGAGCGAGGTGCTGGCCGATGAACTGGCGGCCCCCTATTTTAAACAGCTGGTGCAGCGGGTGCAGCAGGCCTACCGCACCGCTACCGTCTACCCGCCCCGGGGCCAGGTGTTCACCGCTTTTTTAAAGACGCCATATAAACAGGTGCGGGTGGTACTCCTGGGGCAAGACCCCTACCACGGCCCCGGCCAGGCGCAGGGGATGAGCTTTTCGGTGGCGCCGGGCATGCCCATTCCCCCCTCGCTGCAAAACATCTACCAGGAGCTGTATGACGATCTGGGCATCCCCCCGGCCGATACCGGCTATCTGGGCCCCTGGGCAGAGCAGGGGGTGCTGCTGCTCAACAGCTGCCTCACGGTGCAGCGGGGCCGAGCGGGCAGCCACCGCGAATTTGGCTGGCAGCGCTTTACCGATGCGGTCATCGCCAAACTCGGTCAGCGGCCCGAGCCGATAGTGTTTCTGCTGTGGGGCAGCGATGCCGGCCGCAAAGCGCCGCTGATCAAGGGCCGCCAACACCTGATCCTGCGCGCGCCCCACCCCAGCCCGCTGTCGGCGTTTCGCGGCTTTTTCGGCTGTCGCCACTTCTCGCAGACAAACGCCTTTTTACTTCAGCACTACGGGCGGGGCATCGAGTGGGACCTGGGCCGCAATAAAACGGCAGCAGAGGGGGATGGCCCCCGCAATAAAAGCGAGTAAAATGTGTTCCGGCCGCACTGCGGCCGGCTTTTTTTGTGTATCGGTGTAGTGCCGTTACCGGCTAAAACGCGCTGCTGCCGCCGCTGGCGACAGCTTTTGATAAAATCTTTGATAAGCGCTTGACAACCGATCTGCACAGCTGTATTATTGTATTAACGACTTAGTACAGTGGTACATCGGGAGGTGGCCAGATGTGGGAGATAAAAAATGACCGGCCTATCTACATCCAGCTGGCGGACAAGATCCGCCAGCGCATCATCACCGGCGTGTACCGCCCGGGGGACAAATTGCCCTCGGTGCGGGATCTGGCGCAGGAGGCGGGGGTAAACCCCAACACCATGCAAAAGGCGCTGACCGAGCTCGAGCGCAGCGATCTGGTGTACGCCCAGCGCACCAGCGGCCGCTTCATTACCGAAGACGCGGGGAGGATACAAAAAATGCGGGAAGACATCGCGCTGGAGCAGGCGCAGGCTTTTTTAAACAAAATGGCCGACCTGGGTTTTTCACGGGTCGAGATCGTGGCGCTGATGGAACGCGCCGTAGCAGAGAGGGGATAGAGGGATATGGATCTTATCGTGTCGATCAGCGGCCTCACCAAAAATTACGGTATCAAACAGGCGCTGCGGGGGGTCAATCTGGCGCTGCCCAAGGGCCGTATCATCGGCCTTTTGGGGCCCAACGGTTCGGGTAAGAGCACACTGATCAAAATACTCAGTGGGGTGCTCTGCCCCACCGCCGGCCAAATACAGATCGGCGGGTTCGCCCCGGGCATCGAGACCAAGCGCATCGTCTCCTACCTGCCCGAGCGCACCTATCTCAGCGACTGGATGAAGGTCGACGACGCCATCGACATGTTCGTCGACTTTTACCCCGACTTTAGCAAAGAGCGGGCCTATGATATGCTCAGCCGCCTGCAGATCGACCCGCGGGCGCGCTTTAAGACCATGTCTAAAGGCACCAAAGAAAAGGTACAGCTCATCCTGGTCATGAGCCGCCGCGCCCAGCTCTACCTGCTGGATGAGCCCATCGGCGGCGTAGATCCGGCTGCGCGGGACTACATCCTGCAGACCATTATTTCCAATTACGACGAAAATGCCACCGTGCTCATCTCCACCCATCTCATCGCCGACGTAGAGCAGATCCTCGACGATGTGGTGTTCATCAAAGACGGTCAGGTCATGCTGCAGGCGGCGGTGGAAGACATCCGCGAAAAGCAGGGAAAATCGGTCGACGGCCTGTTCCGGGAGGTATTCAAATGCTAGGCAAACTGATAAAACACGAGTTTAAAGCCACCAGCCGCATCTACCTGCCCATGTTCGGCGCAGTGCTGCTGCTCACACTGGTCTCTAAGGGGCTATTGGTGCTGCAGAGCCAGATATCGTTTATGGATACACTGGCCGGCCTGAGCATCATCCTCTATGTCTGCGTACTCATCGCCGTGTTCGTGGTGGGCTTTGTGGTGATGATACAGCGCTTTTACAAAAACCTGCTGGGCGATGAGGGCTACCTCATGAACACGCTGCCGGTCTCGCCGGCCAGCCACATCTGGTCCAAATTCATCACCGCCACCGTCTGGAGCATCGCCACCGTAGCCGTCGTGCTGCTGTCTATCCTGATCTTGGTCTGGAACCGCGAGGTGCTCGCCACCATTGGCCACCTCTTGCACCAGCTGGTGTGGATGTTCGAGCAGGTGTATCAGGCCAAGCTGCTGCCACTGGTCATCGAGACCATCATCGCCATGTTGGTTGGGCTGGTATCGGGCGGTTTCATGGTCTACTGCGCCATCGCCATCGGCCACCAGGTGCGCGGTCACCGGCTGCTGGGCGCCATCGGCGCCTACGTGGTGCTGTACATGACCACGCAGATACTCTCCACCGGCGTCATCATGGTGCTGGGCATCGCCATGGGCGGGCTGGATATGTTAAACGCCGCTATACCGCCCATCAATTTCCTGCATGGGCTCATGCTCTCCACCATAGGTCTCTCGGCAGTTATTGGGGTGGCCTGTTTCATCGCCACCAACTATCTGCTCAAACACAAACTCAATTTAGAGTAGGGGAATAACCGATCATGTCAAACTGCAAATTGCTCCCCCGGCTGTTACTGGGGGCGGTGGCCGGGGCCAACGCGGCGGTGTGCGCCGGGTCTCTGGCTGTCACGCTGGCACTGCGCGCGGTACCGCTGTGGCTGTTTTCGCTGCTGGTGCTGTCGGCCGGTTTGGCCGTAAGTACCGCCGTGGTGTATCGCTTTTTAGGGCGGTTGCCCAGCAGCACCATCCGCTGAGTACTACATGCAAACAAATACATGCGAGAGGAGAAATAGATCCATGCAACGGCAAACACAGGTAGGCAAGCTCACACCCGCCAAGCTGTTTTGGCTATTTATGGCCGGCAGTCTGGGCGGTGTGGTCGTAGAGACACTGTGGTGTGTACTCACCACCGGCACCGTACAGAGCCGGGCCGGCGTGCTGTATGGTCCCTTTAATCCGGTATACGGCATTGGGGCCGTGCTGCTCACGGTGCTGCTTACAGCGGTAGAGCACCGGGGCAACTTGTGGCTGTTTGGTTGCGGGGCGCTGTTGGGCGCCGGGTACGAGTTTGCCTACAGCTATATCGAGGAGCGTCTGCTGGGCACCGTCTCGTGGGAATACAGCCATCTGCCTTTCAGCATCGGCGGCCGGGTCAATCTGTTTTATGCTCTGGGCTGGGGCGCACTGGGCCTGTTCTGGATCCGGGTGCTCTACCCGCGGTTAGATGCTTTCATCAGCCGTATTCTGCAGCAGCAGGCCGGCTGGCTCACAGTGGCCGTGGCCATCTTTATGGCCGTCAATATGGGCCTATCCTTTATGGCGGTGGGCCGTCAGGCCCAGCGGCGCGAAGGTGTTGTCGCCGCCGACCCGCTGGCCGTGTTTTTAGACACCCACTACAGCGATGCCGTGCTGCAGCAGCGCTACCCCAACACCCAGGTGCAAAAGTAGCGCCGGCCGACACATTCACTCATACATAAAAAACAGGCGGTGCACCGCTTCGGCACACCGTCTGTTTTTATACCTGCCAGCATGGGCTGCCCCCGGCAGTCGACTTTTTCACACCACACATACCGGCTGAACAAGGTATACACATAAAAAAGGAGTCTTGCGGGTGTCAGTGGCGCCCGAAAAAGAGGGGAGATGATCTCGTGGCAGTAGACGAGCTGTTTGCCGCCGATGTAGAGGCGATACGCGCCCACCGGCACGACCAGGGGAGAGACTATTGGACCACGCCGGATCACCGGCTGCTCAAGGGCTCGCCCTTTAATATGCTGGAGTGTATGCAGTACCTGCTGGAGCTGGGCGTCGAGCCGCAAGACCCCGACTTGCAGGCCGCCGCCGCGCTGCTGTGGAACTGTCAGCGCCCTGACGGCCGCTTTCGCCTCTACCCCAAAGGCGCTATCTTTCCCTGCCAAACAGCCCATGCCGCCCAGGTCCTGTGCCAGCTGGGGCAGAGCTGTCACCCGCGGCTGCAGGTGACGATGCAGCACCTGCTCGATACCCAGCAGCCCGACGGAGGCTGGCGCTGCGAGAAATACTTTTTTGGCCGCGGGCCCGAGACCGCGTACTCCAACCCCTACCCCACGCTCATAGCGCTGGACGCACTGCGGCGCAGCGGCCGGTGTGACTGTCAGCCGGCGCTGGAGCGGGCGGCGGAGTTTTTGCTGGCTCACTGGGATATCAAAAAGCCCATCGGCCCCTGCCACTACGGGATCGGCAGCCGGTTCATGCAGGTGGAGTACCCCTTCCGGGGCTACAATTTGTTTTTATACGTCTACGTGTTGTCCCACTTGCCTGCCGTGCGGGGGGACCGCCGTTTTTTAGAGGCCTTTCACGCCCTGCAAGAAAAAACGGTCGACGGCCAGATCGTCGTCGAGCGGGTAGTTCCCAAGTTGGCCGGTCTGTCCTTTTGCAAAAAGGGGCAGCCCAGCTCGCTGGCCACCGTCCGCTACCGCGAGATCCTGCAAAATCTCGGATGACCTGCCACGGCAAAAGCGCCGGGCACATCCGCTGGTGGTGCACCTATCCAGGGCGGCACCGGGGCGGCGCCGGCCGCATGATCCGAGTGGCGAGAGCCGGTGTTTACAGGTATGGCCTTTGGGGTATGCCAGTGTCGCCGGTACACCGATCAATGAGAAAAAAGGCTCCATAGCGCCGCACATAGCAGCAGAGCAGAAACGGCGCTGCCTATGGCTAGCAGGATTTTTTGGTAAGGTCGTTTGCCCAATTCCTGCTGTTTCCGCTCGACGTCTAACGGCCGATTCTCCATAAAGGCCACGATCTCCCTATAGGTCTGGATATCGTGGCGCCTTTTTAAGCGTTCGAGACGCAGGGCAAAAATCAGGGTAGCCCCCAGTAACACGGTCCACAGCAGCGCACCACCGAGTCCCCACCATTTGACCAGCGGCACAGCAGCAAGCACAGTAACGGGCAAAAAGACCGCATATACAGCGCTGTATCGATTGAGTTTATCTATCTCTTTTTGCTCGACCTGCTGTCGCATGCGCTCAATATCTCCCTCGAGCAACTGGTCCAGAGAAACTTGAAACAGCGCGCCGAGCTGTAGCAAACGGTGGACGTCCGGATAGCTTTTTTGGGTCTCCCAGTTAGATACGGTCTGTCTTGAAACACACATCTTTTCAGCGAGCATCTCCTGAGAGAGCTGTAAATTGGTCCGAAACTTTTTTATTTGATTGCCGATATCCATGCCGTTACCCTCCTCATATCACCTGCCTGCATGCCAGGCTTTTGACCAGCTTAACATTCATAACACATCAGGTCCAGCAAGAACTGTTGACATGGTCAAAAAACTACTGTCAAAAGAATTTGACAGCCGCCTTTCTGCGGAAAAAAGAGGTGACGATCGGCAGTTAGCTAAACCCGTAAATATTTCAGATGTATCTTAAAAAGGAGAGATCGCCTCAGCAGGCGATCTCTCCTTTTTAAAGATGATATATCAGGGACCTTACACCCCAAAATCCAGCTCTAAGCCGCTCTTCTCGGCGATCTGGTATAAGTGGGCCGTACCGGTGACGTTGCGGTGATCGATGACTCGAAAATCGCCGGCCATGGTCTCGGGCAGCAGGTCGCAAAACAGCACGTTGGCTCCGGCGGCGATAGCATCCAGGTTGCCCTGCTCGTCGGCCAGCCCGTTTTTCAAGTCCTCTCCCGGCTGTTGGGCGGTGATGTTCACCCCCGGTATCATCAGCCGCAAAAGAGCGATCTCCTTCAGGTTGGTCAGCAGGTCGCCCCGCCCGCCTTCAGCGGCCAGCGGGGTGCCCATGGCCGGCATGTAGGGGATGACCGGCGCCCAGCTGATCTGTAACTCTTTCATCAGCATGATGTCGTCAGCCAGCTGCTCTATATCCTGTCCGGGAAAGCCCACGATGTTGCCCGAGGCCAGCTTCATACCGCTGGCCTGCACCGCCTCAATGGCCGCCATGCGCTGGGCAAAGTTGGTAGAGGGGTTGAGCCGGTCAAACGTCTCGGGGTCCGACATCTCAAATTTCATCACGTACTCGTCGGCCCCGGCCGCCCGCAGCTGGGCATACTGCTGGGCGCTGTACTCACCGCAGGCCAAGCTCTGGTAGAGCCCCAGCGCGTGGATCTGCTCCACTATGTGCAGCAGATCCTCAAAGTGGGCGCCCGGGTCCTCTCCCGAAATGAGAAAAATGCGGCCAAACCCGCTCTCTGCAGCCATTTTGGCGGCGGCCACAATCTCGGCCGGGGCAATTCGGTAGCGCTTTACCCCGGTGTTGCCCGCCCGCATGCCGCAGTACAGGCACTTGTTTTTGCAGATGTTCGAGTACCCCAGCATCGAGGTCACCCGCAGCTGTCCGCCTTTCTGGGCATCCAGTGCCGCACCCGCCGCCGGCAAGATCTCGCTTTCAAAGCGGCTTCTGTCCATGCGCAAAACTTCCAGTACCTCCGACCGGGTCGTTATCTCCATCACGGTTCTCCTCTCTGCGCCATAGCCAGCAGCTGTCCGCCCATCTTCCGGGCCTCTTGTTGGTCGTGAGTGATGAGCAGCACGGTGCTACCCTTTGTGTGGCGCTTTACGTAATCCATAGCCTGCTCGCGGGTGGCGGCGTCCAACCCCTTAAAGGGCTCGTCTAAAAACAGCACTTCGCCGCCAAACAGCACCGCCCGCGCGATCGATACCCGCCGTTTCATACCGCCGCTAAAGTCCCGTACCGGCTTGTCGAGCGCCGCTTCCTCCAGTCCCAATTGCCGCAGGTGGTCGCGTATACGCCCGGTATCGGCCGTGCGCCCCAGTACCATCTTTATGTTCGAGACCGCTGTAAACGGCTCACACAGCCGGTCCTCTTGAAACACGGCGCTCTTTTTTTTCGGCACGCCGGTGATCGTCCCCTCGTCGGGCGTCAAAAAACCCATCAGCAGCTGTAGCAGGGTGGTCTTGCCGCAGCCGGAGGGACCCATGATACAGCTGGTCTGCCCCTTTAAAAAGCGGGCGTTTAGATCCTCGAGTACCACCTTGTCGCCAAAGCGCTTGGTGATGCCGCGCAATACGATATCGCTCACAGTCGCTCCAATCCGGCAAAGGCCCGTTTCAGTAAGGTGATAAACAGTTTTTCAAACAGCACGCTCACCAGCACGATGACCACCGTCCACGATAGCAGATCGGCGGTGCTCAAGTACACCTTGGCCTCGTATAGCTGCTCCCCGATCGACCCCGATGGGATGCCGATGACCTCGGCGGCGATGCCCGCCTTCCACGACATGCCCAGTGCCACGCTGCAGGCCGAGAGCAAAAACGGCTGTAATTGCGGCAGGTAGATGTACAGCAGCCGGCGGCGCCAAGGTACTTTAAACAGGTGGGCCATCTCCACCAGCTGCCGGTCGGTGGCCTGCATACCCTGTAAGGTGTTAAAGTACACCACTGGAAACACCATCAAAAACGAGATGAATACCGACAAGCTGCTGGCCTGCAGCCAGATCAGGCTGAGGATGATGAAAGAGGCGACAGGCACCGACTTTACCGCCACGATGAACGGCCACAGCAGCACCTCGATAGCGTGTACCCGGGCCGACAGCGCCCCCAGTACCGCCCCGGCGATCAGGGCCAGCAAAAAGCCGGCCACGATGCGCCAAAAACTAAAGCCCACCGTCTGCCAAAATGCGCTCTCGCGCACCAACTCGGCCAGTCGTCCGGCCACCTTTACCGGGGTCACCAAAAGCAGCTGTTGCCCCAGTGCCATAGCGGCAAATTGCCACAGCACTAAGGCAAACAGCACTGCACCGGCGCGCTGCCAGAACAGTTTATTTTTCATAGTAGAAATCGTCAGCCGGCAGTTTGCCGCCGACCGAGGCGGGGTTCTGGTCATACAGCACCTGTAAATAGCCCTTCAGAGCGGTCTTCATCTCGCTGCCGTCAATATAGGTGATATTGCAGTAGGGGATGGCCTTCTGGGCGATGGGCGCCTTGACGATATCGTACTTCTCCACCAACTGCGCGGCCGCCTCCACGTTCTGGTTCACATAGTCGGTCGAGGCTTTGTACTCCTCTAAAAATTTCTGTAACTGCTGGGGGTACTTCTCGGCAAACTCCCGCCGCACGATCAGCCCGGCGGTGATGAACTGGCTGCCGTTATCCAATTTGTCCCACTCACCGGTCAGGTCCAGCGCCACCCGCAGATCGGCGATCTGGGTGCTGGCCACCGTCACGAACGGCTGGGGCAGCATGGCGATAGCCTGGTCCTGGGTGGCCATCTGGGCCACCACCTCGGTGGGCTCGCTCTTCCACTCCACCGTCACATCAGTGGCCGGGTCAAGACCGTTTTGCTGCAACAGGTAGTTGAGCGCGTACTCCGGCGTGGAGCCCTTACCGGTGGCGTAGATGGTCTTGCCCTTTAAGTCGGCCCAGCTGTTTACCGTGTTGCCGCCTTTTTCGGTGATGTAGATCACACCGAGGGTATTGATGGCCAAAAACTCCACCGCCCCCTCAGAGTTGTTATAGAGGATGGCCCCCAGGTTGGCCGGTACTGCCAAAATATCGAGCTCTCCCTTGAGCAGCTTGGGGGTCAGCTCGTCGGCCGATCCGGCCATCGTGAACTCGATCTGGCTCTCACTCTTTTTCTCCTCGGCGTCAGAAAGCAGTTTGACCATACCCATAGAGGTGGGGCCCTTCAGGCCGCCCAGGCGAATAGTGGTGGTCGCCTCCTGTCCCGAGGAGACATTTCCCTTGTCACCGGTGTCTTTTTCGCCGCAGCCGGCAAACAAAAGGGTCACCAGCGAAAGCGCCAGCAGCGCAGACAGTACTCTCTTCACAAAAATTCCCTCTCTCTCTTTTTAAACGGGCGCCCGTTTTTTGCCACAGGGCCCCAAAACGCAAACATACGCCGCCATCTCTGGCCGCGTATGTATCATACCCCATATTTCTGCTGTATGCCGTTGCATTTGCAACGAAATGGCCGGTCTGTCAAAATATTGTCAGAGGGTGGGTCCCATCGACGAGAGCAGTTCAAACTGATTTTTGTGAAATCGCAGCACGCCTTCGCGCTGCATCTTCGACAGCTCCCGCGACAGCGCGCTGCGGTCGGTGCCCAGGTAGGCGGCCATGTCCTGTCGGCCAAAAGGCACCGTAAAGCGGTTGCTGCCGGCGCGGTGGGCACACTGGGTAAAAAACACCACCAGCTTTCCCCGCAGCGTGTTTTTCGAGAGCACCTGCACCCGGTCATTCATCGACAGCGCCTTGCCGGCCAGCAGCGCAATGAACCGCTCCACCAGCAGGTGGTCCTGGGGGTCGCCGCCGCAGGCGCGGTGTATGGCTGCCGTCTGCATCCAAAGCACCCGGGTATCGCTGGCCGCCACGACAGAGATGGGCTGCTCCTCCACCGCCAAAAAGCACATCGACTCGCCAAAGGTACTGCCCGGCCCCACCCCGGCCATAATGATCTGGTTGCCGTCGATATCGTCCATAAACACCTGTACGCTGCCGGTGAGCACCAGCCCAAACCGCGCCAGCGTACTGCCGCAGCGGTGTAGCAGCGCCCCTTTGGGGTACTGCCCGGGCAGCGCGTCAAAAAAAGCCAGTGCCCGCTGCAGCGCCGGCCCCTGCAGGCCGCAAAACAGTTCGCTCTTCTGCAGGGCCGCCAGGTCCTCGGCCGTCAGTGTCAGCGCCATAACGCCCCTCCTCTTTTCCGGCGCGCAGGCCGGTCACATCAGCGGTGCCACCAGCCGGATCACGTCCTGCGCCAGCCGGGTGAAAAAGCCGCAGCGGCAGTCCTCTTCGGTGATCTCCTGGCACACCTGTAAAGTCTGTAAAAAATCGCTTTTTACTTCGCCCACCGCCCGGCTGCCGCACATCCATACCCCGCACTCAAAGTGCAGGTACAGGCTGCGAAAATCCATGTTGGTGGTGCCCACCGTGGCCACCTCGTCGTCCGATACGAACGTCTTGGCGTGGATGAACCCCTCGGTGTACTCGTAGATGCGCACCCCGCCCTGGATCAGCTCCCGGTAGTACGAGCGGGTGGTCATGTGCACCAGCCACTTGTCCCACTTGTGCGGGGTGATGATGCGCACATCCACCCCGCTCTTGGCCGCCAGGCACAGCGCCGACACCATGCTGTCGTCCACGATCAGGTACGGGGTGGTGATGTACAGGTAATCTTTGGCCCCGGCGATCATCTGCATGTACACGTGTTCCCCCACGTTTTCTTTATCCATGGGGCTGTCGGCATAGGGCTGTACCAGTCCGTCGCTCTGCTGGGGGCAGGGGCCGTCTGCCCAGGGGTAGTAGCCGGCAAAGTCCTCCGGCTGTTTCTGGTAGAGCGACCACATCTGCAAAAACATCAGCGTAAAGCTCCAGGCGGCAGCCCCCTCTACCATAATGCCGGCATCTTTCCAGCGCCCGTGCTTTTCGTACACGTCGATATACTCGTCGGCCAGGTTGATCCCGCCGGTAAAGGCCACCTTGCCGTCTATCGAGATGATCTTGCGGTGGTCGCGGTTATTTTGCCGCGCAGTGAGCATGGGCCTAAAGGGGGAGAACACCGCGCAGCGGATGCCTGCGCGCTCCATCTGTTGGGGAAAGTCGGTGGGCAGCAGCAAAAAACAGCCCAGGTCGTCGTACAGCAGCCGCACATCTACCCCCTGGGCCGCCTTGCACCGCAGCACCTGAAAAATGCTGTCCCACATCACGCCCTGCTGCACGATGAAGTACTCTAAAAAAATATAGCGCTCGGCTCTCTCCAGCTCCAAGAGCAGCCGCTCCAGTTTTGCCTTGCCCGAGGGGAAATAGGTGGTCTGGCTGTGGCCGTACACCGGAAAGCCCACGAACTGCTGCAGGTAGCGCATCTGTGCCACGTGCTGCGGCGCCTGCCGGGCCGCTTGCAAAAAACAGTCTCCGGGCAGGTAAAAAAGCGGTGCCGCCATCTCCTGCGCGGCCTGGATCTGCCGCGAGAATTTTTTGGTCGAGGTCTGAAAGTTGAACACCAGGTAGAGCAGCCCGCCAAACACCGGAAACAGCAGGATCAAAAATACCCAGGTCAGCTTATAGGCGCCCTTATCGCGGGTGGATACGATCTGCAGCGACACCACCAGACTAATGGCCACCAGCACCCAGTTGACCGCCTGCGAGGCCCGGCTGCCGCTGATGATGAGATACAGCATGCACCCCATCTGTAAAAGAATGAGAAACGCCACCAACATACGGCGGCGAAACAGCTCGCGAAACCACTTTTTTTGCACCGGACCGCTCCCCCTCAAAAGATCGCCCGGTCACATATCAGGCGGTCTGCACATCACTTCCACCCCCATTATAACAGATTACCGCCGCGCTGGGTACCTGTCTGCTGTTTGGGAGCTGGCCAGCACCAAAAAAGGTGGCGCCGCACAGGCGCCACCTCCTATAAAATGTTTCTGTCCCGCTCAGCCCTTTACCGCTTTTTCGGCAAAGGTGTTGTTGACCAGTTTCGAGTAGTCGGCGCGCGCATCCAGCTCACCGGCCTCGCTCATGATGTCCTGCAGCTTTTCAAAAGACTGCTCCTCCATCACCGGGTCGGTGCTCCAGGCGTCGATATCCTTGTAGCGCTGTACCACCGTCTCCAAAATATCCATGTCGGTGTCGGCAAACGACGGGGCGATCGCTTTGGCGATCTCGGCGGCCGAGTGCTCCTGCACCCACTGCTGGCCCCGGTACAGAGCGTTTACAAATTTCTGGTACAGCTCCGGCTTTTCAGCCAGCAGGTCTTTGTTGGCAAAGTAGGCGGTGTAGGGGATCTCGCCGCTCTCCTCGCCGATCGAGGCCACGATATAGCCTTTACCCTCTTTTTCCATCATCGAGGCGGTGGGCTCGAACACGGTGACAAAGTCGCCGGTACCGCCGGTAAAGGCGCCGGCCATGGCCGAGAACTGGATGCTGTCGTCAAACACCACATCGGTGCCGGGGGTCAGCCCTTTCTCTTTCACCACGTGCTCCAGCGTCATGTAGGGAACGCCGCCTTTGCGGCCCGGCAGCAGGCTCTTGCCCTTTAAGCTGTTCCAGTCAAACGACTCCACCTTCTCGCGGCCCATCAAAAACGAGCCGTCGCGCTTGGTGACCTGGGCAAAGATCTGGCTGTAGTCCTTCTTGCCCTCGTTATAGATGTAGATGGCCGCCTCGGGGCCGCCAAAGCCGATGTCGATAGAGCCCGACAGCACCGCGGCCATCACCTTGTCGGTACCCTGACCGGCCGACAGCTCGATATCCAGTCCCTCGTCCTCAAAAAAACCCAGATTGATGGCGGCGTACTGGGGGGCGTAGAATACCGAGTGGGTGACCTCGCTCACCTTCACTTTGGTCAGCTCTTTCTTATCCCCCTCTTTTTTGCTGGACGAACAGCCGGTGAAGATGCCGGCAGTCACGGCCAGCGCCATAACGGCGGCCAGCGCTTTGGTGCTTTTTTTCATGGCGTACACTCCTTTATGTAGTTTGGGCCGCAGTGGTGGTGCGGCCTGCAGATATACCGGTTTATGCGCCGGCGGCAAAAAGTGTTCCAAAATCGGTGGGGCGCCGGCCAAAATCTGGCCGGCGCCCCGCAAAAGTTCTATTTTCAGTGCCCGCGCAGACGGTGGCCCAGGTGCCGGGTCACCAGCAGCTCAATGATCACGACCACCTCGTAGAGCAGGGCGGCCAGCACCGCCAAAATGATCACGCTGGCCATCACCAGGTCCATCTGGAACACCTGCCCGCCGTATACGATCAGGTAGCCCAGCCCGGCTTTTGACACCAAAAACTCACCGGCGATCACGCCCACCAGCGACAGGCCGATATTCACCTTGAGGGAGTTAAACAGCGTGTGCAGGTTGGCCGGGAACACGATCTTTGAAAACAGCTGCATGCGGCTGGCGCCAAAGGTGCGGGCCATCTTCATGGTCTCGGGGTCGGTGGCTAAAAAGCCGTTTAGCATCTCCATCACCGTCACGATCAGCGAGATGGCCAGCGCCATCACGATGATGGCCTGCATGCCGGCCCCCACCCAAATAATGATCACCGGCCCCAGCGCGATCTTGGGCAGCGAGTTGAGCACCACCAGGTACGGCTCCGACACCTTCGATAGAAAAGGAGACCACCAAAGCAAAATGGCAATACCTACCCCCAACATCACCCCGGCCAAAAACCCGATCAAGGTCTCCAGACAGGTGACGCCGATATGTAGGGCCAAACCGTTTTGGGCGGCGTTTAAAAATGTTTTGGCGATACGCGACGGCTGGCTCATCACAAAGCTGTCGATGATGCCGACCTGTGCCAGTATCTCCCACAGCGACAAGATCGCCAGCAGAATGGTGATCTGCGTAAAGCGAATGCGGTTTTTGCGGCGGCGCACCTTTTGCAGGTACAGCGCCCGCTCTTTAGAAACGACGGCAGTTGCCTCAGTCATTTTGGTCCAGCTCCTTCCAGATCAGGTTGAAGTAGTGGCTGAATTTGGGATTGTTGCGGCGCTGCAGCGGGGCCATACCGGCGGGTTCGAACTCGATGATATGGGTGTTTTTCACCGTGGCCGGCCGGGCCGACAACACCACGATGCGGTCAGACATGCTGATGGCCTCGGGAATGTCGTGGGTCACCATCAACGTGGTCTTGTGTTCCCGCTTTAAGATCTGGTAGATGTCGTCGGTCACCGTCAGCCGGGTCTGGTAGTCCAGCGCCGAAAACGCCTCGTCCAGCAGCAAGATCTGGGGGCGCACCGCCAATGTCCGTATCAGCGCCGCCCGCTGCCGCATGCCGCCCGAGAGCTGTGAGGGGTACTTGTCGCGAAACTCGTACAGCTCATAGGTCTTCAGCAGCTGCTCGGCGTGCTCGGTGTTCTCCGGGGTCAATAGCCCGCGTATCTCCAGCCCCAGCAACACGTTGCGCCAAATGGTCCGCCACTCCAGCAAGTTGTCTTTTTGCAGCATGTAGCCGATCTGGCTCGAGATACCGCTGACAGGTTGTCCCGCCAGATAGACATGGCCGTAGGTGGGCCTATCCAGCCCCGCCACGATAGACAGCAGGGTGGATTTGCCGCAGCCCGACGGCCCCACGATGCTGATGAACTCCCCCTCGTCTACCGAAAAGGTGATATTTTGAATGGCGGTGACTTCGCCGTTTTGCGCCTGGTACTTCTGCGATACATGGTCTACTTTTAAAATACTGTCCACTGTTAAAACCTCCTAGGCAATTATCAGATCGCCGGGGCGGGCCAAAAAGGGGAGAGAGCCCGGCATCCTGTGCACCGGGCGCTCTTGTGTGGGCAGTCGGTGGCCCACCCGCCGATACTAGTAGTGTATGAGCAGCGGCCGCGATGGGTGCATTGTGCCGCACGCCCCGCTGTGGTATAGTAAAAGGCAAAAAGTACGAGAGGATGAGACCCCATGCAAAAGATCCAGAGCTTCCAGGTAAATCACGACCGCCTCACCGAAGGGATGTATGTGTCCCGGGTCGACGGCGATGTCGTCACCTACGATATCCGCATGTGCCGCCCCAATGGCGGCGCGTACTTGGAAAATGCCGGCCTGCACACCCTCGAGCACCTGTTTGCCACCTATGCGCGCAGCAGCGCCTGGTCTGATAAGATCATCTACGTGGGCCCCATGGGCTGCCGCACCGGTTTTTACCTGCTGGCCCGCGACACCGTCAGCAGGGCAGAGGCCATCGCGCTCACACGGGCCGCCTTTGCCTTTATCGCCGGCTATCAGGGCCCCATCCCCGGGGCCAGCCGCATCGAGTGCGGCAATTACCTGGAGCACGACCTCGAGCAGTGCCGGCAGTATGCCCAGAAGATGTGCCGCGTCCTGCAAAACTGGACCGAGGAACAGATGGTCTATCTGCCCTAGAGCCCCGCAAGCTCTATCTGCACCGGCAAAAAAGAGGAGGAGCAAAAGTGCTCCTCCTCTTTTATTGCTATGCGCGCATGCTCGCCGGTGTGCCGGTATCCTGTTTGGCGGCGCCCGGCCGGGCGCGGGTCAGGCGGGTCTGGTCACGCCGGCTCACAAACAGCGGCAGGTACTCGATAAAGGTGGCCGCATTTTCCAGCCCGTACCAGCGGATAGGGGTGCCCGCTGCCCGCCGTATAGCGTATTTGCAGGCCATCACCGCCTGGCTGACAGCCGGCAGCGCACAGCCCGCCGGCAGCTGTTTGCGCAGAATACAAAAGCGAAAATCCCCCACCTGCCGACGCCCGTACACCGAGTACCGGTGTCCCTGCGGCGGCAGTTCACCGCTCTCTATCAGGTCGGTGACGATCTGCCGCAGGTAGGTATTTACCTGCTGATGCACCTTAAAACCCAGCTGCAGCTGCACCCGAAACAGGTAGTCGGTGCCCAAGCTCTGCACAGTGTACTGCCGGGTGTAGGGCTCATCGGTCACCGCTATGCTCACCAGCCAGTAGGCGGCCGCCCGCTTGGGGCGCCGGTCAAAGATCGAGTAGAGGATATCCCGGTCCACCCCGTCACCGGGCCGGCTACGGGTGATGTACACCAGGTTATCACAAAACAGCGGCAGCGACGTATCGCCGCGCAGGTCTCGCAGGGTCTCCAGGTAGTCTGTCAGCGGGTACTGTACTGCCTGGCTGCGCTCGATCTGGGTCCCTTTATACCACACCGCCATCACCCATAGGATCACCGCCGCCAGCCCCAGCGCCACATAGCCTCCGTGGCTGAATTTTTGCAGGCTCGAGAGGAAAAACGCCCCCTCTATGCAGCCAAAACACAGCGTGAATACCGCGCTGCCCAGCCTGTGTCGCCGCCGGCAGCGCAGGTATACGCCCAGCAGCCAGGTGGTCATCAGCATCGTCAGGGTGATGGCCAAGCCGTAAGCGGCCTCCATCCTGGCCGAGGAGCGAAAGTACAGCACGGTACCCACGCACCCCAGCCACAGCAGCAGGTTCACGGTGCGGATATACATCTGCCCCTTGGTCTGCGCCGGGTAAGAGATCTTCAGGTGGGGCATCAGGTCCAGGTTGATGGCCTCCGACACCAGCGTGAACGAGCCGGTAATCAGCGCCTGCGAGGCAATGATCGCCGCCAGCGTCCCCAGCACCACCGCCACCGGCCGCAGCGCCGCCGGCAGCATCTCAAAAAACGGGTTGATATCCGCCATCTGCCACAGCTGCCGGTCGCCTTTGTGGACCATCAGCCAGCTGCCTTGTCCCAGGTAGCACAAGAGCAGGCACAGCTTTACCAGCGGCCAGCTGGCATAGATGTTGGGCCGCCCCACGTGCCCCATATCCGAGTACAGCGCCTCGGCGCCGGTGGTGGCCAAAAATACGCTGCCCAGTATCAGCAACCCGGCCCGGTTGTGGGGCGAAAACAGCAGCCCCAGGCCCCGCAGCGGGTTAAAAGCCCGCAGCACCGACCAGTCGCCGCCGATACAGTATAACCCCCACCGCCGCCAAAAACAAAAACCAGACCCCCATCACCGGGCCGAAGGCCTTACCTATGCGGCTGGTGCCCGCCCGCTGCACCAAAAACAGCAGGGTGATGACAGCCAGCACGATGAGCAGGATCGCGTGTTCGCCGCCCAAAAAGCGCCGTGCGGCACCCACGGTGCGCAGCCCCTCTATGGCAGTGGTCACCGTCACCGCGGGGGTCAGCATCCCGTCGGCCAGCAGCGCCGCCCCGCCCACCATGGCCGGTATCACCAAATAGCCGCCGTAGCGGCGCACCAGACTGTACAGGGCAAAAATGCCGCCCTCACCGCGGTTGTCCGCCCGCATGGCGATCAGCACGTACTTCACTGTGGTCAGCAGCGTCAGCGTCCATATGACCAGCGACAGAGCCCCCAGTATCAGCTCGTCGCTGACTGCCGCCATACCGCCATTTTGGGCAATGACCGCCTTGAGCACATACATGGGCGAGGTGCCGATATCACCGTACACCACCCCCAGGGCAATGAGCGCTCCTCCGGCCGAGAGAGCGGTGCGCTTGGGCCGTGTCACCAATGGGGCCGAAGCTCCTGTCATCATGTCCTCAACTCCTGTCACCGGCACCGGTCCGCCGCTGGCGCCCGGCCGGTCGTGTTTCTTTACGCGCCCTTAACGAGCGGCCTCTCTCGTTATAATGCTTTCCCATAAAAAAGGCAAAAGCCGGTGTGCGCCGCAAACGGCGGCTCAGGCGCCGTCAAGCCGCGATTTTGTCATTTCGCCGCTCCGGCTTTTGGCTTTTTGCCGTTTTGCGCCCGGCAGCGGGGCAGGGAGGAGCCGGCTCAGCGCCTCACACTAAAAAACACCGGTACAGTACACGCTGTGCCGGTGTCACCTCTATGTCTGCGCTCACTGCGCTGTCTGTGGCCCCTGGGCGGCAAGATCACGCCAAAGTTTCAGGTGTTGGGGGATAGAATACGGCGTCTCCAACTGCGCCGGTACCTCCTGAGCCGCCCCGGCCCCATCGGCCGGCGGGTCGCTCACCGTGGCCGCCATCATCTTGGCCGGTACGATATAGGCAATCTCCTCGTCGTATATAAAAAAGTCCCGGGTACGGGCGCTGCCGCAAAAGCCGCCGGCCACCGGGTGGATAGCCGGCATCAATCAGGAAAGGCAGGTGGATCTCCACCTGCCTTTCCTTTTTTTCCTGTTCTCGGCTATCCGCCAAAGCCCAGCGAGTGAAATGCCTTTACCGCCTGTTCGTCTATGTTATGATTTAAAAACGCCATGACATACGGACCATTTATTGCACCGATCTTTGCATCTTTTCCCTTTACTAAAACTTTGTTTGCTGCGTAAGCATCTGTAAATTCCTTTTTGTCGGTAAACTCATAATCCAAGAACACGACATTTCCATATGCAACACCTTTTACAGCGCCGATGTCTTTGACATCTAATGGCTCTGGTGTACCATCGATACAGCCGGCCTGTTTGACCCGTGTGATCAGATCATCCATACTGTAATAGGCATCTACCTGTTGGTTTTCTCCCGGTTGTCTACTGCCGTTGCCTTGTCCGGGTGAAACGCTGTTTTTAGTGCTATTCGAAGAACTGTTCTGCGCACTTCCACTGTTTCCTAGGCCTTGCGAATCACCTCCTCCATTGCGGCTGGTACAGGCGGTGGTGGTAAAAAGAACAGCAAGAGCTACGAGAAGCATGGCTAATTTTTTCATGAGAGTCCTCCCTTAATTTCGTTCAGATAAGATTTTGTTGGGTTCAAATCGCGTGATATACAAAATGCCGGCTGTACTGGACAAACCTGCCAATAACAGTGCTACCATGCTGATTTGTCCAATGATCGGAGCGGTCATGTGGATATTGACTTGAGCTGCCTGCTGTATTAGTGTATTGGCCACCGGCTGTGCCGCCACCGCTCCAGCCAATAGTCCAAAGAGCAGGCATACAGCTGTAACTGCCAGTGTTTCCGTAAGCATCCCCAGCAGGACTTTCGGCTTTTTCATCCCCATCGCCCGCAGTACCCCAACCTCATATTTTCGTTCCCGCATCGACATTACGGATATGAGGACCAGAACGAACGTGCCCAGCAAAAGGACCACAAGCAGAAAGATGTTGCTGATTTTGGAGAGCTTTTCAATTGGAGCGACCACTTGCCGGTACTCTTCTTTGTTGGCACTGACCGTGTAGGCAGCAGGCAGCCCCTTCTCCAAAAGCTCGTTTTGAAACGCGTCTAGCTGGTCGGAACTCTTGAGAAAGTAGACCGCATTAAACTGCCGGCCTATACTGTCGACCATAAAATCGATGGCAGCGGCCGTTTCTATCGTAGTAATGATCTCGTTGTTTCGATTGTATAGTGGCATCCCGGGTTGTCCTCCGGTACCGTTTACCGAGTTGTCCGAGTAGATACCTGAGACAGTGAATTCAGCAGTTCCTGTTCTCCCGGTATCGGCCGGCAAAAGTTTTATCTGCGAACCGATGCTCAAAGAGTTGAGGGCAGCGAATTCTTCGCTGATCAGACATTCTCCTTTTTTCTCCGGTGCCTTTCCCCGGGTGATACTGCGAAGTCCCTTGCGAAAGTCGTCTCCCAGATCAGTGCGGGAAGTGGCGGCGAGAATGGTGTTGGCCTGCCCATCGGGCGCTTCCTCGTCCAGTGCGCGCAGACTATCTAAGCGCCCGTAGGCTGTCATGCTATACTCCGTTTTGCAAAGCAGGTCAGACGCCCCATATTTCAGGTAAGCTGCGACTTCCAGTCCACCCGTGCTGGCGGTTTCATCTTTCAGCTCGATCGTGGCTTGGTTGCCAAACTGGGTGCGGGTATTGCGGATCATCGATGCTGTGGCGCCGCTGATAAAAAATGAGACCGCTGCCGCAAAAATGATGAGAAAGGTGACCAGCGCCAAAATAATGTTCCGGCCTTTGTTGCGAAAAATATTGCGGATAGCATTTTCAAAAAGATACATACAGGGACTCCTATTCTTACTTCAGAAACACGAGGTTCCCAGCATTGAGTCCCCACAGCTCATCAGCGTATTTAGATACCGCCTTTGAGTGGGTGACGACGATGACGCATTTCCCCTGATCATGGGCCAGAGAACGCAGTATCTCCATGATGTTCTTTTCAGTATCACCGTCCAGGTTGCCGGTGGGCTCGTCGGCAATGATGATGGCCGGCTCATGGGCGATAGCACGGGCGATCCCCACGCGCTGCTGTTCTCCGCCAGAGAGCTTGAGAACTTTGCGCACCGCAGTATCTCGGTCGATACCGACCTTCTCCAACAGCTTCAGGGCATATTCTCTCTTGTCTTTTTCTCGGCTCCCACTTATGTTCATCGAGAGCACGATGTTTTCCAGTGCCGTCGCATTAGTCAGCAAATTGTATCCCTGAAAGATGACGCCGATACCTTTGGCGCGATACGCATCTCGGTCAAGTACCTTCATATCCTGACCCTCATAATACATGCTCCCCTCTGTACAGAGGTCCAACCCGGATAATAGCGCCAGCAAGGTGCTTTTGCCAGCTCCAGATCTGCCTACAACGACATAGAGTTTCCCCGGTTCAAACGCCATATTGATTTTTTTCAGCACCTTCTTTTTACTTCCTGCATACTGGTAAGAGACTTGCTCCATCTGTAATATACTCATCTTTTAATTCCTTTCCGACAGTATCTTGACCGGTTCATACCGCGTGATGAAGATTACACCTGCCGCACTGGATACCAGTGCCAGAAGCAGAGAGATCATGGCGATCTGACCGATTGCCGCCCCGCTTAGCCGCGTATCCAGCTCAGTGACGGTGCTTTGGCCGGACTGGATACCGCTGCTGACCTCGTCGCTGTGCGAAGTGGGATCAGATTGAGATACCTGTACTTGATTTTGCAGTAAAGAATCGGTGATGGGCTGCGAAGCGGCAGCGCCTGCTCCAAGACCGATCACCAGACAGGCCGCAGTGATGATCACCATCTCTGTGACCATCCCCAGGGCGATCTTGGCTTTCTTCATCCCCATAGCTCGCAATACACCAACTTCATATTTCCTTTCACGGATCGCCAATGTCGAGAGAAGGATCAATATTAGAGAGCCGAGCACCAGCACCACCGCCATAAAGGTGGTCGCAATGCGAGAGAGCCCCTCTACCGGCCCCACGGCTTTGTTGTATTTAGCCGCGTCCGCCGACACTGTGTAATAGGTGGGCAATCCTTTTTCATACAGCTCATTCTGAAAGGCATCTGCAAGATCGGGATTCTTTAATATAAAGGAGACCTGGATATCCAACATGCCGTTTGACTTTGCATTTTCATACAGTGGCAAGCTGGTAAAGGTGCTGAGACTGGTCAGTATCTCATTGCCTCGATTGGTGGAGGATGTGACCACGCCACTGCTCCCTGCTGGGACGTTATCCTCATAAATGCCACTGATGGTCAGCGTCTGAGAGACCACCTCTTCACCGGTGTAAGAATAATTGGAAAAGGTTACAGAGGAGCCGACAGTCAGGCCGTTGAGCTCAGCGAACTTTTGACTTACAACACATGTGTTTTTACTATCCGAGAATTTGCCCTCCCTTATTTTTCGCAGGCCATTTTCGAACTCTGCACTGCCCTGTGGATCAGAAGACCCAATCAGCGTGGCGACCGGCCGTGTAAAGAAATTGCCGCCGGTTTGGCCCGGGGTGCTGCCGCTCTCTCCTACGATACCGGCTCCTTCACTCTTCCCCTGGTCAAGAGTATCCAGCCCTTCCATGAGTACAAAAGCAGTTGCTGCGTACGTCTTGCTTTTGAGCAGCGCCGATGCCCCGTATTTCTGATAGTCTTCTAGAGATGGCACCTGCAGACTGCTGAGGGGGATATTTTGCTCCTCGATCTTATGATTGCTGCGGATCAAGGTGACCTCTGACCCGAACTTAGCTTTGTAGGCATTGATGGTGTTGCCGGTTGCCGTATTTATGACAACAGACACTACGGTCGATAAGATCATCAGAAGTATGACGCAGAACAGGAGCACATTCCGCCCCTTATTGCGCCAGATGTTTTTCAGCGCATTGGTGAAGATATACATGTGGTTTTGACCCTCCGTTCCCTTGCGATGTGGACGATTGTCCGATTTACAAGGGGCAGTATAACATGCAGTATGTTTCTCCAGTGCTTCCATCCTCCCGATAGGAGGCGCTTTTTTCTGAGGAAATGACAGATAAAAGGTAGACCCGCTCCCCAATACGCTATCCACCGTTACCGATGCGCCGCACAGGTCGCATACGTGAGCTACAAGGCTCAAGCCGATTCCATACCCATCCCGGTTCAGAGGGTTTACCCGGTAGCAGTAATCAAAAACATTTTTTTGATCTTCTTCCGAGATCCCAGGACCTTGGTCCTCGACCGTTACTACGACGCTGCCATGCAAGCTTTTTACCCCGACCTTGACAGGCTTGCCGCCACCATATTTGACTGCATTGTCCACCAAATTGCTAACGGCACGAGCCACCCAGCGTTCTTTGCCCTCAATGGTGGTCTCATCCCGGTCATCAAAGTCAAATGATATCATGCCGGTCACCTTTTGATAGTCATCGCAAACAGAGGCGCAGACCGCTGTCACGTCCACTGGACCGGTGGGGACACCACTGCTGTCGCTCAGCGTGAGAATGTCGTCGAGTCCGGCAGTCAGGTCATCCAATTCGGTAAGGTAGGTGCTGTTTTCTTCCAACTCCATGCGCGTGCGCATTCTGGCGATCGCGTTCTTCTGCTCATGGGAGAGATAGGCGCTCAGCCGTCTATAATCTTCAAAATGGGTCTCCATCTGCCGGCTCAGAGATGCATATGCTGGCGCCAGATCTACCTCTGTATTCCAAGGGACATCTCCGTCAATAATAGTGTGAAGATGTCCAGCTATCTCCTGGGTGCTTTTTTCTTGCACTCGTTTTAAAATGGACCAGAAGAGCACCGAGGTCACCAACAAAAATAGACAGAAAAAAATGGTCAGAGGGACCAGCGACCATAAAAGTTGTGCGTAATATGCTTTGCTCAATCGTTCTGGCTCGGTGATTTGGTTGGGGCTGATGAGCCCAAATCCATCCTGTTGTATCTGATCTTGCGTAACCTGCTCCAGCGCGTAGTAAGATCTGTCACCGGCTTCAGCGAACGGGTCTGCCTGTTGAAGTTGGCGCTGAAAAAGAAATACACTCCCCAAGAACGCGGCAGACACCAGTAAAGTATAGATGAAAAACACTAGGCCAGTTTTAACACTGCTCTTCAGTTTTCCTGTTCGCATAGCCAGTACCCCTTTCCGCGAATGTTTTGCAGCACCTCTCTGCCGCATGCATCTGCCAGTTTTCGTTTTAAGCGGCTGAAATGCACCCGCAGGATGGACGAGGAGGGGTCAAAAGTCTCATCATAGATGTGTTCTGCCACCTGTTCCGCTGTGGTGACTGCAGGGTGCCTCTGGGCGAGATATTCCAAAATATCGAACTCTTTAGGTGTCAGCTCTACCGGTGTAGCGTTTACCGTCACAGTCCGTGTCGACGGATTGATAGAGAGCTCACCAATCGATATGACCGGACTCGTTCGGCCATGGAACCGGCGAATTACCGCTTGAATCCTCGCTCTCAGTTCCAAGAGCTGGAACGGTTTGGTGATGTAATCATCGGCGCCCAAGTCGAGCCCTAATGCACGCTCCTCTATTTCATCCCGAGCCGTAATGATCAGGACCGGGGTCTGTATGCCAGATTCCCGTAAAAATTGTAAAATCTCTGTGCCGTCTTTATCTGGCAGGTTGAGGTCTAGTAAAATCGCATCATATTCGTTGCTGTAAGCCTTTTCCTCACCGTCCATCCCGACATTCGATATATCTACATAAAACCCATATTTTTCAAGCCCCTTTTTCATGGATAGAGCAAGGAGTTTGTCGTCCTCAATAATTAAAAGTCGCATGATGTGCCACCCTCCTAAAAGTCCATTCTTCCTGATTATATCATTTCAATTGTTACACGAATGTTTCTTCACAATCGCAAGACGTGTAATAAAAAAGGCAGGTGGATATCCACCTGCCTTTGGCTTTGGCACTATAGACCGCCGAAATCTGATAAGCTTTTTCTGTTTCTTTTTCCTTTATCGTGTATAGTCTTACGTCAGGTCTCCACAATCTCAAACTGCAAAAACTCAAAAACCAATAGTTGGGAAACACTCGGCCCCCCGTCCGTTCCTGTTCGCAATTGGATGCATACTCAAAATTGGCATGCCGGTATGTGGCAGCTGTCAGTGGTTTTTACTACCGCTTTCGTTTACTTCGGCTATAAAGTTCTTAATCTGGGCGGCGAACTCTCCAGCCGATGCCCTCACCTCCAGTTCCCCAGTGATATGATCATGCCGCTTGAACGCTCCTGGGATTGGGCGGTTCTCTATCTTGCCCAAGTTGTAGGCAAAAAGTGTTCGAAAGTTGCCCAAGAACTTATCGATGTCCGATATAGACCGAATTTTGCAATTTGCAGTCCAGTGATCCAATATAGAATATAGCCTGGTAGTCGTCCGATCTCGATTCCATAGAATCACTTCCTGAATGATGATTGTACCACATTCCCCAATATATAATTCTAAAAATAATGCTCCTAAAGGAATAAATAGCTATTTAATAGATTTAGGAGTAAAATTGCAGGTCCATATTTAACAGTAGCTGGAGGGGCTGTTATAATGGGACCCAACATAAGAATTTCGCATATACATGCGATTTTCAGATGTTTACTTTATTGTATTTTTGTGGAAAGCGAGACTCCAAACTCTTCTTCTTACAAAAAGACAGGTGATGCCATGAAACTGTCTCAGGATTTCTTAACTTTACATTTGTCATTATTAGATGCGACTGAGCAATCCATATAGGAGGCTAGGTACGCATGGACAGCTTAAACGGCAAGAGGCGAAAACATGTCGACGTTCCGAAAATTGATTCCCCTACATTGGACGATATTTCTTCCATTACTATAGACACACCTGCCAGCGGAGCAACGGATGAAACAATACGTGGAACATAAATAATCCATATTGTTTCATCTGAGGCCATAGAACGACGAATAGTTTCGTACTTCCAGAATCAATTAGCGGATGGCCTTTAGGCTATCCGCTAGTTTACTCTGATTGAGTGAGGTGTAGTCGGTTTGAGATGAAGACTGCACCTCTATAAATTTGTGTGAACTTGTAACCGGGTAATGTCTTCCGCTGGTATCGACACCAATGTTTTTATGATATTTCCCTCTAGATCAACTTGATAGTTATTCTGTAGACTACAGATATAGGTAGAAGTTCTGTTTGTGTAAATGCGGTTGTTGGTGTACTTGTTATCCCGATAAGAAAGATGCTTCTATATACATTTATTAAAAAATGAAATAGGAGTTAATTGGGAAAAACTTCGACATTATTTGGTTCATCAGCCTGGAAGCGGTAGCTAGTAAGCTTTGTGAGATCAAAACAATATACCCATCCATCTGCTGTGTCTATTACTGACAACTCATCATTAGACATAGAAAATGGCAATTCTTGAAATTCGTGAGTTTCTAGGTTCATTCTAATGCAATTGCTTTTTTCACAGGTGATGTACAACCAGTTCTCATCATAACTTTTAATCGTATAGATATCACTATTTGCTGGTCTGCCGAGTTCTATCGGTTTATCTGAATTGTAGGCATTAAAAAAGAAAATGCCGTTTCTGTGAAAGTAAATTCCTTTATCTGTTGCCAACCAGTCGTTTTCTACAGTGGATTTTTGGGGGATTGAAACAGTTATATCACGGTGACCGTCGCCTTCAATGAAACCAACTCCAATATTTAACGGGCTTTCATAATCACTATCTTCACTTTGATATTCGCTCACTACAATGCCTTCATCATAGTTGATGACCCGAGAGCCGTATAAATAGTTTTCATAGAAAGGCCATTCATTTTCATTTTTTACTGCCATAGAGGGTAAAGAAAAAATCTGATCAATACTGCTCATATCTTCTAACATTTGATTTGTATAAAGATTGTCATTAACGGTCTGAAATGAGACTATATAGGGGAGATCTATTTTTTCTAATTGCTGTGTGCTTATGTTGTAATGCCAAAAATGTCTCTGGGTAGTCTCTGCAGTGGGATTAGGGTTATGAATCAAATTAGAAGAATTAAAGAAAAGATGATTGTCATAACCCTGTAAACTCCGAAGAAAGGTCGATTCATCTATACTTACTATTTTTTCAATTGTGCCCTCTGGATCTACTTGGTATATGTTGTTCAGAGAGCAAACATATAAGTAACCGTCTTTTGAATAGACTCTCCTGTTCGTATATTTGGCGTTAGAATACTGGATATCAGACAATTTGGTGAGGATCTTTTGAGATGAGGTGGATGAAGGTGAAGAAGGAGGTGTGACTTTATCTCCTGATCTTGTGTGTCCACAGCTTATTAGAAGAGTAAAAGAAAACAAACATATCAATACTATATGTCCTAATTTGTTCATATTAAAACCTCCTGTTTTTATCATACAACAATTAAGAAACTCTTTCTATACAAAAAAGAAAACAGGACGGTTTTCCGTCCTGTTTTCTTTTTTGTATAATTACCAGATTGCTCTATCTGCCCCTGATGTTGCTGAATACAGATCGACATCTACAAAGAAGTAGGAGTCGGAACTGGTGATGGGCTCCCATCCATTGCCTTCCCCATAGTTAACATAATTGCAAATCAGATACTCTGGATGAGAGTATCCGGTTTCGGATACGTCCGCAGCGATTTTTGCTCCTGCAGGAATAGTCTTAATAAATGTACCAGAAGAGTTCATTGCGGCGACGGGTTTATGAACGGTGTGAGCGATATAACCGGGAAGCCCAGAGATATGATCTTCATCAGGGTTGAGGACCTCTAAATCCGAGCCGTTGAAAATGACCGAATGGAAGTCTACTACGCCAGTTTGTATAAAACTACCCCCCATAATCGTATTGGAAACGATTATAAGCCCTGTAGCTAGTGCTCCATCGCCTTTTTTATAGATTACTTTGCGATAACTAGGAGCCCAGCTGGCACCATCCTTGCTTGCCCGAGCGATGTAGAATTGCCCTTTTTTGATGGAACCAATTTGATTTTTTACGAAAGGATAGTTGGTATCCATATTTGCGTAAACGGGAATTTCATCATTGCCAATGTTGACTTTGATGAGAGATTCCCCACCGGCATAATCGGTATCAGGAATTGGGAAAGCAACAGATGCACCGC
Source organism: Neobittarella massiliensis (ex Bilen et al. 2018) (assembly GCF_900289145.1). GTDB lineage: Bacteria > Bacillota > Clostridia > Oscillospirales > Ruminococcaceae > Neobittarella > Neobittarella massiliensis. The sequence goes on from NZ_OKQO01000001.1 coordinate 365,635, forward strand.
TGTCTCTGCCCGAAACGACATCTTTATCGATTTCTACAAAATCGGGTGCCTGGACCGGATAGGAGACTGTATCGATCTGGTCGAAAGCCCAGTTGACAGGGAGGGGATAGCCGAGGTTGCCGCTGAAACCGCTGGACATATCGGAAACAAAGCTCAGTTCGGCATAACCAGCATCACTGACTCTGGAACAAACATTTCGAGGACCGTAGATGCCAATACGATAAGGATAGCAACTCATCTTTTGAAGTCGCTCATATATACCTTGGAAGTACGGGATGACACTGTTAGTCACCTGGTAATCCATGGCATCGAAATCTACGGCAAAGTAGATGACGGTGTTATTGGGAAAGCCGAAAGCACGTGCATTCATTACAGCTTCTTTGCCATCTTCCCAACCTTGATTGTATGAAAAGTAGCTCTCCTCCATACCATTGGTCTGATAGATGGGGAAAACGCTCATGCCTTTGGCTAAAATGCGGGCAAACTCGTCTACCTTGAGCCGTTTCCAGTCACCACCGACAATGTAGCGGCCGCAGATCTTGTAGCCGTAGCTATCCAAAGCAGCCAGATAGGAGTCAGTCAGAGTGTTGGCACAGTCTAAACCGGTAACAGCACGGTCCTGATCGCCATAGCTGACGAGCATCGAGAGCATGGTGGAGATATCTACAGTGCCGGTAGCTGGCAGACCAGAGAAAGACTGGAACTGCGAAACACGAGTAGTCACAGTGCTGTCGTAAACGCCGTCAAAGGTGCCGGTATCATAGGAGGCACCATTGCAGTACAGCGCGTACTGGATGATCTTGACCATGGCGGTGGCGCTGCTCCCGGCGCTCACGCCGTTGGGATAGGCCGATTTCCACATCGAGGTGGTGGTGGGACCGAAAGCACCGTTGGCAGTACCGGCATCCATACCGATATCTTTCTGGATGGCGTAGATGATCGCCTCGTTGAGAGAGCGGGAATAGAGACCGTCGCAGGGGAAGATGATGCCGGCGTAGCTCGAGATAGAAGCATTGAGTGCTCTCTGCATCTCGCAAATACGGTCAGAGCCGCCCGACCATGTATTTGTAAAAGCGTCCATGCTGAGGATCGCTTTCATAAGCATCGGGGTCACGATACCGGTCTGGGGCAGTCCTGCATCGGCCTGGAGTTGTTTGACGGCGTCTTCAGTGCCACCGGCAAAGTTGGCAGTCAGGTCAGCGGCACCAGTGCCATAGCCTTTACACCAAAGACCACCCTGCAGGATAGTGACAACTCGACCGGTGCTGCCCAGTTTCAGGGTGGGGCAGAGAGCCATGGTGGTTTCACCGAAGTTGTCGACAAGATAGGTGATGCCTTCCTCGTGTTGAAGGGCTCGGATCAACCCATAAATAGTGTCCCACCCGGTGGAGCCAGTCTCTTCGACTGATCCGAAAGTAGGAACGCTGCCATAGGTCCTGTTAAGCCACCGCTGTGTCTGTAACACCATTACGTCCATATGATTTCTCCTTTATATTTCGTTTCGCTCTTGATCGAGGTGACGAGCATGTTCACCTCCTCTCTCCTGAAAAAGAACTACATAGATAGAAAGCTGTTTTACGCCAATTTGTAAACCGCCTAAAATATAAAAAGCAGGAGTCATATTGATATATTAGACGCAAACTATGATACGGTGGGATCACCAGTAAGAAGACAGACTGGGTGCCTAATTACCCGCATTCTTCCGCAAGTTATAAGGGTCGGGATGACCAAGATCAGTCCGACCATTTACCTAACAAGCAAGATCCATTTTTTTCAGACGCTGTATTGCACGGGCATGTACCTGATTTACACTTTGCCTGGATGTACCAGTCATTTGTGCGATATCTTGAATGGAGTAACCATACCAATATCTGGCGTATAAGACAGTCTGCTGTTTGGGAGAGAGCTCTTTAATAGACTGTTTTAGCTCTGAATTTGCTGTTGGACATTCTTGGTTTGGCAAATCGACTAGGCTGTCTAGATCGTAGCAGATGGGCTGCTGTTTCCGATAAAGGGAATAGGCCTTGTTCACAATAGCCGTGTGTATGTATTTTGTGGCTTGGGCATTTGGATTTGGCCCGTTAAAATTATCAACTGGCATTTTTAATACCAGTTCAATTAAAAAAAGAGTCAGTTCACTTCGAGTATCTTCACCTTCCAATCTATATGCGTATTTACATATAAGTGGTGTGAAGTCCTTTACAATTTCCAATATAGATGTTTTGTTTCTGCTCTGTGCCTCTAAAATTTTAGTTGTTAAAACGTCCGTGTACTTACCCATCGTTTCACCCCTATACCAATGCAAAAATTGAGTAATATATGAATGGCGTTTCTACAATTTTATGGTAGCAAAATAAAAACGTATTAAACGTAAAATGTTTTATAAAAGTAAAATTTGGTTGCAAAATAAAAACAAATGTAATATAATGAAACTATAAGATATAGAGACATAAGAGGGGGACATTGATGGGACAACAACGAGAAGTAGAGCCAATTCTTAAGAAGTTGGGCCAATTAAGAGATGAGATGCGAGAAGTACATGAATTGCAAGCTAGGCTAGCGGCGCTGAGACGGGGTCATGAAGGTATTGAGCTGACTCATCTGGCATCTTTAGAGACCCATTTGACTACCGAGCTTGATACACGTACCAAAGAGGTAGAGGACATGCTCCGACAAATAGGCAATATATCAGATAGCAGATTGCGGCAGGTACTGCGATACCGCTTTATAGACGGTAGAACATGGCGGGATGTGGCATATAAAATTGGCGAGTACGACGAACAGATACCGAGGAAGATGGTCTCGAGATATATAGCAAGACTGTCCTCTTCTGGTGCTAAGCAATGATTAAGAGGGTATCGCACAGAAGCCTTTTTGTGAAGCTCAGCCCCTAAACGATGATAAGCTATTGAGGAGCGCTAGATTGATATAGTGCTCCTTTTCTCTCTTTATATAATTAAGCCAGCCCTCCACGATTTCGGGGCTTTCCAGTTTGTTTTCCGACTCTACTGTTCCGCCGTCGGGGTTGTAATCGATCGCAGACGGCACGTCGCTGCCGATCAGGTCACAGACAAGATAGTGTTGCTCTGACTGTCGGTCACCGTCTGGCTGATGACATCGCTGCCGGGCACAGTGGTGTCAAACCCGGCAGAGCCGACTCCTTTCTCCTCGACAGTCATGGCGATGGTCCATCGGCCAAAATACTGTCCCCCTGGGCGATGATATCTTTGCTGTTTTGAGAGCTACTGTAAGGGTAGATCAGCCTATCGTCCTAGGCCGCATTGGAGGAGAAGCCGTAGCGGAAATGTCAAATAGGTCTTTGGCGTCCTCCGATGTGAAGCGGCCGCCGTAAGATGGGCCAAGCTGTCGAGATGATCCTGCATGGTATCTGTGATCACTGCGTGGGCGAGGTCGTTGTTGTCGCGTTCTGCTCGGGTGTCGGCAGGGGGAAAGTAGGGTCTGTGGGGGTGACAGCGAGCGGGTCGTTGACCGTAACTGCCTGTGTGGCAGAGGTGTTCCCCGCCGCATCCACCGCCCGATATTTCCCAATTTGGCCGGTAATATAGCTCTTGGCGGCCGCGTCGTAGCCCCCCAACTTCCATATGCCGGAGAAATTGTCTGTCAGGGTCAACTGGCCATCCGCCGCGGCGGTAAAAGCAGGTGCGGTCTTATCGATCTTCATCGTGTCGTCTTTCAGGGCAGATATCTCCTCGGTGTTGGGGTTGTGGGTCTGCAGCTCCAGCTGCTCCCCAGGCAGATCTTCGATGAAAGTCTGGATGGTATTGCCTGGGGTCGGGTAGTGCACTTCGGTGGTGTTTTGTTGTTCATGATGTGGAACTCGCTGCAGTCGCTGGGGAAGAACACGATGGACACATCAGTGTCGTTCCGACCACTTTCGCTGTCTGGGGTGCGGGTGTAGTGGTAATCCTTGCCCGTCTTGCCCCGTTCCTCCACTGGTTTTTTGGAGGCGAGGGGTATCAGATTGATCGGGAAGATCGGGGTGTCGCTCGAGTGGCTCTTGAAACGGAAGAAGTCATCCAGCATCATCTGGCCTACGGTGACTGCCGTCCCTTGGGGGTTGTCCACTACCGCCTTGTAGATGATGATGGTCTCGTCGAGGGAGCAGCTGAAAGGGATGCCCTCGCTGGCGGTGTTCATATTAGGAACCGCCACCCCAGCTTTTACCTGTCGTCCGCGGTACCGTTAGCAGGGCAGAGTTCATCAGCTTGCTATGAGAGGCTTTCACCTTTATCGCCGACTATCAGAACCCCATCTCCGGCGCCAGCCGCATCGAGTGCGGCAACTACCGCGGGCACGACCTCGGGCAGTGCCGCCAGTACGCCCAAAAGATGTGCGGTATGCTGCAAAACTGGAGCGAGGAGCAGCTGACCTGCCTGTCTTAGCACCCATTTTGCCGCAGCGGGTGTGGCGCTCTGCCCAGGCAGCGAAAAAAAAAGCAGTAAAAAAGAGCACCGGCACAGCGAAAGCTGTGCCGGTGCTCTTTTTCAATGACGATACGGCGCGGTACGCCGACCTGGGCCACCGGCAAAAAATCTCGTTAAGCCGGGGTCCTGCCCACCAGAGGAGATTTATTTTGAGTCGCGGTGCGGACTACTCCGTACTGCGCCCCAGAAGCTACCCCTGGCTCACTCAGCCCTCACAAAGTCGCGCCAAAACGCCAGGTAGCTCTCCTTGGTGTAGGTGGGCGCGTAAGCTGCTTTTACCTGTTTGGCACCTTCGGCCCCGTCGGCCAGCAGGTCGATCACGGTGGCCGCCATCATCTTGGCCGGGGCGATGTAGGCCATTTCCTCGTCGTCCACCATAAAGTCGTAGGCGTGGGCGGTGCCGCAAAAGCCCGAGCACACCGGCTGGATGGTGGGGATGAGCAGGCTCAGATCGCCCGCGTCGGTCGAGCCGCCGCCTGCCGGCATCTTCGAGGCGTCGATCACGCTCTTTTCACCGATGAGACCGGCCGCATTTTTCATAAAGTAGCCGTCCATCACCGGGTCGTTCTCCATGGGCAGGTAGCCGGGCAGCTCCACGATCTCCACCTGGGCGCCCACGGCCATGGCTCCGCCTTTCAGGGCATTGTTCACCTTGGCGCTGGCGTCCACGATACCGGCGATGTTGCGCCCCCGCACATAGGTCTCGATGCGCACGTCGGCCGGCACGATATTTACCAGATCGCCGCCTTTGGTGATAATGGGGTGCACGCGAATGCCATCCTCATCTTTAAAGGTCTCGCGCTGGGCATTGATGCCCATCAGCCCCAGCATGGCCGCGTTGAGGGCGTTGATGCCGTCGTGGGGCGCGGCGCCGGCGTGGGCCTCTTTGCCGCGGTACTTCACCAGCTTGCCCACAAAACCCGAGGTGGCCGAGCCCACCGCCGCCAGTTTGCCCGGTGCCCCGGGGAAGGAGTGGACCATCATGGCCATGTCCACGTCGTCGTAGGCCCCCAGCTTGATGAATTCCTGCTTGCCCGACAAAAACTCCACCTGGCCGTCCTGGATCAGCTTCTCCCGGTACTCCAGCTCCACGAACTCCTCGGCCGGCACCGCCATAAATACCGCGTCGCCGTCCAGCTCTTCCATGGCCCCCGACTGGCACAGCCCCATCGCCGCGCCCAGCATGGTGGCGATCTGGGCGTTGTGGCCGCAGGCGTGGGCGGCGCCGGTCTGCTTGTCGCAGCAGGGGTGCATGGGGCTCACCACCGCGTCCAGCTCGCCCATCACCGCCACGGTAGGGCCGTCGGCACGGCCTTTGGCCCGCGCCTTCACGCCGGTAATGGCAATATCTTTCTGGTAGGCAAGACCCAACTCGTCAAAGGTCTTCTGCACCAGCGCGCTGGTCTTAAACTCTTTAAAGCCCAGCTCGGGGTGGTTAAAGATCTCCTTGCCGATGGCGATGATCTTCTCCCGATTCTTATCGATCTGCGCGTAAACGCGCTGTTTCAGTGCCTCTCTGTCCATAGCGGTCTCCTCTTTTCTGCGGCCCGCGCGGCGCTGGCGCCGGCCGGCCCGGTATCTGCTATGCGCCGGTCAGGTCCCGGCGCACGGCGCTTTCTATCACTATACCCCGGCGCCGCCCCACGGCACAAGCGGCCATTTTCATAAACTTTCCCTGCGATTTCTGGCTATTTGCCATACATCGCCCAGCATTGGCGCCGGCCAAATTTTTCTGGCGGCGGGGGCCGGCAGGGGTTTTAAATGCGGCCTGTTTATAGTATACTAAACTTGATTTGGTACGCGTATCGGAGGGGTAGATATGTTCAGAGCGCGCAGAGCGAAATACGAGACCTGGGCCATCCTGGTGGCGGCCGGCAGCGCCAGCCGTATGCAGGGCATCGACAAGCAGCTGTGCGACATCGGCGGCCTGCCCTGTATCGGCCGCAGCATGCTGGCCTTCCAGCAGTGCCGCGATATAACCGGCATCGTGGTGGTCACCCGGCAGGACCTATTTTCCCCGGTACAGGCCATCGCCGCCGACCTGGGGGTCGACAAGCTGCGCCACATCGTCGCCGGGGGGAAGAGCCGCCAGCAGTCGGTGGCCGCCGGCGTCGCCTGCCTGCCGGAGAGCTGCCAGTACATCGCCGTACACGACGGCGCCCGCCCGCTGGTGCGGCCCGATTGTATCACCGAGGTGCTGGCCGACGCCGTCACCTACGGGGCGGCCACTGCCGCCGTGTCGGTCAAAGACACCATCAAGGTGTCCGATGACAGCGGCTTCATCGCCGCCACCCCTGACCGGTCCACCCTCTACAGCTGCCAGACCCCGCAGATCTTCGCCGCCGGTCCCTACCGCCAGGCGCTCGCCGGCGCCGCCGGTCAGGGTCTCGACTTCACCGACGACTGCCAGCTGCTGGAGCACGCCGGCCAAAAGGTCTATCTCTCCCGCGGCGACTACCAGAACATCAAGATCACCACGCCCGAAGACATTGCCCTGGCCGAGAGCTTTCTCGACTAGCGGCCTCTTGGCGGCGTTCACGATATACTGCCGGCGTGGCACCGCCGGCAGCCCTTTGCAGAGAGGAGCGGCTATGCGCATAGGACACGGATACGACGTACACGCCTTGGCGCCCGAACGGGCGCTCATTTTGGGCGGTGTGCAGATAGAATACGAGCGGGGGCTCGCCGGCCATTCCGACGCCGACGTGCTCACCCACGCCGTGATGGACAGCCTGCTGGGCGCCGCCGCCCTGGGCGACATCGGCACCCACTTTCCCGACACCGACGACCGCTACCGCGGGGCCAGCAGCCTGGCGCTGTTGCGCCAGGTGGCTAAACTGCTGACCGAGGCGGGCTACGAGGTGCAGAATATCGACTGTACGCTCATTGCCCAAGCGCCCAAGGTGGCCCCTTACATACCGGCCATGCGCCAAAATATCGCCCGGTGTCTGGGCATCGCCGTCGACCGGGTCGGCGTCAAGGCCACCACTGAGGAGCGCCTGGGCTTTACCGGCCGCGGGGAGGGGATGTCCGCCCACAGCGTCTGCCTGCTAAATGAGCGGTCGTCCGGCCAGAGAGGGGAGGTCACACCGTGCAGCAGATCCTGATGTTTTTCGACTCCATCGTCAGCGTCATCAAAACCATCACTTTTGTCGACGTGCTCGATGTGGCCATCGTCTCCTACATCATCTACATCGCTTTCGTTCTGGTGCGCGAGACCCGCGCCGCCCAGCTCATCAAAGGCGTGGCCATCTTTGTGGTGGCCTATGTGCTGGCCGCTCAGTTCGGCCTGTCCACTTTAAAGTTCCTGCTCAACGCAGTGCTGCAGTTCGGCGTTATCGCCATGGTAGTCATCTTTCAGCCCGAGCTGCGCCGCGCGCTGGAAAAGGTGGGCCGCACCAAGATCGGCAACCTGCAGCTGTTTCGCCAGTCGGCCCCCGACGAGGAGCAGCAGCGCAAGATACGCCGCATGATCATGACGGTGTGCGACGCCGCCGACATGCTCTCCAACAAAAAGACCGGCGCGCTCATCGTGGTGGAGTGCACCACCAAGCTGGGCGAGATCGCCGCCACCGGCACCACGCTCGACGCGGTGCCCAGCGTCGAGCTGTTCGGCAACCTGTTTTTCGTCAACACCCCGCTGCACGACGGCGCCATCATCATGCGCGACGGGCTCATTCACGCCGCCGGCTGTTTTTTGCCGCTGAGCGACAATTTCGAGATCTCTAAAGAGCTGGGTACCCGCCACCGGGCCGCTCTGGGCGTGTCCGAAAATTCCGACGCTATGGTGGTGGTGGTGTCCGAGGAGACCGGCCTCATCTCGGTGGCGCAAAACGGCCACCTGCACCGCGGCATCGAGCGCGACTACCTGCAAAAGCTGCTCTCCAACGAGCTGTTGCCCCAAAGACCTGACGACACCCAGCAGAAAAAGCGGCCGTTTTGGAAGAGGGGGTCGAAATGAAAAAAACGAAAAAACTGGATTTCCAGAAGATGATCGAAAACGGTCTCACCCTCAAGCTGGTGTCGGTGCTGGTGGCCATCCTGCTCTGGTTCGGCGTGGCCATGATCTTTTCACCCACCGTCGACAATGCCCGCATCCGGGGCGTGCCCATCACCATCTCCCCCAACAACGAGACGCTGGCCGGCCTGGGGCTCGAGGCCGTCGGCGGCCAGACTGAAACGGTCACCGTGCGGGTCAAGGGCAGCCGCGAAGTGGTCGGCGCCCTGAAACCGTCCGATATCGTCGTCTCGCCGGTCCTCACCGATGTCACCGGCCCCGGCACCTATACCCTGCAGCTGCGCTGGTCCAAACAAAACGTGATGGACGATTTCGAGATCCTGGGTGTCTCGCCCGAGAAGATGGAGTTCACCTTTGCCCGGGTGGTCAGCAAAAAGCTCACCGTCGAGGCCAAAGCCGTCGGCCTCACCGCCAAAGACGGCTACGTGCTGGGCAAGCCCACCACCGACCCGGTCGAGATCACCGTCAAGGGCCCCGAGGGGACAGTCGATAAGATCGAGCGCTGCGTGGCCACCGTCACCAGCGACACCGTCCTCTCCCGCACCTACAAGGTCCCCGCCGAGCTCACCCTGTACGATGCCGACGGCAACGAGGTGGAAAAGACCGATGCCATGACCTTCGACGTCTCCGATGTCGAGATGACCATCCCGGTGCTCAAAAAGGCCACTCTGCCGCTCAAGGTCAAGTTCCTAAACGCCCCGGCCAGCATCCAGACCGACAAGCTCACCTACGAGCTGTCGGCCAAAGAGATCGATGTGGCCGGTCCCGAAGAGACCATCAGCAAGCTCGAGGCCATCAATGTGGGCTATATCAACCTGCTCGACTTCAAATACGGCGAGGGCTACACCTTCCAGATCGAGCTGCCCAACGGCTTTGTCAATCTCGACAGCTTCGATACCGTGTCGGTCACCTTCGGCGGTGCCTATGCGGGCAAGTCGATCACCGTCAGCAATTTCAGTGTCATCAACCCGCCCTCCAACTGGAACGTCACCGTCACCACCAAGCGCATCTACGGGGTGCAAATGGCGGGCCTGGCCGCCGATATCGCCGCCCTGCAAGAGACCAACGTGGTCGCCGAGATCGACGCCTCCACCATCGATATGAAAGAGGGGCAGTATAACGTCCCGGTCAAGCTCTACGCCACCGACGGCAGCACCGTGTGGGCCGCTGGCAGCTACGAGGCAGTGGTGGAGATCAGCGCCAAAAAGTAGCGGATAAAAAGCTGCTGCGCGGTGAAGACCAGGCTTTTTCAGGCGTATCTGCGCCCACCAGCTCACCGGGTTTACAGAGCCCACAGCGTGTCGCGCGCCGTACACCACCCCCAAAAGCAGTGCTGTCCTGCCGGGCGAGTCCCGGCGGGGCAGTTTTTGAGTAAAAAGGAGTCCCGATTTGTTACTGATATCAGGTATCAAGCTGCCCGTCGGCCGCGACAAGAGCGAGGCGATCACCCGGGCGCTGCACGCGCTGGCCGTGCGCCCCGAACAGGTCCAGGCCGCCCACTTGGCCAAGGTCTCACTGGATGCCCGGCGCCAAAACGCCATGCAGCTGGTTTGCTCGGTCAAGGTGCAGCTGCACACCCCCGCGCAGGAGCAGGCGGCCGCCGCCCGCTGCCCCGCCGCCCGCTTTTATACCGAGGAAGACCCCGTGTTCGCCCCCGCCGGCCCGCCGCTCGGCGATCCGCCAGTGGTGGTGGGGCTGGGTCCGGCCGGCCTGTTTTGCGCGCTGGCGCTGGCCCGGCAGGGCTACCGCCCCATCGTGCTCGAGCGGGGCGGTCCGGTCGAGGACCGCTGCCGCACGGTCGAGCAGTTCTGGCACACCGGCCGGCTCGATGCAAATACCAACGTGCAGTTCGGTGAAGGGGGGGCCGGCACCTTTTCCGACGGCAAGCTCACCACCCGTATCTCCGACAGCCGCTGCCACTACGTGCTGCGCCAGCTGGTGCACTTTGGCGCGCCCGAGCAGATCCTGCACCGGGCCAAACCCCACATCGGCACCGACCTGCTGCGCGATGTGGTGGCCGCCATCCGCCGCGAGATCGTGGCCCTGGGCGGGCAGGTGCACTTCTACTGCCAGCTCGAAAAGCTCTGTACCGACAGCGCCGGCCGCATCTGCGGTGCCGTCGCCGGCGGCCAAAAATTCAGCTGCCAGCAGCTGGTGCTGGCGGTGGGCCACAGCGCCCGCGACACCTTTTTTACCATCTTCGAGCAGGGGGTAAAGGCGGCGCCCAAAGCCTTTTCGGTGGGCCTGCGCGTCGAGCACCTGCAGGCGGATATCGACCGCGGCCTCTACGGGCCGCTGGCCGCCGGTGGACACCGCCACCGCGATCTGCCGGTGGGCGAGTACCAGCTCTCCTGGCGTCAGGGCGACCGGGGGGTGTACACCTTCTGCATGTGCCCCGGCGGTCTGGTGGTTCCCGCCGCCTCCCAGACAGAGATGGTGGTGGTAAACGGCATGAGCGAGTTTGCCCGCGACCGCCAAAACGCCAACAGCGCGGTGGTGGTGTCGGTAGACAGCCGCGATTTTGGCCCCGGGGTAGACGGCGGCATCCGCTTTCAGCAGCAGCTCGAGCGCCGGGCCTACCAGCTGGGGGGCGGCAACTACCGCGCCCCCATCCAAACGGTGGGCCGCTTTTTGCAGGGCGAGCCCGGCGCGCAGCTGGGCCGGGTGGCCCCCAGCTACTGTCTGGGCACCACGCCGGCCGATTTCGGGCAGCTGTTTTCCCCGGATATTTTGCAGATGCTGCGTCAGGGCCTCACCCGCTTTGGTCGCCGCCTGCCCGGGTTCGACGCCCCCGACGCGGTGCTCACCGGGGTCGAGAGCCGCACCTCCTCCCCGGTGCGGCTGCTCCGGGGCGAAGATTGCCAGTCGCTGTCCTGTCCCGGCCTCTATCCCTGCGGCGAAGGGGCCGGCTATGCCGGCGGCATCATGAGCGCCGCTGTCGACGGCATCCGCGTGGCCCAGCAGATCATGCAGCAGGGCCGCCCGCCCCGCCGGTGACCGCACGCGATCGCCGTTACAAGTTGAATACCGGCGCAAAAAATGCTATAATCAGTAGATATCTTTTTGACCAAAAACAGGGCAGACCCGCTGCCCGCCTGCGGGTGTGGCCGGCAGACCGCCGCGGCGCATACAGCGCCGGCAGCTTTGCCGCCGATACCCGAGAGAGTGTGAGAATGTGCGTATACTAAAGTGGGAGTACCCATCCAAAAAACCAAATACCGCCAGCAGCGATCTGGCCGCGTCTACCGGCCTGCCGCCGCTGGTCTGCCGGGTGCTGTGCGCCCGCGGTGTAGACGATGCCGACAAGGTCGAGGCGTACATGGCCGACACCGGCCCGATCGAGAGCCCCTGGGCCCTGGCCGGTATGAAAGAAGCCGTCGCCCGCATCCAGCAGGCTCTCGACCGCGGCGAGCGCATCGCCGTGTTCGGCGATTACGATGCCGACGGCGTCACCTCCACCGTGCTGCTCTACTCCTACCTCGAGATGCTGGGCGCCGATGTCTGCTACTACATCCCCACCCGTGAGGACGACGGCTACGGTCTGTCCTGCGGGGCCATCGACCAGCTGCAGCAAAAAGGGGTGCAGCTCATCATCACGGTAGATAACGGTATCGCCTGCCTGCAGGAAGTCGACTACGCCGCCTCGCTGGGGATCGACGTGGTGGTCACCGACCACCATCAGCCCGGTCAAGAGCTGCCGGCGGCCGCCGCGGTCATCGACCCCTATCGCCGCGACTGCCCCAGCACCTACAAGACTATGGCCGGGGTGGGGGTGGCCTTTAAGCTGGTCTGCGCACTGGAGGATGCAGACCCCCGCGACATGCTCGACGAGCTGGCCCCGCTGGTGGCCATCGGCACCGTGGCCGACGTCATGCCCCTCTGGGGCGAAAACCGCATCATCGTCAAGCAGGGCCTGGCCCAGCTGCCCTACTGCGACAACCCCGGCCTGCTGGCGCTCATCGCCCAGTGCCTCAAAGAACCCGGCGAGATCTCGGCCCAAACGCTGGCTTTCACCATCGTCCCGCGGATCAATGCCGCCGGCCGCATGGGCAGCGCCGAGGTGGCCGTCAAGCTGCTCACCTGTCTCGACGAGGAGGAGGCCGCCGGCTACGTCGAGCAGCTCTGCGGTCAAAACACCCGCCGGCAAGAGGTAGAGGCCCAGATCATCGCCGACGTCGCCCGCCTCGAAAAAGAGCACCCCGAATACTTCTCCCAGCGGGTCATCGTACTCGACGGCGAGGGCTGGCACAAAGGGATCGTGGGCATCGTCTCCTCCCGCATCGTCGACCGCTACGCCAAGCCCTGCATCCTGCTGGTCAAAGACGGCGAGCAGGCCAAGGGTTCCGGCCGCAGCTTCGGCGACTTCTCGCTCTACCAGGCGCTGCAGTACGCCAGCGGGCACCTCGAGCGCTTTGGCGGCCACAAGCTGGCCGCCGGCCTCACCATGAAGAGCCAAAATATCCCCGCCTTCCGCCGCGCCATCAACGAGTACGCGCAAAAAGAGCACCCCTATATGCCGCTGCCCAAGCTGCAGATCGACACCGAGCTGGCCCCGGCCGAGGTGACGCTGGAAAACGTCTATGCGCTCGAGCGGCTGGGCCCCTACGGCCATCAAAACCCCAAGCCCAATTTCGTGCTCGCCGGCTGTTCTATCGAGGGCATCTTTCCCATCAGTCACGACAAGCACCTGCGTCTCAAGCTCAAAAAAGACGGCCAAACTCTGTTTGCAGTCTACTTTCGCATGTCCACCAAAGACTTCGGCTACAAGGTGGGCGACGTGGTAGACATTGCCGTCACCCTCGACAGCTACCAGTACCTGGGGGAGGAGAGCGTCTCTATCAAGGTAAAAGACATCCACCCCCGCCCGCTGCCGCCCGATATCTACCGCCACATCGGCATCTATCAAAAAATGCAGCTGTGCGAGCCGCTCTCCGACGAGGAGATGGCTCTCACCGGCGCCACCCGGCAGGATATTGGCCTGGTCTATAAGGCGGTGCTGTACTATGGCGGTCAGGTGGGCGACCCCATCGTTTTTTACGCCAAGATCTGCCACAAGGGCATCTCCTACAGCAAGATGATGCTGGCGCTGTCGGGGCTCTGCGATCTGGGCATCTTAAAGCCGGCGACCAGCGGCGCCGCGCGCTGCCTGCGGGTAGACCGCGGCGTGCGCGCCGACCTGGGCCGCTCGGCGGTATATCGATCTTTTTGTGAAAAAAGGACTGCACAGTTATGGATATAATGCGTTTTGAAGACCTCGAAAAGACGCTGCAGGAGAGCGAGAAGAGCTACGACCTGCCCCTCATCGAAAAGGCCTATCACCTGGCCGATAACGCCCATGCCGGGCAGATGCGGCTGTCGGGCGAGCCGTATATCACCCACCCGCTGCACGTGGCGGCGCTGCTCGTCGAGCTGGGCATGGATACCGACTGTATCGTGGCCGCCCTGCTGCACGACGTCATCGAGGATACCGATACCCCGCTGGAGGCGGTGAAAAAGACCTTTGGCGAAGACGTGGCGCTGCTGGTCGATGGGGTTACCAAGCTGGGCAAGATCCAGTTCACCACCCGTGAGGACGAGCAGGCCGAGAACGTGCGCAAAATGCTCCTGGCCATGAGTCAGGATATCCGGGTCATCCTCATCAAGCTGTGCGACCGGCTGCACAACATGCGCACCCTCGATGCCAAGCCCCCGCAAAAACAGCGCGACACCTCGCTCGAGACCATGGAGGTCTATGCCCCCATCGCCCACCGGCTGGGCATCACCACCGTCAAAGAGGAGCTGGAGGACACTGCCTTAAAGTACCTCGACCCCTTTGGCTACCAGCAGATCCAGAAATACCTGGCCGAGAACAAGATGGACCAGGAGGGCTTTTTGCAGACCATCACCGGCCGCATCCGCGAGCGCCTGGCCGACTACACCGACGTCATCGAGATATCCGGCCGCATGAAGTCGGTCTACGGCATCTACCGCAAGGTGTTCATCGCCGGCAAAAATTTCGACGAGATCTACGACATCGTGGCGGTGCGCATCCTCTGCAACACCGTCAACGAGTGCTATAACATCCTGGGCCTCATGCACGACCTGTTCAGGCCCATCCCCAACCGCTTTAAAGACTATATCTCCACCCCCAAGCCCAACATGTACCAGTCGCTGCACACCACCGTCATCTCCAAAGAGCGCATGCCGTTCGAGATCCAGATACGCACCTACGAGATGCACCACACCGCCGAGTACGGCATCGCCGCTCACTGGAAGTACAAGGCCGGCATCCGCGGCGGCGGCAGCGACAAGATGGACGAGCGCCTGGCCTGGATCCGCCAGCTGCTCGAGGCGCAAAAAGAGTCCGAGGACGCCCGCGACCTCATCCGCAGCATCAAGAGCGACCTGGCCATCGAGGAGGTCTACGCCTTCACCCCGAAAGGAGATGTCAAGAGCCTGCCCAAAGGCTCCACGGTCATCGACTTCGCCTACGCCATCCACTCCGGGGTGGGCAACGCCATGGTCGGGGCCAAGGTGGACGGCCGCATCGTCTCGCTGGACTACCAGATCCAAAACGGCGAGATCATCGAGATCATCACCTCCAAATCCCCCGGCCGCGGTCCCAGCCGCGACTGGCTCAAGATCGTGCGCACCAGCGAGGCCCGCAACAAGATCCGCAACTGGTTCAAAAAGACCCAGCGGGAGGAGAACATCCTCGAGGGCAAGATCGAGGTGGAGCGCGAATTCAAGCGCAACCAGATAAGTGCCGACGACAAGATGCTCGAGGAGCTGCTGGCCGGCACCTACAAAAAGTACCAGCTCTCCAGCCTGGACGACTTCTATGCCGCCCTGGGCTACGGCGGCATCAGTCTCACCCGGCTCATGCCCCGCATCAAAGAGGCCTACAACAAAATGGTCAAGCCGGCCGAGCCGGTCATGCAAAAGCAGGATGTGCCCATCACCAGACCGCGGCGCTCCTCCTCGGGCGGTGTCGAGGTCGAGGGGATCGACAACTGTCTGATCAAGTTCGCCAAGTGCTGTAACCCCCTGCCCGGCGACAACATCGTCGGCTTCATCACCCGCGGCTTCGGCGTCTCGGTCCACAAGAGCGACTGCCCCAACGTGCTGGCCGCCCAAAACCTGGAGGAGAACAGCCAGCGCTGGGTCAACGTCCGCTGGAGCGCCTCCAACCAGGATTCGTTCAAATCCACCCTCGAGGTGGTGGGTCTCGATCGGCAGGGCCTGTTCGCCGATATCTCGGTGGCGCTGTCGGCCATGCGGGTGCCCATCTACGCCATCAACGCCCGCAGCCTGGGCAACGGCTACGCGGTGGTGGTGATCACCGTGGGCATCACCAATCTGGAGCACCTGAACAGCATTACCGCCCGCCTGAAAAAGATCCAGGGGGTCGAGAGCGTGGAGCGCGCCAAGCAGTAGCGCCCCACACGCAAGAGAGGTACGATCTATATGAGAGCAGTTTTGCAGCGGGTTTCCCGCGCGTCTATCGATATCGACCACAGCGAACACTACGACCTGCCAAATGGCGGCCTGGTGGTGCTGTTTGGCGTCGAGGAGGGGGATCGGGCCGACTATGTGCCCGCCTTCTGCCAAAAGATCGCCAACCTGCGCATCTTTGAAGATCAGGCCGGCAAGCTCAACCTGTCGCTCCTAGATAGGGACCTGGGGGTACTGGCAGTGCCCAACTTTACCCTGGCCGCCGACTGCGCCAAGGGCCGCCGCCCCTCGTTTGGCCGCAGCGCCGCCCCCGACTTTGCCCGCCAGTGTTTTTTAGATCTGGTGCAGGGCTTTACCCAGCTGGGGGTGTCTCCCACAGTGAGCGGAAGGTTCGGCTCCGACATGCAGATAGAGCTGGTCAACGACGGCCCGGTGACCATCGTGCTCGACTCAAAAGATATCATCCGCGGCGCTTGAGGGCACGCAGCGCCCCGGCCGCACACAGTCAAATTCAGAGAGGAGAGCCCCGCCGCCGGCGCGCGGGGCAAAAAGCAGCTATGGAGATCGGTATGATGCCTTTGGGCGTTATGGGGACCAACTGTTACCTGGTATTCGACGACCAAAAACAGGGGGTGCTCATCGACCCCGGTGCCAACGCCACTTTTATCTTAAACGCCATCCAGGAGCAGGGGGTCACCCTGCACTACATTCTGCTCACCCACGGCCACTTCGACCATGTGGGCGCCCTGGAAGAGGTGCGCCGGGCTACCGGGGCCCCGGTGGCCATCCACCAAGACGACGCCTACCGCCTGCCCCAGGTAGATAAAGAGGGGGCCCGCTTTGGCGTCTACACCGCGCCTCAGCAGCCGGCCGACCTGCTGCTAAAAGACGAGCAGACCCTCGAGGCAGGGGACCTGCAGCTGCGCATCCTGCACACCCCCGGCCACACCGAGGGCGGCATCACCATCCTCTGCGGCCAGGCGATGTTCACCGGCGATACCCTGTTTTGCGACGGGGTGGGCCGCACCGACCTGCCCGGCGGCGACGAGCTCGAGCTGCACAACTCGCTGGTGCGCATCGCCAGCTTTTGCGACAACTATGCGGTCTATCCTGGCCACGGCGACGTGACCAACCTCGACCGCGAAAAAGAGGCGAACCCCTATCTGGGCGGCGCGCTGTAGTGGGTGCATCTATGAAGATACTGATCCTGGGCCACAAGCTCCAGTACGAGATACAAAACGTCACCGCCGCCTTTCACCCCGGTCAAAAACTCGAGACGGTGTATGAAAAACAGCCCGATTGGGATGTGCTCACCTACCTGCGCGCCGGCCGGCAAAACAGCTACCTGCTATTGCTGGTCAAGACAGAGAGCGGCATTTTGCGCTACCACCGCCGGGTGCCAAACAGCGGCGAGCGCTACAAGCAGCGGTGCGAGACCGCCTTTGGCCAAATGCTCTACACCGCCTACTCCAGTCTCACCGGGGTGGTGCCCAAGTGGGGCATCCTCACCGGGGTGCGGCCGGTCAAAAATCTGCAGCAGCACATGGCTGCCGGCTGCGACGAGCCCGCCCTGCGCCAGCTCTTCTACGGCGACTACAGGGTCTCCCCCGAAAAGTTCGACCTGGCCTACCAGACGGCTATGGTGCAAAAACAAGTGCTGTCCCCGGTAGACCTGCGCGATGTGAGTCTCTATGTCTCCATCCCCTTTTGCCCCAGCCGCTGTCTCTACTGCTCTTTTGTGTCCCACTCCATCGAAAAGAGCCATAAACTGGTAGAGCCCTATCTGCAACTGCTGCTGCAGGAGATCGCGCTCACCTTCGATCTCATCGACAAGCTGGGCCTGCACCTCAAAACGGTGTATATCGGCGGCGGCACCCCTACCACCTTGTCGGCTCAGCAGATGGACCGCCTGCTGGCGGCTATCTTCGCCCGTATCCACCACCCGCTCGAGGAGTGCACCGTCGAGGCCGGCCGCCCCGACACCATCGACCTCGAAAAGCTGCAGGTCATGCGCCGCTGGCCGGTCACCCGGGTCAACATAAACCCCCAGACCCTCAGCGACCAGGTGCTGCAAAACATCGGCCGCCGGCACTCGGCTGCCCAGACCATCGAGAGCTTTCACCAGGCCCGGCAGGCGGGTTTTGACAACATCAATATGGATCTCATCGCCGGCCTGCCCGGCGACAGCTATCAGGGCTTTTGTGCCACCCTCGACCGAGTGCTCGACCTGGACCCCGAAAACATCACCGTACACACGCTCTCGGTCAAGCGCTCGGCCGACTTAAAGTACTCGCAGATGGTCCGCTACAGCGCCCAGGACCTGCCGGTCGAGGCCATGCTCACCTACACCGTCGAGCGGCTGGTGGGGGAGAGCGGCTACCGCCCCTACTACATGTACCGGCAAAAAAATACGCTCTCCAACCTCGAGAACGTCGGCTATGCCAAGCCCGGCACCGAGGGGCTCTACAACATCTACATGATGGAGGAGCTGCACACCACCATCGGCTGCGGCGCCGGCTCGGTGACCAAGATGGTCGACCCCCGCAAAAACCTCATCCAGCGCAGCTTCAACTTCAAGTACCCGCTGGAATACACCAAGAACTTCAGCGAGATCTGCAGCAGAAAACACAGCCTGGAGGTATTTTATGGAGACCTTTTCCAAGTATAACATCCTGGCCGACGACATCGACCGCCTGGCCCGCCAGGACCCGGCGGCGCTGGTGTCCCAGTGCGACAGCCGCTACACCGCCGCGCTCGACGGTGTGGCCGCCCGCGTAAAGGCCCAGCGCGCAGAAAAGCACATCGTCATGCTCGCCGGCCCCTCGGCCTCGGGCAAAACGACCACCGCCCACCAGCTGGCCGCGCGGCTGCAAAAGATCGGCGTCGGCTCCGAGGTCATCAGTCTCGATGATTTCTACCTTCCCCGCTCCCAGTGCCCGGTGCGCGACGACGGCACCGTAGACGTTGAGACGGTACACGCCCTCGACCTGCCGGTGGTCAACCGCTGCTTAAAAGAGGTGACCGAGACCGGCCGCGCGCTGTTCCCGGTGTTCGATTTTCAAAAAGGCGGCCGGCTGGACGACTGGCGCGAGGTGGATCTCGACCGCAGCGAGGTGCTCATCGTCGAGGGCATCCACGCTCTCAATCCGCTGCTCACCGAGCTGGTACAGGGCCGCTACAGCACCCTGTACGCCACCGCGCAGGACCGCTATATGCTGGGAGATGTGACGCTGAGCACCAACGACCTGCGCTTCGTGCGCCGCATCGTCCGCGACAGCTGGAGCCGCGGCACCGACGGCGCCACCACCGTCGACTTCTGGCCCTACGTCTGTGAGGGGGAGTTTTTGTACATCAAGCCGTTTCGCTCCACCTGCGACTACTATGTAAACACCGCTTTCGGCTACGAGCCGGGGCTCTACCAGTCCTACCTGCAAGCGATCCTGCAGACGATGGACCAGCAGAGCGCCCAGGCGGCCAAGGTGCGGGGCATCCTGCAAAAACTGCGGGCTTTCACCCCCATCGGCGCTGCGCTCATCGCCCCTGCGGCGATGGTCCGCGAATTTATCGGCCCCGCCGCTAAAACACAAGTATAGGCGCCGCCCGGCCGCTGGCGGCTGGGCAGCACGGCAGAAAAAGGAGGTCACGCTCATGGGATTTTGGGATGAACTGGTCGACAAGACCAAACAGGTCGGCGAGGTAGCCGGCAACAAGGCCGACGAACTGGTGCAAAAGGGCAAGATCAAGTACCAGCTCGAAAAACTCACCTACACGCTCAAGGGCCAGCAGCGCAAGCTGGGCTCGCTGGTATACGGCATGCACCGGGCCGGCACCCAAAACGACAAACTGCTGGAA
This sequence comes from Neobittarella massiliensis (ex Bilen et al. 2018), assembly GCF_900289145.1. Lineage (GTDB taxonomy): Bacteria > Bacillota > Clostridia > Oscillospirales > Ruminococcaceae > Neobittarella > Neobittarella massiliensis. Next base: position 385,384 of record NZ_OKQO01000001.1, read on the forward strand.
CAGTGCTACCGCGAGATCGATGCCACCTTGGCTGAGATGCGCCGCGCCCGCAGCGAGCTCAACGAGATAAACGTCAAGGTCAACTGCCCCAAATGCGGTTTTTTAAACGAGCCCGATGCCAGCTACTGTATCAGCTGCGGCTACCAGCTCATCAGCGAGCCCGACGACCCCGCCCAGCCCCAGAGCGCTGGCGGCCCGTCGGCCTGAGCGCCCCGCCCGTCATCTTTACCCGAGACCCAAGCGGCAAGGAGAGTATCTATGAGAAATGATCAGCCCAGCGCCTATCCCATCGACTTTTTCGGCGAGAATGTCTTTGACGACGAGACCATGCAGCGCTACATCCCCTTCGAGAGTTACCGCCAGCTCAAAGAGGTCATCGAGCAGGGCGGCCAGCTGCACTCGTCGCTGGCCGATGTGGTGGCTGAAGGCATGAAGGAGTGGGCCATCGCCAAAGGGGCCACCCACTACACCCACTGGTTCCAGCCCCTCAACGGCTTCACCGCCGAAAAGCACGAGTCGTTCATCTCCCCCACCGAGGGGGGCGGCGTCATCACCGCCTTCTCGGGCAAAATGCTCATCAAGGGCGAGTCCGACGCCTCCAGCTTTCCCTCCGGCGGCCTGCGCGCCACCTTCGAGGCCCGCGGCTACACCATGTGGGACTGTACCTCGCCGGTCTTTTTAAAGGAAGATAAGTCCGGGGTCACCCTGTGCATCCCCACTGCCTTCTGCTCCTACACCGGCGAGGCGCTGGACGAAAAGACCCCGCTGCTGCGCTCGCTGGTGGCCGTCGACGAGCAGGCCCGCAAAGTGCTGACGCTGTTTGGCCACCTCGATACCCGCCGGGTCAGCCCCTCGGTGGGGGCCGAGCAGGAGTACTTCCTCATCGACCGCAGCCACCTAAAAAAGCGGCTCGACTTAAAGTTCACCGGCCGCACCCTGTTTGGCGCCCGGCCGCCCAAGTGCCAGGAGCTGGAGGACCACTACTACGGCAACTTAAACGAGAAGATCTCTTCCTTTATGAAAGAGCTCGACTACGAGCTGTGGAAGGTGGGGGTCACCGCCAAGACCAAGCACAACGAGGCGGCCCCCTCCCAGCACGAGCTGGCGCCGGTATTCTCCGCCGTCAACATCGCCGCCGACCAGAACCAGATCATCATGGAGACGCTGCACAAGGTGGCCGCCCGCCACGATCTGTGCTGCCTGCTGCACGAAAAGCCCTTCGACTACATAAACGGCTCCGGCAAGCACAACAACTGGTCGCTGAGCACCGACGACGGCCAAAACCTGTTCGAGCCCGGCAACACCCCCTACGAGAACATGCAGTTTCTGCTCATGCTCTCGGCGGTCATCAAAGCTGTCGACGAGTACAGCGGCCTGCTGCGGCTGGCCACCGCCAGCTACACCAACGACTGCCGCCTGGGCGGGTACGAGGCCCCGCCGGCCATCATCTCCATGTTTTTAGGAAGCGATATCCAGCGCATTCTCGAGACCATCGCCAGCGGCGATCAAAAGCCCGAGGGCTACCAGCGCAAGGTGATGGATATGGGGGTCGGCACCCTGCCCAAGCTGCACGTCGACTCCTCCGACCGCAACCGCACCTCGCCGTTTGCCTTTACCGGCAACAAGTTCGAGTTCCGCATGCTGGGTTCCTCCATGTCCATCTCCTGGGTCAACACGGTGCTCAATACCATCACCGCCGACGTGCTCTCCGAGATCTACGACCGTCTGCGCGCCTGCAAGGATTTCGACCTGGAGGTAAACGCCATCATCCGCGAGATCTATCAGGATCACGGCCGCATCATCTTTAACGGCAACGGCTACGCCGGCGATTGGGAGTCCGAGGCCCGCCGCCGCGGTCTGCCGGTAGTGCCGGATACCGTCAGCGCCGCCGAGGTGCTCAAGTCCTCCGCCGTCATCGACATGTTCGCCAAATTCTCGGTGCACTCCAAAGAGGAGCTCATGGCCCGCTACGAGATCATCCTCGAGACCTACAGCAAAAAGGCGGCGATCGAGGCCAAGACCATGCTCACCATGTGTCGCCGCCAGATCCTGCCGGCGGTCAGGGCCTATCTGGCCCAGCAGTCCCGCCAGCTGGCCGATACCCAGTCCGCCGGTCTGGACGTAGATTACCTGCGGGTACACGTCGACGAGATCGCGGCGCTGGTGCGCTCGCTCATCGCCCAGACCGATGCGCTGGCCGCCGTCACCGCCGGTATCGGCGACTACTGCGATCCGGCCACCGCCACCTACTGCCGCGACGCGCTGCTGCCGGCTATGCGCCAGCTGCGCCACACCGCCGACTGCCTGGAGGAGAAAGTCGACGCCCGCTTCTGGCCCATCCCCACCTACGACGAGATCCTCTTCGACGAGCAGGGTTAGCCCCGCCGCCCCGCTCCCCCTTGACAGCTGTCGGCAAACGCCGTATAGTTTACCCATACAACACACAACGCAACGCACAACGCACAACACGCGAGCACAGCAAAGGCGCTTTGACCCTCTCCCGGGCCGGAGCGCTTTTTTGCAAACACGCCGCCAGTCGGCCCGTAAAAAAGGAGGTACCCCGTGGAAAACACTGCCGTACAGCGCGATATCGTCAACCTGGCCGCCGTCAACCTGCGCGCCGTCTGGGGCGACAAGGCGCAAAACCTGCGCCGCATCCTCGACTACACCGTCGCCGCCGCCCGGCGCGGCGCCGACATCATCACCTTCCCCGAGCTGGCGCTCACCGGCTACGAAGACCAGCCCGACACCCCGCTGAGCGAGAAGATGCACCACCGGCTGGCCGAGAGCGCCGGCGGCCCCAGCATCGCCGCCGTGGCCGACTGCTGCCGCCAGCTGGGCGTGTATGTGGTGTTCGGCCTGCCCGAGCGCGACCCCGCCACCGGCGCGGTGTATAATGCCGCCGCCGTCTGCGGGCCCGACGGGCCGCTGGGGGTATACCGCAAAATGCACCCCGCCGGCGACGAGAGTCTCTGGTGTCAAAAAGGGGAGCAGCCGCTGCTCTTTTCCACCCCCTGGGGCCCGGTCGGAGTGGGCATCTGCTACGACAGCTACTCCTTCCCCGAGCTGCTGCGCTACTACGCCGCCAGCGGCGCCCGCCTGTACCTGAATCCCACCGCCATGCCCGAAAATCACCGCCGCAAGAGCCGCAGTTTCTACCGCGACACCCTCTATGCCGCCGTGCACCAAAACGATATCTTTCTGGTCAGCGCCAACCTGGTGTCCGAGGATGTCATCGATCCCGGCTATCGCTGGCGCCTGCCAGCCGGCCCCGGTATCCCCCAGCCGGCCACCTTTCTGGGCGGCAGCCTCGTCATCGGTCCCGGCTTTGGCCGGCGGGTGCACCTCTACGCCGGCAGCCCCCGGCACTGTGAGGCCGAGCTGGTGCTCACCACCGTCGATCTGTCGCTGGCAAACCGCACCATCTACAGCCAAAACCCCTATACCGGCACGCCCGATTTTCGCCCCGAGCGCTACCAGCAGCTCTACGGCGAGCTGGCCCGGCGGCAGGGGCGGTAAGCGCCTTCTGCCAGCCGGGCCCCACAGGTCTATTGCCGCCCCCCAGGCACATACACTAGAGGGAAGAATGTGTGGGACGGGGGCCTGATTTCGTGGAGAGAGCGGCAAAACAGTCATTTATACAAGGGGCGGTGATCCTCACCGGCAGCACGCTGCTGGTCAAGGCCATCGGGGCGCTGTTCAAGGTGCCGCTGATGAATATCCTGGGCGGCACCGGCATGGCCTATTTCATGACCGCCTACGAGGTGTTCAACCCCATCTATGCGCTGTCGGTGGCCGGTTTTCCCGCCGCCGTCAGCCGCCTGGTCAGCGAGTACACCGCCCGCGGCCGTCAGCGCGATGCCCGCCGCACCCTCAAAATAGCCAGCGCACTGTTTCTGGCGGTGGGGGCGGTGGGCTTTGCCCTGCTCTATTTCGGCGGCAAGGTGTTCTGCCGCGCGGTGGGCAATCCCGACGCCGCGCTGGCGGTGCAGATGCTCTCGCCGGCGCTGGTGTTCGGCTGTCTGTCGGCGGCGGTGCGCGGCTACTACCAGGGCTGTCAAAACATGGTGCCCACCGCCATCAGCCAGGTGGTCGAGGCGGTGGCCAAGCTGGTGCTGGGCATCGCGCTCTCCTACGGCACCTTCGTCTGGGCCATGGAGGGGTACGCCCGCACCGGGCTGGTGTTCGGCCGCGCCGCCGCCAGCGCCGCCCAGGCCAAGCAGCTGGCGCTGCCCTACGCCGCGGCCGGGGCGGTGCTGGGGGTGGCCCTCTCCACCGGCGTGTCCATGCTCTACCTGTTTTGCCAGCACAAGTTCGGCCGTCACGCCCTGCCGGTCAAAAGCGCTCAGGGCAGCGCCCGGCCCGCCTCCGCCCGCCACATCGCCCGCCGCCTGGTGCAGATCGCCCTGCCCATCTGTCTGGGCAGCTTTGCCACCAGTCTCACCTCGGTCATCGACCTGTTTTCGGTAATGAACGCGCTCGAGCGCGCCGCCGGCCGCGGCGCCGATATCATCTGTGCCATGTACGGCCTGCAGATGTCCGCCGTCGACCTGCCCACCTTCCTCTACGGCTGCTACACCGGCATGGCCACCACCCTCTACAATCTGGTGCCGGCCCTCACCACCACCTTCGGCGTCAGCGCGCTGCCGGCCGTCACCGCCGCCTATGTGGGGGGCGACCGCCGCCAGCTGGCCCAAAACGCCCAGTCGGTATTTCGCGTCAGCGCCATGATGGCCGTGCCCGCGGGCCTTGGCATCGCCGCCATGGCCCGGCCCATCCTGCACCTACTCTACGGCGGCCGCCAGCAGGAGATCGCCGCCGTGGCCCCCACGCTCACCGTGTTGGGGGCGGCCGCGGTGCTGCTGGCCTTTACCACCCCGGTGTACAGTATGCTGCAGGCCATCGGCCGGGCCGATCTGCCGCTCAAGCTCATGGTGGTGGGCGGGGCCATCAAGCTGGCCTGCAACCTGGTTCTGGTGCGCGACCCCCGCTATAATCTGCTGGGGGCCAGCTTCGGCACCCTGTGCTGCTATCTGTTCATCGTCATCGGCGCGGTGGCGCTGTTTTTGCGCCAGGTGGGGGCGCCGGTGCACTTCTGGCGCGCGGTGCTGGGCCCCGCTTTCTCGGGGCTCATCTGCGCTGTCTCCGCCCGCACCGCCTACTCGCTGCTCTGCCATGTCTTCGTGTCCAATATCAGCTGTGTGCTGAGCATCGCCGTGGGCTGCGGCTGCTATCTGCTGGCGCTGCTGGGCACCGGCTCGGTGCAGGAGGAAGACCTGCTGGCACTGCCGGGCGGGCAAAAGCTGGCCGCCAAGCTGCACCGCTGGGGTCTGCTGGGCAGCGCCTCAAAGCGCGCCGCCCACCGCCCAAAAGCCGTCTGATCCGGCCCGCGCGCCGCCATTTTTCCCTCCCCGGGCGTACAAACTGTCACCCGTTTGTGCTGTGTTTGTGTTATGATAGAGAAAACGCGCCAAAAAGGGAGGGCTATCTACATGGATTTCACCGTCAAAGACCACTACGACCTGCAGGACCTGCTGGCCATCGTGCGGCTGCTGCGCGATCCCGCCGAGGGCTGCCCCTGGGACAAGGTGCAGACCCACCAGTCCATACGCCGCAACTTTATCGAGGAGACCTATGAGGTCTGCGACGCCATCGATCAAAACGATGTCGCCGGCCTGCGCGAGGAGCTGGGCGACGTGCTGCTGCAGGTGGCGCTGCACACCCAGATGGAGCAGGAGCAGGGCCATTTCGACTTCGGCGACGTGGCCGACGACATCTGTCAAAAACTGGTACTTCGCCACCCCCATATCTTCGGCTCGGCAAAGGCCGGTGACGGCAGCCAGGCCCTCGATAACTGGGAGGCGATCAAAAAGCAGTCCAAAGGCGTCACCAGCGCCGCCCAGCACGCTGCGGCCGTCCCGCACTGCCTGCCGGCGCTCATGCGCGCCAAGAAGGTGCAAAAGCGTCTGGCCGAGGAGGACAGTGCCCTTAAAGACCGTGGGCAAGCCATTTCTTCGCTGAAAAATGCGGTGGACTGTCTTGACAAAGACCTGCAAAACTGTGATAATAGGGAAGAACTCATTGGTGATGCCCTGTACGCTCTGGTAAGTGTAGCCAGGCTGGCCGGGGCAGACGCCGAGGAAGTGCTGGGCTTCACCTGCGACAGGGCTATTTCCCGGCACGCGCAGCGTCAGCAGAAATGAGGACCGCGTGCATAAACGCCAGCGGTGCAGTATATCCTTTGTGAGTAAGGAAGTCAACAATACTGGAGGAAAAAAACATGACGAAAACTGATTTGATCGCCAAGGTCGCAGAGCAGACCGGCCTGTCCAAGAAAGACGCCGAGAAAGCCGTTAGCGCAGTCATCGACACCGTTTCCGATGCACTGGTCGCCGGTGACAAGGTGCAGATCGTCGGCTTCGGCACTTTCGAGGTCCGCGAGAGAAGCGAGAGAAAAGGCCGCAACCCCCGCACCAAAGAGGAGATCACCATCCCCGCTTCCAAGCTGCCCGCTTTCAAAGCCGGTAAGGCCCTGAAAGACGCCGTCGCGAAATAAAGGCTCCTTTAAAAATAAGAAACTGGTGACAGGCACTGCCAACCAGTTTCTTTTTTTATACGGGCCGGGTCCCGCCCGGCCACAGACGACCCAATACCACACCGGCTGGCGGTCGCGCCGCCCCCCGGCAGGAGGAACTATGAGACTCGACAAGTATTTAAAAGTAGTGCGTATCATCAAGCGCCGCACCGTGGCCAACGAGGCCTGTGACGCCGGCAAGGTGTCGGTCAACGGCAAGTTGGCCCGGGCTTCGCACAGCGTCAAAGAGGGCGACATCATCGAGATCGACTTTGCCCAAAAGCCGGTCAAGCTCGAGGTGCTCACCGTGGCCGAGCACGCCCTCAAAGAAGACGCCAAGACCATGTACCGCATCATCGACTGATTTTCACCGTCCCCCGCCCGCTTTTAGTACTGCCGGGCGGTCTGTCCTCATATACATGAACATGCGGCTTATAAAAAAAGCGGCAATACCAGTATGGAGGACAGGAACATGCAAGAAGAGAGGACAAAGCTCCAGGGGTCCGGCGGCCCCCACAACGTCATTATGGAAAATCGCAACCACCTCACCGTCTCCGGGGTGGTGGATATCGACTCGTTCAGCGAGGACAGCATCGTCCTCTACACCGATCTGGGCGAGCTGGTCATCGCCGGGCGCGACCTGCACATCAACAAGCTCTCGGTCGAGACCGGCGAGCTCACCCTCGACGGCGAGGTGGACTCGCTCACCTACTACGACGGCGGCCCCAAAGAAAAAGGCCTGTTCGCCCGTATCTTCAAATAGGGGCGCCCGGGCATGGAACTGCTGGTGCCGGTAGGCTTTGAATTCGAGACGTTTCTCTACGCGCTGCTGCTGGGTTTTGCGCTGGGCCTCGTGTACGAGGTCTTTCGCATCCTGCGCATGGTGCTGCCCTGGGGCAGCGTGCTGGTAGCCATCCAGGATATTCTGTACTGGATCGGCGCCGGCGCCGTCACCTTTTTGTTTTTTATGCGCTTTACCAGCGGTATGATCCGGGGGTACGTGCTGCTGGGGGAGGGGCTCGGCCTGCTTTTGTATTTCCTCACGCTGGGCCGCCTCATCCACGCGCTCACCGCCGCCATCATCGACCTGGTAGCCCGCTTTTTGCGGCTGCTGTACCGCCTGTTTATCGTGCCGGTACGCAAGTTTTTTGGCTTTTTGGGTCGAAAGAGTGGCAAAATTTATAAAAAGGCGGTGTCCGGGGCCAAAAGAGCTGCAAATAAGCACAACTTTCACTTGAAAGACAAGCGGATAGTATTGTATAATCTATTAAAGCGACCCAAAAAACCAGAAGACAGCAGCCCATCGGCGGGCCGGTCACATCCGTCCCGCCGCCGGCAGCGAGCGGCGGCCGCCAAACCGGCCCCGGCCAAAAAAGCGAGAAAGAGCCATGAAAAAAGGCAAGAGCGATAAAAAGAAAAAAAAGATCTCGATGGGGTTTTTATCGAAGTTGGCCATCGCCGCGGTGATGGTCTATGCCGCTGTGTCTCTCATCACCACCCAGGTCGAGATCGTATCTAAAAAAAATCAGCTCGAAGAAGTCAATCACTCGATCAGCGAGACCACCCAAAAAAATCAGGAGCTCGAGCGCATACTGAACTCCGGCGAAGACAGCGAGTTCATCGAGCGTGTCGCCCGTGAAAAGCTGGGCTATGCGGCCCCCGGTGAGCGGGTGTTTGCCGACGCGTCGGGAAGCTGAGGGGCGGCGCTGGTCTTGCGTGCGCAGGGCAGCGGGCGGGCAGCCGGCTGCCCGCGCTTTTAAAAAAAGGAGCTGTGTGGGGCGCTGGCCCCATTACAGGTTGCGGCGGCCGCCGCCAGATCCGTGGGGCGGTCACTTTTTAAGGAGGACTTATTTTTATATGCAGCTCGAAGTTGGAAAGATCGTTGAGGGGAAAGTTTCAGGCATCACCAAGTTTGGTGCCTTTGTCGACCTGGGTGAAAACAAAACAGGCATGGTGCACATCTCCGAAGTCGCCGCCACTTTTGTGCAGGAGATCTCAGACTTTGTAAAAGAGGGACAGACTGTCACCGTCAAAATATTGTCCATCGGCGACGACGGCAAGATCGCCCTGTCCATCAAGCAGGCGCTGCCGGCCGATCAGCAGCGCCCGCCCCGCCGCGACGGCCCCCGGCGCGATTTTCCCCGGCGCGACTTTCAAAAGCAGGGCCACGCCCCCCGCAGCTCCGGCGCGAGCCGCGGCGTCGCCAGCCGCTCCTACAACGGTCCCCGCAGCGCCGGCTACAAGCCCCGCGCCAACGACCGCCCCGCCACCTTCGAGGACATGATGAGCAAATTCAAGCAGTCCAGCGAAGAGCGCATGTCCGACCTCAAGCGGTCGCAGGATTCCAAGCGCCGCGGCGGCTACTCCCGCAAGGGTTCCAAGTAGGGGCTGCCGGCAAACAGAAGACATACAGATCTTTCAGGGGCGCAGGCTGCGCCCCTGTTTTGCGCCCGGATCTATTTTCAGGGCGCTGTGAAAAAAGGAGAGACTATGCTCTTTATAAGCGCCCACCTCCACACCATGGAAGCACGCGACTACCCCTGTGGCTACCTGCGCACCCGGGGCACAAAAATACACAGCCTGGGGGATATGGGGGAGCTGGAGGGCCCTCTCCCCGGCGAACAGGTCATCGACCTGCAGGGGGCACATATGTACCCCGGCTTTGTCGACGCCCACAGCCACCTGGGCATGTGGGGCAACGGGCTGGGTTTCGAGGGGGCCGACGGCAACGAGGAATCCGACCCCGCCACCCCCCACCTGCGGGCCATCGATGCGGTCAACCACGCCGACTACTGCTTTGCCGAGGCGCTGGCCGGCGGGGTCACCACCGCCGTTACCGGTCCGGGCAGCGCCAACGCCATCGGCGGCCAGCTCTGCGCCGTCAAGACCCGCCTGTCCCGCATCGATACCGGCGTGCTCTCGCCCTGTGTGGCCATTAAATTCGCCCTGGGCGAAAACCCCAAAACGGTGTATAATGACAAAGATATGGCCCCCATCACCCGCATGGCCACCGCCGCCATCATCCGCGAGCAGCTCTTCAGGGCCAAGCGGTATATGGAGGATGTCGACCGCGCCGGCCGGGAGGGGGAGGAGCTGCCCGAATACGATATCAAGTGCGAGGCGCTGCTGCCGCTCTTGCGGCGGCAGGTGCCGGCCCACTTTCACGCCCACCGGGCCGACGATATCTTCACCGCCCTGCGCCTGTGCCGCGAGTTCGGCCTGCGCTGTGTCATCGTCCACGGCACCGAGGGCCATCTCATCGCCGACATTCTGGCCGCCGAGCAGGTGCCGGTCATCACCGGTCCCATCCTCTGCGACCGCTCCAAGCCCGAGCTCGTAAACCTCACCCCCAAAAACCCCGGTATCCTGGCCGCTGCCGGGGTGCCCTGCGCCCTGTGTACCGACCACCCGGTCACCCCCATCCAATACCTGCCCCTCACCGCCGGCCTGGCCGTGCGCGAAGGGATGGACCGCCAGCAGGCGCTCAGGGCCATCACCATCGGCGCCGCCAGCATCTGTGGCATCGCCGATCGGGTCGGCTCGCTGGCGCCGGGCAAAGACGCCGACCTCGCCGTTTTCGACGGCGATCCGCTGTCCAACCTGTGCCGGCCACGTCTGGTGGCAGTAGATGGACAAATTGTAAACGAGATATAAAATAAGTATTTACCCAATTGATTTTTTGTGTATTTGTGATATACTATACTCATAAAGCAGCTACCGTCAGGCAGCTGTAGATCAAAAGGGGTTGATGTTGTGAAAATTGAGATCGTCGGTCGTAAAGTGACAGTCAAAGACAGCTTTAAAGAGAGAGTCGAGAAAAAACTCAAAAAATTCTCCAAGCTGTTCGACGACTCGGCTACCGCCACGGTGATCGTGACCGTAGAAAAGGGCCGTCAAACTGTAGAGATCACCATACGTCAGGCCTCCGCGATTTTCAGAGCCGAGCGCACCGCCGAGCAGATGGAGACCGCTCTCGATCTGGTGACGGATGTGCTCTTCAAACAGATCGTCCGCAACAAAGACCGGCTGCAGGACCGCATGAAGATGAGCTTTGCCACCTTCCAGGAGAGCGAGGCAGCCGAGCCCCAGGACGAGTTCGATATCGTCAGGCGCAAACAGTTCTCGCTCAAACCCATGAGCGTAGAAGAGGCCATCCTGCAGATGAATCTCATCGGCCACCAGTTCTTTTTGTTCCGCAATGCAGTTGACAACGAGGTCAATCTCGTATATGTTAGACGTGACGGAAAGTACGGCGTGATCGAGCCCGAATGATCGCGCACAGGTAAGTTAGCAGAGACCGCGACCTTGTCGTCGCGGTCTTTTTCTGGGCGGCACCGGCCGCCACTCTCGAGATAGGACGTGCAAAAACATGTATACACTGGTCTGCCCCTGTATTTTTGGCCTGGAAAAGATCGTCAGCTTCGAGCTGCGCCGCGTCGGCGCCACCGACATCGTGGCCGACAACGGCAAAGTCACCGCCCGCGGCGACGCGCTCACCGTGGCCAAAGCCAACCTGGGCCTGCGCTGTGCCGAGCGGGTGCTCATCCAGCTGGCCCAGTTTCCCGCCACCAGCTTCGAAGATCTGTTCCAGGGCACCTACGCCATCGATTGGGCCAGCATCATTCCCCAAACAGGTGCTTTCCCGGTCAAGGGTTGGTCGCTGGGTTCCCAGCTGGCCAGCATCCCCGACTGTCAGTCCATCATCAAAAAAGCGGCGGTCGAAAAGCTCAAGGCCGCCTATGGCATCAGCTGGTTTAGCGAGACCGGCGAAAAATATCAGATCCAGTTCTCCATCTTCAAAGATCAGGTCTCCATCCTGCTCGATACCTCCGGCGACGGGCTGCACAAGCGGGGCTACCGCCGCCGTCAAGGCGCCGCCCCCATCAAAGAAACGCTGGCCGCCGGCATCATCGATCTGGCTCGGGTGCGCCCCGGCGACACCGTGTACGACCCGCTGTGCGGCAGTGGTACCATCCTCATCGAGGCCGCCATGCGGGCCATGAACATCGCCCCCGGCCTGCAGCGCAGCTTTGCCGCCGAGCAGTGGACCACCTTCCCCAAAAAGGCCTTTGCCGATGCCCGCCGTCAGGCCCTCGACGAGATCGACCGCAGTGCCGCCTTCGAGGGGATCGGCTTCGATATCGATCCCCAGGCGGCACAGCTCACCGCAGAAAACGCCAAGCTGGCCGGGGTCGACAGCCGCATCACGGTGCAGGTGCAGGATATCACCCGCCATAAGCTCAAAGATGCCCACGGCATCCTCATCACCAATCCCCCCTACGGCGAGCGGCTGCTCACTCCGGCCCAGTGCAGCCGCATCCACCAGGCGCTGGGGGCCATGTGCCACCACAACGACCTCAAGAGCTATATCATCACCAGCAGCGACCGGTTCGAGGAGGAGTTCGGCAAAAAGGCCGACCGCCGCCGCAAGCTCTATAACGGCGAGCTCAAGTGCCAGCTGTACATGTATTTTAAATAGCCCCCTCCCTGACTGCCGGCCCCACCGGCTGCCGTCGGCTGGACACAATGGGCGATGGGTGCTGCGGCGGGGGACAAGTTGCCTGTTTTAGCGTCAAAAACCCCCGTATTTACAATTTGTTTACATTTGCAGCAGCCCTCCACCGGGGGCTGCACCTGGCCCCCACACCGCCTAAAAACAGTTTTCAGACCATTAAAACAGTATAAAGATGGGCCAGAGTTCACAGTTTATTTACTTTTCCTTTGGCGGGGATAGTATACTGTTTGTTAGGCCCGGGGCACAGCGGCCCCGGGCCCTTATTTTGTATATGAAAAGTGAGAGGAGATTTCCATGCGCAAAAAGCATAAAGTATGGGTGTATACCGGCATCACGGCGCTCATGCTGCTGTATATCTTTTTCAACAACGTAAACCTCAATCCCTTCTACCAGGACAGCGCCGCCTTCTACGCGATGGCCGTCACCGTGTACGTGGTGGCCTGGGCCATCATGAAGCTGGGCGGCCTGCGCCTGGTGCGCGACGGCGACAACCCCCACGTCAAGGTCGTCAACGTCGAGTTCGGCGGCGGCAAGAAAAAGTTTCCCAAGACCGCCATCGTCATCCTGGCGGCAGTCTGGATCTTTTTTGGCGGTGTCAGCCTGTTTTCCAGTGTGCTCTTTAACGTCAACGCCTACAAAAATCAGCTCACCGAGCCCATCGTGGGCGAATTTACCGAGGATATCCAGCCGGTCGATCTCGAAAACGTGCCGGTAGTCGACCAGGAGCTGGCCTACAAGCTGGCAGTCAAAAAGCTGGGCGAGAATTCGTCGGTGGGCTCGCAGGCCCACATCGATATCAACACCGTCACCATCCAGCAGGTAGACGGCAAGCTCATGTGGGTGGCGCCGCTGCACCACTCCGGCCTGTTCAAGTGGTTTGCCAACCTGGATGGCTCGCCCGGCTACATCACCGTCTCCGCCTCCGACCCGCAGGATGTCGAGTACCGCGAAGACTACAAGATCAAGATCCAGCCCGGCTCAGCTTATCTGATGGACGATCTGGAGCGCCACACCCGCTTTAACGCGGCGCTGTTCACCGGCATCACCGACTACTCGTTCGAGATCGATGACGACGGCAACCCCTACTGGATCGTCACCACCTATAAAAACCGGCGCGGTTTCTCGCTGCCCGAGGCCAGCGGTATCGTACTGGTCAACGCCCAGACCGGCGACTGCCAGAAGTACGCCCTCAAAGACGTGCCCGAGTGGGTCGACCGCGTCCAGCCCGAAGATTTCGTCATCAACCAGATCAACAACCGCGGCGAATATGTACACGGCTTTTTAAACTTCTCCAACAAAGACAAGTTCACCACCTCCGAGGGGCACATCATCGTCTACAACGACGGCCGCTGCTACCTGTTTACCGGCCTCACCAGCGTGGGCGCCGACGACAGCACCATCGGTTTTATCATGGTCGATATGGTCACCAAAGAGACCTACCAGTACAAACTGGGCGGCGGCGCCACCGAGGAGGCGGCCCAAAAGTCGGCCAACGGCAAGGTGCAGCAGTACGGCTACCAGGCCTCTTTCCCGCTCATCATCAACCTCAATAACGCCCCCACCTATTTCATGCCCCTCAAAGACAACGAGGGTCTCATCAAGCAGTACGCCTTCGTATCGGTGAAAAACTACCAGCTCGTCGGCGTGGGCGAGACCATCGGCGACGCTGAGCGCGACTACATGCGGGCACTGCAGAGTTCCGGTGACAACACCATCCAGCCCGGCGACACCACCACCGAGGAGCAGACGCTCGAGGGCACGGTGCTGCGCATCGCCCAGGAGCAGTCCGACGGCGATACCCGTTACAAGTTCCTGCTCGATACCGGCGACGGGGTCATCTTCGTCAGCGCCGCCAAGGTCAGCGATGAGCTGGCACTCACCCAGGCGGGCGACCGGGTAAAGGTCACTTTCTCCGGTCCGGCCGATGCCGTCACCACCGTCACCGCTTTCGACAACCTGGCTATCGGTACTGCCGAGAGCTGAAAATAGTTGCACTGCGGTGCACCGCAGCCGATACTGCCCCCACTGGGGGCAGCGGGCGCTGTTCAGAATATCTTTTGATGGGCGTGCGTACCGGCTGCTGTCGGTTTCGGTTCTACCGGCAACACCACCGGTGCTACCCGCGCTGTAAAAACGGCAAAAGGTGCCGGGCACTTCTGTGCCCGGCACCTTTTTGTAACATTTTTCCAGCGGCGGCGCTATAGCGCCGCCAGGCGCTAAAAAGGCGGGCCTCCACCAAACCGGGGAGAGGCCCGCCTCTGCGTTTTAAAAGCCGCTATTTTTCCACGTCCGGCACCTTTAAAAATAAAAAGAAACCGGCGATAAAGAGCAGCGCCACGCTCAGCACGCCGTAGCGCGAGCTGCCCGTCAGGGTGGTAAACAGCGCCATTAGCGCCGTACCGAAGATCGAGGCGTACTTGCCAAAAATGTTGTAAAAGCCAAAGTATTCGTTGGCGTTTTCCTTATTGGGTATGAGCTTGCCAAAATACGAGCGGGAGAGCGCCTGTATGGTGCCCTGCACCACCGCCACGAACACTGCCAGCACCCAAAACTGCCAGGCGTGCTGCATCACAAAGCCGAACACGGTGATGCCGATGTACACCAAAATGGCAGTGAGAATGATCTTTTTCGAGGAGAAGCGCCGCACCAGTTTGGCGCAGATGAGTACTGCCGGAAAGGCGATGATCTGGGTCATCAGCAGCGCCAACAGCAGCGAGTTGTCGCCGATGCCCACGTCTTTACCAAAAGAGGTAGACATCTTGATGATGGTGTCCACACCGTCGATGTAAAAAAAGTACGAGAGCAAAAACAGGCCGATGGTCTTGTCCTGAAAGATCACCTTCAAGGTGCTCCAGGTCTTTTTAAACGAGGACAAAAACAGGTTCTCGCCCCGCTGGCTCTCGGTCCGCAGCTGGTACTTCTGCCGCACATTTTTGATCAGCGGGATCGAGAACACCAGCCACCAGGCCACGTTTATGAGCAGCGCCGCCTTCACCGCCCCGGTGGCCGACAGCCCAAACGGGGTAAAATTTATCAGCAGGATGCCGGCGATGAAGGGGATACAGCTGCCGATATAGCCGATGGCATACCCAAAGGAGGAGATAAAGTCCATCCGCTCGTCGCTGGTCACGTCGACAATAAATGCGTCATAGAATATGTTGGTGCCGGCGTAGCCGATCGAGGCCACCAGCGAGAACACCAGCAGCAGGTAATAGGAGTTGGTGCCGGCCAGCGCACACGAAAACAGCAGCGCCAGCGCCAAAAAGCCGCAGAAAAAGAGCTTCTTTTTACCCCGGCGGTCGGCCATGGCCCCCAGTACCGGGGCCATAATGGCCACCAGCAGCGTGGCGATCGACTGGGTCACAGCCCAGTGGCTGGTGGTCTGGGCCGAGCGCAGCCCGGCGGCGTCGCCCATGTTTTTTAAGTAGATGGGGATGACGGTGGAGAGCATCAGCGTAAAGGCGCTGGAGGCCCAGTCGTAAAGCGACCAGCTGAGCTCTTCCCGAGTCAGATCGAGTTTTTTCATACTAGCGAACCTCTTCCAAAGCGGCACGGCCGCCGTGATGGGCACTTTACACGGCCCTCACATCATTTATACCGTATCCAGTTGTGAAAAAGCAAGAGAAACGGTATAATATGTCTGTATATATGAGGTAAAAATAGAGGTGTGCGCGGCAGCGCGGCACAGCATGTCCGCGCGCTCGGCCGGGCATACTGGTATCCGGGCCCTGCGCCCGCACCTGCCCGCCCTGCCTCAGGCCCACAGGGCCCCGCCGCGATTGGAGGATCACGATGCCCGCATTCGTCACCCATCACCTGTTTGCCGACAGTGTATATAAGGCGCTGCCCGAAGGGGCAGCCAAGCGCGCCATCGCCCAGAACTACGACGCCTTTCTGTGGGGCTGTCAGGGCCCTGATGTGCTGTTTTTCAACAAGATATCCACGGTGTTGCCGCTGTGGGGCTTCATCATGCACGTGGACAAGGTACAACAGAATATGGTGGCCATGCAGCGCTACCTGCTGCGCACCCGTCAAGGGCTGTTTTTTGGCCAACAGCTGGCCTATTGCCTGGGCTTTTTGTGCCACTATGCGCTCGATAAAAACGCCCACCCCTACGTCTACTACCTGCAGCACGCCTTCATGAAAAAAGGGGAGGCCGGCGTCGGCGTCCACAACCGCATCGAGTCGGATATCGACACCGTGCTCTACCGGCAGCTCACCGGCCGCAGCGTGAACCGCTATGTCATCCCCAAAAGTATGTTCCACCCGGCCACCACCCGCGGCGTGGCGCTGCTCCTGACCTACCTGCTCAAAAAGATGTACTTCGCCAAGACCAATGTGAACAAGGTGGAAAACAGCTTTGTCTGGGACAATTTTTTTATGACCCTGTTTGTGGAAAACGGCGCTGTCATCCACCGGGGCGGGGTATTTCTAGACAGCTTCTGCAAAAAGAAATACGGTTTTTCCGGCTATATGCGCCGCGAGCCGGTGGGGTGGGATTGCCTGAATCTGCGCCACCATCCATGGTGCAACCTCAACAGCCCCGGCAGTACCTGCACGCTCGATTTCTACCAGATCATGGGCTGCGCCCGGCAAGAGGCCTGTACCATGATCGATGCATTTTTGCACAACCTGCGCCATATGTCCCCGCGCGCGGTGTGCGGGACCGAGACGTTCGATAACGGTAAACCCAAAAAATAAGCGGGCCCTGCCGCCCTTTATTTTCACCCATCTAAAAAACAGCCTGCTGCTCCTGACCGGGGGCTGCAGGCTGTTTTTCGTTTTTAGCAGATGATCGGTGCCGTCCTTCGCCCCGCGCATAAGATCGGCACTGCTCTTTATCCACACTACTACAAAAAATCCGGCTAAATTCACCACTGTTTTACTTGATAATCGCCAAAAAACTGATACAATAGAGGTATATACACGCGGCAATTGGCGCCTTGGGCGCCCGCCGCTGTCATGGTATCCATGGTATGTGGGCCCGCTTGGCCATAGAGCCGGCCCCACAGCGCGCCCTGCCCGGGCAGGGCAAATTTCATGTTAAAAGGAGAATGGCCATGAAAATACTGGATTTTGGCTCTATCAACATCGATGAGGTCTTTGATGTAGACCATTTTGTCCGGTCCGGCGAGACCATGTCTTCCCTGGGCTACAACAAGTTCTGCGGCGGTAAGGGCCTCAACCAGTCCATCGCTCTGGCGAGAGCAGGGGCCGACGTGTACCACGCCTGCATCGTGGGCGAAGGCGCCGACTTTCTGGTAGAGACCATGCAAAACAGCGGGGTCAACACCTCCCTGATGCAGAAAAAAGACGTGGCTGCTGGCCGCGCCATCATCCAGGTCAACAAGAGCGGCCAAAACTGCATCCTGCTGTTCGGCGGTTCCAACCACGCCAATACCGAGGAATACATAAGATCGGTCATCGACCAGTTCGAGGCCGGCGACATGATCCTGGTTCAAAACGAGCTGAACATGACCGATTTCATTATCGATTACGCCAGCGAAAAAGGCCTGCGCATCGTGCTCAATCCCTCGCCCATGAACGAAGAGCTGCTCAAGGCCCCGCTGCACAAGGTCGAGTACTTTATCCTAAACGAGGTCGAGGGTGAGGATATTGCCGGCGGCGAAAAAGATCCCGAGAAGATCTGCGACACGCTGCTGAAAAAATATCCCGGCTGCAAAGTCGTGCTCACGCTGGGCAAACACGGCGTCATGTATAAAGACGACCACCAGAAAGCCACCCACGGCATCTACGATGTGGCCCGGGTCGACTCCACTGCGGCCGGCGACACCTTCACCGGTTACTTCCTGGCCTGCTTAGCCGAGGGCCTGCCCATCGAGACCGTGCTCGAAAAGGCCTCCAAGGCCTCCAGCATCGCCGTGGGCAGAAAAGGTGCATCCCCCTCTATTCCCACCCGGGAAGAGGTCGACACCACTACCATCAAACCCCTGAACCTGTAAATACTGGCGCCTGTACAACACGGCGCACGGCAAAGGCGGCCGCGCCCCTGAAAGCAGGGCGGGCCGTCTTTTTTGCCGCCGGGTATTTCCCCGAGATCTGCAGAGAGGAAGATGATATGCAAGCAAATCCCCAATCTCAGCGCGTGTGGCTCTGTGACTCCAGTCTGCGCGATGGCTCACAGGGCAAACAGATCGCCTTTTCGGTGGCCGATAAGATCGATATCATCCGCGCGCTGGACGAGCAGGGCATCCCCTTTATCGAGGCCGGCAATCCTTCCGCGGGCCCCAAAGACGTACAGCTGTTCGAGCGCATGCGCAGTATACCGCTGCAAAACAGCCGGCTGGTCGCCTTTGGCGCCACCCGCCGCAAAAACTGTCGCCCGCAGGACGATGTGGGCCTGCAGGCGCTGCTGGCCGCCGGCACCGAGTACGTGACCGTGTTTGGCAAGAGCTGGGATATGCAGGTGGATCAGGTGCTGCGCACCACGCTGGAAGAAAACCTGGCCATGATCAGCGATACGGTGGCCTACCTGGTGGCGCAGGGCCGCCAGGTGCTCTACGATGCCGAGCACTTTTTCGACGGCTACCGCCACAACCCGACCTACGCCATGCAGACGGTGCGCGCAGCCAGACAGGCCGGCGCCACCTGTGTGATCCTGTGCGACACCAATGGCGCCGCCCTGCCTGCCGAGGTAGGGGCCGTCACCGCCCAGGTGGTGCGGCAGCTGGGCGGTGATGTGGGCATCCACTGCCACGACGATATCGGCTGCGCGGTAGCGGCCAGCCTGGCCGCTGTCGAGGCGGGGGCCCGCCACGTGCAGGGCACCTTTGTGGGCTACGGAGAGCGCTGCGGCAACGCCAATCTCTCCACCATCCTGCCGGTACTGCAGCTGAAGATGGGCTACAGCTGTGTCGCTCCCCAGCAGCTGCCGCTGCTCACCGGTACTGCCCGGCACATCGCCGATATCTCCAACGTCATCCTGCGCAGCAGCTTGCCGTTCGTGGGCAGCGGCGCCTTTTCCCACAAGGCAGGCATGCATGTAGATGCGGTGCACAAAAACAGCCAGACCTTTGAACACATCGATCCCGGTCAGGTAGGTAATGAGCGGCATATCCTCATTTCTGAGGTGGGGGGGAAAGCAGCTCTGCTGCACAGTGTAAAAAAAATACAGCCCGACATAAAAAAAGACGACCCGGTGATCGAGCAGATCCGTGAGACCATAAAGAAAAAAGAGATGGAGGGCTACCAGTACGAGTCGGCCGAAGCCAGCCTCAAACTGCTCATTCTGGGGCACCTCAAACGGTTAAAACCCCACTTCAAACTCGATATGTACCGCATCATGGGCGAGCAGAACTCCAACATCTTTAGTCTGTCTACGGCTATCGTCAAGGTCACGGTGGGCGACGGGTGGGAAATGACTGCCGACGAGGGAAAAGGTCCGGTCAATGCGTTGGATAAGGCCACTCGTAAGGCGGTGACCAAATTCTATCCAGCTATACAAAAGGTGCGCCTGATCGACTACAAGGTGCGAGTGGTGGATCAGAACACCGCCTCCGCCGCCCGGGTGCGGGTGCTTATCGAGACCAGCGACGGCGAGGAGACCTGGACCACCGTGGGCACTTCCCGCGACATCATCAAGGCCAGTTTACGCGCTATCGTCGACTCGCTGGAGTATAAACTCAGCCGCGACGACGGTTCTCTTTAAAGAAGTCTTTTTACAAAAATCAATACAGGCATAATGAAAAAGAGCGAGAGTTAGCGTCCCAGCTATCTCTCGCTCTTTTTTTGTGCAATACAGCTACACGATCTAAACGCCTATTTCATATTTTGTTCATAAAAGGAGATATCGATTTTTCTGTTGACTTTAATGTGCTAACATGCTACTATGATAAAGCAATCCGATCCACGGATAAATATGATAGGGGGAAACTACCATGAAAAACAAAATGCTTGCAAAGATCATCGCGATGGGCCTGGCAGCCGTCAGTGCGCTGTCACTGCTGGCCGGATGCACCAATGCCGATGCGGCGGACGCCGCCTCCGGCAAGTCGAAGGACAAACTGGCCCAGATCAAAGAGAGAGGAAAGATCGTCGTCGGTATGAACGCCGAATTCGCCCCCTACGAATTTCATGCGTCCGTGGATGGAAAAGATGTAGTCGCCGGTTTCGATGTATCGCTGGCCAAAGAGATCGCCAAAGATCTGGGTGTAGATCTGGAGATCAAAGAGATGGAATTCGAGTCGCTGCTGGGGGCGCTGTCGGCCGACCAGTGCGATATCCTCATCTCCGGTCTGGCCATCACCGACAAGCGCAAACAGCAGGCCGATTTTTCCAAAGGTTACTACAAAGGCAAAAACGTACTGCTGGTCAATAAAGAGAATATGTCCGGCACCGATACGGTAGAGGCACTGACCGGCAAAAATATCGGCATCCAAATGTCCTCTACTCAACAGGAATTTGCCAAGAAGTACTTAGAGCCCCAAGGCACCCAGATCACCTATATCGGCAGCATGAACACGCTGCTGCTCTCACTTACAGCCAAACAGATCGACGGCATCGTCACCGATGACCTGGTCAGCCGCACCATCGCTCTGTCCAACCCGCAGCTCACCGTCAACCAAAAATGTGTGCTGCCAGAAGATTCAGAGGCCACCGCCGAAAATCCCGATGCCGACTCGGTGGGGGTGGCTATGCCCAAGGGGCAGGATGGCCTGCGCGAGGAGATCAATAAGACTATCGATCGCCTGCAACAGTCGGGAGATATGGAACGCTTTATCGATGAGGCCTGCCAGCTCTCGGCCCAGAATATGGACCAGTAAAATAGTATCGCTCCCAGCACATCAGGCGGGTTTTCTGCCTGATGTGCTGCGTATAAGGGGCATGAGCCCCCTCAAATCTGCCGGCCAGAGCCGGTAAAAGGAGAACGATTTTCGTGTGGGATTTTAGTTTTTGGAACGCCTATAAGGGCAGTTATTACAGCAGCTTAGTGGTGACCCTGCAGCTGTCGATACTGGCTATTCTCTTTGCCACTCTGCTGGGGGTCATCATCTACTGGATGAAGACATCCCGGTTCGGCATCGGCCCGTTCCGGCCGCTGCGGTGGATCGCTGTGGTCTTTATCGAGGTCATTCGCTGTGTGCCCATGTTACTGCTCCTGCTGCTGGTCTACTCGGGCAGCAAGCTGCTGCTGGGTATCGACTTCACCACCTTTCAGGCGGCGGTGGTGGCCATCGTCATGAACTCCAGTGTGTACATCGCCGAGATCGTCCGCGCCGGCATCGAGGGGGTCGACAAAGCCCAGATCGAAGCCGCCCGCAGTCTGGGGCTGAACAAGGTTCAAACCATGCGCTTTATCACGATGCCCCAGGCGATCAAAAATATCTTGCCGGCTATCGGCAACGAGTTCGTCAGCGTGATCAAGGGCTCCTCCATGGCCTCTGTGCTGGGGGTGGCAGAGGTGCTGTTCACCGCGAAAATGGTCACCGGCGCCACTTTCCTGCCGTTTACACCGCTGGCAGTGGCAGCGATCTTCTATTTCGTGCTCACCTTCCCACTGGGACGGCTGATGCTGTTTATCGAGAGGAGGTGTAAGCAAAGTGATCTGCGTGAGAGAACTCTGTAAATCCTTTGGCGACAATCAGGTGTTGCGCGGCATCACCGAAACGGTGGAAAAAGGAGAAGTGGTGGTGGTCATCGGCCCTTCGGGCTCGGGAAAGTCTACATTTTTGCGCTGTCTCAATCTGCTCGAGCAGCCCACCAGCGGTCAGATCTTTTTTGACGGAGAGGAGATCACCGCCAAAAAGATAAAGATCGATCAGGTGCGCGAAAAGATGGGCATGGTTTTTCAGCAGTTTGGCCTCTTTTCCGGCCGTAAGGTACTCGAAAATATTACGCTGGCCCCCATCCAGGTGAAAAAACAAAAGCCTGCTGAAGCCAAAAAACGGGCGCTGGAGCTGCTGGAACGGGTGGGTCTGGCCGATAAGGCTCAGGCATACCCGGCATCGCTCTCGGGTGGGCAAAAGCAGCGGGTGGCCATCGCCCGGGCACTGGCTATGGACCCGGAAGTGATGCTGTTTGACGAGCCCACCTCCGCGCTTGACCCCGAGATGGTCGGCGAGGTGCTCGATGTCATGAAAGAGCTGGCCCGGGGCGGTATGACCATGGTGGTGGTCACCCACGAGATGCGTTTTGCCCGCGAAGTGGGGGACCGCATCCTGTTTATGGACGAGGGAAAGATCGTCGAGCAGGGCACGCCGTCGCAGCTGTTCGATCACCCGCAAAATCCCCGCACCGTCGACTTCCTCTCTAAAGTGCTCTGATATCTGGCATAGAATATCCGGCGGCAGCGGCTACTGTTTGTGTGGCCGCTGCTTTTTTCGTGCGCGGAGACAGCGGTAGAGGTAAGCGGTGGCCTTACGTTTAACCGCACCGTCCAAAACGGATGGTAACACTTTTCCCTCCCATCCGTTTTGTGGTATAATACTGGTAACGATAGGTGGCCGCAGAGATAAGGCGGGAGGCACTGCTCCCCTTTAAAAAGTGGTTTGCGGCCCGCTATAGGGGGAAAGTATATGATGCATCTGGTCGTGATCATCCTAAACAAGTTCGAGTGTCTGGAGGAACTGCTGGTCCGTTTTGCCGAGGGGGGCATCAGCGGCGCCACAGTGATCGAGTCTACCGGTATGGCCCGGGTATTGGGGGGCAAAGACAATCTGCGCATCTTCGGCTCACTGCGCATGATGTTCAGTCCCGTACGGGAGGAGAACCGCACCATTTTTACTGTGCTGCCCGAGGAGAAGATACCGGCAGTCAAACAGATCGTGACCGACGTGGTGGGCGATCTCTCCAAACCCGATACCGGTATCATGTTTGCCGTGCCGGTGAGCTTTACTGCGGGTATCGGGGGCGCAGAGTAGGGTGGAGAGGAGCATCCTGTTCTATCTGGGTGTCATTTTACTGATAGGGCTGCTGTTCGGCCGTTTGGCCAAGCGCTTTTACCTGCCCAACGTCACCGGCTACCTGGTGGCAGGGCTGCTGTTCGGCCCCAGCGTGTTGGGGCTGATCCCCGCCACTGCGCTGACGGGGATGGAGGCATTCGGTGAAGTGGCACTGGGATTCATCGCTTTTTTGGTGGGGAGCGACTGCAAGCTCTCCTATTTAAAAAAGCTGGGCAAAACGCCCCTCATCATTACCTTATGCGAGTCGCTGGGGGCGGTGGCTTTGGTGCTGGCAGCACTGCTGATAGCTGGCTATCCGGCCGACTGCGCAGTTATGCTGGCTGCTATTGCCGCCGCCACCGCGCCGATCTCCATCATCATGGTGGCGCGCCAATACCGGGCCAGCGGCCCCTTTACCGACACATTGCTGGCGGTAGTGGCACTGGACGATGCGGTGGCGCTGGTGGCTTTTGGCATCGCCTCGGCCGCTACCACCCTACTGCACGATGGGATCGGCAGTTCCCCCCGCGAGGTTGGAATGGCTATGGTCGGCCCGGTCATCGAGTTGGCCGGGGCGCTGTTTATCGGCATTGGCTTGGGCATGGCTTTTTCGGTACCGCTTCGCTTTTTTAAGGGCCGCGAGAGCCGGCTCATCCTCACCTGCAGCTTTATCTTGCTGGGGGTAGCGCTGGCCGATCTTCTGGGCCTTTCGGCGCTTTTGATGCTGCTCTGTATGGGGGCGGCGCTGGCCAACCTGCAACAGGATGCCGCGGCCATCCCCAGAATTGCCGACTCGATAGCCCCGCCGGTATTTTTGCTGTTCTTTGTTATCTCCGGGGCCAAAATGCAGCTCTCGCTGCTGCCGTCGGTGGGCCTGATCGGCATTCTCTACCTGGTGATGCGGGCACTGGGTAAAACACTGGGCTCGGCGCTGGGTGCCAAGCTGACGCACAGTCCGGCCTCGGTACAGAAATATCTGGGCCCGGCGCTGCTGCCCCAGGCCGGGGTGGCAGTGGGGCTCTCGCTGCTGGCCGCTCAGCAGCTGCCCCAACACGGTGCCGCTATCCACACAGTGGTGCTCTGCTCCACACTGCTGTGCGATATCGTCGGCCCGGCAGTGGCCAAATACGCTCTGCGCAAGGCGGGGGAGCTACCCACCGGCAGCGATCGCCTATAGGGTATAGCTACTTATACTATACGCAAAAAAATGTGCAGACAGTTTGCTGCTGTCTGCACATTTTTTATCGCCCAGGGGCCTGCCCCATATCTTTAAGCCCCTTATACAGCTTTCCCAAAGCCTTCTTCTCGATCCGGCTCACATACGAGCGGGAGATGCCCAGCAGACCAGCCACCTCTTTTTGGGTTTGTGGACGCTGGTTATTGAGGCCAAAGCGCAACTTGATAATGATGCGCTCGCGGGGGGTGAGCACTGTGTTGATCAGGTGGATCATCTTCTCCGAGCGTATCCCCAGATCGATGGTCTCGACGATATCGGTGTCGTCGGCCACCACATCTAAGTAGGTCAGGCTGCCGCCTTCGCCGTCCTGCTCAATAGAGTCATTGATGTACAACAGCCCGGCATTTTTCTTCTGAGATCGAAACTGCATCAGTATCTCATTCTCTATACATTTGGCGGCGTAGGTGGCAAAGCGTATCCCCTTTTGATGGTTGAAGGTAGATACAGCCTTGATCAGCCCAATCGTGCCGATAGACACCAGATCATCCTGGTCGGCCTGCCCGGCGGCGTAGTATTTTTTGCAGATGTGGGCCACCAGGCGCAGGTTGTGCTCAATCAGCTTGCCGCGGGCCTCCATGTCTCCTTCCTCTTTGTATTTCCTAAAGAGGTCAGCTTCCTCCTCTTTATCCAGTGGTTTGGGAAAGCTGCTCTGGCTGGAGATGTGCAGCGCAAAGTACAGCAGGTTTGCCAGTATTAGGCAGATAAACGCGGTATACATCAAAAATCACCGTTTTCCTGGTTATTACAGGCATTTTCACTGCCCGCTTTCTATGCATATGCCGAGCGGTGCGCTTTTTTGTCTGTCCACCGAGTTTTGACATGATTGATTGCCCTATAAAAACATGCTATACTACTTGCACGAAGAGGACCGCGCACAGTAGCGTGCAGAGGATAAGGAGGTGCCCGGTGAGCGAGACCAAATACACTGTATTGCAGCGGCTCAGACAGCAGATCGGGCAGGTTGTATCCAGTGCCCAGCTGGTGCAAGAGACCGGTGTGTCGCGCACCGCAGTGTGGAAGGCGATAGGCGCCCTGAAAAAAGAGGGCTACCCCATTACCGCTATCCAGAGCGGCGGCTACCGGCTGGAGGCGGATGGCGATGTGCTCTCGTCCCACGAGATACAGCGCCGCCGCAGGGGCCATTATCTGGGTGCTACTGCTTTTTATAGAGATGAGGTGCCCTCTACCAATTCGGCACTGCGCGCGCTGGCCGGTACCGGTGATCTTTCCGACGGCTGTCTGCTGGTGGCGGGCCATCAAACTGCTGGCCGGGGACGGCAGGGCCGCAGCTTTTACTCGCCGGCCAGCAGCGGGCTCTACTTTTCTTTTGCCATCTGCCGCCCGCTGTCACTGCAGGCACTGCGTTTTTTAACGATGGCGGTGGCCCTGGGTACCAGTGCCGGTATTGGAGCTCTGTGCGGCGTATCGCCGTCCATCAAGTGGCCCAACGATCTGCTGCTGGCGGGTAAAAAGTGCTGTGGTATCCTCACTGAGTGCAGCTTGGTAGCCGAGACCGGCTCGCTGGACTACGCGGTGGTAGGGGTGGGTATCAATGTAAAAGAGACTGCTTTTCCCCCCGAATTGGTGTCGGTAGCCACTGCGCTGGTCGGCTCTGCGGGGCGCGATATATCCCGGTCAGATCTGCTCGATGCGGTGCTCACCGGGATCGAGCAGCAGTTGGAACAGCTATTTCAAGAGAATTGGGCGCAGATCATACAGGATTACCGCCAGCAGATGCTGTATCGCGGGCAGCAGGTCTTGCTGCACCTGCCGCAGGGGCAACGGGTGCAAGCCCAGCTGCTGGATATCGCCGAAGACGGCGGGCTGCTCATTGCCAGAGAGGGGCGGCAGGAGGTGCTGTATTCCGGCGACATTTTTCCCGTGGGCCAGCAGTAATATCGCTTTAGCCGGAAGGGAAGAGTGACCGGCTATTTTACGTAGATCGGCGGCGGACCGCTGCCATTAGAGAGGTTGATTTGATGAACAAGACCGGCTTTTTCCCCGGCGACCTGTACATCCCCAAAAAAGAAGTGGATCTGCAAAAGTGGTGTGTCGTGGCCTGTGACCAGTACACCTCTCAGCCCGAATACTGGGAGCAGGTGCGGCAGCAGGTGGGGGAAGCCCCGTCAACACTGCATATGATCATCCCCGAATGTGATCTGGAAAAAGACGATATCGACAAGCAGATAAAGAGCGCCGGCGCCGCCATGGAGGACTACCTGCAGCGCGATCTGCTGGAGCCGTTTTCCGATTTTTTATATCTGCGGCGCACACTGCGCGACGGCGGTATCCGCCGCGGCCTGCTGGGCATCATTGATCTGGAGTGCTATGACTTCGCCCCTGGCTCCCAGTCGTTGGTGCGGGCCACCGAGGGAACTGTGCTCGAACGCATACCGCCCCGAGTACGGGTGCGGCAGCAGGCTGCACTGGAGTGCCCCCACGTGATGCTGCTCATCGACGACCGGGCGCACACCGTTATCGAGCCCATTGAGCAGCGGGTGGAGCAGCTGGAACAGGTGTACGATACTCCGCTCATGCAAGACAGTGGCCGCGCCGTGGGGTATCTGTGCGATGGGGCCGAGAACTGGCGTATCATGCAGGCGCTGTCAGAGCTGGCCGATACCGACGGCTTTAATCGCCGCTGCGGCACGCAGAGCCAAGCCCCGCTGCTTTTTGCGGTGGGCGACGGCAACCACTCGTTGGCCACCGCCAAGACCTGTTATGAGCAGATCAAAAAGCAGCTCTCCCCCCAGCAAGCCCTTATGTACCCGGCCCGCTATGCGCTGGTGGAGGTGGTCAACCTGCACGACGAGTCGCTGGTGTTCGAGCCTATTCACCGGGTGGCCTTTGGCGTGCAGCCCCAACAGCTGCTGGAGGCCTTATCGGCGCAGTGTGGTGCAGTACCGGCGAGCTCTGAATCAGCTGGTCAGCAGATAAAAGTTCAAATAGGCGACTGTGTGCAGGACTACTGCTTAAAAACGCCCACCTCCAATCTGCCGGTGGGGACCCTGCAAAACTTTTTAGACAGCTATCTGGCGCAGTGTGGCGGCCGGGTCGACTATATCCACGGCGAGCAGGCAGTGGCTGCACTTACGGCGCAGCCCAATACGGTGGGCTTTTTGCTGCCGGCTATGCAAAAAGAAGATCTGTTTCGCACAGTGGTGCTCGACGGCGCCTTGCCGCGCAAGACCTTTTCGATGGGCCATGCCTGGGATAAGCGCTTTTACCTGGAGTGCCGGCGCATTCGCTGACTAGAATAAGATCATAAAAAAGCGTCAGCGGCAGAGCTCTGCCGCTGGCGCTTTTTTTGCTGCTGAGAAATGCTTGCATGACCGGTCCTACATCCATCTGCTATTTTGTGCTGCCTTGGGCGGGATCGGAAAAAGGGTGGCACTGTCATCTTATGGGGCAGCCGGTGGCGCTTCTACAGCCATCCGTTCCACCAGGCCAGTCCCACTACAGCTGCCCACATCAGGCACAAGAGCGGCACGCCCACATAAAATTTGGGGTGGCGGGTCTTGTGGTGGCAGGCTTTCATTCCCAGGTACAGGCCAAAGCAGCCACCCAGAGCCGCGACCGACATCAGGGTGTGTTCCGGTATGCGCCAGCGCCCCTTTTTGGCCCGGTATTTGTCAGTGGCGCACAGCAGTAGACCGGTCAGATTTACCGCGACCAGATATGCAGTCAAAACAGTTTGCATCGGCGTGCCTCCTCAAATTCTATTCTATAGCGCGGCTTTTCAGGCCGAAAAGAACGGATATAAAAAAGGCCGCGCATCAAACGCGGCCTTTTTAAAGCAGGCATACCTTACTTGTTCAGGTTGGCCTCCAGTTTATTCAGCTCATCCATCATCTCGGTGGGCAGTCTGTCGCCAAATTTGCCGTAGAACTCGCGGATGCCTTTGGCCTCTTCTTTCCACAGATCTTTGTCGACATTCAGCAGGCCTTTGAGGGTGTCCAGAGACAGGTCCAGCCCCTCCAGGTTGATGTCCTCGGCTTTGGGCTCGTAGCCGATCGGGGTCTCAACGGCGTCAGCTTTGCCCTCGCAGCGGTTGATGATCCACTCCAGAACACGCATGTTATCGCCGAAACCGGGCCAGATGAAGTGGCCTTCGTCGTCGGTTCTAAACCAGTTGACGTTGAAGATCTTCGGCGCTTTGTCGCCCAGCTTCTTGCCCATCTCCAGCCAGTGTTTCCAGTAGTCGCCCATGTGGTAGCCGCAGAAAGGCAGCATAGCCATGGGGTCACGGCGGACCACACCAACAGCGCCGGTAGCGGCAGCGGTGGTCTCAGAAGCCATGATCGAACCTACGAACACGCCGTTCTGCCAATCTCTTGCCTGGTAGACCAGCGGAGCGGTCTTGGCACGGCGGCCACCAAACACGATAGCCGAGATCGGCACGCCTTTCGGGTTGTCAAACTCGGGGCTGACGCAGGGGCAATTCTTGGCGGGGGCGGTGAAACGGCTGTTGGGGTGTGCGCCTTTTACGCCGCTCTCGGGATCCCACTTGTTGCCTTTCCAGTCAACAGCATTCTTCGGCGGGTTCTTATCCAGGCCCTCCCACCAAACAGTGTTGTCGTCCAGATTGTGGACCACGTTGGTAAAGATGGTGCCCTGCATGGTGGATTTCAGTGCGTTGGGGTTAGACTTCATGTTGGTGCCGGGGGCAACGCCGAAGAAACCGGCCTCGGGGTTGATGGCCCACAGTCTGCCGTCGTCGCCGATGCGCAGCCAGGCGATATCGTCGCCCACGGTCCATACTTTGTAGCCTTTCTCGGTGTATACCTCAGGCGGAATGAGCATGGCCAGGTTGGTCTTGCCGCAGGCCGAGGGGAAAGCAGCGGTGACATATTTGACCTCGCCCTGGGGATTCTCGATACCCAGAATGAGCATATGCTCGGCCATCCAGCCCTCGTTTTTGCCCTGGAAAGAGGCGATGCGCAGCGCAAAGCACTTCTTGCCCAGCAGAACGTTGCCGCCGTAACCGGAGTTGATCGACCAAATCGTGTTGTCCTCGGGGAAGTGGCAGATGTAGCGGTTCTCCTCGTCGATGTCGGCTTTGGAGTGCAGGCCGCGCACAAAGTCGTTAGAGGTCTCGCCCAGCTGCTCAAAAGCGGCCTGACCCATTCTGGTCATGATGGCCATGTTCAGCACAACATAAGTAGAGTCGGTCAGCTCAACGCCGACTTTCGACAGCTTGGAGCCGATGGGGCCCATGCAGTAAGGGATCACGTACATGGTGCGGCCCTTCATCACGCCGTCAAACATCTTGCCCAGTTTCTCGTACATGACTTTCGGGTCTTCCCAGTTGTTGGTGGGGCCGGCGTCTTTTTCATCTCTGGTGCAGATGAATGTTCTATGCTCGACACGGGCCACGTCGTTCTCTGCGGTTCTGTGCAGATAGCAGCCCGGCAGTTTCTCCTCGTTGAGTTTTTCCATCTCGCCGGTGGAGATAGACAGGTTCCGGATCTCGTCCAGCTGCTTCTCGCTGCCGTCGATCCAGACGACCTTGTCGGGTTTGCAGAGTGCTACCATCTCTTCGACCCAGTTCAAGACATTTTTATTGTTGGTCATTGGTCTTAACCCCTTTCAAAATAGTGGCGTTGTAAAAAACTACAACGTTCCCTAATTAGCATTATACGCAAAAAGTTGGTTGATTTCAACGGGTAAATACCGAAAAATTGAGCGTTTTTGCATAAACATCCCCAAATGAAATTATGTGTTTTGCTGAAAATGACAGGCATTGTCTAGTTTTTAACAAGTTCAAAATTTGTTTATTTCCTTTTCTGTCGCATTGTGCTAAGATAAAAGATATTTGATGCTTTTATAAAGGAGAAACTGCTGTGTTTGCCATACTGTTGGGCGTTTCCATGCTGGCTTTGGGCTACTGCACCCAAAAGAAGATCCTGACCCTGTTTATCACCTATTACGACCCCAAGCTCACCAACGAGCAGATGGAAGAGATCGAGGTCCAGCGCCAGTCTTTTTCACAGAAGAGCCTGTATATCATGGGCGCGGTGTCGGCTGTCTCCGGTATCTGCCAGCTCATGGGCTACCTCATCTTTAAAGATCTGCTCATGGCGGTGTACCTGTTTTTGCTCATCCGCTTTATCGGCAAGACCTTTTTGCAAAAAGACGCCAAAAAAGGGCCGGGTAAAGTCTGCACCATCGCCGCAGTGCTGGTGAGCCTGCTCTACTTCGCCACCACCTTTACCTATTCGTTTGGTCCCAATAGCTTTAAAGTGACCGATGAGGCGCTCGCTATCTCCGGGCCCAGCCAGACCGAGATCGCCCTGACGGATATCCAGCTGCT
Organism: Neobittarella massiliensis (ex Bilen et al. 2018); assembly: GCF_900289145.1. Taxonomy (GTDB): domain Bacteria; phylum Bacillota; class Clostridia; order Oscillospirales; family Ruminococcaceae; genus Neobittarella; species Neobittarella massiliensis. The sequence goes on from NZ_OKQO01000001.1 coordinate 415,924, forward strand.
CGAAGAGGTCGAGCGCATCCCCGAGCGCAAAGAAGCCGCCGGTCAGGTGGCCGAGTTTAACGGCACCTACCGGGGCAAGTACCACCTCAAAGGCGGCGAGACTGCCGTGCTCTACGACAACGGCGGCGCCAAGTCGCTGCGTATCACCACCAAAGACGGCACGCTCTATTACATAAATGGCGGCAACGACGACACTACTGATCAGCTCTACGACCAGCTCACCGAGCAGCTGTCAGAAAAATAGTACAAAATAAACTGTCAAAAGCGGCGTGAACCAGCATAGCTGTGTAGCACGCCGCTTTTTGGCGCACAACTGTGTTTCTGCCTAAAATATATCAGGCTTTTTCTCTGCAGACCTTTATTGTGTGAAAATGCAGAGAGCTGTATAATATTTACTATGGCTGCTGTGCAGTCGATACTTGCCAAAAACAGGCGAACACAGGGGAGGAACGGCCGTGAAACAGAGCGTGAAAGACAGGCTGACCGAGGCGGGAAAGAAACTGCCGATCTTTATTTTTGCACCGCTGCTCTCAGCACTGGGCATCAGCCTCTGTCTAAAAGCTGCACTGGGCCTCGACCCGATCTCGCTGTTTATCGAGGGGCTCTCCAAGGTGCTGGGAATGGCCTACTCCAACGCCTCGCTCCTGTATAACGGCAGTTTTATTTTGCTGGCCTGTATCCTGGCCTGGAAGAACATCTACATCGGCACCGTGCTCTCGGGCATGCTCATGGGGCCCTTTTTAAAGGTGTACGAACATGTGTTGGCCTTCATCGACCCGGCCTCGCTGGTCCTGTGGCAGCGCTTCCTCTTCTTTGCTGTCGGTCAGGTCATCATGTGCCTGGGCATCTCGGTCAACGTGTCGCTGCGGTTTGGTCTCGGCTCCTCCGACGCGATCATTTTCAAGATCTGTTCGGTCACCGGCTGGCACTATAAATACCTGAAAATGACGTTTGACGCCACCTACCTGACTGTCGGTTTCCTCATGGGTGGTGTGTTGGGCGTGGGCACGGTGCTCAGCATGCTCACCACCGGCCCCATCGTCGAGGTGGGGGTAAAGTTTCTCAACCGCACACTGCTCAAAAAATTGGGGCTGCAAAATCCCCTCAACGAAATGAAGGCCAAAAAGAAGTCCCGTCCCGCGGCGGTACGCAAGCGCTGATATTGCCCGGGCGCTGGCGTCCGGGTCCCCAAAGATAGATCAAAACACCAAAAGAGAGAGGAAGAAACTGTATGAACGCCACTGTGAAAAGCAAACTGCTGGAGGCCTGTCACAAGCTGCCGGTCTTTATCTTCGGGCCTATGTTCTCGGCTCTGGGGGTGAGCCTGTGTCTTAAGGCGCGGCTGGGTATCGACCCCACCTCGCTGTTTATCGAGGGCATCTCCAAAGTACTGGGTATGGCCTACTCCAACGCCTCGCTCCTGTATAACGGCACCTTTATCGTGCTGGCCTGCATCATCGCCTGGCGCAACGTATATATCGGTACCGTGCTGGGCGGCATGTTGATGGGGCCGTTCTTAAAGCTGTACGAATTTTTGTTTGCCGGTATAGACCCTATGGTCCTCACCATGTGGCAGCGGGCGCTGTTTTTCATCCTGGGGCAGACCATCATGTGTGTGGGCATCTCGGTCACGGTGTCGCTGCGCTTTGGCCTGGGTTCTACCGATGCCATCATCTTTCGCATCATCGACTGGACCGGTTGGCACTACAAGTACCTCAAAATGGCTTTTGACGCCACCTACCTCATTCTGGGGTTCGTCATGGGCGGCGTGCTGGGTGTGGGCACCGTGCTCAGTGTGCTGTGCACCGGGCCGATGGTGGAGTTTGGGGTCAAGACCATGAACCGCACCGTGCTCAAAGCGCTGCACCTGCAAAATCCGCTCAACGAGATGCGATCTAAAAAAGAATAGCGGCTATCTTCTATATAAAAGAGGTGCCCGGCAGTACCAATGTACCGCCGGGCACCTCTTTTGGCGCAGCAGTCTGTGCTGCTCTCCCGCTAGCTGGTGTAGTCCTCCAACAGGCTCTTGAGCTCCCGCTGCGTGTATACCTCCACGCCTTCGCGCAGCCGCTGCTGCTCGGTTTGGGGCAGCGTGTCGATGTACACGTCATATAGTTGGGGCTCCTTTTCACCGGGGCTGTATACCGCCAGTTGCCCCTCCACCTGGGTTATGGTGTAGTGGGGGGAGGCGCCCACCTGCATATCTCCCTTGGCTTGCAGCCATCCTACTGTCATAGAGAATAAAAGGCAGAAGAGCAAAAATGCCGCGGCGGTCACGCCGGTGAGGACCATAGTTTTTTTGCGCATAACGATCACCTCGCACTGGTAGTATTCTCTTAAATTTCCATGAATATGCTTCGGGGGCATTTAACAAACCCCGGCAGATATGCTATAATGTAACCTGTTCTTGTATACCCAGGCCGCTCTGCGCCCTTTGTCGCGGTCAACCAGTCCAGTGCCCAGATACTGGTCCGGCGGCGGCCGGGTATCCGGCGCTCGGTTTTTTGCGGTTTTTCCGCCGGGGACTGAGCGGCTGTAAAACAGCGAATTTGCGCTGCATATGTTGCGCCTTAACACAAGCAAGGAGGTCGGTTCTATGCCAGACAACAAGCACCTTTCTGGCCCGGACCCCAAAGACCGGGACGAGAAAAAAGCGCTTGCCGCGAATGGGAAGACCGATAAACAGTCGAAGAAAACCAAAAAACCCAAAAAAGAGGTAAAGCTCAACAAAAAGGGGAAGAAACGGCTGCGCGACCGCACCTGGTTTCGGGTCGTGCTCTCGATCTTTATGGTCTGCGTGATCGTCGGCTCGGTGGCTGCCACATCTTTTGTGATGTACGTGTTCTCCACCATGAAAGACGACGACCAGCTGCTGGACCTCGACAAGGTCAAGCTGCCCTATACCACCATCATTTACGGCCAGGATGCCGCCGGCAACGAGGTGGAGCTCACCCGTCTCGAGAGCGAGTCCAATCGCATCTACGTGTCCATCGATCAGATCCCCAAGCACATGCAAAACGCGGTCATCGCCATCGAGGACGAGCGTTTCCGCAGCCATAAAGGCGTGGACTGGAAACGCACTATCGCCGCTACCGTCAACGAGATCGTGCCGATCTTCTCCAACCGGCAGGGCGGCAGTACCATCACCCAGCAGCTCATCAAAAATATCACCAACGACCGTTCCACCAATGCGCTGGAGGGATATGCCCGAAAAGCGCGCGAGATCTTCCGCGCGCTCAATCTGGAGAAGACCTATTCCAAAGACCGCATTTTAGAGGCCTATCTCAACACCTTCCACCTGGGCAACGGTACCGACGGCGTGCAGGCGGCGGCCAACCTGTACTTTAATAAAGATATCTCGCAGGTATCCATTGCCGAGGCGGCCTGTCTGGCCGGTATCACCCAGGCGCCGTCGGCCTACGATCCGTTTACAAATCCTGAGGCCAATAAAAAGCGCCAGTTACAGGTGCTGGCTAAAATGTACGAGCTCGAGTTCATCACCAAAGAGGAGTACGAGGCAGCCAAGAACGAGGAACTGGTGTTCAATACTGCCGCTGCCAATCAGGGCACCAAGATCGAGAGCTACTATGTAGACTATGTGATCGAGCAGGTCTCCGACGATCTGGAAAAACTGGGCTATTCCGAAGAAGACGCCATCAGCCTCATCTACACCGGCGGCCTGCGCATCCACACGCCCATGGATACCTCGGTACAGAGTTATCTGGAGTCCTACTACCAGGACGATTCCAACTTCCCCTCCGACCCGGGCCGTAACTTGGGTGAAGAGCCCCAGTCGGCGGCGGTGGTCATGGATGTCAACGGCAACATCGTCGGTATGGTCGGCGGACGCGGAGTCAAAGAGACCAACCGCGGCTTTAACCGGGCAGTCAGTCCGCGCCCACCGGGATCTTCCATCAAGCCCATCGCCTCTTATGGGCCGGCTATCGACAGAGATCTTGTCAACTGGTCCACTATCTTAGAAGATCAGCCGGTGCGCGGAAACTGGCCCAAAAACTACTACAACGCCTACCGGGGCAAAATGACAGTAGAAGAAGGGCTGAAGAAGTCTGTCAATACCTTGGCTGTCCGTGTGCTGCAAAAGGTGGGTATCACCGAGTCATTTCAGCACCTGCGCGATAACCTGGGGGTCACCACGTTGGCGGAGGAAGATGACCCGTCTGGTGTGAGCGACTATACCGAGAGTTCGCTGGGCTTGGGTGGCATGGCCTACGGTATCTCGCCGCTGGAGATGGCTGCCGCCTATGTGCCGTTTACCACTGGCGGCGTGTACTATCAGCCCCGCTGCTACACCAAAGTGGAAGACCAGTTTGGCAACTCGCTGCTGGATAAGTCTAACCCGACCACTAAACAGGCCCTGTCGCCGGCCGGCGCCAAGGTCATGAACCAGATGTTGCAGCAGGTGCTGCGCGCTGGCGGCACCGCCTCGGGCTACGGTTTCGGCTATCAGCCCCAGGGCGGCAAGACCGGTACCAGTACCGATGAAGACGGCTATGCGCACGATATCTGGTTCGTCGGTTTCTCGCCATACTATGTCACCAGCGTGTGGTGGGGTTACGATTTCGACACCAATTTGAACGAGGATGGCTATGTGCCCGCCGGCGTCTGGCAGGATGTCATGGGCCACATCCACGAGGGGCTGGCCTATAAAGACTTCCCCTCAGCCAGCGGTGTCACCACCCGCACCTACTGCGTCAAGAGCGGCAAGCTCGCCAGCGACACCTGTAAGGAAAAGGCGACCGGTTGGTACAAGACATCCAATGTGCCCACCGAGACCTGTGACGGCACCGAGTGCCTGACCGATGAGGAGAAAAAGCAGAAAGAGGAAGAGGAGAAGAAGAAAAAGCAGGAGGAGGAAGAGGCCTCCCGCTCGGCCAGTATCTCCGCCTCCAAATCTGCCTCCATCTCCCGCGAGGAAGAGGAGAATAAGAATTCGTCCTCGGCCTCCTCATCCAATTCCTCCTCGGGCAGCACGCCGTCAAACGGATCTTCCAGCAGCTCTTCGTCAGGTACGACTACCAAAAATAAAACTGCCTCCTGACAGGGGTCAATCCGTCCAATATAAAAGTCCCGGGCCGCAGATAGTGCGGCCCGGGACTTTTCCTATTTGATATAAGTATGCACCGCACTAGTTGCACAAAAAATATCCCCGGAGAATAACGTTTTTTGCCAATAGAGAGAAGGTGACAGAATCGCTCTGATTTTGTCGCTGGTCAGTTGCAAAGGAATGGTAGAAGTGGTACTATTGTTTCTGTCAGAAAAACAATAGTATATGGGGGACGGACGAATGCGCGATTTGCCAAAGTTTTTGCTGGTAGAGACTACCGCCCTGCCGGGGGTATACCCCAAGGTGGTGGAGGCCAAAGAGCTGATCGCCCAAGGCGCGGTCAAGAGTTCTTCCGAGGCGGTCAAGCGGGTGGGCATCTCCCGCAGCGCCTTTTACAAGTACAAAGACCGGGTCTTTCGCCCGGCCAAAGACGCGCGGCAGCTGTGCACCTACTCTTTCTCGCTCAAAGACGAGCCGGGGGTGCTCTCTCAGCTCATCAACACAGTGACCGGCTGCGGGGTGAATATTCTCACCATCAACCAGTCCATCCCCATTGATTCAGTGGCGCCGGTGACCATTTCTTTTCGCATGGACGGCGAATCGGTCAGCTTAGAACAGCTGGAGCGGGAGATCGGCAAGCTCGGCGGCATCGTCGAGATCAAACGACTGTTAGGAGAGTGAACGCATTGGTACAGGTAGCGATCATCGGGTACGGCACGGTGGGCTCCGGCGTGGCAGAGGTCATAGAGCGCAACGCTGAGAGCATCGCCAAAAAGGCCGGCCAAAAAATAGAGGTCAAATACATCTGTGATATCCGCGACTTCACAGACGACCCCAATCAGGATAAGCTCATTAAAGACTTTTCTATCATCTTAAACGACCCCGATATCTCGGTGGTGGTGGAGTCTATCGGCGGCCTCAAGCCCGCCTATCAGTTTGTAAAAGACAGCCTGCTGGCACACAAGAGTGTCGTCACCTCCAACAAAGAGCTGGTGGCCACCAAGGGCTGGGAGCTTTTAAAGATCGCCAGAGAGCAGGGGGTCAACTTTCTGTTCGAGGCCAGCGTGGGCGGCGGTACCCCCATCATCCGCCCCATGCACCAGTGCCTGGCCGCCAACCAGTTCGACGAGATCGCCGGCATCTTAAACGGCACTACCAACTTCATGCTCACCAAAATGGCCAGAGAGGGCCTCTCCTTCGACGAGGCGCTGGCGCGGGCCCAGCAGCTGGGCTATGCCGAGACCATCGACCCCTCCGCCGACGTCGACGGTCACGACTGCTGCCGCAAGATCTGCATCTTGGCTTCGCTGGCCTTTGGGCGGCACATCTTCCCCGACCAGGTGCCCACCAGCGGCATCCGCACCGTCACCACCGAAGATATCGCCCTGGCTGGCCAGTTGGGCTATGCGATCAAACTTATCGGGCGGGCCAAAAAGCAGGAGGATGGCCGCGTGTTTATCGAGGTGTGCCCCGCTCTGGTCGACCGCGCCAGCCAGCTCTCCACGGTAGACGATGTGTTTAACGGTATACTGGTGCGCTCCGATATGCTGGGCGACGTGCTGTTTTACGGCCGCGGCGCCGGTAAACTGCCCACCGCCAGCGCGGTGGTGGCCGATATCATCGACACAGTGCGCAGCGAGAACATCCACCAGTCGCTGTACTGGGAAAAGGTGGACGAGGACTTCTTGCAGGACGCCGCGCAGGATGTGTGCGGCCACTATCTGCGGGTGGCCTGCACCGACACCGCCAAGGTGCTGGAGGTAGCCGAGCTGGTGTTTGGACAACTGGGTCGCTGCGAGAGCTGTGGGGCGTACACCGCCTTTGTCACCGCCGAGCAGTCGCAGCGCGATTTCGAGAACGCCCGCGACAAGCTGGCCGCGCTGCTTCCGGTAGAAAACTGTATGAAAGTCATGCCCTATTAGTCGGCAGTGTCGGCTGGGGCCACAAAACGCAAAAGGATATGATTTGATATGATAAAAGTCACCGTCCCCGCCACCAGTGCCAACATCGGCGCCGGGTTCGATTCGCTGGGTCTGGCGCTGGGCATGCACAACACCATCTATTTAAAAGAGGCGCAGGGCCCGGACATCGCCTCGCTGGATGGGGTGCGGGTGCCCACCGGCGAAAAAAATCTCATCTATCAAACGGTGAAAGATCTGTATAACAGGTGTGGTCGGTCCTTTCCCGGCCTGTACATCCGGCAGCAAAACACCATCCCCATGACCCGGGGCCTGGGCAGCTCCTCGGCCTGTATCGTCGGGGGCCTTCTGGGGGGCAATGCACTGCTGGGGCAGCCCTTTACCACCGATGAACTGGTGGATATGGCCGCGCACATGGAGGGCCACCCCGACAACTCCACCCCGGCCATACTGGGGGGGTTCGTGGCGGCGGTACTGGAAGACGAGCACGTGTTCTATGTCAAAAAAGATCTGGACAGCAGCCTGCACTTCGTGGCCTTTATTCCCGACTTCGCCCTCAAAACAGAAGAGGCACGGGCAGCGCTGCCGGCCACAGTCAGCCACAAAGATGCGGTGTACAATCTGTCGCGGGCAGCGCTGATGGCCACGTCCATCTGCACCGGCAAGCTCGATAACATCCGGGTCGCCGCTGGCGACCGGCTGCACCAGCCCTACCGGCTGGGCCTCATTCCCGGCGGGGATGGCATCTTCGATGCCGCATACAGTGAAGGGGCTCTGGCGGTATTCGTCAGTGGCGCCGGCCCCACCATTTTGGCGCTGGTAGATGGCGGCGATACCGGCTTTTGTCAGCGGGTACAGGCGCGTATCAGCCAAAATGAACAGACGGCGCGCTTTGCCCTGACTCGGCTCACACCAGATAATCGGGGCGCCTATGTCCAGCAGCTGGATGATACCTTTTTACCGGCAGCGGAATAGAATGGATTGCAGTGTCTGCACGTTTGCCGCTCAGAAAAGCAGAAAATAGGGGGTTCTTTTATGGGTTTAGTAGTACAGAAGTTCGGCGGCAGCTCGGTCCGAGACGCCGAGCGGCTCAGAAATGTCGCCAACCTGGTGACCGATACATATAAGCAGGGCAACGATGTGGTGGTGGTGGTCTCTGCTCAGGGCGATACCACCGACGACCTCATCGCAAAGGCCGCCGAGATCAATCCCGACGCCTCCAAGCGCGAGATGGATATGCTGCTGGCTACCGGCGAGCAGATCAGCTGTTCGCTGCTGGCTATGGCCATCGAAAAGCTGGGCTTCCCGGTGGTGTCGCTCACCGGCTGGCAGGCCGGCTTCCTCACCACCAGCGCCTACTCCAACGCCCGCATCCGCCGCATCAACACCGAGCGGCTGCAGACTGAGCTGGATAAGCGCAACATCGTTATCGTGGCGGGGTTCCAGGGCCTCAACCGGTACGACAACATCACCACCCTGGGCCGCGGCGGCTCCGACACTTCCGCCGTGGCACTGGCGGCGTCCCTCTCGGCCGATACCTGCCAGATCTACACCGATGTGGACGGCGTGTATACCGCCGATCCGCGCAAGGTGAAAAACGCCAAAAAATTAGACGAGATCTCCTTTGACGAGATGTTGGAGCTGGCCACCCTGGGTGCCCAGGTCCTGCACAACCGCTCGGTGGAGATGGCGAAAAAATACGGGGTACAGATCGAGGTGCTCTCCAGTTTAGAGCGGGTACCGGGCACCATCGTTAAGGAGGATGTTGAAGTGGAAAAAATGCTCATCAAAGGCGTGGCCAAAGACGAAAATGTGGTGCGTGTCAGCGTAGTGGGGGTCAAAGACGAGCCGGGTATCGCCCACAAGATCTTCTCGCTGCTGGCCAAGCATAAAGTCAACGTCGACATCATCCTGCAGACCCCGCCGGTCGACGGCCTGCAGGCCATCAGCTTTACCGTCAGCGAAGATCAGAAAGAGGAGACGCTGGCCGTTTTACAGCGGCACAGCCACCGCTTCCCCGGCGCCGAGATCCGCTGCGAAGACGGCATCGCCAAGGTCTCTATCGTGGGGGCGGGCATGCAGTCGAACCCCGGCGTGGCCGCCACCATGTTTGAGGCGCTGGCCGAGGCCAATATCAACATCAAAATGATCTCCACCAGCGAGATCAAGATCTCGGTCATCATCGACGAGGACGACGCCGACCGGGCCGTCAGCGCCATCCACGGGGCTTTTTTCGACGAATAAATAACACCTTTTCAAAAAGACAGCGGCAGAAAAACTGCCGCTGTCTTTTGCCGCTCTTTTAACTGTGCCGCTTTTTTGCTATAATAACAGATAGCTGCCGCACAGCGCCGGTATAGGTCCGGTGCCGCCGCGGGCAGAATACAGCAGATGTACGCTGTCGTGTGCCTGTCCGCAGATGCTCTGCAATGTGTAATGTGTACCGTGTGCCCAGCGTCCAGTGAAAAGGCCGGCAGCGCATACGGCACACGGTAGTCGGCCACGAAAATATATGCGGCGCCTACACCTGGGCCCGCCGAAAAGGAAGATCTATGGAACTGAAAACTGTCCCTCTGTATGCGGGCATCGACCTGCATACCCTGCACGACAGCCGCCACGTATCGAACCGGCTGTCTATAAATCTCTGTGTGCCGCTGCAGGCCGACACCGTCACCCCCTATGCCCTGCTGGGGGAGATACTGGGCCGCAGCAGCCAAAAATACCCCACCTTTGCCGCTCTCAACCGCCGCCTGTACGATCTGTACGGCTCTTTTTACGACTGCCGGGTCTCCTCGCTGGGCGATTGCCAGGTGCTCACGCTCATGGTCCAGGGCATCGACGATCGCTTCTGTCTCGAAAAAGAGCCGCTGCTGACCCAGTTGGCCGACTTTCTGTGCGATATGTTGCTGTGCCCCTGCGCCGACCAAAACGGTTTTGACGCCCAGCTGGTAGAGGTCGAAAAGAAAAATCAGCGCGACGAGATCGCCGCTCAGCTCAACAACAAGCGCGCCTGGGCGCTGCAGCGCGCCCGCGAGCAGGTGTTTTGCGGTCAGCCGGCGGCTATTCCCCGCCTGGGCTGGGCCGAAACACTGGATGCCATCACGCCGGCTTCGCTGTATAGCAGCTACCGTCGCCTGCTGCGCGAGGCGAGCATCCATATCATCGTCTCGGGCAGCGGTGCGCTGTCGCAGGTAGAAGAGCCGCTGCGCCGTCGCCTGAGCGCTATCACCGCCGACCGCCGGCCGCTCTCTATTTGCCACCACAGCGTCCCCACCGCGCCAGAAAAGACCGAGCAGCTGGAAGAGATGCAGATGAATCAGACCAAACTGGTGTTCTGCCTGGCCCCTTGTCCGCCTTTTACCGCCCAGCAGTACGGCGCAGTGCGGGTGGCGATGGCCCTGCTCGGCAGCACGCCGTTTTCGCGCCTGTTTGTCAATGTGCGCGAAAAAGAGAGCTTGTGTTACTACTGCGACGGCCGCTATAACCGCCTCAACGGTCTCACCACCATCGATCTGGGCCTCGATTATAAAGACTGTGCTCGCGCCGAAAAAGCGGTGATGGAGCAGATACAGGCGCTGCAGGCCGGCGACTTTTCCGACAGCGAGATCGAGGATACCAAAAAATACCTGCTGGGCGGTTTTGCCAGTATGGGCGACTCGCTGGGCGAGCTCGATCCCTGGTATCTGGCCCAGATCATCGAGGGCCGCTGCCAGAGCCCCGAACAGGCGGCCGACCAGGTGCGCCGGGCCACTCGAGAAGAGATGGTGACCGTCTACCGCTCTTTAAAACCCATTTTGCGCTATACGCTGGCCGAAGAGCAGCACCCGGAAAAGGAGTAGACGAGCATGCGATACGACAGACAGATCATCACCCACCCCGCGCTGGGCAGCTATACCAAGGCGGTGCTGCCTTCGGGGCTAACGGTGCTTTTATATCCCACCAGCGGTCTCTCCACCACCCACTGTATCTTAGGCTGCAAGATCGGCTCGCTGGACAGCGGCTACTACAGCGGCGGCAAGCTGGTCAAGGTACCTGCCGGCACCGCCCATTTTCTCGAGCACAAGCTGTTCGAGAGCGAGGAGGGCGACCTGTTTTTGCAATTTGCCAAGACCGGCGCCAACGCCAACGCCTATACCAGCTTCGACCGCACCTGTTACCTGTTTTCCACCACCCAGCAGGTGCCGCAGTCGCTGCACATCCTGCTGCGGCAGATCCAAAATCCCTACCTCACCGATCAGAACGTCGAAAAGGAAAAAGGGATCATCGCCCAGGAGATCCGCATGTACGATGACGACCCCGACTGGCGCTCCACCACCGAGATCCTGGGCTGCCTGTACCAGCATCACCCGGTGCGGGTGGACATCGCCGGAACGGTAGAGTCCATTCAGGAGATCGACCGCGACACACTGCTGGCGGTACACGGCGCCTATTACGACCACCACAACATGGTGCTGTCTATCGCCGGCCCCATCGACCCGCAAGAGATGTTGGCGGTGTGCGAGGTCTACTGCGCCCAGCAGAGAGACTTTTCCCTCGAGCGGGTGCCCATCGACGAGCCGCGGCAGATCGATCACCCCCGCGCCGAATGCGCCCTGCAGGTCTCGGCACCGCTGGTCACACTGGGCTTTAAAGAGCAGCCGGTGGCCGATAGGTACTGGCGGCTGGTCGACAATGTACTGCTGGAGCTGCTGGTGGGCGAGACGACCGATTTCTACCGCCAACAGTACGACAGCGGGGTCATCGGCCCCACTTTCGGTTACGATGTGTTCAGCGGCGACAGCTACCACAGCCTGCTGTTCAGCTGCGAGACCCGCCAGACCGACGCCTTTGTCGACAGTATGTACGCCCGCATCGAGCAGGCGCGGCGGCAAGGTCTGCGAGAGGACGATTTCCACCGGGTCAAAAAGGGCCTTTATGGCCGCTATGTCCGCAGCTTCGGCCGTCCCGAGGCCATCGCCACCGCCATGCTGGGGGCGCAGATGCTCGGTGGGGGCCTGTTCGATACCTACGACCAGGTGCAGCAGCTCACCTTTGCCGACGTGTGCCGGCGGTTGGAGCAGGTGCTCGACCGCCGCTACAGCGCCGTGTCGGTGGTGTGGCCCAAGCAGTGAGCAGTGGCCGGCGCCCGCTCGGCCTACATCCAAACAATCGCTAATGCATGCCGCCCCGGTCTGCGGGCGGTCTACAGGGGGTATATCTATGCGCGTTTCCTTTCCCGGCCTGGGTCTCGATCTGCAGATCGGTCAGGTCGCTTTCAAGATCGGCAGTTTCGAGATCTACTGGTACGCTGTGGTCATCACGCTGGGCCTGGTGCTGGCGGTGCTCTACACCTACCGCCGCGCCAAGCTGTTTGGCGTCAACAGCGACAAACTGCTCGACGTGATCTTCTGGGGCTTTTTCGGCGGCGTCATCGGCGCCCGGCTCTACTATGTGGCCTATTCCTGGGATATGTTCAAAGACGATCCGCTGCGTATCCTGAATTTCCGCACCGGCGGCATGGCCATCTACGGCGGTATCATCGGGGCGCTGTTGGTGGGCGTCACCGCCTGCAAACTCAAAAAAATGCGGGTGCTGCCGGTGCTCGACTTAGCCGGTATGGGCTTTTTGATCGGCCAGTCGCTGGGGCGCTGGGGCAACTTTTTTAACCAGGAGGCCTTTGGTGCCAACACCTCGCTTCCCTGGGGCATGTACAGCCAAAATACCCATGACTACCTGCAGCTGCACGCGGCCAATTTGGCCGATCTGGGGGTCACTGTCGACCCCACCATGCCGGTACATCCCTGCTTTTTGTACGAGTCGCTGTGGTGTGCGCTGGGTCTGCTGCTCTTGCATCTCTACACCAAACACCGCAAATTCGACGGCGAGATGTTCCTCTTTTACATTGGCTGGTACGGTGCCGGCCGTTTCGTCATCGAGGGGCTGCGCACTGACAGTCTCATGATCGGCCGCATCCGCATCTCCCAACTGCTGGCCGCCCTGTGTGTCATCGCCACGGCAGTCATCTGGCTGGTGGTGCGCTCTAAAATAAAAAGCAGCCACCAGGAGGGCTATCTAACTCCTGTCGGCATGACCGAGGTCGGCCGGTTAGAGGCGCAGACGGCCCAGAACAAAAAGCAGCAGGAAAAAGAAAAAGCCGCCTCTCAAGACAGCGGAGAGACAGATATCTCCCCAACAGGCGAGACCGCCGAGCAGGCCGAGGCCGAAGCGGCAAAAGACGCCCAGCCGGTCGAGGCCGAGGAGCTGGGGATCATCGAGGAGGAGTAATGATGGCAGCACAGATCATCGACGGCAGAGCCGTCTCGAAAAAGGTGCGTCAGCGGGTGGCCCAGCAGGCTGCTCAACTGGCTGAGCGGGGCATCGTGCCCGGTCTGGCGGTGGTCATCGTGGGCGAAGACCCGGCCTCGCTGGTATACGTGCGCAACAAAAAGCGCGCCTGTGCCGAGGTGGGCTTTTACTCGGCAGAGTACGCGCTGCCCCAGCAAACCACCCAGGCCGAGCTCATCGAACTGGTGCGGAAGCTCAACAGAGACGAGCGGATCCACGGCATTCTGGTCCAGCTGCCGCTGCCGCCGCACATCGACCAAAAGGCGGTCATCGCCGCCATCGATCCGCACAAAGATGTCGACGCTTTCCACCCGGTCAACGTGGGCCGCATCATGATCGGCGACTACGCCTTTTTGCCCTGTACCCCCGCTGGGGTGATGGAGCTCATCGCCTCCACCGGCGTCGAGGTGGCAGGCAAGGAATGTGTGGTCATCGGCCGCTCCAACATCGTCGGCAAGCCCATGGCCATGCTTTTACTGCACCAAAATGCCACCGTCACTATCTGCCACTCCCGCACCAGAGAGCTGGCGCAGGTGGTGCGCCGGGCCGATATCGTGGTCTCGGCCGTCGGCCGGGCGGGCTTTGTCACCGCCGATATGGTAAAACCGGGGGCAGTGGTCATCGATGTGGGCATGAACCGCGACCAAAATGGCAAGCTCTGCGGCGACGTGGATTTTGCCGCCGTCTCACAGGTGGCCTCCCACATCACCCCGGTGCCCGGTGGGGTGGGCCCCATGACCATCAGCATGCTGCTGCAAAATACCCTAACGGCTGCAGGGCAGGCGAAAGACCCGCAAAAATAGCGGGTTTTGGGTGGGAATTTATTGACAGTGGCCGCCTTTTTATGCTAAACTGGGTAAGCCGCATGTTGCAGGCGGTACGGCTTTGTCGTGCCACAAGTGGAAAACGCCCGCCTGCTGTACAGCGAGATTAATAGAGAAGGAGTACAAGGTATGTACGCTATTATTCAAACCGGCGGAAAACAGTACAAAGTTTCTCAGGGCGACGAGATCTACATCGAGAAACTGGACGCAGAAGACGGCTCGGAGGTCACCTTCGAGGAGGTCCTGGCGGTATCGGGCGACAACGGTCTCACCGTGGGCGATCCCGTTGTCAAAGGCGCTACCGTGAGCGGTAAGGTCATCAAGTCCGGTAAGGGCAAGAAGATCACTGTTTTCACCTATAAACCAAAAAAAGATTCCAAGCGCAAAATGGGCCACAGACAGCTGTACACCAAGGTAGCTATCGAGGCTATCAACGCCTAAGTACCGGCAGTGATTAAGGCCAGATTTTGCCGCCAAAACGGTCAGGTAGTGCAGTTTCGCTGCAGTGGCCACGCCGGCTATGCCGACCGCGGTCAGGATATCGTCTGTGCGGCGGTCACCTCTGCCGTGCAGATGACCGCCAACGCCCTGACCGAGTGTGCACACCTGCCGGCAGTCGTCACCGCTACCGAGGGCGAGATCGCCATAGAGTACACCGGCGGCGGCAAAACAGCGCAGATACTGTTTGACTCCCTGCACCTGCAGCTCACGCTGCTCATGCAGGACCATCCAAAACACATACAAGTCACCGATACGGAGGTGTAGAAACATGCTGAAAGTAAGTATCCAGTTTTTTGCTCATAAAAAAGGTGTTGGTTCTACCAGAAACGGCCGCGATTCCGAGGCCAAACGGCTGGGCGTAAAGCGCGGCGACGGTCAGTTCGTACTGGCCGGCAACATTCTGGTCCGCCAGAGAGGCACCCACATCCATCCGGGCGAGAACGTCGGCCGTGGTTCCGACGACACCCTGTTTGCAATGGTTGATGGCAAAGTGAAATTCGAGCGCGTCGGCAGAGACCGCAAAAGAGTGAGCGTTTACAAGGCTGACTAGTAAACACACAGGCGATCCCGAGCGAAAGCTCGGGATTTGTTTTTGATGTTGTCGGGGTGCAGCTGCTGCCGCAAGAGCAGATTTTTGCCCTGGCCCTGTGCCCATACTAACTGTGCACAGGACACGCGCGGCGCACTTGGCGCCGCAGGGACAAAGCTGTGCCATATCTCTGGCGCAGCGGACAGGAGCACACCAATGTTTGTAGATATCGTAAAGATCAAAGTAAAAGCCGGCGACGGCGGCGACGGGGCGGTGGCTTTCCACCGCGAGAAGTACGTGGCGGCCGGCGGGCCCGACGGCGGTGACGGCGGCCGGGGCGGCAACGTGATATTCGTGGCCGACACCAACCTCTCCACCCTGGTCGATTTTAAGTACAAGCGCAAATTTGCCGCCGAGCGCGGGCAAAACGGTCAGGGCAAAAAGTGTAAGGGCCGCGACGGCAAAGACATCGTCATCAAGGTGCCGCTGGGCACCCTCATCAAAGAGGCCACTACCGGTCAGGTCATGGCCGACATGTCCGATAAGCAGCCGGTGGTGCTGGCCAAAGGCGGCAACGGCGGTTGGGGCAACACCCATTTTGCCACTGCCACCCGCCAGGTGCCGCGCTTTGCCAAACCGGGTCTGCCCGGCGAGGAGTTCGAGCTGGTGCTGGAACTCAAACTGCTGGCCGACGTGGGGCTGGTGGGCTTTCCCAACGTGGGCAAGTCCACCCTCATCTCCGCTGTCAGCGATGCCAAACCCAAGATCGCCAACTACCACTTCACCACCCTCAGCCCGGTGCTGGGCGTGGTCAAGGTGCCGGGCGGCGGCTCGTTCGTCATGGCCGATATCCCCGGCCTCATCGAGGGTGCCAGCGAAGGTGTGGGCCTGGGTCACCAGTTTTTGCGCCACGTCGACCGCTGTCGGCTCATCGTGCACATCGTCGACGTCTCAGGGCTGGAGGGCCGTGACCCCATCGAGGACTTTCAGGCCATCAACCGCGAGCTTTCAAATTTCAGTGCGCTGCTGGCAGACCGGCCTCAGCTGGTCTGCGGCAACAAGAGCGAGCTGGCCGACGAAGCTGCGGTCGAGCGCTTTCGCCAGTTTGTAGAGGGGCAGGGTTACCGCTACTTCACCATCTCCGCCGCCACCCGGCAGGGGCTGGAAGAGTTGGTGTACGCTATCGCCCAGGAGCTGGAAAAGCTGCCCCCCATCTCCCGCTACGAGGCTGATTTCGTCAAGCCCGAGCGCCCCGAGACCGATTTCACCAGGTTCACCATCCACCGCGCCGACGATGCCGCCTACGTGGTCGAGACCGACTGGGCCGACCAGGTGCTGGCCTCGGTCAACATGGACGACTACGAGTCGCTGCAGTACTTCCAGCGCATCCTGCGCCAGAGCGGCGTCATCGACCGGTTAGAAGAGATGGGCATCCAGGAAGGCGACACGGTGCGCGTGGGCGACTTCGAGTTTGAATTCGTATTCTGATCTCTTTCCAGTATCCTGTTCTGGATCGCGTATATACTGTCGCTTGGGGTGCACACAGCTGGCAATGACCAGCGGCCGATCTGTAGCCGATCTTTTAACAGGGCAGGTCGGTCAGGTTTAAAGTGTATCGTCGGGTGCAGACAGCTGCACGCGCAACTATATTTTTAGAGAGGAGGGCTGTGTAATGCCCCAAAACCCCAAACAGATCAGCCCCCTCACGCTGGCCTTTCTCGGCGACGGGGTGTACGAGCTGATGGTCCGCGATCATCTGGTGCGCCAGCACGGCAGCATGCCGCCGGGCAAGCTGCACCAACTCTGTGTGCGCTATGTGCGGGCCGGCGCCCAGTACCGGGCCATGCAGCTTTTGTACGACAGCCTCACCGAGGAGGAGCAGACGATTTTTCGCCGCGGCCGCAACGCCAGCGGTATGTCGGTACCCAAAAATGCCTGCCCCACCGAGTACCGCTATGCCACCGGGTTCGAGGCGCTGTGGGGCTATCTTTTCCTCAAGGGAGAACACCAGCGGCTGCAGCAGCTGTTTGCCCAACTGCTCACGCTGGATCTGGAGGGACAGCCGCCGCCCACCGCCGAGTAGGGCAGGGGTCTTCGGCCCTCTGCTACATATAGGTACAGCCAGCAAGCGCGTTTCCCACAGCGGCCACACAGTTTGGCCGCTGCTCTGGGGGCCTGCGTATCTGCGCCCAGCGGCGCCCAACCATACACATACTTATGTTTGGAGGAGTTCACCATGTCGGGACATTCTAAGTGGAGCACCATCAAGAGGAAAAAAGAGAAGATCGACGGCAAACGCGCCAAGATCTTTACCAAGATCGGCCGCGAGATGGCGGTGGCGGTCAAAGAGGGGGGGGCCGACCCCACCACCAACGCCAAGCTGCGCGACTGCATCGCCAAAGCCAAAGCCAACAACGTCCCCAACGACAACATCGACCGCATCATCAAAAAGGCACAGGGTGAGGATCGCGACACCTACGAGGAGATCGTCTACGAGGGTTATGGCGTGGGCGGGGTAGCCGTCATGGTCGAGGCCCTCACCGACAACCGCAACCGCACCGCCGCCGATCTGCGCCACTATTTCGATAAGTTTGGCGCCGGGTTGGGCCAGTCCGGCTGTGTGTCCTATATGTTCACCCAAAAAGGTGTTATCGTACTGGATGCCGAAGGCGTAGACGAAGAGGCCTTTATGGAGCATGCGCTCGAGGCCGGGGTAGAGGACTACAGCTTTGAGGACGGCGCCATCGAGTGCTACACCCAAGTGCCCGATTTCAGCGATGCCCGCCAGTACCTCGAGGACCAGGGATTTACCTTCCTCTCGGCCGAGGTGGAATATGTCCCCTCCACCTATGTTGCCCTCACCGACGATGAGCAGATCAAAAAAATGACTCTGCTCATCGACCAACTGGAGGATAACGACGACGTACAGGCTATCTGGCACAACTGGGAAGAGACCGAATAAGCCCTATATAAAGGAGAGTCACATGGAGAAGTTGCGGCCAAATAAAAAAAGACGCGCAAGTTATGCACTTTCAAATGAGTGGTCTCGTTTCTGCGCCTTTCTGCGCGATAGCAAACTAGTCTTGTTTATCAGCAGCCTCTTTCTTTTGTTCGCATACGGAATAAAGCTAATTTATCCCAGTGTATCGATTGATACCGAAGTGCTGATTAGTCAGCCGGATAGACTTCTGAATTCCTGGTTGAGTTCTGGGAGATTTGGCCTAGTCTATTTAAAAAAAATATTGGCTCTTGTTCCCTTTAATCCATATGTCACGGCATTTTTGATGTTGCTAGCACTTCTCTTGACAGGGCTGCTTTTAGGCTATTTACTTTATAGCTTGACGTCGGATAGGAGGAAGGGGAAGATAGCAGCGCTGGTTTCATCTGCTGTACTTTTGACTTATCCATCTCTCTCTGAACAGTTCAATTTTATGCTTCAGAGTTTTGAGGTAGCTTTAGCGCTGGCCCTTTGTGTGATTTCAGTGATTTTGGTATATCGTTGGATCACAGAAGATGCCGGAATGCTTTTTCTTATTCTATCAGTACTGACGGCTGCTATAGGGTTTAGCTGTTATCAGTCGGTAAATACTTTTTATATTGGCGTAGTGGGTGGAAGTTTTCTCTTTTACTGCCGACAGGAGATAGAGAAGGAGCCAGGTAAGCCAGCGCGGAATTATTTGCGGACAGCGGTAACACTGGTACTGACATTTTTGATCTCTTTTGCCATATACGCAATTATCAATAAGATCGTTATAGCACATTATTTTGGTCCAGATTTTTCTTCTGCCTATATTCGGGATCAGATATTGTGGGGCAAGGAATCCGTGCTAGATTGTATATATCATATTGGTAGGTATGGCTTAACGATCTTGTTGGGCGAAGGCGTACTTTACAACAGGCTGTTTTTAGTTGTATCTATCGGTATAATCACCTATGTGTTTGCCCAGCTTTTTAAAAAGAATACGGGCAAGTGGTGGCTTTTTATTGCTGCAGCTGTTTTTCTTTATACACCATTTCTTATGCCGACGCTCCTGGGGTCGGCAATAGATGCCCGCGTACAGCTCGCACTGCCGGCTGTTGTAGCCATAGGTCTCTCCTTTCTGGTATCCCGGATTGAGCCTTTCAAGGTGCGTGTACTGACTACCCTAGTTGGTTTGACGTTTTGTTTCTATCAGGCGACGGTACTCTCGCGTATGCTTTACAGCGACTACCTTCGCTACCAGAGTGATGTTTCTTTGGCCAATAAAATCTCATACGAAGTTGGCAAACTAGGACGTGGAGAGTTTCCCGATTTGCCAGTAGTCTATGTGGGGATACACAACACACCAAATGTGCCTGGGTTGTACCGGGAAAGCGTGATTGGACATTCATTTTTTGAGTGGGATGCCACGACTGAACAGGGTGCACAGATCCGCATCTCTGGACTGATGGATACATTGGGCTATATATATCAGAGACCGAGTATCGAGCAGATCAGAAAAGGTGAACAATATGCCCAAAATATGCCAGTTTGGCCCAGCGATGGTTCAGTTGCTCTGTATGAAGATATGGTCGTGGTAAAATTGTCTGATAAATGACCATCACAAGAAAGCAGAGGCAGGCAATATACGGCCTGCCTCTGCTTTCTACACTTGAATTTCTTGTAAAAAGAAGGTATCCTAAAAAACAAGCTTAGTACTCAAAATGATAGCGTTTTTGGCAATATGTGCCGTGTATACAGCGCTTTTCGATAGATGACTGGGAGTGTAATCAGATGACCGAACAGA
This sequence comes from Neobittarella massiliensis (ex Bilen et al. 2018), assembly GCF_900289145.1. Taxonomy (GTDB): domain Bacteria; phylum Bacillota; class Clostridia; order Oscillospirales; family Ruminococcaceae; genus Neobittarella; species Neobittarella massiliensis. The sequence goes on from NZ_OKQO01000001.1 coordinate 435,852, forward strand.
ACATGCCCGCCCACCTGCCCGACAGCGACACCCGATACATAAGGGGCAGCGGCCGCTGCAGCCGCTGCATGCACATACTCAACGAAAAGGGGCAGTGCTCCAACTGCCACTTCGACCAGTCCATCCAAAACCCGGCCAATGCTCTGCCGGTAGGTACGGTAGTGGCCGAGCGTTTTTGGCTGGGCCAGGTACTGCACCAAAACGGGGAGGGGATCACCTATATCGCCTACGACGGCGAAAAAGAGCAGCGGGTGGTACTGCGCGAGTTCTTCCCCCAAAATCTATCGTACCGCGATCAAAACGGCCATATCCTGGTGGAGCAGGAGCACTTTATGCAGTTCAAAACGGTGCTCACCAGCTTTGTAGATCTGTTTCACAACATCAGCAAACTGCAGGACGAATGTGAGGCGCTCTACCAGATCCACGGCGTCTTTAAAGACAACAGCACCGTCTATATCTGCCGCGAGTACTTCGAGGGCAAAAGTCTCAGCGCAGTGCTTTCGGGCACCATGGGCGAGATCGGCGGTGAGGACCTGCTCACCATTCTCAAGCCGTTTTTCAAGACTCTCTCCAAAATGCACCGTGAGGGAATGATCCACGGCGGCATCTGCCCCGACAACATCTTAGTCAGTACCGACGGGCAGGTGCGTCTGTGCGGCTTTGCCACTGCCGGCCTGCGCACTGCCGATGCCGAGCTCGACTGTGAGCTGTTCGAGGGGTACTCCGCCCCCGAGCAGTACAGCGTCACCGGTTGGCAGGGCAGCTGGACCGACCTATACGCCATGGGTGCCACCATGTACCGGTGCGTCACCGGCACTCGGCCGCCACTGTCAGTCGATCGTCTGCAGCGCGATACGCTGGTGCCTGCCGCCGAGCTCAGCCCCAGTATCGATCGCCGTATCTCCAACGCGATCGCCGCCGCACTGGTGCTCAACAGCAAGCACCGGGTGCACACCGTCGAGCAGTTTGCCTCGATCCTGGCCAAGCCGGTGCCGCAGCCAGCCACAAAGAGCGAGCCGGTCGTGGACGATGAACCCACGGTGGCTATCCCGCTGGAGGCCACCAATCGCTTTGCTCCCCCCCAACCTGATAAGCAGCAAAAAAGGGGAGATAACGGTGCAAAAAAGGGCGGAAAGCGGCAGGTCAAAACCACCCGGCAGCTGGTGATGATGGTGGCGGCTATTGCCGCCGGTCTGGTCATATTGGGCTCGGTGATCGCCTTTTTTATGCTGCACGACAGCACGCCTGACGGCGGCAGTTCCTCGGCAAAGTCCTCCTCCAGTTCTTCCAGCAGCAGGTCCTCCTCCGGCAGTTCCTCGTCGTCTTCCAGCTCTGGCAGCTCTAAGGGCGAACCGCTCAAGGTCCCCGATCTGGAGGGGATGAATCTCTCGGATATCGAGGCTGATAGCGAGCTGCAGGCTACCTATACCTTTAAAGTAGTTGAGTCCTACAGCAGCGAATATGAAGCCGGTAAGGTCATCTCGGTCTCCCCGTCGGTGGGTGCCAGCATCGAGGAGGGAGATATCATCACCCTTACCGTGAGCAAAGGAAAAGAAAAGGTACCGGTGCCCGACCTCATTGGTGCGAGTCAGGCCGCCGCCGAGGCCAAGCTCAAAGAACTGGGCATCCAGTATACCATCATTCCCCGTCAGGCCGTAAGCGGCGAGGCCTCTGGGGTGGTGGTCGAGACCGACCTGTCTGCCGGCACCGAGGTCACACCGGGCGAAGAGACGTTGCTGGTATACGTGAGCCAGTGATCAGCTTACATGATTTTTATTTAATAAGTAGCCGTGCTTAAAAAAGAGACGCCCCCAGCGACATCTGCCGCTCGAGGGCGTCTCTTTTAACTGCTGTGCCCGTTGGTTGTTAGGTAGATATGACAACCAAAAAACGGCACGCGCTGTCAGCGCATGCCGTTTTATCGCTCGGTCACCAAAAACTCAGTCGTTGGTGTAGGGCAGCAGTGCCAGATGCCGGGCGCGCTTGATCGCAGTGGTCAGGGCGCGCTGATGGAAAGCACAGGTGCCGGTCACTCTTCTGGGAACGATCTTTGCCCGGTCAGACATAAATCTTCTCAGTTTAGCGATATCCTTGTAATCGATGGTCTCGGCCTTGTCTACGCAGAAAGCGCAAACCTTCCGGCGAGAGCGCTTGCCGCCACGAGGGCCGCCCTGTCTGCGCTCGCGGTTCTCGCGGGGGGCAGTATTGTTGCTGGCGCCAGCAGTGGTGCTGGCAGCCGTGTTGTTGGTCTCTTTCTCCACGGTAGTGTTCCTCCTTTACGTCTAGAATGGCAGATCGTCGTCCGACGCGATCTCTTCAAAATCACCTACACTGCCCGACTCAAACGACATCACATCGCTGTTTTGCTGGGCGGCAGGGGGCTGCGGCACTGCAAAGGTAGTGCTCTGCTGCGCCGAGGCCTTGCTCTCGCAGAAGTGCACATTGTCCGCCACGATCTCAAAAGCGGTGCGATTATTGCCGTTTTTGTCGACGTAATTGCGGGTCTGGATCGACCCGTTCACGGCAATCATCTGTCCCTTTTTAAAGTAGCGGCACACAAATTCAGCAGTGCTTCTCCAGGCAACTACATTGATAAAGTCAGTCTCGCGCTCGCCACCCTGGCGGACGTAAGAACGCCCAACAGCCACCGAAAACGAGGTGACCGATATGCCATTAGGTGTTTGGCGGAGCTCAGGATCGGCTGTGAGTCTTCCCATGATCGCTGCAATATTCAGCATGGTAACCCTTCCTCCCTTACTGCTCTTTCTTGATGATCAGTGTGCGCAGGATGCCGCTGGTGATCTTGTACACGCGGTCGAGTTCAGCGGGGAACTCGGGCTCGCTGGTGAAGTCGATCTGGACATAGTAGCCTTCGGTCTCGTCATCGATCTCGTAGGCCAGACGTCTTTTGCCCCACTCGTCGACGTTGTCGACAGTACCGTTCTGGGCGATCAGGTTCGAAAACTTCTCGATCAGAGCCTTGATACCCTCTTCGCCTTCCTTGGTGTTCAAAACCAAGACAGTCTCGTATTTCACATTAGCCATTTTTGTTGCACCTCCTTTTGGACTTTCGGCCCTCTCTCACTGAAAGAGAGCAAGGATGTTGCATAAAGCAACACTTTAATTATAACAAAAAAGCTGTGGGCTGTCAATCAAAACCAACAGCCAAACAGCTTTTTTTACCAAAAATTCTCTCTTCAGATCGGCATAAATACCAAAGCTACAGCGTCTCGACAAAGGCTTTCAAGTAGCGGGTAAAGTCCTCGCCCACCTCGGCGTGTTTTACCCCCACCTCTACGATGGCCTGTAAAATACCCAGCTTGTTACCCATGTCATAGCGCTTGCCAACATAGTCGACGCCCACCATGCCCCGGTTCAGGGCCAGCTCTCTCATAGCGTCGGTCAGCTGGATCTCGCCGCCGGCGCCGGGGGCGGTGTGCTCCAGGATCTCAAAGATGTCCGGCGTCAGCACACAGCGGCCCAGGATCGAAAACAGCGACAACACCTCTTCAGGAGTCTGGGGCTTTTCCACCATATTGTCGATGGCGTAGATATTCTCTTCCAGCGGCTGTACGGCCAGCGAGGAGTAGCGGCTGATGTCGCTGGCTGGTACCTCTTTAATGCCCACACAGGCCTTGCCGTATTTCTCGTAGGCGGCGATCAGCTGACCGCAGACCGGCTCCTCCGAAATGATCACGTCGTCACCGTACAAAACAGCGAACGGCTCATCGCCCACAAAATTTTTGGCACAGAGGATGGCGTGCCCCAACCCCTTTTGCTCCTTTTGGCGCACATAGGTGATGTTGGCCAGGTCGGCGCTCTCGATCACCGCCCGGTACAGCTCCACCTTGCCGCTCTCCTGTAGCTTCTGTTCCAGCACCGGGGCGCGGTCAAAGTGGTCTTCCATAATGCTCTTGCCGCGGGAGGTGATGATGAGCACTTCCTCAATGCCGCTCTTAGCGGCCTCCTCTACAATGTACTGGATGGCCGGCTTGTCCACGATGGGCAGCATCTCTTTGGGCATGGCCTTCGAGGCCGGCAGCACCCGGGTGCCCATTCCCGCCGCGGGGATGACCGCTTTTCTCACACGTCTTTGCATCATGAATGTCGATCCTCTCTTTTTTCTATCAGTCAGGGGCCTGCGGCCCTCTGGTTTTCGGTCAGATATCCAGGGCAAGCACCATCAAAAAGCTGGCTGCCAGGTATATGCCCAGCAAGATCAGGATCGCCGCCCGGCTCACGCCGCCTTTTTTGCGGTACAGCGCCAAGGTCTCCTCTCGCGGCAGCCCTTTCTCCTGTATCTTGCGCATCTTGCTCACCACCGACCTGCGGTAGAAGTAGTTGGAAAACAGTCCAAACACCACTCGGTACACCATCATCAGCAGGGTAGAGATGTACGAGAAGGTCAAAAAGCGGTCGCTGTTGAGCATGTTCATCATGGTGTCCAAATTGCCGCCGCTCTCAAACAGCGAGATCAGGGTGGGCAGGTTCATCACCGTGGTAAACAGCAGACAGAGCACTGCCAACGGCCATATCTTGCGAAACAGCGTGTAGAGCGGACTGATAAAAAAGCCCGACCACGAAAACGACAGCTTTTTGCCGCTGATGTCCATGCGCTTAAAGGCCTGCAGGTAATAGCCCGAGCTGGGCCCGATGAACTCGGCCATATCCGCCACCGGTATGCCGTCGATGGTGTCGGTAGGGCTCACCCCGCCGTAGCGGATGGCCTGCTGGTCAAATTGGAACCCGCCAAAGCCCACCCCTTGAAAGGCCGACTCCTGCTGGCTGCTCATGGGTTTGCCGCAGGAGATACAAAAGCTGGCCCCCTGGGGGTTTGCCGCCCCGCAGTGGGGGCAAGGAATCTGATAATTCTGGCTGGGGTCGCCGCCGGTCGCCGGCGAGTCCTGGGGCGCCTGCGCCCCAGGCTGCTCCTGTCCGGGCAGCTTCTCCGGTTCCCACACGTAGCCGTCGGCGTGCCGCGCCTCGTTGGCGCATCTGCCCTCTTTAAAATAGCAGGCCCGGTGGTGGGGTGTGCCGCACTCCGGGCACACGACGATCTGCTCGCTGTCACCAAATTTTTGGTGGCAGACCGGACATTCCTGTCCAACAAAGGATGCCAAAAGAACACCTCCTGATTATTTCACAATAGAGCGGCCCGGCAGGTGTAGAGCGCGCAGACCCGGTCTACCCGGGCCCGCGCAGCCGGCCGACAGGATACCATCTGCTGCCCGCGGTACCAGCCGCCTATAGCCGCCGCTATAAAAGGCGCCGGTCGTACCCGGCGCCGAAAACGGGGCGCGATACCGGCCCCAGCCCCTGTGCCGCCGCCCGCCGTGCAGCGGGCAGAAAAGCAGGGGGGATACTATAAGAGCATTATACCGTACAAATGCTAAAAATCAAATAAAATCTGTGAATGAATTGAAAAGGTTGTGACAAGATGATAGAATATTTTCATCCGTGTACCGGCACAAAACACCACCGCGATAAGGAGCATACCCCATGATTTTAATAGAAGAGCAAAAGCAGCGGGCCGAGGCGCTGCGCAGCGAGATAGAGGATCTGGGCCAGGCGCTGGCGCTGGAGGAGAAAAAGGAGCGGGCGGGCTTTTTAGAACTCAAATCCGGCGAGCCGGGCTTCTGGGACGACATGCAGAGCTCTCAGAAGATCCTCAAAGAGCTGCGGCAGCTGCAAAACACCATCCAGGACTATCAAAAATTGCAGACCGACTACGAGGACACGCTCACGCTCATCGATCTGGCCGCCGAAGAGAGCGACGAGAGCCTGGCCGAGGAGATCGCCGGCGCCATCGACGACATCGAGCAGGCGCTGCAAAATCAGCGGCTCTCCACGCTGCTCTCGGGCGAGTACGATGGCAGCAACGCCATCCTCACCTTCCACGCCGGTGCCGGCGGGACCGAGGCGCAAGATTGGGCGCAGATGCTCTACCGCATGTACACCCGATACGCCCAGCGCCACGGCTTTTCGGTCAAGGTGCTCGACTATCTCGACGGCGAAGAGGCCGGCCTCAAGAGCGCCTCGGTGCTCATCGAGGGCGAAAATGCCTACGGCTACTTGAAAGGTGAAAACGGGGTGCACCGCCTGGTGCGCATCTCGCCGTTCGACTCCTCCGGCCGCCGGCACACCTCTTTTGCCTCGCTGGAGGTGGTGCCCGAGATCGACGAGGACACCCAGGTCGAGATCCGGCCCGAAGACGTGAAGATGGACGTGTATCGGGCCAGCGGTGCCGGCGGCCAGCACGTCAACAAAACCTCCTCGGCGGTGCGTCTCACCCATCTGCCCACCGGCATCGTGGTGGCCTGCCAAAACGAGCGCAGCCAGCACCAGAACCGCGAGGTGGCCATGAAGATGCTCGTCAGCAAGCTGGTCAAGATCAAAGAGCAGGAGCACTACGACCGCATCGAGGACATCAAGGGGGACCAGCGCGAGATCGCCTGGGGCTCGCAGATCCGCTCCTACGTATTTATGCCCTATACGCTGGTCAAAGACCACCGCACCGGGTACGAGAGCGGCAACGTCAATGCGGTGATGGACGGCGATCTCGACGGTTTCGTCAACGCCTATCTGGGGGCTCTCAGCCGCGGCGAGATCGGCGCCCAGTAAAAATTTTAAATACAGCTGTATATGCGGCAGGCACAGGTTACCAACATTTACCTGTGCCTGTTTTCTACATTTTTTTACATTTGTACACAACCGTATGTTCATTTTCCTCTACAATTTTTCTTTATGGGCCGTTGGCCTGTAAAATACTGTAGTTGGAGGAATATGATGGAAAACAGGATTTTTGGCTATGTGCGCGTATCCACCAGAGAGCAAAACGAGGACCGTCAGCTCATTGCCCTGCGGGAGTTCGAACAGCCCATCCAGCGCATCTATATGGATAAGCTCAGCGGCAAAGATTTCAACCGCCCCGCCTACCGCCGCATGATGCGGGCCCTGCATCAGGGCGATCTGCTGGTGGTCAAATCCATCGACCGGCTGGGCCGCAATTACGACGAGATCCTCGATCAGTGGCGCATCATCACCAAAGAAAAACGGGCCGAGATCGTGGTGCTGGATATGCCGCTGCTCGACACCCGCGGCGGCCGCGACTTGACCGGCACGCTCATCGCCGATATCGTGCTGCAGCTGCTCTCCTACGTGGCCCAGACCGAGCGCGAGAACATCCGTCAGCGGCAGGCGGAGGGCATCGCCGCCGCCCGGGCCCGGGGCGTGCGGCTTGGTCGGCCGCCCAAACCGGTGCCGCCGCATTTTTTCAGCGTGCGCGACCTGTGGCTCACCCACCAGATCTCCTCGCGGGAGGCGGCGCGGCAGGTCGGGGTGGCACAAGACACTTTTTTGCGCTGGGCGCGCGAAAAAAAAGAGCCCGGTGCCCCCATCTGTAAAAAGCAGTAAAAAATTACCACCTAAGATTGTGGTAATCGGGTATAGACAAGCGGCGATAAATTGGTTATGCTTATTTCTGTACAAAAATTCGACAATATTCGACACAAATATACAAAAAAGTATAGATGTGTCCCGGCGTGCACCCCAGTGCTCTGCCGGGCCCACAATACAGCCAAGCGCATTGGCAAAGGGGCGACTTGTGAGGAGGAATCGGGATGAGCGATAAGCTGTACCAAAAGATTTTCGATATCGTGCAGGACCAGCAGAAGGCCGAGGCCATCTTGCAGCTGTTACAGCAGGAGCAGGCCGACCAAAAACAGCAAAAGGCCAAGCTGCAGGCCGAGGGGATCGCCGCCGCCAAAGAGCGCGGGGTCAAGTTCGGCCGCCCGCAAAAGCCGGTGCCCAAAAATTTCGAGAAGGTGTATCGTCTCTACCGCAGCGGTGCGCTCACCGTGGGCGAGGCGATCGCCACCATGGGCATCAGTCGGGCGTCTTTTCACCGGCTGGTCAAGCGCTACGAGCAGCAAGAAGGCATTCAGCGGGATTAGTGTCCAAACACACAGCAGCAGCGCAAAACACAGCCCGGCATATCCTGCCGGGCTGTGTTTTTTATAATGGGCCGGCAGCCCCCGCGCCGGTACCGGAAAAACTGCTCACCGCTGCCTTCCCTTAGCCAGCCGCACGTCGGTACCGGTAAAGCGCAGATCGATATACGCCCCGCCCAGGCGGGAGGTGATGCGGTCGCTGTAGGTCTCACCCAGCTGGGAAAAGGTCAGGTTGGTACTGATGATGGTGGGGCGGCCGGTGTTCAGCCTGGTATTTACGATGTTATACAGCAGCGCGGTCACAAACGGGGTCACGAACTCGCTGCCCACATCATCCAGGATCAGCAGATCACAGTCCAGCAGGGTAGACAGGGTGTCGCCGCCGACCGTCGCCGCCTGGCCAAATTTCTCCCGCTCAATGGTGCCGGCAAAGTTGGCAAAACTGCCGTACAGCACCGCATATCCCTGGGCCACCACCGCATCGGCGATGGCCAGCGACAGGTGGGTCTTGCCCAGACCGGTGGGCCCCATCAGCAGCAGATTGTGCGAGGAGCGGGAGAACGTCTCGGCGTAGTCCCTGCAGTAGTAGAGCACCCCCTCCATCTGCTGCCGCTGCGGTCCGGGCGGGTAGTAGTCCAGCGAAAAGCTGTCAAAGGTAGAGAGCTTCATCGACGAGATGGCGTTGATGCGCTGGGCCTCCACCTCCCGCAGCAGCTCGGTCAGGCAGTGGCAGCGCCGCCCGCTGGGCAGGTAGCCGGTATCCCGGCAGTCCCGGCAGGTGTACTGGGGCCGCAGGTGATCCTCGGGCAGGCCGTTCTGGCGCAGCAGCTGGGCCCGCTCCTCCGAGAGCGATACCCCCCGCAGCCGCAGCCCCTCCAGCAGCTGCTGCGAGTCGCCCCCCTGGGTCAGCACCGCCTTGGCGATGCGGCTGCCCATGGTGCGCAGCTCGGCGTCTATCTGGCGCAGACGGGGTATCGCGGCAAAGGCCTGCTGTCTGTTTTTAGCCTGTATATCCACCGCCGCCCGCCGCCGGGCCGATAGTATCTGGTGGGCGCGGTCAAAGACCGATTTGTCGTAGGGCAATCGGGTCCACCTCCTAGTTGGTGTCGGTTCTGTGTCTCTTGGCGGCGCCGGTGCCGCGCCGCCATCGGCCGGCCGGTGCCGGCACTAACGCTACTTGCGCGCCGCGCCGGCCACCGGGGGCAGCGGGCGTATATCGGCATCCAAGTCCCGGGCCGAAAACGAAGATTGCTGGCGCTCTTTTTCACGCCGCTTCTCCACCTTCTCGCCGGCCCGTACTTCCTCCAAGGTGCGGTAGCCCTTTAGGTACCAGGCCCGCAATATCCCGCCGATATAGGGAAAATTCACCGTCCCTTTGGCATTCACCCCGATCTCGTAGGCCTCGGCGATGATATCGCTGGTAAAGCCGTACTCCTCCACCCAGGTGTAGCAGAGAGACTGCTCCTTGCGGGTGAGCGCGCGGTCGTAAATGCCAAACAGCTGCTTGATCTCCCCCTCCAGTTCCCGGGTGCGCAGCAGCTTTTGAATGTGCAGGTCGGCCTTTTCCACCGTGTCGATACCGGCGTTCAGCCAGCCCACGCCGGTCTTTTGAATGTAGGCCATGCCCGGTTTGCCGATGCACACACAGTACCGCACCAGCATTAAGATCACCGGCACCGGCAGGCAAAACAGCCGGTTCAGGCTCACCAGCGTGCTCACCTCGGTGGGGGAGATGGGGCGCCCAAAGGCATTTTGGCATTCGGCCAGCAAAAACTGTATCTCCTCCGAGGTGGCGGCGATCTCGTTTACCTCCTGGCGCGACAGCTTTTGCGGGGTGGCCACCACCGCCTGCTTTTCCGGCTGTGCCGGCAGCGGCTCCTCTTTTTTGAGCAGCCCCTTTTCGCACCAAAAGCGCAGCGCCTTATCCACCTTTAAAATGGGCAGGTCCAGCGCTTCAGCCAGGCTGGCCGGGTGGATCGAGCCGGGTTTTTGCAGCAGGATATGTAAAAATATGCGGATGACCGCCTCGTCGTGGCAGGCCATCATCTGGCGCGCCGCCTCGGCCGGCAGCACCACCGTCTCGGCGTATTGGCTGTAGTCTATGGTGTACAAATAAGCGCCTCCCCAACTGGCCCCGGGGGCCGGTCTCTACCCTTATTATAAAGGCCCGGCCCCGGTTTGTACAGCCCGGTTTGCAGCACTGGCACAAGCTGGTCATGCAGGGCCTTTTTGGTCTGGATTTTAAAACAGGGCCGTGGTATAATGCATTATTAGAAACTGTCAGGAGGTGTTTACTACGACTGGAGACCTGCACTGCCACAGCCACTATTCCGACGGCGCCGCCACCATCAGCCAGCTCATCGGCCTGGCCAAACAGGCGGGGCTGGATGTGCTGGCCATCACCGACCACGAGACCTTTCGCGGCAACGACTGCGCGCAGATCCTGGCCGAAGGCACCGGCCTGCGTATCCTGAAAGGCATCGAGATGTCGGCCATGGACCCGGCCAACGGCCGCAGTGTACACCTGCTGTGCTACAATCCCCAGCGGGTCGACGGCATCCGCGCCCTGTGCGCCGAGACTGCCGACGCCCGCTTTGCCGCCGGTGTCAAAATGGCCCGCCGCATCTGTCAAAAATACCCGGTGCACATGGAGCAGATCTTAAACTACGCCGCTGTCAGCGAAGGGCTGTACAAGACCCATATCATGCGGCCGCTGGTCGATCTGGGCCATACCGATACCTATTACGGCGGCCCGCTCTTTGGGCAGCTGCTGGGTCCTGGCGGCAGCTGTTTCGAGCCCATCGCCTACCCCAGTATCTACCGCGCGATCGAAGTCGCCCGCGCCTCTGGCGGCTGGGTGGTCATCGCCCACCCGTCGGTGTACCGCAGTATGGATTTGGTCGGTCAGCTGGCCGCACAGGGTCTCATCGACGGGGTCGAGGTCGACCATCCCCGCAACACCGAGGAGGACAAGCGCGCACTGCGGCAGCTGGCCGATCAGTACGGCCTGCTCGTCACCGGCGGCACCGACTATCACGGCCACAATCCCCAAAAGGATCATCCGCTGGGCACCGGTACCACCGGCGACGCAGTGCTGCAAAAACTGCTGTACAGCCACCCCCAAAAATGACCGCCGCACCCACTATAGGCGGTAAGATACAAGAGAAAGGAAGTACCCAATGAAACACACTTACAAACCCCACGGCGTATGTTCCCGCCAGATCACCGTCGACGTCGAGGACGGCGTCATCCGCAAAGTCGAGTTCGTGGGCGGCTGCATGGGCAACACCACCGGCGTGGCCAAGCTGTGTGAGGGCCGCAAGGTAGAAGAGGTCATCGAGCTGCTGCGCGGCACTCAGTGCGGCATCCGCGGCACCTCCTGCCCCGACCAGCTCTCCAAGGCGCTGGAGGAGACGCTGCAGACCGCCGGCGTCTAATGCCACCGTATCGTCAAGGCCCCATGCCATGGCTGCTTTTTCGGCCACTGTCAAAATGAGATCAAGAGAGAGCAGGCCCCTAAAAAGGGGTATCCGGCTCTCTCTTTTCATATGGTAAAAACAGGCTGTGCGCCCCGCCGCGGCAAAACTGTAGGAAACAGGATGCCCCCACCGTAAGCCGGCGAGCAATGAGCAATAAGCAGTGAGCTGCGAGCGGTGTGTACGATAGGCAGCCCCCCGCCCACAGAGCTGCCCGGCACGCCTGGCCCCCCAAAAAAACAGTGCCGCATCGCGCCGCTTGCCCCCGTAGCCGCCGTGGCCGCTAAAGACAAAAAGGTCAAAAAACACGCGAAAAAAGTTTGACTTTTTCTGACTTTTGGGTATACTATAATACATAGGTCAGTAAAAGTCAGAGGAGTGATGGACTTGAAAATCAGCGACCTGATCACCCAGCGCATCCTACAGCTGATGGAGCAGACCGACGGCACCGCCGAGATCCAGCGCAACGATTTTGCCCAGCAGATCGGCTGTGTGCCCAGCCAGATCAACTACGTGCTCACCTCCCGCTTCACGCCGGAGCAGGGCTACGCCATCGAGAGCCGCCGCGGTGGCGGCGGGTACATCAAGATCACCCGCATCACCACCACCGGCCAAAATCTGCTCATGCACGTCATCAACACCATCGGCGACACGCTCGATGAAAACACCGCCCGCATTTTGCTGGAAAATCTCACCTACCAGCAGGTGCTCACCGCCAAAGCAGCGCAGCTCATCTTTGCCGCTGTGTCCGACAAATCGCTGCGTCAGGCCAAAGCCGATCTGCGCGACAGCCTGCGGGCCACCATCTTTAAAAATATGCTGCTTTGCGCCCAATAACGACATCAGAGGAGGAAAGCGCCGTGCTCTGTGCACTCTGTGGTAAAAATCCGGCTCAGATCACCTACACACAATTAAAAGGCGGTCAGCCCCAAACACTGCATATCTGTGCGGCCTGTATGGCCAAAATAGAGGGGTACCTCTACACCGGCGCACTGCCCGGGGCCCTGTTTGATAAAGAGGAGACCCAGCGCCGCTGCCCCGGCTGCGGCAGTACCTACCGCGACATCGCCAAAGAGGGCAAACTGGGCTGTGCCCAGTGCTATCGCTTCTTCAAGCGCGAAAACCGCGCTATGCTGCAAAAGATCCACGGCAACGCCACCCATCAGGGCAAACGCCCGGTGCGCCTGGCCGGGGTGCGGGCGGTGCGGGTCAAAGACCGCCAGCTCACTCAGCTGCGGCAAAAGCTCGCCGGCCTCATCGAGGAGCAGGCCTTTGAGGAGGCCGCCCAGGTGCGCGACGAGATCAAAAAACTGGAGGCCGCCAATGACTGACAACGATCGCACACTGCCGGCCGGCGCCGCCGATCCGGCTGCCTCCCGCCCCTGGTACGCCCAGAGCGGCCCACAGGGCGACGTGGTGCTCTCCAGCCGGGTGCGGCTGGCCCGCAATCTGCAGGGCCTGCCTTTTCCCGGCCACATGAGCGCAGAACAGACGGTGCAGCTCTACCAGCGGGCCCAGCAGGCAGCCGACGGCGCCGCCTTTGGCCCGGGCCGGTCACTCACCTTCTACAATGTGGCCGACCTGGCCGACTGGCGCCGCATGGAGCTGGTCCAGCACCGGCTCATGAGCGTGCAGCTGGCCCAAAAAGGCGGCGGGCTGCTGCTCTCGGGCGACGAGCAGGTCAGCATCATGCTCTGCGAAGAAGACCACCTGCGCATCCAGGTGATGAACGCCGGTCTCTCTTTAAAAAAGTGTTGGCAGCAGGCCAACCTGCTCGACGACTACTTCGATTCCCGGCTCGAATTCTCTTTCGACGAAAAGCTGGGCTACCTCACCCACTGCCCCACCAACCTGGGCACCGGCATGCGGGCCTCGGTGCTCATGCACCTGCCGGCGCTGGAGCACACCGGCTACCTGCAGGAGCTGGTGGGGGTGGCGCATAAGCTGGGGCTCACCATCCGCGGTGCCTACGGCGAAGGTACCGGCGGCGAGCGCAGCATGTACCAGATCTCCAACCAGCACAGCTTGGGCCTCTCCGAGGGGCAGATACTCGAGAACCTGCAGGCGGTGGTAGAGCAGATCGCCGAGAGAGAGCGGGCCGAGCGCCAGCTCTACTGCAAAGACCAGCTGGCCTTCTGCGACCGGGTATACCGCAGTCTGGGCGTGCTGCAGTACGCCCGCCTGCTCACCCACCAGGAGGTGATGGAGCACTGCGGGGTACTGCGCCTGGGCTGCAGCTTGGGCCTTTGTCCCGAGCTCACCCTCGAAACGCTATCCCACATCGAGGCGGCCACCGGCACCGGGGCCATCCTGCAAACGGCGCCCCAGGCCACCACCTACCGCCAGCAAGATAAACTGCGCGCCGACCTGGTGCGCCAGATCATCAGCGGGTCTGCCGCCCGCCCCGCCGCACCCGGCGGCCGGGCCTGATCACAGACCCCACTCAGCCGCCCGCCTTGGCGGCGGCATATAGAACAGGAGGCGGAAATCATGTACGCATTCAGAGGATTTACCGAAAAAGCGAATCAGGCCCTCAACATGGCCATCGAGATCGCCCAGGTCCTGGGCCACACCTATATCGGCAGCGAGCACATCCTCGCCGGCCTGCTCAAAGAGGGTTCCGGCGTGGCCGGGCAGGTGCTCTCCCAGTCCGATATCACCTACTCCGACCTGGAGCAGAAGATCGTCGAGACCGTGGGCCGCGGCATCCACAGCAGCGTGGGCCCGGCCGACTTTACCCCCCGCGTCAAGCGCATCCTGGAGCTGTCCATCCTGCAGGCGCGCAAGCTGGGCCACAACTATGTGGGCACCGAGCACATCCTGCTGGCACTTCTGTCCGAGCGCGACTCGGTGGCCGTCAGGCTGCTGGAGCAGTTTGGCGTCGACACCGAGCGGGTGTACGACGACTGTGTCGAGGCCGTCTCCTCCGACACTGCCCCGGCTGCCGGCGAGCAGTCCGGCGCCGCCAGCGGCAAAGGCGGCACCGCCACACTCGACAAATACGGCAAAGATCTCACCCGCCAGGCCAAGGAGGGGCTCTTAGACCCGGTCATCGGCCGCAGTCAGGAGATCGAGCGGGTCTGCCAGATCCTCTCCCGCCGCACCAAAAACAACCCGGTGCTCATCGGCGAGCCCGGGGTGGGCAAAACGGCGGTGGTCGAGGGTCTGGCCCAAAAGATCACCGCCGGCGAGGTGCCCGAAACGCTCAAGGGCAAAAAGCTCATCACCTTAGATCTCACCGGTATGCTGGCCGGCACCAAGTACCGGGGCGACTTCGAGGAGCGGCTCAAAAACGCCATCACCGAGCTCACCGCCTCTAAAAACACCATCCTCTTTATCGACGAGCTGCACACCATCATGGGTGCCGGCGCCGCCGAGGGGGCGGTCGATGCCGCCAACATCTTAAAGCCGTCGCTGGCCCGCGGCGAGATACAGGTCATCGGCGCCACCACCTTAAACGAGTACCGCAAATACATCGAAAAAGACGCCGCTCTCGAGCGCCGCTTTCAGCCGGTCATGGTGGATGAGCCCAGCAAAGAGGACTCGATCGAGATCTTAAAGGGTCTGCGCGACAAGTACGAGGCCCACCATAAAATAAAGATCACCGACGAGGCCATCCGCGCCGCCGTCGACCTGTCCGCCCGCTACATCACCGACCGCTTTCTCCCCGATAAGGCCATCGACCTGGTCGACGAGGCCTGTTCCAAGGTGCGGCTGCACACCTACACCGCCCCCAAAGACCTGCACGATCTCGAGGAGCAGTTGGGCGCTCTGGCCGCCGAGAAAGAGGCCGCCGTCAACGCCCAGGATTTCGAGCGTGCGGCCACCATCCGCGACCGTGAGCGGGAACTGCGGGAGAAACTGGATCAGGAAAAAAACCAGTGGAAGAGCCAGAACACCCAAAAAGCCGACCAGATCGGAGCCGAAGATATCGCCCAGGTGGTTTCGCTGTGGACCAAGGTCCCCGTCAGCCAGCTGACTAAGGCCGAGAGCCAGCGCCTTCTGGACATGGAGCGCATCTTAAAAGAGCGGGTAGTGGGCCAAGACGAGGCAGTGGCGGTCATCTCCAAGGCCATCCGCCGCGGCCGCGCCGGCCTAAAAGACCCCCGCCGCCCCATCGGATCGTTCATCTTCTTAGGGCCCACCGGCGTAGGCAAGACCGAGCTCACCAAAGCGGTGGCCCAGGCGCTGTTCGGCGACGAGAACGCCATGATCCGTCTCGACATGTCCGAGTACATGGAAAAGCACACCGTCTCCAAGCTCATCGGCTCGCCTCCGGGCTATGTCGGCTTTGAGGAGGGGGGACAGCTCACCGAAAAGATCCGCCGCAACCCCTACAGCGTAGTGCTGTTCGACGAGATCGAAAAGGCCCACCCCGACGTGTTCAACATGCTGCTGCAGATCATGGAGGACGGCCAGCTGACCGACTCCCAGGGCCGTCGGGTCGACTTTAAAAACTGCGTCATCATCATGACCTCCAACGTGGGTGCCCGGCAGATCACCCAGCACAAAAAGAGCCTGGGCTTTGCCCCCGACGCCGGCGATGTCGATGGGCTCGAGAGCGGCGTCAAAGAGCGGGTGATGGAGGAGCTCAAACAGGCTTTCCGCCCTGAATTTTTAAACCGCGTCGACGACATCGTCGTCTTTAACAAGCTCTCCCGGCAGGATATCGAAAAAATAGCCGACGGCATGCTGCGCGACCTGGCCGCCCGTCTGCAGACCATGGAGATCACCATGTCCTGGCAGCCGGAAGTCACCGCCCAGCTGGCCTCGGTGGGCTTTGACCCGGTGTACGGCGCCCGCCCACTGCGCCGGGCCATCATCGCCCATATCGAAGATATGCTCTCCGAGGCGCTGCTGGCCGGCGAGCTTGACAGGGGTGATATGATCGTACTGGAATACACCGACAAATTCTCGTATCACAAGGTGCACGAGCAGGAGCAAGAGCACACCCCAGCACAGGAGGATTAGCATGTCAAACACCACCCACACAGTCAGCTGTACCGTCACCGCCGCCAAAACGGCCCTGTCTATGGGCAGCGGCAGCCTGGAGGTATTTGCCACCCCGGCCATGAGCGCCCTGATGGAAAAAGCCGCCGCCGAGCTGCTCCAGCAGCAGCTGCCCGACGGCGACACCTCGGTAGGCACCCAGATAGAGGTCTGGCACAATGCCGCCAGCCCGGTTGGCGCCACCGTTACCGCCACCGCCGAGCTGCTCTCATTCGACGGCAAAAAGGCCACCTTCGCCCTGCGCGCGCAGGATGAATTCGGCCCCATCGGCGAGGGAAGCCACACCCGCGCCGTCATCACCGCCAGCCGCTTTATGGACCGCCTGGCCCAGAAAAAACCGGTGCAAAAATAGCGTTGTCGTCTGTCTTTTTGATAGAAAGAAACTGCCAAGCGAGCCGCCGCCCCATCCGGACGGCGGCTCGCTCTCGTTTTGTCTGCAGCTGTTCCAAGCCGCCGCGGCCGGCACTTCCCGGCAAAATACACGGGATCGGCCGCTCCGGTTGCACTGGTTCGTACAATATGGTACAATGCGTTACAGTTGTATAAAGATTGGCGGCGTCGCGCCGCTATAAGGATCTGGAGGTGCTTTTTTGAAACAGAAAGACTTGACCAGGGGCCCTATCCTCAAACAGTTTGTCAGCTACCTGATACCCACCATGCTGGGGACTCTGTCGGTCTCGACCTTTGCCTTTGTCGATATGCTGTTTGTCGGCAAAGGGGTGGGCAGCGACGGGCTGGCGGTGCTCAGTCTGGCGCTGCCGTTCGTCATCGTGGGCGGTGCCGTGTCGCTGCTGCTGGGCATCGGCGGCTGCACCATCCTCGGCATCGAGATGGGCCGCAAAAACACCCGCGCCCAGACCGAGATATTCTCGGTCTGCATGACGGTGGGCCTCATCATCGGCGGCCTCATCACCGTGTTCGGCCTGCTGTTTTTAGATCCCATCACCCACTTTCTCGGCGCGTCCGAGGAACTGTTCGACGGCGTCAAGCAGTACCTCATCCCGCTCACCGCCACCCAGATGCTGTATATTGCCAACCAGATCATCGGCTTTTTCATCCGGGTCGACGGCGATCCCCGCACCGTCATGTATGCCACCATCGCCTCCAACGGCTTTAATATCCTGTTCGACTATATCCTGGTCATGGTGGTGCACTGGGGCGTGTTCGGCGCCTCGCTGGCCACCGGCCTGGCGCCGGGGGTGGGGCTGCTGGTAAACTGCAGTCATTTCTGGCGCAAAAAGAACAAGATCCACCTGCGGCCCTCCCGCAGCATGTTCCGCTGGCTGCCCCGGGTGTGTAAAAACGGCTTCGGCTCCTGCGTGTCCGAGGTGGCGTCCTCTTTCTCCATCTTCTGCTACAATTCTATCCTGCTAAAGATACCCGGCGGCGGGGCGCTGGCGGTGGCCGCCTACTCGGTCATCTCCAACATCGATTTTATCTCCTTCTCGCTGGCCAACTCCATCGGCCAGTCGGCCCAGCCCATGGTGGGGGTCAACTGCGGTGCCGGCAACACCGCCCGGGTCAAAAAGGCCATCAAGATCACCTACCTCTTTGCCGGTGCTTTTGGCCTGCTGCTGTTCGGTGTGTTCGAGCTCATCCCCAGCCAGGTCATCGGCGCCTTTGCCAAAGCCGGCGAGACCGGGCTCATCGCCATCGGCACCCACGGGCTGCGGCTCTACAGCTTTGCCTTCATCACCATGGCGGTCAACCTGGCCACCATCGCCCTGCTGCAGGCTATGGAGTGCTCGGGCAGCGCCAACCTGCTGTCGGTCTGTAAAGGGGTCATCTTCATGCTGGCCAGCCTGTTCACTCTGCCGTTTGCCCTGGGTCTCGACGGCGTGTGGCTGGCTAAGCCGGTGTCCGAACTGGCCACGCTGGTGCTCTGCGCGGTGCTGCTGGTACGGGTGCTGCCCGGTCGGCTGCTGCAAGTCGAGCAGGCCGGCCTGCAGCCGCCCAGTGAAAAACAGCAGCGGGATACGGGTAAAGCCTGATGTGCCTGTGCCCGCTCGGCGCCGGCACGCAAAGTCTCTGTTCGGCTGGGCCCGGCCCATGTCAGCCACCACACCGTATAGCGATAGGGATAAGAGAGATCTTATCCCTATTTTTTTGCAGAGAAAGCTTGGCAGAAATTCTTGACAAGTAAACTTGGCACAGCTACAATGGTTTTGACAAGAAAACTTGGTATAATAGGAGGACCTATCGATGGACAGAGAAGAGATCTTGCAAAAGAGCCGCCAGGAAAATGCCGACGAGGGTTTTAAGCACGCCGAGGACACAGGCCGCAAAATAGGTTTTCTCGCCTTTGCGGTGGTATTTATCCTGATCGTTCTTTTTAATCTGTTTCACGGAAAAGACAACTACGCCCCGTTTGCCATGTTCTGGGCGTTCACGGCGGCCGAGGCCTACCCCAAATACAAATTCACCCAGAATAAAGCCTATCTCATCACCGCGGTCTGCGGCGCCATCGCGTCGCTGGCATCGCTGCTCAGCTTTGTCCTCTCCTTTTTGAGGTAGCCGCATGAAGAGCGAACTGGTCTTAAAAAACAGGCTGAGAGCGGCGCGTACGGCGCTCGGTATCAGCCAGTCGCAGCTGGCCGACATGGTGGGCGTGTCGCGCAACACCATCAGTTCCATCGAGACCGGGCAGTTTAACCCCACCGCCAAATTGGCGCTGATCCTCTGTATCGCCCTAAATAAAAAGTTCGAGGAGCTCTTTTACTTCGACTAGATATCGGAGGCATAACACCGGGCGTGTCACGAACCTAAACCGGGCGGCAGAGCAGGGTCGCGCTGTAAAAGCCGCCATACGCCAGCGCCGGCAAGCGGCGTATACACAGCCGTCGGGCCCTGCCGCTCTGCGCGCGCCCTGCAAAAACATCCGCTGACGGCACCACCAAAAAAGGAGGGATCTCCATGCGCACACCCGAACAGATGTATCACACCATCTTACAGTTCGCCCGCGACCGGGCCGATATCCGCGCCGTCTATCTCAACGGCTCCAGAGCCAATCCCAACGCCCCGCAGGACGATTTTATGGATTACGACGTGGTCTACGTCACCGATAAGATCGCCGCCTACCGGGGAGACACCAGCTGGATCGCCGACCTCGGCCAGATCGCTGTCATGCAGCA
The DNA here is from genome assembly GCF_900289145.1 of Neobittarella massiliensis (ex Bilen et al. 2018). GTDB lineage: Bacteria > Bacillota > Clostridia > Oscillospirales > Ruminococcaceae > Neobittarella > Neobittarella massiliensis. Next base: position 455,418 of record NZ_OKQO01000001.1, read on the forward strand.
GCCCGACGACCCCGCCATCTTCCCCGACGGGCACGATCCCGATCGCCGCTACGCCTTTTTGATGCAGTTTCGCGACGGGGTGCGCATCGATCTCACACTGCTGGCGCCCAGCCTGGTAAAGAGCCACTACACCGCCGACAAGATCGTGCGGCCGCTTTTAGATAAAGACGGCATCCTCCCGCCGCCTGCTCCCGCCACCGACCGCGACTACTGGGTAAAGCCCCCTACCGCCGCCGGCTACTGCGGCTGCTGCAACGAGTTCTGGTGGGTCAGCACCTACGTCGCCAAAGGCCTGTGGCGGGGCGAGCTGCTCTACGCCATCGACCAGCTGAATCTCGGCGTGCGCCCCATGCTGCTGCGCATGCTCTGCTGGTGGGTCGGCCAGCGCACCGGTTTTAAAGCCAGCATGGGCAAGTGCTGTAAGTACCTGCCCGCAAACCTGCCGTCGGCGTGGCAAAAGCTGCTGGCGGGCACCTACCCGCCGCTGGACGAAGAGGCCATCTGGCAGGCGCTCTTTAACGCCGCTGAGCTGTTTTCCCAGGCGGCCGCCGCCGTGGCCGCCGCCCAGGGCTTTTCTTACGACAATTGCCAGCAGCAGGGGGCGCTTGGCTACCTGCACGGCGTGCAAAACGGCGCTTTCGGCACCCGCCGCCAGTAACTTGTTGACGGCCCCTATCGCCCATGGTACAATGGCCTCTCGGTGCCCGGCCGGTATGAGACCCATGCCGACCGGGCAACCTATACGGTGAAAACGTGTAAAAAGGAGCGATCTCGATGAAAAGAGCACTACCCCTTTTGCTGGCGGCCCTGTGCTGCCTGTACCTGTTTGCCGGCTGCGGCCAAAGCGGTGCTGAAAGCCCTGCCGGTAGTTCCTCCGCGCCGTCTGCCGGCAGCTATGCCGGCGCCGACAGCCGGCTCAAAAAGGCCAGGGAGGCCGCGCGCCAGCTGCTGGGCGAAAACTATATCCCCAGCGCCGAGATACCGGCCGACCTGCTCGAAGAGCAGTACGGTCTGTCGCCGGCTCTGTACGACCATGTCTTGGCCGAGGGCCCGCTGATGAGCGCCCATGTCGATCTCTTTATCGGCGTACACGCCAGCGCCGGCCACACCCAACAGGTGTTGCAGGCGCTGCAGGCCTACCGGCAAAAAATGCTCGACAACACCATGAACTACCCCCAAAACGCGCTCAAGATCCCCGCCACCCAGGTATTCGCCCAGGGCGATTACGTCTTTTTGGTGCTGTTGGGGGCCTACCCGCCCGTCGAGCAGGAGATGGACGACGAGCAGACCACCGCCTATTTTGCCGCTCAAAATCAGCAGGTTGTCGACGCCATCAAGGCCAGCTTTCAGTAGAGTAGACAGCCGCCGCCCGCCATACCGCCTGTGAGGGGAGGAGATCACCGTGGTATTCAGCAGCTTGGTATTTTTATACCGGTTCTTGCCGGCGGTGCTGCTCCTCTCTTTTTTGTGCCCTAAAAAACACCAAAATGCCCTGCTGCTGGCTGCCAGCCTGTTTTTTTACGCCTGGGGCGAGCCGGTCTACCTGCCGCTCATGGCCGCCACCATCGGCCTGTGCTACCTGCAGGGGCGCTGGGTGGCGGCGCTGCTGCACCGCGGCCGGGCGCGGGCGGCCAAATGGGTGCTGGGGGCCTCGGTGGGGTGCGAGCTGGCGCTGCTGCTTGTCTTTAAATACGCCGCCTGGGCGGCCTCGCTGCTGCGCGGTGCCGGTCTGCCGGTGGCCGTGCCCCACCTCGCGCTGCCCATCGGCATCTCCTTTTACACCTTTCAGGCCTTGAGCTACGTGGTCGACGTGTACCGCCGCCAGGTACCGGCCCAGCAAAATATCGTTGATCTGGGCGCCTATATCGCCCTGTTTCCCCAGCTCATCGCCGGCCCCATCGTGCGCTACCGCGACATAGCGCCCCAGCTCAAACACCGTACCGTCACCGCGGCCGGTCTCTCTGGCGGCTGTTGGCGCTTTTGTGTGGGCCTTGGCAAAAAGGTGCTGCTTGCCAACAGTCTGGGCCCGCTGTTTGGGCGCCTGTCGGCAGCAGGCGCCCCCACCGTGCTGGGCGGCTGGCTGGGGGCCGTCGCCTTTGGTCTGCAGCTGTATTTCGATTTTTCCGGTTACTCCGATATGGCCATCGGCCTGGGCGCCATGTTCGGCTTTACCTTTGCCGAAAATTTTAGGCACCCCTATCTGGCCACCAGCATCACCCAGTTCTGGCGCCGCTGGCACATCTCGCTGGGCAGTTGGTTTCGCGACTATCTCTATATCCCGCTGGGCGGTTCCCGCTGCCGCCGGGCCTGCTGGCTGTTAAACATCGCCGCCGTGTGGCTGCTCACCGGCCTGTGGCACGGCGCCAGTCTCAATTTTCTGGTGTGGGGCGGCTATTTTGGCCTGCTGCTCATACTCGAAAAGCTGCTGCTCTTACCGCTTTTGCAGCGCCGCCCGGCACTGGGGCACATCTATACGCTGGCGGCAGTGGCGGTCAGCTGGGCGCTGTTTGCCTTTGATGATATCGGCCGCGGGCTGCACTGGGTGGCGGCTATGTTCGGTCTTTCCGGCTCGGCGCTGGCCGTCTCTGCCGACTGGTACTACCTCACCCAGTACGGCGCCGTGCTGCTGCTCGCGCTACTCTGCTGCGCCCCGCCGCCGCGCCCGCTGGCCTGCTGGTGGGCGCGCCTGCGCCGGTGCCGCCCGGTCGGTGCCGGGGCACTACAGGGCGTCGGCTGTGTGGCGCTGCTGCTGCTCGGTACCGCCTACCTGGTCGGCGCCGGCTACAACCCGTTTTTGTACTTTCGCTTTTGACGGCGCAGAAGGGGAGAGACCTCCATGATCCACAAAAAAGCCGCCGCGCTGCCGGCGCTCTGTTTTATGGCGGCACTGCTTGCCATCACCGCCCTCGACCTGCTGCGCCCCGACCGCGCTTTCTCCGCCGAGCTAAAGCGCCCGCTGGCCCAGCGCCCCACACTCAGCTGGCAGGGCTTGCAAAACGGCAGCTACACCCAGGCGTACCAGACCTATCTCGACGACCAGTTCATCGCCCGCCCGCTGCTGGTAGAGGTGAGCGGACGCAGCCAGTACCTGCTGGGCAGCCGCGAGCTAAAAGGCGTCTATTTGGGCCGCCGGCAAACGCTGCTGCCAGTTCCGGCGGCGCCCGATGCCCAGCAGCTGCAAAAAAACAGCCGCCGGTTGGCTCAGTTTGCCGGGGCCATGTCCCAGCAGCTGGGTGCTGAGCGGGTGCGGGTGTTGCTGGCCCCCAGCGCGGTGCGGGTCTGGCCGCAGCGGCTGCCGGCTTTCGCCCCCGGTCCCCAGCAGGAAAAAGAGCTCTATCAGGCGCTCACCCGCGACCTGCCGCCCGGCCTGACTGTCGACGTCTGCCCCCAGCTCGTCGCCCACAGCGACCAGCCCGTCTACTACTATACCGACCACCACTGGACCACGCTGGGCGCCTATTACAGCTATACCGTCTGGGCCGAGAGCATGGGCTTTGCCCCGCTGTCAAAAGACCAGATCACCGTCACCCCGAGCCCGCACGATTTTTGGGGCTCCAGCTGGTCTAAGGTCCGCCTGGGCGGCCGCCCCGACAAAGTCGAGCTCTACACCCCCCGTGGCCTCGAGCGGTGCCCGGTCAGCGTCGATGGCGGCGCCAGCTGGCAGGTGGGCTTTTACGATCTCCAAAAACTCGGTTCCGGCGACGATTACGGCGTGTTTTTCGGCGGCAACTATCCATTGGTACAGGTAGAGACCGGCCTGGACAACGGCCGCCGCCTGCTCATCGTCAAAGACTCTTTTGCCAACTGTTTTGCCCCGCTGGCCGCCGCCCACTACCAGCAGCTGCACATGATCGACCTGCGCACCTTTGCCGGCTCGGTGCCCCAGTATGTCGCCGACCACCAGATCACCGACCTGCTGGTGCTCTACAGCACCACCGGCTTTGCCGACGACCGGGGCACGCTGGCCCTGGTGCGCTGATAGTCCCACCATCACCGTGGGGGGCGTTGGGGCATGTTATACCGGCTCTCTAGCTCCAAATATAACGGGCAATAAAAAAGGGGAGATACCGATCGAGCGGTATCTCCCTCTTTTTGCTTTTTGGTCAATTCGGTCAAGGTGCATATGCTGCCACAGGCCACAGGTACCTTTTTTACAAAAATACGCAGTTGCCTACAGGGGTATCGCTAATCATGCGCGGTCGTTTGAACGATTTACAGGTCCAACACAGCATGCAGCGGCTTTGCCCTATCTGCTGTTACAGGCCGGCCGATCAACGCAGTACCGCTCTCTCGGGTAAAAAACTCCCCCCAAAAAAAGCGTTTTTCCCCCTTACGTGTTCGCAGTAAAGGCCGCTACCCGGTACCTTGTACAAAATAGTCCATCCCGGTACCGGGTACCTCAACAGCTGGCAGTGCTCTGCCGTGGAGCAGGAGACAACTCTTTAAACCGCACACATCTCCTACCAAAATAAAAAACAGCGTCACGGCGGCGACCACAGCGCTGTTCTCTATAAGCAGATCACGATCTCTGTCCTGTTGAGCAGCCGTTTTTATGGGCGTGCGGCAGCGGCCCTGCAAGTCGCACCGGCTGGCCGCCCGTCGGCAGCAGCCGGCCGGTATCAGCCCCACTGATATGCAGACCCGCCGATACCTCTTCGCCACCGCGTACAAATCATGGCCGCGGGTGACCGCTTTGTCGCACATATAAAGCTCACCGGTATCCTATCAGCCGCTCAACAGCCCTGCCGCGGCCCTCGTCAGCGCCGGTACCGCCGCCGGTAAATTGCCCGGCAACTGGTCTCTCCACCAGGTGCGGCAGCAGCGGTGTGTGAACTCCAGCAGCTCTACCGCCCCACCGCAGCGGCAGTTTTTTTGGCGGTGCTCTTTTTGCCCGCCGCCTTTTTAGGGGCAGTTACCCCCACTTTTTTGCACAGGTCGGCCAGCGGACAGCCCTCGCACTGGGGGCTGCGGGCGGTACAGCGGTCGCGGCCAAAATACACCAGCCGGTGGCAGAAGTCGTTCGATTCCTCCGGCGGCAGCAGCTTCCACAGGTCCATCTCCACCTTTACCGGCACCTTGCTGTCGGTCAGCCCAAAGCGGCCGCACAGACGTATACAGTGGGTGTCGGTCACCACCGCCGGCTTGCCGTACACGTCGCCCACGATCAGGTTGGCCGTCTTGCGCCCCACCCCCGGCAACTTCAGCAGCTCTTCCAAGGTGTCGGGCACCTTGCCGTCGTACTGCTCCACCAACATCTTGCAGCAGGCCACAATGTCTTTGGCCTTCGAGCGGTACAGCCCGCAGGGGTGTACGATCTCGGCCACCTGGTCCACCGTGGCATCAGCCAGCGACTGCAGGGTGGGAAACTTCTGGAACAAAATAGGGGTCACCGTGTTCACCCGTGCGTCGGTGCACTGGGCCGCCAACCGCACCGCGATCAGCAGCCGGTAGGCCTCGTCGTACTCCAGCGAGCACTCCGACATGGGGTAGATCTCGATCAGGCGCTGTACGATCGCCAGCGCCCGCTGTTTTTTCGTCATAGTCGTCCACTCCTTTAGATCTATCTGCAAAACTTGTTTAAATTATACCAAAAAAGTACACTATAGTAAAGCCCCAGGTCTGTTTTTATCGCCTTTTTCGCCCTATTTTGCAGCCGGGCCACACCGTTTGGCGGCTGTACGGCAGTGGCCTTTTGTGCTATACTATCATAGATCAGCCGATCGGCGGCCGTCGTGCCGCCGGCTGTACCGGCCGGTATCAAACGCATAAAAAAGAGGGGGGAGAGTCCTATGGCCAAACGGCGCAAACTGCTGGTGTGGGGCGGCGCGCTGGCGGTGTCGGCGGCGCTGGCACTGCTCATCGTCACCGGCCACTACCAGTGCCCCATCTACGCCACCTTTGGCGTGCCCTGTGCCGGCTGCGGCATGACCCGCGCCGGCTGGGCGCTGCTGCGGCTGGATTTTGGCGCCGCCTTTACCTTAAATCCCTCCATCTACCTGCTGCTGGCAGCGGGGGTGGTAGCCGGCATCTCGGCGCTGCGGGGCAAAAAGGGCCGCCGGCTGTACCGCGACATCCACTTCTACATGGCCGTCTGCATGGCTATCATCATCGTCTGGCTGGTGCGCATGTTCACCATGTTCCCCGACCAGTACCCCATGGTCGTCAACCAGCACAGCCTGCTGGTGCGCCTGCTGCGCGGCTAGAGCCGCCGCTTTTAGCCGCGCCGGTTTTGTGCTATACTTACAGGGCGGGGAGAGAGTGGGCCCAGTTTGCCCCACACACCTCTTGTTCCTGCAACAATCACACTTTATAGGAGGTACCCCAATGTTTGAAAACATGATGGACACCATCGGCTTCGTAGAAAAGACCGACCCCGAGGTGGGCCGCGCTATGGAGCAGGAGCTGGCCCGCCAGCGCCGCAACCTCGAGCTCATCGCCTCAGAAAATATCGTCTCCCCCGCGGTGATGGCAGCCATGGGCACCGTGCTCACCAACAAGTACGCCGAGGGGTACCCCTCCAAGCGCTATTACGGCGGCTGTGAATGCGTCGACGTGGTCGAGAACATCGCCCGCGATCGCGCCAAGCAGCTGTTTTCGGCCAAGTGGGCCAACGTGCAGCCCCACTCGGGCAGCCAGGCCAACATGGCCGTCTACTTCGCCCTGCTGCAGCACGGCGACACCGTTTTGGGCATGAGCCTGGCCGACGGCGGCCACCTCACCCACGGCAGCCCGGTCAACATCTCCGGCAAGTACTTCCGCTTTGTCTCCTACGGCGTCACCCGCGACGACAACCGCATCGACTACGACGATGTTCGCCGCATCGCCCTGGAGGAAAAGCCCAAGATGATCGTGGCCGGCGCCAGCGCCTACCCCCGCATCATCGATTTTGAAAAGCTCTCCCACATCGCCAAAGAAGTCGGCGCCTACCTGATGGTGGACATGGCCCACATCGCCGGCCTGGTCGCCAGCGGCGACCACCCCTCGCCGGTCCCATTTGCCGACGTGGTCACCTCCACCACCCACAAGACCCTGCGCGGCCCCCGCGGCGGCCTCATCCTCTCTAACGACGAGGAGCTGGGCAAAAAGATCGATAAGGCCATCTTCCCCGGCATCCAGGGCGGCCCGCTCGAGCACATCATCGCCGCCAAAGCCGTCTGTTTCGGCGAGGCCCTTAGGCCCGAGTTCGCCCAGTACCAGCACCAGGTGGTCAAAAACGCCGCCGCGCTGGCTCAGGCGCTGCTGGATAAAGGCTTTCACCTGGTCTCCGGCGGGACTGACAACCACCTCATTCTGCTGGATCTGCAAAACTTCGATATCACCGGCAAGGAGTTCGAGAAACGGCTGGACGAAGTGTACATCACCGTCAACAAAAACGCCGTCCCCTTCGACCCCAAAAGCCCCTTTATCACCAGCGGCGTGCGCATCGGCACCCCGGCGGTCACTACCCGCGGCCTAAAAGAAGAGGACATGGCCACCATCGCCGAGCTGATGTACCGCACCGCCACCGACTTTGCAAACAGCGCCGACGAAATCCGCGCCCAGGTCGAGGCGCTGTGCAAAAAGTACCCCCTGTACCAGTAGCGGTACCGGGCACAGCACCGACCCGGCAGCAGCCGGCACTTTTAAGATGGGGGCCCGCACCGGCCACAGCCGGCCACGCGCCTTTGGCACACCTGGCAAAAGGGTCCCCAGCCCCATAAAAACAGCAAAAAGGCGCGCAGAACACCGGTTTTGCCGCGCCTTTTTGGCGCCGTCGGGCCGCTGCCGGCAATATCCGCCATCCGCCCGGCACCGACCCGCCGCTGTACTTTAAAAAGCGCCCCGCATGTATTTTTTATAATAGCCGATCCAAGATCGCCAGATCTTGGGTGCGTGAGCACAGCTGGCAGTAGCCAGCTACCGGCGTTTTCAAAAAATATCCTGTATGGGGCCCGGAGCTCCATACAGAGAGCGGCGCCAGCCGCGCCTAGTCGCAAAGCGGCTATTTTTCATAGGAGGGAGATACACCATGCCACTGGCCGACCGCATCCGCCCCACCACCCTCGACGAGGTGGTGGGCCAGCAGCACCTGCTCCAAAAGGGCTCGATGTTTCGCGGCATCGTCGAGTCGGGCGACATCCCCAACATGATCTTCTACGGCCCCTCCGGCGTGGGTAAGACCACCGTCGCCCGCATCATCGCCCAAAACACCCACAAGCGGCTGCACAAGCTCAACGGCACCACCGCCTCCACCGCCGATATCAAGGCCGTCATCGCCGAGCTCGACACCTTCTCCGGTATCGACGGCGTCATCCTGTACCTCGACGAGATCCAGTACCTCAACAAAAAGCAGCAGCAGACCCTGCTGGAATTTTTAGAGGACGGCTCCATCACCCTCATCGCCTCCACCACCGAAAACCCCTATTTTTACGTCTACAACGCCATCCTCAGCCGCAGCACCATCTTCGAGTTTAAGCCCGTCGACCCGCCCGAGGTCAAGCGGGCGGTGCTGCGCGGCTTTTCGGTGCTGTCTGAGCAGCTGGGCTATCCGGTCCACTGCCCCGACGAGGTGGCCGACTACATCGCCGTCAGCTGCGGCGGCGACGTGCGCAAATCCATCAACGCGGTGGAGCTGCTGACCGCCGGCGCCGGTTTTGGCGATGACGGCAGCAAGACCATCACCCTCGAGCAGGCAGAGCAGGTGGCCCAGCGCAGCGCCATGCGCTACGACCGCGACGCCGACGTCCACTACGACGTGATGAGCGCCCTGCAAAAGTCCATCCGCGGCTCCGACCCCGATGCCGCCGTCCACTATCTGGCGCGGCTGCTGGCCGGGGGCGACCTGCTCTCGGCCTGTCGGCGGCTGCTGGTCATCGCCAGCGAAGACGTGGGTCTGGCCTTCCCCCAATGCATCACCATCGTCAAGGCCTGCGTCGACAGCGCCCTGCAGCTGGGCCTGCCCGAGGCATCTATCCCTCTGTCGCAGGCGGCGCTGGTCATGGCCACCGCCCCCAAGTCAAACAGCGCCAATGCAGCCATCCAGGCCGCGCTGGCCGACGTGCGGGCCGGCCGCACCGGCGACATTCCCGCCCACATCCAAGACGCCCACTACAGCGGCGCCAAAAAAATGGGTCGCGGTCTCACCTACCAGTTCCCCCACGATTTTCCCGACCACTACGTGCCCCAGCAGTATCTGCCCGATGCGCTGCGCGGCACCACCTATTACCAGTACGGCGAAAACAAGGTCGAGCAGGCAGCCAAGGCCTACTGGGAGAGAATACGAAAAAACCGTGAGCAGAAGTAGGGGGGCTTTTCCATGCTGCACATCTTTAACCGCCGCGAACTGTGCGTCACCTTTTCCCAACAGGAGTACTGGCGGATACTGGATATCTTAAAGCAAAACAGTATCCCCTACACCGTGCGCATCCTGCAGCAAAACGGCCCCGACTTTACCAGCCGGGACTACCCCGGCGGCGAGCGGGGCGTCTACGTCCACAAAAACGACCTGGAGCGGGCCCGGGCCCTCATCGGCCGGGCGGGGGCGCGCTACTAAAAAAGCGTATCCGGCAGCTGCCGGATACGCTTTGCAGTAGGTGGCTATTTGCACTGGGTGCAGATGTAGGGCGGCACCTGGCGGTTTTTGGTCACCGCCTCGTAAAGGCGCCAGCCGCCGGCTAGGTTGTAGCAGGTAAAGCCGTGCCCCGCCAGCAGCCGGCAGGCGATATAGCTGCGCAGCCCACTGTGGCAGTGGACATATACCGGCTTGCCCGCCGGCAATTCGCCCAGCCGCTGGCGCAGGCTGTCCAGCGGGATGTGCGAAAAGCCGTCGATGTGTCCGCGGGCGCGCTCGGTGTCGGTGCGCACGTCCAGCAGCGTCACGCTGCCGTCGCGGGGCAGGTCGGCCACGTCGTGCCAAAAGAACTGTTTTACCTTGCCGGTGACGATGTTCTCGGCCACAAAACCCACCATGTTCACCGGGTCTTTGGCGCTGCCAAACGGCGGTGCGTAGCACAGCTCCAGCTCGGCTAGGTCGGTGACCTTGGCCCCCAGCCGCAGCGCGGTAGCCAGCACGTCCAGCCGCTTGTCCACGCCGTCAAAGCCCACGATCTGCGCCCCCAGCAGCCGCAGCGACCCTTTTTCCCACAGCACCTTGATCGACATGCTGCTGCCGCCGGGGTAGTAGCCGGCATGGCTGGCCGAGTAGGTGTAGGTCTTGTCGTAGCAAAGCCCCGCCCTCTGGGCGGCAGCCTCGCTCAGGCCGGTGGTGGCCACCGTCATGTCAAACAGCTTTAACACCGCCGACCCCTGCGTCCCCCAGTAGCTGCTCGCAAGTCCGCAGATGTTGTCGGCGGCAATGCGCCCCTGCTTGTTGGCCGGCCCGGCCAGGGGGATGAATGTCGGCTCCCCGGTCACCAGGTCGGTCACCTGTACCGCGTCGCCCACCGCGTAGATATCCGGCAGGTTGGTGCGCATCGCCGCATCCACCACGATAGCGCCCCGCGCGTTTACGTCAATGCCGCAATCGGCCGCCAGCGCAGTGTCCGGCCGCACCCCCACCGAGAGGAGCAGCATATCCGCAGTCAGACTGCCCTCGTCCAGCTCTATCTGCAGCTGGCTGCCGGTGTCGGCGATGTGCTTGACCGCCCGCCCCAAAAGCAGCTGCAGCCCCTTTGTTTCGGCGTAGGCGTGCACGTCGGCAGCCATGTCGAAGTCCAGCGGCGCGATCAGGTGGTCGGCCAGCTCAACAACGGTCACTTCCAGCCCGGCTCTCATCAGATTTTCGGCCATCTCCACACCGATGTAGCCGCCGCCCACCACCACCGCCCGGCGCGGCGCCCGCTCTTTGATGAACGATTGGATAGCCAGCGTGTCGGGGATGTTGCGCAGCGTAAACACCCGCGGCGACTCTACATCCCCCAGCGGCGGAATCAGCGGCGCTGCCCCGGGCGAGAGGATCAGCGCGTCATAGCGCTCCCGGTACTCGCTGCCGTCGGCCAGGTCGCGCACCCGCACCTCTTTGGCCGCGGGGTCTATGGCCACCGCCTCGCTTCTCACCCGCACGTCCACATGAAAGCGGGCCTTAAAGCTCTGGGGCGTCTGTAAGGTCAAAGCGCTCTGCTCGGTGATCTCCCCACCGATAAAATAGGGCAGACCGCAGTTGGCAAACGAGACGAAATCCCCCCGCTCCAGCACGACGATCTCGGCCTGCTCATCCAGCCGCCGCAGTCTGGCCGCCGCCGATGCGCCGCCGGCCACTCCGCCAATGATCACTGTTTTCATAATTTTTCCTCCATATCTGTCTGCCTGCCGCCCGCGGCGATACAGCCGCCCGGCAGGGTCCCTTTTTTCGCTTGCGGCCATACTCGCCGGCGCACCCGGCTGCTACCGGCTACCCGCGCCTAAAAAGTCTGTGCCATCTGCTTTATTTTAACACCAAAAGGGGAGTGAACACCTTGGAACACACCGCCTGTTATCAGCTCTTTGCCCGCACCTTTCCCTTCTGGGCCGGCCTGCCCGAGGCGGAAAAGCGCTTTCTCTGCCAGCACACCGCCACCGCCACCTACCAAAAGGGGCAAAACATCCACGGCGGCAGCGGCGAATGTACCGGCTGCATCGTGGTCAAAAGCGGCTGCGTGCGCGCCTACCTGCTCAGCGAAGAGGGGCGCGAGGTCACCCTCTACCGGCTGTACCCCGGCGACCTGTGCATGCTCTCGGCCTCCTGCGTCCTGCAGGCCATTACCTTCGACGTGCTCATCGACGCCGAGGAAGAGAGCTGCTGCCACATCATAGCCGGCGGCGCCTTTGCCCAACTGGCCGCGCGCCAGCTGGAGGTGGAGAATTTTGCCCTCGGCGTGGCCGTCTCCCGCTTTTCCGACGTCATGTGGGTCATGCAGCAGATCCTGTTCATGAGCTACGATAAGCGCCTGGCCATCTTTTTGTGGGATGAGATGGTCAAGACCGGCAGCACCCACCTGCCCCTCACCCAGGGGCAGGTCGCCAAATACACCGGCTCCGCGCGGGAGGTGGTGTCCCGCATGCTCAAGTACTTTGCCTCCGAAGGCATCGTCACCCACGGCCGCGGCGGCATCGATATCACCGACCGCGAAAAGCTGCGCTCACTTACCGTCTAACAGCGCCAGCACCGCCGCCTTGGGGCGAAAGCCCACCGCCTGCTGTGTCGTCTGCCCGTCTTTGATCACCGCCAGCGTGGGTATGCTCATCACGCCAAACTGGCTGGCCAGCTGGGGCTGTTCGTCCACATTTATCTTGCACACCTTTACGTCGGGGCGCTCGGCGGCTACCTGCTCTATAATGGGTCCCAGCATCTGGCAGGGGCCACACCAGCTGGCCCAAAAGTCCACCAGTACCGGCCGGTCGGCCTGCAGTACCTCGCGCGCAAAATTTTCTCTCGTAACAGTTACAGCCATGTTGCTGCCTCCTTCTCTTGTCTCTGGGGTGGGGGCCGATCGCCCGCCACTGTCTACATTGTACCACTTTTTAAATGTCGCGCTGTGATCAGGTCACACACGCGTCCCTGTACCTCGGCCCGCATGTTTTTAGCCGGCACCCAAAAGGGGCGAGCGCATATTTTTGCGCTCGCCCCTTTTTTTCTGTCTGTTGCCCTGTGGCGGCGATCACCGCTTTTTGGGCGTCCGCCGGCGCAGTAGCCCCGCCTCTATCAGCGCCGCCCCCACCGCGCCGCCCACCAGTAAAATAAGCAGGTAGGTGTTGGCATTCACCAGCGCGTCGGTGTGCCAGTGCCACAGGTCGGCCCGCAGCAAAGTCAGCTCCCGCTCTCCGTACAGGATCCAAAAAATCACGTCCTGGATGGTGCTGCCAAATATCGCCACCGCCGCTGTACAGATGCCGGCCCGGGTAAGCCCGCTGGCCGGCAGGTAGCGGATGGCCAAAAACAGCAGCCAGGCAAACAGCGCGCACACGGTGGTGATGAGCAGCGCCGGCCGCCAGTAGTCCGCCGCCCCGCTGTAGGCCCCACACACCGCGATCACCGCGTATAAAAGAAGCGTGTCCACCGCCATCACCAAAAGTGCCCGGTGCCGCGCCGGTGCTCCGCGCAGCGGCAGCTGTCTTGCCACCATCGGTAAAAATACCGCCGCCAGCCCAAACAGCACCGGTACCGCCGCCACCCAAAACCAGTCGCCGCCGGCATACAGGCAGCAGCAAAGCAGCAGTACAAGCAGGCTGCAGGTAAAGCCGCAAAGCGTCCACAATCCCTTTTTTCGCACAGCCAGCAGCGGTACCGCCGTCAGCGAGGCAAATACCGCCATCGCCGCCAACACGATAAAAAACCAGTCCAGTGCGTGGCCGGTGACAATGTTCACCACCAGGCAGGCCAGCAGCGGTACCAACAGCGCGCAGCCGCCGATCAGCACCGCCTTTTTTTTCAGGTGGTCGCCATAGTGCGCGATCACCTGCTCCCGCTCTCTTTGCAACTGGCCGCTGTAGGGGTCCTCGCCCATCGCCGCCAGCGTCTGGCGGCAGGCGGGGCAGGCGGCCAGGTGCTCCTCTACCGCCGCCCTGCTCGGCGCGCTGCAGGCGCCGTCGTAATACAGCGGCAGCAGGTCTTTTATCAGTTCACAGGAATATCTCATTCGCTCTCCATCCTCTCGCGCAGCTTCAGTCGGGCGCGGTGATAGGTCACCCGGGCCCAATTCTCGCTCTTTTCAAACAGAGCACCGATCTTTTTAAACGGCAGCTCGCCAAACACCCACAGCCCAAACACCTCTTTATACGGTTCCTCCAGCTGGTGCAGTACCTGGTGGATGCGAAACGACAGTTCCTCGTCTGCCAGTGCCTCGGCCATGTCGCCGTCCGCCGCCACCTGCTCTGGCAGGTCGCCGTCCCGCCGCCGTTTGCGGCAAAAGTCCAGGTACAGATTTTTAGCTATAGCACACAGCCAGGTCAGCGTGGCCGCCGCACCGCGGTAGCCGTGCGCGGTGGTCATCACTTTAAAAAAAGTCTTTTGGGTGATCTCCTCGGCCAGCTGCCGGTCTTTGCCCAGGGTCATCACATAACTGTATACCTGCATGTAGTAGGTGTTGTAGAGCTGCTCAAACTCAGTATCCAAATCACCACCTCCTCTCCGGCCAGTCTCACCGGTTAGACGTCCCAGCGCCGCTTTCGTTACAGCTTTTGGCAATAATTTTTTTGCGGCCGCGCCCAGTATCTTTATACCCCCACATATCTGCTGTTTTTAGATCCTGCACACAGCAAAGTGGGCGCACTGCCGCTAGCTGCCCCCCACCCGGCCACTTTTGCACGGGTATTTGCTCCGCCGGCTATTGCCGCCCCCGCCACCATGCGGCGCAGCTTCCCCGGGCGTGGCACCATATCTGCCCCGCCACTGTCACCGCCACCCGGCGGTAGGCGCTGCGCATAAATAGGGGAGGGGAGATCACCCGGCCCCGCGGCCCGCAGTCCCCCCTCGGTATCCCGCCGTCAGCAGCGCTCACCGCTGCCGCGCCGTTGCCGGTTCTCCGGTCAGCGCCCGGGTATAGATGCGTATCAACCCAATGGCTGCCACCGCCACCACCAGCTCGGTCACCGGCATGCACGGCCACAGCGCTGCCGGCCCAAACACCGCCGGCAAAACACAGATGAGCGCCCCGCTCACCGCCGCCCCCCGAGCCACCGATATCCAAAATGAGGCCCGCGGCCGCATCAGCGACTGAAAGTAGTAGGTCGAAAACACATTCAGCGGCAGCAGCAAAAACGAGATCCCGTAGCAGCGCATGATGCTCGGCGCGATCTGCAGCACCGCCGGGGTAGGGGCCATAAAAATGCGCACGAGACCGGTGGGGAAGAGCCACATCACCGCCGTCCACGCCAGCCCAAACACCGCCACTGTATACAGTGCGTAGCGCAGCACCTGCTGCATGCGCTGCCAATTGCCGGCGCCGTAATTGATCGAAAATATGGGCTGTGCCGCCTGGCCCACACTGTAGGCACAGCACTGCACGATGGTGCTGATATTCACGATCACCCCGTATACCGCCAGCGCATCCGCACCCAAATAGCGCATGATTTGGCGGTTAAAGAGCATGGTCAAAAAGCCCATGGCCACATCGATAAAAAAGGTCGAGAACCCGGTGGTGCCGATGCGGCGCAGCTTGTCCCCCAGCTGGCCGGTGCGCACCAGCCGCAGCGTGTTTTGGCGGGTAAAAAAGTGCACCGCCATCACCAGGGTAGTCAGCACCGCGCACAGCGCCGTAGCCAGGCCAGCACCCATTGCGCCCATGTCCAGCAAAAAGACAAAGGCGTAGTCGCCGACAACGTTTACCGCCCCGCCGGCCAGCACCGCCGCCGTGGCCAATCCCGGCGCTCCGTCGTTGCGCAAAAAGGCAGCCAGCATCTGGTTTACCATGTATAGCGGCACCACAAATTTAATGGGCAGCAGGTACTGCCGCGCAATGGGCAGTATCTCGCCGCTGGCGCCAAAAAGCTCAAGCAGCTGCCGGTCAAACAGCACCACTGCCGCCCAGCACACCGCCGCCAGTACCGCAGTGCCGATACAGGCGGCGGTAAAATACTCGTTTTCCCGCTCACCGTCGCGGCTCGCCCGCCCCTTGGCCGTGCCGTACAGCACCGACCCGCCGATCCCGGTCAGCAGGCCCAGGCTGTAGATGATGTTCCAGATGGGGGCCACCACCGCCAGCGCCGCTGTACCTATGGGCCCCTGGTACTGCCCCACCATCGCCATGTCCACCAGCCCGTAGATCGAGCCGATCATGGCGCTGCCAAAAGCGGCCGCCAGGTACTTTTTATAAATGTGTCTTACATCTTGGTGTAAAAGGTCCATCCTCGTCCTCCTCCCAATATCCCCGGTGCCATATGTCCTGTCCAGCGGCGCCGGGGCCGTGTTTGCCCTGCTGCTCTCCCGCCCATGGGCGTCAAAAAAAGGCCGGGTAAAGCAGCAGGTATCTCAACCTGTCACCTTATCCAGCCTAACCGTTTCCTACGAACGGGCAGCCCTCCGCGTGAGCAATAGCTATCATAGCACACTGCTGCCGGGTTGGCAATATGTGTATTGTGAATAGATGCTTTTTTGCACCGGTCCTATTCCTGGCCGATCTCCCATTTCTCCAGTGCCGTGGTGTAAGCGCTCGAGCCCATGTATTTGCCGATAGCTTCGTTTACCGCCCCCATCAGGTCATCGTGGCCCTTCATGGCGATCACGTGGGTGCCCTCGGTGGCCATGATCTCCTCGATCTGCGCCAGATCGTCGTTGGCAGAAATATAGCCCTTGGCCACCTGGTCGTTACAGGCCACCGCGTCGATGGCCCCGCTCTGCAGCGCTGCGAACATGATGTTGTAGTCGCCGGGGTTCGAGAACACACCTTCCGGCACCGCCTTCATGGCCGCCTCCTCACAGCTGGTGCCGGTACCGGCGCCGATCTTTTTGCCCGCCAGCTGCGACAGCTGGGTAATGCCCGAGTTCTTGGTCACCACCATCACCTGGTCGGTCTCGATGTAGGGGTCGCTAAACAGTACGTCGCGGTCTGCCTTGTAAGCGAAAGCCGAAACACCAATATCCACCTGGCCCATCTGTACCGCCGTCACGATCTGCGAGAACTCCATCTGTTTGATCTCCAGTTCCAGCCCCATCAGTTCGGCCAGCTCTTTGGCCATGTCCACGTCAAAGCCCTCTATCTCACCGCTGGCATTCAGCGACTCGTAGGGCGGGTAGTCGCTGCACATGCCCACCACCAGCTTGTCTTTGCTAATGAGCTGCTTCTGCCAGCTCTCCTGCGCACCGCTGTCGGCGGCGCCTTTGCCGTCGCCGCAGGCACAGAGCAGCACAGCTGCTGCCATGAGTAAAGTCAGTACTTTCAGCAAATGTTTTTTCACAGTTCTCTCTCCTCTATCTCTACAGCGCCGGGCCAGCTGCCCGGCTGCCGGCTCTCATTTTATACCCTACAGTCGCACAAAATGCCGTCTTCGCAGTCTCATAGCGGGGGCTCGGTCATATCTCGGTAGCGGGTATCTTGCGCCCATGTTGGTCTCACCGTGTATCGTCTTCAAAAAGGTGCCCTCCTCTGTGTGTTGGTATATGAATATATATACTATACAATTCATAATTTGTCAATAAAAATGCAAAAATATTTTAAATATACGAAATATTATACAATATCGTATACATATATACACCCGCTTTTGGCACTGGTGTCCCAAAGCACCCCCGACCGCCAGCCTCGCCAGCACCCAGCCCACACGTTGCAAAAAGCATCCGGGCGCACTCGAAAAAACATCTGCCACCCACCCCGTACCGCCACCGTGTACACTAAAAAATAAAGCTGGTCGTCCAATCGCAAAGCATTGACCGCTGTCTAGTCACCCATATACCAGCGGCCGCACCCCCGACCGACAGTTTCCGCTGCCGGAAAAAACTGTTTTATACAGGATTATTCGCAATGCATATCTACGCATGCCCGCCTTGGGTCACCGGTATTTCAAAGCACCACTCCCGACCAGTAGCCCCCGCCAGCACCCAGCCCACACAGCAAAAAAACGGCCATGCGCACCCGGCAAAATATCTGCCGCCAACCCCGCACCGCCACCGTGTTACACTTAAAAAATAAGGCCGGTCGCCCAAGTAGCAAGATCCGTCCACCGCCTGACCGCCATATACCCACTGCCGCGCCATTCAGTCAATAGTTTCTACCGCCGAAGAAACGGTCTCATACAAGATTGTCCAGTAATACGTATATGTGCCTGATTCAGGTTACCAGTGCCCAAAGCATCACCCCGGCCGGCAGCTCCGCCACTACTCAGCCCGAACAGTAAAAAAGCATCCTGACGCGCCCGGCAAAACATCTGCCACTCACCCCGTACTGCCACTGTGTTATACTAAAAAAGCTGGTCGCCCAAACACAAAAGCCCGTCTGCCGTCTCGATTGGCAGTCTCCACCGCCAGGGAAAACTGTAATACAGGACTATCCGGTATATGCGCACATTCGCATATGTATGTGCCTTTGGACACCAGCACTTCAAAGCGCCACCCCCGACCAGCAGCCCCTCCGCCGGTACCCAGCCCACACAGCAAAAAAACGGCCATGCGCACCCGGCAAAATATCTGCCGCCAACCCCGCACCGCCACCGTGTTACACTTAAAAAATAAGGCCGGTCGCCTAAGTAGCAAGGCTTGTCCGCCATATACTTCCTGCCACACCTCTGATCAGTAGTCTCTACTGCCGGGGAAAACCGTTATGCAAGACTATCCGGTATATGCGCACATTCGCATATGTGCGTGCCTTTGGACACCGGTATTCCAAAGTGCCACCCCCGATTGACAGCCCCGCCAGTACCCAGCCCACACAGCAAAAAAACGGCTATGTGCACCCCGGCAAAACATCTGCCGCCCAACCCCGTACCGCTACCGTGTATACTTAAAAAATAAAGCCGGTCGCCCAAGTAGCAAGATCCGTCCACCGCCTGGCGGCCATATACCCACTGCTGCGACTCATCCGGCAGTATCCACCACCGGGAGGTATCGTATCATGTGTGAACTAATGCATTTTATCAGCCGTCAAGACTTCCGCCGTTGGCTCTCCGAGCACTGCCACTCGGGAACTGGTGTCTGGCTGCTGCTGGGCAAAGCAGGCGGCCCCAATACCATCAGTGCCAGCGACGCGCTGGAAGAGGCGCTCTGCTTTGGCTGGATCGACGGCCAGATGCAGCGCATCGACGATAAGCGCTATAAAAAGTATTTTGCCGAGCGCCGCAATAACAGTAAATGGTCGGCCAAAAACAGAGCGCTGGCCCAAAAGCTGCAAAAACAGGGCCTCATGACCCCAAGTGGCCTTGAAAAGATCCAGCTAGCCCAGCAAAATGGCCAGTGGAGCGCCCCGCCCCCACCGCCGGTCACCAGTGAGCAGATCGGTATCCTGTCCACTCTGTTACAGGCCTACCAGCCGGCACACACCAACTTTTTGGCCATGTCTCCGTCGGTACAAAAAACATACGCCCGGGCGTATTTCAGCGCCAAAACCGCGTCTGGCCGCGCCCGGCGCCTGTCGTGGATGGTCGATCGGCTCAATAAAAATCTAAAGCCCATGTAAAGCTATCTCACCCAGCGCCTCTCTCACCGTCCCCTACTGCTGCCTGCTTTCCCGCAAACAGCAAACAGTAAGCGGTGAATAGTGAACAGCAAACAAAATAGCCTTTAACTGCCGTCAAAGTAAGTATTTACCAGTACCTTGTCCGCGGCAACTGCCCAATGTCCCTTAAAAAACAACGAGAGCAAAGGCGCTCCACCTCTGCTCTCCAGGTCCCTGTATCACTGTATAAGAATATTCTGTATCGCTGCTTGCAGCATATATGTCCAGGTCTCTATCGTGCATACTTTTGCATCATTTGCTTTGTCGCCGAGTAGTTTTTTACTCCTTGCACGTCAAGTAATAACGGGTTTTACGCAACAAGCTAAACGAACAGTTTAGGTGCTCCATCCCAGTTCAGAACACCCCCTTTATCCCAAAGTATCCAACCGAGTTGTTCAAACATAAAGTTGCTTTTTGCCGAATTGTGCGCCAACGAAGTTGTTGCCCAGATTTCTGGGGTGTTTTTCCTCCCAATAAACTGGAGCAGATGTAATCGATAGTCGGCTGGTATTCCCAATCAGCTATATGACAGGCGTCCGTCTTCCAAGGCACCGGATACGAAAATGCATCTGGGATCAATTCCAACATCGCGCGCAATCGTCCCGGGGTCAGCAAGTGTTTTCCAGAGTCCCTGTCAATAGATCCATCTCTAGAAAATTGTCCTTCTTTGCTCTGATCGTATACTCCTGGCCCGCGGCCCTAACAGGGGTAAAGGAGTTCTTTTTGTCTATAGGCACCTTAGCAGCGGAGCGGTCCTATCATTTAAAGATCTGTCCGCCTGCAGCAGGCCTATCTGGTCATCACTCATAATATCTCTCCACATCCCACACCAACACGCCAATGAATATTTTAATATGACACTAAATCGCAGATATCGCATGGTTCAGGTGCAGCTTATATGTCGGCACACAACAGGGCCTTGGCTGTCGCCTAATATCCACCAGGTAGCTGCTATCTCCCACCCCGCCTCCATATCCGCCCCTTGTCACCACCCACCAGCCCGCCTATAATAGATGTGCAGGATCTTCGTTTTAGTATCTTATCAAAACTGTGTGTTCAGCAGCTTTTTTTAAAGAAAGGATAGGGAGCACCCATGACCGAAAAAGAATTGCCCGCCTGCCCGGTTGAGACAACGCTCATGCTCATCAGCGACCGCTGGAAAGTACTCATCATTCGCGATCTGCTCGCCGGCACCAAGCGCTTTGGGCAGCTTAAAAAATCTATCGGCAAAATATCGCAGAAGGTGCTCACTGCCAACCTGCGGGCCATGGAGCAGAGCGGTCTGGTCAGCCGCAAAGTCTACGCCGAGGTCCCGCCCCGGGTCGAGTACACGCTCACCGCTACCGGTTACAGCCTTAAACCGGTGCTGGATGCCATGGTCGATTGGGGTAGCAGCTATCAGCAAAAGGTGGCCACCCACCAAAAAGAGGGATCGCCATGCAGTTAACAGCGGGAAACAAGGTCGCGCTGGTGGCCTGCTCCAACGGCCTGCCTGTCAACCAGCAGCCAGAGGTGCAGCGGCTCATGCAGGTGCTGCGCGGCATGGGCCTTTGCCCGGTGTGCAGCGACTATCTGTACGCCGGGTCCACCGCTTTTGCCGGTACTGCCGCCCAACGGGCCGCGGCGCTGCAGCAGGCCTACGCCGACAGCCAGATCCGCGCGATCTTCGATATCTCCGGCGGCGATATGGCCAACCAGCTGCTCGATCTGCTCGATTACCGGCAGATCGCCGCCAGCCCCAAGCCATTTTTCGGTTACAGCGATCTCACAGTGCTGCTCAATGCCCTGTACACCAAGACCGGTGCGGTCTCCTATCTGTATCAGGTCAAAAATCTCATCTGGCAAAGCAGTGCTCAGCAACAGCCCGCCTTCGTCGCCAGCATGTTTTCCGGAGCAGACGACCTGTTCCGGGTAAAGTGGCACTTCCTACGCGGAGAACGGATGTCCGGAACACTGCTGGGCGGAAATCTGCGCTGTCTGCTCAAACTGGCCGGCACCCCCTACATGCCCGATCTCACCGGCAAGCTGCTGTTTATCGAGAGCCTTGGCGGCGGCGTACCGCAAATGGTCACCTACCTCTCCCAGCTGCGGCAGCTGGGTGTATTTAAACATATCTCCGGCCTGTTGCTTGGCACCTTCACCTATATGCAGCAGCACCGCCAACAGCCAAGCATGCACCAGCTGGTGTTACAGGAAACACAGGGCTGCACCTTTCCCATCGCCTATACCAGCCAGGTGGGTCATGCCAGCACCTCCCGCTGTCTGCCCATCGGCGGGCCTTATACAGTCCAATTGCCCTAAAATTGCCCGTTTTAACAATTTGGTAACATTTAAAAAGCAAAAAAGAGCAGGCGCCACCCGTGCGCCCGCTCTTTTTATGCTGTAGGCCAGTAACCTATACCACCGCCACCCCAATCTCCACCCGGCAGTAGTCCGCCTCCTCGTTCCACACCTGGTAGTCCTCAATGGTCGGTACCTCCCGCTGGCAGATTACCTGGCGGTCGATCAACTCGCCGTGGATGTACTGCCAGGTCTTATACAGCACCCCGTCGGATATCTTGCCCTCGGCCTTTAACACCACCCAGTCCGAGGGGGGAAATGCGTAGAAGGCGTACCCCGGTACTTCTTCTGCCACCACAAAGCCCACCATATTGTCGTTGCGCCCTGTACAGTCAAAGCCAAAACACAGCCCCAGTGTCACTGGCTGCCCTTGGGCGTCCCGCTGCATCTGCTGCATGCGGCCGTCTTTTTTTATTATGTCCCACACACCGCCGGGTTGCTCGGTCACTGCCCGCACCCCGGCCACACTAAATGCCTCTTTAGCCACTACGCGGTATTTCACACAAAGCCCTCCCATCTTCTCGGCCCATCACGCCAGCGGCAGCAGCCGCAAACTTGTCCGATCGCTTTATTCTAGCACGGCACTGGCGGCTTTGGCCATCATTTCCAGCTAAACAGCTCTCCAACAGGTGTTTTCTGGCATAAAATCATGTTATTTAAGTTAAAATAGGGGATAAAAGTACGCGTTTGCACCAACTGCTACCCCACAAGAGCATGTCGGTCCATTAAAATATCAAGAAAAAAGCACCGTCCCAGCCCCGTCTTACAGAGCCTAAAGCGGTGCTTTTGGCGGAATTTTATCTACTGTACAGCCTGTAGCTGTGGCTCGGTCATCGATACCGGGTTTAATATGCGGTCCACCTCGTCGGCGCTCACAATGCCCATATCCACCACCATTTTTCGCACGGGAATGCCGGTTTTCAGCGATTGCTTGGCGATCTCGGCCGACCGCTTATAGCCTATTTTGGGGCACAGAGCAGTCACCATACCCACACTGTGTTCCAGCAGCTCTAGACAGTGCTCCCGGTTGGCGGTAATGCCCAGCACACAGTTGTCCACAAAGGTCTGTACCGCCCCCGTCAGCGTCTCGATCGATTCAAACAGGTTGTAAAACAGCACCGGCTCAAACGCGTTGAGCTCCAGCTGACCCGCCTCAGCCGCCATCGTAATGGCAAAGTCGTTGCCGATCACGTTAAAGGCCACCTGCGACACCACTTCGGGGATAACGGGGTTTACCTTGCCCGGCATGATAGAGGAGCCGTTTTGCTTAGCTGGCAGATTGATCTCGGCCACGCCGGTCTTGGGCCCGCTCGAGAGCAGCCGCAGGTCGTTGGCCATTTTTGAGAGGTTCACCGCGCAGGTCTTGATAATGCCCGAAACGGTGACGAAACCGTCCAGGTTCTGGGTGGCATCGATCAGGTCCACCGCCTGTACCACCGGCAGACCGGTGACGTGGCGGATGTTGTCGGTGATGGTGGCCAAGTACCGGGGAGAGACGTTGATAGCGGTGCCGATAGCAGTGCCACCCATATTGATGGTGTGCATCTCTTCTTCGGCCAGCCGCAGCCGCTCCAAATCCCGGCGCACCGCCTGGCTCAGCGCATAAAACGACTGCCCCAGGCGGATCGGCACTGCGTCCTGCAATTGGGTTCGCCCCATTTTAATAATGTCATCGAACTCCTCGCCTTTTTGGCGCAGCGCCTCATACAGCCGCTCTAACTGGTGGGCGGCCAGCGGCAACAGCTGCAAAACGGTCAGCTTGCCGGCTGTGGGGAACACGTCGTTGGTGGATTGGGCCATGTTCACATGGTCGTTGGGGTGCACCACTGCGTAATCGCCTTTTTGACCGCCCAGCAACTCTATGGCCCGGTTGGCAATTACTTCGTTGGCGTTCATATTGGCCGAGGTGCCCGCCCCACCCTGAATGGCGTCCACAATAAACTGGTCGGCAAAGGCACCGTCGATCACCTCGTCGCAGGCACTGATGATGGCCTGAGCAATGTTGCCCGGCAGCGCACCGGCGTCCCGGTTTGAAATGGCGGCAGCCTTTTTGATGCAGGCCAGCGACCGGATCAGCAGCGGGTGCATCTTGCGTCCGGTAATGGGAAAGTTCTGGCTGGCGCGCAGCGCCTGTACACCGTAATAGGCCTCACTGGGGACCTCTAAGGTACCGATCGAATCTGCTTCCACTCTGGTAGTCATTGTGCACGCACACCTTTCTCGATCTACCTAGGCTGTCTGCCCAGGCAATATAAACACTTCTCTCTACCCACAGCATAGTGTGCCGGTGGCGTCTGGTAAAGCCTTTTAGGCAAACTAGAAAGAATGTTTGGTATTTTTTGTATGTACTTAAAATTGTTAAGCCAACCAGCCGGTTTGCTTTATTTTGATAAATTACCAAAACTGAGCGTTGCTCCTCTTTTAAACGCTTACCAGCCTGTGGTATAATCGTACTGGAAAACAGCTGCCCTCTGGCAGCAGGTGGGGGAATGGGCATGGACCGTGTAGACCAAAAGATCGTGGCGCTGCTGCAGCGAAATGCGCGCATGCCGCTCAAGCAGTTGGCTCAACAGGTCTATCTCTCCTCACCGGCAGTGGCGGCGCGTATAGAGCGGCTGGAACGGCAGGGTATCATAACCGGGTACTGTGCCACAGTAGACGCAAAAAAAGCCGGCTATGCCATCACCGCTTTTATCAATATGGTGCTGTCTCACCAAAATCAGCCCGCTTTTCGCGACTTTATCAAAGAGCAAAAAAACGTGCTGGAGTGCTACCATGTTGCCGGCGCCTTTTCCATGCTCTTAAAAGTATGCTTTCCAGATACGGCCCAGCTCGATCTCTTTGTGGCCCAGCTGCAGCGCTTTGGCAATACCCAAACACAGATCGTATTCTCCCAGGTCATCGCACCCCGCCAGCTGGAATTTTCATCCGAGCAGTAAGAGCATACACTCTGTCCACAATACAGCCGCATCACTGTCTGTGCAGTGCAAAATTAGAGAGCCCACCGGCTTTAGCCGGCGGGCTCTCTTGGGTAAAAAGATCTTTACTTCTGGTTTTCCTCGCTGTAGTCGCGCTCATTTTTTACTTCAAAGTCTGCTACTTGTGAGTGGGTACTGTGCTGATTACCGTCTTTGGAGCGGTAATCAGTGCCGGCTGTGGTCACGGTGGTGGGCGGTTCTTTTTTCATCTCTTTTAAAGTCGTGCGGTTTCCGCGCGGTGCGATCATCTGTAGCGCCTCCTACTATACATTTAAACAGTCAGAGAATTTTTTGATAGCTGTTGCTTTTATTTTGCCACTATCAGCCGCGCACATACGTCAATGGCTTCAATATCAGGGGTCAAAAATGGATCATTATTATATGTGTCTGAGCGTGCTTGCTGATTAAATTAAAAAAGAGGTATCGCCGTATAGCGATACCTCTTTTTTTGAGTTTTATGGTTACTGTGCATCGGGCTCGCCGGAGGACGCTGCGTCGTCTTCATCACCGTCTTCAGCGTGTAGCACGATCTTGCCGTCCCGATACTCCACCTCGCCGTCTTCCACCTGGGTGTAGTACTCGTAGTCGTTGGTGTCGCGGCGGCTGCCATCAGGCACGATATCCAAGTCTGAGTAGTCCATCTGGGCCTGCCGGCGCTTGGCTGCTGCCTGCCGTTCCTCTATAGCCTTTTTCTCGGCCTTTTTCTCTTTCGAGCCCTGGATGGCAAACCACACCATCAGCACAAAGAAGAAAATGAGCAAAATGTTGAGCACCAACATGATCCACTGCCACATTCCCCACTGATAGATGGGCAATTTCAGTAAAAAGGGGACGTTCGAGATGATCAAAACCAAAATAGTAAACGCTACAAAATAGGCCATACTGCGCTCCTTGATCGACTTGTAGTAGTGAGAAATAATATTCCCAGTCGCCGTTTCTCCACGGCCAAGCTGCAGTTATTATAGCATTTACGACCGCAAAAAACAAGTTGTCCGAAACGCGCTATTTGCCGCTCTGCAGCTGCTGAGCCCGCCGCTCGCCTTTTTCAGTCAACTCGTAGCCGCCCCCAACAGCGCGCGGATAACCGCACTTAGGGCGACAGGCATCATAGATACAACCTTTGACCCGATCGACAGAGCTGTCTAACTGATACCAGGCGGTATAGACCACATCGGCTGTGATGGTCCCACGAAAACCATACACATTGCGCAAATAGGCCATGATGGCGACCAGTGTATCAAAGCGGGTGCGCAGACGCTGGCCGCGCAAATAATCCGGCAAACTGATATGTCCGCCGTTTACCGATACATCCAGCCCATCTACAAGCTGTGGTTTTGCAGCCGCATGACTTTTTTTACGACCGTAAATAGGGGAGGAGTTACCTTGTGCAGCCGTATCCAGCTCTGGTGATGGATCCTCCGTTATTGAAGAAGTGGAAGCATGGATTTCCGGGAAAAGAGCCGCGGGATCTTTTTGGTCGGGCAAATCATTCCCCGCGGCTGATATACCCGATGTATCACCATAAGTAGCTGCCTTTTCCAGCGCGCCAAGCCCGCTGGTGCGCAGGTCGTCTAGCACCGTCTGTACAAATTGATCCTCGCCTTCCATTCGGATACAGATCGTATCCGAAGAGATATCCAGTTGAAGTTTCGCTAACAAGATGGATTTCCCTCCTTTGTTCTTGCTAAATTTCCGGAATATATACTTTTTTATTCAGGATATCACATATTCCGGGCATATACAATAAATATTTCCGATATTATTTAATATTATTGGAATAATTGCAGCTTAAAAGTTGCCGGAACAGTTAGTTTTGTAATCAATATGAGTACGGAAACTATATCGCGATAAATTTATAGAAAAATAGAATTTGGGTGTTGCATTTTGAAAAGTGTCGTGCTATACTAAATAGGCACTTCCGGGTGTAGCGCAGTTTGGTAGCGCGCTTGAATGGGGTTCAAGAGGCCGCAGGTTCGACTCCTGTCACTCGGACCATGAAGATTGTCGATATTATATCGGCAATCTTTTTGCTTATATTGATAAATTTTAGAAATACAACTGAAATTGGAGATATTCAGGGTGTAACATAGTGAAAACCAAGAAACAAAAGGAATTGATAGAGCTATATCTATCACAACTTGATTGTGAAAAGCAAGCGATATACCGTGAACTTATAATGTACCTTTCGGAGCTTGGTTACAATCCTAAATAAGAGAGGATGAGAATCTCTTTTAAGCACGATTTGCACAGTAAACAGATAGTCAAAATCGGTATGACGAAAGGCAAGCAGCCGAGACCGATTTATATGTTTCGTTTTTTTGCTTGCCAAAATTACGACAAACGATTTAAGGATATTGTGAAAACAGCAGTCAGCAAAGATAGTTATAAGGAGTCGCGGTGTATACATTATCATTGTAATTGATGTGCTGGGGAAGCTAAAACGCACGTTTATATTGATGAGTCGTTTGATGGTACTTTAAAATTTCATAGCGGAACGAGAGTCCTTGACATTCCCGATGTCAAAACAGAGGATATTTTAGAGATAATGAAACTTGTGAATGATGAACATGGCTATTTCGTTTTAAAATGAGGCAAGTATCAAAAAATAGAAAAGTAAATCTGGGACTACGGGTCAAGACCTTTTCAATACAATAGGCTCAATGGTTGGGCTGTTATTTAAGGATTATTCTCTTTTTTAGAAAATCAATCATGTGAAAAATTAGGATATACTGCATGTAGCATTTAAGATGATATTCTTTTTTCTTTCTAACGAGTGCCTTTTTTACAAACACTTACTAGTGCAAAAGCCATCGACAAAGTCGATGGCTTTTTTCTTTTTGTAATCTTAGTTCTCAGTTATACTATCTGATATGGATTGGGCTTATTTCCGAGATGAAAAATAGTAAAGTAGCCGCCACGTAGTGGCAGCTACTTTATGAAATATATGCTTACTCTGTAGGCCATGTTTACGGCCCAGTAAGATGTTTATTTTTAGTGCAATTCCTGCGGGGAGATAATATCGGCGGCCTCTGGCAGGCCTCGGGTAGCCACGAAATCGCGCACGAAGGTGAGAATGTGCCCATAGCAGGACGAGAGATGGGTGATAAACCCGTTAGCATCTCCCTGCCGCAGAGCATCGAGGGCGGCGAAACTGATCTGAAAAAGCAGATTAGAACTGGCTGGCCCCTCGCTGTAAAAGGAAAAATAATATCCCCAGTGCAGCAGCTTGTTTACCTCTAATAAAATAGTTTTGAGCGGCGCTAGTGGCAGATGATCGGTGATACAAAAAAAGATCTTTTCCAGTGGGATCGCATTTTGGCTGCGGCACTGCTTTTGTAGATCGAGGACTACTTGCCGGTCTAGATGGGGGAGAGCCAGCATGGCTGCCGGCTTGATGGCGATGGCCATGAACTGCAGTCCGCTCAGGTAGAGCAGTGTATCGCGTCGGTAGGTCTTGTTTTTCATGCACTGCAGTACTTCGTCATCTTTTTGTAACAGTACTTGGGTACCTTTGGCATTAAAGGTCTGCCCAAAGCCCAATTCACCGAGCATAGCCATAGCTTTGCGTACGGTGGAGATACACACGCCGTATTGCTTGGCCAGCGCTGCCTCGGAGGGGAGAAATTCTCCTTCGCGGTATATACCCATGCCGATCTTATCGATGAGATCGCGGGTGATCTGGGTGTAGTAATGGTCCCGGCCCCGCTCAGAGGTCCAGGTATAACCGGCATTGGGATCCTCCTGTGGAGGGGCCTTACAGGTCGCCAGCGCTTCATCGATCCACTTTTCCACGGCTATTGTCAGTGCTTGGAACATACTCTGAAATCGGGTGGTGATGAGTGTTTCATCTTTGGTGGGCAGAGACTCCATGGTCTGCATAGCGCTGTGAAAGGTACTGTGTGCCGCCACCCATTGGGCGTGACGGGGATGCTTTTGAAAATACGGTGTGCGAGCGTATATTTCCAAGCTGGCAAACATGTCCCGAAATAGGAGATTATGAGAGCGGTCTAGCAGTGTATAGAGCAGGGAAGAATAGGCCTGCCAGCAGACTGCCGGATCTTTTCCCTTGAGCCGGGCCAGATCACGCGACCACTGAACAAATGAGGCATCGCCAAACACCTGGGCTGAGAGCGCAAATACAGGGGGCATGATGATCGACATCGTGCGGTATACATCAATGATCGACGTGCGGCGTACCAGAACCGACTGCATAGCTGCATCTATTCCCTCAGTGACGGGCAACTGATACTGAACAGTAGTGGGCCGCCGTTCCTGCGTGGAGATATACCCCTCTTCTTTGAGTGCGCGCAAAACATCGCGCACGGTGCGGATACCGACATTATAGAGTTCGCACATCCTGCTGATAGAGGGGAGCTTATCGCCGTACTGCAGGCGTCCGGTCAGGATCTGTTCCCGCAGATCTCGATACACGTGGTCAAATAAAGTCTGTTTATTTTGCATGATAGGCTCCTCTCGATCACAATTTATCTTTATTGTACTGTAGATAATGACAAAATACAACATACTATATGTGTACGTACGCAGATTGATTGTTGTCCCTGTAAAAAAAGCATGATAGCATGAGGATAGAGTAAATGAGGAGGTGTACGGGTGCGTGCGAAGTACGACCAGGCACAGAATAGATCGTCTGCTGGGCACGGGGTGCAGCTGGGCGTGATATCAGCTATTTTATTGCTGGTGATCGCCCTGATGTTGTGGAATACCTCGGGCCTAAAAAAGGCGTTGAAGGCCAGCACCGAGCAGTATGTGACCGATGTATCTGATCAGCTGGCCAGCGATATCTCTTCCCGTTTTCATATTTATCAGATGACATTGGCTGCTCTGTCGGAAGAACTGTCAAGTTTTTCGGGGCCGGATGAGTCCCAGCAGCTCTTGGAGCGCCAAGCTGATATCCTGGATTTTGACGCGCTATTCATCATAGAAAAAAATAAGCTCACGGACTTACCGGATCTTGGAGAAGTCGACCTGCAGAGTGTTCCGGGCATAAAAGACGCCTTTGCAGGCCAGCAGACGGTCACCTATATTGAAGACAGGCAAAATCTTTTATTTTTGACCCCCATCGAGCAGGATGGGCAGATCGATAGCGTGCTGGCAGGAGTGCGCAGTAAAGAGAATATGCAGCAGCTCATCCAGCCAAAGAGTTTTTCGGGGCACGGCCTCACCTGTATTATAGATGGTACTGGAAAGGTGGTGCTCTCACCTACCGACCTCAAGCCTTTTTTGCAGTTGGATAGTGTTTTTAAAGAGGGGGAGGACTTAGCTGCTGAGCAGGCGATCGCCCAGATGCAGCAAAATATAGCCCAGCAACAGGCCGGCGTATTTCAGTTTACCGCCACCGATGACAGCCAACTGGTCTTGTCTTATCGGCCGCTATATGTAAACGACTGGTTACTGCTGACACTGGTGCCGGCCGGGCTGATATCTGGCAGTGCCGACGCCTATATGTTGCGCGCTTTTTTGATCGTCGGCGGTATCGTGGCGGTACTGACGGTATTTTTGTTGCTACAGCTGCGCTATTACCGCACCAGTAGGAAATACCTGGAGCAGGTGGCATTTACCGACCAACTGACCGGAGGTATGAATCAGGCTGCTTTTCGTTTGGCATACGAAAAGCTCATATCGTTGGGTATGGACCCCGGCGCCTATACGGTAATCTTTTTAAATGTACGGGGCTTTAAGCTCATCAACGAAAATTTTGGTGTAGAGGCCGGCAACGATACGCTGCGCCACATCTATGTGTCGCTCAAAAGGCATATCCAAGCCGATGAGATCGCTGCCAGAGGAGCAGCTGATCAGTTTTTTCTGTGCTTGCACACCGGAGATAAAGAGACTATTCAAAAGCGTTTAGACCAGCTGATGGCCGATATCAACAGCTTTTCTCAACACACCGACATCCAGTATTATCTGACCATTTTACAGGGGGCCTGTGTGGTGGAAGATCCCGCTGCCGACGTGACTATTTGGCAAGACCGGGCCCGCATGGCCTGCAAGCTACAGGGCGAGAAGGGAAAATGCGCCTTTTACAGCGCCGAGATGCTGGAACAGATGAAGAAAGAGCAGGAGTTGGGCGCGCTGTTTGAGGCGTCGCTAAAGAATCACGACTTTCTGGTCTATCTACAGCCCAAGGTGCGATTGACGGATGGCCGCTTAGCCGGAGCTGAGGCGCTGGTGCGGTGGGTACACCCCCAGCGGGGGACCATCTTTCCATCCGATTTTATCCCGCTGTTTGAAAAGACGGGGGATATCTGCAAGCTGGACCTCTATGTGTTTGAAGAGGTTTGCATTTTGCTGGACAGGTGGAGGCGGGAGGGCCGCGAATTGGTTCCCATATCGGTGAACATGTCCCGTGCGCACTTTAAAAATCTCAATTTTTTGCGGCCGTTTACCGCTCTGAAAGAGCGCTACCACATCCCCGATACAATGATCGAGATCGAGCTGACCGAGTCGACATTTTTTGATGAGCAGCAGCGTAAGTTGGTGCAAAATTCGGTGGAAGAGATGCACCGCAATGGTTTTCTTTGCTCGCTGGATGACTTTGGAGTGGGATTTTCTTCGCTGGCACTGCTCAAAGAATTTGATGTGGACACCATTAAGCTGGATCGGCAATTTTTTGATGACATCGCCAGCGAAAAAGCGCAGAAGGTGATCGCCAGCTTTGTCCAGCTGGCTGCAAAATTGCACATCCACACGGTGGCGGAGGGGATAGAGACCCAATCGCAGCTGGCCTTTTTGCGTGCTGTAGGCTGCGACATGATACAGGGATACGTCTTTTCTAAGCCGCTATCTATCTCCGATTTTGAGCGGTGGGCTCCCCCGGCAATAGAGGGATGATGTGCAGCTTTCTCACCAGAGAGTGGCTAGCGCGGCGAGCTGGCCCGTACAAAACAAAGTGACTGTATGACTTGACAGGTAAATATTGATAATTTCTGGCCCGATAGCCGCCCCACCGGCTGATCGGGCTTTTGTTATGCCCGTAAATAGAGAAGAAAATGATTGACAGAAAATATAACGCATGTTATTATAACAAGTGTTTTAATAACATGCGTTATATTAAAGAGAGGAAGTATGCTATGCCGGCCAAAAAGAAGGTGACCCGTGCAGCTATGCTGCAGGCGGCGGTAGAAATATTGCGCAAAGAAGGCCATGACCATCTCAATGCCCGCAGTGTGGCACAAAAGCTGGGCTGCTCAACTCAACCTATCTACACAGAATTTGGCAGTATGGAAGCGCTGAAAGCAGAGATGAAGAGAGAGGCTGAGCGACTTTACGTACAGGCAGTTGCGCACTATACGGCGCAGAGCAAGTACCCGCCATATATGGCCTTTGGCCTGGGGTTTATCCGCTTTGCCAAACAGGAAAAAGAGATGTTTCGCTATCTGTACATGCGCGATCGCCACGGTAATGGGCGGGCGATCGATGATATCAACGCGCCCAATATCATGCAGACTCTGACACAGCGCTACAATATGGCCGCCGATCAGGCAAAACAGCTGCACTACGATATGATGATCTACGCCTATGGGCTGGCAGTTATGGTAAACGCCAATTATCTGGATATAGACGAAGACGAGATATGCCGCCGTCTGCGGCTGGAGTTTGTGGCTTTAGCCCGTGTTTACGGCGCGCAGGAGGATGCGTTGGCGGCCGAGGACAGCAAGATGGGCAAGGTGTGACCGGCGATATAAAGTCGGCGAGAAGGGATACATTATGAAAAATACCGTCATCAAGACCGAGAGGCTCTGCAAGTATTTTGGCACCGGAGCGCAGCAACAGCAGGTGCTCAAGGACCTGGATATCGAGATATATCAGGACGATTTTACCGTGATCATGGGTTCATCGGGGGCGGGCAAGTCTACGCTGCTGTATGCACTGTCGGGCATGGACCAGCCCACCAGCGGCCAGATCCACTTTTTTGACACCGAGATCGAGCAGATGGACAATGACAAGCTTGCGATCTTTCGCCGTGAGCACTGTGGCTTTGTATTCCAGCAGATGTTTTTGCTGGACAATATGAGTATCCTGGACAATATATTGGCCGCCGGCCTGCTGACTGGAAAAGACAAGAGAGCGATCGTGACCTATGCCAAAGAACTGCTGGGTAAAGTGGGCTTGACCGAGAAGATCTGGCGCAAATTCCCCGCCCAGCTCTCGGGTGGAGAAAATCAGCGGGCTGCAATCGTGCGGGCGCTGGTCAACCGGCCGCAGGTCGTGTTTGCCGATGAGCCCACAGGTGCGCTGAACTCGGCATCGGGCCGGGCTGTGCTAGACGTGCTGACCGAGGTGCACCAGAGCGGGCAGAGCATCATTATGGTCACCCACGATCTGGTGTCGGCCCGACGGGGCAACCGTATCCTCTATATCCGAGACGGGGTGATCGGCGGTGTGTGCGAACTGGGAAAATACGTGAGCGGCGACCGGCAGCGGCACGACAAACTGCTCTCTTTCTTAGCCGAGATGGGGTGGTGAGATGTACAAACTGTGGATGCACGCCCGTGCGAATATCAAAAAGACGAAGTCGGTGTCGGCCACGCTGGTGGTGATGTTCCTCATCGCCGCGCTACTGCTCAATGTGGGGCTTTTGGTGGCTATTCGGTACGGCAGCTTTTTTGGCCAACTGAAAGAGGAACTGGCGCCGGCCGATGCCTATTTTGCTCTGCCCCAAGCAGTGTACACCCAACAGGTACAGGACTATATCAGTCAAAATGAACACGTAAAAAAGGTCCAGACCAACGAGGCCCTCGCTCTGGGGGCGGAGATCACCCAGAAAGGCAAGAAAAGATCGTATACGGTACTGCTGCAGAATATGGATGAAAAACGGGAGATCTCCAAGTGGAAATATGTGGGAGAACACCGCCCGGCCACCGAGATGTCAGTTTATGTGCCAGATATCTTTAAAGCGGTTGGCGGTTACCAGCTGGGCGATAAAATGACACTGCACTACACCGACCAGACGACGGGCGAAAAGCGGCAGCTGACCTTTACCGTACAGGGCTACACAGAGGATATCTTTTTTAGCTCTACCGACACGGGGATGATGGGTTTTTATCTGCCGCAGGAGACCTACCGCCAGGTGGCTGATATCCTACAGGGACCGTCTTACCGGATGCACCTGGTGCACACCCGCTTAGACGAAGTGAAAAGTGCCTCGGCAGTAGAGGCGGGTATTCGGCAGACCCTGGGGCTCGACAGCTCCTCGCTGATGGCCGGTGACAGCGATGCGATGCTGATTGCGCTGGATATCGAACTTATCGAGCTGTCCCGCTGTATGATGGCCACAATGATAGCGGCTATGATGGTGCTGTTTGCGCTGATCATCGTTGTGGTGTGCCTGCTGGTGGTGCGCTTTCGCATCGTCAACAGCATTGAAGACGACCTGATGAAGATCGGTTCGCTCAAGGCTATCGGCTATACCGGCCGGCAGATACGCCTGTCGCTGCTGATCCAGTATCTGCTCATCGCCGGGCTGGGCAGTCTGCTGGGGATCGGCGCGTCTTACGGGCTGCTGCCATCGATCTCGATGATCTTTGAGCAGCAGTCGGGCCTAAAGTGGGAGCAGGGATTTGATGTGGGCATCAGTGCGTCTGCGCTGCTGGTGCTGCTGGCCGTTGTGGTGCTAGTCGTGGTGCTGGCCACCAGGCGGGTCAACCATCTGAGCCCCATCAGAGCACTGCGGGGCGAGAGCACAGTACACAAGTACCGGCACAATATGCTGCCCCTAGAGCGGGCCCATGGGCCATTATCGGTCACTTTAGCCGGCAAGTCGATCCTGCAAAATATCAAGCAGAATATCATGGTGGTCATGATCATGATCGCTGTCACATTTGCCGGTGCCTACGGTATCATCATGTACTACAATACTGCCATCGACACCAAGGCTTTTGCCGAGGTGCCGGGCATGGAGATAACCAACGTCATCGCCGCGCTCAACGCAAAAGAGGACCAGAGCAGCACGGTGGCCGCCATAAAAGATATGGAACATGTGCGGCTGGTGCAGTACCTGGATGAGGTAAAGCTGGAGGTAGACGGCACCCAGGTATCTTCTTACGTGATGGGAGATTACGCCGGCAAACAGACGCGGTTGGTCTATGAGGGCCGCTATCCCCAAAAAGATGGGGAGATCGTACTGGCCGGCATTTTGGCTGACCGCATCGGCAAAGGAGTAGGCGATCTTGTTGCGGTGCGTTGGGGTGACAGCGAGGAGACCTTTCGGGTCACGGGCCTGTCTAACGGCTCATCTATGGGTGGACTCAACACCTCTATCCGCACCGCCGATATGCGGCGGCTGAACGCCGATTTTAAACCGCAGATACTGTACATCTATCTGGATACAGGGACAGACAGCGCCAGCTTTATCGAGCGGCTAAATGATACCTTCGACAGCCAGACTCTGCTCAGTGTCACCAACTTTGACAAGGGGTTGGCGGAAGGGATGGCCTCGTATCAAAATATTGTAGCGGCCATGGGGCTGGCAATGCTGATCATTACGCTGGCGGTGGTGACTCTGGTGCTTTATTTTATGATCAGCTCCTCGGTCATCCGTCAAAAACGGGATCTGGGCGTCCAGAAGGCGATAGGTTTTACAACGTTTCAGCTGATGAATCAGCTGTCGCTCACCTACGTGGCACCGGTGGCGGTGGGCGCGGCGGCCGGCAGTTTGCTGGGGGCACTGTACACCAACCCCATGATGTCGGTGGCCATGCGCGGCGTTGGGATCATGAAGGCCGGCTTTTTAGTAGACCCACTATGGGTGGTGGCTTTTGGGCTGGGAACGGTGGTGTTCTCTTACCTGCTGTCACTGCTCACCACCTGGCGTATCCGCAAGATATCTGCCTATGCGCTGGTGACAGAGTAGCCACTGATATCGGTGTATAAAAGGCGCGTACTGCTCCGTTACCGGGCAGTGCGCGCCTTTTTTAGCGGGTAAAAAAATGGATTGGTCATCCGCTCGCACCGCCCGGCAGCCGGCGGCATAAGATGAGGTATCCCCAAACAGAGAGGAGGGATATCCGATGCAAGAAAACGAGCGCGATCTGACCGAGCAGGAGCTGGCGGCCCGTGCTGTTGCCGACTGCCCTGCTGTTGGCTACCAGCAGGTCGACGTGTGCGTGCCGGTAGCAGTAACTCCCTACGCCCAGGTGAGCGAGCCCATCACCCGCTGTTGCGGCGCGCCGATCGTCACCCCGGGCAACGACCACTGCCCCGGCGAGATAAACGGCCAGTGCAACTTCACCATCAGCCAGACCATCTGCATCGAAGTGCCGGTGGAATTTGGCGCTTCGGCCATCGTCGGCGACACATATGTCGACTGTCAGGGGGCCACGGCCACCAATGTAAGCAGTAATTGTATAGGAGGTGCGTAAATATGGCGCCAAGCCGTGATACGAAACGAGACGGGTGTGAGAACCGGCCCGACACCAAAAGACCGGGCTGCGCAAGGACTACCTGCACGTATACGCAGGTAGAACTGCCCATCTCGATCCAGCCGGCTGCCCAGGTGGGCGACATCCGTTTGACCTGCTGTGGAGAGCCATCTGTGTGCTGCCGCCGGGCCTGTGACGGCAGCTGTCTGCTGACTTTTACCCAGCAGTTGCGGGTAGAGGTGCCGGTGACCTACAGCGCCACTGTAGAGGCCGGCACCATCGACCTGTGTCTCCCACCTAAGGACTGTACCGGCAAGTAGAGCGGTTTGGCCCTGTTTGGCACCTTTTGTTTTAGAGCGGCGAGCCGTCTGCACAGTGCAGGTGGAGAGCCGCTCTTTTTTGATGGCCGGCCAATATCGAGCCGATCGCGGTGACAATGCGCATGTCGGTATCTGCGCGTTGCGGCCCAGTCATATTTATATAGAAGAAATACACTTCAAAACGGCCGATCAGACCAAAAAAGTGGGTCTGCAGTGGCTTTTATGTGATGCTGAGTAAGAGTTTCTCTACACATGTTGACAAAGGACTACAAAAGCCTTATAGTTGAGTGGTATCTCATTGTGCAGTTATCTGTACGCCACAGCGTATGCCCACTAAGCCGGGATGCCGGTTTAAAAACCTTTTGCGGGGTGGAGTCAAAAGCTGTAGCGCGCAAGCCGGGAGGCGAACTGCAAAAATTCCGCAAAGGGGATGTGATGTTATTGGAAAATTGTATCATCAAGCTCAAAGACCTCGTGGTGGATTACGATGACGAGCGCGTCATCGACGGCTTGGACCTGGAGATCCGCGACAAGGAATTTGTGACTCTACTGGGACCATCTGGTTGCGGGAAGACAACGACGCTACGCGTAATTGGCGGCTTTGTCGAACCCAGCG
Source organism: Neobittarella massiliensis (ex Bilen et al. 2018) (assembly GCF_900289145.1). GTDB lineage: Bacteria > Bacillota > Clostridia > Oscillospirales > Ruminococcaceae > Neobittarella > Neobittarella massiliensis. Next base: position 492,150 of record NZ_OKQO01000001.1, read on the forward strand.
CGGGAGAGGTCTTTTTTGATGGGAAAGATATCAAAGATCTGCCCCCTCATAAAAGGCAGGTCAACACCGTGTTCCAGCGCTATGCACTGTTCACGCATCTGAATGTGTACGAGAATGTGGCCTTTGGGCTGCGCATTCAAAAGCTGTCGGAAGATGAGATCCGCCAGCGGGTGACCGAGATGCTGCGCATCGTAAACCTCTCCGGGTATGAGCGCCGCAGCATCGACCAGCTCTCGGGCGGTCAGCAGCAGCGGGTGGCTATCGCCCGGGCGCTGGTCAATCAGCCCAGAGTGCTGCTGCTCGACGAGCCGCTGGGGGCTTTGGATCTGAAACTGCGCAAAGACATGCAGATCGAGCTCAAGCGCATACAAAAAGAGACCGAGATCACCTTCATTTACGTCACGCACGACCAGGAAGAGGCGCTGACCATGTCAGACACGGTGGTGGTGATGAATCAGGGGGTCATCCAGCAGATCGGTTCGCCCGAGGACATTTATAACGAGCCCAAAAATGCTTTTGTGGCTGATTTTATCGGCGAGTCGAATATCCTCCCCGGTATTATGAAGCGCGACTTTTTGGTGGAGTTTGGCGGCCATGAGTTCACCTGTGTCGACAAGGGGTTTGCCCCCAACGAACAGGTAGACGTGGTGGTGCGCCCGGAAGATGTGAAGATCGTCCCCCAGATCGCCGGCCAACTGACCGGCGTGGTGGAATCCATCATATTTAAAGGGGTGCATTTCGAGATATCCATCGACGCGATGGGGCACCGCTGGATCGTCCACTCCACCCAGAGTGAGGAGGTGGGCGCAGTGGTGGGCATGAGCCTCACCCCCGACGACATCCACATCATGAAGAAAATGGAGGAGTAGCCATGAAGTCGAAACTCCCTGCGCTGCCATACCTGATATGGATGGCGCTGTTCATCGTGGTGCCGTTGGGGCTGGTGGTGTACTTTGCCTTTACCACGGCCGACGGGCAGTTTACGATTGCCAATATCTCGCAGGTGGGGCAGTACACCGGTGTGCTGCTGCGCTCTATCTGGCTGGCGGCAGTGGCCACGGTACTGTGTCTGCTCATCGCCTATCCGCTGGCGTTTTTTCTCTCCAGAGCCAACTACTCTATACAGCGGACCCTCATCATGCTGGTCATGCTGCCCATGTGGATGAACTTTTTGCTGCGCACCTATGCCTGGATGACGCTGCTGGAGACATCTGGTCTGATCAACAAGCTGTTGGGCCTGATCGGTCTGGGACCGGTGCAGATGATCAATACCCCCGGAGCGGTGGTGCTGGGCATGGTGTATAACTACCTGCCCTTTATGATCCTGCCGCTGCACTCCATCATGACCAAGATCGAAAACACCACGTTGGAGGCCGCCCAAGACCTGGGCGCCAACTGGTGGCAGAGCTTTCGCCGGGTGGTGCTGCCGCTGAGCATCCCCGGCATCATGACCGGGGTGACGATGGTGTTTGTGCCGTCTATCTCTACTTTTATCATCTCGCGTATGCTGGGCGGCGGCGGCAATATCCTCATCGGTGACCTCATCGAGCTGCAGTTTATCGGCAGCAGCTACAACCCCAACTTGGGGTCGGCTATCTCGCTGGTGATGATGGTCATCGTGCTTCTGTGCATGAGCCTCTTTAATCAGTTTGACAAGTCTGAGAGGGAGGGGATATACGGATGAAAAAGAGAAGCTCCCTCTTTTCAAAAGTCTATATTGCCGTGGTGCTGGCCTTTTTGTATCTGCCCATCATGGTACTGGTGGTATTTTCGTTTAACCAGTCTAAGAGCAGGGCGGTGTTTACCGGCTTTACGCTGGATTGGTACCAGAAGCTGTTCCACAACGAGGCGATCATGTCCGCCCTGCTCAACAGCCTGATCGTGGCGGTCATCTCGTCGGTGGTGGCCACGGTGCTGGGTACGCTGGCGGCGGTGGGCATCCACGCCATGAACCGGCGTATGCGCAGCATGGTAATGAACCTGACTAATATCCCGGTCATCAACCCCGAGATCGTCACCGGCGTCTCGCTGATGCTGATGTTCGTATTTTTAAAGATGGGTTTTGGTCTCACTACGCTGGTGGTGGCCCACACCACCTTTAATGTGCCTTATGTCATCTTATCGGTGATGCCTAAACTGCGGCAGATGGACGTGTTTCAGGTAGAGGCCGCCCAGGACCTGGGCTGTAACCCCACTCAGGCGTTTTTTAAGGTGGTCATCCCCGAGATCATGCCGGGCATCATGTCGGGCTTCCTCATCTCACTTACCTACTCCTTCGACGACTTCATCATCAGCCACTTTGTGGCCGGGCCCACCGCCCAAACACTGCCGCTGGCTATTTTCTCGATGACCCGCAAAAAGGTGAGCCCCGAGATCAATGCGCTCTCCACCATCATGTTCGTGGCGATCCTGGCGGTACTGCTGCTCATCAACATCGCCGACATCCGCCGTGAGAGCAAGAAAAAAAGGGGGGTGCAGCGCCGTTGAAAAAACGCGTACTCAGCCTGATACTGGCCCTGTGCACAGTTTTTTCGGTCTGCTTTGCCAGCCTGCCCGCTGCGGCGGCTGCCGGCAGCAGTAAAACGAAATACAGCTTTGATAAGAGCGGGATAGACTACCAGAAGTTTAAAGGCAAAGGCGTCTCGATAAACGTCTACAACTGGGGCCTCTACATCGCCGAAGGCGAAGACGGCGGTATGAACGTCGTTAAGGAATTTGAAGAGCTCACCGGTATCAAGGTCAATTACACCATGTACGCCACCAACGAGGAGATGTACGCCAAGCTCAAGAGCGGCGGTGCCAAGTACGATGTGATCTTCCCCTCCGACTACATGGTGGGGCGGATGATCGAGGAGGATATGATCCTGCCGCTGGACTTTGACAATATCCCCAACTACGACCGCTATATCGACGACTCGTTTAAAAATCTGGAGTACGACCCACAAAACCTGTATTCGGTCCCCTATACTTGGGGTATCGTGGGCATTCTCTACAACGCCGATCTGGTCAAGAAACCAGTGGATAGCTGGGACATTTTGTGGGATCCCGACTATACCGGCGATATCCTGATGTTCAACAATTCCCGCGACGCATTCGGTATCGCCCTCAAACGGTTGGGCTATTCGATGAATACCACCGATAAAAAACAGTTACAGGAAGCTGCCGAGAGCTTAAAAAAGCAGAAGACAGTGGTACAGGCTTACGTTATGGATGAGATCTTCGATAAGCTGGGCGCCGGTGAGGCGGCGATCGCCCCCTACTATGCCGGAGACTACCCGCTGATCAAGGCCGATAACCCCGCCATCGAGTTCGCCGTGCCCAAAGAGGGAACCAACCGCTTTGTAGATGCCGTCTGTATCCCGAAAGACTGCAACAACAAAGAGGCGGCGGAGCTGTTTATCAATTTTTTGTGTGATCCGGTCGTCGGGTACGAAAACTTTCTGACTATCGGCTATTCCTCGCCCAACAAAGGCACCTACGATATGTTGCCCGATATGTATAAAAAGAACGAGGCACTGTACCCCGACCAGCAGGTCTTGGACAATGCCGAGGGCTTTATCAACCTGGATACCGAGACTAACGAGTATACCCAGCAGCTGTGGACCGAGGTGCTCAGCGACGATCAACATGTGAACAAATGGCTGATCCCTATTTTTATCACGGCTGCACTGGGTGCGTCGCTGTATATAAATATCAGCCGCACTGTAAAGAAACGCCGCGGTACCTATAAGTAAATATGCTCTGCCGATCAGTGTGATCGGTCTATGGCGCGCTGTCACGTTGGTGACGGCGCGCTTTTTTGTACGACACCTATAGACGCTATATGGCCGGGAATGCAGATCTTTTCCTAAGTATACATTTCGCCCATAAATACCTCGGGATGTGCAACAATAAGGAGAAGTTGTGTCGATATATGTCGAAATTATGAAAAGGGTGATAAAATGGAGAAAGCTGGAAGTATGGCACCGATGACAGATCGGTGCAGTTTCGAGGTGGCGTATGCGTATAAAGTGTCGGCCGATCGGTTTGTTTTTGGCATTTCTATTTTGCCTGCAGTTAGCTTTTGGTTGCTGGCAGGTCTTTGCCCAGCCGGTGTCTGCTGCATCAACGCCTCAACCGGTAGAACTGCCCGGTGATGGCCCGGTTGTGGTACAGGCATCTCTCTCGCAGAGAGCCGCTGCCCCCGGTAAGGCGCCTATACAGATAGATGTGGCACTGGCCGACGGCACTGCGGCTGGCGCACAGATCGATTCGGTCGAGATACAGCTGGCGGCGCAGGGGAGCAGCAGCGGCCTGCAGTGGACGCGCCCCGATTTGAGCGATCCCCAAATATACGAACAGGAGGTGGCCTCCAACAGCCATTTGCCGTCAGTATACGCCGATGAAGGAATGTTTATCGATGGTGGCGGTGGCGTGCCCGACCGCACCTTTGCCGGCTATTTTTCCTCGCCGCTGCCCGGGGGACCGGTCGCGATCTGCGGCTTTACCTTAACAGCCAAGCTGGGTACACAAGATGTGCAGGAGAGCTATACGCTCACTGTGATGCTCGGCGATACGAGCGGGGATACCTATACCTACCAAACAGTATTTTCTCTTTCGGCGCTGGTAAAAAAGCCGGTCATCCAGCTCAATAAAGCGGCGCCGACAGCAGAGTATACCGGCAGTGTGACCGTAACTTTTGATAAGGGCAGCGGTGCCCTGAAAAAAGACGGCGGTGTACAGGCCGATATAGTCAGCGGCACAGTACTCGACCAACCGGGCAGCTATCAGCTCACCGTTACCGATGCGGCGCAAAACCAGGCGGTGGCTGTTTTCACTATACAGCAGACCGTACAGCTGCCCCGTGAGATCGCCATGCAGGCGCTGCCTCAAAAAACGGTGTATGCAGCAGGAGAACTGCTGGAGGTCGATGGCGGCAGCATCCTCTGTACCTACCCCGACGGCGACCAGCAGACGGTGCCGCTCGCTCTGGATATGTGCAGTCCCACTGGGCCGTTTGCGGCCAATACCACCCAACAGATCGCGGTCTACTATCAGGGTCAGTCCACGCAGTTTTCGGTGCAGGTAGGGGAGCGGACACTGACCGGAATCGAGATCGCGGAAGAACCCAAAACATCGTATATAGAAGGAGAGATATTCACAGCTGTTGGCGGCAAGCTTTTGTGCCGGTACAGCGACGGCAGTGCCCAGCAGCTGGATATCGATCCCGCCTGGTGCAGCGGCTATCGGGCCGATGTAATCGGCCCGGCGGCGATAACAGTGACGTATGGCGGCCACACGGTCAGCTACGATATCACCGTGCGGCAAAAACAGCTGCAAAAGCTGGCATTCTCTGCATTGCCGAGCAAACTGCAGTACACACAGGGCCAACCGCTTGACCTCACTGGTGGAGAGCTGCAGCTCACCTACGATAATGGGGAGACCGACCGGCTGCCGCTACTTTTTTCTTACTGTATCGGTTATGATCCACAGCAGTTGGGCCAGCAACAGATCACTGTTACCTATGATGGCCGACAGCTTTCGTTTTCGGTGTTGGTGCTCGCTCCGCGACCGACGGGGATCGAGTTGACTGCCCCTTACAAGAGCGATTATTTTCCCGGTCAGCCGCTCGACGTCACCGGCGGTAAAGTCACGCTGCTGTATCCCGATGGCAAAAGAGAAACAGTAGATCTGACTGCCGCTATGTGCACGGGCTTTACGAGCAGTCATCCGGGGACGTGCACGGTAACGGTACAGTGGGGCGGTCTGCAGACCAGCTTTACTGTGCGGGTGAAGGTGGCAGCGGTGTTGGCGATCGCTGTACATTCCCCGCCGCAAAAGCAGACGTATATCCAGGGTCAGCCGCTTTTACTATCTGGCGCCCAGCTTACCGTGTACTATGAAGGCGGTCGCAGTGAGCAGGTCCCCATCACTTCAGATATGGTCAGCGGCTATCGCCCCCAGCTGCTGGGCAGCCAAAAGCTCACTGTTTGCTTTGGCGGCAATAGTGCCAGCTTTTGGGTGCAGGTGCGCAGTCGAAGACCGGTCTCAGCCCACCTGGTGGCCGGCGCGCCGACAGTATTTTTGCAGGGGCAGGCTTTTACTGCTCCCAATGCCCGCATACAGGTGCAGTTTGACAGCGGTGATACCCAGGTCTATCCACTGACAGCACTGGCAGTAGCAGGTTATCACAGCGACCTGCCCGGCCGGCAGACCATCACCGCCACTTACTCGGAAGGGGGAGGCAGCACCAGCGTCAGCTTTTTAGTAGAGGTGCTCTCGCGCAGCCGGGCGGACGAGCTCACCGGACTGCTAGAGGCACTGCCGCTGGGCCGGCTCACCCGCCGCGACACAGGGCGGGTAGAGCGGTTGCAATACCAATATGACGCGCTGACAGCACTAGAGCGCACCGCCGTTTACAATGCCGGCCGGTTGCCACTGGCCCAGCGCGAGCTGTATCTACTGGATTTTCCGGCTGTCCATCGCTACTGTCTGCAGGGAGAGGTGATCTTAGACCTAGCTGCCGGCGAGATGTCTGAAGGTGGAGATATTCAGATGCAGAGAATGGAGCTGGAAGATGTTCAGCTGACGCCCGCTGTAGGGTATCAGCAGATGATGGTATTGGGCTATCAGCTGAGCTATACCGGCGCTGCCGGGCAGAAAGACGCGACTTTGCCGCAACTGCAGGGGAGATTTTGGCTCTATGGCCTACAGGATGACGGCGGGCAGGTGCAGCTGTGGTATCGAGACACCGCAGAAAATTGTTGGCGGCAACTGCCCACAGCAGTAGATACAGAGGGCTATGCTGTAGCCTCGTTACCGGGTACCGGGCGCTATGCACTGCAGTTTACGACCCAAATACCGGCGCAGACCTTGCGGTCCGATCAGTGGCGGCGCACCGACATTGCTTTTGCGCCCAAGACGCTGGAAAATGATGCAGACCTGGTGCTGGATGGCAGTACGGTCCCCGCTACGGGCAGTGATAGCCTGCTGCTTTGGTGGTCGGTACTCTGTGTGGGCGCCGGTAGTGCAGCTCTGCTATGGGCCATGCGACACCCATGAAAGAGATAGGCGACGAGAGATAAGCGATTGCGACAGGAGTTGTGGGGAACAGACCCACAACTCCTTTTTTGTGCTGCAAAAAGAACTAGGTTGTACCCCGATACCTGCGGTACAATGTCCCATACAGCGTATATTGCTGTGCCGGAAGTGGAAAAAACAGGAAGTACATGCATATGGGACTAGCGGATAGCCCAAACTCCCTACCAGTGAGAGGAGGAGACGCAATGCGCTTTCGGCGCTTTTTTGCAGCGGCACTGCTGACGGTGGCGACCGCAGATATCGCTCTGCTGGGCAGCATGGCCGCCACCCAAAAGCCGCTGGTACAGCATCAAGTGGTGTACCAGCCGGTGGAGGTCAGTGCCCCGGTGGTGCTGCCCACCCAAAAGCCAGACCTGCCCTTTACCGCCCAGTATCAGGGCGAGTTTGAAGTGCTTGCCTACTGTACTGAGCAGTATCCGCATATCTGTGGTGGCAATCCCACCACTTACAGCGGCAACCCGGTGATGCCCGGCTTTACAGTGGCGGTAGACCCCAGCGTCATCCCACTGGGCAGTATGCTCTATATCGAGGGGATCGGGGTGCGCTTTGCCCACGATACCGGCTCGGCAATCAACGGCAACCGCATCGATATGGCAGTGGCCCAGCATCAACAGGCGATCGATATGGGGGTGCGCCAGTGCCGGGTATGGGTGCTCAGCGCGCCCACATAGCGGTTACCTTGCTGTCAACTGCTGCAGATCGCCACCTGCAAAAAGAGCTGTGCTACAGTATGTAGCACAGCCCTTTTTGTAAAGTGAGGAAGAAAACCTATTTGGTGTAGTTGTCAAAATAATTTTGTACCAGTACCACCGGGGTACCTTTGTCACCAGAGCCCGAGGTCAGGTCGCACAGCGAGCCGATCAGATCGGTCAGGCGGCGAGGAGTTGTGCCCTGGGCGGCCATATCGCCGACCATCTGCTCTTTTTTATGGCTGATACGCTCGCTCACCGCTTTTTTGAGTTCCTCGCCCGAGAGATCGGCAAAATCGTTGTCGGCCAGGTACTTCAGTTTCAGTTCGTTGGGGGTACCGACGAGACCGGCCGTGTGCGCGGGTGAGACCACCGGGTCGGCCAGCTCCCAAATGTTGCCCACCGGGTCTTTAAAAGCGCCGTCGCCGTAGACCATGACTTCAATTGATTTCCCGGTCTTCTCGCGTAGCAGCTCGGCTACCCGGTTGACAAATACATCACAGTTCTGCGGGAACAGCTTTACGGTATCTTCGGTCGATTTGTTCGAACCCAGCAGACCGTAGTTCTGATTAAAACCACTGCCGTTGTGTGGGGCCTTGAGGATATCGGTCAGGTCATATACCTTCTCGGCGCCGGACTGACGCAGCTTTTGACAGGTGCGCTGGCGGGTATGGATATCACAGGCCAGCACATTGCGGGTGTACTCTAAGATGGCGGCCGGGCGGTTGGCCAAAATGATCTGGCACTCGGCGCCGGCAGACTCTACCACATCGGTGTAGTACTGGATGTAGTCGACCCCGGTAAAGGGGTGGATGATCGAGCCGAACAGCTCTTTAAACTGGGCGGCGGTGAGCACGTCATCCCAGGGGCTGATGCCTTTTTCATCCAGACTGTCTACATCGATGAGGTGGTTGCCGACCTCGTCGGAGGGGTAGCTCAGCTGGATGACGACCTTTTTAACGGCTTTGGCAATACCTTTTAAACAGATGGCAAACCGGTTGCGGCTGAGGATGGGGAAGACCAGTCCCACACAGTCGGGACCAAATTTTTCGCGCACATCTGCGGCAATGTCATCCACAGTGGCGTAGTTGCCCTGGGTGCGCGCTACGACCGACTCGGTCACGGCCACCACATCGCGGTCCTGCAGAGAGAAATCCTCGCTCTGGGCGGCATCCAGCAGCGACTGCACAACGATATCAGCCAGATCATCGCCTTCCTTGACGATGGGCAATTTGATCCCGCGGGAGATGGTTCCAACCAGTTTGCTCATGTTCGTTAACTCCTTTTGTCCCGGGCGGTAGCCGCCCGGCGATCACGGTCTGCCATCACACTGGAAGGCAGGCCTTTACAGCCTGTTACCCGTACAGTATACTATAGTTAGATTTATAAGTAAAATAGATATTGCTAATATTTTATATAAGTGATACTAATGCAAGGAGAGCCTATGGACGTCAAATTAGAACTGTACCGAACCTTTCGCGAAGTGGCTCGCCGGGGCAGCTTTTCCGCTGCTGCCGAGGCGCTGTTCATCTCTCAGTCGGCGGTGAGCCAGTCGATCAAAAACCTTGAGAGCCAACTGGGGGTAGCGCTGTTTGACCGCCGCGGCAAGCAGATCGCGCTCACGCCGGAGGGACGGCTGTTATACGGGTACATCGATGAGGGGCTTAAAAGTATCCGTCAGGGGGAGGAGCAGCTGGGCCAGTATGCCAAACTGGAAAAAGGAGAGCTGAAGATCGGGGTATCCGATACGATTTCCCGCTTCGTCATCTTAAACCAGCTCGACAGCTTTCACCGCATCTACCCCTATATCCACCTCTCCATTATCAACGGCACCTCGATCGAAGCGGTACAAATGCTCAAGAGCCGCGACGTGGACATTGCCTTTGTCAACTCACCAGTTAAGGACGCTGCGCTGGAGGAACATCCCTTTTTTAAAGTGCATGACGTGTTCGTGGCCGGTGATGAGTACCGACACTTAGCTGGCAGACCGCTCACCGCCCGGCAGCTGGCAGACCTGCCGCTCATCTTGCTCGAGCGCAAATCTAACGCCCGCCGGCGCATCGACCGCTTATTTGCCCAGCAGGGTATTCAAATTGCGCCGGAGATAGAGCTGGGTTCTCACGACCTGCTGCTGGACTTGGCCCGTATCAACTTGGGAGTATCCTGTGTCATCGAGGAATTTGCCGCCCACTATTTAAAGTGGAACCTGGTATTTAAATTGCAGACCGAATTTGCCGTGCCCGCCCGGTGGGTCTCATGGTGCAAGCTGAAAAGCAGTGCGCTGTCGCCCAGCGGCCAGATATTTGCCGATCTGATCGGCACTGCCCCCACTGTATTGCAATAGCATCTGCCGGCCCTTATAATAGAGGGGTAGAGAAACCACGCTCCGCCGCCCGGAAGGGCAGAAAGGGACCATTTTATGAGAGTGGACAAACTGTTTGTAAACGGAAATTTTTATAACAGCTATTTTAAGAGGTTTTTTGCCGGCTATGCCGCAGTGCTGGATGGGCGCTTTTTACATGTGGGTGTAGGCGAAAAAGATGTAGAGCAATTCGAGGCTGATGAGAGAGTCGACCTGGGGGGACGCTACGTCATTCCCGGTCTGATCGATATCCATATGCATATCGAGAGCTCGATGTCGGCGCCCATGCCGTTTTGCGATTATCTGGTAAAGTATGGGGTGACCACCATCGTCAGTGAGCCCCATGAAATCGCCAACGCCTTTGGGATTGAGGGCATACAGGCGATGATCGATGCCTGCGATCCGCAGAAGATGGACGTGTATTACGGAATATCCAGCTCGGTACCCTCTACCAGCGAAGAACTCGAGACGACCGGCGGCATCATCGGTATGGATGAGTTAAAAGCGCTGATGGATGCGCCGGGTATCCTGTGTCTGGGGGAGGTGATGGACACCCGTGGAGTCTTAAACGACCCCGACAGCCGTCCCAATCAATTTGTGCGTTACCTGCGCCAACACAAACCAGATATGCCGTTAGAGGGTCATTGTCCCCGTATCAAAGGTGTTGAACTGTCGCGCTATATCTATACCGGTATTGATTCAGACCACACCGAGCACGATCTGGAAGAGGTGCAGCACCGCTATTTTAAAGGGATGTTCTTTGAGCTGCAAAATAAGATGCTCAAAAAAGAAGTGATCGATTTTATCTGTGAAAATCAGCTGTTCGAGCACACTGCTTTTGTCACCGACGACACGATGGCCGATGTGCTGGTGCATAAGGGCCACCTCAACACCGTGGCTGCCGGTGCGGTGGAGCTGGGTATGCGGGTGGAGGATGCTGTTTATTGTGCCACTTATACCGCCGCTCGCCGTATGCGCCTGTTCGACCGCGGCGCTATCGCACCGGGCCGTATCGCCGATATGGTGGTGATGGAGGACCTGCCGGGCTTTGTGGCCCACAGCACATATAAAAACGGCCGCTTGGTATACGACAGTCAGATAGGTATCGAGCCGGTGGGGCGGCCCGGCGCTTTCCCCAAAAAGTTTTATCATAGCGTGCAGGTCAAGCCGGTCGCCGCCGACACCTTTGTCCTAAAAGCCAGCGGCGACAGTGTCACCGTGCGGGCTATGCAGGTACACCCCGACCGCACTCAGACCAGCGAGCAGCACTTTACGCTGCCCGTAGCAGACGGGCAGGTCCAGTGGGAGAGCGGCCCTGCTGCCCTGACAGCTGTGTTTGAGCGCTACGGCAAAAATGGCGGGATAGGCTGGGGCTTTACCAGCGGCGGCACCATAAAGCGCGGCGCAGTGGCCACGACCTATGCCCATGATCACCACAATCTGATGGTGGTGGGCCGCAGTGCCACCGATATGGCTCTGGCGGTCAATCAGCTCATCGAGATGCAGGGCGGTATGTGCGTGGTAGAAAACGGTAAGGTGCTGGCCACCATCCACCTGCCGGTAGCGGGGCTGCTCAGCGAGGAGCCCATGGAGGAGACCGGCCGTCAGTTGGCGGAGGTACAGGACGCCATGCGCGCACTGGGGTATGAGCACTACGAGCCGGTGATGAGTTTTTGTACTACCAGTTTGCCGGTCAGCCCAGAGCTGAAGATCACCGATAAAGGTCTGGTAGAAGTGAAGACCGGCAAGCTGTTGAGCTGGCGAGTTGATTAGTAGTTCCGGCACAGTGGCCCCCAGTAATGTGTGCAGGTGCTGGTAGAGCGCCGTTAAGATGAAATCTTTTCCTACCGGGGGAGAATAGGTCCCGGCGGCCCGGCAGCCGTTGGCGGCGATCTGCATGAGTACCGTAAATATAAAAAGGCAGAGCATCTAAAATGCTCTGCCTTTTTATATACAAATGTGCTTGTTCTGTGCTTGTTCGATATGCCCACTGCTGCCGTCAGCTGACAGAATATGAGTCACAGAGAAGAGACGCCGGCTCGACTTGCTATCGATTGTGTGATCAGGCAACTTGTGTTAGAATAGACACATGAATAACTGGGCAAAGGCAGCCGGCTTTTGCCGGGGAACGGCGGGCTGATGAAATGAGCTGGAACATCGCACCAGAGTGTATCTCTCTGGTCATACTGGGGATCATTGGGGTGTATGCCCGCAAAGGCAGCCACCTGCCCACCCTGAAAAATCGGGTGTTTCAGGGCTGTTTACTGGTCACTTTCTGTGCCATGGCCAGCAATATCCTGTCGACGCTTTTGCTGTATAAAAGTCGGGTGGCGCCACTCTGGCTCACCAATATAGTGACCACGGTATACTATCTGCTCACCCCGCTGATGGGGCTGGCCTATTTTCTGTATGCCGTCTCGGTCATCTACCCCGAAGGGCGACAGCTGCGCCGTATCGTTTTGCTGGGGGTGGTGCCAGCTGTCGGCTACGCTGTTATGGTGCTCATAAACCCATTTACCGGGCTGCTGTTTTACCTGGACCGACAACTGGGATACGTCCGCGGCCCGTGGGTGATGATCACCTACCTGCTTTTTTATCTGTACTGTGTGGCCAGTATCGCCGTCACGGTGTTGGGGAGGCGGCGCGTGCCCCCATCGGTTTACCGGATCTTAGCAGCTTTTCCGGTTTTGGCGGTGTTGGTCATCGTGGTGCAGCAGGTCTATCCCAATATCATCCTGTCGGGTTCGGCGGCGACCTGCGCCATGCTCATCATCTACCTGCACCTGCAAAACAAGCAGATCTCGCAGGATTATCTCACCGGTGTGCCCAATCGGCAGGAGCTACTGGACATGTTGGAGTTGATCGTAAAGCGCCAGCCAGGTGTCAGCTTTACGCTCGTAGTCGTATCGCTGCGGGATTTTCGCCAGATAAACAGCGCCTATGGCCAACAGCGGGGCGATGAGCTGTTGTGTGCTGTCTGCCGCTTTTTGAGCCGGGTAGGCCCGCGGGAGAATGTGTATCGCTTTAGCGGTGACGAGTTTGCCCTGCTCTTTTACGGTGACGGTGAACGGCAGGCGCGCGGCTGTGTAGAAGCTGTCCAGCAGCGCATGACTGAGACCTGGATGGTGGGCGATCTGAGCTTTACGCTGCCGGCGGTGATGGGGATCATGCGCCGCCAAGACGACAGCATGACGCTGGAAAACATCATCAGTGCGGTAGAATATGCTGTAGCCAGGGCCAAAACAGGGCGGTATGGGAAGATATGCTACTGCGACCAGGCTATGCTCGCCGAGCTGGAGCGCCGCCGCAGCATTGTGAATATCCTCAAAGAGCGCCTGCAAAAGCGGGAGGTCGAGCTCTATTACCAGCCTATTTACTCGGTCGAGGACGGCAGCTTTCGCTATGCCGAGTCGCTCATGCGCATTCCCGATTCATCGATCGGCCCTATTTACCCGTCTGAGTTCATCCCCATTGCCGAGGAGACCGGGCTCATCGTCGAGATGACCTATCTGGTGCTCGACAAGGTGTGCAAGTTTGTAAATCGCCTGCTCGCCCAGTCGCTCGATATCGGCGCCGTACATGTCAACTTTTCGGCTCTGCAGTTTTCCCAGCCCGATCTGGCCGATCGCGTGCTGGATATCATACATCAAAACGGCACGCCGCTGTCGGCTATCAAGATCGAATTTACCGAGAGCACGCTGGCCGAGAGTACAGAAGTGGTGGCCAGTTTTGCACGGGAGATGGAGCGACACGGCCTGCTCATCGGGCTGGATGACTTTGGTACCGGCTATTCGAACATCGCCACCGTTATCAGTATCCCTTTTGATACGCTCAAATTTGACAAGAGCTTGGTATGGGCCTCTATCGACAGTGAAAAGTCGGCGCGAACGGTGAAAAACCTGGTGCACACCTTTAAAGATCTGGGGATGGTAGTCGTGGCTGAAGGCGTAGAGGACTTGGCGCAGAGCCAGCTGGTTGAGAACTTTGGCGTAGACCAGATACAGGGGTTTTACTATGCCAGGCCCATGCCGGCCAAGCAGACGGAGCAATTTTTAAGCGAGCACGTGAGTGCCGCAGCGGGTGCCGGCAGACATACGACTGCCTAGGGGCAACTGGCGATCTCCTCAACTCAGAATAAATGAAAAGAGCAGTTTCTCTGGTGATCGGAGAGACTGCTCTTTTTGCGTGGGCAGAGGTTGGTGTTCCCGCCCTGTGTATGCCGGTGCAGACACAGGGCGGTGAGACACAACACAGCGGGTCCTTACCAGATATTTACCGGTAGATGATCGCAGTTTACCGGCTCTTTGCAGAGGGGCGCGCGCTCTTTACACAGATCCCATTTTGCATATCCACTCTTTACACAGGTTTTGCAGCCCCTCTATTGGGTCACGCTTTGTGCAAGTTATAATAATAGAGGACCTAAAACAAGGTAAAACAAACAAAGATCTGGAGGGAATACATGTTGCGACCGATCACCTTTGCGCACATCTCAGATACCCATATTCGAAAGAGCTATCAGGATACCGGCATGGATGCTATCTTTGCAGCAGCACCCAGCCCGGCTGAAAACCTGCGCCGTGCACTGACCTGCATCGCCGCCGCCAAGCCCAGTTTTTTGCTCATCACCGGCGATCTGATCCACGAGGGGCAGACAGAGGACTACGCGCTGCTGGCCGATATTTTAAGGGAGGAGATCCCCGAGATACCGGCTGTCTGTTGTTTGGGTAATCACGACCGCAAAGCGGCGTTTCGTCAGGGCTATTTAAAAGAGGCTCCCAGCAGTGAGCCCTATCTGGCGGTGACTGAGATCGATGGCCTGCGCGTGATCTGCCTGGACTCAGCTGTCGAAGGCAAAGAAAACGGTACTATCAGCGAGTCTCAGCTTGACTGGCTGGCCCGGCAGGTACAGCAGCCGGCACCGCGCGGGAGCGTGCTCTGCTTTCACCACCCCATCATGGACGAAGGCGGCATGGTACCGGGCGTCGAGGTGTCTCCCCGCCTGCAGCAGATCGTAAAAGAGAGCGATATCGCGGCGATCTTCTGCGGGCATACCCACCAGAACAGTTTGTCGCTGGTGGGCGGCAAACCGCAACTGGTGGCTGATTCGCTGGCCTTTGGCTTTTCTGTGGATGGGGCGGGCCTGCATTTTACCACCCAGACCTGTTACAGTCTGGTAACGGTCAGCCAGAACGGAGTAAAAAGCGAGGTACACCCCAACACGCCGGTAGCCGCCAGCGTGGCCGATATCAGCATACAGCAGCTGCAGGCCATGATGAAAGATTAGATGTTGCGGACAAAGAGCGATCTATCAGAAGAAGAGGAGAGAACATATGAAAAAGATCTTTGCCAAAAGAGCAGCTGCCGCGCTGCTGGCCGGCACATTGGCTCTGTCGGTTTTTACCGGCTGCGGCGACAGCAAAGAGACCGGTGGCAACACCGGCAGTGAGCTGGACCCTGAAAACCCCACCAAAGTCACCTTCTACTCGTACAGTCTCACCTATCCCAGTATGAAACCGGGCATGGAACACCTCATCCAGGAATTTAACGACACGGTCGGCAAAGAAAAAGGGGTGATCGTCGAGGGCGTGCCCGATGCCAACATGTCCAAGTATAAATCTGATATCCAGGCCGGCCAGCAGGTAGACATCGTCCAGCATGGCTGGAACAGCTTAGACGACTCGAAAGAGAATATGGGTATCAAGGCCTATGAGGATGTGTTTCCCAAAGACGAGCTGGAAGAACACTTTTCCGGCATGGAGCAAAACGCCGTAAAGCTCGGCCAGATCGACGGCAAGACCTATGGGCTGGCCTTTACTTTCAGTACCCCTATCCTCTACATAAACGGCACGCTGTTCGAGCAGGCCGGACTTGACCCTAACGACCCGCCTAAGACCTGGGACGAGGTGCTGGCCGCCGCCAAGCAAATCAAAGAAAAGACCGGTAAAGACGGTTTTGGACTGAGCCCGCAAAATGGCTGGGTCACCGAAGGGGTCATTTTCTCTAACGGCGGCAGCATGCTAAACAGCGACCGCACGAAGGCCACCTTTGCCTCTAAAGAAGGGGTAGAGGCCATCTCCAAGTGGAAAGAGTTCTTTACTTCTGGGGTAGCGGCGCTGGGAACCGACAGCGAAGTGTCGCAGGCTTTTATGGCCGGCAATGTGGGCATGCACATCCAGTCAACCTCGCTGCTGTCGGGCATTCTGTCCTCGGCTGAGGCCGGTGGATGGAAAGTCTACGGCGCAGCAATGCCATCGTTTGGCGAAAAGACGCCGGCACCGGTCAACTCCGGTTCCTGCCTGGCGGTTCGCCCCGACAGCGACTTAAAGGCCAA
Source organism: Neobittarella massiliensis (ex Bilen et al. 2018) (assembly GCF_900289145.1). Classification (GTDB taxonomy): domain Bacteria; phylum Bacillota; class Clostridia; order Oscillospirales; family Ruminococcaceae; genus Neobittarella; species Neobittarella massiliensis. The sequence goes on from NZ_OKQO01000001.1 coordinate 508,612, forward strand.
GGCAATCTGGGAGTTTATCAAATACGTCACCGGCGATGAAGGCTATACCATCATCACCTCAGAGATCGGTTATCTGCCCCTTCGCACCTACCTGGCCGATGATGAGAAATACCTCAAATCGTTCGTAGATGAAAATCCTCTGGTGCGGGTGAATATAGACCAGCTCAAAAATGTAAAGCCGGTCACGATCTGGCCCGCCGGTACTGCTACTGAGTGCTTTACCATCTTTACCGACGCGATCACTAGATCGCTCACCACCGATGCCGATGTGGAAGAGACGTTAAAAGAGGCCCAGTCTCAGATCGACAAGATCTTGGCCCAACAGTAAGGGAGGCAGACAGATGAAAACTGCCGCTATGACCGCCCCGCCGGGGGCGGTTTCCCATAAAAAGATCTCACTGGCCAAATTAAAGCCCTACCTGTTCATGTTGCCGGCGGTGGCGCTCATCGGCTTTTGGGTGTACAAACCGCTGTGCCAAACACTGGGGCTTGCCGGGTATAAGTGGTCTATGGTACCCGGCACCACCCCGGAATTTGTGGGACTGCAAAACTTTACCAAATTGTTTTCTAACAAAGATTTTTGGCCGGCAGTAAAAAACACGCTGTTTTACACGCTGGGGCTGCTCCCCTTTTCGATCGTGTTGCCGCTGTTTATCGCCGCCGCCACCCAAACGGTGCGCGGCCGGGCGCAGAAGGTATATCGGGCGCTGTTTTTTGTTCCTATGATCATGGCTCCGGTAGCTGTGAGCGTCATCTTTCAGTGGCTGCTGCACCCCACCAACGGCCTGGTCAACAAGCTGCTCATCGATCTGGGCATTATCGAGCAGGGCATCGCCTTTTTCTCTAACGAGACCTTTTCGCGTCTGATGATCCTGCTCATTACCGGCTGGAAGATGATCGGTTTTTCTACGCTCATGTTTTCGGCGGCGATCTCCGGCGTCAACCGGGAGTACTACGAGTCGGCCAAGCTGGACGGTGCCAGCAATATCCGCCAATTTTTTACTATTACACTGCCGCTGCTCTCGCCAACGGTCATGTTGATGGTGATGATGAGCGTGCTGTTTGCCAGCCAGTGGACTTTTGCTTATATCGATGTGCTCAGTCAAGGTGGCCCGTACGGCTCCTCGACCAACATCTACTATATGATGTACAAATTTGGGTTTAGCGATATGAATGTAGGCTTGTCGGCGGCCGCAGCGGCTCTGTTTTTCATTGTGTTTGGTCTCATCGCGCTGGTAATGATGAGACTGTCGAAAAAATATGCCTTTTACGATAACTAGAGAGGAGGGAACCCCTGTGTATACACTGCGCAAAAAATGTGGCAGCATAGGCAAACACGGCCTTTTGGTACTGCTCTCGCTGTTGGCGGTGTTTCCGCTGTACTGGATGGTGGTCTCCTCCTTTAAAAATCAGGGAGAGATCTTTGGTACAGCCTTTTGGCCGGCTGCCCCCACGCTGGAAAATTACACCTACGCCTTTGAGCAAATGCCTATCAGCCGCATGCTGCTCAATTCCTTTATCATAGCCATCGCCATGACGGCGCTACAGCTGCTCACCTCTATTCTGGCCGCTTACGCCCTGACCAGGTGGCAATTTAAAGGGCGGGGCATTCTCTACACGATGCTCACCCTCACCTGGCTCATCCCCGCTCAGGCCACCATGATCCCCAACTACATCCAGGTAAACGAGTGGGGCCTGCAGGGAAACCCTCTGGCCATCGTGCTGCCGTTTGCCGCCTCGGCATTTGCCGTCATCTCGATGTATCAGGGCTTTAACCAGTTCCCGCGGGCACTGATCGATGCCGCCCGACTCGATGGGGCGGGGGAGTGGCAGATCCTCACTCGAGTGGTGTTACCGCCTATGAAAGCGACCATCTCCTCGCTGGGTATCCTGTTATTCATAAATTCCTGGAACGAGTATCTCTGGCCCATGCTGGTGACTAAAAAGCTGGAGAGCGCACCTATTCAGATCGGCATCAAGTCGTTTGTCAGCAGTGACGTGAATATGTGGGGCTCACTGATGGCTGCCACCACCATCTCCTGTCTGCCTATCCTCATCATCTACATCATTCTACAGCGCCACATTGTAGACAGTTTTATGAAATGGGGGATCAAATAGTGATCACAAAAAATACTTTGGCAGTTTCACGGCCTCTACCCTTACAGGGGGCAAAAAACGTCCGTGACCTGGGGGGCTATATCGGTACCGGCGGTGTAGCGACACGCAGAGGTGCTTTTCTGCGGGCCGACAGTTTGGGCCGCCTCTCGGAACAAGATCGTCAGGCACTGTACCAGTACGGGGTGCGCTGTGTCATCGACCTGCGCTCAGAACAGGAGCTGCAGCGCGAGCCCAACCGGTTAAAGGGGTACTGCGATATCGAGTATGAAAACATCTCGATATCAGACGGGGTGCAGTCCAGCGGGCTGCAGGGAAATGATTTTCCCCCCACTATGGCCGACCTGTATATCGGCCTGCTCGACAGCGCCGGCCCGAGTATCTACCAGGTGATGCAGACGGCACTGCGCTACCCCCGTGAGACGGTGCTGTTTCACTGTTCGGCCGGCAAAGACCGCACCGGTACCGTCGCCATGCTGCTGCTGGAGCTGTGCGGTGTGAGCGAAGAGGCCATCATCGCCGACTACGCCGCTACTGAGATCTATATGAAAGACCTGTTTGCCAGCCAAAAGGCGCAGATGGAGGCGTTGGGTATGCATGTGCCCGACTACCTGCTGCAGGCAAAGCCGCAGGATATGGCCCGCACGCTGCAGCACCTGCACCACCGCTACCGCAGCGCCGCCGGTTACCTGGCTGAGATCGGACTGTCGTCGGAAGAGATACAGGCACTGCAGCTCAAATTGATAGGGGAGTGATACTTTGGGCGCCATAACGATACAACACATCGTCAAAAATTTTTCGAGAGATATCCAGGTGTTAAAAGACCTGGAGCTCCAGATAGAGGACGGCTCTTTTACCGTACTGTTAGGGCCCTCTGGCTGTGGCAAATCCACCTTGCTGCGCATCATCGCCGGGCTCGAGACACCCACCTCGGGTCGGGTACTGCTGGACGGACAGGACATCACCGATACCGAGCCGGGGCAGAGACAGCTGGCTATGGTCTTTCAAAACTATGCGCTGTACCCGCACATGACCGCCGAACAGAACGTGGAATACGGTTTAAAGATCAAAAAAGTGCCCAAAGAAGAGCGCCGGCGGCGGGTACAGGACGCGCTGGCCATGGTAGAGTTGGGCGACCAGGCACAAAAACGGCCGGCGCAGATGTCGGGCGGCCAACGGCAGCGGGTGGCGCTGGCCCGGGCACTGGTCAAAAGCCCCAAGGTGTTTTTGATGGATGAGCCGCTGTCAAATCTGGATGCTAAGCTGCGCAACCAGATGCGGGTAAAGATCTCGCAGCTGTACCGCCAGCTGGGCAGCACCTTTTTATACGTCACCCACGATCAGGTCGAGGCCATGAGTATGGGTACCGATATCGTTATTTTAAATCAGGGTAAGATCATGCAGCGGGGTACCCCGCAGCAGATCTATACCGACCCGCAAAACACCTTTGTGGCCGGCTTTATCGGTTCCCCGCCCTGCAATATTCTACCCTGGAACAGGGGCTCGGTAGCCATCCGTCCCGAAGAGGTACGCACCGCGGGTACCGGCGAGCCGGGGCTCACGATGCCCGCCAAGATCCTCTCGACCGAACAGCTGGGCGATGACAGCATCTATCTGCTCTCGACCCCACTGGGGCAGATGAAGATGAAGCGGCCCTGTAACTGGCAGCAGCAGGAAGAGGAGATACGCATTCTGTTGCCGGCAGAAAAACTCTATTTCTTTGATGAGCAGGGCGACCGCATCCCCAGCACCGATACTCTGCGGCAGGATTTTTCTCTCTACCTGGGCCACTGTAATATGGCCAGCCGCGCCGTCGCCGACTGAGCGATTGCTGCCAGATATGCGCTCTGATCCGATCAGAGAACTGTCGCCGAATACATGTTTTTTGGTGATACCTGGCGGCGCGCTGCGATCGCCCCGCAACAAAAAAAGGACCGGTACGGCTCACCGGTCCTTTTTTTGGTTGTTAGATCAAGATCGATCGCGTTTTTGACGGCGGTAAAACAGCGGGATAGCCGCCAGCAGAGAGACCTGGACCAACCACCAGAACAGGGGCGTAGAACTGCTGTCTCCCGTGTGAGCAGTGCCGCCGTGGGCACTGTCGCCGGGCCGGTCGGTTATCGGTGCTTGGGGCTGATAGGTGTTGGTGATGGTAAAGGTATCATCGCTGTAGCTGGCCGTGTAACCGGCGGGGCAGTCGATCTCCTGCGCAGTGTAGCGAAGGGGCTGGCCGCCGCTGTTTTGCGGCAGCTGCGGCCAGGTGTACGACCAGCCGCTCTGCGCATCCAGCTGCACCGGCTCCCCGACAGCTTGCCCATCGGCCAGCAGCTGTACGGTGATGGTATCGGGCCGGGCAGCCGCCTGATCGCCGTCGTCTGACCAGCGCTTAGTCACCGAGCGCTGGGTCTGCTGAATCTGATGCGTGTTGGTGATGAGAAGGCGGTCGGCGCTGTAGTGGACCGAATACCCCGTGGGCACTGCTATTTCCTGCACCGAGTAGACGATCTCGCGGCCGCCGCGGGCGTAGAGCAGGTCGGGCCAGGTATAGGTCCAGCCATTTTGGCTGGTCACCTGTACCGGGTCGCCTAACGGCGTGCCGTCGGCCAGCAGCTGCACAGTCACTGCGGCCGGCCGCAAGCCGTCGCGGTCACCATCGTCGTCCCACCGCTTTTCTACCGTTTTTGAGACGTGGGCCAGCCCGTTTTGCACCTGCAGCTGTACCGGCTGTCCCTTGGTATGATCGGTCACAGTAAAGGTGCACAGCGGGTCGCCGGATGAGGCGTTAAAGCCGAAAGGCACCACAGTCTCCCGCAGGGCGTATGTACCGGTGAGCAGCATCAGCTGCCCATCGGGCTGCAGCTGCCAGTACTGATCGCCGTAGGCATTTTGTGCGGTGGCGGTAGCGCCGCGCACGCTGGTCGACGAGAGCCGGTAACTGCCCGGCACTGCGGGGTCTTCCAGCAAATAGGCGGCCGGCTGGTCTTGTCCATCGGCATATATGGTGAATTCGGCCCCCGAAACCGGTATATCGGCACTTTCTGACTGCGTTTTACGCAGTGATACATCGCCTACGGTATAGGTATTGGTAACGGTGTAACCGCTGTCCGGGTCTCCGGTCAGGCCGCTGGTTCCCGACATGGTAAACTGGTACCCGTCAGCGGTGTCGTACTGCACCGTCACCTCGTAACTGGGGGCAGTGGCAAACCCACTGGGGCACTGCTCGTCCAACGTGTATTGGCCGGGGTCGACATGGTCAAAATGAACGAGCCCGCTGCGGCCGCTTGTGGCCTGCTGGTCGACAGTTTTGCCGCTCCTGTCGTGCAGGGTGAACACGGCACCTGGCAGAGGCTGGCCGGTCTTGGTCTGCTTGGTAAGCCAGACCGACCCCTGCTGCTGGCTGCCGCCGGTCTGAGGCTGGTTTTCTACGGTGATACAGGCACCGTGCTCGCTGCCGTCGATAACGGTGGTACCGGCGGGGTATGTTGCCGTTGGATCTTTCGTTTGAAACACTACATAGCTGGGGGCTGTATCGACCGAATAACCAGCCGGGGCGCTCGTCTCTACCAGCAGGTAGAGCGTGTCGCGCTGCAGGAACAAAAACAGAGCAGTGCCACTGGTTTGTGCGGTGGTGCGGGTCTTGGTCAGGGCGCTGGGGTCGGGCGCCCAGCCGCTGCTGCTATAAGTGAGCGGTACCAGCGTGAACTCGGCACCGCCGAGAGCAAACAGCGGCCGACCGTCGGCGGTGAAACCGGCGTTGTTGGTGCTGGTCTTATCGATCTGCAAGTAGGGGACCGACAGAGCTGTGGCGTAGCGGCCCACATCAAAGGCGGCCGCTCCGCTGGCCTGTACCTGGGCAGTAGCTGCTTCACGGCCGTCATCCCAGCGCAGCGAGACGCCGTTTTTCATGTTTCCGGCGCTGGTGCTGTCTACCAGCAGCGTATCAAAGGTGATGATGAGCGGTGTGCGGGCCAACTGCGTGGGCACGGCAAAGGTAAAGCCGTCATAGGCGGCGGTGAGCCCCTCGGTGATGGCGGCCGCCCCGGGCTTGACCGTAGCTTTGCCGTCGGCATCTATCGTCGCCTCGCGAATATCGACCGAGGAGGGGTCGAGCTCGAACCAGCTGGGCAGCTGGTCCACCAGCGACGCACCGGCCATATCGATCTGATCGGCGTTCATCACTACTTTCCAGCTGGCATAATCGACTTTTCCCAGATCGCCGTACTGGGTATTGGCGTGATATTGACCGGATTTGTCTGCCGGTGGTGCTTTAAAGGTCTGGGTGGCGCTGGCACTGGCTGATAGAGGGGAAAGAGCCCCATCTACTATGTCGGCCACGCTGCCGGTGAGGACTGCGTTATTGACCAGCTTTTGTTGCTGCATACTGACAAAAGCCTGGTCGCGGTAGTCCTGATCTACCGAGGTGCAAAAGGTGAAAGTATACTGGTCGGCGGTCGTGTTGCCGCCGGATGGCCGCAACGTAAAGGTGGCGGTATCAGCCGAAAAACCGGAATCGTTTGTCGCCAGATCGTGTGAGAGTTCTACTGCGCTGCCGTCGGTAAAGGTTACTGTACCTGCCCCATCGACGAGACTGCTGATATCGCCGTCGCTTACGCCGCCCGCTGCGGTGGTGCGCCTAACGGACAGCAGCGCTTTAAAAGAGGTGCCGACGGGCAGCGTGTCGGTGAGTACACCGTCGACGAGGGGGATGTGGTGGGGGTTGACGGTGACCTGCCAGTTTACCGCATGGGCCTGATAGTCGTACTGAGAGCCCTCGGTGCTGCCGTCGCGCTTGATCGCCTTTTTGGTGAGGAGCGTGTTGGGCAGCTTTTTGCCGGCGTCAAGAGCGGATACCTGCGGTGCGCCGCCGACATTGGCGTAGATAGTGGCAGTGTTTTGGATGGCCGGATCGACGGCACTACCCTGGGTGGCCAAAAAGGCGGCGTCTACGACCTCGGTATCTAAAGATAAGGTATACAGCTGATCGGCGGGGATATTCCCCAGATGGATCGTGAGAGAAGTGGCGCCGCTGTCGGTGGCTTTTTGGTAGTAGGGAGCAGCCGGTGCCGTGCCCGTGCCGTCCCAGTAAGGAACATCCTGGGCGGCGCCGCCGTTTACCTGCCAGCGCAGTGCGGCAAACCGCTGGCTATGGTCGCTTAACACGTCGGTGATGCGCACGTCGCCCATCTCTTTACCGCACTGATTGACATCGAATTGCCAGGTGAGCAGCCGTGTGTCCTGGTCGTATTTGGAATAGGTTTTTTCGCCCAGATTGTAGTGGGCAGTAGTCTCTTTTTGCAGGGAGAACGAGAAGGCCGGCAGCTCTCCGGGCCCCGGGCCATAGCCGACGGCGCTCCACAGCATGGTGGCGTCGTTTTTTAGCACCTTGTTCTGGTAGTCCTGCTCGCTCTGTTCCACCACCTGCGTACAGTATTTTAAGATGAGCGGATCGCTGAGCTGAGCCCCCGTCAGGGGGATGATGAGCACGGCTTCGTCGTCGATACCGTTGTGATCGGTGTCGCAGGTGTAGTAAAAAGGGGCGTTTTGGCCGCTGTTTTGCAGAATATCGGCAGTGAGCGCGCTATAAGACGCAGAAAAACTACTGTCGCGGGCTGCCGTATAGCTGCTGCCGTTGAGCTGGTAGGAGAGGCTGCCGCCGCTCAGCTCGTACATGTGGGCGGTATCGATGTGCTGGATGCGGTCGACCAGCCACACCTGCCCGCCGGTAAAATAGGTCTGTGCGGTCACTGTCCACTGGTAGCGCCTGCCATTAGAGCGGACCTGTTGGCCCTCTGATTTGGAGAAAAAGGCGCCTTTCAGGTCAGATGTGACCGGGTCGGAGATGGCCAGTGACTTGGGCGAGTCGGCTCGGTGCAACACGGCCGTATTTTGAAATGCGCGCTCCTGGCCTTCGAGAAAAGCCTGGTAGGTAGCCAGGTCGGCCTGGGTATTTACGGTGACGACAGCACTGGTCACCGGGGCGCTGCCCACAGCGGGGATGATGATGGATAAGGTGCCGTCGGTAATGGTATAGCCGCTTACATCCTCTAGCGCGGTACCGTCGAGCTCGACACCGGTGACGGTGAGACCCTGGGGGATCGGATCGGAAAATACCAGCCCGGCCAGTGTGGCGTCGGCCGGGGCATCGGGCTTGAGCCCGGCGGTGAGCGTATAGGTGATGTGCGGGTCGGTGTCGCTGCGGGGCAAAGCGGATTTTTGCAGGGTGTAGTTGCTGTTGGGTTGGCCGCTGCCGCCGCCACTGGTCTTAAATTCTACCGCCACCTGCAGTTGGCCGTTTTTGGGCTCCACTGAAAATTCGGGGTCGCTGTCGCCCTGCGGGTCGACGTTTAGTTCCATGCTGTGGCGGCCGGCGACAGAGGTGCGGGCGTAGACAGATTTGTCAAAGCTGCCGGTGACAAGGAGCGAGCCGCCGGACAGAGAGATGGCGTAGTTGCCGATGTTTTCGCCCTCGACCTGAATGGGGAAGACGCCCAACTGTGCGCTCTCTACGGAAATGTTATCAGATAGGATACAGGAAAACTGAAACCCGATCGGCGGCAGGTCGTCATCGCTGGCGGCCAGGTAGTCGTCGGCGGTGGGCACGCGTGTTTGCTGCTCGAAAAATTTGGTGGCGAAGGCGCTGCCGGTCTGCTGGATATAGCTGGTGTCGCCGACCGAGTCGAGCGACCAGTCGAACCACAGGTTGGCTTTTTCGCCCTGCTCGTCGGTGCTGCCGCCCACCGCCATGGCGGTAAAGGCAGCAGACGGCGTGAGGGCGGTGGGCAGCTGGGTGACCAGGTCTACCCGGTCGGCGGCCCGCACCGGCAGCACAGTGGGCAGAGCAGTACAGAGCAGTGCCGCCGACAGCAGTACGGACAGCAGTTTTTTGGTGTATTTCATGGCGTTCCTCCGCAAAAATAGGGCCTAAATGGAGACAGAAATGCCCCATGGCCACTTTCCTGTATTTTTGAGAAGTATAGCATAATTTTCCATAGAACTAAAGTTTTCTTAATGAATTTTACCCTAAAATATGCAAAAAACGGAAAATATAGGTCGAAATACCGAAAAAGTATCAAATAAAACTTTAAATATTAATAAATTGTAAAAACTGTGACCGTTTGCGCAGAGTTTGGCTGAAATTATGAAAATTAAAGTGTTTTGCCTTGGGGCGGCGGGGAGATGTGGGATATGTGTGCTGGTGCTAGTGTAAGTGCTAGTGCTGGGCACAAAAAGTTTTGAGACCCTGGATAAAGGCTTTTAAATTTGTTGGCCACAAGAAAAAGCGGCAGCCGAAAGTGGTCTTATACATATTTTTTGGGACGGGAGATATGCGGGGGAGACGTAAAGTGGAGCTGACTGCTTAGACCGGATAGCACGGGCCGGAACAGACTGCAGACCGTTTTTAAGGAAAGTCGGTCCAGTTGTTTGCAGTGGATAAAAAAGAGGAGAGCTTTTGCTCTCCTCTTTTTTTAGATAAGACGGGGTACTGTAACGCCCTGACGGCCAGTACACCCCCAATAGGCTAGGCGCGTTTGCGGCAGCGGATATCGCGGCGGCACTTCCAGGCGGTGGGGCTAAACAGCAGCAACATGGGGAAGATCTCGAGGCGGCCCAGCAACATATCGGCAGTGAGCACCAGCTTGCTGAAGTTGGAAAAGTGGCCGAAGTTGCCGGTTGGCCCTACCAGTTCCAGCCCGGGGCCGATGTTATTGAGACAGCTGAGCACCGCCGTCAGGTTGGTGATCATGTCAAAATCGTCCAGCGAGACCAGCAAAAACGAGACGCCCATCACGCAGAAATACACCGCCATGAACACGTTTACACCTTTGATGATGCGGTCCTCCAGCGGTTTGCCGTTCATCTGCACCGTCTGCACTGCCCGCGGGTGCAGCATGCGCCGTATCTCTTTGCGCACCGACTTGAATAAGATCACGATACGGGCCGACTTGATGCCGCCGCCGGTAGAGCCGGCGCTGGCACCCAGGATCATCAGCAGCACCAGGATGGTCTTGGACAGCTGGGGCCAGGCATTAAAGTCGGTGGTGGCGTAGCCGGTAGTGGTCATGACCGAGGACACCTGAAAAGCGGCGTGGTGCAGGGCCTCGAACCAGGTCTTGTAATGGGGCAGCACGTTGATGGTGATCAGCGCGATGGACCCCAGCATGATACCGAGATAGCAGCGCAGCTCCTCGTCGTGCAGGGCCTGTGAGAACTCGCGGATGAGCAGCAGGTAGAAGATGGTGAAGTTGACCCCGAACAGGGCCATAAAGACGGTGACCACCCCCTGCAGGTAAAAGCTGGGGTAAGCGGCCATGCTGGCGTTTTTGATGGAGAAGCCGCCGGTGCCGGCAGTGCCGAACATGTTGCACAGACTATCGAACAGCGGCATGCCGCCGGCCAGCAGCAGTACCGTCTCGAGTACACTCATGCCAATGTAGATGGCGTACAGGATCTTGGCGCTCTGGCGGATCTTGGAGGTGAGCTTGTCCACCGCCGGGCCGGGGCTCTCGGCCCGCATCAGGTACAGGTCGTGCCCCTCGCCGCTCTTGTGGCCGGGCGCTACCGCCAGCAAAAATACCAGCACGCCCATGCCGCCCAGCCAGTGGGTGAAGCTGCGCCAGAAGAGGATGCCTTTGGGCAGCACCTCAACATCGCTTAAAATGCTGGCTCCGGTGGTGGTAAAGCCGGAGACGATCTCGAAAAAGCAGTCGAACGGATTGGTGATCGCACCGCTGAAGAAAAACGGCAGCCCCCCAAAAAAGGAGAGAAGGACCCAACCCAGGGCGGTGACCACAAACCCCTCGGCCGAGTAGATGGCCTTGTTTTGGGGTTTGAGGCGCAGCAGTGCCAGACCGCCGGCGGCCACCAGCAGGATGGTGTATAAAAAGGCCCGTACTGCGTGCCACTCCCCGCAGTACATCGAGATAAACATCGGCGGTATCAGCACCAGCAGTTCTACCAGCATCAGCTGGCCCAAAAGGTAGCCGACCATACGGCGATTCATAACAAAACTCCTCTGTATGACAGTTTTTTGGCGCGGACGGGGGACGAGCTACTGGAAGATGTCGTTGAGGTCGCTGACCTGCATCTCGGAGGTGGTGACGAGGATGACGGTGTCACTGTCCTGGATGCAGTCGTTGCCGGTGGCGATGATGACTTTTTGCCGCCGCAGGATACAGGCGATGAGCACCCCGCTGCGCACCGGCGCGTCTTTAAAGGGGACATTTAAGTATTTGGTGGCGGGGGAGGCGGTAAATTCCAGCGCCTCGACCCGGCCGCCCACCAGCTGGTACATGGTATTAAAGGAGCTGCCGCTGGAGGCGGTCATGGCCCGCACATAGCGCAGCACGTGGTTGCAGATGAGCCTTTTGGGGCTGATAAAGGTCTGCACATCCATCTTTTTAAAGATGTTCATATAGTCGATGCGGTCGATCTTGGCGATGACTTTGGGCAGCCCCTGCTGCATGGCGTACATCGAGACGATCGCGTTGGTCTCGTCGAAGTTCATCAGGCTCACCAGCGCGTCGGCGTCTCGCAGGCCCTCCTCGTCGAGCAGCACTTTTTGGGTGGCGTCGCCGTGGATGATGAGCGCCCCGGGCAGCAGCTGCGACAGGTGGCGGCAGGTCTCGTACTCTTTTTCGATGATCTTGACCCGCACACCGGTGCTCATGAGCCGGGTGGCCAGGTAGTAGGCGATGCGGCTGCCGCCCAGGATGGTGACTGCCTGGATGCGGGGCGTTTTGATGCCCAGGTAGCGCAGCAGCACAGCCATATCCTGCGGCTGGGCGGTGACGTGGATGTTGTCGCCGGCAGCCACCACAAAGTCGCCGGAGGGGATGACCACCTCGTCGCCGCGGGTGACGGCGCAGATGAGCACCTTGGCCCCCGACTTTTTATACAGCTTTGACAGCGGCTGCCCGACGATAGCGCTGTTTTGGGGGATGTGCAGCTCGACGAGCTCCACCTTGCCGCCGGCGAAAAAGTCGCGGTTGACCGACGAGGGGGCCCGCAGGATGTGGTAGATCTCCCGGGCGGCGGTGCGCTCGGGGTTGATGGTCATGCTCAGGCCCAACTCGTCTTTGAGCAGATCCAGCTGCTGGGCGTAGTCGGTGTTGCGCACCCGGGCTATAGTGCTGGCACTGCCCATTTTGCTGGCGGTGATGCAGCACAGGAGATTGATCTCGTCGGCCGAGGTGGCGGCTATGAGCAGGTCGGCTTCGCCGGCGCCGGCCTCTTCCAGGGCACCCATGGCGGCGCCGTTACCGCAGACACAGCGCACGTCGTATGTCTCTTGCAGGCTCTGCAGGGCCTGGGGCCGGCGGTCGATCACCGTCAGGTCGTGGCCCTCTTTGGACAGCTGTTCGGTCAGGGTGGCACCCACCTTGCCGTCGCCCACGATAATGATCTTCATCTGTTTCCTCCGGGCGGTCTTGCCGCATGATATTTATACCTTGTATAAAGATAACATAAAGTAAGAACATCTGTCAGTATAGCAATTTATGCTGGCAGTGACAAGACGAGTATCGCCACGTAACCGCCAGATTTCCCGGAAAATCGGCGAAAATCGAGCTAAAAGCAGGGGCTGAGAGCGGCTATAGTCCGGTATCACACGATAACTTTGATTTTGAGCGGCACGGTACAGAGCCGTATAGAAACGGAAGATTTAATGATATCTTAATATTAAATGGAAGATCTTTATGTGTTCTTGCCGGGAGAGAGACCGACCCCTGCAGATAGGCGCGCACGAAAAAAGAGCGAGGGCTGTGGCTCTCGCTCTTTTTATAAAGCTGTGTAAAAGGGATGTGCAATAGTCAGGGCTGGCGCTTGCCGCGGCAGGTATCGCGCAGGTGGCGGTGCATATTTTCGCTGAGCTGGCCAAGGAGCGCCGCCGCCTGGGCGATCTCCTGCTGGCTGAGACCCTGATATAAGATCTCGTACATCTGGCTGTAGATATCCATCACCTGCTGACGGATGGCCAGCCCCTGCTCGGTGAGGTGGATGCGGCGGACCCGCTTGTCGACCTCGTCGGGCACACGGCAGATGAGAGACAGCTCCTCCAGCCGGGCCAGCGCCCGGGCGGCGGTGCCTTTATCGATGCCCACCCCGGCGGCGATACCGTCCTGGGTGATGCCCGGGTGCCAGTAGGTGTGCAGCAGGGCCGGCAGCTGGCCGGCCTCTACCGGCAGACCCTCCTCGGCCAGTTTGCGCGATAGATAGCGCTGCATACGCCGGTACAGGGTAGAGACCGGATAGCTGATGCGGGGCATGTCGCCCAGTTCACTCATTTTGCTGTTTCCTCCGCAGGGGACATGGTCTCGGTCTCGGGGTCGTAGCCGGGCTGCAGGTACATCTGCTGCTTGAGCTCCCGCAGGACGCTCACCGTCAGCGGGACGGCCAACAGGAAGGTGCACACATCGGCGATGGGCTGGCTGATCTGCACGCCCAGCAGGCCGATGGTGTGGGGCAGCACCAGGATGAGGGGCAGGAAGAAGATGCCCTGCCGGGCCATGGCCAGGATCGAGGCCTTGGTGCCTTTGCCGATGGCCTGCAGCAGCATGTTACACATGGTGACCCAGGCCGAGAGCGGGAACACGACCGCCTGCCAGCGCATGGCCACCACCCCGATGGCCACCACTTCGGCGTCGCCTTTTCTAAAGAGCTCGACCAGCTGAGGGGCAAAGATCACCCCGCCCACCGCCAGTACGGCCAGCAGGATAACGCCTACCTTGACGCAGAACCAGAAGGCGCGCAGCACCCGGTCGTAGCGCTGGGCACCGTAGTTGAAGCCGCACACCGGCTGAAAGCCCTGCCCGAAGCCCAACAGGATGGAGAAGGCGAACATGAACACCTTGCCGACGATGCTCATAGCGGCGATGGCGGCGTCGCCGAAGGGGCCGGCGCCCAAATTGAGGCAGATGGTGGAGATGCTGGCCAGGCCCTGCCGGTAGAAGGAGGGCAGACCGCCGCGCAGGATCTCTTTATAGATAGACCAGCAGGGCTTAAAGGAAGTAAAGCGCACCTTGATGCCGCCGCCTTTGCCCTGACAATTGTAAAACAGGATGAGGAAGCTGACGAACTGGCTGATGATGGTGGCCAGCGCCGCGCCGCCGGTGCCCATACCCAGCCCGAAGATGAAGATGGGGTCGAGGATGATGTTGAGCACGCCGCCGGCGGTGAGGCCCACCATGGCGTAGATGGCGTTACCCTGAAAGCGCAGGATGTTGTTGAGTACGAAGGAGGCGGCCATGTACGGCGCGCCGATGAGGATGTACTGGGCATAGGCCCGGGCGTGGGGGAGGATCGTCTCGGTGGCGCCGAGCATGCGCACCAGCGGATCGATGAAGATAAGCCCCAGCACCGCCACCACCGCGCCCACGATAAGGGCGGTGACAAAGCCGGTGGAGGCCACCTGCTGGGCGCGCTCATGGTCGCGCTGGCCCAGCAGGCGCGAGATGTAGTTGCCCGAGCCCATGCCCAGCGTAAAGCCGATGGCCTGGATGATGGCCATCAGCGAGAATACCACGCCGACCGCGCCGGTGGCGCTGGTGCCGATCTGGCCCACGAAAAAGGTATCGGCCATGTTGTAGATAGAGGTGACCATCATGCTGATGATGGTGGGCACCGCCAGAGACACCACCAGTTTGGGGATGGGGGTCTCTACCATTTTTTTGTATTTTGCTTCCTGTGCGGCCGTATCGGACACGCTGCATCACACCTTTCATTGCTCTCTCTTTTCATATTTTAGTATACGACGGTGCAAAATAGTTGTCAACACAACTATTTTGCGGGCAGCAGCGCGGCAGGATGGAAAATGGTGGAAGGCGCGCGGCGGCTGCCCGCCGTCGCCGCCGATATCGTATACTGGGTGGGGGAAAAATAAAATTTTTTGCCGCCGCTCTTGACCTTGACACAGTGCCAAGGTCTATGCTGTGAGTGCGGACCGGAACGCATGTATGAGAGAGGAGCACTTTGTATGTTTAAGATCGGCGAATTTTCACGGCTGGCCCAGGTCTCGGCGCGGATGCTGCGCTATTACGACCAGTGCGGGCTGCTGCACCCGGACCGGGTAGACCACTTTACCGGTTACCGGCTGTACAGCGCCGCTCAGCTGACCGACCTGGCGCGCATCGTGGCGCTGCGGGACATGGGCTTTGGCGTAGAGGAGATCGCGGCGCTGCTGCCCTGTTTTGGCGACGCGGCGGCCATGGGCGCCGCACTGCGAAAAAAGGAGCGGGCGGTGCGGGCGGCGATCGCCGACGAACAGACAAAGCTGGAGCGGATCGCCGCCTTTTGCGGCGCGCTAGAAAAGGAGCGCAGAGATATGACCTATGAGGTAAAACTGACCAGCTTGCCGGCCGAGACCGTGCTGTCGCTGCGGGACACGCTGCCCGATTACCAGCGGGAGGGAGAGCTGTGGCACCGGCTGTGCCGCTACATGGCGGAGGTGGGCGTTGCCTGCGATCAGGGTGGATACTCGATTTACCACGACGAGGAATTTCGCGACCAGGATGTGGATGTGGAGGTGGCGGTGCCGCTGGCGGCGCCCGTAGAGGCGCCACCGCCCTACAGCTGCCACACGCTGCCGGCGATACCGCTGGCGGCCGCGGTGGAGTTTGCCGGACCCTACGACGGCTATGCTGCCGCCACCCAAGCGCTTGCCACTTGGGTAGAGGAAAACGGCTACCGCATGACCGGACCCATTCGGGGCAAAGCGATCGCCTCGCCGGCCGACGTACCTTCGCCGGCCGACTACCGCACCCAACTGCAGGTGCCGGTACAGAAGCTGCACGAGCACGGCGAGAAAATAGAGCGCTAGGCGCTGAGCGCCGGGGTGGGGTTGGGCGGGGCCGAGCAGGGCGATGAGCCGCTGGTCCCGCCTTTTTGGCGCCCGCGGCCGGATGTGCGCACCGGTGGCAGAACACAACGGCGAAAAAAGGAGATGGCAGCCGGTGTGGAGCGAGGAGCAGATGGAGGGCATGCCGCCTGACCAGTGGATTTTGTGGGGAAAACGCGGTAGGCCCCTTGTCACAAATGGACAAAACGGGTATAATATCAGCGAGGTCAGTGGGCGGACGCCCGCCGGACCCGTGTACGCCGTATCGGCGCCTGTACAGGCGCTACCATATATTGTGACAATAGAAAGGAAGATCTTACCATGACCATCACCAAAGACACCGTCATCGGCGATATCCTCGATTATAACGACCAGCTGGCCCCTTATTTTTTAGAGATCGGCATGCACTGCCTGGGGTGCCCCATGTCTCGCGGCGAGACCGTTGAGCAGGCCTGTGCCGTACACGGCACCGACTGCGCGGCGCTGGTGCAGAAGCTAAACGACGCCATCGCACAGGGCGAGTAGCGAACACAGCCAAGGGCGGCCACCTGGTGGCCGCTTTTGTACTTTGACAGGGGCGGGACAATTGTCCCGGCCGCCGGCGGCACGGCGGTCGGACGGCGATACCGCCCCGTTTCACCACCGTTGAGAGGGGCTTTTAGAGTTGGCAGAACAGTTCACCACATCCGACCGTATCAAGCAGTTTTTGGGTATCCAAGACGTATCGAGCAAGTTTTTACAGGTGCTGCAGGTCAACATCTGTTACCAGATCTTTATGAACCTGCACTCCATCTTCGTCAATACGCTGTTTTTAAAGCTGACCGGCGACAACACTGCCGTCATGCAGTACAACACCATCATGATGGTGCTCTCGCCGGTGATGAGCATTCTCTGCGTGCCCATGATGCGACGCTTTTCGGGCAAGACGACGTTTACCATCGCCATCGTCGACAGTTTGGCGATGTACGTCACCTTTTTTGTGGTGATGAGCCGACTGGACCAGTTCGTGGTGCTCATTGCGCTGCTGGCGGCTATTGGACAGGGCTTTTTCTCGATGACCTACCTCAACTCGGTGGCCCAGTTCTCCAGCCAGGGCAACGCCGGGCAGACGGTGGCCTTTATGGGGGTGACCAACGGCGTCATCAGTTTGGGGATGCCGTTTTTATCCGGCCTGCTCATCTCGCGCTTTGAGGGGCTGGCGGGCTACTACGTGGTGTTTGGCATCTCGACGCTGGTGGCGCTGGTGGCGCTGTACAAGGCGCTGCGGCTGCCGCAGATCACCTTCAACTCGAAAAAGGCGCAGTTTGGCAAGATGCTGTCCATCGCCTTTCACTCGGTCACCTGGCGCAGCTTTATCCTCAGCGAGACCATCAAGGGCTTTCGCTCGGGGGTGATGAAGTTCTTTCTCAACGTGCTCATCTACCAGATCGTTCAGAGCGAGGCGCTGGTGGGCACCAACAACCTGCTGGTGGGGCTGGCGGCAATTTTGGCCAACTGGGTGTGCGGCCGCGTGATGCGCGACAAAAACCGCGTAAAGCTGCTCTACAGCTCGGTCACGGCACTGGCAATGGCCACGGCGCTGCTGTACTTTGGCCTCAACGTCACCACCATTATGTTCTTTGCGGTGATCAACAGCTTTTTGGGCTGTGTGATGGATACCGGCTACACCACCATGTTCTACCTGTCGGTGGACAAGGTGCCGGGTGCCAAACCCCTGAGCGCCGAGTTCATCGTGTTCAGCCAGGTGTGTATCGGCATTGGCGGCGCCCTGGGCACGGTGATGATGGCGGTGCTGCCCAACACCACCTTCATGGTGGTGACTGGTATGCTGGTGCTGGTGCTGACCCAGTATATCTCCTCGTTTATCATGCATGTACAGGAAAAAGACTTTGCCCGGATAGACCGGGAGAAAGCGAGCGCGAAAGATGCCCAGGTCACTCGATAAACGGCTGCAGATGGTAGCGGACATGGTGCCCGCCGGCGGCAGCGCCGCCGATGTGGGCTGCGACCACGGCCTGCTGATGGCCTACTTGCTGCAGCAGAACAAGGTGGAGCGGGGCCTTTGCTGCGATGTGTCGCTGCCGTCTTTACAAAAGGCGCAGCGGCTGGCCGAGCGGGCCGACCTGCCCATCACCTGCATCCACACCGACGGGCTCGACGGGGTGCCGCCGGTGGACACCGTTATCATCGCCGGAATGGGCGGACACACCATCTGCGGCATCATCGACCGCTGCGACTGGCTGCGCCAGCCGCAGTGCACGCTGGTGCTGCAGCCCATGACCCACGCCGGGGTGCTGCGGATATTTTTGGGCAAGCAGGGCTTTGCGGTGGTCAAGGAGCGGGTGGTGTGCGAGCGGGGCAAGGTATACACGGTGATGCTGGTGTGCTATACCGGGGAAAAGGAGCGCATATCGCCGCTGCAGAGCCTGGTGGGCATGGTGCCGTTTTGTGCCGATGAGCAGAAGGCCGCCTATTACGACGGGGTGCTCAAGATGCTCTATGACCGCAAAGCCGGGCTGTTGGCCCAGCAGAAAGATACCGGCCACATCGACAGGTTGATCGTCGACGTGCAAAAGCTCTACTAGCCGGTAACCGGATACACGACCCGGTGCAGCGGCACCGAGCCCCCGGCACTGCCCGCGACCGGACCGATCGCGGGCATTTTTGCACCGCCGGCGGGGATGTAGCCGCCTGCCGATGACATTTACACAGAGAGGGACCTGCTATGCGCATTTTAGATATACTGGCACGATTAGAAGAACACTACCCCACCGCTTTGGCCTGCGAGTGGGATAACGTGGGACTGCTGGCCGGCGACGGTGAGGCAGCGTGTACCGGCATCCAGCTGGCGCTGGACGTGACCGATGCGGCTATTGACCAGGCGGTGCGAAACGGGGCCAACCTCATCGTCACCCACCACCCGGTGATCTTTCGCCCCATAAAGGCGCTGACCCCGCTGCAGCCGGTGTACCGGGCGGTACAGAGGGGGCTGGCGATCATCAGCTTTCACACCAACCTGGATATTGCCGCCGGCGGGGTGAACGACTGCCTGGCCGCGGCGGTGGGGGTGACCGGCTGCGCGCCGCTGTGCGCCGACGGGCTGGGCCGGGTGGGGACGCCCCACCGGGTGTGCGGCCCGGCCGACTATGCCCGGCATGTTCGCCAGTGCCTGGGCGCCGGCGGGGTGCGCTGCGCGCCGGGCAGCCGCACAGTACAGCGGGTGGCCATCTGCTCGGGAGCGGGGGGAGACCTGGTGGACGCCGCCGTGGCCGCCGGGGCGGACACGCTGTTGGTGGGCGAGGCCAAGTACAGCGAATTTTTGTATGCCCGGCAGCGGGACGTGACGCTGATCGCCGCCGGCCACTACGCCACCGAGGTGGTGGTGCTGCCGGCCCTGAAAGAGGTGCTGGCCGGTACGGGGCCCATTTTTTTGACCGATGAACAGGACGTGGAGGTGTTTTTGTAATGGCGTTGGATGCACTGAGCCTGTACTTTGTGTGCCGCGAGATCGAGCAGGCGGCGCTGGGCGGCCGCATCACCAAGGTACACCAGCTCTCGAAAGAGGAACTGGTGCTGACGATGAGCGGTGCGGGGGTGGGCTGCAAGCTGTTTTTGTCGGCCCGTGCCGACGCACCGCGGCTGCATGTGACCCGGCAGAGCTACCAGAACCCCCAGGTGCCGCCCATGTTTTGCATGCTGTTGCGCAAGCACCTGACCGGCGGCAAGCTGCTGGCGGTGCGCCAGCCCGACAGCGAGCGCATCGTGTTTTTGGACTTTGCCTGCACCTCGGAGATCGGCGACCCGGTGCAGCTGACGCTGGCCTGCGAGATCATGGGCCGCCACTCCAACATCATCCTCATCGGTGAAAAGGGGCGCATCATCGACTCGGTAAAGCGGGTGGATCTGTCGATGTCCTCGGTGCGGCAGGTGTTGCCGGGCATGCAGTATCAGCTGCCGCCGGCCCAGAACAAGCTGAGCCTGTTTACCGCCAGCCGCGAGGCGGCGGCGCAGGCAGTGGCCGACAAATTTGACGGCGACCTGCACCGGGCAGCTATGAAGGCGCTGGCGGGCATCTCGCCGGTGGTGGCCGGAGAGATCGAGCACTATGTGTGCCACGGCCAAAAGCTGGATGCGCTGGAAAAGGACCAGATGGACCGGCTGCGCTTTTTTATCGGCAACCTGCAGGCGGTACTGCAGCAGGGCACACCCGCCCCGACGATGGTGCTCGACGGCGAGAAAGCGCCCAAGGACCTGTCGTTTTTAGACCTGGCCCAGTTTGGCTACCCCTACGAGACCCGCCACTTTGAGACCATGGGGCAGCTGCTGGACAGCTACTACGCCGAGCGCGACACCTACCACCGTATGAAGCAGAAGAGCGGCGACCTGTTTGGCCTGATCCTGCAAAAGACCGAGCGCATCCAGCGCAAGCTGGCAGCGCAGCGGCAGGAGCTGCTGGACTGTGCCGACCGCGACCGATACCGGGTGTGGGGGGACCTGCTCTCGAGCAGCCTGTACCAGCTGCAAAAGGGGCAGAAGTCGGTGCGGCTGCAAAACTATTACAGCCCGGCGCTGGAGGAGGTGGAGATCCCGCTGGACCCCCGCCTGACCCCGGCGCAAAATGCCCAGCACTGCTACAAGAAATACAAAAAGCTGGACACGGCTGAGAAGAAGCTGCGCGGACTCATCGAGCAGGGACAGCAGGAGCTCGACTACCTGGAGAGCGTGTTTGACAGCCTGACCCGCGCCACCGGCGAGGACGACTTGGCGCAGATCCGGCAGGAGCTGGCCGGGCAGGGCTATGTGAAGCGGCTGCACGCCAAGGTAAAGACCCGCCCCCGCGACCCGCTGAAATTTGTGCTGGACGACGGCTATACCGTGCTGGTGGGCCGCAACAACCTGCAAAACGACCAGCTGACACTGCGCACCGCCGAGAGGTGGGACATCTGGTTTCACACCAAGTCGATCCCCGGCAGCCACGTGATCCTGCTGACGGGGGGAGAGGATTTTGACGCGATCCCCGAGCGGGCCTTTACCCAGGCGGCCATCATTGCCGCCACCCACTCCAAAGCCGGGCCGGCTGCGCAGGTGGCGGTGGACTACACGCTGGTAAAGAACATCAAAAAGCCGCCGGCGGCCAAGCCGGGGATGGTGATCTTTGACCAGAACTACTCGGCTTATGTAACGCCGGACCGGGCGCTGTGCGACCGGTTGGCCGCCAACACCTAAAAAGGGGGATACCGACTTGCAGTTGCCAGAGCAGCTGATGGCCGACATGGCCGCCGGCAAGACCTTTAACGACTTTGACCCCCGGCTGCAGGCCCGGCGGGGCGAGGCGGCAGCATTGGCCGAGCGATATACCGCCTGCCAAAAAAGCGGCGACAACGCCGGTATGACCGCCATCTTAAAAGAGCTGCTGGGCCACTGTGGGCCCGGCGCCTTTATCCTGCCGCCGTTTTCTGTGCAGCTGGGGTCGTTCATATCGCTGGGCAAAGACAGCTTTATCAACCAGGGCAGTATTTTTATGGACTGCGCGCCAGTGGTCATCGGCGAACGGGTGCTCATCGGGCCGCGGGTGTGCTTTTACACCACCACCCACGCGCTACTGCCGCAGGAGCGGGCCGCCGGGCTTATAACCGCCCGCCCCATCACCGTAGAGGACGACGTGTGGATCGGCGGCGGTGCCATCCTCATGGGCGGAGTGACGGTTGGGGCTGGCTCGGTAGTGGGGGCCGGCAGTGTGGTGACCCGCGATATCGAACCGGGTGTGGTGGCGGTAGGTAACCCCTGCCGGGTGTTGCGGCCCATCACCGAAAAAGACAGTTTGCAGCAGCTGCTTTAGGCAGGCCCTGTGCGGCGGTGTGATCGATCGGTACATAGATCACATCGGCCGGCGCGTTGGGCCGCGGTGCGACAGAAGGAAGGGGTGCGGGAATGGGTTTTTTATTGCTGCTCCCATTTTTTGGTGTGCGCTTTGGGCTGCTGGGTCGATACGGCCGGGAGGCGGTGCTGCGCGCGGCCCATTTTGCCCCCATGCAGGGGGGCGAGAGAGTGGCCTACTGGCTGTACCAGCTGACTAGTGTGGCGATCATCGTCTACATAGGCGTATCGCAGATACAGACCCGGCCGGCGGGGCTGTTTGCCGGTGGGCTGGCGGTGTATATTGCCGGGCTGGCGCTGCTGGCGGCAGCGGTGGTGGCTTTTGCCGCCCCGCCGCCTGGGAAAATGAGCGGGAAGGGGCTGTACCGGCTGTCGCGCAACCCCATGTATGTGGCGTATCTCGCGATCTTTGCCGGCTGTGCGCTGCTGGTGCAGTCGTGGCTTTTGGCGGCGCTGGTGGCGGTGTTTCAGGTGTCGGCGCACTGGATCACCCGCGCGGAAGAGCGCTGGTGCCAGCGGCAGTTTGGCGACGACTACCGCCGGTATATGCGGCGGGTGCGGCGGGATTTTTTTAAAGGGCGGGGGCGGGTAGCTGCCGGCTTTTTTGCTGGCGTGCGGGAGCGGGGAGACCGCGTTTTGCCGGGGCGCAGCGGCATGGGTGGCCGATGGGGAGACTATGGAGACCTGTGGGATCGGGGCACTTTAATGGTGGAAAAGCGGAAGCTACCCGATGTGTGCTTTAAGAGGCAATTGTCCTTGACGGGACCTGGGTCAGCTTATATAGTGGTGGTAGAGAGATGTTTGCCGCCGGGACCGGAGCGGACGGGGAGAGGAGAGCTTGCGATGCGCGAACACCGGCAACTTTTAGAGGATATGGCTGCGGGGCGGCCCTACGACGACTTTGACCCATGGCTGGCTGATCGCCGTAAGCAGGCGGCGGCCGCTATAGCCCGCTACACCCAGTGCTACGGGCAGCAGAATGAGACGGGTATGCAGCGCGCCCTGGATGAGCTGCTGCACGACCGGGGAGAAGGGGCGCATATCGTGCCGCCGTTTTCGATGGAGTTTGGCTTTTTCGTCACCTTGGGGGCGGGCAGCTTTGTCAATCAGGGGAGCATTTGGCTGGACTGTGCACCGGTGATCATTGGCCGGGAGGTGATGATGGGGCCGCGGGTGTGCTTTTTCACCTCGGACCACGCACTGCTGGCCGACGAGCGGCTGGCCGGCGATATCGTGGCCCGGCCCATTACGGTGGGTGATCGGGTGTGGATCGGCGGCAATACCACCATTTTGGGCGGCGTGCACATCGGCGATGAGGCGGTCATCGGTGCCGGCAGTGTGGTCACCCGCGATATTCCTCCTAAAGTGGTGGCGGTGGGCAACCCCTGCCGGGTGCTGCGGCCCATTACCGAGAAAGACCGTTTGCGCCGGTAGAGATACTGCCCCGGCGTATGCTTATAGACAGCAGAAGGAAAAGCACCCTACAGGCACACGATATCGTGTGCCTGTAGGGTGCTTTTGTGCAGGGAAGACGGGCTAGGGGAGCTCCCACTGGGGGTCCATCTCGCGGGCCAGAGATAGCAGGGCTGGCCGGTCGGCGATGCGGTAGCCGCCTTCGTCTTTGGCGATGTAGCCCAGGCGCACGAAATCGGCCAGCACATAGAGCAGATGCCGATACGATACGCCCAGATACTCGGCGGCGTGGCCGTGCTTTTCGCGGTACCAGCCCTCGGGGGCGGCGATCAATAAAAACTGCGCCAGCCGGTTTTCCAGCGGAAAACCTTTATTTTGCGATAGGGAGAGCACTGTGCGGTAGTTTTTACTGCCCAGGTAATCGCACAGGCGGCGCAGAAAGCGGGCGTCTTGCAGCAGCTGCTGGCGGCATTGGTCTACCGGCAGGGCCAGGCAGTAGCAGGGCACCAGCGCCTGTACCGCCCGCGACTGCCGCTGGATGTCAAGCAGTTCCATCTCCCCTACAAAGCAGGGGGCTTTAAAGAAGTCGATCAGTGACACCTTGCCGTTGGGCAGCGTAAGGTACAGCTTGGCCCGCCCTGCTACCAGGTAAAACAGGTGGTGCAGCTGCGCGCCTTCACTGACGATATAGTCGGTCGCTTCGGCGTGGTACAGCTGGGTATAGGGGGCAGCGTCGAAAGAGAAGCACTGTAAAAAGTTGGACCGCTGCAAAAAATGAGCGCGCAGTTTGGCATCGTTTATCTGCTGCATCGGTATCCCTCCCGAAATATGAGAAATCTCATATACAGTATAGCACGGCCACTGCTATACTACAAACAACGAAATACACCTTGTGCCCCAACACGGGGCGGCCATAGAGGGAGAGGTATATCATGGACAGACAGAAGATCATTCTCGACTGCGACCCGGGTCACGACGACGCTATCGCCATTATGCTGGCGGCCAAGCACCCGGCCATCGACCTGCTGGGCATCACGGTGGTGGCCGGCAACCAGACGCTGGACAAGACGCTGCCCAACGCGCTGCACATCTGCCAGACCCTGGAGCTGGATGTGCCGGTGTATGCCGGCATGCCGCTGCCGCTGGTCCGCCAGCAGGTGGTGGCGGCCAATATCCACGGCGAGAGCGGACTGGACGGCCCGGTATTTGAGCCGCTGACCCGCTGCGAGGAGAAGATCGGTGCGGTGCAGTTTATCATCGACACACTGATGGCCTCTGACGGCGATATCACCCTGGTGCCGGTAGGCCCGCTGACCAACATCGCTGTGGCCATGCGAGCCCAGCCGGCCATTGTGCCCAAGATCAAACAGATCGTACTTATGGGCGGGGCCTATGGGCTGGGGAACACCACCCCGGCCGCCGAGTTTAACATCTACGCCGACCCCGAAGCCGCTCATGTGGTGTTCTCCTCTGGTGTGCCGCTGGTGATGATGGGGCTGGACCTGACCAACCAGACTGCCTGCACCATGGCGGTGATCGAGCGCATGGAGGCCATAGGCAACCGCGCCGGCAAGCTGTTTGGCGACATCATGCGCTTTACCCACAAGACCCAGCACGACGCCTACGGCCTGGATGGCGGCCCGGTACACGACGTCACCTGTGTGGCCTACCTCATCGACCCCTCCATCTTCACCGTGCAGGATATGTACGCCGAGGTGGATATCACCGGTGGGCCCAGTTATGGCCGCACTCTGTGCGACTACTACCACGTGTACGGCGATAAGGCGCCCAACTGCAAAGTGGGCATTACACTGGATCAGGAGCGCTTTTGGGACTTGGTGGCCGAGAGCGTAGAGCAGTACAGCTAAAGCACTGCTGCCGATATGCAAATAAATAGGGGCGGGACAGCACAGCTGCTGTCCCGCCCCTATTTTGGTACCGGCGATTATGCCGGAACACCTATGTACAAAAGATGGTGCAAAAGAGATTATTTGGTGCCGAAGATACGGTCGCCGGCATCGCCTAGACCGGGGACGATGTACTTGTGGTCGTTGAGGTGATCGTCGAGCGCGCCGACGTAGATCTCGACGTCGGGGTGCGCCTCTTCCAGCGCGGCCAGCCCTTCGGGGGCGGCGATGATGCACATGAATTTGATCGAGCGGGGATTATAGCTCTTGACCAGACCGATGGCGTCGATGGCACTGCCGCCGGTGGCCAGCATGGGATCGAGGACCACTACGTCACGCTCGCCGATATCGGTGGGCATTTTGCAGTAGTACTCGACCGGCTTCATGGTCTCGGGGTCGCGGTACAGGCCCACGTGGCCGATCTTGGCCGAGGGCACCAGGTTGAGGATGCCCTCCACCATGCCCAGACCGGCGCGCAGGATGGGCACGAAGGCGATCTTGCGGCCCGAGATGATCTGCGCTTTGGCGGTGGCGACAGGAGTCTCGATCTCCACCTCTTTTAAGGGCAGGTCGCGGGTCGCCTCGTAGCACATCAGCATGGCGATCTCAGAGACCAGCTCTCTGAACTCTTTGGTGCTGGTGTGTTTGTCGCGCAGCAGCGAGATCTTGTGTTTGATCAGCGGATGATCCATGATAAAGGTCTTTTTGGCCATAGTCAATTCCCTCTCTTTACTTTACACGTCCCGGCGGGGGAGTTATCTCTCGTTGTCCAGCTCGGTGAGCATATCGATACGGCGCTGGTGGCGGCCGCCCTCATACTCGGTCTCGAGGTACACGTCGACCAGCTCACAGGCAGCGCCCGGGCCCAGCACCCGACCGCCCATACACAGCACGTTGGCGTTGTTGTGCATTTTGGTGTATTTGGCGCTGTAGTAATCTGAGCAGCAGGCGGCGCGAATGCCTTTTACCTTATTGGCCGCCATCGAGATACCGATACCGGTGCCGCAGAACAGCAGACCACACTCGCATTCGCCGGAGACGATGTGGGAGCAGACCTCTTTGGCGATGACCGGATAGTCCACGCTCTCGCCGTGGCAGCCACAGTCAATGTAGGCGATACCTTTTTCGTCCAGGTGCTTGAGCACCGCTTCTTTCAGCTCGTAGCCGCCGTGGTCACAACCAACTGACAATTTCATAGTAAACAGCTCCATTCTGCCGCTGCGCCCGGCGCATTTCACAGTATCTGCCCGCCGCGCGCAGTGCTGGCGGGCTGCGATCAGAGGTAAGTACCTATCAGTCAGCCCCACTCGGTGCCGACTGCTGGCGTTGGGCCAATTCCCGCTGGGCCTGCGACAGCCGGATATAGGAGATACCCAGGTCGCGGGCGGGGCCGGCCTCGCCTTTTTGTATGTGTGCGGCCGCGCATTGGGCAACTGCCCCGGCGCGGGTAAAGAGCAGGTGGGCCGGCGCCAAGCGCACCCGGCTGTCTGCCCCTACAGTATTATAGCACAAGCTGGCTCCGTCGCCTAGTAAATATACCGGTAAATTTTCGTCGCTGCAGGCCGTCAGTACGCCGGCGGCATCGGCGGCACAGTCATCGGTGAGGCGGCGGATACCGCTCTCATCGCACAAAAAGGCGGCGGTGTATACCTGGCCGCGTCGGGCGTCCATCGCCGGCACGATATAGCCGTGCCAGCCCAGCAGGTTATAGGCGGTGGCCTCGAGGGTGGAGACGCCCACACAGGGCCGCTGCAGCCCGGCACACAGCCCCTTGACTGCCGCGGTGCCGATGCGCAGCCCGGTAAATGAACCCGGCCCGTGGGTGAGGGCCAGATAGTCGGTATCGCCAAGTTGCAGCTTGGCATTTTGCAATGTACTGTGCAGCATGGGCATCAGCGTTTCGCTGTGGGTGAGCCTGGTGTTTATAAAACTCTCGGCCAACAGCACATCGTTTTCCCACACTGCACAGGAGGCCGATTTGGCCGAGGTATCCAGTGCCAGTATCCGCATCGGTCAGGCGCCCCTCTCTAGATTTTCTACCACGATGCGCCGCCGGTCTTCACTCAGCGGCTGAATGGTGATGTAGATGGTGTGTTCCGGCAGGGCCGGCTGGATGTTCTCGCTCCACTCGATGGCCAATACGCTGTCGCCGGCATCCAGATAGTCGTAGTAGCCGGTAGTCTCCAGGTCGTCGAGATCCAGGATGCGGTACATGTCGAAGTGATAGAGCGGTAGCGGGCCCGGGTACTCGTTGACGATGGCAAAGGTGGGGCTGGACACTTCGCCGGTGGCGCCCAGACCGGCGGCCAACCCGCGGGTAAAGGCAGTTTTGCCCGCCCCCATGCCGCCGCGGTAGGCCACCACGTCGCCCGGGCGCAGCCGGCGAGCCAGCTTTTTGGCCAGCGCCTCGGTCTGCTGTGTGCTCTCGGTGATAAATTCCATACTAAAACAACCCCGTGATATTCCCCTCGTCGTCGATATCGATACTCTCGGCCGCCGGGACTTTGGGCAGGCCGGGCATGGTCATGATGTCGCCAGCCAGCGCCACCACGAACCCGGCCCCGGCCGAGAGGCGCACCTCTTTTACCTGCAGGCGAAAGCCGGTGGGTCGGCCCAGTTTGGCCGGGTCATCCGACAGCGAGTACTGGGTCTTGGCGATACAGACCGGCGTTTTGCCGTACCCCAGTGCCGCGATCTGGGCGATCTGCTTTTGGGCGGCGGCGGAGTAGTCCACCCCGTCGGCGCCGTAGATCTTTTGGGCGATGGCCGCGATCTTCTCCTCGATGGGCAGCTGTTCGCTGTAGATGGGGGAGAAGTGGCTCGGCTGCCGGCAGGCCTCTAAAATGAGCCGGCACACGTCGGTGCCGCCATCGCCGCCGCGGGCGAACACATCCGACACCGCCCAGGGCACGTCCAGCTCGTCGAGACAGGCGCCCACGGCGGCGATCTCGGCCCCGGTGTCGGCGTAGAAGTGGTTGAGAGCCACCACCACCGGCACCCCGTACTGCCGCATATTCTGCACGTGGGCCACCAGATTGGGCAGACCGCGCTGCAGTGCCGCCAGATCCTCTTGCTGCAGCGCATCTTTTTTGACGCCGCCGTTATACTTGAGCGCCCGCACCGTGGCCACCACCACGATGGCACTGGGGGCAAGGCCCGCCTGGCGGCACTTGATATCTAAAAATTTCTCGGCCCCCAGGTCGGAGCCGAAGCCCGCCTCGGTAAAGCAGTAATCGCCCAGCTTGAGGGCCAGACGAGTGGCCCGCACCGAGTTACAGCCGTGGGCGATGTTGGCAAACGGGCCGCCGTGTAAAATGGCCGGCGTTCCCTCCAGCGTCTGCACCAGATTGGGTTTGATGGCGTCTTTGAGCAGCGCGGTGACCGCGCCGCTTATATGCAGGTCGCGCACGTAAACCGGCTGGCGGCCGAAAGTATAGCCCAGCAGAATGTTCCCCACCCGCTGTTTTAAATCGTGCAGATCGTCGGCCAGACAGAGGATGGCCATGATCTCGCTGGCTACCGAGATGAGAAATCCATCCTGCCGAGGTATGCCGCTCAAAGGACCGCCCATCCCCACCACGATCTGCCGCAGGGCCCGGTCGTTCATGTCCATGGCGCGCTTAAATACCACCCGCCGCGGATCGATCCCCAGCTGATTTCCCTGCTGCAGGTGGTTATCGAGGCAGGCGCAGATGAGATTGTTGGCGGCGGTGATGGCGTGCATGTCGCCGGTGAAGTGGAGATTGATATCCTCCATGGGCACCACCTGGGCGTAGCCGCCGCCGGCAGCCCCGCCCTTTACCCCGAATACCGGCCCCAGCGACGGCTCGCGCAGGGCGATGACACAGTTTTCCCCCAGTTTTTGCATGGCTTGCCCCAGCCCTACGGTGGTGGTGGTCTTCCCCTCGCCGGCGGGGGTGGGGTTGACGGCGGTCACCAGCACCAGCTTGCCGTCGGGACGGCCGCGCAGCCGGTCGAAGAGCGGCTGGGTCAGTTTGGCTTTGTAGTGGCCGTACGGCTCGTACTCGGACTCGCCGATGCCCAGCTGGGCGGCAACTTCTTTTATGGGCCGCATACGGCACTGGCTGGCGATCTCAATATCGGTCAGCATATCCTCACCCCTGTATCAAAGTCGTCCGGCGATGCCCCTGGCTGCGCCGGCATGTAAACAATTGGTGAACAGCGGCACATAAATGCGGCCCTAAAAGGGCCGTTTTGCCCGCTGTAGCAGGGGCCGTGCCGCAGGTATCAAAAATAAGTATAGCATATTCAGCCAGCGAATTAAACTGCGCATTTCCTTGAATAACCCCGGTTTTTTTAGTACAATGAACCTATTCTATCTGCGGGTTGCCGCGCGGTGGCCCGGCTGATCGCGTAAGAGATGTTTTTCGGACGGCGTTGCCGTCCCGTTTTCAAGAGAGGTCCATATTTATGTTAAAAAAATTGACCGCCTCGGTGGCCGACTATTTTCGGCGCACCGACAAGGTGCTGTGGCTGCTGTGCTTTACCTGTAGCGGCATGTCGCTCGTGCTGCTCTCGTCGCAGGTGTTCTACGAATTTTTGAGTATTCGGGTGGTGATGACCCAGGCTATCGCCACAGCTATCGGGGTCGTGGCGGCGGTGATCATCTCGAAACTGGACTTTCATGTGGGGTTTACCTTTTGGAAGTACCACGTGGTGATCTGCTGGGCGCTGGTGCTGGCCACCTTTGTATTTGGTATCCAAAACCCAGGCGCCGACGACAAAGCCTGGCTGCCGATGCCTTTTGGTATGACTTTTCAGCCCACCGAGCTGGCCAAGCTCTCGTTCATCTTCACCTTTGCCATGCACCTGGATGCAGTGGGGGACAACATCAATCAGTATAAAAATGTGCTCATGCTCTGTCTGCACGGGGCGGCGCCTATTTTGCTGATCCATCTGCAGGGCGACGACGGCACGGCACTGGCTTTTGCGGTGATCTTTGTGGCGATGCTGTTCGCCGCCGGTATCTCGTGGCGGTATGTGCTGGCCGGGCTGGCACTGGCGGCGGCGGCAGTGCCGGTGTTTTGGAATTTCATCCTCTCCAGCCACCAGAAAAAGCGGTTTTTGACCATCTTTAACCCCGAGCTGGACCCGCAGGGGGTGGGCTTTCAGCCGCTGCAGAGCAAGATCGCCATCGGCAGCGGCAAGATATTTGGCCTGGGGCTGTTTGGTGACAATGTGCCGCGGGAAGTGCCCTACATGCGCAACGACTTTATTTTTAGCTATGTGGGACAGACGATGGGCTTTATCGGCTGCCTGCTGGTGGTGGGGCTGCTGCTGGCGGTGGCGGGCAAAACGCTGTTTGTGGCCCGGCGCTCGGCGGACAAGCAGGGCTACTTTGTGTGTGTGGGCATTTTTGCCGTACTGCTGTTTCAAATACTGGCCAATGTGGGCATGTGCATCGGCGTGATGCCGGTCATCGGCCTGACGCTGCCGTTTTTTAGCGCTGGGGGTACCTCGGTGATGGTCTTGTACCTGGCTATCGGCATCGTGATGAGCGTGTATATGAACTCGAAGACCGAGCTGTTTACCTGAGCCGCTACGGTCTGGTCTCAAAATGACCGCTGCTGGCAGAGCGCTGCCGGCGGCGGTTTTTAGCGGGATAAAACGGGCGGTGGCAGTTGAAATAGAGAACCTGATACAGTATACTGTTACTAAATAGAAAGAGGAGGTAATCTATCTATGTACGACGCACAGACCGGTGCCTGGATCGGCACCGAGCAAAATGTGAAGACCCCGCTGTACAGACATGTAGCCAAGACATACCTGTGGATGTTTATTGCTCTGGCCATCACCTTTGCCACTTCTTATGGGCTGTACGCCACCGGTGCAGTGCTGGCGCTGTTCGTGACCCCGTGGATGCCGCTGGCCCTGCTGATAGGCAAGCTGGTGTTGGTGGTGGTACTCACCGCCCGCCTGCAGAAGATGTCGCTGACGGCGGCCCGTATTACCTTTATCGCTTATGCGGTGACCACCGGTATCGTCTTCTCCACCCTGTTTTTGATGTATGACGTGACGGCTACCATCTTTGTTTTTGGCGTCACCTCGCTGTACTTTGGGGTGATGGCGGCGGTGGGCCTCATCACCAAGCGCGACCTGTCGGGCTTTGGCCCCATGATCGGTATGGGGCTTATCGCCCTGATCATCATGGGACTGGTGAGCATGTTCTTTAATTTTTACATGCTCGACACGGTAGTCTGCTTCGTGGGCCTGATCCTGTTTTTGGGCATCACCACCTACGATTCCAAAAAAGTAAAGGACTACTACTACAGCTTCCAGGGTGACCCGGCTATGCTGGATAAGATCTCGGTCTATTCGGCTTTAAACTTGTACCTGGACTTTATCAATATCTTTTTGTACCTGCTGCGCCTGCTGGGCAAACGCAAGTAGAAATGCAAAAGAGCGCCCGGCCGGGCGCTCTTTTTATATGCTGAGAAGGGAAGGTGCGCTGTGCCTACGCTGTTTATGGTCGGCGGCCCTATGGGGGTAGGCAAGACCACTACGTGCCAGGAGCTGAAACGGCTGCTGCCAAACTGTGTGTTTTTAGACGGAGATTGGTGTTGGGATATGGACCCGTTCGTGGTAAACGAGCAGACCAAGGCGCTGGTGCTGCAAAATATCACTACACTGCTGCAGAATTTTTTGCGCTGCGGTCAGTTTATGAACGTGGTGTTTTGCTGGGTGCTGCACGAGGAGCAGATATGGCGGCAGCTGCTGGACCGGTTGGACTTACTCGGTTGGGAACTGTGCCAGGTGGCACTTGTATGCAGTGAAGAACAGCTGGTGTACCGGTTGCAGAGCGATGTGGCGCACGGTCTGCGCACTGCAGATGTCATCGATCGCAGCAGGCAGCGGCTGGCGTCTTTTGCCAAACTGCCGGTGCCGCTGCTGGATACCACCGACCGCACGGCCAGACAGGCGGCGGAAGAGATCGCGCAGCTGGCGGACAGGGGAGAGATAGCGGGGCGCTGGTAGATAGAGTAAGATGTGTTTTAACTGTGGATTACAGGGCTGAGAACGGGGCGATCGCGGAGCTGCCGGCGCAGGGGTACACAGGCGATGAGGAGATAGGTAAGAGCCGGGGGCTCGCCAGCTGATGGTGGACTGCATCCACTGCTTTTTTACACACGGTGGACAACAGCTGTTTGGTGATAGCTGTGAGATGAGCTGGCGGCTTACCTGAAAGTGGTACACGAAACGACTTTCTTAACGAGTGCAGACTATAGGGGCGGGGACAACACAGATGTACAGTGTTATCCCCGCCCCTATTTAGCACGGTGATATGCGTATCGGTCAGCGATGGTGGGCTAAAAACAGATCAGAGAGATCTTTTTGCATATCGGTGGGCAACATGGCCGTCTGCGATAGGCGGGCTGCACAGCGGTCGCCGGCGGCTCCGTGCAGCCAAACGCCACACACCGCCGCCAGATAAGGCGAAAGCCCTTGAGCCAACAGACCGCCAATGATACCCGAGAGCAGGTCGCCACTGCCGGCTTTGGACATGCCCGGGTTGCCGGTGGGGTTGACAGCCACCGGACAGCCGGGGGAGAATACCAGCGTATGAGCCCCTTTGAGCACCAAAGTGACCGGGTACTTCTCTATGAACTGGCGGCCGTACTGCAACTTGTTGGCCACCAGCTGCCCGGTGGAGATACCAAGCAAGCGGGCCATCTCTCCGGGGTGGGGGGTGAGCACCAGCGGCGCTTTGACCCCGTTTAGCCAATCTGGAGACTGTGAGAGTATGCCCAACGCATCGGCATCCAGCAGTAGGGGACAGGCGGCGTGCTGCAACAGGTACTGCAGCAGTTGGGCTGGTCCCTGACCGGTACCCATACCGCAGCCAACGACGCAGGCAGTGCTGTCGGCTAGAGCTTTTTCCAGCACTGGAGCAGCCCCCGGCGCGGCGGACCCATCTTCACTTTGTGGCAGTGGCAGGTAGACCGCCTCGGGCAGGTGGGGGGCATACTGTGCCACCAGTGGCCGGGGTATGGCGACCCGTACCAGGCCGGTACCCACCCGCAGCGCACCGGCTGTGCAGATCTGCCCGGCGCCGGGCATGTCGCCGCTGGATACCACTGCCAGCAGCTTGCCAAAATCACCTTTGTGGGTATCTTGTTGGCGCGGCGGCAGCGCGGTGAACACCTGCTGAGCATCGGTGACGTGAAAGGCGGGCTGTACGGGGTCGCAGCTGGCGGGGATACCGATATCAGCCAAAACCAACTGGCCGCTGTGCCCGGCGGCGGGGTAGACCAGATGGGCCGGCTTGTAGCTGTGCAGTGCCACTGTAAAGTTGGCCTGCACGGCACCGGGGTCGATGTGGCCGCTGTCGCCAGCGACTCCGCTGGGTACGTCGACAGCCCACACGGTGCCGGGGGCGCTGTTCATCAGCGCGGCGGCCTGCCGGCCCCGATCATCCATCTCGCCGCGAAAGCCGGTTCCGTACACCGCGTCGATGAGCACGTCGGCCTCGGCCGCCAGCTGATCGACGGCGGCTTCCCCCAACTGGTATATGGGGATCGGCCGGCCGCGCAGCAGCTGCAGGTTGGCAGCGCTGTGGGCCGGTACCGGCTGGCCCTGACACAGTACGACTACCACGGCCATACCAGCCGCCGACAGATGGCGGGCCATCACCAGTCCGTCGCCGCCGTTTCCGCCTTTGCCACAGAATATGGCCACCCGCATCACCGGCTGCGCCGGGTGGGACTGGCGCCACCAGTACAGCAGGATCGCCGTGGCCCGCCAGCCGGCATTCTCCATCATCTGCCGATAGCTGAGCCCGCCGGCATCGGCACGCTGCTCGATCTGCCGCATTTCGTCACAGGTATATACGCGCATGGAAGTACACATCCTCTCGGTTCTTTATGCTGGCCAGTATACCACGATTTTGCGAACAAATTGTGAAAAGCGGGTGGAAAAGTGAGAGGACAACACGGTGTGTTGCCCTCAAAAGATCGCCTTAGAATATACCTCTGGCAGTAATGGGACGAGCGCCCCATTACCCCAACTTGGCGCCGGGATCGATAGCCGTGGGGGTCACCCCTTGTGGGATAGGCGGGATGTAGTGACCGCCTTCCAGCCGTTCGGCCAGCTCCTTTTTGGCGGCGGCCACCACTTCGGGGCGGTGCAGCAGGTCGATGGCGGAGCCGGCCAGGACTTTGGCTGCGTAGAGCATGCCTTTATGGGCCAGACTGCTCTTACCCTGACTGACCAGCTGCCAGGAGTGGCCCGGAGTACCGGCGGCCATGGTGCAGACCGATATCTGGGCAGTGGGGCACACCCAGCTCACATCACCCACGTCGGTCGAGCCGGGCATGACCGGTTCGGCTCCGGTGAGTGGACTGATAAAATTGCCCAGCGGCTGGCCTGCGTGCTGCTTGGCCACGGCAATAGCCTGTGGGCCAAACATAGCTGCCGACTCCACAAGGCTGGAGCCGCCGTTTTCAAAGGTGGCCTGCATGGCGGCGGCATACTGCTGCTCCCGCTCGCTATAAGTGGGGAGCGGCTGGTCTTCCATATTTTGCTGTAGCAGTGCTGCCAGCGCGCTGTTGGGCACCAGGTTCGAGCAGGCCTTGATGAACTGGCGCTCTACTCTGGTCCCGCTCATCAGAGCAGCACCTTTGGCGATATCTTCTACCCATTCGTAGATCTGCTGTACCTGGGTAGTCTTGGGCGCACGAATGAGGTACAATACCTCAGCAAACGGCTGCACTACATTGGGAGAAAAGCCGCCGGTATTGGTGATGGCATAGTGGACCCGTGCATCGGGAATGATGTGCTCACGCAAAAATTGCACCCCGATATTGAGGAGCTCCACTCCATCGAGCGCGCTGCGCCCCTTGTGCGGGCAGGCAGCGGCATGGGCGCTGACCCCGTAAAAGCGGTAGCAGATCTGATAGTTGGCCAAGCTGCTGGCGGTGTTGACGGCGTTCATATCGCCGGGATGCCAGGTGAGCGCACAATCGAGCTCGTCAAACACCCCGTCGCGGGCCATGAATGCCTTGCCCGATCCGCCTTCTTCGCCGGGGCAGCCATAATAGACGACTCGGCCGGGCAGACCGGTCTGCTGTAGATAGTTTTTTACCGCTACAGCTGCCGCCAGCGCCCCGACGCCCAACAGATTGTGGCCACAGCCGTGCCCCGGTGCCCCGTCGACTACCGGGCTTTTTTCGGTGTAGTCGGCCTGCTGGCTGAGGCCGGACAGCGCATCGAATTCCCCCAGCAGGCCGATCACAGGGCTGCCCTGCCCATAGCTGGCGCAAAAGGCGGTGGCGATACCGGCTACGTTTTGCTCTACCTCAAAGCCGTTTTGCTGCAGCGCCTGACAGAGTGCAGCGGCAGAGCGGGTCTCGGTAAAGGCGGTCTCGGGGGTATCCCAGATCGCATCGCTCAGCTCATAAAACGAAGGCGCCAAGGCATCGAGCGCATCCAGTGCTTTTTGTTTGTCCACAGTTCTCGCTTCCTTTATCATACAGATTTAGAGACGGATGGGCTTTTTATCGGGCAGCCCAGCCCATCAAATAGAGCCGGTACCATTATAGCACGGCCGCCAACGACAAAGAAGAGCTGCAGGGGGCAGCTCTTCTTATATGCTTAGTTATCCTGGTTCACCAGTGCCCGCTCGGCTTGGAGCAGGTGGCTGTCGTACCCCTCGATCTTGGTATCCAGGCGGGCCAGCACGCCCTGCATCTCACTGATGCGCTGGGCCAGCTTTTGCCGCTGCTCGATAAGCAGCAGCTTGCGGGCGGGGATAGTCTTATCCCCCTGCACGAAGAGCGCCACATATTCCACCAGCGACTCGATGGGCAGGCCGGCCCCGCGCATACATTTGATGAACTCCACCCAATTGCAGTCGCTCTCGCTGTAGTCGCGGATGCCGCTTTTGGTGCGCCCCACAGCGGGTATCAGGCCAATGCGCTCGTAGTAGCGCAGCGTGTCGGGCGAGAGCTGGTAGCGGCGGCTCACCTCTGCTATCGTCATAAGATCTCTTCCTCTCGATCAGCAGCCAAAGATATCGGCCGCTCGGTTCATGTTTTGGATGACTGGCACCCCAAAGGGGCAGCGCCTTTCACAGGCCCCGCAGGCGATACAGTCGCCCCCGCGATGGGGGAGTGTCAGGTAGTGCTCCCGTACGGTCTCGGGCAGCGTTTTTTGAGCCAGAGCCAGATTTAAGAACTTGGTGACAGCAGCTACCTCGATGCCCTGCGGGCAGGGGGCACAGTGGCCGCAGTACATACAGTGACCCTGCCAGCTGATCTGGGGAAAGGCGGACAGGGCAGCCGCATAGTCGCGCTGGGCGGCGCTGGCTCGCTCGTAGGCCAGGCTCTGATGCAGTTGCTCCACCGTGTGGGCCCCCACCAGTACCGAGGCGACCCCTGGCCGGGTGAGCGCATAGTGGATACACTGACTGGAGGTGAGCGCTTTGCCGGCGGGGGAGAGCTGCTCATCGAGCAGGTCGCCCCCGCCAA
This sequence comes from Neobittarella massiliensis (ex Bilen et al. 2018), assembly GCF_900289145.1. Classification (GTDB taxonomy): domain Bacteria; phylum Bacillota; class Clostridia; order Oscillospirales; family Ruminococcaceae; genus Neobittarella; species Neobittarella massiliensis. The sequence goes on from NZ_OKQO01000001.1 coordinate 545,241, forward strand.
AGGCCTTCATCACCGTGATGCCCACCCCAGTGCGCGCGCAGAGCTCGTACAGCTGTTGGCGCAGAGGGTCCATGTTGGTCAACTGCCCGGCATAGCTCTCGTCGGCCCACAGATCTTCGCAGTGTTCGCTGGGGGGCTGCAGGTCGTAGCAGGGATTGATGCTGAACATCAGCACCTCGATAAGGCCGCTCTGCACCGCCTCGATGGCCACGGCGGGGTTGTGGCTGCTCAGGCCGATATGCCCGATCTTACCGGCGTTTTGCAGCTCTTTGGCGTAGGCCATTACCGGGCCCTGAGATACTTGGCGCCAGTCGTCAAGCGAGTCGACATAGTGGATCATGCCGATCTCGACATGATCAGTTTGCAGCCGTGCAAATAAGTCTTCGAACCCGGCACGCACCTCATCGATCTGGCGCGTGCGCTTGTACTGGCCATTTTTCCAGATGGTGCACAGGTGCGCCTGTAGGATGAATTTTTCTCTTCGCCCCTGTAGGGCGATGCCCAGCCGGTCACGCATGTCGGCGTTGGGGGTATACAGGTCGATGCAGTTGACACCCGCCTGTTCGGCGGCATCCAGCAGTGGGCCGATCAGCGCACCGTCGTGGTCGACGAACCCCTCACAGCCCATGCCGATCTCGCTCACCTGTAGGCCGGTGCGGCCCAGTTGTCGGTAGTTCATGGCTCTCTCCTCCTCACAGCATATCGGTAATGCTGTATCTGTATATATCTTAACACCTGGAGTGCACTCTAAGTCAAGGGCTGCGCAGTCGAAATAGACGGAGAAAATGCAATTTGCGGGCTCAGAGAAGCCCTGCGAGTGGGACTCATGATAGGCGTATGCGGTGGCTTTTCTGCGCAGATGGGGGATAGAAGTTGGTGTGAAAAAGAGCCTTTACGAACCTGCTACATGACAGTTCGTAAAGGCTCTTTTGGCTGCTGTTATTCCCATTCAAGCACCAGACCTTATTTCTCTGTAATAAAATGCACTCTCAATACGCTTTTCGTCCATACAATCCATATATTTTATACTTTCCATAGAGTCTTTATGAATTTTGTAGCCGTTTTGTAGCCACGGTTATAATACAAACCTCCGCTGGCTGGTTCACCTCAAAGCCACTTGCAACTATCTCAAACAATAATACACGGAGGTTAGCACTATGGAAAAATATATCTATGACAACAGCAACGGACTTTGGTACGAACTGCATGGAGATTACTATATCCCTTGTCTGGTTCTTCCAGATACCGAAGAACGTCCACTCGGCATCTGGGGCAGAAGGCATCTTGATTTTATCAAGGAGCAGCGCCCGATGCTATATGCTGATTTGGTTCTCAGTTGTAAGCTACACAACTATTTGGCTGACATTGATGCTCAGGCAAATGCCGAGCTCGCTCTGTTGATAAAACAGATGGCAGAGAAAGAAGGCGTTACAGAGCAACTCAAGGAGCAAAATCAGATGGCTTGGGTCAGAACTATGGGCAGCATCCGCAACAGGACAGAAGAAATCGTCAATGTAGAGATTATCTTCGCATAATACATCATCAGCCGGGCAGTGAATATCTGCTCGGCTAAATCACTTAAATATTCAAATTAATAGAAGGATTTGTAAATAATTCTTCCACTACTGCTTTAATTTTAGCAATTTTCATATACGCATCACGTTTTTTGTCAAACGCTTGCCCAAGAGGGTCAATGTACTTAGACTTTACATCATCTGCTATTTCTGGAATTGCAAATGCGCCAAAAAAATCGGCTCTAAGGTGAAGCATAGTAGAGGCAATAACGAACCATTTCTTATAAAATATGATTCACCATATTTACTGGAAAGAAGCAAAAATACCCAATATCTTTCATCAGTATTTCGTGGTCTATACTTTACAAGACCACTTGAAATAATTACCTTATTGTCCTCTTGGATAATAGCCACTTCTCCCGGTTTTCCATCTTTAGCAAAGATAATATCGCCGCATTTAATGTCTTGCTCCAGTTGAGATAAAAAGGATTCAGGACAATAACAATCAGGCTCATAATCCACATCAAAATTAATAATATCGCTTGTCTTTATGAAAGGTATGCCTTCTTCCAAATAGTTGGCACTGCCAACCTCGTCACCCTTACTAAGATTTTCCGAATCAAACCCAATAGTATTAGTCCCACTGCTAAGCGTAGCAATTGTCTCTCCAACGTCAGGACGATAAAAATTTGGCATTAGCATTCGCTTATCAAATGAATCTGGTTCCACTACAAACCCAAATTGAGCTTCATCTTTGAAAGCAAGGTGATAATCTTTGTTAAACTCCGAAATAATCTCCTGAATACGAAGAACAGCATAATAATAACTGTCAAATGCGTCTATGTATTCCTGCATCAAAGCGTCATATTTACTGTCGTATTTCATGACCTTTAGATTAGCAATCTTCCCTTGGTTCATGAATTTTTGCTTTGTAATAGAATATGTTCCCCGTACCTGTATTCTGTTAATTTGAGAATTAAGGTAGATTGTCAAAAATGCAGCTTCTTTTGGCGATGCTGTCCGTAACACAACACTATTCTGACTCATATTCATTTCTGCAATAGTTGGGGGACACATTGCAGCTTTACCCATAAATTTGCCAGTCATAGTGTAAATGATATCATACGGATAGGTAATTGATCGCTTGATGGTTTTGTTGTGAAATCCTTCATCGATCAACTGTAAATCATTTACATTTATATAATGCCTTGAAACTGCTGAAGTCTTAATAAAAGGTATTCCATGATCCTTATAGAAGAAATATGCCGGTGGAGTAGAGCCACCCTTTATATCACCAACAATATACTGAGACATCGTTGGACAGATTGACATTCCCTCTTTTACAAACAGATACTTTGGATTGTAATTTCTCGGATAAAACGATCCTGCTGACAATTTTATGGGGTTAGTTATAAATACTTCTAGTTTTGACATGCTCTACTAACCTCCTTGTGATTTCGGCAAAATCATTATCTATCACAGCGTTTCCATCAACAATTACAGGGTCTCCGTTTTCATCTCGTACATAAATTTCTTTTCCTCTTCTATCGTGACCACATGTTTTAGCAATCGCCATAAATGTATCGAAAGTCTGAGGAAGTCCTTCTCTTTTCTTCTTTTTCAAAATGAGAAGAGACGTTTTTGTGTCGGTAGATGGTAAAAAGGATTCAACAGGGCAGTCGATGATGGCGACAACATCAGCATTATTTAGAATATATTGACGCACATATTCCAATCCATTATTTCCTAAAATTCCGTCAGGAAGAACTATGGCCATACGACCACCTGGTTTTAATAAATCCAAACAACGCTCAATAAAGAGAATATCAGGAGTTCTGCTCTCATCAACCTTCTTAGTTTCAATCCAAGTATCATCTTTCCCTTTTTCCCACTTATGGCCAAGGTGATAGTGTTCTAAGATTTTTTTATCATCAATTACACATTTTTTACCGAAGGGCGGATTAGTCATTATAATATCAATTTTGCCCTTAGCGATTTTATTGGTAATTTTACTCGGCCACTGTTCAAACGGTGTTAATGAGTCAAAATGGAAAATACCTGTATGCCCATCATCATTGAGTACCATATTCATTTTTGCTACTCGTGACAAATCGGGATTAAAGTCAATACCACGAATATACTTATCTGCATACTCTCTAAATAATCCAACGACATTCAGTGTTGGACGTTTTTTATGCAGTTCTTCATATTGTTGGCGGATGTTTTTTAGTGCCATAACCAAGAAGCCGCCAGAGCCACAGGCAGGATCGCATACCGTTTCATCAATTTTAGGCATTATAGCTTCAGTGGCCATAGAAACAATTTCTCTTGGAGTAAAGAACTCGCCATGTTCACCACGAAGATTTGCACCTACAAATGTTTCAAATGCAACCCCCTTGATGTCCACATTTGTGTCCAAGAGAGAATACTTTTGCAATTCCGCAATTGCAAAGCAAAGACATCTGTCATTTAATTGAATTTCATCGCTTGTTTCAAAAATGTTGTCCTCTTGAAAGCGAAGTTTAACTTTTACAAATAATTTATCTATACGTTCTCGAACATTGCTAAGACCATCTTGTGTCTTTTGTTCTTGGGGCGTGACATAAAATTCACATTTTTCGGTAAACAAATCCTTCTCATCTTCAATTTTACAAAAAAGGATTTTTAATATTTCCGAAAAACGCTTGTCCTGCGTTAATCCTTGATTACTAAAAAAGTAATTGTTACAACGCTTAAAAACGCCTTTTAAGTCTGTGCATTTTACCAAATCAGACTTATTATACTTACCGATTGAATCGACACTTTCTTTGTATTTGGGAATATCTGGAAGTTCGGTATAACGATTAGATCGGGTAGCATCTTTATAGTAGAACAAAATGCCGTCACCATTTGTCCACGTACCAAAACTGGCAGTAGTCGCAGACATATAGCTCCACAGCTGATCTACACCCTCTTTTTCATCTTTTTTCTTTGTTTCGACAATCCAATAAATATTGTCTTGTGACTTTTCTTCAGTATTAAAGACAACGATGTCACATCTTTTATCTGTTGAGCCTACCTTGATAGGATATTCAACATCAATATGACTCTTTGGATATTTATATACATCCAAAAGAATACGGCAGTATTCCTGACGTACATATTCTTCCGGTGTTTCTTTCCTCATTTTGCCGGTAATCAAGCACTTGATTTTACCTTCATCTACAATAATTTCTTGCATTATTTAATTCTCCTTAATATTGTCAGGGATAAAGTACAGCACTTCACCAACTTCACAGTTTAGTGCAAAACATATTTTCTCTATGCTTTCCAGCGAAACATACTCGTTTCTCTTTAGGCGAGTTATAATATTTGCACTAACTCCAGCCATATCTTTTAATTGAGTATTAGAAATCTTTTTGTCGATCATCAAGTGAAATAATCTATCATAAGAAACTGCCATACCATACCACCAGCCAATCACTAATTTTGCTTATAATATCACGAAATCGTGATTATTTCAAGCCTTTTCACACAACAATCCCCCCTCGAATCATCGAAGGGGGATATTTTATCTATTAGCTTCTTTCTCGGTTGTCTTTCCTTTGTGCCTGGAAAAATATAACCACAGATTATTCCCACTCTTTTACGATTATCTCCAACCCCTTATTTTAGAGGCTTTTTCCTACATAAAACACCGTTTTTAAGGGCGTTTTTCTCTGTCTTATTCTGTCTATCCTCTTTCGTGTTGCAGAAAGTGTTGCAAAATAGTCAATGGAATAATACTAAGTGGCTTTGTCGCCTACTTATATGAGATTATTGGTGCATCGTATAAGAAGTTACGCTTTCACTAAACATCTCTATTAAATCAAGAAAACATAAGTAAATCAACAATAACATATGGCGTAATAGAATAGTCCAATATCCAAAGCAATTACTATGCTTAGAAATTCTTTTCGTCTTCGTTTTTTGGATTATTTTGAAAACGCAAAACCCAATCGTTAAACGCCTGATTAGTTCCATCATATTTTGATTTTTGAATCGCCATCGATATTTGTACTATATCACTTTGATATCCTACTAATTGTGATGTAATAGGTCTTTCGATGTATTGTACTTTATCAGAAAAACTATGAGAGGCCATTAATAACGATTTATCTTTAATGGAACTATACATTTCTTGATAGTCATCCTTCATGCTCTTAATTACTGCATCGAATTGTTCTATACGTTTTTTCGTATGTATCGTTAATGATGCAAGCATAAGCAATTCGTATCTTTCCACTTTTGCAATCAATATTGGATTTAATTGAGGCACAATTTTGGTAATTCCTTTTAATTCAGGAGGAATATTTTTTTCTGCTGCTTCTTTTGCAGCGACCATTAACGACTGAGAGTTATGGAATGTCCAATTTCTAACATCAAGTAGTTCATTGAGAATCTCTGTAATTTCATCCGAAAGAGGCGTTAATATATAACTTTTCTTTTCAAGCAATTTTCGTAGATCTTTATATGAGAATGAACTACTTTGATGATCGGCAGATAATTTCAAGATTTCATGTTGTCTGTATAAAAGTTTGTCGTTGATATCGTCATAATCTTTCGCAGCAATGTATTCAGTATCACAGTTTTCTAATAATGCATTAGCCTCATTAGAATATTCCTTATATTTTTCATAATGAACCAATGCTCCAGAGATTAACGATCCTAAAGCAATACACGCATCTTGAACGCTATCAATGCTAAACTGCTTGAAATGTTGCTTTGAACCACTTGACATACTCAATTACTCCTTTGTTTTCATCATATATAAGGCCTTATTTTATGTGGCTAAACTATCATTTATAAACTTATATGCTGGTAAAACTTTATCAGCAACTTGAATTTTCACGGACTTAAACATTGCGTTTTCTTTAGGTTTGTCTACCGCAAAGATTACACTATATTTTGCCCTTGTGCATGCCACGTAAAATTTGGCTCTAGTTTGATTTGAAGTGATTTTTGTTTGTTTTTCTAGAAATGGTAGAGTTGTGCTAACAGGAACAATTACTACTCGTTCGTACGTTGCACCTTTGGCGCCACCATAATTGAAAACGTCGCAGCTGTGATGAAAAGCTATCTTTGCTTTTTTGTCGTATCGCAATATTGTAGGATGATAATGCTCACAGTATTGGCTAAGATATTTGATGTCCATTATATAAACACCTGTATTATCCACTGGATCAATGCCGTCTATATTTCCATCTGGTTCAACAATCGCTTCCGTATCACCGTGTATTGTGTTAACAAAGTCACAAATTTCGTGATTAAATCTTCTTGTGGTATTTGCGTATGAAGTAATGCATATCCCATTCTTCTCAAGTTCCTGAAAATACTTTCGAATGTTCTCATCTCTATACTGACTGTTTTTGGGCGAATTGTTTGTTCTATAGGTAGATTGTTTGTAGTCACCTACGCATGTTATCAGGAGTTTCGACTCAAATAGGAGACGAATAATTTCTAGATCCCAACCAGCATAGTCTTGAAGCTCATCTATAAATATGTGAGAATAGATTTCTTCCATTCGACTAATTGCTTTTCCATTAGAATGATTATTACATAGATATGCCAAATGGCTCACCCTGTCAGGGATGACATCACCACACCGATTTACAAAGTATTGTACATGATTTTGGTTGTACCATCTGGGCGGTGGATCTGTATCATAAAACGCAATGGAACTCACAAAATTCTCTGGAAATGTCACAGAGAATTCTTGTTTGTAACGCTTCTCTTTAAGATGGAGTGAACATTGATATGGTTTAATGTAATCTGAAAGCAAAAAGCTATACCAAGACTTAAATATTACCCTTTCATCCAAAATGCCGCCATTCTGTTTTCTGTATTCACTTTCTAAAGAACGAATGCCTTCATTTGTATATGACAGCAACAGAACATATTTATTACCATTTTCTACCGCTGTTCTTGCTTTAGCACACAAAGAATATGTTTTTCCGTTACCTGCGGCGGCAAATATTACTTGGTTATCCATCTGAATCAACCTTGTTTTCATTCCTCACACCAATGGCTTCTAAGATATATTGAGGGTATTTTATCTTCTGATTACTAGTAAAAACTCGCATACTCCAATCAGTTTTGTTTCCTATCATAAAGCTTTTTATGCTTTCTGCGTCTCGGCTTTTGACATCTTTACCCAAATAAATGATTGATCTAAATGTTTCAAAGTCATTGATATTTACTGAAAGCACTGACGGTTCAAGTGTATTTAAGGCATTATCAGACTCCACACAAAGCGCAACCAGATCTCCATATTTTTTATATCGCTCTCTCACGGTATTAACATCACCATCATTATCAGTGACAACAATCAGTGGCTTTCTTATTAGAGATGCGAGTTCACAATATCGCTGAAAAGCTAAACTATCAACTGCAACCACATCTATGCCATTTTCTATTGGCTGCTTTCCGAAATTATCAATATATGCTCTTTGAACAATTAACTCATCCGCAGGACCTTCAACCAATATTACATGATTTGCTAGCAGAATTCGTAGGGTGTTATAGCCTGGGAGTTTAAGAAAATAGTCGTATGTATCTCTGCTTAACATTTTGAACGGTGTGGTACTCTCATTCGCAACCAAGTGAAGGCATTGCAAACCGAGTTTGTTTGCAACAAAACTACTGTGGGTCGATATAAATAGCTGTTTCCCTGTGCTTTCCGACAATTTAGATATGAGAATAGACATGTTCGTATACGAAAGGTTATTCTCAGGCTCTTCGATGATTAAGATATCTACATCTGAATTTTGAAGCAGAAAAATCTCCGATTTAAACATGTTTTGAGTCCCAAAACCCGAATTCTCCAGCGGAATACCATCTAACGAAATGGTCATATCACCTTTCCATTCATCTATTCCACTTTCTCTTAGATTTAGGCTGACTTCTTTTCCGCCGAAACTGTGACTTTGCTGCAGCTTATCATTAAGCCGTCTCACTGCTTGATTCTCGGTAAATTCATGTCGATTTGCTCTATAAGCATGACGTAATTCGGTCAGGTCTTCTTCTGTGAGATATTCATTAATGCTGCCAGAAACAAAACGACTTAATACAGGACCATAATCCTTTTTTGTTGTATCTATACAAGCGACTTTCTTACCAGTTATCTGAGCGTAGTATTCTGGATTTGCAAAAGATCTAAAATTAACCTTGTAGTATTCTATCGGAATATCTTTAACTTTCCCATCTGTCAAGAGTTGCTTATATGCGGGAGCATATTGTGTATCAAATATAATTTCCACCTTAACACCTTCGGTGTCTTCGTGAAGTGAGTTATTCGTTCCTTTGAATTTTTTAATTGCAACTTCATCTTCTTCGGGAGCAGAAAAGTATGCCTCTATTTCAATCGTAGGTAAAACAGGCGTATTACCTGATCCAATAGCCTCTATAAAATTCTTACGAACTTTTGTATTAAACCAATCAAGGTTAAGCCGATTGGCAATATTGCTGCCATTAATCCTCCCGGTTAATACCATCGCTAACGCTTCCAAGATTGTCGTTTTTCCAGAATCATTTTCACCTACAAAAACATTCATGTTATCGTTCATTTCAATGGTCGTATTTTGGAACAATTTATAATTTATGATTTTGAGTTTTTTAATTCTCATATGTATACTCCTTTTTGGAAATTCTGAAAAAACAAAAACCGCATGGAATCTCTTCCATACGGTTGACTTGGCAGGGCAAAGCCCACCATTAATAAATTATAACACAAAATCTGGTATTTTTCAACGTAACTACTATATAGTCACCATATTATCAAGTTTTGATGCCACTTCCTGTTGCGTAGATGGAAACACATGAGCATATCGATAAGTAATATCAATGCTCTCGTGTCCAACACGGTCGGCAATAGCAACGGCATTGCAACCCATGTCAATAAGCAGCGAAATATGCGAGTGTCTGATACCATGAATTTTAATTTTCTTTACACCGCTGACAGTACAACCACGCTGCATCTCATGGTGTAGGAAAGATTTTGTAAATGGGAATATTCGTTCATCTTCAGCAATATCTTTTAACCCAAACAAATATTGCTGAATTTCTTCGGACAGAAAATCTGATAGTAGAACTCGTCTTATACTTTTATCTGTTTTTGGCGGCGTTATAATATCCTCTCCGCCAATGCGCTGATAAGATTTCGTTATACTTACAATCTTATGCTTAAAGTCAAAATCGCTTGGCGTTAGTGCCAATAATTCACCTAATCGCAAACCGCACCAATAAAGTATTTCAAATGCGATAAATGATACAGGACGATCTTTAATTGCGTTAGAAAATTGTTGATACTCCTCTTTTGTCCAAATGAGAACTTCGCCTGCTTTTTCTTTTCCCATGTTACCGGCTATGGCGGCAGGATTCTCAGATAACCCGTAAAATCGTACTGCATGATTGAATACTGCACTTAGCTGATTATGAATAGTTTTAAGATACATAGGCGAATACGGCATACCATTTTCATCTTTGAAATCAATCATTGTATTTTGCCAACGCAGTACATCGATTGGCTTGATATCGCAAATTCGATAGTTGCCAAAGTAAGGAAGAATCTTTTTCTTTATAATCATTTCTTTTGTATACCATGTATTTTCTCTTAATCGATTTTGCAAATTGTTTTTATACAACTCATAGAATGATTCAAATGTCATTTCCAAATTCCCATCATTTTTAGCGATAAATTGTCGTTCCCATGCCAATGCTTCCCGTTTTGTAGAAAATCCTCGTTTCATTTTTCGTTTTGTTTCTCCTGCCCAGTTTTTGTATCGAGCAGAAGCAAACCATGTTCCGTTTTTGTCTTTGTAAGCTCCCATAATAGCCTCCTGAATATAATAATTGAATCCAATCATTATATCAAAGCAGAACAAAAACCTCTCAGCATTGCTCATGCAATACTGAGAGGTTACTTAAAAGCCACTTAGAACTATTTACTTTTTGTTTCAAAACGGTATCACCTCAAAAAAGAGGATAATACATAGAATATGAATAACCATGATAAAATCAGTGGTTTTCAAATAATATAGATACTCTGTAGAACTTTGACCTTTACTCCCACTCAATCGTTGCCGGGGGCTTGGTGGTGATATCGTACACCATGCGGCCGATGCCTTGGACCTCGCCGATGATGCGGGAGGAGATCTTCTCCAGCACATCGTAGGGGATGCGGGCAAAATCGGCGGTCATGAAGTCGTCGGTGGTCACTGCGCGCAGGGCGAGCGTATAGTCATAGGTCCTGAAATCGCCTACTACACCCACCGAGCGCTGGTTGGTCAGCACGGCAAAGTACTGGCTGAGGCCCTTGTCGACACCGGCTTTGGCCAGCTCCTCGCGATAGATAAAATCTGCTTTTTGCAGCAGCGCCACCTTTTCGGGGGTGACTTCGCCCATGACCCGAATGCCTAAACCGGGGCCGGGGAAGGGCTGACGCCACACCAAAAAGTCGGGCAGGCCCAGCAGGGTACCCAGCCGGCGGGTCTCGTCTTTAAACAGCAGATTTAGGGGCTCTACGATATCTTCAAAGTCGACATGATCGGGCAGACCACCGACATTGTGGTGGCTCTTGATGACAGCGCTCTGCCCGCCAAGACCTGATTCCACCACATCGGGATAGATGGTGCCCTGCGCCAAAAAGTCGACTTTGCCCACCTTCTTGGCCTCTTCCTCGAACACGCGGATAAACTCCTCGCCGATGATCTTGCGCTTTTGCTCGGGGTCGGTGATGCCCTTCAGCTTGGCAAAGTAGCGGTCCTGGGCGTTGACGCGGCAGAAATTCACATCCATATTGCCGAAGATTTCCTCAATCTCGTCGCCTTCTTTATAGCGCATGAGACCGTGATCGACGAAAATGCAGTAGAGCTGCCTGCCCACGGCTTTAGACAGCAGCGCCGCGCACACCGAGGAGTCCACCCCGCCCGACAGGGCCAACAGCACCTTTTTGTCGCCGATCTTTTGCCGCAGCTGCTCGATGGCTATCTCGCAGTAGTTCTCCATGCTCCAGTCGCCCACGCAGCCACACACCTGATAGAGGAAGTTTTTGAGCATGTCGTTGCCGTTTTGGGTGTGGTTGACCTCCAGGTGAAACTGCACCGCGTAGAGTTTGCGGGTCTCATCTTGCATAGCGGCCACGGGGCAATTATCGGTGTGAGCGGTGATGATGAAGCCCTGGGGCACCTGTGAGATATAGTCTACATGGCTCATCCACACGATATTTTCGGCCGGCAAGTCGGCAAACATGGGGGCAGAGGTATCAAAATAAGTAGTTGTCTTGCCAAACTCACCCACCGGCGCTGCCTCTACCGTGCCGCCAAACATATGGGCCATCAGCTGGGCGCCGTAGCAGATGCCCAGGACAGGCACGCCCAGCTCGTATACAGCCGGGTCTATCTTGGGAGACTCGGGCAGGTAGGCGCTGTTGGGGCCGCCGGTGAAGATGATGCCCACCGGGTTTTTAGCGCGGATCTCCTCGATGGGAGTGGTGGAGGAGATCACCTCGCAGAACACGCCCAGATCCCGCACCCGGCGGGCGATGAGCTGGTTGTACTGGCCGCCGAAGTCGATGACCAAAACCAATTGGTTTTCCATAATATAGTAGCCTCCTCTTGTAAAAAAGGCGGTGCGTTCCCGACTACCTCGCCATAAAGCGGCCGGAACATGTCACACACAGCACAAAAACGAAGAATATTCCTCATCTATTTTGCCATGAAACAGCGGTGAATGCAACCTGTTTGCTAGACCCGCAAAAACTTTTGGGTGTATTCCCAATTTTCGGTGGGGATGTGGGGCAGACAACCGGCGAAAGCGGCAAAGGCGGTGCGCTCGATCTGCTCGTAACGGGTGCCTTTGGCGCCGGCCAAATTGGTGAGCACCGGCAACTGGGCTCTTTTGAGCAGAGCCAGCCCGCGGCTGTTAGCCCCCAGCACGTGCAGGTATTGGACCGGTGCTAAAACATCTTGTTGGGTGACGCCCAGATAGAGGCACCACACCGCCCGGCGTATGCGGGCGGCTGTGTGTTGGGGAGAGGTGCCGGCAGCCACCAGACCAGCCAACGTGCTCTGCCCGGCAGCTGCGGCCTGCAGCCGATTGGCCAACCCGGTATCGACAAACGGCAGCGCTGTCAGCTGCTGCTGACTGGCCATCTGTACCTTTTGGCACAGCGCCCGGTCGAGATAGCGGCTGTCAGCCATTTCGTCGGGGCCCGGCAGTGTGCCGGGGGGAACCAGCTGCCGGGCGCGCGGGCTGTGGGGATCATCCTGCAGCAGTGTGCGCAGTGCGGTGGCACTGGCGATGGGGCTATCGGTACTTGTGCTGTGGTGGCCGGCTGTGTTGCGGGGCAGGCACAGTGGGCGGATACCGGTGCCCCCTAGGGCGCGCAGATACTCCAGCGCCAGCGTATCGTTGGGGGACTGCAGTGCGGCGCTGTGATCGCCCAACTGCGCCGCCGCCTGCTGCCTGGCCCGGGGGTAGGAGAGACCCTGCCGCCGCAGCTGCAAAAAAAGCGCCTGGAAGCGACTGCTCTCTACCAGCCGTGCAGTCTGCTGCAGAGCGGCCAGATCGCCGCATTCGCTGCCGAAAAACAGCTTGTCCACACCGATCGCGGCGAGCACCGCCACGCCCCCCTCGGCAAAAAATTGAGCGGAGGAGAGACAGCGGGGAGTGGGGATGCGCAGCACCAGGTCGGCCCCGTTTTGCAGCGCCGCCCGGGCCCGGTACCGCCAGTGGCAGAGCGCCGGCGCACCGCGCTGTACAAAGTTGCCGCTCATGGCGCAGACGACGGTATCGGCACCCAGTTCGCGGGCCTTTTTTAGCTGCCAGCAGTGGCCCAGGTGCAGCGGATTGTACTCGCAGATGACACCGAAAACGCCCATATGGCCCCTCCCACTGCCAAAAAACGGCATAAATAGCCGGGTTTTTGGCTTTTCACTTGAATTATCATACGAATTATACTAAACTAGAACTGTTAAAAACACAAGACTAACAGGGGGATAGTATTCAATGAAAGTATTGGTTATCAACGCCGGCAGCTCATCGCTCAAGTACCAGCTCATCGACATGACCGACGAGAGCGTGCTGGCCAAAGGCAACTGCGAGCGCATCGGTATCGGCGGTCTGATCACCCACAGCCCGACGGGCAAGGACGAGATCCAGCAGGAGATGGATTTCCCCACCCACAAAGAGGCGTTTATGGCTGTGGTGGAGATGCTCACCTCCGGCGCGGGCAAAGTCATCGACTCGGTGTCTGAAATCTCGGCGGTCGGCCACCGGGTGCTGCACGGCAGTGAAAAATACAAGACCTCCACCCTGGTCACCGACCAGGTCATCCAGGATATCTTTGACTTCTCTGAGCTGGGTCCGCTGCACAACCCGCCCCAGGCCACCGCGATGAAGGCCTGCCAGGAGGTGTTTGGCAAAGATACCCCGATGGTGGCGGTGTTCGATACCTCTTTCCACCAGACAATGCCCCAGAAGGCTTACATGTTTGGTATCCCCTATGAGTACTACGAGAAATATCACATCCGCCGCTATGGTTTCCACGGCACCAGCCACCGCTACGTGACCGCCCGTTACGGCAAGATCAAGGGCGGCTTAGAGGGCACCAAGATCATCACCTGCCACCTGGGTAACGGCAGCTCCATCGCCGCGGTAAAAGACGGTAAGGTCGTCGACACCACCATGGGATTTACCCCGCTGGACGGCTTTATCATGGGTACCCGTTCGGGCGGCATCGACCCCTCTGTAGTCACCTACCTGATGAACAAAGAGGGCTTTACCCCCGATGAGATGAGCGACCTGCTCAACAAAAAGTCGGGATTTGTGGGTCTGTCGGGCGTTTCAAGCGACTGCCGCGACCTGCGCCACGCCGCCAATGAGGGCAACAAGCGCGCTATTATGACGCTGGAGATCGTGGTGTACCAGATCAAGAAGTTCATCGGCTCTTACATTGCCGCCATGAACGGGGTGGACGCCATTATCTTTACCGGCGGTATCGGCGAGAACGACGCTGTGTTCCGCGGCGAGGTGTGCGCCGACATGGAGGGCCTGGGCCTGGAGATCACCCAGGAGCTGTGCGAGGCGGCTTCGCGCAAAGACTGCAAGTTCTCCACCGAGAACTCCAAGATCGAGGCTTGGGTCATCCCCACCAACGAGGAGAAAATGATCGCCCGCGATACCGTGGAGCTCATCAGCAGATAAAAGAGACTTTAGAAAAAGCAGCCGGGGCTGACCCCGGCTGCTTTTTTGTTTTGTAGGTGTTTGCGGGTGGTGGGGGAGGACAGACAGTTTCTGAAAACCCGATGACTCTATCCTCTGTCAGTCGGCTGCAGCTCTAAAGCCATACCGCACAAAAAAGGCCGGCCGCTGAGAGAGCGGCCGACCGGATCGATAGGTCATGAAAGATGTAAAAACAGTAGTGCCGCAATGCGGCAGGGGCTACTGGTGCTCGGCCAACCACTGCATGGCGCAGCCGGCATACAGGGCGGCGCCTTTGTAGAATACCGACTCGTCGATCATCATTGCCGGGTTGTGCGCCGAGAGAGTATACCCCTCGCCGATGCTGCCGGCGCCCAGCATAAAGTAGCAGGCGGGTACATGGGCGGCAATGTCGGTAAAGTCCTCGGTGCCGGCTACCGGCGGGACCTGCTGCACGTCTTGCGGCGGCAGGATAGAAGCGCTGTAGCGGGCCATATCGGCGGTGACCTGCTCGTCGTTGACCAGCGGAGGCATGCCGTACACGTACTCTACCTCGGCCTTGGCGCGGTACACGGCGGCGGTACCTTCGGCCACCTCTTTGATACGGCGCTTTAAAAAGTCGCGGCTTTCATAGCTGGTGGCGCGGATGGAGCACTCCATCTCACAGGAGCCGGAGACGGTGTTGCAGGTGCTGCCGCCGTGGATGGTACCCACGATGAGCACCGAGCCGTCGGTAGAGGGGACCTCGCGGGCGATGATCTCCTCCAGCGCCACCACGATATGAGCGGCAGCACTGATGGCGTCGACCCCCAGGTAGGGGGTGGAGCCGTGGGCGCCCACGCCGGTGACGGTGATCTTGACTGCGTCGCCGGAATTCATGGCGGTACCGGGCACGTACTGCAGGCAACCGACGGTGCTGTCTTCGCGGCCAACGGCGGTGTGCAGGGCCATAGCGGCATCTACTTTGGGGCTTTCCAGCACGCCGGCCCTGATCATGGCAGTGGCGCCGGCCAGCTGCTCTTCCGCCGGCTGGAACATCAGCTTAACGGTGCCTTTCAGCTCGCTCTCGTGGGCTTTTAAGAGCTTGGCCGCGGCCAACAGCATCGCGGTGTGGGCGTCGTGCCCACAGGAGTGGCAGGCCCCGTTTTGAGCGGCAAAGGGAAGCCCGGTCTCTTCGGCCATGGGCAGCGCATCCATGTCGCACCGCAGGAGCAGTACCTTGCCGCCGCTGCCCAGCTGGCAGGTGATGCCGGGGCCGCAGTCGACCGGTACGAGACCGAACTCGGTGAGTTTTTGGCGGACGAAAGCGGTGGTCTGGGGCAGGTCGAGCCCGACCTCGGCAAAAGTATGTATCGTGCGGCGCATGGCGACGATCTCGTCCTGTAGCGCCTTGGCCTCGAGTAGGATATCAGACATATGACAAGAACTCCTTTGGCGATGGGGCGGCCACAGCGGGGAGCCCCGGTATCGATCAAATAGCTGCCGGCAGGTGTTGCGGCAGGAAAAAGCTACGTCCACAGTATAGCACAATCCCCCGGCGGGTGCATTATTTTTTGACAGCAGGGCAAAAAGACCGGCACACCCCACAACGCAGTGCAGCGGGTGTACCGGCCTTTTTTGTGTAGATACACAGCAGACCTTTATTCAGATACGTCCAGAGCGCGGCTGTCTTTGAAGAGCAGCGCGATGCACCAGATACCTGCAATGCCCACCAAGGTGTAGATCACCCGGCTGGCGATAGCCGCCATCCCGCCAAACAGGTAGGCCACCAGATCAAACGAGAAGATGCCGATGAGCCCCCAGTTGAGCGCGCCGATGATGACTAAGATCAGTGCGATCTTGGTTGTGATTCCCATATCTGCTTCAAACCCTTTCTCGGGCGGCAGACAGAGGCGCTGCCGCCGCTTAAAGATGATGTGGATACAGGTATAGTATGGGAGCTTATCGCCGGGATATTCAGCTTTTTATACGGTTGGACCTCGAGTGATAAAAAATTTTATAAAAAGTGCCGGCGGCGGCACAATTACTGAAAGCGGACATTGCCGGCGACTTCGACCGAGGAGATGCACAGCCGGAGCGCTTTTCCCAACTGACTTTTTTGCCAGCTGATCTCTACTCGATCGGTGCGGGGCTCGACGTAAAATAGAAAGTCGTCGTATATCGCGGTACCGCTATGATCGGAAACACTACCGCTGAGCTGGTCAAACGCCGTTTTTTGATGACCGAGCTCAAAGGCGTGCAGGCTGGTGATCTGACCGTACGGGGTGCTGCGGTCGACGGTCAGGGGCACTTTGTCACCCCGGTTTTTTAAGTTGACCAGCTGCACAGGCACCCCGCTGGCAGAGCAGGTCTGATTTAGCAAAGTAGTCTGCCCTTCGGCGGGAATATCCAGGACGGTGACGGGGTATCGGCTAGACGAGTGGGGAACACGTACAGCTGGATCTCATCAAAGCGGAAGCTGTACAGCTCGTACTCATCTGGCGGCTCGGCAGCGGCCTGATAGAAATATATCGGCCCGTCTCGACTGGGCACTGTGAGCGCATCGGCCGAGACGATATCGGGCCAATCGCGTGCTAAAAAGCGGGTGCCGCCCAGTGACAGACTGTAGTTTTGCGCGGATAGGCCCTGCACCTGCGGCAACACTACCACCAGGCGGCCGTCACTTCGCAGCTGTACCAATGCACAGCCCACTTTACCGCTGACCTGTTGCTGCACCTCTTTTATCCGGATGGACTTGGACGGCTCGAGCTCGGCAGTCATGGTGCAGCAGCCGGCTTGTAGTACCACCTGTGCCAGCGGCTGCTCACAGGCGGCCGAGAGATGAAAAATAATGCCGGCATGGTCCCGAGTGCCGTCGGCGTTCATGTAGGGCGCCCCGGTGCCGCTTATGTTCTTTTGTATGGGGAGGGACCTTCCAGCGGCCTGCAGGGAGAAATCTATCTGCCCAAAGCGCTGGATCAGCTCGCTGGTGATCTGGGCATCGCTGGCATAGGAGGGCAGCTGCTGCAGCTCTTCTGGGGACAGCTGGTACATCACCACCAGCTGGATGTCTCCGCTCTCGGTCTGGATGGCCTGTCTGAGTTCATAGCTGCCGCCGCCAGTACGGTGCGGTAGTTAGCCGCGCCCAGTACCAGCATAAAGCAGGACGCTATGGCTGCGATGCGCCGCCACCAGCGGCGGGGCGGCCGACTGTGAAAGAACTGTCCGCTCATCTTCAGCACTGTATTGTCGTCTAACATGTCGGCGATATAGCGATCAAATTGTTCGTCTTCCATTTACAGCTCGCCTTCTTCTGACTCCTGCAGCAGCAGTTTTAGCTTGTCGCGCAACCGGGGTACTCGGGTGGTGACGGCGTTTTGACTGATACCGAAATAGCGGGCCGTCTTGCGGGGTGGAATGGCCGTACAAAAAGCGCATGGTAAACAGCTGTTTTTCCTGTGCTGGCAGTGCTCTGATCGCGGCGCTGAGCCGCTCGCGGACCTCCAGTGAGCGGGTCTAATCGGGCGGGGAGGTGGCGGCGGGGTCGGCCACCGGGGTCTCTTGCCGCGGTAGGGTCACCAGCCGGTTCCGGGCGCGGCTGCGGGCGATGACCGCCACATGGCTTTTGATGATGGCGCGATTGCTATCGTACTTTTGGGGAGCTGTGAGGACCTGCTGATGGCATCGCTGGCGATCTCCTCGGCGTCGCGGGGATCGTGCAGGATGGCAGAGCCACCGTGTAGGCCAGGCGCTGGTATTTTTGGTAAATAAGCAGCTGCTGATCCGGCAGCTGACCGGGAATTTCGTCGTATGCCACCGGGCCCCACCTCCTCCTACCTTACTCCGCGCACTCAAAATAAGACCACTCCAACTAGATAGTACCGTAAAAAACAGCTTTTTGTTACTGGAAATGTTTGTTTTTTGTGTACGGCTTTGCAGGGGCTGGCAGCAGCTTTGGCACAGGGCCGAAGCAGGGCCGAAAAAGTACACGGAGCAGGCGAGAAGAGATGTTCGTATATGAAAAAAGCTCTGCCGTCTGTTGAGAGATGGCAGAGCTTTTTACGATTGCTCGATCGGTGCTATTCTTCTTTGGCGCGCTCTTTTTGGGCTTTGATGACCTTTAAGCGGGAAAATTCCTCGCGGTCTTTTTCCTCCAGCGCCTCGGTGATGGCCTTTTCGGTAGCTTTCAGGTTGGGGATGATGATGTGCTCCAGGGCGTTGGCGCGCTTTTGCGTTTTGCGGATGGCGCCGGCCAGCCGGTACACGCTGTTTTCCACCTCGGCCAGACGCACGCACAGTTCTTTTACCTTTTGAAACTTGCGAAAGGCGTCGTCGAATTTGGAGTTGGACATCTCGAACCCATAGACCGGGCCGGGGTCCTGCCCGGCGTAGGTGACGTGGGGGATCTCGACGCCCATCACCGAGCGGGAGGTGAGCGCCACCGACTCGTCGATGGGGATAGAGCCCACCAGGTTCTCTACCACGCCCAGCGACATATTGGCCTGCTGCAGGGCGAAATAGGCCTGGTTAAAGGTGGTGGCCACCTCGTCTTTGAGAGCCTTGGCGTCGTCTACCCGCTGCATCAGCTCGCGAATGAGCACATTGCGCTTGCGGTCGAGCAGGTCAAAGCCCAGACTGGAGAGGTCCAGCGTTTTGCGGGTGGCCAGGAGGTTAGACTTGGTCGCGAATACCTGTTGATTTGGCACGGATCATCACCCCCTGTTAAACTCCTCGAACACCTGCTCGCGGTAGTGTTTTTCGATGAGACTGCCCTCGATGCGGTCGAGGTCCTGCTTGGGCAGGATGCTCAGCAGCTCCCAGGCCAGGTCCAGCGTCTCCTCGATAGTGCGGTTTTGGCTGTCGCCCTGATTTAAGAAGCGCTTTTCGAACTCGCGCCCGAATACCATCAATTTCTTGTCGCTGTCGGACAGCTCTTCCTCGCCGATGACCGAGGCCAAGCTACGGGCATCCTGCACCTGGGCGTAGCTGGCAAACAGCTGGTTGGCTACCGGGGAGTGGTCCTCGCGGGTGTACTCGGCGCCGATGCCGTCTTTCATTAAACGCGACAGCGACGGCAGCACCGCTACCGGCGGGAAGATGCCCTGGTTGTCCAGCGCGCGATCCAACACGATCTGCCCCTCGGTGATGTAACCGGTCAGGTCGGGCACCGGGTGGGTGATATCGTCGTTGGGCATGGTGAGGATGGGTATCTGGGTGACCGAGGCGTTTTTGCCCTTGATGATGCCGGCCCGCTCGTACAGCGAGGCCAGATCGGAGTACAGGTAGCCAGGGAAACCCTTTCTGGCCGGGATCTCGCCTTTGGAGGACGAGAATTCTCGCACCGCCTCACAGTAGGAGGTCATATCGGTCATGATGACCAGCACGTGTTTGCCCAGCTCGTAGGCCAGGTACTCGGCGGCGGTGAGCGCGCAGCGGGGGGTGAGGATACGCTCGACGATGGGGTCGGAGGCCAGGTTCAGGTACATGACCACGTTGGACATGACGCCCGCCTCCTCGAAGGAGCGCTTGAAGTAATCGGCCACGTCGTTTTGCACGCCCATGGCGGCAAACACGATACAGAAATCCTCGCCGTCGCCGATCTTGGCCTGTTTGACGATCTGCACCGCCAGCTTGTTGTGGCTCATGCCCGAACCGGAGAAGATGGGCAGCTTCTGGCCGCGGATGAGGGTGGCCAGGCAGTCGATGGAGCTGATGCCGGTGGAGATGTAGTTTCTGGGGTACACGCGGGACACCGGGTTGATGGGGCGGCCGTTGATGTCCTCGAACTTGGTGGCGTGTATCTCGCCCAGGTTGTCGATGGGGCGGCCGGCGCCGGAGAACACCCGCCCCAGTATCTGGGGGGAGAGGGCTATCTCGAGCGAGTGGCCGGTGAGCTGGGTCTTGGTGTTTTGCAGACTCAGGCCCTCGGTGCCCTCGAACACCTGGATGACCGCCTTTTCGCCGTGTATCTCGACGATACGGCCGGTGCGGACCTCGCCGGAGTCCAGACGGATCTCGACCACCTCGTCGTAGCTGGCGTTTTTGACTTTATCCAGCACGACTAGAGGGCCGTTTATCTCTTTTAGTCCTACATATTGTAAGCTCATAAAAACGCTCCCCCCTTAATCCATGGCTGCCAGAGTCTGGTCGATCTCTTGGCGCAGGGCATCGAACTTATCCAGCCGGTCGTTCTCGATGTCGTATTTCATCTTGTTGATCTTGTCGAACAGCCCGGTCTTGGCGATGGCCGTTACCGGGATGTGCCGCTCGTTTACCACCAGCAGCGCTTTTTTGTACAGGTACCAGATGCAGCGCATCATCTCCAGCTGCTTTTCCAGAGGCACGTAGGTGTCCTCTTTGTGGAAGGCGTTCTGCTGTAAAAAGCCGGTGCGGATGAGCTTGGCGATCTCGATGATGAGTTTCTGATCGTCCGGCAGTACGTCGGCGCCGATGAGCTTTACGATCTCCAGCAGCTGGGCCTCTTCCTGCAGCAGCGTGACGATGCGGGCGCGATAGCGCAAAAAGCGCTCGCCCAGGTTGGCGTTGTACCAGTCGCGCAGGTCGTCTAAGTACTCGCTGTAGCTGGTGGTCCAGTTGATGGCCGGGTAGTGGCGGGCGTAGGCCAAGCTCTTATCCAGCGCCCAGAAGCAGCGCACGAAGCGCTTGGTGTTTTGGGTGACCGGCTCGGACAGGTCGCCGCCCTGAGGCGATACGGCGCCGATGATGGTGATCGAGCCCTCGGTATCGTTTAGGTTGACCATGTAGCCGGCGCGCTCGTAGAAGGTGGCGATGCGGCTGGGCAGGTAGGCGGGGAAGCCCTCCTCGGCGGGCATCTCCTCCAACCGGCCGGAGATCTCGCGCAGGGCTTCGGCCCAGCGGGAAGTGGAGTCGGCCATGATGGCCACGTGGTAACCCATGTCGCGGTAGTACTCGGCCAGGGTGATGCCGGTGTAGATAGACGCCTCGCGGGCGGCCACCGGCATGTTGGAGGTGTTGGCGATGAGCACGGTGCGGTCGGTCAGCGGGCGGCCGGTCTTGGGGTCGACCAGCGAGCCGAACTCCTCGAGCACCTGAGTCATCTCGTTGCCGCGCTCGCCGCAGCCGATGTAGATGATGAGATCGGCGTCGCACCATTTGGCGATCTGGTGCTGGGTCATGGTCTTGCCGGTGCCAAAGCCGCCGGGCACCGCCGCCGCACCGCCTTTGGCGATGGGGAACATGGTGTCGAGGATGCGCTGGCCGGTGATGAGCGGGCGGCTGATGGGCAGCCGCGACTTGCTGGGCCGGGGGGTGCGGATGGGCCACTTCTGGGTGAGACCGATGGGGTGCTCCTGGCCCTTTTCATCGATCAGGGTGAGCAGGGTATCGCGGATGGTATATTTGCCGCTGGGGGCCACTTTGCCGGCTTTGCCCGACAGAGTGGGGGGTACCATGATCTTGTGGACGATGGAGGAAGTCTCGGGGCAGGTGGCGATGATCTGGCCGGGGACGAGCTCGTCGCCTTCGTGCACCAGAACCGTCACGTCCCACTCTTTGTCGACCGGCAGGGGAGAGACCTCCAGCCCGTTGGCGATAAAGGCACCCGAGATCTGCTCGATGTCGCCCAGGGGGCGCTGTACGCCGTCGTAGATATTAGAGATGATGCCGGGGCCCAGCGTCAAGCTGATAGGCGAGCCGGTGGAGATGACCTCCTCGCCGGGAAAGAGGCCGGAGGTCTCTTCGTAGACCTGGATGGTGGTCTCTTTGTCGCTGATGGAAATGACTTCGCCCATCAGCCGCTTTTTGCCCACATACACCATCTCGCCCATGGAAAAAGTCTTGGTATTTAGGACCTTGACCACCGGGCCGTTAATGGAAAAAATCGTGTTCAAAGCAGTTACCCCTTTCTAGAGTGATACTGGGGGCCGCCTGTGAAAAAGGCGGGAAAGCCGGTAAATGAACCGGGTGTTTTAAATGGATGGCCGCGTACAGCACCGTAAATGCAGTGCCGGACCAGCAGAAATATTGTGAACAAACTGTAAAAACCAGCAAATTAGGCACTGTTTTTACAGATTTAGAACTGCAAAAACATAGTAGGTATAAAAATGTATCGCTGGAACCACTAGATATGCCGGACGAACGCCCGGCTCCTATCACTAATCCAAAATAGCGGTTTGGCCGCTGTTTTGGATTAGTGGGGGGGGGGGGAATCCCCAAGAAGAGGGCCAGTCTCTGCTGCGCAGAGCCCGGTAAAGATCGCTGTCGGGGCAGAGCCCCTCCTGCCGCTATGCGGTACCGCGATCTTCTGGCAGAGGAGGGCGACAGCCCGTGCGATTGCCACCCTTCTTTGGGTGGTAAAACCTACGTTTTACTAGATCGCCTGGATGGCGAGTCCCGAGTTGCTGTAGAACCAGCTCTTTTGCTCGGACAGCGCATTTTGCAGCGTCTCGTCGCAGGCAAAACCCTCGGTCCGGTTCTCGGCGATAAAGCCGCCCAGGTGATTTTCGGGGTCGATCTCGATCACGCAGGGGGCCGAGAAAGCCTTGCTGTAGAGCTCTTTGAGCGGCTCATCCTGGGGGGCGATGCGCAGATACACCGTGTCGAACTGGTAGTTTTTCGCCACCTGGGCCAGCCGCTTTTGGATGTAGGCGGTGTAGGCCTCGCTGGCGGCAAACGCGCTCAGCTCTTTTTGGGCGGCGGCAAATATCTCCTGTGCGTAGGCCTCGCTCTTTTGCAGCAGCTGGGTGCGGTACTGCAGCGTGGCGCGGGAGACGGCAGTGGTCTCGCGGGTCTTGGCGTCGCGTTTGGCCTTCTCGACCATCAGCGCGGCCTCCTCGTTGGCTTTGGCCTCTGCGTCGGACAGGCGGGAGATGCGCTTTTTCTGTACTTTATCTAAGATCGCCCCCACCATCTCTTCGGTGGTCTGGTCGATCTCCTGTTTGATCATGCGGAGTTTTTCATCGTTGGAATACATGGCGCTTCACCTCAAATCTTAACGCCGATCGCGTCTTTGATGTACTGGGACAGAGCATCTTCCAGGTGGGAGGAACCGTGGCGGTCGGGGATCTCGGCGATCAGTGTGCCGCGGGCGCGCAGCTTGTAGTCCTGCACCACCTCTTCGCACAGCGAGACCAGCTGTTGGGTCATGAGCACGACGCCGATCTCGGGGTCTTCCACCGCTTTTTGCAGGGCGGCGACCGTCTCGTCGTACTCGTGGACCACAACTCCTTCCATACCGGCAAGGCGCATCCCGATATATGTGTCGTTGTTGTCACTGATGACAAAAAATTTCATGGCTATACGCTCCCTCCCGCGCGGGGCAGGAGCCCCGGCGGATCGTGGAATGGGGGCTTTGGAGCCCCGGTGACCCGCTAACGGGTCAAAAAATGCGGCGTGCGCCGCACCTTTTTTTAATCAGACTTTGTTGAGGATCATGATGGAGATGAGCAGGCCGTAGATGGCGACGCCTTCGCCCATAGCCACGAAGATCAGCGCTTTACCGAAGGATTTGTCGTTCTCGCTGACGGCGCCGATGGCGGCGGGAGCGGCGGCGGCGACGGCGATACCACAGCCGATGCAGGCCAGACCCGTTACCAGAGCGGCGCCCAGATAGGCCATGCCGGCGCCAGAGGAGGCGGCAGCGGTGGTGGCGGGCTCAGCGGCGCCGGCAATGACCGGCATGAGCACCGAGCCCAGGGTAACACCGCCGAAAGCGCACAGCTGGCGTTTGATCATGGAGATCTTTTTCTCTTTGGTGTAGCCGTTTTTATAGGCTTTAAACAGGGGCACGGCCAGGGCCGCGATAGCAGCAGTAGCGATCAGGAGCATAACGATATCCATTGTAAGTACCTCCAAAGAATAGTTTTAGGATGGGAGCCGGAGAGCCGATCAGGCCGCGGCGTTTTCGTGTACGATGGCCGAGATGGGGGTAAAGGGGACCCCGTCGCCGGAGTAGTAGCGGCCGAACATCTCATAAAATTCCAGACGCAGGACCTGGATGCCGACGATGAGGCCCTCCAGGCCGATGACGAACAGGTTGCCCACGATGGTGACGATGATGTTGCCCGCACCGGTAAACATACCGGCCAGCGTGAACACCACGCTCATCATACCGGCGTGGCTGAGGATAAAGCCGCCCACGCGCAGGAAAGA
Source organism: Neobittarella massiliensis (ex Bilen et al. 2018) (assembly GCF_900289145.1). Lineage (GTDB taxonomy): Bacteria > Bacillota > Clostridia > Oscillospirales > Ruminococcaceae > Neobittarella > Neobittarella massiliensis. The sequence goes on from NZ_OKQO01000001.1 coordinate 570,083, forward strand.
CATGGTATTGGCCACGAAGGAGATGGCGATCTCGAGCATCTCGAATATGCTCTCGAGGATGTAGCCGCCGACGCCTTCAGGGAAGGCCTTGGTCTTTTGGCACAGGTGGCCCAGGGGCTCTTTTAAGAAGATGCAGAAACCGGGCACCACCAGGCACAGCAGGATGATGGGGGCATTGAGACTGAAGGAGACCCCCAGGATGGGCAGGCCGATGGCCGCGATGACGGTGGCGTACAGCACGAAGCCGGCCACCCCGTTTTGTGAAAACAGCGCCTTGGTGTAGTCGCGGTTTTTGAGGCCGATATAGATGTTTAAGAGCATGGAGCCCAAAATGAGCACCACACCGATGGCCACCGCTACCACCAGCAGCACGTTGATGGTGGCGGCATTCATGACCTCTACCGGCTTTTCGGCGAAGCCCAGCGCATGATACAGGCCGTCGAGGGCGTGCTCGAACCCGAACACCGAGCCGTAGACAAAGCCGAACAGGGCGGAGCAGATACCCATGCGCATGATGATCTCGCCCAGGCGGCTCTTTTTCCACTTGGCGAACAGGTAGCCCAAAATGGCCACCACGACGCCCTGACCCACGTCGCCGAACATGATGCCGAACAGCAGCGTGTAGGTGACGGCGACGAACGGGGTGGGGTCGATCTCGGAGTGGGAGGGGACGCCGTACATCTCGACGTACATCTCGAACGGGCGGGAGAACCAGCCGTTTTTGAGCTTGGTGGGCCGCTCGGCGCGCACGCCGGTATCGTGGGCCCGCTTGCTCGACACGGTGATGAGGCCGGGCAGCATGGGAACGGCGCCGTCGTCGCCGCGGTCGATGTTGACGGTGACGTCTTTGATGTCGCCAAACAGAGACTCGAAGTCGCTCTCGCGGTCTTTGGGCACATAGCCGACGAACTCGAAGTACTCGCCCAGAGCGAACTTGTCGTAAGAGGTGCCCACGTAGCGGCGCACCGAGTAGGTCTCGCTGAGGAACTTGACCGTCTTGTACAGATCGGTGAGCTTTTGCTGGTTCTCGCTGCGCATGCCGTCGATCTTCTGCTGGCAGCTCTGCAGCTGAGCGGTCTCTTTTTTGAGGATGTCCTCGAGATAGGCAGCGGCGTCGTCGGGCGAGCCGTGCAGGTAGTCGGGGATGCGCACCCGCTCGAAGAACAGCGCGTCCATGATGGAGTCGGCCTCGGCGCTGTGGCGCTCATCGGTGAGGTACAGGCACCACTGGTAGGCCTTGTCGTGGGCGAATGGAAACACGAAGAACAGCCGGTCGTCGTAGTGGGCCAGTTTGGGCATGCTGTCCAGCGGCAGCTTGCCAAAGCGCACCTTTAAGAACTTGGACGAGAACAGCTCGTCGAAGCTGGTGTTGAGACTGTGCAGCATTTCCAGGTGGGACTTGCTCATCTGGTGGTCCTGCACGTTTTGCTGTACCTTGTCGCGCAGAGCCACCGCTTTTTTGTAGGTGTCTTTGTAGCTGCGGATATAGGTCTTGGCCGCCTCCAGGTCGAAGTCGTGGGTGTTGGTGGCGGGGCGGTCGCTGCGGATGCCGGAAAGATCGATACCGGCCATGGCACACACCGAGCGCACATCGTCCAGCGGCTCGGAGTAGGGGTTCTCGCCCGACGCCTCTTTAAATGAGGTGCCGTCCTTGGTGGTGATCTTCTCGGGGTGGAAGTAGTCCAGAGTCGATAATTTCAAAACTACGTCGTCCAGGCTCTCAAGGCGACCGATCAGGCTGACCAGGGTCGTCTTTTGAATAGCCATGATAAAAACCTCCTCTCTTGGTTGGCGGCCGCACGCCGCCGGGGGACTGTTTTTTATAGTAGCGCGGGCGGGGAGCACAGGCCCCCCTGCCGGTGTGGGCGGCGCCGAGAGCTCTGCCAGAGCGGCGGCGCGGGCCCAGAACGCGCGTTTTTTAGATGATGAGCAGTTTTTGGATATCCTCGGGGGCCACGCCGTAGCGGATGCCCTCGATGATGTGGGTGAGGTTTTCACCCTCGATACCGCCCAGGATCAAAAAGGCCAAAAAGGCGGTGGGCGCCTTGGTGGCAAAGCTGATGTGGCGCCGGTTGAGATTGTACTTGATGTAGCTGGTGTGGTACTCGATGTACAAAAAGTCGTTTTGGTCGAAGTAGTTTTTGTACTTACTCTGGGAGATGAGCTGGGTGAAACGGTCGCCGTCGGGCGCCTGGATGAGTGCCTCCATGAACCGCTCGGAGATGCGGCTGCCGGGATTTTTTATGAGCAGCGGGCGGATCTTCTCGGGCTCGTAGTGGAAAAACACCTTGAGGCGGTAGATGTTGGTGATGTTAAACAGCTCGACGTTGGTGGAGATGATGTCGCGCATCTCCTGCCGGGTGCGGCCCTTGTACTCGCTGTCGATGCCGGCAAACAGGTTGTCGTAGTACTGCTGGCGCAGCGCGCGGGTACAGCCGGCCACATCGAACTCCTTGTTTTCGGACTGCACGAACGGCTCGACCGTCTTATAGTAGGGGCCGCCCTCCAGCAGCGAGAGCAGCTGGCGCGGGGTCTCGACGGTGGCCAGGGCCATCACGTCAAACGACAGCAGCGGGATGAGAAAGCCGGGGATGTCGCTGACCAGCTCGGTCTCGCCCTCGAGGTCGAACTGGCCCACACACATGACCAGCTGTTCGATCTCGAGCTGACCGACGAAAAACTGCATGTACTGCTCGCGCTTGCCGGGCAGATACCTGCCCAGCCGCAAAATGGACTGGTAGAGGTCCTTTTTGATGATGGTCTCGAGCTGGCCGCGGTGGATGGTGGCGGTGTTCACGCTCTCCATCACGTCGCGGTAGTGGGTGTTGTTCTTTAAATAGGAAGCCAGCTCGGGGATGGAGAGCTTGTGCAGCATGTCGTTATACTGGGCGGGGGTGATGCGCTTTCCGTACATGGCCTTGATCTTGGCCAGGATGGCATTTTGCGAAAACGAGCTCAGCATCTACTCACCGCCTATACAGCGCGCCACGATGGCCTTTACCAGCTGCTCTTTTTTCTCGGCGTAGCTGGCGTCGAGTGCGGCCACCGCCTGCTGGTAGCGCAGTTGCAGCTCCTCGATGCGCTTTTTTGCTCTGGCGTCGCTCTCGCGCATGAGCGAGTCGACCTGCGCGGTGGCTTCGGCCAGCACTTCGTCGCTGGCGGCGGCCGCCTCGTCCTCCAGCGCGTCGAGGATCTGCTTTTCCTGCAGCCGGGCTTGTTCCAGCCGGGCTTTGGCGCCCTGATCGATTTCCAAAAGGTTCGTGATCAAATCTTCCACAAAACCTGCCTCCTTTCGGTTGGCGCGGGGGCGCTTTTGGGCGCAATACCCCGCTTTTGCCAAACTCAATACTACTCCTTTTCCCGGGGTTGTGCAATGTGTAACCACCTGAATTTGGGGGAGAGGGACCGGCCTTTTTTGGGCGTATTCCATAACGAAACGGTAAAAAAACTGTACAGATATTTTAAAGGGGACGGGCTGTATTGGCCTTGTAGAGCCATAAAAAACTGATTGCAAATGAATGGGTATAGAAGTATACTTTTTTTAAATGGAAGTTTTGGCAGAAGATGGGCGGTGTAATCGGCGCTTTTGCGGATCTTGCAGGCATTTTTCTGCCTGGTGCGCTGCCGCTTTTTTATGAGGAAGAGAGCCGAAGGAGGGACCGGGATGGAAGACACGGTGTGCACGCGATGCGGGGCGGTGATGCGTTATGATGGCCGGGAGGAGGTGCTGCGCTGCGATTTTTGCGGCAACTGGCAGCCGTGTAAACGACAGCCGGTAAGACGGCAGGCGGCCAGAGAGGAGCCATTTAGGCAGGAGTCGTACAGAGATGAGCTGTTTCGAGAGGAGCCGGTGAGAAGGCGGCCGATCGAGCGGCGCCCCCCAGAGCCGGCAGAGACCGCCTACGTGCCCGAGCGATATACCTATGCCCCGTCGCCGGTACAGATCTACACGGCGCCGGCGGCCCCTACCCGCCAGCAGGTGGGGGAGGAGCACCGCCGGGCGCTGCGCCGCTGCCAGATAAGCCTGATTGCGCTGGCGACTGCACTGGCGCTGCCGGCTCTGCTTTTTATCATCGCAGTGGTGCTGGAGCTGTTTGCATCCCACCAGGCGTCGGAAACGCTGCTGCTCATTGTGGCGATATGGACCGTGATCGCGGTGCCGCTGTCCCTTTTGGCGGGCCTGCCGATATTTATTTTTAACGCGCTGCGGGTGCGAAAACTGCGTCGGCAGCTGGCCTCGCTTTAGAGGACTGTCGGCCGCCGGCTGTGTTGCAGAGTGAATTTGTCACAAAAAGTGCTGTCTGCTTGTGGCGGGATATCTAAAATATGACGGCGATCATTGAATGCCGTGGTAGAAGGTGCTATACTCGAATGTATAGAGCTCTCTTGGCTTGGCGGCTGTGTGTGCAGCCTTTATGCCGAAAACAGGTCTGCTTGGGGCAGACCTGTTTTTTACAGCGATCAAAAAAATACCCGCTCTTTACTGTTTGACGGTGGCCCGGCGGGAGAGCAGAGACCTGCGCGGCGGCGCTGCCGCGCGCAAAATCGACAGTAGAGGAGCAGGAAGATGAAAAGTATCAAGACCAGACTACTGGCCGGGCTCACCGCAGCGGTGCTGCTGGCGAGCGCGTTTGCCGCGGCGGTACCGGCTTATGCCGAGGAGCCGACGCCGCCGGCCCAGGAGGTAAAGACCGAGGGCGACTTTCAGTATGTGGAAAAAAGTGATGCCGTAGTCACGCTGGTGGGATATACCGGCAGCGAGACCCATCTGGTAATACCGGAGAAACTGGGCGAAAAAAGGGTGACGCATATAAACTTTGCCACGCCCAACGACCAGGTGACCGCGTTGACGCTCAACCGGCAGGGCGGTACCGGCTTTGATGAGGGGATCCGCACCATCTCGAACAACCTGCAGAGCATAGAGGTACAGGAGGGTAGCAGCCTGTACCTGAGCATCGACGGCGTGCTGTACCTGAGTGGCCACGATGACGAGACAAAGCCAGAACAGCTGGTTTATTACCCGCCTAAAAAGGCCGATAAGAGCTTTGCGATACCACAGACCGTTACGAGCATCTACGAGAGAGCCTTTACCGGCGCCTGCTACCTGGAGGAAGTGACCATTCCCGCCGGGATAGAGTACATAGAGACCTCGGAGAATGATAAAAACGGTTACTTTGACGGCTGCAGCAGCCTAAAAGCCATTCATGTGGATAAAGGCAATGCCTGCTATCTCGATGTGGACGGCGTACTGTACAGAAAAAGTGGCGGCGAGAGTTCGATACTGCTGCGCTACCCGGCTAAAAAGCCCGGGACCGAGCTGCGGCTGCCGGACAAGACAGAGGTGATCATGCCGGAGGCGCTGAAAGGCAGCGCGGTGACCGATATCTACGTGACCAATATGGCGATGAAAATTTTTATGCCGCAGACGGTGACCGACCAGCCGGCGGTGACCGTTTACGCACCGGAGGGTTCGATCGTGGCGCAAAAGGCCGCTATCTATATTGTAGCGCCGCACAAGTTTGTGCTGATCGCCGGCGAAGTTCCCGACCCGGACCCCACGCCGGACCCGGACCCGCAGCCACAACCCGATCCCCAGCCGCAGCCTGACCCCCAGCCGCAGCCTGACCCGGCGCCCAGCACCGAGCCGGTGCAGCAGACACTGATGGCGGACAGCGAGATCATGTACATGTATATAGAGGCCAACGTGCCGATGGGGACCAAGGCCCAGCTGCGTGCGGTGCAGCAGGGGCCGGATTACGAGCGGATGCTGGCGATGAGCAGGGATCTGGACGCCAAGCTGGCCCTGGTGGATCTCTCGTTTGACCTAAACGGCAGCAAGATCCAGCCGACGGGCAGCACCGCCTTAAAGATCCCGCTGGCTGAAGAGGCGGTTGCCTATCACTACCTGGTGTACCGCATAGACGAAGACGGGCAACTGGTGCAGGTACCCTGCGCGGTAAAAGACGGCCACCTGGTCATCACGGCGGACCACTTTAGCCTGTACGCAGTGCTGTATGCCGACCACGCACTGACCGGCGGCGACAGCCCCGAGACCGGCGACGGCAGCGCCCCGCTGGTGCAGCTGCTGGTGGGCGGCTCGGTGGCGCTGTGCCTGTTGGCGGCCGGGGCCGTTAAACGGCGTCAGCGGGTGTAGATACCCGATAAAATGATGGTGAAAGAGCAAAAAGAGGCGGATATCCGCCTCTTTTTTTCGTATAAAATGGACCGCGTACAGACTGTGTGCTGACCGTGTGCAGACTTTGTGCTGACCGCGTGCGAGCAGACGCCAGCGACAAGGGGCGGGGCGGCCGTCTGCCACCACTGGGGTAAGCTACAGGCGGTACGGCTGTCGGCAGATACCTGCCGGCACGGGCACGGGGAGGAGTGCGGGGCTGGCAGTGGATAACTGGTGGCCGGTGGAGGGCGGATGTTGGAGGGCCTATTGCAGCGGCGCCAGCTTATACAGCATATCTACCTGGCGGGCCACGGCGGGGGAGTGAGTGACGATGATGACGCACTTATTTTCGCGGTGGGCCAGCTGGGTGAGGATGGCCATGACCTGATCCTGCGTTGTCTCGTCCAGATTGCCGGTGGGCTCGTCGGCCAAAATGACGGCCGGATCGTAAGAGAGCGCCCGGGCGATGGCTACCCGCTGCTGCTCGCCGCCCGAGAGGTGCAGCACCCGGCGGTCGGCTTTTTCGCGCTCGATGCCCACCTTTTGCAGCAGCTTTAGGGCGTGGCCGCGGTAGTCGCGGTACTGTTTGCCGGAGATGTGCATCGAGAGCACGATATTTTCGGTGGCGGTGAGGCTGGGCAGCAGGTTGAAGCTCTGAAACACCACCCCCACATCGCGGCTGCGATAGCGGTAGCGGTCGCAGGCGGCCAGGTCGCGCCCATCAAACAGCACCCGCCCGCTGGTGGGCAGAGTGAGCCCCGACAGCAGCGACAGCAGCGTGGTCTTGCCGGCGCCGGAGCGGCCGACGATCCCGTAGACCGACCCGGGAGAGAACTGGTAGCTGATATCGCGCAGCACCTGCACCCGCTGCCGGGTACCGGTATAGCTGTAGCCCACCTGATCGAGTTGTAGTATGCTCATATGTCGTATCGCGCCGCCGCAGATGTGGCGGCGCGCCTCCTTTCGCGGTAGAGTAGTGCCCCGGCGGGGGCGGTGACTAGCGGTCGGCCAGTATCTGTAGCGGCTCGTAGCGCATGATGAACACGACGCCCACCGCCGACGAGACGATCGAGAGGGCTATGCCCAGCCCCAACAGCTGCAGCAGTACCTGCAGGTCGAGCGAGGCGTTTACCTGATCGACGTAGTCGGCGGCCCCCTGTACCATGCCGCCAAAGCCGCCGGGCGCCCCGCCGGGCATATCGCCGCTGGCGGCCGCTGTGTTTTTGTCCGCGCCGCGGCCGCCCATATCACCGGGCTGCTGTATGCTCTGGCTGGTACTGCTCTGCTGGGCCGAGAGCAGCGCGTTGCCCACCGGCACCGAGGCGACGGCGCCGATACCGGTGCCGATGATGAAGCTGGCCACGGTGACGCAGAACATCTCCAGCACGAACTGCAGCGCCACCTTGCTCTTTTTCATGCCGATGGCGGTGAGCACCCCCACCTCGTATTTGCGCTCGCGGATGGTGAAGATGCCGAACACCACCAGAATGACGGCGCCGATGGCCAGCACCACCAGCAAAAACCAGCCGGCAAAGTTAGAGAGGTTTTCCAGCGGGGTCAGGCTCTGCTCAAAGCGGCTGATATCGGACGACTGCACAGTGTAGTCGTCCGGCAGGCCCAGAGCCCGGGCCTGCTCCTCGAACTGCTCGTAGTGGGCGACGTCGGCAAAGTAGTAGGTGCCGGCAGTTTGGCTGCGCAGGGCGGAGGTGGAGGTGATGCCGGTGTCGGCGTCGGTAGAGGTGGTGGCCCGGCTCGCGGAGTCGGTACAGATCTGCTGCAGCGTGGCAAAGGAGGTGATGATCTGGTTGGCCGGGTCGGACGCGGTGGAGAACATGGGGCCCATCTGGCCGCTGTCGCTGCTGCTGTTTTGGTAGATGCCGGTCACGGTGAGCGCATAGGTCTCGCTGTCGGCGCTGGGGTTTTTGAGCGTGATGGTATCGCCCACGGCCAAGCCGTTGAGGGTGGCCAGCTCGCTGGAGATGAGACAGCTGTTGTCGCCGGCGCTAAAGTCGGGCAGCTGGCCGCTGGTGAGCGCCAGCGTGCCTTGCTGATAGCCGGAGATATCGCCGGCGTCGGTGTAGCCGGAGACGGTGAAGTCGCCCTGGACCCCCATCTGGCTGCGGCCGCCCATCCCGCCGGGCATATCGCCGTCCTGCCCGCTGCCGGACTGTTGGGCGGCGCTGTCGGTGGAGAACGGCTCCAGCTCACCCGCGGCCGAGAGCGAGCTGGAGATGGTATAGGTGAAGCGCTGCACACATTCGGCGGTGGCGTACAGCTCGAGCTGCTCTAAGGATAGATCCTGTGCACCGGAGAGCGCCTGGCGCATATCTTCCCCGGACTGCTGGCTCCTCTCCATCATGCCCTGACGATCGACGCTGATCTGGGCGGTGATGGCGAGGTCGGCCAGGCCGTCCTCTTTGGCGGTGACGGCGGCCTGCCGGATGCACAGGGCGATACAGCAGGCCACGGCGATGACCCCGGTGATGATGCCGATGAGGATGCTGCGCCCCTTGTAGCGGGTGATGTTGCGCATGGCGTTATGAAAAATATACATAGACGGGGGTTCCTCCTTGTATAGTCGATACAAAGAGCATAGCCCGGCCAGTTGACCGCATTTTGTATAGCAGGTGATGGGCGGGTGAACGCCGCACTTATTTTGCATGGGAGCGCGCGGGTCGGCACCGCCGGTGGGCGGTAAGCGGCGTTTCGGCGGCGCCGGGGTGCGGGGCGGTATGGCGGGTACCGCTCGCGGCGGCGCGGGTGGTCAGGGGAGGGGGGAGCACTTTACAGCGTCGTTGAGGGCACAAGCAGGACAGCGGGCATTAGGCGCCGTAGCGGGGAAAAAGAGGGCGGGTACAGGGCTGCTGATGGGGGTGTTGGGGAGGTGTTGGGGGGATGAAGGCGGGTGTGGGAGACCGCGCGGCGCGGGCGACAGACGGCGGCTGGGTGGGGCCTTGCCGCCGGACGGTGATAGATAGTGTATGGGCCGGCAACGCGCGCGGCAATAACGGGGCAGCAGCGCGGGCAAACAGGGCCGCTGGGGACAAGAGTTCATGGCCGGGGGAACAAAAAGGGCCCGACCGAGAGCGGTCGGGCCCAGGGGCGCGGCAGTGGGCAGCTAGGACGGCGCCACCGCGACGGTGACCCGGGTGACATACTGGCTCATATCGGCGATGGCCAGCTCGTTGAGGCCCAGTTCACAGGCGTATCCTGTCAGCTTGAGGTGGTTTTCCCGGGAAAACTGCAACATCTTATCGTAGAGACGCGGCAGGCCATCCCAGTCGCCCACCCAGTAGCCGCAGAGGTAGTCGCCGGCGGGCAGCACCAGCCGCCGACTGCTGCGACAGCTGGCGGGCACCGGCACGAACAGCCCGTCGTAGACCGAAAAATCGCCTCGGTATACCTTGTCGGCGCTGATATAGCTGCCGAACCCGGTCTGATACTCGTCGGCCTGCCACAGCTGCCCCAGGATGGCGGCCGCCTGGTGGGAGTCGTCACCGGGCATGGGGGCGGTGAGCAGATAGGTGGCGGGGCACTGGACCAGCTCGACCTGGCCGCTCTGTACCCGGCGGCAGGTGTGGAGCATCTCTTTTTTCTGCTGTAAGATCTTTTTGGCGCGGCGCAGCTTTTTGAGCTCCTCATCGATCTGCTGCAGGCGGGCGTCGGCCATCTGTAAAAAGGCGTCGGCGCTGGGGTGCTGACGGTAGGTCCTGATCTCGCTCAGCTGTACGCCCAGCTCTTTGAGCATGCGGATGTGTCCCAGCTCGATGGTCTGCTGGGCGTCGTAGTAGCGGTAGCCGTTCTCCCCCTTATAGCTGGGGGAGAACAGGCCGATCTGGTCGTAGTAATGCAGTGTGCGGCGGCAGAGACCGTGCAGGTCGGCAAATTGAGCGGTCGTCAGCCGCACCGGATATTTTTTCATGAAAATTCTCCTTGACTTTACAGCTACTGTATACTTTATGCTCCTAGTATACCCCAGAAAGGGGCAACAGAAAAGGAGCGATACCATGCGACAAGAAGTAATACTGCGGGCGCTGCAAAAAAGTGATCTGGGCGCCATAGAAGATATCATCCGCCGCGCCTGGCACTACGACGACCTGGCCGGCCCCGACACTGCCCGGCAGCTGGCAGCGGTGTTTTTGCGCAGCTGCCTAAAAAACCAGACCTTTGTGCGGGTGGCGGCGGTGGACGGCGTGCCGGTGGGGGTGATCATGGGGCGCAGCGACCGGTCGTACCGCTGGCGGCTGCGCGAAGCGGCGGGGCAGGCAGCGGCAATTCTGCGGCTGCTGGCAAGCCGGGAGGGGCGCGCGGTGTCGCGCATCTTTCGCAGTGTGGACAGCATCGACCGGCAGTTGCTGGCCCCGCGGCGGGCGATGTTTCAGGGCGAGCTGTCGTTTTTTGCCGTGCGGGAAGACTGCCGCGGCCTGGGCGTGGGACAAAAGCTGTTTGACGCGCTGCGGACATACATGAGCCGGGAGGACGTGCAGCGGTTTTACCTGTTTACCGACACCAGCTGCAACTACGGCTTTTACGAGCACCAAGGTATGCGGCGATACGCCCGGCAGGACCACATTTTTGACATGGGTGGCCGCCGGGAGGAGATGCACTTTTTTCTGTACAGCTCGCCGCCGGCAGAGCAGTGGGAAAAAACGGATGAAAAAGCTGGTGCGCGGTAGGTGCGGCGGCCGCAGCAGCAGAGCGCACAAAGCCACATAGGGGACAGGCGGGACTTACCGGATAAGGCCTTTAAAAAGAGCGGACGGCAGGAGCGCTGTATGTCGCCCTGACCCGCCGCGGGGCGGATCGCACCGGCACAAGGCAGCAGGCCCGAACGGTGCGCTGTGCCGGAGATGCCGGGCGGATAGAGGGGAACTGCCGGCACGGCGGGCAATACCGGCGGCAAACCGACCGCCTACCGGCCAGCCGACGGGCTAAAACGGGTTTTAAAAATGTGTTTGCAAAACATTTTATAGGGTGGTAGTCTCAGCTTATCCCATGTGAAAAGGAGTGCAGATATGAAGACATTTATAGAGGAGCTGCCCGCCCAGCCGGTGGTGTACATGCGCCGTACCGGCCCCTACGGGGAGGAGAACCGGGCGCTTATGCAGGCCATGAAGGCGTGGCTGCACGACCGCGGGCTCTGGTGTGCGGGCGGGGTGCTGTATGCTGTGGCCCGGGACGACCCCGCCGTTGTCCCACCGAAAAAATGCCGCTACGACGTGTGCTATGTCACCCGGCGGGAACTGGCGGATGTGGCGGTGCGCCGCGGCACTTTGCCGGCGGGGCGATACTTGGTCTGTGAAATTGCGCATACCGCCGCTGCGGTGGGGCAGTTTTGGGGGCAGGTCGGCACTGCCGCGGCGGCTGTGGGGGAACGGCTCGATGGGAGCCGGCCGATCTTGGAGCGGTACCCGATCGCGCTGGTCGAGGAGGGGAGGTGCCAGTTCTGCCTACCTGTGTTTGCCCGCGGCCCCGGAGATAGAGGGTAGGGGCGCTCTGCCGGGCATACCGCTGCTGCCGGCGGTGGAAAAACAGGTGACGATTTGAGACTTGAGTGTACAGGTGTGAAAAGCGGCTTTCCGTATAGCACCTGTCCAACAGGGGCATTTGAAAAAGGATGTTTTTGGGCGTATTCGGCTGTGGGACCGAGTGCAGAGGATAGCCGATGGGTAAGGACGGATTTTACTTATACCTAAATACAGCATACAGCCACCCCGCGAACTGTTGGAGTTTGTGGGGTGGCCTGCTTGTGGAGACCGCTCGGTCATGCCTGGCCGCTCTTGTAGGCGCATATTGCTTTTTACAGTGCCCAGTTCAGTGCTCAGTTACTCTGTCGGGTCAGAGGAAAGGTTACCCTCCAGTTTCCTTTTGTCATCCTATTAGAAGTTATAAAGTCACCATGTAACGTGTACTTTGAAATTTCACTTTGCGGGATATCGAAAACATAGTTGTAATAGTCGATCCGCTCGCCTCTATCGTCGTGATCGACAAAATTGAAACTGTAGTTGCAATCTATTTGATCGCCAGTACTGTCTTTTAAATAAAAGGACCCATAATTGCCTTTGTTCAGATTGTCGACAACCGCTGTTTGAATATGAAGTTTTCCCTCAATGTAGCCAATACCTGTTAGATCAATGCCATCTACAGGAAATTCTTTCATGGGCGAAGACGGGATCAGGGCGGCGGGGTCTTCTTCATCAAATTGCCCGCAATCCACTTTGCCACTTCCGGTGATATTTGAGACGTTTTGAGTGGCTTGTGCGGCGGTAACAGATGAGAGAGATACAGGGATTTTGATCTCATCATATACTTGTTTGTGACTCAAAAATTCCTTTACTGTAAAGGTGATCTTGTCACCCGTAATGTCTCTGTTTTCCGCTCCCTCAATAGTAATTAAAAATGTTGCTGTTTTTGTGCGGTCATCATACCCGATACGCTCACAATGTGCGGAGCTGTCGAATGGACAGTTTATGGAATAGCTATCAAATAAATCTGTGGTCGCATCGATGCGGTCTCCTGTTCGGTCTTGCATGGTTATGTAGATCTCTGCCACATGACCATGTATATAGGCTGACACCACTTCCATTTTTATACCGCTGTCCTCGTCTGATCTTTGGACAGGCATAAAAAACTGTGCGATAGTCGGGGAGACAGCATACATGAGTTCATATACCGGTTCTACCGCTGCAGCTAAAGCTGGCATTGCAAGTGACAGACACAGACAGGCCGAAACCAGTGCTACTACTGGTTTGCGGATCGCATAAAGTGTATGGTGAGATCTTTGCTCTATTTTTTTAGCCTCACGGATCGTGCTCTGCAGTAAACTTTTATCGGGGCGCACCTGCTCGTTGAGTTGACGATACTGCTCTCTAAACATAATCTTCCTCCTTCATGAATTTTTTTAACATAGCTCTTGCTCTGGTGAGCTGCGTTCTCACGGTCGAATTTTTGCGATGCAGAATAGCACTGATTTTTTTAAGTGGCATATTTTCGTAATAGAATAGATGGACGACTTCACGATATTTTGGTGGCAATCGATTCAGTTCGGTGTGGAGATCGATGCTTTCTCTGGTTTCAAATACGATCTCATCGCAGAGCTCATGTGTGTTTTTATTCCACAGGGAACTCCAAAAACTGTTGGAACAATTTATCGTCACTCGTATGAGCCATGCTTTTCGATGTTCTTCATCTCTAAAAACCGGTCTCTTTTTCACATAGCGGAAAAAGACTTCTTGAAAGACATCATCGGCATCGTGCTTTGTTCCTGTTCGAGCAAAAGCAAGTCGATATACCATATCGGAATACTGCTTAATTACTTTTTCAGTGCAATCATTCGTACGCAATGATCGCTGTTCCATACATGTACCCCCCCTTCTACTGATAACACCGGTGAGAGTTTTAAAATGCTACACAAAAATAAGAAAAATAGTATTAGTTTTTATGCTGACCAAAAGCCTTGAACTGTGAAAACTCCTGCAATTACATGATTTTTCATCTATTAGGACACTTATAAAAGTAATAATTTTGACGCTTTGATGCCCAAATGGTGCTCAGATTTCTTATAGAGATATAAAACGATAGGGGCAGCTGTAAAAAATATCGCACTATGCGGGGGCGAAAGCACTCGTTGCTTTTATCCTCTTGGTTACCATATAAGCAGGGGCAGACGAACTTGTCAGCCGAAAATTATAGAAAAGTCAAAATACAGGTGATATAATGCAAGCATATAAATTTTGATCGGCAGGCAGGATGGATTGATGAATAAGCAACAAATATACGATTATTTAAGACAAGAAAATATTTGGCATGAGATAACAGAACACGAAGCAGTTTATAATATGGCTGAACTATCAAATATTGAGATACCTTATCCAGAATATGATGCGAAAAATCTCTTTGTCCGTGATGATAAGAAAAGAAATTATTATCTTATTACCGTTAAAGGAGATAAGCGAGTAGATTTGAAAGAGTTTCGTAAAAGCAACAACACAAGAGCATTATCTTTTGCATCGGCTGATGATTTAATGGATATTATGGGATTGATACCTGGAGCAGTAACGCCTCTTGGGTTGTTGAATGATTCCGAATGTAAGGTGACACTATTTTTAGATAATGACTTTATGGATGATTCGGGTTTGATAGGTGTTCACCCAAATGATAATACGGCAACAGTTTGGCTTAAAGCAAAAGACTTAATGAAACTTATTCAGAAACACGGAAACACGGTAAATACCGTGCAGATACAAGCCACAGACAAATTGTAATTTGCACGATGGTTTGGGGTATTCCCAGTAAGCAAAAATCACTTTTACCGTCGCATACGAGATAGTGATTTCTATGGAAAGGATACCCTTTTTCTATGCTTGCTACGAAATTTTTCACCAAGGAATGGAAGGGAAAGGACAACTATTTATAGAAAATGTTACGCAGATAGAAGGTGTTTTCGTAAGAAAAGCCATAAACACCTTGTCCTATCAGTTTCGATGTCTGTAAAGCCTTTGTTCACAAAGTGTTGGCGGGTTTTAACCGCTTGCCATCTATATCAAATACATAATTTATGCCTTCTGTACTGCTGTGACAAACGCCGGAAATTATTTTCATATCCGGTATAGCGCATCACCGCCGACCTGAAGGAGCAGTTTGATCGGTGCCGACCTGTATCGGCGAAAATGAGATGTAGAGATATGCGCGGGGGAGATCGCCCAAACGGATGGCGCGCCCGAAAAGTTGGCGAGGTGACAAAAAAGCGAGGTATCCCTATCTCAGGGAGACCTCGCTTTTGCCGTTTTTTACTGTCTGCCATACCGGCAGAGGCTTTTTGCTTTGGGACTCGGCCGCTATGGGGCGGCCAAAACAGTTTTGGAGAGTGATCAGTTTTTTAAGCTCTGCAGCGGGGCGGGGATACGGCCGCCGCGGGCGATCATCTTCTCGGCCGATTTACTGCCCACCGGCATGACCGGGCCGCTGCCAAGCAGGCCGCCAAATTCCAGCTCCTCGCCCACCTTTTTGCCGATGGCGGGGATGATGCGCACGGCGGTGGTCTTGGAGTTGACCATGCCGATGGCCGCCTCGTCGGCGATGATGGCGCTGATGGTGGCCGGGGTGATATCGCCGGGCACCACGATCATATCAAGCCCCACCGAGCACACGGCGGTCATAGCTTCCAGCTTTTCCAGCGTTAGGGTGCCGGCCTTGGCCGCGGCGATCATGCCGGCGTCTTCCGATACCGGGATAAAGGCGCCGGAGAGCCCGCCCACATTGGAGGAAGCCATGACGCCGCCCTTTTTCACCGCATCGTTGAGCATGGCCAGCGCGGCGGTAGTGCCGTGGGTGCCGCACTGCTCGAGACCGATCTCCTCTAAGATGTGGGCCACGCTGTCGCCGATGGCCGGAGTGGGTGCCAGCGACAGGTCGACGATGCCGAAGGGAACGCCCAGCGCTTCTGCCGCCTCGGCCCCCACCAGCTGGCCCATGCGGGTGATCTTAAAGGCGGTCTTTTTGATGAGATCGGCCACGTCGGTGAGGTCGCCGCCCTGCATTTTGGCCAGGGCCGCCCGCACCACCCCGGGGCCGGATACGCCCACGTTGATGACGCAGTCGGGCTCGCCCACGCCGTGGAAGGCGCCGGCCATAAAGGGGTTGTCCTCCACCGCGTTGCAAAACACCACCAGTTTGGCCGGGCCGATACAGTTTTTGTCGGCGGTGACTTCGGCGCTCTTTTTGACGATCTCGCCCATCATCTTCACCGCGTCCATATTGATACCGGTGCGGGTGGAGCCCACATTGACCGAGGCGCAGATGTGCTCGGTCTGGCGCAGAGCCTCGGGGATGGCCTCTATCAGCTCCATGTCGCCGGGGGCGAAGCCCTTTTGCACCAGCGCCGAGAAGCCGCCCAAAAAGTTGACGCCCACCGTGCCGGCCGCCCGCTCCAGCGTGAGGGCATATTTGACCGGGTCGCCGCCGGACACCGCCAACACGTGGGAGATGGGGGTGACAGAGATGCGCTTGTTGACGATGGGGATGCCGTACTTGTCCTCGATCTGCTGGCCGACTTTTACCAGGTCTTTGGCGCGGGTGGTGATCTTCTGGTAGATCTTTTCGCAGGCGCGGTCGATATCGGTGTCGGCGCAGTCCAGCAGGGAGATGCCCATGGTGATGGTGCGGATGTCCAGGTTCTCCTGCTGGATCATCTGTATGGTCTCTAGTATCTCGCTCGTACTCAGCATGGTCGGCCCTCCCTATATGCGGTGCATCGAGTTGAAGATATCCTCGTGCATCAGGTGGATCTGCAGGTTCCGATCCTGCCCCAGGGCGGTCAGCTGGGTGCGCAGGTCAGACAGGTCTACGTTGCATTTGGAGATATCCACCACCATGATCATGGCGAAGTACCCCCCCAGCACCGACTGGGTCACGTCTTGCACGTTGGCGTTTACCTGGGCGCACAGCCCGCTGACGGCGGCCAGAATGCCCACCGTGTCTTTACCGATTACAGAGATGACAGCGTTCACAGTATGTTTCCTCCTATTTTCCTATCTGTTTTATAATGGATAAGGCGGGGCGGCAGCGGGTGCTAAAGTTCCTCTACCGCGTGTAAAAACAGCTTGGCGCTCATGTCGCCGGGCATTTGAAACTGCAGCGTGTGCAGGCACACCTCGGTGAGGATGGCGCTCTCGGGCGCGGCGGCGCGCTTAAACTGGCTGGCGAAAAAGCGCCGGTAGAAGAGCTGCAGCTTTTCTTTGATGTAGTCGGCGCTGTAGTTTTGCGAAAAGGCCACACAGGCGTAATAGTACAGTTTTTGCGGGTGCATGCCGTACTTTAAGTGGTAGTAGAGGATAAAGTCGAGCAGGTCGTACTCGCCCAATATCTCCTCGGTCTTCTGGCTGGCCTCGCCGGTCTCGTCGGGGGGCAGCAGTTCGGGGCTGACGGGGGTGTCTAAAATGTCCTGCACCACTTCGCCGGCGCCGTAAAAGCGGTCTTTTACCCGGCCGGCCACCTGCCGCACCACCGTTTTGGGCAGGCAGATGTTGACATTGAAGTTGGCCAGCGCATCGCCGCCAAAGGTGCAAAAGCCCAGCGCCGCCTCGGACAGATCGCCGGTGCCCACCACGAAACCACCGACAGTGTTGGCGATGTCCAGCGCGATCTGGGTGCGCTCGCGGGCCTGGGCGTTTTCGTAGGTGACATCTTTTTTCTGCCCGTCGTGGCCGATGGCGGTGAAGTGCACCTGCACGCTGTCTTTGATGGGGATCTCGCGCAGCGCACAGCCCAGGGCCGAAATCAGCGCCTTGGCGTTTTGGTAGGTGCGGCCGGTGGTGCCAAAACCGGGCATGGTGATGGCGGTGATGTGCTCGTGGCCCAGCCCCAGCCGGTCGCAGGCGCCGGCGCACACCAGCAGCGCCAGAGTAGAATCCAACCCGCCGGAGACGGCGATGACCAGGTTTTTGATGCCGGTGTTCTCCATGCGCACCGCCAGGCTCTTGACCTGCAGCGCAAACAGCTCGTCGAGCTGCTCGGGGCGCAGGATGTAGGGGTTTTGGCGCAAGGGGCGCATCAGCGTGCGCTGCCCCTCTACCGGCTGGGTGTGGCAGGCGGCCTCGAACGCGGCGGGGGCGCTGCCGGCGGCCAGTATATCGAGGTCGATATCGACACAGCTCACCGGTGGGCCGTCGATCTCGCGGCCAAAGTCGAGCAGCTGGCCGCTCTCAAACACCGCCGTCTGGGGCTCGAACACCCAGGGGGACGACGAGCCGCCCAGCCCGCCCTGACACAGCGCGACACAGATGCCCAGCGCCGCCGAGACCTCTTTTATCTGGCGCAGCACCCGGTCGCTGTAGCCCAGGATACAGGGCTGGCAGGCGGGCAGCAGCAGGATCTGGGCGCCGCTGCGGGCGATATCGCCGGCGTGGCGCACCAGCTGAGCGGGGTCGCAAAACAGCACCGCCGCCCGGCTGCCGGCCAGCGTAAAGGTGAACAGGCCCGCCGCGCTATCGGCGCGAAATTGGCCCAGCAGCTGCCCCGCCTGGCAGATGTAGCAGCTCTCGCCGCCGCCGTCGGGCAGGGTAAAGAGCACGGCGCTTTTGATCATGGCGGTCTTAGACAGCAGGTAGGGCAGCAGCTGCTGGCCCTGCTCGGCGATGAGACCGTTTTGGAAGACAGAGCCCAAACTGCCGCCGGTAAAGCTGTGGTGGGGCAAAAAGATCAAATCGGGGCAGTGCTGCTGCGCCAGCTCGGCGATGCGCTCTGCCGCCTGCTGTGCGCCCAGCCCCAGATCCGACTGGTCGATGGGGGCTGACAGAGCACAGATACGGACATTGTTTTGCACGGTACAAGGTCCTCCTGACATCTTGATATCGCCGCCGGGCCAAAGCGCGGCGGCGCTGCGCGGGGGGCCAGCCGATACCGGCCACAACGGCCGCAGCTGCCCTGCGCTACAGATAGTTTATTATAGCATATTTTCACAGCGCACTGAAAGAAAAACCGCGTTTTTGCCCCTGCTTGCCAGAATATGGCGATTTGCATAAAACCCCGCCCCAAACAGCCGGACCGGTACCACAGCTTGGCGGAGACGGCGCCGTCTGGCGTGCGGCGGGCGGCGCCCCCGGCACAGTGGGCAGCGGCGGGCGGCAGTTGGCGGCAGCTGGCAGCAGTGGACACTTGTATATGACTTTACTTTTGTTTATAATGGTAAGAACCGGCGGCCCGGAGCCGTGGGCCCGGTGGCCGGCAAAAACAAAAAATACAGAGTTGAAAGGAGCGTTTTGCATGGACAAACTTTTGCGGCTGCTGCGCAAAGAGGGCGCGATGGAACCGGCCCAACTGGCCATTTTACTGGGGGAAGAGGAGGCGGCCGTGGCCGCGCGTCTTCGCGAGCTAGAGGATCAGGGCGTCATTATGGGCTACCGGGCGATCCTGGATTTTGAGAAGACCGGCGAGGACCATGTGGAAGCGCTGATCGACTTAAAAGTGACCCCCCGCAAAGACTGCGGCTTTGACTACGTGGCAAACAAGATCGCCCAGATGAAAGAGGTGGAGTCGCTCTACCTGATGAGCGGCGGGTACGACCTGTCGGTCAAGGTGGTGGGCAAGACCTTTCAGGACATCGCCATGATGGTGGCCCGCAAGCTCTCGACCATCGAGGGGGTCACCGGCACCAAGACCCATTTCGTGCTCAAGAAATACAAGGAGGAGAACGTCCTCTTTAGCACCGAGAAAATCGACGAGAGGGGACTGACGAACCTGTGATAAGCTACGACCAGATACTCTCGGACAAGGTGAAGATGGTAAAGCCCTCGGGCATCCGCAAATTTTTTGACCTGGCCAGCGAGATGGAGGGGGTCATCAGCCTGGGGGTGGGGGAGCCGGACTTCGACACCCCCTACTCGGTGCGGCAGGCCGGCATCCGCTCGCTGGAGCAGGGGCGCACCTACTACACCGCCAACAACGGCCTGATGGAGCTCAGGGAGGGCATCTCCCGCTACCTGCAGCGCCGCTTTTCGCTCTCCTACGCGCCCAAAGACGAGATCCTCGTCACGGTGGGCGGGTCGGAGGCCATCGACATCGGCGTGCGGGCGCTGGTGAACCCCGGCGACGAGGTCATCATCCCCCAGCCCAGCTTTGTCTGCTACGAGCCCATCGTGCAGCTGTGCGGCGGGGTGCCGGTGATCATCGAGACCAAGGTGGAGGACGAGTTTCGCCTGACGGCCAAGGACTTAAAAGAGAAGATCACGAGCAAGACCAAGCTGCTCATTTTGCCGTTTCCCAACAACCCCACCGGGGCCATCATGCGCCGCGAGGATCTGGAGGAGATCGCCCAGGTGCTGCGGGGGACCGATATCTGCGTGCTCTCGGACGAGATCTATGCCGAGCTGACCTACGGCGGCGTCAAGCACACCTCCATCGCCCAGCTCGACGATATGTGGGAGCGCACCCTGCTGGTGGGCGGCTTTTCCAAATCCTACGCCATGACCGGCTGGCGGCTGGGCTATGTGTGCGCGCCGGCGCCCATTGTCGCCCAGATCAAAAAGATCCACCAGTTCGCCATCATGTGCGCCCCCACCACCAGCCAGTACGCGGCCATCGAGGCCATCAACAACTGCGATGAGGAGATCGAGGCCATGCGCGACGAGTACGACGCTCGCCGCCGCTTCATCGTCGACGCCTTTAACAAGATGGGGCTCGACTGCTTTTCGCCCCGGGGGGCGTTTTACGTGTTCCCCTGCATCAAGTCTACCGGCCTGAGCTCGGCCGCGTTTTGCGAGCAGCTGCTGCAGGCCAAAAAGATCGCCGTGGTGCCGGGCGACGCCTTTGGCGCCTGCGGTGAGGGGTACTTGCGGGTGAGCTATTGCTACTCGATCAAGCACCTGAAAAAAGCAGTGGAAAAGATCGGTGAATTCATCCGCGAACTGGGCTGAGCCCGGCGGGGGATAGGCCCGGCAGGCCGGTGCGGTGGCACCGGCTTTGTTTGTGTAGCAGAAGAGGTAGAGGGAGGCCCTATGGACAAGAGAGACACGGTGGCGGTGCTGCCCTGCCCGCAGTACGAGCGGGCGGCGGTAGGTGAGACGGTGGAGCGGCTGCTTGGCCTGTTGCCGCGCGACGGGCGGCTGGGGCCCCACAGCCGGGTGACCGTAAAGCCCAACTTGCTGATGAAACGCGCACCGGACGCGGCCACCACCACCCACCCGGAGGTGGTGTACGCGGTGATATGCTGGTTAAAACAGCAGGGCGTGCGCCACATCACCATCGCCGACAGCCCCGGCGGCCCCTATACGAAACAGGCGCTTATGGCCATCTACCGGGCCAGCGGCATGGAGCGGGTGGCCGCCGAGACTGGCGCGGTGCTCAACCTCGACCTCGGCTCGCGGGAGATAAAGAGCGCCGGCAGCGGCCCGGTGGGCAGCTTTACGGTGATAGAGCCGCTGTGCCCGCGGGAAAAAGACAGCGGCTGCGACTACATCGTGGACATCTGCAAGCTCAAGACCCACTGTATGACCACCTTGTCGGGGGCGGTGAAAAACATGTTTGGCAGCATACCCGGGCTGCTCAAGCCGCGGATGCACTACCGCTACCCCCAGGTGGAGGACTTTGCGGGGATGCTGGTGGACCTCTGCCAGACGGTGACGCCGCACCTGGTGGTGGTAGACGCCATCGAGACCATGGAGGGGGACGGCCCCTCCAGCGGAGACAAGCGGCAGCTGGGCCTGCTGCTGGCCGGCGCGAGCCCCTTTGCGGTGGATGTGGCGCTGTGCCGGCTGGCCGGGTTTGCGCCCGAGCAGGTGCCCACGGTGCGCCTGGCCGCCGCGCGGGGGCTGTGCGGCGATGACATCGAGGTGGTGGGCCAGCCGCAGCTGCTGTGTGACCGGCAGCTGAAACTGCCCCGGTCGGCATCGGTAGACTTTACCGGCCGGCTGCCGGGCTTTTTGCGGCCGGTGGCCGGCAAGGTGCTGCCGGCGCTGTTTGCCCCCCGTCCCAAGGTCGATGTACGGCGCTGTATCGGCTGCGGCAAATGCGCCGAGAGCTGCCCGCCCCAGACCATCCGGCTGGTGCCCAGCAGCAGGGGGCGGGGCAAAGAAGTGGCGGTGATCGGCCGCAAAGACTGTATCCGCTGCTACTGCTGCCACGAGATGTGCCCGGTGTCGGCCATCTCGGTCTCGAAAAACCTGCTCACACGGCACTGACGGCACTGATGGCACTAGGAGGAGAGAGCGATGGACAAGACCCTGCGTTTGCGCGCTTACGCCAAGATAAACCTGGCCCTGGATATCGTGGGCCGGCGGGAGGACGGCTATCACCTGATGGACATGGTGATGCAGTCGGTCTCGCTCTTCGACGAGGTAGCGGTAGAGCGCACCGGAGACAGCATCACGCTGGCCGGCGACGAGACCGCTATGCCGCTGGACGGGCGCAACATCGCCCACCGGGCGGCGGCGGCCTTTTTCGCCGCCACCGGCCAGCCGGTGGGCTGTCGCATCGAGATCGAAAAACACGTGCCGTCGCAGGCCGGCCTGGGCGGCGGCAGCGGCGACGGGGCGGCGGTGCTGGTGGCGCTGGATACGCTGTGCGGCACCCATCTGGGCGTCGAGGCGCTGCGGCGTATCGGCGCCGGGGTGGGGGCAGATATCCCCTTTATGGTGGGCGGCGGCACCGCCCGGGTGGGCGGCATCGGCGAGCAGATCGAGCAACTGCCGGCCATGCCGGCGTGCTACATCCTCATCGCCAAGCCGCAGGTGGACGTGCCCACCGGCTCTGCCTTTGCCGCCTTTGACGCGGCGCGCGACCCGCAGCGGCCGGATACCGGACGCTGTGCGGCGGCGGTGCGCCGGGGCAGCTACCAGCAGCTGTGCCGGTCGCTGGGCAACGCTATGGCCGGCGACTGGCTGCCGCCTGCCATTGAGGAGACTCGCAGGAGGCTGCTCTACCTGGGCGCCGACGCCGCCTGTATGACCGGCAGCGGGGCGGCGGTGTTCGGCCTGTTCGAGCGGCGGGGCCTGGCCCAGCTGGCGCTGCGGCAGCTGTGTGACGCCGGGGTGCGCAGCTGGCTGTGCCGACCGGTGGCGCAGGGGGTTGAGCCGGCAGCGGGCGGCCGATAAAAAGAAAATGAGCGGTACTGCACAGGGGAGACCCTGAGCGGTGCCGCTTTTTTGAGTGTAGAACGTGCGGGGCCCCCATCCCGCCGGGATGGGCCGGGCGGGTAGGAACGCCCGGTGCGGCTGCTGCCGCCCTGCCGGCTTTTGAGCGGGCCGGCAGAGACCGATGCCGGGAGAGAGGATTGCCCGGCTATTCCCGCTTTTGTATGGCGTAGGATTGCAGACTTTTTTGGCAGCCGTTTTTTTGGTAAAAAGCCTCGGCCTGCGGCTGCGCGCCGAAGTAGAGCATGGTGGGCGTGTGCGCCTTGGCCAGCTGCAGCAGCCGGCTGCCGATGCCCCGCTTTTGGTAGGCCGGCAGAACGAGCAGTTCGGTGATGGTCCCGAAAAAGTAGCCGTCTGATAAAATGCGCAGACAGCCCACCAGCGCCTCGCCGTCGCGGGCGGTCAGGTTGATCGTTTTGCGCAGTGCCGCCCGGGTCATCTGCAGGTCGTACTCCCCGGGCCAGACCTGGTTTACAAAAGAGATGAAATCCGCGGCACACAGCGCGCGGTCGTCCGCCTGGTAGGTGATCATCTTCGGTACCTCCCCCTGAAAAGTCGGAGCTCTACAAGCCGGGACCGCTACCGGCGCTCACACACCCAGAGCTCGTGATAGATATCCCGGCCTTCAGCCCACTCGTTAAAAAATTCGCTCTCTATCTTGTGAAAACCAAATTTTGCGTACAGGTGTCGGGCCGGCTTTAGGATATCGAGTGTGCCGAGCGAGATGTGGGTATACCCCTTTTCACGGCAAAAGTCCATCGCTGTTTTGAGCAGTCTGCTGCCCAGCCCCTGACCCTGCACATGTGTGTCCACCCCAAACCAGCGCAGCTGTGCCCGGTCTGTTCCTCTTTTGATCATGGCAATATCTCCGACGATCTGCCCGTTTAGTACGGCTATCCACATCTGGCTGTGGCCGGCGGTAGCCTCTATTTGCCAAACACCGTATTTTAGATGGGGCTGCTACCGCTGTGGCTGCCAGAGCGGGTATTTTTCCCGGTCGGCCGGCGTGATGGGCCGCAGCACCCGGCAGGGGCTCCCCACGGCGATCACCCCCGAGGGCAGGTCCCGGCTCACCACGCTGCCTGCCCCGACGACGGTGTCGTCGCCGATACACACCCCGGGCAAAACGGCCACGTTGGCGCCAAACCACACGTTGTTGCCCACGGTGATGGGCCGCGCGATCTCCAGCCCGCTGCTGCGCTGCTGGGCGTCTAAGGCGTGGCCGGCCGTTGAGAATACACAGTTGGGGCCGATGAACACGTTGTCGCCAAAGGTGACCGGCGCGCCGTCCAGGATGGTGCAGTTGTGATTGGTGTAAAAGTTTTCCCCCACGGTGATGTGAAAGCCGTAATCGCAGTAAAAAGGCGCGGTGACGACCGGCTCCCCCTTGACCGACCCCAGTATCTCACGCAGCAGCTTGGCCTGCGTCTGGGTGTCGGAGGGGCGGCAGCAGTTAAAGGCGTGGCACAGGTCTGCGCATTTGGTCCGCGCCGCGATGATCTCGGCGTCGTGGTTGGCGTCGTACAGATAGCCGCTCTGGGCTTTTTCCCACTCGGTCATATCGTCTCCTTTACTCGCCTGAGCGCCGCTCGGGCGCCATAGATGAAGTACGCCTATTTTACCACAGCCCGGCCGATGGCGCCACCACTTTTGCCCCCGATCGCCGGGCTGTGCGCGACCGGCGGCCGCCCCTCTGTGAGGTCGGGGAGGGGGGGCCGGCTTTTGGCTCAATGGAGGACAGCCCGCGACCCGGTTGCCGGCAACCTGCCGATGCCGATATCCGGCAGACACCGGCGCACAAAAATAGCCCCGGCAGCACACTGGGCGCCTTGCCGGGACCGCTTGTATCAGGTGTTGGCAGATGGCTCTGTAGATGGCTGGGGCGGCAGCGGGCCGCCGGCTCTCAGCGCCCGCCAGCAGGCGGCGGCGCGGACGGCCAGCCGGTGGCCGGTATCGCGGTCCAGCGGCATGACCCGCCCGTGATAGGGGTAGTACAGCAGCATAGACCACAGCACCTCGTATCCGCCGCGATCGTACTCGGCGGCGTCGGGCAGGTAGCCGGAGCAGCCGCCGGTGTAGCCGCCGAAAAACAGCAGCTCATCATCGGCCAGCTCGGCTGCCTTCAGCGCCAGCTCACACATGGCCTCACAGATGGTGCCGCACAGGCAGCCGCCGTCTATCTGCAAAAACTGCAGTTCTACCGGGGTGTGCTGCACGGCGACCCCCGACCGGCGCAGCCGGGCGATCTCGGCGCGCCAGCCCGCGGCCGGCACCTGGCCCATCGTCCAGGCCTCGTCGGCGATAGCGCGCTCCTGCTGGGGGTCGGGCACCGGCGAGGTACAGTCGAGCCAGTCCGAGACCATGCGCACCACCTGCAGCGGGCGCAGCGGCAGCGCGGTCACTGCCGGCGCCAGCGCCGCGGCCACCGCAGCAGCCATCTGTTCCAGAGCCGCCAGCGAATCGCGCTCGATCTCCAGCATCAGCTGTGGGGTGCGCGCCAGCGCCGCTTTTTGCAGCGGGTGGGTCTCGAGATAGTTTGCCCGGCGCCAGCGAAAAGCGGGGCGGATATTGCCGGCCGCCCCCTGGGTGACGAGAACCTCGGCGCCCAGCTGTGCCCCCAGCTGCCGCCGCACAGCGCCAAAATAGTCCGGCGAGATGCGCCGATTCTCCCAGGTGAGCACGTTGGGGTGGGCGGTGAGGCGTATGAGCAGCAGGTCGGGGCGGCCGGGGCGCGCCAGCTTGAGCGCCCCGATGCGGTCGTCGACGGGGCCGTCACCGCGCCGGTTTTGGC
>NZ_OKQO01000006.1 GCF_900289145.1 Neobittarella massiliensis (ex Bilen et al. 2018)
ACAACTTTCGTATGGAGTTTAAAATTTCTTTAATGGCAGACATTGGCAATTCTTCTTTCTTGCTTTTTCTACCATTATATTACATCATTTACTAAATTTAGTCAACTATTTATTGTGACATAGCCTTCAGTTAAAAAGACAGACGATATCCGTATTGACCGCACCGCGCCAAAGCTGTCTGCTAGCGGCAACACCATTACTTTGACCGATAATCTCTCCGGTGTCTGGAAGTTGCAGAAAAAACAGTCCAACGGCAGCTTTGCCGATCTTGAGACCTTTGCATTGAGCGCAGACGGTATCGGTGCCGCCAGCCAAAACTACACCATTCTTCAAAACGGGGTATACCGGGTAGTGGATACCGCCGGTAACGCCGGTGCGGCCACTGCACTGTCTCCCTACGGGCCGCCCGTTGTCACCCGACCCGATCCCAGTGACGGCAGTGATCCGATTGGTCCGGTACTGGATACTGACCAGACACTGCCCGGCCCCACTGTAACGACCGATGCCGACACCGGCCTTAATCACGGAGCCATCACCGAAAATATCTTCGAGTACATCGATGAGCAAACACCGCTCTACGGCGGGCGGTTCACCGCCGCCCATGCCCAGGCGCTGATGGATTACCGCTACAGCGTCACCACCGATCTGCCCGGCGGTCTCACCACCAGCTTGACGGTGATAAAAGACGGCGTCGACGTCACTGCACAGGGTATAGATACCACGCACCCGGGCAGTTTTACCATCCGCTATGTCGCCACCGACCCTCAGGGCAACACGACCACCATCCTGCTCACCGATACGCTGGTCGACCGCCGAAAACCGCCGGTGGTAGTCTACCCGGACGAAAAAAATCCCCCGGTGGGCCCGCCCATCGACCCCAATAAAACGCTGCCCGACCCGGTAGTCACCACCGACCCCGATACCGGCTACCGGCACGCGCTCATCACCGACGAGGTGACCGAGACCATTACCCGTGCGCCGGCACTGTACGGTGGGCGCATAGACCGCCAAACGGCGCAGGCGCTGCTCACCGGGCGCTTCGACATCCGCTCGGCTCAGCCCGACGGGACACTCTCTCCATTGGGGCTGCAGATACTCGCCGCCGATGGCAGAGATATCACCGCCCTGGGCATCGATACCACCGTGCCCGGCGACTATCTGCTGCGCTACGCCGTCGCAGACAGTCAGGGCAATCGCACCACGGTAGAGCTCACCTATCACCTGGTCAAAAACCCCAACGACCCCACCGGGCAGATCACCCACACAGTGGACCCATTTGACGGCACAGAAAGCGGTGCGGGGCAAAACGGCTCTTCGGTCGATACCGGCCTCGGCGGTAACGGTGCGGCGGCAGATTGCCGGCTGCACTGGCTGGCCCTGCTCGCGGCGGCAGCGACCGTGGGCTATACGCTGCTGCGCCGCCGGCGCACCAGCTGGCTGCCCGATATTCTGTTCTTTGGCGCCTTGGCCGGGCTGTGTGCGGTGCTGTGGCCACTGTCCCACTGCCCGCTCGACCACAGCAGCCTGCTGGCCTATGCCGGTGCGCTGCTGGTATGCTGGGCAGCCCGTCTGCGAGCGCTGACGGCACCGGCAAAAAGCCCCGAGAACAAGTAAAAAAAGCGAGGAGCCGCGGCTCCTCGCTTTTTTCTATCTGTACACGGCGGCCATACCGCTAAAACCCATCCAGATGTGCCCGCTGCATAGCTCCAAAAATGCGGTCGCGAAAACCGTGATCCCGGTGCTCCATATCCCGCACATACTGCTTGGTCTTCTCCCGGTTGGTGTGTCCGTCCACCGGGCATTTGCTCTTTACAATGGGCAGCCCCAACCGTCTGGCCGCCGACGAGATCTCTCCCTCGCTGGCCAGCACCAGCGGCCTGATCACCGTCATATCTTTGCGCGACAGGTAGGTCACCGGCTGAAAGCAGCCCAGCCGCCCCTCTGAAAACAGGTTCATAAAAAAGGTCTCCACCGCGTCGTCTTTGTGGTGGCCCAGCGCCAGCTTGTTGCAGCCGTTGGCCTTGGCCGCGTCGTGCAGGCTGCCCCGCCGCATGCGCGCGCACAGGCTGCAGGGGTTTTTCTCCTGGCGCATGTCAAAAACGATGGGCCCGATCTCGGTGGGCTTTACCACGTAGGGGACCTCTAGCGCATCACACATTTTCCCAATGGCCGAAAAATCGGTGCGCACATTCTCGTGCCCCATATCGATAGAGATGGCCACCAGCTCGTAATCGATGCCGATAAACCGCCGCAGCAGCGCCAAGCTCTGCAGCAGTATCAGCGAGTCTTTGCCCCCCGACACGCCGACGGCGATCCGGTCGCCATCGGCGATCATGTCGTACATCTGTATCGCCTTGCGGCTCAGTCCCAAAATGCGCTGCATCGCAGTCTCCCCTCCTGTTGTGTGGCGCCGGTGCCCGATTCGCCACTCTTTTAAACCGGCTCCTATTATACCGGTTGCGCGCGCAAAACGCCAGCACCCAGGCCCCGCAAAACAAAAATAGAGAGCGAGGAAATGAGGTGTAAAAACGAGTAAAACAGAGAAAACGGGAGTTCTTCTCTGGGTATATTAAAATTTCAAGCAAAAGTGTTGACAAGCCGTGGGCCCGGCACTATAATAAATATTGCGCATCGGCCCGGGTGCCGGTGTGTGCCACCTTTATTACTATGATTATCAGGGGGAACTGAAATGTCAACTACTATGCCCAAAGCAGCAGATATCAACCGCAAATGGTATATCCTCGACGCTGCTGACAAACCGCTGGGCCGTGTCGCTGCCACCGCT
The DNA here is from genome assembly GCF_900289145.1 of Neobittarella massiliensis (ex Bilen et al. 2018). Lineage (GTDB taxonomy): Bacteria > Bacillota > Clostridia > Oscillospirales > Ruminococcaceae > Neobittarella > Neobittarella massiliensis. Next base: position 2,786 of record NZ_OKQO01000006.1, read on the forward strand.
GCGCACCTGCTCAACGGCAAGCACAAGGTCACCTATGCGCCCCACGCTGACTGCGGCGACCATGTCATCATCATCAACTGCGACAAGGCTATCCTCACCGGCAACAAGCTGGATAACAAATTCTACCGCCACCACACCGGCTGGATCGGCGGCCTGAAAGAGGTCAACTACCGCACATTTATGAAGTCGAATGCCGACAAGGCCATGATGCTGGCGGTCAAAGGTATGCTGCCCGATACCGTCATCGGCCGCAACTCCCTCACCCGCCTGCGGGTATACAAGGGTTCCGAGCACAAACACCAGTCTCAGAAACCCGAAGTCTACAACGGTTAATTAGGAGGTATTCATAAATGTACGATAAGACCCCTTACTACTACGGGACCGGCAGAAGAAAGAACTCCGTCGCCAGAGTGCGCGTTTACACCGGCACCGGTAAAGTCACCATCAACGGCCGCGATATCGACGACTACTTTGGTCTCGAGACCTTAAAGGTCATCGTCAAACAGCCTCTGGCACTCACCGGGACCGAGGGCAAGTTCGACATCGTCTGCACCGTCACCGGCGGCGGCGTGTCCGGCCAGGCCGGCGCTATCCGCCACGGTCTGTCCAGAGCTCTGCTGCAGCACGATCCCGAGCTGCGCGGCGACCTGAAAAAAGCTGGTTTCCTCACCCGCGACCCCAGAATGAAAGAGCGCAAAAAGTACGGTCTCAAAGCTGCCCGTCGTGCGCCTCAGTTCTCCAAGAGATAACAGGCCCGACAAACCAATTCAAAAATGCTCAAAAAGCCCGGAACCATGCGGTTTTCCGGGCTTTTTCCTTTCCAAAAAGTCTGTTGTCCTTTGTCCGATTTTGGAAGGATTTGACCTTGCCTGACCCGGTTTTTCTTGATTAATAATGGGGCAACAGGCCCTTTTTGACCCCGTTATGATTAAAAAATGGGGCAACTGCGAGCCGAAATCGGGGTGTTTTAGAGGGCATTTTCCCCGTCATTTTTTCGATTCCATGACGGCCTTTGTGAACGGTTTTTCTTTTGAAGGGGATGTCCTGATTTGTCAGGATTTGACCAAACCGAATCCAGTTTATCTTGTCCTTCTGAGTTGCCGCTGCTGTGTTTCAAGTGGATGAACTCTCGCACATTTGCGGCGCAGTGTTCCTTCCATATATACTGAAAGCGTAAAGGAGGAACGCCCTATGAAAAAACGGAAATTCAAGATATACCTCACCCCCGCCGAAAACAGCATTGTGATCCAGAGCCTTAATCACCTGCGCAATACTATGCTCCGTGAAAACCGGGACACCGGCTGCCTGGATGAACTTCTGCTCAAAGCCATGTGCGCCCCGGTGAAGAAGATGTAAAATTACATATCGCTGCCAGATGAGCCGCTTATTCTTTTCAGAAAGAGTAAGCGGCTTTTTTCATGTCCATCTTTCGGATTTTCTCATACATAGCCGTCCGTCTTGCCAACGGGCGGCTAAATCTAAGAAGAAGGAGGACATGAAAATGCCGGAACAAAGAAGCCGCCCCAGGGATGGCCGCGTGATCGCGCTGGCCAACCAGAAAGGCGGCACAGGCAAAACCACCACGACGGTGAACCTGGGCATTGGTTTAGCCCGTCTGGGGAAAAAGGTACTGCTCATTGACGCAGACCCACAGGGCGACCTCACCACCTGCCTAGGCTGGCAAGACCAAGACAGCCTGCCCACCACCCTGGCCACCGTTATGGAAAAAGTGATCCGGGATGAGCCATTCACCACGGATGAGGGCATTTTGCACCACAGCGAGGGCGTAGACCTTATGCCCGCCAACATTGAGCTGTCCGCGCTGGAAATGAGCCTGGTCAACGCCATGAGCCGGGAGTTTACTTTGCGGACCTATGTCAATGAAGCCAAGAAGCACTATGACGTGGTTCTCATTGACTGTATGCCGTCCCTGGGTATGATTACGATCAACGCCCTGGCTGCGGCGGACAGCGTGATTATCCCGGTGCAGGCCCACTATCTCCCCGCCAAGGGCATGACCCAGCTTATGAAAACCATCAATAAGGTGAAACGGCAGATCAACCCGGCTCTGAAGGTGGACGGGGTGCTGCTCACTCTGGTGGATGGGCGCACAAACCTTGCCAGACAGACAGCAGATACACTGCGGCAGAGTTACGGGAGCGTGTTGAAAATTTATCGTTCCGAGATTCCCGTAGCCATCAAAGCCGCAGAAATCAGCGCCGCAGGCAAGAGTATTTACGCCTACGACAAGGGGAGCAAGGTGGCCCAGGCTTATGCGGATTTTTCAAAGGAGGTGCTGGCGGATGGCGAAAAGCAACGGGCTAAACTTCAATCTTCCCTCAGTCGATGACCTGTTTTCCACGGAGGAAGAGCGGGCTGAGGCACGGCTTGAAAAAGTTGTCAATCTTTCGCCCACGGAAATCAGCGACTTCCCGAACCACCCGTTTAAGGTGCGGATGGACGCAGCTATGCAGGAAATGACGGAAAGCGTGAAGCAGTACGGCGTATTGGTCCCTGCCCTGGTGCGCCCCAAACCGGAGGGCGGCTATGAAATGGTGGCCGGACACCGCAGGAAAAAGGCGGCGGATTTAGCGGGGCTTGCGAAAATCCCCTGTATTGTGCGGCAGCTCACCGATGATGAAGCCACGATTATCATGGTGGACTCCAACTTGCAGCGGGAGCAGATTCTGCCCTCGGAGAAGGCGTTTGCCTACAAAATGAAGCTGGACGCATTAAAACGACAGGGTCAGCGGACGGATTTAACTTCTTCTCCACTGGATAATAAGTTAAAAGGCGTTACAGCAGCCCAGCAGATCAGCAGGGATAGCGGAGATAGTCAACCTCAGATTTATAGGTATATCCGCCTTACCCACCTTATCCCGGAAATTCTGGAGCTGGTAGATAACTCAGTCCTTAAAGACCAGGAAATGCTCCAGATTGCCATGCGCCCTGCGGTGGAGCTGTCCTACCTGCGAAAAGAAGAACAGGCCGACTTGTTCGCTATCATGGACGAGATGGACTGCACCCCGTCCCACGCCCAAGCCATCAAAATGCGACAGATGTCCGAAGCCAAGACTGGAGGGGAACGGCTGGCCAAAGACGCCCTTGTTTCCATTATGAAGGAGGAAAAGCCCAATCAAAAAGAACAGTTCAAAATCCCAAAAGAAAAAATCAGCCGGTTTTTTGCGCCGGGGACGCCCACGCAGAAGATCGAGGACACCATTGTCAAGGCGCTGGAACTTTACCGCAAACGCCAGCGCAGTTTAGAGAGATAGCCCACTCACAAGGGGGAAGTGCGCCCATTTGCAGGGAAACGGCAGCTTGTGCCGGTTCCCCCTCTCCACACCTCACCCCTTCCAAACAACCTAAACAGCCTAAAAAAAGAAGATATTTGGGGAGCCTGGATGTATATAGAAAGCTCCGGCCTCTTTTCCACAGGCAGACATCGGGCTGCGAGGAAAACCGGGCGGGCCTCTCTTTTTTAGACAGTAACCAACACAAGCCGCAGCACATCGGAAACGGTGTGCTTTTTTGCGGCCATTTCAAGGAGGTAACACGATGAAAGCATTGAGAAAGCCCCTGTCCCTGTTCATGGCCATGCTCATGTGCCTGGGCATATTCGCAGGGACGGGAACCACAGCGTTTGCCGCAGGGGAAACCATGACGACGTATATGGTGGAGTTCCCCCGTGCCAGCGACCCCAACAAGGCAGGCTGGGGACATTCCGCTATGAATTTCTTGGGCGGATGGTCTACCGGCGAAAATAACGGTTTTACCATCCACACGCAGGATTCCTTTAACGGGAAAGTCATCTACTGTATCGAACCCGGCGTCAGCGTTCATTCCGGCGACCAGTTTACTGGCCGGGGCGAGGATTTCTGGGATGATTACCCGTCCGATCTGAACCCCACTATCCCACCGGACACCATCAAGGAATATATCGGGCGGATTATGACCTATGGATGGCAGGGCAACGCCAGCACCTCATGGATGACCGATGACCCGGAGGACGCCAGCAAGATGGCCGGGGCAATCGCCACCCAGCTTCTTGTCTGGGAAACCGTCGTAGGCGAGCGCGACAGCCAGTTTAACCATGTGGACGCCAACGCCCAGGGCAAGAACAATATCGCGGAATATACCAGCCCGGAGAATCCCCTTTACAGCGAGATCTTCAGCCAGTATTCCGCTATTGAGAGCGCGGTAAAACGCCATACCATGCTGCCCAGCTTTTTCAGCAGCACCGCAGACGCCGGGGCCTACGAGCTGAAATGGGACGGCCAGCAGTATTCCCTCACTCTCACGGATACCAACGGCGTGCTGGGAGATTACACCTTTACCAGCAATATTACCGGCCTGAACTTCTCTGTGGACGGAAACCAGCTCACCATCACTTCCAGCCAGGCCATCAAAGGCTCTGTAACGGTAAAAGCAGAAAAAATCTCCGCCCAGCGCAGCGGCGTAGTGGTATGGACGGATGGGATTATCGGCGGCGGCAAGCAGGACTTTGCCACCTACGGGGAAACCGTGTCCGATTATATGGTGGGCTATCTGAACCTGGAAGTAAAAACCGGCAATATGAAGCTGGTCAAGACTTCCGAGGATGGACAGGTAGCCGGGATCAGCTTCACCATTACCGGCGAAGGATACAGCGCCACCAAGACCACCAATGAGGCGGGCGAGATCGACATCTCCGACCTCAATCCCGGCGTTTATACCGTAACCGAGCAGTCGATTGACAAATACGAACCCCAGGAAAGCCAGCGCGTGACCATCGTCAGCGGCCAGACCGCCACCGTGACTTTTAGCAACGTGCTCAAACGCGGCAGCCTGGAAGTGACGAAAACCAGCGAGGACGGGCTGGTGGAGGGCATGACCTTCCATCTGTACGGCACATCCCTCTCCGGGCAGCCGGTGGATGAGTATGCGGTGACAGACGGAAACGGTGTGGCGCGCTTTGAAAACGTGCTCATCGGCACGGGCTATGTACTGGAGGAGGTGGATACCCCCATCCGTTATGTGGTGCCGGATTCCCAGACAGCCACCATCGAGTGGAATGAAGTGACCCACAAGAGCGTGAACAATGTCCTCAAAAAGTTCCGTGTCACTGTCACCAAGAGCGATGTGGAAACGGGCGCGCCCCAGGGCGACGGTTCTCTTGCCGGAGCAACCTATGGGTTGTATAAGGGAGATACACTCATCGACAGCTATACCACCGATGAGAACGGCCAGTTCACCACCGGATATTACGTCTGCGATTCGGACTGGACAATCCGTGAAATCAACCCCAGCGAGGGCTACCTGCTGGATTCCTCTATCCACAAGGTAGGCGCGGAACCGGAATTGTATGAGATTGAGCTGAACGACACCGCCAACGATGTGACGGAGCAGGTCATCAAGGGCGACATTGCCATAATCAAGCATACCGACGACGGGGAAACCCAGATCGAAACCCCGGAATCCGGCGCGGAATTCCAGGTGTTTTTGAAATCAGCCGGCAGCTATGAAAATGCCAAGGAATCTGAGCGCGATGTCCTCGTCTGCGATGAGAACGGCTTTGCACAGTCGAAGAAGCTGCCCTACGGCACCTATATCGTCCGTCAGACCAAGGGCTGGGAAGGCCGCGAGCTGATGGACGATTTTGAAGTGTATATCGCTCAGGACGGCCAGACCTACCGTTATCTCATCAACAACGCCAACTTTGAGAGCTTCATCAAGGTGGTCAAGGTGGACGCGGAAACCGGCGTCACCATCCCCTATGCGGGGGCCGGGTTCCAGATTTACCGTCCCGATGGCAGCAAGGTGGAAATGACCTTCACTTACCCGACGCCGACCACCATTGATACGTTCTACACCAATTCCGAGGGCTATCTGGTAACGCCTGAAAAGCTGGAATACGGCGCGGGATATTCCCTGGTTGAAGTACAGGCCCCCTACGGCTATGTGCTGGACAGCACCCCGGTTTACTTTGATGTGACCGAGGACAATTCCAGCGTGGAAGGCGGCGTGACGGTGATTGAAGTCACCAAGCCCAACATGGCCCAGAAAGGAATCATCAAAGTCAGCAAGACCGGCGAGGTATTTTCCTCTGTGACAGAAAACGAGGGCGTTTACCAGCCGGTGTATGAGGTGCAGGGCCTGCCCGGTGCGGTGTTTGAAATCACCGCCCTGGAGGACGTCTACACCCTGGACGGCACCCTGCGCTACTCTGCGGGCGAGGTAGTGGACACCATCACCACCGGCGAGGACGGGACAGCCCAGAGCCAGCCCCTCTACCTGGGCAAGTTCCAGGTGAAGGAAATCCAGTTCCCTCACGGCATGGTGGATACCGGCGAGAACGTCACCAACGTGGAGCTGGTGTACGCAGGCCAGGAGGTGGAAGTCACCGAAACCTCTGCCAGCTTCTACAACCAGCGCCAGAAAGCCCTTGTGACGCTTGACAAGGTGCTGGAGCAGGATGAAACCTTTGGCATTGGCATGAATGGCGAGATCTCCGCCGTGACCTTTGGCCTCTATGCCCAGGAGGACATCACCGCAGCAGACGGTTCCGTGATCCCGGCAGACGGGCTTCTGGAGATCGTTTCTGTGAATGAGAACGGCCAGGCCGTTTGCAGCACCGACCTGCCTTTCGGCAGCTTCTACCTGAAGGAGCTTTCCACTGACAGCCATTACCTGCTGAATGGCGAAACCTTCCCGTTCACCTTTGAGTACGGCGGGCCTTCTGTTGCCGTGGTAGAGATTTCCGCTAATGATGGCGAGGCTGTCACAAACGAGCTGATCCGCGGCGAAATCAAGGGCCTCAAAACCGATGAGAACGGCACGGGCCTGGGCGGGGCTGTAATCGGTCTGTTTAAGTCCGATGAAACCGAGTTTACCGCCGAAAACGCCCTTGCCACCACTACCTCAGCGGACGACGGCAGCTTTTCTTTCACCAATGTGCCTTACGGTGATTGGGTGCTGAAAGAACTGGAAAGCCCGGAAGGGTTCATCCTCTCCGATGAAGTGATTCCCGTTACTGTGGAGGAAGATGGACAGGTTGTAGAGATTTCCCTTGCCAATGAGCGTGTGTATGGTGATCTGCGGCTCACCAAGGTGGATAAGGATTATCCCGATAACAAATTGACGGGCGCTGAATTTGAAGTGTACCGCGATACCAACGGCAACAAAGAGCTGGACGAGGGTGACGAGCTGCTGGGCAAGCTGGAGGAAACCAGCACCGGCATTTACGAGATGTCCCACATCCTCTACGGCGGCGTGTTCGTAAGGGAAACCAAAGCGCCGGAGGGCTTCCTGCTGGATGAAAACGCCTATTATGTGGAGATCACCGAGAACGGCAAGATTTACGAGGTAGAGAACGAGGCCGGGATTGGTTTCACCAACATGGCCCAGACTGGCTCCCTGCGGATTGAAAAAACGTCCAGCGACGGCAAGGTGGAGGGCTTCTCCTTCCGCGTGACCGGGGCCAACGGCTACGACCAGACCTTCAAAACGGATAAAAACGGCGAAATCTTCATCGAGGGCCTGCGCGTAGGCGATTACACCGTGTCCGAGGTATCGGATGGGGCCAGCGCCAACTATGTGCTGCCTGCGGATAAAAAGGTGACGATTCTGGCGGATAAGACCACTGTGGCGCAAATGCACAATGAGCTGCGCGACACCCCGAAAACTGGTGACGACAGCAAGCCGTGGCTGTGGGCGGCCCTGATGGGCGTATCCGCTATGGGCGCTGCCGCCCTGGGCGTTGCGGCCTATGTGGGCAAGCGCAAAAAGGACAACCATACCGCAAAATAACGGCGGTTTGAATCTGTGTAAGGAGGAATGATTTTATGGAACTGAAAGCGATTATTGCCATTGCGCTGGTGGTATTCATCATCGGCGGCCTGATTTTCCTGAAAGTCAGAAGCCGGAAGAAGTAACCAGCCAGGGGCGGCCATGCGGGGCCGCCCCTTTTACATACCAAAAAAGAAAGGAGCTTTGCAGATGAGAGAACGATTTGAACAACGGCTGTTCCGCATCTTTGCCCAGGCTGGTTACTCCCCGGTGCAGCTTCTCACCATCACCCCGGAGGAGATGGTGGAGGTCCCCGGCATTACCGTTCCCAACATCCGGGCGGTGCTGTGCGTCCAGAACAAGGTGCTGGCAGACCGGAATAAAGTCCGCAGCGGCAGGCTGGTGGAGGAATTGCTGAAAGAAGCTGAAGAAAGCAGGTGTTGCCATGAATGAACTGCACCTGCTGGACATACTGGCGGCTCGGCATGGCTGTTTCATCTCCGACTTAAATCTTTCGCCTATCCTGCGGCGGGCGGCCCTTTTGGACCTGTGCAGGATGGATGAGAACAGCTACCCGCTGTCTCAATGGCAGGACACGGTGCGCTACCTTACCGGGGATGAACGGGATTTTGCCAGTGTAAAGGAAATCAAAGTATTTATTAAACAGGAATTGGAGGCAGAGTGATGAACGATGATTCCACAGAAAAACGCATGGCCGGTGATTATGAGATTATCCAGGCGGTGCAGATTGGCGACCGCGAGGTTGTCCTGGGGGAAAATCCGCAGGATGAAACCGGCATGAAGTATATGTGCGCCTTTTGTCGGCAAAACGCCTTATTTGCAGAATACAGCGAAGTGATGGCCAGTGATGATTTCCCGGAGATTGTGGAGCTGTTCGGCCAGCGGGTTGCCGAGCAAGCGCAGAAAACCCACATAGAACTCAATAAGCCCCGCATACAGGGCATAGACGACCGCCCCATTACAGCGGAGGGCTGCATCCCCATTTCCTATGAGGATGATCTGCACGGGAAAATCGTGGTGATAAAGCCGGAGGTGCTGCGCCGGGAATACCGCAGGGCCACTCGCCAGCTCAAGCTCTGTATGGGAGGCTTTGGGGCTTCCCCGCACAGCAGGGGGTCAGCCTGTTACTGCGTTGACCTTTATACTGGAAAAGAAAGCCGCTATGAGCGCATGGACGTGCTGGGAACGATACAGCCGGAGGACCTTCCCGGCTGGGCCAAGCATGGCCTTACTGCGATTCAGCAGGAACAGGCCAAAAAGAAAACCGCAAAGGAGCGTGAGCGATGATGGATTACAGAGAAAACGCCGGATATATCATTACGGATTCCTGTCATGTGGGCGACAGCGAATTTGTCTTGGGTGTTCATTTGACAGCGCCCCAGCAGTTTGTCACCTGGAAATGTAGTAACCGGACGGACTACGATTGGGGCCACTATTTCAGCGACCTGTTTTCCGCGCAGAAGGATTTGGTGGCGCGGGCGCAGGAGGAGGTGCAGTGCCTGGAGGAACAGCGGCAAAACACCATTGCGCCGGAGGCCCCGCCCTATTCCCCATGGGGCAAAGTCCAGGAGTGCGAAACGCTCTGCCCCGGCGTTTATTCCGTTTCTACCCCAGGGCATGGCGGCGTTATGGTGCGGCGGGAGCTGGCGGAAAAGGTATTCCGAAAAGAAGCGATGGGCTGCGGTTTTATAGCGAGCGGTTATCTTTGCTTTGAGGAAGATAATGACGCGCAGGTGGCTCTCCGGGAGCTGATGGATAAAAAGATGATCCAGGCTCCGGTGAACGGGCGCTTTGCCCCCGGTGCGTATGAGGCTGTTATCAATAGCAGCGTGCAAATTCACCACCCCGAATATTGGCAGGCAAGGGAAAAAGCCATATCGGAGCAAAAACGACAAGCGAAAAAGAAAGGACGTGAGCGATAATGGAACTGACAATTACCAGCATGACCCCGGCGGATCGCCTGTATGCGTACAACCAGAGCAGCCAGCTTGAAGGGCAAACCGGCTGTATCGGCCATCTGCGCGGGGATTTTGGCGCTGGAAAAGAGTTTTACACTTCCTGGTTCGACCATCGGAGGGAATACAAGACGGACGAGTTTAAGGCGGAGCTTGATGAGGTGGTCAACACTCTGCGGGAGAAGAATGGGCTGCTCTGTACCCGTGACAGCATGACCAGGTTTTGCTATCAGAACCCGGAGGCTGAGTTTGAGGGAAACTACTGCGCCGAGTATGGTTTTAAGGTGCAGACGCCGCAGCACACCTATATGCTCCGGTGCAATCCCAATTATGGAGACTACAACTTTTACCTCTACGCCTACGTTTCCCGATTCCTGGAACACCACATGGAAAAGGCCAAACAGGGTATCCGGTTTATCACGCCCGGCTACAAGGAGCTGTTCCGCATTCCCGACGGCGACCACATCCGCATTTTCACTGGCGGCGGAGAAACCCGCGACCGCACCTGCCGGGTCATCGACGAAACCCATTTTGAAACCAGCGGCGGGTATTCCAGCGCCCTGTATCATATCTGCGAATTTGCGGAGCGATTGGAGCAAACTCACGGGAGCGTGATCCCGCTGCGTTCTTCTCTGCCGGTGCAGTGTTTTAGTGTACTGCCCTCATCCGGGGAGCTGATTCTTCTGACCAGGGGCGAAAAAGGCTACAGCCCTTGCTATGATTTTTCAACTCCTGACGCTCAACAGAACCGAGAGTTTGCAGACGACCGCAATGTGAAGAATGGCGTTACCAAAGCACAGGAGGCCGCCATGCTTGCCGGCTCCATGCTTGGCTGGCAGACTCCCGCCGCCGATCCCAGAAACTATGACGAGCAGGGGCAGCCTATCAAGCCCAGGCAGAAAGACCGGGGTGAAGCCCGATGAAGGAGGAAAGACACGTTATCTGGAGCAATTATGGCCTGGACTATGAGGATTGGAGGGATGACCTGGAGGCGGACTACCCGGATTTATCCGAAGATGAGCGCATTTCCCTGATGTATGAGATCAATGGGGATTACCTGGATGATGAACGCGCCAACCTCAATGTGCAGCTCTCCCAACCGATTTTAGTCGTAGGCGACCTGGGCCTGTGGAATGGTCGGCGCATGGGATATAAGGAAATCCCCAGCGGCAATATCCGGGACTGCCTGTATTCCGATACGGATTATTCCACCTGGTATGTGGACCGGCTGGGTGATCTGCGGTGCGACGCCATCCACCATGATGGCACGAACTTTTATCTTTACCGCGTTTACAAGGACAGCGCCAGCCCTTCTCAAATTGAACTGCTGAAAGAAAAACTATATCGCGGCATTGCAACCCGCGCCGATATTACGAGAGTGACCCGCAGGCTGGGCGACGACATCGCCAAAGTCTACGGGTTTTCCATTCCCCGGCAGCGGCAGGCCGTCGCCATGGAAAGATGAGGTGATAAAAATGGCGTCTTTACCGCCCGTAAAACTGGATACGCATGAGGACTGGTTCAACTTGCTGATGACGGTTCTCCATCAGCAGGCGGAACAGAACCCCTATGAAGAATACCGGGAGATGGCTCAAAAGCTGATCGACCAGTTTATGCGCTATGGGAGGCCCTTTGTTGACAGTGACCATGCGCCCTGCGTGGCGCTTCGGATGTACCCGAAGGAGGCCGGAAATACCATCTGGCTGTTGCTGCTCTCCCTGTGCAATCAATATGACCCTGATAAGGATTACAGCGCAGAACTGAAAGCTGCGAAAAAAGAATAAGAAAAGGAGGGGCAACCGATGGCGATACGATATAAAGCCTTGACGGAGCTGTACCAGGAAACGCAGCGCAGCGTGACAGCTCCTGACCAGTGGCGGGCGTTTCTGGCTTCTGCCTGCCGCAACTACCGGCTTTCTTTCGATGAACAACTGCTTGTCTACGCCCAGCGCCCAGACGCCACCGCCGTCCTGGAGATCGAGCGATGGAACCGGCAATTTGGGCGCTGGGTAAACCGGGGCGCAAACGGCATTGCCGTTTTTGACGGTGAACACAATGGAAAACCCCGACTGAAATACTACTTTGATATTTCCGATACCCATGAGGCCCGGTTCCCCCGCCCCGTCCCCCTTTGGACGGTGCGGGAGGAATATGCGCCGGACATCATTGAAACGCTGGAAAACAGCTTTGGAGAGCTGGAGCGCAAGGAGGATTTGGGTGAAGCACTGCTCTCTGCGGCAAAGAACGCCGTGGAGGACAATATGCCCGACTACCTGGCAGAATTGAAAACCCTCACGGAAGGCAGCTTTCTGGAAGAACTGGATGAGCTGAACCTGGAAGTGGAATACCGCAGGGCGGTGCAAAACAGCATTGGATATATGCTGCTGGTGCGCTGCGGCCTTGACCCGTCTGAATATTTTGAGGACATGGATTTCCGGGATGTGACGGACTTTAACACCCCGCAGACGTTGAACGCTTTAGGCGTGGCCACCGGGGACATCTCCCAGATGTGCCTTTCCGCCATTTCCCGCACGGTTCTTGCCCTGCAAAGACAGCCCCAAAAAGAAAATCGCACATTTGAACCCCAGCAGAAAAACCAGTATGCTGTAACTGAACAGGAAAACACACAGCTGGAAAGGAGTTTTGAATATGACCGAGATCACTTACACCAGGCAGGGCGACTACAATCTGCCGAACCTTCTGCCGCCCCAGGAGGAGCCGGTTCCCCATGGGAAATACGCATTGCTTCGGAAGAAATTCCTCAAGGAGCACCGCAGGGTGACGTACACCAACCTGCTGACCAGCGGCAAGCTGAACAGCCATCTGGCGGAGATCCAGCAGACCGCCCAGCGCCGGATGGAGCAGATCGTGGCGCAGATGGCCAAGAACCAGGGCGTGACAGAGGAACTGAAAGCCAGCGACCAGATGAAGTGGGTGCAGATGATGAGCAACCTGCAGAACGCGGCGGAGGAAACGGTGCTGGCGGAGCTGATTTACAGCTAATTGATGAACCGGAAGAAAGCGCAGGTGGCGAACAGCTCCCTGCGCTTTTGGATGAAAAGCAGATCATGGCCATCATCGCCAACAAAGATGATGACCTGAAATATAAGAAAAATCAGATCGAGCTTTTCTTTTCGGTTCACAGCGACGTTCAGGAACGGGCCGACTACCTGAAATCCGCTTATCAGGACCGGTACACTGAGATCATCGCTGACGGGCAGCGCCTGGGATATAAGCCCCAGGAGAATGGCCTGCTCATGTGGGAAGGCTCTTACCCATCCCGCACCAGGGAATCTGTATTTTCCTGGGAAGTGGTGGCAGGCTGGACCGCCCAGCTTATTGACAAAAAAGAATACTTCATTCAGACGGACATCCCGCAGCTCCCTACCCAAGAGAGCCAGCAGATGTCCCTTTTTGATTTTGCGGCGTTTCAGCAGCCAACCCAGGCCGAGGGTACGGCCAAACCATCCATTTTCCCTCACCCGGCTCTGCCTCAGCAGGTAATCGACGAGGCGCTGTGCATTGGTGCTAACGACCAGAACAGCCGCCTCATCATCTGCGCCTATTTCAAAAAGGATAAGCCGGACAATGCCAGGTTCCTGGCAGAGCACTATGGAGAGAACGGCGCTGGCTTTTATCTGGATGGCCGACAGTATGCCATCTGGTACAACGCCGAGGGAATCCGCATTGCCCAGGGCGAAAGCGCCCAGCGTTCCAGCGCCACCCTCATCCCCTGGGAACAGGCGGCGGCCCGTATCCGGGAACTGCTGGACTTGGGCCGATATATGCCCCAGAGCGAGCTTGACCGGGTGGATGAGTATGAGCGCCAGCAACGGGCCGCGCAGCTATGGTATCTCCGGCAGGATTTTGCAGAAGGCACTGCCGACGCGGGCTATCTTCCCACGGTGAATACCATTTACGGTAAAAATCATGGGTTTCCAGAGGAAAGCGCCGCCATAAGCGATTTGTTAGGCCATCCGGAGGGGCTGCAGAACCTGCGGGATGAGCTGGAGCAGTTTGTCCAGGCATACAGAGAGAACCGGGAACTGCTGCGATTCCATTTCCACCGTCCGCAAAAATTGCTGGAGCAGCTTTCCGACCTGCAGCGGGAACCGCTGCACTTTACCGCCGCCGAAGGGTACGCCCCCCAGCGGCGTTTTTTCATCTCCGGGGACGAGATCGACAACCTTCTCCGGGGTGGAAAACGCAGCACCGATTACCGGCTGGCCGTGTATTCTTTCTATCGCAACCACACAGAGCGCAAGGAACGGGAGAATTTCTTAAAGCACTACCACGGCGAGTACAGCGGCCATTCCAGTGGGAATGACGATGTGACCTACCAGCTCAGTAAAGGCGTTTCTTTCAGCCACGGCAGTATCACCGCCCCCTACGCCAAGGTGGAGCTGAAATGGAACGCCGTGGAAAAGCGCGTCAGCGCCATGATCGCCCAGGGGCGGTTCCTCACCGATGAGGACCGCGCCGCCATGCCGCAGTATGAGAAGCACCAGCTTGCCCGGAATATCCGCACTTTCTTTGAAAACGTACCCCAGGAGCAGCCCCACCCCTATCCCTTTGGCTTTGACTATTGGGACGCGGTGAAGCTCATCGAGCCGCAGCTTGACGACCCGGCCCGTGTGGAAGAAATCTATCAGATGATGGTCCCCATTTGGGAGGCCACCCCGCAGGATGACAGGATGTACGCCCTGCGCCAGCAGGCGTTTGAAAACCTCACTGCCTTCCGGCAGGGAACCTTCACGCTCTTTGCAGAGCACAAGGAGCCTGTGGTTCCCACCATGCCGCAAGCCAAAGCCTACGACCTGGGCTACGGCTATTTGGGAAACGGCGTCACGGTGTGGAACCGGCTGGAGGAGGAACACGGTGACTACAAAACGGTTGCCCACATCGCCCCAGACCGCACGGTGACCTTCTACGAGGAGGAAATGCCCCAGGCAGTGCGGGAGGAAATCCAGCGGATTGCTGACACTTCGGAAATGACCATTTCCGCCACCCAGGACGCGCCGGTGTTCACCGTGCCGCCCAGGGCGCAGGAACCACCCCAAAAAGAAGAACCGGTAGACCCCTACCCGAAGCTGGCCGCCCAGGTGCTGCGTTTTGTGGGAGAGTTTGATGGTTCCCGCATGGGTTATGGTGAGGATGACGCCCAGGCGGTGGAAAATATCGCCCGGCAGCTCCATGACCCCGTTCAGAGAGAGGAAATCCGCAGACTGCTTCAATCCTTCCTGGACCATGCGGACCTGGAAGAAGAAATCGCGGTGGACATCACCCTCTGTATGGAGCAGATCGCGGAGCTGCCCCCGGCCCTTACCCCGGAACAGGCGCAGATAGAAGAAATCGCCGGTTATCTGGAGGAGGCCGGATATGCGGTATCCAGCGAACTGGTCGAAGAAGGTTTGATGGATTACCGTGCCCATGGCGGCAAAGGTAACAGCCAGGATGTTGCCGACTTCATTGAGCGCGAGTTTTTGTCCGAGGAGCCGGAACCTGCTTCACTGGAGATTGCCAAAGAATTTATCAACGATTTCTGCGAGGCCGAGTATGGCAGTCCAGCCGATTTCAGTGATCTGGAAAAGGTGGGCATTGCCTACACCACTGTTACGGATGAGGAAATTCCCATCCAGGTCAATGCCGACTTGGTCCATTACCGCATTGAGCGTTATCTGGACGGGCAGTTTTTGGAGCGCAGGCAGTATGAGAGCCTGGATGAACTCATCCAAAATGAGCTGGCCGAACTGGACTTTGACCAACTCACCTCTGTGGACCAGGACTATTTCAATGGAAAATACCCTCCCGACATAGAGCCATACATCTTCTGCGAGTGGAGCGAAAGCCCCGTGTTTGAAGATGGAAAACGCTACGGTATCCGTGAATTTGACACCCTGATGAAACAGGCGGATGAGGAGCAGGTGGCCGGTGCAAAGGCTGCTCTTGAAAAATACGGCACTTGGCAGGCGTGGTACGAATCCGATGACCCAGAAAATGCTCGGTTCCTGGGGTATGACAAGGTGAAATTTACCGTGGTCATGCCAGATGGCACCACCTACACCGAGCGCCAGGATATTGGGGACGGTGACGGGGGCGTTCTGGACTTCCTCGCACAATATCCCAAGTACCAAGACATCCTTCCCTTGTTGCAGCAAAGTACACCACCACAAAATGATTATATGCTTTTAAGCCGCCTGAAAGCCGACTGCGACTATTTCTTGGGCGCTGGCGGGCGGGCAGAAAAGCACCTGTGGGCTGGGAACGTGCGAGAGCAAATCGCCAAAATGCGGGAACTCTATGACGCCCTGCCGGAAAAACCGGAATGGCTCACCATGGAGGACATCGACCGCTATGCCCAGCGCATGGAGCCGCCTTACGAAGTGGTGGTGTACCACCACTTTGAAAATGGCTTTGATGAACGGCTGGATTACCAAACGCTGGCGGAGGCCGAACAAGCTGCGCAGAAATATGTGGCCGGCACTATGGAGGGCGAGGATGGCTTTGCCTATGATGGCGCGGGTATCTATGACCTTCAGGAGAACAGATGGCTGCGGGTTTACGGGAACTTCCCTGATGAACGAGCCATTGAGCAGGCAAAACAAGCCCCTGCCGCAGAGGAACCGTCAGCCAGCCCAGAGCAGGCCGATTTACAGCCTAAAAAAGAAGAAGCACTCCCACTGCCGCCGAAGCACCCCCGCCGTGAGCGCATTACTTTCACAACCCTGCACCCGGAGGTCCCCAGGGATCAGCGCCATGATTTCCACATCACCGATGACGCCCTGGGCCACGGCACCCCCAGCGAGAAATACGCGGCCAATGCTGCCGCCATCCGCACCTTGAAGCAGATCGAAGCTGAGGAACGGCTGGCCACGCCCGAAGAACAGGAAATCCTGTCCCGCTATGTGGGCTGGGGCGGCCTTGCAAACTGCTTTGAACAAACCAGCCCCCATTATGAGGAACTGAAATCTCTGCTGGATTCGGAGGAATACGCAGCGGCCAGGGCCAGCTCCCTCACCGCCTTTTACACGCCGCCTGTGGTCATCCGGGGAATCTATAAGGCCCTCGCTCAGATGGGCTTTACCCAAGGGAACATTTTGGAGCCATCCTGCGGCACCGGTAATTTCCTTGGCTTGCTCCCCACAGATTTGGCGGGCAGCAAAGCCTATGGCGTAGAGCTGGATTCCATTTCCGGGCGGATTGCGGGCCAGCTTTACCAGAATGCCAACATTTCCGTAAACGGCTTTGAAACTGTGCAAATGCCCGACAGCTTTTTTGATGTAGCCGTGGGCAACGTCCCCTTTGGGGATTTCAAAGTGCTGGATAAACGGTACGACAAGCACCACTGGCTGATCCACGACTATTTCTTCGGCAAGACGCTGGACAAGGTGCGGCTCGGCGGTATTGTGGCGTTCATTACCAGCAAAGGCACTCTGGACAAGGAAAACTCCAGCGTCCGAAAGTACCTGGCACAGCGCGCCGATCTCATTGGGGCCATCCGCCTGCCGGATAACACCTTCAAGCGGAACGCCGGAACGGAAGTGACCAGCGACATCATTTTCCTGCAAAAGCGCGACCACATCACCGATTTAGACCAGGATTGGGTGCATTTGGACACCGATGAAAACGGAATCCGCATGAACCGCTATTTCGTGCAGCACCCGGAGATGATTTTGGGCGACATGGTGATGGAATCCACACGGTTCGGGCCGGACAGCGCCTGCAAAGCCCGCGAGGGGGAAGATTTATCCGAGCAGCTTGCCAATGCCATCCAGTTTTTGCAGGCGGAAATCAAGCCCTATGAGCTGGAGGAGCTGGACGAGGAGGAAGATCGCTCCATCCCTGCCGACCCCACAGTGAAGAATTTCAGCTACACGATTGCAGATGGGCAAGTATACTACCGAGAAAACAGTCTCATGCACCCGGTGGAAGTCTCCGTCACGGCGGAAAACCGTATCCGTGGCATGATCGAGCTGCGGGAATGTACCCGCAGGCTTATTGAGTACCAGACCGAAGGCTACCCGGATGAGGATATTGCAGCCGAGCAGCAAAAGCTCAACGCCCTTTACGACAGCTTCACCGCCAAGTATGGGCTGCTGAACAGTCGCGGCAACAAGCTGGCCTTTTCGGAGGACTCCAGCTACTGCCTCTTGTGCTCTCTGGAGGTGCTGGATGAGCAGGGCAACCTAAAAAGAAAAGCCGATATGTTCACCCGGCGCACCATCCGGCCCCATGTGGCTGTCACCAGTGTGGATACAGCCAGTGAAGCGTTGGCGGTGTCCATTTCGGAAAAAGCCCGTGTGGATATGGACTATATGGCAGAGCTGTCGGGTAAATCCCCGGAGGAACTGGAAAAAGAGCTTGCCGGGGTGATCTACCGGGATATTCGCTGTGCGGAGAACCCGGAGGACATCCTGCCTTCTTTGGCGGATTTGAGCCGCTATCCTCTTGTCACGGCGGATGAGTACCTTTCCGGGAAAGTGCGCCAAAAGCTGCGGATGGCAAAAGCATTCCTGGAAGTGGCCCCTGACAATCAGAAGGAAACCGCCCGCAGAAATGTGGAGGCCCTGGAAGCCGTTCAGCCCCAGGATTTGGGCGCTGGAGAAATTGGCGTGCGCATTGGCGCGAACTGGGTGCCCATCGAGGTGTACCAGCAATTCATGGTGGAGCTGCTCACCCCCAATTACTATGTGCGGGATCGTATTAAAATCCTGCGCTCCGAAGCCACCGGCCAATGGAGCATCCGGGAGAAAAACGCCGACCGCAGCAATGTGAAAGCCATTACCACCTACGGCACCAAGCGGATGAGCGCCTACCACATCTTGGAGCAGACCCTAAATCAAAGGGATGTGCGGGTATTTGACTATATTGAGGACGAGAACGGCAAGAAAAAGCCTGTCCTCAACAAAAAAGAAACCGCGATTGCCCAGGACCGGCAGGAACTCATCAAGCAGAAGTTTGCCGAGTGGATCTGGAAAGACATCGACCGCCGGGAACTGCTGTGCCGTGTTTACAACGAAACCTTCAACGGCGTCCGCCCCCGTGAGTATGATGGGCGGCACATCCGGTTTGAGGGCATGAACCCGGAAATTTCCCTACGGCCTCATCAGATCAACGCGATTGCCCATATCCTTTACGGCGGGAATACCCTGCTGGCCCACGAGGTGGGGGCGGGCAAGACCTACGAGATGGTGGCCGCTGCCATGGAGATGAAGCGTTTGGGCCTTTGCACCAAGTCGCTGATCGTGGTGCCAAACCACATCACCGAGCAGTGGGCGGCGGAATGGCTCCAGCTCTATCCCAGCGCCAACATTTTAGTTGCCACGAAGAAAGATTTTGAAACCCAGAACCGCAAGAAGTTTTGCAGCCGCATTGCCACCGGGGACTACGACGCCATCATCATCGGCCACAGCCAGTTTGAAAAAATCCCCATGAGCCTGGAGCGCCAGCAGGCCATTTTGGAGCGCCAGATTGAAGAAATCCTGGAAGGAATCGAGCAGGCCAAGGCACAGAAGGCGGAACGCTACACGGTCAAGCAGATGGAGCGTACCCGGAAATCGCTGGAGACAAGGCTGGCCAAGCTCAACGACCAGAGCCGCAAGGATGACACCGTCACCTTTGAGCAGCTCGGCGTGGACAGGCTCTTTATTGATGAGAGCCATTATTTTAAGAACTTGTTTTTGGCGACAAAAATGCGAAACGTGGGCGGCATTGCCCAGACCGAAGCCCAGAAATCCAGCGACCTGTTCATGAAAACGCAGTATCTGGACGAGTTGACCGGCGGGCGCGGCGTGATTTTTGCCACCGGCACCCCTATCTCCAACTCCATGGTAGAGCTTTACACCATCCAGAGGTATTTGCAGTACAGGCTCCTGCAGGAGATGGGCCTTGTCCATTTCGATGACTGGGCGGGGAGCTTCGGAGAAACGGTTACAGCCATCGAGTTATCGCCGGAGGGCACCGGCTACCGAGCCAAAACCCGGTTTGCCAAGTTTTATAACCTGCCGGAGCTGATGGCTGCTTTCAAGGAGGTTGCCGACATCCAAACAGCGGATATGCTTTGTCTGCCTGTTCCCAAGGCAAACTTCCACACGGAAGTGATCCAGCCCTCGGAGCTTCAGAAAGAGATGATAAGGGGGCTGGCGGAACGGGCAGAGAAAATCCGTGCCGGTGGGGTTGACCCCCATGTGGACAATATGCTCCGCATTACCAATGACGGGCGGAAATTGGCGCTGGATATGCGGCTCATCAACCCTCTCGCTGCCGACGACCCCAATGGCAAGGTGGCTGTCTGCGCCCGGAATGTGTTCCGCATCTGGGAACAGACTAAAGAAAAACGCTCTGCCCAGCTTGTATTCTGCGACCTGTCCACACCTACTACCGATGGCTCTTTCAGTGTTTATGACGACCTAAAAAAGAAACTGATGGACGCCGGTATCCCGGAAGAAGAAATCGCCTTTATCCACACGGCAGACAGCGAAGCCAAAAAGAAGGAGCTGTTTTCCAAGGTGCGCGCCGGGCAGGTGCGGGTGCTGCTGGGTTCCACGGCCAAAATGGGCGCAGGCACTAACGTCCAGGATAAGCTCATTGCCCTGCATGACCTGGACTGCCCCTGGCGGCCTTCCGACCTTCAGCAGCGGCTGGGGCGTATCGTCCGCCAGGGCAATGAAAATGAGGAGGTGGAAATCTATCGGTATGTAACGGAAGGCACTTTTGACGCTTACCTCTACCAGCTTGTGGAGAACAAGCAGAAGTTCATCGCCCAGATCATGACCAGCAAGGCCCCCGTCCGTGTGGCGGATGATGTAGATGAAACTGCCCTCAGCTATTCGGAAATCAAGGCATTGGCCACCGGCAACCCACTTATTATCGAGAAGTGCAACCTGGATATGGAGGTGGCGCGGCTCAATATGCTGAAAGCCAGCCACTTGAACCAGGTGTACGCTCTGGAGGAACTGGTGTATCGGAAATACCCGGAGGAAATCACCCGGCTCACGGAACGGATCGCGGGCTATGAGCAGGATGTGGCGCTGGCGGCGGCCCACCCCAAGGCCCAGGAGGGCTTCTGCGGCATGGAGGTGGATGGCAGGCACTACACCGAAAAAGAGGGCGCCGGCAAGGCTATCATTGATGTTTGCACCCGTATGACAGGTTCCGACGCTGTTCTTTTGGGGCAGTACCGGGGCTTTTCCATGGTGCTGGCTTATGATGGCAGGAGCAACGAGTATCGGATCACGCTCAAAGGCACTCTTTCCCATACGGTGACGCTGGGGGCGGATGTGTTCGGCAATATCACCCGCCTGGACAACGCTCTGGAAAACCTTGCAGGCAGCCTGCAGGCCGAGCAGAACAGCCTGGAGGAAACCAAGGCCCAGCTTGAAAACGCCCGCACGGAATTGGCTACACCTTTTGCCCGCGAGGAGGAGCTGGCGGAGAAAACAGCCCGTTTGAAAGAGCTGAATATTCTGCTCAACATGGATGAGAAGGACAAAACATTGATGGACGATACCCCAGACGAGGGCGAGGATGTGCCTGCCCGGAGGGTTGCGGAGCTGGCACGGTAAAGGAGGATACGATGACCAACGAAGAATTAAATACCAGGCTCTATGAGAAAATGTTTGCGGAACAGGAGCAGTTCCGGGATTGGCTGCTCTCCCAACCGCCGGCTGAGATTTTGAACCATGCCTATGAGTACACGGTGCGGGAGGACATCCTGATGTCTCTTGAATACCACGATCTGGAGGATAGTCAGGCCAGGGCGCTGCTGAAATCTGACAAGCCCTTGAAGCAGATTTTTGAGAGGTGGGAGAACCAGGAAACCTCTTATATGGATACGGTATGGGATACTGTCCAGGAACAGGCCAGGGCCGCCGAAGCCAAACAGAAAGCCAAAGCGCAGAAAGAAAGGTGATTGCACATTTGCCATTGCGCTGCGGGGCAGGTATAGTATAATAAAAATCGTGATAAGGGGTGATGATAGATGGACGATGATAGATGGACGATAGCTACTGCCTGCTCCCGGAGCGCATTTCCGAGCAGTTTTCTGAAATCGACAGCGACATCGTGATGGATTTGGCGGCTGCCAGCCCGGAATATACCGAGTTGAAGGCCCAGATGGAGGAACTGAAACGCCAAAATCTTGTGATTGGCGCTCTGCTGGAGGGCAAGGGAGAACTTTCTTTTACCGCTGAGGAGCATGAAGCCTTGAAAGAATTTATCCGGCTGTATATGCGGGCCGATAATATGGAACGGGAACACATCTACTTCCGGGGCCATGCAGACGGATTTGCCTATCTGAAGAAAATCGGCGCTTTCAAAACTGAATAGTTTTTTGGGCGGCATGGAAAAATCCATGCCGCTTTTACATATCCAAATTCATTCGCACCCCCAAAAAGGTCTTGAACAAAACAAGTTTTTACGGATTAGGAGTAAAAACTATTGAAATTCTTGGAGTTTTTGGATATGGCTTAAAGCTGCCGCCCAAAACTGCACATTCCCCATTCATATCTGCATATAAATCGCAAAAGTATATGCAGAAAGTCGATTGGAGCAATCCAGTCGGCTTTTTCCATATCTGAAAAGAGTACAGCCCCTTTTACATAGTCAGCTACCCCACATGGGGCGGCTAATCTATGGCTATGTGAAGGGGGCTGTATTTTTTTATGCCTTTTTACGATTCAGAAGCCATCGAACGGGCAAGGCAGGTGGACCTGCTCACCTACCTGCAAACCTGCGAACCCCAGGAGCTGGTCCATGTGTCCGGCAACGTCTACTGTACCAAGACCCATGACAGCCTGCGGATTTCCAACGGCAAATGGTGCTGGTTTTCCCGCGGGATTGGCGGTTACAGTGCGCTGGACTATCTCATCAAGGTCAACGGCTATTCCTTTTTGGAGGCCATGGAAACTATCTCCGGAAGGGCTGCCATCCCGCCGCCTTCCTTTGTGCCAGCGCCGAAGGAGGAAAAGCCCAAGCACCTGCTTCTGCCCCAGGCCGCCCCGGATAATCGGGCGATGATGGCCTATCTCAAAGGCCGGGGCATTGACCAGGAGATTTTGGACTACTGCGTTCAGACCGGGCGGATTTATGAGAGCCGGAACAAGGGCCACAGCAACGTGGTTTTTGTGGGCTTCGACAAGGATGGCAAGGCGCGGTTCGGCTGCCTGCGGGGAATCAGTGAAGCCCGGTTCCACGGGGATTTAAGCGGCAGTGATAAGCACTTTTCCTTCGCCCTGCCCGCTTGCGTGGAAAATCCGGCAGTCCATCTGTGCGAGTGCGCCATTGATGTGATGTCCTATGCCACTCTCTGCAAGCTGGACGGGATTGACTGGCGGCGGCACAATCTGCTGTCCCTGGCCGGGGTGTACCAGCCGAAGAAAAAGATGGAGGAAAGCAAGCTGCCGGTGGCCCTCACCCGATTTTTGGATGACCACCCCCATGTGAAAACCGTCTATCTCCATTTGGACAATGACACGGCTGGCCGGCTGGCGGCCAAGGCAATCATGGCTGTCATGCCGGAGGGCTACCGTGTGGAGAACAAACCGCCGCCCCGTGGAAAGGATGTGAATGATTTTCTGTGCCACCGGCTGGGGATTCCCATTCGGGGCAGCCACAGCAAAGAGCCGGAGCGGTGAGTTGCCAGTTTTGCAGCTTCGACAGATTCTCCCTCTTGCAAATTGTTATCATATATGTTAACATTAAAGCAGTGAGGTGAGAGTATGGATGAACTGCGCAAACGGCAGAAAATCATATCCCAGCTTGTGGAGGCCCGTCTGGAGCAGGGCATTTCCCAGGCAGAACTGGCAAGGCGGCTGGGAATCCAGCGTTCCGGCATTAACCGCCTGGAAAGTGGGACACAGAACCCCACGCTTGATATGATCTTAAAAATCGCCTCGGCGCTGGGAAAGGATGTTTCACTGGAACTGAACGACAAGGAGGAGCCTATGAGTAATGTTTACAGTCTCCGCATTTATGATACGGAGCTAATGCGCTTTTCCATGGAAAAGCAGGGCTTGTCCGGCCTTGTGGCTGAAATCTTATACACCAACGAGGAGCAGGCCCATTTGCTGCCTTTGGATATGGAGCGCACCGGCGAGGGCGTCATTCATTGGCTGGAGCGGCGGGTTATCCCCAAAAACCGCGCCTTTGTGGACGAGATTTTGAAAACCCTTGGCCTCAGCCACAACGACACCAAGGGAATCATCGACGTGTGCAAGGGGCTGTCGCTCAACGACAGCTATTGGGTGGTGCCGGAAGGATTTGAGGGGGGATTCTCCCAATACAATCTTTACGAAAATCGCTTTTCCGAGATACTGGCGCTGGTGGCCTATACCGGCGCAGGCGGGAGCAGGCAGGCGTTTACCACATCCCCGGAGCTGACCACAGGCGGTATGCTGCCCAAGGCGTGGCGATATGTGGAGCACGATGGGATTTATCTCTACAAGGGCGGCACGACCGGCGCGTCCAATGCGGGCCGGGAGCCGTACTGCGAGTATTATGCTTCGCAGATTGCGGAAACCATGCGTCTGAACGCCGTGCATTATGACCTGGAGAATTGGAAAGGCATTACCGCCTCTAAGTGCGCCCTGTTTACCAACATCGACACAGCCTATATCCCCATCGGGCGCATTGTCCGAACCGGGGGCATTGCCGCCTGCCTTGCCTACTACGACAAGCTGGGGCCGGAGTTTTCCGAGCAAATCCGCAGTATGCTGGTGTTTGACGCTCTGATTTACAATGAGGACCGCCACTTTGGAAACTTTGGCGTCCTGCGGGATAACCACAGCGGCAACATTATTGCGCCCGCCCCCATTTTTGACAATGG
Source organism: Neobittarella massiliensis (ex Bilen et al. 2018) (assembly GCF_900289145.1). GTDB lineage: Bacteria > Bacillota > Clostridia > Oscillospirales > Ruminococcaceae > Neobittarella > Neobittarella massiliensis. The sequence continues at coordinate 27,353 of NZ_OKQO01000006.1, forward strand.
GCTGTCCCTGTTCTGCTATGCCGGTAAGGAAGATTATGCGAATCTGGACGAGTATGCAAAAACCCGTTCTAACCCCTACAACATCTCCTATGAGGAAGTGTGTGCAGAGGTCATGGGGCCAAAGCAGAAAGAGCAGCTTCGCCGCATGATCGGGTTCCGGTTCAAGCGCCACGAAAGCCTGGGCCTGCCGGAAGAACATTTGCAGGCCATTGAGAAGCATTTGGAGAGCCGGGTGCGTAAGCTGCTGGCAATCCCCACCCGTCATCTGAAACAGGAGAAGGCGCGGTAAAAACGAATCTCTTTTTTGGAGAGCGTTCTGAAAATGGACGCTCTTTTTTGCTGCCCATTTTTAGAGAGGAGCGTGAGTGATGAACCATTATGATGTTACCATCCGGGAAACGCTGGAGGTGAAAATGAAGGTGGCGGCAAACAGCCGGGAGGAGGCCGAGCAGTTTGCCAGGGACCAATGGAAACGCGGCGAAGTCGTTCTGGACGCCAGCCATTTTACCGGCGTGGAGTTCCATGCCAAGCGGTATTTCCGTGACCGGGGCGAGCGATGAGTTCTTTTTTCGCCTGTCCCGGATTCCCCGCAGGGGAATGGAATGTAGCTGTACCAGCAAGCATCGCCTTTGTGATACCACAAAGGCCGCTTGTTAGGGGGAACGCCCCCTAATACCCCTTTTGAAAGGATGGAGGTTTTCATGGAAGGATTGTTTTTCGCCATTGGATTTCTGCTGGGCGGTGTGGTCGGCGTGCTGATTATGTGCCTGCTTCAAATCAACCGCATAGGCAGAAAGGAGGATTCGGAAGAATGAGAAAACGCAACGTACACGTACAGTTTTGGCTGGACAAAAAAGAGGCGGAAGCCTTCAACAAAAAAGTAAAGCGCAGCGGCCTTTCCCGTGAGGCGTACCTGCGCCATCTGGTGAACGGCCTGGTTCCCCAGGACGCGCCGCCGCCCGCCTACTACGACTTTATGCGGGAGCTTCACCGGATTGGCGGCAACCTCAACCAGATCGCCCAGAAAGCCCATGTGCTGGGCGTCATTGATGAGCGCCGCTATGATGAGGAAATGCGAAAATTCGACCAGCTCGTCCGGGACATCACCAAAGCGGTGATCCTTCCCCGCGCTATGGACACGAAGGGGTCCCCGCGAAGCCTGCTTCGTGGGGAGAAGGAGCACCCGCGAAGCGGTGAGCCTTTTGACGCTTGCGGCAAAAGCGGCAAGCGGAGCGCGGTGTGACGTGGCTACCACGTCTATCTGGCGGGTGAACGGCTGGCTGGGCAAGGTTCTCATCTATATCGAGAATCCAGATAAGACCGAAAATCCTGATTTCTTTGAAAAGCAGGATATGGATGGCAAGGAGGCCCAGGGCCTATCCGATGTGATCGAGTATGCCGTCCAGCAGCAAAAAACAGGCAAGACGGTGGAAAGCGAAGGCGAAACGGTCATGCGGCAGTTTGTTTCCGGGGTGAATTGCAGCCCCTCTACGGCCCGCGATGAGATGATAGCGGTAAAAAAGCGTTTCGGAAAGGAGGACGGGACTGTGGCCTACCACGGCTATCAGAGCTTTGCCCCCGGCGAGGCCACGCCGGAGCTGGCCCATGAGATCGGCCTTGCCCTGGCAAAAAAGCTGTGGGGTGAAAAATACCAGGTGCTGGTGGCTACCCATCTGGACAGGGAAAATCATCTGCACAATCATTTTGTAGTGAACACGGTTTCCTTCGTGGACGGCATCAAGTACCATCGTACCGAGCAGGATTATTTCGATATGCAGCGGGAATCCGACCGGCTGTGCCGCGAGTATGGGCTTTCTGTCATTGAGAACCCCCAGCGGGGAAAATCCAAGCACTACGGGGAATGGCGGGCCGAGCAGGAAGGCCGCCCCACCTATCTCTCCCTCATCAAAGCCGATGTGGATACTGCCATCCGCCAGTCTATGACGGAACGGCAGTTTTTTTATCATCTGCGGCAGATGGGCTATGACGTCAAGGTGGGCAAGGATATTACGGTCCGCCCGCCGAATTACCCCCGTGGACGCAAGCTCATGCGTAACTTTGGCGAGGACTACTCGATGGAGAACATCCGCAGGCGGATTTTAGCCCAGCGCCGCCCCCAGCGGGAACACAGGCCGGAGCCGTTTCGGTGCAGGCTACACGGGGATTTGAAACAGGCCAAAAAGGTGACGGGGTTCCGCGCCCTCTACTTCCACTACTGCTATCTGCTGGGGGTATTCCCCCAAAAGCAGAACCGCCCGCCCAGGCGGGTGCCTCATGCACTGCGGGAGGATTTGATCCGGGCGCAGGAGCTTACCGATGAAGCCTGCCTTCTTTCCCGCCACCGCATTGACACCCTGGAGCAGCTTAACGCCTATCGGTCCGATGTGAAATCTCAGTTTGCCGGCCTGACGGAACAGCGGAAAAGCCTGTACCGGAAACTTCGCACCAAGGCAGTTCTGGCCGACCCTGCCAGGCAGGAGTATATCCGGGCTGAGATCTCCAAACTATCTGCGCAGATCAAGGAGCTGCGCCGGGAGGTGAAGCTGTGCGGGGATATTGCCCTGCGCTCCACTTCCATCAAGGATAAGATACAGGCCGCCCGTGAGGAAGTCTCCGGCAGGGATGAGAAAGCCCGCCAGGAGCCGGAGCAGGGCCGGGCGGCTCCCCCAGGAAGGAGATGATTTTTGATGTATAACTCAGGCGACGCGGCGGAGCAAGTGGTACGGATGAGCCTGGAGGGCGCTGAATTTGCCCTCAAAATCACCGGTTCTGCTGCTAAAAATCTGGCCGCCGCCCTTTACACGGTTCTGAAAGACCAGAAAAAGACCAAGGGCAAAGCCCGCATTGAAGCCATGCTGCGGGAGAAGCGCCCCTTAAAGGTTTACACCATCAAGAAGGAGGATTGCCCGGAGTTTGCCAAGCAAGCCAAGGGGTACGGGATTCTTTATGCGCCCATCCCGGTGAAGAAAGGCGACGACACCATCGACATTCTGGTGTTCGAGGATGACGCTGCCAGAGCCAACCGGATCGTGGAGAAGTTCAAGCTCACCGTTGTGGATACGGCTTCGATCAAGGAGGATATTGAGAAATCCCGCGAACAGCGCGGCAGCGAACCCGCCGCGCCGGAGCAGGCCATGCCGGAAAAGAGTGTGGACGACCAGCTTTTGGATGAGCTGATGGAAAAGCCCACCCAGAAAGAAAAAGCCCAGCCGGAAAATCCGGCAGCGGAGAAGAACGCCCCTTTTGCCCCAGCGGCGGAAAAATCCCCTCCGTCCGAGCCTATCTCCGAGAGCAGCAGCAAGTCCGCAAGGGGTACTTCTGATGGAGCCGAGAAGCCTTCCGTCCGGCAGGAGCTGCGGGACATCCAGGCCCAGCGGAAGAAGGAGGCGGAGGCTGCCAGGGCCGAGGAGCCGGCTGCACCCCAGAAGAAGGCGGCTCAGAAAACAACCCGGCACCAGCCGCCCAAACCCAAAAAGAAGCCCAAATCGAAAGAGAGGTAATCTGTGATGAATAATTTTGACGATCTGTTTGAACAGCAGCCCCAGGCGGAGGCCGCGCCGCAAAAGCAGGAAAGCCAGAAAGAGCGCCCCAAGCGCCAGTGGTGGCAGATCCGGGAGGAAAAACAGCGAAAAGAAGCCTATGCCACCTTGGACCGGATTTTTGGAGAGTTCTCCGAGGGTACGGGCAGTATGGAGGCATATCTGGATGTGCAGAGCCGTTTTCCCTTCCACTCTGCTCGCAATGCACTTCTGATTGGGGATAAATGCCCCGACGCGGTGCGTGTAGGCGGCTACAAGGAGTGGCACGCCCAGGGGATCGAGATTTTGGAGGATGAGAAGCGTTTGCCCATCATCATTCTGGAGCCGGGCAAGGCATACCGGCGTGAGGATGGCAGCGTGGGCCAGAACTTTTACGCCAAGGAAGTCTATGATATTTCCCAGACTACGGCGCGGGATCAGGTTCAGCCCCAGGTGCGCTACGATGACCGTCTGCTCTTAAAGGGCCTGATTGCCAGTTCCCCGGTGCCCATCCGGGCCGTGGAGGAACTGCCACAGGGCCGTGGGGCCATGTTTTCTGCAGAGCAGAACGCCATCCTGGTGAAAAAGGGCATGGACGCGCCGGACATCTTCCGCTGTGTTTCTCTGGAGGTTGCCAACGTGCAGCTTGCCCAAAGCATGGACGGCTATTCCAGAGAGACAGATGGCTACAAAGCCTATGCTGTCAGCTATATGCTCTGCAAGCGGTATGGCGTGGACGCCAAAGAGTATGAGATTTCCAAACTGGACGGCGTGTTTCAGGGGCAGGTCCCCAGGGAGGATATTCCTGCTGCCCTCACCGATATGCGGGATACGTTCAAATCCCTCAATGGCCGTATGGCCAGGGCTATGGGCCTCACCCGCGACAGCAAGCAGAAGGAACAGGAACGGTAAAGGAGGAGTAGACCCATGGAAAAACAGGAAAAAGTCGTCCTCACCCTGGACAGCTATGAGCATGGGATCATGATTCGCGCCCTCAACGAACTGCGCAACGATATGCTGGAGGAACAGCGTGACCCCGGCCCGGTGGAGGACGTTCTGCTGAAAACCATTGACGCCCCAGCCCAAAAAGACAAGAAAGCGAAGCGCCGGGATGAAGCCAGATAATAAGGCGGGCGGCCCCTGGCTCTATGCCCTGGGGCTGGTCCCGGTGATCTGGTTCGCCCTGCTGATTGCGCCTGCCATTTCCGGGGGACTTTCGGAGATCGTCAGCGCCCTGCCTGCGGCAATGAACAATCCATTCAAAATCGTGTGGTGTGAGGACAGTGTAAAAACTGTCCTCATTTTTATTGCCGCCTATGGGCTGGGCATTGGCATTTATCTTTCTTCCCGGCGCAATTACAGACGAGGTGAAGAACACGGTTCCGCCAAATGGGGCGATCCGCGGGCCGTGAATAAGAAATACCGGGACAAGGATCCGTTCAAAAACCGCATTTTTACCCAGCACGTCCGCATGGGGCTGGATGGCCGGAAGCACCGCCGCAACCTCAACACTTTGGTGGTGGGCGGCAGTGGTGCGGGAAAAAGTCGGTTCTACGCCAAAGTGAACATCTGCCAATGCAATACGTCCCTTTTTATTTTGGACTGTAAGGGGGAACTGCTTCGTGACTGCGGCGGCCTGTTGGAACAGATGGGCTATGAGATCAAGGTGGTGGACCTTCTGAACATGGAGAAAAGCCATTGCTACAATCCCTTTGCCTATCTGAAATCCGACAACGATGTGCAGAAGATGGTGACGAACCTTTTCAAAGCCACCACTCCGAAAGGGAGCCAGTCCAACGACCCTTTCTGGGATACTGCGGCCAGTATGCTCCTCATGGCGCTGGTGTTTTATCTGTGGTACGAAGCGCCGGAGGATGAGAAGAATTTCCCCATGATTATGGAGATGCTCCGAGCCGGGGAGGTGCGGGAGGATGATGATTCCTACCAATCGCCGCTTGACGAACTGTTTGACCGGCTGGAAATGCGCTCCCCGGATCACATCGCTGTGAAGTATTACAAGGATTACCGTTCCGGCTCTGCCAAAACGCTGAAATCCATCCAAATCACCTTGGCGTCCCGCCTGGAAAAATTCAATCTTTCTTCGGTGGCGGCTCTTACCGCCACGGATGAACTGGACCTTTCCAGCCTGGGCGAGAAAAAAGTGGCACTCTTTGCCCTCATCCCGGACAACGACGCCAGCTTCAATTTCTTGGTAAGTTTGCTGTATGCCAGCACTTTCCAGGAACTTTTTTATTCTGCCGACCGGGTACACGGCGGTAGCCTGCCCGTACCGGTGCATTTTCTCATGGATGAGTTCGCCAACGTGAGCTTGCCGGATGATTTCGACAAGCTGCTGGCCACCATGCGCTCCCGGAATATCAGCGTTTCCATCATCATTCAGAACATTGCCCAGCTCAAGGCGCTGTTTGAAAAGCAATGGGAATCCATCATCGGCAACTGTGATGAATTTTTGTACCTGGGCGGCAATGAAACGTCCACTCACAAGCTGATCTCTGAGAACTACCTGGGGAAAAGCACCCTCTGGCTGGACACCTACGGCAAGAGCACCGGGCATTCCGGCAGCTACTCCACCAACAACCAGATCACGGGCCGGGAGCTGATGACGCCCGATGAGGTCCGTATGCTGGACAATAACCTGGCCCTGCTCTTTATCCGTGGCGAAGCGCCGCTGATGGATGAAAAGTATGACCTTTTGAAACATCCCAACATCAAGTACACCACCGATGGCGGCGCGCCTGTCTATTCCCACGGCGGCACTGAAAACGCCGTGGCGGATATGACCATTGGCCGCCTCACCCCCGGCGACCTTGCCAATATCCAGGAGCCGGAAACCCTTTACGAACTTCTGTCCGATGAGGACATGGAGAATATCTTTCAATTTAAGGAGGACACCAAAAATGAAACTGTTTCATAAGGAAAGCAAGCAGAAGAAAGAAACCCGCAGCCTGCCCATGGGAAAAAAGAGCCGGAGCGCCTTTGCTGTTTATGCAGCCCTGGTGCTCATGCTGTGCTGCTGCACCACTACGGCCTTTGCCGCCAGCGACCCGTTGACTGTTATCAACAACCTCAGTGATTTCATCTTCGGCCTGATCCGCGCCGTGGGTATGATCCTGCTGGGCTTCGGCGTCGTGCAGATCGGCCTTTCTCTGAAAAGCCATGACCCCAGCCAGAGGGCTAACGGCTTTCTCACCTTGGCCGGCGGTGTTGTGATTACGTTTGCGAAGGAGATTTTGACCCTGATTACCGGCTGATTCTAATAACGGCAGTGTGGGGGCAGGCCCATGGCGGCCTGCCCCTTACCGTTGCCGGAAAGGAGGTTGTTGAATGTCCGATAACTGGGTTGTTCAAAATTTGCAAAATGCCCTCGACACCTGGAACAAGTACCTGTCCGAGATCTGGCAGCTCATCACCCAAAGCCCGGAACAGTTTAAGGGTGGCTCCATCTGGGGCGTCATTGTCAACATCCACGACGCGGTGCGGGCCATTGGCCTTGCGCTTTTGGTGCTGTTCTTTGTAGTGGGCGTCATGCGTACCTGCGGCAGCTTTGCCGAGGTAAAGAAACCGGAGCACGCCTTAAAGCTGTTTATCCGGTTCGCCATTGCCAAAGGTGTCGTGACCTATGGGCTGGAGCTGATGATGGCCCTCTTTAATATCGTCCAGGGCCTCGTTTCAACAATAATGAACGCGGCGGGCTTTGGAACCGCGCAGCAGACGGTTCTCCCCCAGGAGATTGTCACGGCGGTGGAAAGCTGCGGCTTTTTCGAGAGTATCCCCCTCTGGGCGGTGACGCTCATTGGCGGGCTGTTTATCACGATATTGTCTTTCATTATGATAATGACCGTCTACGGGCGGTTTTTTAAGCTCTATTGTGCGCCCGGAAAGGCTGCGGCGTAAGCTAAAGCAGCCTGCGGGCAATTTGGGATTCTGCCAGTAGCGCGGTAGTAGGAAAAGGTATTTCGAAGGGAGGTGTAAATTACCCTATCACCAGCCGATTTATCCGGAGGGGAAACCCAATGGGGAGTGCAGCATATCGGCAACGCCGTAAGTTGGGAAACTATCGAACCACTACTGAACGGCAAGGTGAAACGTTGTGAACGAGGAATAAAGCTGGATTGCTTGAAGGGCAGTCCAAGGCGGCATACTTGAGCCGGCGGCGCAGGATAGTTGTATTCGCCGCATGCCGTGGCAATTAGTGACATGTAGACATCGATTGCGAAATACCCACGACAGCCAACCGCAGTAAGCGGATAACGGACGAAAACCCATTTCGACATCACAACAAGCTGTCCCAAACTGCCTAACCGGGGATTGCCTAACCCGGAATGCCCTCAAAGGCTATGGCTTTCAGAGCCTGAAAATCCGATATGGCAACGGAGCCGCCGTAGTAGTCTGAGCAAGGGAAAGCCTTGCGCATGGCGAAGGACGGCAGGATATCGTCCAAAATATCAATGGAAAGGTGCGTGAGGCACTATGAGAAGTCCAAAGAACGTTTTGGAAAGTCTGAAATCAAAAGCAGCAAACAAAGATTACCACTACAAGCGTCTCTATCGAAACCTGTACAATCCTGCGTTTTTTCTGCTGGCATATGAGCGTATCCAAGCAAAACCTGGAAACATGACAGCCGGAAGCGATGGGAAAACAATCGATGGCATGAGTATGAAGCGAATTGAGGCCCTCATTGAAAAATTGAAGGATTTCAGCTATCAGCCAAAACCCGCCAGAAGAACATATATCCCAAAAGCAAATGGTAAAACACGCCCTCTTGGTATTCCAGCCTTCAATGATAAGCTGGTACAAGAGGTGGTACGCATGATACTGGAAAGTATTTATGAACCTACCTTTCAAGACACCTCCCATGGATTTCGCCCAAAGCGGAGCTGCCATACAGCCTTGCAGTATATTAAGCGGAATTACACGGGGGTTAAATGGTTTGTCGAGGGCGATATCAAAGGGTGCTTTGACCATGTAGACCATCATGTGCTGATACAGATACTACGCAGGCGCATTGCAGATGAGCATTTCATCGGCCTGATTTGGAAGTTCCTGAAAGCCGGATATATGGAAAATTGGGTGTACTACAACACCTACTCCGGCACCCCACAGGGGTCGCTGATCAGTCCAATCCTGGCGAATATCTATCTCAATGAACTGGACGTATTTATGGCGGAATATGCAAGATCCTTTAACCACGGTACAAGACGGAAAATCAACCCGGCTTACCAAAAGCTGTTAAGTATCCGGCGCGGCAAACAGGAATGGCTGAAACGCAATGAAGCGAAAATCAGTGAGAAAAAAAGACGGGAAGTTATGGCGAAGATACAGGAACTGAACGGTTATCTGCATCTTATCCCTTACAGCGATCCAATGGATACGGAATACAAGCGGATTGTATATGTCCGCTACGCTGATGACTTTCTGATTGGTGTGATTGGAAGTAAAGAGGACGCAAGGCAAGTCAAATCCGACGTGGGAATGTTCATCAGGAAGAACCTACATTTAGAGATGTCCCAGGAAAAAACGCTCATCACCCACGGCAACGACTTTGCTCACTTCCTCGGATATCTGATTACAATCAGTCGGGAGCAAAACAGCACCCGAACAAGGACTGGATTTACACGCCGGACTTATGTAGGAAAAGTTAAGCTGTATGTGCCCAAAGAGAAATGGGTCAATCGTCTGCTCTCCTATGGCGCACTGAAAATCAACTGCGACAAAGCCTATGGGAACAAAGGGGTATGGGAACCGGTGCGGCGTCCGGGACTGATGCGCCTGGACGATATTGAGATTCTGAACCAGTACAATGCAGAAGTACGGGGAATGTACAACTATTACCGACTGGCGAACAACGCAACGGTACTAAATAACTTTCTCTATGTGATGAAGTTCAGCATGTACAAGACCTTTGCCGGAAAATATCGGACGAATATGAGAAAAATCATTCGTAAATACTGCCATAACGGAGATTTTACCGTATCGTATCCAACGAAAAACGGGACTAAATCTGTGGTGTTCTACAATCAGGGCATGCGTCATAATGGCAAAGTCGTCGTGTCGGAAAACCCGGACATCATTGGCAGAGCGAACGAAAACCGCCGCTATACAAGTCTGACAGACCGGCTGCAAGGCCATATATGCGAATCCTGCGGAACCGAAACAGAGGATATTGAAATTCATCATATCCGAAAACTGAAAGATTTAAGTGGTAAGGCAGAATGGGAACGCCAAATGATTGCGCGTAAACGCAAGACAATGGCCCTGTGCCATTCCTGCCATGTGAAGCTGCACAATGGAAAGTTAGACTGATATCTGGAAAGCCGGATACATTGAGAGGTGTACGTCCGGTTTGGAGGGAAGCGTTTGGAAACCTACCGCAGCAATGCGGCAAGGCGCTGGGCGCTTACCCTACTATACACGGCCATCGCGCCGGTGCCCCTGTCCACCTTCGCCGGGGAACCGACCCAAAACGTGGGCAAGAGTTTTATCAAGAGCTATGCCGCCGTGTGTCTGGAAGGGGCCATCATTGTGCTGGCCTGTATCATCTTTTCCCTGTTCGCGGCGGCCCCGCCTGCTATTGACCCCAATGCGGCGGCAGTCACCCAGGTGTGGAGCTATATCGGGGAGCTGGTCTTTAATATGCTTGTCCTCGTGGGCGCGGTGAAAATGGCCGACCGCGTGGTGCGCGAGATGATGGGCCTGTAAAAAAGGAGGAAAATAAATGCGTTATCAAACCTATGTGCTGCACTTGATTGATGGAACCGCCATCCCAATGGTGGAGGATTACGACCTGCCCGCTGAAAAGGGAATTGTGGGCACTTCTCCAAAGCAGCCCCAGACGAGATTTTTACCGTGGGCGACCGGCTGCTGGGCTTTGCCTATATACCCAAGAGCAGCATTGTTTACCTGGAAACCGGCGATGTGATTGTGAGGTGATATTTTGGAAGTCAAGATCAACCGGGAAATCCGCAACTACACCGAATCCATGTTTTTCGGGCTGAGTATGCGGCAGTTCATCTTTTCTGTCCTCGCCTGCAGCGTGGCCGTGGGCCTTTACTTTATCCTGCGCCCCTACTTTGGGGTGGAAACCCTGTCCTGGATGTGCATTTTGGGGGCGGCCCCCTTTGCCATGCTGGGGTTCATCACCTATCACGGTATGACGGCGGAACAATTTATCTGGGCGTGGCTGCGCTCGGAAATGCTGGAGCCGAAGGAGTTTAAGTTCGAGGACAGCAACTACTACTATGCGGCCCTGAAAGATACCATCGAGGAGCTGCAAACCGGGCGGCCCGGCAAGAAGCGCCGGAAGGAGCCGAAACACTTTAGCAAACGGAAGGAGGCCAAGCATGATTAAGACCATCAAAACCATGTCCAAGCAGGAAAAGGAGCGTTACACCGTCCCCCGGAAGGTGCAGGATGTGATCCCCGTCCGCCGTATCTGGCCGGACGGCATCTTCCTTGTGGGGAACAAGTTCTCCAAAACCTATAAATTCAGCGACATCAACTATCTGGTGGCCAGCCGCGAGGACAAGGAATCCATGTTCCTCACCTATTCGGAGCTGCTCAATTCCCTGGATTCCGGTGCGGTGACGAAAATCACCATCAATAACCGCCGTATGAATCAGGCCAACTTTGAAACGTCCATCCTCATGCCCATGCAGGGGGATTTCCGGGATGAGTACCGGGGGGAATATAACCAAATGCTGCTGGATAAAGCCACCGGAGCCAACGGCATTATGCAGGAAAAGTATATCACCATCTCCGTGGTGAAGAAGGATATTGAGGAGGCCCGCGCCTATTTTTCTCGTGTGGGAGCCGACCTGATTTCCCACTTTGCGGCCCTTGGCTCCAAGTGCGTGGAGCTGGACGCCACCGAGCGCCTGCGTATCCTGCACGACTTCTACCGCCAAGGCGAGGAATCCGAGTTTGTTTTCAATGCCCGTGAGATGATGAAGCGGGGCCACAGCTTCAAGGACTATATCTGCCCGGACGGGATCGAAAAAAAGAGCGACTATCTGAAGCTGGGCGGCAAGTTCTGCCGGGTGCTGTTCCTCAAAGACTACGCCTCTTATATTAAGGATAACATGGTGACGGAGCTTACCGATTTCAACCGAAATCTGATGTTCTCCATCGACATTGTGCCGGTTCCCACGGATGAGGCCGTGCGGGAGGTGGAAAACCGCCTGCTGGGTGTGGAAACCAACATCACCAACTGGCAGCGCCGCCAGAACGCCAACAACAACTTCTCTGCTGTGGTCCCCTACGATATGGAATTGCAGCGCAAGGAAAGCAAGGAGTTTTTGGATGACCTCACCACCCGCGACCAGAGGATGATGTTCGCGGTGATGACCCTGGCCATCACCGCCGACACCAAGGAGCAGCTTGACAGCGATACCGAAGCGGTGCTTTCCGTGGCGCGAAAGCACATGTGCCAGCTTGCGGTGCTCAAGTTCCAGCAGCTTGATGGCCTGAACACCGCCCTGCCCATCGGGGTGCGGAAAATCAACGCCTTCCGTACCCTCACCACGGAATCCCTGGCCGTATTCATCCCCTTCAAGGTCCAGGAGATCCAGGATAAGGGCGGCATTTACTTTGGAGAGAACGCCATTTCCCACAACCTCATCATGTGCAACAAGGCGAACCTTTTGAACCAGTCGGCCTTCCTGCTGGGCGTCCCCGGCGCGGGCAAGTCCTTCAGCGCCAAGGAGCTGATCGCGTTTCTTATGCTCCACCCAGATTACGCAAATGACGACATCCTGATCTGTGACCCGGAGGGAGAATTTGGCGCACTCGTCAAAGCCCTGGGCCGGGAGAAAGCGACGGTGGCCCATCTGGTGGCAGGCGGCAAGGACCGCCTCAACGCCATGTATATGGTGGAGGGCTACGGTGAGCAAAACCCCATCGTGGAAAAGAGCCAGTTTGTCATGTCCCTCATCGAGCAGATCGACAAGCGCGGCGTGGGGCCGCAGCATAAATCCATCATCGACCGCTGCACCGCCCTGGTGTACCCGGAGGCGGAGAATGCCGGGAGGGTGGCTACCCTCTGCGACCTGCGTCAAAAACTGCTGGAGCAGCCGGAGGATAAGGCCAGGGAGATCGCCCTTTCCCTGGAGCTTTACACCACCGGTTCCCTGGACATCTTTGGCCGGGAAAGCACGGTGGATTTGAACAAGCCCTATGTGGTGTTCGACATCCACGGCCTGGGCGAGCAGCTAAAGCCTGCCGGTTCCCTGGTCATCACCGATACGATCCTCAACCGCGTCACCCTCAACTGGAAACGGGGCAAGCGCACCCATGTGTTCATCGACGAGTTCCATGTGATGTTTGAGAATGAGCAAAGCGGCATTTTCTTTAATTCCGCATGGAGGCAGTTTAGAAAGCGTGGGGCCTACCCGACTGCTATCACCCAGAACGTGGAGTACCTTTTGGATTCCGTCCAGGCCAGCACCATGCTCTCTAACTCGGAGTTTATCGTCATGCTGAACCAGGCGGCGTCCGACCGGGCAAAGCTGGCGAAGCTCCTCAATATCTCCAACGAGCAGATGAGCTATGTCACCAATGCGGACGCTGGCTGCGGCCTCATCCGGTATGGCAGCGCCCTGGTGCCGTTCATCAACCGATTCCCCCGTGACACCAAGCTCTATGCCCTGATGACGACCAAGCCCGGTGAAGGCGTATTCGGCGGCGAGGAGGTGCCGGTATGAGCAATCTTCGCTTTGCGTCCCCGGAACACCGGGATTTCTTTTTGGATATGATGAGCGAGGCTCGGAGGAACGACTGTTACCACCGGGCCTTTTTCTATGTGATGGGGATTGCCCCGGAAACGCGGTCAAACATCCGCCAGATGTTTGACTTCAAGCAGGACTGTATCGAGCCGGATGGTATGCACGGCGGCTGGCAGACCAGCGGCACCGTCCGGGTGTGCCGCCTTGCTTTTAATCTCTGGAACGGCTATACCGACCCGGAGCACAGCAACGCCTATTCCCCGGAGGATTTGTTCTGCTGCGAGTTCGCCCCCTACTTTATGGAAGGCGTGAAAATCCGTTACCCGAAATACTGCCGGGAGCTGCCCCCTGTAAGAAAGCAGGCGGAACCGGCGCGATGATACGTTTGAGAATGGAGGAATGAACAATGGCTGAACCGGCTCTTACGTTGCGGGACCACCCGCAGATCATAGACCTGATTTCCGTTCTGGAACAGAGCGGGCTTCAAAAGCAGAAGGAAGAAGTACAGGCCCTGGTGGGCTATATCGACGGTATGGAAGAAAAGCTGTCCCAGATGATGGACGAAATGAAGGAAATGCGCCTGGAGGTGGGCAAGCTCCACGACAAGGGAATCCGCGCACGGTGCTCCCAGCTTGCGGACACTGTGGAGGGTAAAGTCCGCCAGACCAAAGTGATGGTTTCCACGGCAAAGGAAAACCTCATTTCATCTGCAAAGCAGATGGTGCAGACCTTCCGGGAAAAAGGGCGCTCTGCCCTGTGCCATGCGGCCCAGGCCCTGCACATCCCCTCAGTTCTTTCCCGGATGGGACGGGGCTTTGCCCATTCGGAAAAAAGCATGGGGCAACTCGCTGTGAGACTGGACTCCATGCGGGAAGAATTGCACCAGGCGGGTGGCCACATCAAAAACGCCGGGCTTGCCCTTACGGGAAAGGAACCCCAGGAAAGCAAGGAATTATCTGCGGATAAGGGTGTGCTTGCCAAGCTGCGGAGCTTTGTGCTGTCTTGCGGCAAGGTGTTTTCGGAAATGGAACGCGACATGGCGCTCACGGTGGAGCGAATCAATGGCGGGCGCTCATCGGTGAAAACCGAACTGCAGGGGTTGAGATCGGCCCAGGCCGGGCAGCGCCGCCAAGCGGCCAGCAAGGAACAGGCACGATAAGTACAGGAGGGTGAAATATGAGTGACAAAGTGAAAAGCAGACTGATGATCGCTGGGGCGGCCTTTTGTGCCGCCCTGTTCCTTTTCTCCGGGGCTATGTTGGCCCGCGAATATCTGGACCAAAAGCAAAGCGCCGAAGCCTTTGACGAGGTGGCCGGGCTGGTCAAGGAAGATGTGGAGTTGCCCGCGCTGGAGCTGGCCGATGACCCGGCCCAGGAGCCGGAAGAACTCACGGCTTTTGAAAAGTATGCGGATGTGTACGCCAAGAACAGCGATTTGGTGGGCTGGATTTCTATTCCCGGCACCCGGATTGATTATCCCGTCATGCAGACCAAGGATAACCCCAACTTCTATCTGAAGCACGCTTTTGATAAGTCGTACAGCAGCTATGGGGTGCCCTATATGCAGGAAAACTGCGACGTCGGCATTTCCGACAATCTGATGCTGTACGGCCATCACATGAACAACGGCAGTATGTTCTCCGATCTGTGCAAGTACGAGAGTGAGGATTTCTACCAGGACCACAAGACCATTCATTTTGATACGCTGGACAGCTTTGGCGAGTATGAGGTAATCGCCGCATTTAAGACGGTGGCCTACTCAGAGCAAGGCTTCAAGTATTACCACTTCGTCCGGGCCGAACAGGAAGAAGATTTTGACGAGTTTATTGCCAAGTGCAAGGAACTGGCGCTCTATGACACGGGCGTGACTGCGGAATACGGCGACCAGCTCATTACCCTTTCCACCTGCGAGTATTCCCGAACCAACGGGCGGATGGTGGTTGTCGCCAAGCTGCTGGAGGAATAAGGGCGGCCCCGCCCGGGGAAGGAGGTGAAGCCCATGGGCAAGGGTATAAAAACAAGAGTTTCTGCGAAAAAAGGCATTAAAGCGATTGATAAAGCGGCGGTTGCTTCTGAACGGATGAAGGAGGCATATATCCGCACCAAGGATAAGGCCGACCACAGCCTGTATGCGGAGGAAAGCTCTCCTGGTGAATATGCGTCCGACCGCCTTTCCGCTGGGGTGGATAACGTCACCCATGAAGCGGTTCACCAGTTTGATAAACAGGGCCGCAGAGGGGTTCAGACGACTAAGGAGAATATCTCCCAGCTCAAGGAGAAAATCCAAAAGCGGAAAGCCGCAGCCGAACAGCCGAAAAAACAAGCGGAGAAACAGGCGGCTCAGCAGGCTGGGCAGCCCGCCACACGCTGGAGTGGCCGTCAGGCAGCCGATACGGTTTCCGAGCCGGCCAAGGCGGTCCGTCAGGAGCGCGGGGCCATCAAGACCCTGGACCGCGGCAAGAAAGGCATTAAGACAGTGGACAGGGGCCGAAAAAACATCAAGCAGGCTTCTTCCACGGCCAAGGGAACCATAAAAACCACCAGCAAATCCATTAAGACGGCGGAAAAGACTGCCAAGGCCAGTATCAAGACCAGCCAACAGGCGGCTAAAGCTGCCCAGCGGACTGCCCAGGCCACGGCGCGGGCGGCCAGGGCTGCAGCTCATGCCGCCCGCATAGCGGCTCGAACTGCGGTAGTTGCGGCAAAGGCAGCGGTCAAGGCTACGGTTGCGGCGGTGAAAGCCATCATTGCAGCCACCAAGGCGCTGATTGCCGCCATCGCTGCCGGGGGCTGGATCGCCGTGCTGGTAATTATTGTAATCTGCCTCATCGGTATGATTATCGGCTCCTGCTTTGGGATTTTCTTTTCCGGCGAGGATTCCGGCACCGGGCAGACCATGCAGACTGCTGTACAGGAGATCAATACAGATTACCAGGAGAACCTGGATGAGATCAAGACGTCCCACAGCTATGATGTGTTGGAGATGTCCGGTTCCCGCGCTGTGTGGAAAGAGGTATTGGCGGTTTACGCCGTCAAAACCACCACCGATTCGGACAACGCCCAGGAAGTGGCCACCATGGATGATGAGAAGCTAGAGCTGTTAAAGGACATCTTCTGGCAGATGAATGAGATCTCGTCCAGCACGTCCACCCAGACGGAAACAGTGATTGAAACATCCGATGACGGCAACGGCAATATCGTGGAAACGGAAACCACGGTCACGCAAACCTATCTGTATATCACTGTCAGCCACAAGACTGCGGAGGAAATGGCCAACCAGTTCGGCTTTAACGAGGACCAGCGGGAACAGATGGCGGAACTTTTAGCCGATGAGAACAATTCCCTTTGGTCCCAGGTGCTTTACGGCATTACCGGAGGGGATGGCGAAATCGTCACGGTGGCGCTCTCCCAGGTGGGCAATGTTGGCGGCGAACCGTACTGGAGCTGGTACGGCTTTGGCAGTCGTGTGGAATGGTGCGCCTGCTTTGTAAGCTGGTGCGCCAATGAGTGCGGTTATATCGAAGCCGGCGTGATCCCGAAGTTTGCGGCCTGCGCGTCCCAGGGTGTTCCCTGGTTCCAGGAGCGTGGGCTGTGGCAGGATAACAGCTATGAGCCGCGCCCCGGCGACATCATCTTTTTTGACTGGGATGATGGAGGCCAAGACGGTTCTTCCGACCATGTGGGGATTGTGGAGAAGGTGGAGAATGGCCGCGTCTACACCGTGGAGGGCAACTCTGGCGACTCCGTGCGACAGAACAGCTATCCCGTGGGATACTATGAGATTTACGGGTATGGCACACCTGCCTGTTAACAGCTCCAAAAAAGAAGAAGCCCAGCCGCACAGGCGGCTGGGTACATAATGATAATAACAAAAGCATCGTCCCCTTGACAGCAAGACAAAAATATGCTATTCTGATTTTGGTTTGATAATTAGATTATCTTAAATAAAGCGATTATCAGAGAAGGGAGAAAATATTTTGAGTTACTGTTCCGACTTGACAAGAGAGCGAATTATGGAATGTGCGAAAGTGGAATTCCTAAAAAAAGGCTTTCAGGCAACGCAGCTTAAAGATATTGTTACCGCTGCAAAGGTTACAACAGGTGCAATATATCGACATTTTAAGGATAAAGAAGCGTTGTTTTTTGCCTTAATCGAAGATGTTTACCATTATACATTAGATTTTCTGGATAATGCAGAACCTTACGATAAAGTTGGAATTAGAGAAGCTATTGAAAGGGATTCTGTTGAAGCGTCATATGTTCAGGCAATGACATATGTCAACTATATGTACGAGCATTTGGAGGAATTTCAACTCTTGCTGAAATGCAGCAAAGGTTCTCGCGTCGAAAACTTTATAGAAGAAATTACAATTCAATATACGAAACAGAATGCCCTATTTGTAAAGGCGGCATATGAAGCGGGATATGCGAAATGTCTGCCAAACGATATAGAAATACACATTTTGACGCATGGATATATTACTGCACTATGTGAGTGTGTTTTGCACGATGTTCCTTATAAAAAGGCGGAGGATTATGTAAAAAATATCATAAAATTCCAGCACTATGGCTGGTATGGTGTATTAGGGCTTCCACTAAAATAAGTGGCTTTTGCCATTTATTTTTTGCCAAATAGTTAGTTTTCGCTAACCTATTTAAGGAGGATTTTTCATGAAGAAAAAAACGAAACCTGGAGCAATTCAGCAATTGTTGAGTTATGCAGGAAATAATAAAAAGCAACTATATCTTTCAACCTTTCTTGCAACGCTGGGCGAACTATTCGGGATGGCCCCCTTTATTACAGTGTCATTATTAGTCGCGGAACTATTTAACAAAACAGCTACTATTCAAAATGTATGTATCTTGTTTGCAGTCGCTTTGGGCGGGCAAATATTAAAACTGTGGCTTACATATCAATCCTCTTTTATGTCGCATAAGGCTACATATAAAATATTGAAAAATATCCGTAGCAAAATCGCAGATAAAATGCTTCGGGTTCCAATGGGCGTCATGTTGGATACGCCGACCGGAAATTTCAAAAATTTGATGGCAGATACAGTTTCAAAATTAGAGGATTCGATGGCTCATTTTATGCCTGAAATAACCTCTAATGTAGTGGCTCCCCTATGCTGTATACTACTGGTATTTATTCTTGACTGGCGCATGGGATTAGCTGCATTGATTACAATTCCCCTCGGACTTTTGGGTTACATTGGAATGATGAACGATTATGTGAATAAAAGTACCACTTATATGAAATCACAAAATGCGATGAACAGTACGCTGGTTGAGTATGTAAATGGTATAGAGGTTATTAAGGCATTTAATCAAGGAAGTGCTTCTTATAGTAAATTTACAGGTGCAATTAACTTCTTCCATGACAGTACTCTGGCATGGTGGAAGCAGAGTTGGCTTTGGTCAGCAGTCATTCAGGCTGTAATGCCGACAACATTGTTGGGAACGCTTCCGATTGGCGCATGGCTTTATATGACTGGAACATTACCATTATCAGATTTTATCACTTGCATTATCCTTCCTATTGGATTTATTGCCCCGCTTATGCGAGTAGGAAAATATTCTGAACAATTTAATATGGTGAAAGCCTGCCTCGATCAAATACGGGATTTTATTGAAAAACCGGAACTGAAACGTCCAGAAAAAAATGTTGCACTGGATGAAACAGCCTATCGCTTTGAAAATGTTTCTTTCGCTTATAACGAGACGGAAGTTCTGAAGAATGTATCCTTTGAAATCAAACCAGGTACTGTTTCAGCAATTGTCGGCCCTTCCGGTTCCGGAAAATCAACGATTGCAAAACTCATGGCTGGTTTTTGGGACGCCACAAAAGGAAAAGTTATTTTTGGCGGAAAGAATATTAAAGAGATTCCTTTCGCACAGTTGATGGGTGAAGTCAGTTATGTTGCACAGGACAATTTTCTGTTCGATGAAAGTATCCGTGAAAACATCCGGCTCGGAAAACCGGATGCGACAGACGATGAGGTGGTAGCTGCTGCAAAAGCTGCCTGCTGTCATGAGTTTATTGTAAAGTTGGAAAACGGATATGATACAAATGCCGGAGACGCAGGAGGAAAACTTTCTGGCGGAGAACGTCAGCGAATTACTATCGCAAGGGCAATTCTAAAAAATGCAAGAGTAATTATTCTTGATGAGGCCACGGCCTATGCTGATCCAGAAAATGAGTATCTCATTCAAAACGCTATCAGTAAACTTGTAAAAGGAAAAACCCTCATCGTAGTAGCTCATCGTCTTGCGACCATCCAGAAGGCTGATCAAATCCTTGTGGTGGAAAATGGAAAGATTGTTGGCTGCGGCAGGCAGGAAGAGCTTTTATCAGAATGCCCACTTTATCAAAGATTATGGAGTGATTATGTGAGTTCAGCTGATCAAGTGGAAGGAGGGACATTTTAATATGTTTTCAATTATAAAAAGGATTTTACGGTTATCTGGGAAATATCGTCCCCGTGTAATTGCCGGACTGATCTTCAATGCTCTGAAATCCTGCTGCGCCGCCTTTGTATTTTTTGCTGTGCTATTGGTAATGTTGAATATCGAACACTTAACAGAGACTGTCATTTTACAGGCATTTGGAATTGTTGCACTTAGTGTTTTGGGCCGCTTTTTGTTTCAGTACCTAAGCGATGTGCTAATGAGTGCGTCTGGATATGAGATTTTCCGGGAAAAGCGTCTTGAGATTGGAAATCAGCTCAAAAGGGCACCAATGGGCTATTTTACAGAAAATAATCTCGGCACCGTACAAACAGTATTGACAACAACAATTTCCGATCTGGAAGGGAATTGTATGCTTGCACTAACATTTTTGGTAGGAGGTTTTGTACAGGCGCTTGCCATGACGCTAATGTTGGGTATATTTTGCTGGCAGATTGGGTTTTTGGCTTTAACAGGAATTTTAGCGGGAATTCTTGTACTGGGCCAGATAAAAAAGCGGGCCGGCGCGCATACGGAAGATATGCAAAATGCTCAGGAATTGTTGGTGGGAAGTGCATTAGAATACATAAAAGGCATTTCTGTTCTGCGCATATTCGGAAAAGGCAAAGAAGGAAAAGGAAAAGTGGATCAAGCCTTTGAAAATAAGTGTCGCAGCGATATAGCGGTTACAATTTCTACTGCCGGAATTATGAAGCTGTATGAAGCCGTATTTAAGATTACAAGTTGCCTGTTATTTTTATTGTCAGCTTTGCTCTATTTGTGGGGAGTTATCACATTGCCCTATTGCCTTTTATTTATCATCTGTGCATTTTTAATGTTCATGGAATTGGAATTGATGAATGACGGGGCCTTTTTGAGTAAAATGCTCGCTACGCAGTTGGATCGGCTGGATTTCATCTCAGATATACCGGTTTTAGATGGAGACGGAAAGGATATTGTCCTGAAATCATATGAGATTGAACTGAAAGATGTTATTTTCGCTTATGACAGCCGTCCGGTTTTAGATGGAATCACCTTGAAAATCCCACAGAACTCTACTTGTGCTATCGTTGGGCCGTCAGGTTCAGGGAAAACAACTTTGTGTAATATGATTGCAAGATTTTGGGACGTAAATTCTGGAAGTGTTAAAATTGGAGGACACGATGTAAAAGAATTTACTTGTGATAGCCTTTTATCATATGTAAGTATGGTATTCCAAAAGGTGTATCTGTTTAATGATACGATTGAAAATAACATCAAATTCGGAAAACCTAACGCGACCCATGCGGAGGTGGTAGAGGCCGCTAAAAGGGCCCGCTGCCATGATTTTATAGAGGCGCTCCCACAAGGCTATGAAACAATGATAGGAGAAGCAGGTTCCACTTTGTCTGGGGGAGAAAAACAGAGAATTTCAATAGCAAGGGCGATATTGAAAGACGCGCCCATCGTTATTTTGGATGAAGCGACATCCAGCGTAGACCCGGAAAATGAAAAAGCTCTTTTGGACGCAATTTTTGAATTGACGAAAAATAAAACACTAATTTCTATCGCTCACAGGTTGTCTACTGTTCGGACGGCAGATCAAATTATTGTCATTGATCAAGGCCATATTGTTCAAAAGGGAACCCATAAGGAATTAGCAGAAAAAGAAGGGATTTATCGTACTTTTTTGAAGTGCAGGGAGAAATCCATCAGTTGGAAGCTATGAGGTGTGTTGCCATGAAAAAACAATTTCCAATTATATCTTTTGAACATGCCTCTTTTCAGTATGAAGGACAGTCTCAGGAAAGTCTAAAGGATGTAAAGCTTATCATAAAATCGGGAGAATTTCTTGTTATTACTGGGCAGAGCGGATGTGGAAAGACCACATTAACCAGGTGTATCAATAATTTGATTCCCCGCTTTTTTGAAGGCAGATTATCCGGCGAAGTCATTGTATTGGGACGTTCCATAAAAGAATCGGACGCCGGTGAGGCTGGCAAAGAGATTGCTTCAATTTTTCAAGATCCCCGCAGTCAATTTTTTACTACAAACAGTTCCAGCGAAGTTGCATTTGCCTGCGAAAACTATGGAATTCCACATAAAGAAATCGTTAAACGTGTTAACAGCGCCTTTCAGTCACTGAATATGGAGAACCTAAAAGACAGAGATATTTTTGCCCTGTCCAGTGGAGAAAGGCAAAAAGTTGCTTTTCTCGCAGCGACTACTCTTAATCCACAAATTTATGTTCTGGATGAGCCTTCGGCTAATTTAGACATTCATACAATCTTACAGGTAAGAGAGATTCTTTCTGCTTTGAAAGCCGCTGGACACACGATTATTGTTTCAGAACACAGATTGTTTTACTTATACGGACTCGCAGATCGCTTTTTAATTATGGAGGATGGTCAAATCTGCGAAGAATTAACAGGTGAGGAAATGGCAGAATTATCTGCTGTCCAAATGCACAACAGAAGGCTTCGCCCGTTAAATTTGGATTTAATACAAATAGAAAGGAAAGAATCTATTTGCCGCTCGGAAGTATTTCTCCAAATTAGAAATTTGAGCTTTTCGCATAAAGCCATGCCGGAACTTCTTCACAACATTTCATTAGAAGCCTACAAAGGCGAAACGATTGCCTTGATTGGAGAAAATGGTTGCGGGAAAACAACATTGGGGAAAATCTTGTCTGGCTTGATTCGCTGCCGCCAAGGTGCGTTTTACATTGATGGAAAGAATGTGAAGCAACAAAAATTATCCGACTATGTGTACTTTGTTATGCAGGAGGCAGATCACCAGCTTTATACAGACAGTGTGACGGAGGAATTGAGGTTAGGAAACAAAAGGATTCCAAGCATAGATGAAAAAGTGTCTCAAATTTTGAAAATGCTCCATCTGGAAAACTTCAAAGACTGCCATCCGTATGCTTTATCAGGCGGTCAAAAACAGAGACTGACAATAGGAGCGGCAATGCTTTCGGAAAAACCAATCATCGTTTTGGATGAACCAACAAGCGGGTTAGACTGGGATAATATGTGCGCTGTTGCCAATGCTGTTAATTATATGCGTGAGGCTGGAAAGCTGGTCTTTATTATTACGCATGATCTGGAGTTTATCAGCCTGACCGCCTCGCGCGCTTTGCTTTTGAAGGAAGGGATTATTAAAGATGATTTACAAATGACGGAACAAAACAATTTCAAAATCGTAAAGAATTTTATGGTGGAGGAAGGTGGTGAATAAATTGAGAAAGCATGGAGTATATTACGATTCTCGCATAAAACTTCTGTTGATTCTATTGACATCAGCTTTGGCGTTTGCTTTGGGTGGAGGCTTAACAGGCTTGTTACTCTTTGGCGTCGTTTGCCTGTTTGCTTTGCTAAGTGGACTTTGGAAAACAAGTATCAAAGTTGCAATAGTTTATATAGTTCTGCTTATGTTGGCGCAAGTCCTTCCAATTCATTTATCTTCCGTGATAACATTCTTTTTACTAAGAATTTTGACTATTGCACTTGCTTTGAATATTCTATTTCAGACTACGGAAATATCGGAATTGATAGCAGCGCTTCAGGCAAGTCATATCCCTCAAGCAATTGTGATACCAGTGGCTATCATATTGAGATTTCTTCCATCTTTGAAACAAGATGTGCTTTATATAAAACAAGGGATGAAAACGAGGGGCGTGGGATTGTCTTTTTGGAGAATAGTAAGTCATCCGGCGCAGACATACGAAGGCTTTTTAGTCCCTATACTTATGCGCCTTCTGATGACGGCGACAGAATTATCCGCATCAGCGGAAACGCGAGGCATCAGCTATCCTTGTGAAAAAACTCACTATATATTAGTTGATTTCCGCTTAAGAGATAGTATTTTGTTGATAGGTATGCTTGCTCTTTTTGCGGTTATCATATGGACATCGTTCCAACCAATATCATTTTAAGGAGGATTTATTTCATGCAAACCGAAAACAAAAAAGGATTTCAAGTAAAGGATTTGATCGTCACAGCTCTTTTATCTTTGTGCGCACTTGTTATCTATATCATTTGTGCGTTCCTATCTTTTTCTCCCTACACGATGTTAGTGGTAAGTCCATTGTGGTCATTATTGGCAGCTATTACATATTTCCTTGTAGCAGCTAAGACTAAGAAACCGTGGGCACTGTTCATTTTTTGTGCGGTAACAGGCATTTATGGATTTTATCCGCCCATGATAATTTGCTGCATTATTGCTGGCATTATTTCTGCGTTGATCGCGTGGAAAACAGGTTGCACTAATGGAAAAACACTTACGTTCAGTTATATCATTTATATGGTTTTAGCAGCATTCAGTGGTACATATATTCCCTTCTTGTTTTTCTCAAATCAAACACTTGAGCAGTATGCGGGAATGTTTGGCGAAAGTTATTTGGGAATTTTGCAAACGTTAGTATCACCTGTAACAGCTATCATAATGCTTGTCGTTGTTGCAATTTGCGCCTTTGTTGGCGCGCTCATCGCTAAGAAACTGCTCAAGAAGCATTTCAAAAAAGCAGGTATGGTGTAAATGAAGTAATTATATGTGTCAGAAGGAGGTGTACCATTATGCCCTTAACATCATCTATGGAGGACTATTTAGAGGCAGTTTTAATAGTAGCTAAAAAACAAATTGAGGTGCGCTCTGTTGATATAGCTCGACAATTAAATGTTAGCAAACCAAGCGTCTGGCGGGCAATGACTGTCCTAAAAGATGGTGGTTTCCTTACAATGGATGATCACAGTTTTCTTTTACTCACAGATTTAGGACAAGAAACAGCCAAGAAAATCTATGAGCGTCACTGTTTTTTTACTGAACAGCTTATCGCCGCAGGTATTGACCCCAAGACTGCGGAGGCCGACGCCTGCCGGATTGAACACAACATCAGCGACGAAAGTTTCTCACGGCTGAAAGAGACAGCAACACAGAAACAAGATTAACCTGGATAAATTTTTAATGGCTAACGGCACTGTAAAGTAAAAATGAAAAAATAGGACCCGAAAGCACAAAAAAGCTCTATGCAACGAGCAGAAGCTCGCGCTTACGCTTTTTGGATAGTTGAAGGCCGGCGCACTGAGCCGGAGTAAGGCCATTCAAGGCGGAGTGAGGGCGGACGAAGTTGTAGAAAAAGATGAACATGGAAATGAGGTTGTTGGCAGAGGAAAAAGAGGAAAAGCCCTGTTTGGTTTTGTACCATGCCTTGAACTGCTTGTTAAAGCACTCAATGAGGTTGTTGGTGATGTCATCGTGGAAACTTTCCACGCGGATGTGCTGAACCCCATGCAGCGTCTTGACAGGCATTTGATAGGCGAAGTAACGGTCGCTCACAATGGCGCGAGGCGAGCCTAAATCCTTTACCGCTTCCAGTATGGTGAAAGCCTGAGGACTGTCCCTGTGGCGGTCCAGATGGAAGCCAAGGACAAAGCGCGTCTCACTGTCCAGAATGAGCCAGAGGTAGTATTTCTTGCCCTGTATCTTAACGACAGTTTCATCGGCATGCCACTCGTCAGAGTTGAAATTGAGTGCTGGAATGAGCTGTAAGGCCATGTTTTGGAACATCGGGGCGAAGTTGGTACACCAGTTACTAATGGTCGTGTGGGACACCTGGACATTCATCACGGTACGCAGAATCAATGCGATATTGCGGAACGAGTTCTTGCCCAGGTAGAACATGCTCAAGGCCGTTAGAATCACATGAACAGGGTAGCGTATCCGCTTGAAATCGGTCTTTCCAAAGAGTTGGGACATGGACGGAGCAGAGATAGCGGTAGGCTTCGGTACAAACATGGAGTGGTTGCACTTCTTGTCACAGCAGCGGTAGTCGCTGTAGTGCTCCATATCATGGTGCAGGAAAGTTGCCTTGCCGCAAATAGGACAGGAAGGATAGCTCTTCGTTCGAGTATAAACACGCTCCGGCGTTTCCGGTGCCCACTGATACCAACACTTCTTGCAACGATACTTTTGATGTCCATGCGAATCTTTTCCGTAGCGATAAAAATCCGTTTTGTTGTTGCACTTCGGGCAGCTTATTTGATACAATTTTGCCATGAGGACTCGTCTCCTTTCGGGAGGTACGTGGGTTTGTGGTAAAACCATTGTACCAGAAGGGCTGACGGGTCCTCAACTTTCATTTAACTTTACAGTCCGTGGCTAACTTATGGGAGGAAAAATGAAGATTAAATAGAAAAGACACGCCGACGGGCTTGCAGAGTAGCAAGTCCTCAGCCATGTCTTGGAAACAAGAGAATGGAGGTGGTTCCCATGCAGCAAACAGAATGGGTTTATTGTCCCGTCTGCGGGAATAAAACCCGTGATCGAATCAGGGAGGATACGGTTTTAATCAATTATCCTCTCTACTGCCCGAAGTGCAAACGAAAGAGCTTGATTCAGGCGAAACAGCTACACATCGTTGTCATCAAAGAGCCAGACGCATAGACGCAGAGCCGATGAACCCGTGAGAATTTCCCACGGACATCGGCTCTTTTTCACTCTTTGGGCTGGCTATCCAAGGCCGCTCTAACTGTCGCCTTGATGATCTGCATAGAACGCTCATCGCAGTTATACAGCATACGGACAAGGCTTTCCATTTCAGAATCCTCAATCTTCTTTTCCGGGAAGAAAATCTGATCGGGTAAAATGGACAGCTCCCGAATCAGCTTGTACAGGATGTCGTAGCTGGGCTTTTTGCCTTCGTTCTCGATACGATATATAAATCTCTCGCCTACTCCGACCTTGGCTGCCAGATCTTCGACCGTAATATCTGCTTTCATGCGGGCATTCTTGATGATCTCGCCAAGCATTTCATGTTCATTCTGCACTTTCAGTTCACCTCTCCTTCTATTTTACGGATTTATGCCAGATTTATAATGGCATAGCAGTTCAAATTTTAGAGAACTGATAGTGCGGATAAAAGTGAACTGACCAGGATCGTATAACTGGCCCTGTCAATAAAAAAAACGAGGTTTTGGCAGGTTGGTTTGTCATGCCCATCCCTCCAGACCACGTTTTGGCCTGGAGGGATATTTCATGCGTTGGTCATCCTTCGCACCGCTGCTTATTAGAAGCAGCGAGTATGATTCTATGTCGTAGGCCGCCTGCTTGACGGTGTACGGTCAAAAAAACTTCCCGTTTTTCAGCGGGATACTATGCCCTTCGCACTGAACCATCATGCCATGATTTATACGAACTAAAAAGAAACGCACTTGCTGTTTGGGGGAATACCCCATTCTGCAGGTGCGTTTTTCAATATAGAGAAACCCCATTTTCACGTTGTAGGGGACCGCCGGCCAGTCTGAATTTCTCGCAATTCAGACTGATCGGAGGGAAAACAGCGTGGACGCTGATAAAAAAAGAATATGGATTCGCGGCCAATTTGTCGAGGTCACGGATGAAGTGTACCGGGCCTATATGCAGGGCGACCGGAAAATGCGCTATTTTGAGAACGATTTGAAAACCGAGCGGTTCGTTCTCGGAAAGGAGGGCCAAGTGGTGCAGATCATCCCCAGCCGCGAAGATTCTTTGGACCGGCTGGTGGATGAAAATGCCCGGCAATTCTCCGATGAGCAGGAAAGCGTGGAGAGCGTGGTGCTCCACAAGCTGGAAGTGGACAGGCTACATACCGCGCTTTCCCTGCTTACCCCAGAAGAACGTGCGCTGATCCAGGCATTATTCTTTGATGAGCGCAAGGAGAGCGAGCTGGCGGTGGAACTCGGCATTTCTCAGCCCGCCGTTTATAAGAGGAAAATGAAAATCCTCAAAAAGCTAAAAATTTTTCTGGAAAAATAAGTTTTAGCGGTTATAGAACCTCTCACCCAACGGCAAATAGGGTGAGAGGTTCTTTTTATGGCCTCATGGCACCTTGAAAACTGCATACCCATTCATCAGGCACATTCCCGCTGCTTTGGCGAAAGCCAAAGCCCAGGTAGCGGCTGCGCAGTGATCTGCCGGGAGAAAACAACGAGACACCACCGAAAAAAGAGATTGTAGGTCTTTGGTTTGTTCTTCCAGGCAAGGAGCGAGAAACAGCAGGCTGCCAGTACCGGGCGGCTCCCGGTACGGCCATAACCAGCAGCGGGGACAATGATACTCCCGTCCAGCCTAACGTCCGAGCGTTGAAGCGGTTTGCCGCCGTGATCCGTCGCAGGCAATGGGGGCGGTTGCGTGAGAACCACGCGAGGGGTGAGATTCCCCGTGGAGCTGGTGAGCCGCCAGCCGTTTGATGACTTCCCGCAGTGTTCCGGGGTGTCGAGGACAAATAGGAACACTTTGAAATACGGGCCGTACAGCAGGACGGGCCAATGAAAACAGGAGGATTGTTTTATCTCTCCCTGGCCTTCATTCTGTTCTGCTGTCCGGCTCTACATAGGCGGCACCTGCCGCCTGCATTTCAAAGGGAGGTCATAGACATGAATAAGACATATCTGCGCGGCGATATGTACTATGCCGATCTGGGCCGGGGAATCGGCTCCGAACAGGAAGGGTATCGCCCTGTCCTTATTATTCAGAACGATACTGGAAACAAGCACAGCCCCACGGTCATTGTGGCAGCCATATCCAGCAAAGTGGACGCCAAGGCCAAGCTGCCCACTCATTACCTTCTCAAAGCAGAGAACGGCCTGGAGCTGCCTTCTCTGGTGCTGATGGAGCAGCTCCGCACCATTGATAAAAGACGGCTGGAAACGTACATCGGACATCTGGAGGAACAGCATATCCGCCGGCTCAACCGCGCTCTGGCAGTCAGCGTGGGATTGATTGAAGAAACGTCGAAAAATTTAATCATGTGCCTTTGTCCGGCCTGTGCCAATAACTTCTACGGCACAGGCTCTTATTATTTGCGCCGGGTCCACCCTGGCCGGGTGGAAAAGGACATCTGCACCTACTGCGGCCAGCGGCCCGGTTTTGATTATGAAGTAGTAAAAAAGAAGGAAAGGAAGTGAAGATTGGATATGGAAAAGCTGATTACTCGTAAGGAGGCGGCAAAACTGTTGGGAATCAGCCTTGCCACCTTGGATGAAGCCAGAAACAGCGGTTTGATTTCCTATATTCAATATGTACCGAATGGGTGCGTATATTTCACTTCTGCCTACCTTCAGGAATATGTTGCTAAATGCACCTATCGGGCAAAACCTGTGGAAAAGAAAGCAACCTACCGAAATGTGCGAGGAAACAAATCGCACCTTTGAGCAAATCGTGCGGTTTTGGTAAAACAAAGATACAACACCGATTGCATTTGGAGGTAGAAAAATGGCAGCAAAAAGAAAACGAATTCCCAGGTACAGCAAAGTCCAGATAAATGGGCATGAGTATTACAAAACAGATATTGAGGACGCAGATGGCAAACGGGTGATTCTTTACGGAAAAACCCGCGAGGAAGTTTACGACAAGGAAATGGCGGCTCTTGAGCAAATCGACAACGCCACATTCCGGCGTAAATCCCCCACGGTCGCCGAGTATTGTGAAAAGTGGCTTCTGATGCAGTCCGTCCATATCCGTGCCACCACATTGATTGATTATACATCCAAGGTGCGGCGGCATATTATCAAGGAGCTGGGTGAGAAACGAATGGCCGATGTAACCCTGGATGACATCCAGGTTGCCCTTGTGCCAGTCTCTAAAAAGTCGGCTTCAGTATATAAGTCCGTGGTAATCCTCTACAAGTCTATTTTCCGGGCGGCCAAGGAGAGCCATGTGATTGATACAAACCCGACGATATACCTTGAGGCAAAAGGCGGAGGCGTTCCGCAGGAGGAGCGGCAGGCTTTGACGGATGAACAGGTAGAACGGCTTTTGGACGCCATTCGTGGGTTGCCGCCCTATGTATTTGTGATGATTGGCCTGTATGCCGGGCTGCGGCGGGAAGAAATCCTTGCACTGCAATGGGATTCGGTATATCTGGATACAGATGCGCCGTATTTGACGGTCCGGCGGGCGTGGCACACGGAACATAATAGGCCGGTCATTCTCACAGAGTTAAAAACGAAGGCTGCGGAGCGGAATATCCCTCTCCCGGATCGTTTGGCAGAGTGCTTGAAAGCGGCAAAGAAAAAATCGACATCAGACTATGTAATTGCCAACCAGGATGGAGAGCCGTTGTCTTATACGCAGTTTAAGCGGCTTTGGCAGTATATCGTGACACGGACAGCAAAACCGAGGATAGCTCGCAAACTTGTGGACGGGAAATATGTGAAGTATATGCTTTACCCGAAGCTGGGTGAAAAAGCACGGAACAATGGTCATGTGGTATATAGCTTGGATTTTGAGGTTACGCCACACATGCTTCGTCATACCTACATCACAAATTTGATTCATGCTTCGGTAGACCCGAAAACAGTTCAATACTTGGCTGGCCATGAGAGCAGTAAGATCACGATGGACATTTATGCGAAGGTAAAGTACAACAAGCCGGAGCAACTGGCAGGAGTTTTAAGCGGAGCCTTTGCAGAATGGGATGGCGGTGAATACGAAGCGGCACAATAATTTGACGGAAAACGTACAAAGGGCGGGGAGTGTTCCCCGCCCTTTGCGTTTCCCAGAATCGCACCTTTGATAGAGCCATGATTTTTCAGTATAAAGAAGGTATCGGCGCTGAAATACATATTAAATAGAAAGGAACTGAAATCATGGCGAAAAAACAAGAAAATGTTCCCCGGTATGGCACTGCCATGCGGAGGGGGATTCAATATTACAGGACTCGGATCACCGATGCCGATGGAAAAAGGGTGGACTTGTATGCTGAAACCTGCGAGGAACTCCAGTTAAAGGAGATGGAGGCTCGACGCCAGGTAGAGGAGGCGGTTTTCCGCAGAAAACATCCAACGGTGGCAGAGTATTGCGAGAAGTGGTTGCTCATGCAGTCGGCAAAGGTATCTTCCGGCACGTTGAGAGGATATACCCAGACCATGAACAACTATATTGTCAAACCTTTAGGCGATATGTATCTTGAGGATGTGACTGCAGACGATATTCGGCTTGCGATGATTCCATTGGCTTCAAAATCTGCTGGATTGTATAGTAAGGTAAATATGCTCCTGAAATGTGTCTTTTATTCGGCAGAGCGAAGCCAGTTACTTGAATATAATCCCTGTGAGGGACTCTCGGCCAAAGGGGGAAAACCGGGGAAAAAGATAAATGCCTTGACGGATGAGCAAGTGAAGCTACTTTTAGATACTGTCCGAGGGCTTCCGCCCTATACCTTTATAATGATCGCTTTATATTCCGGCCTGCGTCGTGAAGAAATTCTGGGACTGCAATGGGACTGCGTATTTCTGGATGTTCCTACGCCGTACATCTCTGTACGGAGGGCATGGCGCTCAGAACATAACAGGCCGGTGATTTCCACAACGCTGAAAACGAAGGCGGCTCGGAGAGATATTCCGATCCCAAAGTGTTTGACAGACTGCCTGCGGGAAGTGAAAGA
This sequence comes from Neobittarella massiliensis (ex Bilen et al. 2018), assembly GCF_900289145.1. Taxonomy (GTDB): domain Bacteria; phylum Bacillota; class Clostridia; order Oscillospirales; family Ruminococcaceae; genus Neobittarella; species Neobittarella massiliensis. The sequence continues at coordinate 58,461 of NZ_OKQO01000006.1, forward strand.
GAAAACCGAATCGGAATATGTGGTTGCTGACAGAAATGGAAATCCTCTTTCATCTTCGCAGTTTCAGCGGGTATGGAAATATGTAACCGTTCGCTCTACGAAACCCCATAACTATTATAAGTATGTAAATGGCCAGTGCGTGAAGTGTACGGTAACGCCTACCCCTGGCAGTCATCAGAAAAATAACCCGAAGTTAGTGTATGCCATTGACTTTGATGTAACCCCACATCAACTTCGTCACACCTATATTACTAACCTGCTGTATGCAGGCATTGACCCAAAAACTGTTCAATATCTTGCCGGGCATGAAAACAGTAAGACGACTATGGACATTTACGCGCAGGTGAAGTATAATAAACCGGAGGAACTTCTGAGTGTTGTAAATGCTGCATTTGCTCCATCTGTTGGTGTCTAAAATGCCCCCATTTTTATGATTAAATACTGGGGCAACATTTGAGGGCAGAGGCCAAAAAGCCCATAAAATCAAGGAAAACCGGCGCTAAACTGTACGCCAGTACGGCCTCAAAGCCGCCCGTCGCGCTCCCCAGTTCTCCAAGCGCTAAATTTTACGCCCAAAAGACCCCGGAGCTCTTGCTCCGGGGTCTTTTATCTGGTCTATGCTCCAACCATTCAACAGGGCCTGCAGATGCCCGATCACCGGCAGCGCACGACCTGCTGTGCCATCATCTGCCGGTATAGGTCCTGGGCGCGCTGCCGGTCCCGAGCGGTAAACTGGGGCCACACGCCAAATTGGGCCGCGTTGTAGCCCGAGGATATACAGGCCGTCACCGCCGCCCCGGCCGGCCCCAACCCGGCTACCCAGCCGTACATGGCCGCCGCCGTAGAGCAGTTGCCGCAGCCCGAGGGGTCGACCGAGGGACCTGCCGGGTCCACCGCGGGGCAAAACCACACCTCATCGGCAGTAATGCCGTAGGCGCCCCGCTTGCCCACCCGGTAAAAGATAAACGATACCGGCAGTTGCTGTAAACGGGTGATGATCTCCTCCTCGCGCCGGCAGGGAATATCAAAGATGCGGGCTGCCTCCAGGCTGTTGAGCGAAAACATATCCACCTGCTGCAGATCGCGCAGTAGATCCAACCGCGCGGGCATCCGGTCAGCGCCCAACTCCCACATCAGCTGAAAATCGCTCTTTTGGCGCATGGTGTGCAGCTCTTTAAAAAATGGGTCGCCGGGGTACATGTACAGGTACACCCCGCTCGTCTCCGGCCCAATGGCCGACAGCATCAGGTCGGCAGTCAGGTCAAACTGGCGGATGTGTGCCTCCCCCTGCAGCGGCACCCACTTATAGCTGCCGTCGGCGCGGTGCCCGATCAGGCACCGCGAGGCCTCACCGGGCAGCACGCCCACGGTGCTGCCCCCAATGCCGTTGCGGCCGAGCCAGTCGCCGTAGCCCTCCTGCCAATCTTCGCCGGCATGGCAGACCATAGCGCAGTCGTCGGTCCACAGGCGAATACCCTCCAGCCCAAATATGGCGGGCCCGCCCAGGTGAAAAGACCCCCTGGTGCCGTCGGCAAACTCCACCACGTCCGACATGATGTTCCCACAAGATAAGTATCTGGCCATACTGTGGCACCTCCTGGCACGCCCGGTCCAGTCATGAGCGCGGCTGTCTGTCACCGACAGCTGCCGGGCGGCTATATTTAGTCGATGTATACGATCTCGCTGGTCTTGATCTTGTTCATGTCCTCCTCGGCAAACAGCGGCCCGGTACCGTATCCGCCATCGCTCACAAAAAAGCCCAGATCACGCATGCGCGCAATGTGAAAGCCCAGCAGCGTAAAGGGGATAAAGTTCATCAGCGGCTTAAATTCCAGCACTGTGGTGTCCGGCAGCTGGCACACCGTCACCCCGGCGGGGAACTGGTCGGGCGCACACTCGGTCACCACCAGTACGCGGCGGTCGCTCTTCACCATACCGCCAATGGTCTCGATGGTACGGCTCAGCGACTCATTGCCCTTTGATGCCGCCACACAGGTGCCGAGCAGCGCCCGGTCGCGCATAAAAAAGTTGATGTGGTTCCAGTCCTCGCTGTCGCTGTACATGTTGATCGAACCGGCATACTCAAAAAATTTGGCGGCGCCAAAGTAGGCGGCGGCAATGTCCACCCCGGTCCCCACAAAGTCGTAACCGATCGTGTCCGCCCAGCTGAGTGCCAGCTCATACATCTGGGTGTCGATATCGTCGAGCACCGGAACAAAGCTCTCGGCGTACCGCACCAGCTCTGTGCGCAGCTCTCTCTCCCGCTCAGGGGTGATCACCCCGCGTACCACCCCGCCGTAAAGGGCCACCAGGTACAGGTTGACCATGGCGTTGACATAGGTGAACGACTGGGTGCTGTAGTGGTAGTCATATACTTTTTCGCCGGTCTCGGCCAACACGAATTTTGCGTCTTTGGCGATCAGCGAGTCGGCGCTGGCCGTCACGGCAAAGGTGCTGCACCCCTTTTTGCTGCAGCGGCGCATGGCCTCGGCCACCCGGGCGCCGGTACCCGAGGCGCTGGTCACGAATACCAGCGTCTGGCTCAGGTCCTCATCGCTGTTAAAGTAAAAGTGTCGGCCCACGTCGATGCAGCGCTCGGCCACCACATCCGACATGTGCAGCATCTTCTCAAAGAAGATGCGCAGCGCCAGCGATGCGCAGTAGGAGTCACCGTTGCCGGTCAGTATCACCCGGCGGGCGTTTTTCATCACCTCTGCGGGGATGAGCTGGGCCAGTTTTTCGTAGGTGTAATCCTCCTCTACGATCTTTTTCACAAATGCGGGCAGGCGGATAAAATCCTTTACTTCGGCCAGATCGCGCTGATACATAGTTTTCCTCCTTAAAAGTCTGCAGTGTGCGGGTTGACACCATCATTTTCCTACGGTATGATAAATTTGTCAATATAAATGCGCAAATTAAAGTTAAAAGCGATAAATTTTTTATTTTTTGATCACTATAGAAAGAGGCCGTGCCATGGATTACCGCGAGCGCATCCAGCTCAACCACACCAGATTTACCAAAAACGACCGGCAGATCGCCGATTTTATCGACCACAACCCCCAGGCGGTGGAGGAACTCACCATCTCCCGCGTCGCTCAGCTGGCCGGTGCGTCTATCTCGGCGGTGCAGCGCTTTTGCAAAAAGCTGGGCTACAGCGGTTACAGCGAGTTCCGCTTCGATCTCATCAAAACGGCCCACACGCAAAAGCCGCACGAGCAGCTGTCGCTGCTGTCCGAGCAGACCAGCCAGTACGCCGCCGGGGTGCGCGCTCTGTCCCAAATACCACCGCAACAGATCATCGATCTGATCGGCTGCATCCAAAAGGCGCCGTTTATCAAGTGTCTGGGCTCACTGGCCTCCTCCCTGCCGGCCATGAAGTTCTATTACGACTTTACCGCTCTGGGCAAACGGGTACTGCCGCTCACCGGCTCGCTGGCCCCCTGGGTCGACGCCTCTCTCAGCGGCGACGACCTCATTATCGTCTTTAGCACCACCGGCGAGCTGGCCGGCCCCGGCATGGCCGACTTTATCGATGCCGCTCAAAAACTGGGCTGCGAGATCGTGCTGGTCACCTGCAACAGGCGGTCAAAGCTGGCCCAGTACGCCACCCGTCTCTTTTTATTGCCCACCCTCAAAATGGCCGACCAGCTCACGCTGGAATCCCAGTCGCTGATGATGATGCTGGTCTCGATCTGGGCCAACTACGCCAAGCAGTACCTGTAGCTGCTGGCTGTCGTCCCGGTGGCTTCTCCCCCGTCGGAGCTGCGACCGGCCGCAAAAATAGCCCGGGCCGTATGGCCCGGGCTATTTTTGCGCACCGGCTGCCGCCGCGAACAGTTGACACCGTTTGCGCAGTTTTTTATTTGGGTGCTGGTATAGTGATGGCTGGACAGGCACCGCGGCTTTTATCCGTGCATATATTTTAGGTATTGCCATAAAATATTACAAAACGGTTACAAATCTGCGGTACAACAAGAAGGGAGACCTATGCATACAGATCGATCATCCAGGTTGCACGACCTCTTTACCGACAGCCGGGTGCTGGTCTGCGCCAGCATGCTCATGGCCGTACTGGTGGTGGGCAGCCATACCGCGCAGCGGTCCCAGGTCGTATATATCAGCGAGGAAGGCGGCAGCCGGGCGGTACTGAGCAGCCAGCAGCCCGGCGCCTACCACCAAAATAAACAGCTGCTCGAGCGGCAGGGGATCACCCTTAGGGAAAAAGATAACCTGCAGGTCACCCGCAAGAGCGGCTGCGCACAGCTGCTCATCCAGCGGGCCATCCAGATCCCCATCACCTGCGACGGCAGCCAGCTCACCGCCACACTGGAGGCCGGCACCACTGCCCGCCAGGCGCTGGCCGCTTGCGGTATCACACTGGGCGGGCAGGATATGCTCTCGCTGCCGCTGGATACTGTGCTGCATCAGGGCGATAGCCTGCAGCTGCAGCGGGTCGAGGAGCGCCAGCAGGTCGAGACCACGGTGCTGCCCGCTCCGGTACAAAATGTCTATACCTCGGTGTTGCCCCAGGGTCAGGTCCTGGTGCGGCAATACGGCAGTGACGGCGCCCAGCAAACGGTCACCGATATCCGCTATGTCGACGGGCAAGAGACGCAGCGCACCACCGGCACGCCCCAGCTGCTGTATCAGCCCACCCCGCAGATACAGCTGGTAGGCCAGCCCGGCGCCGCCGTGTCCGAGCTGGATTTTGACGATCTGCAGCTGGATGAAAACGGCGTGCCCCGCAACTACAGCCGCGTGCAGCGGGGGGCCAAGACCACCGGCTACAGCGTGCGGCCGGGTCAGGGGACCGCCTCTGGCCGCGCCCCTGTGCCCGGTATCGTAGCTGTCGACCCGCGCAAGATCCCTTATGGTACCCGCATGTACATCCGCTCGGCCGACGGCCAATTCGTCTACGGCTGCGCCATAGCCGGTGAGACCGGTACCGCCATGACCGAGGGCCGAGTCGATCTGGATCTGCTCTACGGCAGCTATCAAGAGAGCTGCTACCACGGTGTGCGCGCAGTGGATATCTATTTCCTCGATTGAGAAGTATCCCCGTCTACCGGCCGAAAATACCGCTGTAGAGGTGTTTTACAAATAAGGTCCCTGCAAGATCCTGAGCGGCGCAGGATATCTCGCTATACCATCCAAAAGCATCATCTATACAGTGCCTGCACAGCAAGCTGCAGGCCTGCCCTTGAGCTACAGGTTTGGTGCTGGTGCCACCTGTACCTGGGCGCCAAAAAGGCGTGGGGAGAACGCGTTCTCCCCACGCCTTTTTCCGGCTGCGCTGCGGGTGCGGCACCACCTAACGGTGCGCCTGTCAGCTGGCTGACTGCTGCTGCGCCAGGTGTCCACCCTGAATGGTGATGATGCGGTCGGTCTCGTCGGCTATCTCCATGTTGTGGGTAATGAGCACGATGGTCTTCCCCTGCCGGTGCAGCCGGTGCAAGATCTCCATCACCACCTCCCCCGACTGGGGGTCCAGGTTGCCGGTGGGCTCGTCGGCCAGTATGATCGAGGGCGACGAGGCAATCGCCCGGGCGATCGCCACCCGCTGCTGCTGCCCGCCCGAGAGCTGGCTGGGCCGGTGCGCCGCCCGGTCCGACAGCCCCACCTGCTCCAGCGCCCACAGCGCCCGCTGGTGCCGCTGCTCCTTGGGCATGCGCTGGTAAGTCAGGGGCAGCTCCACGTTCTCCACCGCGTCCAGGGTGGGGATCAGGTTAAAGCTCTGAAAGATAAAGCCGATCTTGTCCCCCCGCAGATGCGACAGCTGGCCGTCGCGCAGCAGGGCCACGTCTTGGCCCTCCAAATAGTAGTGGCCGCTGGTGGGCACATCCAAACAGCCCAAGATGTTCATTAAAGTAGACTTTCCTGATCCAGAGCTGCCCACGATCGAGACGAACTCCCCCGCATCCACATACAGGCTCACCCGGTCTAGCGCGCGCACCTCCTGCGGCCCGAACGGGTAGATCTTACTGACGTTTTCCACACAGATCAAATGGGGCATACTGTCACCGCCTTTTCGCATGATGACGGTAGTATGCCCCAATTTTATTGCAGTTATGTCGCCTTTGGCGCGCTGTGCCCGCCGGTTGCTGCCGGTTGCTGCCGGCTACTGCTGACTGGTGCTGGACGTGTCGCCCTGGGCCTGCTGGCCCGGCGTCACCTGCAGCGCGTCGCGCATGTTCTCCCCCACGATGGCGATATAGCTCTGCCCCGGCCGCACCTTCAGCTCGCTGCCGTCCTCCTCGTACAGGGTCAGCGCATCGTCCAGGCCGCCCTTTTTCCAGCTGATGGGCTTGTAGGCGCCGCCGGTAAAGTAGTAGCCGGTGCCCGCCTCCAGGTCGCAGCCCATGTGGCCCTCGTCGCTGATGACATAGATGTTGTCAAACAGAATAAAGGCGTTGGTAAAGGCGAGCGTCGCGCCGCTGGCCTGGTCCACCTGCGGCTGGCCGTACTCGTATTTCTGGTAGGTGTCGGTCTGGGTGTCGTACACCAGCCGGTCGTCGGCGTAGCCCGAAAAGCTAAAGGTCACCTCGGCCGCTTTCCCGTACGAAAATGGGGACACATTTTCCTTTGCACCGTAAAAGTGAAAGGCGGTCCGGGGCGTGCCGGCCAGCGATATATCCTTGGCCTGTAGCCCGGCGGTGATGTAGTCCGACCCGGTAAACGAGCAGTGTTCCCGGTTATAGCCCGATTCCCAGCGCTCCTCGTCAAAGAAAAATGCCGTCTCCGACAATGCCATACCGTCCACCGTCTCGATGCCGTTTTCGTAGAGCAGGTCATCGGCCTGCCAGCTGGTGCCGTAGTGGATCAGGGTGGCGCCGTGCCCCTGGGCCAGCGCTATGTAGTACGGCCGCGCCGAGCGCACCGAGCCGATCTTGGGCACTGCGCGGTAGTCGGTGTACAGCGCCAGCATGCGGGTGATACCGCCCTCGGCCACCACCTCGTACAAAATATCGGCACTGCCGATACCGTACTGGGGCAGCGCAGCTTTGATGTTGTTGATCATCACCGCTACCGGGCGATTTTGGGTCACATAGCTGTCCTCGGTCTCGGTGCCGGTCAGCGGGTTTATGTACATGGTCTTTGCCGGTGCGCTGCTGGACTGCGACTTGGCGGTTTTTTTGTCGTCCTTTTTGCCGCAGCCGGCAAAGGCGGCCAGCGCCATGCCCGCACACAGGCACAGGGCCAGTATCCGGGCTGCAGCCCGGCGGTGTCTCTGCTCTCTCATCTCGGTCTCCACCTCTCTGTAAAAGCCGCCGCGCCAAATTGACGCGGGGCATTTCTGCACGGGTATTGCCCGCACACAGGTCCTCAAAAACAGTCTTATTATACCGCGCCAGCCCAAACAGTGCAATGCACCGGTCCAAAAGGGGGGCAAAACAGTCCGGTATTTGACATTTTCTACAAGATATTTTCAGCGTGGGGAGCAGCTTTCTAGTTGCGCCCGCTCCTCCCGTCCCTTATACTAATTGGTGTACACTGCCCGCGCCAGCTGTGGCGCCGGGGGCAGCTTTACCTGTGACAGAGGGCTTTTCGGCACGCCGGCAGCCCGGGAGGAAGATATGGAAAAAACACTGCAAGTATGCGACTTAAAAAAGTCGTACGGCAAAAAAGAGGCGGTCAAAGGCATCAGTTTCGAGGTCGACCGGGGCGAGATCTTTGCCCTTATCGGCCCGAACGGTGCCGGTAAGACCACCACCATCCGCATGATCGCCACCCTGCTGGGCCCCACCGGCGGCGACGCCCTGGTCAGCGGCAACAGCGTGGTCGAGCACCCCGAGCGGGTGCGCCAATGCATCACCTACCTGCCCGATGAGGCCGGCGCCTACAAGACCATGACCGGCATCGGCTACCTCAAATTCATGGCCGACCTGTTCGTGCGCGACGGGCAAAAGGCGCAGGAATGCGTCGATTACGCGGTGCAGAAATGCGGCCTGGGCGACCGCCTGCACGACAAGATCGGCAGCTACTCCCGCGGCATGATCCGCAAACTGCTGCTCTCCCGCGCAGTGATGACCCGCCCCGACCTGGCTATTTTAGACGAGCCCACCTCCGGTCTCGACATCCTCAACGCGCTGGAGATCCGCCGCATGATCAAAGACCTGGCCGCTGAGGGGATGAGCTTTCTGCTCTCCTCCCACAACATGCTCGAGATCGAGTATCTGTCCGACCGGGTCGGCATCATCGACAAAGGCATCCTGCATGTCACCGGCACCTGCCGCGAGCTCAAGGAGCGCTACAATACCCACAATCTGGAAGAAGTATTTGAAAAGGCGGTGGCCGGCGCATGAAAAAATTTGCAGTACTGCTCAAAAAAGAGCTCAAAGAAATGCTCACCCTGCAGACCCTGTTCTCCTTTGTCATCTGTGCCGCGGCGTTTTTCCTGCTGGGCAACTTCATGAACAGCGTCACCGAGACAGCGGCCGAGAACGCCGGCAAGATCGCGCTCATCGACCAGGACGACACCCCCTATACCCGCTCGGTCATCGACGCGCTCAAACAGAGCGGCTTTACCGTCTATCAGGGCGAAAAGACCGAGAGCGACCCCATCGCCTTTGCCGGCAAGCACGGCCGCTCCAGCGCCATGGTCATCCCCCAGGGCTTTACCCAGGGCCTCATGGCCGATAACGCCCAGCCGCAAAAGATCAAGGTCTACGACCTGGTCACCAGCGGCGCCATCACCGCCAGCCTGGGCTCTATGGACTCTGCGGCGGTCGAGGCCATCTCCCGCATCACCAGCGATCAGCTGCTGGCCATGCAGGGGGTCAAAAACGCCGAGCTGGCCCGCGACCCGGTCCAGACCGAAAAGTATACCCAGGTATCCGGCCACACCGCCCAGATCGACTCGGCCGAGGTCTACAGTTTCCTCTCCAGCCAGAGCATGCTCATCCCCATCGTGGTATTTTTGCTCATCGTCTTTGCCTCGCAGATGATCATCTCGGCCATCGTCAACGAGAAAAACGACAAGACCCTCGAGACACTGCTCTCGGCCCCCATCCAGCGCACCAGCATCCTGTTTTCTAAAATGATCGCCGCCGGTCTGGTCTCGCTGGTCAACGCCTCGGTGTTCATGTTCGGTTACGGCGGTTTCATGAATCAGATGGACAGCAGCGACCTCAAGGGCCGCCTGCTCTCCAGCCTGGGTCTGCAGATCACGGTGCCCCAGTACGTGCTCATCGGCGTGCAGCTGTTTTTGACCATACTCATAGCCCTCACCATCTCCATCCTGCTGGGCTCGCTGGCCGAGGATATCAAGGCCGCGCAAACGGTGGTCATGCCGGTCATGGCCATGGTCATGATCCCCTACTTCATCTGCCTGTTTGCCGATGTCAACATGCTGCCCACCGCCGCCAAACTGCTGGTCTACGCCATCCCGTTCACCCACACCTTTATGGCCATCCCCAACACGCTGTTTGGCAACCAGATGCTGTTTTTTGTCGGCATCGGCTACCAGCTGGTGTTCTTTATCATCTGCATGGTGCTGGCCGTCAAGCTGTTTTCCAGCGATAAGATCCTCACCCTCAAGATCAATTTTGGCAAAAAGCGCGCCGTCTCCGGCAAAAAGCGCACCGGCCTGCTGGGTAAATGATCCGGCACTTTTAGTATAGAGAGCCCCTGTCCATCCTATTCGGTGGCAGGGGCTCTTTTGCCTGTGCTCAAACTGGTCTAAATATATCCAGACAGTCGCAATAGGCGGTAATGTTTTTTCATAATATTTGTAAACTGTGATGTGTTGTGTGACCGGCAGCTGCTATACTGTGCACAAAGACAAATAGCTGGCCGCTGTCGCGGCCCTATCCATAAGAGCCACCAGAGAGGGGTAAGACATATGAAACAAGGTAAGCGATCGAGCGGCATAACCACCGGTCTCAGGCGCGCTGTCAGTGCGCTGGTGTGCGCGGCCATGATGTGGGCGCTCCCCACCGCGGCTATGGCCGCCGATACCGGCGCCGTGCCCGCCGGCGCGTGGGACCTGTCTGCCGGCAGCATCACCGTCGAAATGAGCGGCGACCGGCAAACAGTCACCCAGGGCCAAAAGAGCGAGGTCCAGCGCGACCCGGTCATCGCCTCTTCAGGCAGCACCGCCAATACGATCACCTTAAAGGGAAGCGGCGCCCGGGCCACTCTGTCCGGTGCCAGCATCCAGGCCCAGAGCACCGCCGCCATCAGCGTAGAGGGCAGCGCCACGCTCACTTTACAGGGCCAAAATACTGTCGCCGGCGGCGACCGGCAAGCCGCAGTGGCAGTCAGCGAGAAAAACAGCCTGGTCATTGGCGGCACCGGCAGTCTGCAGGCCACCGGTGGCACCAACGCCGCCGGTATCGGCGGCGGCGACCGCCAGCCGGCCGGCTCCATCACCATCGAGAGCGGCACTGTCACCGCAAAAAGCGGCGCCTACATCCAGGGCCAAGGCGGCAGCGGTGCCGGTATCGGCGGTGGCGCCGGCGGTCACGGCGGTACCGTCACTATAAACGGCGGCTCGGTGAACGCCTACTCCAGCGGTGGCGGCGCGGGCATCGGCGGCGGCAACAACGGTTTTAACAGCGCTACCCGTCAGGGGGCCACCGTCACCATCACCGGCGGTACCATCGTGGCCGAGAGCGGCAGTCAGGGCGCCGGTATCGGCGGCGCCTACCAGCGCACCGCTACCGTCACCATCAGCGGCGGCGATATCACCGCCACCGGCGGCAGCCGCGGGGCCGGTATCGGCAGCGGTTACAATCAAATGGGCAGTGAAAATATCATCACCATAACCGGTGGTGTCATAAAGGCCACCGGCGGCGAAGGGGCAGCCGGTATCGGCAGCGGCGGGCGCGGCAGCTCTTACGGCAGCGGCGGCGTCATCACCATCGGCTCGGCCGATACCACCCCCACCGTCAGCGCCTTTGCCGACGGCGGCGCCGCGGCTATCGGCGGCGGTCAGGGTATGGGCGGCGGTGCCATCACCGTCTACAGCGGCACCGTAAACGCCACCGTCACCAGCTCAAACGGCGCAGCCATCGGCAGCGGCTACAGCATGGGCAATACCGCCATCGGCAGTATCGACCTGCAGTGCGGCACCATCACCGCAGTCGCCTCCTCCGGCGGCGCTGCAGTGGGCGGCGGCAACCAGGTCAGCAGCGGCAGTGTCCATATCGGCAGCGGCGCCACGCTCTACGCGCTGGCTGGCGACGGCGCAGCGGCCATCGGCGGCGGCTCCTACTCCAGCGGCGGCACCGATATCTCTATCGAAAACGGCGCCGACATCGTGGCTCTGTCCACCGGCAAGCGCTGGGCCGTCGATACCAAAAACACCGACCTATCCGGCGTCAGCGGCGTGCTCAACGGCCGTTTTGACGGCTTTGACGGCGAGACCTTTGTGGCCGCCAGCAACGCCCTGACCGCCGACACCGACACCCAGATCGCCCTGATCGACGAGCAGGGTCAGCTCATCCGGCAGATCACACTGCCCGAGACAGCCCTCGGCTATGTGCGGGCCGGTCAGCGCACCTACCACGCCTTTGCCGTCACCGGGGCCACCCGACAGAGCTATATCAAAAATACCGACGGCATCTACGGCAATAAGTATACCGATTACCCCACTGCCGAGCAGCGCACCATGCTCTACCCGGCCACTGGTGAAGGTATCACCAACATCGATCACATCCGCTTTGTCGACACCTACCCCACCCGCACCGGCAGCTACACGGTGGAGCACTGGGTCGAGGGGGAACAGAACTTCCGCGACCGCGATACCGTAGAGGCACAGATCCCCCTTACCGAGCAGATGATCCCCACCGGCCCGGTATCACTCAAGAGCTACAGCGGCTACACCTTCAGCCACTACGACAGCGCCGACGGCCAGCTCCCCGTGTCGATCGCCGACGGCGGTGTGCTGCGGGTGTACTACGGCCGCGACGACAGCCAGCAAAAAGCGCTGTCCTACACCGTCGAGCACTGGGTAGACGGCGAGAGCCAGCCCCGCGATGTACAGCAGGTAGAGAAAACGGTGTGGGTCCAGGCCAGCGCGCTGCCGGTCGACCCCATCGTCCCCAATACCTATACCGGCTATGCCTATAGCCATACCGATCCGGCAGATCTGCCGGCCGAGATCGAGGGCGGCGGTACCATCCGCGTCTTCTATGCCCCCGATTACAGCCAACAAAAAACCATCTCCTACACCGTGGAGTACCGGGTCGCCGGCGAACAGCAGCCCCGCGACACCGCAACGGTAGAAAAGCAGGTGTGGCTGTTTAGCGACGAGCTGCTGGATGTGCAGCCGGTCGAGCAAAAGACTTACGCCGACGCCACTTTCAGCCGTACCGATCCGGCTCACCTGCCCCAGCAGGTCGCCGACGGCAGCGTCATCACCGTGCTCTACGAGCGGGTGCTCATCCCCGTCGCACCGGTCCTGCCGGTCGATCCCACCCCGCCGGCGCAACCCACCGACAACGCCCCTGCGGCGCCGGTAGTGCTGGTGCCGGCAGCCCCGGCAGTGCCGGATTCCCCTGTGGCTCCCAACGTGCCCGAGACCCCGGTCTCTCCCGAGACGCCCGCCACACCGGTCGAGCCCCAGTCCCCTGAGGTACAGATCCAAGACCCCGAGGCCCCGCTGGCAGAGCTAAACGCCCAGTGGGCGCTGCTCAATCTGCTGCTGGCCATCGCCACGGCGCTGGTGTCGGTGCTGCTCATCGTCGGCTACGTCCTGGGCAAGAGCCACCGTCAGAGCGAAGACGAGTCGCAGGCCGCACAGGACCGCGAAGAAGACAGCAATACGCTCAAGCGCAAAGGTATCTGGCGCCTGCTCAGCTTGGTGCCCGGTATCGGTGCCATCGCGGTGTTCCTGCTCACCGAAAATATGAGAGATCCCATGGTCTTCACCGACCGCTGGACGCTGCTGATGGTACTCATCGCCGCCGTGCAGCTCATCATCTCGGTGCTGTGCATCAAGCGCCGCAAAGACGACGACGAGAAAGACGACCCGCAGGCTGTTAAAGCCCAGTAAGCGATCGGCCGTCAAACGAAACAGAACCAAACAGTTAAAAGGCCGGCTGCCCCATCGGGCAGCCGGCCTTTTTGTAACGGTGAAAAATAAGCGGCATCGGCGGTAAAAACGCCCCTGCCCACAGCGGTATCTGTGCGGGTATTTTGTCTCTGCGGCCCCTGCTGAACGCCGGGCCACCGCCAAGGTGCCAGCCCGCAGCCGTTCTCCCCGCCGCCGGTGCTTGTCGGTATCCCGCTCTGCCGCCTGCCTTTTGCCCTGTGCAAAGTCAGGGTTTTCCACCAGATGGTAAAAGCAGGTGGAAAACTTCGCCCGCCAAACTAAATGCGCAGCGATTTAAACAGCAGCGGCGCCACACCGATACCGGCAAATACCGTCATGCCGTAGCGCAGTGCCGTGCCCAACTGGGTGGCGGGCAGCAGGTACTTCATTCCCACCAGCACCAGGGCCATACACCCGCCGCCCAACAGGCAGCGCAGCACCTTTTTGAAAACCCCCACCCCGGCGGTCTTAAACTTTACGCACAGCTGCTCAAACCAGCAGCCCACACACAGGCCGCCCATGCAGCCAATGGCCTTAAAGTAGCTGTCCGACATGCCCAGCGGGTAAAAGGCCAGCAGCAAAATGCCAAAACCCAACAAAAACAGCGGCAGCGGGTTCTTGCAGTTTTTATACAGCCGGTAACAGATCTCCGACAGCACCACTGCCAAAATAAGGCCCGCCAGCACGTCTTTGGGCCAGTGGACCCCCAGGTACAGCCGCGACAGCCCCACCAGCAGGCCCACCGCCACCGTAACTGCGGCCAGCCACCGGCGCCCCAGGTACCGGTACAGCGAGTAGAACATCGCCGTGGCCGACTGGGTGTGCCCGCTGGGGAACGAGTATCCCCCCGCCGTATGTACCCGCAGCGAGCGCACCCCCGGCTGGCCAATGGGCCGCGGTGCCCGCACCAGCTGTTTTATGCCCTGGTTGACTGCGGCGGTGGTCAGCATGCTAAAGCACAAAAACAGGCCCAGCTGCTTGTCAAAACAGTAATAGACGATCAGCACCACGCCCAGCAAAAACAGCTCCTCGCCCATCATGGTGATCACGGTGAACACCCGATCTAAAAGCGGCGAGGCAAACTGCTGTATAAATTGAATGATGGTCAGCTCCATAGGTCTTCCTCTCTCCGGTATTTGTCGCGGCAGGTGGCCGCGCCCTGCTATTATACCCCCAAATCCCCCGCAGTTCAAATCGTCCCTGTCCGGCGCATAGATATTTTATCGGCGTTGTGGTATAGTGAAAAAAACTGTGCCCCACCCACCATCCCCACCATCCGCCCGCCCCGCCCGCGCTCGGCCCCACTGTGCCGGGGTGTCGAGATGTCGGGGCGTCGGGTGCCAGCCGTGCAGGCGGCAAGAAATGATGGGAGATATGGGCGCAACTATCGCGCCGGTCACCGGTGTTACCGGTGCCACCGGCGGCATCGGCCGCTGTTTCATCGAGCAACAGCTGCGCGAGCCCGACGGCGAGATCTGGGCAGTGGCCCGCACCGCGCAGCGGCAGCCGCCGCTGTGCACAGAGCCCAGCCCCAGTATCGCCCCCATTCCCGCCAACTTATCTTGCCCCGCCGCGCTCCCCGCCCCGGGGCAGCGCCTGCAGGATCAGTCGCCGGTGGTAAAATATCTCATCAACCATGCCGGCGGCGGCAACATAGCCCTCTTTATCAGCTTTACCGCCGCCGAGGATCCAACCCAGCATCGCCGTCCGCTGCACGGCCACAGCGGCCCTGTGCGGCATGTGTGTGCCCTATATGCAAGCACATATGCAGCAGGCAGCCGCATCGTCAATATAAGCCTTACAGGGGCCTCACGGGCCTCGTTTTAGCTGGTCGCATATCTGTTTTTCTCCACGCCGCCGATAAGGCCTCTGGCCGTGTAATTTCCCGTGTGCTGCAGGCCGAGCCTCGCAGAGCCGTTACCACCGTTACCACCGTCTGCCTCGGCTGGGTGCGCACCGATCTGCCCGAGCGTGAACGCGGCGGCCGCCCCATCCATTTCCCCGGCTTGGCCGGACCCGTCCCGGTGGTGCAGAGGGACGGTATATATCTGCCTGTGGGGCCTATGTGAAATATATGCACCTGCTGGCCAAGATCTTTCCCCACTGGTCGGTGATGAACACCTGGTTGCGGCAGATCAAAAAGCACCTCTGAAGTACGCAGTATGCCCCCCATCCGGCGCGCCCCAGTATTACGGCCGCCACGGGGTGCGCACACAGTCTTTGTCCCTGGCTATAAAGGAGAACGGTCATGACTCTGCAAGTGGAGCACCTCACCGCTGGCGCGGCCCGCCACCAGGCGCTGCTGCTGGCCCGCCGCGGCTTCGACGCCTACATCGCTGCCGACTACGGCTCGGTGGGCACAGCCACCTTTCACGCCTTTCTAGATGACGAGAGCGCCACCGCCCAGCTGCAGATGTACGGCGCCTTTGCCGGCGGTCAGCTGGTGGGCATGCTCGCCCTGCGCGGGGCCCATATCGCGCTGTTTTTTACCGCGGTGGGTCGGTGTCAAAATGGTATCGGCCGGCAGCTGTTTGGGGTGGTCTGCCGCCAGACCGGCCTGCGCCGGTTCACCGTCCACGCCTCCCCCTGCGGGCTGGCAGCCTATCACCGCCTCGGCTTTGTGGCGACCGGCAGTGAGCAGTGTACCGACGGTATGCGCTATACGCCTATGTGCTGGTCGGCGCCGGCCCGGTCCCACAGCAGCTAGCTGTCCCCGCCCGCGAAAAAACGCCCAACAGTGCGCCTTTGCAGCGCGATCTTTAAAAGGAGGTCCCCTTATGCAGGAGATGCAATTTTACATGCCGGTACCACTGCACTGCGAGAGCGGCTGCGTGCTGGCCTATTCGCACAAGCTGGCCCAGCTGGGCGGCAGCTGCCTTATCGTCACCGGCCGTACCGGTGCCCACGCCAGCGGCGCACTTGACGACGTACAGACCGCCCTGCAGCTCCAGGGTATCGAGTACACGGTCTTCGACGAGATCGAGGAAAACCCACTGGTATCCACCTGCCACCGCGCCGGCCGTGCCGCGCGGGAGCTGGGGGCCGAGTTTATCGTCGCTATCGGCGGTGGCAGCGCCTTGGATGCCGGTAAAGCGGTAGCGGTGTACGCCGCCAACAGCGATCTCGGCGGCGAGGAGATCTACGATCTCGACTGGCCGCTGCCGGCGCTGCCCTGTGCGCTGGTGCCCACTACCGCCGGCACCTCCAGCGAGCTCGACCAGACCGCTGTGCTCACCATCGATGCACTGGGCGTCAAAAAGAGCGTGGGCCGGGCCGACATGTTTCCCGCGCTGGCGCTGGTCGATGCCAAATACACCTACTCTCTGCCCTATCGGGCCACCGTCTCCACCGCCGTCGATGCCTTTTCTCACTGTGCCGAGAGCTACTTTGCCCAAAATGCCGACACCATCTCCCGCATGTTTGCCTTACAGGGGTCCGCACTGCTGTGGCCGTCGCTCACCACTTTGGCCGGTCTCTCCCCCTTTATCGAGCCCGAGCAGATCGACACCACGCTCCGCGACGACATCAGTGCCGGCTGCACCTTGGCCGGTTTCTCACTGGGCCGCTGCGGCACCTGTTTTCCCCATCCCTTGGGCTACCTGCTCACCGAGGGGTACGCCATCCCCCACGGCAGCGCTACTGGCGTGTTCCTGCCCGCCTTTTTGCAGCGGGCACGGCGGTACGAGCGCGGCCTGTTCGACCGATTTTTAGAAGTGGTCGGCGCCCCGTCGCTCGCGGCGCTCAGCGCCACGCTGCAAAAACTCTGCCCGGTACAGGTAAAGATGGACCCCCAGCAGATCGAGGGCTACCGCCCCCGCTTGCAAAACGTCAAAAATTTTGCCCGTACCCCCGGCGGCTATACCGACAGCGACGCCCTCGACCTGCTGCGTCAGCTGTTCCTGTAGCGCGGTACTACCGCATAAAGTGCGCCCTCCTGTACCGCTTACCGCAGACATGTACCCAACAACGTCAAAAAAGACCCGGCAGGCGCATGGCGCCCGGCCGGATCTTTTAATTTGTACACAGGTCACAGGTATTTGGTAAAGCTTTTGCCGTTAGTGCGGGCTGTACCCACAGTGGGCGCAGCCCCATGCGCGGCGGCACGGTCATTTCTCAATTCCGGCCACCCCCACTGAGCACACCTTCTGCGGCCCGGTGTCCGTTGGCGGCGAGCAGGTTGCACCCAATACCCCGCCCCCGATAGGCTCCGGCGCCAGAGCCAAAATACTTTTGAGCGAGTCGGTATCGGTACCGGCGCAGCTGCCGCGGAGAGCGTCCGGCCACAGGAATACTCGCCCCGGTCGCTGAGTGCTTGTGCTCGCTTAAAGCGATATCCCTTCATACGTTCACGGCCAAACTGCTTTGAGCGGTAAAATATTTCCTGTGACCGGCAGCCCCTGGCGGTAAGCGCTTAGAAGCTCATTAAACACCGGCACAGTATTTCTATTGGCGATTGGCGGCAGCTCCGCGCTGTAGCCCGCTGGTCCGCCGTTACACCGTTGCGCTGTTGTACGGGTGCGCTGTTTGTTATGTCGCCCCATGTTTGCACCCAGCACTTGTCCCGCTACCCTACCCAGTGTTTATCCCAGAGCCCAGCCTGCAAATGTGAGGAGTCCCGTCGCTCACAGTCTCCTTCACACGGTATAAAACTGCGTTAAATCGGTCTATACCGGCTCAAAGCAGCTGTAGTCCATATATAAGTCGGCCATTACAGTCAGTTCCCGGTAAGAGAAACGCGCTCTCGCCGGCCGGCAGATATCGCGACAAAAAGGTGTCGTATCAGCCGCTGCCGACATGATGGAGGACAGCGCCTGCACCCGGCCCCTCGGCCGCAGCGGCTGTAATGCGCCGCCGCCAAGTCCATATGGCTCTCGAGCATCAGCCCAAAATAAAAGAGCGGGGTACAGTCAAACTGTACCCCGCTCTCTGTAGCTTTATGTTGTCGGAGCGGTACCGAGCTTTGCGCCGATACACTTACCGGCCTTTAGCAGCGGCATTGGCCGGTGCGGCATAAAGGCCCGCTCACGCCTCGTCTAAAACCGTGGCAATCGCCAGCTCGTCCAGCTGCGCCTTGTCCACCTGGGCCGGGCAGCCGCTCATCAGCTCGCTGGCGTTCTGCACCTTGGGGAAAGCGATCACGTCGCGGATCGAGCTGCGGTGCAGCATCAGCATCACCAGCCGGTCCAGCCCGTAGGCCATACCGCCGTGGGGCGGTACCCCGTACTGGAACGCCTCCAGCAAAAAGCCAAAGCGCTCTTTGGCCTGCTCGGGGGTAAAGCCCAGCGCCTCAAACATCCGCTCCTGTATATCCGGGTCGCTGATACGGATCGAGCCGCCGCCCAGCTCGCAGCCGTTGAGCACCATGTCGTACGCTCTGGCACGGGCTCTGCCCGGGTCCTGCTCGATCAGCGCCACATCCTCGTAAAACGGGGCGGTGAACGGGTGGTGCATGGCGGTGTAGCGCCCCTCCTCCTCGCTGTACTCAAACAGCGGGAACTCGGTCACCCACAAAAAGTTGTAGGCGCTCTCGTCGATCAGACCGTACTGGCCGGCCACCTCACAGCGCAGTGCGCCCAAGGCGGTCTGGGCGGTGGCCGTGTCGCCGTCGGCCACGATCAGCAGCACGTCGCCCGGCTCGGCGCCCAGCGCCGCGTGCAGGTCCGCCACCTCTTTTTCGGTCAAAAACTTCTCAAAGCTCGAGGCCACCGTCCCGTCCGGCGCCAGCCGGCTGTAGGCCAGCCCCTTGGCGCGGTAGGTCTTTACAAAATCCACCAGCTTGTCGATCTTTTTGCGGCTCAGCTCACTGTAGAGGCCCTTGGCGTTGATACCCACCACTGTGCCGGTGGCCAGCGCCCCCGAAAACACCTGGAAGGTGCTGTCTTTAAGTACTGCCGACAGGTCGCACAGCTCCATGCCAAAGCGGGTGTCCGGCTTGTCGCTGCCATAGCGGGCCATAGCCTCCCGGTAGGGCAGGCGTGCAAACGGGGTGGGCACGTCGATATCCAGCACCTCTTTAAACAGGTACTTGATAAAGCCCTCGTTTACCGCCATCACGTCGTCCTCTTCCACAAACGACATCTCCAGGTCTATCTGGGTAAACTCGGGCTGCCGGTCAGCCCGCAGATCCTCGTCGCGAAAGCACTTGGCGATCTGCATGTAGCGGTCAAATCCGGCCAACATCAGCAGCTGCTTGTACATCTGGGGCGACTGGGGCAGCGCGTAAAATTTGCCCTTATTTACCCGGCTGGGCACCAGGTAGTCGCGGGCCCCTTCAGGGGTCGACTTTATCAGTATCGGCGTCTCGATCTCCACAAAGCGGTGGCGGTCGTAGTAGTCCCTGGCCGCCTTTACGATCCTGTGGCGCAGCAAAATGGTCTGCTGCAGCTCCGAGCGCCGCAGGTCCAAATAGCGGTAGCGCAGCCGCAGCTCGTCGTTTACCTGCACCTTGTCGCTGATCTCAAACGGCGGCGTCTTGGCCTTCGAAAGTACCCGCAGCTCGGTCACATACAGCTCGATATCGCCGTTTTTCAGGTCGGGGTTTTTCGATTCCCGCTCCCGCACGGTGCCGCGCACCGCCAGCACGTACTCGGCGCGGGCGGTAAAGGCCTTGTCAAAAATGGTGCGGTCGGTGCTGTCGTCAAAGGCCAGCTGTACGATACCGGTGCGGTCCCGCAGGTCGATAAAGATCAGGTTGCCCAGGTCTCTCTGTTTCTGAACAAAACCGCACACGCCCACCGTCTGGCCCAGCTGGGCGCTAGTCACCTCGCCGCAGTAGCTGGTGCGCGCAAATCCGTGAATGGTCTCCATAAAACGTCTCTCCTCTTTATCCTGGCTGTTATCTCTTCCCCAGCAGGCCGCCGAGCGCGCTAAAATCGGTCTCGGTCTCCTCGCCGGTCTCCATATTTTTCACCTTGCCCCGCCCGGCGGCGATCTCGTCGTCGCCCAGCACCAGCGTGTAGCGGGCGCCCAGCTTGTCGGCGTATTTCATCTGCGCCTTCAGGCTGCGGCCCTGTACGTCGCTCTCGCAGAAAAAGCCCTGCCGCCGCAGGTCCATGGCGATCTGCTGGCTCTTCACCGAAGCTGCCTCGCCGATCGAGGCGATATACAGGTCGCACACCGTATCTCGGCCCATAAAGGCGCCGGCGTGCTCCATCACCAGCATCAGCCGCTGCAGGCCGATGGCAAAGCCGATGGCCGGGGTGGGCGCGCCGCCCAGCGTCTGCACCAGCCCGTCATAGCGGCCGCCGCCGCACACGGTGCCCTGTGCGCCGATATTTTGCGACACGAACTCAAACACCGTCTTGGTATAATAGTCCAGCCCCCGCACGATCTGCGGGTTCACCGTGTAACTGATCCCCATGGCGTCCAGCCGGGTCTTTACCCCCTCAAAGTGGTCGTGGCACTCCTCGCACAGGTTGTCGATGCCCTTGGGCGCCCCGGCGGCCACCTCTTTGCAGCTGTCGTTTTTGCAGTCCAAAATACGCAGCGGGTTTTTCTCCAACCGCTCGCGGCAGGTGGGGCACAGCTGGTCTATGTGCTGGTTAAAGTAGGCGCGCAGCTTGTCGTGGTACATCGGCCGGCACTTGGGGCAGCCGATCGAGTTGATCTCCACCCCGATATCACCCACGCCCAGCGTCTCGAATATCTGGCTCACAAAGGCGATCAGCTCGGCGTCGCAGGCCGGGTGCTGCGAGCCAAATACCTCCGCGCCAAACTGGCGGAACTGGCGGTATCGGCCGGCCTGGGGCTTTTCGTAGCGAAAGCAGTCGATAAGGTAGCTCATCTTCAGCGGCAGCGACCGCCCCAATAGCCCGTGCTCCAGCGAGCAGCGCACCACGCTGGCAGTGCCCTCCGGCCGCAGCGTGATCGAGCGGCCGCCCTTATCCTCGAAGGTGTACATCTCTTTTTGCACGATATCGGTGGTGTCCCCCACCCCGCGGTCAAACAGCTGGGTGTGCTCAAACACCGGGGTGCGCACCTCGTGAAAGCCAAATTTCTGCGACAGCGCCGTCAGCGCCTGCTCGATATACTGCCACTTGTAACTCTCTTCGGGTAAAACGTCCTGGGTGCCCCGCGGGGCGGTGGTGATCAGTTTTGCCATGGTCGCTCCTCATTTCTCTCATTTTCTGGGGCTGTGCGCGCGGCACTTCTGCCTGCGCGGCACAGCCGCCGGTATCTCTTATGTAAAACACGGCCGCAACATGCCGCCGGTATTTAGCTCTGTGCGGTGCCAAACCACTGCCGTCCGGCAAGCTCTGTGCGGTGCAAAGCGTGCACAGCCCTTATAAAAGCTCCGCTGGTGCCACCGCCCCTTGCCGTCACCGCTCATCTCTGATTCCCGCAGTCGACAAAAAAGACCCCATCCCCACACAAAAAGGGACGGAGTCTTCACATTCCGCGGTGCCACCCTTGTTGAGGGCCTGCGGCCCCCCACTCAGTTTCCCTTAACGCGGGGCACGGGTGGTTTTTAGCCACCGGCTACAGCGGTGTCCTTCACCGCCGCTGCCCGCGCCCCTCGCACCAGGTGGGGCGCTCTCTGTACGGGCGGGCAGGCGGTTACTGCTCCTCTGTCAAAGCCATTTTAACAGCAATATATGCACGATACAGGCCTTAAAACGCGGGCGGGCTACTGTGCCGCGCCGGCATTTTTGGGGTTGACGATGTTGCGCCAATCCAAGTCGCCGCGGTCCAGACCGTGGATCAGCACCTCGGCGGTGGCCATGTTGGTCGCTACCGGAATGTTGTGCACGTCGCAGAGCCGCAGCATGTTGTTGTCTCCCGCCTTCGACACATTGGGGCTGATGGAATCTCTGAAAAACAGCACCAGGTCGATCTCGTTGTTGGCGATGCGGGCCGATATCTGCTGCTGGCCGCCCTGTGCGCCCGATAAAAACTTTTGAATGGCAAGACCGGTGGCCTCGGCGACCAAATGCCCGGTAGTGCCGGTGGAACAGAGTTCGTGGCGGCTCAAGATTCCGCAGTACGCGATGCAGAACTGTACCATCAGTTCTTTTTTGGAGTCGTTGGCAATGATGGCGATATTCAAGATATGACCCTCCAATCTATTGTACGTCCAAAGGAATATAGGCGCCCTCCAGGCGGGCGGCAATGTTTGCAAATACCCGTGCCGGCAGCCCCTTAGCGGGCAGCGACGCGCCGGTGGTGGCCGACAGGTGTACGGTGTGGTCCATGGGCACCACCCCCAGGAGCTGGGCCCCGGCCAGATCGATCACCTCGTCCAGGTCCCGCACCGAGCTCTTGGCAATGTCCCGCGGCTCCACCCGGTTGATCACCAGCCGGCGGCTGGCTATGTTGGGGAAATCGTCCAAAAGCTGGCCCACTACGCCCGCGTCCCGGGCGGCAATAATATCCGGCGTGGTGACGATGATCGCGCGGTCCGCCGCGTAGGCCCCCACTCGAAAGCCCTCCCCCACCCCGGCCGGGGCGTCCAGCAGCGTGTAGTCGTAAAAGCGGCTGGCCGCACGGCACAGCTCAAAAAGCTTCTGCGGCACGATCGGGCTGCCGGGGGTAAACGGTGCCGGCAAAATGTGTAAGTTGGGGCAAAAACTGCAGGGCACCACGGCGCGGTCAGCGCTTATGCGCCCCTCGGTCACGTCCCCCAGGTGAAAAACGGTCTGCTGCGATATACCGGCCATAATGTCCAGCCCCCGCAGCCCGGTGTCCAGCTCGATAGCCAGCACTTTTCGGCCCAGCGCCGCCAGCGCCACGCCGGTAAAAAAACCGACCGTCGTCTTGCCCACGCCGCCTTTGCCAGAGGTGATGAGCGCTATGTCGCCCACACTTTCACCGACCTTTCAAAAAAGCAGCAGGGCTGTATGTGACGGGCACACAGGTCATACCCGCCGCCGAGAAACAACTATCTGATTAACATTGTAACACATGAAATTATGCCACGTCAAACACAGAATAGACAAATCGATGCCCCAAATGTGCCATATCGATAAAGTGAGCCGGATTTATGGTGCCAGTAAAGCACACATTTCGCTATTTCTGCCACTTGCCCCTAAAAGCGCCGCTGCACGCCCACCAAACACAAAGCCCGCTCCACCGGTGTCGGCGGGGCGGGTTTTGTGCGCTCAATACGCCTGGGTCACTGGGCAGCCTGCCCGTCGGGGTAAAAGTAGGCGTTCATGATCTCGGCCACCATCGGCGACAGGTAGTAGCTGTCGCCGCCGTGCTCAATGACCACTGCCACCGCGATCTCCGAGTTTTCCGCCGGCCCGTAGGCGATGTACACCGCGTTGGGGCTGCCGTTTGGCACCTGCGGGGTACCGGTCTTAGAGGCCACATCGATGGGGTAGTTCTGAAAGCCCGGCCGGCCCGAGCCCTCCCGCGACACCGCCACCATACCCTCACGCACGGCGGCGTAGTCCTCGTCGCTGATGCCCTCTACCTGGGCGGCCACGGTGGGCTTGGTCTCATAAATGGTCGCGCCGGTGTTGTGGTCCAAAACGCCTTTGATCAGGTGCGACTTGTAGCGGGTGCCGTTGTTGGACATGGTGGCCGCATAGGTGGCCAACTGCAGCGGGGTCACGATGGTCTCGCCCTGACCGATCGCCGCCTGCACGATATCGCCGGGCACCCACTCGCGCGAGTAGTTGTCCGGGTGCGAGATCTTCGATCCGGTGCCGCCGCCCAGCTCAAAGCCCAGTGACTCGCCGTCCTCGCCCAGCCCCAGCTGGTGGGCGGTGTCAAATATCTTCTGAATGCCCACCTGGCGGCCCACCTCGTAAAAGTAGATGTTACAGGATACCGCCAGCGCCCGCTTCAGCGAGATGGGCCCGTGCGTGCCCAAGCACTCGGGGCTGTACCCGTCAAAGTAGGTATATACATGGTTACAGGTCACGCTGGTAGAGGGGTTGATCGTACCCGCACTCAGCGCCGCCAGCCCCACGCAGGGCTTGAATACCGAGCCGGGGGTGTAGGTGCCGTCCAGCGCCCGGTTGAACATGGGGTTGAGCGGGTCCTTGTACAAGGCGTTATAATCTTTAAAAAAGTTGTTGATGTCGTAGGTGGGGTAGTTGGCCATGGCCAGCACCTCGCCGGTCTTGGTGTTGAGCACCACCGCCGCGCCGGCGTTGGCGTCGGCACCCACCCCCACCCCTTTGGTGGCGGCGATATTTTTAATGTAGCGCTCCAGTATCTCCTGGGTCTTTCCCTGTAAGTTGGCGTCGATGGTCAGCTGTACCGTGCCGCCGGGCTGGGGCGCTTTGGTCTCGGTCTGGCTCAGCACATTGCCCGACTTGTCCTTCACCACCTGCACCTGGCCGGCCGTGCCTTTCAGGGTGCTCTCATAGGCCTTCTCCACCCCGTCTTTGCCCACCACATCGTTGAGCTTATAGCCCTTTTTGGCCAGCTCCTCGTACTCCTCTTTGCTTATCGAGCCGATGTGCCCCAGCAGGTGGGGCAGCAGGGTGCCGTTGGGGTACTCGCGAATGGCCTCCTCCACGATGCCCACCCCCGGCATCTGCATGCTGGCCTCCTCGATGGCGGTCACCGCCTCGATAGAGATGTCGCTGGCATAGGTGTAGGGGGTGTTCGAAAAATAACCCCGCAGCTCCATTTCGTAGCGCACGCCGGCTATGGTCCGCGCATCCTGGCGGCTGTATTCCTTCAGCTCGTATTTCTCGATGAGCTTGTCCATCACGTTTTCGGCGGTGGCGTAAACATTTAAGTCGTTGGTCTTTTTAAGGCTCTCAATGTC
Organism: Neobittarella massiliensis (ex Bilen et al. 2018); assembly: GCF_900289145.1. Lineage (GTDB taxonomy): Bacteria > Bacillota > Clostridia > Oscillospirales > Ruminococcaceae > Neobittarella > Neobittarella massiliensis. The sequence goes on from NZ_OKQO01000006.1 coordinate 83,222, forward strand.
TGCCGCCAGCTCTTTTTCGGTGCGCACGTCCACATTCTCGGTGCTGCCGGCGTTGGCCGCCTCCTCCGCCGAGGTCAAAAACCCGTACGGCTCCGACTTGCTGATGGGCAGCGTGTCGTTCCAGGTCTGCCCCTTGGCAGTCATAATGCCGCACAGCTTCAAAATGGTCTCGTTCAGGTCCTCGCTGGGCAAAAACAGCTTGTTGAACTGCACGTTATAGCCCACCCGGTTGGTGGCCAGCGCCACCCCGTTGCGGTCTACGATCTCGCCTCGGGCCGCCGAGACGTCCATGGTGTACACCGCGCTGGCGTCAGCCTGCTCCCGGTAGCTGTCCCCCTGCACCACCTGCAGGTCAAACAACACCGAGCCAAACAGTCCCCCCACCAAAAGGAGGATGAGCCCCAGGTAACTCAGCCGGTTGGAAAAGAATTTTTTGAGCATAGAGCCCTCCTTCTCTCAGATGTTTTAAGTGGTCGGGCCGGGCGTGTTCAGGTCCCTTCACCGCGCAGGCAGGCGCGGCGGATGCCCAGCACCGCCAGCAGTATCAGCGGGCAGCACAGCGCGGTGTACAGCGTCCCCGGCAAAAGCTGCCGGGTGAGGATATACAGGCTGTCCTTATAAAAGAAAAAGAAGTTGAACAGGTAGTCCAGCCCGCACTGTACCAGCAGCGCCAGCGCGCAGACCAAGCTGGCGTTGAGCACCGTCTTGCGCACCCAAAAAATAAAGAAAAACGAGCAGGCCACACACAGCACGCAGAGGATCACCCCGTTAAAGCCCGACAGCCGCATCGCCGACAGGTCCCACATCAGCCCGGCCACCGCCCCGTATATGGCACCGGCCAGCTCATTTTCATAAATGGCGATGGCCAGCGCGGCCGGCGCCACCAGTGCCGGCCGCACCCCGGCAATGCCAAACAGCCCCGGGGTGGTCTGCATGGTATAAAGCAAAAGCAGCAGCAGCGCGTAAAACACCCACCGCAAATGCACTCGAACCGGTATCTTTTGCAACAGCTATCCGCCCTTTCCGCCCCACCGGGGTCAGTGCTCGATGAGCACCATCACCGTCGACACGCTCGAAACATCCACCACCGGCTCCAGTACCGCGTATTTGGTGATGCCGTTTTTCTCCGGCTTTACCGATTTGATGGTGCCGATGAGCAGGTCTTTGGGAGCGATGTCCCCCATGCCCGAGGTCAACACCATGTCTCCCTCGGCCGCCGTCGAGGTGCGCGACAGGTACCTGAGCTTGGTCTGCCCCTCTTTCGAGAGCGCAGTGTCGCCCGATACCACACCGGTATCCCGCGACTGGCTGGTGTATACCCCCAGCTTAAAGGCGGGGTCCAGTATCGTCATCACCGTCGAGTAGTTGGGCCCGGCCTCCATCACCAGCCCCACCAGCCCGTCCGAAGTGATCACCGGGTCCTGGTTTTTGATGCCGTCGCTAGTGCCCTTGTCGATGGTAAAGGCGTAAAAACGGGCACTGGCGTCACGGCCGATCACGCTGGCAGTCACCATTTTGTATTCGGGGTGCGCCTGCTGGATCTGCAGCTGCTGGGCGTAGTTGGCGTTCTCCTCTTTGTAGCGGTCCAGGTCGGTCAGCTGGCCCCGCAGCTCCTGTATCTCTTTTTTCAGCTCCTGGTTTTCGTCCAGCAGCTCATCGGCCAGGGTCAGCCGGTCAAAAAAGCCGCCGAACCAGCCCGACACCGTGGTGGCCACCGCCTGAAAAGGCGCCGTCACCGTGCCGATGATCTTCGAGGGCAGTGACGACAGCGTGCCGGTATAGGCCGCCTGGATCATAAACCCAAACAGCAGCGCCACGATGCAGATGATCACCTTAAAGCGGGTGGTCTTAAAAAAGTCTTTCATTCCAGAGATGCTCCCAGCCAGCCGGCGCCTCGCGCCGGTATAAAAAGGAGCGGGCAATGGGCAGCAGTGGTCCTGCCGCAGCCGCTTACCCGCTCAGTCGTGTCCTCTGTTCGCGCGCCCCAGCCCTCACGCCGATAGGGGCCCGCCGCCCGCCCCGTCCGGGGCCCGGCGCCTAATCCTCGTCCGAGAGGACCTCTTTTAGCACATTGATGTTCTCCAGCACCTTGCCGGTGCCCTCCGCCACACAGTCCAGCGGATTTTCGGCGATGTGGACCGGCATGCCGGTCTCGCCCGAAATGAGCTCGTCCAGCCCGCGCAGCAGCGCGCCGCCGCCGGTCAGAGTGATGCCGTGGTCGATGATATCGCTCGACAGCTCCGGCGGGGTACGCTCCAGGGTGGTCTTGATGGCGTCCACCACCTCCTGCAGCGGCAGCCGCAGCGCCTCGCGCACCTCTTTGGCCGAGAGCGAGATGTTCTTGGGCAGACCGTCGGCCAGATCGCGGCCCTTTATCTCGATAGAGCCCTCCCCCTCGTACGGCGCCGCCGAGCCAATCTGGATCTTGATCGACTCCGCCGTGCGCTCGCCGATGAGCAGGTTGTAGGTCTTTTTCACGTAGTTGATGATGGACGAGTCGAACTCGTCGCCGCCCACGCGCACCGACTTGGCCGCCACGATGCCGCCCAGCGAGATGACCGCCACCTCGCTGGTGCCGCCGCCGATGTCCACCACCATGCTGCCCACCGCCTCGGCCACCGGCAGCCCGGCGCCGATAGCTGCCGCCATGGGCTCCTCGATCACCGACACGTGCTTGGCGCCGGCTTTCAGCGCCGCCTCTTTCACCGCCCGCCGCTCAACGGCAGTCACCCCCGACGGGATGCAGATGATGACCTGCGGCCGGGCGAACATCTTGCCGCCAAAGATCTTCTTGATGAAGATCTGCAGCATACTGGTGGTGATGTCGAAATCGGCGATCACGCCGTCTTTCAGCGGGCGCACCGCCACGATAGAACCGGGCGTACGGCCGATCACGTCTTTGGCCTCCTGGCCCACAAAACGCACCGTGTCGGTCTTTTTATCTACGGCCACCACCGAGGGCTCGCGCATGATGATGCCTTTGCCCCGCATAAAGCACAGGGTGTTGGCGGTGCCCAGGTCGATGCCTACATCGCGTGAAAACATATATGATCCCCTTTCAGATATACCTCGCTCACAGTAAGGTAGACCGCCCCCCGCGCAAAGCAGCGCTCGCCGGTGCGGCATATCGCAACAGCGCGTCTTTTTACGCGCCTGTCCAATTTATTGACTCACATACCTTATTATAAACGCTGTGGCGGCGTTTCTCAACTACTTTTTATGAAGAATTTCTAAATATTCAGCCTGTTTTTTGTTCAGTGTCCCGCATCGGCCAGCAGCTCGGTCAGCACCTGGTACACCCGGCACAGCGGCAGGCCAAAAGCGGCGTAAAAATCTCCCTCGATGCCGGTAAAAAAGGCCGCCGCCGGCCCATTTATGCCGTAGGCGCCGGCCTTGTCGGCCCACAATCCGGTGTCCAGGTAGGCCTGCAGCTCAGTTTCGGTGATGGGCCGCATGTGCATCTGCACCGTCTCGCAAAATACGATCTCCCGCTGCCCGCGCAAAATGCACACCCCGGTGTGCACCTGGTGGTCGGTGCCCGAAAAGGTGCGCAGCATCTCGGCGGCGTGGTCCTGGTCGCGGGGCTTGCCGTAGGTGCGGCCGTCAAGGCCCACCACCGTGTCGCTGCCCAGCACGGTGCAGTCCGGCCGGCTCTTGGCCACTGCCTGCGCCTTCTGCCGGGCCAGGTACTGCACCATCTCCTCGGCCGGCATCTGGTGGGGCAGCACCTCATCCTCCCCGCTCACACACACGGTAAAATCGCGGGTGATGAGCCCCAGTATCTCCCGCCGCCGCGGCGACGCCGAGGCCAGGCACAAATTGAGCGGCGCAAAGTCACACATGGGCGCAAAGCCTTTTTTTTCGATCACCATACCCGCTACTTCCTCCCCGTCGAGCCAAAGCCGCCGTCGCCGCGGTCAGTGTCCGGCAGACAGTCGGTCAGAACTATCTCCGGCAGCAGCACCGGCGTGATCACCAGCTGGGCGATGCGCTCGCCGGGGGCCACCGTGTAGGCCGCGGCCGACTGGTTGCGCAGCGCCACCAGCACCTCTCCCCGGTAGTCGCTGTCGATCACGCCCACGCAATTTTGCGGCACCAGTCCGTGCTTGATGGCCAGTCCGCTGCGGGCGTATACCAGTCCCACACAGCCGCTGTCGGGCAGGGCCATAGCAAACCCGGTGGGAACGCCCACCGCCTCGCCCGGCGCGATGCAGAGCGGTTTTTCAAGGCAGGCGTACAGGTCGTAGCCGGCGCTGCCGGCGGTGGCGCGGGTTGGCGCTTTGGCGCCTTGGCGCAGCAATTTTATCATAAGCTTCATCTATAATACCCCCCGCAGGTACAGTCCGCGGGTAAACGCTTCCCCGCTGCGCTGCCCCGCGCTGTAGCAGTCGATCACCCGCCGGCACGCGGCCGGGTCCTCAACGGTAAAATACAGTACTGTGTAGTCGCAGGCGCGCAGCGCCTGCCGGCGGTCGCCCATGTCGATAGGCAGGGCATTGAGCAGGTAGCTGTAGCCGCCCTGGCATAAAACCGCAAACCGCTTGCCGGTGCGGTCGGTCAGCGCCCCGCGCCGGTCACAGCCGGCGCAGCCCTTTTTGCCCCGCAGCGGGCAGGCCCGCAGCACCATCACTGGCAGGTAGCCGTAGCCGATGGCCCCGCAGACTATTTCCCGGGGAAAGTCGCCCAGCTGCTGCTGTCGCAGCTCTGGCGACAGCGTGATCTCGCCCACTCCCAACTGCCGGTAGCAAAGCGCTGTCTGGGCGCTAAAGGTGTTGAGCGGCGCACCGCCCAGCACTGTGCCCCCCATCTCGCGAAGCGGCCCGATGTGGGCTAAGTTGTTGGCCTCAAAGCGGGTAAAGCCCCGCTCCCAAAGCGCCCGCGCCCGCTCTAGTGCCTGTGCCTCGCCGCCAAACAGCATCCGCGGCATCTCGCACACCAGCTTGTCCTTTAGCGGCGCCAGATCGTCGGCGTGCGCCCAGAGCTGCCCCAGCGGCAGGTAGATGCGCTCCAGTGCCCCCAGCACCTCCCGGCAGCCGCCGAGCTGGGCCACGGTCTCAAACCGCGCCCGCAGCCCCTGTTCGGCGGGCACTGGCCGGCGGATGGCCGGCGCCGCAAACGGCGGCAGGTCTGCTGACGATGCTGTAGCCGGTGCGTCCTCGCTGCACAGCGCGCCCAGCTGCTTTAGCGCCTGCCGCCGCAGCCCGTTGATAGCCGAGACCGGCAAAAAGTGCAGTTCGTCCACCTCTACTCGGCAGTCCCGCAGCACAAACGGCGTGCCGCCGGTCTTGCCCAGCGCCTTTTTTACCGCCTCGGCGGCAGTGGGCCGCCCGGTGGCCAGCTGGGGGCGTTCACTGCGGCAGCACACCTCTTTATCGCCGCTGCGGGCGGTGAGCACCGCCGCCTCGCCATCCAGCAAAAACTGCATGTAGAGCGGTTTGTCGCCGCCGGCCGCCGGCCGCATGTCGTCGGGGCGCACCACCTCCTGCATGGCCTGCTGCAGCGCCTGGGCGGTGTTGCGGGCATCGTCCTCCCGGCGCCAGCCAAACATCTCCTGCCCGGTGTGCCCGGTCAAAAAGCCGTCGGTAAAGCCGCTGCGCGAAAACAGGTCCTGCAGCCGCTGCCGGTCATAGGGCTTTCCAGCGCGGGCGCAGTGGGCCGCATAGGTGGTGCTGGCCACATATTCCGGCCGCTTTAACCGCCCCTCGATCTTGACCGAGGCCACCCCCATCTCCGCCAGCTGCGGCAGGTAGTCCAGCGCGCACAGGTCTTTTAAGCTCAGGTCGTGGCGGTCGTGGCCGCCGCGCCCGCACACCTGCCAAGGCAGCCGGCAGGTGCCGGCACAGCGCCCCCGGTTGCCCGAGCGGCCGCCGATCACCGCACTGAGCAGGCACTGCCCCGAGACCGACATGCACAGCGCCCCGTGCACGAACACCTCGATCTCGGTGGGGCTCTGCCGGCAGATATCGCCGATCTCAGCAAGCGTCAGTTCGCGCGCCAAAATAGCCCGGGTAAATCCCAGGCTCTGTAACATCCGTACCCCCTGCAGGGAGTGTATGCTCATCTGTGTCGAGCCGTGCAGCGGCAACTGCGGGTGGCGCTGGTGTACAGCCTGCGCCAGCCCCAGGTCCTGTGCGATCAGGGCATCTATCCCCGCCGCCACGGCGGTATCCACCACCGCCATGGCCGCCGTCAACTCGTCCTGGCGCAGCAGCGTGTTCAGCGCCAGGTGCACCCGCACCCCATTTTGGTGGCAGTAGCGCACCACCTCCGGCAGCGCGTCGGGGGCAAAGTTCTGTGCGCCGCTGCGGGCCGAAAAGCTGGTGGCGCCCAAATACACGGCGTCGGCGCCGCTGCGCACCGCCGCCCGCAGTTGCTGGGGTCCCCCGGCGGGGGCCAGTATCTCCAGCGCCACGCTACTGGATCTCAAGCCGCGTCTTCAGCGCCACGATCTCCCGCTGCAGCCGCTCCACCTCTCTCTTGGCCGACTCGCACTCGATGCGCGCCTTGGCCGCGTCCTCCAGGTAATCTTTTATCTGGGCGCGCATGTTGTCGGCGCTCTCCTGGGCCTTGTTGCAGGCGTCCATGTAGTCCAGCGCCTGCAAAATGGCGGCGGTGGTCACCGTCATGCGGCTGTCCTGGTCGATCATCCCCCGCAGCGCCTCGTCCAGCTTGGCACCCAGCGAGCGCACATATCCCTCGTCCTCGCTGCTGGCGATGACGTACTCGTTTTGGCAAATAGTCAGGCGTACCCGGTTCATAGCCATTTTAAAATTCCCCCCGTATATGTAAAAATACCTTTTTTCCTGCTCATGAGGCGCAGACCGGCCGGCCCGCGCGTTCCTTATAGTATTATAGCATATTTTACAGGGGGCGAAACCACACAATTGCGAACAAACTGCAAATTTACGCCGCGCTCTGCTCAGGCGATGGTCAGCACCGCCAGCATCGGCCCCACTTTTTCATATACCGGGTAAAAATCGCTGATGGGCAGCGGGTTTTGTCCCCGCCCGATCTCCAGCGTGTAACCGGGCTTGCCGTAGTGCAGAATAAACCAGTCCTTCAGCCCCGCGTGGCTGGCCGTGCCGCCCTGTACCGCCAGCTCGTAGCCGCTCACCGCCGCCAGCATCCGCGCCACCAGGTGGCTGTACTGGGGGGTGTGGGGCCCGTACTGGTAGTAGATCTCCTCCCCCTGGCTGTGCAGCGCCACCACCTGCCGCGGCCGGTACTGCTCACACAGCGCCACAATGGCCGCCGTCTCCGGCTCGCTGTGGGGGTAAGGTCCGCCAAATTTGGTGGGCCCGGGCCGGTGTACTCCGGCAAAGCGCGACTGCCGCTGGGCAATAAAAAATCCGGCGTCAAAGTTGTGGTTCAGGTCCACTCCGTGGGCGTTGGCCTGCCAGCGCGACAGGTCGCCCATGTCCGCCGGCGCGCCGCCGCAGTGGCTGTACACAAAGGGGGCAAACGGCCCGGCGGTGCCAATGCCGTTTACCACCAGCTCCAGCCCGTCGGGGTTCAGGCAGGGCACCACCAGCAGCCCGCGGTGGTCAAGCGCCTGGGCCATGTCGGTGTCGTACAGCTCCTCCCCCGCCGCGGCGGCGTCCAGCACTTGCTCGCAAAAGCGAAAACAGCTCAGCACTCCCAGCATCTCCAGCGCGTGTACTCCGCCCACCACCAACGTGGCGTCCTCCAGGTTGCCGATCCCCACGCATAACAGCTCCCGCCCCAGCACGCTCTGCCCAAACGAGAACACCCTGGGGCGGCCGGCGTGCAGTCCCAGCCTGGCGCAGCGGGCCAGTATTGTGGTATACTGTGGATAGTCTGTATAAAACACATCGGTCATACTCTCACCTCGCCACAGTATATGCGCCGGTCCCGGCGGTAGAATACCGGCCCGGCCCGCGGCGGGGCGTCAGCCATATCGACAGGAGGCATCCCCTTTGGATCTGTTTGAAAAATGTATCCAGCAAAATACCGTGTTCGAGGGCCGCATCATCACCGTCTGCGACGACCGGGTCGAGCTGCCCGGCGGCCGCACCGCCGGGCGCGAAGTCGTGCACCATCTCGGCGGCGTGTGCATCCTCCCCTACGACGGCAGGTACGTCTATCTGGTCAATCAGTTCCGCTATCCCTATCGCGAAGTGGTGCGCGAGCTGCCCGCCGGCAAACTCGAAAAGGGGGAGGACCCGCTCCCCGCCGCCCGCCGCGAGCTGCGCGAGGAGCTGGGCGTCACTGCCGGCAGCCTCACCGACCTGGGGCTTTTCTACCCCACCCCCGGCTACTGCGACGAGGTCATCCACCTATACCTGGCCCAGCAGCTGCAGTTTGGCGACCAGGATCTCGATCCCGACGAGTTTTTAGAGATCGAGCAGATTGAGCTCGATCAGGCGGTGCAGGAGGTGCTCGACGGCGCCATCCCCGACGGCAAGACCCAAGCCGCCCTGCTCAAGTTCTACACCCAGCTGCAGCGGTTAAAATAGTCCGGTCTCGGCGTCCTGCATACCGGCTGGGGCGCGCTCTGCCGGCATAAAAAACAGCCCTTTACCGGTGCGCGGCGCGCACCATAAAAACAAGCGGGCAGCTCTCTGTGAGCTGCCCGCTTGTTTTTATGGTCTGCGCTCATACAGTCACCACGGGGGCGACATCGTGTCTAAAAGGCGCATCTCACAGGTGTACGACCAGTGGTGCTCGGGGTCTGTATAGTAGTTGAGCGTCCAGGTCGCCCCCACATACCCCTGGCCGGCCACCGCCTCGGTAAAGGCAGTGGCGTAGCAAAAGGCGCCGCTGGGCCGCTGTACGCCGGTCTGCACTGTATCGGTGCCGGCGCAGGCGTAGCGCAGGGCGGTGCTGGTCACCTCCACACCGCTGTCCTGCAGCTCATAATAGCCCGATACCGACGTCAGCAGGTAAGAGGAACCGGTGTTTTTATAAGTCAGGTGCAGGTAGACCCGGGAGGCGCCGTAGTCGTCCTCAAAGCTCTGGGTCGAGCTCGCTTCACCGGGGCCGCGCAGCTCTAACAAAAAGGCGTAGGTCTGTTCGCCAGCCTGCCCGCCGCCGGTCGGCCCCTCCACCAGCTGGCCGGCTATCCGCTGTGTGTTGCCGTCTCTATCGGTCAGGTAGGCGGTCGCTGCAGCCGGTGGTGTGCGCTGCACCGCCGTCCCACCGGCGCGCACCGGTGCCGCGCCCGTGAACAAGATCGCGGCCCCCAATAAAATAGCTGTCAGTTTACGCACTGTACTTCCCTCCTCTTGAGTGGCGTTGGCATCGCCGCCCGGTATGGGCCGATCATCTGTCCGCCGCCCCCTGCCGTATCCACTGCAGGCGCAGCGGATACGGCAGGCACAGCTGGCCTGCCCGGCCCCGTCGCTTATTTGCTGTAGGTCACGTAGAGCAGCCAATCGGCAGATAAGGCCTCGTCGCGCTGGGCGATCACAAAAAATTTTTTGTAGCCCTGGTCGTACAGCTGGCGAATATCCCCGCGCAGCAGCTCCACCACTGCCTCGGCGCCCGCAGTCGGATAGTCCGCCAGCCGCAGCGGCTCGGTGTGGCGGTCGTCTTTTACCGTCATCCACCGGTCCGGCGCCATGCCCAGCGCCTGCCCGTAATGCAGCGCCCCAGCGGTGATCGAGGCGATCTCCCCCTCAGAAAACACACCGTCATGGGGGCGGGGCGCATCGGGCCCTGCAACCGCAGCCGCAGCCGTATCCGCCGCCACCACCACGCTGATGTCGCTGCGGGCCTGCGTCTCTCCCCGCTGGTCTTTCAGCAGCACCAGCAGGTTGGTCTCTCCGGCTGTGACGCCGGTCACCGTTTTGCGGTCTTGGTCGGCAGTGGCGATATCTGTACACCCCACCTCCCACACCAGTTCCCAACCGTCCGGGGCATCTGGGGCCTCTATCAGCCCCGGCACCTCCGCCGTCTCACCGGCCACCACTACAATGCGGTCCACATCACTGTGCACTGCGGGTCGGGGCCGCTCTTCACCGCAACCAGCGAGCGCCGCCGCCAACATCAAAGTGATCGCCACAGCCCACTTTTTCATAACTGTCCCCTCTCTGGTAAACGGCCTATCTCCGTCGCCCTCAAAAAGGTCTGGCCGCTCCTTTTTCTGCCGCTGCGGTATGTATGGCCAAAGCCCGTCCATGTGCTCATGTGCTCATGTGCTCGTGTGCTCACGTGATCATGCACTCGTGTGTTCGCGTATGCACGTATTCTTGTATGCGCATGTTCGTATGCGGGTGCGGTCGTGAGCCCTCCAGAATGCTCTGCCCGCAGCTGCCGGCACCGCGCTCTCCTCTACCGCTCTACCCCTCAAAACAGGTCGTTGCCGGTGGCGGCTACCGCCGTCTATGCAAAAAAGAGCAGGCTTCGCCGCCACCGGCAAAAGCCCGCTCTCGCGCACGGGGCAGCGGCAAAGGTGCCGCCCCCCAAATTTTGTGCAGATGCTAGCGCACCGCCACCGCCTCGACCTCTACCAGGCCGCCCTTCGGCAGCGCCGCCACCTGAATGCAGGAGCGGGCGGGGTATTTCCCCTCGCCAAAATATTTGGCGTACACCGCGTTGACCGCGGCAAAGTCGCCCATGTCGGCCAAAAAGATGGTGGTCTTTACCACGTTGTCAAAACCGAGGTCCTGGCACTTCAAAATAGCCGCCAGGTTCTCCATCGCACACTCCGCCTGGGCCTCTACACCGTCGGCCAGCTCACCGCTTTTCATATCGATGCCCAGCTGCCCCGAGATGTACAGGGTGTCCCCGGCCATCTTGGCCTGCACGTAGGGGCCGATAGGGGCGGGTGCATTTTCAGTGAATACAGGTTTGATTTCCATTATAATTACCTCCAGATCTCACAAATTTACAATTACTTCACATATGTCGGTCGCCCACCGCGCCCAAAAAGGGACGAGCCGTCGCCAAACATCGCCCACTTTTTGCCCGCTCGGGCACTATACTGATTTAAAACAGATAAACTCTTTTCAAAGCGCTCTTCAGGCAAATCTTTTGTTGTACGCCGCCAGCAGGCTCTCCAGCGCCTCGGTCAGCATATCGCGCTGGCAGCCGATGTTAAAGCGCACAAAGCCTTTGCCGTTGGGCCCGTACACCCGGCCCATGTTGGCCGCTATCAGGCACTCTTTTTTCAGGAATGCGTCCAGCTCGTCGTCGTCAAGGCCCAGCCCGTTCATGTCCACCCAGGCCAAGTAGGTGGCCTCCATGGGGGTCACGTTGAGTTTGGGCATCTTGGCGATGTAGTCGCACAGCAGCCGGTAGTTCTGCTCGATCACGGCGATCAGCTCGTCCAGCCACTGGCCGCCGTGGCGGTACGCGGCCTCCACCGCCACGTAGCCCAACAGGTTGCCGCCCATGATGTCCAGCTGCTCGCTGGCGTTTTTCTGTATCTTCCCCCGCCGTACCTTGTCAGGTACGATGAGGATGGAGTTCTGCAGCCCCGCCAGGTTAAAGGTCTTGGTGGCGGCGGTTATGGTGATGGTGTTCTCCAGCGCCTTCTGGCTGGTCGAGGCGGTGGGCAGGTGCTCGTACCCCTCGAACACGATATCCTGGTGGATCTCGTCAGATACGATCAGCACCCCGTTTTCCACACAGATGTCCACCATGCTGTCTATCTCCGCCTTGGTCCACACCCGGCCCACCGGGTTGTGGGGCGAGCAGAGGATAAACACCTTCACGTCGTTTTCCCTGATGGTCCTGGCAAACAGGTCCAGGTCCACCCCGTAGTGGCCGCGCTCATCCCGCTGCAGCGGGCACTCTACCAGCGTGCGCCCCTGGTTTTTAATGGCCGCAAAAAACGGGTTGTACACCGGGGTCAGCACCATCACCTTGTCGCCGGGCTGGGTGAACAGGTTCACCGACCAATACACCCCCGGCACCACCCCGGGCGAAAACAGGATCCAGTCCTTTTCAATGGCAAAGTTGTGCCGCGTCTTCTCCCACTCCACAATGGCCTCTAAGTAGCTGTCCGGGGTGATCGAGTAGCCAAACACACCGTGGGCCACCCGCTCCTGCAGCGCCTTCACCACTTCCGGCGGCGACACGAAATCCATATCGGCGATCCACAGCGGGTACTTGCACTCGGCGCCAAAGCCGCCGGCCATCCCGTCCCACTTGGTAGAGTTGGTGCCATAGCGGCTGGGGCAGCTGTTAAAATCATATTGCATCACAGTACACACCTTTCTGCGTGGCACAGGCCACTAAAAGTTTCCATCTCTATTGTAACACAGCGCGGCCGCGCAAAAACAGTTGTAAATGTTTACGGTTTTCTGCGGGACATACTGTGAAATTGCCTAGTTTTTCTCGATTTGTTGAGCGGAATACACAAAACCGGCCTGTTTCGAGAAAATTTACAAAGCCACCCTTAACAAAAGACCCCGAATGCTGTACAATTGTGGACAAGATATGCCCGGTCCTGGGGCGCTGTGTGCCCGGTGGCCCGCAGGCAGTCTCACGCACCGAAAAAAGGAGGACGATCCATGAGCTTTCACATTGGGGCGCAGCAGGGCCAGATAGCCAGCCGCATCTTGCTGCCCGGCGACCCGCTGCGGGCCAAATACATTGCCCAGCAGTACCTCACCGGCGCCGTCTGCGTCAATAAAGTCCGGGGTGCCTACGCCTATACCGGCACCTATCAGGGCAAAGACATCACCGTCATGGGCACCGGCATGGGCATGCCCCAGGCCACCATCTATTTTACCGAGCTGGCCCGCGACTACGGCACCAAAACGATGGTGCGTATCGGCACCTGCGGCGCCTGGCAGCCCGACATGAAATTGATGGACATCGTGCTGGCTACCGGCGCCTGCACCATGAGCGGCATGAACCGCCGCATCTTCCCGGGCGAGTTCGCCCCCATCGCCGATTTCGAGCTGTTAAACACCGCCTACGAGATCGCCGGCCAAAAAAATATTCCCGTGCGGCCCGGCCTCATCAATTCGCTCGACGCCTTCTACGGCGATAAGAGCGACGTGTGGCAGCGCTACGGCGTAGTCGCCGGCGAGATGGAGGGCGCCGCCCTCTACACGGTGGCCGCCCGCTACGGCGCCCGCGCGCTGACCATGCTCAGCGTCTGCGACAGCCACTATTCCAGCGACGAGCTCACCGCCGAGCAAAAAGAGCAGAGCCTCGATACCATGGTCCAGATCGCTCTGGACACCGCTGTCGCCTTTTAGCGGCGGCCCCAACAACGTCCCGTAAACACAGTCACACATAAAAGGAGGACACACAATGAGCGTACATATTGGCGCAAAACCCGGCGATATCGCCGAGAGCATCCTGCTGCCCGGCGACCCGCTGCGGGCCAAATACATCGCCGAGAATTTCTTAGAGGACGCCGTCTGCTTTAACGAGGTCCGGGGCATGCTCGGCTTCACCGGCACCTACAAAGGCAAAAAAGTTTCGGCTATGGGCACCGGCATGGGCATGCCGTCCATCTCCATCTACGCCACCGAGCTCATGCGCGAGTTCGGGGTCAAAAACCTCATCCGCATCGGCACCTGCGGCACCATCGCCGACGATCTGCACCTGCGCGATGTGGTGCTGGCCATGGGCTGCTGCACCGACAGCCAGATGAACAACCTCATCTTCCCCGGCTCCTACTGCCCGGTCGCCGATTTCCAGCTGCTGCGCACCGCCTATAAAACCGCCAAAGAGACCGGTATCAACGTGCGGGTGGGCAACGCCATGTCCGGCGACGCCTTCTACGGCTACGACGATCCCAAGGGTAAAAACTGGAAGGAGTACGGCGTGCTGGTCGGCGAGATGGAAGGTGCTGCCCTCTACACCTGCGCCGCCCGCGAGGGCTGCCGCGCGCTGATGATGGTCTCGGTCACCGACGGCGTCCCCGGCGAGGAGAAACTCACCTCCGAGGAGCGCCAGACCAGCCTCAACACCATGATCACGCTGGCACTCGATACCGCGGTCAACTTCCAGGGCTGATCTGCCGCCGATCATATTTATTGTAAAGGTCCGTGCGGAGCGCTCCGCCGGTCGTATAAAGAGGGGCCTGCCCCCACCTACGTGATTTTAAGGAGGAACTACACATGAGCTTTCATATCGGAGCCAAAGAAGGTCAGATCGCCAGCCGCATCCTGCTGCCCGGCGACCCCATGCGTGCAAAATACATCGCCGAGAAATTTTTAGAGGGCGCTGAGTGCGTCAACAAAGTACGCGGCGCCTACGCCTACACCGGCAAATATAAGGGAAAAGACGTCACTGTCATGGGTACCGGCATGGGCATGCCCCAGGTCTCCATCTACTTCACCGAGCTGGCCCGCGACTACGGCACCAAGACCATGATCCGCATCGGCACCTGCGGCGGCCTGCAGCCCGACATGAAGCTGCTCGACGTCGTGCTGGGCACCGGCGCCTGCACCACCAGCGGCATGAACCGCCGCATCTTCCCGGGTGAGTACGCCCCCATCGCCGATTTCGAGCTGCTCAATCGCGCCTACGAGATCGCCGGCGAGAGAAACATCCCGGTCAAGACCGGCCTCATCAACTCCATCGACTCGTTCTACCGCGACAAATCCGAAAAAGACAAAGTCTGGACCCAGTACGGCGTTATCGCCGGCGAGATGGAAGGCGCTGCCCTGTACACCATCGCCGCCCGTTACGGCGCCCGCGCGCTGACCATGCTGTCGGTCAGCGACGGCCCCTACATCGATACCATCCTCTCGTACGAAGAGAAGGAGCAGGGCCTCAACAACATGATCCAGATCGCGCTGGATACCGCCATCGAGTTTTAGTAAAGGAGGATACCGGTTATGAGTGTACATATTGGTGCAAAGCCCGGCGATATCGCCGAGAGCATCCTGTTGCCCGGCGATCCGCTGCGGGCAAAATATATCGCCGAGAATTTCTTAGAGGACCCCGTCTGCTTTAACGAGGTCCGGGGCATGCTCGGTTTCACCGGCACCTACAAAGGCAAAAAAGTCTCGGTCATGGGCACCGGCATGGGTATGCCCTCTATCTCCATCTACGCCACCGAGCTCATGCGCGAGTTCGGGGTCAAAAATCTCATCCGCATCGGCACCTGCGGCGGCTTGGCAGACGGCATGCACCTGCGTGACGTGGTGCTGGCCATGGGCACCTCCACCGACAGCCAGATGAACAACCTCATCTTCCCCGGCTCCTACTGCCCGGTGGCCGATTTCGAGCTGCTGCGCACCGCCTATAACGCCGCCAAAGAAGACGGCATCAGCATCCGCGTGGGCAACGTCCTGTCCTCCGACGCCTTCTATTCCTACCCCGACCCCAAAGCCGCCAACTGGAAAGAGTACGGCATCATGGCCGTCGAGATGGAGGGCGCCGCCCTCTACACCTGCGCCGCCCGCGAGGGCTGCCGCGCGCTGATGATGCTGTCGGTCACCGATGGTGTCCCCGGCGAGGAGCTCACCGCCCAGGAGCGCGAGACCAGTCTCAACACCATGATCACGCTGGCACTCGATACCGCGGTCAAGATGTAGGCTTTTCGCACAACAACCCATCTTAGTTAGCTTTAAACGGGTAGATACTGCGCCTAGATCAGTAGTGCGAAAAGTACAAGGACGGATCTCGGGGCGCAGCCCCTCGCGCCGCTTGGCGGCGGCGCCGTTCTTGCGGCCTGATCGTTTTACGGTGTAGGCTTTTCGCACAACCGCCCATTTTAGCCGACTTTAGACGGTTAGGTACTGCGCCTAGACGGGCAGTGCGAAAAGCGCAAGAACGGCTCTCGGGGCCCAGCCCCTCGCGGCCTGATCGCTTTACGGTGTAGGCTTTTCGCACAACCGCCCATTTTAGCCGACTTTAGACGGTAGCGTACTGCGCCTAGACGGGCAGTGCGAAAAGTGCAAGAACGGCTCTCGGAGCCCAGCCCCACCGTCAGCACGGCCCTTATATCAGAGATCCAAAAGAAGGCAGGTCGCCATCGACGACCTGCCTTCTCTTATTTTTATATTTGCAGTGTACAGTATGCAGTGTGCGCATGCCCCGTGCGACGTATCCGCCCAGACGGTCAGGCCCGGTTTGGCGCTATCTTTGCCTCTGCGCATACCGGTCGTCACCGCTCTACAGCCGTCACCTCAGCTTGTTCTGTGTCCGGCTGGCCCTCTGTCTCGGTGCCGTCGGGCCGCGCCAAAAATTTGTCCAGCACCAGCCCGGCCGCCACCAGTAAAATACCCGCCGTGCGCGGCAGCGAAAATTTACCCAGCAGCAGCCAGTCGATGAGCAGCCCGGTGCCCAGCTGGCCGGCCAGCATCAGCACCGTAGACGAGATCACCGGCACCTTGGGCATCGATACCACCGTCAGCAAAAGCGACAGCAACCCAAATACCCCGCCCAGGTAGTACACCGGCGGCACACTGCCCAGCACCGCGGGCGAAAACAGCGCCGTGGCCCCGGTACACAGCGCCAGCACCAGCGCCAAAGCGCTGGCGATCAGGTAGTTGATCAGGGTGCCGTTCTCGGTCCCCAGCCGCTGGGCCACCTGCACATTTACCAGCTTCGACAAAATGCCGATGCAGCCGCCCGCCAGTGCCAAAAAGTAAGCCAGTATCATCTTCGCTCACGCCCCTCTCCCGCTCAAAAGCACACCAGCAGCACCAGCCCGGCCGCCATCAGGCAAAAGGCCGGCAGCCGCCGCGGCTTAAAGGCGGTCTTTTTCATGCCCAGCAGGCCAAAATGGTCGATGATAGCCGACAGTACCATCTGTCCGGTCACCGACAGCGCCACCGCCGTGGCCACGCCGATGCGCGGCGTACAGTAGGCGTTGGTGCTCACCAGCGCCACCCCCAAAAAGCCGGCGGCGTACAGGTAGGGGGGGATGCCCCGCAGCCGTATCTTCTGCCGCTTCACCAGCTTTAAGTACAAGATCAGCAGCACCGCCCCGATGCTGTGTACGATAAACGTCACTTCAAATATGCCCAGGTACCCGCTCAGTTCGCCGTTTAGGCTCTGCATCAGCGACAAAAAACACCCGGCCAGCAACAGCAGCCAAAAGTCCACTACCTCGCCCCTCTCCTCCTAAAACAATGCCTTACCGGTACTGTAGCACAAAACTCCGCGGGGGAAAAGGACAGCTGGCCGCCGTTCCTTCTTTTCTCCATATTGCAGCGAAAAGAGCCCGTTTTTTCGCCGCTCTGCCCATTTTTTGCCGCCCGGGCCCGATCTGCTTGCCCTGCCGCCGCCATCCGTGGTACAATCGGGCCATACAGCCCGCCCCCGCGCGCAGGGGCCAAGAGGAGGATGCGACCATGAAACAGCTGATGGGGCCGCTGCTGGTGATAGCGGTCATCGCCGCCGTATCGGCGGGTATATACTGGGCGGTGCGCCGTCTGCAGCGCTCGTTTGCCGGCGGGGTCTACCGGGCGGTGGTGCACCTGGCCGGCAGTGCCGCCACCGCCGTTCAGCCCGAGGAGGTCGGCCCCCGCTCGGTGTCCAACTGCACCGCCCTCTACCTGCCCCAGATCCAAAAAGACTTCCCCGGCTTCGATGTCGATGCTGCGCTCGCCGCCGCGGCCGCCCATCTAACGGGTCGTTTCTTGTCCGGCAAAGATGGGGTGCAGGTACATCAGTGCGCCATCAGTGCCTACCGGCGCGAGCGCCTTAAAAAAACCATCACCTTCCAGCTGTCGGCCCAGTACCGCACCGCCGGCCCGCAGGGCCCCAGCATCCGGCAGGTCAAATACAGCTGCGATTATACCGACCACACCGGCCCGGTCTCCTCTCAGGGCAACTGCCCCCAATGCGGCGCCCCTATGGAGAGCGAGACCGCCGCCAAGTGCGCTTTTTGCGGTTACCTGTTCGGCGGCGGTGCCGGCCGCTGGGCATTTTCCGGCGAGCGCGAGCTCTAGCGCTAACGCTGGCTCTCATGCCCCGCCCCTATTCACCGGGCAGAACACCGCCCCTATCCGCTCATAGCGGGGGTAAGCATATGCAACAGCAACAGAAAGAGATCATCGACGCCTACTGGCGCGGCTTTTTACAGCAGACCGGCCGCCCGGCCGACCTGCGCTACTGCGACTGCTATCACTTCGACAACAGCGAAAAGTGGGCCAGCAAGCTGCTGCAGCTGGTGCTGGCAGGCCAAAAAAGGGCCACCTCCTCCAGCGCGCACTTCTTTACTGCCCATCAGCTGCCGCTGCCAGAGGTCGGCGACTGCTCGGTCATCACCGATTGGGCCGGCACGCCCCGCTGCATCGTCGAGACCACCGCCGTCACCATTCTGCCGTTTCGCGACATCACCTTCGATATCTGCCGCCGCGAAGGGGAGGACGACGATCTGGAGTCCTGGCGGCAGGGCCACATCCGCTTTTTTACCGAGGACGGCCGGGCCGAGGGCTATACTTTCTCCTGGGATATGCCGGTCGTGTTCGAGGATTTCAAGGTCGTCTACCAGTAGCGCCCCACCGGTCAGAGCGGTCCTATCCGCGGGCGGCACACCTGTTTTAAAGCGGGTGCGCCGCCCGCTCTTTTTATCCCCCGGCTCCCGGCTCCACCCGCGCGGTCTCTCCGGCGTCCCAAGTGGCAGCCCACCGCTCAGCCGGCAGCTCCCGGCTGGCCTCCTGCTCCTCTGCCCCACCTGCCCCACCTGCGCCCCCTGCCGGGCCGCCAAAACTACACGACTATTTGGCGAGGATTTTGGTATCTTCAACAACGCCGGGCCGCCACTTTTTTTGCCCTGCGCACAAAAAAGAAAACTGTGTTTGACACAAAAACAGTTTTTCGTCACTGGTGCACATAGCTGTCGACACCGTCTTACCCGCTGCGCTTGACGAACGGCCCCGCTTGGCCTAGAATAGGTTACAACTTCCGCCGGTGCCGGCACATTGCCAGTGCCCGGCCCCAGCCGGCGCGGCCCGTCCAGGCCGTCAGCGCACCCGCCAGGGAAGAAAATTTTTATCGGGAGGGACAAAAATGGCAAGAGTATACAATTTTAGCGCCGGCCCGTCGGTACTGCCCGAATGGGTCCTGCAAAAAGCCGCTTCGGAAATGATGGAGTACGGCTCATCAGGCCAGTCTGTAATGGAGATGTCCCACCGCTCATCAGATTATCAGGCGATCATCGACAGTTGTCGTCAGTCACTGGTCGATACGCTCCATATACCCGAGGACTACGAAGTGCTGTTTTTGCAGGGGGGCGCGTCCACCCAGTTTGCCATGATACCGCTCAATCTCATGAACGGTTCTGGCCGGGCGGATTTTGTGCTCACCGGCCAGTGGGCCAAAAAGGCCTATCAGCAGGCGGCCAAATACGGCCGGTGCAACGTCGTAGCCTCGTCTGAAGACGGGGTCTTTTCTTATATACCCCAGATCGACGCGCAAAAGCTCGATCCACAGGCCGACTACCTGCACATCTGCTACAACAACACCATTTACGGCACCCGCTTCCCCACCCTGCCCAGCTGCGGCAGCGTGCCGCTGGTGGCCGATATGTCCTCCAGCATCCTGTCCGAGCCGATCGATGTCTCTAAATTTGGCCTCATCTACGCCGGCGCCCAAAAGAACATGGGCCCCGCCGGCCTCACCGTGGTCATCATCCGCAAAGACCTCATCGGCCACGCCCGCGACATCACCCCCATCATGCTCGATTACAAGACCCACGCCGATGCCGGCTCCATGTATAACACCCCGCCCACCTATGCCATCTACATCTGCAAGCTGGTGCTGGACTGGCTCAATAACGAGATGGGCGGCATCGAGCAGATCCAAAAGATAAACGCCCAAAAGGCGGCCCTGCTCTACGATTATCTCGACGAAAGCAAGCTGTTCTCGGCCACCGTGCAGGGTGAGTGCCGCTCGCTGATGAACGTGCCGTTCGTCACCGGCGACAAAGATCTCGACGCCCAGTTCGTCAAAGAGGCCACCGCCCAGGGGCTGGTCAACTTAAAGGGCCACCGCACTGTGGGTGGCATGCGCGCCTCCATCTACAATGCCATGCCGGTAAAAGGCGTGCAGGCGCTGGTCGACTTCATGGCCAGGTTCGAGGCCGCCCACCGCTAGGGTGGGTCCATCCCGGCGGCCGCTGGGCCGCCGCTTAAAGGAGGAACTGCTTTGTTTCACATAAAAACGCTCAACCCCATCAGCGAGGTGGGAACCGGCCGCCTGCCGGCCGACCGCTACACCGTCGCCGCCGACGTGCCGGCGCCCGATGCCGTCCTGGTGCGCTCGGCCGATATGCACACCTATGACCTCGAAGACAGCCTGCTGGCCATCGGCCGGGCCGGCGCCGGGGTCAACAACATCCCCGTCGACACCTGCAGCCAGCACGGCATCGTGGTGTTCAACACCCCCGGCGCCAACGCCGGCGGCGTCAAAGAGATGGTCCTCTGCGGCCTGCTGCTCTCCTCCCGCAAGGTCCCGGCCGCCCTGCAGTGGGTGCAGACCCTTAAGGGCCGCGGCGACGAGGTGGGCAAACTGGTCGAAAAGGGGAAAAAACAGTTTGTCGGGCCCGAGCTCGCCGGCAAGCGGCTGGGGGTCATCGGCCTGGGTGCCATCGGCATCCGGGTGGCCAACACCGCCCGCCACCTGGGCATGGAGGTCATGGGCTACGACCCCTACATGTCGGTCGACGCCGCCTGGAAGATGTCGCGGGCCATCATCCACGCCAAAGACCTGGCCGAGATCTACACCACCTGCGACTACATCACCCTGCACGTGCCCTACACCAAAGACACCGCCGCCATGATCGACGCGCAGGTCATCGCCAGCATGAAGCCGGGGGCCCGCATCTTAAACTTTGCCCGCGGTGAGCTGGTCGACAGCCAGGCGGTGCTCTCGGCGCTGGACAGCGGCCACCTGGGCTGCTACGTGACCGATTTCCCGCAGGATTGCCTGCTGGGCCACCCCGGTGTAGTGGCCATCCCCCACCTGGGGGCCTCCACCCCCGAGAGCGAGGATAACTGTGCGGTCATGGCCGTCGAGGAGCTGCGCGACTACCTCGAAAACGGCAACATCAAAAACTCGGTCAACCTGCCCGCCGCCACGATGGTGCGCTCCGGTACGGCCCGGCTCTGTGTCATCCACCAAAATATCCCCGCCATGATCAGCAGTATCGCCGCCGCCGTCAGCGACGCCGGCCTCAACGTCGAGAACCTGCTCAACAAATCCCGCGGTGAGTACGCCTACACCATGATCGACGTCAACGCCGCCGTGCCCCAGCCGGTCCTGCAGCAGATAGCTGCGATCGACGGGGTGGTGCGCGTCCGCGCGATCTGACCACTGCGATCTGTTTCCCGATAAGCGCCCGGCCCGCTCATGCGGGCCGGGCGCTCTCTTTTGGCTTTTCCCCACGCCCCTGCCGCCGAGGGAAAAGTGGTTGCCAAAACTACACAAAAATGGTATATAATAAAAACAGCTTATTTTTTCCCCGGCCCTCTCCGGGCGGCCGGTGGTACATCTGCGGTCTGTATCGGCGCCGGTGCATATTGCCGCCCCTGCCGGTGTAGGCTATAACGAGCGCAAAAAACGATGTGGCGGCCGCACCGTGGCCGCCATAAACAGGGGGATTTTGATGAAACTACAGGATAAAGTCGCCATCGTCACCGGTGGCTCGCGGGGCATCGGCTACGCCGTCGCCGCCGCCTTTGTAAGCGAAGGGGCCAAAGTCGCCCTCTGCGGCAGTCGGGCCGCGTCGGCCAAAAAAGCGGCGCAAAAGCTGTGTGCCCAGTACCCGCAAGCGGAGCTGCTGCCGCTGGGGGTCGACGTGTCCAGCAGCAGCCAGGTAGAAGCGATGGCCGCCGCCGTAATGGAGCGCTGGGGCCGGGTCGATATCCTGGTCAACAACGCCGGCGTCACCTCCACCAAGCAGATCTTCGATATGACCGACGAGGACTTCGACGCCGTGCTGCGCATCAACCTCTCCGGCCCCTTCCGCTGCATACGGGCGGTGGCCGGCATCATGAGACGGCAGGGCGGCGGCAGCATCATCAACACCAGCTCTATGGTCGGCACCTACGGCGGCAAAATGCAAACGGCCTACTCCTCTTCCAAATTCGGCGTCAACGGTCTCACCAAGTCCTGCGCCAAAGAGCTCGGCCCCTACGGTATCCGTGTCAACGCCGTCGCCCCCGGGGTGGTGGGCACCGACATGGTCGCCCAGTCGGTAGACGACCGCATGCTGGCCGCCCTTCAGTCTCTCACGCCGCTGGGCCGCATGGCCACCCCCGACGAGCTGGCCGGCGCCTATGTGTATTTGGCGTCCGACGACGCCTCTTTTACCACCGGCACCATCCTCCACGTCGACGGCGGCATCGTCATGTAGGGATGCGGCATGTCTGTAATGCTCAAACACTGCCCCGGCCCCCGGTAATAAATGTATAACAAAAAAAGGGGCGCTGTACTGCGCCCCTTTTTTTGCCGCCGCTGCGGCCGGCCTTTGGCATTCTAGCGCATCATCGAAGATACGTCGTTTACCAGGCTTCCCATGGTCTTCATGGCCTTGTTGGCGGTCTTTTTCAGCTGGCGCTTGTTGGTGTTCATCAGCCCCACGCCCACGGCGGCTGCCGCCGCGCCGATGGCCATACCCATGGCCACATTTTTTGCACTGCCGGTTCTCTTCATCGGGTGCACCTCCTTTAAACTCCAGTTTACGGTATTAGTATGGCCGCCAGCGCCGCGAATACACCGCCGCGCCAAACAGGGATTTTTTTCAGTTTTTTACGCACATCGATTTTTTGACACGGCGTTTTGTGCTATAATAACAGAAAAACAGGGCTGCCGCCCGGGTGCGGTCGGCCCTTTCTGGCTGTCGCTGGCGGCGGCCGTGCGGGCGGTTGCCGATGCAGTCGCCCGCACACACATATTTATTGGGAGGGGGGCCATTTCACTTGCAACAGCAACAAGATCTCGCCGCCGCGCCGCGGGTGCTGGCGCTGCACGACCTGTCCGGCTTTGGGCGCTGCTCGCTGGCGGTCATCCTGCCGGTGCTCTCCTGTATGGGTGCGCAGGTGGTGCAGGTGCCCACCGCGGTGCTCTCCAGCCACACCGGCGGCCTGGGCGATCCGGTGCTGCGCGACCTGTCGGACATGCTGCTGCCCACGCTGCAGCACTACCGGCAGCTGGGCCTCGACTTTACCGCCGTGTACTCCGGCTTTTTTTCCAGCGCCGGTCAGGTCTCGGCCTGCCGGGCATACTGTCAGGCCTTTCCGCAGGCGCTCAAGGTCATCGACCCGGTCATGGGCGACGATCAAAAGGCCTACCGCACCTGTACCGGCCAACTCATGGCTCAAATGCGGCCGCTCATCGCCGAGGCCGACGTCATCACCCCCAACGAGACCGAGGCCGCCATTTTACTGGGCGAGGACCACACCCGCCGCCGGGTATTCGATGCCGCCGGCGCCCGCCGGTGGCTGGTGGGCCTGGCCGGCCTGGGCTGCAAGTCGGTCGTCATCACCGGCTGTCACATGCCCGACGGGCGCTATAATCTGGTGTACAGCGGCGGCGCGTATAGCCGGGTGCGGGCCGAGTACCTGCCGGTGGGCTACCCCGGCACCGGCGACATCTTCACCTCCGCCCTCACCGGGCGGCTGCTGGGCGGCGACGCGCTGCCCCAGGCGGCCAGCTTTGCCGCCCAGTTCGTCGAGCGGGCCATCGCGCTCACCCAAAAGGCGGGCACCGACCGCCGCTGGGGAGTCCAGCTCGAAAAGGCGCTGCCCTGGCTGTTTGCCCCAGAGCTGCAGCAGCGGGTGTCGCCGCTGTAGCGGCAGAGCTCCCGCCCGTTCCGGCGCTTTGCGCCGCCTAAAAATACACGCTAAAAAAGAGGAGTGATGTCTCGTGAACCGCGAGAAAAACAATACCGTCTACAGCATCACGCTGGTGGGACTCATGGCCGCCATGTGCTTTGTGGCCACCTTTTTGCGCATCGATATCCCCACCCCCATGGGTAAGACCATGCTGCATCTGGGCAACGTGATGTGCCTGCTCTCGGGCCTGGTGCTGGGCCCGGTCAAGGGCGGTCTGGCTGCCGGCCTCGGCTCCGGCTTTTTTGACCTGTTCGACCCCGCCTACATCGCCGGCGCGCCGTTCACCTTTGCCTTTAAGTTCTGCATGGCTTTCGTCTGCGGGGCCATCGCCCACAAAAAACTCGACAGCCGCCCCCGCCGCATCGCCGGGGCGGTGCTGGGCTCGCTGAGCTACGTGGTGCTCTACGTGGGCAAAAACGTCGCCGAGGGGCTGTGGTTTTACCGGCAGCCGTTTAAAACGGTGCTCACCGTGGCCGCCACCAAGCTCTCGGTATCGCTCACCAACGGCCTCATCGCGGTGGTGGTGTCGCTGCTGCTGTTCGGCGTCATGCGGCCCATCCTAAAAAAGGCCGGCGTGTTCGACCGGCTGCAGGCCCGCAAAGAGCGCTGACCACCCCCGAAAATAAGACTGTATTCGCGTGCCCGGCGGCTTACCCTGGTAAAATAGGGGGACAAGCTCCGGCAGAAAGGAAGTGCCATGTCCACACTCAACATCGTGCTGGTCGAGCCGCAGATCCCCCAAAATACCGGCAACATCGCCCGCACCTGTGCGGCCACCAACACCCGGCTGCATCTGGTGGGCCCGCTGGGTTTTTCCATCGACGACAAAAAGCTCAAGCGCGCCGGGCTCGACTACTGGCACCTGCTGGATATCACCACCTATACCGGCCTCAGTGACTTTTTTGCAAAAAACAGCGGCCCGTATTTTTACTTTACCACCAAGGGCCGCCGGGTCCACTCCGACGTGCAGTACCCCGACGGCAGCCACCTGGTGTTCGGCCGCGAAGATGCCGGCCTGCCCGAGGATCTGCTGGTAAAAAACCCGGCCAGCTGTGTGCGGCTGCCCATGTTCGCCCCCGCCCGCAGCCTCAACCTGTCAAATACCGTCGCCGTGGGCGTGTACGAGGTGCTGCGCCAGTGGGGCTACCCCCGCCTGCAGTCGGCCGGCCGGCTCACACAGTACGACTGGGATCAGCCCACGACCTGATAAAAAAAGGAGCCATCACATGGAGAAGATACTGCTTTTGACCGACTCGGCCTGTGACATCCCGCTGGATGTGGCCCGCGACCTGGGCATCCGGGTGATGCCCATCCCCATCGAGGTGGATGGGGCCCCCCACCACGACGGCGACTTCACCCTCGACGAGTTCTACGATATCTTAGAGCGCTGCAAAAAGATCCCCACCACCAGCCACATCAACTACCACCAGTTTTTGCAGCAGTACCTGCAGGCCGACGAGCAGGGCTACACCCACCTGCTGCACGTCACCATCAACGCCCAGGGCTCCAACATGATCCAGGCCGCCAACCACGCCAAAGAGCTGTTTGCCCAGCAGCGCCCCCAGAGCCAAATGCATATCGACATCATCGATTCGGGCACCTACTCGGTGGGCTACGGCTTCCCGCTGACCGAGGCCGCCCGCATGCTGCAAAAAGGGGTGGGCTACGCCGCCGTGCGCGACTACCTGCTCGATTGGTTTGGCTCTCTCGAGATCTACTTTTCGGTCTACTCGCTCGACTTTGTCAAAAAGTCCGGCCGCGTCAGCTGTACCGCCGCCTTTGTGGGCGATATTTTGGGGTTGCGGCCCATCATCCGCATCATGGACGGCCGGGTCGAGGTGGTCGACAAGGTCCGGGGCGACGCCAAGGTGGTGCCCGCCCTGGCCGGCTGGGCCCAAAAACAGATGTGTGAGCGCAGCCCCTACGCCACCCTCTGCGCCCGCTATTTCGACCGCCGCGCCCAGCTCACCGGGGCCATGCAAAAGGCGCTGGGCTATCCCCCGGTGGGCGAGTACCGCGCCGGCGCCTGCATCGCCATCAATGCCGGCCCGCAGATCATCGGCGTCATGGTCAAGGGCCACCGCCGCCGTTAGCGGGGCCGCCACCGCCGTTTTAAACGGCGTCCCGCGCATATTTTGCCCGCCACAAGGCCGGTTTGGCCTTGAAAACTAGAGGGAAATCGTGTAAAATGATTGAGGATTGCCAGACTTTTAACAACTGGCGGCCAAAGCCTGCCTCTCCTTTGGGGACAGGCCCCGGCGCACCGGCCATCGGCGCGCACATACCTAGTTTTATAAAACACATTTTTTAAAGCGAGGAAAAGGAGTACAGACATGAGCACTCTAGGCAAAAAGACCGTGGATGATATCCAGGTAAAAGGCAAACACGTACTGGTCCGGGTAGACTTTAACGTACCGCTGAAAGACGGTGTCATCACCAACGACAACCGCATCGTGGCGGCACTGCCCACCATCAAAAAACTCATCGCCGACGGCGGCAAAGTCATTCTCTGCAGCCACCTGGGCAAACCCAAAAACGGGCCGGAGGCCAAATTCAGCCTGGCTCCTGTCGCTGTGCGCCTGTCTGAGCTGCTGGGCCAGCCGGTCGTCTTTGCCGACGACGACAATGTGGTGGGCGAAAAGGCCAAAGCCGCTGTCGCCGCCATGAAAGACGGTGACGTGGTGCTACTGCAAAACACCCGTTTCCGCAAAGAAGAGACCAAAAACATCCCCGCCTTCAGCGAGGAGCTGGCCAGCCTGGCCGAGGTGTACGTAAACGACGCTTTCGGCTCGGCTCACCGCGCCCACTGCTCCACCGCCGGCGTCACCGACTACATCAAAGATACCGCCGTGGGCTACCTCATGGGCAAAGAGATCGAGTACCTGGGCAACGCCGTCAACGATCCGGTACGCCCCTTCGTGGCTATCCTGGGCGGCGCCAAAGTGGCCGATAAGCTCACCGTTATCGAGAACCTGCTCAGCAAAGTCGACACCCTCATCATCGGCGGCGGCATGGCCTACACCTTCCTGGCCGCCAAGGGCTACGAGACCGGCACTTCTCTGGTCGACAGCGAGAAGATCGACTACTGCAAAAACATGATGAAACTGGCCGAGGAGAAAGGCGTCGATCTGCTGCTGCCGGTCGACACCGCCGTGCTGCCCGCCTTCCCCGATCCCATCGACGCCCCGGTCGAGCTGGTCGAGTCCGATGCCGACAAGATCCCGGCCGACAAGATGGGCCTGGATATCGGTCCCAAGACCATGCAGCTGTTTGCCGATGCGGTCAAGTCCGCCAAGACCGTTGTCTGGAACGGCCCCATGGGCGTGTTCGAGAACCCGGTACTGGCCGCGGGCACCAAGGCCGTAGCCAAAGCGCTGGCCGAGACCGACGCCACCACCGTCATCGGCGGCGGCGATTCTGCCGCTGCTGTCATGCAGCTGGGCTTTGCCGACAAGATGACCCACATCTCCACCGGCGGCGGCGCCTCGCTGGAGTACCTGGAGGGCAAAGAGCTGCCGGGTATCGCCTGCATCGCCAACAGCTAAGAGAAAAACTGCTTTCCCGGCGGCGGGCCTCTGGCCCCGTACCGCCTAAAATACAGGCAACGGCAGTGCTGCTGTCGGCGCTATAAAAAATAAGTTAGAGGGCTGCCTGCGTGTGCGGGTGGGTGCGGCCCCGGCCCCAGGGGCGCTGCCGCCTGTGGGCCGGGCCGTTCCCGCCAAGCTGCGAGCAGCCCTCTTTTTTGCCGCCGGGCACGCTCAGTCCCGGCAGAAAGGATTTTCCCCATGAATAGAGATCTGCGCACCCCGGTCATCGCCGGCAACTGGAAGATGAATAACGACCGCACCGCCGCCAAGGCGCTGCTCAGCGATCTGGCCCCGCTAGTCAAAGATGCCGCCTGCACCGTCATCACCTGCGTGCCATTTACCGACCTCGAGACCGCTCTGGCCGCTACCGCCGGCACAGATATCAAAGTCGGCGCCCAGAACTGCCACTTCGAGAAGTCCGGCGCCTACACCGGCGAAGTCTCGGCCGACATGCTCGCCGAGATGGGCGTCGAGTACGTGGTGCTGGGCCACTCCGAGCGCCGCCAGTACTTCGGCGAGACCGATGTCACCGTCAACCTGCGCACCAAAGCAGCTCTGGCCGCCGGCTTAAAACCCATCGTCTGCGTGGGCGAGCACTTGGAGGACCGCGAGCAGGGCGTCACCGCCGAACTGGTGGCCCTGCAGACCAAGATCGCCCTGCTCGATGTCACCGCCGAGCAGCTGCAAAACGTCATCATCGCCTACGAGCCGGTGTGGGCCATCGGCACCGGTAAGACCGCCACCGCCGAGCAGGCGGGCGAGGTCTGCGGCGTGATCCGCGCCACCGTGGCCAGCCTTTACGGCAAAGAGGCCGCCGACAAACTGGTGGTCCAGTACGGCGGTTCCATGAACGCCGGCAACGCCGACGAGCTGCTGGCCCAGCCCGATGTCGACGGCGGCCTTATCGGCGGCGCATCCTTAAAGGCCGACGCCTTCGCCCAGATCGTCGCTGCCGCCTCAAAATAAGCGGTGCAACAATAGGCGCCTACAGCCGCCCTCAGCACCCGTAAAATAGCAAAAAAGGGCTGTATCTCTCGTCGGTACGGCCCTTTTTTCACCACACCGCCCCCGCGCGGGGGCCCGTCACCACACAGATAGGAGAAACGCCATGAAAAAGCCTCTCGCCCTCATCATCATGGATGGTTTTGGCTATAACCAGAGCGATTACGGCAACGCCATCGAGGCCGCCAACACCCCCAATCTCGACCGCATTTTGAATAATTACCCCATGGTACATATCGGTGCCTCGGGTATGGACGTGGGCCTGCCCGACGGCCAGATGGGCAACAGCGAGGTCGGCCACACCAACATCGGCGCCGGCCGCATCGTGTATCAGGAGCTCACCCGCATCACCAAATCTATCGCCGACGGCGACTTCTTTAAAAACGAAGCGCTGCTGGGCGCTATGGACAACTGCCTGCAAAACGGCACTGCCCTGCATGTCATGGGCCTGCTGTCTAACGGCGGCGTCCACAGCCACAACCAGCACCTCTACGCCATCATCGAGCTGGCCAAGAAAAAAGGGGTCAAAGATGTGTTCGTCCACTGCTTTATGGACGGCCGCGACGTGCCCCCCTCCTCCGGCGCCGACTTCGTCAAGCAGCTGGATGAAAAATTAAAAGAGATCGGCGTGGGCCGCATCGGCACCATCATGGGCCGCTACTACGCCATGGACCGCGACAACCGCTGGGAGCGGGTCGAGAAGGCCTACCGCGCCATCGCCGACGGCGAAGGCGTACAGAAGACCGCCCTGTCGGTCATGCCCGACTCCTATCAGGATGATGTAACCGACGAGTTCGTCGTCCCCGCCGTCTGTGACGGCTATGCCGGCATGCAGGCAAATGATTCGGTCATCTTCTTTAACTTCCGCCCCGACCGCGCCCGCGAGATCACCCGCACCTTTGTCGATCCCGACTTCGACGGCTTTGCCCGCCAAAAGGGTCTGCTCCCGCTGTACTATGTCTGCATGACCCAGTACGACGCCACCATGCCCGGCGTACAGGTGGCCTTTAAACCCCAGTCGCTGCAGAACACCTTTGGCGAGTACATCTCTAAAAATGGCCTCAAACAGCTGCGCATTGCCGAGACCGAGAAGTACGCCCACGTCACCTTCTTCTTTAACGGCGGCGTCGAAAAGACCTATGAGGGAGAGGACCGCGCGCTCATCGCCTCCCCCAAAGTCGCCACCTACGATCTGCAGCCCGAGATGAGCGAGCCCCAGGTCACCGAGGAGGTGCTGGCCCGCATCGCCTCCGACAAGTACGACGTCATCATCTTAAACTACGCCAACTGCGACATGGTCGGCCACACCGGCGTGTTCGACGCCGCCGTCAAAGCTGTCGAGGCCGTCGATGACGGCGTGGGCAAAATGGTCGATGCCATCCTGGCCAAAGGCGGCGCGGTACTCATCACCGCCGACCACGGCAACGCCGACAAGATGTACGAGCCCGACGGCTCGCCCTTCACCGCCCACACCACCAACCCGGTACCGTTCGTGGTGGTCGGCTGCGGCGATGTCAAACTGCGTCAGGGCGGCTGCCTGGCCGACATCGCCCCCACTATGTTAAAGATCCTGGGTCTGCCCCAGCCCGCCGAAATGACCGGCAAGAGCATCATCGAGTAAATTTTCCCCCAAAGCATAAAAGAGAGCCAGATCGGGCGACTATCGCCTCTTTTGGCTCTCTTTTTACAATTTGTTCACATTTGTGATTACAACTAAAAGTATTTTTAATTTAAAATAATACAAATATTAAATATATCGATTATGCCCGCCCCTTGCCTGTCCCGGCGCTCAGCGCCCCAACAGATCGCACAGCAGTCGCATGACCCGCCCCTTGTCAATGCCGTAGGCCACGTAGGTCTCGTCGTCGCGGGGCATGTAGCTGCGGGTATCCACGATCAGCTGCCCGTCGGCGAACCCGCCGCTAAAGTCCACATCACAGGCCTCCCGCCGCAGGTCGGTGACGATGCGGGGGTCCAGCATATACAGCACGCACAGCGCGTCGTGGATGGCGGCGCTGTGGTCACCGGGGTCGCTGGTGTTGCTGATGCCCAGCAGCGCCATGCGGTCGATAAAGTCGGCGATCAGGCGGCCAAAAAATTCGGCCTCCGGCGTGCCGATATCCCGCAGGCACTGGGCGTCCCGCCGGTCAAACAGCGCCGAGGTGGTGGCGTCCAGCGGCAAAATAGTGACCCTGGCCCCCGCTTTTAGCACGATCTGTGCCGCCTCCGGGTCGGCAAAAAAGTTGAATTCCGAGTCGCTGGTGCTGTTTACCGCCCGTATACCGCCTCCCATGACGATGAGCTCACGGATATTTCGAGCGATGCCCGGGTCCAGACGCAAAGCCATGGCGATGTTCGTCAGCGGCCCCACCGCCACCACTGTAATGGGTGTGCTGGCCACCCGCAGGGTGCGCAGCAAAAACGCCACCGCATGCTCCGGCTGGGGCGCGATTTTTGCCGGCGGCAGCGGCAGATAGTCCTCGTGCATGTTGACTACCTGCCCGTCGATCACCTGCTCATAGGGCTGTCGCCGCACATTCATCTCCCGCCCGGCAGTCAGGGTGCGCACCATCGGGTCGGGGCAACCGGCAAAGACCGGCACATCAGCCCCCAAAAACTGCACCACCCGCAGTGTATTTTCCAGTGTGTTGGGCAGTGGTTGGTTGCCGTGGGTCACGGTAATGGCTCGCAGGTCCAACTCGGCAGCCTTGACTGCCGCAATAATGGCCATAGCGTCGTCGGTCCCGGTGTCTATGTCTAAAATAAACGGCCTTTTTTCCACAGTACAGCTCCCCCTTTAGCGCAAACTGGCGGTATCTCCCCATTTGGGAGCTGCCGCATCCTTTCCGTACAGCCCTATTATGGCACTTGTCGTCTCTGGCGGCAAGTCTTACCGGCAGACAAATAAAAAAGCAGGCAGACCTTGGCTTAACAGTGATAAGGAACGAAATCACTTATCAACTGTTAGCTGACGGTTTTCGGGTGCATACGAAACTCCCGTCTGATTCCTAACAGGAATTAGGCGGGAGTTTTTCTTGTTAACAGAGCCTATATTGGAGGATAGCATTATGAAAACATTACTTTCCTGTGAATTTAACATGGACACAGGCTGCGTTGAACTAAGATATTCTGACGACAGCATGATTTCCATTAATTGCACCGCTGTAGAGGACGAAGTTGCGAATAGCCGTTTCCAGCAGTCTGAACTGGACTACCTGATTTACAATGATCCCGTTGCCTATGCCGACCTGATTCTCAACGGAGATCCGAAAGCATATCTGAAAAATGTGACCGAGTACAAGCCGCTGGATTAAACAATGAAATCGCCGATGTGAGTGAGCAACGCTTACATCGGCGATTTCATTTTATAGTGTTAGATAAAATTAGTATAATACTTTTATTCTCTTATTCTCTGTATTTTGAAGGGGTAAATCCATAATACCTTTTGAATATTTCAATCAATCTACTGGGGTTGGAGTATCCAACAATTCTTGAAATTTCCGCAATGGTGAGGTCGGTCTGAATAAGCATGTGCTCGGCTACAGAGATCCTTTTCCTCTGAATGTATTCGGTAATGGACATATTATAAACTGACTTAAATAGCTTTTTCATCTTGCTTTCACTCATACATGCAATGGTGGAAAGCGTCTGTAATGTAATATTAAAACTGTAATGTTCATCCATGTAATGCGTTAGTTCATCTAATGCCTGTAAATCTGTTTCGTTGATGGATCGGGCATTCTCTTCATTTAGTCTGTTTTCTTTCAAATAAGAAGCAAGAATCGAGATGATTTCATATATTTTTGCTTCTACTGTAATTCTGGACGCTTTCATGGAAAGCAGATACTCATATAGGCTTTGCATAGCACGATTGACATTTGGTAAATAGAATTTCCCTTTTTCTTTGAAGAAATCAGAAAAGTTCACTTCAAGATCACCGGAAATTTCCTGGAGATACTGATCAATAAATTCCTGGTCAAACTGCACAGTAATACATCTTAATGGAATCTGAGGATGATAAATAGCTTTGTACTTTTCAGATGGTTCATAACAGCGCAATGTATTCGGAGAAACATTTTGATACGGATAAAATTCATCTCCTGCGCCACTAATATAGAGAGCAAGTACATATCCAGGCCCAATATGTTCTCCAACCATGGTTTCCTGATTAAATCGTATGTCTGTCACTGTAATGACGAAATCGTGGTGAACCTCACTCGTCCATTGAAATCCGATTCCATATTTCTGATTGATCTTATAGTATGTTCCGTACTCTAGTGGATTTTTTATCGATTCAACAAAGAAATCCTCTCGTTCAACTTCTATCATTGGCCCCTCCAAAGATACCTCGGTTAGATTTATTAGTACCTTGTTCAGACTTTATATCTGTTTTGTCCTTTACAGTTACCCGCAACTAATTATAATGAAAGAGTTGATGTGTGTCAAACCGTTTTTAGCAAAAAGGAGGCTCGGATTTGAAGTCAATTCGTAGTTTATATAAAAAACTGTTGCAATATGTCCCGGATAAAAGAATTTGGGCATATTCTTCTATGGCACTATCTGCCGCTGCCGTCTGCTCATATATGGGAGCTTATTGGTTTCTCTGGCAATCCATTGTGTCCATTCTGGTTATCCCTGCATATGAGAAGGCCATGTATGATGCAATTATCGTAGTCGCACTTATGATTTTACGAGGCATCCTCAACATTGCATCGGCAACGTGTTCCCACTATTTAGGCTTCCGGCTTGAAACAAACTTAAGAAAAAATGGGCTTCATAAATTATTGGATGCCTCTTCTTCCTTTTTTGACCACAACAGTTCTGGAGAGATTCGAAAAGTTATTGATGATAACGCAGCAGAAACACACAAAACAGTGGCCCATTTGATTCCAGACAACATCACTGCTGTTATGACGCCGGTGTTAATGTTTGTGCTGATGTTTGCAATTGATTACCGCCTTGGTATTCTCTTGATCCTTACAACTGTAATTGGTGTTCTTCAGTATCGTAAAATGTCCGGTGGTACTGAATTTCTGTCTGGCTATTCAGCGGCACTTCAAAAGATGAGTGCGGCAACAGTAGAATATATCAGAGGAATGCAGATCATAAAAATCTTCGGTGTAACTGTACAGTATTACAAAACTCTGATTGACTCGATCAAGGAGTACAAACAGTACGTCTATCAGTATAGCCTCAGTTGTAAGAATCCCTATGTTGGATTCCAGGTTCTGTTCAACGTGTTTTATGCTTTTGCCGTACCAGCCGCAGTTGTACTCATCAGCTATGGAGAACCTGCCATGCTGATCTTGGCAAAGATTGTTTTCTTTGCTGTATTCTCCGGAGCTGTATTTACTTCTTTCACATCGATTATGTTTACGGGGCAGGATAACTTTGGCGCACAAAATACGCTGAATCAGCTTGATGAGCTGACTGCTTCAATGGATCAGGCAAAGCTTCCGCATGGAAGCGAAGAGAACTTCCAAAATTTCGATATTGAATTTCGTCATGTTGACTTTAAATATGATGACACCTTCGTGCTGAAGAATTTTAACCTGACACTGCATCAGAATAAAACTTATGCGCTTATCGGGTCTTCCGGCGGAGGCAAATCTACCATTGCAAAGCTGATTTCAGGATTTTATCCTGTTGATGGCGGCGAGATCCTGATTGGTGGAAAGAACATTCAGAGTTATTCTGAAAAAGCTCTCATTCAGAACATAGCATTTGTCTTCCAGCACAGTCAATTACTGAAGACCTCAATTTACGAAAATGTCCGAATCGGAAATTCTCAGGCAACACGGCAGCAGATTATGGATGCACTTGACGCAGCGAACTGCACATCTATTCTTGACAAATTCTCCCAGCGAGAGATGACCGTCATCGGGGCAAAGGGCGTATACCTTTCCGGTGGCGAGGTGCAGAGGATCGCCATTGCAAGGGCTATTCTAAAGAATGCGAATATCATCATTATGGATGAGGCATCTGCAGCTGCAGATCCGGAAAACGAATACGAGTTGCAGCAGGCTTTCCAAAAACTGATGAGAGGCAAAACAGTTATCATGATTGCACACAGGCTGTCCTCTATTCAGAATGTAGACCAGATCCTGTTTGTCCAGAATGGAAAAGTTGTGGAACAAGGAACCCACAATGAGCTGATGTCCTACAATGGACGTTATAAAGATTTTCAGGATGTATACTGCAAGGCAAATCAGTGGAGGTTGGCATGATGAAGACATATCTAAAAAAAGCCTTCCAGCTTAGTGATTCGGGTGCGAAAGGCCTTGTAAAATCAATCTGGTCATTCTTCCTCTATTATGTCTCTTTTGTACCGCCGATGATTTGTGTTTTTCTGTTTGCAGACAGGCTGCTGCATGGAAACACCGGGAAACCGGTGGTATATCTCCTGTTTATGCTGGTAGCGACCCTGGTGATGTACTTAGTTATTAACTATAACTATAAAACGACCTATGATGAAACCTACCAGGAATCTGCAAATTTAAGAATTGATTTGGCGGAACAGCTTTCCAAGCTGCCCCTATCCTATTTTTCAAAGCACAATTTGTCTGACCTTGCTCAAACAATCATGGCAGATGTGGCTTCGATTGAGCATGCTTTTGCGAACGCAGTGGCTAATACCATAGGATTTGCAATTTACTTTTTGGTTATCAGCGCAGCCCTTCTGATCATGAATTGGAAATTAGGGCTCTGTGTATTGCTTCCCGTTCTTGCTTCTGCTTCGGTTCTTTTCCTGACAAAGAAACTGCAGGTCAGAGATGTAAATAAACATTATGATAAGTTGAGAGATATTTCTGAAAGCTTTCAGAATGCAATCGAACTGAATCAGGAAATTAAAAGCTATGGGTTGAAAGAAAAAGTAGAAGCTCAAATGGACCAGCAGTTGGATGAGTCAGAAAATCTTCAGTGGAAAGCCCAGATCACCCAGACGATTCCTGTTACAATCGGCCAGACTTTATCGATTCTTCCTATTGGAATCACGGCAACTGTTGGCCTTTCGATGCTTGCCTCCGGTCAGGTAAGTATCCTGATTCTTCTGGGCTATATTATTATGGCGGCGAAACTCAGCGGGGCCATGGGTGGTGTTTTGCTCTATCTGACGGAAATCTTTTATTTGGATGCAAGGATCGCCAGGATTGGTGAAATCAAGAATCATGAACTTCAGGGTGGAGAAAAGGCAGTCCTCTCAGATTTCAATGTAGAAATAAAGGACGTTTGTTTTTCCTACCAGAAAGACACCCAGGTGATTCGCCATGCATCCTTTACGGCGGAGCAAGGACAGGTAACCGCATTGGTCGGTCCCAGCGGCTGCGGAAAAACAACAATGCTTAAGCTCATCAGCAGACTATATGATGCAGATTCCGGCACCGTTCAAATCGGAGGAACCGACATACGAGAAATTCACACTGATAGCTTGTTCAAGTATGTCTCCATTGTTTTTCAGGAAGTCATTCTATTCAATACTTCTATTATGGAAAATATTCGCCTTGGGCGGCTGGATGCTTCTGACGAAGAAGTAATACGAGCTGCAAAACTGGCTGGTTGCAATGAGTTTGTCAGCCGTCTGCCAGACACCTACCAGACAATAATCGGGGAAAATGGTACCAAACTCTCCGGTGGAGAACGTCAGCGTCTGTCTATTGCCAGAGCAATCCTGAAGGATGCTCCAATTATCATTCTGGATGAGATTGCCGCATCGTTAGATGTGGAAACAGAAGTCCAAATACAGACTGGATTAAATCATTTGATTCAAGGCAAGACCGTGATTGTTATTTCACACAGACTAAAGTCTATTGAAAATGCAGATAAGATCGTCGTTATGAAAGCAGGTACCGTAGAAGCCTGCGGAAAGCATGCTCATCTGCTGAAACAGTCGTCCACATATAGAAAGATGATAGAAAAGTCCAATCTGGCAGAGAAATTTAACTACTAAGCAGGTTACCTTTCAGATGCAGGCCGCACTGAAGGGTAACTTAAAGGCATTTAGTTAACTATGTCTAACTGATTGCCAGCGTGAGGAGGTGCATTATTTGAAGAAATATATTGGAAAAAGGATCATTAGCTTCCTCATTGTGCTGATAGGAGTCAGCGTCCTGAGTTTTTTGTTGATTGCTTGGTCCGGAAAAGATCCTGCAGAAATTATTGCACACCGAGGCGTATCCAATCCTACGCCGGAACAGATTGAGATGATTCGGGTGGAAATGGGATTGGATCAACCTCTCCCTGTGCGATATATTCAGTGGCTTTCCGGAATGTTTACAGGAGAACTTGGGACTTCTTTGACCACTCATCAACCGATTGTAAAGGATCTGCACAAGTATCTGGCTACGACCACATCTCTTGTAGGGATGGCTATTCTATGGATTATCGTACTCACCGTTCCGATTAGTTTGCTCTGTGCCAGAAAGCGGAACCGCCTTTTCGATCAGGTTACCAGAGGCATTACTATCTGCGGTATTTGTGTGCCAACTTTCTGGCTGGGATTCCTTCTTCTACTGTTCTTTGCGATTCATCTGAAATGGTTCAGTGTCTTACCAAGTCCAGGTTGGAGGGGCTTTTTACTACCTTCATTTGCCCTGGCGGTTCCCAGTTCGTGTTCACTCATCCGAATTATGCGTTCCTCTCTTCTGGCTGAATTATCTTCTGATTATGTTCGGTTTGCAAAAGCCCGTGGACTATCTGCCAACAGAATTCTGGTATGCCACATTCTGCGAAATGCCTTACCGCCTGTTGTTACAATTTTCTTTCAGCAATTCGGCTTTCTAATTGCCGGAGGGGCGGTAATCGAAAGTGTTTTTTCAATCAAGGGAATCGGAACTTATCTGGTGGACAGTGTGATTGCAGCAGATACGATTGCAGTTTCTACCTGTATAGTCGTCATTGCGGCAATTTTTGTCGTCGCAAATTTCATGGCAGACATAATCAACCGTCTGCTTTGTCCATGGATGGTGAGGGAAGAAAATGATACATAAGCTACTCAAAAGGCCGCAGGCAATCATCGGTCTATGCCTGATTGCTATTGTGATTGTAATTGCGATTGCAGCACCTGCTTTTTCGCCTCACGACCCTGAATTGGTGAATTTATCGCAAAAGTATGCTCAGCCTGACGCAGAATACCCTCTTGGAACAGATCAATTGGGCAGGTGTACCTTATCAAGGCTGCTGTATGGAGCCAGATATTCCATCGGAATCAGTTTACCTGTGCTGCTGATTTTGTCTGTGATTGGTCTGATTGTCGGTACTTTTAGCGCCTGTGCTGGAGAAAAAGCAGACCATTTCATTACTATACTCTGTGATGTGTTTATTGCTTTTCCTTCTCTTATCATTGCTATTGCTGTCATAGGAGTTCTGGGGAACGGACTCCAAAACATTGCCGTTTCTGTTGTGATAGCGACCTGGGCTTGGTTTGTTCGTATTGTCAGATCTTATTCCGTTCAAGAAATGGGTAAAGATTATATCCTGGCAGCCCGGATTTCTGGGTGCAATACAGGAAAGCTGGTCTTCAGACATCTGATTCCTAACATTCTGCCACAGTTTCTTGTGTATGTTTCCACTGGTGTCGCTTCTTCCATCATTATGGTTTCCAGCTTTGCTTTCCTCGGACTTGGCCTTCCCTCCGGCACACCGGAATGGGGTGCCATGTTAAATGATGCCAGGACAGCGCTTTACTCTCATCCGGAATTGCTAATCTATCCAGGCTTGTGCATCTTCGTAACGGCAGCAGGCTTCAATTTATTTGGAGAAGCACTCCGTGATATTCTGACGCCGGAGGAGGACAGCCTATGATGCCATCACTTATGATTGATCATTTAAGCATTAATCTTCGGTCAGGCACGGATAACTTGGTTTCTGAAATATCCTTTGCAATCAAAGAAGGAGAGTCTTTGATCTTGTTAGGCCAGTCAGGCAGCGGCAAAACAATGACCTGTAGTGCGGTGCTAAACTTATTGGACCCTAAAAAATTTAAGGTGTCGGGTTCCGTTTTCTTCGGTGAGACTGATCTTTTGAATTCGTCAGAAAAGCAGAGACGAGGAATATACGGAAACCAGATTGTCTATATCCCGCAAAATCCGATGACTGCATTGGACCCTTCTATGCGTATTGGCAGACAGATGGATGAAACGCTACGGCTTCATTCCGACAAATCCCGCCAGCAGCGTTACAACTATATTCTGCGGCTTCTGCATGATGTAGGCTTAGATGATCCTGACAGGGTATACAGAGCATACCCCCATATGCTTTCCGGAGGAATGCTTCAGCGTGTCATTATCGCAATGGCTATGATGCTTGATGCAAAATTCGTGCTTGCCGATGAGCCGACAACTGCTTTGGATGTGATTCACAGAAATGGAATCATAGATTTATTTTCGCAGATGAAAGCAAATGGAGTTGGGATTCTTATGGTAACTCATGATTTCGCAACAGCTCTTCAATTAGGTGGAAACATGTTGGTGATGAAAGAAGGAAAAATTATAGAATCCGGTGAAGTTCAATCTGTCTTCGATCATACCACAGAACCTTATACAAGGTCGCTGATTGAAGCTTACTCCCTTTCCTGTGCTTTCACGAAAGGGGCGGAATCATGATTAAAGTCAACAACCTATCAAAAGAATTTCACGAACAAGGCACAAGCAACGAGCTTCTGGCCGTTGATCATGTAGATTTTACTATTCAGAATGGTTCATTTTGCGCTTTGGTAGGAGAAAGCGGATCTGGTAAAAGCACTTTGGCTCAGCTCATGTGCGGTCTTCTGGTTCCATCTTCTGGAGAGGTACTGTTTGAAGGAAAAAACATTTCCCTCTGCCGGGGCAAGCAAAAGCAGGTACTGCGATCTAAAATACAGCTGATTCTTCAGGATGGCAAGGGAGCAATGGACCCTCGCTTTACGGTATATCAAATCATTGCAGAGCCAATTCGCAATTTCAGAAAACTCAGCAAAAAGGAAGAAGAACGGGAAATCAATGATCTTCTTACCATGATGGAGCTTCCCGAAGAGATCAAGCTGCGAAAAGCTCATGAGCTATCCGGTGGACAACAAAAACGTGTATGTATTGCAAGAGCGTTAGCGGCTCAACCGGATGTGTTGATTTTTGATGAAGCAGTCAGTGGGCTGGATGTCCTGGTTCGTAAACATATTCTTGATTTGCTGAAGCGACTCCATCAGGAGCGAAAAATGACTTGCTTTTTCATTACCCATGACCTGGACGTTGCGCTATATCTTGCAGACCGTGTGATGGTGATGCGCTGCGGTAAGATTATCGAAGACCGTACATTTCACGGTTCGACAGACTGCTTTACACATCCGTATACCAAGCTTCTGCTGCATTCTATTGCTCCATATTTGGGTTAAACCATTCAATAAATACGTATACCCTGCTGAAAAGCATGATATAAAAATAAATAAAGGAGATTTTGTACATGAAACTGAAAAAACTTTTAGCTTTCGGACTCGCACTTGTGATGTGCCTTGCTATGGCTGCTTGCGGCACGAACCCTGACGAGAAAACCGATGCAGAGCCGGTCTCAATCACTGTCACCGAGAATTGGGACTTTTCTGTAGGCTTCTATCCTGTCATCACGCCTATGGTATCCAGCACTTATGGTGCCGGATTCTGGAGTCGTAATTTTTACAACACTCTGGTAAGCTACGATGATAACGGGAAGATCCAGGGCGAGTTGGCTGAAACCTGGGAAATCAGTGATGACGGCAAGACTTACACCTTCCATCTGCGTGATGGTGTCAAATTTTCTGACGGTACTCCTCTGACTTCCGAGGCAGTAAAGATGACCCTTGAAGCAGTAGTAACCAATCTGGGTCCCCAGAATGGTGCCTTCGGTAAGCTCACTACTTTGTTTGACAAGCTGGAAACCCCGGATGAAAAAACCTTTGTAATGACTTTGAAGACCCCTTATTACGCTGCTCTTGACAATCTGACCATGGCGCTGCCTCTTGGTATTGTGAATCCCGCAGCCTTTGAAGGCGGCGTAGAAAAGGCTTACGAGAATTGCGTGAGTGCAACTATGGGTACTGGTCCCTATATGTTTGACCGGGTCGAGGGAGATACCTATACCTTTATCCGCAATCCCTACTACTGGGGCGAAGCTCCTGAAGTGGACGAGTTCAAAGTCAAAGTGATTCCTGATAATGCTGCAAAAATTCTTGCTCTGCGCAACGGCGAAATCGATGCAATTCTCGGCTCCAGCAGACTTAGCGCAGAAGGCTACACGGAAATTTCCCAGGATGCCGCTTTCGGTCATGCCATGGATGACAGCACCAACCAAACTCGTTATCTGGGTATGAACCTGAATAAGGCTCCCTTTAATGATCCTCTTGTAAGGGAAGCAGTATCCTACGCTGTTAATCAGCAGGAGTTGGAAACCTCTGTTTTCGATGGTCTGGAGACTGCTGCCGAAACCCTCTTTACGAATGAAAAGCCCAACTGCGGTGTGGAGGTTAAGACCTATCCTACCGACATGGAAAAGGCAAAGCAGCTCATGAAGGAAGCCGGCTATGAGGATACCAATGATGACGGTATCCTGGAGAAGGACGGAACTTCTCTCGCCATTCATTTCAACTATTCTCAGAGCCTTGCAAGTGTTGACAATGCAGTTCTTTCTATTGCAGCTTCTCTTAAAGAACTCGGCTTCGATGTTACTATTGATGCAGTAGACATGAACACTTGGTATGGAGCCTTGATGTCTGGCGAATATGATCTGACCTTCTACAATACTGCTGGCGGTTCCTTTGACCCTGCAACAGATATGAGCAATATGGCTCCTGGCGCTATGGGTGATCCGATCCTCTGCCAGTTCTCTGCTTTCTTTGAGAATCCTGAAATTTTCGCAGAATTGGACTCCACTTCTGATTCTCAGCGTGTGCAGGAAATCTATGGAATGATTCTGAATGGTATTGCAGATCAGAATCTTCTGGTGCCTGTAACCGGCACTCACGATCTGGCTCTGTGGAATACTGATAAGATAACTGGCTATGACTTCTACACAGATGCCAGCTATGTAGACATTGCATCTGTTCATGTGAAATAATGTCCAGCAGTGTGGCTGAGGCGGTTACAAAAGAAAGACTTCATTCTTCAGGAGAAGACTATCTAAAATCCATATTTATTCTTGAAGCGCAACATGGTTCAGTTCGTTCAGTAGAGGTTGCTGAGTACATGAATGTATCTAAAGCGAGCGTTAGTCATGCAGTTGCTCTATTAAAAAAGAACGGATTTCTCAAAATGAATCAGGACTATGACCTTGTTCTCACAGATTCTGGAAGAGCAATCGCAAGCTGCATCTATGAAAAACATTGCTATTTTAAGGATAGACTGATAAGCGCCGGTGTTTCTCCGGAAACAGCCGAAATTGAAGCTTGCCGCCTGGAACACTGTGTCAGTGAAGAATCTTTCCATAAACTTCGTAAAACATATGGGTATTAGAGCCCAATAAAGAATACGGTCAAGGAAAAAGTTCCTTGACCGTATTTTTTACAGATTTGGTAGCGCTGTAAATATAGCCTCTATATAAAGAGAAAACTTTTACAGCATGAGCTTCTTCCACTTTCTGATTTTTGTGCGGAAGGTGCCAAAGGGAGCCACGGTGTTGACATGGATAAACTTATAAACTTCCCATACCGCAGATTTTGTCGCCCCGTCTGCCCACTTGCGTCTGTGGGGAGCAAAGAGATCCTCGCCGGTCATGGCGTCGATCATCCCATAGATCCTCTGGATATTCGTGTCCAGCTTCGTTCTGAGTTCATGGAGCGATAGACCGGCATAGGTATCCGTGAACCACTGATACAGTTCCCCCAGCTGGTTCCACTTGAACTGATCGGACGGGGTTTTTACTTCCAGACCGTTTCTCTCATCCTGTTCCCACTTCAGCACAAGAGTTGTCCAGCCAACCTTATAAGCCAGATTTTCCGCCGGAGTACGGTCAACATCTTCCGCCCGAAGGTCTTTCATCTCTTCCGGGATATTGTCAAACTCGGCAATGAATTTGGTATAGGTTTTCTTGATCTCGTCTTTCAGTTCTTCTTTGCTGGTATATGCTCTCATAAATTACCTCATTTCTGTATCTGTTGTATCTGTTAGGATTACTTTGATTATTCTAACACTTGTTCCCAAAGACAGCTCCAAATTGGTGCTACCTTCTTACCCCCATACTATACTTCAAATTTCCTCAAAAGCAAACATAGCTTCCTTTGGAAGTTTGTCATTGTCACAGCCCAGCAGATATTGGATCACCTTTCTGGCATAGAAATTTGAAATAGTGGTGTCCCAATCGGCCAGCCGAAGGATCTCTGCTGTGCTGGTTTCAAAATCCAACGAAATTTCACCCCACTCGCCGTCGCAGTCTGCCTGATATTCGTAGACTGCTGCGGCGATTTTCTTTTTTCTCTTGGTTTTGGCTTTCTGCTTGATGCGAACCGCCCGGACAGCTCCCTCGGCAGCTGCAAGCAGGGTCAGCTTTTCCGTAGCTTTGCGGTAGGCTCGCTCTGCACCGCTGGCGGTGCTGCCCTCAAACAAGACCGCCAGCTCCTCAAAGGTGGGGCGGTTCTTCCATGAGCTGACCCGTCCACAGGTCATACAGAGGGCCAGCCGTTTTTCCAGCAGCGTCTGCTCCCGGAAATTCAGCTTTTCAAAGGCCCTCTGGATCTTCTCAGCCTGAGCGCCATTCCAGAGAATATCGGTATAATTCCAGCTGTCATCTACGGCCACTTCCTCGCCGGTTTCTTCGCTGTCCGCCTCCTGAATGGTCTGATAAAACGGAACCCGGCTTCGATTTTGTTTGGCCAATGCCAAAAACTTTGCTGCGGTTTCCTCGGTACAACCGTTTTTCTGGGCATATTTCTGGATTGCCGCCTGTTCAGACTGACCGGATTGATTGTAGAGCCAAGCAATCCCACGCACAGCTTTGTACTCATCCACATTTTCAAAGGAACCGGCCTCCTCCTGCATCCGGCAGGTCAAAAGGGCATTCCCGATAAAATGATGGGCATAGGTCAGAAAATCTGCCCCTTGTGCGGGATCG
This sequence comes from Neobittarella massiliensis (ex Bilen et al. 2018), assembly GCF_900289145.1. Lineage (GTDB taxonomy): Bacteria > Bacillota > Clostridia > Oscillospirales > Ruminococcaceae > Neobittarella > Neobittarella massiliensis. Next base: position 126,582 of record NZ_OKQO01000006.1, read on the forward strand.
TATCCCCGGAGACAGTCCAACATGGCAAGCACACATCCCATTTTGTAGTCCAAAAAGCGTTCTGGGTCATAGCGATCCAGCCCCTCCCGCAGCAGGAAACGGCGAACACGACCATTAAGCCGATTTTCATAGCAGTGCAGGAAAAAGGAGAACCAGCGCAATTCACGGCTCCGCACAGCCTCAATGATGTAGTCGTTCATATTTTCCAGAACAGGCGGTTCCGGGTCAAGCTGAAAGATGCGTTCCACTTCCCGCATGGTTAAGCCCTTGGATTCCGTCAGAAAACTGTATTTGGCACAGTGGTCGGACAGCTCCCATGTCCACGCTGTATCCATTTTCCCTCACCACCTTTCGGATGTTTCGCTGCTTATTTCTTTGCTTATTTCTTTTTTACTGCTTCTAAAAGTGCATCCTGGGTCATTTCCTGCTCGTAGACAGTGCTGGCATAGCGCTGATCTGAAAGCGCACGGAACATCTTATCTTTTGCCAGCTTCTTCATAGCTGCTGCCGTTTCTTTATCCAGCTTTCCACGGCGGGTGCTTTGCAAAATGGTGTTCATACGGCGGGTATAAATAGCCTTTATCGGATGATCATCTGCAAGCTCCCGCTGCTCCCGGCCTCTCAGATTGCCGATTTGTCGGCACGTCCGTCCCTGCTGGTCGCCGGGGGTCAGACCGCCGCAGTATTTGGTATGCCGTGCGTCAATGGTGAGAAACCATCTGCCGCAGATGGGGCATTTCTTGGGTGCATGGCCCACACAAAGCCCCTCAAACAAATCAGAACGGAACATTCCCACAAAGGAGACATAGTGCATCCGCTTGACCAGCTGCGGCTCCGTCTTTCCGGGCCGAAAAGCGGATACATACTGCACCGAAGCATTGGTCAGGGTCATCCAGGCCGGGTTATCCAGCGACAGAGTTGGCTCACCTTTGAAGAACTGCCCGAACATTGCTGCATAACCATCCGGGGTACGGTCATAGCCTGGTTCATTCAACCGCTCTGCAAATTTTGTCAAGGCTTCCTTGTACTGCCCCAGAGAATAACTCAAATGCCCCAGCACCTGCACTATTCGGACGAGCATGGTTGCCTTGCTGTGCTGACCAGTCAAGGCACAGATCAACTGCTCCTGATGAGAGAGCTGCAAATAGGCTTTGGCGTCCTCCATATATTCTTCGGAAAATATGGCTGCAAGTTTTTGCTCAAAATAGCTTCGATTCAGACGGGAAAAGGGCGGTGTAACCTGCAAAAAGGAGATGATCTCGCCAGCGGCTTGCTGCACCTGCGGCAGCAGCTCCATATCCACGGAACCGGTGTTCATCCCCTGAAGCAGTTGGTTCAGCACATTGCAGGGAGCATCCAGCTTTTCAATGGTACTGTCCGGGATGTTCAGCACCTCGCAGCCAATGGTTCCTGTGGGCATCGTACACCCCTCATAGGTTACGGTGTCCTGCCAGAAATCCAGAGATAAAACGGCATGGTTGATAATCTGATCCATCTTCTCCCTCCTGTCATGTTTTTCTATTTTCATAATAGCACACAACAAAGGCCTTGTCATGTTTTTTGAAAACAGCTTGTCATGCCATTAGCCTGTTTTTTTCGGTTTTCCCCATAACCTATACAGAGGGGTGAGAAAACCACCCCATCAAAAAGGAAATGGAGGGAATCGGTATGAATCTGTTTGAAGTGGTGAAAGCCAATATCAACACACAAGAAGTAGCGCAGACGTATGGAATCGACGTCAACCACCATGGCATGGCACTGTGTCCGTTCCACAATGACCGTCATCCGAGCTTATATGTGTCGGATGACCACTACCACTGTTTCGCCTGTGGGGAACACGGAGATGTGATCGACCTGACCGCCAAGCTGTTTGACCTTCGGCTGTATGATGCGGCCCGAAAACTGGCATCGGACTTTCACCTTGCGCCGGACAAGCCCTTGCCGGAAGCCATTCGACGGGAAAAGGAACACAAAACCAGAGCACAGCGGCTTCGTGAAAACGAGCGGCTGTGCTTTTCTGTTTTGAACGAGTATCGGCGATTGCTCCTGGATTGGAAAAAACGGTATGCACCACAAACGCCGGAAGATGTGCTGGACGAGCGGTTTGTGGAAGCCTGCCACCGTCTGCCATGGGCAGAGTATCAGCTGGACATCCTGCTGCAAGGCGATTCCTATGAACGAGGCGAAACCGTGAGTAATCTAACGGCAAACGGATACATCCGCAAATTACAGGCCCGTCTGAGAGAGGAGCGATACCATGAACAACCCTATTTGGATCGATGATAAGGGGAAAATTGTTGAACCGGAATACTGCCGGGATTTCCTGTCCCGGCATCCGATGCGCTGCATCAATGACCACTTTTATACTGTGGATGGCCCGTTGCCGGATGAAAGCAAATTGAAGAGAACGATTTATGAGGAAATCTCGCCCTGGCTGCATGACAAGGTCGCACAGACGGTGGAGCAGGTGCTCAAGACATTGAAGCTGGCGGCATACGCAGACCCGTTGCCCCTGCAATGTGACCGCATCCATGTGGCGAATGGCACTTATTTTCTGGATGGCACGTTTACAGAGGAAAAAGAGTATTGCAGCAACCGTCTGTCGGTATCCTATCGGGCTGATGCTCCGGCACCGGAACACTGGCTGCGCTTCCTTTCGGAACTGCTGGAGCCGGAGGATATTCCCGCCTTGCAGGAGTATCTGGGCTACTGCCTGATTCCATCCACCAAAGGACAGAAAATGCTCATGCTGATCGGCAAGGGCGGTGAGGGCAAAAGCCGCATCGGTGTGGTGATGAACACCATTTTCGGGCTCAACATGAATACCACTTCCATCCAAAAAGTAGAAACTAATCGGTTTGCCAGAGCCGACCTGGAGGGCAAGCTGCTGATGGTGGACGATGATCTGGACATGAACGCCTTGACCAAAACCAACTATGTAAAATCCATTGTAACAGCAGAATTGCGGATGGATTTGGAGCGGAAGAAAGAACAAAGCTATCAGGGACTGCTTTATGTACGCTTCCTCTGTTTCGGTAACGGGGTATTGACTGCACTTCACGACCGCAGCGACGGTTTCTTTCGCCGTCAGATCATTCTGACCACCAAAGATAAGCCTGTGGATCGGTTTGATGACCCGTTTCTTGCTGAGAAATTGATTGCCGAAAAAGAGGGAATCTTCCTCTGGATGCTGGAGGGATTGCGGCGGCTGATCGCCAATCACTATCACTTTACCATCAGCCAGAGAGCCAAGGACAATATCACTTCCGCAGTTCGGGATGCCAACAACATTCTGGACTTTCTCGATTCTGAGGGTTATGTGGCATTCAAGGCCGATTATGAAGCCAGCACCAAAAATCTGTATGCAGCCTATAAGCGGTGGTGTGAGGACAACGCCGAAAACCCACTGTCACCAAAGAGCTTCGCAAACCAGCTCAGCCAGAATGCTGAACGCTACCATTTGGAGCCGGTCAACAATCTACACATCGGCGGTGGAAAACGGTGCCGGGGATATATGGGCATTTATGTTCTGCTCTCGCCTATGGAGTTGTAACGGAACATCAAAACTTTCTGTTCGTGCGTTCATGTGTTCCTAATCGGGTGCAGCCTTTGGAACGAAGGAACGCACGAACGCAAAAAATCGAAGTTCATTTTTATATTTGATAGCTCGGCTGGGCATTAAAATTGGCTATGCCCAATCAATGGTTGTGCAAACGGTGAAAAACACTACCATAATTAGAACACAAATCATTATTCGGTGATTTACAGAACGATGATGGTGGTATGCGGGAAGGTGGCTATTTTCACGGTTTCGCTTGCAAGCCCACCTAATGGCAAAGTCGGTGGGGTACTGTTGCGGACAGTTCTTCATAGACACCATTCTGAGCGATTTTTTGAATGTTATCCATGTTTGCCGAGTCGTGCAGCGTGTATGCTCCACGACAAACAAATTTTACTAAAGAATGAGGTACTTTCTATGAAATCCAATTTGAGAAATGAAATCAAGTCGTACATCGTGCGTTCCGGCTACACGATGCAGGAAGTCGTTGACCGGCTTTCTGAGGATTACAGCTGGAGCGACAGCGTTTCCAATCTGTCCAACAAGCTCCAGCGAGAGTCTCTGCGGTATGTGGAGGCAGTACAGCTTGCCGATGCCCTTGGCTATGATCTCGTATGGCAGAAACGGAGGGACACATGATGCCCGCCGTTCTTACCCGTCGTATCTCCCGCCACCATCGAAAAATCCGCAGATTTGGAGATGGATGGCAGAGTGGATTTGCAAAATCTGCTCTGCCTGTGAGCGGCAGAATTGAAGCAATCAAGAGTGCGGAGAGACTGTCGGTCACACCGCCTTTTGAGGATTTGGGTGCCACACACAAGCCTCTAAAGGCGGCAAGGCATCCGCAGATGCCGCATTCCCCCTCGGAGAGCCCACGGCACTTTGCAGCCCTCTGGGATGAAAGTGTCATAGTGGGTTATTACACTTCCCGCAGGAAGTGCATCCCCGTCCCTGAGCCGTCTACCGCACAACAGAAAGGAGCTAATTTTTATGGCCAGAAACGACGGAATCGACCGTACCTTTGCCCGCAACCAGGACTTGCCTACACTTGATGATGTGGCGAAAGTTCAGGAGCATAACGAACGAGAAAAGGACAGCTACTCCAACCAGGATATTGATACCACCCAGACCTACCGGAATATTCACTTCAAAGCTCGCACCGACAGCTATGCCGCTATGTTCGATCAGTTGATTGCTGATGGGATTATCTCCACCCGTGGCCTGAAAGCCGATGCGGTGAAATACGGGGAACTAATTTTTGATGTGAACTCCGCTTACTTCCACAATCACGGCGGCTACGAATATGCCAAGCAATTCTACACCGACGCATACAAAGCAGCCGTGGAGATTGTGGGCGGTGAGCAGTACATCCTCTCTGCTGTCATGCACGCTGATGAGCGCAACCGGGCTATGTCGGAAGCTCTGGGGCAGGATGTATACCACTACCACCTTCATGTGGTGTATGTCCCGGTGGTGGAGAAACAGATTCTCTGGTCGAAGCGGTGCAAGGATAAGTCCCTTGTGGGTACAGTCAAGGAAACGATCATGCAGGTCAGCCGGAGCAAAAAGTGGGAATCCAAGGTAGTTCTGGATGAGCAGGGCAATCCGCTTCTGACCGCCAAGGGCAAGAAAGTCCTGCGAACATCGTACAGTGTCCTGCAAGACGATTTCTTCAACTATATGAAAGCTGCCGGATATACCGATGTGGAGCGTGGAGAGCGTGGCAGTACCGAGGAACATCTGACTGTGACCCAGTTCAAGATGGCACAGGAGCAGCAGCGTCTGGAGGCTATGACCGCTCAAATCGCTCAGACAGAACAGGCGCTGGGCACCGCACAGGCTGCCGTTGAGAAAAAGCAGAAGGAGCTGCAATCCCTGCAAAAGCAGACCAAAGAACAGCGTACTGCCGCCCTGACGGTACAGGAAATCCGCTCCATGGGGAAAAAGACGATCACCGGCAATATCACTCTGACCCCATCCGAGTGCAGCACACTCAAGGATTATGCGGTCAACGGGATTCTTGCCAAAGCGGAAAACAGCCGTTTGGAAGAAAAACTGCAAAGCGCACAAAAAAGTGCCGCTGTCTGGAAACAGCGATATGAAAAGATTTATGACAAGTACCAAGAACTGAAAAAGGAAGTCCAGCCATATCTGGACGCTGTCAAGCTCGCACCCGAAAAGGTGCGGGCTTTTCTTGATGCCATTTTGACCCGTACCCGGCAAACAAGGCAGCACGATCAACCTTCCCGCCGCAAGTCGCAAGATATAGAACTTTAACAGAAAGGAATTTTTGCTTATGACCAATCTGACAACAAAACTCAATAAGTTGGTGCTCGATGATTCTCCTTCGGAAAAGCTGATTAACGCTTGTGCCGAAATCGATATTGAATCCTGCTTTGACCTGATTTTTGAACCGCCGATTGATTTTCTGGAAGAATGCCGGAAACGCTGGGAAAACCGAATGAACCCTTTTACAGGTACGGTAGAACGAAAAATCGGAAATACCTGGTATCTGCTGGAGACTGTATGTGACGGGAATGAGCCGCTTACCCACAAGGTAAAACGGCTCATTTTCTCGGATAAGGAGGCGCTTTGTTCATGACACAGACTCAAATTCATGCTACAATATCACCATGCACACCGATTCTGTCAGCTGACCCAACCGTAAAGGAGGACGCTATGTTGGATCAGCAGAAAATCACCATCCTGTACTGCCGCCTCAGCAATGAGGATGCACTGGATGGAGAATCAAATTCGATACAGAATCAAAAAGAGTTTTTAACCCGGTACGCAGCCGAGCATGGCTACACCAACCTGAAAATTCTGGTGGATGACGGATATACGGGAACCAATTTTGACCGTCCCGGCGTGCAGGAAGGCTTTGCACTGGTTAAGCAGGGGCTTGTCGGTTGCTGGCTGGTCAAGGATCTTAGTAGGTTTGGCCGAGATTACCTGACCGTTGGACAGTACACGGACATCATTTTCCCCAGCTACGATGTGCGCTTTGTCGCTGTCAATGATGGTGTGGACAGTGAACGAGGCGACAGCGACGGCTTTGCTGCTATTCGTAATTTGTTCAACGAATGGTATCCACGGGACACCAGCAAAAAAGTCCGGGTCGTATTCCGGCAGAAAGGCACCAGCGGAAAGCATCTGGGAAAACCGCCCTATGGTTATCGCACTGACCCTACCGATAAAGACCATTGGATCATTGACGAGGATGCCGCCCCAGTAGTCAAGCGCATCTTTGACCTGGCTATTGACGGCAAGGGGCCGGAACAGATTGCCCGTATACTGGAGAAGGATAAGGTGTTGACTACCAAGGCGCTGTATGCCAAACAGTCGGAAAATCATCCTGACCCGAAAAAGCGTAAGAAAATGCCGGAGCGCCCTTACCATTGGATTGGTCAATCGGTTGCGGGTATTCTGGAACGGATGGAGTACACCGGCTGTACCTGCAATTTCAAGACCTATTCCAAGTCCTATAAGCTGAAGAAGCGGATTCCCAATGCCATCGAAGATATGTGTATCTTCCCTGATACGCAGGAAGCAATCGTTTCTCAGGCTCAGTGGGACAGGGTGCAGGAGCTGCGAAAAAACAAACGCCGTCCCACAAAGGCGGAACGGCAGGGATTATTCTCCGGGCTTCTGTTCTGTCCCGATTGTGGGAATAAGCTGCACTTTGCTACCTGCAAAAGCTTTGACGGCAAGCAAGACCACTATGTATGCTCCAGCTACAAAAGCGGTCGAGGCACCTGTTCTGCCCACTATATCCGGGAAGATGTACTGCGGGAACTGGTGATGGAGCGCATCCGTGCGGTCAATGCCTATATTCGGCAGGACGTGGAGGGTTTTCAAGAGGAATGGCTGCAATGCCGCCGCTCCGATCAGGAGCGCAACATCCGAGAAGATCGGAAGCGAGTGGAGCAGGCCAAGAAACGGCTGGCTGACCTGGATGTTCTTCTGTCCCGACTTTATGAGGATTTTGTCCTGGGTGATCTGAGCAAGGAGCGGTACAAGAAAATGACCGCCGATTACGAGGCAGAACAGGAACGGTTAAAACTCGAAATTGAAGTGACGGAAGAATGGCTGGAAACGCAGGAAACTATGAGTGCTGATGTAGACGCCTTTGTCGCCCTGACCCAGAAGTATGTGGATGTGCCGGAATTGACACCTACGATAGTCAATGAATATATCAAGAAGATTGAGGTGTTTGCGCCGGACAAATCCAGCGGCAAGCGGGTACAGAAGGTGAAAATCTATTTCAACTTCGTGGATGACGTAGAGATTCCTGTGGTTTCCGAGCTTGTTGTTGCGAAATCTACCCCTGGACGCAGAAAAACGGCGTGACCATTGCGGTCACACCGTTCTCTGCCCCTCGCAATGCTAAATAGTACCTTATCACTATTAAGCCTTAGGCCTACCTGCTTTTTATACGGTTATAGCATCACAGCTGTTGGGTCACGTGCAGCACATAGTGCTCACCTACCGTGCGGGTCATCTCAACAAAGGCTGGCCGCCCATCGGCGGTGTACCCGTAATAGGTCATCTGTAAAATTGCGGCCCCCACCGGTACCTGTAACTGCTCGGCACACAGCGCGTCAGCCAAAACAGCCCGGCTGTAGCTCTCCGCCCGGGCAATAGTTATGCCCTGCGCGCTCAGCGCCTGCAAAAGCGACTGTCCAGCTTCGATGTGCAGCCCCGGCACCGCCCCCTGCGGGATATAGGCCACCCCCAGCGAGATGGGCCGGCCGCTGGCCCGCCACACCCGCTGCAGCCGCCACACCGGGGCGTCGGCTGCCAGCTGTAGCGGCTCCACATAGGGCTCCGGCAGCACGGCGGTGTCCAGCGCAATGTCGGTGATACTGGGCTGCAGCCCGCAGTCCATAAGCTGTCTGGTCAGGCCGTCCATGTGAGCAGAGGTGTGGTTGACTGCCACCGGGCTCTTAAATGATCCTTTGCCCTGGATACGGTAGATCAGCTGCTCGTGTACCAGGTCGGCGATTGCCTGCCGCACCGTCCCCCGGCTCACCCCAAACTGCTTGGCAATAGAGAGCTCCGACGGGATCGGTGCATCGGGCGGCAGGTGTTCGATCTCTCCCCGCAGCCACTGTTTGATCTGGTGGTACAGCGTCCCGTCTGTGCGCCGGATCACTGCCGTGTCTCCCCGAGAAAAAGCGCGCGCAGCCCGTCTAGCAGCTGCGGCACCCGGCGGCCGCCAAAAGCTTGCGGCCACCGCTGTTCAAGTACCGCGGCGATCTCATCTACGGTGGGCACCATGCGCCCACTGCCCAACTTTTGTACCATCGCCGCGCCCGCTCCGTTAGCTAAAGCGGCGGTGGCCGCGAGCGGCAGATCGCTGAGTACACCCAGCATAAAGGCGGCTAAAAAGCTGTCGCCGGCGCCGGTGGTATCCACCACCGGCACCTGGTAGCCCGGCGCCCAAAAACCCGTATTTCCGCGGTATAGGTAGCAGCCGCGCCCACCGTCTTTTAACACCACCTGGCAGCCGTGGGCCGCCAGTGCCGCCGCCATCTCCTCTGCACTGCCGCTGGCCAAATAGGCCGCCTCATCGGCGGTAAGGACCAGATAGTCGCAGTACGGTAACAGACTGCACACCCAGTCGGGCGGCAGCTTGGCGATGGTGGGGCCGGGGTCAAAAAATACCAGCTTGCCCATCTGATGAGCGGTCTTTAGCATACGAACTGCCTGGTCGCAGGTGTCTTCGCAGGCCAAATGGTAGCCGGTCAGGCACAGCGCACGGCTGTCTTGCAGGTCCTGCCGCCAATCCGGCAGCGGGCCAAAGGCTCCGCGGTTCATGCTCACAAAGGCGTGGGCGCGCTGTCGGTCGGCCAATACCAGTACTTTTTGGGTCTCGAATCCCGGCTCTCGGTGCAGGCGGCTGGTATCGATGCGCTCCTCTTTATACTGCTCTATCAGCCAGTCGCCAAACAGGTCCTGGCCCATCTGCCCCACGGGCAGCACCGACAGGCCCAGCCGCACCGCCTCGATCACGGTGTTGGCCAGTCCGCCGGCCTGCATGACCATCGAGCGGGTATCTTTAGTCTGCCCCTCCACGATAGGCAGTGGCTGCTCTAATAACACCGTCATGTCGACGGTGGGCATCAGCGGGTAGTAAATATCGGTCATGTGTGTATCCTCAGTCTTTTTAGTTTGCGCACTGCTGCCGGCAGGCGATGTCGCACAGTCCCTGGGCCACCCCGCGGAAGTCAAACGAGGTATTGGCCTGTTCAAATTGTGCCAGCAGCTGCCCGTCAATGGCGCCGGTACCATTATACGCCCCGGCGATCATCCCTGCAACACAGGCGATCGTATCCGTATCGCCGCCGATGTTGGCCCCGCTCAAAATGGTCTTCATCGAGTCGCCGTCCGCCGCGGCAAACAGCCCCAGCGCCAGCGCAGTGGTCCCCTGTACCGAGATATCGTCGGCGCCGATAGTGCACTCCAGTTCGGTCTCCGCCTCCTGCATATCGCGGCAGCGCAGCGCGATCTCGATCGCCTTTACCACCTTGGGGTACACGGGGATTCCGGCTGCTATCCGCGCTGTCCGCCGCCCGATCTTTTCCCCCTGCTGGGCGCCGTACAGGCCGGCCCGCAAGATCGACCACACCGAGCTGTGGGGGGTCAGCGCCTCGGCTATAGCACAGGCTATAGCCGCAGCGCCGCTGTAGGCGTGCTGTGTCCCGTGCGACGGGGCGCTCATAGCCACAGCCGTCTGGATGGCTCCCTCATAGTCGCCTGGGTGGATCAGACCGGCCGCCGCCACCCGCATCACTGCCCCGTTAGAGGTGCCGCGCCCGTACATTTTTCCAGTCTGCCCCACCGTGATGGGATCCTCACCCGCCAGCAGCGCCTTGATCACATGCTGTGTGGTTGGCCCTGCATTGCGGGGATAGTATTTGGGGTAGTGCTGCGCCCAGTAGATCAGCGCATCGGCTGCATCCTGAGCAGTAAAATCGCCGCCGCTGCGCACCACCGCGCGGGCCATCTCGTACATCTGCGACGAGTCATCGGTCACCTCGCCGATCTTGTTATCCGGCGAGATACAGTTATTCGAGGGATCTTCAAATTTGGTAATGCGCCCGAACTGCGCCTTGATCTCGGCTGGGCTGAACGCCTCACTCGGTGCGCCCAGAGCATCGCCCACCCCCGCTGTCAGTAAACTGCCCAATATGCGGTCGTACAATTTGTTCTGCTCCATTTTTACCAACCTCTCTTTATGTAACGAAAGTTGTATATACATCTGTACATAATATAACAGAAAAAATATGTATAGACAACATGTAAATAGTGCAAATATGTGCGTATCTAGTTGTGCAAAGCGCTGATATCTTGATGTGACTCACTGCGTTCATATCTTATGCATTGAATCGGTAGTAAAAATAAGATTATACTGATAAAAAATATGACTTGGCAGCAAAAAGTGCTGCACAGGCTCACATTTAGGGAGGTAAGTATATGAGCGAGATCGATATCCGCGCTTTTGACCCGGCTGACGATGCTCTGCGCGCCAAAAATGCGCAGACCGTACAGACATTTTTGGCACTGACCGGGGCTGAGCTGCCCCGGCGCATGCACCTGTTCTGCGAAGAGGACGATATCTCTTACGGGGAGGCCTTTACCAAGACCGGGCAGCCCGATATCGCCACAGGGCGGGCCGCAGTACAGCAGCGCCTGCAGCAACTGGCCAACAGCTACCCGGCCCTCACCTGGCAGGGGGGCAAAATATTGGTCACCGCCGACCCGAACTACCTCATGGCCGATACCGACGGCACCGGTTCGGCCCATAACGCCGATGTGGGCAGCTATCAACACGGCGGTCATTTTATCCACACGTTCCAAATGCAGGATGGAAAGATCCGCCACTACCTGCAATATAAAAATCCGGCGCGCGAGCTGATCGAGATGGGCTTTACCCTGCCGGCCCCCGGCGAAAACGATTAGGGAGGAGAGGATATCATGGATTTTGAGATAAAGTATTACGACCCGGCCGACGATGCGCAGCGCCAAAAAAATATGCAGGCGGTCATCGGCTACATGACTGCTGCCGGCGAGGATCGGCTCAACCGTTGGAAATTGTTCGTCGACGGTCCCGACAGTACCCTCAGTCTGGGCTTTGCCGGCCAAAAAGAGCCGGTGGTCAATCGCGGGATCGACAATATCCGCACCACCAACGAGTCTTATGTGCGCGACTTCCCCGACTGGTCTTTTAAAAACCTGGTCCTGCGCCTTACCGGCGACCCCAATATCATTTTTGTAGAGGCGGACGGAGCCGGCACCTCGCTCAAAGCCGGCACCGAAGAGCGCGCCTCCACCCAACACTCCGAACACTCGCTGCACCGCTTTATTTTAGAGGACGGCAAGATCAAACACTATACCGAATTTATGAACCCCATCAACGAGCTGCTCAAATTGGGCTTTAAAATGCCTTACTGATCTGGCTCTGGGCTACCTGACCAATAAGAGATAGTCATATTTGTATAAACAGTAGAAAACAGATAAAACTATTTACAATGTTTAAAATATTGTGTATACTATAGTCAAGAAAAGAGGATGGGGTGTGTATCTCTTCTTCCTTTCGAAACTGTAAAATAGCTGCTTTCAATGACGGAGGTAGGTCCAATGGATAGTTGTAAGATCTGAGGATTCAGCAACTCCCCGGTATATTCCAACTCCGACCAATAGCTGAATTCAATAAAAACAGATCAGCAGGGGTTTCACCGACAGGTTTGTGTGGGGGCGGATGCATGTATTGCAGAGCACCAGTGTAAAGAAACTGGCCCGCGATCGGTGATAGCAGAATAGGAAGCATTTTTAAAGGAAAGCCCTAATCAGGGCTTTCCTTTTTTGCCTGACATGTAGTCTACTGCCTGCTATGTGCAGCTGCTGTCACCGTGTTTAATTGGCCGCTACAGGTGCCGGTACGGGTCTCGCACCTCTCACCGCGCACAGCGCAGTGCTTTGCCGGTAGAGCATATACGCCCCAGTTGCCTTTAAAAGAAGTCTACTATAAAAGGCCCGGGGCGTGATGGGCGGTCCCGAGCCTTTTATAGCGGTATTACACGGTCACTACCCTCCAAACCGCCCCAGATAGTTCACCAGCATATCGGCGAATTTGTCGATATCGGCATCCAGTGCAAAGTGGCAGTTCTTGGGTTGGTCCTGCTTTTCACGTGTGTCGACGATGGTGGCGCCGTCGGCATACCCGCCCGACATATCCACGTTCACCCGGGTGTACAGCACCTCGGTGAGCACGCTGGGGTCTATCACTGCGCACACGGCCAGCGCATCGTGGATGGGGGTAGACAGCTCGCCGGTGCTGTTGGCTGGCTGCAGCAGCTGGTAGGCAGTTATGCGCTCTTCGATGAGCTTGGCGGTCAGGTCCCCCACCGGGGTGTGCATCTCGGTAAAGCGGCGGGCGTGGTCCATAGTCAGTGCGGTGCGGTGGGTGGCGTCCAGCGGGACGATGGTGATGTCACAGCCCGAGGTGAGCACCACCTGCGCGGCTTCCGGGTCGCACCAGATGTTGAACTCGGCCGAGGCGGTATCGTTGCGCTGGGTGTGCCCGCCGCCCATGATGACGATCTGCTCGATCTTTTCACAGATCGAGGGCTTGGCTCGCATGGCCAGTGCCAGGTTGGTCAGCGGCCCCACCGGTATCAGGGTGATCTTCTCCGCCGATTCGGTCAGCGCCTTGATGTAAAATTCCACCGCACACAGGTCGCTCTCTTTGATGGTGGCCGCGGGGATGGGCAGATAGGGGTCGTGGTAGCCGATGCGATTGCCGTTTTCATCCATGACAAAATCGGGCGTATAGGGGTTGTGCAGCCGCCCGGGGAACAGGGTCTTTACCATGGCCTGACTGGCGCCCCTGGCCACCGGGATATCCATCCCCAGCAGCTGTACCACCCGCAGTGTATTTTCAGTGGTGTTTTCGATGGGCAGGTTTCCCCAAGTGGTACAAATGCCCACCACTTCTAGGTCAGGGCAGAGCGCCGCCGTCATGATGGCGATCGCGTCATCGCCGCCGGTATCTACATCTAAGATCACTTTTCTGGCCATAGCTTGTAAGCTCCTCTGATCAGCAGTATTCCGGTCTCGATAGCACACCGGTCATTTTCTATGCTACACGATTTTTGCACTGTGTACAATGCGTGTTTTCTATCATAAAAAAGGGCAGTCTTTATGCAAAAACGCAAAAGACTGCCCTTTTTCTATTTTATATCTGTATATCAGGTACTTGCAAGCATGCTATTGGGCCAGCTCTGCGTCGATCTTCTCGACCGCCGCCACGATCAGGTCGATAAATCTGGGCTGATCGATCCCGCAGCCCAGGTAGGTGTTGGGCTCGCGTTTGGCATTTTCAGTAAACGAGCGGGTCACTACCGTCTTGCCCTCGGTCAGCATACCGGATACCTCTACATCCACGTGTACGTGCTCGCACTCGATCACGCTGGGGTCGATCATATAGGCGGCCGATACCGCGTCGCACAGCACGCCGCCGGGCATGCCGTTGGCTGTGGCGTGGTCTACCCGTTTCGAGATCAGGTCGGCGGCCACACCGGCCACTCTGCCGCCTTTGTCGCCGCGAATACGCTTTAAGTCCTCCGGGCTCACATAGGCGTCATAGCAGATCTCCAGCCCCATCATCACCATGGAGATGCCGCTTTTAAATACCACTTTTGCGCCTTCGGGGTCAGCCCAGATGTTGAACTCGGCGGTGGGGGTCATGTTGCCCATGCCCGAAGCGCCGCCCATGATCACGATCTGCTTTACGTAATCCTTGAGGTCCGGGTACTTGAGCAGAGCGGTGGCCAGGTTGGTCAGCGGGCCTACCGCCAAGATCTCCAGCTCGCCCTTGTGGGCCACCGCCTGCCGGTAGATAAAGTCCCAGGCGTATTCGTCCTCTACAGTTTTTACCGGGTCGGGCAGTACCACGTTGCCCAGGCCGGTGGCGCCGTGGATGTCGCCGGCGGTGCGGGCCTCGCGGAAGATGGCCTTCGGCGCCCCTTTGAGCACCGGGATATCGGTATAGCCGGTCAGCTCGCACAGACGCAGGGCGTTGGTGGTGCAAAAATCCAGTGGTTTATTGCCGCATACCGGAGTGATGCCCAGAATATCGAATTGCTCGTCGGCGAACATCATAAACAGGCAGACAGCGTCGTCCTCGCCGGGATCGCAGTCGATGATGACAGGTCTCTTTTTCAGTTCCATAGTTCTTCGCGCCTTTCTCTCGTATAGCCGCCCCCGCGTATTGGGGTCGGCCCAGGGGCCAGTCAGCTTATTTGCCGGCCTGTTTTAAGATCTCTTTTACCCGCTCTATGTAGCCCTCGCGGTCTACGTCCAGCACCACCGTGTGGATGCGCGGCCGCCCGGTCTCCTCCTGGCCCACGCGCGCATCGCACACGCTCATGCCGTCACACAGTTCGGAGGTAGTCTCGATCTGGATGTCGGCCTTTACCGTCTTAAACAGCTCGGGGTGCAGCATGTAGATGATGGGCACGCTGTCGTACATCAGGGCGCGCTCCACACCGTTATTCTCTTTTTGCCACTTCAGGGTGTGCTGGGTCATGTGGTAAAATACCTCGGCCGGTTTGTTGCCGATAGCGTGGATCTCATCGTTTTCCTGCTGGGTGATATACCCGTTATAGCACACGTCCAGCCCGCACATCACGACCGGTTTGCCAAAGGCAAACACCGCTTTGGCGGCCTCAGGGTCGGCGTAGAAGTTCAGCTCGGCAGCGCCGGTGGTATTGCCAAAGTACATGCCGCCACCCATCAGGATGATGTCGTCCACCTTTTCCTCTACCAGCTCGGGGTACTGCATCATCAGCTTGGCGATGTTGGTCAGCGGAGCCAGAGGAATGAGCGTCACTTTGTCGTCGCTCTCCCGCAGTACCTTGGCCATAAACTCCACGGCGTCCAGCTGGTGCGGGGCCGGCAGCTCGCTGTCGGCGGGCAAGCCGGGCATCTCCAGCCGGTGTTCGCCGGCGGCGCCCACCCAGCGGGGGCGGACCAGCGGGTCTTTTGACCCCTCGGCCACCGGCACCTGGTCGGCCACGCCCAGGTACGACACCAGGGCCAGATTGTTGCGCAGCGTCTCCGACAGCTCCAGGTTGCCCATGCAGGCCGTTACGCCCAACAGCTCGATATCATCACTGGCTACCGCCAGAGAGATGGCAGTCGCGTCGTCGCCGCCGGTATCGCAATCCATTAAGATCTTTCTCATTGTCTTGTCCTCCATTTCACAGCCGCCGGTCTAAACACCGCGGGCTCGTTTCCATACGTCCCTATTATATCGTACTATGCGGGACTTTGCACCGCTGTTTTAGGGCCGGTCCCCCCTTACCTGTACCGAATTTGTCTCTGCTATTTTGTGTAAACTGCTAAGCACTGCCGGCTGCACCGTCGCCGCCACACCAAAATACCGCCCCACAAGGGGCGGTATGATACCGTCGCCGCAAGATATCTCCTGTTTGCCTCCCTGCGCCGCGGAGTCTTTCACACGCCGGTCTGGGGTCATCCGCTGCTGTCACTGGCGGTACCGGTTGAGGGCAAAATCGCGCATCCAGTCCACCTTGTCCCGCGGCAATACCTCCGGTGTGCCGATGGTGCGGGCCATATAGTAGATCTGGGCCGTCATCTCCAGCACCCGCGCCGTCTTAAAGGCGCCGGCCATGTCCGCCCCACAGCATACGGCCCCATGGCTGCGCAGCAGGCAGGCCATGCCCAGCGCCCCCAGCGCATCTACACAGTTTCGTGCCAGCTGTTCACTGCCGGGCAGAGCGTAGGCGGTCACCGGCACCGGTCCACCCAGCGCCTGTGCCGCCTCGTCGATGATAGGTGGTATCTTTTCGCCCAGGCAGCCAAATACGGTGGAGTAGACCGGATGGGTGTGTAAAATAGCCTGTACATCGCCGCGCGCCCGGTAAATAGACAGATGCATGGCCGCCTCTACCGAGGGCCGCCGCCGGCCGTCTATCTGTGTGCCGTCGGCGGCAAACACCACCATATCGGCGGCAGTACAGCGGTCATAAGCCATAGCGCTGGGCGTCAGATATACATTGCCGGTAGCCGGGTCGCGGCAGCTGATGTTGCCCCAGGTCTCCACGGTCAGGCCACTGCCGAGCAATTCCCGCCCGGCCTGTACCAGCTGTTCGCAAAATGGCAAGTGCTGTCTTTGCATCTGTCTCTCCCCCTAGACCGGCTGCCGCTTGCGGGCCGCAAACAGCGCCGGGATCGAGTGTGTGTACGGGGCCCGGGCAACCCCGTACTCGCTTACGATACCGGTGATCAGCGCCGCCGGCGTCACGTCAAAAGCGGGGTTATAGAGCTTTACCTCCGCCGGAGCCATAGGCTGTTTATACCACATCTCACTGATCTCTGTGCCCGGCCGCTGCTCGATGGTGATGTCGGCTCCGCTCTCACAGCAGGGGTCAAAGGTAGACAGCGGTGCGCACACATAAAATGGGATGCCGTAATGCTGGGCGAGGATAGCCACCCCCAAGGTGCCGATCTTGTTGGCTGTGTCGCCGTTGGCGGCAATGCGGTCAGCGCCCACCAGCACCGCCTGGATATCTCCCCGGGCCATGGCGGTGGCGGCCATATTATCGCACAGCAGCGTGGTGTCTATGCCCGCTGCCCGCATCTCAAAAGCGGTCAGTCTGGCTCCCTGTAGCAGCGGCCGGGTCTCGTCGCAGTACATATGAAAGGTGTATCCCCGCTCGGCTCCCGCGTAGACGGGGGCCAGCGCGGTGCCGTACAAAACGGCTGCCAGCTGCCCGGCGTTACAGTGGGTCAGTATGCCCCACCCATCCTGCAGCAGCACCAAACCGTTCTCTCCGATCCGGCGGCACACCCGAACGTCCTGCGCCTCTACCTCCCGTGCGCGCTGCAACATGTCGGCCGCCATCTGTTTTGGGTCGCGGTAACACAGCCCGGCGGCAAAGGTCTCCATCTCGTCCAGCGCCCAAAACAGATTGACCGCCGTGGGTCGAGCCGCCGCCAGATACGCTTTTTTGTCCGCCAGCTGCCCCATAAAGCCGTCGCGGTCCCGGGCGTCTATTTCGCCGGCCGCCAGTGCCAGCCCATAAGCGGCGGTAACGCCGATGGCCGGCGCGCCCCGCACCTGCAGGGTGTAGATGGCATGCCGGATCTGCTCCTGAGTCTCTAGGTCGCAAAATACCACTTGTTGGGGCAGCCGGGTCTGGTCGATGATGCGGATGGCCCGCCCATCCTCCCGCAGGGTCACGGTCCTGTAGTCAAGTCGCCTGTGCATAGTCCTTCCGCCTTTCTGCGCTTTTTTCCATTATACGTGCCGCTCTCCCCCATTCCCAGCGCCCGGGCGCCGATTTTCTGTTTTGCTGCAAAGTGCAGGGTGTTTTTTGGCGCTTTACCAGTTTGGAAGTACCAGATCACCGGCCGTTTGCGCAATAAAAAAGAGCGGCCAGCTGCCGCTCTTTTTTATTGGTATCTCACAAGTAGGCCTGCAATTTGGCCACCAGCGCCTCTTTTTCATCTGCGGGCAAAAAGGCGGCCCGGGCGCTATTGATGTTCAGCTGTATCAGGTCGCGCTCGGTAAAGCCCATGGCCCGGCAGATGTCGTACTCCCGCTTTAGACAGGTATCTAGCACAGTCATATTGTCGGTGTTCACCGTCACCGGTGCGCCGGCATCGTACAGCCGTTTTAGCGGGTGCCGGCCATCCCGGGGCAGGCCGTACACCATGCTCGACAGCGGGCACATCTCCAGCGGCACGTTGTCTTTTATCACGTAGTCTGTCAGCGCGGGCTCGTCGGCCACCTGGTAACCGTGGCCGATGCGGTCGGTGGCAAAAGGCACACACTGATCCACGTGCCGCTCGGCGTGGCAGGTGGTGGGCAGCTCTAGCTGGTGTGCCAGCTCAAAAATAGGGGCAAATTCCGGCAGCCGGTCCTCGTATCCGGCCAGGTCTATCG
Organism: Neobittarella massiliensis (ex Bilen et al. 2018); assembly: GCF_900289145.1. Classification (GTDB taxonomy): domain Bacteria; phylum Bacillota; class Clostridia; order Oscillospirales; family Ruminococcaceae; genus Neobittarella; species Neobittarella massiliensis. The sequence goes on from NZ_OKQO01000006.1 coordinate 145,118, forward strand.
CCACCACTCCGCGCCCCAGATACTCCCCGGTCAGGTGGGCGGTCTCCACGTTCTGGGTATAGGTCTCTGTCGCCGGCCCAAAAGCCATCGCGCAGAGTATAATGCCCACCTTTATGCTGCTGTGGCGCTCCATCCCCTGGTGGGCGCCCTGCAATACCGCCTCTATGGCCTCCCGCTGGCTCATGCCCTGCTGGCAGTGGAACTGAGGTGCAAAGCGTATCTCGGCGTAGACCAGCCCCTGTGCGGCCAGGTCCTCCACCAGCTCGGCGGTGATGCGGGTCAGTGCCTCGGCAGTCTGCATGACCATGAGCGGCGTGTCGAAGGCCGAAAAATCGTCCTCGGCAGCATCGGGCTGCATGCGCATGCGGTCGGCCATCTCCGCCAGCGTCAGGTTGGCCAGCTCGGTTACGCCCTGCTGGCGGGCCAGCTCTAAACAGGTGGCTGGCCGCACCGATCCATCCAGGTGCAGGTGCAGATCTATCTTGGGAAAATCGTACATATTTTTTCCTCCTAGCAAATAACTCCGCCCGCCGCTATCGTGCGGCGGGGCGCTCTTGCTCTCATCAGGTCCGGCCGGCGGCACTACATTCGGCGTGCAGTACCGCCGACTATAATAAGAGTATTATAACACAAGAGATAGGCAAAACAAGGGGCGGTGTGCCCCGGCACGCCGCCCCTTAAAGATGTGTGTAAAGTGGGTTTACCGGCCCTCGTCACCGATCTGCACACCACTGTCGGCCTGTTCCTGCTGTGCAAATTTCACCGGGATCAGCATAAACAGCACCAGCGCCGCCAGCGTTATACCGGCAATGGCCAAAAAGGCGTTGCGGGTCCCGCCCACCAGCTGGGTCAGCGGCGCCCCCAGCAGTGCCCCCAGCCCCCGGCATATACCGTAGCAGTAGATCGACACCAGCGTCTGGGTGCTCACCTTCCCCTCCGGCGGGGCGATGCGCTTAAAGTAAAACGAGGCGAAAAAGTAGGTCGCCACCGAGGTGATGCCCTGTATGCCAAAAAACAGCAGCACCAGTAAAATGCTGTCCGATAAGCCGTACACCGTCCACCGCACGATGGTCAAAAACGAGATGCCAGCCAACAGCAGCTTGATGGGCACACGGTCCACCAGTTTATCCATAAAAAACAAAAACGTCACTTCAATGGTGATCGACACGATGTTGCCGATACCGATATACGAGCTGGGCGCCCCCAGCTGTCCCACCAGGTAGGTGGGGTAAAAGCTCAGGCTGTAGCCAAATCCAAACATGATGGGGGCCACCACCAGCAGCACCATCAGCGCCGACGGCTTGCGCAGCAGCACCACGGGGTTGAATACCGCCTTTTTCATCTTGGGCATCTGCACTTTGGGCAGCAGCGGTATGCACACCAAAAACAGCACGCCCATAGCCACCTGAAAGTAGTAGATGTAGTCGATCTTTAAATCGGCCAAAAAACCGGAGATCAGCGCCGCCACCAAAAAGCCCAGCGACCCCATCAGGCGAAAGTTGCCGAAGTTGAATTTCTGTGCCTGGGCGTAGTAGATGCCCAGCGAATCCAGCAGCGGAGCCAAAGCGCTGTAGAAAAAGTCGAAGATGCACAGAATAAAAAACATGTAGTAAAAGCCGCCGAACAGCAGGTGCAGCGGCACGATGAGCAGCGACACCACCGACAGCTGAAAAAAGATGCGGTTGACCGAGCCCACCCGGTCGGCCACCCCGGCCCATATAAACTGCCCGGCCATCGACACAAAAGGTGACACGCCCAGCACGATGCCGATCTGTGCGTCGGAAAGCCCCCGATCCTGCAGAAAAAGCGGCAGGTAGCTCGACGGCCCGCTGATAAACATCTGGAACAAAAAGTAGGTGGCCATAAATTGGATGATGGTCCGCTTGGCCTGTGTTTGTCTCACGGTATATACCTCCCCCTCAAAAGGTCTATACCCAGTATAGCACGGCGCAGCCCATAGGGATGGCCCAAACTTTGCCGGCAACTTGTGTTGTCCTTGTCGGGTTGCGGCGAAAACAGCGGACCTTTGGCACAGCGCACGTTTTTTTGCCGGCGGTGTTGTGCGTTGTGCCGCTGACAGAACCACTTGCCTGGCACCGTTTTCGGGAATAGCTGTACCTGTTGGGACCCTCTGCCGCCTCGCGTTCCAGCGGCGCCGCCCGCCGGTAAAAAAACACCAGCCGGCCGGTGCGGTCACAGCACCTGTCAGCTGGTAAAAAGTGGCGGCGGTGTCGGGCACACTCATTTGGCCGCATTTTTTAGTATATCGGTACGGATATACGAAAACACCGCATCTTCCCCCTCATCTTTTAATTTGGTGAGCATCGCTTCCAGCAGCGCCCGGGTGGTGGGGTGCAGCAGGTAGTGGTCTCTGGCCCGCATGTAGTAATCATAGGGGTCGCGGTCGCAGTAGGCGCTGCCCCGGTAGGTCTTGCTGGCGGCCATCCGGTCGCAAAACATCTCCACGACATAGGCCACCGGCATCTGCATCCCGCACAGCTGGTGACTGCCCTGGGGGTCGTAGTCGATCCAGTACTCCAGGTGGTGCTTGTTGCGCCCCTTATGGTGCAGCCAGGCAGCGCTGTAGCCCTCGGCTTGGCGCTGGGCGTCGTTGGGGCTGCGGTCGCCCTGAAAATACCTGGCGCCGGCCAAAAATTCTGCCGGCGTGTATTTCGACAGATCGTGCAGCAGTCCCCGGCGGTACAGCCCCACCCGAAAACAGTGTTGCCGCACCAGCTTTTTGTGGTGGTTGATGGTCTTCAAATGTAAAAGCGCTTTTTTAAGGCTCATGTGCTCACCCTGTTTCCATACTTCTCGTACTGTGGCTATCGGCGCAGACCCAACGCAGCCAGATCTTGCCAAAACCGCGTTCTGGCCACACCCAGCCCCGGGTGCCCGGCGCAGCGGCAGGGCTGGGTGTTGCACAGCTCCATCAGCCCGGTCTGCAGCTGCCGCCCGGTGTCTACGGCCAGCTCCTGCTCCAGGCAAAAAAACCAGGCCCGGTTCAAAAAGGCCACTTCGCGGCGGCCGTGGGTCTTGGTGTACGCAGCGCTCCCGGCCAGCGCCAGGTACCGGTCTACCTGCGGGGCAGAAAAGCCCTCCAGGTGCAGACACTGGCCAACGGCCTGCACCGCCGTGTCGGCCAGCTGCTGCCACTGAAAAGGGCTCAGGTCGTACAGCACAAAGCTGTACCTGCTGGATGTCTGCACCCCCAGCAGGCAGCGCCGTCCGGCCAGTTCGATGCCGTGCAGGTCCCAGCAGTACATCGGTCCGCTGCCGCCGCTGGGCCCTGCCCGGTGCCCGGTCTGCCGCTGTAAAGGTATCGTCAGTCCCAGCTCCACAGGTCTTTTGCCCCCCTCTGTCATCATACGGCGTCCGGCCCATTTCGGTCACCGGTACAGGTCGGTCACCTGGCGGGCGTGGTGTAAAAAGTCGTCCACTATCTGCTGGGGCGATAAGATCTGTACCCCGTCGCCCAGCCCAAATATCCAGCTGAAAAACTGGGGGCTGGTCTGCACCTGTACCACGGCGATAAACTGGCCCGGCCCCGCCGGGCGCAGTGGCAGGTCAGGACCAAAGCGGTCCACCACCACCCCGGCCAGGTAGTCGGCAAATCGCAGGCGCACCGTCTGCTCCTGCCCGCCGTACATGCCAAACACCTTTTTCGAGTACACCGCCGTGTCAAAACTGGCAAACTCCCGCTGCCCATCCCGCGCCAGACCGGTCAGCTGTATGGCCTCCATCTTGTCCACCCGGTAGTGCTTAATCTTGCCCGCCGCGCCGTCATATCCCACCATGTAGTAGTTCTCGTCGTCCCACAACAGCGCCCAGGGGCTTATCTGGTACAGCGCGCCGCCGTGGCGGTACGACTTTACCACCCGGCTGCCGCCGCCAAACTGCACCGACCACTGAAAGTAGCGAAATTTTATCTGCCGCCCGGCCGATATAGCCTCGTGCAGTTTATCCACATTGTGGTAGATGCTCTCGTTCATCGTCTTGATACGGCCCTGTACATACACCTGGCGCTGTAGCTGCCGCCCCTGGGGCACGCTGGCCAGCCGCTCGATCTTGCCGATCAGCTGTTCTGATTTTTTGGCAGTGATAAAGCGGGAGGACTGTACGGCGTCCACCAAAAGCTTTAGCTCCGGCAGCTCAAAGTCGCGGCTGGCCAGCAGGTATACGCTCTGCCGCCCCTGCTTTTGCAGTAATATATCCAGTCCAAAATCGCGCAGTGTCTGTATGTCGTCATATAAGCTCTTGCGCTCACAGTCGAGGCCCTGATCCCGCAGCATGGCCGCCATCTGGGCCAAGGTCAGACCGTGTTCCTCATCGGTGTGCTGCAAAATGAGCTGCATCACCTGTAAAATGCGCAGTTTTTGCCCGGCGCGCTTAGCCATAGTCGCGGCCTCCCCACTCTAAGATCGGTTGTTTCTAGTTTAGCACGATCGGCGTTTTTTTGCACATCTTTGCCGCCGGTGTTACAATAGCGGTGATCGGGGCTGCGCCCATGCCGCCCCATTTTAGTAAAGAGAGGTGTGTGCGATGTCCATCGGCTATACGGTAAACACCCATCAGCTGTCACAGACCAAACTGCTCGTGTGGCGGCCCGACCTGCCAAAAGAGAGGCCCCTGCCGGTACTCTACTGTACCGACGGCGACATGTTGCAGGGTATCGAGCCGGCGCTCACCGGCCTGCTCACCGCCGACTCGGTAGCTGCCGCCTCCCCCTGTCTGCTGGTGGGAGTGTATGCCGACGACCGCGACCGCGACTATACGCCTTGGCCGGCGCCGGCCGTGTTTCGCGGTGCCGCCCCGTTTGGCGGCGGGGCCAGCGGGCATCTGCAGCTCATCACAAAACAGGTGCTGCCTTTCATACAGGCGCAGTACAGGGTCTTGCCCGGCCCGCAGGCTGCCGGTATCGCCGGCTACTCGCTGGGCGGTCTCTTCGCCATTTACGCCGCCTACGACAGCTCTGCCTTTGGCTTTGCGGCCTCCATGTCGGGGTCGATGTGGTTTCCCCGCTGGCTGGAGTATATGGGCCAAAATCAGCCCCGTGCCGGCGGCTACTACCTGTCGCTGGGCGATACTGAAGAAAAGACCCGCCACCCGGTCATGTCCCAGGTGGGCGCATGTGCCCTGCAGGCAGCGGATATTTTGCGCCAAAAGGTGGGGGATGACGCCGTCACCTACCGGTGGGAACGGGGCGACCACTTCACCGGTATCCCCCAGCGGCACGCCCACATGCTCCGCTGGTTTTGCCGGCAGCAGGCGCTGCTCGGCCACACCTCGCAGTAGCTGTCGGCCCTGCCCGGCCATTTTTCACACTTCTAAAAGAGCCCCTGTCCGTACGCACGCCGGACAGGGGCTCTTTTATGGGCTTTGAAAAAATTTAGCGCCTAAACACTATAGCACTACAGCACGATATTGGCCTGCTCGCCGTCCATCCATTTCTGGATGTTGTCGAACACGATTTGGGCCCGGGCCACCATCGACTCGGCCGAGGCAAATGCCACATGCGGGGTGACCAGCGTGTTTTTGCTGTGCAGCAGCGGGTGGTCGGTGGCCAGCGGCGGCTCGGTCTCGAACACGTCGATGCCGGCCCCGGCGATCTTTCCGGCGTTCAGGGCGTCAGCCAGCGCCTGGCTGTCCACCACCGGGCCACGGGCCACGTTGATGAGAATGGCGGTAGGTTTCATCATGGCGATGTGCGCCGCGTCGATCATACCGCGTGTCGAGTCGTTGAGGGGGCAGTGCAGCGACACCACGTCCGACTGGGCCAGCAGCTCCTCCAGCGACACGTACTCCACCAGCTCTTTGGCGGCCTCTTTGGGGCGCGGGGCATAGGCCAGCACCCTGCAGCCAAAAGCCCGGCACAGCCGCGCGGTCTGCAGGCCGATGGCACCGGTCCCCACGATGCCCACCGTCTTGCCGGCGAGCTCACAGCCCACCAGGCCGTCTTTGGTCTGGCCGGCGCGGCAGCGAGCCTCTACCTGGGGCACGCGGCGCAGCAGCGATAACATCAGGCACAGGCTCAGCTCGGCCACCGCCTGGGTGGAGTACCCGGCAGCGTTGCTCACCTTTACGCCTTTTTTGGCGGCGGCGTCCAGCGCCACATGGTCCACACCGGTAAAGGCGACATCGATAAATTTCAGGTGGTCACAGGCCTCGATCACCTCGGCCGGCAGCGGCATGTTGGCGATCATCAGCACGTCGGCGTCGCGGGCGCGCTCGATCATCACCGCGGGGTCGGTATCTTTGGGGTAGGCGGTAAAGGTGTGGCCCGCCTCGGTCAGCGGACTGGCGCAGTCGGCCAGCACATCCTCCGGCACACCCAGCGATTCCAGCAGTACGATGTTCATGTAAGATCCCTCCATATATATCTTCCCAGGGCCGCAGCGGCCCACTTTTTCACGGTCTCCATCATAACACGTTGCCCCGCCCCGCGCAAGCGGCAAAGCGGCCTGCCCGGCGCGCCGCGGTGGCCCATTTCCCGGGGAATACTGCCCTGCTGCCCATCCCCTGCGGCGCCTATTATTTATGCACCCAAAATGCCCAGGTGTTCCAGCAGGATCTTGGCGCCCATCAGCACCAGGACCGCGCCGCCCAGCAGCTCGGCTCTCGACTTGAAGCGGGCACCAAAAATATTGCCCACCTTTACCCCTACCGCCGACAGTATAAAGGTGATGCCGCCGATAAAGCACACCGCCGGCACGATGTCTACCTGTAAAAAGGCAAAAGTCACCCCTACCGCCAATGCGTCGATGCTGGTGGCCACCGCCAGCGGCAGCATGGCCCGGGGCCCAAACGAGCCGTCGAGCTGTTCACACTCGGCACAGCTGCGCGACTCACGGATCATGTTTACGCCGATGGCCCCCAGCAGCACAAAGGCGATCCAGTGGTCCACGCTGGTGATGAGCGACTCGAACTGCACCCCCAAAAAGTAGCCGAGCAGCGGCATCAGCCCCTGAAAGCCGCCAAAATACAGCCCGGTCACTGCGCAGTGCTTTATCCCGGCCCGCTTTACCGAAAGTCCTTTACAAATGGCTACGGCAAAGGCATCCATCGACAGCCCCACCGCAATGATAAACAGCGCCCAGGTGCTCATGATCTATTACATCCTCTCTCAAAATGCTCTCTTGCCAGTACCGCCGCCGGCCCAACAAAAAAGACCTACCTGCAACCAGCAGATAAGTCTCGTCGTTTCATACAAAGCCAGGAACTGCGTTCCAAGATGTTGGCTTCATCCCGCCGGCACCCCGGCGGCGACTACTCCCTTACGCCTGTAAAGCATACCCTATTTTGTCTATCCCGTCAACCTCTTTTACCGCCGCCTAGCGGCCCTGCACCGCCGATCGGCCCCATAGCCCCTCAAAAAGCAGTGCGGCCACCAAAAAGGCACCCGCCGCTTAAGGGCAGGTGCCTTCTCTATCTTACGGCAGTTGCAGTCGTCAGATCTTGGTGATATCCACCACGCTGATGTCCTCGATCTTCTTGCCCGAGATAAGGCAGCGCGAGAGCATATCGATGGTGTCGATAGCCGTCAGGCAGGGGATCTGGTGTTCCACCGCCTTGCGGCGGATGCGCACGCCGTCCCGCTCGGGGGTGCGGCCCTTGCTGGAGGTGGAGAACACGTAATCGATCTTGCCGCTCTCCAGCAGATCCAGCACGTTGGGCGACGGCTCGCCGATCTTGCGCACCGAGGTGGTGGCCACCATGTTTTTATTCAGTCGCAGGGCGGTGCCGCCGGTGGCGTACAGATCAAAGCCCATGGCGTCAAAGCGCTCGGCGATGGGGATGATCTCGTGCTTGTCCTGGTCGCGTACCGTGAACAGGATCCCGCCGGGCCGCTTGAATTTGTAGCCGGCTGCCGCCAGGCCCTTAAACAGCGCGTCCTCAAAGGTCTCGGCCACGCCCAGCACCTCGCCGGTAGATTTCATCTCCGGCCCCAGTTGGGTGTCCAGATCCTTGAGCTTTTCAAAGCTGAATACCGGCACCTTTACCGCCACAAAGTCCTTTTCCGGGTAGAGCCCGGTGCCAAAGCCCATGTCGGCCAGGCGCTCACCCAGCATGCAGCGGGTGGCCAGGTCGACCATGGGCACGCCGGTCACCTTGCTGATATACGGCACCGTGCGCGAGGAGCGGGGGTTGACCTCGATGATGTACACCTTTCCCTCGTGCACCACGTACTGGATGTTCATCAGCCCCACGATGTGCAGCTGCCGAGCCAGCCGGGCGGTGTAGTCGACGATGGTCTCTTTTACCTGCTCGCTCAGGTCCTGGCTGGGGTATACCGAGATCGAGTCGCCCGAGTGGATGCCCGCCCGCTCGATGTGCTGCATGATGCCGGGGATCAAGAAGTCCTCGCCGTCGCAGATGGCGTCCACCTCGCACTCGATGCCGGTCAGGTATTTGTCGATGAGCACCGGGTTCTCCAGCTCGTGGGCGGTGATGATCTGCATGTACTCGGTCACGTCGGCGTCCGAGTAGGCGATGATCATGTTCTGCCCGCCCAGCACATAGGAGGGGCGCAGCAGCACCGGGTAGCCAAGCTCGCCGGCCGCCCTGATGGCCTCCTCGGTGGTGTACACCGTGTGGCCCTGGGGGCGGGGGATGCCGCAGCGCTCCAGCAGCGCGTCAAAGCGCTCTCTGTCCTCGGCCTCGTCGATGGCGTCGGGCGAGGAGCCCAGAATGTTAGCCCCCATCTTCTGCAGGTGCTTGGTCAGCTTGATGGCCGTCTGGCCGCCGAACTGCACCACCACTCCATAGGGTTTCTCGGTGGCCAGCAGGCTCTCGACGTACTCGGCGTTGAGCGGGTCGAAGTACAGCCGGTCGCCGGTGTCAAAGTCGGTGGATACCGTCTCGGGGTTGTTGTTGGCGATGATGGCCTCATACCCCTTCTCTTTCAGCGCCCAGGCGCAGTGCACACAGCAGTAGTCAAACTCGATGCCCTGCCCGATGCGGATGGGCCCCGAGCCGAAGACCACGATCTTCTTCTTGCCGCTGTCGTGGGCGGCAATGTGCTCGGCGGCCTCGTTGTCCCCGTCAAAAGAGGAGTAGAAGTACGGCGTCTCGGCGGTGAACTCCGCCGCGCAGGTGTCCGCCATCTTGTAGTCGGCCAGCAGCTTCTCCGGGCACTCCTGCCCCGACAGCCGGCGCATGGTGGCGTCTAAAAAGCCCAGCTTCTTGGCCGCGCGGTACTTCTCCACCGTCAGCTCGCCCTCTTTCAGGGCGTTCTCCATCTTGGCTAGCTTGCCGAATTTGGCCAAAAACCACTTGTCGATCTTGGTGATGTCAAAGATCTCGTCAAACGAGATGCCGCGCTTGATGGCCTCGTACACCACGAACAGCCGCTCGTCGTCGGTGTTCGCCAGCAGTTTTACGATCTCCTCGTCGGGCAGGTCCTCCAACTGGGGCAGCGTCAGTGTGTCCAGCCCCAACTCGATGGAGTGCACCGCCTTCATCATGGCCAGCTCAAAGTTCTGGGCGATGGCCATCACCTCGCCGGTGGCCTTCATCTGGGTGCCCAGCGTCTTTTCGGCGTACACGAACTTGTCAAAGGGCCACTTGGGGAACTTCACCACGCAGTAGTCCAGCGCCGGCTCAAAGCAGGCACAGGTCTTGCCGGTCACCGCGTTGGGGATCTCGTCCAAGCTGTAACCGATGGCTATTTTGGCCGCCACCTTGGCGATGGGGTAGCCGGTGGCCTTCGAGGCCAGCGCCGACGAGCGCGACACGCGGGGGTTCACCTCGATAACGGCGTACTCAAAGCTGTCCGGGTGCAGCGCGTACTGCACGTTGCAGCCACCCTCTATCTTTAAAGTCGAGATGATGTTTAGCGCCGACGAGCGCAGCATCTGGTACTCGCGGTCGGTCAGCGTCTGGGAGGGGGCCACCACCACGCTGTCGCCGGTGTGCACACCCACCGGGTCGATGTTCTCCATGTTGCACACGGTGATGACGTTGCCTTTTCCGTCGCGCACCACCTCGTACTCGATCTCTTTCCAGCCCGAGATGCACTTCTCGATGAGCACCTGGGTGATGGGCGACAGCCGCAGCCCGTTGTCGCAGATCTCGTGCAGCTGCTCGGGGTCCTGGGCGATACCGCCGCCGGAGCCACCCAGCGTAAAGGCCGGCCGCACGATGACCGGGTAGCCGATGACCTCGGCAAACTCCAGCGCGTCGGGGGTGGTGTTGACCACCTTCGAGGGGATGCACGGTTCGCCGATGCTCTCCATGGTATCTTTAAAGGCCTGCCGGTCCTCGGCTTTCTTGATGGTCTCGGGGTTGGCGCCCAGCAGCTTCACGCTATTTTGCTCTAAAAAGCCCTCCTCGGCCAGCTCCATGGCCAGGTTGAGCCCGGTCTGCCCGCCCAGGGTGGGCAGTACGCTGTCCGGCTTTTCCAGCAGGATGATCTTCTTTACCACTTCCGGCACCAGTGGCTCGATGTAGATCTTGTCGGCCATGGCCTTGTCGGTCATGATGGTGGCCGGGTTGGAGTTGATGAGCACCACCTCCAGCCCTTCCTCTTTCAGGGCGCGGCAGGCCTGGGTGCCGGCGTAGTCAAACTCCGCCGCCTGGCCGATGACGATGGGGCCCGAGCCGATGACCAGCACTTTTTTGATATCTTCTCTTTTCGGCATAGCCTATTTGCCCCCTTTTTTCATCATGTCGATAAACTCGTCAAACAGGTACGCCGTGTCTTTGGGCCCGGCGCTGGCCTCGGGGTGAAACTGCACCGTAAAGCAGTTGTACTTGCGGTAGCGGATGCCCTCCACCGTGCCGTCGTTGGCGTTCACGTGGCTCACATACCCCACGCTCTCGTCCACCGTGTCGCCGTCCACCGCGTAGCCGTGGTTTTGCGAGGTGATGTAGGTGCGGTCGTGATCCAGATCTTTTACCGGCTGGTTGGCGCCGCGGTGGCCGTATTTTAACTTGATGGTCTTGGCCCCGGTGGCCAGCGCCGTCAGCTGGTGCCCCAGGCAGATGCCGAATACCGGCACCCCGCTGTGCAGCAGCTTGGCGATCTCGGCGATGATGGCGGTGTTCTCCGCCGGGTCGCCCGGCCCGTTAGAGAGCATGATGCCGTCGGGCGACAGCGCCAAAATGTCCTCGGCGCTGGTGTGGCCGGGCACCACCGTCACCTGGCAGCCGCGGCTCTGCAGCGAGCGCAGGATGTTGCGCTTGTAGCCGAAATCCATCAGCACCACCCGGTAGGCCCTGTCGCCCTCGGCGGCGCCCATCTCCTGTACCTCGGTGCAGGAGACCGCCTTCACCGCGTCGACGATAGAGAACTGCCGCAATTTTTCCAGCAGCTCCTCTCTTCTGTCCTCGCGGTACTCGGTGGTCACCACGCCGTTCATCACCCCGGCCTCCCGCAGTTTTTTGGTCAGGGTGCGGGTGGCGATCCCGCAAATCGAGACGATGCCCTCTTTTTTGAGGAACTCGTCGATGGTCATGGCCACCCTAAAGTTGGAGGGGTACTTGCACCACTCGCTCACCACGTAGCCCTGTACCCAGCTCTTCTGGGATTCCATGTCGTCGGTGTTGATGCCGTAGTTGCCGATGATGGGGTAGGTCTGCACCACGATCTGCCCGTAGTAGGACGGGTCGGTCAGCACCTCCTGGTAGCCGGTCATGCCGGTGTTAAATACCACCTCGCCAAAGCTCTCGCCGGCAGCGCCAAAGGAATACCCCTCCAGCAGTGTGCCGTCGGCCAAGAGCAGCCAGGCTTTTTTCTGTTCGCTCAAACTAGAAACCTCCCTCTCAAAGCAGGTGTTGTGTCGGTCATCTGCGGCCCCGAAAGCTGGGGTTGGCGGCGCCCACGATGTCGCCGATGTGGGCCAGCTTCTGCTGCTGGCAGAAGTCCTCCATCCCGCTTATGATGTCGAGCATGGCAGTGGGGCGGGCAAAGGTGGCAGTGCCCACCTGTACCGCCCGGGCGCCGGCCATCATAAAGGCGATGGCGTCCTCGGCGCTGGCAATACCGCCCAGGCCCACCACCGGTATCTCTACCGCGGCGCACACCTGGTACACCATGCGCAGCGCGATGGGCAGGATGGCCGGCCCCGAAAAGCCGGCGAACACGTTGTCGAATACCGGCTTTTGGCGGTAGATGTCGATGGCCATGCCCTGAAAGGTGTTTACCAGCGACAGGCAGTCGGCCCCCGCCTGCTGGCAGGAGAGCGCCACCCCCACCAGGTCTGGCGCGTTGGGCGAAAGCTTTACCATCAGCGGTTTGTGGCAGCGGGCGCGCACCTCTTTTACCACGTGGCCGGCGGTGGCCGGCTCCATGCCAAAAGCCATACCGCCCGCCTTTACGTTGGGACAGGAGATGTTGAGCTCCAACAGGTCAAAGTCCTGGCTGTCCAGCAGCTCCACACCCTTTAAATAGCTGTCCAGGTCGTGGCCGCCCAGGTTTACGATGACCGCCGCCCCGCTCTTTTGCATAAAGGGCAGGTCCTCTTTTATAAAGGCCTCTACGCCGGGGTTTTGCAGGCCGATGGAGTTGATGAGGCCGCTGGCGGTCTCGTACACCCGCTCGCCGGTGTTGCCAAAGCGGGGCTCTAGGGTCAGCCCTTTAGAGGAGATGCCCCCCAGGCGCGAGATGTCAAAGATCTCGGCGTACTCCTTGCCAAAGCCAAAGGTGCCCGAGGCGGCAATGACCGGGTTTTTTAAGGTGACGCCGCACAGTTCGGTAGCTAGCATCTAAAACACCTCCTGGGCCAAAAATACCGGGCCGTCTTTGCACACGCACTTGGCACCGGCGGTGGTCTGGCAGGTGCAGCCCAAACAGGCCCCCACCCCGCAGGCCATGTGCCGCTCCAGCGACACGTAGCAGGTGGTGCCGCAGGCCATACAAGCCTTCGCCAGTTTCTCCATCATCACCTGGGGCCCGCAGGTCAGCACAAAGTCGTAGCCGGCCGGGTCAAACAGGTCGGTCACAAAGCCCTTCTGCCCCTCGGCGCCGCTGTCGGTGGCCACCGCCACCCGCTGCACATAGGGCCTCACCAGCTCCAGCTGGTAGCTGGCGTCGCGAAAACCGGCGAAAAAGTCCACCTGGCAATCTTTTAAGCTCTTGGCTACATACACCATGGGCGCAAAGCCGATGCCCCCGGTCACCACCGCCACCTTGCCGCGAACTTTCTCGATGGCAAAGCCGTGGCCCACCGGGCCGGTCAGCTCCAGCTGCTCGCCGGCGCGCAGCTTCGAGAGCAGGCGGGTGCCTTTGCCGCGCACCTCGTACAAAAAGGTCACCGTGCGCCCGTCGGCGTCGCACACGCTGATGGGCCTGGCCAGCAGCGGGCCCTCGTCGCCCCAGCCCTTGAGCATGTAAAACTGGCCCGGCTCCGGGCGGGTGGCGGTCTCTACCACCATGCGGTACACGGTGTCGGTCACCTGGGTGTTTTCCAGTATCTTATTTCTCGTACTCTGCACAGGCACTTAAGATCTCCTCTCTGGCTTTGATGACCTCATTTCTGGCGGCGGTGGCGAAATCGCGCTCGTCGCCGGCCTTTTTGTAGGCCAGCAGCACCGCGCGGGAGGAGTTGACTACCCCGCCGTTGCGGTCTTTTAGGTAGCGGGCAATATCCTCTGCCTTGCCGCCCTGGGCGCCGTACCCGGGGATGAGGAAGAAGGTCTTGTCGAGTTTTTTGCGGATGGTCTCGGCCTCCAGCGAGGAGGTGCCGCCGATGACCGCGCCCACGCTGGAGTACCCGCACTGGCCCATGCAGTCCACGCCGATCTCGTCCTGCAGCCGGCGTCCCACGATGTCGTAGATGGTCTCGCCGCTCTCGGAGCGGATGTACTGAAAGTCCTCTCGGCCGGGGTTGGAGGTGCGCACCAGCACGAACACGCCTTTCTCCTGCTCTTTGATGTAGGGCAGGTAGGGGGTGATGCTGTCCAGCCCCATAAACGGGCTCAGGGTCACCAGGTCGGCCTCAAAGTCGCCGGTGAAGTGGCCCTTGGCGTACATCTCGGCGGTCTTGGCGATGTCGCCGCGCTTGATGTCGGCGATGACGATCTGCCCCTTCTGGCGCAGGTAGGCCAGCGTGTCGCGGTAGGCCTGCAGCCCCTGCATCCCCAGCGACTCGTAATAGGCGATCTGCACCTTAAAGCAGCCGGCCACGTCGCAGCAGGCGTCGATGATCTGTTTATTGAAAGCGAGCACCGCCTCGCCGTCGTTTTCGCACTCGTCCCGCAGCCACTGGGGCACATACGAGATATCGGTGTCCAGGCCCACGCAGATGGGGCCCTTTTCAGCTACAGACTGGTACAGCCGGTCAACGATCATTTTGCTCATGGTAATACGTCCTTTCTGTCGCGGGCGCCGCCCGAACCTCTATCCTCTCTGCCAAAACGGCAGTTTTTATGCTCTTTTAACGGCGGTAGGTCACCCGGCCGCCACGCACCGTGGCCAGCACCTGGCCGGTCAGCTCTACCCCGGCAAACGGGGTGTTGTGGCTTTTCGAGTGCAGCGCCGCCGGGTCTACCACCCAGTTTTTATCGGTGTCAACCAGCACCACGTCGCCGTCAAAGCCCGGCCGCAGTCTCCCCTTGTCGTACCCCAGCAGCTCGGCCGGGCCGCGGCTCAGCAGCGCGCTGAGCCGTTCTAGCGGCAGCTTGTTTTGTATGCACAGCTTGGTGTAGCACACCGCAAAGGCGGTCTCCAGCCCCACCATGCCCGGGGCGCCTTTTTGCTTGTCGTCGTCTGTGTGGGGGGCGTGGTCGGTGGCGATCATGTCCACCCAGCCGTCTTTTATGGCGCCGATGAGCACGTCCACATCCTCCTGCTTTCGGATGGGCGGGTTTACCCGGTAACCGCCGTCGGCAAACCAGATGTGGTGCGGCGCCACCTCGCAGGTGATGTCCACCCCCGCCTTTTTGGCGGCGATGATGTAGCGGATGGCCTCTTTGGTGCTCACGTGGCACAGGTGCAGATGGCAGCCGGTGTGCTGGGCCAGCACGATGTGCTGGGCGGTGGCGATGTTCTCGGCCAAACGGTAGTCATACGGCGAGATATCCATGTCCTCGGCGTGGGAGAGCACCGCCATGTGGCGGCTGGCGGCAAAGCGCATGGCTCTTTCCATCACCGCGTTTTTCATCACGCCTTTGCCGTCCTCGCTGAGCAGCTTTACCCGCCCGTCCAGCTCCTGTAGGTGGCTGGTGGTCTCGCCGTCAAAGTTCTCGGTCACCGAAACGCACTGGTGCACCTGCACCAGCCCGCAGTCCGCGGCCTTTTGCAGCACCTTTTCCACCACGTCCATGTGCGAGCACACCGGGTCGGTGTTGGCCATTAAGTTCACCGCGCAGTAGCCGCCGGCCGCTGCCGCCGCGCTGCCGGTGACGATATCCTCTTTATAGGTGTAGCCCGGGTCGCGAAAATGGGCGTGCATGTCGATGAAAGCCGGCATCACCGTCATGCCCTGGGCGTCCAGCACCGCGCAGTCGGCGGCGATCTCTCCTCCCACCGCGGCGATCTTGCCGTCTCTTATCAGCAGGTCTCCCCGCCCTCTGCCGTCGCAGTCGACGAGCTGGGCGTTTTTTATCAGCAGGTCAGCCATAGTCTCTCCCTCCCGGTCAAAAGCGGCGCCGGTCATCTGTCCAGCTGGCTGTCGCAGTAGCGGCAGCGCCAGCCGCTGCCCAACTTTTCAAAGCGGCGGGGCAGCCCCGGCTCGGCGTTGGTTATGCACTTGGGGTTGGGGCAGGTGTGGTCGGGGTTTTCCGGCTGCACCAGCTGGGCGTGGGGCCGCCGGTGCCACTTGGCGCCGCCCACCTGGCTGTCGGGGTCCTCGGCCCCCAGCAGTTTTACCAGCAGCGCCATGCGCACATACATGCCGTACTGGGCCTGGGTAAAGTAGTAGGCGCGCGCGTCGGCGTCTATCTCGGGGGTTATCTCGTTCACCCGCGGCAGCGGGTGCAGCACGATGGTATCCTCTTTGGCCAAAGCCATTTTAGCGGGGTCTAAGATATAGCAGTCCCGCAGCCGCAGGTACTCGTCTTTATCGGTAAACCGCTCCCCCTGCACCCGGGTCATGTACAGCACATCCAGTTTGTCCAGACAGTCCTCCATGCGCTCTACCTGGGTGTAGGTGATGTTGGGGTTTTTGTCCATCTGCGCTATCACGTAGTCGGGCAGCACAAGCTCCCGGGGCGAGATGCAGTAAAAGGTGATGCCCGTGTACCGGCCCATGGCCTCGATGAGCGAGTGGACGGTGCGCCCGAACTTTAAGTCGCCGCACAGGCCGATGGTCAGGTCGTGCAGACGGCCCTTGGCGGTGCGGATGGTGTACAGGTCGGTCAGTGTCTGGGTGGGGTGTTGGTGGCCGCCGTCGCCGGCGTTTATCAGCGGGATGGCCGTGTACAGCGCCGCCGCCTGGGGCGCGCCCTCGATGTGGTGGCGCATCACCGCCACGTCGGCGTAACAGCTGATCATGCGGATGGTGTCCTCCACCGTCTCCCCCTTGGTGGCAGAAGAAGAGCCCGCATCAGAAAACCCAAATACGCTGCCACCCAAACGGTGCATGGCAGCTTCAAAGCTGAGTCTGGTTCTGGTGCTGGGCTCAAAAAACAGTGTGGCCAGTAATTTTCCACGGCAGATATCTCGGTACTGATCCGGGCGGTCGATGATGTCGTCGGCCAAGGCGAAAAGCTCGTCGAGCTCTTCTGCCGTAAAGTCCGAAGGCGAGAGCAGATTGCGGCCTGCTAGCATAATGGCGTATCCCCCTTTTGGCAGTTGCGGCTACTCATAAAACGGCACTGTATCACAGGCGTGTATACAGTGCGGCAAGTAGTGGGTCGTCTCGTATGTGGCGGCGGCAGTGCGGCGCGTTTGGGCAAAATAAAAGGAAGAAAGAATCAAGTTTTCCTCGCTTTTCCTCCCTCCCGCGTATTTTTCGCAAAATACCACCTATCCAGTTGTTAGAGTTATTCTAGCAGTTTTCGAGCCGTTTTGCAATCTCTTTTCCCCGCCGCAACAATGGAAAATACCGCCTGGCAGGGCCGTTTTTTTGTGAAAAGCTACAGGCAGGCGCCCGCCGACGGCACGGCCCCTTGTGGCCGGGATGGATTTGGTGTATAGTGAATTTGTATTTTCTTTTCGCACCATCGGCGCCGCAGTGGATATCCGTGCCCCGGCGCCGTAAAATAGGCAGGTGGCGCGCCGGTGTCTGGCAGCTGCCGCCTGTCGGCAGAAAGGGGTATTTCTGTGCGCAATATTTTCGACTCCCACGCCCATTACGAAGATGCCATTTTCGGCGAGGACTGCTGGCCGGTGCTCGACGGGCTGCAGCGGCAAGGCGTCAGCCGGGTGCTCAACTGCTGCTCCGATATGGGCGTGGTCCCCCGGGTGCTCGAGATCGCCCGCCGGTACGACTTTGTCTGGGCCTCGGTGGGGGTGCACCCCCACTGGACACCCGAGACCCCGGCCGATTATCTCGACGGCCTGCGCCGCGCCGCACAAGATCCCAAAGTGGTGGCCATCGGCGAGATCGGGCTCGACTATTTCTGGGACGACCCCAAAGACCTGCAGATGCGCATCTTCTGCGAGCAGATGGAACTGGCGCGCGAGCTGGGCCTGCCGGTCATCATCCATGACCGCGACGCCCATCAGGACACCTATCAGGTGCTCGAGCGCTATCGTCTGCCCGGGGTAGTGCATCGCTTTTCCGGCGACCTGGACGGCCTGCGCCGGGTGCTGGATCTGGGCATGTACGTCAGCTTTGGCGGCGACATCACCCACCCCCAGTACCGCGACATGCCGCTAAAAGCCATCGAGCACACCCCGTTCGAGCGCATCCTACTCGAGACCGACGCCCCCTACGCCACCCCCTACGCACAGGGCCAGCGCCGCTGCGACTCCTCTATGCTGCCCGAGGTGGTCGAGGTCATCGCCGGCATCAAAAAAATTTCCTGCCAGGAGCTCTGCGACATCACCTATCAAAATGCGTGTAGGGCCTACCATATCCCTAAATAGGACCGGCAGTCGGTACAAATTCACAAATCAGACACAACCCGCTATTGTTTTTTTGTGCGCCACATATTATAATGAAATCTACAGATACTGAAACTATAGAAATATAGGGGGATATTATTATGAAGCTGGGAAAATTTATCTCGGTGCTGGCAGTACTGGCATCTGCCGCCGGCGTCATCTACCTCGCATATAACTTCTTCAAAAAACACTGCCTGGTGTGCTGCGACGGCACCGATGGCTGCGAGTACCTCGACGCCTACACCGAGGAGTTCGGCGACGAGGACGAGTATGACGAGGACGACTGCGCCACCTGCTGCTGCGACGACTGCTGTGCCGCCGGCGACGACGAGGCCGAGGAAGAAGATGCTCCGGCTGTCGGCGAAGATGTTGCCGCCGATGACGAGGGAGAAGATCTGCTGTAAAAAACAGGTCGCATCCGGTCAAAAAGTTTTTTGCGCAATATCCTTTCAGGGTATTGACAACACAGCGCTATATCGCTATACTAATAGAGCACCCCAAAACAGGGTGCCTATATCGCGGGGTGGAGCAGTCCGGTAGCTCGTCGGGCTCATAACCCGAAGGTCGTCAGTTCAAATCTGGCCCCCGCAACCAGCTGTGGTTACACTCTCATCATCTGATGGGAGTGTAATTTTTTGCCCCCCTTTTTGTCTATACCCAACTGCTTTCCTCCCACAAACCCAGAGATCAGCCTGTCCTTTTAACCTGGCAAGCCCACAGCCCCCGTTCTCAACGACTGGGGGCTGTTTTTATATCCGGTATCTCTCCTGGCAACAGCGAACATCCCTCCTGCGGCTGGCCCTACCCCATCTATGTATAAGCAGCCCCACTAGCTGCCTTACTGCCCTACAGCTCCGATCTGAATGTGGTAACACTGCTGCCCTGCCCGGCATTACCCGCTGCGGGCAGACCACACACATCTTTAAACTTCATACGGCTATTCCTGTCCCTGCCAAATGAATTAGACCACCCATTCCCCCATGCATAGCACATATAAAAACAAGGTGCCCCGATCTACGCCCCGCTCTATCCCATCAGTTCCACAAAAACAGGAAATATTTGCATTTTGCTATTGATATGTGTTATTGAATGTGATAATATGCTAGTTGAGAATAAATATCATTAGAGGGGTTTTTGTGACGATGAGACGCAATACGATCCAGCGCGCGCTGGTGCTCGAGGCAGTAAACAAACTAAAGTGTCACGCCACCGCCGAAGAGGTCTATCAGGCGGTCGTCGGCGAGCACCCCAACATCAGCAAAGCAACTGTATATCGCAACCTCAATCAGCTTTCCCAGAGCGGGGAGATCCGCAAGATCGAGGTCCCAGACGCGGCCGACCGGTTCGACCACCGCTGTCACGACCACTACCACGTCAGGTGCACGCAGTGCGGCCGGGTATTCGATGTCGATATGGACTACATCGAGGATCTGCAAAAAGCGATACGCGACACCCACGGCTTTCAGTTCAGCGGGCACGACCTCATGTTCAAAGGCATCTGTCCGCAGTGTCAAAAATAGCTTTGCCCTACCCGTGTTCCCGCCCAAGTCCAATCCAAGGCCCACCGGGCCCCAGAGCCCTAATAAACAGTGCGCATACGGGTGCATGATCCCGTAAATATACATTCAGGGAGATGTCAAAATGAGAAGTATCACCACGTTAGATCTACAGTACGCACATCGGTTTTATGGTTTTAAGGGTGAGGCACAGTACCTGCACGGTCACACCGGTGTCTTGACCATCGAGGTCGAGGACACCGTCGAGCCCGGCGTAAATATGGTCTTTCCCTGTAACGAGATCCAAAAGACAGCCTGGGGAGTGCTGAAGAACTTCGACCACGCACTGATCCTGCGCCAAGATGATCCGCTGCTGCCCGCCATCCTCGATGTCTACGAGAAACAGGGTATCCGCAACGGCGCGCCCAACAACCAGATGAAAGGTCCCGCCTTTAAGACCGAGCTGGCCACAGCCTACCCAGACTGCCGCCTGGTGGTCACGAAAGAGACGATGACCGTCGAGGGCATGATCAAGATCGTCTACGATCTGCTCAAAGACAAGCTGAACATCGCCAAGATCACCTTTACCAGTGGTGTCAATGCCGCCTCGGAGGAGTTTAGCCCCAACAAGGTCATCGATCGCTGCCCGCTGTGCGGGATCGCACTCAACGAAAACGGCGTCTGCCCCAAATGTGGCTATAAAAAACCGCAGGCGTAGATAACACCATCCACTACCCGCCGATAGGCTCCCAGGCGTCCGAACGGCATACATAGCCCATAGCTGTGCCTGCCGGCGCCCTGCTATAGCGCCCCAGCGCCTGCCTATCATCTATTCAATAGCTGCCCGCACCCCCATCCTCTGGATGGGGGTGTTTTTTACTTTCCCCATGTAAAAATGAAAAAAGCATAGTGCTCCCACAAGCCCCATCCCGAAAAAGTGTGTCGCCTCGTCAGGTTGCCCGACCGCCCCTTTTGCTACCACCGTCCAGCCGCCACCCAACCACCGCCCAGCCGTAGCCCGATCACAGCCGCCCGTAGCCCGCGTGTAACCCACCCACTGCCCAGCTACAGACCTGCCACAACCCTGCCACAACCCGATCACGGCCCGGCCCCAGTCCAACCCCACCGCCTGCCTGCACCCGGTCACGGCCCTGCTTGTCCGCTTCTCCCAGGCCCAGCACGCCCCATCCCCAACGGCAAAATATACTTCCAACTTACCCCCACCCCCACCTACGCCCCGCCCTACCTCATACCATCCAGAGCAGCCGGGCGCCGCCGCTGCCCCGTTCCGACCATCCTCCCCGCCCCGTTGCCCCGCAACTTCAGTATCTCTCCTGGTGGGGACTCTCCCCGGTATTTTTAGTAGCTCTTTTGAGGCGCTGTGTGCTCGATACGCTCTCCCCTGCCCAAACCCCGTCAACCTCTGCCCGGTGTCCGGTTACTGTCGTCCGCTGCTGCCCGCTGCCCCGCAGCGGCTCCAAAAAACAGTGTGCACCCGCCGCACCTCCACCCGTTGGCCCCGCTGCAAGACTCGCCTGCAGGAATAAAAGAGCGGTTTTTGTTTTGTATACATATATGCCTATCGTGAAAATTTTCTGTTCAAAATTACCCAATAACTTGATGATAATTATCGGAAAAAGAGAAATAACGGCACTGCTGATAGACAAAACCAGTAAAAATTGTTATATTAGTGACAAAAGTAAACCGGTAAAGAAATACATAAATGGTAATAATTGTATATTGGTGTCGTTATCGATATGCATTTGGATCTATACACCTGTACGGTTCTCAGCGGTGTTCGCAAAAGGTGGCTTTTTGCAAAATAGGTGTACTGGCCGTTACCGATACTTTTTCTGCCGGCCCGTTCAGGCAGCGGAAGAGGAGGCAGACCACATGAATTTATCCCGGCTCAAACGCCTGCGCAAGCAGCGGCACATTTCGCAGCAGGTGTTGGCCGACCACCTGGGCGTCAGCGCCCAGAGCGTGGCCAATTACGAAAATCTCAAGTACGAGCCCGACATCCCCACGCTGCTTAAGCTGGCGGCGTATTTCGATGTCTCGGTCGACTATCTCATAGGCGCAAGCGAGCTCGCGTACCGTGTCGGCGAGCAGGATATCACCCTGCTGCGGCTGGTGCACCAGTTGCCCGAGCCCGCCCGCCAGGCCCTGATAGAGTTCTTACAGGTGGCCGGTCAGCGGTGATCGCTGGCCCGCCCCAACGGATCGTGCAGCAATGAGGAGGCAATATGGACGTGATAAAGATACTGCTGGTAGAAGATGAGCAAGAGGAGTGCGACAACTTCGCGCACTGTATCGATCTCTGTGAGCGCATGGAGCTGATGGCCACCACCGACAGCGCCCGCCACGCGATGGAACTCACCCGTGAGCTCGATCCCGACGTGGTCATCCTCGATCTGGAGTTAAACGAAGGTAACGGTATCGACTATCTGTATCAGCTCGACGACCTGCCGGTCATCGATCGCCCCTACGTGGTGGTCACCACCAATACACTGTCCAAGCCCACGCTGCAAATGGCCCGCGAGCACGGTGCCGGTTTCGTGTTCACCAAAAGTCTGCTCGACTACAGCCCGGCTCAGGTCATCGGTTTTATTGACCGCGCATCCAAATATTTTAAGAAAGGTGTCGTCGCCGCTCCGGTCACTGCCCCGCATATCGAGGTGCGCCTGCCCGCCGCCAACCGCGAGCAGCGCGATCTGGCGCTCATGTTGGGTAAGATCGGTATCACGTCCAACCTCAAGGGGCACAAGTACATCATCGAGGCGGTCGGCCTCATGCGCGAGATGGATGGCACCAATACCGATCTGTCCGGCAAAGTGTTTCCCATCATCGCCCGGCGCCACAACACCCGCGACCAGAATATCGAAAAGGCCATCCGCACCGCGATCGACTCCGCCTGGAAGACCACCGACATCGATATCTTAGAGAAGTACTATCCCTACGCCGTCAACATCAATACCGGCCGTCCCACTGTAAAGGAGTTCCTATTTGCCCTGCTCGAGAGATAGCCTGTGCGGCAACAAAAATAAAGCGGCAGCCCCGTGCGGGCCGCCGCTTTTTATCTTGCTGTCTCGTCCGGAAATACCGCCGTCCCGGACCGCCCTGGTGTGGCCCCGTGGCCATCTATACCTTCGCTGCCGGGTTCAGCCTCTGCCGCCAAATAGCACGCCCAGCGACCGGTTTTTTAAAACCAGCCCCGCGCCGTGCCGCAAAATGCCGTACGCCGCATACAGCCGCCCGCCTGGCCCGCGCCCGCAAAAGCGGGCAAAGTCTTTTCTAAAAATGGCGAACCGCCGCGCCGCCGCCGCCACATCGCCCCGCTGGTTGCCAAAAAAGCGCTGTTGCAACACCGCGTCCAAAACGGCGATCACCGCGCCGCCGGCTTTCATATCCCGCAAAAAGGCGTGGTCGATATAGTCCAAAAAATACCCCTCGTCATAGCGGTGATCGCGGTACAGCTCCGTGCGCACCGCCATGCCCGAGTTGATACCGGTGATCTCTCCCGGCCCAATGTCCTCCGGCCGCGCCACCCGCCACACCTTGTTGCCGCGAATAGCGCTGGGCGATAACAGCCCCGCCTCGTCGTGGACCAGCGGCAAAAATATATCCACGCCGCCCTGCCGCCGGGTGGCTGTCTCCAGCGCCGCAAAGTAGTCCTCTGTCAGCTGGGTGTCGTCATCCAGCCACACGATATAGTCACACGCATCCAAAAGTAGCGCCGTCGCCCGGTTGTACGCCCGGGCCAGCCCAAAGTTGCCGCCCATGGCCGCATACTGCCACCCGCGCTTTTGGCAGTACGCCCCGTTTGGCAGGTCTTTGGTCGAGTTATCCACCACCAGCACATCGCGGCGGCCCATCGCCGCCAGCGCCCGGCAGGCGGCGCTGTCCTGGCAGCGCACGTTGTACACCAGCACTACCGTGCAAATACGCGCCCCAGCCATCAACACCGCCCCCCTCTCGCCGCACTGCTGTCAATACCGCCCGCCGCCTTGATCTGCCGCGCCCGCCGCCGCCCCGCCCGGTACAGCCCCAAGCGCTGGCTGATCATCTCCCCCGCCCCGCCGTGCTGCTCGCCGGTCTGGTTGCCGCCGTGCCGCCGGTAGTCAAACAGTGCGCACCGCAAATAGGCCACCTCCCCCAGACAGGTGGCCAGCAGCCCCAGGTAGCTGTCGTGCATGGGGATGCCCGCCGGCAGCGGCAGCGCCGCCGCCACCAGCTCCCGCCGCACCGCCATACAGCAGCCGATAAACCCGTTTTTCTTCAGGTTGTGCCAAAAGCCCGGCCCGGTCTGCCGTATGGCAAAGTACGAAGGCGCTACCACCTTGCCCGTACCGTCTATCACCCGCGCGTCGTGCAGCACCGCCAGCACCTCCGGCCGCGCAAAAGCCGCCAGCACCTTTTCGATCTTGTCCGGGTGCCACACGTCGTCCTGGTCGGCCAAAAAAATGATGTCGCCGTCAGCCCGCCCCAGCGCGTGGGCAAAGTTCTGCAGCAGCCCCCTGCCCGGTCCCCGCACCAGCCGCACCCGGCTGTCCTGCGCCGCCAGCAGCTCCAGCTTCTCCCAGGTCCCGTCGCGCGACCCATCGTCCGATATCACCAGCTGCCCGTCCTCTGGCAACTGGGTCAAAATGCTCGCCAGCTGCTGGTCCAAAAAGGCGGCCCCGTTGTAGGTGGCCATCGCCACCGCTACCCGTGCCACCGTCAAATGCGCTGTGGCGGCGGTGTGTGCTTGGCCGGCTTTTTGGGCTTGCCGCCCCGCCGGTACCGCCCCCACTTGTCAAAAAACTTGCACATCGACACCACCTCGATCCACAAGTACTTAAAGCTCTGGGCCGCCGCCCGCTCCCACTCGTGGTACACCCAGCAGCCGGGGTAAAACTGTACCCGCTGTCCCTGTGCCAACACCTCGCGGGTCAGGTCCACGTCCTCAAAATACATAAAGTACCGGCAGTCGAATCCGCCTATCTGCCGGAACAGCTCAGTGCGTATCAGCATAAAGCAGCCGGTGCAAAACTCAATGTCTACCGGGTCGGTCAGCTGCTTGTCGCGCATGGTGTACTCGGTGCGCCAGCGCTTAAAAAACGCCGCCACATCCTCATACCGCCCCCCGCACAGGTATTTTAAGGTGGGGCTCAATTTGGGCAGATGTTGCTCGCTGCCGTCCAGGTTGCGGATCTTGGGGGTGATCATCCCCACGTCCGGGTGGGCGTCCATGTACCCGCACAGCTCGCTGATGCAGTCGCAGTCCAGAATGATATCCGGGTTCACGATCGCGTGGTAATCCGAGCGCAGCAGGTCCAGCACCTGGTTGTGCCCCCAGCCAAAGCCCTCGTTGCCGCCGTTTTGCAAGATCACCACCTGCGGGTAGTGCTGCCGCACCAGCCGCACCGTGCTGTCGGTGGAGTTGTTGTCCGACAGGTATACCGTCAGCTCCACCCCGCGGGTGTGTTCCAGCAGCGTTCCCACCGCCGATAAGATCTTGTCGGCGTTATTGTAAGTCACGATGGTGGCCGATACCCGGGTCTCTCTCCCGCGGCCACCCGTGTTTTCTCTGTCTATCTGCATAGTACCTCCGGCGGGCCGCCGCCCGCCCTCAACTTCTGGTGCTCTTTAAGGGGGCCGCCCTACAGCAGCGTCTCCCACTCTTTAGGTCTAAAGCCCACCAGCACCCGGTCCTCGGTCACCAAAAGCGGCCGCTTTACCAGCATGCCGTCGGTGGCCAGCAGCGCGTACTGCGCCGCCTCGTCCATATCCGGCAGCTTGTCCTTTAGGCCCATCTCCCGGTATAGCATTCCGCTGGTGTTAAAAAAGCGCCGCAGCGGCAGCCCGCTCAGCTTGTGCCACGCCGCCAGTTCTTCGGCGGTGGGGTTTTCCAGTTTGATATCGCGCTCCCGGTATTCTACGCCGTGGTCGCAGAGCCATGCGCTGGCCTTCTGGCAGGTGGAGCATTTGGGGTAACACACGAACAGTGCCGACATATGTGACCTCCTTATCAAAAGCCGGTCCGACAGCCGGTCCCGGCCACTTTTATGTATGGGCATATTACATCTATCTTATTATACACGATACCCGCCGCCATACAACCTCTGTCAGCCAAAAAGTGGATCTTGTCCCCCGGCCGCACACAAAAAAGCGGGGCGCCACTTCGGTGCCCCGCCGCTTGGTCTGCAGTATATATCCGGCGCTCAGGCTGCCAGGCCCATGTCGCGCAGGTCGCTCTCGGCCTCCTGATAAGTGTCGGCCGAGAACAGGAAGTTCCCCCAGTTGTCGTATACTTCAATGTGGCCGTTCACGCCTTTTACTCTGTACTCCATCTCTCAGCACTCCTTTTTTCAGTCGGGCCGTCTTGGCGGCTTTATCTCTTGTGGTGACTCTATCTTACCAGCTTAGCTGTCCCATAAACCGGACTGTTATCCTGCGCTCCCCACTTTTTTCTGTGCTGTGCCCAAAAGGCACAAAAAGAGCAGGAGCGCCCCTATATAATAGAGGGGCGCTCCTGCCCGGGTCCCTGCTGGCACAAAAGTGCCTAAACAAAACTAAAAAAAGACCGCCAACCGGTAGGGTCGGGGTCTTTTTTAATACATTGTGCGCGAGCCGCTCACAGCAGCGCATCCTCCACGATATCCATAAAGTGACATAAGTGCACCTCACACTGGTTCAGTAAGTCGGTCAACCGCCGTGCAAAGTCAAAGTCCATCGATACATCCTCGATCACCTTTAGCGGCGGCCCGTTGGGTTCCTCCGGGTAAAAACCAATACGGTAGCTGTAGTAGTCGCCCACCTCGGGCAGGTTGTATTTGTGCCGCTCAAATCTGTACCTACACATGTAAAAAATCTCTCCTTGCACCTCACGCGTATACTTCCGTTAGTGATCTATAGCAAGCCTGCCCGTTCCGTCAAACGAAATGGTGATGTGCTTGGTATATAGCTGGCCCTCGCTCTCCTTTTGCAAAGTAAACGATGCTTTGCACAGCGCCAGCGTATCAAATATATCGGCCATACCGTTGCCAGTGCCACCGGTAGTGGTCCCCCGCACGCCCAGGTTTTCCAGCACCCACGCGGGGAAAGGAGCGCCGTTACCACAAATATCTATCTCATAGCAGCCGTCGGCAGTCAGTCCCAGCAAAAGCAGGATCTGACCTCTCGGTCCGCTTGGGCGTCGGTCGATGGCGTTAAAGGCGTTGCGCATCAGATCGCCGATCAGCCGCTGTAACCGTATCTGGGTAATAACGCCGTTTTCCACCAGCGGCGCCACCGGGTCCTGTACCGAAATAAACAGGTCCACATCTTTGTCAATGGCCTCACGGCGGTAATCGGTCAACTGCTCGTCCAATAAGTAAAGGCCTGTGGCCGATACCGGATCGTACTCCAGCAGTGCACAGCGGGTCTCCAGTTCCTGTTCTTGCGCCATCCGCGCCAGTTCGGTCTGCACGCCGCGGGGCACTGCGCCGGCGGCCTGCTTTTGGATCACCTTGTGAATACTGGGTAAAAACTCTTTTGACTTATGTACCTCCGCCGATAACTGCCGATTGGCCTCCTCCAACTTGTGCCGTTCCTGTCTCTTTTTGATTTCGTCAGCTAACCACAAAAGAGAGACAAGTATGCTCAATCCAATAATTAAGGACACCTGTAGTTGGATGCGGGAGTCTTTATAAATAAGATTACCCAAGAATGTGACTGAACATAAAATAAGCCAACTACTAAGTATAATGAAACGATTAAATCCCTTACCTAGCCATTTTCTAATACCTTCTTTAAATAGTTTTAGGTTCAATATAAAGAAAGTAAAAAGAATCTGACATAGGGCCCATACTAATACAACGAATACCTTGTTATCGTCTGGCGAATACGAACCTACTCCCATAATGAAATATGCAACAATTCCGGAAAGTAACGTGCCGAAACGCTCTACTACATGTGATAGGAACAAGACAGCGCAATAATTTCCATCTAGTATAGGTCTGTGGTCAAGAAAATTCATTATAATTGAAGATAAGACCACAATTGCTACAATAGTTGGTATAAGTGGTATTTCATATAGTATGGCAAAGCCCACTACGTATAAGCCGGTGAAGATAACAGTAAATAGGACTTTCCAAAATGTGTGGCATAATGGGCGTGCAATTACAAAGAAGATGATACAAGTAAAAATAGATTCTATGATTGTTTGAAGCAATTTAGCGTAATCCACGACAATCCCCCCTCACCTTAATTATAAAGGATGAAATGAGGACATGTGTAGGAATGTTCACACCAAAATCACATACATTAAAATAGAGAGGACAAGATGCCTCCCTATCTTAGGTTTACCGTCTACCAGCCAACCAGCACAGCCAATCGAGTAAGCTCATTTTAACGTCCTCCTTTTCTTTAATGAATTTCCATATAGAAATTACCAAAAGATGGAAGACGATTACTTTCCGTTGCACTCTTTACATCAGTGTCGATTTCTACACAAATCACGCTGGTATCATATAACGAATTGCGTTTTGCTCTGTTTTCGACACGTTGGCGTAAAAATTTTTCGCAAAAAGGTGCTCAAAATATAGAATGATACACAAACATGTATCAATAAGTCACACCTTATAGAAACGACCGCTGTTATTTGATACCTGTTTTGCCAGAATCCACGCATAAAAAAGAAAAGGATGGGATATCTTAGTACCCCACCCTTCTTGGTAGTTTAAAGCATACTTGCAATTGTATTGACCTTGTCGCACATAGGGGATATAAAGTATAAAATATCGGATAAGGCCTTAACCATAGAAGACCCTCATTTGTAAATTAACGTGGCTTATTTCCATCCTTTTCCGGCTAACCAAATTAACCAGTCAATCCAACTCATACTTTTCACCTCCTTAATTTGTGAATAGCTCATACTGTCAACGCATCAGCTAAATAAAAATCTAAAAGGCTCCTATGTTGCTCCCTGTACCTATCTTCCCTGTCCCGCTAACCATGCTAACCAGTCCCATAATGACAAAAGGTCCACCTCCCCTCTTTTCCCATGCTACCAGACCTACCGGGGCGATTACTGGCCAACAGCGTCCCCCCACCCCCAACACACAAAAAATTCCACACCTGGGGAACAGGTGTGGAATTTTAAATGTAAATAGACGCCGCGTCTATCTATAAGTATGCGAGAATAGCCCCGTAAGCCGCCACCAGGTCCTCAAAGCGTTTCTGGCAGTTGGCCGGGCTGGTGCTGGGCAAAAGCAGCGCCGTCCGCCCGGTCACCGGCTGGCAGTAGCGCCGGTACAAGCTGTGCGCCTTTCCCCCGGTACAAAAAATAGCGCCGATATCCGCTGCCTGTAAAATAGGCGTCAGGTCGTTGGCCACCGGGTCTTTAATGCTGGTGTCGCTGGCTCCCTGTATGCGGCAGCTGGCCAGCACGTCAAACAGCGCTATACCGTGCCGGTGCAAAAAGGCGGTGCGCGCCTCGTTTCCCTCCGGCACCGGCTCTAAAAACAGCGCCGCCAGCACCCGCCAAAAGCGGTTCTGCGGGTGCCCGTAGTAAAAACCCACCTCCCGCGACTTGGGCGAAGGCATGCTCCCCAGCAGCAGCACCCGGCTGCCGGCGTCATAAATAGGCGGCAGCGTGTGCCGCACCAGCTGTTCCTGCATCGTTAGATCCTCCTGTCTGGCATTTATAGCCGGTTTCTGCCGCCCGGCGCCGTCTCGTTCTCTGCCCCCCCCCAACACCCCAACACCCCAGCACCCCAGCATCCCATACACCGCCGCGCGCGGCTGCCTGCATATCGCCCCGGCCGTACCGCCGTGCTGTCGTGTTGTCGTGCCGCCGCCTTTATCTCTGTCGCCATTATACCACGCTCCGCCCCCGGTTTTTGTGCTATACTAAAAAGAAAACCCACGCCCCAGCGGGAGGTCTCGTCATGCAGCCCATCGATACCCTCAAACAAATGGTCCAAAACAGCACCAACATGGTCTTTTTCGGCGGCGCCGGCGTCTCTACCGAAAGCGGCATCCCCGACTTTCGCAGCGCCGACGGCCTGTACGCCCAAAAGTGGCCCTACCAGCCCGAGGAGATCCTCAGCCACCAGTTTTTTACCGCCCACCCCGACCTGTTCTATCAGTTCTACCGCGAAAAAATGCTGGTGCTCTCCGCCCAGCCCTCGCTGCCCCACCGCGCGCTCGCCGCGTGGGAGCGTCAGGGCAAACTAAAAGCCGTCGTCACCCAAAATATCGACGGTCTGCATCAAAAAGCCGGCAGCAAACAGGTGTTCGAGCTGCACGGCTCCATCCACCAAAACCACTGTCAGCGGTGCGGCAGATCCTACACCGGCCAGCAGGTAGCCGCCATGTCCGGCGTGCCCCACTGCGCCTGCGGCGGCATCATAAAACCCAATGTCGTGCTCTACGGCGAGCCGCTCAGCGACGAGGTGGTCACCGGCGCCGTGCGGGCCATCGCCGCCGCCGACCTGCTCATGGTGGGCGGTACCTCCCTCACCGTCTACCCCGCCGCCGGCCTGCTGCAGTATTACCGCGGTCACCAGCTGGTGCTCATAAACCGCAGCGCCACCGCCGCCGACAGCCGCGCCGATCTGGTGCTGCACCAAAACCTGGGCGATGTGTTCACCGCCCTCGGCATGGAGGATATCTCGCTATGAACGGCATGAACGGCAACATCCGCAAGAATATCCGCATCGGCGCCACCGTCGACGTGGTGCTCAAAAAAGATCAGCCCACCGGCCGCCTCACCCGCGGTCAGGTGGCCCGCATCCTCACCGGGTCCGCCACCCACCCCCACGGCATCAAGGTGCAGCTGCAAAGCGGCCAGGTGGGCCGGGTCAAGGTCATCGTCGAGGAGGCCCCCCAGTGAACAAGCTCGAGGGGTTTTACGAGCTGGCCGCCTGCGGCCTGCCCGCTGTTCCCTGGCAGGAGTACCGCCCCCATACAGTGCTCGATCCCGCCCTGCTCTGGACGGTGCGCACCGCCGTACTGCGCGGCAGCGATCTCGATCTGCCCCGCGCCGTGGGGGTCACCGCCGAAAAGGCGCAGGCGTTCGCCGCCGCCCAGCTCTCCCGCACCCCGCCGCCCCTGGTGCTCTACTACCCGTTTTTCTGCGCCCTGAAAAGCGGCACGCTCGAGGTCGCCCCCCACCGCACCGTTATCGAGGCGGTGGATAAAGACCTCTGGAACCTCGTCACCCACGGCCGCCGCAACGTCACGCTGGTGTTTCCCCAGCAGGGCCCGCCCCAGTCCCACGGCGACGCCGACTTCCTCTCCCCGGCCCAGGTCCAGCAGCTGCAGGCCGCCGCCCGCCGGGTGCGCAGCCGCTACCGCGGCGCGCTGGCTGCCGGCCAGTCGGTGCTGCTCGAGTGGAGCTACGGCGCCCCGTCCGACCTGCAGCGCCGCGCCACCGGCGATTTCTCGCTGGTGTTTTTAGAGATCCGCACCCTGTGACCCATCTATCTGCATGATTATGGAAACACAAGTTGCAAAAACAGCTGTGCACCATGTCACAAAGCAGCCGGCCCCACCCTGTAAAAACAGGCAAACAGCCGATGATAGTCCCGTGCTCTTGCCATCTTCCCGCACTTTGGGTATAATCGTATCAGGTTTTGCGCGACAGCACGCAAATACGCCCCGCTGCAATTTGCCGCTGCCCGTTATGCAGAAAAGCAGTTCGTCCCGCCTCCGCGGCGAGACGGATTTTTTTGCGAAAAAAAGGAGACGACCATTATGGAGACCGAAATTCTCTACACCGACGACCTCGAGCTGCGCCCGCTTACCCGGCAAGATGTCTTTGCCGTGCACGCCTTGGCCAGCGACGAAGAGGTCGCCCGTTACATGCGCTTTACCGTGCACGCCACCCTGCGCGAGAGCGAGGAGCTGGTCAACGAGTACCTGCAGTCCCCCCAAAATCACCCCTTTGCCCTCATCGAAAAGCGCACCGGCGCCTTCGTGGGCGTGTTCGTGCTCAAGGGCCAGCAGGATGGCTGCACCTACGACATGACCGCCTTCAGCGGCAAGCCCTACTGGAACAAGGGCTACAACACCCAGGTATTGGCCGCTATGCGCCGCTACGCCAGGCAGTTTCTGGGTGCCAAGGCGCTGGTGGGGCACGTGGTGGCCGGCAACACCGGATCCCGCCGGGTACTCGAGAAGAACGGCTTTTCCCTGGTCGATACCCTGTATTTCGAGGACCTGCCCGAGGGGCTCTGCGTCTACCGTCTCGAGCTGTAGCCGCCCGCCCCGCCCTGTTTTGTAAGGAGGTACCCATTTTATGGACTTTATAAACGGCCTGCTGGGTCAGGCCAACGACTTTTTGTACAGCTTCGTGCTCATCGCCCTGCTCATGGCCGCCGGCCTGTGGTTCACGCTGCGCAGCAGATTTGTGCAGATCCGCATGCTGCCCGAGGCCATTCGCGCCGTCACCGAGAAAAATAAAAAAGGCGGCATGTCCTCCTTTCAGGCCCTCATGATCTCCACCGCCTCCCGGGTGGGCACCGGCAACATCGCCGGCGTGGCCACCGCCATCGCCGTGGGCGGTGCCGGCTCGGTGTTCTGGATGTGGATCATGGCCATCATCGGCAGCGCCTCCGCCTTTATCGAGAGCACGCTCGCCCAGGTCTATAAAACCAGAGATAAAGACGGCCAGTACCGCGGCGGCCCCGCCTACTACATCCAGCAGGCTCTGGGCCAGCGCTGGCTGGGCGTCGTGTTCGCCGTGCTGCTCATCCTCTGCTTTGCCTTCGGCTTTAACGGCCTGCAGTCCTATACCATCACCTCATCCTTTGCCTACTACGTCGGGCCCGGCTTTGCCAGTACCGCCATCCCCGTCATCGTCGGGCTGGTGCTGGCGGCGCTCACCGCCTTCGTCATCTTCGGCGGCGCCCACCGCATCGGCTTTATCAGCTCTATCGTGGTGCCCATCATGGCCATCATCTACATCCTGCTGGGTGTGTTCCTCACCGTCAAAAACGCCGGCCAGCTGCCGCAGATGTTCTCCACCATCTTCTCTCAGGCCTTCGATGTAAAGGCCATCTTCGGCGGCTTTGCCGGCTCGGTGGTGGTCACTGGCATCAAGCGCGGCCTGTTCTCCAACGAGGCCGGCATGGGCAGCGCCCCCAACGCTGCCGCCGCGGCCGATGTCTCCCACCCCGTCAAGCAGGGCCTGGTGCAAATGCTGTCGGTCTTTATCGACACCATCGTCATCTGCACCACCACCGCCTTTATCCTGCTGCTCTCCGGCGTGCAGGGTTCCGAGCAGCTTAAGGCCCTGCCCTTTGTGCAGGCCGCCGTCAACAGCCAGGTGGGGGTCTGGGGCATCCACTTTATCACCTTCTCCATCTTTGCCTTTGCTTTCAGCTCCATCATCGGCAACTACTTTTACGCCGAGTCCAATCTCCGCTTTATCCGCGACAGCAAGGTGCTCACCAATGTGTTCCGCTGTATTGCGGTGCTAGCGGTGTTCCTCGGCGCCCAGGCCGATGTCGACCTGGTCTGGAACCTGGCCGATGTGCTCATGGGCCTCATGGCCACCGTCAACATCGTCGCCATCTTCCTGCTGGGCGGCCGTGCCCTCAAGGTGTTAAAAGACTACACCGCCCAAAAAAAGCAGGGCAAAGACCCGGTCTTTATCGCCGAAGATGTCGGCATCACCGATACCGAGGTCTGGAAGCGCTAGCCCCGCCCATGCCGTGCCTGCACACAAAAAAAGAGCCCGGACGACCGACCGCGTCTGTCCGGGCTCTTTTTATGTATCAAAGTTTTTTTAAAAACTCTGTATGTCTCTTTACAATACGCCCTCAACGGGCGGCGCCGCTGCCTGCCTTTACACACCCCGCTATAACGCCTGTAAATAAGCGTCTGTGGTCGTTTTTGTAGGCGTGTCCGGTGGTGGCCGGTAGCTGCTTTTCCAGTGGCCGCTCCCGGGCTGAAAGAGGGCAAAATAGGGTGTCGGTATAAAGTTTACCGGCACACCCATCGCCCCAAACACCACCGCCAAGGCCAGCATCCCCGGTGCACATCGGCAGCCGCTCATCGTCCGGGTCAACACCGGCAGCGGCATCTGCGGCTTTGGCGAGGCGGGCGTCGCCTATACCGTCGGCGACGGGGCCGGCGGCCTGCTGCTGGATTTTGCCAAGTTCATCCTCGGCATGGACCCCATGAACAGCGAAGCTATCGTGTTCGCCGCCATCAGCGCCATCGACATTGCCCTGTGGGATATCCGCGGCAAGGCGCTGGGCGTGCCGGCCTACCAGCTGCTGGGCGGCAAGACCAACAGCAAGCTGCGCAGCTATGCCAGCCAAATACAGTTTGGCTGGGGCCCGGTGGGCACCGCCATGGTCGATTCCCAGGACTGTGCCAAGGCCACCCGCAAGGCGATGGCCGAGGGCTGTACCTGCGTAAAGGCCGATCCGGCCGGTTTTGACCTGCAGGGCAACTGGATGGCCGGGAGCAGCTGCGGCCTGCTCAAAATCCAGCAGCTGCGGGTGGCCGCCATCTGCGCGGCCGGTGGCCCCGACCCCGCTATCATCATCCGGCTGCACACTCTCACCGATACCGACACCGCCATACAGCTGGGCCGCGAGCTGGAGCAGTACCGCTGCTTTTATGATGAAGAGCCCACCCAACCACTCAACCCCAAACTGTACCGCACCACTGAAAAGAGCGTACAGATACCGCTGGCCACCGGTGAGCGGGTCTACTCCCGCTGGGGCAGTCGGCCGTTTTTAAAGACCGCACCCTCAGCATCATCCAGCCGGACCTGTGCAATACCGGCGGCCCCACCGAGGGCAAACAGATCTGCGACTACGCCCAGGCCTGCGATGTCGGGATACAGGTCCACGTGTGCGGCAGCCCCATCTCCACTGCGGCGGCGATGCAGCGCGAGGCGGTCATCCTCAACTTCTTCATCCACGAGCACCATCAACCCGCCCCGATACAGGACAACATCGACGGCTGTAAGTACGGCTGCCAGCCCCAAAACGGCTGCTTCTCGGTGCCTGACCGGCCGGGCGTCGGGCAGGAGCTCGCCGGCGACTGTATCGCCCGCTCCGAAGTCTCAACGGCAAAATAAAAAAGCGTGTCCAAGTCAAGATCACCCCTAAGAGATGTGGCTTGACACGCGGCCTATAAGGCCGTAATACAGGTCAGCGCCTAAATGGCGCTGACCTTCACTTTTGCTCAGGCCACGGTGGTTTGCTTACTTGCTACCCTTAAAAGGGTCTCCGTACTCCTTCCGCCTTAAGCTATCTTCTACTTGGGCTTGCTTTTCTTGTTCTCGTATGTATTTTACTGCGGTCACTGTATTGATTCCTACCGTGCTTACACAATACCCCGTCGCCCAGAAACTCCTGTTTCCAAACTTGTATTTCAAGTTCGCGTGCCGCTCCAATATCATCATGGCGCTTTTCCCTTTGCGATACCCCGTGATTTGCGATGCTCTGTATTTGGGCGGGATGCTCACCAGTAAGTGGATGTGGTCGGGCATCATGCGCCCCTCTATGATCTCTATCCCTTTCCATTTACACAAAGCTTTT
The DNA here is from genome assembly GCF_900289145.1 of Neobittarella massiliensis (ex Bilen et al. 2018). GTDB lineage: Bacteria > Bacillota > Clostridia > Oscillospirales > Ruminococcaceae > Neobittarella > Neobittarella massiliensis. The sequence goes on from NZ_OKQO01000006.1 coordinate 180,130, forward strand.
ATGATTCCCTGTATATCCTTCCGTAGCTCGCTGTATATTATTTTTCTCCTATACTTCGGGGTAAAGACGATGTGATACTTGCATACCCATTTGTGTGTGCTAAACTATTCGCCACAGAGAAACATCCTTTCTGTTTTTGTTTGGTGGCCTGAACACGCACCACTCTATCAGATAGGATGTTTCTTTACTTATGCCTGAATCCCACCCGCAAAGCGGGCAGTTGTTGAGTCGGCGCCGACAGCCGCCGACTCTTTTCGCCCCGCCCCTACACATATTTAAAACAGCAAAAAACGCCCATCCCCGCGCTTGCCCGGCCCGTTCTGCCCGCCTGGGGGGGCGGCGCTCACTTTGTCGGGCTCGTCTCCCGCCGGCTTTCGGCCGCCGCCCGGGTAATGGCCTTGTTTTTCCATCCGCCCTGAAAGTAGCGCCACAGCGAAATAGTCATCTCCACCAGGCAGCCGATGCCCATCGACACCCACACCGCCGCAAAGCCTATGCGGCCCACCAGCACAAACACCGCCGCCGTCTGCAGCGCCATGCCCGCGGTGGTGCACACCAGCAACAGCCGCATGTCGCCGGCGCCTTTTAAAAGCCCCTCAGCCACCAGCATGATCGCCTCGATAAACAGCACAAAGGCCACGTGGGTCAGGTGGTAGGTGCCGCCGGTGATCACCTGGGGGGCGCTGCCGGCGTCTACAAAAAGGCCGATCAGGTGGGGCCCCAACAGCTGCAGCAGCGCAAAGGTGCAGAGCGTTGCCGCCAGCGCCATCACGCAGCCGCAGCGAAAACCCTTTTTCACCCGCTCCACCTTGCCGGCGCCCATGTTCTGCGCCACAAAGGTCGATACCGCCAGCCCCAGGTTCATATTGACCACAAAGGCGATCGACTGGATCTTGTTGGCCGCCGTGTAGCCCGATACCAGCATGGGCCCCAATTTGTTGATCACACTCTGAAATAAGATCGAGCTGATCGATACCGAAAGCTCCTGTGCCGTCGCCGGCACCGCCAGCCGCACAATGGTTTTCAGCATGGCCATATCCGGCGCCCGGCTCTGCCCCGGCACAGAATACTGCCGCAGCCGCCGCAATATGTGCCCAAGGGCCAGCAGTGCGCACACCACCTGTGAGAGCACCGTGGCGACGGCCACCCCGGCCACCCCCATCCCAGAGCCAATGACCAACAGCAGGTCCAGCACGACGTTTAAAAACGAGGCCAGTATCAGGTAGTAAAGCGGTGTTTTCGAATCCCCCAGCGCGCGGAACGCGCCGCTGACGGCATTGTATAAAAACATCGGCGCCAGTCCGGCAAAATAGATGAACAGGTAGTCGGTGGCCATACCAATGGTCGCCGCCGGGGTGTTCATCAGTTGCAGCACCGGCCGCGCAAAGAGCATGCCCGCCGCCGACAGCACCACCGCCACCGCCAGGTTAAAAAACAGCGCGGTGGTCACCGATACCCGCACCGCACCGCGGTCCCCGGCCCCCAGGTACTGGCTGGTCACCACCGAGCAGCCCATGCCCAGCCCGTTGGCCACCGCAATGGCCACAAACGCGATGGGGAAGGTGCCCCCCACTGCGCCCAGCGCCTCCGGCCCCACAAAGTTGCCCACCACGATCGAGTCCACCATGTTGTACAGCTGCTGAAAAATGTTGCCCAGCAGCATCGGCAGCGCAAAGAAAAAGATCCGCTTGGCGGGGTGCCCGGTGGTCATGTCCGCCTGCGGGTGCCCTTTTTCAAGTTTTGGCATATTTTTACCCCCTTTTTACAGTTTATTAACATTTAAAGCGCGCCCAAAATGCGCCCCCGGTCACCGGCGCGCCGCCGGGCAAGCCGTTTTGGCCCATTGGGGTACAAAAAAAGCACCCCTATGAAAAGGGGTGCTTCGATCAGCAAAAAGCCCTAGATACAGGCGCTAGACCCGCCTGCAGCCACATCGGTCGCCAGTTGTCCGGCAGCCGACTGTATGAAAAATACTTTAACAGTGTATTACATTTTTGTCAATAGATTTTCAAAGTGCTTGTACTCTGCCAAACTCATGGTAAAATAAAACAAGACGGCGGCGCCCCGCGCGCCGCGACCTACAGAAAGGGATCAACGCTTATGTACCAATGGCCAAACGGTCAGCCGGGCCAGCCCGGTCCGGCCTACCAGCCCTACCAGGGCTACACCCCCTACCAGCCGCCGGCTCCCTCCCCTATCGGGCCCGACGGCCGTCCCACCTTGCCCTACCTGCAAAAAAATGCCCGCAAGCTCTATAACACCGTGGGCCTGGGTCTCATCCTGCAAACAGCCATCATGTTCACCATCTCGCTGCTGTTTTCCATGGGCCTGCTGCTGTTTTCGCACACCCAGCTCTACAGCTGGCTGTACCAAAACTATCAGGGGCTCACCATGGCTCTTTCCATGGTGGCTGCCCTGGTCGGCAACCTCACCGCCTATTTCTTTATCAAGCGGTTTGCCGGCCTAAAGTCGCGCCAGGTGTTCGATTTTTCCAGGCTCAGGTTCAGCCACGTGCTCTTTGGCTTTATCGCCTGCCTGGGCGTCAACGGTGTGTTTTCGTTCCTGGTCGACCTGCTGGGTCAGGGGCTGCGCTCGCTGGGGCTCAACCCCACCACGCCCGATTTCTCGCTGGGCGTCGGCCTGGCCGCCGACGTCATCACCGTGCTCTACGTGGTCATCGTCGCCCCCATCACCGAGGAGCTGGTGTTCCGCGGCGCGGTGCAGACCAGCCTGCGCCGGTACGGGCACTGGTTCTCCATCATCGTCACCGCCCTGCTCTTTAGCCTCATGCACGGCAACCTCTACCAGGCCATCCCCACCTTCTTTATGGCGCTGGTCATGGGCTATGTGGCCGACCGCAGCGGCACGGTGCTCCCCACTATCCTCATCCACATGCTCAATAACGGTTTTGCCCTGTTTCAAACTGCGGGCCTGGTCAGCGACCGGGTCATGTACATCATCATGGGCGCCATCATGATCGCCGGCGTGCTCATCGTGCTGCTCTCGAAATTTTACAAAAAGGTCCCCGCACCCGACCCGGCCATCCACCCCAGCCTGCGCTGGCAGAGCCTCTGCTCCTCCTGGAGTTTTTGGGTCACCATCGCCGTCTACCTGCTGCTCATCTTTTTTGTCTATATGTAAGTAGACCGGCAGTAGACCGGCGCCGCACTCCCGGCCGTGCGGCCGCGCCTGTCAAAACAAAGCGCCCGGCGCAGATACTCTGGTATCTGCGCCGGGCGCTTTTTGTGCTGTCTGTCATCCCGCCACCGGCTCGGCAGTCCCTGTCTGTGGCCTTTCGGCTCTGCCGCGCGCTCAGGGCTCCTTGGCGCTGATGCCGATGGTCTTTTCGTACTGGGGGCTGTAGCGCGCCAGCAGCGCCTTTTGCTCCTTGGCGCTGGGCATCATGTACTGCACCAGCGCGTGGAACGGGGCCGAGTGGTTGGGGTACACCAGGTGGGCGTACTCGTGCACCAGCACATAGCGGGCGCACTGCAGCGGTGGGTGCACCAAAAATTTATTGAGGATGATCTTCTGCGACCCGGTGTGGCAGCTGCCCCACCGCGCCCGCATCCACCAGCCGGTCACCGGCACCTTGGGCACGCCCAGCGGGGCAAACAGCGGCGCGATCTCGTCGTTCAGGGTGTCAAACAGCTGCTGCGCATACACGTCCAAAAAGCGGCGAAAAGCCAGCATGCGCCCCTTGGTATCCGAGCGCGCCGGGTACAGGATCAGGTGGTCCCCCTGCAGCACCCCGGGGCCAAACTGGCTGGCCGAGGTCGGCGGCTGTCCCGCCCCCAGCTCAATGGTGATGGTGCGCCCGAGCAGCTGCACCTCATCGCCGATCTGGCAGCTAAAGTCCGGCGGCGCCACCTGCACCGTGTCCAGTGCCCGCTGCCGTGCCCGCAGTATCCAGCGGGCCTTTTTGCACACAAAGGCGTCTATCTCCTGCTGGGGCAGGTGGTGCGGCGCCGATACGGTCACAGTGCCGTCCGGCTGGATGCGCAGATTCAGATTTTTAACAGATTTGCGGGTCAGCTCATAGGTGATGCTGCCCTGCGGTGTCTCGGCAGTATACTGCATAACTCTTCCTAACCAGGTGCACAGGTGACCCTGTGCGTTTCAAAAAGTGTACATTTCCTTTATTGTACTAGACTTTTTGCGCCCAGACAAGCCGCCGGGGCGACAAAATCGTGCTTTTTTTGTCCAGTTGACAGCTTTTTGTTGCCGCGGTATGATAAATAAATACCAAATTCAGGGCACAAGTGCTTAAAATATGTGCACAGTACCAGCTCGTGCGGGGGCCTTCTTGGCAGAAATGGAGAAGTATATGCAGCAGACAGAGGCGAGAAAAAAGCGCCAGATGCTCGTCATCACCGGCGCTTATGGCTTTTACTACATGGGGTACACCTCGGCGTTCTCCTTTATGATGGTGTTTTTGACCTCCAGCGGGTATAAAGACGCACAGACCGGCATCATCTACTCGCTCATGGCCCTCATGAGCCTCATCACCCAGCCCATCCTGGGCTTTTTGTCCGACTCCAAGATCCCCATCAAAAAGCTGGTACTCTGCCTGCTGGCGGCGGCCATCCCTTTTGGTTTCGTGCTGCCGGTGGCGGCGCGCTCCTATGCGCTCGTCACCGCGTCGGTGCTGATCCTGGCCTTTTTTGACCAGTCGCTCATGGTGCTCATGGATTCCTGGACCTACATGGCCCGCGAGCAAAACGACAAGATCGTCTACAGCGTGGCCCGAGGTATGGGCTCATTCACCAGCGCCATTACCGGCCTTATCATGGGCAGAGCCATCGCCGGCTTCGGCGCCGCCTCCATCTTCTGGTTCCACGCCGGCTTTATGGCCGTCGCGCTCATCATCGCCCTGTGTTTCGACAGCGTCCCCTGCAAAAATAAGACCTCCAGCGAATCGGGGGTGCAGGGCTACAGCTTGCCCCAGGCCTTTGGCGTGCTCTGCCGCAACAAAAAGTATATGCTCATGCTCGGCGGGCTGCTGCTGTTAAACATCGGCAACCGGGCAGTGGTCACCTATCTGCCCATGATGATCCGCAACTTCGGCGGCGGCGCGGCCGAGCAGGGCCTGTCCATCACCATGCTCACCATCGGTATCTTTCCGGTCATGCTCGTCTACCCCTACCTGGCCCGGCGTTTTCGGGTAGAAAAACTTTTGTCGGTGGCCTGTGTGCTGGTAGTCTGCCGGGTGCTCTCCATGGCAGTGGTAAACGATCTGCACGTGGTGGTGTATATGCAGCTGCTCGAAGCGTTGGCTTTCGGCCTGTATAATCCCTCTCTTATCGAGTACACCTCGCAGATCGCCCCCGCGCAGCTGCGCTCGTCGGCCATCACCATCTCCAGCGCCGTGCAGGTGGCTGTCTGCGGCATCGTCGGCAATATGCTGGCCAGCGCCTTTATGCAGTTCTGGTCGCTCAAAGCCATGTACACCGTCTACACCGTCATGGCTGTGCTGGGCCTGGTGCTCATGGCCGCCAGCATCAAAACGCCGCATAACACCGCTAAAAAACAAGAGGTCGCCGCCTAAAAGTGGCGGTATCCCCACACAAAAAAGCGCCGGCGCGTCAGATACAGGCAGCGCCGGCGCTTTTGCCGAAAGTTGCGCCCGGCGGCGTTTTCAGGTAAAATAGACCTGTACCGCCAACAGAGAGGAAGACCAGACATGACCTCAGAGAAGATAAAGCGCATCAACGAACTGGCCAAAAAGGCCAAAGCCGAGGGCCTCAGCGAAGATGAAAAGCAGGAGCAGCAGCGCCTGCGGCAGGAATATGTGGCCGAGTTCCGCGGCGACTTAAAGCGTCAGCTCGACGCCATCGAGATCGTAGAGCCCGACGGCAGCAGGCACAAGATCGTGCCCAAAAAGCCGTCCAAAAACTAGCGTAGCACCGCTTGGGGACTGCTGTGTCGGCAGTCCTCTTTTTTGGCAGAATTGTATATATCGCCAAAAATAATACGATAAGTAATAAAAATCCACCTATATACCCGCATACAGCAGAGAGACAGCCCGCCGCACGGGCCTAAAAAAGAGGAGCAGACCATTGGAACAGGCAGATATGCAGCAGGCCAAACAGCTGCTTGGCCGCTACTACGGCTACACAGATTTTCGCCAGGGGCAACAGGAGACGGTGGCCGCGGCCCTGGCCGGCCGCGACGTGCTGGCCATCATGCCCACCGGGGCAGGCAAATCTATTTGTTATCAGCTGCCGGCGCTGGTGCGGCCGGGTATCGCGCTGGTGGTCAGCCCGCTCATCTCGCTGATGAAAGACCAGGTGGGGGCGCTGGTGCAGATGGGGGTGCGGGCCGCCTACCTAAACAGCTCCCTGAGCTGGCCCCAGTATCTGCGGGCGCTGCAAAATGCCCGCGACGGGGTGTATAAGATCATCTATGTGGCGCCGGAGCGGCTGCTCGCCCCCGATTTTTTGGACTTTGCCAGCGCGGCGAACATATCGCTGCTGGCCGTCGACGAGGCCCACTGCGTATCCCAGTGGGGCCACGATTTCCGCCCCAGCTACCTGCAGATCCCCCAGTTTTTGCAGCAGCTGCCCCACCGGCCGCCGGTGGCCGCCTTTACCGCCACCGCCACCGATACGGTGCGCCGCGATATCCTGGAGATACTCGACCTGCAAGACCCCTATACCATCATCACCGGCTTTGACCGCGAAAACCTCTATTTTGGGGTCGAGCAGCCCCGCGACCGGTTGGGCTGGGTGCAGCACTACGCGGCCCAAAATGCCGATAAGTGCGGTATCATCTACTGTTCTACCCGCAAAAATGTCGAGCAGGTGTGCGCCGCGCTGGTGGCCGCCGGGGTCCCCGCCACCCGTTACCACGCCGGGCTCGAGCCGCAGGAGCGCCGCCAGAACCAGGAGGACTTTCTCTTCGATAAATGCCGGGTCATGGTGGCCACCAACGCCTTCGGCATGGGTATCGACAAGTCCAACGTGGGCTATGTGCTGCACTACAACATGCCCAAAGATATGGAGAGCTACTACCAGGAGGCCGGCCGTGCCGGCCGCGACGGCACCCCCGCCCAGTGTATCCTGCTCTACAGCCCGCAAGACCTGCGCACCAATCAGTTCCTCATCGAAAACAGCCAGGAGGAGAGCGAACTGGCCGAGAAAGACCCGCAGCTGGCGCAGGAACTGCGGCTGCGCGCCTACCAGAAGTTGCGCCAGATGGAGCGCTACTGCACCGGCACCAACTGCCTGCGACAGACGATCCTGGCCTATTTTGGCCAGCAGGCGCCGCCCAGCTGTGGCGGCTGCTCGGTCTGCCTGGGCGACTACCGCACCGAGGATATCACCGATCTGGCCCGCCAGGTACTGCTGTGTGTACAGAGCGTGGGCGGGCGCTTTGGGGCCGGGGTGGTATCCGACATCCTCCACGGCAGCCAGAGCAGCCGTGTACAGCAGTTTTCACTCGAGGATAACCCCCATTTCGGCGCGCTCGCAGCATACAGCTTGGCCACCATCAAAGAGCGCATCGGCCAGTTGGTCAGTCAGGGGGTGCTGCAGGTCACCCCGGGCCAATACCCGCTGCTGCGGTTTGGCCCGGGGGCCCGGCCGGTACTGGAGGACGGTCAGCAGGTATTGGTAAAGACCCGGCAAAAGACCCGTGAGGCCACCCGCCGCGCCGCCGACAGCGGCGATTACGACATGCAGCTGTTCGAGCGGCTGCGCGCGCTGCGGCAAAAACTGGCCCGCCAGCAGAGCGTGCCGGCCTACGTAGTGTTCACCGATGCCACCCTGCGCGGTCTGGCGGCAGCCAAGCCCCACACCGAGCAGGAGATGCTGGCGGTCTCCGGTGTGGGCGAGGCCAAGGTCCGCCGGTATGGCCAGGCATTTTTAGAGGAGATCACCACTTACACAGACGAGCAACAATAAAAAAGAGCGGCGCATTGGCGCCGCTCTCGTATTTTAGGGGCATCTGCCGGTGTGTGTGGCCCCCGCCTGTATGGGCCAAAGGTGTCCGCTTGCCCCCTGCTCTGGCTGTCGCGGCAGGTGGTATCAGGCCAAAAACAGCCCGCCGCACGCCTCTCTAGGCAGCGGATGATCAAAGCGGCGCTTCCCCACCCGCAAAAAAGAGAGCACAACACAGTGCTCTCTTTTTTATTTCACCAGCTCTTGCCCGGCAGCGCTACAGCTGCACGCGCTCCATAAAGGCCTTTACCCGGGCCGGGTCGATCTGTTTGAACACGTCGCCGTCGTACTTAAAGCTCGAGCCCACGATCGCGCCGTCGGCAATGGCCAAAAAGTCGCCCGCGTTGTCGGCGTTGATACCGCTGCCGAGCAGCACCGGCACGCTGCCGCTGTTCTGTTTAAACTCCTCCACCTGCTCCAGGGTGGGGTTCTGGCCGGTCACCACCCCGGTCACGATCAGGGCGTCGGCGCCTTCCTCAATGGCGGCGTGGATGTTGTCTTTTATGGCCGAAGGCACCAGCGGCTCGGTGTGCTTGGTGTTGATATCGCAAAACAGCAGCGTATCGGCGGGGTAGCGGCCCTTCTCGCGCATCAGCACCGGCGCGGCCGGATAGGTGATACCGTGGGTGCCCACCCGGGTCTCTACAAAGGCCTCGACCCGAATAAAGTCGCCGCCGGTGGCGTAAGCCATGGCCCACTCCTCTTTGGCGCAGTTGAACTGCACGTTGATCCCCAGGGGCATATCGGTCTTTTCACGCAGCCGGGCCGCAATAGAGGTCATCGATGCCAAGGTGATAAAGTCGTTGTCGGTGCCGTACGGCACGTCGCCAAAATTCTCGATGATGGCCGCGCTCACGCCGGCTCTCTGCAGGTTCTCCAGGTCCTCTACCGCCGCCCTGTACACCGCGTCCAGGTCGCCGCCGTAGCGGGGCGAACCGGGCAGGGGCTGCAGGTGGACCATGCCGATAATGGCTTTTTTGCCGCCGAACAAATCGCTGAATGTGCGCATAGATGCTCTCTCCTTCTATCTGGCTGTGCTGTATTTTTTTGCAGTCATAAAACCGTTTTCAGTGTAGCATTTTTATGGAATGGTTGCAATTCTTTTTGCGGATTTATTGATTATTTGTGCGAAGTGTAATATGATGAAACGAGAAGTGAGGTGGTATAATGAGCGCGCAAACTGGTAGCGAGGTGGTGCTCGCCCACTGTAAACAGGCGCAGGCGATCGCCCGCCGCGCCTTTGCCCGGGTGCGGGCCGAGATCGTCCCCGGCATGACCGAGCGCGAGATCAAAAAACGGGTGGAGATGTACCTCATCGACGAGGGGGCCCACTCCTTTTGGCGCTATGGTATCGGCGCCACCGTCCATGTGGGGCCGCGCACACTGCAGTCCGCCTCCACCCGGCAGTACGCCGTCACCGACACTCCGGTGGGCGCCGACGACTGCGTGGTGATGGATCTGGCCCCGGCTGTACACTGGCAGTGGGGCGACTTTGCCCGCACCGTATTTTTGCAGGGGGGCCAGGTGGTCACCGACTATAGCCGCCTGCGCGGCGAGCTGGCCGCCGGTATCGCCGAGGAACTGCACCTGCACCAGGTACTGCTGCACACCGCGCGGCCGCAAATGACCTTCAGCCAGCTGTTTTCGGTGCTCAGCCGCCAGATCAAAGACGACGGCTTTCAAAATCTCGACTTTGCCGGCAACCTGGGGCACTCGGTAGAGCGCGACGAGAAAAAGCGCCGCTTTTTGCTGCCCGACTGCCACCAGCGCCTGTGCGACTGCGCCGCCTTTACTTTCGAGCCCCACATTGCCCGTGCGAATGCGCCCACCCGCGGCTTTAAGCGGGAGAACATCTACTACTTTACAGACGACACACTGGAGGTGCTTTGATGAAAAATTTTCAGGAGTACACGGCGGCACAGAACATGGCCCGTCAGGCCATTGACCGCCTCAAGCAGGAGATCCGCCCCGGCATGACCGAGCGCGAGATCAAAAAGCTGGCCGAGATCTACCTCATCGAGAACGGCTCCACCTCGTTTTGGTACCACGGTATCGGCGCGCTCATCCACGTGGGCGAGCGCTCGCTGGTCAGTCAGGGCGGCCGCGAGTACCGGGTCAGCGATACTGCCGTCAAAGAAAACGATGTCATCACTCTTGATTTAGCCCCCACCCTCAACACCTGCTGGGGCGATTTTGCCCGCACCATCTTCGTCGAAGATGGCCTGCCGGTGCAAAATTATGCCGACCTCAAACAACCCGACCACCAGCGCGGCATCGAGGCAGAGCTCAAGCTCCACCACTACCTCATGGAGACGGTCACCCCCGACACCACCTTCGAGGAGCTGTTTGCCAACGCCAACGCCCTGATTATTGCCCTGGGCTTTGAAAACCTCGACTACGCCAACAATCTCGGCCACTCGGTCGAGATCCTGCAGCAGGACCGGGTGTATATCGAAAAAGGCAACGCGCACAAGCTCAGTGAGTATGTGGGTTTCACTTTCGAGCCCCACATCAGCTGCCCCGGCACCGGTTTCGGCGTCAAGCGCGAAAATATCTACTACTTCGGCGACGACGGCAAGCTCTGCGAGCTCTAGATCGCCGCGCCCATAACCCCTCATGCCCCCCAGCTACATAGCCGGCGGCCCCGCCGCCAGAAAGAGAGGCCCCATCTATGTCTGTTATCGATACTCGGCGCAGCATCCGCAAGTATACCGCCCAGTCGGTCGCCAAACACACCATCGAGCAGCTCATCGCCGCCGCCTGCCTGGCCCCCTCGGCCAGAAACCAGCAGCCGTGGGATTTCCTGGTGGTCACCGACCGCCAAAAGCTCGATGCGATCCCCACCGTGCAGCACTCCTGCGCCTTTATCAGCCAGGCTCCGGCGGCGGTCATCGTCTGCGGTGACCGCCACAAAAACGAGCGCTTTTGGCCGGTAGACTGCGCCGCCGCCACCGAAAATCTGCTGCTCAAAGCCGCCGAGCTGGGTCTGGGCAGCTGCTGGTGCGCCATCTATCCCCTGGAACAGGAGATGGCCGGCTTTAAACGGCTGTTCGGCCTGCCCGATCAGGTCGAGGCCTTTTCTCTCATCGTGCTGGGCTACCCGGCCGAAGAAAAACCGCAGCCCGACCGCGACCCTGCCGGCCACACCCACTGGGAGCAGTGGTAGCGCCGGCTGCCACACTGCCCTGTTAGCAAGATAAACCGCATATCCATGCGGTTTCATGCTGCCGCGAAGCGATTGACAGCGGCGCTCAAAACCGGTACACTACACAGTGTAAAGACGGGCCGCCAGGCGCAACTGCCCGGCGGCCCCGCCCATCTAGCCACCACACCGATTTTTGGAGGAACTGTTTATGGAGAAGAGACCTGTCATCATCGACTGCGACACCGGTACCGACGACGCGATCGCTCTGGTAGCGGCACTCAACTGCGACGCACTGGACGTGCGGGCCATCACCTGCGTTTCCGGCAATGTAGACCTGTGCTACACTGCCCCCAACACCCTCAACCTCTGCCGCATGCTGGGTTTCGACGTAAAGGTGGCTCAGGGCTCGCCCAAACCCATCTGCCGCGACCTAAACGATATCCGCCTGGTCGGAAACGAGGACGAAGGGACCATCTCCACCCACGGCCAGACCGGTATGGGCAACGTCACGCTGCCCCAGTGTGGCGGCGACTTCTACGAGAAAAATGCTGTCGAGACCATCTACGAGGAGGCGCTGGCCTGCGGCGGCAAGCTCGAGCTCATCGCCGTCGGCCCTATGACCAACGTGGCGCTGGCCCTGCTGTGCCACCCCGACTTAAAAGACCTCATCGCCCATATTTGGTTCATGGGCGGCGCAGCCTACGGCGGCAACACCACCGCCGTGGCCGAGTTTAACATCCTCTGCGACCCCGAGGCCGCGCACCTGGTCATGCAGAGCGGCATCGATATGACCATGGTCGGCCTCGACGTCACCGAGAAGGCGGCCGTACCCGACGCCGCCTGCGACGAGATCCGGGCCATCGGCACCAAAGACGCCACCGTGGTCGCCGATATCCTCGACTTTATGCGCATGCGCCGCGACGAGTACGGCGGCGAGGACACGCTCATGCACGACGCGCTGGCGGTGGCCGCCGCCTGTGTGCCCGGGGTGGTAAAGACGAGCCGCTACTTCGTCGATACCGAGTGTGCCGGCACCTACACCTTTGGCCACACCTTTGTCGCCAAAGACGACCGTTTTGGCAAATTTACGCCCAACTGCAACGTGGCCGAAGAAGTCGATATGGATATCTTCCTCGGCTGGCTCAGATCCTGCATCCAAAACAGCAAAAAACGCGCCTAGACCGCGTATCACGCCACAGCTGGGGGCCTGCCGTCCCCGGCTGTTTTGGCCTAAAAACAGAGAGGGGCAAACGAGCGATGGAAAAGGTGACCCGTATACTCAGAGAGAGCGACGTGGCAGAGCTGCTGGATATGCAGCAGTGTATCGACGTCATGGACCGCACGCTGCGCGAGGTATGGGCCGGGCAAACGGTCAACCTCCAGCGGGATATGATCCCCCAACCGGCGGGCAACATGTTCGCCATCATGGGCTCCAGTCTCACCGCCCAGCAGCGGGCCGGCTGCAAAGTGATCGTGTTCCCCGGCCAGCAGGCCAAAATGGCCGGCAGCAGTCAGGGCATCATTCCCATTTTCGACACCCAGACCGGCCGTCTGCTGGCCATCGTCGACGGCGAAGGGGTCACCGGGGTGCGCACCGCCGCCACCAGTGCTGCCGCCACCCGGGCGCTGGCCCGTGAAGACGCCCAAACGTTGGCCATTTTGGGGGCCGGGCGCATCGGCCGGCTGCACGTGCAGGCCATCTGTGCGGTGCGCGCCATCAAAAAGCTCTATGTGTGGGATATTGCCGAGGCGGCCACCGCCGGCTGCTGCGACTGGGCGCAAAAAGAGTTTGGCCTCGAGACGGTGCGCTGCCAAACGGCCCAGCAGGCGGTGGCCGACGCCGATATCATCTGCACCGTCACCCAGGCCAGCGAGCCGGTGGTGCGGGGCGAATGGCTTAAGCCGGGCGCCCACATAAACGCCGTGGGCGCCTGCGCCCCTCAGGTGCGGGAGGTGGATACCGCCACCATCCAGCGGTCCAGCGTGTTCGTCGACTGGGCCGAGGCCGCACTGCGCGACACCGGCGACCTGGTGCTGCCCATCAGGGAAGGAGCCTTCACTCCCGACAGCCTGGCCGGCGAGATCGGCGCTGTGCTGGCCGGCCAACTGCCCGGCCGCCGCAGCCGGGACGAGATCACTTTGTTCGAGTCGGTGGGTATCGCCGTCGAAGACCTGGCCGCCGCCCAGCTGGTGTACGAGCGGGCCCAGCAGCAAAACAGGGGCGCGCTCTTTACCTGGTGACTTTCCGCGCGCTCCACCAAACTAAAAAGAGGACCGCACTTTAAGTGCGGTCCTCTTTTGTCACAGCAAGCGGAGCGATCCCACCCGCGGCCCCGGCCACTGTGCCCGCCGATCTGTCCACATAAAAAGGGGCGGCCCGCCATGTGCGGGCCGCCCCTTTTTACCTGCGGGTGGGCAAAAGATTATCTGCTGCGCACCGCCCGCACTGCGTCCATAAACGTCTTTACGTGCGCGGGGTCCACATCGCCGGTATCTTTGTAGGTATCTTTAAAGTAGCTGCCCACAATGGCCGCGTCGGCGTGGGCGAACTGCTCCCCACAGCTCTCGGGGGTCAGCCCGGCGCCGATCACCAGCGGCGCCCGGTCGCCGATGAGCTGGCGAAACTCGCGGATCTTCTCGATATCGGTGGCGATGCCGGTGCCGGTGCCGGTCACCACGATGGCGTCACACCGCCCCAGCGCGATATCCATGTCCTCCTCCAGGCTGCGGCCCGACAGGTAGGGCTGATACTTAAAGCGCACCCCGCCGATAAGGAAGGCGTCGCTCTGCCGGCGCAGATCGTTTATCTCCTCGCCGTAGGCCCCGTCGTCCTCCGGCTTTAGGTGTCCGGCCATCGAGTCGATCTGGATGAATTTTACCCCGTACTGCGCCGCCAGACTAAAGGCGCGGCGGTAGTCGTGCAAAATGTTCACCCCGTACACGATATCCGGCCGCTGCGCTACAATATAGCGCAGCACCCGCTCCACGTCGTCGGCGGTGCCGAAGTAGTCCTCCACGATCACCGCGTCCGCCCCGCCCGCCAGCAGCAGGTCCAGCTCTCGCACCGCCCGCTCAAAGCGCTCGTCGGCAGTCTCGCCCTTTAAGTGCAGCATGGCCATAATGGGCTTGTCGTGGGCAAACAGGTCTAAAAAGTTTTTGTTCTTCACACAGATCCGTCCTCTCTCCGGTCGCGAATAGATGTTAAAATATCAGCCCCGAACCAGTGCTCGGAGCTGATACGCACACCGGCAGTACCGCCGGTGATGTTTTGCATTTTACCGGGTCACAGGGTGTCGTCGATGCGCTTTTGCAGCGCGGCGGCGATCTCGGCCACCCGGCTGGCGGCGTTCTCCACCGGCACCTTCTCGGCAATGCTCTTGTCGCGGGTCTTTATCTCCACCACGCCGTCTTTTAGGTTGCGGGGGCTCACGATCACCTTGATGGGGGTGCCCAGCAAGTCGGCGTCGGCAAACTGCACCCCGGCCGACAGGTCGCGGTCGTCGTACAGCACCTCAAAGCCCTTGCCGCTCAGCTGCTCGTACAGGCCGTCGGCCAGCTGGCGCACCTGGTCGTCGGCGCGCTTGATAGCGTTTATATGTACCTGCCAAGGGGCGATGGAGATGGGCCAGATGGGGCCGTAGTCGTCGTGGCTGTCCTCGATCACGCTGGCCAGCAGCCGCCCCACGCCAATGCCGTAACAGCCCATGATGGGGGTCTTTAAGCTGCCGTCTTTGTCGGCGTAGGTCATGCCCATGGTCTTGGAGTACTTGTCGCCCAGCTGGAAGATGTTGCCCACCTCGATGCCGTTTTTCAGGGTGATGTGGGCCTTGCCGCACTGGGGGCACACCATCTGCTCGGTCACCTTGCTCACGTCGGCAAACTTCTCTGCCGGCAGCTGGCGCAGGTCTACGTTTTTGTAGTGGGTGTCCACCTTGTTGGCGCCGCACACCACATTGTACATGCCCCGCAGCGACTCGTCAAAGTACACCTCGAATTTGTCCATGTCCAGCCCCACCGGGCCGATGTAACCGTAGCAGATGCCGTCGCTGCCGTCCTCGTCCACCCGGGCGCTCACATCGCTGCCGATCAGCCGGCGCACCTTGGCCTCGTTTACCTCCAGGTCGCCGCGCACGAACACGATGACCGGGGTGCCGGTGGTCTCTTTGGTAAACACCACCGCCTTCATCAGCATCTTCTCGGGGATGCCGATAAACTTGCACAGGCTGTCGATGTCCTTGCAGCCAGGGGTGGCTACCTCCTCGACATCCAGCCCCTCGGGGCCCATGTCGCCCACCGGGTCTAAAATACCGGTGGCCACCTCCATGTTGGCCCGGTAGCCGCAGGCGGGGCAGATGGCGATGGTGTCCTCACCGTCGTCGCACAAAAACATGAATTCGTGGGCGATGGCGCCCCCCATCATCCCCGAGTCCGACTTGACCGACACCACGTGTCCCAGCCCGGCCCGCTTGTAGATGCGCTCATAGGCCTCGTGGCAGCGGTAGTAGTACTTCTCCAGATCCTCCCACGAGGTGTGGAACGAGTAGGCGTCTTTCATGGTGAATTCCCGCACCCGAATGAGCCCCCCGCGCGAGCGCGCCTCGTCGCGGTACTTGGTCTGTATCTGGTAGATCATAAAGGGGTATTTTAGGTAGCTCTTGGCCTCGGTGCGGGCCAGGTGCACCGCCGCCTCCTCGTGGGTCATGGCCAGCAGCATGTCGTGGCCGGTGCGGTCGCGAAAGCGCAAGAGCTCCCGCCCCACGCTCTCGTAGCGGCCCGACTCGTCCCACAGCTCCCGGGGCAGCACCACCGGCATGAGGATCTCCTGGCCGTCGATGCGGTCCATCTCCTGGCGGATGATGTTCTCGATCTTGGCCGCCACCCGCTTGGCCGGGGGCAGCAGCGTGTAGATACCGCCGGCCACCTGCCGCATATAGCCGCCCCGGATCAGCAGGCCGTGGCTGGCCAGCTGCGCCTCAGAGGGCCACTCCTTAAATCTCTCGCCGATAAGTGCGCTCAGCTTCATAACCTATTCTCCTTATCCTGTAAAAGCGCCGCCGGGCGTATCCCGCCCCCGGCGCCGGGTAACACAGCAGACCCACAGCCGCCCCACCGGAGTGCCGTCGGTGCCTTTTTAGTTTAGCTTTTTTTGGGGTGCTTGTCAACGCAGACCGCATTTTGGTGCGGTTTTTTCGCCCCTGCACCGGCGGCGGCGCACCGCTCGGCCGTACGCGGACGGGCTTTTTATGCTATACTGGTAAAAACGGGGCCGCGCGCGGCCCGGTGACCAGTAGAAAAGAGGAGTGTTTTCATGCTCGAAAAACGGTGTGTAGATTATTTTGGCCAGGACCACAACTGCTCCATGTCCACCTTCCACGGTGGGTGCGACGAGTGGGGCGTGTCCCCCTGCGACCAGACCATGTGCGTCATGCGCGGGTACGGCGGCGGGTTTGGCTGCGGCAATGTCTGCGGGGCTCTCACCGGGGCCATCGCCGCACTGGCCGCCTATTATATCCGCGACCCCCAGCAGCGCAGCGAGGCGTTCTCGCAGGCTGCCGCCGGCGTGGTGGCCGACTTTAAACAGGCCTTTGGCAGCGAGATGTGCGCCGATATCGCCCCCCGCTACAAGAGTCAGGGCCGGCGCTGCGACGAGGTGGTGGCTCTCACCGCCCGCCTGATGGAAAAATACAAAAAGTAGCCCGATACAGACTTGATACAGTCCCGGTACAGCCTTCATGCGGCCCTGGCGCGGTTTGGCCAGCTGCCGTCTGCGGTGCCAAAGCGGCTCTGTGCGCGGTGATCGCTATTGCGGCCCGGCGCGAGCCGGTGTCGCCCACTGTACGCAGCGGCTGTAACAGATCGTGCCGCGGCAGCAAAGTGCTGCCGCCCGCCTGACGGAGGTACCGCTATGCAGATCCGCCTCGCCCGCCCACAGGACCAGGCAGCCATTGCCCAGATCATCGCCCGGGCTTTTGCCACCGACTTTGCCGCTATCTGCCGCGATCCCGGCCGGGTGGCCAAAGCGCTGGCGCCCGGGGTGCAGAGCGACCGCTTTTTCGTCGCCGAGCGCGGCGGGCAGATCGTCGGTGTGGCGGCGGTCGCCAGCTGTCAGGGCCGGGCTATGGCCATCGTCCCGGCGTCCTATCGCCGCCATCTGGGCTTTTTAAGGGGCGTGCTGGCCGCCATCGTCTTAAGGGAAGAGTTTGCCGGCGCGCTCTCCTACCCGCCCACCACCGGGTATATCGAGTTCGTGGCGGTCGCAGACAGCGCCCGCCGTCAGGGGGTCGCCACCGCGCTGCTGCAGTATATCCTGCGCCGGGGCGGCTACGCCGACTACCTGCTCGACGTCACCGACGTAAACACCGGCGCCCAGGCCTGCTACCGGCAGCTGGGTTTTACCGTCTGCGGCCAGGTGGCGGCCCGCCACCCCCGGCAGATGGGTTTTTCTCACAAGATCTATATGCGCCGCCCGGCCGATACAGCTGCCGGGTAGCCGCCTGGGCGGGGCCGTTTTTCGGCCCCGCCCTTTTGTTCTTTTTTGTGCCGAAATGGCCAAAATAAAATGGCGGAGACAAAAATTATATGGTAAAATGCCGGTATAGGCAATGTGCGGCGGTACCGGCGGGCTGCTCTGACGGTCTGCCTTTTGGCCGCCCGGGGCGGGGCCGCGCTGTCCCGCCGTGTCAACGGGTGCGCGCCGATCGGCAGCGCGCCCCAAAAGATGGCGGCGCCCCGCCCGCCGCCAAGATCAGGGAGGTTTATCTATGCGCTATAACAGCTTGCTCGACGAATTTCTAGACATCCACTACGACCACCCGGCCCCGGCTCACGATATCGAGCCCGCGTTCATTGTCGACCGGCTCAAAAAGCCCACCGGCAAAGTCGCCGCCGTGCTGGATACCGACGCCTATAACGAGATCGACGACCAGTACGCGATCGCCTATATCCTGCGCTCGCCAGAAGTCATCGACCTGCAGGCCATCTACGCCGCCCCGTTCCAGAACAAAAAGGCGGCCACAGCCGCCATCGGCATGGAGCGCAGCTATCAGGAGACCGCCACCATCTTAAAGCTGCTGGGCAAAGAGGGGCAGATGGCCGGCAAGGTGTTTCGCGGCTCCGATCAGTTCCTGGCCGATGCCTACACCCCGGTCGAGTCCCCCGCCGCCCGCGACCTGGTTGCAAGAGCTATGGCCCGCCCCGACGGCGATCCGCTGTACGTCATCGCCATCGGCGCCATCACCAACGTGGCCTCGGCGCTGCTCATGCAGCCGGCTATCGCCCGCAAGATCGTGGTGCTGTGGCTGGGCGGCCACGCGCTGGAATGGTTCAACACCAAAGAGTTCAATATGCTGCAGGATGTCTCTGCCGCCCGCGTCCTGTTCGGGTGCGGGGTACCGGTGGTGCAGTTTCCCTGTAAAGGGGTGGTCTCGGCCCTCACCACCACCGGGCCGGAGGTCGATTACTGGCTCAAGGGCAAAAATCCCCTGTGCGACTATCTGTGCGATATCACCCATCAAGAGGCGGCCTTCAACCGGCAGGGCCCGTTCTGGAGCCGCACCATCTGGGATGTGGCGCCGGTGGCGTGGCTCATGGATATGGACTGCACCGAGACCCGGTTCGAGCCCGCCCCCATCCCGTCGTACGACGGCTACTACAGCATCAGCCGCTGCAATCACCCCATCCTCTACGTCTACAGCGTAAACCGCGACCGCATCATCGGCGACCTGTTCACCAAATTGGCACGGTGACAGGCTCCCCGCGCGGCGCCGGCATATAAAAATAAGGGGCAGCTCCCGTCCAGTGGCGGGGGCTGCCCCTGTTTTTGCCGATCGTCGATCACAGGTATTTGTGTATCTCCCGCCGCAGCGTCTCGGCGTCCAGCGGCTTGGCCAGGTGCCCGTTCATCCCGGCCTCTCTGGCCGCGGCGATATCCTCGGCAAAGGCGTCGGCGGTCATGGCCAGTATGGGTATCACGGCGGCGTCTGGCCGCGCCAGGTCCCGTATGGCCCGGGCGGCGCTGTAGCCGTTCATCACCGGCATCTGAATGTCCATCAGCACCATGTCATAGGTGCCCGCCGGGGCCCCGGCAAAAGCTGCCAGCCCCTGGGCGCCGTCCACGGCGGTATCGATCACCGCCCCGGTGTCCTCCAGCAGCTCGGTGGCCACCTCCCGGTTCAGGGCGTTGTCCTCCACCAGCAAAAAGCGGCGCCCGTCAAAGCGGATATCCCGCAGCGCCTGCCGGCGGTCGGGCAGCGCGTCGGTGCCACCCAACACGTACCGCTGCAGCGCCCGGCACAGGGTCGACACGAATACCGGCTTTTGCATAAATCCGGTCACTCCGGCCGCGCGCGCCTGCTCCTCAATGTCCGACCAGTCATACGCCGAGATGATGAGTACCGGCAGCTGCCGGCCGCACAGCTGGCGAATGTGGCGGGTGGTCTGCAACCCATCCTGGCCGGGCATGCGCCAGTCCAGCAGCACCGCATCGTAGGCCCGGCCGCTGGCGGTGGCGGCGCGTATCTGTTTCTCGGCGTCGGTGCCGCTGTCCACCCATTGGGCGTACACCCCCAGCTGCTCAAGCATCTCGGCGGTGTAGGCGCACATGGCGGTGTCGTCGTCCACCACCAGCACCCGCAGGTCGGGCAGATGGCCCGCAAACGGGGGCGCGTCCTCTATGGCCAGCGGCAGCGTCACCGCAAAGGTGCTGCCCTGCCCCGGCGCGCTCTGCACCTCTATGGTGCCGCCCAGCAGGTCCACGATCTTTTTGGTGATGGCCATGCCCAGTCCAGTCCCCTCTACCGTGTCGGTGCGGCTGTCCCGCTCGCGGGTAAAGGCGTCAAATATCTGCGCCGCAAACTCCGGCTGCATGCCCGCTCCGCTGTCGGTAATGGTAAAGGTCAGCGCCGCTGTCCCGGCCTGCGGCCCGGCTCCCTCCTGCACCTCTACCGATATATGTCCCGCTCGGGGGGTGAACTTGCAGGCGTTCGACAAAATATTCAAAAGCACCTGCCGCAGCCGCAGCGCGTCGGTGCAGTACTGCTCGTGCACCACATCGTGCAGCCGAATGGAAAAGTGCTGGCCCCGCTCTTTAAACTGCGGCTGCATAATGGCCACCACATTTTCCAGCACGTCCGGCAGCGACACCGCATCCGCCCGCAGGGCCATCTTGCCGCTCTCGATCTTCGACATGTCCAGCACGTCGTTTATAAGCCCCAGCAGGTGCTGCCCCGACAGCCCGATCTTTTTTAGGCAGTCGCGCACCTTGTCGCAGTCGTCCAGGTGGGCCATAGCAATGTCCCGCATGCCGAGTATAGCGTTGAGCGGGGTGCGGATATCGTGTGACATCCGCGAAAAAAAGTCCGATTTGGCCCGCCCGGCCTCCTCGGCCTGCTGCAGCGCCTGGGCCAGCTGGCGGGTCTGCTCCTCCAGCTTTTTCTGCATCTGCTGCTGGTGGACCGTGTCGGTCACGTCGGTAAAGGTCGAGTAGATGACCGGCACGCCGCCCACCCGCTCCTCCGAAAAAGTGCCCACGATCTTGATCCAAATATGGCGCCCGCCTTTTTGCGGCATGCGGCACACGCATTGGTAGCCGCTCTCCCCGGCCGTTACGGCCCGGTCTATGGCGGCGGCAAATTTGGTGTACTCCTGCAGGTCCTGTTTAAAGTAGTCGCTGCAGCGGTTCTGGTAAATGGCCTCGTACTCCGCCCTGGTGTACAGCGTGCTCTCGTAAAAGTAGTCGTTGGCCCATATCACGGTAAAGTACTCGTCCATCAGGTGCTTGCTCACGCTCACATGCAGCGAGGTCATCAGCAGCTCGTACTCGTATTCTAGTCCCCTGCTCACATTGCTCTGTCCCATCGGCTTTCCCCCTGCACCTCAGCGGTCTATGGGCGATATCGCGCTCAACAGATCACGCATCTTGTCCTCGTAAAATAAACAGCGCCCCTTGCCGGCCTTTTTGGCCGCGTACAGCGCCTGGTCAGCCTTGTGAAACAGCGTCTCATAGTCCTCGCCGTCCTGCGGGCACAGCGCCACCCCCATGCTCATGGCGATGTCGAAGCCGTGAAATTTGCCGCCCAGCCCCGAAAATATGCGGCGGATGACCGGCTCTACCGGCTGTCGGCACTTTAAAAACAGCAAGAACTCGTCCCCGCCGATGCGGGCGGTAATGTCCCCGGCCCGCACGCCGCGGCGCACCCGCTGGGCGGTGTACTGCAGCACCTGGTCGCCGAACATGTGCCCCAGCCGGTCGTTGACCTCTTTAAAGTGGTCCAGGTCCAAAAGCGCCACCGCATACTGCCGGCCGCTCTGGGCCAGGTAGGGCTGTATGCGCTCTCTGGCCGCGGCGTGGTTGAGCATACCGGTCAGCGAGTCCTGCTCGGCCCGCTGCTGTAAGGTCTGCAGCTGCAGCTGTCTCTCGTGCACGTCGACAAATTTACCGATGACACCCTCCATCTGGCCGCTCTCCTCATCCTCCCAAAGCGGCCGGGCCAGCGCCTTATACCACCGCTTTTGCCCCTGTACGTGCAGCTGGTATACCGCATCGACGATGGGGCAGTCGGGGGTGGCGGCGCGCAGCTTGGCCTGCAGGTCCCGGTAGTCCGCGGGGTCCAGCACCGCCGCCAGCTGCCGGTCGCCGGCGGGGTCCTCGATGAGCATGGGCAGCGCCAGCTGTCTGGCCCCCCACTCCGACATCGAGAGCAGATCGGTGGCGTAGTGGTACTCAAACTGTATCTCGCTGGACATAGCGGCAAAAAACTGGTACTTGGTGCGCTCCTGCTCCAGCAGCGTCAGCGTCCGGCTGGAGGCCTGGCCCGCCGCCAGCGCCTGGCTCGACAGCGCCAATATGCTCTGTTCGGCCATATCCCCCGGCGAGCGCAGCCGCAGCTCCTCCTCCAGGCGGGGCCCCACCTGGCACAGGCACTGCAAAAGCAGGGGGTTAAAGGCCCCGCACTCGCCGCCCAGTATCATCTCCATCGCCTGCTGGTGCGGGTAAGCCGGCTTATACACCCGCACGCTGGTCAGGGCGTCATACACGTCGGCCAGCGCCACCACCTGCGCCTCGATGGGGATCTCGTCGCCCCGCAGCCCGTCGGGGTAGCCGCCGCCGTCGTAGCGCTCGTGGTGCCAGCGGCAGATGTTATAGGCCAGCTGCAGCAGCTCCTCCCGGTGCCGCTGCAGCGCGTCGGCCATGATCTGCGCCCCCAGGGCGCTGTGGGTCTGCATCACTGCAAACTCCTCGGCGGTCAGCTTGCCGGGCTTGTTGAGTATCTGCTCGGGGATCGAGATCTTGCCCACGTCGTGCAGCGACGAGGCGTTCACCATCATCGCTATCTGGCTCGAGCTCAGCGGGTAGCGGTCGGTGGTGCGCTGCAACTGGTGCAAAAACAGGTCGGTCAAGGTGCGGATGTGCAGCACGTGCAGGCCGCTCTCGCCGTTTCTAAATTCCACAATGTTCGAGAGGATCTCCACCATCAGGTAGTTGTTGCGCTCCTTCTCTACGATCTGGTCGGCCACCATCCCCTCCAGCATCCGCTGCTTCGAGTAGAGCATAATGGTGTTTTTCACCCGCCGCTGCACCACCCGCTCGTCAAAGGGCCGGCTGATGTAGTCCACCGCCCCCAGATCGTAGGCGTGGTCGATGTAGGTCGAGGCCGTCTCCGCCGAGATCGTGATCACCGGTATGCGCCCAATCCAGCCGTTTTTGTTCATCACGGCCAGCACCTCAAAGCCGTCCAGCTTGGGCATCACGATGTCCAGCAGTACCAGTGCGATCTCGCTCTGGTACTGCTGGAGCAGGTCTATGGCCCGCTGCCCGTCGGCGGCCTCCAGCACCCGGTAGGTGGGTGTCAGCATATCCGCCAGCAGCGCGCGGTTCATCTCGGTGTCGTCTACGATCAAGATCAGGTCGGTCTTCGTCTTTGCCACCTTTTCCTCGCCCCTCTCGCCCGCCGCCGTCAATTGGGCGCGTCCAGCAGTGCAGTGCCCGCTTCCACCTGGTCATAGGCCCGTTTCACCTCGGCGTAGAGCGCATCTGCCGCCGGCGGTATCCGGCCGCCGCGCAGCGCCTCGGTCATGGTGTCCGCCGCCGCGCCCAGCGCCCGCAGCCCCAGGTTCAGGCACATCCCCTTCAGCGAGTGGGCCACCCGAAAGGCGTCCTCGGCCCGCCCCTCGCGCAGCGCATCGGCCAGTGCCCGGCAGCTGTCCTCCCGCAAAAACAGAGATAAAAAACGCTGTATTCGCTCGCTGCTCCCCAGCCGCCGCAGCGTGTCGGCATAGTCGCCGCCTATCTGGCGGTAGAGCTCTTCTGTCGTCATGGCCGTATTTCCCCCCTGTGTATATCTTTCCTGTTTTAGCTATGGGTCTATTGTAGCGCAATCGCCGTCATAAAGCAATTTGCTGGCGCATTATTTCCGTGCTAAAATAAACACAGACTAAAACACACCCAAACACAGACCTGGATACAGGCCGCCGCGCTCCGCCACCCGGCCGCGCGAAACACAGATCAGTAGAGGAGGGGGACCACTTGCGCCAAGACCGGCACCTGTACAGCGACCTGTACCGCTCGCTGTGCACACAGATCGAGTGCGGGTATCTGCCGTGCGGCCAGCCGCTGCCGTCGCAGCCCCAGCTTTGCGCCCAGTACAATGTGGGCATCACCACGGTGCGCCGCGCCGTGGCCCAGTTGGCCCGGCAGGGCTATATCCGCCAGCCGCCCGGTCAGCCGGCAGTGGTCAGCTACACCGCCACGCCCCGGCAGTATGCGCTGGCGGTGCTGCGCCGCCGGGCCGATATCGCCGACGCCTTTGGCGGCCTCGGGGTGCTCATGCCCCCGCTGTACGCCGCCAGCGCACAGCTCTTAAAAGAGCGCGATCTGGCCGCCCTGCGGCAAACGGTCGAGCAGATATCTCCCACAATGAGCCAGGCCCAGATATACAGCTGTGCCAATATCTATTTTACCCGCCTGTTGCGCCCCTTCGGCAGCGACCTGATGATGGACCTGCAGTCCGACGCCGAGAATTTTCTGCGCGTTCCCTACAATCCATTGGCCCGGGTCAAAGACCCGTCGCTCATCACCGCCGGGCAGGTGCAGAGCTTTTTGGCCGCCGCCACCCAAAATATCCGGCGCGGCGACCCGTCCGCCCTGCAGCGGCAGCTGGGGCAGATGTACCGGCGCGCCGGCGCCGCGGTCGAGCGGTATATGGCCGCTCTCGCCCGGGCGGTGGGCCCGCTTCCCGCCGCTGCCGGCGAGCACTGCTGGTTTGTCTCCAAGGGCCGGTCCGAGCTCTATTTGCGGGTGGCCATGTCGCTGCTGCGGCGCATCGGCGGGGGCGAGTTCTCCGGCCAAAAGTACCTGCCCTCCATCCCCCAGCTCATGCGCACCTATCACGTCACCAAAGATACCGCCAGCCGGGCCGTGACCTTTTTAAACCGTATCGGCGCCGTGCAGACGCTCAACCGCCGCGGTACAGTGGTGGCCCGCGGCGATGCCGGTTATCAGATGTCCGATCTGAGCGACCCGCTGGTGCGCCGGCGGCTGCAGCTGTTTGCCCAGGCGCTGCAGATCATCGCCATCACCGCCCCCGCCGCCGCGGCCGCGGTGGTTCCCCACCTCTCGGCCTCCTGGCTCCCGCGCATGCAGCAGCGGCTGCAGCTGGGCTGCACCATGCACACCGACACCGCGCTGGTCCAGGTCATGATGGGCTGCCTGGTGGCGCTCTCACCGCACCACGCGCTGCAAAATATCTACAGCCAGCTCAACGAGCTGCTGCTCTGGGGCTACTACCTGCAGGTGTCCCCCCAGGTGCTCCACCGCGGCCACGACTGGGCCAGTAGCGGCGCGCAGCAGCTGCTGCAGGCCGTCGCACGCGAGGACGGCGACGCCTTTGTGGCGGCGCTGTCCCACAACTTTAACGCCCTGTATCAGCAGGTGTGTGCCCTGCTGGCACAGCTCCCCCCACTGCCGGCTGGCCCGTCCTAAAAAGCGGGGCTGTCCTGGCGGTCGGTCTGCCCGCTGTCCAGTTCCGCGCCATTCACCGGGCGCCGCGTTTTACCAGATGGGGCCCAAAAGCACGATTTGGCGCTGTTTTTCCTCTTTTTGGCGAGTTTAGCCCCCCGGTTTACAAAAAATTTACAATTTATAGCGTTGTTGCATTGCGTTTTTCTGGTGCTACACTGGTAGGTAGAAAGGAGAAACGCCACGTGTTTTTACAAAAATGCAAACTTGCCCTAACGAGGGCCAAAACCAGCTTGCGGCAAAATTTTCGCTTTGCCACGCTGGATTTTTTATTTATCGTCGCCTATATCGGGCTCTTCGGCCGCCTTTTTGGCCCCGAGAATTCATCGGTCGGCATGATCTTCACCATCCTTATGGGGGCCTCCATGCTGCGCGATATGACCGCCACGCCCCTGCGCCACCTAATGTTGCAGAGCGCGGTTCTGGTACTCATGGCCGCCGCGGCCTGTGCCGTCACCGCCCTGGGCCCCTGGCTGGCCCTGCCGGTCAATCTGGTGGCGCTGGTGCTCATTTTGTACGCCTTTACCTACGAGTATATGGATCACCTGTATTTTCCCTATATCCTCTCCTACCTGTTCTTGATCTTTTTGGCCCCGGTACCGCCCAGCGGCCTGCCCAAAAGGATGTTGGCCATGTTGGCGGGCGCGGTCTCTATCGTGCTCTATCAGCTGGTGATGGGCCGCCGCCGGGTGGCGCGCACCGCCCGGCAGTGCCTGGGCGATATCCTGCAAGAGGCCGATACCTGCCTTGAGTGCCTATTGGCCGGTGCGGGCACGCCCGACGCCCCGCAAAAGGTGCGCGAGAATCTGTTTGCCCTCAGTCAAACGGTATACCAGCGGCGCCACCGGGTACTGGGCGTCACCGACGCGGGGTTTGCCATGGTCGATGCCGGCCGCGACCTGGAGCAGCTCATCCTACAGCTCTACGCGCTCCAGGGGCCGATCGGCGACGATCGCCGGGCGGTGCTCCGGCAGATACAGGCACAGCTCCGGCTGTTTGACCGCTATCTGCAGCGGCAGGTAAACGCGCTGCCGCCCCTCGCCGACCCGCCTGCCGCCGCGCCCCAACTGCGGGCGCTGTGGCAAACTGCAGCCGCCATCCAGGCCGATCTGGTCCGCATGGCCGATCCCGCCCACCGCCGCTGTCGCCGCACCGCCCTCGGCCTGCGCGTACAGCTCAAGGCCGCGCTGGGGGCCAGCCAGGTGCGGGTGGTGTATGCGCTGCGGGTGGGGCTGCTGCTGGCGCTCTGCACGCTGGCCGTACAGTTGTTGGGGCTGCCTCACGGCAAGTGGCTGGTTTTCACAGTGGCCTCGGTGTCGCTGCCCTATGCCGACGATATCCCCCGCAAGGCCCGCCAGCGCCTGCTGGCCACACTGGCCGGCGGGGCGGTGGGGGCGCTGCTGTTTTCACTGCTGCCTAGCGCCGGTGCCCGCACAGCGGTGATGATGCTCTCGGGCTATCTCACCTTTTACTTTGGCAGCTATGTGGGCACCTTCGGCTGCTCTACGGTGGGGGCGCTGGGCGGCGCCGTCATCGCCGGGGTGACCGACCCGTGGGCGGTGGGGGGCATGTTGGCTGTGCGGTTGGCCTATGTGCTCCTGGGTATTGCCATCTCTCTGCTGTGCTGCCGCGTGCTGTGGCCGTACGACCGCGAGCGCGCCACCCGTCAGCTGGGCGAGAAGTATGCCTATACAGCGGAACTGCTGCAGAGGATGTGCCAGAGCAGCAGCAGTGACAGCCAGCTCTACTACACGCTGGTGCTCAAGGCGTACTTGATGGAGGAAAAGCTGCTGCAGAATGCCGGCGCCGCCGGCTGGGCGGATCTGGACCCCAAGCTAGAGGTCAGCCGCCAAAAGGTGCGCGCCGCCCGTCTGCCCCGGCAGCTGGAGGTCTGCATGCAGCCACAGGCGGTGTAGGTGCAGGTTTAGGTGTAGGTGAACCGTACCGCCGCCAACATATGTGTGTAAAAAAGAACGGCCCCGGATGAAACGTCAGTTTCGCCCGGGGTCGTCTCTCATTTGGCTGTTACTGCTTTTTATCGCCGTCCAGTTGGCCGCGTATCGCCGACTCAAAGCCGGGCAGCGGCTGGCCGGTATAGGGGTCAAAGCGGGGGATGGGTTTAGTCGGCGCCACCGGGCCGGCCACACTGTGCACCGGTGCCTGGATGCCGGCAATATCCTGTTGCAGAGCCGCCGCGTCTTCGCTCGGCAGCTGGGTGTCCGCCGGTGTCTCTGTCGGTTCGCCGGCCTCTTCGGTGCTCGCGCTCACACCGTCTGTGTCAGCGCCGCGGCCGGGCGCCCTGATGGTGGCAAAGGTGAGGATAGCCTTAAACAGGTCCCCGTCTACCAACAGGTCCAGCTGTCCCCCCATCAGCGCCACAAAGCTGTCGGCTATGGCCAGGCCCAGGCCGCTGCCCTCGGTGGTGCGCGACAGATCGCCGCGTACGAACCGCTCCTTGATCTGGTCACCGGTAAAGTTCATGGGATAAGAGGAGATGTTTTTAAAGATGAGCGACACCTGCCCGCCCCCGCTGACCAGATCGATATATACCCGCGAGCCGGTCAGCGAGTATTTGGTGATGTTGATGATCAGGTTTTCCAGCACCCGATACAGCTTTACGCCGTCGGCCAGCACATACACTTTTTCACCGGTGCCCGACAGCGTAACGGTGAGCTGGCTGTTCTGAATGGGCTGCTCTAGCTCGCCTACCGCCTGCTCCAGCAGCTGGGCGATATCCAGCGGCTCCAGCACCAGATCCATGTTGCCGCTGGTGGCCTTAGACAGGTCAAAAATATCCTGTACCAGCGTTTTGAGCCGCTGCGATTTGCGGTCGATGATCGACACGTAGTCGTTGGCCTCCGGAGGCTGCAGCTCCTCTGCCTTGAGCAGCTGGGTATAGCTGATGATCGAGGTCAGCGGCGTCTTCAGATCGTGCGACACGTTGGTGATCAGGTCCACCTTCATCTTCTCGCTGTTCACCTCGTTTTCGATCGAGGCCTTTATGCTGGTCTGCATGTTCTGCACGGCGTAAAACAGCGGGTACAGGTCGTCCTGGGGGTCCAGCGGGATGTGTTCATCCAGGTTCCCCTGCGAGATGGTAGCCACCTGGTCGATGACCTGTCCCAGCTGGCCGATGATCTTAAAGTAATCCTTTACCACGCGGCAGGTGAGCACGAACGCCACCGTGATCACCGCCAAAAACAGGATGAACAGCACTGTAGAGCTGGCGGCTACCGACAGCAGCAATATCACCAGCGACAGAATGCACAGCCCCAGGATAGAGAGCGCAAAATTGGTGAATTGCCGCCGGATCTTGCGCTGGAACTGGTAGCTCATGTTGCCGCCTTTGATGATGCGCATGAACCAGGCGGGGATGCTGTTGCGGAAGGTGGCGGTGCCGTTGTGCTTCAGGTCGTAGTACAGCAGCAAAATGAGCAGATACACGACGGTCAGCGACAGCACCGAGCCCCACACGTAGCCGCTGGCGTACATAGAGGTGAGGCCCTCCATGGCCGAGATGAAAAAGCCGATGATGCCCACGATGCTGACGCCGTATTTGAGCTCGTACGGCACCCGCCGAATGCGCGCGGCCACCCGCACGCCAAACATGCGCAGCGTCTTGCGCCGCAAAAAGCAGATGCCAAAGCCAAGCAGCGCCAAAAACACCAGGCCCGGCACCACCTCGGCCTGGCTGTACAAGTCGGCCCAGGTGTAGTAGCTCAGGTCGCTGTAGTCAGACCTGAATTCAGCCACCCGCGGGATGACGATGGCGGTGTGGATGTCAGATTCCGACTCGTCGTAGTAATAGTAGGTGCTGCCGCGGCCGTAATAGCCGTCAAAACTGTACTGCGCCACACCGGCGTCATCCCAGTATGGGTCTGCCGACGAGACGGTAGTGGTACCGTTTTTTAGCTCCAACACAAACTGGGGCACCACGCGGTCGCCCTGACTTTCGGCCGCCGACTGCTGCTTTCTGTACACCCGCAAAAACTCGTCGATATCCGCGTAAGACGAGTTGGTGTAGCTCTTGCCGGTGGTGCTGTTGTAGGTAAATACCAGCACGCCGTCGTAGTTGTCCTGCACCTGCTCGCGAACGACCTTTTCGGGGTCGCGGATGTAGTCGTCCTCCTCGTCGGCGATCTCGCTGCCGGTAGCCAGCGACGACGAGCAGATGTTGAGCAGGGTGTTGACCCCGCTGGCAAAAGAGGAGGTGTCGTAATACGACTCGTTGCCGCCGCTCACGCCAAAAGCCACCGTGCAGCCCACGCAGTACAGCGTCAGCACCACCGAAAACAAAAATACGGCGAACACGATGACGGGGTGCCGGCGGCGCACCTTTTTTTGCGGCGGCGCAGCCTCTTGGGTGCTGTCTATCGCCAGTGCCGCCTGCTCGGCGGCTTTTTTCTGTTTACGCTTTTTCGATCTTATAGCCAAGTCCCCACACCACCTTTAGATATTTGGGCTTTTTGGGATCGATCTCGATCTTCTCTCGAATACGGCGGATATGGACGGCCACGGTGTTCTCGGCGTTAAAGCTGGGCTCGTTCCACACCCGCTCGTAGATCTCGTCGATCGAGAACACCCGTCCCTGATTTTGCATCAGCAGGTAGAGGATCTTGTACTCGATGGGGGTCAGCCGCACCTTTTTGCCGTCCACCGCCACCTCTTTGGTGGTGTTGTTCACCACCAGCCCGTCACACTCCACCACGTCGTCTTTCTGGCCAAAGTCGCTGGAAAAAGACACGTATCGCCGCAGCTGTGAGCGCACCCGCGCCACCAGTTCCAGCGGGTTAAAGGGCTTGACGATGTAGTCGTCGGCCCCCAGGTTGAGACCGATGATCTTGTCGGTATCCTCCCCCTTGGCCGAGACTAAAATGATGGGGATCTGATTTTTTTCGCGAATTTTCAGGGTGGTCTGGATGCCGTCGAGTTTGGGCATCATAATGTCCATCAAGATCAAGTGGATGGTATTTTGCTGCAGCATCTCAATGGCCTCGATACCGTCGTAGGCTTTTAAAATATTGAGCCCCTCATTTTTCAGGTAGATCTCGATCACATCCACGATCTCGTGGTCGTCGTCCACCACCAGTACATTGAGCCCTTCCATTCCGCTGGTCTTCTGCATGTCGTCCTCCTGTATATTCTCTGTGGAAAAAGTGAGACCGCCGCCTGTTCGGCAAAAACAGGCCGCTGTGCCCACCCGATGTTACTTGGGCGTATACACGCTTAGTATACCACAGAGAGGGGGGCGCTGGCGAGCGCCCGTCTTACAGCTTTAAGGATAGCGCCTATTTCTTACTGGCAGCGGCGCGAATTTTTGAAGACTTTCTTAATATGTCGGTGGCTGGGTCTCCCCCGACGGGTATAAGTTTTATAATCATTCCCGCCCACTGCAGTTTTTAAAAAATACCGCCTGGCGCGCTACCGCCTTACTGCAACGTTTGCAGGAACCCACCGCTCCTGTTTTTCATAATCTGGTAAAAAGGAGGTGACGGCATGGCGGTGAGTGGGAGCATCGGCACGGCGGCCGGCCTGTTTTGGCTGGCAGCGGGTCTGTTGGCCATCGGTTATCGGACGCTGCGCTGGGGCTGAGCGCAGTCGCGGGGCGGGGTGAGCACCCCGCATTTTTTATGGGCGGGTTTGGTGCCAACCCATCCCTGCTCCTTATACTAGCCCCCAGTTGACAGCGCCGGGCGCCGGGCGGTATAGTGGAAAACAGATGTGACCGGGGACGGGCGTTATCCTGCTCCCCCGGCCAGGTGGGGGTAAAAAGTATGGAGTATGCGCAGGTAGTGACCGGGAAGTTTTTGCAGCGGCCCAACCGGTTCGTGGCGCTGTGCGAGATAGAGGGCCGCACCCATCGCTGCCATGTCAAGAATACCGGCCGCTGCCGTGAGCTGTTGCTGCCCGGCGCCACTGTATTTTTACAGGACCGGCGCGGCGCCGAAAAGCCGGGCAAGACCGAGTTTTCACTCATCGGCGTCAAAAAGGGCGACATGCTGGTAAATATCGACTCACAGGCCCCCAATGCGGTGGTAAAAGAGGCACTGCTCAGCGGTGCGCTGGTGCTGCCGGGCTTTGCGTGCCCCGATATCGTGCGGCCGGAATACGGCTACGGGGCCTCGCGGCTCGATTTTTACCTGCAAAAAGGTAATCGCCGCGCGCTGGTCGAGGTAAAAGGCGTCACGCTGGAGGTCGGCGGACAGGCGCGCTTTCCCGACGCGCCCACCCAGCGGGGGGTAAAGCACCTGGATGAGCTGGCCGGTGCAGTGGCGGCGGGCTACTCCTGTTTCGCGGTATTCGTCATCGCCCTGCGCCCAGTTTCCAGTATGGCCCCCAACTGGCTCACCCATCCGGCTTTTGGCCGCGCTCTGCAGCGGGCCCAAAAGGCGGGCGTACAGCTGCTGGCCTACGACTGTGCAGTGGGTCAGGATACGCTGTCGTTGGGGCGGCCGGTGCCGATCGATTTGCACACACCGGCCAGCGCAGAAGATGGGTTTTAAATTTAAAATATAGCCCGGAACCCGCAACACCACCGGGCAGAGTGGGGAGCGCGCATGATGTACCGATTTTTGGCCGCCGCTATATTGCTTTGCTTTTATGGCACCTATCTGGGAAAGATGCTCTGCCAGCGACGGCGGGGCATACAGACCGACCAGATGGCCAAAGGCGATAAGCCCAGCTCGGTGCGCCGCACCGAGCTGCTGATGAAGGTGGCCACCTTTTTGCTGGCGGCGGTGCAGACAGTCAGCGTGTTGTGTGGGTGGTCGATGATGCCGGCGCCGGCACGGACGGTCGGCGCCGCGCTGGGGCTGGTGGGCGACGGCATCTTTTTGGCGGCTGTATACACCATGCGCGACAGCTGGCGGGCCGGTATCGCCCAGGGCCAAAACACTCAGCTGGTGCACAGCGGCATCTACCGCTACAGCCGCAACCCGGCTTTCCTGGGGTTTGACGTGATGTATCTGGGCGTACTGCTGCTCTGCTTTAACCCTCTACTTCTGCTGTGTACGCTGTTTGCCATTGCAATGTTGCACCGGCAAATACTGCAGGAGGAAGCCTTTTTGCCCACGGCTTTTGGTGAGGCCTACACGTCTTATTGCCGGCAGGTCCGCCGTTACTGGGGCCGCCGCCGGTGAGCAGATGCATAGTTTTACATATAAAAGCCCGGTGGAGAAGTGCTCTCCGCCGGGCTTTTGGCTGATATATTGGGACAGACAAACGGTCATATGGGTGTTGCCGTACCGTCTACTGGTCCCCCTTTAAAATGTGCTGCTGGTATTCGCGGCTGATGCGCATCATCTGGGCAAAGTAGTCGCTGACGTAGTCGCCCATCTCGTCGGGGCAGTTATGGCGTACCCGCTCCAGGATCTCCTGCTCGCGGGCGGGGTGCAAAACGGGCAGCCCCTGGGCCTTTTTGTACAGCCCCACCTGAGCCACTACCTCCATCCGCTGGCAAAACAGGTCCAGCAACTGGCGGTCTATCTCGTCTATTGCGGCGCGCAGCGCCGTCAGGTCGCTCTTGTTTTCCACAATATCGCTCCTTCTGGTGGAATTTACAGCATGTCCAGCAGGGCGATGGCTACCCCTGCCTCTACACAAACTGCCGCCCGCGGCACCACACAGGGGTCGTGCCGACCCTGAATGCAGTGCTGCAGCACAGTGCCCTGCACAAAGTCGATCGTCTGCTGCTCTTTGGCGATCGAGGGGGTGGGCTTAAAGGCCACCTGCATCAGTACCGGCATGGCGTTGGTAATGCCCCCCTGTATGCCGCCGGCTCGGTTGGTAGTGGTGCGCACCTGTCCATCTTTTATGGTAAAGGGGTCGTTATTTTGCGAGCCGCGCAGCATGCTGCCGGCAAAGCCGTTTCCAAAACTCACCCCTTTTACCGCGGGGATCGCGTAGAGCATGGCGGCCAAAGTGCTCTCCACGCTGCCAAAGATCGGATCGCCGATCCCCGCGGGCAGCCCGATCACTGCACACTCGATCACCCCGCCTACCGAGTCGCCGTCGCGCCGCGCCGCATCGATAGCGGCGATCATCTGCTCGCCGGCGGTGCTGTCGCACACCGGAAAGTCGCGGCGGTGCACCTGCTCAAAGTCCTGCCGACTCACCGCTACCGGGTCAAAAGGCTTGTCGGCGATACCGGCGATGTGGGCGATATGAGCTCCCACATAAATCCCCTGTTCAGCCAACATCTGGGTGGCGATGGCCCCGGCAAACACCAGTGGCGCCGTCAGCCGGGCCGAAAAGTGTCCACCGCCCCGCACGTCATTGTGTCCGCTGTACTTTACGTAGCCGGTGTAGTCGGCGTGGCCCGGGCGGGCAATATGGCTGGCCGGGCCGTAGTCCTGTGAGCGGGTGTTCTGATTTTCGATGACGGCGCAGATGGGGGTGCCGCAGGCTACACCGTCCACCACCCCGGAGAGGATCTTGGGGGTATCGGGTTCCCGGCGGGGGGTAGACCAGCTGTTTTTGGCCAGCCGGCGGGCGCAAAAAGCGCTGATGTGTGCCCAGTCCAGTACCAGACCGGGCCGCACCCCCTCGATGACCACCCCAATGGCTGGCCCGTGCGACTCGCCGAACAGCGAGATCTTGAATTTGCTGCCGTAGCTAGAGGACATCTGCCACACCTCCTAGTGCGGTAAAGTGTTCAAAGAAATTGGGATACGACTTGTCGATACACTCCGCCCCGTCGATATACACCGTCTGGCCGCCGCAGAGCAGCGCGGCGACCGCCGCCGTCATGGCGATGCGGTGGTCGCCAAAGCTGGAGACGGTGGCCCCGTGCAGCGGGCGGCCCCCGCGCACCACCAAGCTGTCGCCGTCGGGCCCCACGGCGACATCGGCCCCCAGCGCCGTGAGCGTGGCGCTGGTGGTGTACAGCCGGTCGCTCTCTTTGTCGCGCAGCCGCCCCACCCCGGTAAAGGTAGTGGTGCCGCTGGCCGCAGCTGCCGCCACCGCCAAAATGGGCACGATATCAGGGATGTGCGACCCGTCGATGACCGTGCCGTGCAGCGGGGCTTGGGCGCTGTGTACCATCCCGTCCCCAGTGCGTATCTGCGCCCCCAGCTGGGCCAAAATGTCGGCCACTGCCCGGTCTCCCTGCCGCGACTGGCAGTTGAGGCCCGCCACCGTCACCGAGCCGCCAACGGCCCCCGCCGTCAGGTAAAAAGCCGCGCCAGACCAATCCCCCTCCACCTGTATCTCCTGTGGCTGGTACTGTTGCCCGCCCGGCACGAACCAGCCGCGGTGGGTGGCCTCGGCCCGCACGCCGAACTGGGCCATGATCTGTAGAGTCAGGTCGATATACGGCCGCGACTGCAGGCGCGAAGTCAGCGATATCTCGCTGTCTCCCTCTAAGAGCGGCAGCGCCAGCAACAGCCCGGTAATAAACTGCGAACTCACGTGGCCGGGTATGGGGTATACTCCGCTCTGCAGCCGGCCGGTCACGGTGCAGGGAAGCGTGCCGGCATAGTTGGTCTCGGCCCCGTTTTGGCACATGGGCTGCAGCAATTCGGCAATAGGTCGGCCGGGCAGCCGACCCCGCCCGGTAAAGGTGGCCGGCACGCCTAGCGCCGCTGCGATCGGCACGAAAAAGCGCAGTGTAGAGCCCGATTCCCCACAGTCGATAGTGACCGGTCGGTCGCCTGCCGCCGCCGTCAACCCGGTCAGCTGCCAGCTGCTGTCGCCCAGCGGTCGGCAGCCCGCCCCCAGCACATTGGCCGCCGCCAGCGTGGCGCGGATATCGGTGTTTTGGGCCAGGTGCGTGAGCACCGAGGTGCCGCCGGCCAGCAGTGCACAGATCACCGCCCGGTGTGAACAGGATTTTGAGGGCGGTGCAGTGATCGTACCTCTCAGCTCCCGAGCGCGAACAGCTATGCGCATGGTTCCCCCTCCAATCGGTCTAAAAGTGGCTGGGCAGCCAACAGAAAGGCCCTAAAGTCATCCAGCGCCAGTTTGGTGATAACACACCGGCCGATCTCGGCGATCTGCACGATCGAGATCGCGCTCCCGTCGCGCTTTTTGTCCCCCATGGCCGCCGGCAGCAGGTCTGCCACCGGTGCACTGTAATGTGTAGCCAGCTTGTTTTTTTGCAGGCAGCGGCACAGCTGGTGCAGCACGTCGGGCGGGCACAGCCCCCCCGCCACACAGGCTGCCGCCATCATGACCATGCCCATGGCCACCGCCTTGCCGTGACTCACCGCAAAATTCGAGTGCCGCTCGATGGCGTGGCCCATGGTGTGCCCAAAATTGAGCAGCATGCGCACCCCGGTATCGAACTCGTCCTGCCGCACGACCTCGGCCTTGATGGCCACGCAGCGGGCCACGATCTCCTCTAAATGGTCGCGAAAGCCGCCCTGCATCTGCAAAAACAAGTCCCGGTCCCAGATCGCCCCGTACTTTACCGCCTCGCCGATCCCGTCGGCAAAGTACGCCTCTGGCAGCGTGTCTAAAAAGGCGGTATCGCACAGCACGGCCACCGGCTGCCAAAAACAGCCGATCAGGTTTTTGCCCTGCGGCAGATTGGCCGCCGTCTTTCCGCCCACCGAAGAGTCGATCTGTGCCAGAAGGGTGGTGGGCACCTGCACATAGGCGATACCGCGCAGGTACATGGCGGCGGCAAAACCGGCAATATCGCCCACGATCCCACCGCCCAGCGCCAGCATCATATCGCTGCGGGTAAGCTGGTTTTGGTGGCAGAACTCACAGATCTGCTGTACCGTGGCCAGCGATTTGTGCGTCTCCCCGTGAGGAAATACAAATTTACAGCAGGTCAGGCCGGCGCGCTGCATCTGGGCCACAAAACGGTCGCCGTACAGTGCGTTTACGTGGTCGTCGGTGATCACGGCAAAAGTTTTGCCCGCGTAGCGGTCGGCCAACTGTGCGATAAAGATGTCGGTACAGTCTCGGCCTACCTGCACGGTATAGGGGGTATGGGCGGCAACGGGGATCTCGGTCACGGTCTCAGGGCCTCCTTTATCTCGCGGCCCTGCCGCAGGAGCGCACACAGCTCGGTGTCGTCCTCCTGGGCCAGAGCGTCGCGGTAGCGCTGCAGGTTTTCCAGAAAAATGTCCAGTTCGCGCAGCAGGTTGGGGCGGTTTTTAGAAAACAGGTCGGTCCACATCTCCTCGTTGAGCTTGGCCACCCGGGTCAGGTCTTTAAAACTACCCGCCGAAAAGCCGCCAAAATCCTGGGCCGTGGGGCTTTTGACATAGCAGTTGGATACGATGTGGGCCAGCTGTGAGGTGATGGCAATGATCTCGTCGTGGCGCTGCGGCGTGGCAACGACCACCTTGCGAAACTCCAAGCTGTAAAACAAATTGGATAATTTATTAATAATATTACTATCTGTATTAGCGCTTGGGGTCAAGATCATGCTGGCGTGGTGAAACAGATTGTCCATGCTGGCCCGGTAGCCCGAGAGCTCTCGGCCGGCCATGGGATGGGCGCCCACAAAGGTAAAGCCCCGCTCCACTGCCACTGGCTCGATCTCACGGCACACGAATTCCTTTACGCCGCACACATCCAGCACGACTGTATCACCGGCAAAGACCTGCTGCTTTTCCAAGATATAGTCTACCGTTTTTTGCGGATAAAGGCAAATCAGTACCAGGTCACAGTGGGCCATCCGCACATCGTCCAGCACATCGGCAACCGCCCCGTCCTGTAACGCCTGTTCCATGGTCTGGGGGTTTTTATCCATGCCGTACACCCGGTGTCCGTGGGCCGAGAACGTCTTGGCCAAACTCCCCCCGATCAGACCCAGCCCTACGATTGCCACGTTCATGAAAACTTCCTCCCCATCAGGCTGATAAACGGCCGCAGGCCGGATGCGATCTGCTCGAATTGGTCGGGGGTTAGCGACTGGGCCCCATCGCACAGCGCCTTTTCAGGGCAGTCGTGCACCTCGATGATCAGCCCGTCGGCACCCGCCGCTACCGCTGCCCGCGACAGCGGCTCGATCAGCCAGGGGATGCCGGCAGCGTGGGAGGGGTCGACCAGAACCGGCAGATGGGTCTTTTGTTTTAAGATGGGTATGGCCGAGATATCCAGCGTGTTGCGGGTGGCCGTCTCAAAGGTGCGAATGCCCCGCTCACAGAGGATCACCTGGTCGTTGCCGCCGGCCATGATATACTCGGCGCTCATCAGCCACTCCTCGATGGTACTCGACAGCCCGCGCTTGAGCAGCACCGGTTTGCGCTGGCGGCCCACCTCTTTGAGCAGCTCAAAGTTTTGCATGTTACGGGCCCCCACCTGAATGATATCTACGTTTTCAAAAAGCGGCAGCTGTGATTTGTCCATCACCTCGCTGATGATGGGCATGCCGGTATCCTGTTTGGCCATGCCCAGCAGCTGTAAGCCGTCGGCGCCCATGCCCTGAAAGGCGTAAGGGCTGGTGCGGGGCTTAAAGGCGCCGCCGCGCAGCACTTTGGCTCCGGCGGCACCCACCCGACGCGCCACCTCGGTGATCTGCCGCTCGCTCTCTACTGAGCAGGGGCCGGCGATCAGCGTAAAATGGCCGGCGCCGATCAGGATATCGCCGCCTTTTGCAGGTACCGTGACCACCGTGTCCTGCGGATGGAATTTGCGGTTGGCTTTTTTGTACGGCTCCTGGATGCGCTGTACCCGCTCCACGATCGAGAGCGATTGGATCTGTTCCAGATCGAGCTGGGTGGTGTCGCCCACCAGCCCCATCAGGGTGGTGTTTTCACCCCGCGACAGGTGTGCCTGCAGGCCTTGGGCCTGCACCCAGCGCGAGAACTGGTCTATTTTTTCGGCGGTGGTGTGGGGTTTGAAAATTACGATCATACTGGTGCTCCCTCTCTTGTGCCAGGGGCGTGCCGGGCAGCCGGTAAAAACAAAAGAGCCGGCCCCCGGTCACCCGGGTGGTCGGCTCGTAAAAAGCTGCCTGTTGGGCCTATTGGCCCCTATCTCCCGAAAGACCGCAACACAAACGACCCGCGCTATAAAAATAGCCCAGGTAAGCGTAGCCGTAATAGCTGTTATATGCAGTCTTGGAAAGCAGCGTGTGCATAATGCTTTTCTCCTTTAAAGGGATAGCTATACTATACCCGCCTGTGCGGCAGCTGTCAAGAAGTTTTTATGCGCCCCAGAGAAGCAGTTTTTGTCACCGGCATCACAGCGGCCCTTTGGGGGCTGCACAGCTGCTTTTTTGGCCTCCAGGTCCCTTTAAAATGCCACAGCGGTACAGCTCGTACACCACCGTCAGCAAAAGTGGTACCAGCAAGATCCCGGCGAACCCCAACATTTTTCCCCCCACATAAATGCCCATCAGGGTAACGATGGGGTGCAGACCAGTCTGCCCACCCAGTATGCGCGGCTCCAGGATGCTCCGTAGCACAGATAT
Organism: Neobittarella massiliensis (ex Bilen et al. 2018); assembly: GCF_900289145.1. Lineage (GTDB taxonomy): Bacteria > Bacillota > Clostridia > Oscillospirales > Ruminococcaceae > Neobittarella > Neobittarella massiliensis. Next base: position 218,601 of record NZ_OKQO01000006.1, read on the forward strand.
CACAACGTATAATAGTAAAATAGATATACCTAATGTATAATTTTTGCTGAGCAATAGAAACGCCCCCCAGGGGATCATCACTGCCCCGGTACCCAAAACCGGCAGCAGGTCTACCAGCGCAATGAGCAGCGCCAGCGAAAAGGGGTGTGGTATCCGCAGCAGCCACAGCCCCACCAGCAGCTCGCCAAAGGTAATGGCCATCAAGATGAGATAAGACTTGCAGATACACCACACCGAGCGCTGCAGGCAGTCTTTTACCTGGTAGGCGGTCTGTCGCAGCGAGCGGGGCGTACAGCGGGCGATGACACCGGTCACCAGCGGGTAGTCCCAGGCAAAAAACAGCGATGACAGCACCGCGGTGGCGCACCAGACAAAGGCGCCGGGCAGGCTGGCGGCCAAGCTGCCCACACACCCCAGCGCCCACCGGGAAGCCGCGCTCAGCCAGCCTGAGATACAGTCACCCACCGACTGCAGCAGTGCCCCGATCTCGGCAGCCGCCTGCCCGTGAAAGGCGCCGCTCATACTGGCCACCCCCGCCTGTATCTGGTCTAGCACCGGGCGCACCAACCGGTCATACAGATCTGGCAGGTGCGAAAAAAAGTCGCCTGCCCACACCACCAGCCAGGCACCGCCAAAATAGACGGCTGCCCCCAGTGCCAGATACACCCCCGCCACTACACTAATCTGCAGTGCATTTTGTCGCAGGCGGGTGTGTGCGGCTAGCCAGCGGGCGGGCCGCGCCGCCAAAAAGGCCAGCAAAAAGCCAAACAAAAAGGGAGAAAACAGTGGTAGAGCAAATTTAATGAACAAAAACAGCAGAGTCAGCCCGGCCAACCACAAAATGCAGTCACCCACGAACCTGGCCCGCCGGCGCAGCCAATCCATACGTCTCCCCCCTTCTATATGTGGTAGCACTGCTGTCGGCAGCGCCCGCACCGGTATGCCGCCGATGACCGGACAGTGCGGCCCTGTTTTTTTGTAGGTGCTGCCACCTGTGCGATGTACTCTAGGTAGTGTATGCTGTTTTTCCGGCTGGTAGTCAGCGGTGGGCCGGCTATAGTGCTTGGCGCACAAAAAAAGAGCACTGCCTGGGCAGTGCTCTTTTTTTGCGTATTGAGAAAGATCTTACTGCAGGAAACGGTAAGCGTAGGTGCCCATAAATTCGGCTGCCTGTGCCAGCGCTTTCTCGTCGATGGCAAAGTTGGGGTTGTGGTGATTGCCCGAGGTGCCGGGGATCTCGGTGTTGTGGGCGCCGCAGATGCAGTAGAAGCCCTTAAAATCCACCAGGAAATTGGCATAATCGTCAGAACCGGTAGCCGGCTTAGAGGGCGGTGCCACGGTAAAGCCCAGCTCGGCGGCCAGCTCTCTGCCGCGGGTGGCGGCCTCGCTATCGTTGATGACCGGGTTGGGGGCCATCAAAATGCCTTCCACCTCGGCGGTAGCGCCGTAGGCGGCCGCGGTGTTCTGGGCGATCTGGCGCATCACTTCCAAAACAGCCTGGTCGTCGCCCACCTTGAAAAAGCGCAGGTTGCCCTCGATCTCGCAGGTCTCGGGGATGATGTTGTTTTTGGTGCCGCCGTGGATCATGCAGGGGCTCACCACTACCGTCTCAAACGGGTCGTGGCGGTTGACCGGGATAGCCTGTACTTTCAGCAGGATATCGCAGGCCGGGCGCAGCGGGTCAACAGCCAGGTCGGGCCGCGAACCGTGGCCGCCCACACCTTTTACGGTGATCTTAAAGCCGGTGTTTCCGGCCATCATGGGGCCGTCGGGGATGGCGATGATGCCGGCCGGCAGCTGGCCCATCAAATGGGTGCCGATGACCTGGTCTACGCCGCCCTGCTCTTTTAAGTAGTCGACGATCTCGTCGGCACCGCCGCCGCCGACCTCCTCGGCAACCTGGAAGCACAGGAACACCTGGCCGTTGAGCTCGTCTTTCAGCTCCTGCAGGCTCTTGGCGATGCCCAACAAGATCGCCGCGTGGCCGTCATGGCCACAGGCGTGCATCACACCTTCGTTTTTCGACTTGAAGGGCACGTCTACTTCCTCACACACAGGCAGCGCGTCGATGTCGGCGCGGATAGCGATCTTTTTGCCGGCTTTGCCCTTGTTGATGATACCTACCACGTTGCGGCGCCCCACCACTTCAAAGGGGATGCCCATCTTGGTGAGCTCCTCGCCGATACGGCGCGAGGTGCGCTCCTCCTGATACGAGAGCTCGGGGTACATGTGGAACTCCCGGCGCATCTCGATGATATACGACTCGTTTTGCAAGACCAGTTCTTTTACAGTCATCTGTGTTCCTCCTCATGATCAGATACCCCCATTATACCGTCTGGCGGGTGCATAGGTCAAAGCCTGCTTCCGCCAAAGATAGCGGGGCGATTTCGTGTAATGTGTACGGCGCCCGGACGGCCCCGTTTTGGCTACTGCAAAAAGCGGTAGGCGTACTCGGACAAAAACTCGCCCCAGAGCGGCATGGCCGCCTCGTCCATATCAAAGGTGGGGTTGTGGTGGTTGCCCGAGGTGCCGGGCCGGTGGGAGTGGGCGCCAAAAGAGGCGTAAAACCCGCCAAAGGCCTGCAGGAAATCGGCAAAGTTGTCCGACGCCAGATTGGGGTTTGGGGGTGCCAGCACCGTGAGACCCAGCTCTTTGGCCAGTGCCCGGCCGCGCTGGGCGCTCTCGGCGGTGTTCACCACCGGGTACAGGGCCATACTGCTGTGGCTCACCTCTACCGTGGCGCCATAGGCGGCGGCGATCTGCTCGGCCATACGGGCGATCTCGCCCACCAGCTCCTCGCCTTCACCTACACGGAAAAAGCGGATATTGCCCTCGATCTCGCAGGCCTCGGGGATGATATTGTTTTTGGTGCCGCCATTTATCATGCAGGGGCTGATGACGACCGTCTCAAACGGGTCGTGGCGGTTGACCGGAATAGCCTGGATCTTTAACAGGATGTCGCAGGCCGGGCGCAGCGGATCGACGGCCAAGTCGGGCCGCGAGCCGTGGCCGCCCACCCCTTTAACAGTCACCTTAAAGCCCATATTGCCCGCATACATGGCTCCGTCGGGCAGTACCATAGTGCCCACTTCCTCGGCGCCCAGCACATGGACGGCAATAGCCTCGTCTACACCGCCCTGCTCTTTTAGGTAAGCGACGATCTCGTCGGCGCCGGCCCCCACCTCTTCGGCGATCTGAAAGCACAGATACACCTTGCCGTTAAAACTGTCTTTCAGATCGTTTAGCACCTTGCCGCAGCCCAGTAGAGTTGCCGTGTGGGCGTCGTGCCCGCAGGAGTGCATGGCCCCTTTTATTTTCGACTTGTATGGCAGGTCTACCAGCTCATCCATGGGCAGAGCGTCAAAGTCGGCGCGGATGGCGATGGACCTGCCCGGCTTGCCGCTGTCGACCACACCCACTACGTTGCGGTGCCCCACCACCTGATAGGAAATGCCGGCGCTCTCCAGCTCCTGGCAGATACGGGCGGAGGTCCACTCCTCCTGCAGCGAGATCTCGGGGTGCTGGTGCAGCTCCCGGCGCATCTCGACCATGTACGGCTCATATTTGGTGATCAGCTCTTTTACAGTCACGATAACGACCTTCTTTCTGCTGTTTTTTGTGCGCGCTGGTCTAGTCGCTCAGTAAGTATATTCTAACGCTTTTCGCCGCCAGAATCAATGTCGGCGGCCACGCGGCAAAACGCCACATAAAAGCTTTGGTTTAAAACGCAAAAAAGCCGCGGCACTGCCGCGGCCAATAAAGCTTTGCTCTGGTCTGGTGGCCCACTGGAAACTGGCCAACGGCGGGTACACCTCGCCCCCTGCAGGCCGCCGGCGGAAAGATCGCCGCCGCTTTCTCCCCTACAGGTTGCCGGTCAGGTGCATAAGTACGGCGCAGGCGGCGATAGGGGCCGTCTCGCAGCGCAGAATGCGGCTGCCCAATGTGGCGATCTGTACCCCGGCGGCAGTAGCGGCCGCCACCTCTGCCTCCTCAAAGCCCCCCTCGCAGCCCACCAGTATCGAGATGCGCCGGGGGCTCTTGCTGCCCACCAGTTGGGTCAGGGGCTGCCCGCCCTTCTCGTAAAAGAGCACCGCCAGGTCATCTTCGGCCATCTGCTGCAGCGCCGCTGTCAGCGATAGGCAATCCCCCACCCGGGGCAAAACGCCGCGCCCGCACTGTTTGGCCGCCTCGTCGGCGGTCTTCTGCCACTTTTCCACCTTGCCGCGCATGCCTTTGGCGTCGGGGCGCGACACACAGCGGTGGGTGGTCACCGGCACCACTGCCGCGGCACCCAGTTCCACGCATTTCTGTACGATCAGGCTCATTTTGTCGGCTTTGGGCAGGGCCTGGTATACCGTCAGCTCCACGCTGGGCTCGGCAGGGCAGGGGGCGCTCGCCAGCACCGCCAGCAGTACCCGGTCTTCCTCGATGGCGGCGATGCGGCAGCGGTAATCGCGCCCCTGGCCGTCGCATACCAGCAGTTCGTCGCCCGGCTGGTGGCGCAGTACCCGGGCTATGTGGCGCACGTCCGGCCCAGTGATAACGCCGGCGCCCGCATCTATCTGAGAAGTAAAAAATTTGGGCATATCCTACCTCTCCCCGTCCGGTGCTATCGGGCCCGGCACAGCAGCGCCACCCAGCCGCCGTCCTCGGCCATCTGTTCCACTTCCAGCCCGTTTTGAGCCACTGACGCCAGCACCTCGTCGCGGCGCACATCTACGATGCCCGAGGCGATAAAGCGCCCGCCCGGCTTTAAGTGACCACGCACGTCCGGCAGCAGGCGGATGATGATATCGGCCACGATGTTGGCGAAAAACAGGTCGTACTGCTGGTCTACTGCCGCCGCCAAGTCGCCCTGAATGAATTGGCAGCGGTCCTCCACCCCGTTGAGTGCGGCGTTTTCCCGCGCCACCTTTACGGCGGTGGCGTCGATATCGCACAGCAGAGCGCTGTCAGCGCCGCACAGCAGGGCCGAGACCGCCAGAATACCGCTGCCGCAACCGATGTCCAGCACCGTGCTGCCGGGCTTTACCACCGGCTGCATCAGCTCCAAGCACAGCTTGGTGGTGCTGTGGGTGCCGGTGCCAAAAGCCATGCCCGGGTCCAGCGTCACCACCACTTCGCCGGGCTTTTTGTCATAGTTCTCCCAGCTGGGACACACCACCAGGTGGTCGCCGATCGGCAGCGGATGATAGTATTTTTTCCAGCCAAACGCCCAGTCCTCCTCGGCGATGCTCGAGCAGCCCACTGCAAACTCGATACCGGCCGCCTGCAGCCGGTCAGTGAGAAATACCACCGCCTCGTGGGGGTGCTGGTCCTCGGGGATATACAGGTGGATAACTGCTTTAGTGCGGTCTTTTTTCAGCAGTTCCTCGTCGATGAGATCGATATGGGCGATCTGTGGGGCCAGCTCTTCTAAGTCCGAGTAATCCTCGATATAAATGCCATAGGGGACCACCATGTGGGCGATGGAAGAGCCCAGTTCGATGTCGGCACAGTTTATCTCGATGTCGATCTGTGTCCAGTCCATTTTCTCTCCTCCCCTCAGCAGCCCAAAAAGCGGGCCAGGTCGGTCACATCTTCGGCCAGGCACACCGCATGCCCGGTATCCGGCTGCTCGCGGCGGTAGCCATAGCCGTACAGAGCGGCGGCAAAATCGGTGCCCACCAGCTTGGCCCCCTCCTGGTCGTAGGGGCTGTCGCCCACCATCAGCACCTGGGTGGGGTCGGTAATGCCCATCTGCTGCATACAGTCGCGCATCACAGCCTCTTTGTCGGCCTTGATGCCGTCGGCCGAGCCACACACCGCGTCAAAATACGGGGTCAGGCCAAAATGGTCGGTGGTCTGCTGTGCGTATTTGGTCAACTTTAGGGTGGCTACCCCCAGCTTTACCCCTTGGTCGTGCAGCGCCACTATCAGCTCCCGCATGCCGTCGTACACCAGCCCCAAGGCGATGAGCTCGGGGGTAAAGTTGGCCACATACCCGTCGGCTAAGCGGTCCAGCAGCGCCTCGTCGGTGATGCCGGTGACGATCTGGAAACACTGGCGCAGCGGCGGGCCGATAAAGCGGTCGAATTCGCTCTCGGGCGGGATGGGCACCCCGTTGAGGCGCATCGAGGTCTTGGCGCAACTGATGATGCTGGGGGAGGTGTCGATGAGCGTGCCGTCCATATCGAAGATCACAGCCTGGTAGCGCATAGGTACATCCTTTCTATAAAGCGGCCCCGTCGGGGCGGATACAAAATTGACCGTCGTACTTTGTTGAAATTACCTATATTATACTACCATAAAACAGCATAAAGTAAAATGTGAAATTTTTTGTCTGTCGACTGCCCAAATTTTGCAACCGCAGTTTGTCGAGTATTCATAAACCGTTCATTATTTGTTGCACAAATGCTCATAAAATGGTAGAATGAACCGAAATGACATGTGGCGGGCCCAGTGCCAAACGGCACTTTTTGCAGCAATGATCGGCAAAAGTTGCATGACCGTGGTCCCCATATTTTTAAAAGAAGAGGAGGTCATACCATGTCTGTGAAAGAGAGCATATCGGCACTTGTCGATGCCAAAGCAGACCTTTTTACCGGTGTGAGCGACGAGATCTGGAAAAACCCGGAGCTGGGTTTTAAGGAATTCAAGTCGGCCAAGGTGCTCATCGACGCGCTGAAAGCAGAGGGTTTTGCCGTCGAGGAGGGGTTGGCAGGCATCCCCACCGCTTTTAGCGGCACTTTTGGCAGCGGCAAACCGGTCATCGGCTTTTTGGGCGAGTTCGACGCGCTGCCGTCCCTGAGCCAGGAGGCGTCCTGTGCCACCCACAAAGAGGTGGTCAAAGACGCGCCGGGCCACGGCTGTGGCCACAATGCGCTGGGCGCCGGTTCGCTGGCGGCAGCGGTGGCGCTCAAAGACTACATGCAGCAAAATAATATCGCCGGCACCGTCATCTACTACGGCTGCCCCGGCGAGGAGTTTGGCTGCGGCAAGGCGTTCATGGCCCGCGAGGGCTGCTTTGATAAACTCGACTGCGCCTTTAGCTGGCACCCGGGCGACACCACCGCTGTCATGGCGGTGAGCAGTCTGGCCAACATCAGCGTGTTCTTTAAATTCCACGGCCGCACGGCTCACGCGGCCGCTGCCCCCCACATGGGCCGCAGCGCGCTCGATGCGGCGGAGCTGATGAATATCGGTGTCAACTTCCTGCGCGAGCACGTCATCGACGCCGCCAGGATTCACTACGCTTTCCACGATGTGGGCGGCCAGGCCCCCAACGTGGTGCAGGACCGCGCCAAGCTGCACTACTACATTCGCGCCCCCAAGATCGAGCAGGCCAAAGAGATCTTTGCCCGCATCGAGAAGATCGCCAAAGGTGCGGCCATGATGACCGAGACCGAGTGTGAGATCCAGATCAAAGACGGCCTGAGCGACTACGTGCCCAACGCCGTGCTCTCCCAGCTGCTGGGTGAGAGCATGCAGGAATTGGGTCCGGTACCGTTTGACGAGAACGACCACCAGGTCGCCCAGTCTTTCCGCGACTCGCTGACCGAGGCCGAGAAAAAAGGCGTGGTGGCCCAGCTGACCATGATGGGTCTCCCCAATGCGGCCGAGTACGCCGACAAAGACCTGTTCGACGGCGTGGTGGGCTATGCCCCCTCCAGCCTGTGCATGCCCGGCTCCACCGATGTGGGCGACGTCAGCTACGTCACCCCCACCGCTCAGATGACGGCCGCCACCGGCTGTATCGGCACCCCGGGCCACACCTGGCAGCAGACGGCACAGGCGGGCTCCAGCATCGCCCATAAAGGCCTGCTGTACGCCGGTAAGGCGATGGCTCTGGCAGCGGCCAAGGTGTTGGCCGACCCGTCCATCTTAAAACCGGCCCACGACGAGTACATGGCGGCGACCGGCGGCAAGTACAACTGCCCCTTCCCCGACGACGTGAAGCCCTATCTGGACTAATTTGTAGGTTAGGGGAAAAGATCCCCTGCGATAAAAAGAGGAGTGAACGACTATGACACCAATGGCTATGACTTTTTGGGACGTAGCAGACAGCAGTCTTCTGTACATACTGGTCATCATCGGCCTGCTGTATGTTGCTTTCCTGGCTGGTGTGTTCCTGCGCAAAGCATGGGGCCACTGCCTGGAGCTCGGCATCCCCAACACCACCGTTAAAAAGGTAATCGCATCTTCCTGTACGTTCTCGATCGTACCCTCGCTGTCGATCGTGATCGGCCTGTTCTCGCTGGCCGCTGTTATCGGCACCCCCTGGGCATGGTTCAGACTCTCGGTCGTCGGCGCCGTATCGTACGAGCTGATGGCCGCCGATATGGTCGGTCAGGCTATGGGCTACAGCGCACTGACCCAGCTGCGCGGCGAGCCCGCCCAGGTGATGGGCGCCGTAATGATCGTCATGAGTATCGGCATCATCGGCGGCATCGTCACCAACGCGCTGTTCTGCAAAAAGATCCAGACCTCCATGGCTTCTTTCAACGAGAAACAGGGCGGCTGGGGCGCACTGTTCTCCGGCTGCTTCATGATGGCTATGATGTCGGTCATGATGCCGCTGCAGGTCTATAACCCCACCGCTGATTACGGCAGATACGGCCACTTCAATCTGGTGGGCACGCTCACGCTCATCACCAGTGCGGTCATCTCGCTGCTGGTCACGATGATCGCCAAAAAGACCGGCGCCAAGTGGCTCAACAACTTCGTGTTGGCCATCGCGCTGATCCTGGGCATGGTCGCCGCAGTGATGTGGTCGGCTGTGTTCCCGGCTTAAAGGAGGGCTATACCAGATGAAAAACGAGAAATATATCAATTCCATACATCGCTGGGGCCGTTGGGGCAGCTTTGGCGCCATCGCTTTCATGGTGGGCATCCCCATCGTGGCCTGCCTGATCTTCGACTGTTTCCCCTCCATGAAGCTGGTCCTGCAGAGCGGTTCTGGCCTGCTGGCCATGTTTATCCCCATCGCGATCTCTGAGGTCATCAGCTACGCGCCGGTCCTGGGCTCTTCGGCCTACATCACCTTTATCACCGGCAACGTCATGAACTTAAAACTGCCGGTGGCCATCAACGCCATCGAGCTGGCCGAAGTCGAGCAGTCTACCGACGCCGGCGACGCCATCACCACCGTGGCCATCAGCGCCTCGTCCATCCTGACCATGGCCATCATCGCCTTGGGCGTCATCCTGCTGGTGCCGCTGCAGCCGGTACTCACCCTGCCCGCTGTAAAGACCGCTACCACCTACATGCTGCCCGCTCTGTTCGGCGGCCTCATCCTGGGTATCTTCTCGGGCGCCGCCGGCAAGTATGTCATCAAGGGCAAACTGCTGGCAGTCATCCCCGCAGTGGTCATCGTGGCCATCATGCTGGCACTGGGCGTACCGCTGAGCACCTATCAGGGCTTTGCCATCGTGGGTATGATCCCGGTCACCATTCTGGCTGCCTGGATCATGTACAAAAAAGGCATCATCAAGGTGGAAGAGAGAGCCATCAAGAAGTCCTAAATCTCATAGCCATTTCGCAAAGAGGTCCGGAATACAGTTCCGGACCTCTTTATTGTGTAGAAGTGGCAGTTTGTGGTTGTCTCGCCGCCGGTTTTTTTCTATAATAAAAGAAGCATAGATGGGCGCAGTGAAAGGCGCCCCAGTGGGAGAGGTGTTTTAGATGACATACCGTGTGGGCATAGATTTGGGCGGCACCAATATAGTGGCCGGTGTCGTGGATGAGGAGTACCGCATTTTGTCAAAGGCGGCCGGCAAGACCCGCGCCCCCCGGCCGGTGGCCGAGGTGGTGGCGGATATGGACGGGCTGTACCGCCAATGTGTAGAAAAAGCCGGTCTCACGACCGACGATATCCAGAGTATCGGTGTGGGCTCGCCGGGAGTCATCAACCGCGAGAAAGGCGAGGTAGAGCACGCGGCAAACCTGGCTTTTCTCGATGCGCCGGTAGTACCGCTGCTCCGGCAGCGCAGCGGCAAAACCGTGTATATGGACAACGACGCCAATGTGGCGGCCTACGGCGAGCTGGTGGCCGGCGCCGGCCGCGGCTACCGCGACATGGTGGCTATCACTCTGGGCACCGGGGTGGGTGGCGGTATCATCGTCGGCGGCAAGATCTGGCCCGGTTCCTATTACGGTGGGGCCGAGTTGGGGCACATGGTAGTCGAGAAGGATGGCGTTCCCTGCACCTGCGGACGCAACGGCTGTCTCGAGGCCTATGGTTCGGCCACCGGCCTGATCCGTATGACCCGCGAAAAGATGCGCCAGTGCCCCGATAGCGCGATGTGGGCCCAATGTGGCGGCGATGTCGAGGCGGTCGATGGCCGCACGGCTTTCCGCGCTGCCGACAGCGGCGATGAGGCGGCCAAACAGGTGCTCGAGCGCTACACCGACTATCTGGCCTGCGGGGTGGCCAACATCGTCAACATCCTGCAACCCCAGCTCATCGTCATCGGCGGCGGTATCTCTAAAGAGGGAGAAAAGCTGGTAGCCCCCATTCGCCAAAAGGCGATGGGGGTGGTGATGTCGCGCTACTCCAAGCAAAATACAGCCATCACCACGGCCCAGCTGGGCAACGATGCGGCCATCATCGGCGCCGCTATGCTCGAGAGCGCCCAGTGACTTTTTGTGTGCTGCGCTTTACAAGCATCGCGCATACATGGTAAAATCATCTTTGTGAGTTTTTTGAGGAAGATAGCTGCGGCGGGTCGCTGACGACTGCTGGCCGCGCAAAAATGCGATGTGTGACGGATGGGGGAACGTGTAGGAATGAAACTGGGGTTTGACCACGAAAAATATATCACCGAGCAGTCCAAATACATCTTGGAGCGGGTCAACAGCTGTGAAAAGCTGTACCTTGAATTTGGCGGCAAGCTGATGCAGGACATGCACGCCAAACGCGTGCTGCCCGGCTTCGATCCCAATGCCAAGATCAAGCTGCTGCAGACGCTGAAGGAGCAGGTGGAGATCATCATCTGCGTGTACGCCGGCGATATCGAGCGCAATAAGGTGCGCGATGATTTTGGCATCACCTACGATATGGATGTACTGCGGCTCATCGACGAGCTGCGCAGCTACCAGCTCGATGTCAACAGCGTGGTCATCACCCGCTACGACGGGCAGCCGGCTACCACCGTGTTTATGAACAAGCTGCGTATGCGGGGTATCAAGACCTACGCCCACAAAAAGACCAAAGGTTACCCCACCGATGTAGACCTGATCGTCAGCGATGAGGGCTACGGCGCCAACGAGTATATCGAGACCACCAAGCCCATCGTGGTGGTCACCGCCCCCGGCCCCGGCAGCGGCAAATTGGCCACCTGCCTGAGCCAGCTCTACCATGAGTACCGCCGCGGGCGCTCGGCCAGCTACTCTAAATTCGAGACATTCCCGGTGTGGAACGTGCCGCTCAAACACCCGCTCAATGTAGCCTATGAGGCGGCCACCGTAGACCTCAAAGATGTCAACATCATCGACTCGTTCCACTTCGACGCTTACGGGGTGCCGGCGGTCAACTACAACCGCGATATGGAGATGTTCCCGGTCATCAGCCGCATCATCGAAAAGATCACCGGCAAAGAGTCTATCTACAAGTCCCCCACCGATATGGGGGTCAACCGGGTGGGCTTTGGCATCATCGACGACGAGGTGGTCAAAGAGGCCTCCCGGCAGGAGATCATACGCCGCTATTTCAAGACCAGCTGTGAGTACAAAAAAGGCACCATGGACGAGGAGACCTTCCACCGTATGGATGCCATCATGAAAGATATGAAACTGCGGCCAGAAGACCGCAAAGTGGTGGCCGGCGCCCGCAGTTATGCTGCGGCTAAAGGTCTCGAGACGGGAGAAGAGCTGCTCTCGGCCACCGCCATCGAGCTGGAGGACGGCACCATCGTCACCGGTCGCTCCAGCGAATTGATGAACAGCTCGGCGGCGGCGATCCTCAATGCGGTCAAGCAGCTGGCCGGCATTGCCGACGAGATCCACCTCATCTCGCCGGTCATCCTGCAGCCCATCATCGATCTAAAATCTAAAACGCTGGGCAGCCGTCGCCCCGCGCTGGACTGCGAGGAGATCCTCATGGCCCTGAGCATCTGCGCGGTGACCAACCCCACTGCCCAGGTGGCTATGGAGAAATTGCCTCAGCTCAAAAACTGCCAGGCCCATACCACCACCATCCTCAACCGGGCCGACGAGCAGACTTTCCGCAAACTGGGGGTAGATGTGACCTGTGATCCGGTTTTCCCCTCCGAAAATCTGTATTACGTGTGAGCTGCGTGCCCCCCTATATAAAGTGTAAAAGAGCAGTCCCTGCTGGGGCTGCCCTTTTTTCGTTATAGATCGGTCGAGGGCATGCATATCCGTCTTATCGGCCCAGCAGCGCCTTAAATATTGCCGGTACCTCCCGGGCCCAGTAGCCAAAGATCATGGCGGGGTTGGTGCGGCAGGCGGCCCCACAGGGCAATAGGTCGAACCGACGCGCGTAAATGCAGCCGCGGGCCAGGTGGTAGAAGTCACTTACTACGATCACCCGACGGGGGAGATCCTGTTGCTCGATGATCTGGGCGGCAAACTGCAGATTTTGGCGAGTGGAGCGCGAGCAGTCTTCCCGGTAGATGCGCTCTGCGTCAATACCGCGCTGCGCCAGCCAGGCGGCCATCACTTCGGCCTCGGGCACCTCCTCATCCTCCCCCTGCCCGCCGGTGACGACACAGCAGGCATGGGGGTTCTGCACCAGCAGCTGATGCGCTTTTTGCAGCCGCCGCGCCAGCATTTTTGATGGAATCTGTCCGCGCACCCGGCAACCCAGCACCACGATGCAGCTATCGTTTCCGCCGTGCCGGTAGCGGGGAAAACAGCACAGCAGCAGCGAGCCGGCCAAAAACAGCAGCCCTTCCAGTAATAAAAAGCCAAGCAGCACCCACTGTGCAGCGGCCCACCATCCGCAGGGTTGTAAAAGCGGGGAAACAGCCGCCAAAGAGACCATGCATAGCCCCTGTGCAGCCGGCAGCAAGACACCGATGTGACGGATACGGCTGACAAACGGCGGCAGCGACAGCGCTAGGAGCACCAGTCCAACAGACAGATAGACAGTAAAAAACAAGGGGGCGACCTCCTCGATAGAGATGAGCACTATTGTAACACAGATCGCGGGGGCAGAAAAGAACAAGTAAAAAGAGAAGAGCTTTGCGCTCTCCTCTTGCTCACGATATCTTTTTTAAAACCTGCGTATCGGTTAGCTTAGATTTTGTTTTGGCTGACTCCTGCTCGTTTACTGATTTTTGCTGCAACATGATCTCATAGACCTCGTTGCCCTCGGCATAATCCTTTTTACAAAATACGACCGCCACCGTTTTAAAGAGGATGGTTATATCTTCCCACAGCGATAACTGCTTTAAGTAGAGCAGGTCCATGCGCACCTTTTGCTCGGTGGTCACCAGGTCGCGCCCATTCACCTGGGCCAGCCCGGTAATGCCGGGGCGCAGATAGTGTACCCCACACCGATCTCGCAGCGGATGGATAGTCCCTTCAGATGGGACCAGCGGCCGATAGCCGATCAAACTCATGTCTCCCTTGAGCACATTAAAGAGCTGCGGCAGCTCGTCTAAACTGGTCTTGCGCAGAAAATGCCCTACCTTGGTGATGTATTCATGGGCGTTAGACAGGTCGGCAGTGGCCACATATTTGGGAGCCGAGACACGCATAGAGCGAAACTTGTAGATGTAAAACTCGCGGCCATCTCTGCCCACCCGGCGCTGGCGAAAAATGATCGGTCCACGAGACTCCAGCGCGATCGCGATCGCACAGAGGAGCATGATGGGAGAGAGGAGCAGCACTGCTAGGAGCGCCAGTACAAAGCCGAATGCGCGCTTAAAAACAGCATTATACAGGCGCTGCGCTCTAGTTGGGACATAGACCGTACACAGGTCGCTGTCGGCGCCTGAGGTGGAAGAAGCCCGTGACGTACCATATTCGGTGCCGGTATGTTCGCGGATATCCATAATCGTCATCCTCACCTTATCGTCAAAAAATGTGGGCGGCCAGGTCTGCGCTATGCGAGCCCTTGAGGGTTTTTCTTTTGCCAGTTCCAGCTGTCGCGGCACATCTCAAACAGGTCGTGCTGGGCCTGCCAGCCCAACTCCCGCTGCGCCTTTGAGCAGTCGGCGTAGATCTGGGCGATATCGCCTTTGCGGCGGGGCGCATACTGGTAGGGGATCTCGATGTCGTTTGCCTGCTGGAAGGCATCCACCAGCTGCTGGACGCTGTAACCCTTGCCGGTACCCAGGTTGTAGATAAACACCCCGCTGTTCTCCATAGCTTTGGCGATCGACTTTACATGGCCCTGAGCCAGATCCACTACGTGGATAAAATCGCGCACACAGGTGCCGTCGGGGGTATCGTAATCGGTGCCGAATACCGAGAGCTTTTCCAACTTGCCGGCCGCCACCTGGGTGACAAAAGGCATTAAGTTGTTGGGTATGCCCGCCGGATCTTCGCCGATGAGGCCGCTGGCGTGGGCGCCGATGGGGTTAAAGTACCGCAGCAGGATGACCGACCAATCCGGATCGGACTTGGCGATATCCTGTAGCATGTACTCGATGAACAGCTTGGTCTTGCCGTAGGGGGTAGTGTCGGCCGAGACCGGGGTCTCCTCGGTGACCGGGACCTGTTCGGGGGCGCCGTACACCGTGGCCGAAGAGCTGAAGATGATCTTTTTGCAGCCGTGATCCCGCATCACGTCACACAAAACCAGGGTGGAGACCAGGTTGTTGTCGTAGTACAGGATGGGTTTTTGCACCGACTCGCCCACCGCTTTGCTGCCGGCCAGGTGGATGACACAGTCGATGGTGTTCTCTGTAAAGATCTTCTCCACCGCGGCACGGTCCCGCAGGTCTTCGTGGTAGACGGGATACTTCTTGCCGGTGATCTGCTGCACGCGGCGCACCGCCTCTGGTTTAGAGTTGGAAAAGTTGTCGATGACCACCACATCCATCCCCGCTTGCAGCAGTTCGATACAGATGTGAGAACCGATGTAGCCGGCACCGCCGGTAAGCAATACAGCCATAGGATACTCCCTAATATGAATAAAAAGTAAAAAATCGTTAAACGTTCTGTGTTTTTTCGACACAATCAGTATATCGTATTTGGTCACAGCAGTCAATAAACAGCATGCATAGTGGGGGGAAATGTGGCGGCGGCGAGATAGGGTGGGGTCGGAGGTGCACATCACTTTCGGCGATGCCGGCGGCCATCAAGAAATGGCTTGACTGCGCGAAAAACTAGACATTATCGTTCTGATATCGTATAGTGGTAATATGTTAATAAACTGTGAAAACAGCAAGTTTTTGCCGCTTTTTATACCGGTATTTTACTGTGTATATCCCCGCGTTATGCGGAACGACAAACTCTACCTTTTTCGGCCTGATTTTACAAAAAATGTGCAAAACATAGAACTTATAACACAAAAAAGAGCGCCGTCGGACTGCCGTCGGCGCTCTTTTTTTATGTCGTGTTAAAAGATCTTGTGCAGTGGCTCTTGGTGTTGGCACGGGCGCTTAGTGTTCGTGCTCGCTGTAGTGGTGTGCCGCCTCCAGCATCATATCCTTTACCTTCATCAGGCGGATTTGGGTGCTGCGCTCGTTTTCGTCCAGTTTCATGGTGATGTAGCGGATGCTCTCCTGGGTCTGCGGGATCATCACGTGCTCCAGCGCGTTGACCCGGCGGCGGGTCTTCTCGATCTCGGCGGCCATCAGCTGGCAGGACTTCTCGGTCTCGGCCAGCTTGAGCATATCGGGCAACACATCTTCCAGCGACTTGACGGCGTCGTCGAGATCGCTGGAGGTAAAGGCGTAGCCGTAGGGGTAGATATCCCCCTTATCGGCGGTGCGGGTCTTGTAGGAGAACACCGGTATATCCACGCTCATGATGTTTTTCGACGAGGTCTCGAGCGTGACTTCCTGTTTGGGGCACATCAGCGCCACCTGCATGGCCTCCTGCGAGATACCGGCGCGGGCCAACACGAAATTGGCGTTGGCGCGGGCCAGCCCCTTTTCAACCTTTTCGCGCAGCGCCTTGTTCTGGCGCACCAGGTCTAAAAACTGGCGCATCAACTCGTCGCGCTTATCTTTGAGCAGCTTGTGCCCGCGCATGGCGGTGACCAGCTTCTTTTTCAGCCGGGTCAGCTCCATACGGGTCGGGTTTATCTGGGTCGTTGCCACTTTGGTCTCCCCCCTCTCATCGCATCAGGTATTTGGCATATGGACCTATTTTTCCTCGTAGTACTGGTCCAAAAATTCGTCCTTGATGCGCTTGAGCTCGCTGCGGGGCAGGATGCGCAGCAGCTTCCAGCCGATCTCCAGCGTCTCCTCGATGCTGCGGTCGGTGTGGTAGCCCTGCGACACGTAAGTTTTTTCAAATTCGTCGGCGAACTGGGCGTACAGCTTGTCGATATCGGTGAGGGCCGCCTCGCCCAGAATGACCATCAGCTCTTTGGCGTCTTTGCCGCGGGCATAGGCGGCGAACAGCTGGTTCATGGTGTTGGCGTGGTCGGCTCTGGTCTTTCCCTCGCCGATGCCTTTATCTTTCAGTCGCGAGAGCGACGGCAGCACATCTACCGGCGGGGTGATGTTCTTGCGGTACAGCTCGCGGCTGAGGATGATCTGCCCCTCGGTGATGTAGCCGGTGAGGTCGGGAATGGGGTGGGTCTTGTCGTCCTCGGGCATGGTGAGGATGGGGATCATGGTGATGCTGCCCGACTTGCCTTTTTGGCGCCCGGCCCGCTCGTAGAGCGAGGCCAGATCGGTGTACATGTAGCCGGGGTAGCCGCGGCGGCCGGGAACCTCTTTGCGGGCGGCCGACACCTCGCGCAGCGCGTCGGCGTAGTTGGTGATATCGGTCATGATGACCAGCACGTGCATGTTCTTTTCGAAGGCCAGGTACTCCGCCGCCGTCAGCGCCATGCGCGGGGTGGCGATGCGCTCGACGGCCGGGTCGTTGGCCAGGTTGACAAACAGCACTGTGCGGTCGATGGCGCCGGTCTCTTTAAAGCTCTCGATGAAGAAGTTTGCCTCCTCAAAGGTGATGCCCATGGCGGCAAACACCACCGCAAACGGCTCGCTGGTGCCGCGCACCTTGGCCTGGCGGGCGATCTGCGCCGCCAGCTCGGCGTGGGGCAGACCGCTGGCCGAGAAGATGGGCAGTTTCTGCCCGCGCACCAGCGTGTTGAGGCCGTCGATGGCCGATACGCCGGTCTGGATGAACTCCTGCGGGTAGTTGCGGGCGGCGGGGTTCATGGGCAGGCCGTTGATATCCAGCCGCTGCTCGGGCAGTATTTCCGGCCCGCCGTCGATGGGGCGGCCCAGGCCGTCAAACACCCGGCTGAGCATGTCCTCCGACACCCCCAGCTCCATACTGCGGCCCAAAAAGCGCACCTTGCTGCTGCTGAGGTTGATGCCGGTGGAGTTTTCAAACAGCTGCACCAATGCATTGCCGCCGTCTATCTCCAGCACCTTGCAGCGGCGCTTTTCGCCGCTGTTCAGCTCGATCTCGCCCAGCTCGTTATAGCTGACGTTCTCGACCCCCTTGACCAGCATCAGAGGGCCGGCGATCTCCTGGATCGTCCTGTATTCTTTAGGCATTACAGCTCCTCCTCCTCACTGATCAGCGCGTCGATCTCCTGGTCGAGCGCGCGGGCGATCGATGCGTACTCCTCGCCGATCTTGTCGTCGGACACGTACTTAAAGCGACCGATGGACTCGCGCACCGGCAGCTTGACCAACCCCTCGACCGAGGCGCCTTTTTTGAGCGCCTCGGTGGCGGCGTCGTAGTAGCGCAGCACCAGTTCCATCATGGTGTGCTGTTTTTGCAGAGAGGTGTAGGTATCCACCTCATGGAAGGCGTCCTGGTGCAAAAAGTCCTCGCGGATGGAGCGGGAGGCCTCCAGTTTGATGCGGTCGGGCGCCGACAGCGCGTCCATGCCCACCAGCTTGACGATCTCCTCCAGCTCGGCCTCCTCCTGGAGCAGCAGCATCAGCCGCGCCCGCAGGTCGGTCCAGTCCTCGGCCACCTGGTCGTTGAACCAGCCGGCCATGTTGTTCACGTACAGCGAGTAGCTGGTCAGCCAGTTGATGGCCGGGAAGTGGCGCTTATAGGCCAGGGCGGAGTCGAGGCTCCAGAACACCTTGACGATGCGCAGCGTGGCCTGTGCCACCGGCTCGGAGATATCGCCGCCCGGAGGGGACACGGCGCCGATGACCGACAGCGCGCCCTCACGGCCCTCTTGGCCCTGGGCGATGACCCGGCCGGCCCGCTCGTAGAACTGGGCCAGACGGCTGCCCAGGTAGGCGGGGTAGCCCTCCTCGCCGGGCATCTCTTCCAGGCGGCCGGACATCTCGCGCAGGGCCTCGGCCCAGCGGGAGGTGGAGTCGGCCATCAGCGCCACCGAGTAGCCCATATCTCTAAAGTACTCGGCGATGGTGATACCGGTGTAGATGGACGCCTCGCGGGCGGCCACCGGCATGTCGGAGGTGTTGGCGATGAGCACGGTGCGCTCCATCAGCGAGTGGCCGGTCTTGGGGTCGCGCAGCTCGGGGAACTCGTTTAACACGTCGGTCATCTCGTTGCCGCGCTCGCCGCAGCCGATGTAGACCACGATATCCGCCTCGGCCCACTTGGCCAGCTGGTGCTGCACCACCGTTTTGCCGCTGCCAAAGGGCCCCGGCACCGCCGCCACGCCGCCTTTGGCGATGGGGAACAGCGTATCGATGACCCGCTGGCCGGTGACCAGCGGCATGTCCGGAGACAATTTTTCTTTATAGGGGCGGCCCACCCGCACCGGCCACTTCTGCATGAGGGTCAGCTGGCGGGTGCCGCCATTTTTCAGCGCCACCGTGGCCACCGGCTCGTCGATGGTGTAGCTGCCGCCGGTGATGGCGGTGATCTCGCCCTCCACCCCGTTGGGGACCATGATCTTGTGGCAGACGATCTCGGTCTCCTGTACGGTGCCGATGATGTCGCCGCCCACCACGGTGTCGCCCACCTGGGCGGTGGGGACGAACTCCCACTTGTTGTCGCGGCTCAGCGACGGCACTTCCACGCCGCGCTTCAGGTTGTTGCCGCTGCGGGCCATGATCTCGACCAGCGGGCGCTGGATGCCGTCGAAGATGCTGCTAATGAGGCCGGGCCCCAGCTCGACGCTCAGGGGGGCGCCGGTGGACTCTACCGGCGCGCCGGGGCCCAGACCGGAGGTCTCCTCGTATACCTGGACCGAGGCCAGATCGCCGTGGATCTCGATGATCTCGCCGATCAGGCGCTGGTCGCTGACCCGCACCACGTCAAACATGTTGGCGTCGCGCATGCCCTGGGCGATGACCAGCGGCCCAGCTACTTTTTTAATGGTACCTGTGCTCATATATCAAACCTCGCCTTTCTGGCTTTTCGTTTCGTCGCCGGCGGCTTAAGCGTCGCCGCCAAAAATGATGTCGCTGCCCACCGCCTGCTCTACCGAGCGGCGCACCTGGGTGATGCCGATACCGGTGTTGCCCGAGGCGCCGGGGATGGGCAGGATAGCCGGCAGCGGCTGCTGGCGGTAGCGCTCGATCTCGTGATCCAGCCCGGCCCACAGCGACTCGGTGACATAGATCACCGCGTAGTCGCCGCCGGCCAGTTCCCGCAGCTTTTTGGCGGCGTATTCCGGCTCGCTGGCAAAAAAAGCGTCCAGCCCCACGGCGGCGAAGCCGTACACGCTGTCTCTGTCTCCCAGCACTGCGATCTTATACATACATATCACGAACCCTTTCCGCCACCGCGCTCTCGTCCAGGTGGTTTTTCTTGCCCGAGAGGATGATGCGCACCGTCTTTTCCTCGTTCTCGCGGGCCAGAATATAGGCGGCCAGCGGGCCGATGGTAAAGGCGTTGTGCAGCTGCGGGCGGATGCGCTGCATCATCAAGTCGTCGCACCAGCGCTCGAAGGCGGCGGACGACTGGCGCAGCGCCTCGACGCCGGGGGCGTAGGCGGTGCGCTCGAGATAGCTGTAGATGGCCTCTTCGCTGTCGGCCGCGGCAGCGGCCAGCTGGGCTGCATCCAGACTGTCGCAGGGCACCAGCGCCCGCTTTAAAAAGTCGAGCTCTTTGCCGGTGCGCTGGCAGCGGACCGCCGTCTTGATGTCGGCGGCGGCCACCGTCAGCTCGGCGTAGGCCAAAATGAGCGCGTCGCCGCTGTCGCGGCCGGCCTGTAGGATGGCTGCCAGACAGGCGCTGTCGATGATGACGTCGCACAGCTGGCCGTCGCCGGTGCGCAGCAGGGCGGTAAAGGCCTCCTGCGCGGCTTTTTGCATGCGCGGGGGCAGAGCGCCAAAGTCCCGCTGGGACACCGCCTGCTCGATCTGCTGTGGCTCGACGGTGCCGTCGGGGATGTAGATATCCTGAAAGTGCTCCTGGGTACAGACCTGCTTGATGGCGGCCTTTAAGTTGTGAAAGTCGTTTTGGTAGAGGAACACGTCAAACACCGAGATGTCCTCCACCAGCTCCTCCATCAGCGCCCAGGTATTCTGGCGCTGGATGGCGAGGATGGTGTCCGCGTCGCCGCTGGATACATCCCAGCCCCGGTCGGACAAAACGCGCAGGCAGCTGTCGTAGCTGTCGCTGGCCAGCAGCTGCTGGATGTTCTGCCCGGTGAGCAGCTCCATCTCTTTGGAGCGGATGCGGGCCACCTGGTAGATGTACTGTTTATCGGCCATGGCTTCCTCCTTCTTCTGGAAATGTTGCAGTCCCGGTCATCGCAGCGGGCGCTCAGCCGAACAGGCTGTGCTGCACCAGGTCCTGCAGCTTTTCCAGGTCGGCGTCAAACAGCGCCTGGAAGGAACAGTTCTCCTCGATACCGCCGTACACCAGCACGAACCCGCCGTCGATGTCGCGGCTCTCGCCGCTTATCCGCAGCGCGGCGCCGGCGGGCAGGGCGGCCTGCAATTTTTGGGCAAAGTCTGCCGGCAGGCGCTCTAGGTCGCCTGCGCGCAGGCAGATCTCGCCGGGCTCGGGATGGGCAAAGGCGGCGGCCATCTTGATGAGCAGCGCCGCGTACGCCGCGTCGTCCAGCTCGGCCAGCGACCGGCGCGCAGAGTCGATGCACTGGGCGATGAGCTGCTGCTTGGCAGCCAGCACCGCCCCGCGCTTTTTGAGGTCGGCGGCCGACTGGGCCCTGCGGGCGATATCCTCGGCCTGGGCGGCGGCCTCCTGCCGGATCTTCTGCACCTGGGCCTCGGCCTGGGCGCGGGCAGCCTGGGCGATCTGGTCGGCCTCCTGCCGGGCCACGGCCAGGATGTCGTCGGCGGCCATCTGGCCCTCGCGCCGGATCTCGCCGATGATCTTTTCTAATCCTGTCATGTAACCAAATCTCCTAACTTTAGATGTTGAGACCCCCGATACCGGTGACCGCCAGCAGCGAGACCAGCAGAGCCAGGATGGCGTAGGTCTCGACCATGGCGGCAAAGATCATGCCTTTGCCCATCTGGTCGGGCTTTTTAGAGACCATGTGGATGCCGGCTACCGACACGCGGGCCTGGCGGATGGCCGACCAGTAGCCGACGATGGCCATGGGCAGGCAGGCGGCGAAGTACATGAGGCCTTTGGCCAAGCTCATCTCGGCCGAGCCGCCCAGAACGCCGATCTGCGACAGCGTCATAAAGGCGATGAGCAGGCCGTAGATGCCCTGTGTACCGGGCAGCAGCTGCAGCAGCAGTACCTTGCCGAATTTAGAGGGGTCCTCGGTGACGACGCCGGCGGCGGCCTCACCGGTCATGCCCACGCCGACAGCCGAACCGGCGCCGGCCAACAGGGCGGCCAGCGCCGCACCCAAGATCGCGAATACAATGCCCATGTTACTCATTTTCGTTATCCTCCCTGAATTTGTAGTATTTGGTGTGGACTGCAAAGGGGTCGAACTTGCGGCCGCCCCCTTCATAAAACTTGCCAAAGAACTCGACGAACTGCAGGCGGTTGGTGTGCACATAGGCGCCCAGCAGCTCGATGCCGAAGTTGAGGGTGTGGCCGACGATGAACACCAGGATAAAGACGACAGCGCCCACGGCGCCGCCGCCGACCATGCTGCCCATCTGATTGATGACCGAGCCGATGACGCCGGTGGCCAGGCCCAGCGCCAGCAGGCGGGAGTACGACAGGATATCGCTGAGGTACCCGGTGACGCCGTACAGGCCATAAAGGCCCTTGAGCAGCCGCTTGACGGGGTTTTTAGACTCCCGCCCGGAGGTGAGGATGATCCCCACCGCGCCGACGCCGGCCACGATACAGGAGACGGTGCCCACCGCGGACGGCAGCACAAAGCTGAGCTGCACGATATCAGCGAATTTTTGCATGGAGAGCATCCACAGGATGAGCCCCCCCAGCAGCATGTACCAGAAGATGACGTCGTACAGCGCGTCTTTATACTGGCCGGCCTTTACCTGCTGGTACAGCTTCATGGCCAGGCCGGCGAACAGGTGCACGATGCCGATGGCCAGGCAGAATAGGAGCATCTGCATCGGCTTTTCCAGCGGGGTGAACCACAGCGGCGGGATGCCGACCTCGTGCCCGAAAAAGGTGCGCGAGACCACGTTGACCACGTCGCCGAAGTAGCTGCTGAAGACGATGCCCCAAAAGGTGGTGGAGATGCCGCAGAAGAAGAACATCCGCAGCATCTTCTGCAGCCCCTGCTCGATGTTTTTAAACTTGAGCAGTATCAGGCCGCAGCCGATGACCAGCATCAGGCCGTAGGCGGCGTCGGACAGCATGAGCCCGAACAGCACGTAGTAGAAGATGGCCGTGACCGAGGTGGGATCCATCTCGCCTTTGCCGGGCAGGCTGAACGATTCTAAGACCCCCTCCACCGGCTCGGCGAATTTGTTATTTTGCAGCAGCACCGGCACGTCGTCTTCCGGCAGCGGATCTTCTAGGTAGACGGCCGCATCGTACTGGTCCTCCAGTTCGCGGCACAGCCGCTGAGTATCGCGCTGGGGCACGTAGCCGGTGACGAAAAAGGTGCGCTTAGATTGGGCCAGCCGCCCGATGACGCCGTATTTTTCGGCCCGCATCTGGTAGTAGTCCACCGCAAAGCGGATGTCCTCCCGGTGCGCGGCCAGCTGGCGGATCTCCTCCTCGGCGTCCTGCAGCTGCTGGCGCACAGATTGTATCTCGTCCTCCAGCTGACGGATGCGCTCGGCCGGGACCAAGTCGGCGTCGGCCGGGGGGCGGGCGAAGTTGAGCTGGCGCAGCGCGTCCTCCAGCAGATGGGCGTGCTTTTGCGGGCACAAAAGGAATATGCGGGTCTGCTCCTTGTCGGCGGTGACGATGTCGGCGTGTACCCGGCTGGCGTCGGGCGCCAATTCGCCCAGCCGCTCTAACAGTGCCTGCAGCGACCACTCGCCGGGCAGGGTGCCGATAAAGCAGCTGGTGGTCTTGGTGCCCTTAAAATGCAGGGGCACATCCAGCCCACTCCAGGGGAGCAGGCCGTCGATCTGGGTCTGCAGCTTGGGTATCTCGGCCCGACCCTCCTCCAGCTGCCGGTCCAGGGCACACAGCCGGTAGGCGTGTTTCATCGTCTCTTCCCGCACGTCGGCAAAGCTGTCGTACCGGTCTACCGAGATGGCCTGCCGGCCCTGTAGTGCGGCCAGCATGGGCTTTTTCTCGGTGGCATAGCGATCGAGCACCGACAGGGCCGCGGTGGCGGTGGCGATGTTCTTTTCAAAAGTGGCCTGGGCGCTGGACATATCTGCCCGCGAGAAGACGCTGTCCTGCTCGATCTGGTCGCTGATCTCTACCACGCCCCGGCGCTGCAGCATCTCCAGGATCTTTTTGCGGTCTTTTTGCAGGCCGCAGATGCTCGCTTTTTTCATGGGCAATACTGCCATGGAGTCGATCTCCTCCTCTCTTTATGGTGGTGTGCCGCCGCTTGGGCAGCAGCGCAGAAAAAGTTACTGGGGCAGCACCTCTTTCAGGATGATCGACTGGGCTTCTTTTTGGCGGCCGGCCGCCTGCTGGCGCAGCGCCTGTATCTGCTGCTGCACCTCTTGCCCGGCGGCGTCCTCGGCTGCTGCGGCCTGCTCTCTGGCCTGCTGCAGCTGCACACGGGCCTGCTCTTTGGCCTGCTGTACCGCCTCGGCCAGCGCCTTTTTGGCCGCCAGGTGGGCCTGGGCGATCAGGTCCTCGC
The DNA here is from genome assembly GCF_900289145.1 of Neobittarella massiliensis (ex Bilen et al. 2018). Classification (GTDB taxonomy): domain Bacteria; phylum Bacillota; class Clostridia; order Oscillospirales; family Ruminococcaceae; genus Neobittarella; species Neobittarella massiliensis. Next base: position 242,797 of record NZ_OKQO01000006.1, read on the forward strand.
CCTGCAGGTGGGCCTGCTTCTCGGCGCTGTCGGCGTCAAGCTCGGCTTGGCGCACCTGGTCGACGATCTCTTTTGCCATCTGTTATCACCACCCTTTTTTGGCTGCTGTTTATGCACTGGAAATACGCTGTAGGGAATATGCTCAGCATTCTGTTTCATTATACTGCTTTGCCGTTCGTCACACAATTAGCCGGGCCGGTTTTCGGCGTAATTTACGGGTTTTTTTCGTGTGTTTTGTATGATACGCGCGCGGACATAATCGGTATTTTTGTACTGATAGCCCAATCGGGAAAATCTGACCGCAGGGTCGCGGCGTTTCGACAGCAGCTGTTCCCCGGCGCGGGTCTAGCAGAGGCGGCTCCGGCCGCCGCAGTGGGCCCGCAAAAAGGGAAAAGACACCCTGAGAAGGACGTCCCGGCGGGGTATATGGGGTGCTGTAGTGCTGTAATGCTATGTTGGCAGTATAAAAATGCTGTATTCTCAGGATACACGCTGGACAGAAAAGATTGTGAAAAAAGTGACGATAAATTGTGAATAAAATGTCAATAATCTCCGGCCCGATAACGGTGGGTAAAAGAAAAACGCCGCCGCTTTTATGGTGCGGCGGCGCTTTAGAGGGCATAGGGCGCTATTGGGGCTGGCCGGTTCTTTGACGTGCAGTGTAGGCCCGGCGCTCTTTTTTGCTCATGTCGATGGCGGCGCTGCCCAGTATCAGCGCCAGCACGAACATGGCGATACCCAGGATAAAGGCGCCTTTGTAGGTGCCGGTCTTGTCGTAGAACAGGCCGATGGGCGCGTAGGAGAAGGCGCCGATCATGCTGTTGCCGATCATCATGATAGCCCAGATGTCGGAGTAGTGCTTGCCGCCCACGGCGTGGCGGGCCACCAGCGGCGCCTGCACCGTGTACATGCTGCCGCCCAGGCCCATCAGCAGGCAGGCCGGCAGCAGAAAGGCGGAGTTGGAGATGGCCAGGATCATGCCGCCCAGGCCGGAGCCCATGAACACCACGCCCCAGAGCATGCCGGCCTTGACGCCGAAGCGGTCGTTGACCGAGCCCAGCAAAAAGCCACACAGCACCGTGCCCACGCTGACGCAGGTGGCGGCGATAGAGCCGAACTGCAGCGATTTGCCCAGCTCCATGGTGGTGAAGGTGGCCACATAGCCGGGCACACCGGTGCCGATGCTGTAGCACAGGCAGGTGAGCCAGGCCAGGTAGAACAGCGGCTTTTTAAAGGCCTGCTTGCGGGTGAGGCCCCACTCGCTCTCAGTATGGGCCGAGGTGTCGTCTGCTGTGTCGGGCTCGTCGGCGCCGTAGGGGGCGCAGCCCACCTCCTGCGGGGATTTCATGAATTTGCAGACAAACGGCACCGAGATGACAGCCCCGCCCACAGCGAGGATAAAGTAGGCGTTGCGCCAGCCAAAAGCGGCGATGAGCTGGGCCGAGAGCAGGTTGCAGATGATGGCGCCGGCGCTGCCAAAAGAGGTGGCGATGCCCAGGGCCATGCCGGTCTTTTTCTTAAACCACATGTTGATGATGATGGGCAGCGCCACCAGCACCGAAAAGGCAGAGCCCACCCCGATCATCACTCCGGAGAGATAGAAGCCGTAGATGGAGCGGTAGGTGCCCATGAGGAACATGCCCAGGTACTGCAGCAGCAGCGCCAGCGTGATGACCAGCCCGATCTTGCCGGTGGTGAGCACCTTGCCGGCGATGGGGTAGAGCAGGGCCATAGTAAAGGCCTCGATCGAGACGATCATGGTGAAGGCACTCACCTTGCAGCCCAGATCCTGCACGATGGGGGTGACGAAGTTGCCCGCCGCGCAGGTGATGATGCTGTGCGAGACCGAGATCAGGATACAGCAGGCCAGTACCATCCACGCGTAATGCCGTTTTTTCGCTTTCAAATAACCATCCTCTCTCATAAAAGAGCGCCGCGCCGAACCTGTAAGGCCCGCCCAAAATAAAAGCCGCGGCAGCGGCGGGCGGGGAGGGATCGGGGCGATGCGCACGGCGGCTGCCCGGCCTGCACGGCAGGGCCGGCAGTTGCCGCTCTTTTCTTTATATAAATGGTACTGCGCGGGCCCAGTTCTGTCAACACCGGCGCGGGTGCCCACCGCTATGTATATGGCCGGCCAGATGGGGGTATGAGCGGCGGGCGGAATACCAGGCTGACGGTGCTCCTCATTATTATATAGGAAAGCGGCGGTATATGGGTGCGGTGGCGGCACCGAGCGGGTACTGCGCGGACTGCGTGGAGGGCTGTGGCTCGCCGGGGCGGGCATGTTCCCCTTTTTCGGCGCATATATATGGACCATATCCGGGATAGGGAGGGTTTGATTTGAAGGGGTTACCAGAGGAGCGAGCTGCCGAACTGGGCCGATACATCGTGGAGAACCGGGCCACGGTGCGCGGCGCGGCCAAAAAGTTTGGCGTGAGCAAAAGCACGGTACATAAAGACGTGTCTGAACGGCTGAAGCGGCTCAATCCAACGCTGTATCAAGAGGTGAAAAAAGTACTGGAACAAAATAAAAACGAACGCCACATCCGCGGTGGACAGGCGACAAAATATAAGTACGAGGAAATGCACCAGCGCGAGAGCGGCGGTGCCGAGACGGGAGAAAAAGAGCCGGCGTGAGCCGGCTCTTTTGGTGTGTGGAGATAGTTAGCAGAACATGCTGTCTTGTAAGATGGTATCTTCGGCAATATCGACTGCTGCTGTGCGGCCGGTTATCTCGTCCATACGGGCAGGGGCGATACCAGTGCCCGGGCGTTTAAAGGTGAGCATCTCGGAAGTGATGACCGTGCCTTTGGCGATCGCACAGGCACTGACCAGCGAGCGGCGTGCATTTTGGCGAGCGGTGCGCTCGGTCTCTAGACAAGAGATATCCCCACAGCCGCGTATGCGGTCGATAAAATCGATGCCACGGAGGATCTTTTGAGCGTCGTGGGGGTCCATGGCGTGGTAGTGGTCGTTGCCCTGTAGCGTCTTATCCAGTGTGTAGTGTTTTTCGATGATGACGGCGCCCAAATTGTAGGCGGTCTTCACCACATCCATCTCGGCGGTGGGCTTTGAGTGGTCGGAATAACCGATGATCAGATCGGGAAAAGCCTGTTTGAGTGAGACGATCTTGTTGAGATTGGTGTCGCTAAACGGTGTCGGGTACTCCAGCACGCAGTGCAGCAGAGCCAGTGGCTGATCGTTATACTGGCGTATGGTGGCTACCGCTTCGGTGATCTCGTCCAGATTAGAGGCACCTACCGAGAGCAGGATCGGCTTGTTCTTTTTAGCCTGATACGCCACAAACGGCTTGTTGTTGAGATCGGAGGAGGAGATCTTGTATACGGCCATCATGTCGTTTAGATAGTCGGCCGAGTCGATATCGAATGCAGTGGACAGAAATTCGATACCGATGGTCTGACAGTAAGCGGCCAGCTGCGCGTATTCCTCGCGGCCAAATGCATCAAATTTTTGAAACAGCTGATACTGCGACGTCGTGGGCTCTTCGCTGGTGTCCCAATAGGAGGGGGAATCTTTGGCAGCCAGTGTTTCGGCTTTATAGCTCTGGAATTTCACCGCGTGGATACCGGCGTTTTTGGCCTCGGCGACCATCAGTTTGGCCGCTTCCAACAGTGGAATATTGAGCTTGGCGGCAATGTCGTAATAATTGACGCCGATCTCGGCGATCAGCACGAATCGGCCGTTTTGGGCCCGCTCGATAATGGTGCTCTTCATAGGGATGTGTCCTCCAGTATCAACTTTTTAACGCGCTCTATCCCGGCCTGCAGATCATGGCGCAACATGAGCTGCTGCATCTCCCGCCGTATGGCCGGCGTATTGATGAGCCAATTGAGCGTTTTTTCCAGCGTATCTTCCGAGACATTGGTGCCCAGCCCCAGATTTAAAAAACCGTTGCTCATCTGGGCAAATGTGTGCAGCTGCTCGCGTTCATTCTGGGCCATGACGATGGCCGGCACGCCCATACAGGCCAGTTCAAATACGGTGCGACCCTGCGAGGTAACGGCCAGATCAGCTTGGTGCATGTAGGTAGTGACTCGCTTGACATCGCGCAGCACACAGACATTTTTGTCCTCTCTGGTCACTACGCCGTTGGCTTCGCAGTCGTAGGCGCTGCCGGTCATGAACACAAAGCGGATGTCGGTGTGATAATGGGCGTTGTATCGGGTGGCCAGACGATACATTTTTGCGGTGAGGTTGGCCGGGTCGGCCCCGCCAAAGACAATGAGGATGTTTTTTACCTGTTCGCGCACTGGATGAGCGGTCTCGGCGACGAATTCATCGCGCAGGCAGACATAATCTTTACCGCTGTATACGTTTTTTCGCTCGTCGAGGTTTTCGTACAGGGCGTTGATGACCGCATCGGCGTAACGGGACCCCTCCCCCAGATCCTCAATAGTGACGACACGGGGGACCAGTTCTTTTAGCTTTTGTATGTAGCGGGCACTGGTATCTAAGCAGTCGTTGACCACCACGTCGGGCCGATAATCACCCAGAAATTTAAAAAATTCGGCATCGCTCTCGATAACGTGGTAGGGAAAGTGGCTCTGTCGGATCTTTTCCAGCCCCTCGGTGTGTTCTTTGCTGGTGACGAACATCACCTCATGGCCAGTAAGATTATAGGCCAGCGTGAGGCAGTGGTAGATATGCCCCATACCCAACTGGCGGTAACCGTCGGCCCGAAAGACGATCTTCTTGCGGCTCAGGCGCTGCTCGCAGACGATCCAGTCGGCAGTGGTATCGATATCCACAGCCTCGTTTTCAGGGATCTCAAAGACCGAGATGCTTTTCCCCATGCGGCTGTCGGCCACTACAAACTGCCGCTTGGTAATAAAAAATGCGCCGGCTTCTACATAATTGGGCGGTAACTGCTGCCGGTTGAGGCGCTTTTGGTAGAGGGGATATACGGTACCGTCCTCCCCCTTCGACCAGGCCAGGTGCGGTTGGTTGCTGGCGCTGATGTAGGTGTCGCAGCCGGACGCGAGAAAGGAGGTGATAGCCTGTGACAGCGTCTCGGCGCTGAGCAGCGGCGAGGTGGGCTGCAACGTGATAACCACATCGTAAGCGATCCCTCTTTTGGCCTCCATCTGTAGGGTGGCGTCGTAGATCACCGGGTCGAGGGTGGTGGCGTCTCTGGCCAGTTCGGCATCGCGCGCAAGCACCTCGGCCCCGTAGCGGGCAGAGATAGCGGCGATTTCCTCGTCGTCGGTACTCACGGCAACATCGGTGATGGCGGCACACGACTGCGCGTTATGGATAGCGTAGTAAATGAGTGGCTTTTTGTGCATCAGCCGAATATTTTTGCGGGGAATTCCTTTTGACCCGCCCCGGGCGGGGATGACTGCTAAGATGTTCATACGATCTCTCCAATCTACATAGGGGATGCCCGCTAGAAGATGCTTCTATTTTTAATAATGCGCCGGAGCAACAGGACACCTACACCGGCAGCCAGCGCCCAGCGAAGAATAGGCATGTTGACGGTGACTGTATATATAAAGATACAGAGGACTACAGCAGCGGTACTCTGTGCCACGTATTTTACAGGGAAAACAAAGGTCTCCTTGATGTAGTATTTAGCAATTAACAGATGGACGGTAAAAAGTGCTATATAGGCGATCAAGGTGCCTATGGCAGCACCCAGCATTCCCAAGCGGGGGATAAGTATGGAGTTAAAAAGAATATTGATCAGGGCGGCAAATAAAGTCCCGGCAGCAATCATTTTTGTGTTTCTATAGTAAAACTGGAAATTGACCGGAAAGCTGTACAAAAACACAATAAAGATACTGAAAACCATGACCGGTATCAGAGAAGTCGCTCCCCAGTAGGCGGATGGAGCGAGTAATTTGATGACCTCCTGAGAGACAAGTAAAAAACCTATTGTAAGGCCGGTAAAAAGGTAAATGTAGTTTTTTTGACGTTTTTCAATTTTTTCATAGAGCTCTTTTTTGGTGTCTTCATAAAAAAAGGGGACCCAAGTGCTGTTGAGGGCGTTGTAAATAATAGATAGGATCTGTGTAAAGGTAACGGTAAAGCCGTATACGCCGACAGCGCTGTTATCCAAATATTTTTGTAACATGATCTTATCGCACTGTGACAACACGATTTGTGAGAGCGCGTGAAAAACAAGAGGTAAGCTAAAAGAAATGCAAAAACCCCAAAACTTTTTGTTATAGAAAGTCTTACCTTTTACAAGATAAAAGGCAAGAAATAGAAAACCGATCAAAAGATTGGGGGCAGCAAAGCCCAAAATACGTCCTACATATCGATAGTTGGTTTGCGGAATTCTTTTAATGAGTAATAAAGAGAGAAATATAGAAAAAAGCGTTGTTAAAACAGATACTAAGAATGTTTTATAACCCTGTTTAAAATATGTGAATTTTGAAGTTGAAAAATTTACTCCGATTGTACCCAGAGCATGAAAAGGCATGAGGCAGACGAGGAGTATCGGGAGTTCCGTAAATTGGGCTAAGTTGTTCCTAAATACTATAATTAATAGACTAAATATAGTGGCAGATAATAACACCAAACTCATAGAACTAGAGTAATATTTAGACTGCTCTTCCTCTGTAAATAGAATCGATGCATTGCCGATCGTTGCAGTAATTTGAAGACTAATTACTATCGTGAGCACCTGTAGCCATGTGGTGTAGATCGTTACGATTCCATAATTCTCAGTACCGAGCAATCGCGTAAAAATAGGTATGGTAAAAAAAGAAATCCCGTTTAAAAATATTGGCCCTAGAAGATTGAAAAACGTAACTACATTTATATTGTTTTTCCAGGACATTTTCATCGCTTATCCCCCCTTGACTTTTAGATAGAGCGATAATACTTTGTGCGTTAGCCTAGGACCGATAGTTTGAATCGAATGGTAAATCAGCCGATGTTTAACACTTGTTGCATTTCGAAGAATGTACTTATATTCAGAAATTTTTTCAAAAAAATTAGGGATATCAGATCTCTCTATCATAGCCGGGTACTGAGAATAGTACACGATAAACCTATCCTGTAAGTTTTTGCATAATGCACGATGAAATCGTGGCTTCAGTGATAATTGGTCATCCACGACTATCTGGTACCAGTTTGTTAAAATACCGAGTGTTAAAAACACCTTTACAAGGGATAAGGTGTTCATAAGTGAGCCTGGGCGCCCCTCACGATAGTAGTAATACGGAAGCGGATTACTTTCAACAGAAGATGCTGTGCGATATAGACGGTACGAGAAGTCGATATCTTCAGAGTACCTGAGCTCTTCATCAAAGAATAGTCGATTTTTGATAAGATACTCTCTCCGATACATACCGCGTATACCGGCCATGAAATAATGATTAACCTCAATAATTGAGGCAAATGCATCTTGACCGTCCTTCCCAGAGACAGTTTCTGGATCGACCAACCATTTATCTGGAATATATTCTGTTGTCCCGTCAACGAAGAAAGACATCCGCCCTATAATGTAATCTACATTTGGGACTCTTTCGGAGATTTCGACGAAGCTTTCAAGAGCCTTTGGATTTATGAGATCATCACCATCTATAAAATAGATGTAATCGCCGGTAGCGCTGCGAATGCCAGTATTCCTGGCAGCTGATAGTCCACTGTTCTCTTGATCTATAACTCGGATAAAGGCATGATTACGTGCATATTGATAGCAGATAGCACGGCTATTATCTGTTGAGCCATCGTTGATCAGTAGAAGTTCGAAATTTTTATAGCTTTGGTTGACCACACTATCTATACATGTGGAGAGATATTTTTCTATATTGTACACAGGTACAACGACACTAACGAATGGCATTATGATCCTTTCTGACTTTGTTTGTATGGTAAATCGATCAAAACGGTCATAGGTATAAAAAGCCCAAGTTAAAATATTTATATTGTTTACACAAATATCAAATGCTTTGCAAAAAATGCTGTAGCTCTTTATAATTATTAGGTATAAAGAATTTCGAGGGCTCTCGATATGAGGCTCTTACTAAAGAAAAAAATTGGTCGATTTCTTTAAGACTGCTTTTAAATCGATGCATATATTCAGGAATTAACTTATATAAAAGAATTACAGTAGGCTCTTTATCATAAATCATTTTGGCAGTTACACATGCTGTGGAATTTACAGAAATAAATACTTTATTTTCTATATTTTTAATATTGAGCAGCAATATTTCCCAAGGTATGTCATTTGATGCCTGAATATTAAACTTAGAAGTGACCGCACTATACTCAGGATCGGTTTTTAATCTTGTGGGATGAGCTTTAATCAGCCAATCTTGTGGGGAAGTGTTTTGTGTCAACTGATCTAGTAAAAGCGGATAATCAATATTTAGTCCAATCTGCTTTTTAAATGCTTGATCTAGAAAAATAAACTTTGCAGTGTTATAGTGGCTTTTTTCGGTTGGCACTGTAAAAACCTTGCGAAGCTGATCAATAAGCGAGGAGCTTTTGACTGGCGAAATTTTTTGCGTCGGATAGTTCAAATTTGTTGTTCTAGCATCTGGAAGGTATAGATACAGACAATTGATATAATTGGCGTAATTTTTAAAACCTGTTAATAAAAAGAAAATGTTGAGTTTAGTTGAGAAGTTTAAGATAGGGGTGGTGTATATCCCAATACCTTCATCGTAATAATAGAGAGAAAGATCGGGGTTATTTCTGGATAAAAATGAATAAAAAATAGTATTGCAAAAACCCATACAAGTAACAAATAGGGCAGTGTAGACCTTTTGTGTTAATAAATCTTTTGTTGGATAGTGACGTTTCAGGCATAAGGAAATAACAAGATTTGTTGACGGATTGTTAAAATCGTCAATCATATAAATGTTTTCAAATAATCCAGAAGACTGGAGCGATTCTCTATAGGAGAGCAGATCAGTCGCAAAATTTAAAAGATATAAATCAGCGGGTTCATCTGCGTACATAGAGAGCTTAATATTTACTACATTGAATATCTGATAAGGTGTTGCACAGAGAAAAGCGATCAAATGTGATCACCTCCGTTAGTAGACTTATAATCCGCTTTAGAAAGGCAGAACCCTAAACAAAACCAGAAGATACATCCGATACCTGACTGGCAAAAATATATTGTGGACTCAGCAATATTGTTAAAAAGCATGCAGAGTACAAGGGCGAGAATGCCGATGCATTCAGCATAGTAATGATAGGAGACTTTTTTAACACATAAAAAAATAGATTTGAATAAAAGACAAAAGAAAAATATAGAGCCAATGATCCCTGTGGAAACCAGAGTTTGGATATAAAGGTTATGTGTGCCAGATTTTAGTTTTTTGGTTATTTCTGGATGTTCAGGGTACATTTCATTTGCTATTTCATAAACGTTTTCCTGCCCTACGCCAAAAAGAGGATTATTTTTAAGTGTTGATAACCCCATTTTCCATATGGCGAGTCTACCTGATGCAAATCCTCCGGTGTCTTTATACCTTCTTCCGGTATCGACATGGGGCAATTTTGCATAGGAAGTAGTGGGCTTGTTATGTGGTACAAGTTGTGGAAGCGCTGCAAAAGTTACAGATTGGTCGTCCGTAGTTTCTGTAGATAAAATACGAACAGCTTGATTATCTGATAGAGAAACCAATGCAGGTGGAATATATCCCACCAAATACGAGGTTAATTTCAAAGCAATTACAGTAATTAGACAACTGAAAACAATCTTCATAAACACAATGCCAAAATGTAAGATCGGTTTTGGCCGGTGAGCACTATAAAAAGACTTAAACAAAATATAAAATGACAACAATACCAAGATTGTCAAAATGCTACTATTTGAGTCAGTTAACGATATGAAAATAAGCTGAACAGCTAGATTCAAAATAAAAAAAGCAATGTTTAGTATGTTTTTTATTTTAGAACAATTTTTGCTTAGCCTCTTGTAGCAGTAAGTTGATAAGACAATAGAAATAATGGCATAAATACCGCCCGCATTGGGACTGGTGTAGACACCCCATAATCTTCCTAAATAAAAGCCTATTCGAACATTGTCGATAACTGCGCTGAACTGTATGAAATAGAGAATGAGAGATGCGAATGCCGCAATAAACGAGATCAGTATAAAAAATAGGGAGAAATTTATAAAATGTTTTTGAGCACTGTCTTCTGAGTCGACTAAACAGGCGGGAAAAAAGAGCAATAGGAAGATACTATTGTAGAGAAACTGCGTTAAATTTTCTATCGCATTAAGCCGAAAATTTAGTAAGATAGTTAACACAGACGTGCTTAGAAATAGTATGATTAGAGTTTTGTTTTTGTTTTTAAAGATTCCACGTCGGTAAAATGCATCTACGGCGATAGAAAAAAAACCAAATAACAATACAAATTTAATATATCTACCAGTATATTTGTGTAGCATAGGGATAGATATAGAAAACATAGCGGCTAAGAAAATGTAGACATACACTCTCTGTAATAAGATTATCACATTGTTGGGTCTTTTAACTTTCAAATCATCACCCCGCAAAGTGCTCTTCAAAAAAAGATAATGCTCGGAGAATAGTCGCTTCCATATTATAATATTTATAGTCTGCCAGTCGGCCCAGATAGTAAAAATTATCTATTCGATCTGCAAGTTTTTTATAACGCTGGTGTAATTCGAAACAAGCATCGTTGGCTATTGGGTAAAGAGGCTGGTTGAAATGTTCTCCACTTCTGCTATATGCGCCAGGATATTCTGTGATTGTAGTCGTATGATCGGGAATGCTTTTCTGTACAAGCCGTTTCATTTCTGTACGGCGTGTTGCACGACGAGTATCCGGCCAATTTAAGACCGGAGTGTTTTGAATATAATCTTTTTTATGATCTTCGAATTCAAATTCTAAAGATCGATAGGGAAGTTCGCCGAAAGTATAGTTAAAAAATTCGTCCAGAGCACCAGTATATACCACTGTTCCCTTAAATACAGCTCCATTATAGATTACATTTTGTTTATCCTCAGACAAAGATAGCAAGTCCAGGCTATTCGTAGATAGCTGTACAGTAATATTAGGATGATCCAATAAATTTTCAAATAACTTTGTAAATCCATCTTTGGGCATAACTTGGTATTTGTGCAAAAAATGATCATCATTATATGACAACCGAATAGGTATACGCGCTGTGACCCCGGGATCTATCTCTTCAGGGGTTAATCCCCACATTTTTTCCGTATAATGCAAAAATACATTTTCGAAAATAAAGTCAGATAACTCACGAATATCAGGATCGGTATTTTTTTTAAGTGTCATAATTGGAATATTGGCATTTTCTCCATAGGACCTAATCAAACTTTTCTTGAGAGAATCTGCTTTTTTAGGGAAAAGAAGATCTATGCTGGTAAAGTTAATGGGCAGAGGGACTTCTTTCCCACATATAACAGCGTTCACTCGATGGCGGTAGGGGATCCATTCAGTAAAACGAGATAAATAATGGTAAGTTTTATCTTGGTCCATTACAGAGATATGCGGACCATATTTATGCACAGGAATCCCATAGGAATTTGTGTAGTCGTACATATTTCCGGCGATGTGCCCTCTTTTGTCGATAATTAGAACATCTTTATTAAGCTGCTCTGCGATCTGTCTTGCCATTACAGCACCGGCGTATCCACACCCGACTACAATAAAAGACGGTTTCGAAATCATAGTTTTAACCCTTTCAATATTTTGCATGTAAAAATTTTAGCATTTTACAATTGGACAAACAGTCATACATATTTCCAGAAATATGTATGTTGTGCATAATGAGGAAAACTTTATATTTACGATTGCTTTTAGCTCGTAACTCCTGTATATCAGAAATGTTTTTGTGCAATTCAGCAGCAAGATGTTTCCCGATTTCTCTATCTGGGTGGTAAATCAAACAGAGCAAGTAATAGGTAGTAACCAATGTTACGAGACGATCCAAACAATATGGCCGATCTGTGCGCACATTAGTATGACTGCGTACATATTCAACAAGACGGCAGATTACCCGATGATAATGATCTAATCTACCTATACGATTTTTTATGGAAATACTTTGCTGTGTATTCCCAATCAGGTAAACATATAAATATATATTCGTATATTTCCATGTCTTAATGTTAGATAAGGTAAAAAAGATATACTCCTCATCCACATAAAAGGTGTTCTCTTGTAATGTGAAGTCTAGCGATTTTAAATATTGGGTATTGAAACAAGCTGTACATAGTGTAAAGTGGGGGACCGCGGGGATATGTTCAGGCCATGACAACTCGTTGCCATATGCTGTATATGTTTTGGGGAAAGGATACGGAATAACCTCTTCTGTTACCATATTAAAAGTCTTGTAGTTAGTTAAAACAGCGTCGACATCTGTCTTTTTTAACTCATCTATCAGTGCCGGCACAGATCCTTCTTCGGCCCAATCGTCGCCATCTATTATCTTGGTGTATTTTCCCGTCGCCAATCGTAAGCCAGAATTGATAGTAGAGCCATGTCCCCCATTAGGCTTATTTAATAATGAAAAAGTGCTAGGATGAGCAGAAACAAATTCATTTGCTACGCTTTCAGTCCCATCTGTAGACCCATCATTAATAATCAGCACCTCTAACTGCTTCATATAGTCTTCTTTACAAATAAAAGACTGCAAAGTTTTATGCAAATATTTTTCCACATTAAAGCAGGGCACTATAATCGTCAAAACTTTCAAGACACTGATGGCCTCCTCTATATTTCTTATCGCAGCATCTTCTTAACAAAGAGCCGAAAGTGAGTAAATGCTTTAAGTAGAAATGGGACTTTTATCTTTAGTAGAACCCTATACAACACAAATTCCAATGACCTACAACCCGTAGCGTTTATTGCTTGTGACGTAAAAGCGCTGTTAAGGATTTTTTGAACATATATATTTTTTTCGGTTTCTCTTAAATCTTTAGAGGAAAAAATTTGTTCAAGTATTGTAAAACAGCCGCGTAGATAGATATCGCTGTCTACTGTGTTGGGATGCGTGAGTGATAATACATCAGTTTTAAATGTGCAGATCGATTGATATACTAGCTCATTATATCGAATGCGCTCAGGAGTAAATTTTCGTGTAAGAGATCTACTGTTTTCTTCAACATAATGGTAAAGAGGTTCTGATGAAATACGAATGGTATTTATATTCGACAAATAGGCAAGATTGAAAAGAAGGTCTTCGCCAATTTGAATATCCTCACGAAAACATAGGCTATTCTTTTTAATAAAGTCATTCCTGTAAAGTTTATTCCATAAGGCGTTTAGATAGCTTTTTTTATAGAGCTCATTGAATACAGTATTATCTATGTCGTATAAGTGCAAAGTGGTAGAGGGGATGGTTACAGAGATTTCTTTAAATATATTTTTATGAGGTTTAAAAAAGTCACGATAATAGCCGCAGAGAGCGAGATCCGAAGTTTTTATAAGAGCATGGAGCGTCGCTAACATATTGGGCTCTAACCAATCGTCTGCATCAACAAATACGACATAATCACCTTTGGCATGCCGAATGCCGGTATTCCTTGCGCTACTAGGACCGGCGTTTTTTTGCCTAAAGATATGTATTCTATTATCAAGGCTTGCAAAACGATGATAGATATCAGCGGAATCGTCTGTGGAACCATCATCTACCACAATAAGCTCCCAAGCAACAAAAGATTGCCCCCGTATGCTTTTTATACAACGTGATAAATAACAGGACGCATTGAACACGGGTATAATGATACTTATAGATGGTTTGGACAACGAGCGTCCCTCCTCATGCAATTTAGGTATCTCTTAACAGTTTCTTGTATAGGTAAGAACGTACCGTGTTGGGCAAAATGCAGATCATGGTTTGGCCGATGATGGCGATTAGATAATCGTTTTTTTTGCTGAAACCTATTTGTAGCATATAACGGCGAAAATCTTTCATTTTCTTTAAATATGAGAGTCCCCCGCGACGATTGTACATATCGGTCCCGGCGCGCATATACAGCAGCGGTTCGGGAATGTTGTAAGCGTGAACGTGATTTTGTAGCATACGGACCCACAAATAGTAATCCTCAAACAGTGGAAAGTCCTGATAGCCGCCGGCCGCAAGTACGGCCGATTTTTTGTACATCACCACGGGATGATTAAAGGGACACCGCCGCCGCGCATACTGATAAATATCGACATTTTTTTCAGGGACAGTCTTCATCGCTCTTATGTCTGAAATTTCTTTTTCGAACTCATACAGAGACGCGCTGACGATATCTAGAGTAGGGTCTTCTTCGAACAGCTTTAATTGTCTAGCACAGCGGTGGGGCATGGAGATATCATCGGAATCCATCCTGGCAATAAGTTCATTTCTACACTGTGCCATTCCTTTATTTAGGGCATTGCCGAGCCCTTGATTGGTGGGTAGACGCACAATATGAAATATTGCCGGGTACTGGTTGACAAACTGGTTGATTACTGCATCTAATTCATCTGTTAATGGCCCGTCACATACCAGGACAAAATCATCGGTAAGGGCTGTCTGTGCCATCATACTCTGGATACTGGCTTGAAGAAACGCTGCCTTTTCACGTTTGTAGACAGACATTAAAACGCTATAGTTCATAAAAATAAGCTCCTCAGTCTCTTTACTCGCGAATGAAAACACACATTACCAATAAGCGGGGGGTGGATTTTTTCTTTTAAAACTGGTAATATAAGAAAATAGATGCTTTATCGTTCGATAAATAAATATAACGATATTTGTTCTACATTGCCAGGCTTGCATTTTGCAGGCCTGTTTTTTTATGCAATAAATCCTCAGCCTTGACTGAACGAAAACGTATATTTTATTGGGATTTTTGTGCTTATAAAGCTATACCGATAAAAGCATATAGCCTTAAAAGTATAGCATATTCTACGGCTACAAACAAGGTTTGCGACTAGGAGTCAAGGCCGTGTGCCCACTAAAAATCTGGAGGAGGATTTATTCCACGTGAAAAAAGTCCTATTTGTTTCACATACTGCCAATTTCTCAAAGTTTAACCGGCCATTTATGCGTTGGTTCCAAGAACAGGGATATACGGTACACTATGCGTCTGCCGGAGAGGAGCAGGTGCTCGACTGTGATCGGCACTTTGTCATTCCCTTTGAGCGCAGTCCCTTTTCTCTTAAAAATGTACAGGCCTATCGGCAGCTGAAGCAGGTGATCGATCGTGAAAACTACAAGCTCATCCACTGCCATACTCCAGTCGGCGGTGTAGTGACCCGGTTGGCGGCCCGTCAGGCGAGAAAGCGTGGCACAAAAGTCCTCTACACCGCACATGGCTTTCATTTTTTTAAGGGGGCCCCACTGAAAAACTGGCTGCTGTTCTACCCCGTCGAAAAATGGATGGCCCGCTACACCGATTGCCTGATCGTGATGAACGAAGAGGATTTTGCCACGGCGGAGCATAAGCGCTTCCCCGCTGGTCACATTGAAAAAATAGACGGTGTGGGGGTGGACTTGACAAAGTTTTCCCCTGTCTTGACAGAGCAAAAGAACTCTCTGCGAAAGCAATATGGATATGCGGAAAAAGACTTTATCTTAATATATATTGCCGAATTTATCCCGCGGAAAAATCACGCTTTTATCTTATCCCAATTGCCGCAAATGAAAAAAAAGATAGGTGACCTAAGGGTCATATTTGCGGGAAAAGGCGATTTGCTAGAAGAGAGCAAACAGAGGGCAAAGGAGCTCGGTGTAGACGATATCTGCGCCTTTTTAGGCTATCGGCGCGATGTAGACGCACTGCTAGATATTTCTGATGTGCTCATTTCATCCAGTAGGCAAGAGGGGCTCCCGATCAATGTGATCGAGGGAATGGCCTGCGGCCTGCCTATTGTCTGTGCAAAGATCCGGGGACAGGTAGACGTAATAGTCGATGGTGAGAACGGCTTTCTATACGATGTCGACGATGAGAACGGCTTTTGTCGGGCGATCTGTGACCTGTATGAAGATCCATCCATGCGCACTGCGATAGGGAAAAGAAACACCATAGACGTACAAAAGTACGCGCTGGATCGCGCTGTAGAGTCTATGGCTGACATTTACCGTTCTTTTTTGGAGGAGTGAGGAAAATGCCAAAAATCAGTGTGATCATGGGGATCTATAACACCAACAGCCCCGACATGGTAAAAGCGGCTATCGACTCTATCCTAAATCAAACTTTTAAAGATTTTGAGTTTATTATCTGTGACGACGGTTCCACAGACGGTACCTATGAGCTGGTAAAAAAACTTACAGCGCACGATATAAGAGTGCGGCTGTTAAAAAACGAGAAAAATATGGGGCTGGCATTCTCGCTAAATCATTGTCTACAAGAAGCTTCTGGGCAATATATCGCCCGAATGGATGCAGACGATGTGTCTTTACCTAACCGATTAGAAAAAGAATATCTATTTTTAGAACATCATCCCGATTTTGCACTGGTATCCTGTTGGGCCGACCTATTCGATGAGGGCGGTGTTTGGGGACTGAGGAAAAATATTGCCAGACCAGATAAAAAGACACTGCTATTTGGCCCTCCCTTTATTCATCCTACAGTACTGATGAGAAAAAGTGTATTGGAGAAAATGGGTGGCTATAGAGTAGCTCCCGAGACTACTCGCGCAGAAGACTATGATTTATGGATGCGGATGTATGCCGCCGGTTTTGCCGGATATATATTGCCAGAAGTTCTGTTCCAGTTCCGTGAAGACAGCGGGGCCTATAGCAGGAGAAAATACAGACACCGCCTCGAGGAAGCCAAAGTGCGCTATAGAGGATTTAAGTTGCTGGGTCTGCTACCCGGAGCCTGGCCATACGTCGTGAAGCCGCTGATCGTCGGCCTCATGCCGCAACCCCTGCTGTCGCACCTACGCAGAGAGAAAGTATGATATCAGGAGGCCATTTTGATATTTCTTCTTCTATTTACAGTAATTTTGGTATGCATTTTTAAAGCGAAGCGTTCTACACGGGCAAATCGGTGGTGTATTCCTTTGGTATGCTGTCTGCTGCTTATTTTGGTTGCAGGGTTAAGGAATGACTATGGCAATGATTTTAAAAATTATGTCATCCACTGGTCTGAAATAAATTCAATAAAAGATGTGTTAGCCTCAACCTTTGATAAGGGATATAGTTTGATGGTCTTTTTATTCAAGCGCATGGGTTTAGGCATCCACACATTTATGTTGACCGTGGCATTTGTCTCGATAGCCTCTAAATACAAGTTTATGAACGAAGTTAGTCCATTGCCCATAGTCAGCTGGATCATGTACTATTTGATGTTTTACATTGTCAATGACATGGAGCAGATTCGACATGGCTTGGCCATAGGGATCTGTTTTTTTGCAATCAAATATGTACTGAAACGAGAACCGCTCAAGTTTTTTAGTTGTGTTTTGTTGGCCTGTACGTTTCATACAACAGCTATCTTTTTTTTAGCAGTATACATTTTGCCAAACATAGTACTGACCATTAAAGGTGTTGCGTTCATCTCACTCTGTACGGCAGCCGTATCTTGTATCGATCTTATGAAAATTTTGGCTGCACTGAATACGAGCTTTTTGCACAGTAGCCGTATACAGGAAAAAATACAGCTGTACATAAATAGCAGTACAACGGAAGTCCTTTCTCTCACACTTGTTTTGCGTATAGTTGTCTTCATGCTCTTTTGGATATTTAGCTATGACCGAAAAGATCGCTTACATCGGCTGCTGTTGAATGGGTATTTGTTGGGGATTTGCATTTTTGCTGGTCTCCATTCGGTAGAGATGATGGCTGTGCGGGCATCGGTGTTTTTTCGGTATTTTGAGTTGGCCATGATACCGATCTATATAACCTCGATTCCTCATATTCAGCAGCGTGTACAGCGCTTTCCGATTTGGCAGAAAATTGGCTGTAGATGCAGAGAAACTGCTGGCAGAAAAACAGGCGTACCAGCAAGAAGGTTGCTCGGGGTGTGTATGACTGCAAAGCCAATACACTATACAGTGATAAGCGGTTTATTTGCATATTACTTTATAAAATTTATCGAGATACTGTTCTCATTTCACTATTTTGCATATTTATCTGCATAGATGGGATATATAATGGAAAAAATACTGTTTTTGATTACTACTTTAAATGGCGGTGGTGCAGAGAAGATACTTGTTGACACAGTATCTTCTCTAGATCCTCAAAAATATGAAATAACTGTTCAAACTGTGCTTGACAGGGGAATTTATACTGCAGAGATTAAAAAATTATGTACATATAAAAGAATATTCCCTGATATCAAGGGCCCAGCGCTACTAAAAAAAATATACTTTTCTCTGATCTTGAGGCTGTTTAAATACACATCAGCTCGGTGGCAATACAAAACATTTATCCGGGGAAAATATGATGTTGAAATAGCCTTTTTAGAGGGTACTCCTACGAAAATACTATCGGGTTCAGAAAGCCAGGCAAAAAAATATGCCTGGGTGCACGTGGATCCAATCGCCTTCCCCAACTCTACAAAAGAATTTAAAAGTTTAGAGGAGGAAAAGCTGGCGTACAGACAGTTTGACCGGGTGCTTTGTGTCTCATCTCAAATTTGCGAAGGCATGAAAAAAAAGTACCAAACAGGGGATAAGACCTCGGTACAGCTCAACATTTTGGATGAACAGAAAGTGATCGAAAAGAGTCAGCAGTACCAATTAGAGAACAAAAGCGGCTGCTTTAATATGATCACGATTGGGCGGCTATCACGTCAAAAGAATTATATGCGGTTGTTGAGAGTTTGCGCACGCTTAAAAAAAGAGGACTATAAGTTCTGCCTGACTATTTTGGGAACAGGCGACCAAGAGGAGTCCTTAAAAAATTTTTGCCGCGAGGAACGACTCGATGATATGGTGGAATTTAAAGGCTTTTTAGAAAATCCTTATCCGTATTTGAAGGCCAGCGATCTATTTGTATGCTCTTCCATAGCAGAAGGATTTAGTACTGTGGTCTCGGAGGCAATCGTTTTGGGAGTACCGGTAGTGACAACAGACTGCGCAGGGATGAGGGATATTCTGGGAGAATCTGAGTTTGGCCTGATTGTTGATAACAGTGATGATGGACTATATGGCGGTATAAAGAGAATGCTGGAAGACCCGATGTGCTATCAGCACTATAGAGAAAAGACAGCGGAGCGCTCTGCATTTTTTAGAAAAGAACAAAGAGTGCATGAGTTGGAAACACTTATTTTGTTCGGTGAGAGTATTAGAAAGTAGGATAATACATGACGGAGCGAATGGGAAGATTGCTTACGGTCTTGCACAGAAAGGGATTAGGCTCCTTTCTGTACCGCATCGGAAGTGCTTGTGGCAGATACACGGCCAAAGCGGTCGGTAGTTTGCTTTTTAAAAAATTACCTATAAAGGAAAACTATATCGTATTTGAGAGCGAAGGCGATTTTTGTGACAGCGCGCGCGCTTTTTACGAATACCTGCTCGCGCACAACTATCACGAGCGATATCGACTGATCTGGATCGTCAAAGAACCCAAGCAGTACTGCGCACCTCCCAATGTCCGCTTTATCAGCAGACAAAAGCAATTTTTTTCAAGTGTTTGCTTTTTCTACTACGTTTTTGTATCCAAGTATTTTATCTTTACGCACCCCAGCTGGTTCACCTACAGACGAGAGGGACAGTTGGTTGTAAATATCTGGCATGGTATTCCCATTAAGGATGGTATTTCCAAAGATCTTTCAGCTGCGTTCGATGTGATATTCTGTTCATCAGAAAATACGCGCCCCTGGTTCAACAAGTTTTGCGGGGCAAAAGAAGAGCAGGATATCGTATTGGGGTACCCGCGCAACGACCTGCTCTTTCAGTCTGGCCACGCACTGGAGAAATTGCCGGGCTGCGGCGGATATCAAAAGGTGATTATCTGTATGCCGACCTATAAGCAGACCGAAAACTGGGTGGACAGCGAGAAGGTACTCCCGTTTTACATACAGGGTATTGAATCTCGCCAGCAGTTAGAGGAGTTCAATGATGTTCTAGCCCAGATGAACATGCTATTTCTGGTGAAGATCCACCACCTGCAGGACCTCTCTTTTCTCAATGAAGTAGAACTCTCCCATATCCGATATCTCAAAGATGCAGATCTGTTACACTGCGATGTACAGCTCTACCACTTACTGGGTGAGGCAGATGCACTGCTCACAGACTACTCATCGGTCTATCTGGATTATCTGCTGGTAGACAGGCCGGTCGGCTTTCTGTTGGGTGATATCGACACGTATATAGCTGGCAGAGGCTTTTTGTTCGACGACTATTTATCATATATGCCCGGTGCCAAGCTCTACGATTATGCAGACTTAGTCGCTTTTGTACATGAGGTGCAGAGCGGTATCGACCAGTATTCTGCCGATAGAAAGCGGGTAAGGGACTTTACCAATTTTTATCAGGACAACAATAACTGCCAGCGGTTCGCACAGTGGCTGGGCTTGCAGGAGAGTCCTGAAATAGGGTGAATCATGACTAGAATATTTGAAAAATATCGGCAGATGTCGGCGCCGGTCAAGGCGGCCATGTGGTTTACGATATGCAGTTTTTTACAGAAAGGTATCCAATTTATCACGGTACCGATCTTTACAAGATTACTCACGAAAGAGCAGTATGGTCTGTATAACGTATACAACTCCTGGTCTCAGATCGTTCTTATTTTCGCCTCGCTAAATCTCTTTTACGGCGTATTTAACAATGGTATGTTAAAATTCGAGACGGATCGTGACCGCTTTGTCTCCTCTGTACAGGGGGCTAGTACGGCTATCACAACTGCACTGCTGACCGTTTATCTGTGTACGGCTTCTTTTTGGAACCGTATATTCGAACTCCCCACGGTGCTGGTGTTGGTAATGTTTGTGCAAATACTGTTTTTTCCAGCCATACAGTATTGGTCTGCCCGCCAGCGCTATGAATTTAAGTACCGTAAATTGGTGGCGCTCACACTGACGATGGCCATAGCGGACCCTTTACTGGGTATAATCGCGGTTTTAAACAGTGAAGATAAAGCGACGGCAAAGATCATTTCGGCAGTGCTGGTTCAGGTGGCAGCTGGACTGGTGTTGTATATCTATAACGCCGCCAAAGGTCGATGCTTTTTCTCTAAAAAATACTGGAAATTTGCACTGACATTTAATATCCCACTGATCCCCCATTATCTCTCGCAGACCGTGCTCAACAATTCTGATAGGATCATTATTCGCCAGCTCTGTGGGGAAGGTCCGGCCGGTATTTACAGTGTCGCATATTCGGCGGCCATGGTCTTGTTGGTCCTCAACGGCAGTATCAACAATTCCCTGATCCCTTGGACATATAAAAAACTTAAAGACGAGGCGTATACCGGTATTAAGAGAGTATCCAATGCAGTGCTCCTGCTCATTGCTGGTATGAATCTAATACTCATCGCTTTTGCTCCTGAGGCCATCAGCATCTTAGCTCCACGCAGCTATCATGGTGCAATATGGGTCATCCCGCCAGTGGCCGCCAGCGTCTTTTTCATGTTTCTCTACAATCTTTTTGGCAATGTAGAGTTTTACTTTGAAGAAAATAAATTTATCATGATAGCCTCGGTACTTGGTGCAGTACTGAATATTATACTGAACTATATTTTTGTACCGCTCTGCGGATACATTGCGGCCGGCTATACTACACTGTTTTGCTATATAGTGTATAGCTTATCTCACTACATATTTATGAAAAAAGTGGTACGGCAACATATAGGTGACATGCAGATTTATGATACAAAATTTGTGTTTGTGCTCTCTATCCTATTTTTGGGCATCACGGCAGTACTGACGATGACTTATCAGGCAGTGTGGTTGCGTTATGGGTGTATTGTGGTCATGCTGACCGCTGCCTTTATAAAGCGAAAAGAGATCAGCCAACAGATGACACTTTTTTTGAAACGGGGAGAGAAATGAAAAAGATCATTACATACGGGACCTTCGATCTGCTCCATTATGGACATATCAACTTGCTCAAACGGGCAAAGGCACTCGGCGACTATCTGATCGTTGCGCTATCGACCGATGCATTTAATTGGGACAGCAAACAAAAAAAGTGCTATTTTGGGTATGAGGAGCGCAAAAAACTGTTGGAAGCCATTCGCTATGTGGATCTGGTGATCCCCGAGACCTGCTGGGAACAAAAGGCGCAGGATATACAAGAATTTCACATCGAGACCTTTGTTATGGGCGATGACTGGGAAGGCAGATTTGATTACTTAAAAGAGTATTGCGAAGTTATATATCTGCCCCGAACGCCGGAAATATCGACCACCCAGATCAAAAATGATCTGGCCCTAAAAGACGAAAAATAAAGTGAAAAGCGCAGTCCCGGTGCAGGACTGCGCTTTTTTATAGAGACAAATGGTACCTTACCCCCAGTACCCCGTGGGGTCCACATACTTCCCATCCTGTTTCAGCTCAAAGTGCAGGTGGGGGGCCAGCTTGCTCTCGTTGACGCAGGATTTGGCGATGGTCCCGATCGGGTCGCCGGCGGATACTGCCTGCCCCTCTTTGACGGTGGTCTCGGGGCTCATGGCCTTGTAGATACCGGTGGCGCCGCCCTCGAACTCGATCTCGATCACGGTGCCCCACAGGTCGTCGTCTCTGATCGACTTGACGGTGCCGGCCGCGCAGGAGATCACCTGGGTGCCCACATCGGCGGCGATGTCCACGCCATTATGGGTGCGCCAGTCGCCCAGTGTGGCGTCTTTCACCAGGTCCCCGCCGCTAAAGGGATTAATGGTCTCGCCAGAGATCGGCGAGAGAAAGCCCCCAGTCGGCGCAGTTTGCGAGTTGTCCTGTGCATCTGGCGATGCGGATGAATCTGGCGATGTAGTAGATGCCGGTTCCGACGATGACTGCGTATTTTGCTGTGCTGACGAGTCTTCGGACGGTTTGGCCTGATCCTCTACCGGTTTTTCCACGATCTGTGTATCCGAGGATTCCCATGATGGCGTTTCACTCCCTATGGCCTTGTTTTGCTTTTTGATGTCGTTCATCGTCCCGTTTATCAGGGCCCAGGATGCGATACCAGCGCCCAAAATGCAGGCCGCCAGCGCGATGTAAAATCCCTTACCGCTGAAAAACCGCTGGAATTTCGATTTGCCGTAATGCAGTTTTTGCATTGTAGTCACCTCCACCCATATTGTTGACAGCCCCGGTCATGGATATTCTGGCCGGGTCTATTTGGGTCTATTTATATTGACCAGCCAAACAGTGCCCGGAGCGCCGCACCTCCAGCTCGCCGCTCTTTGAGTGCCCCTACCGGCGGTGCCGGCGCTGCTCAGGCTCCGCTCAGGATCAGCCGCCCATCGGGTGCCGCTTAAGCGCCCCATTAGACCGGCCCCCGTGCGCCCCAACGCCGTATCTCGCAAAAAGGCTTGCCTGCTCATCCGGCCCACTGTAAGAGAGCCCGCCGCCCGCTGGGTCTATAGCTGCTGTTTGGCGGATAAAAACGATCTTTTCAAAATGTCAATAAAAAGCCCCGTCTTCCGTAGCTTTTACAGAAGACGGGGTTTTTATGCAATTTTGCGGGAACAGCTATTTGAGGACCTTTAACGTGTGGGCCATCTCGTCGAGCAACTCAAAATTCTTTTTAAAGTGCTCCTTTTCGCCGTTGAGGTAGATGACGTAATAGCTGCTTTCGTCCTCGAGATAATAGATGCGGGCGCCCACCTTGTCGCCGCTCTTATTGATATCCAGGTCGTACCCCTGGGCGGCGGTGAATCCCTCAAAGGTGTAGTCCTGCAGCTTGCCCACAGTGGCGTACTTGAGCACATTGGCCAGGTCGGTCTCCTGGTACAGGCCGATGAACCCGGCCAGAGAGCTGATCTCGTTTTCCTTGATGCTCTCGCTGTCCTTGGCCAGGTGTCCCACTTGGATATTGACCTGCTGCTTTTTCCAGTCTGCCCCCAGCACCGCCTTGTCCACGCTGGAGAGCTGCTGGAACCCGTCGCGGTACTCGATCTGCAGGTAGCCGTCCTCGCTGACAAAATAGCCGCTGCCGTCGTAGTCGAAATAGGTGTCGGCAAAACTGGTGCAGCCGGCCAGCAGCAATGTCGCCGCTGCCAGCAGCGCGATCAGCCGCCGTATCGTCTTAGATTGAATCATGAGCTCGGTCCTCCCACCCGCGCCGCCGCATCCATTGCCGGCAGCGCCTGACGCACAATGTCATTTTTATTATTATAGCATATTTTGCCACGGTGACAACTGGCATAAACCGGCAGCACCACTCAAATACTACGAAAAAAGGGAGGGAAAGCCATGCATATCTCAGATATGGAATACGACAAGATGGTAAAGAAATACTCGCCCAATTCGCCCATCTTTAAAAACTGCCTGGGTGCTTTTTTCATTGGCGGGGCCATCTGCACCCTGGGTCAGGGCCTTATAAATCTGTACAGCTACCTGGGAGCCAGCAAGCTGGACGCCGCCACGCTCACCTCGGTGACGCTGGTGTTTTTGAGCGCACTGCTCACCGGCCTCGGCCTGTACGACGATATCGCCAAGGTCGCCGGCGCCGGCACGCTGGTGCCCATCACCGGCTTTGCCAACGCGGTGGTATCGCCGGCGCTGGAGTTCAAAGCCGAGGGCTATGTACTGGGCCTGGGGGCCAAGCTGTTCGTCATCTCGGGCCCGGTCATCGTGTACGGGGCCTGTGCGGCAGTGCTGTACGGGGCCATCGTATTCGTGATGGGGCTGGTCTGATCGGCCGCCCATTATTATAGGAAAGAAGGCGTATTGCTGATGATAGAAAAAGTGGGCAAAAGCACCTTGGCCCTGAGTGAGGGCCCTACCATACAGAGCTATGCCGCAGTGGGCGGCAAAAAAGAGCAGGAGGGCCCGCTGGGCAGAGAGTTCGACTTTACCGACACCGATACCACCTTCGGTGAAAAGACCTGGGAGAAAGCTGAGAGCGCCATCCAGAAAAAGGCGGTGACGCTGGCCCTGGAGAAAGCCAAGCTGGACAAAAAAGAGGTGGAGTACATCTTTGCCGGCGACCTGCTCAACCAGTGTATCGCCTCCTCTTTTGGCCTGCGCGAGTTCGGCATCCCTCTGGTGGGGCTTTATGGCGCCTGCTCCACCATGGCCGAGAGCCTGAGTCTGGCCAGCATCTTTATCGAGAGCGGCTGTGCCGCCCGCTGCGCGGCGGTGGCCTCATCGCATTTCTGCACCGCCGAGCGCCAGTACCGCCTGCCGCTTGCCTATGGCGGCCAGCGCACCCCCACCGCCCAGTGGACGGCCACCGGCGGCGGCTGCGTAGTGGTGCAAAAGGGCGGTGCCGGCCCGCGGGTGCGCCACATCACCTTTGGTAAGATCGTCGATCTGGGCATCACCGACGCCAACAACATGGGCGCAGCCATGGCTCCGGCGGCGGCCGACACCCTCAAAAATTACTTTGAGGATACCGGCACCACCCCTGGTGACTACGATCTCATCGCCACCGGCGATCTGGGTCAGGTGGGCAGCGAGCTGCTCTACGAGCTGCTGGGCATGGACAAGATCCACCTGCAGCCGCGGCACAAAGATTGCGGTCTGCTGCTCTTCGACCGCCAAACGCAAGACGTGCACGCCGGCGCCTCCGGCTGCGGCTGCAGCGCCACCGTGCTGTGCGCCCACATCCTGCGCCAGATGGCCGCCGGCAAACTGCGGGATATCCTGTTCATGGCCACCGGCGCGCTGCTGTCGCCCACCAGTTCGGCCCAAGGTGAATCGATACCCGGTATCGCCCACCTGGTGCACATCACCGCCGAGTAGAAGAGAGGGTTAAAACATGGATTATTTAAAGGCATTTATCGTCGGGGGCATCATCTGCGTCATCGGCCAGATCCTCATCGACAAGACCAAGCTGACCCCGGCCCGCATTCTGGTGGGCTACGTGGTGGCCGGCGTCGTGCTGGGGGCGCTGGGACTGTACCAGCCGCTGGTCGACTTTGCCGGCGCCGGCGCCAGCGTCCCGCTCAGCGGCTTTGGCAACCTGCTGGCCAAAGGCACTCTGCAGGCCGTGCAAAAAGACGGGCTGCTGGGCGCGCTTACCGGCCCGCTCACCGCCGGTGCCGCCGGCATCACCGCCGCGGTGCTGTTCGGGCTGCTGGTGGCGCTGATCTTTAAGCCCAAAGACAAATCGTGATCGCCACCCGTATCCGCTGCGCACCGAGATAGAGCCCCCGGCCCCAGTGTCAGCCGTTGCCGCCGTTCTGTCCAAAAAACGGTGTGCCGCCCCCACCCAGAGGACGGCACACCGCCGGCAGCGAGAAACAGGCAAAAGAAAAAAGCAGCCCAGATGGTCTGCTTTTGAATACCTGCTTTATTATGCGGAGGCGTTGAGCTTGCGGGCGAGGCTGGATTTTTTCCTGGCCGCACAGTTTTTGTGCAGGATCCCTTTGGTCACTGCCATGTCGATCTTCTTGATCGCGGTGTTGACCAGCTCCGCCTTGTTTTCGGTATTCTGCTCGAGAGCAATCTCGGCGGATTTGATGACAGTCTTCAGAGCAGACTTGACTATCTTGTTCTGGAGAGTTTTGGCCTGGGTGACTTTCACTCTCTTCTTCGCGGATTTAATGTTCGGCATAATCGCACCTCCTTCGACCCGATAATCGTACAAGTTATGTTATCATTTTTTGCGGGAGATTGCAAGCGTTTTTCTAAAAAAGAACACCTAAAAAATTTTGTGGCCGCCGGGCGCCTATCCGTGCCCCGCCGAAAGCACCGCTTTGGGCGCGCGTGGTCCGGGCGCCGCCCGGCAGCGCCGGCGGCCACACGAAAAACTGGAAAGAGAGGTGAGTGCCGTGTCTGTGCGCACCGACTTGGCAGTAGAGTGCATCGACCCCGCGCTGGTAAAAGACAGCGAAGAGCTGGCACACCACAGCCGCAAATGCGGCGGGGTGGAGGTGACGACCACCCACATCAAAACGGCGGCCATGGCCCAGAAGATCGGCAAACCGGTGGGCCGCTATGTGACCGTCACCTTTGAAAACCTGCTGCACGGCCAAAACCAGTCGGATGAGATCATCGACTGCATCGCCGGTGAGATCGCCCCTCTGCTGCCAGAGAGCGGCGGCGTGCTGGTCATCGGTCTGGGCAACCCCGCCATCACCCCCGACGCCGTGGGCCCCCAGACCGCCGGCCAGGTGCTGGCCACCCGCCACATCCCCGTCGAGCTGGCCCAGCAGCTGGGTCTTGCGCTGCGCCCGGTATCGGTGCTGGCGCCGGGCGTACTGGGTCAGACCGGCATGGAGGTACAGGAGATCGCCCGCTCGCTGACCGGGGCCACCGCCCCCAGCTGTGCGGTGGTGATCGACGCGCTGGCCGCCGGCGACACCCAGCGTCTGGGCAGCACCATTCAGATATCCGACGCCGGCATCGCCCCCGGCTCAGGGGTGGGCAACGCCCGCAAAGAGTTGTCGCAAAACACGCTGGGAGTGCCGGTCATCGCTATGGGGCTGCCCACGGTGGTGGACGCTGCGACTCTGGTAGAGCACTTTACCGGCCGTCCCTGCGACGCGGCCGGCAGCGCCATGATGGTCACCAACCGCGAGATCGATCTCATTTTAAAGCGGGGCTGTGCGGTGATGGCCGCCGCCCTCAACCGGGCGCTGCAGCCGAGCATTTCGCCTGAGGACATGCAGTACCTGGTGTCGTAGCGCCGCTGACATACCGCCGACGGCGGGCACATATACTACTACCCAGTGACTATCTGGGAGGTGCCCTATGGCCAGGCGCAGTCGGACAAGGATCGCGACACAAAGGAAAAAAAGACAGGGGCGCGGCAAGGTGGTGCTTGCCGCGCTGACACTGGTGCTGTTGACGGTATACGGCAATCTCGATACGCTGGTGGGCTGGTACCAGAAATTTGCCGGCAAAAATGTGGCGATCGGCAGCCAGGTGTTCTCCGGCCTGTCGCCGTCAGAGAACAGGGCCAACCGCGACGACGATGAGGGCACCACCATTTTGGAAAAAGACGAGAGCTGGACCGATTTCAAGTCGCTCCTGCCCCCGCAGACCGAGCCCGCCGCCCCCGCCGACCAGCAGCGCCCCGAGGGCGCGCTGCCCATCGAGACGGTCAACCTCTCCACCAAAAAAGGCATCCCCTATAAATCGGGCGCCATCAACAACAAGACCGAGATGAGCGCTGAGCAGGTGCTTTCGGCACTGTCGGACGACGCCGACTTTAAAATACAGCTGGGCGCCTCCGAGCCACAGGTGCTCATCGTCCACACCCACGCCACCGAGAGCTATGAAAACTACGACCTGGGCTACTACGACCCAGGCGCCGCCTCGCGAAACGAGGACAACGCCCAGAACATGACCCGGGTGGGCGAGGCGCTGGTGGCTCAGCTCAACGCCGCCGGCATCTGTGCCATCCAGGATAAGACCCAACACGATAACCCCCAGTATACCGGCGCCTACGACCGCTCGCGCATCACCGTGCAGGAGTACCTCAAAAAGTACCCCTCCATCAAAGTGGTCATCGACGTGCACCGCGACGCCATACAGTACTCCGATGGCACCCGTGCCAAGCCCACCGCCCAGATCGAGGGCAAAAACGCCGCCCAGATCATGATGATCGTGGGCTGCAACACCAGCGACAACGAGCTGCCGGGGTACGCCAAGAACCTGCGCTTTGCCGCCGATCTGCAGGACGTGCTCGAGACCAGCTTTCCCGACCTCACCCGGCCCATCCTGTTCGACTACCGCTTTTACAACCAGGATCTCACCCCCGCCAACATCCTCATCGAGGTGGGCGGCCACGCCAACACCTTGGGCGAGGCGGTGTACTCCGGCGAGCTCATCGGCCGCGGTTTGGCCCAATACCTCAAGGCCCGCGCCGGCTGAGCGGCGCCGCGTGAGCCGGCAGATGTCTCAAGATACAGGAGGTGCGCAGTTGCACAGAAAATACATCTCAGACCCCGATGCGCCCCGCCGGTTCTTTACCGCTTTTTTGCTCGCGCTGGCCATCATCTGCATGGCGCTGGCCATCGGGGTGGCGTTTTTCAATACCTACCAGATGATGCAGGGCCAGCTGCGGCTGCCCAAGCTGCCGCTCGAGCGCTGGGTCCACCGCGGCGGCGAGCTGGGCTACCGGCTGTTGCCCAGCGAGGTCAAGGTGCTCTGCCAGCTGGCCTACAGCTGGCTGGCGGCGCTGTTTTAACTTTTGGCAGCGGCCTTAAAAAGAGAGATCGAGAGGGGAGACCCTCTCTTTTTTCTGCCCGCACCCGCGCCGGCGAGACCGCCGCCCCACAGCGGGAAAACTGCTGGTATTTTGCGGCCGGCTGTGGTACAATACCTTAGCATATACCTTATAAAAGGGGCCGCTGCCCGGCAGCCGGCTCACGATAGATCCGTCGGCCGCCCCGGGCCCCGCTGGGGGACGAGCTGTGCCGACGGCAGGGGCCGCGCGACGGCGCGCCCCGAGACTTTAGCGCGAGGTGAGCATTCTGTCCTATTTAGATAAGATCCGCAACTTTTCTATCATCGCCCATATCGATCACGGCAAGTCCACGTTGGCCGACCGCCTGCTGGAGACCACCCAATCGGTGGCCAGCCGCGAGATGAGCGCCCAGCTGCTCGACAATATGGACCTGGAGCGCGAGCGGGGCATCACCATCAAGGCCCGTGCCGTCAAGCTCGACTACACCGCCAAGGACGGCGACACCTACGAGCTCAACCTGATCGACACCCCGGGCCATGTCGACTTCAATTACGAGGTATCCCGCTCGCTGGCCGCCTGTGAGGGGGCCATTTTGGTGGTCGACGCCTCGCAGGGCATCGAGGCGCAGACGTTGGGCAATACCTATCTGGCGCTGGAACACGACCTCGAGATCCTGCCGGTCATCAACAAGATCGACCTGCCCGCCGCCGACCCCGAGCGGGTCAGGCAGGAGGTGGAGGACGTCATCGGCATCCCCGCCGAAGACGCCCCCTGTATCTCGGCCAAAAACGGCGTCAATATCGAGGCGGTGCTGGAGCAGATCGTGCGCGACGTGCCGCCCCCATCGGGCGACCCGACCGCACCGCTGCAGGCCCTCATTTTCGACAGCTATTACGACAGCTACCGCGGCGTCATCGTCTACGTGCGCATCGTAGAGGGCTGCGTCAAGCCCGGCGACCGCATCCGCATGATGGCCTCCGGCGCCGAGTTCGACGTGGTGGAGACCGGCTACCTGCGCGCCACCCAGATGGAGCCGGCGGATGTGCTGCGCGCCGGCGAGGTGGGTTACATCACCGCCAGCATCAAGAGCGTGGGCCAGACCAAGGTGGGCGACACCGTCACTCACGCCGAGCGCCCCGCCGCTGCGCCGCTGCAGGGCTACCGCGAGGTGCAGCCCATGGTGTTTTCGGGCATCTACCCGGCCGACGGCTCCAAGTACGAGGACCTGCGCGAGGCGCTGGAAAAGCTGAAACTCAACGACGCCTCGCTCTCCTTTGAGCCCGAGACCTCGGTGGCGCTGGGCTTTGGCTACCGCTGCGGATTTTTGGGCCTTCTGCACATGGAGATCATCCAGGAGCGGCTGGAGCGGGAGTTTAACATGGACCTCATCACCACCGCCCCCAGCGTGGTGTACAAGATCGAGCTCACCGACGGCTCTACCGTGTTTATCGACAACCCCACCAACTACCCCGACCCGGCCGTCATCGCGCAGGCCTACGAGCCGTTCGTGCGGGCCGATATCTACGCCCCGTCCGACTTTGTGGGCAACATCATGGAGCTGTGTCAGGAGAAACGGGGCGTGTTTAAAGACATGACCTATTTAGACGATACCCGGGTGGATATCCACTACGAGCTGCCTCTCAACGAGATCGTCTACGACTTTTTCGACGCCCTCAAGTCCCGCACCAAGGGCTATGCCTCGCTGGACTACCAGCTCATCGGCTACCGCCCCTCCAAGTTGGTCAAGCTGGATATTTTGCTCAACGGCGATGTGGTGGACGCGCTGTCGTTCATCGTGCACACCGACAAGGCCTACCCCCGGGCGCGCAAAATGGCCGAGAAGTTAAAGGACAATATTCCCCGCCAGATGTTCGAGATCCCCATCCAGGCGGCCATCGGCGGCAAGATCATTGCCCGGGAAACGGTGCGCGCCCTGCGCAAAGACGTACTGGCCAAGTGCTACGGCGGCGATATCACCCGCAAGAAAAAGCTGCTTGAAAAACAGAAAGAGGGCAAAAAGCGCATGCGCCAGCTGGGCACGGTGGAGGTCCCGCAAGAGGCGTTTATGGCGGTGCTCAAGCTGGATAGCGGCGACTAGCTTTTTGCGCAAAAGGTCATGTGGGCCTAGTGGGGGAGGAAAGACAGTGTTCCCCACCTAGTAGCGCAAAAAGAGTAAGAAATCCTGTCGGGGCGCAGCCCCTCCCGCTGCTTCGCAGCGACGTATTTCTTACGGTCGCTGGTACGCTTACTGCCTTTTTTTGCGCAAAAGGTCATAAGGGCTTAGTGTGGATGGGGAGACCGTGTTCCCCACCTGGTGGCGCAAAAAGTGTAAGAATCCCTCTCGGGGCACAGCCCCTCGTGTTGCGCTGCAACAACAGGATTCTTACGGTCTGTGGTTCGCTGTTGTCTGTTTTTGCGCAAAAGGTCACACGGGCTCGGTACAGATGGAGAGATCGTATTTCCCACCTGGTGGCGCAAAAAGAGTAAGAAATCCTGTCGGGGCGCAGCCCCTCGTGTTGCGCTGCAACAACAGGATTCTTACGGTCAGTGGTACGCTTGATACTTGTTCTTGCGCAAAAAGTCATACGGGCTCGGTACGGATGGAGAGATCGTGTTTCCCACCTGGTGGCGCAAAAAGAGTAAGAATCCCTCTCGGGGCGCAGCCCCTCGTGTTGCGCTGCAACAACAGGATTCTTACGGTCCGTGGTGCGTTTGATGCCTGTTCTTGCGCAAAAGGTCATATGGGCTCGGTACGGATGGAGAGATCGTGTTCCCCACCTAGTAGCGCAAAAAGAGTAAGAAATCCTGTCGGGGCGCAGCCCCTCCCGCTGCTTCGCAGCGACGTATTTCTTACGGTCTGTGGTACGCTTGATGCTTGTTCTTGCGCAAAAGGTCACACGGGCTCGGTACAGATGGAGAGATCGTGTTCCCCACCTGGTGGCGCAAAAAGAGTAAGAAATCCTGTCGGGGCGCAGCCCCTCCCGCTGCTTCGCAGCGACGTATTTCTTACGGTCAGTGGTACGCTTACTGACTGTTTTGCGCAAAAGGTGACACGGGCTCGGTGCGGATGGAGAGATCGTGTTCCCCACCAAGTAGCGCAAAAAGAGTAAGAATCCCTCACGGGGCGCAGCCCCTCGTGTTGCGCTGCAACAACAGGATTCTTACGGTCAGTGGTACGCTTGATGCTTGTTCTTGCGCAAAAGGTCATACGGGCTCGGTACGAATGGAGAGATCGTGTTTCCCACCCAGTGGCGCAAAAAGTGTAAGAACTACTGTCGGGATACCGTCCCTCCCGCTGCTTCGCAATAATGTATTTTTCGCGGTGCGGGTCTGCCGCATCATCGGTCGTCCAGATCTTACACATGTGATCCGTTGACAGAGAGCCACCGCCTTGGGGCGGCGGCTCTCTCTGTCAAAAGTTGTTCTTTACTTTTCTATGGGAGGTGCGCCTATGGCTGTCGGCCTGTATATCCACATACCTTTCTGCGCCCGCAAATGCGCCTACTGCAGCTTCTACTCGTTGCCCGGCGGCCGGCAGCAGCGGGCCGACTACCTGCGGGCGTTAGGGCGGCACATCGCCCTGTGGGGGCAGCGGTGCAGCGGCGAAACGGTGGACAGCATCTATTTTGGCGGCGGCACCCCCAGCCTGCTGGCCGACGATATCCCCGCCGTCCTAGACGCGGTGCGCCGCCACTTTAACGTCGCGGCCGGCTGCGAGATATCGATGGAGTGCAACCCCGCCACGATCGCCCCCCACCAGTACAACGCCCTGCGAAAAGCCGGGGTAGACCGGCTCTCTTTTGGGGTGCAGTCCACCTGTGACGCCCAGCTGGTACAGCTGGGTCGGTTGCACACCGTGCAGCAGGCAAAAGACAGCTTGCTGGATGCCCGCGCCGCCGGGTTTAGCGATCTGTCGGTCGACTTTATGCTGGGCCTGCCCGGCCAGCAGGTGCAGGCGGCAGACGATATGGCGGCCTTTTTGCACGAGACGCGCCCCACCCACATCTCAGCTTACATGCTAAAGCTCGAGCCGGGCACCCCGCTGTACGCGCAAAAGGATGCGCTGGACCTGCCTGACGAGGACGCGGTGGCCGACCTCTACCTGGCGGCGGTGCAGGCTTTCTCCCAGTTGGGGTACGACCAGTACGAGATATCCAACTTCGCCCGGCCCGGCCGCCGGTGTGTGCACAACATGAAATACTGGCAGCTGGAGGACTACATCGGTATCGGTCCGGCCGCCCACAGCCTGTACCGCGGCCGGCGCTGTTACTACCCCAGCGACCTGTCTGCCTTTTTGGGCGGCGGGCTGGAGCTGCTGCGGCACGAGGGGAGAAGCGATCTGGAGGAGTACTGCATGCTGCGGCTGCGGCTCACCGACGGGCTTGACGTGTCGGCCGCCAGCCGCCAGCTGCGCAGCGGCCGTCTCCCGCCCGACCCGGATATCGATCTGGCGGCGGTCACCGGCCGGGCGGCGCCGCTGGCGGCAGCCGGTCTGGTGCTGGTACAGGGCAGCCGGGTCTCGCTCACACCGGCGGGCTTTCTGCTCTCCAATGCTATCACCGCCAAACTGCTGTTTGGCTGATGGGAGCTCAATAAAAACGGTCTAAGCGGGCCCTGACGCATCTGCTGTCAGGGCCCGCTCGCTGCGTCTTAGCGGCGCCGCGCGCCGGCAGGCATCTCCTGGGGCGGTATTCACACAACTTTCACCGGCTTTACATCTTCTTTACAGATAGCCCGGCTATGCTGGTAGCATCAAAGTAGAGAGGTGACACAGTATGCGCGAGGAACGCGTCTTTGAGCGGGTAGAACAAAAGTACCGGCTCACCGCCCGGCAGCGGGCGGACTTTTTGCAGGCGGCCGCCGGCCGTATCCAGCTGGACCAATACGGCCATCACACCATCCACAATATCTATTACGACACCGATACCTACGCCCTGATCCGCCAGTCCATCGAGGGGCCCAAATACAAAGAGAAGTTTCGCGTGCGCTGCTATAACCAGCTCACCGGCGACAGCACCGTGTTTTTAGAGATCAAGAAAAAATACCGCGGTATCGTGTACAAGCGGCGCACCGCGCTCAGCCGCCCGCAGGCCGGCGATTTTCTGCGCCGCGGCCAGCTGCCCCCGTGCCCCGATCAGGTGCTGCGCGAGATCCAGTACTTCTTTTCCTTCTACCGCCCGCGCCCAGCGCTGTACCTGGCCTACGACCGCGAGGCCTTTACCGGCGAAGACGGCCTGCGCATCACCATCGACGAGCGCATCCGCAGCCGGCGCAGTCACATCAGCCTGGAGGACAGCCCTCAGGACGAGCTGCTCGATCCCAGTCACTTTATTATGGAGATCAAGGTCCCCGGCGCCTATCCGCTTTGGCTGTCTCAGCTGCTGTCCGCGATGCAGCTGTACCCGATCTCTTTTTCCAAGTACGGCAGCGTATACCGGCGGGCGCTCTCCCGGGGGCAGCTGACATTACCTCGGGGAGAGCACCCCGCCCCAACAGCGGGCTGTACACCTACACTGGCCAGCCGCGGTCTGTTTGGCCCGGCAGCCCTGGGCGCGAAAGGATAGATCGATGATGTTTGACAGTATTTTGACCGGGGTCACCGGCGGGCTGGATATCGGCCAGGCGCTTTTGTGTGCGCTGGTCTCGCTGGCGCTGGGGCTGTTTATCGCCGTGGTGTATATGCAGCTGGGCAGTTATACCAAAAACTTCGTCATGACGCTGGTGCTGCTGCCGGTAACGGTGCAGGTGGTCATCATGATGGTCAACGGCAACGTGGGCACCGGCGTGGCGGTGGCCGGCGCCTTCAGTCTGGTCCGCTTTCGCTCGGCGCCCGGCACCTCCCGTGAGATCGTGGCCATCTTTATCGCCATGGCCGTAGGCCTGGCCACCGGTATGGGCTATCTCACGCTGGCGGCGCTGTTCTCGCTGCTGGTGGGTCTGGCGCTGCTCCTGTTGGGCAAGACCCGCTTTGGCGAGCACCGGTGGGAACAAAAAGACCTGTCCATCACCATCCCCGAAAACCTCGATTATACCGAGATCTTCGACGACATCCTGGCCGAGTACACCAAAGAGTCGGCGCTGGTCAAGGTCAAGACCACCAACCTGGGCAGCATGTATCAGCTGTGCTATACCGTGGTGCTGCGCGACAGCCGCCGCGAAAAACAGATGATCGACGCCATCCGCTGCCGCAACGGCAACTTGACAGTCAGCTGCGGGCGTCTGGCATCCGAGCAGCAGGAGCTATAGGCGGGTGATGAAAGTGATAAGAACGGGTAAAAAATATCTGGCGCTGTGCCTGGCCGGGCTGTTGCTGGCCGGCTGTAGCGGCCGGCAGCAGTCCACCGCCAGCACCGGCACCGCCACCCAGTCAGAAGATGCACCGTCCGTGGCCCAGGTGCTCACCGCCGACGGCCACGCCACCATAAATGCCGTCGCGCTGTCCGCCGGCAAGTACAGCGATGAAAAGCTCGATGCCAGCTGGTCAAACGACAGCCCCACCATCGTACTCAGCGACAGCGGCAGCACCGTCAGCGGTAGCGGGGCCACCGTCAGCGGCAGCACGGTCACCATCACCAA
Organism: Neobittarella massiliensis (ex Bilen et al. 2018); assembly: GCF_900289145.1. Classification (GTDB taxonomy): domain Bacteria; phylum Bacillota; class Clostridia; order Oscillospirales; family Ruminococcaceae; genus Neobittarella; species Neobittarella massiliensis. The sequence goes on from NZ_OKQO01000006.1 coordinate 278,508, forward strand.
GGCCGGCACCTACCTGCTCAGCGGCGCGATCAGCGACGGACAGATCATCGTCGAGGTCTCCGGCAGCGAGGCGGTCAAGCTGGTGCTGGACGGCGTATCGATCAGCTGCGCCAGCTCGGCGCCCCTCTATATAAAAGACGGCGATACCATCCTCACGCTGGCCCCCGGCAGTCAAAACACAGTTATCGACGCCCGCCCCAGCGAGAGCCAGGACGACCCTGACGCCGCCATCTTCGCCAAAGACGATCTCACGGTGAACGGCAGCGGGTCGCTCACCGTGCAGGCTGCCGCCCAGCACGGTGTCAAGTGTAAAGACGCCCTCAAAGTTGTCGGCGGCACTGTCGATATCACCGCCGCCGGCAACGGGGCGGTGGGCAAAGACAGTGTCTCGATCAAAGACGGCAGTCTCACCATCACCGCCGGTGGCGACGGTATCAAGGCCACCAACACGGAAGACGCCACCCGCGGCTATGTGATGATCGACGGCGGCGACATCTGTATCCGTGCAGACGGCGACGGCATCCAGGCCGAGACGCTGCTGCGGGTAAACGGCGGCACGCTCGATCTCACCACCGGCAGCGGCAGCGCCAACGCCCCCCAAAATCAAAACGTGCCCGATGCCGAGCTGCCCTGGGGCGGCGGTGGCGGCGGACCGGGCGGCCAACGGCCACTGGCCGCCGGCAGTCAGGTCACGGCCCAAGCCGTCGCCGCCACCGATGACGACAGCATCAGCAACAGCACCAAGGGGCTCAAGTGCTATGTGGATCTGGTGCTGGCCGGCGGCACCGGGACCATCGACGCCTACGACGACGGGGTGCACAGCGACAGTTCCATCACCGTCACCGGCGGCAGCTACACCATCGCCACCGGCGATGACGGCATGCACGCCGACCGCACGCTCACCGTCGAGGGCGGCGCCATCGACATTACAAGGAGCTACGAGGGGCTCGAGGCCTTTGATATCCTGCTGTCCGGCGGCGATATCCAGATCCTGGCCAGCGACGACGGCATCAACGCCGCCGGCGACGCCGGACAGGACGAGCAGAGCGACAGCGCCCAAAACCCCGAGACCGGCCTCGGCCGCGGCGGCTTTGAGCAGAGTCAGGGGGCCAGTCTCACCATAAGCGGCGGTACGCTCTATGTAAATGCCAGCGGCGACGGTCTCGACGCCAACGGCAGCATCACCATGACCGGTGGCACCGTCACCGTGCAGGGCCCCACCAGCGGCGGCGACGGCGCGCTGGATTTCGACGACTCATTTGATCTCTCCGGCGGTACGCTGCTGGCTCTGGGCAGCTCCGGTATGGCCCAGCAGCCCGACCAGTCCTCCAGCCAGCCCTTTATCGCCGGTACTGCCAGCATTTCCGCCGGCGCACAGCTCACGCTCACCGATGCCGCCGGCAACGCGCTGCTCTCGGTCACCGCTGAAAAGAGCTACCAGTGGTACTGCCTCTCGGCGCCCGGCCTGCAGGCGGGGCAGGGCTATACGCTCACCGCCGGCGGCAGCGGCAAGACCGTACCCCCCTAGAGGGCGGTATGTAGCGGCCGGGCCCGAGCGCCCACCTGTCGGCGGCAGACCGCACCGACGCCGGCCCGCCACTTCCGGCTCGCGCCCCCGCTCTGGTGTCCGCTGCCGATGCCTGCCCGTCAGCCAGGCGGGCGCTCTCACAAAAAAACAGGCCGTGTCTGTCGCCAAACGGCGACAGGCACGGCCTGTTTTCATATCGCACTACAGCGGGTGGTGGAACAGCAGCAGGTCCACACAGCGGCCATCGTTTAGCCGGTAGCCGTTTTTGCAGGTCCCCAGCTGGGTAAAGCCCAGCTTTTTATACAGGGCGATGGCCGGGGCGTTGGTGCACACCACGGCGTTAAATTGCAGCCCCACAAAGCCCAGCTCCCGCGCTTTTTGCAGCGAGTGCCGCACCAGCAGCTCCCCCAGGTGCTGGCCCCGGCAGCCGGCGTCCACCGCGTAGGAGGCGTTGGCCGTCACCGCGCAGTGCCCGATCCCATTGGGGTGCAAAATGTAAAGGCCCGCCACCCGGCCGTTTAGCTCCGCCACACCGGTAAACGACTGGGCGGCAAAAAAGTCACCGGCCTCCGCCGCGGCCAGCGGCACCTCCTGCGGAAAGTAACAGCCGGCGGCGACCACGTCGTTCCACAGCGCGGTCATCTGGGGCAGGTCTTGGGGTGCAAAGGGGCGTACCGCCGGGGCGGTCGGTCTATCAGTGGGCATGTCGCAACTCTCCTCTATCATCGTCGCCTGGCAAATGGCTGCCAGTCTCTCGCCCACCAGTATACGCCGCCGCTGCACCGCTGTCAAAACAGCGGGATAAACGGCGATGTTTAGCGGTTGTAAGGCCGGTTTGTGACCAATATGTAAATTGTAAAATCCTCGCTTGACTTTGTTTGACTTTCGTGATACATTGTATGTGTTGGCACTCGATGTATATGAGTGCTAAAGAAAAGATAGAGCGGCGGCTGCCGGTTTTCTGCCGGCGGGCTGCCCGGGCAGGAGGTGCGGGCGGTTTGATCACCCAGAGACAGAGCTTCATATTAAAATCCATTTGCGACGCATATGCCCGCACCGGCGAGCCGGTGGGCAGCAAAGCCATCGCCGCGCTGCCGGGCATCAGCATGTCCTCGGCCACCATCCGCGCCGAGATGGCCGCCCTCGAGAAGTACGGCTTTCTCACCCACCCCCACACCTCGGCCGGCCGGGTGCCCACCAGTCTGGGCTACCGCTTTTACATCGACCACCTGATGGAGCGCGACGAGCTTTCGGCCGACGAGCAGCAGCAGATCGCCCAGTTTTTGACCCACGGCCTGCCCGATCCCGACAGCATTTTGCAGCGGGCGGGCAACCTGCTGGCCTACCTCACCCAGTACGCCACCTTGGCCACCTCCCCCCAAATGCAGGATATATGCTTTCAGAAGATCGAGCTGCTGCTGCTCTCGCCCACCACTCTGGCCATCGTGGCCATGACCGGCGGCGGGCTGGTGCTCAACCGGGTGTGTCGGCTGGAGGAGCCGGCCGACGCCGACGCGCTGGTAGTGCTCGAGAACTTTGTCCGCCGCAACATCCTCGACCGCCCGGTGGGCGAGATCGTCCCCGCCCATCTGCAGGGCGAGATGCTGGCGGTGCTGGCGGCCTGCCCGGTATTAAAGCCGGTGCTGGCCCAGCTCATCGGCCTGTGTCAGGAGCTGTGCTCGGTAAAGGTGCAGGTGCAGGGGCAGACCAACCTCCTGCGCTACGCCCGGCAAGACACCGACTTTTTCACCTTTCTCGACCTGTTGCAGCAGCGCGCCCGGCGCGACCAGAGCCCCGCCCCCCGGCAGATCGCCATCACCATGGGCGACGACCTGGGTGCCAACCTGTCGGGTATCGCCTTTGTCAGCACCCCATACCGCTCCGGCGGTGGCGAGAGCGGCGTGCTGGGCGTCATCGGGCCCAGTTACCTCAATTACAGCAAGATCATACCCCATATAGAATATTTTACCGCCCTGCTCGGCAATATTTTAAGTGGCGCCGACAGTGAGGGCGACCAGTGACCGCGGCCAGCGGGCCAGAAAGGAGCTTTTAGGTGAACAGCGAAGAGAAGACGCCAGAGACCGAGGCCCAGCAGCCCGGCGCAGACAACGAGGTGCAGCAGGCTACGGCCGCTGCCGGCGACCCGCCCAGTACCGACAAGGACCAGATCCCATCAGAGGAAAAGGCGGAGAGCAAAGAGAAAAAACACCGCAAAAAGAAAAAAGATCCCCTGCAGGAGGAGCTGGATAAGCAAAAAGAGGAAAACAGCCAGCTGCAGGAGCGCCTGCTGCGGATAAGCGCCGAGTACGATAACTTCCGCAAGCGCTCCACCAAAGAAAAAGACGGCATCTACGCCGAAGGCGTGGCCGGCACCGTCACCCAGTTTATCGATGTGCTCGACAATCTGGAGCGGGCGCTGGCGGCCAGCGAGACCGAGGACGACTTTACCAAAGGCATCGCCATGGTCGTCACCCAATTCAAAGCGGCGCTCGAAAAGCTGGGCGTCACCGAGGTGGACCCCGCCGGCGGCAGTTTCGATCCCAACCTGCACAACGCCGTCATGCACATCGAGGACGACGAACTGGGTGAAGGGGCCATCGTAGATGTGTTCCAAAAGGGCTACGTCATGGGCGACCGGGTCATCCGGTATGCCATGGTAAAAGTGGCAAATTAGAAATTTGCCACTCCAAGAAGAAGGCGCTGTCGGGGCGCAGCCCCTCCTGCCGCTGTGCGCGGCACCGCCCCTTCTTCCGGTCACAGTGTCGATGTAAGACACTGGTCGCTGGCCATTTACAGAAGAAAGCAGGGGCACATTGCCACTTATAGCAGCGCAAAATCTCAGGGCCGCACGGCCACCTGTACCGTACATGCAAAAACACCTGTGCGGGCGGCAGACCCTTTTTCATAGACAGACGATTTGGTAAAATATCAGGTTTTATATAAGGAGGAAACAACAATGGGAAAAATCATCGGCATCGACTTGGGCACCACCAACTCCTGCGTAGCCGTCATGGAGGGCGGCGAGGCAGTAGTCATCGCCAACGCAGAGGGCGCCAGAACCACCCCTTCGGTGGTCGCCTTCTCCAAGACCGGCGAGCGCATGGTGGGTCAGGTGGCCAAACGTCAGGCCATCACCAACCCCGAAAAGACCATCAGCTCCATCAAGCGGCACATGGGCTCTTCCTATACCGTCGCTATCGACGACAAAAAGTACACCCCGCAAGAGATCTCGGCCATGATCCTGCAAAAGCTCAAAGGTGACGCCGAGGCCTATCTGGGCAGCTCGGTCACCGAGGCGGTCATCACCGTCCCCGCCTACTTCACCGACGCCCAGCGTCAGGCCACCAAAGACGCCGGCCGCATCGCGGGTCTGGACGTAAAGCGCATCATCAACGAGCCCACCGCCGCAGCGCTCGCTTACGGCGTAGATAAAGAGGACGACCAGAAAGTCATGGTCTACGACCTGGGCGGCGGCACCTTCGATGTATCCATCATCGAGATGGGTGACGGCGTACAGGAAGTGCTGGCTACCGCCGGCAACAACAAACTGGGCGGCGACGACTTCGACCAGCGGGTGATGGACTACCTGGTAGCCGAGTTCAAAAAAGACAGCGGCATCGACCTGTCCGGCGACAAGATGGCCATGCAGCGCCTGAAAGAGGCCGCCGAGAAAGCCAAGATCGAGCTGTCGGGCATGACCCAGGCCAACATCAACCTGCCCTTTATCACCGCCGACGCCACCGGCCCCAAACACTTAGATCTCACCCTCACCCGGGCCAAATTCAACGAGCTCACCGCCGACCTGGTCGAGGCCACCATGGGCCCGGTCCGTCAGGCGCTGTCCGACTCCGGCCTCTCGGCCTCGCAGCTCGACAAAGTGCTGATGGTGGGCGGCTCCTCCCGTATCCCCGCCGTGCAGGAAGCCGTCAAGGGCTTTATCGGCAAAGACCCGTTCAAGGGCATCAACCCCGATGAGTGCGTGGCCATCGGCGCCGCCATCCAGGGCGGCGTGCTGGGCGGCGATGTCGAGGGCATCCTGCTGCTGGACGTCACCCCCCTGTCGCTGGGCCTCGAGACCATGGGCGGCGTGTCCACCAAGATCATCGAGCGCAACACCACCATCCCCACCAAAAAGAGCCAGGTGTTCTCCACCGCCGCCGACGGCCAGACCTCGGTAGAGGTGCACGTGCTGCAGGGCGAGCGCGAGATGGCCGCCGACAACAAGACGCTGGGTCGCTTTATCCTCGACGGTATCGCCCCCGCCCCCAGAGGTGTCCCGCAGATCGAGGTCACCTTTGACATCGACGCCAACGGCATCGTCCACGTGTCGGCCAAAGACCTGGGCACCGGCAAAGAGCAGAACATCACCATCACCTCCTCTACCAACATGTCCAAAGACGACATCGACAAAGCGGTCAAAGACGCCGAGGCTTTCGCCGAGGCCGACAAGAAACGCCGCGAGGAGATCGACACCAAAAACGCCGCCGACCAGGTGGTCTACCAGACCGAGAAGAGCATCAAAGACCTGGGCGACAAGATGACTGACAGCGAGAAGAGCGACCTGCAGAGCAAAGTCGACGCCCTCAAAGCCGAGATCAGCGCAAACAACATCGAGGGTATGAAGCAGAAGCGCGAGGAGCTGGAGAAAGCCTTCTTTGCCGTCAGCGAGCGGGTGTACAAAGAGGCGGGCGCCAGCGCCCAGCCCGCCGGCGACGCGGCAGCTGCCGGCGCCCAGTCGGCCCCGGCTGACGACGGTGTCGTCGACGCCGAGTACACCGAGGTCAAAGACGACGAGGACAAGAAATAAGCCGCCTTTGCGGGAACTGCTCACCGTGCACTGTGCACTGTTTACTGTGTACAGCACATGGCACACAACACTCGGCACTCAGCACACACGAAAATGGCCCAGCCCTGATCGACTGCGGGCCAAACACATAGATGGCGCGGCGCTGTCCGCGCCCAGCGCCGGCGGGGTGGGGGAATGATTCTCCCGCCCCTATGGCGGGTATAGGGTCCCTGTGGCCCATACGCCCGGCCCCATTTGTGCCGGGGCCGACCATGAGGAGAAGGTGGTAGCTTTTGGCAGAGAAAAGAGATTACTATGAGGTCCTGGGGGTCGCAAAGACCGCCAGCGACGACGAACTGAAAAAGGCCTACCGCAAAAAGGCGAAAAAATATCACCCCGATCTAAACCCCGGCAACAAAGAGGCGGAGGTAAAGTTCAAAGAGGTCAACGAGGCCTACGAGGTGCTCAGCGACAAGCAAAAGCGCCAGCGCTACGACCAGTTCGGTCACGCCGGTGTCGACCCCAGCTACGGGGCTGGCGGCGGTGGCGGCGCTTACGGCGGCGCGGGCTTTGGCGGCTTTGACGACCTGGGCGATATTTTCGAGACCTTTTTCGGCGGCGGTTTTGGCGGCCGCGGCGGTGGCCGCCGGCAGAACCCCAACGCGCCGCGCCGCGGGGCCGACAACCACGTAAACATCGTGCTCGACTTTTTCGAGGCGGCCAAGGGCTGTAAAAAGACCATCACCATCGAAAAGCTCGAGACCTGTGACGAGTGCGGCGGTACCGGTGCGGCTAAAGGCACCAGCCCCAAGACCTGCCCCGACTGCGGCGGCACCGGCCAGGTGACCACCAACCAGCGCACCCCGTTCGGCGTCATACAGAGCCAGCGGCCCTGCTCGCGCTGCGGCGGCACCGGCAAGATCGTCGACACCCCCTGTAAAAAGTGCGGTGGCGGCGGCCGGGTCAGCGCCACCAAAAAGGTGGATGTCAACATCCCCGCCGGCATCGACGACGACCAGACCATCGCCCTGCGCGGCTACGGCGACGCCGGCGTCAACGGCGGCCCCAGCGGCGACGTCATCGTCATCGTCTCGGTGCGGCCCGACCCGCTGTTCGAGCGCCGCGGGTTCGATGTCTGGGTCGAGGTGCCCATCACCTACTACACCGCCGTCATGGGCGGCGAAGTCACGGTGCCCACCGTCCACGGCAAAGTCAAGTACGAGGTACCCGAGGGCACCCAGCCCGGCACCACTTTCCGGCTGCGGGGCAAAGGTATCCCCTACCTCAACGGCCGCGGCAAAGGCGACGAGTACGTAAAGGTGTCTATCGAGGTGCCCAAAAAGCTCAATAAAGACCAGAAAAAAGAGCTGGAGGAGTTCGAGCAGTCCCTCTCTATCGAGCAAAATTACGAGAAGCAGAAGGGTTTTTTCGAGCGGCTCAAAGACCTGTGGAAGTAGTTTCCCCCAGCCATCCATAAAGGCGGGCTGTCCGCCCCGGCCGCGCCCCGGTGTGAACAAAAAACCACCCGCAACACTCTAAAAGAGCGCCCCGACACGAAATACACCGTGTCGGGGCGCTCTTTTCTATGCCGCCAGGTCAGCGAAATAAAACCGGTCTAAACGAAACGGCTGCCCGGTACCGCTAAGTGCAGTCCGTCGCCGCGGCCCCTATCGCTGGTCGCCCCGCCGCCAACGGGGCCAGCCCGGCATACCGGTCCCAGCCCAGCCCTGCCCAAATCAGCCCGGCCCAGACCCAGCCCAAACCAGCCCAAACCAGCCCGCCGTCTCGATACGATACCCGCCTAACACCCGCTCCCGCGCGCTCTGTCGGCCACTGTTAACATCCGTTGCTTGCCCGCCGCCGCCCCAGCTGCTATGATCGTGGTGAAAGGAGCGTGATCGCCGTGATCGGTGACAACATCAGAGCGCTGCGCCGCGAGAGAGGAATGAGTCAGGAGCAGCTGGCCGTCGGCCTGCACGTGGTGCGGCAGACCATCTCCAAATGGGAAAAAGGGCTGTCGGTGCCGGATGCCGACATGCTGGTACAGCTGGCGGCGCTGCTGCAAGTCCCGGTCAGCCAGCTGCTGGGCAGCCCCGCCCCAACCGCTCCAAGCGCCCCCATCGCCGAGCTCAGCGAGCAGCTGGCGCAGCTCAACCAGCAGTTGGCCCAACAGGTGCGCGCCTACCGCACTCTGCGCCAAATAGAAAATAAGCGGCACCTCATTTTGTGTCTCACCTTTTTGGCGCTGCTGTTGGCGATGGCCCTGCGCCGCTGCCCGGTGGCCGCCGCAGTGGCGGTGGGGCTCTGTATGTTGGCGGCGCTGGCGGTGCTGTATCGCAATCTGGCCCTGCTCACCAGCCCCACCGACGGCAACTGCCGGCTCGGGGCGATACGGGTCACCACCCTGTTTCATGTCGTGCTGCTCCTGCTGTGCACTGCCGTCGCCGTCCTGCTGGGCACCGGCGTGCTAAAGCTCACCCAAAATGGCGAAAAATGGCTGGCCGCCGCCATCCTCTCGGTGGTTATCCTCTTTAGCGGGGCGGTGTCGCCCAAGCTGCCCTTTAACAGGCACACCGGCCTGCGCCTGCCCTGGACGGTCCGCGACCGCGACACCTGGGATCTGGCCCACCGACTGCTCGGTATCATCTCCCCGGCGGCGGTGGTGCTCTACATCGCCGGCCTGGTGGCCGTCCCCTGTTTCGAGGTGGTCACGCTGGCCGTGATGTGTCTCTGGCTGGGGGTCCCCAGCCTGCTGTCGCTGGTGTACTATACCCGCAAAATGCGGGGTCGGCTCTAAATCCTGTACCGCCTGACCAGCGGCGTCCGGCCCGACGGCTTTCAGCCGTCAAAGCGCCCCCGCCAGTCCCGCTGCAGCACGCCGCCCTCCACCCGCGCATCGCCGCCGCTGTCCCCACCGCCTCAACCGCCCGCCCAGCCAGGTGGACCGCTGTCCCGCCGCGATACCCGCCCTCACTTACCTGCCGCCACTGCTCCCAACTCCCGCCGCGCGCCGCGCTCCCATGCTCCACACTCCTTGCACCACGCCCACCACCACCCTCCATCTGAGATCCTCAGCCCTCAACCCTCAACCAGCCCGCCGCTCCTGCTATCGCGCGCACCCGCTCGCCGCCCGCATACCGCCCCTGCCGCGCCCATCATCCCCGCCTGCTATCCACCATACACCGGCCACCGTTTGCACCGCCCCACCTCGCTCCCCGCAAAATATCCCCGTCAATCCACACTGTTCACAGAAAAACAGATGATTATAGACAGATATTGTGCTATACTGGCAATAAAGAGGGGCGGTTATGCCCCACAGAAAGGGGAGACCTCTATGGACAAAAAGGAACAGAACCGGCAGGCGGCATTTTGGTATATCGCGTACATCGCCGTGATCTTCGCCGGTCAGAGCATCGCGCTGTGGTTCCTGTTCGACACCACCTATTACCTGTTGGGGCTCATGGCGGTGTTCGTGGTGATGACCCTTATCAACTACCACTACCTCTCCGGCGGCCCCGACAAAAGCGCCAACGAGTTTATGGACGAGGTGGGCCGCCAGCAGGGCCGCCGTCCCTTCATGCCTTTTGGCCGCTGTGTGGCGCTGTGCGTGCCGCTGGCGCTGGCCCTGGCCGTCAACCTGCTGGTGCAGATGGGCGGCGCCTAAGGCGGTACTCTCGCCCGGCTCCGGCCCCAGCCGGCCCTTGCGGCCGGCTTTTTTGTTGCCTGCCGCCAGCCGAGCCGCAGCTAAAAAATGGTTGTTCTCACCCAGCCACACCGAGATCTGTTCCCCCAATTCTACAAATATTTTCAAAATTTTTGTCGTGTTCTACTAAAATATAGTCCCTTTTCACCCTAAAGTTCAGCTGGCGCAGGGCTTGTGCTCATGTTCACAGTTCGTTTATAATCTAGGTGTCGATAGTTGCTATATAATATCTCGATATGGGAGATAGTTTCTACACTTCACCGTAAATGAAGTACTATGGCAGACTTCTCACCGTCGGCGGCGGGCCCCTGCACAGTGTGCAAAAAGTCGGGGCAGGTCCCCGCTTTTTGCCGTCCGCCGCCGGTGCGTATGAGTTACCAGAATGTCATTTAGTGACTGCCGACAACAGTTCGCTACCCACATCTATAACTTGTACCAAGAGGAGGAAACTATGGGACAACTGTCCAAATTCTTTGGCCTCAAACAGCGGGGGACCACCGTCAAGACCGAGCTGATGGCCGGCCTCACCACCTTTATGACCATGGCTTATGTGCTGGTGGTGCAACCCAGCGCCATCGTCGGCTTCGGCGATGCCAGCTCCATCGTCGATATCAACGGGGTCAGTATATCCAAAGAGGCGATCCTCGTCACCTGCGCGGTGGTCAGCGGCCTCATCACCCTGCTTATGGGTCTCTATGCGAATATGCCTTTTGCACTATCTACCGGAATGGGCACCAACTTTATGCTGGGCGCCCTGCTGCAATCCGGTAGTATTTCTTTTGGCCAGATCATGGCCATCATCCTGGTGTCGGGCCTCATCTTCCTGGCTCTGTCCATCTTCGGCATCCGCGACCTCATCGTCCGCATGATGCCCAAAAACATCAAGATCGCCATCGGCTCGGCCATCGGCTTTTTCATCGCCTACCTGGGCTTTAAAAATACCGGTATCGGCAGCTTTGCCGACGGCATCGGCATGGGCGACTTCACCAAGCCCTCGGTATATGTGGCCATCATCGGCCTGCTCATCATCGCCGCCCTCACCGCCTTCAAGGTAAAAGGCGCGCTGCTCTACGGCATCATCGCCACCACCATCATCGGCATCCCCTTCGGCGTCACCCAGCTGCCCACCAGCTTTTTAAAGGTCCCCGACGCCTCGCAGGTGGGCAACATCCTCTGCTACTTCGACTTTAAAAACATCCTCTCTCCCCAGTTCCTCATCCTCATCTTTGTGGCCTTCTTCGGCGACTTCTTCTCCACCCTCGGCACCGTGTTGGGCGTGGCCAGCAAGGCCAATATGCTGGATGAAAACGGCGACCTGCCCGGCATCCAAAAGCCCTTTTTGGTGGATGCCATCGGCACCTGCGCCGGCGCTCTCACCGGCTGCACCACCATCACCACCTTCGTCGAGTCCTCCTCCGGCGTAGAGGAGGGCGGCCGCACCGGCCTCACCGCCGTCACCACCGCCGTCCTGTTCATCCTCACCATCTTCATCTCCCCCCTGTTTTTAATGATCCCCGACGCCGCCACCGGCCCGGCGCTCATCTTCGTGGGCTTTTTGATGATCAGCGACTTCGGCAAGATCGACTTTACCGACTTTACCGAGGCCTTTGGCCCCTTCGTGATGATCATGTTCGGCATCTTCACCGGCTCTATCGCCAGCGGTATCGCCGCCGGCATCATCGGCCACGTGTTCATCAACGTCATCACCGGCAAATTTAAGAAGATCCACCCCGGTATGTACGTGCTGTGCGTCCCGCTGATCCTCTACTTCATCCTCGGCTAGCCGCGCCGGTATCTGTGTGTACACATCGCCGGCACAGCGCGGCAGGGGCGCCGGTACCGGCCCTTTATCTCTATAAGAGAGGGAGAGAACTAGATGAAATACCAGCCCAAAGACAAGCGGGCGCTGCTGGCAGCGGCGCTGGGCAAGGTCCCGTGCGACCTGGCTATCAAAAACGTACAGTACCTAAACGTATTTACCGGCGAGGTATACCCCGCCACCGTGTTCGTGCACCAGGGCTTTGTGGCCCATGTCGAGGCCGGCGACCTCGCCGCCGATCTGCACCTGGCCAAAGAGGTGTACGACGGTCAGGGCAAGACCATCATCCCCGGCTTTATCGACGCCCACGTCCATATCGAGTCCTCTATGCTCACCCCGCGCAACTTCGCCGCCGCGGTGCTCATCCACGGCACCACCACCGCCGTCACCGACCCCCATGAAATAGGCAACGTGCTGGGCGAAGAGGCGGTGCGCTACATGCACGACGCCGCTTTAGACGTGCCCATGCGCCAGCTCGTAAACATCCCCTCCTGCGTGCCGGCGGTGCCGGGTCTCGAGAACGCCGGCGCCACCTTTGACGCCGCCACCATCGACCGCCTGGCCAAGCTCGAGAACGTCCACGGCCTGGCCGAGGTGATGGACTTTGTCGGCGTCGTCGAGGGCGACGACCGCATGATGGAGATCATCGAGGTGGCCGAGAAAAACGGCCTCTACCTGCAGGGCCACCTGCCCGGCCAGACCGGGCGCATGGTGTCGGCCTACCGCATCGGCGGCCCCACCACCTGCCACGAGTCCACCACCAGCGCCGAGGCCAGAGACAAGATGCGCGCCGGCATCTATGTCGATGCCCGCGACAGCTCCATCTCCTACAACGTCGAGGCGGTGTGGGAGGGGGTCAAAGACTTCACCTACTTTGACCAGCTCTGCCTGTGCACCGACGACCGCGAGGCCGATGACATCCTCTACGTGGGCCATATCGACGACGTGGCCCGCCACGCCATCAGCCTGGGCATGCGCCCCATCGATGCGGTGCGCGCCGCCACCATCAACGTGGCCAAAGAGGCACACCTCGAGAACCTGGGTGCCGTGGCCCCCGGCTGCGTGGCCGATATGCTGCTGGTCGACAGTCTCGAGACACTCAACGTCAAAGAGGTGTTCTTCGGCGGCAAACTGGTGGCCAAAGACGGCCAGCTCACCGTCGACATCCAGCAAAAAGATTTCCCCCTCGAGCACAAAAACTCGGTCCGGGTGCCAGAGCTCACCGCCGACGACTTTTTGATGCGTGCCCCCGCCGGCTGCGGCGACACGGTGGCCGTGAACGTGCTCACCTACAGCGACATGCAGGGCTCGCTCTCCCGCGCCGAGCGCGTAGAGCTGCCGGTCAAAAACGGCCTGATCGACATCTCCGGCCAAAGCGACCTGCACTACGCCCTGATCCAAAACCGCCACGGCCTAGGAAATCACACCTTTGGTGTGGTGCGCGGCTTCGGTCTCAAAAAAGGCGCTTACGGCGCCACCGTCAGCCACGACAGCCACAACCTCACCATCGTCTTCAGCGACCCGGCCGACGGCTACGCCATCTACCGGCAGCTCGTCGAGATGGGCGGCGGCTACTGCTGTGCCGAAAACGGCCAGGTGCTGTGCAGCCTGCCGCTGCAGGTGGGCGGTCTCATGTCCATAAAACCCTGGGCCGAGGTGGCCGCCGACTCGGTGGCCATGAAAAAGGCGCTGCGCACCCTGGGGCTCGACCTCAAAAATCCGCTGCTGCGCATCGTCACGCTGGCCCTGCCGGTCATCCCGCTGGTCAAATTCTCCGATATCGGCATGATCGACGTGCTCAAAAAGCAGTTTATCCCCATCTTCCCCGACTACCCCAGCTATCGGGCATAAGCGGCCGCCGGCCGCGTATATATAGAGAGGGCCGCTCCCCCGCGGGGCGGCCCTCTCTTTTATATGGGTGCCAAAACTGGGCACATCGTAAGAAAATTGTAATGGTTTTTGGTGGTATTCCCATCCAGTTCGTGGTAAACTGGAACTACTGTCGGCCAGGGGCCGAAACACACGGGTAGGAGGAAACGCATTTGTCTATCTTCAGTGCTATCTTGCAGGCCATCGTACAGGGCCTCACCGAATTTTTGCCGGTGTCCAGCTCGGGTCACCTGGCGTTGGTCCAGCACTTTACCGGAGTCAGCGCCGAAAACGCCACCTTTCTCACCGCCGTCATGCATCTGGGCACGCTGGTGGCGGTGTTCATCGCCTTCTGGGGCACCATCAGCAAGCTCATCGTCGAGTTCTTTTTGCTGCTGCGCGACCTGTTCACCGGCCGCTTTAAGTGGAGCACCATGAGCGGCTACCGCCGCATGATCCTCATGCTGTTCATCGCCCTCATTCCGCTGCTGCTGGTCTACCCCTTTAAAGACAAGTACGACGCGCTGGTCTCCCAGGGTAACCTCTTCTTCCTGGGCGCCTGCTTTTTGCTCACCAGCCTGGTGCTGTACCTGTCCGAAAAGTGCCCCCGCGGCAAAAAGGGCCCCAAGCAGATGACCGCCGGCAACGCCGTCACCGTGGGTGTGGCCCAATGTGTGGCCATCCTGCCCGGCGTCTCCCGCTCCGGCTCCACACTGGCCGCCAGCATGATGTGCGGCATGACCAAAAAATTCGCCGTCGAGTTCTCCTTCATCCTGGGCATCCCCGCCATTTTGGGCGGCGGCCTGGTCGAGGTCAAAGACGCGGTGAGCGCCGGCCTGCAGATAGAGCTGCTGCCGGTCATCGTGGCCTTCGTGGTCTCGGCGGTCACCGGCTTCTTCGCCATCAAAATGGTGGCCTGGCTCATCAAGAGCGACAAGTTTAAAGTCTTTGCCATCTACACGCTGGCCGTGGGCCTGTTTACCATCGGCACCGGCGTGGTCGAGACTTTCTTCTTAAAATAGTTTTTGGTATCGGCGCCCCACCGGCGCCGGCAAAAAAGGCGGCCAGCCCCGCATAAAGGGGCGGCCGCCTCTTTTGGCTCTCTCCCGGTGCCGCCCAGCTTTTTTACCGCCAAACAGCGTCAAAAAGGGCTGTTTTTACAATTTGTTCACAATCTTATCGGCTGCCCGCCCGCCGTTTTTGCGGCCCTGCCCGCCGCCTTTTTGGCCTGGGGCAGGCGGCCGGCGCCGTCAAAACAGGCCCTGTCCCCTATGGCGCACAGACCCGACCCGCCTTAAAAACAGGGAATTTTTGGCGCAGCCGTGCGGTTTTGCAGCCCGCCGCTGCCCGCGGCATAGCGCCGGCTCTGCCACTGGCCACTTGGGGCCACCTTTCTTTTTGCGCCCCGCTCTGCTATACTGCCCCCATAGAAAAAATGGCCGTCTCGGCCCCCGCCCACAAATATTTCCCACCAGCTCCCTAAAAAAGAGCACCGGCTCTCGCCGGCGCTCTTTTGCAGGTAAAACCGATCCGCTCGCACCCGTCCAGTTTTCTACTTTCGGCGCCGCAGCGCGGTCTCGCACCAGTGCTCCATGGCCCGGCGCACCTGGGCCACCTCGCTGTCGCCACAGAGGACCGTCAGCTGGTCGCCGGCCTGTACCGCCGTGTCGCCGCGGGGGATCAGTTCCTGCTCGTGCCGCACGATGGATACCACCAGGCAGCCGTTGGGCCAGTCGATCTGGCTGATGGTCTTGCCGCAGGCCCGGGCTCCCAGGCACACCGGCGCGTCCACCAGCACCTTCTCCTCACTGGCCGGTTGCGGCTTCTGCCCTGCCGGCAGCCCCGCCAGCAACCGCTCCAAAAGCTGGTCGTATACCGGCTTGCAGTGCAGCGAGTCGGCCACTGCGTAGGCCACCAGCGACACCAGCGACAGGCTCAGCAGGTGGGTAAAGCTGCCGGTCATCTCGCAGATGAGCACGATCCCCGTCACCGGCGCCCGCACGATGGCCGAGAAGTAACCGGCCATGCCCAGCACCACAAAATTGAGCAGCAACGTCTTCGGCAGCCCCACCAGCGGCGCCGCCGCCAGAAAAAATCCGCTGCCGATAAACGAGCCCAGCACCAGCAGCGGCAAAAATATGCCGCCGGGCACTCCGGCCCCAAAGCTGGCCATCGAAAACAAAAATTTCCCCGCAAATAGGGCCAGCACCGCCGGCAGCGCAAAGCTGCTCATCTCCTCCACCAGCCCGTGGCCGCTGCCCAGTAACTGGGGCAGCGTAAAGGCCAGCGCCCCGGCCAGCAAAAACGGTATCAGCGTGCGCAAAAAGCGGCTGGGTATGCGGGCGTACAGGTCCTGTGCCAGCCCCACACACCGGTTGTAGAGCACCCCCAGCAGCCCGATCACCAGCCCCAGCGCGATCAGCAGCCAGTAGTGGCGCAGCGGCATCATCTCTCCCACCGACAGGTCAAACACCGGTTTTAGGCCAAAAATGTTCGACGAGATGAAGTCGGCGGTGATCGAGGAGGCCATAGCCGGCAATAGCACGTCCAGCGAAAAGTTCTTGTGCACCTCTTCCAGCGCAAACAGCACCCCGGCAAACGGGGCGCCAAAAGCAGCCGAGAGCCCGGCGCTGGCGCCGCAGGTCATCAGCAGCTTTTCCTCGGTGCGCACCCGGCCGCACAGCCGCGACACCCCTTTGCCGGCCATGGCCCCCAGCTGGATCGAGGGCCCCTCACGGCCCAGCGCCAGGCCCGAGGCGATAGCCACCACCCCGCCGCCAAATTTGGCCAGCAGCACCCGCCACCAGGTCTGGTGCACCTGGCCCAGCATCTCCCCCTCTACCTGGGGGATGCCGCTGCCCGATATCAGCGGCTCCCAGCGCAAAAACAGCGTCACTGCCGCGGCGGCAGCCACCAAAACGCCTATCCACAGCGCCATCGACCAGGCGTGTTTGGCCGCCCAGGCGATAGCCGCGGTGCGAAAGGTGTCGGCGCTGCCCAGTGCCAGCCGAAACAGCACCGCCACCAGCCCGGCCGCCGCGCCCACGCCAATGCCCTCCAGCACCAGCCAGTAGCGGTAACTGCTCATCCGGCGCCGCACCGTCTTTACCGCTGTCCCCTCATGTCCTACCCGGCCCTCTGCCGGCTGTCTGCGATCCTCCATACAGGTCCCTTCTTTCACTTGTTGGCACATTTCAGTATACTGCTGCAGTGCCTAAAATAAAAGCCAAAAACCTGGTCAGTCTGCACGAAGATGGGCGTCAAAAAAACGCCCCTGTGCACCGCCCAAAAAAGGCGCACAAAAAGGCCGCAAAAAATCGCCCCGCGCTTGCCCAAAAAGAACAAGGCGGGGCGATAAGAGCAGTTTGGCGGCGTACAGGCCTCAAAGCCCGCGTATCACATCGATCAGCAGCCGGGCGCCCAGCTGGGCGGTGTGGGCGGCAAAATTTTCATAGGTGCTCTCCGCCGCGTCGTCGGCGTCGTCCGAAAGGCAGCGCACCACTGCAAACGGCACCCCGTTGCGGGCCGCCACATGGCCGATGGCCGCCCCCTCCATCTCGGCGCAGTCGGCGCCGGTACGGGCTATGATATCTGCTTTGCGCTGGCTGCTCTGCACAAATTCGTCGCCGGTGGCCACCACCCCGCAGCGAAAATTGGCCCCCAGTGCCGTCAGCCCGGCGGCAATGCGGTCACACAGCCCGCTGTCGGGCAACAGCACTTTCTGGTGCGGTGGGCACTGGGCAAAAATATCGGGGTCAAAGTCGTGGTACAGCACCTTTTGGGCCAGCACCACGTCGCCCAGTTTCAGGTCTGCGGCCAGGTTCCCGGCGATCCCGGTGTTGATGATGCAGTCCACCCCGTATACCGAGCACAGCACCTGGGCGCTGATGGCGGCGTTCACTTTGCCGATACCGCAGCAGGTGAGCACCACCTGGTGTCCGCCCAGCCGGCCAATGTAGTAGGTGCTCTGGGCCACCTCGGTCTGCTGTACGCCCTCCAGCGCGTCTTTAATCAGCGCCACCTCCATATCCATGGCGCCGATAATACCGATCTTCTGCATAGCTTTTCCCTCCGTAAGCTTGTTTTGACTGTACGCTCTATTGTAGCACGATCGGCTGTATATTCCCAGCGCCTGCGGCCCATTCTCTAACTAGAGAAAAAGCCCGCCGCCGGCGGGCGTCACTTGATGGGAGGACTACCTATGGATCTGCAAAACAGCCAGACACACGACAACCTGCTCGCCGCCTTCGCCGGTGAGGCCCAGGCCTATCTCAAATACCTGCTCTACGCCAAACAGGCCAAGGCGCAGGGGTACGAGCAGTACGCCAAGCTGTTCGAGGAGACGGCCAAGAACGAGCGCGCCCACGGCGAGAAGTGGCTGGAATATCTCAAGGGGGGCGAGCTGCCCGGCACCGCCGACAACCTGATGGACGCCGCCGAAAAAGAGCATTTCGAGTGGGACGAGATGTACAAGGAATTTGAAAAGACCGCCCGCGAGGAGGGCTTTACCGAGATCGCCCAGCGCTTTTCCCTCACCGCCACCGTCGAAAAGAGCCACGAGAACCGCTACAACAAAATGAAAAAGTGTCTCGACGACGGCCAGGTATTCAAAAAAGATCAGATCGAGAGCTGGATCTGCCAAAACTGCGGCTACGTGTACACCGGCAAAACGGCACCCGAAAAGTGCCCGCTGTGCGGCTACCCGCAGAGCTATTTTCAGGTCGACGTACCGGCCATCAAATAGACAGCCCGGCTCGTACCAGACCGGCCCATACCAGCTCGAGCTGGCCCGGGCCGGTGAAGTCCAGCTGAGCCAGACCCGGCTCGATCCGTCCCAAAAGGGGAGGGGCAGCACCGCGCTGCCCCTCCTTTTTTTGCGCCCGCCCCTGTGGTATAATGGGGGGCAGAAGACCGGCGCATCAGCCGGGTCCAAGGCGCCGCGCGCCGGTCCGGCCCCCGCTGTCCCCGCCGGGTGGGAAGGAGCCTTCGCCAAGTGTCCAAAACAAAAGAGCAAAAGACCAACGTGATGCGTATACTCGAGCAGAAAAAGGTGCCCTACCAGGCCCACACCTACCCCCACGGGGGCGCGGCGGTAGACGGCCTCCAGGTGGCCCAAATGCTGGGGCAAGACCCGGGCCAGGTGTTTAAGACCCTGATCACCAGGGGCCACAGCGGAGAATACTGCGTGTTCGTCATCCCGGTAGAAAAAGAGCTCGATCTAAAAGCTGCCGCCCGGGCGGCAGGCGAAAAATCAGTCGAGATGATCCCGGTCAAAGATATAAATAAAGTCACCGGCTACGTGCGCGGCGGCTGCAGCCCCATCGGCATGAAAAAGCAGTACCGCACCGTGGTGGACGACAGCTGCCAGCACTGGGATACGGTCATCTTCAGCGCCGGCAAGATCGGCTACCAGGTAGAGGTCTCGCCCGCAGAGCTGCCGCAGCTGTGCGGCGCCACCTGGGCCCCCATCACCAAAAACAGCTGACAGGACAGGTCTATGGCAGATACAGCAGAGGTAAACAGCAACATCTATAACCAGATATACGACCTGCAGGCGGTGCGCCGGCAGGACTTTTTGCGCGCCTGCCACCTCGCCGCCCAGCGGTCCCCGGGCGCCGGCGGCATCGGCACGCTGTCCGAGAAAACGCTCCACGCCGCCCTGAAAAATTATTTCGAGCCCTACGCCGATAATCAGGAGACCGCCATCGGCCGCTACGTGGCCGACATCGTGGGCCCGCAGGGCATCATCGAGATCCAGACCCGCAGTCTCTCCCGCCTGCACGACAAGCTGCAGGTGTTTTTAGAGGCGGCGCGGGTCACCGTGGTGTATCCCATCGCCCAGGTCAAGTGGGTCTGCTGGCTCGATCCCGACACCGGCGAGCTGCTCTCCCGCCGCCGCTCGCCCAAAAAGGGCCGGCCCGAGCACGCCTTTTACGAGCTGTACCGCCTGGCCGATCTGCTGGGCCACCCCAATTTGCAGGTGTGCCTGGTGTTTTTAGAGCTGGAGGAGTACCGCCAGCAAAACGGCTATGGCCGCGGCAAAAAGCGGCGTGCCACCCGCTACGAGTGCCGCCCGCTCGATATTCTGGACCAGAGGCTCTTTACCGGCATCGACGACTGGGCCGCGCTGCTGCCAAAGAGCATGCCGCAGCCCTTTACCACCGCCGACTACAGTAGCTTTGCCCACCTGCACCTGCACACCGCCCAGCGCGCGCTGGCGCTGCTCTACAAGGTGGGGGCGCTGCAGCGGGTGGGCAAGCAGGGGCGGTACTACCTGTACGCCCGCCCCGATCCGGGCCGCCGCCCAGCTATCCATGAATAAAGCGCAGCCGCCGCTTTTAAGGCGTCCGGCCGGAGCTCCGAGATAAAAAGCGCCGCGGGGCGGGACCAACTGGTCCCGCCCCGCGGCGCTTTCCCAAAGGGAAGGTTTAAGAGGAAGTGAATATCTTGTGTGCGGAGATATTCATAAAAGAAGAGGAGAATGGATGTGAGGTGTTTGCATGTCCCTTATCCACCTCTAGTATAGCCCCCACTGCCTGCCGGGTGGTGTACAAAGTGTTTAATAAATGAAAACAAATTTTGTACAGCACGGCTTTTACTGCTCGGCCGCCGTCTCCGCGGCCGCCACCGGGTGCTGGATGATACCTTTGGTCTTCCACTTGCCCGAGAGGTAGCGCAGCGTGGTACACACCGCCTCGCAGCCCCAGCCAATGACCACTGCCAGCCACAGTCCGGTGTAGCCCATCGCCGGCGACAGAGTCAGGGCCGCCGTCACTTTGGCCACGATGCCCACAATGGCAAACAGCATAAAGAAATTCACGTCACCGGTGCCTTTCATCACGCCTTCGGCCGGGAAAAGCAGCGCCATAAATATAAAGGCAAACGCCGAATACAGCAGGTAGTTGGCGCCGGCGGCAGCCACTTCGGCCGCGCCTTCACCGCTGACGAAGATCCCCACCAGGCTGTGCCCAAACAGCACGATGGCCCCGCCCAGCACCGCCGCGAACACAAAGGAGATGCGCAGCGACGCCCGGTATCCGGATTTCACCCGCTCGATCTCGCCGGCGCCCATATTCTGGGCCGAGTAGCTGGTGACCGCGGTAGAGATGTTGATGATGGGCATCATCGCCAGGCTCTCGATCTTGGCGGCAGCCGTGTAGGCGGCCATGATGCGGGGCCCGTAGCCGTTTACAAAGGCCTGCATAATGATCATCCCACCCGAGATAGCGATCTCCTGCGCGGTGGTGGGGATGGCCAGCCGGATCATCTTTTTGAGCAGCGGTAAGCTCAGCTGCTGGCGAAACGTCTCGTGACCCTCCGGGGCGTATGCCGGGTCCTGCTGCTGCATGTCTGCCAGCCGCCGCTTCAGCGCCACCAGCGCCAGCACCGACGACACGGCTTGGGCGATGATGGTGGCCCAGGCCACCCCGGCTACCCCCATCTTAAAGTTTATAACGAACACCAGGTCCAGTACGATGTTCACCACCGAGGCCACGATGAGAAAGATGAGCGGGGTCTTCGAGTCGCCCAGCGCGCGAAAAACAGAGGAGAGCATGTTGTATGCAAAGGTGAACACCAGCCCCAAAAAGTAGATACGCATGTAGGTCATAGACATGGGGAAGATCGACTTCGGCATGTTGACCAGCCGCAGCAGCGGCGCGCACAAAAAGATACACGCCACCGACAGCACCAGCGAAAATAAGATGGCAAACGTCATGCTGGTGACGATCGAGTGCCGGGCCTCCCTCGATCTGCCGGCCCCAAAATACTGCCCGATCAAGATGGAGGCGCCGTTTCCCAGACCAAACGCCAGCGCAGTCACGCCAAAAGTAATAGTATAAGAGCTGCCCACTGCCGCCAATGCGTCGGCCCCCACAAAGTTGCCCACCACCACCGAGTCGACCATGTTGTACATCTGCTGAAAGATGTTGCCAAAGAGCATGGGCAGAGCAAACAGCAAGATGATCTTGCCCGGCTCGCCTTTTGTCAGGTTTCTCGTCAAAATCTTCATCCTTTCCGGATCGGTTGTCGACTGCGGTATGCGCCGCAGGAGATAGGTATCAGGCGTGTCCGCCCCGTTAAAAGCTGTTTGTCGGCATCAAAAAAAGGCGGCCGACGCACCGCTCTGTGCGCCCGCCACCCGTAAATGCACATAAAAATACGACAGGCGCGCACAAAACTGTACGACTGCCTCCCGCCACCGAAGACCGGCTATCTGCCGGTTATCACTATCACTATAGACAGCTGCCGCCGAAAAGTCAACTGCCTCCAAACATTTTTGGCGTATTGACCAACTTTGGACCGTCTGTACAGGCGCATAGCCCAAGCACAAGGCGATCGGCGACCGGCCTGCAACCGGCTAAAAAGGTGTGCCTTATTTGTGAAAATAATATAGTTTATTTGGGGTGGTGCCGGCACTATTTTGTAAATGTCCTTGAAAATTGTTAAAGATACTACTATAATAAAGATCATCTTTTCAAAAGATGTGACTGCGTAATGCACTGTATTTTTGCAGAAAAGTTATTTGTGGGAGTGTATCGATGTGAAAAGAACGAGGGGCGAGCGGGCGCTGGCACTGCTGTTGACCTGCACGCTGGTAGTGGGGCTCTTTTCTTTTGCGCCTCAACTTACGGCAGGCGTCTCTGCCGCGTGGGCCGACGGCTGGAAACAGGATGAAGATGCGTGGAAGAGCTACGGTCAAAACGGTTGGACCGCCACCGACGGCGCCGTACCCAAGTGGAGCGGCAGCAACGTGGCCGCCGATCGCGACGGCGACCCGGCCGCCGATCCCATGGCCAAACCGCTGCCGCTGCCGGCGCAGCAGGTGCCGTATTACCAGATAGGGCAGATGTCGGGCAGCCATTCGCTGGACATGCCCGCGCTGGTCACCGAAGAGGTGGCCTACTACGGCGTGTATTCGCCCGAACAGCTGCGCTATGCTATGCTCAATGCTCTGCCGGTCAAGCTGATGTGCGATCTCGATATGGGCGGGGCCGGCGGTGTTGCCTGGTCGGCGGTCAATTTCAGCAAAAAGATGTTTATCGACGGCGGTGGGCACACCATCTACAATCTAAATGGCGGCAGCCTGGTCGCCGGCTTCAGCCAACCGCTCATCGTCAAAAACCTGACCGTCTCCTCGGCCGTCATGAACAGCGGTCTGTTTGGCGCTACGGCCAGCAATACCTATATCTCCATGGAAGACGTGGCTCTCGAGCACGGTTTTATTGATGCGCCCAACCACGGCGGCGGCCTGCTCAGCAGCGCTTTCTACCGCAGCAGCGGCAGCTTTGGGCGGGTGTACGCCGACCGCTGCCACACCAAAAATGTCTATGTGAAAGGCGGCGCGTGCTCGGGCAATATCTTTGGGCCTATCAGCGGCTATGTCAAAAACTGTTATGCCATCGACGGCACCATGCGCACAGCGGCCCATTCGGGGGCCTTTACCTCCTGTGCCGGCAACTACATATTTGAAAACTGCTTTACCAATGTGCGCGCCTACGCCAACAATAACACCGGCGCCTTTGTGGGCCATGTGGAAGACAGCGTGTACACCCCCGGCGGCGACGGGGTGAGCAAGTTTATAAACTGTTACGCCGCCGGCTCGGTAGAGGGGCTCACCAATCTGGGCGGCTTTGTCGCCGGCGCCGGTATCTGCGAGAAGATGGACACGCACTATCTGTTCGAAAACTGCTACAGTACGGCTATGGTGGGCATGCAGCAAAACGGCAACTATCAGGGCGGCTTTTTGGGCTGTCAGGAACCGCGCGCCACCACCGTCATCCGCAACTGTTATGCCGCCGGCGAAGTAGGGGCGCTGGGCACCGACCTCTCCACCCCCAATATGGGCGGCTTTGTGGGCGGCCAGACCGGCGGCAGCCTCACGCTGCAAAACAGCTATTACGACAAGCAGACCACCGCCATGAAAGAGGCGGCCGGCACCGGCGGCGCCACCGGTCTGCTCACCCGGCAGCTGATGGAGACGCTGCCCGATGGGTGCTCTCCCGCCGACAGCGCCTGGGTGCTCACCGACGGCGCCTACCCCCAGCTCAAGGTGTTTGCCGACAACCAGAGCTATGTGGGGCAGGATAAAAAAACGGCTGACGCCTATTCCAAGGCCTCGGTCTGTACCGCCATGCTGTATCCCTCCAACCTCAGCGGCGACGATCTCGCCGCTGTCGACCAAACAGATTACGACACGGTGCGCAGCCTACGCTTTTTATTCCCGCTCACCAACAACACCTTGGCCGGCACGACCGACGGTTCCTACGATATCTCCTGGGGCAGCGACGGGACCAAATGCGGCGCCTCGGGGATGGAGAACGCCGATATCGTGGCGCTCAACCCGGCCGACCCCAAAAAGCCGTACGACGATTACGCGGTAGCCAGTTTGGCCCCGGGCGTGGGCATGGTCACCGTGTACGCCGAGCGTCAGGGCACAGTGGGCCAGCGGCGGCTGCGGCTGGTGCCCACCTCGGCCATCACTATGGCGCAGGATAGCAGCAGCGCCGTCACTACCGGTACCAACGCCACCATCTACGCCGTTCCCAGCGGCGAGACGGTGACCGCCGGCAGCGATCTGGCCAACCTCAGCTGGAAGCATATGACCTACGACCACCGCGCCGGCGTGTTTTTTGCCGCCGGCAACAACATGGGGCAAAACGTGCAAAAGCAGGAGCTCGAGAGCTTTGCCCAAGCCACCCCGCAGGATTTTGCGCGGGTAGATCTGGGCACCCAGCCCGGCGGCACGGTGCTCATCACCGTGCAAAAAAAACAGGACGACGGATCTTCACAGCAGCTGCCGGTAGACGACAGCCTGCTGGCGCTGTTTACCGGCCGGCGGGCGGCCCAGCCGCAGGATATCGGGCAGTACCACTTTACCTACTGCTGGTACCTGAGCGCCAGCGCGGTGGGCAGTGCCAACGGATATCTCGAATCCGGTAAGACCCTGACCGTGCTGCCGGCGGTCACCCCGCAGTATTACCGCAATTACGACCAGCAAGACGCCACCCAGCTCTCACTGCCGCAGGGGGCGGTGCCGGCGGGCCAGAAGGCGCTGTACTACAAGCAGGGCGATCAGCTGGCGCAGCTGCCCGCCGATCCCACCCGCACCGGCTACACCTTTCAGGGCTTCTCGCTGCTGCGCGGCGGCTTTGGCGAAGGCAGCGCCCAAAAGGTGACTGCCGCCACCGCGGTAGATACCGATTGGGCCGGCGACGACTACACGGTGCCGGTCTATGCCATCTGGCAGGCCAACGCCCACCAGCTGCATGTCCGCGACCTGCCCGGCGGCGCTCGCGCAGATATCGACACCCAGTACGGCGCCAACGTGCTCGAGGCGCTGTCTGCATACACCCCCAGCCAGGAGGGGCAGACGTTTTTGGGCTGGACGACCGAATCGGCCGGCAATACAGTAAACGTCGGCCAAAACGACGTGATGGGAGACAGCGATCTCACGGTATACCCGGTGTGGCGGGCCGACCCCACGGTAGATAAACAGGTGCAAAATAGCGCCCACAGCGACAAGACGGTGGTAGACGACGAGCTGGTGTACACCATCGCGGTGGAGAACCGGCAGCCGCACTCCACCTGGAGCGATGTGGAGATCCGCGATGTGCTGCCGCCGGGCCTTACCTTCTGCCCCGGCAGCATCCGGCTCACCGGGCCCGACGGGGTAGAGAAGCCGCTGCCCGACAGCACCTACGACCGTGAAAAGCACGCCATTATCCACTATATCGGCCAGGTGACCGGCGGACAGGCCTACACGCTGCAGTTCCGGGCTGTCGTCGGCGCCCAGGCGGCCGATCCCGCCCACCCCGAAAATGCCGATATCACCAACACCGCCCAGGCCACCGGTAAAGACCCCAGCGGCGGCAGCCAAGCTGCCACCGACCCCGACGGTCCAGCCGGCCCGGTAGAGCCCGGCGACGGTGCGCCGGGCGGCGGCCAATCAGGCGGTGGCCAATCGGGCGGCGGTCAATCGGGCGGCTCGGTGGCGGTGCCGGAAGGTGGCACCCAGGTAACGCCCAAAGACCCCGACGGCAAGGTGGAAAAGGCGGCGAAAAATAATACCGATCCCGACGGTGCCACCCAGGTGGGCGACCGCATCACCTATACCATCACCGTCAATAACCGCCTGGCCGGCTCGCTGTGGAAAGCCGTTTCCATCCGCGACAAACTGCCGGCCGGCCTAAAGCTGGTCACCGACAGCATGCAGCTGCAGCTGCCCAACGGCAGCCTGGTGCCGGTCCCTGCCAGCGCCTATCACCCAGATACCCGCATCATCAGCGTCTATGTGGGCGATGTTTACGGCGGTGAAAAGTATGTGTTCACCTTTGACGTCATCGCCGAGCCCGAGGCGATCGGTACCGATATCGGCAATACCGCGCAGGCCGGCGGCGGCCAGCCCAGCGACGGCGGCAGTGGCGGTTCCGGTCAGGGCGGCAGCTCCGACGGCTCTGGTGGCTCTGGCGGTGATGGTTCTGGTGGCAGTGGCGGCTCTGGCGGTAACTCGAGTGGCGGTAATGGCGGCGGTGGTGACGACATGCTCATCCCCACCGACTTGCAGCCCGGCGACCCGTATCCCCCCTACGCAGACGGCGACGGCGTCCCGCTGCAGCCCGACGGCACCCCCTCCACCGCTGGCACGGCGACCGAAGATCCGGTCTACCCCTCGCCCAAAGACCAACCCGATAGCGGCGTGCTGCCCGGCGATGCCGACCCACAGCTGGACAAGCAGGTAGAAAATCTCGACCATCCCGGCGGCGACACGCATCTGGAGGACCTGCTGGAGTACCGCGTCGAGCTGTCTAACCCCAAACCGGGCACTCTGTGGAAAAATGTGCTCATTTTCGACTATCTGCCGGCAGAGTTGTTGCTGGATACGCACAGCCTCACGCTCACCGGCCCCGACCAGGTGCCGGTACCACTGGCAGACTCGGTCTACGACCCCGATAGCCGCACCATCATGGTGCCGATAGCCGCGCTGGCCGGCAGCGAGACCTATGTGCTCACCTACCGCGCCTCCATCGCCGTCAAAGAGGAGCGCCCGCCGCAGATCGTCAACCGGGCCGAGGCCACCGGCGAGGACCCCAACGGCACGCCCAGCAAAGTCGCCCCCACCGCCGAGGCGGCCATACGCTTTCCGGTAGATGTACCTGTCGGCACTGCCGATACCGGCGATACCGCACAGCTGCTCTGGGGCGCGCTGCTCCTGTCCACCGGCGGAGCAATGACGGTCCTGTGGCGCAAGTACAGCCGCCGCCGGCAGTAGACATTCGTATACATTAAAAGCCCGCGGGAGCGCACAAGCACCCGCGGGCTTTTATCGGTCTTTCTGAAAAAGCAGGCCCTTTTTGCAGCCCTGCCCTACACGTTAAAGCGAAACAGCACCACGTCGCCGTCCTGCATCACGTACTCTTTGCCCTCCGAGCGCACCAGTCCCTTTTCTCTGCAGGCGGCCATCGAGCCCTGGGCCATCAGGTCGTCATAGGCCACCACCTCGGCGCGGATGAACCCGCGCTCAAAGTCAGAGTGGATCTTGCCGGCCGCCTGGGGCGCCTTGGTGCCTTTTTTAATAGTCCAGGCCCGCACCTCCGGCTCGCCGGCAGTCAGGTACGAGATCAGCCCCAGCAGGCTGTAGCTGGCGCGTATGAGCCGGTCGAGCCCCGACTCGGTGAGCCCCAGCTCGCCCAAAAACATCTCTTTGTCCTCGGCGCTCATGTCCGAGATATCCTCTTCTATCTTGGCACAGATGGGCAGCGTCAGGGCATTTTCGGCGGCGGCCAGCTGCTGCAGCTGCTGGTAGTAGAGGTTCTGCTCGATGTTGTTTATAAAGTCGTCCTCGCTCATGTTGGCCACATAGATGACCTTTTTGGCGCTGAGCAGGCCCATCGATTGGATGATGGCCAGCTCCTCCTCGTCGCCGTCAAAGCCGGCGGCGCGCTTTCCCTCTTCCAGGTGGGCCTTCAGGCGGGTGAGCATGGCCACTTCGGCGGCCATCGACTTGTCTCCCTTAGCCAGCTTCTGCGCTTTCTGCAGCCGGCGGTCAACGATGTCGATATCCGAAAAGATCAGCTCCAGGTTGATGGTCTCCACGTCCCGCTGAGGGCCTATCTCACCGTCCACGTGAATGATCTCGGTGCTCTCAAAGCAGCGCACCACGTGCAAAATGGCGTCCACCTCGCGGATGTGCGAGAGGAACTTGTTGCCCAGTCCCTCACCTTTCGAGGCGCCTTTCACCAGGCCGGCAATGTCCACGAACTCAATGGTGGCGGGGGTGACCTTCTGCGGGTGGTACATCTCTACCAGCCGGTCCAGCCGCTTGTCGGGCACGGCTACCATGCCCACGTTGGGCTCGATGGTGCAAAAAGGGTAGTTGGCCGACTCGGCCCCGGCGTTGGTAATAGCGTTAAATAGGGTGCTCTTGCCTACGTTGGGCAGGCCCACGATACCAAGTTTCATCGTCTCGCTCCGTTCTGCCGCCCCAAAGCGGCCGGTCATCGGTTGATTTGCTGTATTTTTAGGGCCGCTGTGGTGCCGCCGACAGCTTGAGCCCTTTACCCGGGCAGCGGGTTATACTATAATAGGATAAGAGGCGGCCACACGGCAGCCGCCGGCTAATAAATTATTATAGACAAATTATCCTTTACAGGCAAGTACAAAAACATTTATAATCTGTTCACTTTTGACACCGGGCGGCACCGCTATAATAGATAGCATAGTCCGCAGCGGTCCGCGTGCCGGGTGCGGGCGGCTTTTTCGGCCGATCCGGCCCGGTGTTCACCCGGTCTGCACCCGGTTTGCACACGGGCATACGATACTGGCCTGGACTGGCTTAGTCTGGCCTGGTCTGGCCTAGCCAGAACTGTTTTATGAGGGGGATCACAGTGGAAAAGATCTTAGTAGTAGACGACGACAAAAATATCTGCGAACTGTTGCGGCTGTATATCGAGAAAGAGGGTTACCAGACCGTGCTGGCCCACGACGGCAAACAGGCGCTGGCGGTGTTCGAGGAGGAAAAGCCGTCGCTTATCATCCTCGACGTGATGATGCCGGAGCTCGACGGCTGGCAGGTCTGCCGCGAGATCCGCAAGACCAGCGACGTGCCCATCATCATGCTCACCGCTAAGGGCGAGACTTTCGACAAGGTGCTGGGCCTCGAGCTGGGCGCCGACGACTATGTGGTCAAGCCCTTCGACTCCAAAGAGATCGTGGCCCGCATCAAGGCGGTGCTGCGTCGTACCGGCCCCAAATCTTCGGTCTCCGACATCAAAGAGGTCAGCTACGACAAGCTCATCGTCAACCTCACCCGGTACGAGCTCAAGGTCGACGGCAAGATCGTCGACACCCCGCCCAAAGAGCTGGAGCTGCTGTACCACCTGGCCTCCAATCCCAACCGGGTGTACACCCGCGACCAGCTGCTCGATGAGGTGTGGGGCTTCGAGTACTACGGCGACTCGCGCACCGTCGACGTGCATATCAAGCGCCTGCGCGAAAAGCTGGAGGACGTATCTCCCCAGTGGTCGCTAAAAACAGTCTGGGGCGTGGGCTACAAGTTTGAGGTAAAAGACTAGGGCCGTCCGGCTCAGCGAAGATACAGCAAACAGGCCGCCGGCAGAGCGGCCTGTTTCGCAGTGGGGCAGCCCGCTGCGTGCCCCGCGGCACGGGGGAGGGGGAAGAGAGCAGATGCAAAACGGCCTGTTGAAGCGGTATTTTTTAACCTGTATGGCGGTGGTGCTGGCCAGCATCACCATCCTGGGCACCGTGTTTTTATTTTTGGCCGCCCAGTACTTTAAGGGCGAGAGCCTCGACCAGCTCGATACCATGGCCGAGCACACCGCCGAGATCACCGAGAAGGTCATCGTCTACGACGGCAGCCAGTACAGTTGGCTGGGCGCCAAAGAAGATGTGATGAGCCTGCTCAAAGAGCGCTATCAGGGCTTTACCTTGGGCGCCAAAGACAGCGACATCTTTTTGACTACCGCCGACGGGGTGACCGAGGTGTGCACCGAGGACGCCCCCTGCGCCCACACCACCTACAAGATCTCGTCCAAGCTGCTCGACAAGGCCTTTAAAGACGGCAGCTACCGCGGTATGAGCACGCTGGGCGAGATCTACAAGACCAGCCACTACGTGGTGGCCCAGCCGGTGGTCAAAGACGGCGGCGTGGTGGTCGGCTATGTGTTTGCCGCCTCGCCGGCCAAAGAGCTCTCTACCTTCCTCATGGATATGCTCAAGATGTTCGGCGGCGCCGCGCTGCTGGTCATCCTGTTTTCGTTCGTGGTCATCTACCCCTCCACCAACCGGCTGGTCAAGCCGCTGCGGGAGATGGCCGTCTGCGCCCAGCGCTTCGGCAAAGGAGATTTCAGCCAAAAGATCCCGGTCACCGAGAACGACGAGATGGGCCAGCTGGCCATGTCGCTCAACAACATGGCCTCCTCGCTGGCTATGACCGAGTCGGTGCGCCGCAGCTTTGTGGCCAACGTCTCCCACGAGCTCAAAACGCCCATGACCACCATCGGCGGCTTTGTCGATGGCATCCTGGACCATACCATCCCCCCCGAAAAAGAGGACTACTACCTGCGCATCGTCTCCACCGAGGTCAAGCGGCTGTCCCGCCTCATCTCCGGTATGCTCAACGTCTCCAAGATCGAGGCCGGCGAGATGCGGCTGAACGTCACCACCTTCAACATCTGCGACACGGTGCTGGCGGCGCTGCTCTCCTTTGAACAGCAGATCGATAAAAAGCACATCGATATCCAGGGCCTGGACGTGGGCAAAGTAATGGTGCAGGGCGACAAAGACCTGCTGCATCAGGTCATTTACAACCTGGTAGACAACGCCGTAAAGTTCGTCAACGAAGGTGGGCAGATACGCTTTGCCTTCTCGCAGGGCCCGGGCGGCACCATGGTGGCCATCCGCAACACCGGCGAAGGCATCCCCAAAGAGCAGATGCAGCAGGTGTTCGAGCGCTTTTACAAGACCGACCGCTCCCGCAGCCTCGACAAAAAAGGCGTTGGCCTGGGTCTGTACATCGTCAAGACCATCATCGCCCGCCACGGCGGCGACATCGTGGTCTCCAGCAAAGAAGGCGAGTACACCGAGTTTAAATTTTCGCTGCCGCCGGCGCCCAAGGAGCGCAGCGGCCACCAGAAGAGCAAACAGCAGCCCGGCGGCCAGCCCAGGGGCACGACTGCCCAGCCGCTGCCCACCCAGCCGCCGGCCGGTCCCGGCGATGGGGGTTTACAGCCGTAGCCGAGTGAGCGCGGCAGAATTTTAAACCAATTTATACCGCCTTAAAGATTTATTTATATTTTTCGGGTATCATAACAGCAGCGACAAAAAGCGTAGGAGGCACCTGTGTATGAACGAGTATAACGGACAAAACGGCTTTGGGGACCAGCCGCCCCAGGAAACAGGCTGGACCGACAGCGGCGCCAGCGGCCAAAACAGCACCGATCCCGGCGCCGCCGGGCCGCAGCCAGGTGCCAGCTCCGCCGCGCCCGAGAGCGCGCCGCCGTCAGA
>NZ_OKQO01000007.1 GCF_900289145.1 Neobittarella massiliensis (ex Bilen et al. 2018)
CGTTCGTCCTGAGCCAGGATCAAACTCTTTATCATAGTTGTATCTAAACAGACTCACGCCTGTCCAAATCTAGCTCATTTCAAACTCTAACGTTTAAAATTACTTGAATGATTTCTTTATCTAGAAACCTAGAATCTTGGGTTCCGTTCAAGCTTTAGTATTGTTCAATTTTCAAGGTCCGTGTGGTCCAGCGCCTCGTTTAGCGCTGTTCCCTATTCTATCATGCGACCGCCAGTTTGTCAACACCTTTTTGAGATGTTTTTTCGCCGGAGCTTTTCGCCCCTGCCGACAAACCTGACTGTTAGGCCGTTTTCTTGACCCTCTGTCGCTGACAGCTTGTTTATATTACCACACCCCTTACCACCTGTCAACGCCTTTTTTACATCTTTTTTGCAAGAGAGCAAACTTTTTTGACCGCTTATACGCAAAGTAAAATCAAGCCCCGTTACATGCCCCATTTGGGGCTCATTTATCTACTATCTGGATAACTGTACTGTGCTTCTATTGCCAGTGGTTTTGTTTTTTGCTATACTTGCTCCCATACGGAGCCGCGTATGGCCCCTTGAGTTCCCTATATATAGAAAGAAGTGATCCCGTGCCCATCAATATACCCGCTTCACTGCCGGCGGTACAGACGCTCATCTCCGAAAACATTTTCATCATGTCGCAGGAGCGAGCCTGTTCGCAGGATATACGTCCCCTTAAGATCGCCATCCTCAACCTGATGCCAAAAAAGATCGAGACCGAAACTCAACTGCTGCGGGTGCTCTCTAACTCCCCTATTCAGGTAGACGTGGAGTTGGTGCAAACCGCCACCTATACTTCTAAGAATACGCCCGGCGACCACCTGCTCAAATTCTATAAGACCTTCGACGACATCAAAGACCAGCGCTTTGACGGCATGATCATCACCGGCGCCCCGGTGGAGCAGATGGAGTTTGAGGAGGTAAACTACTGGCCAGAACTCTGCGAGATCATGGAGTGGTCAAAATCCCACGTGTACTCCACCTTCCACATCTGCTGGGGGGCGCAAGCCGGTCTGTACTACCACTACGGTATCGGCAAGGTACCGCTGCCGCAAAAGATGTTTGGCGTATTTCGGCACAAGGTGCTCGCCCCCAGCCATCCGCTGCTCACCGGCTTTGACGAGTACTTTTATGCCCCCCACTCCCGCCACACCACTATTTTACGGGAAGATATCGATGCTGAGCCGGGGCTGGAACTGCTGACCTGGTCGTCCGAGGCGGGCGTGCACATCGTGGCCAGCAAAAACGGGCGCCAGTTCTTCGTCACCGGCCACTCGGAATACGACCGCACCACTTTGGCCGGCGAGTACTTTCGCGACCGGGAGCAGGGGCTTGCGATCGCGCTGCCGCAAAACTACTTTGACGGCGACGACCCCGAGGGGGAGATTCCCTTTGTGTGGCGTGCAGCTGGCAGCCTGCTCTACACCAACTGGCTCAACTACTTTGTGTACCAG
Source organism: Neobittarella massiliensis (ex Bilen et al. 2018) (assembly GCF_900289145.1). Classification (GTDB taxonomy): domain Bacteria; phylum Bacillota; class Clostridia; order Oscillospirales; family Ruminococcaceae; genus Neobittarella; species Neobittarella massiliensis. The sequence goes on from NZ_OKQO01000007.1 coordinate 1,481, forward strand.
CAGACCCCCTACGACCTGCAGCAGCTGCGCCAGCTGGAGATATAGTGATCAAGCGCTCTGTGCCTATACACGGCACAGAGCGCTTTTTGCTGTCTTTTTAAGGATATCACCTGGACAGGAGATCTTTCATGCGGGTGAGGATCTTCTTTTCCCGCCGCGATACCTGCACCTGGGTCATGCCCAGCGTACTGCCCACATCGGCCTGCGTCTTTTCCTGGAAGTAGCGCAGCACGATGATCTGCCGCTCCACCGGCTCCAGCTTGTCCACCACCTCTTTGAGCGAGATGAGATCCCCCACCTCTTCTTCTATCGAGTGTACGGGGATATCGATGACCTGGCCGCTCTCGTCGGTGGCCGTCAGCGATATCGTGGGATTGTATACGCCGATGGCCTCCACCACCTTTTCCTCGTCCAGCTCCAGTGCCTGGGCCAGTTCGGTCACGGTGGGTTCGCACCCCTTTTGGTGGGCCAGCTTTTCCCGCTCGCGGGCCACCTTCATCGAGGTCTCTTTCAGCGAACGGCTCACCTTTACCGCGCCGCCGTCGCGAAACAGCCGCTTGATCTCCCCCAATATCACCGGCACGGCATAGGTGGAGAATTTAAAACCCCGGCCGGGGTCAAAGCCGTCACAGGCCTTTACCAGCCCCATGCACCCGGCCTGAAACAGGTCGTCGTACTCCACGCCGCGGCCGCGGAACCGGCCGGCGCAGGCGTGCACCAACCCCATATTCTGCGCAATAAAGTCATCCCTTTGAACGGATCCTCTTTTCAAGATAGACCGTCGTCCCCTTTCCGGGCGTACTTCTCACTCTCATCTTGTCGGTAAACGCCTCCATCACCGCAAAGCCCATACCGGCGCGCTCTCCCGTCTCGCAGGTGGTGTAGAGTGGCTCCACCGCCTTTTGCACATCCTCGATGCCGCAACCAGTGTCGCGAATAGTCAGGCGCACGACACTGTCGGCATAGATGCGGGCCGATATGTACACTCTGCCGATCTGGTCTTTGTACCCGTGCACGATGCTGTTGGTCACCGCCTCGCTGACGGCGGTCTTTATGTCGCTTATCTCCTCCACGGTGGGGTCCAGCTGGGCCACAAAGGCCGAGACCGCCACCCGGGCAAACCCCTCGTTGGCCGACCGGCTCTCAAAGGTCAGCTTCATCTCGTTGATCGCTTTCATCAAATCCTCCTAATCGATGCTCATCAGCTTGTTAAGGCCCGACAGCAGAAATACCCGCCGGATGTTGCCGCCGGCCCCCTGTACCCGCAGCTCGGCGCCGGTCTGCGCGAGCAGCCGGTAGCGGCCCATGCACAGCCCCACGCCCGACGAGTCCATAAACCCCACGTCAGAAAAATCCAGTATCACCACTTTGGGCTGCTTGCGCTCGATCTGGCGGTCGATGGTATCGCGAAAATAGGCGGCGCTGTGGTGGTCGATCTCACCCTGCAGATAGCAGGTGAGCACCTCGTCGCCCTCTATGTGTACATGCATATGCGCTCTCCGTTCCTTTCTGTCATCCGGGCCTGGCAGCCAGCACTGCCTGTCCTATTTTTGCCAAACAAAAAAAGAAGCGACCCTCTACCGACTATAGTAGAGGGTCGCTTTAAAATATTTTGCCGAATACCGGCGCTCTCGCTATTTTTTCTGCCGGGCCACCAGCAGGCCCCGCACCTCCGAGGCCAGATACAAAGACCCGCAGAACACCAGCAGGTCGTCTGCACCGGATCGCTCAAAGGCGGCCTGCACGGCTCTGTCCAGTTGGTGCCAGCTGCTCACCTGGCGGCAGTGGCCGGCAAAGATGGCGGCCAGCTGCTCGCTATTCACCGCACGGCTGTTGTGGATGTCCACCAGCAGGATCTCGTCAAACAGTGGGCCGGCCAGAGCGGCGATACCGGCGGCATCTTTGTCGTTTAACATGCCCATTACGGCAATGCGCCGCCCACCGGGCGGCAGCTGCGCCGCTTCTACCGCCCGGCACAGCGCCTGTGCGCCCGAGAGGTTGTGCGCCCCGTCGAGCACCACCAGCGGCTTTTGGCCCAGTACCTCCAGCCGGGCGGGGAACCTGGCCGCCGCCAGCCCCTGCTGCACAGCCGTCGGCGGTATCTCAAAGCCCTGCTGCCGCAGCTGCTCGATAACAGCCAGCACCACCGCCGCGTTTTTTATCTGGTGCGCCCCGCCAAATGGGATACGCAGCTGCTGGCCGCGGTAAGCTATGTCGTTGCCCAGCAGATCGCTCTTGTGCACCTGGATATCCGCCATGTCCGGCAGTACCAGCGGACAATCCTGTGCCGCCGCCTGCGCGCAGATGACTTGCAGCGCCCCCACCGGCTGGTCGGGGTAACACACCACCGGGCGGCCCGGCTTTAAGATACCGCACTTCTCGGCGGCGATCTGCTCCACCGTGTCCCCCAATATTTTGGTGTGATCCAGACTGATGGAGGTGATGGCGCAGCACAGCGGCTCTCTGATGACGTTGGTGGCGTCAAAGCGGCCGCCCAGCCCCACCTCCAAGCAGACGACGTCCAGGTCCTGCCGGGCAAACCAGCAAAAGGCGATGGCGGTAGTGATCTCGAAGGCAGTCACGTAGTCGCCGGCGGCCTCCATCTCGTCGCACACCCGCTTGATCTCGGTCACCAGCTGTGCCAGCTCCTGGCGGGAAATCATCTGCCCATTTACCTGAAAGCGCTCCCTGAACTCCAGCACGTAGGGTGAGATATTCATCCCCACCCGGTAGCCCGCCGCCTGTAAGATACCGGCAGTCATCACGGTGGTGGAACCCTTGCCATTGGTGCCGGCGATGTGTATGCAGCGCAGTCTGTCCTGCGGGTCTCCCAGGCGGTGCATCAGCTGGCGCATGCGCGCAAGGCCCGGCTTTTTGACAAAGCGGTCGCGCCCCTGCACATACGCCTCTGCCTGGCGCCAGTCTAACACAGCTCCTCCGCCGCGCCGTCGTCCGCCGGCAACTTTTGGCAGTCGTTATAGCTGCCGATCACAACACCTTTCTTTACCGGCGCCAGCAAAAAGCCAAGCAGCGCCCCCAACATCATAAACCAGGTGGCGAAAAAGAAACCCTGCCACTTTTTCACGGTCATTCCCTCCCTCTTCTATACAGAGAGGGGCGGAGAACTGCTCTCCGCCCCTCTTTTTTATGATACCAGAGCAGCCAGGCTCTCCTCGATCTTGGCTAGTTTCTCCTGGGCGCGTGCCAGCTTGTCCCGCTCGGCGTTTACCACCTTTTCCGGTGCCTTGGCCACAAAGCTCTCGTTTTGCAGCTTGCCGCTGACGATCTGTATCTCGCGCTCGCATCCGGCCTTTTCTTTTTCCAGCCGGGCGCGTTCCTTCTCTTTATCCACCAGCTCGTCCATGGGGATGCCGATCTTGGCCGCGTCGGTGATGGCCATCACCATGCCCTCCAGCGGCAGGCTGCTCGCCACCTCTACCTCGCTGGCCGAGGCCAGGCGGCCAAAGAATTCCTCGCCGCTCTTAAAGACCTCTACCTCGGCGGTCTCGATGTACACCTTGGCCTTTTTGGAAGGCGGTACGCCCAGCTCGCTGCGCCGGTTGCGGATGGCGCGGATAGCCCCCATGATCTTCTCAAAAGCGGCCTCCTCCTCAGCAAAGTGCAGCGCCTCGTCGTATTTCGGCCACTGAGCCACCACCAGTGCCTGGCCCTCGTGGGGCAGTGCCTGGTAGATCTCCTCGGTGATGTAGGGCATAAACGGGTGCAGCAGCTTCAGCGCTCCCGAGAACACGTAACACAGCACTTTCAGCGCATTGGTCTTGGTCTGGCCCGGGGTAGCCAGCCGCAGCTTAACGATCTCGATATACCAGTCGCACAGGATGTCCCACACGAAATCGTGCACCTTGGTCACCGCCATACCCAGCTCGTACTTATCTAGGTTGGCCGTCACCTGCGCTGCCACATCGTTAAATTTAGACAGCAGCCACTTGTCCTCGATCTCCAGCGTATCGGGCAGGCCCAACTCGTCGGCAGTACCGTCCATATTCATGAGAATAAAGCGGGCGGCGTTCCACACCTTGTTAGCGAAGTTGCGGCTGGCCTTTACCTTGTCGTCGGAAAAGCGCATGTCGTTGCCGGGGCTGTTGCCGGTGGCCAGCGTCAGCCGCAGCGCGTCGGCGCCGTACTGGTCGATGATCTCCAGCGGGTCGATGCCGTTACCCAGTGATTTAGACATTTTGCGCCCCTGGGCGTCGCGCACCAGGCCGTGGATGAACACCGTCTTAAACGGCACCTCGCCCATCTGCTCGATGGAGGAGAAGATCATCCGCGCCACCCAGAAGAAGATGATATCGTAGCCGGTGACCAGCGTATCGGTGGGGAAGAAATAGTCGAGATCAGCCGTTTTTTCCGGCCAGCCCAGGGTGGAAAACGGCCACAGTGCCGAGGAGAACCAGGTGTCCAGCGTGTCCTCGTCCTGGCGCAGTTTACCGCCGCATTTGGGGCAGCGATCCGGGGCCTCTTTGGCGACGACCGTCTCGCCGCAGTCGTCGCAGTAATAGGCGGGGATGCGGTGTCCCCACCACAGCTGGCGGGAGATACACCAGTCTTTGATGTTCTCCATCCAGTTGTAGTAGATCTTGTCAAAGCGGGCAGGCACGAACTTGGTCTCGCCCGACCGCACCGCCTCGATAGCGGGCTTTGCCAGCGGCTCCATCTTCACGAACCACTGCTGCGAAGTCATTGGCTCCACCGTGGTGCCGCAGCGGTAGCAGGCGCCCACGTTGTGCTTGTGATCCTCGATCTTCACCAGATAGCCGCCAGCCTCCAGGTCGGCCACAATGGCTTTCCGTGCCACATACCGGTCCATGCCGGCATACTTGCCGCCCAGCTCGTTGATGGTGCCGTCGGCGTTCATCACGTTGATGATGGGCAGGTCGTGGCGGGCCCCCACCTCAAAGTCGTTGGGGTCGTGGGCGGGGGTGATCTTCACCACGCCGGTACCGAACTCCATGTCCACATAGCTGTCGGCCACCACCGGGATCTCTTTCTCCACCAGCGGCAGTATCACCTTTTTGCCCACCATAGCGGCATAGCGCTCGTCGTCGGGGTGTACCGCCAGCGCCGTGTCGCCCAGCATGGTCTCGGGGCGGGTGGGGGCGGTGATCATCTCGCCGCTGCCGTCGGCGTAGGGGTAGCGGATGTGCCAGAAGTGGCCGTCCTGCTCCTCGTACTCCACCTCGGCGTCAGAGATGGAGGTCTGGCAGTTGGGGCACCAGTTGACGATGCGCTCGCCCCGGTAGATGAGCCCCTTTTCGTACAGCCGGCAAAACACCTCGTTTACCGCCTGCGAGCACCCCTCATCCAGGGTGAAGCGCTCGCGATCCCAGTCGCAGGAGGAGCCCAATTTTTTGAGCTGCTCGACGATGCGGCCGCCGTACTGCTCTTTCCACTGCCAGGCGCGCTCTAAAAAGCCGTCGCGGCCCAGGTCGGCCTTAGACAGCCCCTCCTCTTTCATCGCCGCCACGATCTTGGCCTCGGTGGCGATGGAGGCGTGGTCGGTGCCGGGGATCCACAGGGCGCTGTACCCCTGCATGCGCTTGTAGCGGATGAGAATATCCTGCAGCGTCTCATCTAAGGCGTGGCCCATGTGCAGCTGGCCGGTGATGTTCGGCGGCGGAATGACGATGGTATACGGTTTTTTATCGGGGTCGATCTCGGCGTGGAAATACCCGCCAGACAGCCAAAAGTCGTAGATGCGGTCCTCGACTTGACTGGGGTCGTATTTTTTGTCCAGCTCTTTTGCCATGTGTGTTCCTCCTATTTTCTGCTCCGCCTTTGCCGGTACATACCCGCCCAAACACGGATAGCGGCTGGGCCTCTCGGGCCCGCCGCCTCGCTGTCTTTTTATTATGATAGAGGACGGGGGCCTTGTCAATACTTCCCCCTACAAAAGGCGCGCTTTTTCGCTGTACAGCTTTAAAATATGCGGGTCTATGGGCTCCAGTGGCCGCTTGGCCACCCCCTGCAGCACCTGCCCATCCAGCGTAAAGCGCGAGCCGTGGCAGGGGCACTCCCAGGTTTGCTCGGTCAGGTCAAAGCGCAATTTACAGCCCATGTGGGTACACCTCAGGCGCACCCCCTGCCAGCTGCCGCCGGCATCACGGTACAGCCCGTAGGTCTTGCCCGCCAGCTTTACCACCCGCACCTTGCGGGCAGCCCCGGCTGCAGCGTCACTTCTTCCCCGCCGTCCCGGGCACTCGCCATCGAAAAAAAGGCTCTTGACAGCCGCTGCACCGGTGGCGGCGTTCTCCCGCCAAAAGCCCTGCTGCCGCCAAGCTGGGCGCGCCAGCGCCAGCGGCCCGTACTGTCCACCGCCCTGTAAACAGTCTTCGGCCAACAGGTGGGCAGCAGCCGTGGCGCCGGTCATGCCCCATTTGCTAAAGCCAAAAGCGGCCAGCACCCGGCCGTCAGCCCCATCCAGCCGGCCCACATAAGGCATTTTGTCGGCGGTATCATAGTCCTGTGCCGTCCACTGCCAAAAGACGTCTCTCATGCGAAACTGCTCTTTGCCCCAGCGCTGCAGGGCGCCGTAACCCGGCCCCTGTTGCCCGGTGCGGTGGCTCTGGCCGGCCAGCACCAGGATATCGGTTCCCGGCACCTTTACCAAGGAGCGTGTCGGCCCTTCCAGCCGTATATAGCTGCCGCTAAACTCAAGCGGGCAGTGACCCGCAACCGCGTAGGAGCGGTAGGGGTATAGGCGCATAAACTGCGCTTTATCCCCCTCCCAAAACGGGTAGTGGGTACACACCAGTACCCGCTCGCCGCGGGCGGTGCCGCCCCCCTCGACCTGCAAAAGCACCTGCGCTCCGTCCCGCTGCAGCCCTATAGCCCGGCACCCCTCATAGACCTGGCCGCCCAGGCCGGTGATCTCTTTCGCCAGCAGTTGGCAATAGCGGCGGGGGTTTATCTGCCCCTGGCCGGGCAGTACCACCGCCGCAGCCATCGGTAGCGGTGCCGGTACCGACGAGGTGAGCTGGCAGTCGCCGCCCAGCGCCCCGATGAGTGCCGCCAACTGCCGCAGCCGCCCCACCTGGCCCGGCTGTTGGGTGTACAGGTAATCGCTCATCCGGTGATAAAGGCCCGGCTCCAGTTGCACGGCAGTGGCGGCGATCCACTCTTTGGCCGCCTGCAGCTGACTGTAAAAGGCGCGGGCGCGGGCACGGCCGCCCCTCGACACCGTGAGCAGGTCACCGCCGTGCAGGGCCGTCACCTTGCCGGTATTGTGGCCGGTGGCCCCGCTGCCCACCGCGCCGGTCTCCAGCACCAGCACCTGTTTGCCTTTCTGCGCCAGGAGCAGCGCCGCCGTGAGCCCGGCTACACCGCCGCCCACCACGATATACTGGGCCGCCAGTTCCCGCTGCACCGGCCCTCTGCGGGCCCCGGTATTTACATCTCCCAATTGGTGGCTCTCGTACTGCCAGTAGCTGTTCATCTATATCCCCCTCATTTCGGTCCGGGCTGTTTGTATCTGTGCTGAGTATGGGCGATCGGTCGGGCCGGCAAGCAGGCAGTCCATAAACTCTGCCAAAAATATCCGCTTACTTTTGTGCTTTCCTCTCAACTTTTTCCTGTGGGACCGTTGTCCTTGTTCCGCGCCGATACCCAGCTATACTGAAAACAGAAAGCTGCACACGATACGATCTAGAGGAGGTCACCCCTGTGGAAAAGAGAAAGCTCATTTTAGACGTGGATACCGGATCTGACGATTCGGTCGCCATTATCTGCGCTCTGCTGCGGCCCGAGTTCGAGGTGCTGGGTCTCACTACCGTCAACGGCAACCGCTGTGTCGACTACACCACCGAGAACACGCTGCGCATCTCCGAGCTGATGGGGGGCACTACGCCGGTATACCGCGGCTGTGCCAACACCTACATCTCCATCATGCTGGGACGCCGGCCCGGCTATCCCCGGCGCGACGGCTCCGGCCCGGCCAACAACGCCGGTGTCCACGGCGACTTTATCGACCAGTGCCCGCCGGCCACCATCAAAGAGCAGGAGATAGACGCTGTCTCCTGGCTGGTCAAAACGCTGATGGAGGCCGAAGACGACTCGATCACGCTGGTGCCCCTGGGGCCGCTAACCAACATCGCCCACGCGGTGGCCATCCAGCCCAAGATCGTAAACAAGGTACACGAGATCATGTACATGGGCGGCGGCTACAAGATCGGCAACAAGAGCGCCGTGGGCGAGATGAACGTCTGGCTCGATCCCGACGCCGCCCAAGTGGTGCTGTCGGCCGGTTTTAAAAAGATCACCTTCGTCCCGCTCGACGCCACTCACAAAGCCTATCTGCTGGCCGATGATGCCGCCCGCATCCGCGCCATCGGCACTCCGGCTTCCGACGTGTGCGCCAGCTTGATCGAGCAGCGCATCAAGGGCTACTCCACCTGGCAAAAAATGGTGGATACCGACGAGCTGGCCACCCCCCTGCACGACCCGCTGTGCGTCATGGCCCTGCTCGACCCCACCGTGCTGCAGGACGTAGTCCACGCCCACTGCGAGATCGACTGCGGTGGCGGGGCGGCCTACGGGCAGACTATTTTTGACATCTTTAACGGCCGGCTCGACGCGCTGCCCCCCAACTGCTATGTGGCCTTGAGCGCCGACCGCGAAAAATATGTCGACCTGCTCGTCGAGACCCTGCAGCGCAGCAAGTAGAGAGGCTGCCGCTATACAACCTCTGCTTTTATGCGGGCAGGCGCTCGCTGCCACCGCTCTATCTTCAAATCAGCAAAGCCCGTGTTCTCGCCCGCACCGCAATAAAAAATTGCCTCCTATTTATTTTTATTCCATATAACAGGCCAGAGGCCCGGCACGTGCGATCGCGTGTACCGGGCCTCTGGCCTGTACCTCTATGTATCTGCTCATAGCTCTCTATTTTCATGTCGAGTCAGTATTGGGCTGAGAGCTGGGGAGCCAGGGCTGGAGTCCGGTCTCTCAAAACAGATTGTCCTCCACCACCACGACCCGGTTCTTCCCCCGCTCCTTGGCGGCGTACAGCGCCCGATCGGCATTTTTGTAATACTGTTCATAAGTCAGTGGCCCACAGCCGATAAACACACCGATACTGGCGCGCACCGGAACACCACAGCGGTTCTCTCGGCTCAGGTCGTTCAGCAGGCGCCTGCTGACACGGTCCACCACCCGGTAGGGGCGCTGCAGATCGCCGATAAAGGCGGCAAACTCGTCGCCTCCCAACCGGTACACGATATCGCCGCTGCGAAACGCCCGCTGTAGCGCGCACACAAATTCCTGCAGCACCGCATCTCCGGTGTGGTGTCCACAGCTGTCGTTGATGCCCTTAAAGTCGTCCAGATCGATGATAAACAGGGCATTGTAGCGCCCGTTGCCGCCTGGGTGCTGTTTCAACTGCTGCTTTACCAACCGGCGCCCGGTAGCCACATTGTACACGCCGGTCAGCGGATCCTGTGCCGCGGCGCGCTCCAGCTGCTCCCGCCGCAGCACCTCCTGGTGTATATTTTTAAAAGAGCCCATCACCTGCCAGCTACCGGAATTCCGGTCCCGGTAGCGCCAAAAAGTAACATTGTACCAGCCAAATGTCTCATCCGGTGCCAGCCGGGCCAAAATATCACACCCGGCACTCTCCCCACCGGCCTCCAGGTGACCGATCACCTGCCGCAGCGCCTCGGCCCCTGCCTGCTGGATCATGCCCCGCTCCAGTAGGCCCCAAGGCATATCGGGCACTGTAGGCAGGGGCCGGCACCATTGGGCAGCGCCTTCACTCATGAACAGCGTCCGCCGGGCCAAGTCGTATTGGAACACTGCATCGGTGGTGTTTTTGAGCAGCAGCGCCTGCCGCTGCCAGCTCTCTTTCAGCTGCCCCTCCTGCTCCACCTCGCGGGTCACATCCTGCAGCACGCAGCCACAGCGCTCCCCGTCCAGCGGGTAGGTCCATATCTCCAGGTAGCGGTGCAAAAGCTGGCTGTAGCGCACACTGTGCTGGGGCCGCTTCGTCGTGTTGGCCCGGTGGCACATCCGCAGCCAGAGCAGATCGGCCTCCGGCAGTACCTCCAACAGCGGCCGATGTTCCAGCTGCCGGGTCTCCTTTTGTCCCAGCAGCTGACACAGGGCTAGGTTCACCCGGCAAAACAGCAGGTCTGCCGGGTGCCCCTCCCGGTCAAAAAGCACCTTCACTACCCCGGCAGGCAGGGGCATCGCGCCAAAGTGGTGGCACAGCCACTCATCTTCTAGCCGGCTGTCGGCCTCGGGGGCGCGGCAGCGCGCCGTCAGCCACACATGTCCCTCGGCGCACCGCCGCCACTGCACTGTGCCGCCGCACTGCGCCGTACCGCGCAAAAAGTGCAGTTCTGCCCCACCGCCAGTGGCCGGGTCTTCCCGATCTCGTATCTGTGTCCACACCGCACGCCACCGCGGCCGGTCTACAGGGCTCACCCGGCTCTCGGCCCTCTGCAGCGCCTGTTCCAGCGGCAGCTGCACACAGGGTTTCTGCCGCTCGTCGAGCTCCTGCCACACCTGTACGGTCTGTCGTGGCAGGTCTATCTCCCACACTGCGTCTGCCGTCTGGCACAGTACATCCAGCAGCGCCCGGTCCCCCGCTCCCGTCATATCCATCTGTCTCCTGCTCCTCTGCGCAGTGCGCGCACACCGCTGGCGTGCGGCAAAAGCCGTGTCACGCCCGCTGTCCGCCAGGCACCAAAAGTCGATACCGTCTAGTCTAGCACGGCCCTATACCGTAACCCGTCGAATTATAAGGCCTTACCGCCCACTGCCTGCCCCCCAACAATAAAAAAAGAGCCGCCCTGCGGCTGCTCTCACATTCTGTGTATCGAGGCACATACTATCGTCGGTCCGCACGCCTGTCGCGGTGGTAATGCCCGACCCCACGTTCACCGCACCAGCTGATCAGCCGGCACCACCGGTCCCAGTACCCGCCCCAGATGGCGCAGCTTATCCTGTGGCAGTATGCACACGTTCTGTGCGTGCCGGTTTACGGTGGCCAGCCGCAACCCGTGCCGGTCTCTGTGCAACCGGCGAATATAGCCCCGGCCGTTCAAATTGAATACCCCCACCTCTCCCGATGAGACCTGCCCGGCCTGTACGGCCAACAGATAGCCGTCGTACCACACCGGTTCCATAGCGCTGCCGTACATGCGAACCACAAAATCCGCCTGCCGGGCAATATCGCTGGCCTCTACCTGGATGTGCCGGATCTTGAGCTGGTCCAGCTGCAGTCCTGTCTGGTGCCTGTCGTCTTGCGCAGCTACCGTCACATAATAGGGCAGCGTCACCACGCCTCGATCCAGTTCTTCCCCCACCTGCAAAAACAGCTCAGCCATGCGGCAGAGGATCTGCCGCTGGTGCGCTGTGGCCGCTCGAAACTGCTGCAGCAGCGCGTATTCCTGGTGGCTGATGCTGATCAGCTGCTCCTCCGCCGCAAACAGCCCAATATCGTACTGGAGCCCATCGGCGCGGTAGGTGTCTGAAAAATAGCGGATCGGCACATCAAAGGTGCGGGCCAGCTTTTCGATGGTGGAGAGGGTCGGGTCTTTGGTGTCGCCCCGCAGCAGTTTGTTGATCGTCCCCACCGGCACACCGGAGTAGTCGGCGATCTTCTGTACTGTCAGCCCTTCTCTGTGTTTCAAAAATTGCAGTTTTTGCGATATATCCAGCGGCGCTGTGTGGTCAAAATCATCCGCACACGGGCAATTTTCTTTTATTTTTTGCATAAATCCTCCCCACATATTGACAGGTATTTCCAGGCTGCTAAAATGTCCATATTAGATAAACAGCCAGCCAAAAAGGAGATACGAAAAATGATCTGTAGTCAAAAAAGTTATGAGATGGTCACCCGTCCGGGAAACGTTGTATACGGTATCCGCTGTACCACCGGGCAGGAGTCACCGCTGTTTTTTGCCGACCCCACCAGCGCCGAGCGGGTAGTGGAGCTGTTTAATCGCTGCCAGCTCTCCCCCAACCAGTTTTTAGACGCACTGCGCGACGCCGTGTACGAAAATTTCTGCGGCCGGTAACTGTGCGATCTCACCAGTCTCAGTATACCAAAAATATCTTTGCCCGAACGGTTGTGTACCGTACTGCGGGCTTTTTTTATGCCGATCTTTGTGCACCGCCAACAAGTCGCCGGCAACACAACGCACAATTTGTCTCATAAATATATACAATATCCGCTATTTTTTATATTTTGCGATCTGATAATGTCTCCTGCTATCTGCAGATCAGATCGCCTTTTTGTCCATGTAGAGTCCTCCCGCTAAGAGCCATTTTCTTCTGGGTCCCCAACCGCGTTTTTACACCGCAGCGCGGCGCAGAGTCGGGTGGGCCGGACGAGCCAGATGAACCGGATGAGTCGGGCCGTTTGATAAGCGTCACCGCCACTCATTCCCGCCAGCCAAATAGCCGCAGGGCCATACCGGTCTGCGGGCCGGGGTGATTGTCCTCGGTACTGCCGGTAAAACCCGTCTCGGGGTCGATGCCGCAGCTGGTCAGCTGTTGTCGCAGAGCCGCCATCACCCGCTCTCCGTCCGGCCGCATGGGCAAGTTGAGGTCGTCGATCAGCAAAAAGGGAACTGCCGGCAAGCTGGCCGCCAGCTGTTTGAGCAACTCTACCGCCCGCTGCTCCGGCGCACAGATCCACTCGTCCCGGGGCCGTCGTCCCACCGCATAGCTCATCGCACCAGCAGTCCGTATCCGCTGGCCGGTGCAAAAGTGCAAGCTGCAGTCCGCTGTCAGCCGCAGCGGAGCCCAGCGCGCCGGCGGGGCCAGCGCCTCCTGTCGGCGCGTGCCGGTCAGCCGGCCAATTGGGCAGATAAAATACGGGATACCCAGTGCCCGTACCTGCGGCAGGTCCTCTGGCGCCACGGTAAACACTGCGCAGGCACAGGCGCCGCAGCTGATCTGGGCCTGCTCTTTGATCGGGTATGTCTCTGACTCACAGAAATCGAGGCCGCTGGTATCGGCCAGCGTATTTGCCTCGTAGCGAAAGCCCTTCGAGCCGCAGGGGAGTATCTCGTGCACGGCGGCACAGTCCCGCAGCGCTTTTACCGCAGTGCAGGTCAGCTGCCCTATGTGGCTGCGCTTATCCATGGGGCGGCCCACGGTACACACCAGATCGCCCGGCTGCGAGCAGGCAACCTGCAGCCCCGCCGGCGGGGCTTGTCCCACGACTACCACCCCGGTGGCGGTGCACAGCGGCGCACCGTATGTGCCGTAACCCGGGCGCACGATCTCCCCGCCGACCCCCACCGAGCGCACCTCATCCAGCACCCCGGCCAACACCCGCTCGGTGTGGGGCGAAGGCGCATAGCAAAAATCGGCATATACCGCCACCGGCACCGCACCGCTGGCGATCACCTCCATCAGCGCCACCTTTACTAAAAACACGCCGGCCCGCCGCGCATCGGTGGCAAAATCGTCCTCCGGCAGCGCTCCTACTGCCCCGGTCGAGTCGCAGGCGAACGCCAATAGCTGCCCTGCCGCGCGGCAGAGCGTCAGATCTCTAAATCGGTATAGGTCCGGTTTTTTCTGGTCCTCCACAAACATCACCGAGTGGCTGCACATAGAGCCATCTCCTCTCTGGCGCCCCGCCAGGGGGCGCCCGCCAAGCGGGCCTGCCAACTTGTGCCGCGGGGCCTGCCACTGCCGCGTTTCACACCAAAACGACCGGTCTCTGTTGTCGCAAAAGGCGAAATTGATCCGCATAGACCGCTTTTATATTGTGGGTCCTCTGCGAAAATGATAGAATATATTTATAAAATTTTCAAGATGGGAGATGGATTTTTTGACGAGAAAAGACAAAATCTTGGGTGCTCTGCTGGGCGCGGCCATCGGCGACGCGATGGGTGCCGTCACCGAGACCAAGACGACCCAAGCCATCGTACAGCGTCACGGCGGTTTCGTGACCAGTCTGGTCGACCCGGTGTGCGACTGTTTTGCCCACAACAACCGCCGGGGCATGGTGACCGATGACTTCAGCCTGGTCTATCTGATTGGTCTGGCCTATATCAAAGAGCAGGGCCGGGTCGATCAAAAAACTTTTGAGCAGGTGCTCATCGACTGGTCGATGCTCGACCAGTATTTCCTCGACCACTCCGGCCCCAACACCAAAGTCGAGATCCTGCGCCTAAAAGGCGAGATTCCGGTAGACAAATACGCCCACTTAAAGACCCGCAACCACCTTATCACCAACGGCACAGCCATGAAGGCGGCACCTATGGGCTTTATGAACCCCGGCGACTACGATCGTGCCATCACCGAGACCATCGCCATGTGTATGCCCACCCACCCCACCGATGTGGCCATCTCGGCGGCGGCCGCTGTCTCCTGTGCCGTATCTGAGGCCATGACCGAAAGCACCAGTAAAGACAAGATCATACAGGCGGCCCTCTACGGGGTCAAAGAGTCCTGCCGGCGGGTGCGGGATACCGCCTACCAGGTCTCCGGCGCCAAGATGGACCGCCGCATCGAAATGGCCGTTGAGCTGGGCTTGCGCTACTGTCACGACACCGAGCGCCTGCTGTGGGAGCTAGCCTCGCTGGTGGGTACTTCACTGGTCTGTACCGAGTCGGTTGCCGCTCTATTCGGGCTGTTTATCGCCGCCAAGAACGCCTTCGATATGGTGGTACTGGGGGTAAATGCCGGCGGCGACACCGACTCGATGGCCTCTATCGGCGGGGCCATCTACGGCGCCTACGAAGGGCCCGGCTCCTTCTCCGACGCCGACCGACAGCTCATCGAACATATGAATTTCAGCGACCGCGACCTCACCCGTCACTTCGACATCCTGGGCATGGCCGATCAGCTGGACGCGATCATCGATAAAAGGAGGATACCGGCATGATAGAACGCAAACTGTACGGCTGTATCGCCGGTGCCGCGGTGGGAGAAGCCATGGGCGCCGCCACCGCCACCTGGACCACCGACATGATCCGCGCCGCCCACGGCGGCTACCTCACCACCCTGCAAAAGCCGCCGGTCTCCACCAAGTGTAAGGGCCGCTTTGTCGCCGGGCAGCCCGGTGACGCCTTTACCTTCTCCTGGCAGCTGTTGGGCCGCTTTGTGGCCGACGGCGAGATACACGGCGAACACGCCGCAGCCGAGGAGCTGCTCACCTGGGGGGCCGATCCCGACCATTTAGACAGCGCTGGCTATGTGACCCGCGAGTCGTACTGCGCGCTGGCCGGCATCGATACCGGCTACCGCTACCCGTTTCTCACTTTCGACCACCACAAGATCTCAAACGAGGCGGCGGCCCGCACCGCAGCTGTGGCGGTATTTTACCCCGGCGACTGCGAGACAGCCTGCCAGAAAGCGATCATGGTGTATAAAAACATCTACAACAACATGGTCTCGCTCTCTGGTGCTGGCGCTATGGCCGCTGCTATCAGCGAGGCGCTGCGCGAAAGCGCCACCTGTCACTCGGTGCTGGCTGCTGCCGTACACGGCGCCCGTCGCGGCTACGATATCGCCGACAGCTACCGCGCTCAGCCCGCCGCCTGTCCCCTGGTCAGCCGCCGCATCGAACTGGCCATCGAGATCGGGCTCAAATATCAAAATGACTTCGATCGCGCCATAGCCGAGATCGAGGCCTGTGTGGGCAACAGCTCTGCTGCCAATGAGTCGGTCCCCGCCGTATTTGGTTGCCTGGCCGCCACCGGTGGCAGCGCCGCAGCGCTGACAATGGCCGTCAATCTGGGCAACGATACCGATATGATGGGCGCTATGGCAGGGGCTCTGGTCGGGGCGCTCGACCCCGAAGCGCTCTCACCGGCAGATATTCAGCTCGTCAGTGCGGTCGGCAGCTACGATTTTGCCACCATGGCCGCCAACATCGCCCACCAGATACAGGGCTAAAATCACCTTACAGCTACCAAAAGAGGACCGGACGAATCGTCCGGTCCTCTTTTATGATAGTCAGCGCAAGATCGCAGATCCGGGGCAGAGCGCACAACAGACGATCATCTGCTGCCCGCCTTTTTTAAAAACGATCCGCGCGGGGCAAAGCCCCATGCAAAAAAGCTGTGCCAACCTCGCCGACCGCAGAATGATTCTCCTCTATTGTCGCTAAAACGCCCCGTCTGGCCCGGCACTAAAAGCAAAACTCTTTCGACCAGTCAAATTCGCCGGACTGTTCGATGCTCTGGGGCCAATGGGCACACCAGGTGGGGACTTGTGGGTACTCTACCCGGTCTAAACTGGGCGTATAGGGCTTTATATCCAGTACCGGCGTGCCTGCGTCGGCATCGATATAGGCCAACCGGATCACACCGCCCGCTTCATCGATATCCAATACCTGGGCACAGCTCAACCCAAGCGGATTGGGGCGTCGGGGCGAGCGAGTGGCAAATGTGCCCATCTGTCGCGGGCCCCGCGTGTAGGGGCGCTGCTCGGTCAGCGCGGCGCGCGACTGTGGGTCGTCGCAGCCCGAAAACCACCACAGCACCTGTATAAAACCGAAGCCCTTCAGCCCGCTGAGAGCCGGCCGGTAGGCGGCGTCTATCTGTATATAGGGCAGAATACCGTCAAAGCATATACTGCCCACCGGTGAACACACGAATGGATGCATAAAACATCCTCCTTTTTAGTAGATTCACGGTACCGTTATCCCCAGTATAGCAGCTCAGATTGATACTAAAACCCCTATTTTGCTTTTTTCTAAAACTGGCTGACGGGGGCTGGTAAAAACACCAAATACCTCTCACATGAAAAGGCCAGCAGCTCTATGCCACCGGCCTTTTCGTCCCAGCTGTAAAAACGACCGCCAAACAGTAGTATTACAGTCATTACCGCCTCTCATATACCAGGTCCACCATCCCGCCGTATACAGCCGTCGATAGAAGGCGCAGCCGACAGCACCGCTCCTGTGGGGCAAAAAGGCGCAAGCCGCCGCCCAATATCACCGGTAACACCGTGACGTGGTAGCGGTCTATCAGCTGCCCGGCCATCAGCTGACAGATGATATCAGCCCCGCCGCACACCCAGATATCACCGCCTGGCCGCGCCTTGAGCGCACCGATGAGCGCGGCCAGGTCCTGGTGGGTAAAGGTGATCTCCCCGGTCGACTCCATATCGCGGTGCGTCAACACATAGCTCTTTTTTCCGCGATATACCCAGCTGCCGCCAGAGAGCTCGGTGACGATCTGGTGGTAGGTGCGGTAGCCCATCAGCACTGTGTCCACCGTCTCGATAAACTGCTGGTAGCTGCCCGCACTGCCCGGCTCTGAACCGTCGCCGGTCATCCATTTTACTCCGCCGTTTCGGTCGGCGATATAGCCGTCTAAACTCATGCCGATATACACTACAACTCTGCGCATCGGGGCCACCTCCGCTCTTTAAATAATACCCTCCACTAATTCTCTATCAGCTTGCCCGCTATCGCCATCTATATAGGTACCATCATCAAACAGCGGCTATCTTGTACACCGAACTGGGCCGACCAGAGCTTTTCAATCTTTTAAAGAGCACCGTAGTAGGTCTCTTTCCTCATTAAAAAAGCGCCGTCTCCGGCGCAGATATCACCATAACCATATATAGACATTAAAAGGTCCCGATCGCAAACTGCGCATCGAGACCTATCGACATGGTCGAGGTGACAGGACTTGAACCTGCGGCCTCTGCGTCCCGAACGCAGCGCTCTACCAAACTGAGCCACACCTCGATTTATCTTACCTAAAACATTATACTAGAAACCCAGAAAAATGCAAGAGCTTTTGCGCAAAATCTTTTCCATCTGCCAAAGCCGGTACTGCGCGGAGCACCCGCAGTACCGGCCTTAAAACAGATATGGAATTTTCCACTGTCGACTGCCGGCAGGCTCTGGTGCAGATACGGCGCCGCCGCCCAGCCGCGGCCAAATGCCCGGACCGAGGTACCGATATTTCGTATCCCGTCGCTGGCGACACTCTAATTCTAATAGATGGCTGGTCCATTCTCTCCGCCGCAACTTACTGCGACCCACTGCAGCCCCTACCAGAGAGCATCTCATAACCTGATCGCGAGTCTGATAGCCCAGTTCTATTCGCACGGGCAACTGCAGTTGGTGTACATACGCCTTATAGCCCGTCGTCTTCTATCTTGTGCTGCCGGGCGGCCGCTCTCTCAAAGGTCATACATAATATTTGCAGACTGCAGGACTCTCAGCACTTCACTTTTGGTCGGCACATGCGTGCCACTACCCATTTTGGCCACAGCGGCGGCACCGGTGGCATTGGCCAGCGCTGCGCAGTCGCACAGCGCCCAACCGTGTAGATAGGCAAACATAAAAGCCCCTAAAAAGGCGTCACCGGCAGCAGTGGTGTCGACCAGCGGCACCGAAAAGCCGCGGTATCGAGTCCCGGCAGTATCCTCCGGTGTGGCGATGCAGCACCCCTTAGGCCCGTCTTTTACGATGGCGACACCGCCGTATCTGCATTGCAGCAGCGGCGCGGCGCGCTCGGCGGTATTCTCACCGGTGATAAGAGCAGCCTCCTCGTCGTTGAGGCTCACCACCGTCGCCGTCGACATACATTTTTCTAATACGCCCCGATCGATCTGCGGAATCATGGGTCCGGGATCAAAAAAGATCTCCCGTCCCATCGCCGCTGCCCGGTATAGCACTTTGAGCATGTCGTCCCGCATCATCTCGGTAGCCAGCAGGTATCCGGTAAAATAGATAGAGCGCACCTCGCCGATCCACTTATCCAACAGGTCCATATCGCCCAAATACCCGCCGATCATGGACGCCAGCACATGCCGCCCCTCCCCGTCTACCAGCACCACTACTTTGCAGGTCTCGGTGCCGGGCAGCACGGTGATCGCATCGGTACAAATACCTTCTGCGCGGTATACATCCAGAATGAACTCCCCAAACAGGTCGTTGCCTATGCCGCCAAAAGGCATGCATGACAGGCCCAAGCGGCTGCCGGCCAACATGGTGTTCCCACAGCCGCCAGCCTCGGGAGTCACGCTCTCGACGATGCGGGTCGGCCCCGCCACGATGGGAAAGGTACCCTCAAAAGGAGTGATCAGATCCACTTGGGGATTGTTGACGATCATCGTATCAAACATGGTAACACCTCTTCGGCACCGCCGCTACAGCGCAGCCAGAGCAGCGGCCACCGCCTCCAGATCCAGTGCCGGGTTAGCCGCCTTAAATGTGCGGTACCACTGCTGGTCGATCTCCGCAAAACCGCAAAAGGCCCCGGCGATCATCCCAGCGATGCAGGCTACCGTATCGGTATCGCCGCCGAGATTGGCGCCGCCGAGAATGGCCTTTTTCCAGTCGCCCCGCGCGGCTTTAAACAGGGCCACAGCACAGGCCACCGTGGGCTGGATATCTACATTGCACCCGATATTTCTGTCGAGCTGTATGATCGCCTCCTCCATATTTTCCGCCCCGTCAACAGCCGCGAGCGCGCGGTGGAGCAGCGGTAGGCAGTATGGACCGTACGCCGGTCTCGCCTCTTTTTCACCGATGAGCTCCCCCTTTAAACAACCGTAAATCGCCGCCTCAACTACCGTCTCTACCGTGGCCTGCTCGGTGAGCGCCTCGGCAATAGCCGCCGAGATGGCAGCTGCCCCGCTGTAGGCGTGCTGTGTACCGTGGGTGGGCACACAAGAGGTGATGGCCGTATTCACCGCCCCATCCAGATCACCGGGATTACACAGCCCGCAAGCAGCCACCCGCATTGCTGCACCGTTAGAGGTGCCGCGCCCGTAAAAGCCACCGGTCTGTCCCAATACGACGGGATCTTTGCCGGCCCTGAGATCATCGATCACCCGCGAAGTGGTGGGGCCAGCGTTGCGCGGATAGTATTTGGGGTAGGACTCAGACCAGCGCACGATCGCCCGAGCTGTGGCCTCTACGGTCAGGTGACCGCCTGTCTCGGCCACCGCTTTGGCCAGTTCAAACATCTGCGAGGCGTCGTCGGTTACCTCGGCCGTTATATTGCCGACGACCAAAGGGTTATCCTTGGGGTCCTCAAATTTCTCTACATAGCCCCCAAAATGGGCGATGATCTCCCGGCGGCTATAGGTCTCGGTGGGCGCGCCCATCGCGTCCCCCATACCGGCGGCCACGAGCGAGCCGAGAATGCGATCTTGCAAGCTGTAAGACATGACAGTTCCTCCTTTTAGCAGAACAATATGTGTATGCGCAAAGCGCCGAATGACAACATCATCGACAGAGCTCCACAGCTCTTACCAGCCCTGCTGATAGCGGGGAAACATGTCGCACGGCAAGCATCTTGCCCCAGATCCTATCTGGTAGATGATCTGTCTGTCGCCGCGCCCATTGCGCTCGCCATGGCGGCAACACCCCTTATAGCAGATCGCCGGTGCACTCAGACCACCTATATCTCTACAACATCATTATAGCAGCAAAGGTCTCCGCCTCCTAATAGAAATCTAGTGGCAAAAATCATCCACACTGGCTAAGTGGACTTGGTGCTGTGCCACAATAAATACTGCAAACTTTGTACAAAAATGATAGCAGGGACCTGTCTGTGCGGGTACGGCCGCTTTTGGCAGCAACACTTGTCAGTATAAGTGCCGGCGGCGCGGCGCAGCACACCACTGTCAGGCCTACAATGCGGTGCCCCGAACACTGTAAGCAAGTCGTCTTATCTGCCTGTCAAAAGGATCATCTCCCCGCTCATTTTTCATCTGCGGCACCCTATTTTTGCAACTGCGCGTCACCTGTCACCGCCGAAAACATATCGCGCATCTGTGTGAACTGGCGGGCGATATCGGTCCTGTTCGCTAGAGGCCCCCGCACTCCCGGTCCTCCTGTGCGTTGCAGCTGCAAAAAGATCTTCCCCTGTAAGACATCCGTCCAGACAATATTGAGCAAACTGCATTTAGCACCCGGCACCCGATTGACCTCTACCCACCGCTAAAAAAGCTGAGAAGTAAAAACTCTGCCAGTTGGCTCAATAGTACCCTAATGGCAGAGCTGGATGGTTTGCGCTACACGTTACACCGATGCCGCTTCGCCCCCTTCGACTACGGTGCACCCATGCACCCGCGTATCATCCCCAAGGGCAGTCAGACCCTGTATATGGCGGTGAGACGCGTATGGACGACCAAAACCCGCCGACTACATTTAAGGACCCGAGGTAGTGTAGGCAGTTCCAGATGTCACCTTCAAAGTTGTGCAGCAAAATTGAGGTTACCACAGGCGATAAAAAATGGAGTAAAACACAGTTGTTGTCCGCGACTCGCTGTGTTTTGGCGCATACGCCGATCCACTGTTATGGCCGACCGAATGGAGACCCCGTGCAGTGAGCTGCAGATGCCGCATACAGCGCCGCTGTGTGCGCATTCTTATCGCCCGGCTAAAGGTCAAACGCGGCCGCTATCGGGTAACTCTGGGCGCAAGGTCAAAAAATATATCGTCCTGCTGTATCGACTGCAGCTCTACATCCAAAAAGAATTGGCCAATTCTGTCAGACCACCCCTGATCGGCCCCTTTTATTTAATAGGATACAGGGTTATCGATATAAGAGGCAGAGAGAACACGGTTTAGAGAGGTAGCGCTACATAGGCACAATGTATAGAAGTTTTGATTGCTGACCAATCCGCAAAAAAGAGCCGCGGCTCATATGTTTGCTTCGAAGGAGACTCCTGTTTACTGCGTGGCGGTGATAGATCTTAGGCAGCTATCTTCTGTTGCAGAGAAATGTGCGGGTCTTTCACCGCCCCGCCAGCGGGGAACTGTCCGTCTCCTCTACCTTTGCCCCAGGCCGGGAGCTATTTGTTGAGCTAAAAGTGCCACGCAACGACCAACTACTGCTCTTTCAAAACGTGGCCGCAGCCACCGTCTGCACCGCGGTGCGGATGTATCAAGCTGACTTTTTTTCGCGGCTTGCGAGGACCTGTAGTTTTGCCTGTTTATACGGTGCCGTTCTGTCAAACAGGCTCTTACGGCCCCGAAACATGCTTCAATCTCATCCTTTTATTCTCTAAGGATCGGTATAGCTGTATCCCTGCTGTTCTCAGTGGCTACGGAAAAGTGATTATGCCGCCGGCCCCAAAACAGGTGATTGACGCGTAGGGGCATCTTGCATTTTGCTGTATGGGATCATCTGCTGAAAAAGCTGTTCAAAGGTGTACCCAGAACAGCCGATACCTGTATTTAGATCGGTACGCCGATCGATTGCAACATTTATAACTTTTGCAACATTTTATATAAGTCTTCCTGACAGTTGTATGCCTCTACAATTGACAAGATTTGCCGCACCTGCTATAGTGAAAATATAAGTTTCCGTTCAGACAAATTTTTGCTTTTTTGTATAAAAAAACAGACCTACTCAAAGCAGGTCTGCACAAAAAAGAAAGAGAAATATGCATTTTCAGTTATAAGCGTATTTGAACGAAAAATTATAGTAAACTGTTCAAAATATTGTTCAAAATATCTGCGTTGCATTTCTTTGATGCATGAAAAGGGAATGCGGTGCAAATCCGCAGCAGTTCCTCCGCTACTGTAAGAAGGACGAACACTCTCTAGTGATCTGTTTGCAGAACACTGCCACTGGGCTCCACGGGGTCTGGGAAGGAGAGGGTTAGTAGGATGATCTCAAGCCAGGAGACCTGCGCAGGTATTGGAAAAATCCTTTTCGGTGGGAAAAGAATTTCCGGGCAATTGAAATACGAGAGCAGAGTCCCTGACCGCTTTAGGTAGTGGGCTTTTTGTCATGTATTTTGATGTTGGAAATTTTTACGGGCTGCCAAAAGGCAGCCTCTTTTTATTGGCCATACACATTATACAAGAGAGAAAAAGAGGAGCACATATGAAAAAGAGCAACTGCAAAAAGTTTTCTCTACTGCTGGTCGCGGCAATTCTATTTTCAGCGCTGGGTATTGCCCCTGCTGCCGCCGCACCAACAGATGAGACAACGCTAAACTGGGGTCAGTTTCTGGGAAACGAGGAACTAAAGGGGGTAACTGACGCCAAAACACCCCAAACGGGTGACGACATCGCACTAAAATGGAAAAGCAGCTTACACAGTGGAAATACCATGATGAACCATATCTCTCCCACTGTTGTGGTGGGGGATTCCATCTACTATTATCTTACCGACCCCGATGAGACCTATACCTCAGCTAGCAATCGCACTTTGGTCAAGGCCGATGCTCAGACCGGGACTGTGCAAAAAAAGTCAGCCGAGTTCTCCTGCAGTGGGCAGTTACTACCGCAGATCGGCTCGGGTGATGGTTTGATCTTTGTCTTTGGCGGCAGCTCTAAAAGCAAACTGATCGCTTTCGATGCAGAAACACTGGACAAGGTATACGAGAGCGTAGATTTAGATGGGGCACAGATAGAATCACCTATCATGTATCACGACGGGTATGTATATGCTGCTACCTACGGCACAAACCAAGGTCGCCTGTACTGTTTTAATGCCCGCCCCACAGTAAATCAGGGTGAGGAAGTGTCTCCCGAGTGGTCGTACAAAGCGGACGACAGCGCATTCTTCCTGTGGTCGGGAGTCGAATTTGTCGACGATGCCTGTGTATTTACCAACACCAACGGCTACATCACCTCTGTCGACAAAAAAACTGGTGATTTTATCGACCGGTACCAGATCCCCACAGAGATGCAGGGCGGCGAAAAGCTTACCACAACTCCTTATTATTACGCCAAAAATAATCGTCTATATGTTGCCACTGCAGGTACAAACGGTGGTGTACTCGGCATACGCATGAACCCGGACGGATCATTTGACCAAGATGATATCATCAAATTTGTCGATACTACCAGTGGTACTGCCATTAAATCTTCTGTTGTCGTTTATAATGACCGTGTATATGTGTGCGGTGGCGGTGGCCACGGCGGCAGTGGTGCGCCTATGAGAGTGCTGGATGCCAATGATCTCCACGAGATCTATAATATCCCTGAAATAAAAGCCAAAGGCTCGGTCGTATTGAGCACTGCCTATGCGACTAAAGAAAATGGACAGGAAGTTTATCTGTATATCATTCCTTACCGCAACGAGTATGTCACAAACCACCCAGGTTTTCAAAACAAAAAATACTACGAAAACTTTTACATGTATATCGTCCGTGACCGCCAGGGACAAACTGAGCCGGTTTACGAAAAGGTAAATCTGGTGGGTGAAGGCGATGATCAGATGCAGGGTCAGGATGGTGAGTTCTGCAGCCAAACCTTTACTGTAGATAAAAACGGCAATCTCACCATCTATCTCGACAGCAATTACGTTTTCTGCTTCGGCAACAAACAAGACACCAGTATTGCCGGCACCGACGTGTACAACCAGATCGACCGGATGCCCGATCCGGCAGATTATCCCTACTATAACGATTTTGAGCTGCGCCGTATTCAGGAGCGCTACAATAATCTGAGCGCCGCGGAGCAGGCCAAAGTGACTAACCTCGATAAGCTTACTGAAATGCTCAGCGTCTCATCCATGACACCGGAAGAACGGTTACAGCAACTCAACAGCGGGATCGCCAGTCTACCTGCGCTCGACCAGATCACGCTGGAACATGCCGATCAGATCGAGCGGCTGTACACTGAGTATCAAAAGAAGAGTGATAAGAGCGATGTAGTGGGTGCCGACAAGCTGCTTGCTGCCTACGCCCGTATCGGTCAGTTACAGCAAGAAAGTCAAGCGGCGGCGTTGTCTACAGAGATCGACGTTTTGCCCGCAGTCGAAAAAGTCAGCTTAAAACACGAGGGCGAGATCACGGCTCTTATGAGCCGTCTCGAGGCGCTCTCAGCCGAGGCACAAGCAAAAGTGCCTAACGCCGCTAAGCTGCGCACTCTACACGCGCACATCCAGGCCATCCATACTCAGCTAAACGAGTTGGACACGCTGATCAAGGATACGCTTACCGGCCCCATCACCTTAGACAGTAAAACAGCTATGGAAAGAGCGGCCAAGCTGACCGATGGCCTGCTGTTGGAGGATCTGTTGACTCTGAGCAGCTATGAGCAGTACTTTGTGCCGGCGGCAGTCGACTACACCAATCTGCTCATCCAAGAGCTGCAAAAGACCGGCGGTACCCAGAGCGTCGATGCCTCCAACGCCGAAAAAGTGCAGTCTCTCTTAGAGGAGATCGAGAAATATCGCGCACTGATCCCCGAAGATAGTGCCAAGTACCTGCAGGGGGCCGAAGATATCGAAGCTGCCAGCACCAAGCTGGAGGCCTACCAAAAGTCCCATCAAAACGAAAATGCCCAAACAGACAAGCAGGACAAAAAAGACAACGGTGTACAGACCGGCGACGTGTTGCCGGTAGCCGCCTCGCTCGCTGCACTGGCCACCGCCGCTGTGGCACTGGGCCTGTTGCGCAAAAAAGCGGTAAAATAAAACCTGTTTTCCAGCCCTATTTGGCCCTCTCGCTCACTGCGGGAGGGCTTTTGGGCAACTGGACACAAAAGATACAGCACACCGCGGGAGAGTATTTAGATGAAGAAAAAACGCTGGGTACGAAAGATCATTCTGGGCGGTATCCTAGTGGCGGTGGCCGTTGCCGGGCTGTTGAGCTTGCAGATCGAGCCCGCCGACTATCGCCGATCCCTACAAGATGATATAAAGAGTGCCAACACGCTATTAGAGTCCGTAAAGGTCGGCAACGAGAAAGGTCAATATGCCCCACAGCGGGTCCTACTTTTTGAGCAGGATATCGCCGCTGCCAAAACTGTGGTTGACGACCAAGAGCAGGTATATGAGCAACTCAAGGCCGCTGCCGAAAAACTGCAAGAACAACAGAAAGACTTTAAGAGGGCACAAAATAAAGACTGTCTCTCACAGGAAAAAGTTGAGCAGATCGCACAGAAAAAAGAAGACTTTACAAAAGATGTCTCTTTTGAGGGCGGTACGGCCACCTGGAGGCTGCGCGGCTCCACCATCGAACAGCCGGCGGCAGTAAATTTAGAGATACAGAAACAGAGTGCCTACGCCCAGCAGATAGAGGCCTTGCTGGTCGCCGAGCAGAGCCAGCGGCAAACTGTCACTTTTTTGCACGATGGGGCGCTGCCGGCCGGCACCACAGTCGAGTTGCCGTGCAGTTGGGATCTGCCGGCCATTCAGGTCTACCGCTACGACCCCGAGAGCGGTGCGCTGGGGCCGATGATCAAGGGCACTGTCACTGCAGGCAAATTGCAACTGCCCCTACAGAGCGGCGGCAGTTACATACTGATCAAAAAGTCGGTGGAGGAGCCGCAGCCAGAAACGCCGCAGCCAGAGGATCCGGTAGGAAGCGAAGCTGCCCAGGAGAGCAGCAGCGGCGCCAGTCAGAGCTCCCCCTCCTCTTCGGCTCAGCCCTCTAGCGGTACCCCCAACAGCGGCCAGTCAAGTTCCCAGCAGGCACCAGATGGCACCCCTGCCCCTGCCCCGGTCGAGCCCGAGGCACCGCCGGCGCCGGCCAATACCTGCACCATCGAAATACGCTGTGACACGTTGGCCAGCGATATGAGCAAGCTAAAAAATCCCGCCCTGGCCGGATATGTGCCCGCCAGCGGCGTGATCTTGGGCACCACCCAGGTGGAGATCACGCCCGGTGAAACGGTGTTTGACATTTTAAAACGAGTTACCCGCAACAGCGGCATCCAGATGGAGTTCCGCCGCGACGGCGGCTATACCGGCGGGGTGTATATCGAGGGCATCAACCACCTATACGAGTTTGACGGCGGAGACCTGTCCGGCTGGATGTACAGTGTAAACGGCTGGTTCCCCAACTACGGCTGCGCCGCCTACGAGGTACAAAACGGTGACCGCATCCTGTGGTGCTACACCTGCGACCTGGGCAGTGACGTGGGGGCGTACTTCTGATGCCCCGCGAAGGTCTGGGCGATAAGAGCAGTTTTTCCAGTTTCCATCCGCTGGTCAGTTTTGCCTATTTTGCCGCCGTACTGGGGCTGGGCATGTTCTCCATGCACCCGCTGATCTTGGCTCTGACGGTGGCGACCGGTGCGGCGTACACCTTTCTTTTGGGCGGCGGCAAAGCTCTGCGCGGTGCCCTGCTGGTATCGCTGCCGCTGCTGGTGTTTACAGTGCTCTTAAACCCGCTCTTCAACCACCGCGGGGCCACCGTGCTATTTTACCTAAACGACAATGCTGTCACGCTAGAGGCCATCCTCTACGGTCTGGCCGCCGCATCTATGCTAGTGGGGGTCATCCTGTGGTTCGGCTGCTTTGGCCGCATCGTCACAGCCGACAAGTTCATCTATCTGTTTGGCCGGGTACTGCCCTCCATCTCACTGGTGCTGTCTATGTGCCTGCGCTATATCCCCATGCTGCGACAGCGGTACCGGCAGATTGCCGAGGGGCAACGCTGTATGGGGCGGGTATACGGGGCCAGACAGCCCATTCGCCGCCTGCGACAGGTGGCCCGCGAGGTGTCTATCCTCATCGCCTGGTCGCTCGAGAGCTCCATCGAGACCTCAGATTCGATGGAGGCGCGTGGTTACGGTCTCCCCGGCCGCACCAGCTTTCACATCTTCCGCTTTACGCGGCGCGACGGCTGGGCTCTGGCGGTGATCGCCGTGCTGTCGGCGGTGGCGACAGCTGGTCTCGTCGGCGGGATCACCGAGGTCTACTACTATCCTAGTGTAGTCTGTACACACCGCCTGACCGATATACTGCCAGTGGCAGCGGCACATTTGGCACTGCTGGCACTGCCGATCTTCATAGATATAGAGGGGGAGCGCAGATGGCGCAAGTGGAATTTCGAGATGTGAGTTTTTGGTACCCGATGTCTGACGGGGCGGCCCTGCAACATGTGACGATACAGATCGAGCAGGCAGAATTCGTGGTGCTGTGCGGCCCCTCCGGCTGCGGTAAGACCACATTGCTGCGCCACTTAAAGCCCAGCATCGCCCCCTATGGCAAACGGGAGGGACAAGTCCTGTATCGCGACAGATCGCTCGCACAGCTCGACCGCAGGGCAGCTGCCCAGCAGATCGGCTATGTGCGCCAATCCCCCGACGAGCAGATCGTCACCGACAAGGTATGGCACGAGTTGGCTTTCGGGCTCGAGAGCCTGGGATACGACCAGCAGACCATACGGCGGCGAGTGGCTGAAATGGCCAGCTTTTTTGGCATCCAGACCTGGTTTCGCCGCAGCGTGTCCGAGCTCTCAGGGGGGCAAAAGCAACTGCTCAATCTGGCCTCGGTCATGGCCATGCAGCCACAGGTGCTGGTCCTCGACGAGCCCACCTCACAGCTGGACCCCATTGCCGCCGGCGAGTTCTTACAGGCGCTGCGCAAGATCAACTTAGAGCTGGGGGTCACCATCATCCTCTCCGAGCACAGATTGGAGGAGGTATTCCCACTGGCCGACCGGGTGATCGCCATGGAGGACGGCCACATCACCTGCAGCGGCCCCGCGCGCGAGGTCGGCGATTTTTTAAGCCGCGGCCAGGGCCGCGACCGCATGTTCGAAGGACTGCCGGCTGTGATGAAGATCTACGCCCAGATCGGCACTGGCGGCATGTGTCCCCTCACTGTGCGCGAGGGGCGGCTGTGGCTGCAGTCGCTGTTGCCGCCCCGGGCAGCCGTCACCGCCCTGCCCCAGCCGGCAGAGAGCCGCACACACCCAAAGCCGGTATTGGCAGAGGCCAAAGACGTATGGTTTCGCTATAGCCGGGGCGGCGTCGATGTCGTCCGTGGCCTAGACGCACAGGTATATGGCGGTGAGCTGTACTGTCTCATCGGCGGCAACGGGGTCGGAAAGACCACCGCGCTCAAGCTGTTGGGGGGCATCTACCGGCCCTACCGGGGCAAGGTCTTGCACCGGGGCACTGCGATGGCCAATAACAAAAACAGCCTGCGCGTAGGCCTATTGCCCCAAGACCCCCAGGCGCTGTTTACCGAGATCACCGTAGAAGAAGAACTGTTTGATGCTCTGGGCGACAGCAGGTGCCCCGACCGGGAAAAAGAGCGGCGCATCGAACAGATGCTCGCCCAGCTGGAGCTGCAGGCACTGCGGCGCGCCAACCCCTACGACCTCAGCGGGGGCGAACAGCAGCGCCTGGCCCTGGGCAAGATCTTGCTCTTGCAGCCAGAACTGGTGTTGCTCGACGAACCCACTAAAGGTCTTGACCCGTTTTTCAAAGCGGTGCTGGCCGATATTTTAAAGGGGCTGGCCGAACAGGGCATAGGAGTGGTGATGGTGACCCACGATATCGAATTTGCCGCTGAACACGCCGACCGCTGCGCCATGCTCTTCGACGGGCAGATCGTCTCGCAGGGCCGCCCGCGCGCATTTTTCAGCGGCAACAGCTTTTATACCACCGCCGCTGACCGAATGTCCCGCGGGGTATTTGAGGGCGCAGTAACTTACAGGGATGTGGTAGAGCTATGCAGACAAAACGGGATATGACCCAGTACGAGGTAACGCGGCATAAGCGTTTTTACATAACCGCTGTACTCATTCTCGTGTGTATTCCCCTGACTATTTTTGTAGGGGTACGCTTTCTCAGCGACCGCAAGTACATGTTTATCAGCCTGCTCATCATCTTGTATACGCTGCTCCCCTTTTTTATGGTCTTTGAGCGGCGCCGTCCCCGGGCCAGAGAACTGGTGATGATCGCCGTGATGTCGGCACTGGCCGCCTTTGGCACTTTGGCCTGTTCGATGATGATCCCCTTCCAAGCGGGCACTGCGCTGGTCATCGTGGCCGGTATCTCTATGGGGCCTGAATCCGGCTTTCTGGTGGGTGCCATCGCCCGTTTCGTGTGCAACTTCTTTCTGGGGCAGGGGCCCTGGACCCCTTGGCAGATGTTCTGTTGGGGCATACTGGGATTTTTGGCCGGTGTGGTGTTCAACAAGGTAGACCTGGAAAAGATGAAGTCCCGCAGTTTTCAGATCGTGCGCGGGCCGGTGCTCTGTGTACTGTGTGCCATCGGCGCTGCCTACCTCTCCTACCGCTGGTGGGGCAAGGGGCCGTTTTTGGGCTGGCGCCTCTACATTTTTGGGGCGATAGGCCTGCTAGTTGGCCTGCTGATCCAGCGCGACCGGCTGCCCATCGACGATCTTACCCTGTCCCTTTTCGGCCTCATGAGCACCTTTATCATCTATGGCGGCATCATGAACATCTGCACCATGGTCATGTCCAGCGCCATCGACCGCACCCAGATCGATATGAGTTGGAAGTCGCTCACTGCCCTCTATATCTCAGGGGTCCCTTATGACTTCACCCACGCCCTGGGGACCGCCTTCTTTCTTTTCTTATTCGGCGAAAAAGTCATCCGCAAGATCGAGCGGGTGAAGATCAAATACGGCATGTACCGGTAGGTCACATAGCCCAAGGAGTGATATTTTGGAAGAAATGCGCTATGTGAACGGGCGCCTTATACGCTGCGGTTATACTAGTGGCGCCAGTGCAGCGGCAGCAGCTGCTGCGGCGGCTACCCTACTTTTAAGTGGCGACATCGTCTCTGTCGCTGCTGTCACATCTCCCGACGGCAAACAGCTGCATATCCCGGTCGAAGATGTTTTCTGTGATTCCACGTGTGCTGTCGGCACCGTCTGCAAAGAGTCCAGTTCCGGTATCGGCGCTTTTTGGGAAATGCGCATCTGTGCCCAGGTACAGCGCTGCCAAAAGGGGTTCACTGTATTGGCTGGACCGGGCATTGGTCGCATCACACGCCCCGGTCTCGACCAGCCGGTAGGTGCGGCCGCCATCAATTCCGGCCCTCGGGCCATGATCGCCGACGCCCTGCAACAGGTAGCCAAACGGTACGGCTATACCGGTGGCCTGTGCGCTCAAATTTCAGTGCCTGGTGGGGAAGACCTGGCCCACCGCACTCTCAATAGCGATGTGGGCATCGTAGGCGGGGTCTCTATTCTGGGTACTAGCGGGATAGAGGAGCCTATGAACGAGACTGCCTTTGCACAAGCTATCCGCAGTGAATTATCGGTGCTACACAGCGAGGGCTTTCACAGTGCACTATTGGTGCCGGGCAAACAGGGAGCTATGTGCGCCCAAAATGAATGGGGTCTCGACGGATCCAAAGCAGTCAAATGCGGCGATTTGTTAGGAAGTGCGATCAGTGCCGCCATAGAAAAGGGATTCGTACGGCTCCTGCTAGTCGGTCATTGGGGCAAACTGGTCAAGCTGGCGCTGGGTATTACCAACACGCGCCCTGACCGGGGCGACGGGCGAATAGAGGCTCTTATCTGCGCCGCTCTGCGCGCCGGCGCTGATCTGGAACTTTTGCAGTGCCTCGATCGGTGCTCTAATTGGGGCGCTGCGTGGCAACTGCTCGACCAGCGCGCAATACTTCCCCAAGTGCAACAGCAGCTACTGCAGCAGATACAATACTATCTTCAACGACTGGTACCGGCTGAGGTACAGATCGCCGCAGTATGTTTTCCCGACGGGGCAAAACACGGACCACCCGATGGCCAAACTGCCGCTGCCGCCGAGATACTAGCAAACTGGAACTAGCTTCTAAATGACTGGAGGTACCACATGATACCATACCCGTATGCTGCTGTAGTGGGGCAACAGGCAGCCAAAAAGGCGCTGCTCATCGCTCTGGTCGATCCTGCTATGGGTGGTGTCCTACTGGCGGGTTGCCCGGGTGTAGGTAAGTCCCTGCTGGCGCGGTCCGCACAGACGATCTGCCCGCAGCGTCGCTGGACCGAACTGCCTCCCGGCACGCCGCCCAGTCAACTTTCCGATCATATCGATCTCGAGGCTATCTTGCACCGACATACCCACCGCCAGGCAGCTGGTCTACTACAGCGGGCGGCGGATGGGATCTTATACGCCGACGCGATCAATCTGTTGGGGCCCAGCACCAATACGCTCCTGGCTGGATTACAACCCCAACCGACCGGAGAGGCTGTACCGTCGGTTTCTCCTTCTTTTTTGCTGATCGCCACCATGGACCCATCGGCGGGCGGACTTGATCCGCAGTTACTCGATCGCTTCGATCTATATGTCGAAATGCAGCCGGAGCACGACCTTCGTCTGCGTACTCAGATCGTCCAGCACGCGCTTTTATGGGGACAAAACAGGCGGCAGTTGATCGAGCGATTCGCAGGTGAGACATCCGCTCTTATAGAACAGATCAGCCGCGCGCAACAGCGACTCCCGCAGGTTGAGGTCACCGATCACGCGCTGGCTCTGGCCGGCACTTTGGCCCAACAGGCACAGTGCGCCGGCAACCGGGCTGAGATCGCTACTATCCGGGTTGCCCGCGCTTTAGCAGCCCTGGCCGGTCATCGTCTGGTCTCTGCGCCTATGGTACGTGAGGCTGCTGGCTATACTTTGCCCCACCGCCTGCGCCAAGAACAAAAGCAAGGTACTACCCCACCCATACCTCTGCCCAATACAGAAGAGAATTTTCTCGATACGCTCTCATCTGACCATTCTATCCCCCAGAAAAACGTCCCCGCGTCCGCCGATTCGCCAAAGGATGACCACACCCCTTTTCCTACTCCTGACGGCAGCACACTCTCCAAGGAGCGTATCTCTCCTATCGGCGCGGCACCACCAGCGACTAATTGGCTCCCAGCTCAGTGGTCGCGAGCGGGCCGCAGCGGCAAGCACCGATCAAATGCCGGTACTGCTCAATGGGGGCGCTGCGTGGGCAGTTTTGCAGGCAGGCCCAGCTGTCCGTCAGATGTTGCTCTAATCCCTACTGTACTGCACTCTGCTGTTCGACAAGGCCTACAACACGCCGGTCTACCACTGCAGGTACAATCACAAGATCTCCGGTTAAAACTGCGGCGCCCCAAGACTGGAATTAATATCCTGTTGGCTGTAGATGCCAGCGCCTCTATGGGCGCGGGTCAGCGCATGGTCGCTGTCAAGGGGGCCATTTATTCGCTTTTGTGCGAGGCATATCAAAAGCGCGACCAGGTGAGCTTGCTCATTTTTCGCGGGACTGATGCCCAAGTGCTGCTCCCCTTTACCAGTAGTGTAGAGCGCGCCCAACGGCAGTTAAAGACACTGCCTACTGGCGGCAAAACGCCTCTGGCAACTGGGCTGCACCGTGCTCGACAGATCGTTCTTGCCACCCGTGCCAGAGATCCATCTACCCCAGTAGTACTGGTCCTACTGTCAGACGGCCGTGCCACCAGCGCGCCGCAGGGTGACCCCCTGACGGCGGCCTTTTCAGCAGCAGACCAAATAGCCGCCGAAAAGATATCCGCAGTGGTCATCGATACTGAACAGGGCGTTTTGCGATTGGGGCTGGCAGCAGAGATTGCCCGCCATATGAATGCACCGCTGCTCGATCTAGGCCAGCTGCAGGCTACAAATCTCAAACAGGCCGTACAAAAGATAGCAGACCTTGATAGATAGAGGAGGACCAACAATGACTCAGCTCGAGGGATACCCCTTCACCGCCATCGTGGGACAGGAACAGATGAAACTAGCCCTTATTTTAAACGTTATAGACCCCCAGTTAGGTGGTGTGCTGATCAGGGGTGAAAAAGGTACGGCCAAATCTACCGCCGTACGGGCACTGGCCCACCTGATGCCGGCGCGCCAGCAGGTTCAAAACTGCCCCTACAGCTGCGACCCTACCAACGAAGATACTATGTGCGAAGCCTGTCGCCAAAACAGCGACCGCACCAGTATCGAAGGCCATATGCGCGTTGTCGATCTGCCGGTGGGGGCCACCGAGGATCGCCTGGTGGGCACGCTGGATATAGAACAGGCGCTGCGGACCGGCAAAAAGCAATTCGAGCCAGGTATTTTAGCGCAGGCCAACCGCAACATCCTCTATGTCGATGAGGTCAATTTGCTGGAGGATCATCTGGTCGACCTGCTGCTCGATGCCGCGGCCATGGGCGTAAACACCGTTGAGCGGGAAGGTGTATCCCACTCACACCCAGCCCACTTTGCACTGGTAGGTACTATGAATCCCGAAGAAGGGGAGCTGCGCCCCCAACTTTTAGACCGTTTTGGCCTGGTGGTGGATGTACTTGGCGAGCACGATCTAGAGAGTCGGGTCGAGGTGGTACGACGCCGCTTGGCATACGAGGCCGATCCTCAGGCTTTTGCCCGCCAATATACTGTGTCGCAGCAGCAGCTGGCCGGTCGCATTGCTGCTGCCCGCTGCCGTCTCTCTAAAGTACAGTGCCCGCAAGAGCTACTGCTTGCTGCCGCTAGGGTGTCGCTGGCTCTGGGGGTAGAGGGGCACCGGGCTGATATCGGGATGATCCGCGCCGCTCAGGCGCTAGCTGCGTGGGAGGGAAAAGATCGTCCCGATATAGTGCATTTGCAGCAAGCGGCTCAGTTTGTCTTACCTCACCGCATGCGGCGCGATCCATTTGAGCAGGGCGTGCTGCCTGCGTCACAGATCGCCGAAACGGTATGCCAGGCTCTAGACCAGAAATAGGGGGACCTATGTTTTCAGTGGTACTGCTCTGCCAAAACGGAGAGCGAGAAGAAGATTTTGTCGCTGCGGCTCATCTATTCACCCAAGAACAGCCCGATCTGCTTTACCTGCACTGCTTTCGAACAGAAGATATCGACGGCGACGGCGCGATGTGCCAGCGTTGTCAGCAGGAACTGGATACGGCCGACCTTATCATCATATTACTACATGGTGGCATCAGTTATTTCCGCAAATTTAACCAGATAAGGCCTTGTCTTCAAGACCGCGCACTACTTTTTTGCTCTGGTGTAGATGCTGAGACCGATACCGTAATGCGCCACTCTACACTACAGCCCAGTGAACGGACAGAATTGCTGCGCTACTTGCACGCCGGCGGCCCTCAAAACTGCCGCAATCTACTGCTCTGGGCAGCAGCACATATTGGGGGGCTTCCCTGTAGCTACGCACCAGTAGAGGAACCTGCCTATAGCGGTCTTTTCCAAATCGAACAAGATCCCCAGGATTATCTGCGCAGTCTGATGGCCGATAGTCGTCCCAAAATCGGCATACTGCTGCACTATACTTTGGTACAGAGCGGCGATCTGCGGCATATTCAGGCGCTGATCGAGCAGATAGAGAGCGCCGGCGCTCTGGCTATCCCCGTTTACGCCGATATGGTCCCCAGTGAAACTAGCGAGGGACTCCCCTCTGTATTGCAGCGTTTTTTCATCTACCGCGGTCACACGGTACCCGATATCCTTATCGTCACTACCGGCTTTTCACTCAGCGTTGTTTCGGCACCAGGAGAGATGCGCAGTGACCGGCACAGCGTGTTTGCCACACTGGATATACCGGTCTTGCAGGCTATGAGCACCTACTTTACTCAGCAGCAGTGGTGCGATTCTCCTGTGGGTATCGATTCAATGCTGCTCTGTAGCAGCATCTACCAACCAGAGGTGGACGGTCAGCTCATCACCATTCCAATCGCCTGCCGCAAAGAGATATCTGGTCCAACCGGCAGTATAAGCGTATTCTGGCCGCTCACCGAACACATCCAGATGCTAGTACAGCTCGCCCTGGGCTTTTGTCGACTGCGTCAGTTACCAATGTCTCAAAAGAAGGTCGCTGTCATCCTACACAATATGCCACCTCGCCGCGACATGATCGGCTGTGCTTATGGACTTGATACAGCCCAATCACTCTACCTGCTAGTGCAGGATTTAGCTCGGGCAGGGCTACCTCTAGAGCGCACATTTGACAGCGGAGACCAGATCATACGCGAGTTAGCTGCAGGGCTCACTGGTGACAGCGGTTACCTCTCTTCACAGGAGATGCAGAAAAAAAGCGCCGCTACTGTCTCCAAAAGCATCTATTGCTCCTGGTTCAGTCAACTGACAGAGTATCTGCAAGAGCAGATGATCGCTCATTGGGGGCCTCCCCCCGGCACCTTCATGGCGGTAGATCAACAGCTGCTCATCCCCGGTTTACAAAACGGAAGCCTCTTTATTGGCATACAACCGCCCCGCGCACCTGAGCAACAGGCCTCCTGGGCCTACCATGAACTGGCTCTCCCCTGCTCCCACCAGTATCTGGCCTTTTACCGCTACCTCACCCGGACATTTTCCGCTGATGCCATCATTCATCTCGGCACGCATGGTACGGTGGAGTGGCTACCCGGCAAGCAGGTAGGGCTATCGCCCGACAGCTTTCCCGCGCAGGTCATCGATGGGGTGCCCAATTTCTACCCCTACAGTGTCGATGTGCCCGGCGAAGGAGCTCTGGCTAAACGCCGCACAGCAGCGGCAGTAATCAGCTACATGGTGCCACCTATGCATAAGACAAGCCTCTCCGGCGATCTGGCGCGGCTCGATACGCTCATCAACCAGTACGAGACAGCACGACAGGCTGACCGGCGCAAGTTACCGCTTCTGTTGGAAGATATCGCCCAATTGGCCCTAAGAGAAGGTCTGCTAGAGAGCCTACAGACCGATACTGATTCTCTCTGTGCTCATCCCGATATCTGGGTCCCCCAGTTGCACCGGCAACTGGAAGATATCGGATGTGTAGCCTTCAAAGATGGTCTGCACGTTTTGGGACAGTCACCGACCGGCCGCCAACTCACTGATATGCTGCGTCTGCTAGTACAGGTACCCAACGGCAGCACCCCTTCATTGCCGCAGGCAATATGCAGCTCACTCGATCTACCCGCTACGCAGTTAGGTTCCCCTGCTCTGCGCCAACGGATCGAACAGATTGAAAATTGGCTGCTCACTCAGCTCGATACCTATGACTTCAGTCCGGCAGCAATCGATAAGATATTGGAACTGTCAGCGGCTTTTGTCAACCAGCCACAGGCTCTCGAGCGCTGCCTGTATCTGATCTGCCACAGGCTAGTTCCTGCTCTGCGCCAGTTAAAATGCGAGCGCCACCATCTGCTACACGCTCTAGACGGCGGCTTTATCCCACCAGGGCCCTCTGGCAGCCCCGGCCGTGGTGGGGCCAATGCGCTACCTACCGGACATAATTTCTACACCACCGATCCTAGTGAGATACCCACACGCACTGCATGGCAGGTCGGCGTCGGTCTAGCACAACAGCTCTTAAAAAACCATGTTGGGGAGGAGATCGCAATCGTCGTATACGCCGGTGAGACGATGAAGACACGGGGCGATGACATCGCTGAGATCTTGTATCTTTACGGGGTACGGCCTATCTGGTTAGCCGATACTGACCGAGTCATCGGCTTGGAAACTATTCCTCTCTCTGAATTGGGGCGTCCGCGGATCGATGTGACGGTGCGCATCAGTGGAGTATTTCGCGACACCTTCCCCAACCTGATCGAACGGGTGGAGGATGCGGTCAACCTGGTGGCCGCTCTACCCGAGGACCCCGATATGAATTACGTGCGTAAACACGTTTTAGCCGATATCAAAATATGGCAGGCACGGGGGGAATCACTGCAGCAGGCACAACAAAAGGCAGCCATGCGCATTTTTGGTTGCCCACCCGGTGCATACGGTGCCGGTACTGATCTGCTGTTAGGCAGTGGCGACTGGCAAGACACCGGAGATCTGGCCCAGTCCTATTTAAACTGGAGTGGCTACGCCTATGGTCGGGGCCTTTCAGGTCAAATAGCACGCGATGTATTGTCGGCACGCTTAAAAAGCAGTTCTACAGCAGTTAAAAATGACCCCGTCCCTGAATCCGATGTGTTGGATAATGATGACTTTTACAGCTATTTTGGCGGTCTGGTGGCCGCTGTCAGTCAAGAGAGGGGTAGCGCGCCTCAAACTTATATAGGAGACTCCCGTGACCCGCAAACTCTCACTACCCGTCCGCTCCGTCAGGAGATCGATCGTATCGTTCGAGGTAAGATACTAGATCCCCAGTGGTTAGCCGGTCTGCGCCGACACGGGTATAGCGGTGCTCAGCAGCTCTCGGCCACCGTAGATATTTTATTCGGCTGGGGAGCCACTACCAGCCAGGTGCCGGGTTGGGTCTATCATCGGGTAGCCCAGTGTTTCCTTTTTGATGATGCGGTGCGCCAATGGTTAGAAAGCGAAAACCCCTGGGCGCTGCACGCTATGAGCGAGCGCCTACTCGAGGCTGCTCAGCGAGATATATGGGAAGCCCCACCAGAAGATCTAACCGCTCTACAGCAGATTTACCTCTATATGGAGGGTGAGCTGGAAGAGGATATATAAAACAGATACATCGCCGATCTTTTGCCCCAAATGAAAGGACTGCTCGTCTGTCTTCGAGCAGTCCTTTATATTTATAAAAAACAAAATAGTGTGCTCCAGGTTGCAACCTGAAACACTCTTCGGATAGATTTGAGGCGGATGTTGACCGTATCATTTACTCCAAAATACCGCATCATAAAGCCTTTTTTAGGCATTTGCCTTACTCTAATTTGCAAACCACCTTCAATCTGCTATAGTGTAAAGGAAAAGTTGACCCTCAAAGGACCGTCACTCTGTCAAGAGTTGTGGTCCGCGTCACAAACGATCTGCACAATACGCGTGGCTGAACGTATTGAGGCCTATATCTGGTCATTGGTTTTAAAATAGGTAACTACCCCTACTATATATTCTTACAGATGCCCATACACATTGATTACCACAAACTTCATGTCCAGCTATACATAGCCGGTAGATGGCCACTCATACTATCCATCGGTTTGCACATACCTAGTGGCCGGCAACTCTACACATAAGCTCGGCGGCGGTCGTGCGCTACTCGCCAAAACTCCTACTAAATACTGTCCAGTAGGATAAGCGATTGATATGGGGGTCTCTCAGCACACAAAATC
This sequence comes from Neobittarella massiliensis (ex Bilen et al. 2018), assembly GCF_900289145.1. Classification (GTDB taxonomy): domain Bacteria; phylum Bacillota; class Clostridia; order Oscillospirales; family Ruminococcaceae; genus Neobittarella; species Neobittarella massiliensis. Next base: position 40,093 of record NZ_OKQO01000007.1, read on the forward strand.
GGCCCATAGTGGGTCAAACTCCATAAAACACATAGATGGGGATATGCACATTGCTTGATCGCGCTGTGCGGCCAAAAAGGGGTGCACATCAGGTATATGGATATTTTGGCCAGATACCGCTTTAGTGCGCCGAAGATCACAAATAACAGACGGATATCACAACCAGCTATTTTCCGAGTACGCGAAAAAACCGCTTATTCGTACAAACGCTCTAAAATCTAAAACATTTGTACGAACAAACGGCTTTCGCTTATCCGCGCTGTCTCCAGCACTTTCTCTTGGCTGCGGAACTAGGATTCGAACCCAGACAAACAGAGTCAGAGTCTGCCGTGCTACCTTTACACAATTCCGCAACGACAGCTATTATTATAACCCAAACCACAAAAATGTCAAGATGTTTTTTAAAATTTCTTATTTCTTTTTCTATAGATAGAGCACTTTAAGGTCATGACACAGGGCCGGCGGTACCGAGCTGCCAAAACAGGCCGCACAAAGCGAGAGCGCCCCGCCTATTGGCGGGGCGCTCTCTATCCAAAGAGGAAAGTTATTTGGCAGAGTTCTCGTAAGCCTCGATCATTTTCTTGACCATCTGGCCACCGACAGAACCGGCCTCACGAGAGGTCAGGTCGCCGTTGTAACCCTGTTTCAGGTTTACGCCCACTTCGTTGGCCGCTTCCATCTTGAAACGATCCATAGCCTCTCTAGCCTCGGGAACTACCAGGTTATTGCTGCTTTTGCTGTTAGCCATTTGTAAACACTCCTTGTTAAAAGTTTAAGTTTTGCGTTTGCAGTAGTAGTATGAGCTGCAGCCGATTTTATATAACTGGTAATTTCATGTAATAGAACTGTTTTATAAACGCAGGTGCAAAGACGTATTGGCCAAAACAAGCGCTCAGGTAAGGCCGAGCAGCAGGCGCACCGCGCCGGCGGTGAGCAGGCTGTAGTTGTCGAGCACAGCGGCAGTGGGCAACAGGATATCCTGCGGCTCTATCAGGTGGCCAAACACACCGGTGACCGGGCGCAGCAGGCTGACGGTGGCCTGCTCGCTGTTTTGCGCCGAGATGGTCAGGCTGTCGCGCAGCGACATGCCGCAGGTGAGCAGCTGGGTGTGACGGCGGCCGGGCGGCAGCGGCTCGGCGTGGGGCAGGATCGTACAGCAGGCGCGCATGTCGGTGGGGAGCAGCTTGCCCGCCCCCTGCTTGACCGCTATCACGGCACGGACGTCTTGCAGGCGCTGGATGCAGCTGGTCTCGCGCAGCAGCAGTGCGGTGCCGCCGCGGCGGTATACCTCTAACTGCCGCTCGCGGTAGGTCTGCTTCCATCCGGGCAGCAGGCAGCGCCGCATGGCCCGGCCAAGGCGGCGGTCCTCGGTATCCCCCAGCAGTATGATCTGTACCAAACGCTCCATCCCCAGTCTTTTTCATTTATAAAAATTGGCGGTGTCATGCCGCATACCACCGCATTCTCTGTAGGTAGTGTGCCCGGCGACGGGTGCAAAATTTCACCCGGGCGGCAAAAAATACCAGCCCGATAGGCGGGCCTGTTTCTTTGCGCCCAAAGGGGCGGCGCGCAAAAAGGCACCTGACACAACTGTGTCAGGTGCCTTTTTAAATTGTTACGAAACTGTAAATTGGAGGGTATTGGGGGGCAATCAAAACCTATTTTGACGTGTTTTATGTACCCTGCTTGCGGTGTGACCTCTGGACGTCTGCGCCCTATTGTCGCATGAGCTGGAAGTAGCCAATTGTAACGAAACTGTAAACTTGGGGCTTTACCACACTGTTTTGCGCGAAAAAAAGCGGGTACCGGCGCTGTTACACGCCCCTTTTATAGTGGAAGAGGAATGGCCGCTACTTTTTTTGCAGCATACGGCCGATGGAGCGCAGCAGCCCGCTGGCTGGCGGCTGTTTTTTTACCGAGGTGTACATGCGGTTGTGCCGCACCTGGCCGCCGTACGGCGCGGCGGGGCGGACATTCTCGCGGTTGGGCTGGGGCGCGGCTGACGGCTGACTGGGGGCCGGCGCGGCAGCGGGCGCAGGAGCTGATTCAGGCAGCGGAGCGGTAGCGGCATCGAGCTGCTGCAGGCGATCGCGGTAGAGCTGGATGGTATCGCCCATTGCGTCCAGCCGGCGCTGCAGCTCGCTGGCGGTGTCGCTGACGGTTTGGCTGATCTGCCCCAGCTCCTGCTGAAAAGAGAGCATCTCGCCGCCCAGCATCTCGATACCCGCCAATATCTGCCGGCGCTGCTGCTCGGCCTGCTCACGGCCCTGACGCACCAGGTTGCCGGCCATGATCTTGGCGTCGACCAGCGCGGTGGAGATCTCGAACTCTTTTTCCTCGTAGTCTTTGAGCTTGTCCTCGTACTGGTGGACCATGGCGGTGAGTTCGTCCCGCTCGCCCTGGACCTGTTGCAGGTCGCGATCTTGCTGGCCCAGCTTGTCGCGCTGCTGGTTGACCTGCGAGCTGAGCAAAATGACTTTGTCGCCCAGCTCTTTGGTCTTTTGCTTTTGCTGGGTGAGCATGTCGTCGAGACTGGTGAGCCGGTCGTGGATGACGGCGTTCTCCTCGACGAGCTGCTGCTTTTCGCCGTCCAGCGCGTCGATGCGCTCGAGCAGCTGGGCCTTCATGGCGTCGTTTTGATCGTTGAGTTTTTCCAGGTAGGCGATGACATCTTTTTTGTGAAAGCCCATCACCGCGCTGCGAAACTGCCCGTCCATGAAAAGCCCCCCTCTCTCGGCATGCGCGCCGTATCGTTTAGCTGGTGGTGCGCAAAACAGCCCACACCCCCAAAAGGGGCGCCGGCTGCCTTACTTTACCACTTACAGGTTGTTTTTGGTATTGAAGATCTTGAGGATATCGTCGATGTACTCGTTCTCCTCGCCCTCTTTTTCGCCCGACTTGAACTGGTAGTTGGGAATACCGAACTGGTTGGGCGTGTTCTCGTCGAAACCGGTGGCGATAACGGTGATCTGCATCTCGTCCTGGAAGGACTCGTCGAAAGCCGCGCCCCAGATGATGGTGGCGTTGGGATCGGCGGCCTTGGTGATCTCGCTGGAGGCAATGGACACCTCGTCGAGGCTGATATCGGTAGAGGCGGTGATGTTGATGATAACACCTTTGGCGCCGTTGATCGAGGTCTCGAGCAGCGGGCTGGAGATGGCGGCGGCAGCGGCGTCGACCGCCTTATCTTTGCCGCCGGCGCGGCCCATACCCATGTGGGCCAGACCCGCGTCTTTCATGACGGTGGTGACATCGGCAAAGTCGAGGTTGACCAGGCCGGGGACGTTGATCAGGTCGGTGATGGACTGCACGCCCTGCTTGAGCACGTTGTCGGCGGCCTGGAAGGCGTTCATCAGGGTGATGGGGGTATCGGCCAACAGCTTGAGGCGCTCGTTGGGGATGACCACCAGCGAGTCGACATTCTCGCGCAGGGCGGCGATGCCGGTCTCGGCCTGGTCCATGCGGCGTTTGCCCTCGAAGATAAAGGGTTTGGTCACTACGCCGACGGTGAGCACGCCCAGCTCTTTGGCCACCTCGGCCACTACTGGGGCAGCGCCGGTACCGGTGCCGCCGCCCATGCCGGCGGTGATGAACACCATCTGCGAGCCCTTGAGGGCGGCCACGATGGCATCGCGGCTCTCCTCGGCGGCGCGCTGGCCCTTTTCGGGGAAACCACCGGCTCCACGGCCCTGGGTCAGCTTGTCGCCGATGCGGATCTTGTGGGTGGCTTTGGAGTGGTTGAGGGCCTGCTGGTCGGTATTGACCGAGACGAATTCCACCCCGCGCATGCCGTCGTCGATCATGCGGTTGACGGCGTTGCCGCCGCCGCCGCCCACGCCAACTACTTTGATGCAGGCAACCTGCTCGAAATCGTCATCCAGAATAAAGCTCACTTGATAATCCCCCTATAGCAGCGAAAAAAGGTCTAGGGCGCCTTTTTCGCACGTCATTTGACAAAGTTTTATAGCCGGTACCCGCCGCTGTATGGCCGCGCAGTACCCGCCGTGCCGGCAAAAGCGTATTCTATGGCCAGCATACTTATTTTCACTTATTCTAAATTTAGCAGAACCAGGCCAAAATAGCAAGAGCTTTTGCCGGTCCACGTGCTGTTTTTGCACCATTTTTAACGCTCTGTTCACCTTTTTGGCAGCTATTCCCCGCCCGGCTGCTCTGCCGGGGTCTGTGCGGCGGTGTCGGCGCTGCCGTCGGCGGCGGGTTCCCCGCCGGTGGACAGCTGCTCGCCGGCGTCTGCGGCCGGTTGTTGGTCGCCGCTATCGCCGCCATCGCCACTGTCTTCGGCCGGCTGCTCCGGGGCGGGCGCCTCTTCCACCGGGGTGGTATCGGCCTTGGCGGTCACCTTGCCGGGAATGGAGGCATCGAGGATGGTGCGCTGCAGGGCCAGATTTTTCTGGGCCAGCACCTCTTTGACCATCTGCACCTTGTAGTCGAGCTGGTAGTCGGACCCCAGCTTGACCTTGTAGAACTCGCCCACCTGGATGGTGATGTTGGCGGTATCGGACAGATCGATGAGCCGCACGTCCTCGAGCTGGTACTTTTTGATGGACTGCTGCAGCTTTTGCAGCAGCTGGTATTTCTCGTCGTTGTCAAAGGACAACTTGGCCCCCACCTCGACCCCGGCCACCTTGACGCCGGCCACCACATGCACCCCGTCGGGCGCCTGCGGGGCCGCGATCTGGATGATGCGGCCGGAGGCACTGAGCAGGATATAGCCGCTCTCGGTCTGTACGGCCATGGTGGCGGCGGCGTCTTTGGCGCTGATCTGCAGAGTGCTGGGGAGCACTCTTTTTACCTGGATATCGTCGAGCAGCGGGAAGCGGCGGTACAGCGTCTCGGCGATCTTGTCGGTGTTCAGGCGGAAGAGGTTCTCCCCCACCTCGACCCCGCTGGCGGCCACCACCTCCTCGGCGGTGTAGGCGGTGATGCTGCCTTTAAACTGCAGCTTTTCGATGTTAAAAAACACGGTGATGCACATGGTGAGCCCCACCACCAGAACAAACACGAACAGCAGCGCAAAGCGAAACACCAGCTTTTTTTTGCGCTTTTGCTGCCGGCGCTGGGCCGCCTCGCGCTTGCGCTTCTCACGCTCCAGCGACATGCTCTTTTCTCGGGCCCGGTCGCGGCCGGGAGTGTCGTCGAAAACGGGGGCCGGGCGCGGTTTGGCACTCTTTCGTTTTTGCGCGCCGGCAGGCACCACCGGCTGCCGCTTTTTAGGTGGGCTGCTGCCGGCCAGCCGGTCGAGCCGGTCGGCCGGGCTGGGCGCCCGATTTTTTTTGTCCTGTTTTTTCATCTTCTAAACCCTTTTCATCTCCCCGCCCAGGGCCGAGACCTGGCCGTCCAGGTCTTCATACCCCCGCAGGATGTGGTCGATATCGGTGATCTTGCTCTCTCCCGGAGCGGCCAGCGCGGCCATACAGACCGCTGCCCCGCCCCGCAGATCGGTGGCCCGTACACTGGCTGGCCGGTAGCGGCTGCCCCCCTCTATGTAGGCGACCTGGGGGTGGGGCAGCTGGATGGCGGCCCCCAGCTTTTCCAGCTGCCGCACGTAGACGAAGCGGTTTTCAAACACGGTGTCTACCACTGTGGTGGTGCCGCGGGCGGTGGCCAGCAACGTGCACAGCAGCGGCTGGATATCGGTGGGGACCCCGGGATGGGGCGCCGTGCAGATGAGGCCCGGCCCCCGTATGGTGGAGGGGGATACCCCCACCCGGTCGTAGCGCAGATCGAGCTGGGCGCCCATTTTTTTGAGCAGTGGCAGCACGTTGTAGAGGCCCATGGGCGTGATGCCCTGCAGCGTGACCTGACCGCCGGTGATGAGGCCCATACACAGTAGGGTGACCGCGGCGATGCGGTCGGGCATGATGCGGTACTCGCAGCCGTGCAGCCCACCGCCGCCGGACACGGTGACCGTATCGGTGCCCATACCCTGGATGCCGGCCCCGCAGGCGGTCAAGAACTGGATGAGATCGACCACCTCCGGCTCGCGGGCGGCGCCGTGCAGCACGGTTTGGCCGTCGGCGCTGACGGCGGCGATGAGCAGGTTTTGGGTGGCGCCCACGCTGGGGTAAGGCAAAAAGATATCGGTCCCCTGCAGGTGCCTGCCCTCCAGACTGATCTGCTTTTGATCGTAGTCGCTGACGGCGCCCAGCGCCTCGAACCCGCTGAGGTGGTAGTCGAGCGGACGGCGGCCCAGCGCGCACCCGCCGGGATAGCAGAGCTGTACCCGGCCAAAGCGGGCCAACATGGCCCCCATAAAAATGGAGGAGGAGCGCAGGCCCCCCATCAGGTCCTCTGGCAGCGGCCGGTAGGCGGCGGGGGCGGTATCGATGGTGAGCGTGCTGCCCTCACGCTTTACCCGGCAACCCAGGTACACCAGTATACGGGCCATCGAGGCCACATCGGTCAGGTCGGGGCAGCTGTGCAGCACGACCTGCGCGCCGGTAGCCAGCGCCGCCGCCATGATGGGCAGGCAGCTGTTTTTGGAGCCCTGCACCCGGGTGATACCGCGCAGCGGCCGCCCCCCTCTTATGATATAGCTGTCCATAAAAACGCATCCTTTCATACATGTCATGCACCAGTGTATGAAAGGGGGCAGTTTTGCGTGAAGGGGCTTTTGCGTGAGAAAATACTGACGTTTTTGGGAATTTTTACGCGTGTGGCTCTGGGGATGTTACGCAAAAGCGGTAAAGAATTGCTTTGCAGGGCACTGCCCTGCAAGCCGCAAGCGGCACCGCCATTCTTTACGGTCTCTGCTCCCGCTCTAGCGTTCCTTTGCGTGAGAAAATACTGACGTTTTGGGAATTTTTACGCGTGTGGCTCTGGGGATGTTACGCAAAAGCGGTAAAGAATCGCTTTGCAGGACACCGTCCTGCAAGCCGCAAGCGGCACCGCCATTCTTTACGGTCTCTGCTCCCGCTCTAGCGTTCCTTTGCGTGAGAAAATACTGACGTTTTTGGGAATTTTTACGCGTGTGGCTCTGGGGATGTTACGCAAAAGCGGTAAAGAATCGCTTTGCAGGACACCGTCCTGCAAGCCGCAAGCGGCACCGCCATTCTTTACGTTCTCTGCTCCCGCTCTAGGATCCTACTTATGTATGGGGTCCTTTTAGATAGGGTCGAATACATGCTGTCTAGGGTCGTTCAGAAGAACGGCCGCTTTGCCGGGCTTTGCCCGGCAACTGCCGCGCAGAACGCTGGGTTTGACGGCAGGCACTTGGAGATCGGGCACCGCTCTTTTCCTATACGGCAGTGCGCGCACTGATTATAAGTGGACAGAAGAACGGCCGCTTTGCCGAGCTTTGCCCGGCAACTGCTGCGCAGAACGCTGGGTTTGACGGCAGGCACTTGGAGGCCGGGCACCGCTTTTTTCCTATGCGGCAGCGCGGGCGCCGAAAATAGGTGAGCAGGGAACGGTCGCTTTGCCGGGCCTTGCCCGGCAACTGCTGCGCAGAACGCTGGGTCAGACAGCAGGTGCTTTGAGATTGGGGTTCGCTCTTTTTCTATACGGCAGTGCGCGCACTGATTATAAGTGGGCAGAAAAACGGCCGCTTTGCCGGGCCTTGCCCGGCAACTGCTGTGCAGAACGCTGGGTAGACGGCAGGCGCTTGGGGGTGGGGGCCGCTTTTTTCCTATGCCGCAATGGGTGCGCTGAAAATGGGCGCTTTGGATCACACCATGGCCAGCAGTTCGCGGCAGATGCGCTGGGCGGCGTCGATGATGGCGATACGGGAGCTGGCGTGGCCCCAGCGGGCCAGCTCGCCGGGGTCGGCGATGAGGGCTGCCACCTTTTTGATGAGCAGCTCGCCGGTGAGGTCTTTTTCCTCGATAACGGCGGCGCCACCGGCTTTTTGCAGAACCATAGCGTTGTGATACTGGTGGTTTTCGGCCACATAGGGGGACGGGATGAGGATGGCCGCTTTGCCCGCGGCCTCGAGCTCGCTGAGGGTGATGGCCCCGGCCCGGCAGATGACCAGGTCGGCGGCGGCCATACAGCGGTCCATGTCCTCGATGTACTCGCGGATATCCAGCCGCTCATTTTGCGCGTCTACCCCGTTTTGGCGCAGCCGCTCCATAAACGCCGCCCGTCCGCTGCCGCCGTAGGCGTGGATGTGGCGCACCTGGGGACAATTTTTCTGGGTGTAGGCCATCAGGTCGGCCACCACCTCGTTTATGGGGCGGGCCCCCAAGCTGCCGCCGAAAGAGAGGATACAGGTCTCCCACTCGCCCAGGCCCAGCGCGCGCCGGGCCTCTTTTTTAGAGGCGGCCAGCACGCTTTGACGCACCGGGTTGCCGGTGATGACGCAGCGGCCCTTGGGGTGCAGGTACTGCTCGGCGGCGGGGACCGCCAAAAGCACCTTGTCCACCTCTTTGGCCAGCAGCTTGTTGGTGACCCCGGGAAAGGCGTTTTGCTCGTGAATAGCAGTCTTGATGCCCATCTTGGCTGCCTGCTGCACGATGGGGCCGCTGACGTAGCCGCCGGTGCCCACCACGATATCGGGAGAGAACTCGCGCAGGATCTTTTTGGCCCGGCTCGGCGCGCCCACCAGGCAGCGCACTGCATCGAAGTTATGGGCCATGGCCGAGGGGGAAAAACTGCGGTAGAAGCCGCGCACCCGCATGGTATAAAAGGGGTAGCCGGCCCGGCCCACCAGCCGCTCCTCCATGGAGTTCTGGTTGCCCACAAAGGCGATCTGGGCGTCGGGTCGGGCCCGTTTCACCGCTTCGGCGATGGCCAGAGCGGGGTTTATATGCCCCGCTGTGCCGCCGCCTGCCAGTAGTAAACGCATGTCGCTGTCCTCGCTTTCTGTGTTGTATAAAACCTCGTACAGCCACTGCCGGCGGCAGTGGCTGGAGAGGGGCCGCACCGGGGCTCATGTCCCCGGCGCGGGCCGCTGCTCACCCGCCGGGCTGCTGGGGCCCGGCCGGGCTATTTTTTCTCGAGCCGGCTAAAGCGCGAGACCGAGAGCACAACTCCCATCTGCCCCAGCAGCATGAGCAGGGAGGTGCCGCCGTAACTGAAAAACGGCAGCGAGATACCGGTGTTGGGCAGTGTGTTGGTGACCACGGCGATGTTTAAGAGCGCCTGCAGGCCCACCTGGAAAGTGAGGCCCATGGCCAGCATGCTGCCAAAGCGGTCTTTGGCCTTCATGGCGATGGCAAAGCCGCGCACCACCAGCAGGATGAACAGGATGATGACGATGAGCGCCCCCACCAGCCCCAGCTCTTCGCAGAGGATAGAGAAAATAAAGTCGTTGTGGGGCTCGGGCACGTAGAGGTGCTTTTGCCGCGAGTTGCCCAGGCCCAGCCCGAAGAACCCACCCGAGCCGATGGCCAGCAGCGACTGCACTGTTTGCCAGCCGTCGCCTTTGGCGTCGATGAAGGGGTCTTTCCACATCTGCAGGCGGGGGATGGCGTGCTCGAGCACATCGGTGAAGAGCAGCAGGCAGACCAGCGCGCCGGCGATGAGACCGCCGCCGATGAGAAACCACTTGGTGCCGGTACCGCCCACGAACATCATGGCAAAGCCGATGGTGACGATGAGGATGGTTCCCGACAGATGGGGCTCGAGCACCATGAGGCCGATGGTGATGCTGAGCACCGCCATAAACGGCAGCACCCCGTAGCGGAAGGTCTTCAGCTGCTTGTAGTTGCGGTCGATGAGGTGGGCGAACACCACGATGACGGCGAACTTGGCGATCTCGGAGGGCTGGAAGGTCATGCCGCCGATGATGATCCAGCGGCGGGCAAAGTTGATGGGCGGCATGAACAGCACCACCACCAGCAGCGCCACGGCCACGATCCAGATGACGTAGCAAAACCGCTCGTAGATGTGGTAGTCGATCTTGGAGATGATGAGCATAGCCGCGATGCCGGCCACCGCAAAGATGGCCTGGCGGGTGATGTAGTGGAAGCTGTTGCCCTCGTTATAATAGGCGTAGGCGTAGCTGGCCGAAAACAGCATGACCAGCCCAAAAGCCACCAGGATGAGCACCAGTATCAAAAACGTGGCGTCGAAGGGCCTGTTCTTTTTGCGCGGCGGACGGCTCTGTACAGCGGCCTGCGACTGACCACCGACATTTTGTGCCCGTACTTTTCTCGCCTTTCTGTTCAAAAGGTCCTCACCTCGTCTCTCGCTCTCCCGGCGCCGGCCAGGAAAAATTTTGGTGCGGGGCCGGGCCCCGCCGCATTTATACAGTTTATATCGATGTCTACAGGGCGCTGACCCAGATGATTGTCAGCACCGCGCCGATCAGGGTGATGACCGAGAACACGGTGACGATCTTCACCTCGCTCCATCCGCACATCTCAAAGTGGTGGTGGATGGGGGCCATTTTAAAGATGCGCTTGTGGGTGAGCTTGAAAAAGCCGATCTGCAGGATATCGGATACCGTCTCGATGACGTAGATGATGCCCAGCAGCACCAGCGCCACCGGCAGCCCGATGCCGAAGGCCAGCGCGGTGACCAGCCCCCCCAAAAACAGCGAGCCGGTATCGCCCATGAACACCTTGGCCGGGTAGAAATTATAGAGCAAAAAGCCGATACAGCCGCCGGCCAGCGCCGCCGAGAGGATGTTCATACCGGCAAAGCCGAGCATGCCGGAAATGACGATGAAGCCCAGGCTGGCGCAGAAAGTGACCGAGCTGGAGAGCCCGTCGAGCCCATCGGTGAGGTTGACGGCGTTGACGGTGCCCACGATGACAAACAGCGCCAGCGGAAAATACCACAGCCCCAGCTCGATATCGCCTGCAAAGGGGACCTTCACCGAGGTGGAGCGGTCGCCGGACAGGTAGCAGGCGGCGATGTAGGCCGCGGCGATGAGCAGCTGGCCCAGCATCTTCTCGCGGGCGCGCAGGCCCAGGTTGCGCTTTTTGACCACCTTGATATAGTCGTCTAAAAAGCCCAGAAAGCCAAAGGCCAGCGCCATGAGCAGGCCGTAGAACAGCCGCGCCCGGTGGCTGGGCAATATGGTGGCAAAGGTGTTTTTATCCAGCCCCTGCATGGCGAAATAGGCGATGAGGGTAGCCACCGGGATGCCGATGATGAACATCAGCCCGCCCATGGTGGGGGTGCCCTGTTTTCCCTTATGCCAGGTGGGGCCGATCTCTTTAATGGTCTGGCCGTAGTGCAGCCGCTTTAAAAAGGGGATGATGAACAGCCCCCCCACGGCCGTGATGGCAAAAGACAGCACCGCTGCCAGGATCACCGGTATTTGACTCATCTGCACGTCCCCCCGTTTGTATGGTAGATCTCCTCGAGAACTTCTTCTAACTTCATGCCCCGGCTGCCCTTGACGAGCACGCAGTCGCCGGGTGCCAAAGCCGCGATCAACGCCGCGGTGAGGGCCGGCTTGTCGGCAAAGTGCCGCACCTCTACCCCGCCGGCGGTGGCGGTCTCGGCACAGCGCAGCATCTGCGGGCCGTACAAAAAGGCGCAGTCGATGCCGTTGTCACAGAGCATCTGCCCCACGTCGCGGTGCATCTGCTGGCTGTGCTCCCCCAGCTCCAGCATATCTGCCAGCACCGCTATTTTGCGGCGGCCGGGGAAGTTTTGCGCCAGCAGGGTGATGGAGGCGCGCATCGAGTCGGGGCTGGCGTTGTAGCAGTCCTCGATAAAGGTGATATCGCCGCACTGCACCAGCCGCTGGCGCATGCCGGCGGGCTGGTAGTCGGCGCAGCCGGCGGCGGCGGTGGCCACCGAGAGCCCCAGCGCCGCCGAGACGGCGATGGCCGCCAGCGCGTTGAGCACGTTGTGCTGGCCCAGGCAGGGGATCTGCACCGGGAAATCCCCCTCCTTACAGTGTACGGTAAAAAAGGTGCTGACTCTGTCGGAATGGATAGATCCGGCCACAAAATCTGCCGACTTGTCCGCTATGGCATAGCGCAGGATGCGATCTGCCCCCGGCACCTGTGTCACGGTGGAGAGCAGGTCGTTGTCGCTGCACAGCACCAGCGTTTTGGGGCCCTGCAGGCCCAGGGCGATATCCAGCTTTTCGTGCAAGATGTTCTCGCGGGTGCCCATGGCCTCGAGGTGGGAGACGCCGATGTTGGTGACCACCGCCACCTCGGGGCGCACCGCGCGGGTCATGGGGGCTATCTCGCCAAAGCCGCTCATGCCCATCTCGATGACCGCCAGCCGGGTATCGTCTTGCAGGCGAAACAGGGTGGCGGGCATGCCGATCTCGTTATTCTGGTTGCCCTCTGTCTTGAGGGTCTTGCCAAAGCGGCGCAGCGCGGCGTAGATCATCTCTTTGGTGGTGGTTTTGCCCACGCTGCCGGTGACCGCCACAAAACGGCAGCTCTCGAACAGGTCGCGGTACAGGCCGCCCATGGCGATCAGGGCATTTTTGGTGTTTTGGCACACCAGCTGCGGGCCGCCGGCTCGCTCTACCGGGCGGGCCACCACCGCCGCCGCGGCACCTTTGTCAAAAGCCGCCTGCACGTAGGCGTGGCCGTCGAAACGCTCACCCTCGATGGCCACGAACAGGCTGCCCGGCACGATGGTCCGGGTGTCGCTGGATATCTCGGTTATCTGCTGGGCGGGGTCGCAGCCGCCCGGCAGCTGGGCGCCGATGGCCCGTGCGATATCGCCCAGTGGCAAAGATCTCATCATCACGCTCACGCCTTTCCTTTCGTCTTCTCTGTACGGGGCGGCGCCTAGTTCTGGTGGGCGCGCTCCCACTCTTTTACCGCCTCGGCCACGATCTCGTGCTCGTCGAAGTACACGGTGCAGGTGTCGATGACCTGGTAGTTTTCGTGCCCCTTGCCGCACAGCACCACCACATCGTCGGGCCGGGCCTGTTCGATGGCCCAGCGGATGGCATAGTAGCGGTCCACCTCCAGGTGGTAGGGCACGCCCCGGTCGCGGATGGTGGAGACGGTATCTTCCAGGATCACGTACGGGTCCTCGTTGCGGGGGTTATCGGACGAGATGACCATCACATCGGCGTACTGGGCCACGGTGCCGGCCATTTTGGGGCGTTTGGTGCGGTCGCGCTGACCGGCGCAGCCAAACAGCACCACCAGCCGGCCGGGCACAAAGGGCCGCAGGGTGGAGAGCAGGTTTTCCAGCGCGTCGGCGGTGTGGGCGAAGTCGCAGATGACGGTGAACGCCCCCCGGTAGAGCACCTCGGCCCGGCCAAATACCCCGTGGCAGCCGGCGACCGCCCGACAGATCGCGTCCAGCTCTAAGCCCAGCGCCCGGCAGGCGGCGATGACCGCCAAGATGTTGTATACCGAGAACAGGCCCGGCATGCCGAACTGCACCGGGATGCGCTGCTCACCGTGCACCAGCGTAAACGACACCCCGTCTACCCGCTGCTGGATGTCGGCGGCGGCAAAGTCGCAGCCGGCGGCGGTGCCGTAGGCGCTCATGGGGCAGACCGCCTCGGCCAGCAGCCGGCGACCATAGGCGTCGTCGGCGTTGACCGCCGCCGACCGGGCCTGTAAAAACAGCTGCCGTTTGGCCGAGAAGTAGTGCTCCATATCGCCGTGGTAATCCAGGTGGTCCTGGGTGAGGTTGGTAAAGATGGCCGCGTCGAAGGTGACGCCGCACAGCCGCCCCTGATCCAGCGCCTGGGAGCTGACCTCCATCACCGCGCAGTCGCAGCCGGCAGTTACCATGCTGGCAAACAGCGCGTGCAGGTCCTCCGGCTCGGGGGTGGTGAACTTGGCCGGCAGGCTGAGGGTATCGATCTGGTTTTGGATGGTGCCGATAAGGCCCACCTTGTGGCCGGCCTGCTCGAGCACCTGCTTGGCCAGCGTGGTGACGGTGGTCTTGCCGTTGGTGCCGGTGACCCCCACCAGCTTGAGTTTTTTAGACGGGTGGCCGTAAAAGGCACTGCACAAAAGGCCGTAGGCCAGGCGGGTATCCCCTACCACCAGCTGGCGCGCGCCCAGGCCCAGATCGCGCTGGGCGACGACGCAGATCGCGCCTTTTTCCAGCGCCTGGGCGGCGTATGCGTGCCCGTCGGACGAGCGGCCCATCAGGCACAAAAACACAGCGCCCTCGGTCACCTTGCGCGAGTTGGAGGTGACCATGCTCACCGTCACCTGCAGGTCCTGCAGGCCGTCGGGCTCCAGTGCGGCCCCGCGCAGCAATGTCTGTAAGTCCATCAAAAGCCTCCTCGCGGCGGACAGCGCCGCGCGCCCCACCGGGGGCGCACCGCGCTAGTCGCCGGAAACTGTGTTGTCGTAAAATTCCACCGTGATGACGGTGCCGGCGGGCACCATCTCACCGGGCTGGATGCTCTGCTTGTTGGCTGCGGCCGCCGAGGCGTCGCTGCCGCCACCGGTCTCTTTTATGTTCAGGTTGGCGCTCGCCGCCATCTGCTGCACCACCGACGGGGTGTAGCCGATGAAGTTCGGCACCTGCACCATCTGCTGCGAGGTGTCGGACTCGGTGTACAGGGTGATGGTGGAGCCGGTGGGCACCTTCTGCCCGCTGTTGGGGTACTGGGAGACGACGGTGGTGCCGCTGCCGACCCGGTTGACCTTAAAGCCGCTGGACATGAGCGTGCTCTCGGCGGTGCCGATCTCCTGCCCGGCCAGGGCCGGGACCGACTGCTCGATCCCCTCGTCGCCCTTTTCGTAGGTGGGCTCGATGCCCAGGTACGGCAGCGCGTCGGCCATGAATTTGCCCACTGCCGGGCCCATGAGGGTAGAGCCGTAGATGCTGTAACTGTCGGCCTCGTCTAAGAACATCAGGCAGACGATCTGCGGGTCGTCCACCGGGGCAAAGGCGCAGAAAGAGGCGATGTACCTGGTCTCGCCGCCCTCCTCGTCGATCTTCTGCGAGGTGCCCGACTTGCCGCCGATGCGGTAGCCCTTGACGTAGGCGCGCTTGCCCTGACCGTCGGGGTCGGCCACCACGTGCTCCAGGAACTCGGCCACTTCTTTGGAGGTCTCTTCAGAGATGACCTGACGCACCAGCTTGGGCTGGAAGTTCTCGACCACGTTGCCGTCGGCGTCGACGATCTTTTTGACGATGTGGGGCTGGTAGAGGTAGCCGCCGTTGACCACGGCGCTAAAGGCGGTGGCCATCTGCAGCGGGGTGATCTTGTTGGTCTGGCCGAAAGAAGAGGTGGCCAGGCCCACCGGGTAGAGTTTGTCGAGGCCGGCATAGATGCTCTGTGCCTCGCCGGGCAGGTCGATGCCGGTCTTTTCGGTGAGGCCAAAGCCCTGGAAGTACTGGTAGAACTTCTCTTTGCCCAGTTTGGCGGCGGTCTGCATAAGGCCGGGGTTGCAGGAGTTCTTGAGGATCTCCATCAGGTTCTGCTGGCCGTGACCGCCCGAACCGACCGAGGCACAGTTGATGCGCTGGCCGTCTACAATCTCGTAACCGGGGCAGTAAAAGCCGCTGTTGGCGTTGACCACGCCTTCCTCCAGCGCCGCCGATACGGTGATGGGTTTGAATACCGAGCCGGGGTAGTACAGGTCGGAGATGACCTTGTTGCGCCGCTGCAGCGAGAGCTCCTCGGCCTCAGCTTTCTCTTTCTCCTCACCGCTGAGCGCCTCGATGCGGGCCTTGGCCTCGGGGTCGTAGATCTCGAAGGGCTCATTGGGGTCGTAGTCGGGTTTGGTGGCCATGGCCAGTATTTCGCCGGTCTTGACGTTCATGACGATGCCGGCGCCGCGCTTGGTGGCGTTGTGCTCGTCTACCGCCTCCTGCAGGTACTTTTCCAGGTAGTGTTGCAGCACCTCGTCGATGGTGAGCACCAAGGTGTCGCCGTCTTTGGCGGCGTACTCTTTTTCGTAGTCGAAAGGCATGTCGAGGCCCCAGCTGTTTTTAATGGCCACCGACCGGCCGGGGGTACCGCTGAGATAGCTGTCGTAGTAGGCCTCCAGCCCCTCCAGGCCCTGGTTGTCGTTGCCGACGAAGCCCAGCACCGACGAGAGGAAATTGCCCTGCGGGTAATAGCGCTTGGTGTCCTCCTCCACGTGGATGGCGGCGATCTCTTTTTCGCTGGAAAAAGCCAGTACCTTGTCCACCGGCTCTTTTTCCACCCGGCGCTTGATAATCTCGTAGTAGTTTTTCTTTTTGGTCTTTTCCAGAATGGCGTCTTTGTCCAGTTCCAGGATAGAGGCCAGGTTCTCGGCGATCAGCTCGCGCTGCTCGTCGTTTTTGATATCGGCCGGCGATATGTACACCGTCCACACGGTGGAAGAGGTGGCCAGTATGTTGCCGTTGCAGTCGGTGATATCGCCACGCACCGAGCTGATGGGGGTGTCGCGCAGCTGCTGCTCCATAGCCAGCTCAGAGTACTTTTTGCCCTTGACGATCTGCACGTTGATGAGATTGGCAAAGACGGTGCCAAAGCCGATGACGACTGTCAGCGCCAGCACGATGATGGTGCGGGTGCTCATCCTCTTGGTCGGTTTCATAGGTGTGAAATGGCCTCCTTTACCAAAAAAAGGGTCAAGATCTGTGTTCTTGACCCTCTGCATTATGCCCAATCATCCAGATCTCGGGTGCACGGTATCGGGTGCGGGGCCCGGCGGTGCAGCCCTCTGCACACCTCTGCCCGCCCCTGCCCACTGCCGCTGCGGGCGTACCGGCCGTCTGTACGCAGACAGCTGGTGACGTTATATGAGTATGGCCCTACAGGCCCAGGTATTCCTTTATCTTGGCCGCCAGCCCACCAAAAAAGCTGGCCACCGGGGACTTCTCCTCGGACACCTCGATCTTGTTTTGCTGCTCGAGGTCGACGTATTCCACCTGCTTGCTGTCGACCCGCACCAGGCCCAGCTGGGTGCTGGCATACTGCTCGACATTTTTTAAGCTCATGCGGGTCTCGAGCTGCATGTCGAGCTGCTTGGTGGTGGAGGTGAGGGTAGCCAGATCGTCTTTGGCGGTGCTGAGCTGGTCGCCCAGCTCGGTGAGGACCACCCGGCTGTAGATCATCAGCCCGGTGACGCAGATGGCAATGGCCGCCAGCAGCACCTTACCGGCCGGGGCTCCTTTTTTCTTGGGTTGGGGCTTTTCATTTTTGATGACCCGCATTTTGGGCTCCCGGTTTTCAAACAGGGATAAGTCGTAGGCCTGGCCTGCATTTTTCATCTGGTTTCATCCTCTCTGTGTGGGGTATTTGGGGTGCTGTTTCTATCTGTGTCTCCGGGTGGAGAGCGTCTATTCTATACCGGGGCCTCTGCCCCGCTTACAGTTTTTCGATGACCCGCAGCTTGGCGCTGTGGCTGCGGCGGTTTTGGGCCAGCTCCTCTTCGCTGGGCAAAATGGGCTTTTTGGGGCACAGCTTGCCCTTTGGCTTGCCGCCGCACACGCAGACGGGAAAATCCGGCGGGCAGGTACAGCCCACCGTCCACTGCACGAACTGCTTTTTCACCAGCCGGTCCTCCAGCGAGTGGAAGGTGATGACGCACAGCCGGCCGCCGGTGGCCAGCATATCGAAGATATCGGCCAGGCCCTGAGCCAGCGCGTCGAGTTCGCCGTTGACCTCGATACGAATGGCCTGAAAGCTCTGCTTGGCGGGGTTTTTCTGCTTGCGCAGCACCGCTGCCGGCAGTGCCGACTTGATGATCTCCACCAGTTCAAAGGTGCTGGTGATGGGCGCCTTTTCGCGGGCGGCGGCGATCTTGGCGGCGATCTGTCGGGAAAATTTCTCTTCGCCGTAGGTGTATAAGATGCGCGCCAGTTCCTGCGGGGAGTAGGTGTTGACCACGTCGTAGGCCGAGAGGCCCGTCTGGCTCATGCGCATGTCCAGCGGCGCGTCGAAGCGGTAGGAAAAGCCCCGCTCCTTGGTGTCGAGCTGGTAGGAGGATACCCCCAGGTCGAGCAGCGCCCCATCCAGCTGGGTGACCCCCACCGCCGCCAGCGCCGCGCGGGCATTTTTAAAGTCGGCCTGCAGCACGCTGGCCGGCAGCCCGGCAAGGCGCTGGGCGGCGATCTCGACGGCGGTGGGGTCTTTGTCGAGGGCGTAGAGGTGGCCGCCCCCCAGACGGGCGGCGATCTGCCGCGAGTGGCCGGCACCGCCGGCAGTACCGTCGAGATAGGTGCCGCCGGGGCGGATGCAGAGCGACTGGATACACTCGTTTAAAAGTACCGATACATGTGAAAATTCCAAAGCGCCCATCGCCCCTCTCTGCCCGGCCCAAGGCGGCGGGACTACAGCCCCAGCTCCTCCATGATGCCGGCGATCTCCTGCTCGTCGAGCTTCGAGCACTCGGCGAGCCACTGGTCTTTATCCCATATCTCGGCGTGGTTGGCAGCGCCGGCCACCACCACGTCTTTTTGCAGCCCGGCATACTCCCGCAGCGCGGCGGGGAGCAAAATACGGCCCTGCTTGTCCGGTTCCACATCGACGGCACCGGCAAACAAGACCCGCTGTAGCGCTCTGGCTTTAGACATGGGCAAGTTTTTGATCTTGGCGGCGAGAAGATCCCATTCCTCGTAGGAATAGACGGCCAGGCAGCGCTCGCCCAGCCCCTTGGTGACCACAAAACGCATCCCCAGGCCCTCCCGCAGCTTGGCGGGAAAGATCATGCGGCCCTTGGGGTCGATATTGTGGCTGTATTCACCCATTAACATCTTCTCACCACCTTTGTGGTACTTCGTTGCACTTTCAACCACTTTTCACCACTTTATTTCATTATAGGGGCAGCCCTATCAAAAATCAAGTGAAAAATTCGCTGCGCGGCGATTGTTCACATTTATTCCACATTGTTTTTTGCAGGTTTTTTCACAAAAAAACGGAGCTTTCGCCCCACTTTTCACCACACTTTTCTGATTTTTTCCAAATTTGACCGCTTTCGGGCGGCAGCGCCCACAAAAAGGCCGTTTTTGCCCCTCTTTTTGCCGGTAATATTTTCCACCAAAATGCCACCGCGGCCCACTTTTTCCACACAAAAAGCGGCGGCTGCCACCGGCAGCCACCGCTCGTTTTCCACATTTATTGCTCTTTTTGGGGAAAAGCGCACACCGGCTACCGCTTTTTGACCTCGCGGCCGTGCAGCCGGGCCCGGGCCGATTTCACCTCGTCCATCTGGGCGATCAAAAACTGCTCGGTGCTCTTCATCACGTTGTCGGCAAACTCGGTGGAGGCCTGTTTCATCTCTCGGGCCTGCATCTGCGCCTGGCTGAGGATCTCCCCGGCCTTTTTCTGGGCGGCCTTGACCAGGTCGTCCTGGGCGACGATGCTGCGCGCCTTGTCCTCGGCCCGCTTGATGATGGCGGCCGCCTCTTTTTTGGCGGTGGCCACGATGTCGGCCCGGTCGGAGACGATGGCTTTGGCCTGCCGGATCTCGGTGGGCAGGTTGAGGCGGATATCGTCGGTCAGCTCGCGGATCTTCTCGATGTCCACCACCCGGCGCCCGCCGGACAGGGGCAGCGTCCAGGCGTCTTCGAGCGCGTCGTCGAGCAGGTCCAGTATCTCATCGATATTCATAGTTATTCTCCTTTACTCAACCGGGTCTTGATGGGCTGTACGATGGCCGGGGGCACGAAGTCGGCGATGTCGCCCCCGAAGGCAGCGATCTGTTTTACGATGCTGGAGCTCAGGTACATGTATTTGGAATTGGTGTTTAAAAAGATGGTCTCGAGCTCGGGGTTTAATTTTTTGTTGGCCAGCGACTGCTGAAACTCGTACTCGAAGTCGCTGACGGCGCGCAGCCCCTTCACCACCGCGATGGCCCCCACCTGGCGGGCGTAGTCGGCCAGCAGGCCGTGATAGCAGTCGACCTCTACCCCGGGCAGGTCGCCGGTCACCGCCCGGATCATCTCCACCCGCTCCTGCTCGGAAAACGAGGTGGTCTTCTGCGGGTTTTTAGACACCAGCACGATCACCCGGCTAAACAGCTTGCTGGCCCTGACGATGATGTCGAGATGGCCCTTGGTGATGGGGTCGAAACTGCCGGGGCAGATGACGGTGCTCATAGCCGCTCCCCTTTCTGGTAGGTGGTGATGGTGATCTTGCCGTAGCGGCGGCGCTTTTGCTGCTGTAGCTGCCCCACCTGGGGCGGCAGCGGCTCATCGCGGTCGCTCTCGACGGTGACCAGCCCGCCCGCGGCCACGCAGGGCTCCAGCGTGGCCAGTATCTCGCCGTAGAGCCCACAGGCATAGGGTGGGTCGACGAATACCAGGTCGTAGCTGTCGCGGCAGCGGTGCAGGTAGGTGAGCGCCTCGCTCTGGATGACCCGAGCCTGTTTTTCCAGCTTGGCCGCGCGCAGGTTGTCGCGCACCACCTGGTGGGCGGTGCGGTCCTGATCGACGAACACACAGCTGGCGGCGCCACGGCTGAGCGCCTCGATGCCCAGCTGGCCCGAGCCGGCGAACAGGTCGAGCACCCGGGCGCCGGGCAGTAAAAAGTGGATGGAGCTGAAGAGCCCCTCCTTTACCCGGTCGGTGGTGGGGCGCACCGACAGCCCCTCCAGCGTCTGCAGTCTGGTGCCTCTGGCACTGCCTGTGATGACCCGCATGTAAAAAACCTCTCTTTGAGCGGTGCCGCCGGTGCCGGGCGGGGGCGGCGCCCCGCGCTCGACAGGATGCGACACCTGTTTTGTCTATTATCGTATACTGCGCCCGGCGCTGTCAAGTCGCGGCAAAAAATACCGGGGCGCTCTCTATTTGCCGTTAAAGTAGTCGTACACCGCCAGTGCCGCCTTTTTGGGCAGCTTTCCTCTGTCCATGAGCTGCTGCACGTCGGCCAGCGATATCTCCTCCAGCGAGCGAAAGGCGGTCAGCAGCGCCTTGGCCCGCTTTTCGCCCACGCCGGGGATGTTTGTCAGCTCGGACTTGAGGGCCGAGTTCTTGTGCAGCTTGCGCTGGTAGCTGATGGCATAGCGGTGGACCTCGTCCTGGATGGTGGTGACCAGCTTAAAGGCCGCCTTGTACGACGACAGCGCCACCTCCTGCCCGCCCAGGGCGATGGCCCGGGTGCGGTGCTTGGAGTCTTTGACCATGCCGAACACCGGGATAGAGAGCCCCAGCTGCTGCACGATGGGGCGGATGGCCGCCACGTGGCCCTCGCCGCCGTCGAGCAGGATCAGGTCGGGGGTGGTGGCAAAACCGTCGTCGCTGTCGCCGTTTTTCAGGCGGGTGAGGCGGCGGGTGAGCACCTCGCGCATGGAGGCGTAGTCGTCCTGGCCGTCGACGGTCTGGATCTTAAAGCGCTTGTAGGCCCGGCGGTAGGGCTTACCGTCGCGAAACACCACCATGCCACAGACCTTGTAGCTCTCGCCCAGGTTGGAGATATCGTAGGACTCGATATAGGCCGGCGGCTCCCCCAGCCCCAGCAGCTTGGCCAGTTCGTCTAAGCCGGCCACCTCGCGGGAGGAGCGGCGGCTGCGGTAGGAGATGCCGGTGACCGCGTTGTCGTAGGCCATCTGCACCAGCTGGCGCTTTTCACCCCGCTGCGGCACCAGCACCGACACCTTGCTGCCCCGCTTCTCCCCCATCAGCTGCGCCAGCAGCGCGGCGTCGGGGATCTCGAGCTCCAGCAGCACCTCTTTGGGCATATCCTGGCGGGTAGTGTAGTAGCGGGCCACGAACTCGTTGAGGATCTCCACCGGGGTGCCGTCGTCCTTGAGCAAAAACTCGTCCTTGTCGCTGAGCCGGCCGCGGCGGAACTTGAGCACCACCGCGCACACGGCGGTGCCCCCCTTGGCCACCGAGATGGCGTCCATGTCCACCTTGCTCTCGAACACCACCTTCTGCCGCTCGTTCAGCCGCCTGAGCGACTGCAGCTGGTCGCGGATGGCGGCCGCCTTCTCGAATTCCATCGACTCGGCCAGACGGGTCATCTCCCGCTCCAGGTCCTTTACGATCTTGTCGGCGCCGACGGTGATGTAGTCCACCGCCCGCTGCACCCGGTCGTTATACTCCTGGCAGGAGATCTTGCCGGTGCACACCCCGCAGCACTGCTTGATGTGGTAGTTGAGGCAGGGCCGCTCCTTGCCGATATCCTGGGGGAACTTCTTTTTACAGCCGGGCAGCATGAATACCTTTTTGGCCAGCTCCACGCTCTGGGTGACCACGAACGAGCTGGTGTAGGGGCCGATGTAGGTGCTGCCGTCGTCGATCTTCTGCTTGGCCGCCTGCAGGTCCGGCCAGGGGCCGGGGGTGATCTTCACGTAGTGGTAGCCCTTGTCGTCTTTGAGCAGGATGTTGTATTTGGGGCTGTACTGCTTGATGAGACTGCACTCCAGCACCAGCGCCTCGAACTCGCTGCCGGCCACGATAAAGTCGAAATCGCTGACGTGCATCACCATCTGGTACACCTTGGGCAGGTGCTTGTCCACCGAGTGGAAATAGCTGGACACCCGGTTCTTGAGCTTTTTTGCCTTGCCGATATAGATGATCTGGCCGGTCTTGTCCTTCATCAGGTACACGCCCGGCTCCAGCGGCAGCTTGCCCGCCTTTTCGGCCAGCATGGGTATGGTCATGGCAGTCGCCCCCTTTATAAAGGTATGTGCAGCGCTGCGGCCGCCACTTTGGTCGACCGCTTGCACCGAGGGGCCCCGCCCCGACAGGAGCAGGGCCCAAAAATGCAAAAAGGCGCTGCCGCGCAAAAGCGACAACGCCAGGTACAGAGCAGTTACTCTTTAAAGCCAGACTCCACCAGAGCGACCAGTCCCTCAACTGCCTGCTCCTCGTCGCCGCCGTCGGCCATGATGCGGATCTGGGTGCCGCCGATGATGCCCAGCGAGAGCACGCCCAGCAGACTCTTGGCGTTTACCCGGCGCTCCTCTTTCTCCACCCAGATAGAGGATTTGTATTCGTTTGCTTTCTGGATAAAGAAAGTCGCGGGTCTCGCGTGCAGACCGACCTGGTTTTCCACAACTACATCTTTCACAAACATCTTGCCATACTCCTTATATAGATAAAAGATATTCGATCACGTAATTTTAAGGTGGCAGGACGGGGTCCTACCTTATACCGAGACCCATTATACCACAGTTTCGAGCTTTGTCAGCAGGGCCACTCTATTTTCTGCTATTGCCATAAGTTTGCCGGGAACATGCTCGGCCGCATTTGTGTAAAACTTCTACATTTACACCAGCGCTGTTAGCAGATTATACAGGATTGGTACCAACAGGGCCGGCAACAAGTTGGCGGTCTTTACCTTTTCGCCAAATAAAAAGTTGATACCTATACACAGGATGATGGCGTTGCCCACCACCGTGATCTGGCCCATCAGCGCGTCGGTCATGTAGGGGGCCACCAGCCCGGCCGCCAGCGTGATGCCCCCCTGGTAGACGAGCACCGCCGCCGCGGCAAAACCGACCCCCACCCCCAGGGTGGTGGTGAGCACCATGCCGGTGACCAGGTCGAGGGTGCTCTTGATGATGAGCAGGCTGTAGTCGCCGGTGAGGCCCTCATTCAGCGCCCCCACGATGGACATGGCCCCCACGCAGAAGATGACTGCCGCCGCCACAAACCCGCGGGCAAATCCCTGGATCTTCAGCTTGTTCTCGATGAGCTGGCCCAGTCCGCCCAGGCGGCGGTCGATATCCAGCAGCTCGCCGGCCACGACGCCCACCACCAGGCTGACGAGCAGCAGCAGGCCGCCGTCAAAGCTGACGGCGCCGTCTTTTACAGTGGCCATAGCGCCCAACATGCCCGAGAGGCCGATGCAGAGGATGGCCAGGCCCATGGTCTTCATCAGGCTGTTCTGCAGCCGCGCGGGCAGCCCCTTTTTAAACAGCAGGCCCAGGCCGGTCCCCAGCAGGATAGCCCCCACATTGATCAGTGTGCCGGTCATCGCTCTTTTCCCCCCGCATCTTCTGCCAGCTGCCGCAAATGGGCCCGGTCACTGTCGGTCAGCGGGGCGCTGTCCAGCATGTCCGGCCGCTTTTTCAGGGTGTTTTGCAGCGCGCCCCGCCGCCTGAAGTCGACGATGTTCTGGTGGTGGCCCGAGAGCAGCACCGCCGGCACCTCGCGTCCGTTCCACACCGGCGGGCGGGTGTACTGGGGGTACTCCAGCAGGCCGTTCCAGTGGCTCTCCTCCTCAAAGCAGCTGTCGTCGGCCAGCACTCCCGGCTGCAGCCGCACCACCGCGTCGACCAGGGCCATGGCCGCGATCTCGCCTCCGGTGAGCACAAAGTCGCCCAGCGACACCTCCTCGTCGACGATCTCATCGAGCACCCGCTGGTCTACCCCCTCGTAGTGGCCGCAGAGCAAAAACAGATTTTGGTGCCGCTGGTAGCTGCGCACCAGCGCCTGATCCATCACCCGCCCCTGGGGCGACAGGTACACCGTCCAGGGGCGCTGCCCGCCGCCCAGCTCTTCGCACACCGCGCGGTGGCAGTCGTAGATGGGCTGGGGCTGCATCACCATGCCCATACCGCCGCCGTAGGGGTAGTCGTCCACCCGGCGGTGGCGGTCGGCGGTGTAGTCGCGGATGTTGTGGGCGTGTATCTCGACTTTTCCCTCCTGCGCGGCGCGGCCGATGATGCTCTCGCCCAGCACCGCCATCACCATATCGGGAAACAGGGTAGCGATATCAATGCGCATCGTCAAACAGCCCCTCCAGCGGCCGGATGCGCATACTGCCCCCGGCAAAGTCGATGTCCAGCACCACCTCTTTGATGGCCGGCACCAGCCGCAACTTGTCGCCGTCTTTTACGTGGTACACGTCGTTGGCGCCGGTCTGGCTCACCTCCACCACCTCGCCGTAGCGGGCGCCGGTGTCGGCGTCGTACACCTCCAGGCCCAAAAGGTCCTGCACAAAGTAGCTGCCCTCGGGCAGCTGGGCGTCGTCGCGGTCGATATACAGCACGGTGCCGATGTAGGGCTGGCTGTCCTCGATGCGCTCGATACCGGCGAATTTGACGATGACGATGTTCTTCTGCACCCGGGCGCGCTGCACCTCCATGGCGGTGCCGTCCTGCCGGTACAGGGTATCAAAGTCCAGTAAAAATGCCGGGCTGTCGCACCAGGGCTGCACCCGCACCTCGCCGCGGATGCCCTGTGTGGCCACGATCTTGCCCACCTCTAAAAACTTCTTCACGCTCTTTTTCCTCCTGTAGCTGGCGCCGGGGCGGGCGGCATATCGGGCCGCCGCAGCCCCGGGATGGGGTGTTTTGACGCGGCGCGGCGCACCGGCCCCCAAAGGCGGCGCCACACAAAAACAGGGAAAGCCCGCGGGCTTTCCCCATATCTGTCGTCAGTCGATCTCGACGAGAACTTTTTCGCCCCGGCGGCTGGCCGCCGAGCGCATCACAGTGCGGATCGCCTTGGCGATCTTGCCCTGTTTGCCGATGATGCGGCCCATGTCCTGCTGCGCCACGTGCACGTGGTAGACGATCACGCCTTCCTCGCTGGGGGCGTCGCAGGTCACCTCGATGGCGGAGGGATCCTCCACCAGGCCGGAGACGATGGCAACTAAGAGTTCCTCCATCTGGCCAAACCTCCTTATGTCTCAGACATAAAACATCTCACTGCCCAATGCGGCAGCGCGGTCTGACGAGATTACTCGGCCTCGCTTGCCTTTTGCAGCAGCGCCTTCACGGTATCGGTCGGCTGGGCGCCGTTGGCGATCCATTTCTGCGCTTTCTCCACGTCGATCTTCACCACTTTGGGATCTTTGGTGGGATCGTAGTAGCCCAGCTCCTCGATGAATCTGCCGTCTCTGGGGTATCTGGAATCCGCCACTACCACGCGGTAGAAGGGGGCCTTTTTGGCGCCCATGCGGCGAAGTCTTATCTTAACAGCCATCACTGTCACCTCCTGTACATTTAGTATCTATACCACCGGCCGCAGGCGGCCGGTCCGTACCTCGTTAAAACTGCCCGCTAAAAAGGCATGAATCTGCGCCGGCGCTTGCCGGGCCTTGTAAACTGGCGGATGAGCTTGCTCATCTGCTCGAACTGCTTGAGCAGCCGGTTGACGTCCTCCACCTTGGTGCCGCTGCCGGCGGCGATGCGCCGCTTGCGGGCGGGGTTTATCAGCTTGGGCTTGGCTCTCTCCTGCGGGGTCATCGAGAGGATGATGGCCCGGGTGCGGTCGATCTGCCGCTCGTCGATGTCGGCGTCTTTCATCTGGGCGCCCATACCGCCGGGCATCATGCCCATGATCTGCTGCATCGAGCCCATCTTGTTTATCTGTTCCAGCTGCTCGAGCATGTCCTGCAGGTCGAACTTGTTCTGGCGCAGCTTTTCTTCCATCTTCTGCTGCTGCTTTTCGTCGAACTGCTCCTGCGCCTTTTCGATGAAGGTGAGCACGTCGCCCATACCCAAAATGCGCGAGGCCATGCGGTCGGGGTAAAACGGCTCCAGGTCGTCGAGCTTTTCGCCGGTACCGGAAAACTTGATGGGCTTGCCGGTGACCGCCTTGACCGAGAGCGCCGCGCCGCCGCGGGTGTCGCCGTCGAGCTTGGTGAGCACCACGCCGGTGATCTCGAGCAGGTCGTTAAAGCTCTGGGCCACGTTGACGGCGTCCTGTCCGGTCATGGCGTCGATGACCAGCAAGATCTCGCTGGGATCGACGGCGGACTTGATGTTCTCGAGCTCGCCCATCAGCTGCTCGTCGATGTGCAGGCGGCCGGCGGTATCGAGGATGACGATATCGTTGCCGTAGTCCCGGGCGTGGGCCAGCGCCTTTTTGGCGATCTCCACCGGGTCGATCTGGCCCATCTCGAATACCGGCACCCCGGCCTGCTCGCCCACCACCTGCAGCTGCTTGATGGCTGCCGGGCGGTACACGTCGCAGGCCACCAGCAGCGGCCGGTGCCCCTGGCCCTTGAGCAGCTTGGCCAGCTTGCCCGAGTGGGTGGTCTTGCCGGAGCCCTGCAGGCCGCACATCATGATGACGCACTGCCCTTTGGAGGGGATCTGCAGCCGACTGACCTCGCTGCCCATGAGGTTTATGAGCTCCTCGTGCACGATCTTGATGACCTGCTGGGCGGGGGTGAGGCTCTCGAACACGGCGGCGCCCACCGCCCGCTCGGTGACGGCGCTGACGAACTGCTTGGTCACCTTGTAGTTGACGTCGGCTTCCAGCAGGGCCAGGCGCACCTCCCGCATGGCGGTCTTTACGTCTTTTTCGTCAAGCTTGCCCTTTTGCTTGAGCCGCTTGAACGCGGCCGACAGTTTTTCCGACAGGCCCTCAAACGCCATGTGGCAGCCCTCCTACCTAACTACTCGCTTTGCCGCCCGGTTCAGCGGCTCATCTCCTCTACGGCATCCAGTATCTCCTGCACGCAGCGGCGGATCTCCGCCGCGTAGGGGGTGCCGTCGCCGTAGGGCAAAATGTTTTTGGCCTGCTCGGTGATGCGGGCCAGATAGCCGTAGTTCTGGCGCTCCTTGGCGCACAGGCCCAGCGCCCCCTCCATCTCCAGCAGCGTGGCTTCGCCGCGCTTGATGGAGTCGCGCACCCCCTGCCGGGTGATGCCGGTATTCTCGGCGATCTCCCCCAGCGAGAGGTCCTGATCGTAATAGAGCTCCAGGCAGTCGCGCTGCTTGTCGGTGAGCAGGTCGCCGTAAAAATCGCACAGCAGCGACATCTTTAAATCTTTGGCCATACGCCCGGCGCCCCCTCCCTGCACAGCGGCCTAAAAACAGGCCCGCCCCCATACGGGCAGGCCTGTAAAGGGGCCGCCTTTACATGTATTATATCGGGCGCCGGCCGTCCTGTCAAGGCCTGCGCCTTTACTATTTCGCCTTTTCTACAATTTTTTTGGCCGCATTTTGGCGGTCGGTAGACCCCGACTCGCCGGTGAGACGGCGCACCAGCGGGCCCAGCCGGGCCATGAGCAGGTCGGTAAACTTGCCGATACACAGCACGTTGGCCACGGTGCCCACCCCAAACGGGGCGCCCATCAGCACCGCCGCCACGAACAGCAGCGCGTTCAAGATGTTGAGACCCATGCCGTAGGTGCGCCGCACCAGCCGCCCGATGTAGATGGCCAGCATATCGATGGGCTCGGCCCCCAGCCCCACCGGGATGTAGTAGCTCAGGGCCAGCACGATACAGCCGATGCCGGCGGCCAAAAAGAGCGCGCGCACCCACAGGGCCGGGTGCGCGCCCCGCAGCGCCTGCAGCAGCGGCAAAAACAGGTTGACGAACGGGCCGCACCCCAGCGAAAAGACCACCGCCCCCACGTTGATGAGCGCGCGGTCGAGCAGCAAAAACAGCAGCACGATGGCCACATTCACCAGCACCGACACGGTGCCCACCCGCAGCCCAGTCAGGCCGGCCAGGCCCTGCTGAAAGCTGGTGTATGGGTCGCTGCCCAGGTCGGCGGTGATGTTGCAGCTGATACCCAGCGCCATCAGCGGTACCGCCGGCAGTAAACAGGCCAGCTTGCGCCAAAACAAGCGCGTCTTCTCGCGGCTCAAAGCACTCTCTCCCCTCCCGGTGCGCGCCGGTACCGGCCGGGCGCGCACACACTGTACCCAGTATACCACTTTGCCCGCCGAGGGCAACCGCCAGCCGCCGAAAGCACTCAAAAAACACCTGCTGGGGGGCGGTAGCTGGGGACAGGCTAAAGTCGGGCCGGGGCGGGCCGGCGGTGTTTTTTCGCAGGTATTTTGCCGCTCGGGCAGCGAGGGCCGTATGCGCCTTTAGCGGCGCCCTCGGTCGCAGCCGGCACAGCCGCCGGTGCAGTGGCCGCAGTCGCGGCAGCCGCGACCGGTGACAAGGTGGGCGATGTGCACCGCCACCGTGTAGACGGCGTAACCGGTCAGCGCCGCCACTGCAGCCATGATCAGCCAGTACAGCACAAAAACACCTCCTTACAGCTGCGCCGGGCGGGGCCGGCGGTCAGCACAGGATCATGGCCAGCCGGGCAAACTGGTAGGCCATATACGAGACCAGGTAGGCGGTGCCCACCTGAAACAGCGCCGCCTTCAGCGCCCATTTTAAGCTGCCCATCTCCTTGATGATGGTGGCAAAAGCCGCCATGCAGGGCACGTAGAGCAGGCAAAACACCATAAAGGCGTAGGCCGAGGCGGGGGTGAACGAGGCGCCGATGATCTGCAGCAGCGCCGTCGAGCCCACCTGTACCCCGTAGAGCACCGCCAGCGTAGAGACCACCGCCTCTTTGGCCACCAGCCCGGCCAGCAGCGCCACCGCCGCCTGCCAGGTGCCAAAACCGAGCGGGGCCAGCACCGGGGCGATGCACCGGCCCAACCCGGCCAACATGCTGGCCGAGGTATCGCCCACCAGCCGCAGCGACAGGTCAAAATGCTGCAAAAACCAGATGAGCACGCTCATCGACAGAATAATGGTGCCCGCCTTGACGAGAAAGCCGCGGCACTTCTCCCACATCAGCAGGCCGGTATTGCGCAAACTGGGCAGGCGGTAGGGGGGCAGCTCCATAATAAAGGGGGAGGCGTTTTGGTGAAACACTGTTTTTTTGAGCAGGATGCCCGAACAGATGGCCACCGCCAGCCCCAACAGGTACATCGAGAACACGATGAGCCCGGCATGGGCGGGAAACAGCGCCCCGGCAAACAGGCCGTAAATGGGCAGCTTGGCCCCGCAGGACATGAACGGCGTGACCATGATGGTCAGCCGGCGGTCGTCCTCGTTCTCCAGCGTCTTGGTGGCCATCACCGCCGGGGTGGTGCAGCCAAAGCCCATCAGCATGGGGATAAAGCTCTTGCCGGTAAGGCCCATCTTGCGCAGCAGCCCGTCCATCACGAATGAGGCGCGGGCCATGTAGCCGCTGCTCTCGAGCACCGAGAGAAACAAAAACAGCAGCATGATCTGGGGCAAAAAGGTGAGGATCCCCCCCACCCCGGTGATCACCCCGTCCACCAGCAGCCCCTGCACCCAGGCGGGGGTGCCCGCCCCGGCCAGCAGCGCGGTGACCGCCGGCGTCAAAACATCGGTGATAAAGCGCTCCACCAGCCCCGACAAGGTGGCGCCCACCGGGCCAAAGGTGACCGCGAACATCAGCGCCATCACCGCAAAAAAGATGGGGATCGCCAGATAGCGGTGGGTCACCACCCGGTCGATGCGATCGGTAACTGTCTCTTTGCCCGCTCTGGGGCCGGGGGTAAAGGCGGCGGCGACCACAAGATCGATCTGGTCGTACCGGTCGGTGGCCAAAATGCTCTCGATATCGCTCTTTTTCCCGTAGGCCCGCTCCAGTTGGGCACCGATCTCGGCTATCTGCCGGGGCGCGATGTGGTGGGCGTGCAGCACCTCCCGGCGGCCGGCCAGCAGCTGGCTTATCACATAGGCGCGGTGGGGCAGCTTCGGCGGCAGCAGCTGCGCCACCGCGCTGCGGGCCCGCTGCACCCGCTTATCGTGGTCTATCGGCGGCCCGGTGCGGCGGCCGGCGCGCAGCACCGCAGCCATCAGCGCCTCTACCCCCTGCCCGCGGCGGGCGGCGATGGGCAGCACCGGCACCCCCAACAGCTGCGACATGGCCGCCGTATCGATGCTGCCACCGGCGGCCTGCACGTCGTCGATCATGTTCACGGCCACCACCACCGGGATATCCAGCTCCAGCAGCTGCATGGTCAGGTACAGGTTGCGGCTGAGGTTGGTGCCATCGACGATGTCGAGCACCGCGTCGGGCCGCTCTTTTATAAGAAAGTCGCTGGCCACGATCTCCTCCATGGTGTACGGCGACAGCGAGTAGATGCCCGGCAGGTCGACCAGTGTGTAGGGCTGCCCCTGTAAACTGGCCCGCCCCTCCTTTTTCTCAACCGTCACCCCCGGCCAGTTGCCCACGTATTGGTTCGAGCCGGTCAGGGCGTTAAACAGGGTGGTCTTGCCGCAATTGGGGTTGCCGATCAGGGCGATGCGCGGCGACCGCATTTTTCCCGCCGCCGGCGGGGCCGGCCTCTTTACCGTGTGTACCTGTACAGCCATTTTGCACCTCCTTACCTGCCGGCCAGCGTGATCTCTTGGGCCTGGCTCTTGCGCAACGACAGCGCGTACCCCCGCAGGCTGATCTCGATGGGGTCGCCGAACGGGGCCACTTTTTTTACCAGCACCCGCACCCCGGGGGTAAGGCCCAGCTCCAGCAGGCGGGTGCGCAGCGGCCCGCTGCCGCCCACCTCTCCCACCCGGCCGCTCTGCCCCGGTCTCAGGTCCCGCAGCGTGCGGGCGGGCAATTCCTTGGCTCTCATGGCAAAC
The DNA here is from genome assembly GCF_900289145.1 of Neobittarella massiliensis (ex Bilen et al. 2018). Lineage (GTDB taxonomy): Bacteria > Bacillota > Clostridia > Oscillospirales > Ruminococcaceae > Neobittarella > Neobittarella massiliensis. The sequence continues at coordinate 71,152 of NZ_OKQO01000007.1, forward strand.
ACGTCCCTTTCTCTTCTTGCCGGTCGCGGCGGGCCGGTGCTCGTCCGCCCCGCTGCCGATCTGTTTTGCGCGGCGCGGTCACCGCCCCGCCGGTGCGGTACCTGGTCTTTGTAAAACCGCAAGCGGTCTTGACCGGCCCGCACAGCTGCTCTCTCCACCGGCAGACCCCCGATCATGCACCGAGCACCGCCGCGGGCCGTCAGGGGATACGCCGCCCCGATCTGCTCCAAACAGCAGCCATACCGCCGACCTCACCGGCATGTCTCGGGGTCGGCAGCAGCCGACTGGCGCACCCGTACTCAGCGCAGGTCGCAGTGCTTTTTCTGCACAGGCGGCAGGCGTCCTGACTCTCTCATATACCGGTACCGGCGCTGGACAGCTGCCAGCCCCGAATATGTACGTGTACCCTCAAAATACATATCAGCTGCCGTTCTCCTCTTTATTGACAGAACTGATAGAGACCCGCTGCCGTGCCGCCGGTGTAACTCGGTGCATCTCCAATCTCTTATCGCCCGGCGGTCCCTGCGGCGGACCATTCGGTCCCGCTCTGCAGGCAGCCGCCGAGCAGTACATCTAATCACACCAACCTGCCCACCGGGCACCGCTGGCGTGCCCCCCATCCGCTCTCGCAGCATCTTTTTGCTCCGCCGCCTTTTGGGACGCGGCTGGGACACGATGGTCCCGACCGATCTCGGGCAGTTTCGGCAGCGCCCCGGTGGAGCACCCGGTGGGGCAGCGCGATGATCTTTTTGATGGTAGGGGGGAGCATTTGCGGGCGTGGACAGGCACCGGATATTCCGCCATCTGCTGCAAATGGTCGTGGAGCGGCCCCGCTTTCGCTATCTGGCGGCAACATATCACTCAGCAGCACAGAGCGCAATAGCCGCCGGGCAGGTATCGCCTGCTCAGCGCGCTGACTGGGGTACAAACGCGCCAAAATAGTCTTTTAGCAGGTCGTTCGCCAACTTTAGCGCCACAATTCTGCGGGACGGATGATGCGGCATCCCCTTTTGCGATAAGCGGATGATCTCGCCGCTATCTGCCGGCGGACAGGCACCGCTTGTCCGTCCTCTTGCTCACAATGTATGTCCGCTTGGGGCATGATATACCATCAGCGGCGGCTGTACCTCTATTTTGGCTTTTGCGCCGTTTTCGGCGGCAAAAATCAGCTGCAAAGGCTCGTTTTTACAATTTGTTCACATTTTAAAAAAGCCCTGAAAAACGCTCGCAGGTAAGGTCCACGCACCTTTAAGTTTCTCTTGGCTTTCTTCATCCGCCCTATTTTCTTCCCCGCTCCCCTGCCGATACGAGCCGTCGCCTGCAATCCTGCCGCTCCTGACACTCCACAGCGCCTTTAGACACCGCACTGCTGTTTTTTTACCGGTATCCCCCCAGTTGAAATAGCCCCCGGCTTGACAGCAGAGCGGGCCGGCTGTTAAGATAATACCAGGCAGGAGGCCGAGATCATGACATCTACACTACTGATCGACCAGCTTAGAAGAAAGCTGTGCTCTGTACAACTGCATTTGGCGAGACACTGTACAGAGCCTAATTTATAGAGCGTACCCCGCTTTTTTACTCGCCAGAAGACAGGTCCGCCCCGGCGTACGAAACGCGTACGTCTGTTTGCGTGTACCTCTCTTCTGGGCGCGCGGTATATCGCATGTATTTTGGCTGTGGGCAGGTATTGCCCACAGCCTTTTGTTTTTGTGCGGGACCAGCGCCCGAACACGTTTTGACTACCGGAGCAAAAGGCAGATGAGCATCTCTCATCTATCTTTTGCTCCTTTTTTATTTCAGAGAGGAAAGACCCATGAGTTTACTGGACATCTATCACCTGTCCCACACCTACGGGGACCGGGTACTGTATAAAGACGCCGAGCTGTCGCTGCACCGGGGCGAACACATGGGGGTGGTGGGCCCCAACGGGGCCGGCAAATCCACCCTGATCAAGATCTGCACGGGGCAGGTCATCCCCGACGAGGGGCGCGTGGTATGGCGCCGCGGCACGGCAGTGGGCTACTTAGACCAGTACGCCCAGATCGGCGGCGACCCCACCATCGACGCTTTTTTACACGCCGCTTTTGCCGAGCTCTATGCGCTGGAAGAAAAGCTACAACAGCTCTACGCGCGTTTTGCCGCCGGCGAAGACATCTGGGAGCAGGCCGAGCGCTGTCAGCAGCAGCTAGAGGCAGCGGATTTTTACGGCATCGATACCGCGGTGGAGAAAGCCGCCACCGGGTTGGGACTGACGGCCATCGGCTTAAACACCCCTATTTCGCAGCTGAGCGGTGGTCAGCGGGCCAAGGTGCTGCTTTGCAAACTGCTGTTGACGCGGCCGGACGTACTGCTGCTGGATGAGCCCACCAACTTTTTAGACGAGCAGCACATCGACTGGTTAGCCGGTTACCTGCAGGGGCTAGAGGCGGCTTTTATGGTGGTGTCGCACGACAGCGCCTTTTTGCAGCGGGTGACCAGTTGTATCTGCGATGTGGACGGCGGCACGCTGCGCAAATATGTGGGCAGTTACCACGCCTTTTTAGACCAGAAACAACACCTGCACCAGGACTACGTGCGCCGCTACCAGGCCCAACAGCAGCACATTCAAAAGACCGAGGCCTTTATCCGCAAAAATATTGCCGGCAACAACAGCAAGATCGCCAAGGGGCGCCGGCGCCAGCTGGAGCACCTCGAGCGCCTGGCGCCTCCCAGTGGCAGCTTGACGCCGCCGGCATTTGACTTTTGCCCGCTGCCCGCTGCCGCCCAGCTATTGCAGGCAAACGACTTGGCGGTGGGATATCAATTTCCCCTATTTTCTCACCTGAGACTGGCGGTGGCGGCAGGGCAGAAAGTGGTGGTGACCGGCTTTAATGGCGCCGGCAAGTCGACTCTGCTAAAAACACTGATCGGCCAGCTGCCGCCGCTGCACGGCCGCTGCCGGTTATCAGACACCGCCGTTTGGGGCTATTACGCCCAGGATGTCGGCTGGGACGACGGGAACAGGACCCCGCTGCAGGTGGTGCAGGACGGCTTTGCCTGCCTAAAAGAGAAAGAGGCGCGGCGCCAGCTGGCCCGCTGCGGCATAACCAACAACCATATCAGCCAGCCGGTGAACACGCTCAGCGGCGGCGAGCAGGCCAAGGTAAAACTGTGCCTGCTGACCTTAAAGCCCTGTAACCTGCTGGTGCTCGACGAGCCTACCAACCACCTGGACGCAGACGCGACACAGGCTTTGAGCCGCGCGCTGCAAAATTTTGACGGTGCAGTGCTGCTGGTGTGCCACGAACCCCGATTTTACCGCCCCTGGGCAGACAGGGTGCTGGATGTGGCGGCGCTGCGCCAGTGAGCGCCCGACCCGTTAAAAAGGTGGCCAAACCCGGCCAAAAACGGTAGAATAAAAAGGGGGGTATGTGGTAGATCGCGATGTTTATTCCGCCAAGATGACACTGACAGGAGGTACCGCTGTGGAGAGTAAAAACATATTGGTAGTGGTTGGGGGCGGCCGTGCCAGGGGCAACACCGCCCAGCTGACCGATGCCTTTATCGAGGGGGCCAAAGAGGCCGGCCACCGGGCAGAAAAAATATCGCTGCAGTCGGTGTTGGTGCAGGGCTGTACCGGCTGCAACGCCTGCCGGTTTGGCCGCCCCTGCGTACAGAAAGACGATTTTAACCTGCTGGTACCCCAAATACTGGCCGCCGACCTGATCGCATTTGCCTCTCCCCTGTATTTTTGGACCATCTCGGCCAAGCTGAAAGCCTTTATCGAGCGCTTTTACTGTTTGGCCCAGCAGGACCCCGACCCGCCGCTGGGGCGCTATGAAAAGTATCCGGCTAAGGATTGTGCGCTGCTGATGACCGCCGCCGACAACAATTTTTGGGCTTTTGAGCAGGCTGTCTCTTACTACCGCTTTGCCATCGTGCGCTATATTGGTCTTCACGACCGGGGCGTGCTGCTGGCCGGCGGCTGCGGGAGCACCAACGGCAGGCCGCAGATAGAGCGCACTGATCATTTGCAGGCCGCCCGTACTTTTGGAAAGACCATATATGACGGCTGTACTGCGCCCCAACAGGCAGCGCCCGACATGTAACCGGTAAACGGATGCATACAGGCAAAAAACTTAGAAAAAGAGCCCGCCGGTTCTCTGATGCCGGCGGACTCTTTTTGGGCTTTTTGTCAATAGTAAAATTTATTACAGGTCTGCGTAATAGCGGCACATCTGTACCATCATGTCTTTAAAGCGGCGGTTGTCGGTATCCATCGCCACGGTGGTGTTGGGGGCGCGACCGAGCTTGCCCTCGGGGTCGGCCACCGTTTCGCCGTCGTTTTCGCTGTAGGCGCCGTCCTCGGTGTACACATACCACTCGTGGCCCTGACACACGGCCGGGTCTATGGCCCAGGCGATGGTGAGCGCATCGTGGATGATATTGGAGTCGCTGCCGCAGTCGAAGGCGTTGTGGCGGGAGAAGAGCAGCAGCTGGCGCAACAGCTGCGCCCGGGGCCGATCGCCACAGATAGCGAGCATCTCGTCGAAGTCCTCGGCGGTGAGGGCGGCGGCATGGGTGGCGTTGAGGCCCACCATGTAGGTGTGCAGCTTTTCAAAGCAGATGCGGGCCGCAGTGGGGTCTTTAAAAATGTTGGCCTCGGCGTATTTGCTCTGATTGCCCATGCCGATACCGCCGCCCATGATGTAAAAGCCGGCGATGAGCTGCGGCAGATCTGGATAGCGCATGACGGCGCGGGCAATGTTGGTGAGCGGGCCGATGGCGAATACCACCAGTTTGCCGCCTGCTTTGACCGCCTCGTCGTAGATCACATCACAGGCCTCGCGCTCGTCGAAGGCGCGGCCGCCGGTGGGCAGCACGATATCGCCGATACCGGTGGAGCCATGGACTGGGCTGACATAGTCATCGCCCCGATCGTAAGCTTTAAACAGCGGTCTGTCGGCGCCTTTAGCCACCGGGCAGGAGAGATCCAGCGCCTGGGCCAGACCCAGGGCGTTGACCGCCGTTTTTGCAAGCGGCATGTTTCCAAACACCGCCGTTATCGCTCTGAGATCGAACTGGGGACAGCTGCCCAGCAGCGAGAGCGCAAAGGCGTCGTCGACACCGGGATCACAGTCAAACAGTACAGGGGTCTTTTCCATCCAGATAGCCTCCTCACATGATATATACCTATCTTACCGTTACCGGGCAGTTTTGTAAACCCGAATACTCCCCCTAAGGCGGGGACCTATCTGCGGCAGCCACCGCACAGTGGCCGGGCCGAGAGAAAAGACCACACATAAAAAGCCAGCCGGAAATCGGTCACGGCTGGCTAATCATCTGTAAACTGTGTGTTGTTGCGCTCTATATCATCAGATATTTAATCTGTTGGTAATAGAGATCTTGTCATCTGCTCTACTGATCTTCTAACTGCTAGAAAGAATAGCAGGGAAACTTTTGCGCCGATGACCGAAACACTTTACATGTTTGCTTTATACACATTTACCGATCACAGTTTAGAAATACCCGGTACTCCTTTTACTCTGCATGGGAATCGTACCCCTTCGGACAGATACAGATATCGAGTCTGCACGTTCTCTGACCAATTACAGAAAGCCCGGTGGCTTTTTACTACTGCATGGGATGAATCACCTTTCAAGGTATTTTTGGCTTACCAGTACAGTTTGTACCGCGTAACCCGTATGCTCCGCTTACAGTTGGCACTTGGCCTTTTACGACTGCATGGGAATAACTACCTTTCAAGTTTTTCTTTGAGTCTTACAGTTTTTGTTCTGTTTGCCGTCTTTACAACAGATCTTTCAGATCTGACGATCTTTTAAAACACTGCGTGGAAAGAAATGCCTTTTAGGCTGGCATTTACAGATACGATTTGTACTGTTTACCCTCTGTGTATAAAAGCTATTCAGTTGTTAGTTGGTCTATACAGAAAGGACTTGGTCCCTGTAAAGTCTTGATCCTGATGAATGGGGTCTGTATGGTGGGGCTTTGTAGCACCCAATCCAGATACACACTTATTTTACAGGTCGCCGGGTCTTTCTGTGTGGCAGTGCGCCTCTACTTCTTGACCCATTGGAATCACCTCTTTCTTTGTCTTTAGTATATAGTAATCATTCAACATTTGCAAGTGTTTTATATATTTTCGTCAGTTTCTATAATTTAGCGTGGTAAAACGCCACACTTTGAATAAGGCACCTGTGGCTGGACCTGTACAGACCGTGTATTACGGCGTCTGCCTGACGAATACGAGCCGGTCGGGGGTAGAGAGTGCCGGGGCGAAGGCAAACCCCTGCCAGCTGAAAGTCCTGAGGGCCAGCGGGTCGTCTATCTGATTTTGGGCGATAAAGCGCACCATCTGTCCCCGCGCCTGTTTGGCTATCGTCGCCACCGTTTTGAGACCGCCGGGCCGAGAGACCAAAAAGTCGCAGCTGATGAGCTGGTGGCGGGCCGCAAGGTATGGGACTATCGCACGGCTGTACTCTTTAGAGGCCAGGTCGAGCACCGGCTGCCGGTGTGAAAACAGCTGGCGGCACAGCGCGCCGCCCCAGTAGGCATAGAGGTCTTTACCGCCGGTGGGGTGCCACCTGAGGCCCATCTCGAGGCGGTAGGGGCGCACCCCGTCACAGGGGCGCAGCAGGCCGTAGAGCGCACTGACGATGTAGAGGCGCTGCTGCAAAAAATGGATGTCGGCAGTATCGAGGGTGGCGGGATCGATATTTTTGTACTGCAGGCCCTGATAGCACAGCAGCGCCGGCACCGGTGGACAGCCATCGCTAAAGTGCTGAAAATCATCGTAGGCCCGCAGGGCCAGTTGCGGATTGATGTGCATGAGCTGCTCGAGCTGCCAGGGATCTAATTTTTTTAGCGCCCGGGCCAGCTGGAGCGGCTGGCGGGAGAAGTGGGGAACCGTGCACTGCCAGCCAGGCGGCAGCGCTGTCGGCGGCTGGCGGCACATATTTTTGGCCGGGGAAATCATGATCTGCAAGACCAGTAGCCTCCTCTGAAAAGCGGCAGGACTTTTTTATAGTTGGTGTATCTTGTATCTGTGTGCTGCTAATGGCTAATGTAGCCGGCGCTGTTCGGGGGCAAAGCCCATGGCGGCGATGCGGCGACGCAGCCAGCCGCCCCGCAGATAGTAGATGATAAAGAGCAGTGAGGTGACCGTCCAGGTGATGGGATAGCTGGCCAGCACCGTGCTCAGTTCGTTTTTAAATGGCAGTGCGATCAGCACCCACAACACCCGCAGCACACAGACGCCGCCGCAGGTGATGAGCATGGGGACGATAGAGTCGCCGGTACCGCGGATGGCGCCGGCCAGTATCTCGACACAGATATAGGTAAAATAAAACGGTACCATAGAGCGCAGGATCTGCACCCCCAGGTCGATGACCTGCCCGTCGGCGGTAAAGAGACGGTACACCGGCTGGCAGAAAAAGTAGAGCAGACTGCTGGCCACCAGCGCCACCCCAAAAGAGAGCCCCAGGCAGACCCGGACGCTCTGCCGCACCCGGTGGTATTTCTGTGCGCCGAAGTTTTGCCCCACAAAGGTGGTGATCGACACGCCGAACGCGCCCATGATCATCCAGAAAAAGCCGTCGATTTTGCCAAAAGCCGTCCAGGCAGCGACGGTATTGGTGCCAAAAGAGTTGATGCAGGACTGCAGGATGATATTGGACACGGTGTACATGTTGGACTGCAGCCCGGCGGGAATGCCCACCCTAAAAACACTGCCCAGCACGCCTTTGGAAAAGCGCACCTGGGACAGCGTGAGCTGATAGGGCTGGCCCTCGCTGCGGGAGAGCGTGAGCACCACCAGCACGGCGCTGAGGATCTGCGACAGTACGGTGGCCAGTGCCACCCCCAGCACCCCCATGCCCAGCAGGGCCACGAACAGCAAATCGAGCGCAATGTTGGTGAGGCAGGCGGCGATGAGGAAGTACAGCGGGCGCCTGGTATCGCCCACCGCGCGCAACACGCCGGAGCCCATGTTGTAGATGAACGAGGCGATCATGCCAAAAAAGTACACCCGCAGGTAGGTGAGCGCGTGGTCCATGATATCGGCCGGGGTGCCCATGGCACGCAAAACAAATGGGGCGATGAGCACGCCTACCACTGTCATGACGCCGCCGGCGACTATCGCCAGCGCCGTGGATGAGTGGACTACCTTGTGCACATCGTCGTGCCGGGCGGCACCATAGTACTGGGCAATGACTACCGTGGCCCCCGACGAGATACCCACGAACAGGTTGACGAATAAATTGATGAGCACGCCGGTGGAGCCGCCCACCGCCGCCAGCGCCTGTTTGCCCACAAAATTCCCCACCACGATGGCATCGGCCGTGTTGTACAGCTGCTGGAAAAAAGTACCCAGCAAAATGGGAAAGAAAAAAGCGAGCAGCTGTTTCCAGATGACGCCTTCGGTGATGTTCTGCTGATATTTATCTGCCGCCATAGGTATCCCCCTCCATATATTGGGCGGGGCCGGACAGGGCCGCACCTGTACTGCAGCGCCCCGCATATTTACTTGCACCTATAACATAGCGGGTATACCGGGGAAAAGCAAGAGGGATACAGAAATTTATGGGGTGATGTTTGGCTGCATAAGGCTATATTTCAGCAGGGCTGAAAAGCACATGGTCAGTTGGTGTACACTGGGAACACCTGCAGATCCGCCGATACCTTTGCACCGGCTTTTGACAGCCTGGCTGCCCTTATAGTCCTGCTTAAGGTGAAGGAGGTGGCTGCAATTTGCCAATTGACAGGACAGGCGATACGAGCACATAGGCGCAAAATCTGTATCGGCACATTTTTGTGTGGATCTGCTGTCGCCAGCCATACAGGTGATGTGGGTGAAAAACGCCTGACGGTTGGCTGTTGGCGGGGCCGGTACCGGGCAACCGCCATTTTTATAGGCGGGACAAAAAAAAGAGCGCGCAGACGGGGTGGACCTGTCTGCGCGCGCTTTTTTGACTGTGGGGGGATGGGGCACCAGCAGAGATGCCTGAAGCTCGGTAGGGCTGGTGGGCCAGCAGCCGGGCGGCAGCAGGCCGGCTTTTTGCAGCGTGTGGGCGGCAGCATACCAGATCGGCGGGACCAGACCGGATAGCCGCAGCAGCTCGCTGTCGCCGAAGACCGCGCGCGGCGGTGCATCGGCGATCAGGCGGCCGGAAGAAAACACCAGTACCCGGTCGGCCCACTGATAGGCAAAATCGATATCGTGGGTGGAGAGCAGCAGTGTTTTGCCAGCGGCGTGCAGCGCATCGAGCGCGGTGCGCAAAAGCACAGTGTTTTGCGGGTCCAGGCTGGCGGTGGGCTCGTCTAACAGCAGGACACGGGCATCCATTGCCAGCACGTCAGCCACGCTGACCCGCTTCTTCTCCCCCCCGCTCAAATAGTGGGGGCAGCGACTGGCATAGTGCTCCAGCTGCATAAAAGAGAGCGCCTGGTGGGCCCGCCGAGACACCTCCTCTTTGGGCAGCTTTAAGTTCATGGGACCAAACGAGACCTCGCCCAGCACGGTGGGGGCGATGAGCATATCGTCGGGGTCCTGAAACACCACCCCTACCTGCTGGCGCAGATTAGAGAGTGATTTTTGGCCGTAAGTGACCAGTTGTCCATCGAGCAGCAGCTGCCCCCGATCGGGTTTGAGCACGCCGTTGAGCTGCAAAAAGAAGGTGGATTTACCAGCCCCATTTTGCCCCAGCAGCGCCACTTTCTGGCCCGGATAGATATCGACGGTGACGCCGTCGAGGGCCGGCGTGGGCTGCCCCTCGTAAGTAAAGGTGAGTTCTCTTGTCTGTAAAATGGGCTGCACGGCTAATACCCCCCCAGTAAAAATATTCGGCGCAGCACCAGCAGCACCACAAAATAGGCGACAGCGCCGGCGACCTGCACCGGGCGCAGCGGCGGGCGCTCTTCTAAAAACTGGATAGAGCCGGTATAGAGACGTGATTCCATAGCGCTATACACCGAGGAGGACTTGGCCATGGCCGCCAGAAACAGATTGGCGAAGATGGCGGCCGTACTGCGCAGATGGATGTAAAAGCCATTTTGCCCCATCCGCGATACAGCAGCGGTGTGCATGCGGGACTGGGTGTCGAGCAGCACGAAGATAAAGTGGTAGGTGAGGCTCATGAGCTCGGTGAGCAGGGCCGGTACATGCAGCCGCCGCAGCACCCCGATGACCTGATGGGAAGGGGTAGTCAGGGTGAGCGCATACAGGCAGCACACCGCGCCCATAGCCCGACAAAAGAGCAGGCCGGCCGTGTGCAGACTGGAGGCGGTGACGGCTATGTAGCGGGAGAAAAAAGGCAGTGAGATCAGCCCCCGCCGGGTGGTGGGAAAGCTAAGGGCCACCACTGCACAGCTGATGGTGACGAATACCAGCGGGGCAGCCATGAGTTTGGCCCACTGCTTGACCGGGGCGCGGCCGGGGCCGAGGGCCAGCACAGCCATACATAGCAGCACCGCGAGCGAGAAGGCGGCCGAGTCGGTGGCGATGCACAGGGCCAGCGTGCCCACGGTGATGGCCAGCTTATAGCCGCCGCACCAGCGGCCGAGGCCGGTCTGCTGGGCGTAATAGTCGATCGAGAGCATTTTTCTCACCATCCTTTTGCGTCAAGGACAGGCGGCGGGGCAAACAGCTGCCCCGCCGCACAGTACGCCCCGGTTAAGCTTGTATCTGCGCCGCAGTACCTGCCTGACCGGTTTGCTTTTGGTATTTTTTGCGGGCGATGAGGTAGCCGAAGCCAAAGCCCAGTACCGCCGAGCCCAGGCCGGCCTGCAGACAGAACAGCAGGCTCTCGGTCTCGCCGCCGGGAGGGGCGATGACGCTCTCCATCCAGGGGGTGTAATCTGGGTCGATCTGGGTGATCGCGTCTTCGGCGGCGCCGTCCGCCCCGCCGAACTCGCTGTTGTGTATAGTCAGCAGCGGCACCGCGGCGATGAGCACCGCGGCCAGCAGCAGTCCAACGACCAGTAATCCTGTTTTTTTCATGTTCTACACCTCCGACAGATAGCCCAGCTCGCGCAGCTCGGGCTTGGCGTAACTCTCGAGACCGATGATGGCGATCACCGTCAGGATGCCCTCGATAACGGCCAGCGGGATCTGGGTGATGGCAAAGATGCCGAGGAAGGTGCCGATAGAGGCGGCACTGCCGCCAGACTGGGCCGGGTGGTCGAGACCGAGCTGGATGCTGGTGATGACATAGGTGAACAGATCGCCCAGAAAGGCCGCCAAAAAGATAGCTACCTTGCGGTTGACTTTACACTTTAAGCACAGCTTGTACACACCAAAGGCCAAAAAGGGGCCGGCGATAGCCATGGAAAAGGTGTTGGCGCCCAGCGTGGACAGCCCGCCGTGGGCCAGCAGTAATGCCTGAAATAGGAGCACGATAAAGCCGATGACCGCCATGGCTGCCGGCCCAAAGAGGATGGCCCCCAGGCCGGTGCCGGTGGCGTGGGAACTGGAACCGGTGACGCTGGGGATCTTGAGTGCGCTGAGCACGAAAGCATAGGCGCCGGACATGACCAGCACCAAGAGCGTTTTGCGGTGGTCGCGGGCGGTGCGGCGGATGGATATGAGCCCCCAGGCCAAAAACGGCAGGCAGACAGCACCCCAGAAGATGCAGTAGCCCTTGGAGAGAAAGCCCTCCATGATGTGCATGGCGCTGGCGGGGAGCGAGAAGCTCAGCACCAGACTGATGGCGATGGTGGCGCCGAGAAAGCGGCGCTCGTGTTTGGTCATAACAGTTTCCTCCTGCTTTTTAGTTGGTGGCCGCCGGTGGCGGCACACAGATAAAAAAGCTGCCCCTGCCGATGGCCGCGACACTGGTGTGCGGCCAAGGTGGGTGCAGCCCGACAGCCGGTGCGCCCCGGGTGGGGGACCGACAAAAAAGCCTGTCTTCTGCGGGTGCAAAAGACAGGCATATCAAGACGGAGAGAGGGACAAGGCGCGGCCCTCTCTGCCGTGTGACACCTGACCTATCGACCGTAGATCCTGCGTGCTGCACAAAAATGGGGCAGGTCTTCTGGCTCGAACCTCGGGCGCTGGGCGGGCCTTCCCGCCCCGACAGGGGCAGTGGCATGTTCCGGACAGCTCGGTTCTCACAGCGGCGGGACCGCACGGGATTTACACCCGTTTCCCTATTATCTGCTCTCGCCACAGCGGCGCAAGCAGACCCCACTTTGTTAAATTTTTGTAAATACCGGCCCAAATAGACCAGTTTATAGGCTGATGGTACACGATTTTCCAGAGTTTGTCAACTGCCGGTGACAAGCAAAGCTAGATGGCCCGCACCGGTTTGCCGCTCTTGGCGGCCTGAGCGATGTTGAAGGAGTGGTCGCCGATGCGCTCGAGGTCGTTTAACACCTCGTCGAATACCAGCCCCGACTCGGTGCTGCACTGGTGCTGGCGCAGGCGCACCACGTGGTTATCCTGCGACTGCAGCACCAGCATGTCCACCGTCTCCTCGAGATCGTGCAGCTGGCCCTCCTCACTGTCGGTAAGGCTCTGGCGGCGGAAGGCGCCGATAGAGCGGTCGAAGAGGTAGAGGTCGGTCTCGTAGATGGCCTCAATCTCGTCGATGGCTTTGGCCGAGTAGAGCAACCCCCGGTCGACGAACATCTCGGTGCGCTCGAGCAGGTTGAGCGAGTGGTCGCCGATGCGCTCGATGTCGCTGACTACGTGAAAGATACGGCTGACATACAGCGAGACCGGCGCCGGCAGCTCCTGCCGGGTAGCCTGCACCAAAAACTCGGTAATGCTGTGTTTGAGGTAGTCGATCAGATCCTCCTGGTCGCGGATAAAGCTGGCCTGACTGACATCGTTTTTGAGAAGCCCCTCGGCGGCGCGGACGAAGTTGGCACGGGCGATCTGGCCCATGCGCTCCACTTCTTTTTGCACCTGGGCAGCCATGACGTTGGGCGAGGTGGCGAGGTTTTTGTCGATATACAGCAGGCGGCGCTCGTCCTCGTGCACCTTTTTGGGCACGAAGATGTAGGAGAGCTTGACGATGGTGTTGGTAAAGGGCAGCAGCACCACCGCAGTGACCACTTTAAAGATGATGTGACAGAGCGAGACCTGCACCATGGGCACCGAGGTGATGGACTCGATCGTTTGGGTAAAGGGGGTAAAAATGGTGATGGGCACGAAGATGATGGCGCCCACTACATTGTAGATAAAGTAGACGCAGGCGGCGCGCTTGGCGTTGTTTTTGGCGTTGATGGCCGACAAAAACGGCGGTACCGATGAGCCGATATTGATGCCGCAGATGAGAAAAGAAGCAAAGTGCAGCGGCATGAGCCCCTGTGAGGCCAATGCCTGCAGCACGCCGACTGCCGCCGAAGAGGACTGGATGACCGCACAGAGCACCACGCCCACCAGGAGGCCCACCACCGGATTTTTAGCGGTGGTGATGAACGACTGAAAGGCGGGCACATCTTTGAGGCCGCCCATGGCTCCGCTCATGGTGTGCAGGCCCTGGAACAAAAGGCCGAAGCCCAACACCACCTGGCCGATATGCTTGTGGAGATTTTTTTTGCAGTAGAGCATGGCTACGGCGCCGGCAAAGATGCAAAACGGGGCGATGGCCGAGATATCCAGTGCGATGAGCACGCTGGTGATGGTGGTGCCGATGTTGGCGCCGATGATGACGCCGGTGCCCTGAGCCAGCGTGAGGATGCCGGCGTTGATAAAGCCCATGACCATGACGGTGGTGGCCGACGAGGACTGGATGGCCACCGTGACCAGCATACCCAGCAAAAAGCCGCGGATGGGGGTGCGGGTGAGCTTTTCCATCAGCGCGCTCATCTTGGGGCCGGCCGAGGCCTCGAGCCCATCGCCCATGTATTTCATGCCGAACAAAAAGGAGCCCAGGCCCCCCAGGAGAAGAAGTAGATCGTCTAAACCCATTGTGTTCACCCAATGTCTGCACTTTACAGATCTTTTACCCAAATTTTACACACGCGTACAAATTTATGATACTGTTTTGCGGTGACAAATACAATGGGGTCAGGCCAAAAAGTTACAAAAATCGCGGAATTTCGGCGCGCTGCTTTGGCACTGTGGGCGAGATACGGTCGTTTATTTTAGATCAATGACCATAAAAATGACGGCAATTTTGGTATGATAAATAGAGCGCCCATGAGCGGGCGCTCTATTATACTGGCAATATATCTTCTACATGCAAGACCGGGGGCAGCACAGGTCAGCAGTAGTAGGCCATGGGGGCATAGAAGGTGCAGGCGGTCACCTTGCCGGCAAAGTGCAGCGACAGCTGGACCTTGGCCGCGCCGCGGGGAGCGGTGAAGGTGGCCATTTGGCGCTGGAATTTGGCGGTGACTTTGCAGCCGATATCTTCTTGCTGGGTGTCGAGCACGGCGCCGGAGGCGCTGTAGAACCGAGCCTGCAGCAAGATGTGCGGACCCTCTATCTTGCGCAGGATGTAGCCCCAGCGAATGCGGCGGCCGCCGGTGATCGGCAGCAGCGGGTCGTACTGGTCATAGCCCTGCATATCTGCCGTTTGGGTGATGCTGCAGGTGCGGTTATCGTCGATACAGAAATCGTCGAAGGTGGCTACAGCGCCGGAGAAATAAGCCGGACCGCCGCCGGGGCCGGGGCACCAGCAGGAATTCATGATAAGATTGTTCATAGTGGACGGTCTCTCCTTTACGGTATAGTGGCGATAGAAACAGAGTCGTCCTTACATTGTATGCGCAGGGGGCATAGGCGGTGCGTGCCGGCCCCCGGGCGGGCATGCTGCCAGAGCTACTGCCCGCCCCACGCCTGGGCCAGCCGGGCAACGCCTTGGCGTATCTGCTGCTCGGTGAGACTGCCAAAGCCCAACAGGACCATATCGCCGCTGTAGCGCTGCCTATTCATCCAGTAGCGGGAGACCGGGTACACCCGCACGCCTTGTTCCCGCGCGCGGCTGATCAGCGCATTTTCGCCCAGTGGCGGCGGGGCCTGCAGCAGGATGTGCAGGCCGGCATTTTCGCCGTGGATGGTAAAGTTGGGCAGCGCTTCTTTAAGGCACTGGATGAGCAGGTCGTGCTTTTTGCGGTTGGCGGTACAGGCGCGGCGCAGGTGGGCCTCCCACTGCTCGGAGCCCAAAAACAACTGCAGCACTTTTTGCTCGATGATCGGCACCGAGGCGGGGTGATCGTCGAACTGCTGCTCGTACCGCGCCACCAGCGCCGGCGGCAGTACCAGATAGCTGGCCCGCAGACCGGGCGAGAGGATCTTGGATAAGGTACCCATGTAGATGACCTGGGCGTCGGGCTGGATGCTGGCGATGGAGGGGACCGGCCGGGTGTGATAGCGGAACTCGCTGTCGTAGTCGTCCTCGATGATAAGGCCACCCGTTTGCCGGGCCCAGTGCAGCAGGCACCGCCTTTTTTGGATAGACATGACCGCCCCGGTGGGGAACTGGTGGGACGGGGTGGTGTATACTACCCGTGCCCCGCTGCTGTACAGTGCCGCTACATCCAGCCCGTCTTTTTCTACCGGGACGGGCAAAACGGCAAAGCCACATTTTGAAAAGGTGTCGCGGGCGTTGGGGTAGCCGGGGTCTTCTACCGCGACGTGCCGGTGCAGCGGCAGCAGCAGCTGGCCCAAGAAGCCCAGCGCACAGGTGGTGCCGGCGCAGAGCATGACCTGATCGGGGGCACACTGCACCCCGCGGGCGCGGCGCAAATACTGGCAGATCTCCCACCGCAGGCTGTAGTCGCCTTTTCCGCTGCCGTAGACAGAAAAATCCTCTGGTGACAGTTCGGCCAGCGCCTGCGCAGTGAGCCGCCGCCACAGATTTAAAGGAAAATCGCGGGCGTCGAGATGGCCGTACTGGAAGTCGCAGAGCAGGCCGCCGGCGGCGGGTGGCGGCGGCGGTACCGGGCGTGCTTTGGGGGCAGTGCCGGGCCGGGGCGCAAGCGCGAGCTGCGGGATCTTTTGTACGATGTGGCCGCTGCCGGGACGGCTGGCCACATACCCCTCGACTGCCAACTGGGCGTAAGCGCTCTCGACGGTGTTGCGGCCCACCGCCAGCTCGGCGGACAGTGACCGGGTAGAGGGCAACCGCTGCCCCGGCGGCAGCTGGCCGGCGGTGATCTGGTCGCGTATCTGGCGGTATATCTGCATATAAAGCGGTTGTTTATCTTCCTCTTTTAGCAAGATGAGCACGGTGCTCTCCTTTCAACTGGGTCCTATAAATTTCTAGAAACTGGCTCTTTTGATATAGCCAATTATACCGTATACTGAGCTTGTAAAACAACCGGTCTACAGTGATCAAGGAGGAAAAAATATGCTGGATAAAAAACTGTTTGATATCTTGGCCCATGACGGTATCGTGGCCATCGCCACCTGCTGCGATAACGTCCCCCATGTGGTAAACACCTGGCACAACTACGTAAACGTGACCGAGGACGGCCGTCTGCTCATCCCCGCCGGCGGTATGGCTGAGACCGAGCGCAACATCGCGGCCAACAACAAGATCGTGCTGGCGCTGGGCAGCAGCCAGGTAGAGGGGCTCTCGGGCTCGCTGGGCGCCGGGTTCTGCATCGAGGGCACCGCCAAATTTTTGAGTGAAGGCGCCGACTACGATATGATGCACGAAAAATTCAGCTGGCTGAGCCGCGTATTGGAAGTGACAGTGACCAGCATGAAAGAGACGATGTAGGCAGATTTCGTTTTCTGTTTATAAAACGAGGTATACCCGCTGGGTATACCTCGTTTTTCTGTGTGAAAAAGTGAGCACTATATGAGATCGCTTTGCCAGACTGCGCTATGCAGGGTTTGGCGAGAAGGCCAAATAAGCGGCCGTACAGACTACCTCTATCAGGCGTTCGCTTGTATGGTATCACCGTATGGCTGTCTGATATGATCGCTTCGCTTGGGAAAGTGACGGTGTAATTTGAGATACGATCCCGCAGCATCGGGTGTGGCGAAATATATACAAGGTTGCTCTCTCACAGCAAAATGCAGCGCTCTTCGTAAAATGTTGGCTATCATTTTTGACGGTCATACTCTGCCCCCCACATCCAGTTATCATTTATTCCAGTGGTGTATACACCCGAAAAGGGCCTTCTGCGCGATTTCCGAGCATATCGCATACTGAAAAATGATACTGACCGTCTGGGATCTGGAAGTACGCGATCCCCGCGCTTTCATCGATGGTATCTGCCCCATAATGCTGTCCCTCTGCCGATATGAGGGATAGGGTCGCCCAATCCACACCGCTGCAGTCGGAGATCTGCACCGCCGCTACGCCGGTCTCGTCCCAGCTCTTCATGATCTGGGGCGCCTGCAGATCGCCGTCGCCAACTAATATTTCTTTGGTGCTCATCCGACCGTTCATTCCTCGGGCTATAATGGTCCCCGGGCCGGGCGCCGCCGGTGAAAGTACAAACCGGCCTTTTTCCTCCTGTAAAAAAAGTGTCTCTCCCTGAGCAGTCTGCAATGCCAATTGCTCGGCTCCACGAGCCTGAACAGTGATCTGTGCGCCGCCTCCAATCGGGGTACTGTCTGCTTTTATGATCTCTGGATGGGGAAAGAATGCCACAGCTGCAGCTATCCCGATGATACCGGTCCCCGCCAATGCGGCAACAGGCAGCGGAATTTGCTGAAATGGTTTTGGCGAGAGAGACCCCAACTGTTTTGCCGATCGGGAAAGCACCCATCCCACGGGGAAAAATACCGGCAGGAAGTCTCTCATTTTCCGCTTTAACTGTTTTCTCGCCAGCTGCAACTGCCGTTTGGCCGTACTCAAAGAGCACCCCATCTGCCGCGCCACTTGCTGCAGAGGCAGACCCTGATAGTACTTCAGCACCACCGCCTGACGCTGTCTTTCCGGCAGGTCTGATACTGCTTGACGAAGGGCGGCTTCCCGCTCGCGTTTCAGGGCAGTCTCTTCCGGCTGTACCAACAGATCACTGTCGGGCAGTCCTTCCAAGTCCTCCGCTCCCCGACCGGCACGTCTACTCTCTACACGGCGCAGGTTTTGACAGCACAAAAAGGTAGCGCGGTTCAGAAAAGCTACCAGCGTCTGGGGGTTATGTATCTCATCTATCCTGCGGTAGAGCGTCAGGTAGCTCTCCTGCACGGCCTCCTCAGCCAGAGTCTGGTTCTTGAGCAGTATCTCCGCCTGTACCAATTGCGCATATACGGTGGAGCGATACAGTTTGGTGAATGCCTCTTTATCCCCTTCACGCGTCCTTTTCAGAAGGGCGCCCAATTGCTGGTATGTCAGATCTTCCTGCATTTTCCACCTCGCAAAATATTGTCGTATTTTAGCGATGAGTGTACACTATTTTATAACCAAAAACAAGGAAAGAGAGCCAATGGAAAAATTTTTATAGAAACTTTCATCTTTTGTCGGCCATATATCGTTCTTCGTACATTTGTAAATGAAGGGGAAAATTATTTCGCGAGTTGAAAATGAAAAAAGGATGTGTTTTTAGATGCGACATCATGTACGAAGGCAAGTTTGGCGAAGGACAGCGGCACTGCTTTTGGCGGGGGTCTTGACTTTTTCTGCCTTTCCCGTTCTGGCTGAGGAGGGAGGAGAGGAAAAACCGGCTGATAACGAGGTGGTGCAGTGCGAGGATCTAAATGAAATATTTGAAATGATTTCCACTACCAACAAAGTAGGTGTGATTGACGGCAACAGTATCTATTTAGCTGACTACGCACACTGGAGTTCGTCGGGCAGGGGTAGTTGTGGAACATCTTTTGCGGGTAAGGGCCAAATATCCATGAAAGCCAGTTGGTCATTTGATGTTTCCTTTACCATTGAGGATGCTGACGGCAGTCACTGTAACTACGGCAATATAGAACTGTCAAACAATCAAACGAGTTTTTTGTGCTTTGCCGCAGGTAAAGTTGGCGGAACCAAACGCTTGACCGTACTTACCACTCCTGGTGATGATTATAAAACCGAAAAAGACTTGGCCGATACTGATTTTGGAAAAGATAAACTCTACAATCTCTCTTACGATAAAACGACCAATACCTTTACTCTGCAATATAGCGATAAGTCTCTCATCTACCGAAATCCATATACAGATGAAAAGCTGTACGTAAGGTTATCGGGCTCAATGGATAATAGTGGCTCTACAACTGCGCCCACCAAAGGTCAAATCTCGGCGGTATTTAGCCGTGCGGCCTATACCGACTACATACCTGTCTTTGTGGAGACCACCCTATTGGATGAAAACGGCGATGCCTTTCCTGAGGGGACGGTCATCCAAGACGGCACCGCGGTCACCATTCAGGCCAAGGTGAAAAACGGCTATGAAAATGGCGGCACCGTCCAGTGCCACCTACAGCTCTCCGACAACAAGGATTACCCCACTGCCGGTCTCTCATTCCCAGCTACGGCCGAGCAGACAGTGACCATCGACGGGGTGACCGTTTCAGACGTGAACATCACCGGTGAAGGTATTCCTTTTGACTGCTCCCCCACCGAGACGGTCATTACCTACAGGGCGGTGGTGGACAATCCCGATGGCGCTGCCGTCACCGTGGGGCAGATGATGCTGGACGACTTCTTCCAGTCCAAGCGCCATTCTGGCGATACGTTGATCCCCCCCATCGAACTGGTGCCTCTGGACCCCGACAAGCCGATAGAGGAGCAGGGCGAGGCCGGCAAGGACTACCACTACACCCGCACCCCGGCCAATGAAAACGGCTGGAACAACGCCGACGTGTCCATCGTCTTTTTCCCGGGTGATTTCAGCGAGTTTCACATTGTGGACAACAAGAATGTAACGGATGTACATTACCTGACACCGGACAACACGCACAAGGCCTTTACCGACGAACAGGCTGGTAAAGAGCTGGGCCTGCAGGCCCACAACCCCACCACCGGAGAGATGTCTACTCTAAAAGATGATACCGTCAAGATAGACAAGACCGCCCCTGCCCTCACTGCCGGGGCGAGTGGGGCGCTGACCTTAACGGACGGTTTGGCCGGCGTTTGGAAGCTGGAGCGCTACGACGCGGCCAGCAAGAGCTGGGTCACTGCGCAGGAATACGCTTTGACTGAGGGAAACGGAGCGGCCAGCCAGAACCATACGGCCACCCAGAACGGCAAATATCGGGTGGTAGACGCGGCGGGGAACGCCTCCATCGCCCAAGCGGTGACGGTCAACGACCCGCCTGCCGTTACCCCCTCCGACCCCAATGCCTCTCTGCCGGACCCCGAGCAGAACACCGACGAGAACGGACTCACCCATGCAGTGATTACGGATAGCATGCAAGAGTACCTCGACAGACAGTCTCCTCTCTATGGTGGCTGTTTCACGCTGGAGGATGCCAAAGACCTGTTTGACGCCCGCTATGGTTTTTCCTCCAATGTGGCCAGAGATGATGGACTGGTCTATCTCTACACGATCGCCCAAAACGGCAAAGATGTCACTGGTGAAGGGGTAAACACCACCCAGGCCGGTTCTTTCACCGTCACCTGTGTGGTCACTGACGCGGACGGCAACACCACCACCGTCATTCTAACCGACATGCTCATCGACCGCTCAGCACCACCGGTAGTGGACTGGGGGGCGGACCCCAACCCGCCAGTAGGACCTTCTTTTGACCCCCTCAAGCCTACCCCCAGACCTGTTGTCAAAGAGGACGCGGAAACTGGCAAAAAGCACGCTTACATCTATGACACTGTAACAGAGCAAGTAAAAGAACCGGGCGCTTACAGTGGCAAACTTACTGCAGCGGTGGCCAAACAGATCCTCGCTGGCCGCTACCAGTTTGGCACTGCTCAGGGAGATGGGGTGCTCAACTACGGACCTGTCACCATTACGGTGGACGGCGGAGAGAGCAGCCTGAACACCACTGTGCCCGGCAGTTGTATCATCAGCCAAACGGTGACCGACAGTCAGGGGAACCAGACCACCGTCTACCTCACCTATAATCTGATAGGTAAGAACACGCCGCCAGCCATCGATTACAACCCCGGCGATGAGACTGTGGAACCGGGCAGTGTACTGGCCAGCCCCGAGATCATAGAGGACTGGCAAAACGGCACCAAGTACGCCACTGTAAAGGATAAACTGATACAGGCTATCTTCGATCCTCCCCTGTCTGATGGCTCGCTGGATGGCGGTGAATTGCGCGCCTTCCTTCAAAACCGGTATCAGTTCACTTCCGCCCAACCGGATGGGGCCCTTAAAGAAATTCGATTTGTAATCACGCAAGATGGCAAGGCGGTCGAAGCTATTGACACCACACGACCCGGCGATTATCTCATTACCTATACCCTGGAGGATTCGGCCGGCAACCGCACAACACTATTTTTACAGTACAAATTGGTGTTGAGAGAAGTAGAGTCAGATCTACAGGACAGCGGCAATATCTCTGATGGAAGTGGGCATCCAAATACCGGCGACAGCACATCCAGCGGTTGGCGACACGGCAGCCCCTCCCGCTGTCTCATTCATTGGCTCCTTCTCGGCTTGGCCCTGACCGCCCTACTCTATACGTTCATGCGCGTTCGACAGATGGAGAAACAGGAGGAACAGCTCGATGAGATTATCTGATTTTATTGTCTATACGCTCATTCTCGCCTTAGGCGTCGTTCTTTTTATCCTGTCCAGCTGTCAATGGGACTTTTTGGGGCTGCTTGTTCTGCTGATCGCCGTGCTGGGCGGCAGTGGATACCTTATCAAGCACTACGACCGACCATAACGCTGTCAAAAGGCCCGCTGACCCGGGTCGGCTGCACCCTCTATTTGATATGACTGAGTTTGGTCCAGATGCCTATTGACAAAAGCGAGAGGTTCTGGCGCATCGCCTCTTTTTACTTATTCGGGGCCCAAAGATGAGCCAAGATGACACACATAAACGCTGCCCTCTTGCGTATTTGCATATGCGGCTATATAAGCATGTAAAAAGCCGCTCGACAATACCTGTCGAGCGGCTTTTGGCTGGGCCGGCTGGATTCGAACCAGCGGAATGACGGAGTCAAAGTCCGTTGCCTTACCCCTTGGCGACGGCCCAATAGAAAAGGCTGCGTAATGATTACACAGCCTTAGGTGGGGTGGATAGTGGGTCTCGAACCCACGGCCTCCAGAGCCACAATCTGGCGCTCTAGCCTACTGAGCTATACCCACCATATGGCGCGCCTGAAGAGACTCGAACTCCTGACCCACTGCTTAGAAGGCAGTTGCTCTATCCGGCTGAGCTACAGGCGCATACGCGGCAAACGACTGCCTGCAAAACAGGGCCAGGCACGTCCTGGAGCGGGTGATGGGAATCGAACCCACACAACCAGCTTGGAAGGCTGGGATTCTACCATTGAACTACACCCGCACGTTTGCGACGTTTAATATGTTACCATACTATCCGCCGCATGTCAATATATTTTGCCCAAATTGGGGGGAGTTTATCGCTGTGTCGCCAACAAGCTGATCATTTAGACGGGGGTCACCTGCAGGCCGCTCTCGCCGGCAGTGACGGTGATGATCTTGGGCGGATCGGCGTAGTGCTGCACCACGATCTCGCTGACCGGGTCCTCGATCTGGCGGCGAATGACTTTGGCGATAGTGCGGGCACCGGCGTGCTCGGCGTACGCCTCTTTGGCGATGTAAGCCAGCGTGTCGTCGCCATAGGTGAGCGTGATGCCCCGCTTGGCGATCCCCTCGATCAGCTGCTGCATCTGCAGGGCGGCGATCTTTTGATACTGCTCCTCAGTGAGGTTTTTAAAGACGATGATCTCGTCGATACGGCCCAAAAATTCGGGCCGCAAAAATTCGGCCAGCGCCTTGTGGGCGTTCTCGCGGGACACATCGGCCACGGTGCGGCCAAAGCCCAGCGGGTTTTGGTTGCGGTCGCTGCCGGCATTGGAGGTCATGACGATGGTGGTGCGCTCAAAGCTGACCTTGCGGCCGTGGGCATCGGTGATGTGGCCCTCGTCGAGGATCTGCAGCAGGATGTTGAGCACGTCG
Source organism: Neobittarella massiliensis (ex Bilen et al. 2018) (assembly GCF_900289145.1). Lineage (GTDB taxonomy): Bacteria > Bacillota > Clostridia > Oscillospirales > Ruminococcaceae > Neobittarella > Neobittarella massiliensis. The sequence continues at coordinate 94,099 of NZ_OKQO01000007.1, forward strand.
GGGTGGGCCTTCTCGATCTCGTCGAGCAAAATGACCGAGTAGGGCTTTTGGCGCACCTTTTCGGTGAGCTGGCCGGCCTCGTCGTAGCCCACATAGCCCGGAGGCGAGCCGATGATCTTGGACACCGAGTGCTTCTCCATGTATTCGGACATATCCAGCCGAATGAGCGGGTCGACCGAGTCGAACAGCGTCTCGCTCATGACCTTGACCAGCTCGGTCTTGCCCACGCCGGTGGGGCCCACAAAGATAAACGATGCGGGGCGGCGCTTGCCCGAGAGCTGCACCCGGTGGCGCTGGATAGCTTTGCAGAGCTGGTCGACCGCCTCGTCCTGGCCGATGATGCGGGCCTCGATCTTCTCTTTGAGGTGGGCGACTTTTTGCAGCTCGCTCTCCTTGATCTTGGCGGCGGGGATACCGGTCCACAGCTGGATGACGGTAGCCAGATTGTCCTCGGTCACCGCCACGCTGGTGGCTGCCGGCTCCAGAGCCAGCAGCTCCTCTTTGAGCTGCAGCACGTGTGATTTGACAACCGCCAGCCGCTCGTAATCGATGGTCTCGGCGCTCTCGAGCTCGTTTTGTTCCTGGCGCAACTGATCGTATTCCTTACTCTTGAGCTCGTACTGGGCCAGCTCAGGGCTCTCGAGGGCGGCACAGGCACAGCCCTCGTCGATGAGATCGATGGCCTTGTCGGGCAAAAAGCGGTCGGTGATGTAGCGCTCGCTCATCTCGGTGGCGGCGACCACGATGTTGTCGCTGACCTTGACCTTGTGGTAGGCCTCGTAGTACTTTTTAACGCCTTTGAGCACCTCGATGGTGTCGTCGATAGAGGGCTCCTCCACCTTGACCGGCTGGAAGCGCCGCTCCAGGGCGGAATCTTTCTCGATATACTTGCGGTACTCGGCAAAGGTGGTGGCGCCGATGACCTGGATCTCCCCCCGGGAGAGGGCGGGCTTTAGGATATTGGCGGCGCTCATTGAGCCCTCGGCGTCGCCGGTACCCACCAGGTTGTGCACCTCGTCGATAAACAGGATGACGTTGCCCAGCTTTTTGACCTCGCTGACCAGGCCCTTGATGCGGCTCTCGAACTGGCCGCGGAACTGGGTGCCGGCCACCAGGGCGGTGAGATCGAGCAGATAGACCTCTTTATCGGCCAGGCGGGCGGGCACCTGCCCGGACACGATGCGCTGGGCGATCCCCTCGGCAATGGCCGTTTTGCCCACACCGGGCTCGCCGATGAGACAGGGATTATTTTTTTGACGGCGGGAGAGGATCTGCACCACCCGGTAGATCTCGCGGCTGCGGCCGATGATGTTATCGAGCTTGCCGCCGCGAGCCTTTTCGGTGAGGTTTTCGCAGTAGGCGTCGAGGTATTTGTGCTTGGGGGCCTCCTGCTTGTCGCGCTTTGCCGCGCGGGCTCCGCCCTCCTTTTTCGCGGGGGCCTGCTCGGCGATCTCGCCGTCCTCTTTTTGCCCCTGCTGGAACATATTTAAAAATGGGAAAGTGGCGCTGCCGCCGGGCTCAAAATCGCCGTCCTCCCCCTCCTGCATGCCCGAGAGCTCCATGAGCTGCTCGCTCATGGCCTCGATATCGTCGTCGCCGATGCCCATTTTGTCGAGCAGATCGTTGACCGGTTTGACCCCTAGTTCTTTGGCGCAGGTGAGACACAGCCCCTCGTTGATGGTCTTATCCCCCTCCATGCGGGTCATGAAGACGACAGCCATCCTCTTTTTACAGCGTGAACAAAGCATTTACATATCTCCCAATTTATCAGTACTATCTGCCGGCTACCACGGTGGACAGCCGCACAGCTTTATTGCGGTGTGCCCGGCCGGCACTTGACGTACCGGCTCGGTAATCCCTATTATAACACCGTGTCACCAGTGTGTGTATGAATTTTTTGTTTACTTTTTCAGTCAAATTTGAAATAAAAACTATTTTTCTATTTTTATTGGCGTTTTACAGTACATAAAGGTTGAAAGATCACAGCATGCCGGTGATGCAGCGGTGGCCCTCAAACTTATTAGGAAGAAAGGTTTGATTGGTAACAAATCTCTTTACCGATGTTGTAACCGCCGCGCAGATTTTGTATGATGGATAAAGAAAGTTAACGAAAGGCACTGTGCAGGTATGGGCAGATATCGGATCTTTTCTGCGCCGAACTGCGCATCGGTCGCGGATCGTATGGAGACAAAGCGGCCCATGCCCGGTCGGATCGGCGATCTTATTCAGCATTTTTCACTGCAGCTGCCAATACCTCCCCCAAGACCAGACGGGCGGCGAGCGCTGCACATCTCCCTGTAAAACGCGTAGACCTGATACCGGGCTACCCGCACAGATAAAACTTTTGCGCTCGGTGTCTCGCGAAAAGGCAGCGGGCAAGCTATAGGGTAGGAGTGGAACATGTATGGACTGTGCAGAGAGACAGAGAGCGATCGCAGGCGGCTTTCAAAAATGCCGAAATGCGTTTACCGCCTTGGGCGACGAGACCAGACAACTGATCTTGCTGGTGCTGCTCGAGAGCGATCTATCGGGCGTTCGCGTGGGAGAGATCGCCCAGAAAATACATCTGACCCGGCCGTCTGTGTCGCACCACCTGCAGATCTTAAAGGGGGCAGGCATCGTGTCTATGCGCCGGGAGGGGACTAAAAATTACTATTACTTGAGTGCAGACCAAACGCGGTGGAGAGATCTCGCCACTTTGGTAGAGCTAATCTACGAGAGCGTTCGGCATATCAGCACACAGCCGCACACATCCAGCAGAGGAGGAGAAGTATGATCTTATATTTTTCGGGGACGGGAAACAGCGCCTATGTGGCAGAGCGGATCGGCCGGGTGACCGGGGAACCGGTGGTAGACCTGTTCGAGAAGATCAGGGACCGCGACTTTACGCCGATACACGCCGATGACCATTGGGTGGTGGTGGCGCCCACCTATGCCTGGAGGATCCCCCGCATTTTACAGGAGTGGCTGAAAGAGACGGACCTGAGCGGCAGCCGCAAGCTGTACTTTGTAATGACCTGTGGGGGCAGCGCCGGCAACGCCGGAAAATACCTGCAGAGATTGTGTGCGTCTAAAAAGATGGCGTACTGCGGGTGCTTTCCCATCGTTATGCCGGAAAACTATATCGCCATGTTCACCACCCCTGACAGAGAGGAGGCGCTGGCGGTCATTGACCGGGCGGAGACCGCTATCGATCAGGCGGCCGCCCTGATAGCAGCCGGCGGGACATTCCCGCTGCGACCCGTCACCGTGACCGACCGGCTCAATAGCGGGATCGTAAACGACCTGTTTTACCCGATGTGCGTCCATGCGAAAAAGTTTTATGTAAAGGACAGCTGTATCTCTTGCGGAAAATGCGCCCAGGTGTGCCCGCTGTGCAACATCCGCCTGAAGAGGGGCCGACCGGTGTGGGGCGGAGACTGCACCCACTGTATGGCCTGTATCTGCCGCTGCCCGAGCGCCGCCATCGAGTACGGAAAACACAGCGTGGGGCTGCCGCGCTACACCTGCCCCAAGTAGGCAAAACAGAGAGGATGGCCGACCGGCAATGAACTGCCGGCCGGCCATCTTTTTATGGGGACAACACTGGCCGCACATGGGTAGCTGAACCCGAATACTGCCCGCCAGATCACAGATAAAATGGCTGGTGGTGGTAAAACCAGCTGAACAGCCAGCTGCTCTCGACAGTCTGCCCGTTGAGCACCGGCCAGGCATTTTGAGAGAGAGCCAGCAGCACCCACACCAAAATAGCCAGCAGATACACCCAAAAGGCCCCCTGCAGCACCCCCAGCGCGGCACCTAATACCCGGTTGAGGCCGCCCACCACCGGGATGTAATTGACCACCTGCCCCACACGGGCCACCAGCCGCACCAGGATAAGGGCCAAAGCAAAAATGACGACGAAACAGAGCACGTGCAAAAGCGAGGTGACTACCGGCGCCACCACGTTCTCTTCCAGTGCGCTGGCAAACTGCTGGGTGCCCCCCTGCAGGTCTGCCGCCAATTTGTCTACCGTGTCTTGCCCCTGCTCGGGCAGCAGAGCCTTGATGGGGCCGATAAGGCCGTCTAGCCCGCGCTCGATCGCGGCGGCGGTGTCGGCCGTGTCGGCGGCAAAGCCCTCCATATTTTTAGATATAGCCGACTGTACCGGCTTTTGCGCCACATTTTTATAGAGAAAATTGGCAACCGGTACGCTGACGATATAGGTAAAGAGCAGCGCCAGCACACAGCCGCACAGGGTGATGAGACTGCGCACAAAACCCTGTTTGGCACAGATGACCGCCAGAACGATGACGATCGTAACGGTGATGATATCAAAAACAAAGCCCATGAGATGCCCCCTTTTTATGGGATGATGGTAGCAGATATAGGGTGAAAATATTGCCGCAACTTTGGGCCGAAACGCGAACACAGGCGCGGCGGGCAACGCGCGCCGGCTGAACCCAACGGCTGTGCAGCTGGTATGCCAAAACCCCGGTAGCGGTCATTGCCGCCCGAAAGACATGGATATGGCGGCGATAGAGGACAAACATGCCCCTGGCCATACAGCCCATGTCTCATCTGCTGTTGAGCAGGTATGCCCTCGTGGTCTACCTCACCGGTCCCCGACCGCCGCGGTAAGAGCTGAAGTTATGCCGATATGGCAGCACCGGGCAGGGCGGTGCTGCCCGGTGTTCCGCCGTACAATCGCCAAGAGCGCAGTTTATACCATACGCATTTGGTCGTTTGCGGCCGTAAATAGATCAAGCGATCCCGGGGTATGAGAAATGCGCCGCCGCTGCTATGCGGCGGTGAGGAGCTGTGCTCCGAAGATCGTTTCTCAAACTTTTCGCGCTGCTGGGCGGGGAGATCTTTCTCCGCATCCACCAAATCTAGCTGACCCTTCGCGGCCGAGACAGCTCAAGCAGTCCTGTGACTGTGAGAAACGCGCCACCGCTGCTATGCGGCGGTGAGGAGCTGTGCTCCGAAGAACGTTTCTCACACTTTTTGCACTGCTGGGCGGGGAAAGCTTTCCCCGCATTCATCTGTTTTATCTGACCCTTCGCGGCCGAGACAGCTCAAGCAGCCCTGTGACTGTGAGAAACGCGCCGCCGCTGCTATGCGGCGGTGAGGAACTGCGCTCTGAAGAACGTTTCTCACACTTTTTCCGCTGCTGGGCGGGGAGATCTTTCCCCGCATTCATCTGTTTTATCTGACCTTTCGCGGCCGAGACAGCTCAAGCAGCCCTGTGACTGTGAGAAACGCACCGCCGCTGCTATGCGGTGGTGAAGAGCTGTGCTCCGAAGAGCGTTTCTCACACTTTTCGCGCTGCTGGGCGGGGAGATCTTTCTCTGCATTCATCTGTTTTATCTGACCTTTCGCGCGAAAAGATTATAGAGAGAATTTTTCCAGGCCGTCGCTGGTCTGTACAAATACGGTGTTCCCCTCGGCGCTCATATCCAGACAGAGCTTTTTGATCTGCTCCTCCTTGACCATTTTGCCCTCTTTATCAAACACGCGCAGCGCCTGCTTGCTGAGTATCGCCACCCGGCCAGAATGGGCGTATACCCCCAAGATGTCCTCCTGATAGTCGATCTTACCGGTCACTTTGCAGGTATCGTCAAACAGCAGCACCTGATTGATATGGGTCTGGCTGTTGTCGCCAAAAGCCACGCAAAAATCGCTCTGGCTCAGGTCGGGCAGACTGAGAACACTGCCTTCGTACTCGTAGCTGCCCAGCTTTTTGCCGTCACGGCGCAGGGTGGTGATCTGGCGGTCGCCTACCACTACGACTTTGCTGCCGTAAAACTGTACCCGCAGAGCCATTGTATTTTCAAAAGTGGTCTTGGAGATCTCTTTATCTTTTTTGATGTTGAGCACGTAGACGGTAGTGTTCATCTGCCCGTTTTGGGCGTTGACCGTGTTCACTGCCAGGTAGCCGCTCGCCCCAAAATCTACAGATAGTATATAAGAATCAGACGATGACCATTTGTATATTTGCTGTTTACTGCGGTCATATACCACCACTTCGCCCAGGTAGCGCCCGGAACTGGTGGCCAGCGCCACGTTGCCATTACTATCTACATCGCCGTCGATAATGGTCTGTTCCAGCGTTTTTTGATAGATCTGGGCGGTCTTGGAGTAGAGGGCAAAGGTCTTGCCGCCACGGCCAAATAGCAGCGAGTTGCTGCCGCTGGTCTGGATAGCGCAGTCATCCAGGTTGTGGGGCGTGTTTTTCACCTGTTTGCCCGAGCGGTTATAGGTGATGATATCGGTGTCGGTGATCAGGTTGAGCGAGCCGCTGCCGGCGGCGATATCGCGCGGCACACCGCCGTCGAGCTCCAGCGGAAAACCGGGGCCCGATTGCCAGCTGGCGGTGAAATTTTGCCAGGTGGTGGAGATATTTTCGACGGTGAGATGCTGGCGATTAAAATAGAGCACCGCCACCAGGATCAGCAGCAGGGCCAGAGCGCCCATTTTGCGCAGCTGTTTTTTGCGGTGTTTGCGGCGGCGGGCCACCTCGATATCAGAGAGCGTTGCCATGCTGGTCCCCCTTTATGGGTCAGAGTGTTGTCGGGTGCGGTGCTAGGGCCGGATATCGGGATAAAACACCCGATTGAGGTAGAGGCCCCGGGCGGGAGCGGTATGGCCGGCCAGCGACCGGTCGCCACTATTTAAAATGGTGTCGATACGGTGATGGACGGTACCGGTGTCCAGACCGATGAGCGTACCCACCATGATGCGCACCATGTTGTACAAAAAGCCGTCGGCCCGCACCGTGAAGGTGACCAGGTCGCCACAGCGCTGTACCGAAAAATGGCTGACGGTGCGGGTGGTGTTTTGCTGGTCGGTCTTCTGCGAGCAGAAGGCGCGAAAGTCGTGGGTGCCCACCAGCTGTTGGGCCTGCCGGTGCAGGTCGTCGGCATTTAGGCCAAACCCGCGCACATAGCTGAGCTCCTCATAAAACGGGCTGCCAAAGCGGGTGTCGAGCAATTTGTAGACATACTCTTTTTCGCTGCAGCTGTAGCGGGCGTGAAAGTCGTCGGGCACCTGCTGTGCCCGATAGACCGAGATATCGCCCGGCAGGTGGGCGTTGAGCGCCAGCGGGATCTTGCGGACAGGCATGGGCGACTCGGTGCGGAAGTTGAGACAGTACATGTTGGCATGTACCCCCGCATCGGTGCGGGAGCAGCCCTTGATGTCGTACCGCTGGTGGTAGACAGCCTGAATGGCATCCTGTACCACCTGGATGACCGAGAGCGCATTTTTTTGCACCTGGGAACCGTGGTAGCGGGTGCCTTTATAGCTGAGCGTGAGCAGGATATTGCGCATGGATGCTCCTTTGCCGGATCTGACTATACAAAAGGTATATTTATTTAAAAATATACACAAAGTGGGTCGAACACGACTCCTTTTTGCCGAAAAAACATGTTTTTTGATGTTTCACTTTTACAGCGGCAGATAATTGCACAGGATGATGCCGGCACAGATGAGTGCCATGACCGCTGTGGCCGCCAGGTCTACCCCGCCCATATGCAGCTGTCGCATGCGGGTGCGTCCCTCACCGCCCCGGTAGCAGCGGCACTCCATAGCCAGAGCCAGCTCGTCGGCGCGGCGGAAAGAGGAGACGAAAAGCGGGATGAGGATGGGCACCAGCGCCTTGACCCGCTTGATGAGCCCGCCGGTCTCCATATCGGCGCCGCGGGACTTTTGGGCCGACATGATCTTGTCGGTCTCCTCTACCAGGGTGGGGATAAAGCGCAGGGTGATGGTCATCATCATGGCCAGCTCGTGTACCGGAAAGTGCAGCTTGGCCAGCGGCGCCAGCAGCCGCTCCAGCCCGTCGGTAAGGGCTATGGGCGAGGTGGTATAGGTCAGCAGCGAGGTGCCGGCGATGAGGCAGATGATGCGCACGCTCATGATGGCGGCAAAGTACAGCCCCTGCTGGGTGATGCGGAAGATCCACCAGTGCCACAGCACGTCGCCGCTGATGAAAAACATGTTGAGTATACCGGTGAACAGTACCAGCGGAATGACTGGTTTTAGGCTGCGCAAAATGACCTTGAGCCCGATGTGCGCCAGTTTGTAGCAGAGCACCAGCAGCCCGATGGCCAGCAGATAGCCGGGCAGGCTGTCGGTCAAAAAGAGGACCACGATGTAGGCGATGGTGAGCACCAGTTTGGTGCGGGGGTCCATGCGGTGCAGCGCCGAGTGGCCGGTAAAGTACTGGCCGATGGTGATATCGCGGATCACGGCTTCCCCCCCTCTCTGCCCTGCAGCAGTTTTTGGATCTCGTGCACGCCCTGCTCTACACTGTAGACATTGCGGGGCACCGGATAGCCCCGGTCGGCCAGCTGGATAAAGATCTGGGTGATCTGCGGGATGGACAGGCCGATCTGCCGTATCTGCTGGGCGTGGGAGAACACCGCCTGTACCGTGTCGTACATGAGCACGCCGGTATCGCTCATCACCAGCACTTTAGAGGCGAATTTGGCCACGTCTTCCATGCTGTGTGAGACCAGCAGGATGGTGTTTTTCTTCTCTTGGTGGTAGCGGGTGATGAGCTTTAAGATGGTGTCGCGGCCCCGGGGATCGAGCCCGGCGGTGGGCTCGTCCAAAATGAGGATCTTGGGCTCCATGGCCAGCACGCCGGCAATGGCCGCCCGCCGCTTTTGCCCACCCGACAGCTCGAAGGGGGACTTTTGCAGGTCGGCCGGCGAGAGCTCCACCGCCTCGGCGGCCTGCTTGACGCGACTGTCGATCTCGCTGTCTGAAAGGTCCATGTTGCCCGGGCCAAAGGCGATATCCTTGTATACCGTCTCCTCGAAGAGCTGGTATTCGGGGTACTGGAACACCAGGCCCACGTCAAAGCGCACCTGGCGTATCTGCTCTTTGTGCGCCCAGATATCGCGGCCGTCGATATACACCTTGCCCGAGGTGGGGCGCAGCAGGCCGTTTAAGTGCTGGATAAGGGTGGATTTGCCGCTGCCGGTATGGCCGATGACCCCGACGAACGCGCCCTCCTCGATCTCGATATTGATATCTTTGATGGCGGTGGTCTGGGTGGGCAGGCCGGCGTTGTAGATATAGGTGAGATCTGTTGTTTTGATGATAGCCAAATTCTATGCCTCCAACAGGTGGGCCAGTGCGGTGACGCAGTCGTCTACCGTAAGGATATCGTAGGGCAGCTCTACCCCCTGCCGCCGCAGCTGAAAAGCCAGCTCGGACGGCTGGGGCACATCCAGCCCGATCGCCTGCAGTTCGGTGACGCGGGAGAACACCCGCTGGGGGATATCGTCCATGACCACGGCCCCGTCGTCCATCACCAGCACCCGGTCGGCCTGGGCGGCCTCGTCCATGTAGTGGGTGATGAGCACCACCGTCATGCCCAGCTCGCGGTTGAGGGTGCGGATGGTGGCCAGTATGCGCCGGCGGCCGTGGGGGTCGAGCATGGCGGTGGGCTCGTCGAGCACGATGCAGCGCGGCTGCATGGCCAAAATACCGGCGATGGCCACCCGCTGTTTTTGCCCGCCCGACAGCTGATAGGTAGCCTGCTGGCGATATTTTTGCATATTGACGGTCTCGAGCGCCCAGTCGACCCGGCGGCGTATCTCGGCGGGGGGAACGCCCATGTTCTCGGGGGCGAAAGCCACGTCCTCCTCGACGATGGTGGCCACGATCTGGTTGTCTGGGTTTTGAAACACCATCCCTACGATCTGGCGGATATCGAAGATGCGGTCGTCGTCGCGGGTGTCGATGCCGTCGATGAGCACCTGCCCCGACTCGGGCACCAGAATGCCGTTGAGGTGCTTGGCCAGCGTGGATTTGCCGCAGCCGTTGTGCCCCAGCACAGCCAAAAATTGGCCCTCGGGCACCTCTAAGCTGACCCCGCGCAGCGCCCGGTGGGGTGGCAGCGACTCGTCGCTGGACTGGTAGGAAAACACCAGGTCTTTTACCTGTATGATCGGCTCTTTCACGCGGCTACTCACCTCCCAGCCAGATCGCGGTGTTGCCGCAGGGCAGGGCCAGCCCGGTGTGCTGCACCGGCAGGCCGATCTCGTCGGCGCTTATCTGTCCGCCGAAGCGCGGCTTTACAGTGACCCCCAAAATATGCGCCATCACCGAGGGGGACAGCCCGGTGGTGTAGGAATTGATGGCGAAAAACAGCGGCTCTTTAGACAGCACCCCGGCACACAGCGACACTAGATCGTAGATCGAGTCCTCCAGCTTCCACACCTCGCCGCCGGGGCCGCGCCCATAGGAGGGCGGGTCCATGATGACGGCGTCGTAAAAGCTCTGGCGCCGGATCTCGCGGGCGACAAACTTCTCGCAGTCGTCGACGATCCAGCGGATGGGCCGCTCCTGCAGGCCAGATAGGTCCGCGTTCTCCCGCGACCAGGCCACCATTCCTTTGGAGGCGTCTACGTGGCAGACGCTGGCGCCGGCAGCGGCGCAGGCCAGCGTGGCTCCGCCGGTATAGGCAAACAAGTTGAGCACCCGGATGGGGCGGCCGGCCCGCTCGATGAGCTGGGCGTACAGGTCCCAGTTGACCGCCTGCTCGGGAAATAAGCCGGTGTGTTTAAAGCCGGTGGGAGATATTTTAAAGGTCAGGTCGCGATAGCGTATCTGCCAGCTGTCAGGGAACTTTTTAAACTTCTCCCAGCTGCCGCCCCCCGACTTTGAGCGGTGATACCTGGCCTCGGCCCGGCCCCAGAGCGAGGCGTCTTTTTTGGTATTCCAGATGATCTGCGGGTCGGGCCGCACCAGGATACGGTCGCCCCAGCGCTCCAGCTTTTCGCCGGCCGAGGTGTCGAGTATCTGGTAGTCCTGCCAGTGCTGTGCCAATCTCATGGGTCTATAAACGCTCCTCTATCTTGTCGGCGATCTGCTGGGCGATGCCCTCGATCTGTGCCTGATCCCTGCCCTCGAGCATCACCCGCACCAGCGGTTCGGTGCCCGAAGCGCGCACCAGGATACGGCCGCTGTCGCCCAGTGCCGCCTCGTGGCGGGCGATCTCGGCCAGCACGGCGCTGTCTTGCAGCACTGTTTTTTTGTCGTTGGGAACTGTGAGATTTTTGAGCACCTGGGGGTATACATTCATGATCGACGCCAACTGCGAGGCTTTTTTGCCCGAGCTCGCCAGCACCTGGATGAGTTGAGCGCCGGAGAGCTGGCCGTCACCGGTGGTGGCGTGGTCTAAAAAGATGATGTGACCCGACTGCTCACCGCCGATGTTATAACCCTTGTCGCGCATCTCCTCCAACACGTAGCGGTCGCCCACGGTGGTGACGGCGGTGGCGATACCGCTGTTTTTGGCAAACTCGAAAAAGCCCATATTGGTCATGACGGTGATGACGGCGGTATCCCGCTTGAGCGCACCGCACTCTTTTAAGTGGGCGGCAAAGATGGCGATCATCTTGTCGCCGTCGATGAGCTGGCCGTTTTCATCTACCGCCAGGCAGCGGTCGGCGTCGCCGTCGAAAGCCAGGCCCAGGTCACAGCCGTTTTCGATCACAAAGTCGCACAGCCCCTGAATGTGGGTGGAGCCGCACTGGTCGTTGATGTTGGTGCCGTCGGGGCTGTCGGCCATAAACAGACAGGTCGCCCCCAGCCGGCCAAACAGCTGGCGGGCGGTGGCGCTGGCGCTGCCGTTGGCGCAGTCGAAGGCCACCTTTAGGCCCGAGGCGTCGCAGTTCACCGTGTCGAGGATGTGGGCGATGTAATCTTCTGCCGCCGTCTCGGCCCGGTGGACCTGTCCCAGCTGGGTGCCGGTCTTGAGGGCGATTTCCTCGGGGTGGTCGATGTGGTGCTCGATCTCCTCCTCGATGGCGTCGGGAAGTTTAAAACCGTGGCTGTCGAAAATCTTGATGCCGTTAAACTGTACCGGGTTGTGGGAGGCCGAGATCATGATGCCGGCATCGGCCCCGTAGAGGCTGACCAGATAGGCCACCGCCGGGGTGGGCACCACACCCAGCAGGTGCACGTCGGCCCCCACCGAGCAGAGCCCGGCGCAGAGAGCTCCCTCCAGCATGTCGCCGGAGATGCGGGTGTCTTTGCCGATGATGATCTTGGCCTTTTTGTGGGTGTGCTCGGTGAGCACAGTGGCGGCGGCGCGGCCAATGGCCATGGCCAGCTCGCAGCCCAGGTCCTCGTTGGCGACGCCGCGGGCGCCGTCGGTCCCAAAGTATTTACCCATTTGTTTCAGATCCTTCCAAAATGCAGATTTGTGCGGCGAGGACCGGCAGCGGCCGGTACCTTGCCCGCGGTGTGGCCGAGCGCCGAGCACAGGGCCGGCACATCTGGTACAGTATATGGCACGCCCAGGCGCTTTAGCGGTGGACGCCGAATTTTACTTAGAGGTCAAACGACTGCTGGCCCGGCGGCGGGGCGGCCATCTCCTGCGGCAGCGGATAGCCCATGTGGGCATAGGCCTTGGGGGTGGCGCAGCGGCCGCGGGGAGTGCGGTTCAAAAAGCCCAGCTGGATGAGAAACGGCTCGCAGACATCCTCGATGGTGACCGACTCCTCGCCCATGGCGGCGGCGATGGTCTCGAGCCCCACCGGGCCGCCGCCGTAATTTTGGATGATGACCTCGAGCACCTTTTTGTCGTTTTGATCGAGGCCCAGCTCGTCGATCTCCAGCCGGTCCAGCGCCTCGCGGGCGATGTCGAGGGTGATGACCCCATCGCCCATTACCTGGGCAAAATCGCGCACCCGCTTGAGCAGCCGGTTGGCGATACGGGGAGTGCCGCGGGAGCGGCGGGCCAGCTCCAGGGCGCCTTCGGGGTCGCAGGGGATCTCCATGATGCCGGCCGAGCGGCTGACGATCTTGGCCAGCTCTTTATCGGTGTACATCTCCAGCCGCGACACCACGCCAAAACGGTCGCGCAGCGGGGCCGACAGCTGCCCGGCCCGGGTGGTGGCGCCGATGAGCGTAAAGGGGGGCAAGTCGATGCGGATGGAGCGGGCCGAGGGCCCCTTGCCGACGATGATATCCAGCGCGTAGTCCTCCATGGCCGGGTAGAGCACCTCCTCCACACTGCGGTTGAGGCGGTGGATCTCGTCGATAAAGAGGATATCCTGCGCGGTGAGGTTGGTCAGCAGCGCCGCCAGATCGCCGGGCTTTTCGATAGCCGGGCCGGAGGTGATGCGGATGTTGACGTGCATCTCGTTGGCGACGATACAGGCCAGCGTAGTCTTTCCCAGACCCGGCGGGCCGTAGAGCAGCAGGTGATCCAGCGGTTCGCCCCGCTTTTTGGCGGCCTCTATAAAGATGGAGAGGTTCTCCTTGGCTTTGGACTGACCGATATACTCCTCCAGTGTGCGGGGGCGCAAACCGGTCTCCACCTCGGCGTCCTCGGCGGTGTAGTCGGGGGTGACCATGCGGTTTTCAAAGTCCATATCCATATCAAAGCGCTCGAGCATCGGTCTACCTCCCCGCCAGGGCTTTTAGCGCCCCCTTGATGAGCTCCTCCACGTCGGCTTCCGGGTCGAGCTTAGCCAGCGCCACCGCCGCCTCTGACTGGGTGTAGCCCAGGGCCAGCAGTGCGTCGATCGCGTCGCCCATAGCCCCGGTGCTGGCAGCAGCCGCCTGCCCCACCGCCGAAAGCTCGGCCCCGCCGGCTTGGCCCAGATCCAGCTTTTGCACCTTGTCTTTGAGCTCGTTGACGATACGGCCGGCGATCTTGGGGCCGATATGGGGGCAGGTGGTGAGGGTCTTGGTGTCGCCGCTGGCAATGCACAGCGCAATGCGGTCGGGGGTGTAAGAGGAGAGCATAGAGAGCCCAAACTTGGGCCCCACCCCCGATACCGAGGTGAGCAGCTTAAAGCACTCCAGCTCCTGCAGCGTAGAGAAGCCGTAGAGGTCCAGGGCGTCTTCTTTTACATCTAAAAAGGTGTAGAGCAGCACCTTTTGCCCGGTAGCCGGCAGGCCGGCGATGGTATTTAGGGTACACAGGCAGCGAAAGCCCACCCCGCCGCAGTCGATGACGGCGATCTTCTGGTCTTTGTACTGCAAAATGCCGTTAAGGCTGTATAACATGATGGCGGCCTCGTTTCTATTTGATAAAGGTCATAGGCGCTGGCTGAAATAGCGGTCGGCCAGCAGCGAACCGGCGGTGTGGGCGTGGCAGATGGCAATAGCCAGCGCGTCGGCGGTGTCGTCCGGCTTGGGGACGGCGCGCAGATTTAAAAGCGAGCGGGTCATCTCTTGCACCTGGCTCTTGACGGCTTTGCCGTAGCCCACCACCGCCTGTTTTACCTGCATGGGGTTATACTCGTACACCGGTACCCCCGCCTGGGTGGCGGCCAGCAAAATGACGCCCCTGGCCTGGGCCACAGCGATACCGGTGGTCTTATTATTGGTAAAAAACAGTTTTTCCACCGCCATAGCTTGGGGGTGGTGCAGGTCGAGGAGCTGCTGCATATCTGTGTAGATCTGCCCCAGGCGCGAGCAGAACTCGGTGTGGGCGGGAGTGGTGATGGCGCCGTAGTCCAGCGTGGTAAAACGGTTGGCGGTAAAGTCGATCACGCCGTAGCCCACGATGGCGTAGCCCGGGTCGATACCCAGTATTTTCACGCGCCGACCTCCCCCTTCTTTGCCGCAGCCACTCTTCCGGCGGCCAACTGCCGCCACCGAGTCACATATCTTAAGACGTAAGCGAAGTTATTATACCACAACTGGCCCCTGCAAACAACCGTTTGCCGCAGCCGGTCGCGGTAGTTGCAGCCGCCGGTATACGTGCCAAACGCGGGTGTCTACCGCTGCTTTATAGCGGTCGTTTACCGGGCCGGGGCAGGTAGGCGGCGTATGTGCGGACCGGTGCCGGCGCGGCTGGCGGCCGGCGGCAAAGCGCTGCTGCACCCCCGTCCTGTCCACCGCCATCGATATACTGTCTTACCGCGGTGGCGGAGCTCTTATTGTCGGGCCGGCCGCCGTCGGTCAAAAAAATTGAAAAAAACCGAAAAAAGGACTTGCATTTTAAATGGGCCTGTACTATAATCTTAGTCACAGAGCAAGTGTGGTTTGTCACAAAAACAGATTTGTTCTTTTTTATTTGATATGGACAATTAACTCAGCTGGTAGAGTGTCTGCTTGACGTGCAGGAAGTCAGGGGTTCAAGTCCCTTATTGTCCACCAGGGGTGCTGTTCCTGCAATAGCGGGGGCGGCATTTTTTGTGCCGAAATAACGGAGCGTGGTCGCAGCCATGCTCCGTTTTTTGTTTTGCACTACACGGGCGGCACAAACAGGGGATGCCGCGGGCGGATCTCCCCTATTCTTTTACCAGATACCTCATGCCGCCATTCACAGTGACACGCCCGGCCGCGATCTGCACAAATATTTCTGTGCGGCTGTGCAGCGCGGCGCTGTACACTGCCATAGACGGGTATCCTTACATTTTTTTACTCTTGACGGCTGGGCGGGCACGTGTTACAGTGGAGCAGTAGTAAGTACTACTGCATACTTGTTATACAGAATAGAGAGGGACTGTGCCGATTGGAAAACCTGACCGAAATGCTCAAAGGTGTACTGGAGGGCTGTGTGCTCGAGATCATCAGCCACGGACAGACTTACGGCTATGCGATCACCCAGGAACTCGTCCAGCTGGGCTTTACCGAAGTCGTGGCGGGGACGGTGTACACCATTCTGCTACGTCTGGAAAAAAACGCGCTTGTCGAGGTGGTGAAAAAGCCGTCGGCCAAGGGACCGCCACGCAAGTTTTTTACCCTCAACGATGCCGGACACAGGGAGCTGGAGCGGTTTTGGCAAAAGTGGGCGTTCGTCGCCGCACGGCTCGACCAGCTCAGAAAGAGAGATGTATGAATTTTTGGGATAAGATAACCGGCGCCGATATGACTCGGGAGATGGCGCTGTTTGAGGGGCGTGCCCAGGCATTGCCGGCTGACCTGCGCGCGGCGTGGGAGGAGATACGCCTGCAGCTGTGGCACCACGCCGACCTGACTGGCCGCAACCTGATGCCACTCTTTAACGGTGCCCTGGGCCTGTTGGAAGAGGCGGCAGCCGACGGACAGAGCGCCCAGGAGGTGTTGGGCGGCGACATAGAGGGCTTTTGTACGGCACTGGCCGGTGAAGAAGGCGCCCACACCGCCCGCGACAAGTGGCGGAGGCAACTTAGCCGCAACGTGGCCAAAAAATTGGGCCGATAAGGAGGGCCGTATGCACCTAAAACAGATCATAGAGGAAAAGAGAGCCTGGCGGGCGCACATGGCCCGGGTAAAAGCGCTGCCAGAGGACTACCAGCTGGTGTATCGCGAGATACAAAAATACATTTTCAAAGCGGGCCCGGCCGAACCGAACGCCAGTATAGACCTGCTGGCAGAGATCGTCCAACTGTTTTGGGAGGGGGCGGCGGCAGGCCGCACGGTTTTGGAAGTGACCGGAGACGACGTGGCAGCTTTTTGCGACGCGCTGATCGACTAAATATACTTATAAAGATAAAAAGGAGCTGTGCTTTTGCAGTATTACGATATGCTGGATATTGTGCGCTGACCGGGAGGTCAGCGCCCTGACAGCGGGCAAGGCCTCCCCCAAAGGATTGATATTTCACCTTTAGGAGGCGCATCCCATGAATCGGGAAAATAAAAGAAAATCATTTGACAGAGGATATTATAAGACACACCGCTGCTGCGAGACGTTTACCTGTAAGGTGTGCGGGCGGCTGGTGGTGCCGGCCGGCGCCGGCAGCGAGCACCGCAACCACTGCCCCAACTGCCTGAGCAGTTTGCACCTGGACGACCAGCCCGGCGACCGGGCCGCCGACTGCGGCGGTATTATGGAGCCGGTGGCGGTATGGGTGCGCAGGAGCGGCGAGTGGGCCATCATCCACCGCTGCCGCCGCTGTGGCGCGCTGCACTCGAACCGCATCGCCGCCGACGATAACCCGGCCAAGCTGATGTCTATTGCCATGCGGCCGGTGGTGCTGCCGCCTTTTCCGCTGGAAAAGGTGGACGAGATGACCGCCCTGATGGGGGGCGACGAGCCGGAAAGCGTCTAAAAGGGCCTCCTGCCAACGTCTGGCCAGCCGCCCAGCAGTGCTAAAGCGCTGCTGGGCGGCTCTTTTTTGGGGATTTTTGCCCCAATAAGACCTGTATGGAGCGCAATACAGCCCGGTACCAGTAGCCGAGGCAGGTATTTCATTTTGCCGCCGTCTGTAGTAAACTGAAAAAAATATGTGGTCGCCACCGCGGCAGAGGGAGGGCAATAAGTGGAAGGTGTTGGGAGAGGTAAGGTGCGGTTGCTGGCGCACAGCACTGCCTGGGACGAAGAGTTTGCGCAGGTAAAGGCGGAGATCGAGGCGGCTTGGGGACCGACGGTACTGGATATCCAGCATGTGGGCAGCACGGCGATCAGCAGTATCTGCGCCAAGCCCATACTGGATATAGCCGTAAGACTGGCCGACATAGAGGCCATGGATATCGCGGCTTTGACGGTGCGCGGATACGAGCATTGCGGCCCCCAGTTTGGCCGCGACAGCTACCACCTGTTCGTTTTGCGGGGCGGCGACGGCCGCTCGCTGCGGCACATCCACTGTTACGACCGGCGGGAAGAGGAGTTTTTTCAGCTGGTGGGATTTCGGGACTATCTCAAGGCCCACCCCGACACGGCGGTGCAGTACGAGAAACTGAAGCGGGAATTGGCGCAGCGCTGGCCAGACGACCGGGTGCAGTACACGGCGGGCAAAGCGGCGTTTATCCACACCGTGTACGCGCGGCTGGGACCCAGACAGCCCTGTGGCGACAGCGAGCCGAAAAATAGCTTTTAAAGGAGGAGCCGCAGCGCGCACAGTGTGCGCCGCGGCCCTTTTTCTGTACTGTATAGAAACGGTGCTGCCGGGGCGGCCCGCTCACCAGGTGAGGGTGAGCTCGTCCACCCGGCCGCAGGGGGCAAACCCCACATTTTGGTAGGCCCTGTTGGAGGACGGATTGGCCAGATCGGTATACAGGCAGGGGATCTTGCCATCGGCCAAGATATTTTGGGCGATGTGGTACACCAGCGCCGCGGCAAAGCCCCCGCCCCGATAGGCGGGCATGGTATACACCCCGCCGATAGCCACGAATTGGTCGGTGTCGCGCTTGCGCTCGGCCACGGCAGCGATGAGCCCGCTGGGGCGGCGGATGATGTAAAAGCGGCCGCTCTGGATGCAGCGGGCGGCGTCCTGTTTGAGGTCGCCGGTGTGGCGCAGCTCGCCGAAACAGTCGATATCGAAGTTGCGCAGGTAGTCGGCCAGCTGGGACTCGTCGCCGGGGACCGGCTGGGTGATGGGCAGGTCGCGGTTTTTGGGCGGCACCGGCTGCGGGCAGTGAAAGCTCTGCATCTGCACTGTGCTGGCCACCGCCCCTTTTTGACCGCCAAAGCGCGCGGAGAGCGCGGCGGCAATTGCTGGCTTGGCCACGAATTGAGCCCTGTTTTGCCCGTCAAATAAACCGCTGCAACAGTCGATGACGGCCGGGACGGCACTCTGGGGGATGGCGTCGTCGGTCCACACCCAGGCCGGGTAGTGGGGACTGGACATGCCCACCACCGCCCAGCGGCCATCGCTCGCCAGATACAGCGGCTGCTGGCGGATGACCTCCATCAGGCTAAAAGAAACTTTGTCTTTTTGGTAGGCGGCGGTGGAGAACAGCGGGTGGTCGACAGGGACAGGTTTCAGCACAGTGATCCCTCCTCTGGTGTTGAGCCGGCGCGCTGTGCGCTGTGCCGGACGTTTGTACCAGTATAGCACGGCGGCGAAAAATGGCAAGAGACGGGGTGCCGTTCACAAGCTCGTGGGCGCTTTTGGCGGCGCGTCGATGGCGTACAGGTAGTGGCGCATATCGCCGGCATAGTAGCGGGTGGTAAAGGTCTGACGGCAGGTCATGCCCAGCGCCTGGGCCACCCGCAGCGAGGGCTGGTTGTCGCACTTGATGATGGCGTGCACCCGTGTGGCCCCCAGCTGACAAAAGGCGTACTGCACGCAGCTGGCGGCCGCCTCGCGGGCATAGCCCCGGTGCCAGTACCGCTTTTTGAGCAGATAACCCACCTCCAGCACCTGCCGGCCCAGACAGGGCTGTAGGGTGAGGCCTACCTGGCCCACCATGTGGCCGCTCTGTTTTTCTACCGCGGCCCACAGGCCAAAGCCGTGCTGGCGGTAGCGCTGCTGCTGCCGGTCGAGCCACTGCTGCACATCGGCATCTTGAAAGTGGTGACCGTAGGCGTACATCACCTGGTCATCCTGCAGTATTTGGGCCAGGTCCTCCCAGTCGTTCTGGGTCAGGGGGCGCAAAATCAGGCGCGGGGTGGTGCGTAGAAAGCCCATCGTCATCCTCCTTTTTTGGGTTTTTGACGGCGCGAGCCGCAGGGGCAAACTGGCCCCTGCGGCTCATCGGCGCACGGCTGCGCACCACCGGATCGGGCGGCGGCAGCTGCTTTTAAATTGTGAACAAATTGTAAAAACGGGCTATTTTCGGATGATCTGTACCCCGTCGGCGGTATCTTTTAAAGTGATGCCCATGGCCGCCAGCTGATCGCGTATGGCGTCGGCGGTGGCGAAGTCGCGGTCTTTGCGGGCCTGCTGCCGCTTTTCGACCAGCGCCTCGATGTCGTCATCCACCTCGTTTTTTTGGCGGTTATAGCACAGGCCCAGCACGTCGGTGAGCGCATCGAAGGTTTCAGCCGCCCGCTCGAGCGACGGCCGGCTGGGTTTTTGCGCGCCGTTTACAGCCATGTTGATATCTTTGACCAGTTCGAAGATGGCGCCGATGGCGTCGGCGGTGTTGAGGTCGTCGGCCATGGCGGCATCGAATTTTTCTTTGGTGGCGGCAGCCGAGTGGGTGAGGCTCTCGTCGCCGCTGTCGGCGGCTGTCTGCAGGGCGAAATCCAGCTCGTCACGGCAGTTATAAAGCCGCTGCAGGGCGCTCACCGACTGCTGGATGACCTCCTGCGAGTAGTTGATGGGGCTGCGGTAGTGGGCGGCGATCATCATAAAGCGGATGGGCTCGTAGCCGTAGACCTCGGCGATCTCGCGCACGGTAAAAAAGTTGCCCAGCGACTTGGACATTTTGCGGTTGTCGATGTTGATGTAGCCGTTGTGCATCCAGTAGTGGGCGAAATCGCAGCCGTTGGCGCACTCGGACTGGGCGATCTCGTTTTCGTGGTGGGGGAAAATGAGGTCCTGCCCGCCGCAGTGGATGTCGATGGTGTCGCCCAGGTAGTTTTTAGCCATGGCCGAGCACTCGATATGCCAGCCGGGGCGGCCGTTGCTAAAGGGGGACTCCCAGTAGGGCTCCCCTTCTTTGGCGGCTTTCCACAGGGCAAAGTCCACGGGGTCCTCTTTGATCTCGCCCACCGAGATGCGGGCGCCGGCCTCCAGGTCCTCCAGCGGCTGGTGGGAGAGCTTGCCGTACTCGGCAAATTTCTGCGCCCGGAAGTAGACGTCGCCGTTAGAGGCCACGTAGGCGTAGCCCTTTTCGATGAGCGCCGAGACCAGATCGATGATGTTCTGGATATTCTCGGTAGCTTTGGGATGATAGGTCGCCTCGCGCACATTGAGGCCGGTGGCATCGGTCTTGTACTCGGCGATGTACCGCTCGGATATCTCGGCGAAGGTCTTGCCCTCTTCGCCTGCTTTTTTGATGATCTTGTCGTCGATATCGGTGAAGTTTTGCACAAAGGTGACCTGGTAGCCGGCGTACTCCAGGTAGCGGCGCAGCGTATCGAACACGCAGATGGGCCGGGCGTTGCCGATGTGGATGTAGTTGTAGACGGTGGGGCCGCAGGCGTAGATCTTGACTTTGCCGGGCTCGATGGGCACCAGTTCCTCTTTTTGGCGGGTGAGCGTGTTGAATATCTTCACAGAAAAAACTCCTTTCGCATACCGGGCGGGCGGCCCGGAGCGCTGTAACTTTACGCGGACAGGATAAAAAACGCCCCCATGCAGCTCTGGCTGGCTGCACGAAGGCGACAGGGTACTACCGCGGTTCCACTTCGGTTTATCTCTCTATAAAATCGGCGGTAACGGGCCGGGGCCGGACCCGCATACTGACCACCGGAAGGCGGCGTTGGGCGGGCCTGCTGGCGGGGGCACTTGGCCCGGGCCGCACAGGGGGCGCTCGCAGCCGGTGGCGGCCCCTCTCTGTACTGTGCGGCGGTCGGGTTACTCTTCCCGTGTTTTGGCAGTTCGTCGCTCTAAAAGCAGAGCTATTTAGTGTGTATTTTAGGATAGCACAAAGCGCGCAAAAAGGCAACCGTCAAAAGCGGTCACTGCAGGCCGAAATACTCCTCGAGCGTTTGGCCGCTCTGCCACAGGGCGGCAGCCAGATCGGGGCCCACATAGCGGTAGTGCCAGGGCTCGTAGGCGTACTGGGTGACGAGCACCTTATCGGGCAGGTAGCGCAACACGAAGCCGTAGCGGTGGGCGTTTTGCGCCAGCCACCGGCCCTGGGCGCTCTCGGCAAAGTCGTCGGCACAGGTCATGTTGTAGCCGATGTCGATAGCCAGGCCCAGCTCGTGTTCGGAGCGGCGGGGGTAGGCGCTGTACATGGCGGCGTTTTGCACGTCGCTGGCGCGGTAGTTAAAGTAGAGCCTGTTTTGGGTGGCCTGGGAGCGGTAGGCCGAAAAGCCGATAAGCGTAAGGCCCTGCTCTTTGGCGGCCTGCTGCATCTGTTCCCAGGCGGCGGCTGCCGGGGCGCGCAGATAGCCGGCACCGGCGCCGTTGGTGGTAATAGACACCAGGTCATTCGGCTCCCACCCGTCGGGCAGCGCGCGGTATTTGTTGACCACCGCGGTGACCGAATCGGGGTCGGAGATGACGGTGGGGGTGATGCTGGTGGGCTCGACGATGCCGTTTTCGTAGGTGATGGGGCCGGCGGTACCGCCGCCGCTGCCAGCGTCGCTGCCGCCGGTGGGGACGGCGGGTGCGGCCGCGACTGTGAAGGTGACGGTGTGGGTGGCACGGTTGCCGGCGGAGTCGGTGGCGGTGTAGACCACCGGGTAGTCGCCAGGGGTGGCGGCATCGACCTGACCGCTGTAGGTGATGCCGGCGCTGAGGTCGCCGTCTACGTCATCGCTGGCGGTGAGGCCGATGGCCGCGGCGGACAGATCCATCTCGGGGCCGGTGTAGGCTATCGTGTCGGGGCCAGAAAACTGGGGCGCCAGATCGTCGACATAGTGTACAGTGAGGGTAAAGCGGCCACTTATCCCCAGCAGATTTTTTACCCGGTAGACGATCTTGTGGTCGCCGGGCGCGCTGGGGGCGGCGCTCTCGTCGCCGGTGATGGCGCCGGTCAGGTCGCGGCCCAGGCCGTCTTTGGCGGTGATCTTTTTGGGTACAAAGCTGCCGCGCTGCTGCCAGGATACGGTCTCGCTGACGCTGGTGCCGGTGTGCCCCCCGTAGGTAAACACCGGCTTTTTGGCCGCCAGCAGCAAAAACAGCGCCACCGCCGCCAGCAACAGCGCCGCCGCGGCGATGAATACCACTCTCTTTTTGCGGGTCATGAAACCACCTCTTCCACTTTTCTGTCGTGTTCTATGATCCTTACAGCCCGTGCATGCAGGCCAGAAGTTTCCCATGCATCTCTGTATACGTACTGTAGGTCGCTCCTATTTTTAGCAATGAGGAAAGCGATATACTCTTTTGCATACCCGCCTTTTCGTTTAGGATGCGGGTCGGCAGCAGATAAAAGTCCCACTGCCGCAGATCCAGTGGGTCGGCTGTCTCTTGTTCCCGGTGCTTGTAGACACAAAATACGTAGATATCCGCCTGCCGCGCTCTGGTCGTACCGTACACGTTGGTAGTGCTGTCCCACCCCAGAGTGGGGCGGATGCCAAACACCAGTTTGGAGGCCGCCTTTTGCCCCCAAGACTGCAGATAGCCCGAAGTTTTTACCTTTATGGTAAAAAGCCCTCTTTGGTGACCAGGTCGTACCGGTCCCACGCGATGCGCGTGCCGCCGTGTACGCCCAGTGCACAGGCGACGATATACTCTGCCAGTATGCCCCGCTCGGTATTGGTCAGCAGGTCAGAGTGGGCCCAGCGCCAAAAGTCGGCCAGGCGCGCCACCTCCCCGCCCCTGCTGTCTCTGAGCGGCTCGGCGCCGCTGCGAGCCGGCGGCTGCACGGCGGGGTACAGGAACTCTCTCATCGGGCATCTGCTCCTTTTTATAAGGGGGCCGGCAGCCGCTGGGCACTTGATCGCCCGCGCGCCCAGCGCCGGTAAAAGCGGGCGGCATCTTGGCCCCGACACGGCAAAAAGGCGCCGCAGAGCAGCGCCTTTTTCACTATTTGGTGGTGTTTATGTACTGCAGGTTGTCGACCAGGTACTTGCCGCCGGAGATGGCGGTGACCGCGGCGATGACCCACATGCCGACGTTCGAGATGAGCGGCACATCCAGCGACTGGGCGATGCCAAAATCCTGCAGCGCCAGCAGCAGCAGCACGCCGATGATGACGATGAGCTGGATGACCGTTTTTACCTTGCCCCAAATATTGGCGGCGATGACGTTGCCCTCGCCCACCGCCACCAGGCGGATGGCGCTGACCATAAATTCGCGGCCGATGACGATGAGAACCGCCACGCTGGAGGAGAGGCCCATCTCGATAAAGCAGATCATGGCCGAGGTGACCAGCATCTTATCGGCCAGCGGGTCTAAAAACTTGCCAAAGGTGGTGACCTGGTTATGCTTGCGGGCCAGCTGGCCGTCGAGCATGTCGGTCAGCGAGGCGACGGTGAAGATGACCAGGGCGATGAGATAGCTGGCCGGTATATCGCTGATGAGCAGCGCCGCCACAAAAAACGGCACCAGTACCATGCGCAGCACGGTGAGTTTGTTGGGTGTGTTCATGTCGGTTCCTCCCCTATGCGTCGTCTGCGGCCAGATGGCCGTACAGGTCAAAATCGTCGGCCTCGTCGACGGTGATGGCTACCAGGTCGCCGTTTTGCAGGTCGCATTCGGCGGCAAAGCGCACGGTACCGTCTATCTCGGGGGCGTCGTGCTGGGTGCGGCCCACGTAGGCCATGTCTTCGCTGTCGAAGTAGTCCACCATCACCTGCACCGTTTTGCCGATCATCTGGCGGTTGTAGTCGCCCATGATGAGGGCCTGCTTGTCCATGATGTGCTGGGCGCGGTGGCGCTTTGTCTCCTCGTCGAGCTGGCCGTCGAGTTTCGCGGCGGGGGTGCCTTCCTCCTGCGAGTAGGCAAAGCAGCCCAGGCGCTGAAAGCGCATGTCGTCGACGAACCGGCACAGCTGCTCGTACTGCTGCTCGCTCTCGCCGGGGAAGCCGGCGATGACGGTGGTGCGGATGAACACGTCGGGCACCCGGTCGCGGATGAGGGCGATGACCTGGCGCACCCAGGCGTCGTCGCCTTTGCGGCCCATGCGGCGCAGCACCTCTTTACTGGTGTGCTGCAGCGGGATATCGATGTACTTGACGATCTTTTCCTCGCGGGCGATGATATCCAGCAGCCGGTCGGTGATGCGATCGGGATAGCAGTACATCAGCCGTATCCAGACAAAGCCGTCTATTTTGCACAGCTCCTCGAGCAGGTCGGCCAGGCGGGGCTCGCCGTACAGGTCCTCGCCGTAACGGGTGGTATCCTGCGCCACCACGATGAGCTCTTTGATACCCGCCGCGGCCAGCTCTTTGGCCTCGGCCACGATATCCTCGATGGTGCGGGAGCGAAAATCGCCCCGGATGTAGGGGATGGCGCAGAAGGTGCAGCGGTTGGAGCAGCCCTCGGATATTTTTAAGTAGGCGTAGTGCGACGGGGTGGTGAGGATGCGGCTGCCGGCCAGCGGCAGGTCGTAGGCGCTGGCAAACAGCTGGGGGTGGCTGCCGGCCAGCGCATCTTTGATGATCTGGGCAATCTGGCTGTTGGAACCTATGCCCACCACGCCGTCGACCTCCGGTATCTCGGCGCGGATCTCGTCCTTATAGCGCTGGGCCAGACAGCCGGTGACCAGCACGCACTTGAGCTGCCCCTCTTCTTTTAGCTGGCAGAACTCCAAGATGGTGTCGATAGACTCCTGCTTGGCGTCGTCGATAAAGCCACAGGTGTTGATGAGCACCACGTCGCACAGCGACGGGTCGGCCTGCAGCTCGAACTCGGGGTCCTGCTGGACAAGGCCCAGCAAAATCTCGCCGTCGACCTGATTTTTGGGGCACCCTAAAGACACCATTCCAACTTGTATTGGCATATGTAAACTCTCCTAGTATTCCTCGTAGTCGTCTTCTCCGCTCTGTTGTGCGGCGATCATCTGCCGGCAGTCGCTGTAAGAAAAGCCGCGGCGGGCCAGAGCGGCCAGCGCGCGGTCGCGCCCCTTGGGGCTAGACAGGTCGCAGCTATAGCTGCGCGCCAGCAGGTAGCGGATGCTCTCGCCGTCGTCAAAGCCGCTGTCGGCCAGTATCTGCTCGACCTGCTCGCGGGTAAGACCGCGCTTTTGCAGCTCCATGCCGATAAAGCGCACCGAGTAGTGCTTTTGGGAAAACAGCTCGGCGGCCAGCTTGTAGCCGTAGTCGAGATCGTCGAGCAGACCGGCGGAGCCGACGAGCTCGGCCACCTGGCGCGCGATGTCGCGGGGGTAGGTGCGGCTGAGCTTGTCGGTGAGCTCTTTTTGGGCGTAGGGGCGGCGGCCCAGATAGTCCAGCGCCTTGTCCTTACACTTTTGGATATCGGACTGGTACTTGACCTCTTCCAAATAGGCGTAGGAGACGGTCTTTCCCGGGCGGATATCGGGATTTTTGACCAGTGTTTCGCCGTCGATGGACCACAAAAACTCGCCGTCGACAAACACGCTGTAGCGGCCCCGCTTGGTCTTTTCTAAGCCGGTGACCACGCCGGCGCCGGTCTCGCGCATGTTATTCGTCCTCTACTTCGATATCGATCTCCACCTCGGCCTTGGCCGGCGCTTTGGCCGATGCTTTGCCGGTGGCTTTGGCCGCGGGAGCGGGCGCGGCGGCGGGGGCGGCCAGCGGGGTGTCGTCTTTGCCGGCGGCGGCGATGGGTTTTATGCCCACCTTGTCACTCTGGGCGCGGATGGCGTCCTCGATCTCCCGGGTGACCTCGGGGTGCTCGCGGAAGAACTTTTTGACGTTGTCGCGGCCCTGACCCAGCCGCTCGCCGTTGTAGCTGAACCAGGCGCCCGACTTTTTGACGATGTCGAGATCGACGCCGATATCCAGGATCTCGCCCTCTTTGGAGATGCCTTCGCCGTACATGATATCGAACTCGGCCACCTTAAACGGCGGGGCCACCTTGTTTTTGACCACTTTGGCCTTGGTGCGGTTGCCGATGAAGTCGCCGCCGGACTTGAGTGCCTCGGACCGGCGCACGTCGATGCGCACCGAGGAGTAGTATTTGAGGGCGCGGCCGCCGGGGGTGACCTCGGGGTTGCCGTAGACGATGCCCACCTTTTCGCGCAGCTGGTTGATGAACACCGCCACACATTTTGTTTTGCCGATGATGCCGGTGAGTTTGCGCAGCGCCTGGCTCATGAGGCGGGCCTGCAGGCCCACGTGGCTGTCGCCCATGAGGCCCTCAATCTCGGCGCGGGGGACCATGGCGGCCACCGAGTCGATGACGATGACGTCGATGGCGCCGGAGCGCACCAGCGCCTCGCAGATCTCGAGCGCCTGCTCGCCGGTATCGGGCTGAGAGACCAGCAGCGCGTCGATATCCACCCCCAGGGCGGCGGCGTACACCGGGTCGAGGGCGTGCTCGACGTCGATAAAGGCGGCGGTGCCCCCCTCTTTTTGGGCCTGGGCGGCGATGTGCAGCGCCACCGTGGTCTTGCCCGAGCTCTCGGGGCCGTAGATCTCGACCACGCGACCGCGGGGCACGCCGCCGATGCCCAGCGCCAGATCCAGCGACAGGCTGCCGGTGGAGATGGCCTCTACATTGAGGGTGGAGTGCTGGCCCAGGCGCATGACCGCGCCTTTGCCGAACTGTTTCTCGATCTGGGCCAGCGCCGTCTCGAGCGCCTGCTGTTTATCGGGGGCCTTTTGCTGTTTCTCCGCCATATTCGTCTTCCTCCAAAACAAACGTTTTCATTTCTAAGTGATAGTATACTGTATCGGCGGTCAAAAATCAACCGGCAGCCGGGCGGCGAGCCACCGCCACCCGGTCGTTTTGAGCGTAGTCCCTGGCAATAAAAACGCCGCTGTAGCCGCAGTTTTTAAGTATCTCGGTCACCGCCGGGCCCTGGCTGGCGCCAATTTCCAGAATCAGCGCGCCGCCGGGCAGCAGGCAGGGCAGATAGCGCCGGGCGATGGCCCGGTAAAAGCCCAGCCCATCGGCCCCGGCCGCCAGCGCCATGGCCGGCTCGTAGCAGACCTCCGGCTGCAGGGCGGCCATCTCGGCGGCGGTGATGTAGGGGGGGTTGGCGGTGATGAGCGAGCAGGGCGGGCAGCGGTGCTCGTAGCCCAGCACATCGGCCAGCACCGGCTGCACGTCGGCGCCGTTTAGGGCGATGTTTTTTTGCAGGTAGCGAAAGGCGGCGGGCGATTTTTCCACCGCCGTGACATGGCTGCCGGGGATGTGCTTTTGCAGGGTGACGGCGATGCAGCCGCTGCCGCTGCACAGGTCGCAGATCGCCGGGCCGGCGCTGTAGCCGGGCAGGACGGGGGCCAGCTCGATGGCTATCTCGCAGAGCCGCTCGGTATCTGGGCGGGGGATGAGCACCCCCTCCCCCACCAGGTACTCGCCGTCGTAAAACGGCCAGCTGCCCAGCAGGTACTGCAGCGGGTAGCGCCGGGCTCTGCGGCCTATGAGCTGCAGGTAGCGGGCCTGTTGCCCCTCTGTGACCGGCTGGTCGCCCCAAAGCGGCAGCTGGGCGCTGCCGGTATGTAAGACGTGCGCCAACAGCTGCCGGGCGTCAAAAGCCGCGTCTTCCAGCCCGGCCCGGCGCAGCAGCTCGGCGCCGCGGCGCTGCAGCTCGGCGACTACCAACGGTCGTCCTGCCCCTCTTTGGGCAGCACCGCCTGCATGGCGGCGATGGCCACCTCGATCATGCTGTCGTCGGGGTCTTTGACGGTGAGCCGCTGCAGCCACAGGCCGGGTTTCGAGATGGCCCGGGAGACGGGGTTGTCGTGGCCGCCGGCGTAGCGGATGATCTCGTAGCTGATGCCCATGACCAGCGGCAGGAGCAGCACCTTGATGAGCGCCCGCAGCCACACGCTGCGCCAGGAGACGAAGGCGTTGACCAAAATGCTGACCAAAATGACGATGAGCAGAAAGCTGGTGCCGCAGCGGGGGTGGTAGGGGCTGTGGCGGCGGACGTTCTCGACCGTGAGCGGCTGGCGGTGCTCGTAGCAGGCGATGGTCTTGTGCTCGGCCCCGTGGTAGCGAAACACCCGCTTGATGTCGCTCATCAGCGACACCAGCGCCATATAGGCCAGAAAGACGGCGATCTTGATGGCGCTCTCGACCACCACCCGCCAGCCGCCCAGCGGCAGGAACCTGTCGATAAGGCCGGTGGCGGCGGTGGGGATGACCATGAACAAAATGAGGCACAAAAACACCGCCAGCACCCCCGCCAGCGCCGAAAAGGCGGTGGTGGCAGCCCCGGACATGGGCTTTTCGTCCTCGTCGTCGAAGGCGCCGGATATCTCGGCCGACTCCATCATGCAGCGGTAGCCCAGCACCAGGGTGGCGATGAAATTGCACACCCCGCGAATGAGGGGGACCTTGTTGTACCAGCTGGTGAGGGCCTTATCCGGCCGCTCCTCCAGGTGGATGGCGCCGTCTTTTTTGCGCACGGCTAAGGCGTATTTGTCGACGCCCCGCATCATGATGCCCTCGATGAGGGCCTGCCCGCCGATGCGGGTCTTGTGGGGCTTAGTTGTCTGACTGCTGTTTTGACTCATGGTATCTGCGTATCTCCTCTTCGTCTATCTTGGCGATCTGCATGGTGGTGGAATCGACCTTTTTATCCATGACCGGCACGGCGATGCGCACCGTGGTGCCCACCCCTTCTTCGCTCTCGATCTGCAGCCGGCCCTTGTGCAGGGTGATGATCTCGTCGGCCACCGCCAGGCCGATGCCGGTGCCGCGGCGGGCGTTTTGCCCCTTGACGAACTTCTCTTTGACCCGGGGCAGGTCGGCGGCTTTGATACCGGCGCCGGTATCGGCGATCTCGGCGATGACGAAGCCGTCTTCCTCTTTGGCGGTGACGCGGATGGTACCGCCCTTATCGCAGTATTTGAGGGCGTTGTCTAAAATGTTGATAAACACCTGGCGGATGCGGTTTTTGTCGCCGAACACCGGCGAGACGATGTCGGGGTCGTTGTAGATGAGCTCGATGCCCTCACGGCGGGCGCGCTCGCCGAACATGATGACCACCTCGCCCAGCTCGGCGAGCACGTCGATCTTGGAGAGCACCAGCGTGAGCTTGCCGCTCTGCATGCGCGAGAAGTCCAGCAGCTCCTCCACCATATCCGACAGGCGCTCGGTCTCGCTGATCATGATGTTCATGCCCATACGCACCGTGTCGCCGTCGGTGACCGGGTCGGACTGGAGCACCGTCTCGCCCCAGCCCTTGATGGCTGTCAGGGGGGTGCGCAGCTCGTGGGAGACCTGGGAGATGAACTCGTTTTTGACCTGCTCGGCCTTTTGCAGCTCGTCGGCCATGTAGTTGATGATGTTGCACAGCTGGCCGATCTCGTCGTTGTGCTGGCTCTTGATGCGCACCGAGAAGTCGCCGGAGGCTATTTTGGTGGCGATGACCCCCACCTGGCCGATGGGGTTGACGATGCTCTTGATAAAGTAGGTGCTGGAGAGCACCACGAACAGGATGACCACCGCCGAGAACAGCAAAAACAGCACCGCGATCTTGACGATCTCGCCGTCGACGGCCTTGAGCGAGCAGACCATGCGGATGCCCTGCACCTCGCCGCCCAGGCTGCTGGAGATGTAGCACACCGACATGACTTTGCCGGCGCTGCGGGTGTAACCCACCTTCATGCCGAAACCGTCGGAGGAGGCCTTGGCCTTTTCGAAGTCGCCGTCGCCCAGCTCGTCGGAGGGGGAAAAGCCGCTGGAAGTGAGGGTGACCGCCCCAGACTTGTTGAGCAGCATCACCTCGTACTTGTCTTTTTCCTCAAAGCCGGTGACCATCGACTCCACCATCTGTTCGGTGGCCGACTGCTGGCTGCTCTTGATGGCGTTGGCCATCACCTCTAAGCGGCTGGTGATGGTCTGCTCGGCGCTGGAATAGTAAAAGCTGCGCACCCCCACCACCACGATGAGCATGATGGCCGAGAGGATGACCACGATGATGGTCAAAAAGTTGAGCATCCAGCGTTTGGTCACGCTCTGCATAAGCCCTGCTCCCCCCTTGTTTTATAAAAGTCTGATCTCGTCTGCTATGCCTTGAAGCGGTAGCCCACGCCCCAGACGGTGGTGATGTGCCGGGGGCGGGAGGGCTCCTCCTCGATCTTCATGCGCAGGCGGCGGATATTGACGTCGATGATCTTGTCGTCGCCGTAGTAGTTCTCGCCCCAGATGCTCTTTAAGATCTCCATGCGGTCGAGCACCGTATCGGGATTTTTTAAAAACAGCTCCATGATCTGGTACTCGACCTGGGTGAGTTCGACCGGGTCGCCGTTTTTCCGCAGCACCCGGCTCTTTAAGTTCATCTCGAAGGGGCCGTAGTGCAGGGTGCTGGTCTGGCCGCCGCCGGACATGGCCACCCGGCGGTAGATGGCGTCGACCCGGGCCATCAGCTCGGAGACGCTGAAGGGCTTGGTGACGTAGTCGTCGGCCCCCAGCATGAGGCCGCTTATCTTGTCCATCTCCTGGGTCTTGGCGGTGAGCATGATGATGCCCACCGTGCTCGAGAGCTGGCGCACCTGCTTGCACACCTGCAGCCCGGAGATGCCCGGCAGCATGATATCGAGCAGGATGACGTCGATGGAGGAGCCCTCGCGGGTGAAGATCTCCACCGCCTCCTCGCCGGTACCGGCGCCCAGCACGGTAAAGCCGGTCTTTTCTAAATTGAGACAGATGAGCTCGCGGATGCTCTCCTCATCTTCTACCACCAGTATCCTCTTCATAAAAGCGTCCTGCCTTTCTAGCTTGCTTTTTGCTGATCGTGCGCGCGGGGCGTCACTGTTTGATCTCTATGGCGGCGGCCATCTCGGTCTCGCTGGCCGCGTGGACCAGCGTGCTGTCGCCGGCCTTATACAGATAGGTAAAGCTGCCGTAGGTGCCCAGCTCTTTAAAGCCGCTGGAGGTGTAGGCGACGGCATCCTCGCTGCGGGAGATGCGCAGCACCGAGAAGACGGTGGCGCCGCCGGCATCGAGACAGGTGCGGGCGCTGCCGTCGTTTTCGGACTGGAAGGTGACGCTGCCCACCCAACCCGAGAGCAGCGTGACCCGCAGGTGGAACGAGTCGTCCTCGTAGGTGGTGCGCTTGTAGGTGTAGCCGCCGCTGGAGCCGCTGTACCAGTCGACAAAATAGCCGCCCTGCTGGTAGAGGCTGTCGTTCTGCTGTTTTTGCAGGCGGGGCACCTCGATATGGCCGTCGCCGTCTACGTCCTGACTGTAGAGCTCGGTGTTCTGGCGGGTGAGGGCGGTGAGATAGTCGGTCTCACTGCCGCGCTGGCGCTCGTACTGGGACAGCGTATAGAGCTTCTCCCCGTCGTAGCACAGCGCCTCGGTGGTCATCTGGTTGTCGCCGCTCAGGCCGTCGGCATACACCAGCCGGTACTGGCCCTCGCTGTCGACCGAGAGCCGCCGCAGCCGCACCAGCGACGGATCGAGGGTGGCCTGTGCCGTTTTGCCCAGGTAGGGCGCCTCGGGGGTGCCGACCCGCTCGTACAGGTCGGCGGTGATGCCGGCGGCACCGTCGCCGGGGGTGTTAAACAGCACCAACTCGTCGAACATGTCGCCGTCGAGGTCGCCATAGGCCACCTCGGTGTAGTTTTGGATCATGGTCTCGCAGAGCTCGCCGCTCTGAAAGCCGTAGACCACCAGCGTGTTGCCCCCCTCGCTGAAGGCGCTGTAGCCGACGATGATGTTCTGGTAAAACAGCAGCCCCACGTGGGCAAAATCGATAAAGTTCACCTGGTTGCCCAGGCCCTCGATGTCGTAGATCACCTGCCAGCGCTCGCCGTTTTGGTAGTCCTCCATCTTTTTGGCGACGTTGATGTGGATCTTGACCTCGTCTTTTTTGGTGTAGAAGGTGATGGCCTCGGGCTCATCGTCGCCGTCGATATCCTGCAGGGTGATGGGGTTGCGGTAGGCGCCGCCCTTGGGATAGACCAGGGTGATGCCGGTGTCGGCGTAGCTGCGCACCGTGTCGAGGATGGCTGCCTGCTGGTCGTCCAGGGCGGGCGCGGTGAGCAGGTCCTCGACCGAGGCGCCAAAGCTGCCGCAGCCGGTGAGCGACAGCAGGCAGCAGAGCGCCAGCGCCAGCAGGCGCACGGCGTGCGGTGTGTGGGCCATATCGGTCCCCCCTCTCTGGATAAGATAAGATCGGTCGTGCACGGGATGGGCGGCGCCGGCCGGGTGGGCCGAAAGCCGCGGTCACCGTTATTTTAACACAAAATAACCCGGCGCGCAGTTAAAGTTTGGTTACAAACCGGCCGGGGGCAGAAGCGGCGCCCAGTGCGCGCGGGCCGGGGCACAAATGGGCGGCATATTGGTATTTTACCACAAAACTGGTTATAATAGTAATCAGGCAGCCGGCCGGGACGGCGGCTGCCGCGACCGCAGAGATAGACCTATTAAATAAAGGGGGCGTACCTTTTGGAGAACGCAAGACCCGGGCCGCAGCTCGCCCGACAGATACTGGAGGCCGCCATGTCCACCGGGGCGGACTTTGCCGAGCTGTTTTACGAGGACAGCCTGAGCCATTCGCTGAACCTCATCGACCGAAAAGTGGAGAGCGCGGTGCGCGGGCACATCCGCGGGGTGGGCATACGCGCCATCAAGGGGCTGCACAGCGTGTACGTGAGCAGCTGCGACATGTCGCCGGCGGCGCTCATCACCGCCGCCAAACAGGCCGCTGTGGCCTGCTGCAGCGGCCAGCCGGCGAAGTTTGCCGCCCTGACGGCGCTCAAGGCCGACGGCCAGTGGCCCAAAATAGAGCCGGCCGGCGTGGAGAGCGCCAAAAAGGCCCACCTGCTGCGCCGGGCCGACGCGGCGGCGAGAGACTACTCGGCCGAGATCGCCCAGGTGAGCGCCATGCTGATGGACAAGACCCAGGACGTGCTCATCGCCAACACCCAGGGACTGTACGTGGAGGACCGGCGGGTGCGCACCCGCTTTTATATCAGCGCCATCGCCGCCGACGGCACCCAGAACCAGACCGGCAGCGAGGGGCCGGGCGCCAGCTGCGGCTATGAGCTGTTTGAGCGGCTGGACGTGTGCGATACCGCCCGCAGCGCCGCCCGCCAGGCGGTGACCATGCTGCACGCGACCGAGTGCCCGGCGGGGGTGATGCCGGTGGCCATTGAAAACGGCTTTGGCGGCGTGATCTTTCACGAGGCCTGCGGCCACTCGCTGGAATCGGCCGCGGTCGGTAAGGGAAACTCGGAATTTGCCGGCAAGCTGGGGCAGAAGATCGCCTCCAGCAAGGTGACGGCCATCGACGACGGGACCATTCCCGGGGCCTGGGGCTCTACCGCCATCGACGACGAGGGCCGCCCCACCCAGCGCACGGTGCTGATCGAAAACGGCATTTTAAAGAGCTACATGGTCGACTACCTGGGCAGCCTGGAGATGGGGCTGGCCCCCACCGGCAGCGGCCGGCGGGAGTCGTATCTCTACGCGCCCACCTCCCGCATGCGCAACACCTACATCGCCCCGGGCAAAGACCGGGACGAGGACATCATCGCCTCGATGGAGAGAGGGCTCTACTGCAAAAAGATGGGCGGCGGCTCGGTCAATCCGGTCACCGGCGAGTTCAACTTTGCCGTGAGCGAGGGCTACCTGGTGGAAAACGGCAAGATCCGCTACCCGGTGCGGGGGGCCAGCCTGATCGGTAAGGGCTCGCAGGTGCTGTTTGACATCGACATGGTGGGCAGGAACCTGGACCACGGGCAAGGCATGTGCGGCGCGGCCAGCGGCTCGGTGCCCACCAATGTGGGACAGCCGCTGATACGGCTGCAAAAGATCACCGTAGGCGGCAAGCAGTAAAGAGCAAAAGGAGCGACAAGCCATGGATATGACTGCATTTAAACAGGCGGTGGACCGGGCGGCCAGAGCCGCCGGGGTGGACTGCTTTGAACTATACAGCCGCCAGTCGGGCTCGATGGAGCTGGAGGCCTACCGGGGCGCAGTGGAAAAGTTTTCGAGCAGCCAGACGCTGGGGGTGTGCCTGCGGGTGCTGTGCGGCGGCCGCATGGGCTATGCCGGTACCCAGGTGCTGAGCGAACAGGAGGCCCAGCGGCTGGTGGGGGACGCCATCGACTCGGCCAAGGTGGCCGAAAACGCCGATATCGACGAGATACTGCCCGGCGAGAGCCGCCCGGCAGCAGACAGCCAGGCCGAGCGCGACCCCTACCCCGCTTTAAAAGAGGCGGTACTGGCCGGCGAGGCGGCCTGCCTGGAGGGCGACGGCCGGGTGAGCGCCGTGGCCGACGCCGGCACCGCTGCCGCCTGGTCGCGGCGGGCCATATATAACAGCCAGGGCCTGGATGTGAGCGACGAGAGCCACTACGCCTATGCGGTGATGGGGCCGGTGGTGCGGCAGGGCGGCGACACCTATAACGAATACGAGATCGACTACGCCGACAGCTCGGCGGCGCTGGATACTGCGGCGACCGCCCGCCGGGCGGTGGAGTCGACGCTGTCGTTCATCGGCAGCCAGCCGGTGGCGGCGGGCAGCTATGCGGTGGCGCTGTCGCCCAAGGTATCTTACGACCTGCTGGAGACCTTTTGCGGACTGTTCTCGGGGCTGGCGGCCTACAAAGGGCTGTCGCTGCTGGGGGACAAGGTGGGCACCGCGGTGGCGGCGGCCTGCGTGGACCTGATCGACGACCCGCTGTACCCCGGCGCCATCTGCCGCCGGGCTTTTGACGACCAGGGCTTTGCCACCCAAAAGACGGCGGTGATCGCCGGCGGAGTGCTGGCGACTTTACTGCACAACCAAAAGACGGCCGCCCTGATGGGGGCCCAGAACACCGGCAACGCCTACAAGGGCTCGTACATGTCGCCGCTGACAGTGGCCCCCACCAACCTGTACCTGGCCCCCGGCCACTGCACCCAAAAAGAGCTGCTGGCCAGCCGTGAGGAGCTCCTGTATATCACCAACGTAAAGGGGCTGCACGCCGGCGCCAACCCCACCACCGGCGATTTTTCGCTGGAGAGCAAAGGCTTTCTGTATCAAAATGGCCGGCGGGTGCGGCCGGTGAGCCAGATCACGATGGCCGGAAACTACTACCGGCTGCTTTTAGATATCGCCGCGCTGGCCGACGACCTGACCTTTTCACTGCCCGGCGGGGCGGGGCAATTTGGCTCGCCCACCGTGCTCGTCGACCGGCTGTCGGTCTCGGGCGAGAGCGGGCAGTAAGCAGGCAGTGAGCGGGCGATAAAGCGGTAACAAAAGCCGCTGGCGGCGCCCGACGGGGCGCTACCGGCGGCTTTTTTGCGCCCTGAAATGGGTGCGGACAGAGAGACGGGCGGGCCCGCCCAGTACGCCACGCCTATCTTTTGGGGACGGACGGGCACCGTTTTTAGGCGGTGTAGAGGGAGACCTGAAGATCTGTAAAGGCCGTGTTTACAAAAGCTGCCGTCTTTTTTTGCCGAATAGCCAAATTTTATTCACGCCCCGGTCACACCCACCCGGCAAAATAGAGACTACAGAAACAAGGCAGGGAGGACTTACAGATGCAGGGACCTTATGACGGATATCACGGATACGACTTTAGCGGCGGTGCCGGCCAGCCACAGGGCGGCGAGCAATTTGGCAGCCAGCGGCGATACGACCCGCTGACCGGCCAGCCGCTGTTTATCGGGCCGCAGCAGGCAGGTGGGCCCAGCCCGGTACCGCCGGCCAGAAAGGCCCGCCGCAAAGGCGGCAAGACCGCCCTGCTGGTGGCCGGCATGATGCTTTTGTCGTTTGGCTGCGGCGCCGGCGGGGCGCTGGTGGTGGACCACTTTGGCAGCGGCAACAGCGGCGGCAAGAGCGGTTTGTACCAGTCGGGAAAGCAGACCGGCGCCGACAGCGGCGGGAGGTCTACCGCCGATATCGCCGCCACGGTATCGGACTCGGTGGTGGGCATCACCACCGAGTCGGTGCAGATGGGACAGCGGCTGCAGCAGTACGTGTCGCAGGGGGCCGGCAGCGGGGTCATCATCTCGGCTGACGGCTATATCGTCACCAACAACCACGTGATCGACGGGGCGCAGAAGATCACCGTCACCTTAAAAGACGGCACCGAGTACGCCGCCACGCTGGTGGGCACCGACGCCGAGACCGACCTGGCCGTGCTCAAGATCGACGCCAAAGATCTGAAACCGGCGGTGATGGGCAGCTCCGGCGACCTGCAGGTGGGCCAATTTGCTCTGGCGATCGGCAACCCGCTGGGCGAGTTGGGCGGCACTGTGACCGACGGCATCATCAGCGCCTTAGACCGCGAGGTGGAGATAGACGGCCAGACCATGACCCTGCTGCAGACCAACGCCGCCATCAACCCCGGCAACTCCGGCGGGGGCCTGTTTGACAGCAGCGGCTCGCTCATCGGCATCGTCAACGCCAAATCCAGCGGCACCGGCATTGAGGGGCTGGGCTTTGCTATCCCCATCGACACCGCCCGGCCGGTGATCGAGGAGCTGATAAACAGCGGACACGTGAGCGGCCGCATCGATACCGGGCTGGCCCTATTAGATATTTCTGACGCGCAGACAGCCATGCAGTACCGGGTGAGCCAGACCGGCGTGTACGTGCAGCAGGTGACCGGCGCCAACGCCCAGCGGGCCGGTATACAGGCCGGCGACCTGATCTTACAGGTCAACGGCACCGACGTCGCCACCGCCAGCGAGGTAAACAAGGTGTTGTCGGGCAGCAAAGTGGGCGACACTGTAAAGCTGACGATCTACCGCAGCGGCCAGACGGCCGAGATCAGCTACCAGCTCACCGAGCAGAACACCGGCAGCAGTGGCAGCGGCGGTATCGACAGCAGCGGCGAGCTGTAGCGCGGGGCACCGCACCCCAAAACCAGCTATCCCGGCCCGCCGGGCGCCTTGCCCCGGGCCGTTTGCATACATCTACATCCTCTTTTCTCTTTTTAACGATCCGTAGTATCTTATGCAGATACTACGGATCGTTTTATATGTACTATGTACAGAACAGGGGACTGCATGGCCGGGTAGCGCGGGGGGCGGTGGAGACGCCGCAAGAGACGCATTTACCCGGCATCCCGCACCTTTTCAGCTGCCCTGACCGATAGCAGCAGGGGCGGCGGTAAAGGCACGCTGCCAGCCCGGCTGCCAGCGCGGAGCGGTGGGCGCAGCTCTATACCGCCATATTTTCCACCGCGGGGCGCTGGATGGTGGAAAATGCGGTAGCCTGGTGATCTGATGGCCGGGTGGCCGGGCAGAGATCTTCAGCGGACGAGCGGTACGGACGACAAGCGGGCGGCACCGGTGCATTTTATATTTTTAGGGGGCGTTATTCGGAGCTGGGCAGGTCGATCAAATTGGACAGGTCGGATAGGTCGGGTAGGCTATCTGCTCTATTAACTCCGGCAGCTGATACAGCTGTATTTCACAGCAGTAAAAGCTGCCGATACCACCCGTTTTACCGGCGAGCAAGGTCGGTCTTACCCGCCGCTGAAAGAGGTGGGGGCAGAAGTACAGGCGCCGACCATGCCGAACTGCCTGCGCGCCGGTATTCGGTACCGCGGGCCGACGGTGTTGCGGGCCGACGGTGGAGTGGTGGGGTGGTGAAGAGAAAACGTTAGACGCAGTAAAAAATGCGGGCGCAAAAACAGATATGGCCGGAAAAGGCAGGCCGCTCCTTCTGCCCTCCTCAAACTATCCTCATACCACCCTCAGGCTCTCCTCAGACCACTCTCAAAATACCCTCAAAATTCCTCAAATCATCCCCGGCCATCCCCAGCCATCCCGATCCCCCTCAAACCTCCCCTGCCCGCCTTGCCGGGATGGCCGGGCAAATTGCCGCGCAGACAAAAAGGGCGGACCGCGCCCGGCCGGAGCCGGCGGCGGTATTTTTGCCGGCCCATTTAAAGAGAGGCTCTATTTTCCACCGCCGACACGAGGATGGTGGAAAACACGGCGCCAAAAAGCGCACCCGAGCCCGCAGGCCGTGTGCGCTTTTAAACGGATGGATATGTTTTATGGTGTTTTTACCAATGTAAACTTAGTGGTGCTGGCCGCGGCGCTTTTTGAGCACTGCCGCTGCCCCCAACGAAAGTACCAGCACCGCCAGCGCCGACAGACCGGCCAGGTTGTCGCCGGTGTTGGCTGTTTCGCTGTACACCGCGTCTACCGGCCAGGAGACTGCCGCCTGGGCCCGGGGGCCGTTTTTGGCCTCGGTGACCTGGCCGTCGGGGTCCTCGCCGGCAGCGGCCGCCGTGTTGACGATCTCTTTCGGCGGCTCTTGGGGCGGGTCATCTATCTGTATTTGTACCCGGTAGCGCAGGGTGTAGGTCTCGCCGCCGTACAGGCGGGCGATGGGCACCGTCAGGGTGTGGGCCGCCGGGTCGTAGACCTGGGCGGCACTCACAGCATGTGCCGAGCCGTCGGGGTAGATCAGTTGGATGCTGTCCAGATCCAGTGCCAATTCGCTGGGCAGGTAGTCGAAAATAAACACATTTTTCCACAGCGAGCCGGGTTTGGGATTGGAGAGCTTCACCTCGTAGCTGAGCAGGTCGTCCAGGTGGCTATCCCCCCTGTCAGTCAGGTTCTGCACTTCTTTTTCCAGTTCGGGCTCGGGGTCGGTGGGCAGGATACCACTGCCGCCCGGGTCGCTGCCGTCGGGCTTATCGCCGTCTATGGGGTAGGCCGGGTCGGGGGTGTCGATATAGATCAGGCCGCTGTCGGGGTCGGTACCATCGCCGCCGCCAGAACCGCTGCCGCCACCGCCGCTGCCATCAGAACCACCGGAACCGCCGTTGGGCCAGGAGCTGCCGCCGGCGGGGAAATAGGGGTCGCCGGGCTTGTAGGAGATGGAGTCGATACCGCCGCCGGAGCCGCCGCCCGAACCACCGGAGCCACCGGAACCGCCGCTGCCGTCTGAACCACCGGAGCCCGAGCCGCCACTGCCGCCCGAGCCGCCGCCACCGGGCTTGTAGCCGATGGCCTCGGCGGTGTTGCCGATATCTTTGCCCACCGCCTCGGGGGCGACGGTCACCTCGAACGAGAAGACGTATTTTTGGCCGCCGTACACCTCGCCCACATACACAGAGATGATGCGGGTCACCGGGTCGTAGGCGCTGTCGGATACCAGGATGCGGGTGCCGTCGGGTTTTTGC
Source organism: Neobittarella massiliensis (ex Bilen et al. 2018) (assembly GCF_900289145.1). Taxonomy (GTDB): domain Bacteria; phylum Bacillota; class Clostridia; order Oscillospirales; family Ruminococcaceae; genus Neobittarella; species Neobittarella massiliensis. Next base: position 133,511 of record NZ_OKQO01000007.1, read on the forward strand.
AGCACCATGCTGCCGGGGACCAGTATCAGGCCGGCGGGCAGCTTATCCCGCACGGCCACCTCTTTCCACAGCGAGCCGGGGCGGCGGTTCTCCACCTCTATCTCGTAGCGGATGCGGTCGTCCACGTGGGTCTGGCCCTCGTTGCGGTCCAGGTTCTGCCCGGTCTTGTGGATCTCGGGCCGCGGGTCGTGGGGCAGCACCTGGCCGCCGCCGGCAGGTGTTGTCGGGTCGGAGGACACAGTGAGCTCGCTGTCGGCGCTGCCAGAGCCGTCGGGGCCGCCGGGACCGTAACTGCCCGAGCCGGTGGCGATGTTGGTAATGTCTTTAAACTGCTCGTCGGCACCGGGTTCACCGGTCTCGCTCTTTACCCGCACTTTAAAAGTGAGGATATACTGCTCGCTGCCGTGGACATCGCCCACCGGCACAGACAACAGGCCGTTTTGCAGGGTGTACTCCGCCTCTGTCAGCTGGTGGGGCTGGTCGTCGCGCGGGCCCTGCAGGCGCAACGTATCGGTCAAAAGCTCCACGCCGGCCGGCAGCTGGTCGCGGATGACGACCTCTTTCCACAGCGAGCCGGGCAGCTTGTTTTTGGCGGTGATGGTGTACTCCAAAAGATCGTCCGGGCGGGTGGGGCCATCGGGGTGATCGCTGTTGACAGCGCCTTTAGAGAGCTCGGCATCGGGCTTTAAGGTACCGTCGGGTGCCACCACAAGGGTAAAGGTCTCCTCGCGCTCGGTAAAGGCGCCGTTGGCCGGCTTTTTCACCGTGATGGTGGTGGTGCCGCTGCCCTTGATGTGTACCTTGCCCTGCTCGTCGACCACCGCCACATTGGGGTTGCTGGAGGCATACTGGGTGGCGGAGGTGTTGCTACTGTCCACCTTTAGGGGGAACCAGTCGTCGTCGCCGGCAAAATCGGCGTAGTCTTTTTGCAGGGTGCCGCCGTCGGGCACCAGCACCGGGGCCGAGCTGTCGGTGTCGTCGTACACGTCTAAACTGGGCTCGATGGGGGTAATGACCGTCTCAACCGCCGGGGTGCCGATGCTCTCGAGGTAGTTTTTATCGGGCAGGTATTTGACCGAGACCTGGTGCTTGCCGTCGGCGGTGGCTTTGGGCACCCAGTCGTCGTGCTCGCTGGGCACAAAGTCGTAGCTGAACACCGTGTGATAGCGGCCGCCGGCGCCGGCGGCGGTACCAAAAGTGGCGTTGCCGTCGGGCTCGCTGCTGTCCACCAGGGGGATGGGGTCGCCCACCGGCTCGCCGTCGATGTACAGCTGGGCGGCGCCGGTGGGGGCCGCACAGGTCTTGGCGGTATCCTCGCCGCTGACAAAGTCGGCGGTGATGTGCAGCGTCTGGTCGGACGCGTCGGTGACCGACGCGTCGCGGCTGACGGACACCGACGTATGTGATGCCACCGGGTTTATGGTCACCGTGCCGTAACCGCGGTGCCCCCAGTAGCTGTTGTTAAAGGGAGCTACCATAGAGTACTGGGTGGAGGTCATGGTGAGGCGGTAGGTGCCGCTGTCCACCGGCAGGCTGGTGGCCGACTCAGCCGATTCCTCCCCCGCCAGCTGGCCGTCCTCGCCGTAGGGCTGGTACTTGTACAGCACATAGGACGGTTGGTCGAGCACTTTGGGTATGCTCTCGTCGGTGGTGATGGGGTGGTCGGCAAAGTCAAACGGCGTGGTGGCGACGCCGTCGTAATCCTTTTGGCCCTGGTAGCCGGCGCCCGGCAGGTCAAACTCCACATAGCGCTTTAAAAAAGAGGTGCCGTTATCGGCCACGTTGGTGATAAAGAAGGTATCGAGCTTTTGGGGCTCGCTGACGCTGTCTTTGCGCACCGACAGCTCCACCGCCACCTCTTTGCCGGCGGTGTCTTTGGGCAGCCACAGGTACAGCTTAGAATTTTCGTCGAGCACATAGGGCGAGCCGTAGTCGTTGGGCGCGCCGGCGATCTTCACATCGAAACCGGCGATATCGTAGTTTTTCATCTCGTCGCCGGAAAGGTCGATGGTGGTCATAAACACCTGTTGGCTGTGGTCGTCGTCGCCGTAGGCGCCGCCGTTGCCGGGAATGCTGTCGAACTTGCCGGGACCGGACAGCCGCACCGAGCCGCCGGTGACCACCACATAGCCGCCGGTACCGCCGATATCCATAAAGGCAGCGCCGCCGACCGTGGAATCGGGCAGCACGGTGCCGCCGGTTATTTTGATGGTCTTGCCGGTGTTGGTGCCGCCGCAGCCCTTACCGATGGCGTTGCCGTGGGTATAACTTTTGGCCTTGATGAGACCGCCGTTGATGGTCATGTCGCCGGCCAGCGTGCTCGACTGCACCGGGGCGGCATTGACCCCGCCGTTATAGATGGCGTCGGGCAGTTTGTAATCGGTATAGCCATTTTGCATACCGCCATAGATGGTGCAGCCGCCGCCGATGCCGCCGCCATGATAAGAGCCGTAGGCGTCGATCTTGCCGGCATTAAAATACATTTCGGTACCGCTGCCGCCGATGCCGCCGCCGATACCGCAGCCGGCGCCACCGTAATTGGAGGTCGGGCCATAGGCAATAGCGGTGACGTCACCGCCGTTAAAGGTCATGAGACCGGAACTCTCGCGGGGGCCGCTGCCGATGGCCGCAGAGCGCCAGCCGCCCTTGACTGTCAGGGTGCCGGGGTCGTTGCTGTCCAGGCTGGCAATGGGGTCGCCGGCGTGCAGCTGGCGGCCGCCGACAAGGGTGACGTCGGCGCCTATTTTGCCCTGCTCGGGCACCACCGGCACACCGTTTACATCCATGTTGCGCACCCCGTCGTCGATGGTGAGGATGGAGCCCTCGCCGCAGCGCAGGCCGGGGAATTGCACACCGGTGCTGGCATAGGCAGAGGCATCTAAAATATTGTCGGTGCCGTCGGCCAGAGTGATGTGGCAGGAGGTCTTGTTTTGCACCTGATCGCCGCTGGTGGCAAAGGTGCCGCCAGCGGTATCCATGGAATTGGTGACGATGTCAAACGGCTGCTTGGCCGCGATGTTGACCCCGGACAGGGTGACATCGGCGTGCACCCCGGCCAACACCTGGATGCCGGTGCCGTTGGGGGAAGTGGGGTCCTGGTTCTTTATGGTCAGCGGGGTGTCGGTCATGACCTTGAGCAGGCCGCCCTCGAGCCGGTAGTCGCTCCCCTGCACGCCGCCGGTCACCAGAAAGCCGCCGATGGAAACGGACTGGGGCTCGGCAAAAACGGCCGCCGGCAGAGCCGCGGCCATCAGGGCTGCACTGAGTATCAGCGCCATAAATTTTTGGCGCCGCACCTTGTTTTTCACTGTATATCTCCTCCTCTTATTGGGTACCGGGCGAGCTCGCGGGCCTGCTTAGCCGCAGAGCCGCCCATACCCAAAGAGGCGCCGTCTATGACGGCGCACATCGGGCTGCTGGTATAACCATACTTTTTCATTCATTTTTAATATTGGAGTATATGCACAAAAAAGGCGATCTGTTTTTCACAGATCGCCCTATAAATTGCTATTTATATAATATTTACTTTTTAGAACGGAAAAGTATAGTTATATTTTAACAAATTATATAATTATGTCAAGCTTTCCTGCAAAATGTCTATTTTATTTTTACAATATGTGACTTTAGGTATCTTCTCTAAACGCTGCGGGCCCGCACCTGTGAGGGAACAGGTGCGGGCCCGCAGCGCTTGGATCTTGAGATATAATAAGGTGATTGTGAAAGGTGAAACTGCGGTCAGTGGCCGCAGCAGTCACGGCTGGAGGAAGGTTTGGCCGCCGGGCCCACTGCCCGGCGTATGGTGCCCAGCTGGGCAAAGATCGCCACGCCGCCGCTGATGAGCAGCATGAGGTAAAAGCTGATGCCGCGGCTGAGCATCATGGCCGGCAGCAGGGCGGCGGTGGGGAAAAAGATCTTAAACAGGGTCATGAATCCGCCCTCGGAAGCGCCCACCGCACCGGGCAGCGGCAGCGAGCCCACCGCCAGCGCCAAAATGGCCTGCATGGCCAACACTTCGACCATGCCGAACTGGGTAAAGCCAAAGGCGCGGTACACGAAGTAGGGCACCAGATAGGTAAAGCTGAGCTGGAAGATGGTAGCCAGCAACACCCCCAGCAGGATACCGGGTTTTTGGCGCAGATATTTGGCGCCGTCGCGGTACTCGCTGATCTGCTCGTCGACACTGTCGAGCAGCTTTTGCGGGTCTTTTAAGATGTGCAGCTTGTGCAGTACCCGCACCCCCCAGCGCACCATGCGGCGGGCCAGGTTTTGCGAGAACACGGCGGTGAGGATGACCCCCAGCAGGATGACGTTGATGACCACCCCGTAGAGCAGCAGCACCCAGATGCCGCCGGCGTTTTTCCCCACGAATTGGGGGCGCAGCAAAAAGGTGACGAGCGCGTACCCCAGCTGTACCACCTGGTACACCGAGATGAGGATGAGGATGGTCAGCGAGGAGTGGGAGAGATTAACGCCGTCTTTTTTCATGTGGTACAGCTGCATGGGCTGCCCGCCGGAAGCCGACGGCGTGATGGAGCTGTAGTAAAAGCCGATAAAGCTGTATTTGTAGCAGCGCAAAAAGGGCAGCTTGCGCCCCAGCGACCCCAGCACGATCTTGATGCTGGTGGCCTCGCTGGCGATATAGAGGAACATGCTGGCCACTGCCGCCAACAGCCACACCGGGTTTACCGCGCGCACGGTCGCCATCAGCGCGCCCAGGTCGTTGCCCTTTAAAAACACGTAGAAGGTAGCGCCGATCAGAGCGGCCAAAAACAGAAGGCTGCCCAGATATTTTTTCTTGTCCTCGACGATAGCGCTCATAGCTGCACCTGCTGCGGGGTGACAAAGTGGTAGCCCCGCCCCTTTAAGATGGGCAGCACCCGCGCCAGCGCCTGAATGGTGCGCGCTGGGGCGCCGGGAGCGCCGCCGGAATTTTCGCCCGCGTCGTGCAGGCAGATGATTGAGCCGCCTTTGACCCGCGCCAGCAGCTTGTCGGTGATGACGTCGGCGGTGGAGCGGGCGCTCCAGTCCTCGGCCATCACGCTCCACAGGATGGGGCGCATGCCGTAGCGCCGGGCCGTGGGCAGCGTGTGGGGGTTGGTGTAGCCCCACGGCGGCCGGTAGTAGCGGGGCGTTACCCCCATAGAGGCCAGTATCTGCACGCTCTGCGCGAACTCGTACTGGGTGTAGCGGCCGCTGCTCAGCCAGGCGCAGCGGTGCGAGAGCGCATGCAGCGCCACGGTGTGGCCCTCTGCCTGCATGCGCTTTATGATCGCGGGGTTTTCGCGGGCGTTGTCGGCCACCACGAAAAAGGTGGCGTGGACCTCCTCTTTTTTGAGCAGGTCTAAGAGCGCCGGGGTATAGCGGGGGTCGGGCCCGTCGTCGAAGGTGAGCATGACGGCGTTTTGCTGGGGGATGGTGCGCACCATGTCGCGGCGGATGCGCTTGTTATAAATGGTGGGCACTACCGTGTAGCCGGCGGCGCAGGCCGCGGTGACACCCAGTGCGGTGAGCAATAAGCTGTGTTTTGCCATAGTCGTCGTCTCTCTCCTGTCTGTGCCCGGGCGGGGCCGCCGGTGCGGCGCGATCTATAAAAGTAAAAAGTTGGGGTGCTGTTGTTGCTGTTTTACTGGGCCACCCACTGGGCCGCTGCCGGGTAGCTGACAGCTGCCGGCTGGCCGGGGCGGTAGGTGCCGGTGCGGTACTGGGACACCGTTTTGACGATGGCCTGCGGGTCTACCGACTGTTTGAGCCGCCGCACATTTTGACGCAGGGTGCGCAGCTGCCGCTCATCGCTCATGATGCGGCCGATCTCGGCCACGCAGCGCTGGGGTTTTTTGGGCAGTACCAGCCCGATCTGCTGCTTTTGGATAAAGCCGGCATTTTTTACCTCCTGCTGCAAAAACGGGGCGAACACCAGAATGGGCAGCTCGGAGAATACCGTCTCGAACAGGGTGATCCCGCCGGGCTTGGAAATGACCACATCGGCCTGCTGCATGTAGCGATACACCTGGTCGGTGTAGCCCACCACCTCGATATGGGGGTACTTGCCGTGCAGCTTTTGGTACAGCTCGTGGTTGTTGCCGGTGATGATGGTGGTGGTGACCCCCTTGAGGTCGTTTAGGCCCTGGTAAAAGCTGCGCGACTTGGGCAGCAGGCCCAGGCCACCGCCCATGATGAGCAGCCGCTTACCGGTACGGGGGGCCCGCAGCGCCGAGTGGAACTGCTCCTTGACCGGAATGCCGCTGATGAGGATGCGCTCGGGCGACACCCCTTTTTCGATCAGGCTTTGGCGGATAGAGTCACAGGCCACCAGGTACACGTTGGTGTGGGGGTTGATCCACTCCCGGTGCGAGCTCACGTCGGTGATGCAGGTGATGAGGGGAATATCGCTGTGCTCCCGCTCTTTGTAGCGGCTGACCAGCTGCGAGCAAAACGGCAGCGTGGAGACGATCAGGTCGGGCTGGGCGGCGTCCATCAGCTGCACCAGCTTGGCGGCGAAATAGTGGTAAAACGGCGGCCGCACCGCACCGCGCTGATTTTCGCCCAATTTATAGTAGAGGTTATAGATGGGCGCGCCTTTGTCGGCCAGCAGCGCATAGGCGCTGTACAGCTTGTCGGCAGCTGTGCCGATGGTGTAGTCGAAGATATCCTGCACGGTGACGTTTACGTCGTCAAACTGCGCGCATATCTCCTCTGCCAGTGTTTTTGCCGCTGAAAAATGACCCATGCCGAACCGGCCAGTGAGTACCAGTACATTCACAGCGCCCGCCTCCTCTTTTTCAAAACTTCCAAATTATCGCTGGGGCGCGTGCCAGACGCCCACTCTTTTTTGACTGTCTTTAGTATAGGCCCCAAATCTAAAATCCGGCTTAATCAAATCTGAAGAATTCTTAATTATTTCACTGCAAAATTCTTGAACGGCTTTTGGCGCGAGAGGTCAAATAGGGCTTGTGTATCTGGCAGGATACCGCTCCCCGCCGCGTTGCGCCAAAAGTGCAAAAATGCTGGCGGCCCAAGCTCGGCCGCCTCTTTTGCCGACTCTGTCGCCAAAAGCACCGCTTTTTTGCCACCAACTATTGCTGTCTGCTACGCTCAGGTGGCGCGAGAGGTCAAATAGGGCTTGTGCATTTAATGAGATACCGCTCCCCGCCTGGTTGCGTCAAAAGCGCAAAAATGCTGGCGGCCCAAGCCCGGCCGCCTCTTTTGCCGACTCTGTCGCCAAAAGCACCGCTTTTTTGCCACCAACTATTGCTGTCTGCTACGCTCAGGGGGCGCGAGAGGTCAAATAGGGCTTGTGTGTATAGCGGGATACCGCTCCCCGCCGCGTTGCGCCAAAAGTGCAAAAATGCTGGCGGCCCAAGCCCGGCCGCCTCTTTTGCCGACTCTGTCGCCAAAAGCACCGCTTTTTTGCCTGGGTCGTCTGTTCTATATACTTTGCACTCCACTTCACTGGAGGAGCGCATATCTTATGGACGTGGGGCGTCTTTTGTTTGCGCGCCGCAGAACGAAAACATGGCCCGCCAAAACAGATAAAGCAGCGCATCCATATGGGCGGCGGGTACCCGGCGGCGACGCTTTTGGGGGCCGACATTTTGTTGGGTTTTGGCCGACATCACATCCCCCCATAGCAAATAAAAAGGCCTAAAAATAGTCAAATGACTATTTTTAGGCCTTTTTATTGTAATCTCTGGCCGCCTCCCTTATGCTTTACTCAAAAGGAGGTATTCCCCATGACCTATACGCTCAGCGGCTGCCGCGTCATCACCGGCGACGAGCAGTGCCCCTACTACCCGGCGGCCAACATCGTCATAAAGGACGGCATCATCAAAAAGATCGGCCCGGCGGAGATCTGTCCGGCAGAAGGCGAGCAGATCTCGCTGCGCGGGAAACTGGTGGCACCGGGGCTCATCAACTGCCACCACCACCTGCCCAGTGTGCTCTACCGCGATCTGGGCAGCGATCTGCCGCTGATGGACTGGCTGCAGCAGGCGATGTGGCCGGCCCAGGCCCATATGACCGGGGAGGACGCCTACTGCGCTGCCCTGCTGAGCTGTGCCGAGCAGATACAAAACGGCATCACCACCACCGTGGACCAGTACTATTACGCCGACTGCAATGCCCGGGCGGTAAAGCGCAGCGGCATGCGGGCGGTGATCGGCGCCACCGTGTTTGACCACCCCTCGCCCGAGAGCAAAGACACGCTGCAGACGGCGGTGGATTTTATTGAAAAATACCGCCACGACGAGCGGATCACCCCCTGTTTTGGGCCTCACGCCCCGTACACCGAGTCGCCCCGCACCTACCGCCGCATTGCCGCATTGGCCGCCGAGATGGGAGTGATGGTGCACACCCACATCGGCGAGACCCGCAGCGAAGTCGACTGCATACGGGAAAAATACGGCACCACCAGCACCCAACTGCTGGAAGAGACCGGGCTGTTTGAAAACCGGGTCATCGCCGCCCACAACATCTACCTGAGCCCACAGGATATCGACATCTTTGCCAAGCACCAGGTGGGGGCTGTATTTTGCCCGGTGAGCAACCTGAAGCTGGCCAGCGGTATCCCCGACATCGCCCCTTTTATAAAGGCCGGTATCCCCACCGCTTTCGGCACCGACGGGGCCGAGAGCAACAACGCACTGGACCTGCTGCAAGACGCAAAGATCGGCCTGCTGCTGCAAAAGACGATGCACCGGGATGCCGCGCTGATGCCCGCCGAGCAGGGGCTTGCCATGCTCACCGCCGAGGCGGCGGACATTATTGGTATGGCGCACTGCCTAGGCCGCCTGATGCCCGGCTACCAGGCCGACCTGGTGGTGTTTGACGACGCCTTTGCCAACGCCGTGCCCCACCACGCCACCGCGGCACAGGAGACCGCTCATCTGCTGTACAGCCTGTCGGGCAAAAACGTCCAGAGCACTATGGTCGCCGGCAAGTGGCTGATGTACGAGCGACAGGTCCGCACCTTTGACTACCCCGCAGTGGCGCGGCAGGTACAGCAGCGCGCCGCCCGCATCGCCGCCGACGCCGGCCTATTATAAGGAGGGACCACCATGACCAAACGAGAATTTGAGATCCTCAACTATTTAAAAGCACATCCTATGGCCACCCAGGACGAGATCGCCCAGGCTTTTTGCGTGGCCCGCTCTACCATCTCGGCGCATATCAGCAACCTGCAGAGCAAGGGGTATATCGCCGGCCGCGGCTACATCTTTAACCGCGACTATGTGGTCTGCGCCGGCACCTCTAACGTGGATGTATCCGCCTTTGCCTCGGCGCCGCTGGCCATGCACAACAAAAACCCCAACGCAGTGGTCAAGATGAGTGCCGGCGGCGTGGCCCGCAACATCTGCGAGAACCTGTCCCGGCAGGGGATCAACACCAAGATGCTCACCAACGTGGGCAGCGACGGCAACGGCCGCTTTCTCATCAAGGCCAGCCGGCAGGCGGGCATCGACATGGACCACGTGCAGGTGGTAAAAGGCGCGGCCAGCTGCACCTACATCTCGCTGCACCAGCCAAACGGAGATCTGGCCCTGGGAGTGACCGATATGCACCTGTCGCAGCTGCTCACCCGCGCGTATTTTCAGTCTAAGCGGCCGGTGATCGAGGGAGCCCGTTTTTTGGTGCTCTCACCTTGTCTGCCAAAGGAGAGCCTCGACTACCTGCTGCACATCGAGGGCGTGCCCTGTTTTGTGGACGTGGTGTCCTCTGAGTACGTGCCCAAGGTGCAGCCGCTGCTGGGGCGGCTACACACCCTAAAGGCCAACGAGTTTGAGATACAGGCGCTGACCGGCATTGAACTGCGCGGCGAGAAAGACCTGGAAAAGAGCGCCCGCTGGGTGCTGGAGCACGGGGTACAGCAGGTGTTCATCACGCTGGGCGAGCGCGGCGCCTACGCCCAGAACCAAAAGGGGCAGAAGGTGCGCATGCCCGCCCCCAGCGTAGCACATATCGCCAGCACCGACGGCGCCGGCGACGCCTTTAGCGCCGCTATCATCTACGGGGCGCTCAACCAGTTCTCGCTGACGCATACCGTGGCCTATGCGCAGAGTGCCGCCGCGCTGACGCTACAGTGTGACAGCGCCATCAATCCGGCTCTCTGCGCCAAGAAGATCTTAGAATTTCAGGGAGGACAATCATGATCAAACAGATCTACCCCATCGTGTCGCTGCCAGAGGCCAACGCCTGTATCGAAGCCGGGGTCACCGTTCTGGGCCTCAACCCGGTCGCACGCCCCCGGGGCTCGGTAGGCGAGATCAGCTATGCGCGCGCACAGCAGATCATCGCCGACGTCAAAGACCGCTGTAAAGTAGTCGTCATCGCCCTGGAAAACGACCCGCAGGTCATTTTGGAAAAGGCACGCCTTTTAAGACCGGATATCCTGCACATCAGCGGCGACAGATTTTGCGCCGACCGCGAGCTGGTGGCCACCTGCAAGCGGGAGCTGCCCTTTATGAAGATCATGCAGGCCGTGCAGGTGGTCGACGCCACCGCCATCGAGCAGGCCAAGACATTTGGCCGCTTTGTCGACTACCTCATCCTCGATACCGGCAGCAGCTCTGATAAGGGAATTGGCGCCTCGGGCCGGACCCACGACTGGAACATCAGCCGGCAGATCGTCGACTCCTGCGGCGTGCCGGTGGTATTGGCCGGCGGGCTGGGCTGCGACAACGTGCAGCAGGCCATTCGCAAGGTGCGCCCCTGGGGGGTGGATTCGATGACCAAGACCAACTGCCCCCGCCCCGACGGCGACCGCGCCAAAGACCTGGAACAGGTGTGGCTGTTTTGCCGGTTGGCAGACCGCGCCGCCCCGCAGTAGCTGACCGCCTGCGCTCGGCTCGCCCCGGTTCCCCGGCGGCGGGGCGCCGAGCTCTCTACCTCTCCTAAAAGCACAGCGCCCCCTGACATCTGTCAGGGGGCGCTGTGCTTTTAGCCGCTGCGGGCGGTGGCGATCATGTGCGCTCTGGCAAAAATACGCTGCCCGCCCCTTTAGGCGGGGTGCTTCGGTCTACCGGCAGCACGGCCAGTGCCGAAAAGCAGCCGTTTTCTTGGCTGTACAGCAGCTTGCCGCCGTGGCGCTGCAGGATACGGCGGCAGGTGCGCAGGCCCAGGCCGGTGCCGCCGGTATCGCTGCCGGGCTTTATCGCGTTGCGCTGGCGCACCGCCACCCGCCGCCGGTCCAGCAGCACCTGCACGGTGATGGGCTGGGTCTCGTCGGCGTACTTGACGATGTTCTGGGCCAGATTGTCAAACACCCGCCGCACCCGGCCCGGGTCGGCCCACAGCGTATAGGCCCGGTCGGTCTCGTCTTGCAGCTGTACCGTAAAGCCCCGGTCGCCCAGCGCGCACAGACACTCCTGCACACACTGCTCGATGAGCTGGCCGTCCAGCAGCTGAAAGCGAAACGGGATATTCTCGTTTTGCACCAGCGTGTGCTCGAACAGGTCGTCGGTCATATCTTTGAGGCGGTGGGCCTGGTCTGAGGCCCGGCTGGCAAACTGCCGCAGCTCGGCGGTATCTTTACAGCGGCCGTCGGCGATGTAATCCAAATAGAAGATGACCGAGGTCAGCGGGGTGCGGATATCGTGGGACACCGAGGCGATGATCTCGCGGTTCTCGCGCTCCAGCGCCGCCTGCTGCTCGCCGCGCTCGCGCACCGCCTGCGCCATATCGTTGATGCTGTGGGCCAGCGAGGCCAGCTCGTCGCGCCCCTGTACCGGAATGCGGTACTCCAGCGAGCCGCTCTCCATAATGCCGATACCCTGCTCGATGCGCCCCAGGTAGCGGATCTTCTTTTTGAACCAGCTGGTGAAGAACACCAAAAACAAAAAGAACACCAGCGCATAGCAGCCCGAGCGCAGCAACACCTCGTACCGGGTGCGGAAAAAGGCGGTCACCACCACCTTGGCGCTGCCGTCGGCAAACTGCAGGTCGTACACGTGCTGATAGGGCAGCAGCGGCTGGGAGGCGTGCTCGGTGCCGGTGAGATCGTTTTGAAAGCTGAGACTGTCGTACACCACCTCGCCGCCCTTATAGATGCGCATGAACACGTACCAGTTCTGCCGGTTCCAGCGGACGATGGCCTGCTTGCTCTGGGAGGTCAGCCCCTCGTCGGTCACGTACTCCTGCAGGTCTTTCATCAGGTACACCAGTTCCTCGCGCTTGCCGGCGCTGTCGCCGCGGGGGCTGTCGGGGATGAGGTGCAGCGCAAAGTAGACGGCAAAGCCGATGGCGGCGGCCAGCAGCAGCGACACCACCAGCGCGCCGATGGCGGTGACTTCCAGCTTGGTGCGGTTGCGGCGGCGCGCCCGCCGGCGCTCAGCCAACGTAGTAACCTTTTCCCCACGCCGTCTGGATGTACTGGGGCGACTGGGGGTCGCGCTCCAGCTTTTTGCGCAGGTTGCGGATGTGCACCATCACCGTGTTGTTGGCGGTGTAAAAATAGGGTTCGCCCCAGATCTGCTCGTACAGCGTTTGGGCCGAGTACACCCGCCCCCGGTTCTGCACCATCAGCAGCAGCATTTTAAACTCGATCTCGGTGAGCTCTACCCGGCGGCCATCCACCGTCACCTGGTGGCAGTCGGTATCCACCGTCAGGTCGCCGGCGGTAAACAGGTGGCGGCGGCTCTCCTCTTTGCCTTTATACACGTAGTAGCGGCGCAGCAGGCTCTTTACCCTGCTGATGAGTTCGCCGTACGAAAAGGGTTTGGCCAGGTAGTCGTCACCGCCGGCCGAAAAGCCCATGGTCTTGTCCTGTTCCTGGGTCTTGGCGGTCAAAAACAGGATGGGGGCGGTGGTCTTTTGCCGCAGGTGGGTACACACCTGGATGCCGGTGAGCCCCGGCATGACCACATCTAAAATGTACAGATCTACGGTGTCGTCGGCCAGCTGCAGGGCCTGCAGGCCATCGGCGGCCTTGAGCACCTCGCAGCCCTCGCCCAGCAGCAGTATCTCGACGATATCGCAGATCTCGGGGCTGTCGTCAGCCACCAGTACCCGCATCTTGCCCTCGGCGTTCATCGGGCAGCCCTCCTCTTTCTCTCGTTTGCTGTTGTGCTGTTGTGATATTGATGCCACTACGGCTATTGTGCCCACTGCGCTGTAAATAGGCACACAGCAGCCCCCGGGCCGGGCAGTATCCGGTCCCGGGGGCGCAGTAGGTGTGTTCCTTTTTTAACGGGGCAGCTTTTTTTGCAGATAGCGCACCGTAAAGGGCAGGCCGGGGTAGGTCTTATCCTCTTTGGTGGCGTAGCCCAGCCGGTGGTAAAAGCTCTCTAGCTTGGCAAAGCTGGCCACGATGCTCAGCCGCACCTTTTTGGCCCCCAGTGCCCGCAGTGCCCCCTCGGCAAAATACACGCACCGGGCGCCCAGATCGCGGCCGCGGTACTGGGGCAGCACCGCCAGCCGGTCGATGGAACCGGTGCGGCCGTCGGGGCCTATGTGCAGGCGCACGGTGGCCACCGGCACCCCATCCAGGTAAAACAGGTAGGCGCGGGTGCCGCCAGCCAGGTCGCGCCGCACATCGGCGGCGGTCTCGAAGGCCACATAGTCGGGGCAGCTTTGGCGGTCGAGGCCCAGCTCTTTGGCCTGGGCGGCAAACGACACGCCGATCATCCAGGCTATCTGTTCGGCACAGCTCTCGTCGGCCCGCACCGGGCACAGCGCACCGGAGCGGCGCAGTGCCGCAGCGGGCGGCGGCAGCGCCGGGACAGCGATGCGCTTTTTGCCCGCCACTAGTACGCCCCGCCGCTCTCTTGCTGGTTAAAGATCTTGATGGCCGAGCTGGTGCCCAACCGGTCGGCCCCCAGCTCGATAAACTTCTCCATATCCGCTACCGAGCGGATGCCGCCGGCCGCCTTGATCTTGCAGCGGCCCTTTACACAGCGGGCGAACAGGGCGATATCGTCGAAGGTGGCGCCACCGGTGGAAAAGCCGGTAGAGGTCTTGATAAAGTCGGCCCCGGCGCTACAGACGATGTCGCACATCTTCTCTTTCTCGGCATCGGTGAGCAGGCAGGTCTCGATGATGACTTTGAGGACCTTATCCCCTACCGCCTGTTTTACCGCGCGGATATCACTCTCTACCTGCTCGTACTCACCGGCCTTGAGGGCCCCGATGTGGATGACCATATCGAACTCGCCGGCGCCGTCGGCCAGTGCCTGTTCGGCCTCGGCCACCTTGGCGGCGGTGCTGGTGGCCCCCAGAGGAAAGCCGATGACGGTGCACACCGGCACCCGCCCGCAGAGGTAGTCGGCCGCCCGCTTTACATATACCGGGTTAATGCAGATAGAGGCGGTGTGCTCCTGCACGGCTTCATCGCACAGCGTCTTTATCTGCGCCCAGGTGGCCTCGGGTTTTAATAAGGTGTGGTCTACCTTTGCCAGGATCTGTTGTCTGGTCATGATCTGTCCTCCCGCGTTGTCGTTTTATAGTGATGCGGGCGCTGCCGCCCGCCGCGTATACGCTGTGTATCGCCGCCCCGCGCTCAGTCGCGGCAAAAATCCTCCAGCTCGGCACGGCACTGCTCGATCTTTTGGGCAACCAGCCGGTCCTGCCCGGCACCGTAGCCGACAAAGTCGGCGTTTTCGGCCACCACCACCCGGGTGTCGGTTACGCCGTTTGCCGCCAGCACCATGCGCAGCCACTGGTCCCCCAGCGTTACCGCCTGGCCGTCTACCGCCATGGGGCCGCCGCTGGCATACACCGCCAGCGCCTTTTTGCCCCGCAGCAGCCCGTGGCAGCCGGTCTCATCAAAATGCATGGTGGTCTCGGCCCGCACCACGGCAGTGAAGTACTGCACCAGCTCGTAGGGGACCAGCTGGTTGTAGTGGGGCACGGCAAAAACATACCGGTCGGCGGCGGCAAACTGGGCCGTTAAGCGCTCCATCTGGCGGATGTTCTCGCGGTCGGCCGGCGCCAGATCAGAGAGCGCATCGCCGCTGCCGATACGGCCCCAGTTTTGCAGGATGGCCGGGCTGGTATAGGGCAGCTTGGCGCCGTCGAGGTGCAGCTGCTGCACACACAGGTCGGGGCAGGCACCCTGTACCATCTGTACGAAAGCCCCGGCGATGCGCCGGGAGACCGACACATCGTCGGGGCGGTGGCTGGCGGTGATGTAGAGCAGTGTTTGCACGGCGGTAAGCCCTCCCTATCTGTCTGCTGCCGGCAGATACCGGCGGCGGTGTACTCTGGTTCTATTATTTCTCTTTTTACCGGAAAAGTCAATCGAAAAGGCGACCGGCAGCGAGCGGGCGACCGAGCACTTTTTGGAGCGCCCGAAAAGGCCAAAAAGCCACAGGTTTTATGGAAAATATTGACTTATACATAAAGGCGGCCTATAATGGTTGCAAGCATATACTGTGATTTTGCGTTCGCCGCAAAAAATAGGCATATACCGCCGTTTTTATGGCAGGTCAGTTTTTTACTGGCCTGCTTTTTCTATTTTCTCCCTTTTTTTAAAAGAACGAAAAAGTACACCTTATCGGTCTTTTTTGGCCGATGAGACCGTTCTGCTGTGGGGGACTGTCGCCCGGCCCCACAACACAGGACAACACAAAGCAGCACAAGACAGCACAAGAGAGAAGGAGAGGAAAAAATGAAAAAGACGATGGCTCTGCTGTTGGCCGGCGCACTGCTGTGCAGTACCGCCGCCACCGCGGCCGCCGCCGACAGCGGCACCAAGTACATCGATACCGCCGAGGAACTGGCACAGGCGATCAGCCAGCAGCAAGACGGCCAGCACTGGGTACTGGCCAGCGGCGAATACGACCTCAGCCAGGAGCTGATGGCGCAGTACGCCGATATTCAGATCGGTGGGCAGGGGGGCTTTTACTTCCCCATCACCGCCGACGATCTCACCGTGACCGGCAGCGGCGATACCGTGCTCACCAGCAGCTACCAGACTGCCAACGGCGCCTGGGCCACCCAAAACTTTATTACGGTGGAAGGTGACGGAGTCACCCTGCAGGGGCTCGACCTGCACAGCAAGCAGGAGGTAAACAAGACCATTGAGGTACTGGGGCAAGACGTGTCGCTGCGCGACCTGGAGCTGCTGCCTACCAGCGATGGCAACAGCGGCTCGATCTACTTTAACCCGCAAAACGGCGCCCGGAGCGTGGGCAGCGCCGTGCTGCAGAACGTGTCGCTGCATTCCTGGATCAGCGCCCGCAGCGACACGGTAGCCGGCGGCACGATCGCCCTCGACGGGGTCACCGTCGATTTTACCGGCCTCGACGAGTACGCCGCCAGCGGCTATGGCCCCATCTCACAAAACAGCTGTTTCGCGGTGCGGGGCGGTCTTACCGTCAAGGTAGATGACAGCGTGGCCGACCTGCAGCAGCAGGTAGTCAGCCGCCTGCCCGACGGCACCCGCCTGGAACTGGATGACGGCACCTACTGCGCCAACCTGTCGGCGGCAGGCGACCTGACGGTGGTGGGCTCCTCCCGCAATGGGACCATCCTGCTCTTTGACGAGCAGGCCAGAAACCCCCAGAATTACGGCAGCAGCACCGTCAACCCGGTGGTGTACGGCGCCGGTGACCTGACCCTGTGCCACCTGACGGTGGCCGGACCCGCAGCCCAACACGGCGGCATCGACGGGGTGTATGGCCGCGGCGATCTGCACATCGAGGATGTGGCCATCACCGATATCCGCTGTGAGGGAGACGGCCAAAAGATCTGCGGCGTACAGTGCGGCAAAGCCATATTGGCCGCGGGCAGCGGCGACGTGACGGTGCTGGATACCGCCATCACCGACTTCCAAAAACAGGCTATCGACGTAAACACCAGCGGTCATCTCACGGTATCCGGCTGCGAAATCCGCGGGGCCGGCAAGCAGGGCATCATCGCCCAAAACGGCATCGTGGTGCGCCAAGGCAGTGCCCAGATACAAAATACAGCCATCTCGGAGCTCGTTTATGAGGCCGACAACGAGTGGTCGCACGGCAGCGTGGGCGTGTACGCGCTGGGCGGCGCCCAGGTAGCCGCTGACGATGTGGTGCTAAAAGGAGTGGACAACACCTATGCCGCCGGCGACGAGGCGGCCATCACGGTGGTGGAGGACAACATCACCTACAAATTTACCGCCACCAGCGATGAGCCCCAGATCGTAGAGATCCGGGCGCTGGAGATAAAGCTGGACCTGACCGAACTGAAACTAGAGATGGGCGCCACCGCCCGGCTCGGCGCTGTGGTAGAGCCCGCGAACACCACGCTGCCGCTCTGCTGGTCGAGCTCGAACGAGCAGGTCGCCACGGTAAAAGACGGTCTGATCACCACCACCGGTACCGGTGAGACCACCATTACCGCCACCGTGGGCGAGCTCTCGGCCAGCTGTGCCGTTGTGGTCACCGCCCCGGCCACCGAGCCCGAGCAGCCAGACCAAAAGCCCGACGAAAAAGACCCGGCCCCTGAGCAGCCCGACAAAGACGATACTCAGCCGCCGGCCGAGCAGACGCCGACAGACGAGGCGGCTGACACCGGCGAGCACACGCTGCCGCTGCTGGCGCTGGCCACCGTATCGCTGGTGGCTGTCGGCGTCACCGCCGGCAAGCGCCGCCGTCGCTAATTTACCCGCTGACAGCAGCAAGACCCGGGCGACAGCTAAAAAAGGGACCGGCCCCACAGTGGGGGCCGGTCCCTTTTTGCGCACAGGCGCATAAGACGAGGGATGTAAACGGCGGTCGGTGCCGCCGGGCGAAACACTAGTACTTGGCGGTGGCGAATACCAGCTCTTTGAACTTCGCCGCGTCGATCTCGGTGATGACGGTGCAGTTTTTGTCATCGGCTTCCAGGTCGTAGAGCAGCTGGCCGTAGCCGTCGGGGCTGCGCAGCTCGATATCGGCCCGGGCCTCGAAAGAGCCGGTGACGATGGAGGGGTCGATGAGCACCGCGATAGCGGTGGGGTCGGGCATGGAGATGATATCTTTGCCGTAGGCGTTACGGTTCATCTCCAGCAGGCAGCGGTTGGAGTCGATAAAGAAGTCCCCCACCTCGGTGTGGTAGCTGCGCAGCACCGCCCGGTCGGCGGCGTCGATCTCGGTGTGGCCGTAGCACACATCGATGGGCACGAAGGTGGTGTGCATGCCGCTCTCCAGCACGATCTTCACCGCCTCGGCGTCGAGGGCGATATTGAACTCGGCGTTGGGGGTAAAGGCGTCGATCATCCGCCACTGGCCGCCCATCACCGTGAGGTTTTTCACCTTTTTCATCACCCGGGGCGCCAGCAGGATGGCGGCGGCGATGTTGGTCATGGGCCCGATGGCGCACAGCTCCAGCTCGCCGCTGTCGTCGGCGGCCACGATGTCCACGATCTTCTGCACCGCATTGCCGTCGGCCAGCGGCACATTCGGCTCGGGGTAGTTCATGTTGCCCAGACCGTCGGCGCCGTGAGCGCTCTCCGCCCGGTGCTCCAGCACCCGCAGCAGCGGTATCGCCAGGCCCTGATAGACCGGCGGCTGGTAGGTAGCCGCCTTTTGCACCGAGATGCGGGCGTTGCGGGAGGCCACCTGCAGCGGCACGTTGCCGTGCACGCAGGTGATGGCCTCCACGTGGATATTCTGGGCGCGCAGCGCCATGACCAGCGCGACAGCGTCGTCGCTGGCTGTATCGGTATCGATGATAAATCTTCTCATTGCACTCAGCCTTTCTGCAAAGTCTCTGCCGGCTACGCGGCCTTACCGTTTGAGCATGTCGTAGAGGTAGGTCTTAAAGCCCGGCCCATCCATGGTCTTGACCACCATGTGGGTCAGGTGCTCGGCCATGCCCTCCATAATGGTCTTTTTTAAGCGGGTCGCGTTGGTCTGGCCGTGGGTGCGGCTGCCGGAAGTATCCACCTGGATGTTGCAGGCAAAGCTCTCTTTTATAAGGCCCGGGCGCAGGGCAGCAGCCACGGCGGTGGGGTCGGCCAGACCCAGGACCTCGTTTTTATAGGCTTTTTTGTTGTAGTCGATAAGCGTTTTGTTGCAGTCGATGCAAAAGCGCGCCAGGTCGGTGCCGATATCTTTGATGGCGGCCATTTCGGCGGCGCTCAGGCGGCAGTCGTCATCGGGGCTGGCGGCGCGCTTACACACCTCCAGCGGCACCATGGTGATGGGCACGCCAAAGCGGCAGACGATCTGCGCCGCCTCCGGGTCGGAGAGGATGTTAAACTCCGACACACCACGAGGGCTGCCGTAACCCAGCTGGCTGCCGCCCATCACGGTGATGCGGCGCAGCTTTTTCATGATGGCCGGCTCCAGGGTGATGGCGATGGCCACGTTGGTCAGCGGCCCCAGGGTGATGAGCTCGATATCCTCGTCGCAGGTATCGATGATGCGCAACATGGCCTGTACCGCACCTTCTTTTTCGGGCTGGTGCACCGGGTCGGGGTAGCCGATATCGCCCAGGCCGTCTTGGCCGTGGATGTGCGAGGCGTCGAGCCGCTGGCCGATGAGCGGTTTTTCGGCGCCCACGTACACCGGCGGCAGGTCGTCGCCGCCCACCATATCCAGGGTGATCAGCGCGTTGCGCACCGCCGTTTGCAGCGGCACGTTGCCGGCCACCACGGTGATGGCGGCCACCTTGCAGCTGGGGTCTTTCAGGGCCATGGCCAGCGCTACGGCGTCGTCGCTGGCGGTATCGGTGTCGATAATGTACTTTGCCACTTTTCTGCCTCCTTATGTCTGGGCGCGCCGGGGATGCCCCGGCGCCGGTCGTTGTCTCTATCATACCAGCCTTTTTGCCGGCGCCGGTAGGACGGATGTCCCCAACTTTTACGGCGCGCCGTCCGGTTGCTTTTTTGGGTGGGCTGTGCTACCATTTTTTTAGAAGACCAGGGCCCGCATGCGGCCGCCGCTCTTAAAGCGGTAGAGTACATCTGCGCAGCGGCGACAGGCGCAGCACAAGACCGGGCAGCGGTCCGGCCCGCACACATCAGGGGGTGACAAATTGGCGCGAAGATCGATGGAGGCGCTGCTCGCCGGCGCCCCGGCCAGCGTACAGGAGAAGTTTACCCGCATCCGGCTGCGCCACGGCAAAAAGCTGGTGCACATGGGCCAGACCGGCGGCCCGGTATACGTGCTGCTGCAGGGCATGTGCAAGGTGTCGGCAGTGGGGCCCTCCGGCTCGCTGATGGCGGTCACCATCTACCGCCCCTGGGACCTGATCGGCGAGGCGGAGGTGGTGGACGACACGCCGGCCCTGTGCGATATCACCGCGCTGGGCGACTGCGAGCTGCTGGTCATGGACCGCGATACCTTTTTTTCATGGATGCAGCTGGACTTTGAGTTCGCCAAATATCTGGTGGGCAGCTTGGCGCAAAAACTGGGCTACTTCACCGAGAATGCAGTGACCCAGGTGACCCTGCCGCTGCGGGACCGGCTGTACTGCCTGGTGCAGGAGCAGTGCGGGGCCGACGGGGTGCTGCGCTTTGAAAAGCAGCTGCTGGCCGAACAGTTGGGCACCAGCCTGCGCAGCCTCAACCGCACCATAAAAGAGCTGGTGGCCGAGGGGCGGTTGTGCTACCGGGGCGGGCTGTTGGTGCTGCCCCCGGCCGAGCGCCCGCGCGCTGTTTCTCGCTGATATACCGCTTTTATTATTGACGGGTGTGCGCGTTAACCGCTGTCATGCGCCTGTCGCCCCGCCAAAATATAAAGAGAGCCGGCCGAACGCTATAGGCGTTCGGCCGGCTCTCTTCTCTATATCACGATCACACGGCTAGATGACCGGTTGATCGCAGCTGACAGACAGCGCGCCGATGGCAGGCTAGTCCACATCCCCCAGGTAGCGGATCTCCTGGTCGTAGATGCGGCGGAACAGCCCTACCGAGAAGACGATACACACCAGCTCGGCGATGGGGAATGCCAGCCACACGCCGGTGGCGCCCAGACCGGTGCGGCTGAGCAGGAAGGCGACCGGCAGGATCACCACCAGCTGCCGCAGGATGGAGGTGAACAGGCTGGCCGTGCCGTGGCCGGTGGCCTGAAACGAGGTGGAGAACACGATGCTCACCGCGGCGGTGATAAAGCAGGCGCTGAGGATGTGCATGGCCGGGATACCGGTAGACATCATATCTGCCGAGGCGTTGAACATCTGCAGCAGCTGCCGGGGGAAGAGGTTAAACAGCAGCGTGCCCAGCACCATGATGCCCACGGCGATACACTCGCCGATCTTGATGGCGCTGATGAGCCGCTTTTTGTTCTTGGCGCCGAAGTTGTACCCCATGATGGGCATGAGGCCCTGGGTGAGACCGAACACCGGCATGAATACGAACGACTGCAGCTTGTTGTACACGCCCATCACCGCCACCGCCGCCTGCGAGAAGCCGATGAGGATGGCGTTGAGGCCCATGGTCATAAACGAGCCGATAGACTGCATGATGATGGAGGGAAAGCCCACCCGGTAGATGTCTTTGAGGATCTTGCCGTCGGGTCGAAAGCCCTTAAAGTGCACCTTCACTTCGTGCTCCTTTTTAAACAGCACGAAGATGCCCAGCAGCATGCCCAGTATCTGGCCGGCCACGGTGGCGATCGCCGCCCCCAGCACGCCCATTTTGGGCATGCCGAACCAGCCGAAGATGAAGATGGGGTCTAGGATGATATTGGTGATGGCGCCGGTGAGCTGGAACATCATGGGCCAGATCATGTTGCCGGTAGCCTGCAGTATCTTCTCGCAGCTGATCTGCACGAAAGAGCCAAACGACAGGATGGTCACCACGTACCCGTAGTCGCAACCCATCTTAATGACCTCGGCGTCGCCGGTAAAAGCCCCAAAAAAGGGCTTTATGAACAGCGCCCCCAAAATGGCGAACACGATACCGCTGGCCAGCCCCAGAAACATGCCGTGGCTGGCGGCCTTGTCGGCCTCGTCAAAGCGCTTCTCGCCCAGCCGGCGCGAGATCAGCGAGTTGAGGCCCACGCCGGTACCTACACCCACGGCGATGAGCAGCTGCTGCACCGGGAAAGCCAGCGATACCGCCGTCAGCGCCTTCTCGCCGATCTGGGCCACATACATGCTGTCGACGATGTTGTACAGCGCCTGGATGAGCATGGAAAAAATGGCCGGCAAACTCATGCTGACGATAAGCTTCATCATAGGCGCATGGCCCATCTTGTTTTTCTGCTGTTGTTCGGCGGCGGGCGCCGAGACCTTTTTGTTTTCAGACATAAATTTTAATCCTCCTTTGCCAGCGCAGCGGACCCCTCACAAAAAAAGACGACCAACAAGGTGTTGGTCGTGTTTCTCTTCGGAGTTCCTCGAAGTTGGCCTTACCGGGCCAAATTTGAAGTGCCGCTGCGCGTCACTACTTTCTAGTAGCTAGTATATGCCCATCTGCGGCAAATGTCAACACAGCGGGGAAAAAGAAAATTTTGGGCGCGGTGAAGGGCATGCGGCAGTTCTGTGGTCTCGGGTCGGCCACGGCTCCCCGCGGGGGGCTTTGCCGCGGGCAAAATACGGGCGCGAGCGGCTGTTTTTCATCCACTGTTCACAAAGGCACTGTATGCTGTGGTACAATAAGCAAAAAAAGCGCTGCCGCCGGCCACGTTGTCGGCGGCGGGCAGTGTGAGGAGGCGCATTTTTCATGCGGCTGTTGATCGTAGACGACGAGGCCAAGATCCGCCAGCTGATCGCCAAATACGCGGTCTTCGAGGGGTACGAGGTGGCCGAGGCCGGCGACGGGCTGGAAGCAATCGAGCTCTGCCGCGACCAGCACTTCGATCTCATCATCTTAGACATCATGATGCCCCAGCTCGACGGGTTCTCCACCTGCCGCGAGCTGCGCAAATTCTGCGCCACTCCGGTGCTCATGCTCTCGGCCAGGGGCGAGGAGTTCGACCGCATCCACGGTTTTGAGCTGGGGGTGGACGACTACGTCACCAAGCCGTTTTCGCCCAAAGAGCTGATGATGCGGGTGGCGGCCATCATCAAGCGGGCCGCCGGCGCCGTGCCCGGCATGGAGGACGGCAAAGAGATCTACACCACCACCGGCCTGGTGGTCGACTTCACCGCCCGCATGGTCAAGGTGGACGGCGAGGTGGTGGACATGTCCCCCAAGGAGTACGACCTGCTGTTTTACATGGTGCGCAACCGCGGTATCGCCCTGACCCGCGAAAAGCTCATCACCGCCGTGTGGGGATACGACTTCTACGGCGACGAGCGCACGCTGGACACCCATATCAAGCTGCTGCGCAAGCGGCTGCGGGAGCACGCCGGGCTCATCACTACACTGCGGGGAGTGGGGTATCGCTTTGAAGACCAGTAGACCCAGGCGCCAGATCAGTATTCGGGCCAAGCTGTCGCTGTATCTTTTGGGGTTCGTGGTGGTATCGCTGGCGCTGCTGTGGCTGTTTCAGGTGGTGTTTTTAGAGAGCTTTTACCGCTCTATCAAAGAAAAACACCTGCGCGCGGGCGCGCTCAGCGCCATCAGCCAGATACAGGACAGCAGCGACATCGACGACACGCTCGAGAAGATCGCCGCCCAGGAAGGGGTGAGCTTTGCGCTGTATAACGCCGACGGGGTGCTCATCAGCTGCGCCGGCACCGGGCCCCAAAACAGCCTGGGCAAGCTCAGTGCCCAAAGTGCCCAGGCACTGCGGCATAAAGTGCTCTCGGCAGAGGACCCGCTGGTAGACCTCACCGACGAGTGGGCCATGTGGTCGGCGGCGGGCAAGAGCTGGCAAAAAGAGCACCAGCCGGTACAGGACCTCACCCCCAGGCTGGAGGAGCAGCTGGGCGAAGACGGCGGTCTGCCCCAGCTGCAGGAGCGCGTCGTCGGTCCCACCCAGCAAGACAGCCTCTCGGGCAAAGGCGGGGTACAGACCATGCTGTGGGGCGGCACCGTACAACAGCAGAATAAAAGCTATATGCTGCTGGCCAGCGCGGTCATCACCCCGGTCAGCAGCACTCGTGAGGCCATCCAGACCGAACTGGTGTACATCAGCTTAGTGCTGGTGGCGCTCTCGATCCTGCTGGCCTGGCTGCTCTCGAAAAAGATCACTTCCCCCATCGTCTTGCTCAACAGTGCGGCCAAAAAGCTGGCCGCCGCCGACTACTCGGCCTCGTTTTACCAGACCGGCTACCGCGAGATCGCCGAGCTCAGCCAAACGCTGGAGCACACCGCCAGCGAGCTGCAGAAGATCGAGCGGCTGCGACGGGAGCTCATCGCCAACATCTCCCACGATCTGCGCACCCCGCTGACCCTGATCACCGGTTACGGCGAGGTGATGCGCGACCTGCCCGGCGAGAACACGCCGGAGAACCTGCAGGTCATCATCGACGAGGCCCGCCGCCTGAGCAGTCTGGTCACCGACACACTGGACCTCTCGCAGCTGCAGGCCGGGGTGCAGACGCTGAGCACCTCGCCTTTCGATCTCACCCAGCTGGTGCAAAACGTGGTCACCCGCTACGGAGCCATGCTCAAAGAGCAGGGCTATCAGCTGCAGTTTGATCGGGGCGGCAGCGATGAGGACCAGTGGGTAGAGGCCGACGAGAACAAGATCTACCAGGTGGTGTATAACCTGGTGGGCAACGCCGTCACCTACACCGGCGCGGACAAGCAGGTGCTGGTGCGCCAGCGGGTGCAGGGGGACATGGTCACCATCGAGGTGCTCGACACCGGTGAGGGAATAGAGCCGCAGATGCTGCCCCACATCTGGGAGCGCTACTACAAAGGGGAGAGCGCCCACAAGCGGCCCACCGCCGGTACCGGCCTGGGGCTCTCTATCGTCAAGGGCTGTCTCGAACTGCACCACACCCCGTACGGGGTCAAGAGCGAGCCCGGGCTGGGCAGCTGCTTCTGGTTTTCACTCAAGCGGCTGTAGGCGCCGGTCGGTGTCTTTGTCGTCCTCCTTCTATAAGATAGACAGCGCGCCCAGCATCTGCTGGGCGCGCTGTCTGTCTCTCATTTTATTTCTGCCCGGGCGGCCACAGCAGCAGCTTACTCTGCCGTATCGGCGCCGCTTTGGCCGCTGTGTTTTTGGTGCTCTGCTGCCAATATGCTGTATACCGCCATATCTACGATACCGGTGTTGTTGCGCCCCGCCTGCCGCAGCGTTCCCTCACGCTGCATGCCGCACTTTACCATCACCCGCCCCGAGGCCGGGTTTTGCAGGTCGTGGCCGGCGGCAATGCGCAAAAAGCCCACCCGGGTAAAAAAGAAGTCGATGATCGCCGCCAGCGCCTCGGTCATCAGCCCCTGCCCCCACCAGCGGTGTCCCAGGCAGTAGCCGATCTCCACCCCGCACACCACCGGCTGCTGGTCTACCGCCGAAATGCTGCCGATGGGCTCGCCGCCATCCCGCAGACAAATGGCCCACTGGTAAAAATCCGCCCGGTCATAACTGGGCAGCCACCCGGCCACCACCTGCGCTGTCACCTGGCTGCTGGCATGGGCCGGCCAAGTCAGAAAGCGGATCACCCGCTCGTCGCTGGCCCAATTTTTATACATGGCGCCACTGTCGGCAGCGGTAAACCGGCGCAGACAGAGCCGGTCGGTATAGATCGTCACGGTGCCCAGATGGGTCATATCCTCTCCTCCTCTTTAAAACGCGGGGCTCTCACCGCTCTTTTTTAAACAGCTCCAGCACCAGCTGGATGACCAGCAGTGGGGCGGCAATAAAGCAAAAGCCGCACAGTATCTCAAACCAGCGGCTGCCGGTCATGCTGCCTAGCAGCCCAAAGCCCAGCGCCGCCGACAGCACGCTAAAAAGCAGTGCCGCCACACTCAAAAGTATCCGTCCACTGTGTTCTTTCATTGGCCTCTCCTCCTGCCCGCCGGTGCTGTGCCGGCACGCTGTGCGGCGGCAGCAGGCAGCCCCGCCGCAGTTTTTACCAGTATAGCAGGTGGCGGCGGCGCTGTACAGCCCACTACCTATAAAAAACAGCGCGCTCACAAAGTCTTCTCTCACCGTTCAAAAAACTGTCACCTGCCGGCAGTACGCTATAATCTGTAGTCAAGTCAAACACCAAAGCTGCGGCAGCGCACTTTTTAAAGGAGGCTTTCACCATGACTCTTGCCCGTATGTTCTCTTATCCCCGTGCCCCCCACACGCTGGTGCTGGAGCTCGACACCCCCGACGCCGAGTGTGCCGTACTGGAGCTGGTGCGGCGCTTTAGCCGCTGGCACCGCGTCGAGAGCCGGGTCGTCTATGGTGGCCGCACCGAGCTGGTGCTGCTTTTGCGCCCGGTCAAAAAGCACACCGGTTTTGAGCGCGCACTCGACCGCTCGATGGGCGTGTCTGGGGCCACCCTCTACCCGCCCGGCACATCCATCGCCAGCTAAAAACAGCACCCCCGTGCCCCGCCTGCCACTGTGTGGCAGACGGGGCCCTTTTATGTCGGTGGCGGTAAAACCGGCCAGCGGCCCCGCCAATACGCCCCGTGGGCCGGCGCCGACAAAAAAACACGGATTTTTCACGGTTTCTTCACCCAGCTTTCACACAGCCCCTTTAGTATATAGACAGCGATAAAGAGTATCTCTTTTCATCGCCACACTTTTTCATATACTTCCAAAGAGCATGCGCTCCGTTTGCCATCAGTGCCGGCAAGTGGGGCGCATGTTCTTTTTCCCCTGCCGGTCGCAGGCGTTGCTTTTTACCGCCAGAGCGCCTATAATGGTGGTCATATGTGTACTGTATTTTGACGAATCGTGCAGACCCGGAGGATGGATGAATGATCAAGAGATTTATCGGCTATTACAAACCCCACCGCAAACTTTTTTATTTTGATATGTTTTGCGCCCTGATCGTGGCGGTGTGCGACCTGTTTTACCCCATGATCACCCGCAACATCATTCAGGACTACGTGCCAAATCGCCAGCTGCGGCTGATGATCGTGTGGGTGCTGGTGCTGCTTGGCCTGTACATACTCAAGGCGCTGCTCAACTACATCATCCAGTACTACGGCCACGTGATGGGCGTTCGCATGCAGGCCGATATGCGCCGCGAGGTGTTTGACCACCTGCAAAAGCTGTCTTTTTCCTACTTCGATCAGAACAAGACCGGCGTGGTCATGTCGCGCATCGTCAACGACCTGATGGACGTCACCGAGCTCGCCCACCACGGGCCGGAAGACCTGTTCATCTCGCTGATCATGCTCATCGGCTCGTTTGCCATCCTCTGCACCATCAACGTGCCGCTCACCGTTATCGCCTTTGCCCTGCTGCCGGTGGCGGTGTACATCGTGGCCAAGCTGCGGCGGCGGATGAACGCCGCCTTCCGCGAGACCCGCATCAAGACCGGCGAGGTGAACGCCGAGCTGGAAAACAGCATCTCCGGCATTCGGGTAGCCAAGGCCTTTACCGGCGAAAAGAACGAAAGGCGCAAATTTGAGCGCCGCAACCGCGAGTTCGTCACCGCCCGTTCAGAGGCATTTCGCGTGATGGGCCAATTTTCAGCCAGCACCGGCTTTTTCACCGACGTGCTCAACGTGGTAGTGCTCATCGCCGCCGCCTGCTTCCTCTTTGCCGGCAAAATCACCACCGGCGACTTTGTGGCTTATCTGCTGTACGTCTCGATGTTTTTAAACCCCATCAAGCGGCTGATCTCGTTTGTAGAGCAGTTCCAGCAGGGGGCGACCGGCTTTAAGCGCTTTGTCGAGATCATGGAGGAGCCCATCGAGCAGGATAGCCCCGGCGCCAAGCCGCTGCAGAGCGCCCAAGGCCAGATCGACTTTCGCGGTGTGGGCTTTACCTACGACGACGATACCGAGGTGCTCTCGGGCCTTGATCTGCACATCGGCGCCGGCCAGACAGTGGCGCTGGTGGGCCCCTCCGGCGGTGGCAAAACGACTCTGTGCCACCTGCTGCCCCGCTTTTACGACCCCACCGAAGGCACCATCGAGATAGACTGTCAGGATATCCGCAGCTACACGCTGCACTCGTTGCGGCAAAATATCGGCATCGTGCAGCAGGATGTATTTCTCTTCACCGGCACCATCCGCGACAACATCGCCTATGCCAAACCCGACGCCACCGACGAGGAGATCTACCAGGCGGCCCGCCGGGCCAACATCCATGACTTTATCATGGGGCTGGACGACGGCTACGACACCTATATCGGCGAGCGGGGCGCGCGCCTCTCGGGCGGGCAAAAACAGCGCATATCCATCGCCCGGGTATTCTTAAAAGATCCGCCGATCCTCATTCTGGACGAGGCTACCTCGGCTTTGGATAACGAGACCGAGCGCCTGATCCAGGAGGCCCTAAACGATCTCTCCCACGGCCGCACCACGCTGGTGGTGGCCCACCGGCTCTCCACCATCAAAAACGCCGACAGCATCGTGGTGCTCACCCCGCAGGGCATCGCCGAGACCGGCAGTCACCGCCAGCTGGTGGCCGCCGGCGGTCTGTACGCCCGGCTGTGGCAGTCGCAGTTCATCGGGCTCGACAGCTGAGCCCGCACTGCCGCGCCTTTGCCGCCGCTGGCCCCCACCGGGCCGGCGGCGGTTTTTACTGTGCGGCCACTTTTACAACTGCGCCATATTTTTTGTCGTACCGCGTCGCTTTTTTAGTATACTGTCCCATTGTGCGGCTGCGGCGGGCTGTGCTATGATGGGCGTGTAAGATTCATATGGCCCATATAAGTCTGCGAATAGGGCGCAGAAGTCTCTACGCGGTGACCGCAAATCACCTGCGCTATGGGCACCTTTGCGGGGGCGGTCCCAGGTTGTGGGGCTGCCGCCACTATTTGCTTTGGTCTAAAGCGGGGTGCTCGACTGATCTGGTTAGAGCGCCCTTATTTTGCGCTCCGGCGGCTCATGCGCCGGAAAAGTTTAAAAAAGGAGACAGAGAACATGTCGAAAATGGATGCCAAGACCGCCCGGGTAATGATCTGGGAACAACTGCGCAAGGTGGCCCGCCCCGACTCCCGTTTCAGCTGGGATTTTGCCGAGTTCATCACCGATTACGAGGGCAGCGATAAATGCGCCGAGAACCTCTGTAAAGAGGATATCTACAAAAACGCCGAAGTCGTGTTCATCACCCCCGACAACAATCTGGAGGTGCTGCGCGAACAGGTCATCCGCGACAAAAAGATCATGCTCATCACCACCTACGGCATCCGCCGCGGCGTGTTTCTGCTGCGGCCCGAGTGGGTGCCCGAGGGCAAAGAAGAACTGGCCTCCACCCTCGACGGCATCCAGCGCTTCTGGCAGTACCGGTCGCTCAAGCAGATCGCCGAGGAGATCGGCCATATCGACCTGCTGGTCACCGGTGCCTCGGCCATCACCCCCAGCGGCATCCGCTTTGGTAAGGGCCACGGCTACTTTGATCTGGAGTGGGCCATGTTCTATACCAAAGGCGTCGTCGACGTAAATACCCCGGTAGTTGCTGTGGGCCACGACTGCCAGGTAGTGGATGTAGAGGTGGATGTGCGCCCCTACGACACCGCTATCGACTACATCGTCACCCCCACCCAGGTCATCCGCACCCGCAACGAGTTCCCCAAACCCACCGGTGGCGTGCTGTGGAGCATGTTGGCACCCGGCATGAAAGACGATATCCCCCCGCTGCAGGAGCTGTGGATGGACAATTTCTGCAAATAGAGCTTTTTGCGCAATAGGTCCTCCCCATCTCAGCGCACACAGATCCATACACCCCACCAAGCGGCGCAAAAAGTGTAAGAACTGCTCTCGGGGCACTGCCCCTCGGCCGCTTTTGGCGGCACCGCATTTCTTACGGTCTTGGGGCGCTCATTTCCTCTTTTTTGCGCAATAGGTCAGTCCAGTTACTACACGCCGGTCGTCTCTACTCCCCACCAAGCGGCGCAAAAAGTGTAAGAACTGCTCTTCGGGGCACTGCCCCTCGGTCGCTTTTGGCGGTACCGCATTTCTTACGGTCTGGGGGTGCTTATTTCCTCTTTTTTGCGCAAATAGGTCAGTCCAGCTGGCTACATACCGGTCGTCTCTACTCCCCACCAAGCGGCGCAAAAAGTGCCAAAGCTGCTCTTGGGACGCCGTCACTCGGCCTGTTTATTGATGCTGCCGCTATCCTTATCGCAATGGGCAGACCAGCAGGGACAGTCCGGCACTGCTGGGTACAGCAGTACGCCGCACATGTAGCCTATATAAAAATAAGGGATGCCCTCCCTACTACCGACAGACTAAATAGAAAGAAGCGAGACAGCCCGCGGGCCGTCTCGCTTCTTTTTTATCTGTAACAGCAGTTTTCTACATCCCGCGAAAACCTTTGCCGATGATGTCGCTGGTGTTGGAGATCAGCACGAACGCATGGCTGTCGACTGTCTTGACGAATTTGCGCACCATGTTGGCCTGGGTGCGGTTCATGGCCGCCAAGATCACCCAGCGCTCGCCGTCGGTATAGGCGCCGTGGGCCTGCCACACGGTAGCGCCCCGGTGCATGTTTTTATTGATATAGCCACACACCTGTCTGGGGGCGGTAGTGATGATGAGAAACTGTTTTTTCAAGTTGATGTTCTCGATGACCGAGTCCACCAGCAGCGATTTCATCAGCAGTCCCAGCACCGAAAACAGGCCGGTCTGCACGTCAAAGAGGAAAAACGTGCTGCATGCGATCAGCGCGTCGCTGGCCATCAGCGCCTTGCCGATATCCAGCCGGGTAAATTTTTTGAGGATCATCGCCAAAATGTCGGTACCGCCGGTCGAGGCATCGAGGTTAAACAAAATGGCCGAGCCCACCGCCGGCAGAGCCATGGCAAACACCAGCTCCAGCATGCGCTCGCCGGTCAGCGGCGCCGCCAGCGGAAACAGCACCTCAAACCCCTTGGTCAGCCCCGAGAACAGCAGGCTGCAATACACAGTTTTCAGGCCAAAACTGCGGTTTAAAAGCACGAACCCCAGCACCAGAAACAGGCAGTTGAATACCAGTACCAGCGTTCCCGGCGATACCGCCGGCAGCAGCTTGGCCAGCAAGATCGAAAGGCCGCTCACCCCGCCGGTGGAAAAATGGTTGGGGAACTTGAAAAAGTACACCCCTACCGAAACCAGCAAAACACCCAGGTTCAGCAGCAAAAAGTCCCGCAGCTTTTTATTCATCTGTCTGTGCCCCCCTGTACCGGACGACCACCGCCCGGTCTCCATCAAAACCGTGTTTGGGCCGCCCGTCGGCCACCCATCTCTGCCATTGGCTATTATAGCACAATATGCCGCAAAATCAACAAAATTTACTCATTTTATTTGTGCAAATTTTACTTTTCTGCCTTGCAAAATAGCGGGCTATTTTTTGTTCAGAGCCCTTTTGGGGCTGTTTTATCGCTGCAGGATGGGCAGGCCCGACCTGCAAGCTGCAAACTGCTCTTTTTGCACTTTTTCCCGCGCCCCAGTGCAGCTGTGTCGCCACTATTTTGCCCCATCGAGGGCATAAAAAAGCGCCGCTGTCGGCTCGTCGTCCCGCTTTATCTTTTCCCCGTCAGGCCCCGCGTGCCGCCACTGCCTGTTACTGGTGGCACAGTCACTCGGTCGGCGGCGCTTATTGAAGCCCGCGGCGGCCCATACTCTGTGATAAAAGGCGGTACACAGTACACAGTACACCGAGAGGAGCACGCCATGCAACTATTCTACGGGCCGGGTCGGCGGCCAAATTACTTTGAGGGCTGGTATTTTAAACAGCAAAAAGGCGGAGCGGTGGTGGCGCTCATCCCCGCCTTTCACCGCGACGGCGGACGCGACTGGGCCTCGCTGCAGGTCATCGCCCCCGGCTACAGTGCCTTTATCCCCTACCCGGCCACCGCTTTTGCGGTCGACGAGCAGCACGGTCAGATCCACCTGGGGCAAAATCGCCTGGGACCGGGCGGGGCCAACATCTACTGTCGGGCCGCGGGGGTGCCGGTGTTGGGCCGGTTGCGCTACGGTCCGCTCACCCCGCCGGGGTACGACATCATGGGTCCCTTTACCCACCTGCCGGGCATGCAGTGCCGCCACCGGGTCATCAGTTTGGCTCACCGGGTAGAGGGCTGGCTGCAGATCGGCAGCCAGCGCTACTGCTTTGACCGCGGCGTCGGCTATATCGAGGGCGACCGCGGCGGCGCCTTTCCCCAGCGCTATGTCTGGGCACAGTGTCTGTTGCCGGGGGCCAGCGTCATGGTCTCGGTGGCCTCGGTGCCGCTGGGTCCCGGCCAGTTTACCGGCTGTATCACCAGCATCCGCACCGGCGGTGCCGAGTACCGGCTGGCCAGCTATCTGGGGGCCCGGCCGCTCTATGTAGGCGACGATGGCCTGCTGCTCAGCCAGGGGCGGTGGTGGCTGGCCATCGAGCACCTGGGCGGCGACAGTCAGCCGCTGCTGGCGCCTCAGGGTGGAAAAATGGCCCGCACGATCCGCGAAGGGGCCTGCTGTCGGGCTCGGGTCCGCTTTTATAACGGCCGCGCGCTGCTCATCGATACCGTTACCGCCACTGCCAGCTTTGAGGGCTGCTGGGCCCCGAGCAGTATTTCATAAAAAGAGCCGGTCCACGAGCGCTCGTGGACCGGCTCTTTTTGGCCGCACCGATATTTTCGGGCAGACCGCCCAGTTTTCCACCATCCATCCGCTAACGGTGGAAAACTGCTGTGTCGCGGCCAACGGATATGCACCAAAAAACACACCGCGCCGCCAGCGCCTGCATCTTTTGGGCGGCGGATCAGGGCCAGCTATATAGCAGAGTGTGGGCCGAACATCCGCCGCTAACGCCCGCGTACCCGGCAGTGGTCGCGGCGCAATCTGGCCGGCCGGCACTGCACAAAGCGGTACCAAAACCGGCGTGCGCGGCCCATCCGCGCCAAACACAGCCCCAACAGCCGGTCGGCAGTGGCCATAACCTGCACGCGATCTGCCCGGCTCACCGCCGCCTGTGAAAAGCCCGCCGCCAACACCACCTGCCAAAACGCATCCCACACATCGGGCTCGATCTCGCCAAAGACCTCGCCCAGCTGCCGGCCGTACTGCTGGTAGTCAAAGTGGGGGCCGCTGCAGAGTCCGGCCGCAGTCAGGGCCGGCAGCAACAGCTCGTACACCGCCCGCACCCGCCCGGCTTCCGGCCCGCGGCAAGTCGGCCCCAGCCGCCAAAACAGCACTGCCCAGCGGCACGCGCCATACAGCGCCGCCAGTGCCAGCAGGCCACCCACCGCCGTCAGCACCGCGCGCAGCCAGCCCGGCAGTACCCAGCCGCTGTGCCCGCTGTTGCCGGTAGCAGCGGTAGCGCCGTCCGGTTGGCTCTGCTGCTGGTCTGGTCGATCGTCCGACGGCGCCGAGCTATTTTCAGACGGCGGTTGCAACTGCAGCTTTTCGGGGATCATTTCCTGCGGCAGCCGCTGGATCAGCGCCTCTCCGGCCAGCGTCTCCGGCAGGCGCGAAAATCCCCCCTGCCGCCAGGTCGAGTAGCCGGGCGTAGCGTCTACCGGCACCCAGCCAAAACCGTCTACATAGATCTCGCACCAGGCGTGGGCACTGCTGTCCAGCACCTGCTGCTGGGTGCTGCGCACCTTCTGTATCTCCCCGCTGGTGCAGTCAAAGATCTCCTGGGCCTGTTCGGTGTGGTCGGGGTCGCTGCCGGTCTCCTGCCGGCTGGCGGGCACCACATAGCCGCTCACATAGCGCGCCGGCACCCCGCAGGCGCGAAAGATCACCGCGGCTGCACTGGCGAAATGGGCGCAGTAGCCCCGCTGATTTTCGTACAAAAACCAGGAGACAAAATCGCTGCCGGCCGGCATGCGGCCGGGCGAACGGGTGTAGCTGTGGCTCATGCGCAGGTAGCTGCACACCGCCTCGACCAGTTCGTCCCGGGTCTCAAACTGCTGCGCCCAGGCGGGGGTAAAGTCTGTGCGTATCTGCTCGGTGCCCTCTTTTGGCAGCTGGGTATAGGTCTGGTACACAAACCTGCGATAGGCCTGCTCCTGCTCTAAAAATCGGTCCACCTCGCTATTTTGGCCCTGCACGGCCACCAGCGGTGCCTCCGGCTGCTCCTGCGACAAGATGTCCGGCGCCGTCGCGTAGTACAGCGTATAGGGGGTATCCCAGTTTTCTTGTCGGATGACGAGCGAGCTGTCCAGGTCAAACTCGGTCTTTTTCCCCGCCGGGTCCCTTTGGGGAAACTGGGTGTAATACGGCAGGTAGGCGTAGGCGGGGTCGGCCCGCAGGTTGGTCACCGTGGCCCCCATCAGCGCGCTGCCCGGCAGCGGCTGGCCCAACCGGTAGCGCAGTGTCACCAGCTTTTGCGGCAGGTCCTGAGGGTGGTCGCTGCCAAATGCCTCCTCCAGCTGCCGGCGGGCGGCGCGGGTCTGGCTGGACGACAGCGCCTCCCAGCTGTCGCCAGTGTACACGCTGCCGGTGTAGGCGCGCAGATACAGCGGGTACCTGCTCACCGGCAGATGGACCGTCATATCTACCCGACCGCTGGCCTTGAGCTGGTCCAGCCGCCCCAGCCTTCCCTGACTCACGGCCTGGTTACTCGCGCGCTCTTCTTCCTCTACGAACAGCAGCGACTCTAGCCGGGCTTTCATCCCGTCGCGCAGAGAGAGCACCCGGGGCGACTGGTATACCCGCTCCGGCGCCAGCGCCGCCACCAGCCCGGTACACAGCAGCAAAAGCGCCAGCGCCCGCAGGCCGAGCAGTGGCGCCCGACCGGCCCCCACACCCGACTTTTTGGCGCGCCGGCGACTGGCGGACAGCGCCACTAGGCCCCCCAGCGCACAAAACAGCAGTGCCAGCGCCGCCGACGGGGCCCCATAGCTAAAAAACAGCCCCGGCCCCAGCACCGCTGCAGTATATAACACCGCCGGCCAAAC
This sequence comes from Neobittarella massiliensis (ex Bilen et al. 2018), assembly GCF_900289145.1. Lineage (GTDB taxonomy): Bacteria > Bacillota > Clostridia > Oscillospirales > Ruminococcaceae > Neobittarella > Neobittarella massiliensis. Next base: position 168,226 of record NZ_OKQO01000007.1, read on the forward strand.
CGATGGCCGCCAGCAGGTGTACAGCGTCAGCCAAAAGCCGACCAGGCCAAACAGCATGCTCAGCGCCACTACCTGCTCGCCGCTCTGTACCGCCCCTGGGGCCGCCACAGCAGCGCCGCTGACCTCTTGCAGGGCCAGTCCGGTGAGCTGGGCCACACCTTGGGCCAGCTGTTGTCGGCGCAGCCAAAAATACGCGCCCCACCCCAACACCGAGAGCAGTACCCGCGGCCAACGCCGCCCGCGGGGCAGGCATATCGCCAGCCCCAGCAGCCCGCCCAGCAGTGCCGCGCCCAGGCAGGTATTGGCAGGCTGGTCGTACATGTTGCCGGCACAAAATGCCACCAGCACCGCCACCGCCAGCCCCAACAGGCCAGCCGGCAGCAGGTCGATCCAGCGCCGGTTGGGCGGCGGTACCACTGCTGCCCCCTGCCTGATAAACGGGGGCTCTTTTCCCCGTAAAGGGGTGGTCTTTGCAGCCACGGTCGGGCCTCCTCTCGGTGATGTTTCAAGTCTGCGTCTCTACTGCTGCGGCGGCCGCACCGGTGCCGATGGCTCGCCCACCGGCTGGGGCAGCACCTGCGCGTACTGGGTGTCGGGGCGGTACAGCGTGCTCCACCGGCGCAGGCGCAGCGGCAGCCCCGCCCGCACCTCCTCGGCCGGCAGCAGCGACGGCAGCAGCAGGGCCCCCGCCTGCGCAGTTGGCAGCTGGCTCAGCGCCGTCGGCAGCGACTCGGGCTGCACCATCAGCTGTAGCCAGTCCGCGATCGCCACATCCACCGCCCCCAGTTCCAGCTCGCGGTAGTGCCAGCTGCCGCTGGCGTCGGCAAAAGCCAGCGCCGCCGGGCAGCTCTCGAGGGCCAGCGCCCGGGCCAACCGGTAGGTAGTCGCGCAAAGCCAGTCCTGCTGGGCAAAAGTCAGCGCCTTCGCCGGCAGCAGTGGGCACAGCAGGGTCCGGCGCTGTATCTGGTCGCCGGGCTGGCGCACCAGCAGCTGTTGCCGGGCAGCCGTCAACTTCCAGTGTACCGTGCGCAGGTCCTCACCCGGCCGGTACTCGCGGATATACAGGGGGTTGAGCAGCTCATCCCCCTCCCGCTCGCCGTCTATCGCGCCGTTTTCTCCCCGCATGTCGAGGTCGAGCAGCAGCGGCTCCAAGTCGTCCGGCGGCAGCACCAACAGGTCGCAGCTGCCCTGTACGGCCACCCGCCAGCCAGTCAGGCCAAACACGTCCCGCACCCGGCAGCGCCGCAGCCACACCCGGTAGTGGCCGGCGTGGTCTGCTTCCAGCGGCAGCTCGATCTGCTGCCGGCCCCGCCGTACCGGCAGCCGCGCCCAAAACACCTGGCGGTGACCGGTGTGTACGCTCTCGTACGCCAGCTGCAAAAAGCACTGGGCCGGCGCCAAAAGCCCGCACGACACCACGACAGGCAGCGCATAGGTGCCGCCCACAGTGAACAGCTGCCGCTCGGTCGGCAGCCGCAGCTGCAGCTGCCGGGCACTTAGAAACTGGCCCAATAGCAAAACCGGCGGCAGCGCCAACAGCACCAGCAGGCACCAAAACGAGAAGTACCACCGGTACAGGGCAAAAAAGCCCAGTGCCGCCACCAAGAGCAGTGCGTAAAACAGCCGCGCGCCCAATCCACTGCCCGGCTTTTGCCCCCTCATTGGGCGGCGGCCACCGCCGGGGTGGGTACCTCCTGCAGTACGCCCTGCAACACCTGTTCTGCCGTTTTGCCCTGGGCGGCCGCCCGCGGCTGCAGCGACACGCGGTGGGCGCACACATCTAAAAAGCACAGGTCTACGTCGTCGGGCAGCACAAAGCTCCGCCCCGCGGCCATCGCCACCGCCTGGGCCACCCTGGTCAGGGCCAAGGTACCGCGGGGGCTCACCCCCACGGCGATATCCGGGTGATCGCGGGTGGCTGCCGCCAGCTTTACGGTGTAGCGGTAAATGCTGGGGTGGATCTCGACCTGAGTCACCGCCTGGCGCAGCGCCAACAGTCCGCCGGCATCGAGCACCGGTTCCACCACCTCCAGCGGCGCGGCGGTGCGGCGCTGGCGCAGCATCTCGATCTCGCTGTCCATATCCGGGTAACCGATGGAGATGCGCATCAAAAACCGGTCCATCTGGCTCTCGGGCAGCGGGTGGGTCCCCCCCGAGCCGGCCGGGTTTTGGGTGGCGATAACGATGTGGGGCTGTGGCAGCGGGTGGCTCACCCCATCAACGGTGATCTGCCCCTCTTCCATCACCTCCAGCAGCGCCGACTGGGTCTTGGGGCTGGCGCGGTTGATCTCGTCGGCCAGTAGCAGATTGCAAAAAGCCGCGCCCCGCTTAAAGACGAACTTCCCGGTCTGCTGCTGGTACATGGTAAAGCCGGTCACATCTGAGGGCAGCACATCCGGGGTGAACTGGATACGGCCAAACTCCAGCGACAGCGCCCGCGAAAAGGCCAGCGCCAACGTCGTCTTGCCGGTACCGGGCACATCCTCTATTAAAATATGGCCGCCGGCCAGCATGGCCAAAAACACCTTGCGCACCACTTCCCGTTTGCCCTGAATGACCGTCTCCACCTGCCGCAGCACCTGTCTGGCGCCGCTCAATTCCTGCCTTTTCATCTGCATTTCCCCCGTATTTCCACACCGAGATCGCGTTTTCACCAGTATACTCTATCTCCTTTTTAGCGGCAATTCGCATTATTACTATGAAAGCCTGTCGAATTTTTACATGCTGTGTCGCCTGGCGGCCATCGCTCATCTACTCAAAGCCTAACACCTGGAGCCCGCTCCAGGTCAAGACCCGGCACAAAATGTTTACAATTTGGCCACCAGCCGGCAGTTGTCAGACCGCTCCGGCCGCAGTACACTGGACATATGATAACAAGAAAAGAAGGCGATCGCTCTGTCAAAGGTACTCATCCACATAGACGAACTCCCAAAATGGCCGCTGGCGCTGGGCAATATCGAAAATCTGCTGCAGGCGGCCCCGCCCCCGGGCGGCCGCCACTACCAGGTAGAGATCGTGGCCAACGGCCCGGCGGTGTAGGCCTATACCGCTCCCGACAGCCAGATTGCCCGCATGCAAGCGCTGGCCGTGCGCGGGGTGGTATTCACCGCCTGCCAAAACGCGCTGCGGGCAAACGGGATCAGCACCCAGGCGCTGCCGGGTTTTGTGCACACAGTCCCCGCCGGCATCGCCGAGCTGGTGGACCGCCAAGAAGAGGGCTGGGCCTATGTAAAGCCGTAGCGCGGGTAATAGCCGTCTTTTGACCGTCCACATCCCGTGTTCTCTTCTCCGATACACCGGCGTACCAGATCCCCTTTATTCGCTACCCACCGCTCATTTTACTTGTATTCGCTATTTGCACAGCGGCCCCGTCCCTGTCTTGCCGCCGGTGCACTCTATAGGGAAGCTTCAGTCCCTGCTATAACCCCTTAAAAATTTGTTCGGCCTGTAGCATCTTTTCTGTTATCCCTAAGTTTCTGCTCTTTACCCCTTTTTGCGCACGTGTTATAGTATAGATAAAAAACAGCAAATACGGGGGGAACACCATGAAAGTTGGACTGATCAGATGTATGCAGACCGAGGATATCTGCGGCGCTACGGTCTGCCTCAAGGCCATCAAGAATAAGCACGGCGCCTTTCAGGGCGCAGATGAGGTAGAGCTGGTAAATATCAGCACCTGTGGCGGCTGTCCCGGCAAAAAGGCGGTAACACGGGCCGAAAATATGGTCAAGTGTGGGTGTGATACCATCGTGTTATCCTCCTGTATCACCAAAGGCTCGCCGCTGGCATTTCCATGCCCCAACGCCGAACAGATGATCTATGCCATTAAAAAAAGAGTCGGCGACGACATCCAGGTGCTTACCTACAGCCACTAGTACACGTCTCTGGTCGTCGCTATTTAATAAAAAGGAGCGCTCCCATCCCTGCCTATCCAGGCGGGGCGGGAGCGCTCTTTCTCTTTACCGTGTAACCAGTGATGGACCGCTAAGACTCGAGCCACCGTCTCTCATCTAAGCTGGCGGCGGACGGGCCTCTTTACCGACCACTGACCGCTGGCTACTATCCGGTCATACCCGCCAAAGATCCGCTCAATAGGTGGTCGGCATTCCCCGTTTCACCAGCCGCGACGCCTGGTGAAAGCGCAGCTGCGGTGCAGCTTGCCCCACCCATATCGAAGTCCGGTAATACCAGTCTTCGCCCATCCCGGTCATATAGTTGACCAGCCAGCAGCCCGGCCCCAGCGCACTGCAGCGGTAGTTGTAGATGGTGATATCCCGGTCCCCGGTGAGAGCGAGCAGCGACTGGATGGTATCTTCGCGGCCAAATAGGCGCCCTGAACTGCCACACTCCAAAAAATCGCGGTGCAGTACCGTTTCTAGCCAGCTGCGGTCGGAGGTATAGACGCGCACAAAAAACTGTTTTTCGCGCGCCAACAGTATATCGTGCAACGCTCCCCCTCCTTTTTACCTATTTTTACAGCCCCAGCCTGCGCACATCAGTATCTGTGCGCACCGTCATCCTTCACACCAACCGGTCAAGGGCTCCCGCCCATCGGGCCGGTATGGGTCGTGGCGGGGGCTTCCGGTAGCGGCCGAAAACTCATGAGTCTGCGATAGCGGTGTGGGCCGACACCGCCCCGTGCAGTATCCTCAAGATACTTTCCTCGGGCTGGGCAGGAGCGAACTCTCAGCCGGCTGTGTGCGACCGCCACTTCTCCTGGGCGATCGGGAAATACTCGCGCAGGATGGGGTAGGTCAGCTTTTCTGGCAGGTGGTCAAACAGGCCCACCTTGCGCATCTCGCTGCCGCGCGGCAGCGCCCCCAATTTGTGCACCACCGCCAAATAGACCTGCCCGCCACCCCGAAAATGGGTGCCGTTCAGGTCGCCGTCTATGTAGTAATCGCACAGCGGCTCTATCTCAAAATCTATCGCTCCGGTCTCCTCATACAGTTCTCTCTTGGCCGCCTCCAGCGGTGTCTCCCCGACCTCGATATAGCCGCTGGGGTGCTCCCAAGTCTCCCGCTCCCGGTGCATACAAAACAGCCACCGGCCTTTGTATACAGCCATGATATCGGCTGAAAAATACTGCCCCACCTCGCCAAACGGATATGTCCTGAACTCCATAAGGTCCCCCTATCTAAAAATGCGCATTTCTACACACCTACTATAGCACAAAGGCGCCGCCTTAAAAAGCGGCGCTGCTCCCTATATTTTAGGGATAGCCGCACACTACTTCATAGATAGGGGCTTTTGTGTTGGCGCATACATAGCATGCGCCAACACCGCTCTACAGCAAGCCCTGTCCATATGGCGCGCTTATCTACTGCCGTTATATCTATTGCGCACCATCATTTGCGCAATTTTATTTGGTCTATAGGTGATAAAATTGTCCGTTGTTTTTTAGAAGGAAAACCACTAAGATGGCTGCAGGGGGGATAAAGATGTCAAAAACAAGTGAACGTATACGGCACGCTAGAAAACACTGTCGCCTCACCACCAAACAACTCGCCTATTTTATCGGTGTTTCAGAGAGATCTGTCGTCCGATATGAAAATGATCAGTCCACGCCTGGCACACATAGTCTCATTCAATTGGCCTCTATATTCGATCTCTCTACAGACTATCTGCTTGGACTTTCCGACAATGCCGAGGCATCATTTTTAGAGCTTTATCGGACAAAAAATATATTTTATCGCCATGTACAAAACAATCATATACGCGAGGAAACCGACTATTACTGGATCGAGTTTCTCCGAAAGACGGACCTTTCCCATTGCGGGGCAAAATGCAGTGGGCGGGTATAGATGGAAAAGAGGAGCTCTATGCTCTGCGGCCGATCATTCCCGAATCCCGCCTGATCATATTAGAAAAACTGGGTCGACAAAAACCGTTGATACTCAATAGCCGGGAAGATTTCAATGTCTTTCTCATTTACAGTGGTACTGCTTTTGCCTCCCACCAAGTATGTAAGGAATGCATGCCGTATTTATTACGACCAGGTACAGTCAAAAACAAGGCCAGAGAATTGTGAGCTGCCGCATCATCTGTTCGTTTTAAACATCATCTGTTTTATTCTTTAGCTGTATATGGCAAGAGTTGCGGGTTTCCACCCGTCAGTGAACAGTATGTAAGCATCCTCGCCAAATAAAAAAGCTACATTTTGATTTCTCAAAATGTAGCTTTTCATATGGTGCGGATAAGAGGACTTGAACCTCCACCGAGTTGCCCCGACTAGAACCTGAATCTAGCGCGTCTGCCTATTCCGCCATATCCGCGACTGCAAGAGTTATTATATACGATTGCTCTTTATTTGGCAACCCCTAATTTCAAATTTTTTTAAAAAATTTGTCGCGCTCTCTCACAGCCTTATCACCTGCGGCCAGTACTGCCCGCAGGCTTACAAAAAAGTCTTGTAGTCCTCGTAGTTCTGGCGCAGCAGCTCCGGGGTATTCAGCCCATAGGGGCAGTGCTCCATGCAGTGCCCGCAGTGGATACAGTTGTCGATACGCGCCATCTTCTCCTGCCACTCAGGGGTGAGGTAGGGCTCTGGCGGCGAGCGCCGCAACAGCAGCGACATGCGGGCGCTGTTTTGTATCTCGATGCCCGCCGGGCAGGGCTGGCAGTAGCCGCAGCCGCGGCAGAACTCGCCCAACAACTGTCCCCGGTCGCGCTCGATCACCGCCGCCAGCTCAGCGGTCATAGACGGCGGCGTATCGATATACGACAAAAACTCCGCCAGTTCGCTCTCTCGCTGTATGCCCCAGATAGGCAGCACATTGTCGTACTGGGCCAGATAGGCGTACGCCGCGGCCGAGTTAGTGATCAGCCCGCCCGACAGCGCCTTCATGGCGATAAAGCCCACTTCGTGCTGTCGGCAGAGCTCCACCAGTTCGATATCCTTTTCCGTAGCCAGGTAGCAAAAGGGGAACTGCAGCGTCTCGTAGAGGCCCGACTCCACCGCTTCACGCGCCACTGCCAACCGGTGGTTGGTAATGCCGATGTGGCGGATGAGCCCCTGCTCCTTGGCTTCGCACATAGCCTCGTATAGGCCGCTGCCGTCGCCGGGCTTGGGGCAAAACGGCGGGTTGTGAAATTGCAGGATATCCAGGTAATCGGTGTGCAAAAGCTCTAAGCTGGTGTGCAGATCGCGCCAAAAATCCTCCACCGTCAGGGCCATCGTCTTCGATGAGATGTAGATATCTTCCCGCACTGCGTGCAGAGCCAGACCGATCTTTTCCTCACTGTCTGAATAGGCGCGGGCCGTATCAAAAAAGCGCATGCCGCCGTCATAGGCCTTCTGCAGCAGCACCGCCGCCTGCTCTTTGCTCACCCGCTGCACCGGCAGCGCGCCAAAGGCGTTTTTCTCCACCGTGATACCGGTGGTCCCCAGGGTCACTTTGGGCATAGGTCCCCCTCCTCTTTGGGCAAATTCTGTCACATGGTGTTCTTTTCCCAGTATAGCATAAAATTTAGCTGCCGCCAGCACTTTTTCATGCTGTCTTATAGTCTGCCGCTCTGCAAAAAGGCGCCGCCGGCAGTTTTAGCTGCCGGCGGCGCCCCATGGCGAAATATATAGCAAAATAGGAGGTGTATCGGTGGGCACTGCGCCGCTCTACGCCGGCCGCCCCACACTGTCAAGAATACCCTGGACCCCATCGGGTCCCAGGTCGGCCACCACCGCGATGGCCTGCGAACTGAGCTGCTCGGCCGGCAGGTCCAGCCGGCTCTCAAGCACCTGGCACAGGTCGCTGTACTGCCGCCAGCAGCGGCTGGCCAGCTCTAATCCCTGTGCAGTCAGCTGCACCCGGCCGTAGTGCTCTTTTTGTACCACCTTCTCTCGGGTCAGCACCGCCAGCATGCGGTTTACGCTGGCTCTGGTCACATCCAGCCGGTCGGCGATCTGCACCGAGCGCACCGGTCCGCCCTGCCCCAGCTGATAGATGGTGAGCAGGTAGCGCAGGCGGGCGGTCGACATGGGCGCGCTCATCCCTTCCCCTTAGCGGAGGGGCAGCCCCCGGCGTGGGGGCAGCCAGAACAGCCGCACCCGCACCCGCCGCCGGCAGATTTGCGGCGCAGATGCCGCACCGCCAGCACGAACAGGGCCAGCAGCACCGCCGAGATGAGGATCGTGGCCAGATTATCAGCCAAAAATGCGAGCATAGGGGTCTCTCCTCTCCCGCCCGAACAAAGGGGCGCACATACAGTTTATCTAGCGGGCAGCAGTGGCCGCACGGGCCATCTCACGCCGCTTATTCTTGGGGGTGGGGCGCAGCAGCAGCCACAGCCCGGCGATGAGCACTACCAGTGCCGCCGCAGTACCTATCCCAAAGGCGGCTCCGCTAAAGAGCACGATACCAAACTGGTATACCATCATCGATACGGCGTAGGCCAAAACGGTCTGGTAGCCGATGGCCGCCAAGGTCCACTTGGCGCTGGCCATCTCGCGCTTGATGGCGCCGATAGCGGCAAAGCAGGGTGCGCACAGCAGATTGAACACCAAAAACGACAGTGCCGCCGCCGCGTAGGGGAACATGGTCTGGATCTGAACGAGCAGACCCGGGTCGTCCTCGGCGATGTCGGCGCCCAGGCCAAACAGCACGCCAAAGGTGCCCACCACGTTCTCTTTGGCCACCAGGCCCGATACCGTGGCCACTGCGGCTTTCCAGTTGTCAAAGCCCAGCGGGGCAAAGATGGGGGCGATAAACTTGCCCACCACTGCCAACAGGCTCTCCTCCTCGGCGACCATGCCGAAACTGCCGCCGGTAAAGCCGAAGTTGCTCAAGAACCAGATGAGGCCGCAGGCCACAAAGATAACGGTACCGGCTTTGATGATAAACGCCTTTCCGCGCTCCCACATGTGGATGAGCACGCCTTTGGGGGCCGGCACGTGGTACTGGGGAAGCTCCATGACAAACGGGGCCGGGTCGCCGGCAAAGCCGCGGGTCTTTTTGAGGATGATGCCCGATACGATGACCGCAGCGATGCCCATAAAGTACATGGCCGGTGCCATCCAGGGAATGCTGGGGAACATGGCCCCGCCGATGAGCGCGATGACCGGCAACTTGGCCCCACAGGGGATAAAGGTGGTGGTCATGATGGTCATGCGGCGGTCTTTTTCGTTCTCAATGGTCTTGGTGGCCATAATGCCCGGCACGCCGCAGCCGGAGCTGATGAGCATGGGGATAAAGCTCTTGCCCGACAGCCCGAATTTGCGGAAGATACGGTCCATGATGAACGCCACACGGGCCATGTAGCCGCAGTCCTCCAGGATCGATAGGAAGAAGAATAGGATGAGCATCTGCGGCACAAAGCCCAGCACAGCACCCACACCGCCGATGATGCCGTCCACGATGAGGCCCACCAGCCAGTCGGCCGCCCCCACCGCCGTCAGCGCGCCGGTGGCCCAGTTAGAGATAAGTCCGCCGAACAGCGTGTCGTTGGTCCAGTCGGTGACGATGGTCCCCAGCCAGCTGACCGACACGAAGTACACCACGAACATCACCGCCGCAAAGATGGGCAGCGCCAGCCAGCGGTTGGTGACGATGCGGTCGATCTTGTCAGAGGTGGTCATACCGGTGCGGCGCTTGCGCACACATTTTTTCACCACCGCGGCGATAAAGGTATAGCGCTGGTTGGTGATGATGCTCTCGCTGTCGTCGTCCAGCCGCTCCTCACAGCGGGCGGTGATCTCCTCGACCTTCTGCGCTGCCGCGCCGTCCAGCGCCAGCACATCCAGCACCTTCTCGTCGCGCTCAAACAGCTTCACCGCGTACCAGCGGATGTTCTCTGCCGGCACCTTGCCGGCGATGACGCCCTCGATCTCGGCGATGGCCCCCTCCACCTCTTCGGTGTAAAACTGCCGCTTCTGTGGCCGGCGCCCGGCGGCGGCCTCCGCCACCGCCCGCTTGGCCGCCTCCACCGAGCCCTGTCCTTTCAGGGCCGAGGTCTCGACCACCGGGCAACCCAGTGCGTCGGCGAGCTTGCCCGCGTCGATGACGTCGCCGTTTTTCTTCACCAGGTCCATCATGTTGAGCGCCACCACCATGGGCAGACCGATCTCCAACAGCTGGGTGGTCAGATACAGGTTGCGCTCGATGTTGGTGCCGTCGATCAGGTTCAAGATCCCGTCGGGGTGATCCTGGATCAGATAGTTCCGGCTCACCACCTCCTCCAGCGTATACGGAGAGAGCGAGTAGATGCCCGGCAGGTCGGTGATGGTCACCTCCTTGTCGCCCTTGAGCTTGCCCTCCTTTTTCTCTACCGTGACTCCCGGCCAGTTGCCCACATACTGGGTCGAGCCGGTGAGATCGTTAAACATGGTGGTCTTGCCGCAGTTGGGGTTGCCGGCAAGCGCGATACACGACTTCATAGCGTTTCTCCTCTCCTCTTAATTAGCACAGACTAACTACAGGGCCTTAAAAGACGCGGCCCGCACGCCGCGCACACCGCCCTACAGCGATACCTGGATATTTTCCGCCTCCGACTTGCGGATCGACAGCTCATACCCGCGCACCGTCACCTCGATGGGATCGCCCAGCGGCGCCACCTTGCGCACATAGATCTGAGTCCCTTTGGTAATGCCCATATCCATGATGCGGCGCTTCAGGGGGCCCTCGCCGGTGAGCCGGTGTACTGTGGCGGTCTTGCCGCACTCCACTTCCCGCAGTGTCTTCATCTCACTTGCTCCTCTCTTTATATATGTATAAAAGGGCCGCCGCCCAGAGAGCGGTCCTCCCGCCCCCGGCGGCAGCCCCGGCTATACGATGATGCGACCCGCCATGGCTTTACTGATGGCCAGCCGGGTATCCTTTACGTTTACGATCACGTTGCCGCCGGTCTCGGCCACCACGGTGACCGCGCCGCCCACCACAAAGCCCAGATTGCCCAAAAATTTCTGGGTGTCATCTCGACCGCGTATCTGTTTGATGGTGGTCTGTTTACCTACCTCTGCAAAGGTCAGGGGCATCATCACCGTCTCCTTTCCGCTCTCCCCAAACGGGGTGTTTGCAACCGCTATCAAAAGTTGCCTATCTCTAACTACAGCTAGAGTTTACCACCGCTAACCGAATTTGTCAATGGCTAACATCAAGGATTTTCCCCACCTCCCCGCTTTTTCCATTTTATCCAGTTTTTTACATATATCTATAAATAAACTGTAAAATTATGAAGCTGTCTGTACATGACCAGCACAGTAAAACTTGTTCTATTTGTTTGTTCTAATTTTAATATAACAATCTTATAGTTTGTGCTATTTTTAAAACTATTGCTTGGAGGCTATTTCTATGGACAAATGGGGCGATTCGATATTTATCACGGTTCAACATGCAAAAAATGGAATTGATGAGGCTATGCTAAAAATTATTACAGATTTTACCCCTCTGATCGAAAAATACGCTTATCGTCTAGGTGATGATGGAAAAGTGATATCCAGCTATTTCTCCTAGAACTTATTTACAAAATGCCGCTTCAAAATTTTAAAGGCCCAAGCCCCAATGCACAAGTGATAAAGTACATGCACCAGTTCATTGTACATCATGTATACTATCTTCATCGCAAAAGGCCACGCCTCAGTTTGGATATCGATGACCAAAATGTTTTAGATAAAGACGCAGAGAAGGATATATCAGGCATTGAGCTTAGAAGTTGTATCGCTCTATTAGAGCAAAAGCAAAAAACGGTCATATATCTAAGATATTGGTATGGTTTCTCCATATAAAAGATTGCAATCTTAATGGGTTACACCCGACAATATATTAGACTTATTCATAACAAAGCTCTTAGTAATCTTAAAAACATGTACATTATTAATTAAATATGGTAATTATCAACAATATATTCTTTTTAAACGACATAATAAACAATCTGAAATCATTTATTTAGGTAAACTATATTATTCACAAGTTCAATATTTTTCTATATAATTATATGTAAGATGTAGTATTCATCTTTTCTGTATTAAATAGAAAGAGGGGATCTTGTGAAAAAGCTCGGTATATATATGGTCATCGTATTCTGTATTTTGGGCTTTATCGGCACTGGATGCAAAAAAGCAAATACCGATACCCATTCGTCCTCATCTGTCTCCACTTCTTCAGAGAGCTCTTCTATCAAACTCCGTAATGAAGAAGTTCATAATTTGTACGTCAAGCCCTATGGTATGCTCATAGGATTACAAGAGGACTGGTCTACGGCCGACGAATTGGATGTCAATAAAGTCTTGGGATGGAGTTATTTTTATGCCAAGTACGAAGATAAAGACCCAGGTGTACCTAAATATGGTGAGTCCTATGATCAAAAACCCTATGGATATCTATTTAGTCAAAGTGATGTAGAAACTTTTGCCAAGACCTATTTTGGATTATCTGCACAGCAAGTACAAAAATCCTATTGTTATGTCCCCGATAAACAGTCCTATGCCATCATGGTCAACAGTGTAAGCGGAGAAAGATATTACACCAATGTTAGCGATTACAAAGTACATGGTGACACTATTGAGATAACTGTGGATTACTTCAAAGAAGCCGACGATGTAAAAGTAGGCACTAAAGCATTAACCATCGCATTATCAGGTACCGATTCCTTTCAGTATATTGCATGTCATACTATAAGTTGATACAAACAGCTGTATTTTTAAAAACGGGGAGCGTGCACCATACCTATCTTCTTTACTCACAAAAAAAGGGCCCATATGGGCCCTTTTTTTAGATGTGGGGGATTTGCGCATCGCGGGGATCTACCCAATCGCTGCCATTCATTACCTTGATATACTGATAATCAGGGTGAGATTCTTTACAATGCATCATACGCATCGGGTCGATACTGGTATCCGAAGATCCCCTATATCCTGCCTTAAGTATGTTCGAGTCACCAGATAGAGTAGGTGTATAATTGGGGTAATTAATATCTTTGTCCATTTCCACATGAAGATGTTTGCCGTCAACATACTGACCAGTTGCACCCACAACGCCAATTTGCGTATCCTTTGTCACTCGCTGTCCCTGAGAGACCTTGATACTCGCCATATGAAAATATCTCCCGACTACTTTATAAGACCCACCATCAAAATGATTTACCGCCTCATCGTAGATAATGCCTACCACATTTCCACAGACGTTATCCCAGCCGGCAAATGCCACGATACCGGATCCCTGTGCATATACCGCATCCGGATCTGTCTGAAATAGCCCCACTAGATCCTGACCATAGTGGGTAAAGCCGTAAGAGCTCTCATACTTGGTCCCCCATTTGTACGAAGCCGTAATGCCAGCGTTGTTTAAAGGCTGGATCAGTTTTTGTGCCATAGTAAAAACACTCCTTTTTCTAAAACTCCTTTTTCTAAAACTTCTTTTTCTGCAGAACTGTTTCAGATGGCGCCATTCTGATTTGCCCTACATCTATATAAAGACGTTTAGACGTTTAAATGTAAATCTTCAAAAAATATTAAAAAATATTTTTATTAGTAAAATGATACGTATTCTTCATCTACTGCGATTTAGCAAAGGAGTGCAATAACTATGTGCTTTTCCGCCCACCAACTGCGCAGCTTTCGCCTACGCGCCCACCACCTCGACCGCGACTATCCCGCCTCTCTGCTGCTGCCCGCCGCCGGCGCCTGCGGGCTGCAAAATTCGCCCCCCGGCGCCTGGGAGACAGCGCTGTTCTGCCGCCTGCCCGGCTGTGCGCTCGAGCAGCTCCACCAGGCGCTGTACAGCGACAAAACACTGCTGCAGGCCTGGAGCTTTCGCGGCGTCCCCGCCGTCTTCCCCACCGGTGAGTCCGGCACCTTTCTCACCTCGCTCATCGCCCAGCCGGGCGAGCAGCCCTGGGTGTACACCCGCGGCATCACCGCCGCCCTGGAGCACCTGGACATGTCCTTCGACGAGCTGTTGCCGCTGGTGCGCAGCGCCGCCCAGATCTTACAGCAGCAAACGGTCCACAGCAAAGAGGCGCTGGACCGCCTGCTGGCCCAGCAGGTGGCGGCGCAGCTGCCGCCGGATAAGCGCGACCGCTGGAACGCCCCCTCCATGTACGGCGCGCCGGACCGGCAGACCGTCGGCGGGGCCGCCGTGTCTTTTCTGCTGCGGCCCTGCTCCTTTTATCGCCAGGTGGTGTTCGGCCGGCGGCAGGCGGGCAGTCCCACCTTTACCTCTTTTGAAAACTGGCTGGGTTACCGCCCCTCTCCCGCCCCCCACGCCGGGCGCGACCTGGTGCGCAAATTTCTGCACTGCCACGGCCCCGCCACCACCCGCGATCTCACCGACTGGCTGGGCTGCAGTCCCCGGCAGGCGGCCCGCCTGTGGCAGACCGTGGCTGACGAGCTGGAGCCGGTGACCGTCGACGGCCGTGCCGCTATCTGTTGGCTGCCGATATCCCCGCCCTGCACCGCGCCGACAGCGATCCGCAGCGCCTGCTCCTGCTGGGCGCTCACGACCCCTATCTCGGCCTGCGCGACCGCGCGCTGCTGCTGCCCGACAAAGCGCGGCAGCGTACCGTGTGGAAAACGGTGGCCAGCCCCGGCGCCGTGCTGCAGGGTGGCCGTATCATCGGCACCTGGAAAGCCAAGACCCGCGCCGACAAGATCGAGCTCACCGCCGCGCTGTGGGAGCCGCTCTCCTCCGCCGGTGAGCGCCAGCTCGCGCAGCGGGCCGAGTCCTACGCCGCCTTTCGCCGCTGCACCCTGCACCGCTATGCCGTGCAGACCCCATAAACAAACCTCACACTATAAGCTGTACACTGTGCGCTACAGCACTACTGCGGCCCGTCCGCAGCCCATCTGCAGCCCCACCGCGCCGCAAAAAAAGAGAGGTCCCGCCTTCCCCACCGGAAAAGCGGACCTCTCTCTTTTTTACTGTTTTCAGTCAGCGCCTACTTGCGCAGGTAGGCCTTGATGCCGGCAAACACTTCCGGGCTGATGATGTGCTCGATCTTGCAGGCGTCCTGCTCGGCGATAGCGGGGTCGGCCCCCACCGTCTCTACCAAAAAGTCGGTGATGCGCCGATGGCGCTCGTACACAGACTCGGCCCGCTGGCGGCCCGACTCGGTGAGCTGGATGTTGCCGTCGGGCTCGATGGTCACATACCCGGCCTCTTTGAGTATCCCCATGGCCCGGCTGATACTGGGCTTAGAAAAGCCCATCGCCTCGGCCACATCCACCGAGCGCACATACGCCTTTTTGCGCTTGAGCAGCAGTATCGTCTCCAGATAGTTCTCCTTAGACTCCTCCACGTGCATCTCGTCTCACCTCCCCGCAGTATTTTACTCAGTGTAACACATTTCACCGGTCACCGCAACGGCTGCCGGCCCCGCTTGCGGTTGCCCCACAGGTACGAATCCAGTATCTCCCGGGCCGCCTCATCGGGCTCTGCGCCGTACTGCCGCCGGTACTGGGCATACACCCGCGCGCTGTCGGTCTCGGCTCCCACCAGCTTGCCCAGCGCGCGCATCTGCGCCGCCGCGCGGGCAAAGTCATCGGCGTTTTGGGGGTCCCAGTGGGCGTTTACATACCACTTACAGGGCAGCCCCTCGATCTTCTGCAACCGCGCCTCGTAGTCCGGCAGGTCGTAGCTCCAGGGGCCCTCAAACATCTCCTGGCACATGCCGTCTCCCAAAAACAGCACCTGCTCCTGAGGGCAGTACACAGCGGTACTGTCGGCGCTGTGTTCACCGCCCAGCGAAAAGATCTCGCAGGTCACCCCGCCCAGGTCTACCGTCAGGCGGCCGTCATACAAAATATCTGCCAGCCGTATGGCAATGCTCTCCCGCAGCGCACCGGGGTGCTCTTTGATGATGTTCTCGGCGCAAAAAGCGATCTCCTCGCCGGTCTGTACCCGCTCCTGCAGCGCGGCGTCGTCCCAGCGGTAGCTCTGCATCTGGCGCAGCTTTTGCTGGGTCAGCGGGTGGGCGATGGTGGTCAGGTCCATCTCGGCGGCCCCAAACACGTGGTCCCAGTGCCAGTGGGTCAGCGCCAGGTAGCGGGGCTCGGCCCCCGGCACCGCCGCCAGCTGCTCTAAAAACAGGCGGGCGTGGGCGGCCGAGTTGCCGCTGTCCACGATCAGCGTCGCCCGCTCCCCCACGATCGCGCCCAGCGCCGGCCGGTCAGTGGCGTGGTCGTGGCCGGTCATGTACACCCGCTCGGTCAGTCTCTTCATCTCCACTGGTCTCTACCTCTCTTCTCGCTCATATACGATCTCTCCGTCCAGTACCGTCATCACTACCCGGGCCTCTTTGATCTGTGCGGGCGGTATGGTAAAGATGTCCCGGTCCACCACCGCCATGTCCGCCCGCTTGCCCACCGATAAGCTGCCGCTCACCCGCTCGTCGTACGAGGCGTAGGCCGCACCCATCGTGTGGCCGTACACCGCCTGCTCCACCGTCAGCCGCTGCTGGGGGTACCAGCCGCCGGCCGGCTGGCCGTTAAAGTCCTGCCGGGTCACAGCGCAGTAGATATTTTCCATCACGTCAAAACGCTCTACCGGGCAGTCCGACCCGCAGGCTATGGGGATACCCAGCTGCGCCATCGTCTGCCAGTTATAGCTGGTGGCGGCCAGCTCCTCGCCCGCCCGGTCGGCGACGATGTGCCAGTCCCCGGCCACAAATACCGGTTGGATGTGGGCGATCACCCCCAGCGCGCGAAAGCGCTGAAGCAGCGGCCGGTCGGTGATCTGGCAGTGGATGATGCTGTGGCGCATGTCCGCTCGGGGCCAGCGCAGCTGGGCGCGCTCGATGCTGTCAAGCGCCATCTGCATGGTGGCGTTGCCGATACAGTGGATGGCCGCCGGCATGCCCGCCCGGTGGGCGGTCTCCACCAGCTCGTCGAGCTGCTGCTGGCTGAACACGCCGATACCGCAGGTGCTGGGGCAGTCGGCGTAGGGCCGGTCTAAAAAGGCGGTGCGCCCCCCCAGCGAGCCGTCGGCCAGCAATTTCAGCGGCCCGATCTTAAAGCGCCCCACCTGGTAGCCGGTGGTGTAGCCCATATCTAAAAACCGGCGCAGCTGCTCCGGCCGCGGCAGCAGGCACTGCTCAAACACGCGCACCGGCAGCGCCCCCTCCTGGGCCAGCTGGGTATAGGCCTCGATGACCCGGGGGAAGTCCTCCTCCGGCACCGCCTCAAAGTCATCTGTCTGCAGCGCCGTCAGCCCGCAGCGCAGTGCCCGCTGGGCCCCCAGCACCAGCAGCCGCTTGATGTCGGCCACCTCCAGCCGGGGGATGGCCTCGTACACCAGCACCCGGGCCTCCTCTCTAAAAATGCCCAGCGGCTCGCCGCGCTCGTCGACATCTATCTGCCCGCCGGGCAGTTGGGGGGTGTCCCGCGTCACCCCCATCACCTCCAGCGCCTTCGAGTTGACGGCGATGATGTGCCCGCAGGTGCGGGTGTAGGTCACCGGGTGATCGGTGCTGATGCGGTCCAGGTCGTAGCGGTTGGGAAAGCGGCGGCCCGGCCACAGCTCGTTGTTCCAGCCCCGCCCCTGTATCCAGCCGCCCCGCGGGCCGCCGCTCTGCCGCAAAAAGTCCCTGCCCCGCCGCACGATCTCATCGATGCTCGTCGCCCCGTCCAGGTACACCTTTTCCAGGCTCAACCCGTAGCTGAGCAGGTGCAGGTGGCTGTCGTGAAAGCCCGGCAGCAGCAGCCGGCCGGCCAGGTCCACACTGCGGGTGTGCGGCCCGGCCAGCGCGCATATCTCCCGGTCGCTGCCCACCCGCACGATCACCCCGTCCTTTACCGCCACCGCCGTGGGCAGCGCGCGCTCCCGCCGCCTGGGGGCTGCCGGCGGCTCCATCGTCCTCACCACACCGCCAAAAAACACGGTATCTGCCTGCCTATCGCCCCGGTCATCCGCCGGGCGCGCGCTCCTGTCGGTCACACCGCTCATCTCCCCACTCTCCCTGTCTGCGATCCGCGGCTAATGGCCCAGCCTGAGCCAGCCTGGGCCAGCCTGTTTTTTTGGCCGCAAAGCCCCGCGTGCAGGGTATATTTTCTCTTATTTTAGCACATTCTCCCTATAGCCGCCAGCACCCGGCGCCGCCGCACAAAAAAAGAGCGGGCCGCATGGCCCGCTCTCATAAAAGGTCTGTCTGCTGTTAAATGCCCAGCTCTTTGGCGGTGGCGTGTGCCCGTTCGCAGAACAGGCGCACCTTCTCGATGTCTTTCTCGCCCAGGTTGGTGCCGTTTTTATTGGTCTTGGTCAGCGAGTCCACACCGTAGGGGCGAACGGCCTTGATGGCGTCGGCCACGTTGTCCGGCCCTAGGCCGCCGGCAATGATGACCGGGCAGCTGGCCCCGTCCACGATCGCCTTGTCCCAGGCCCAGTCGTGGGTCACACCGGCCGCGCCGGTACCGATCACACCGGTCAGCACCGAGTCGAGGATCAGCAGGTCGCAGAATTTCGAGAAGGCGATTGCCTTGTCGATGGCCTCCGGGCCGGTCATGGGCACTGCCTGCATGATCTTCATGCCGGGGTATTTGGCTTTCAGCTCCGCTACCAGCTCGGGGGTGGCGTCGTCCTCAGCACCCGAGATGTGCAGAATGTCCGGGTGCAGCGTCTCGATGATCTTGGTGCGCTCTTCCTCGGTGTCGTCGATGGTCAGGGCCACTTTGGTGGCCTTGTCGCCGACTGCGTCAAAAATAGCTTTGCTCTCGGCCAGAGCCTCGTCAAAAGTTTTGCCGGAATTCTTGGCGGTGGGGTTCACGCCGATATTGGTGGCGCCGACCTCGATGCAGGCCAGAGCCTCGTCAACAGTTTTCAGAGAGTAGATCTGAGTGATCATAAATAAGAACCTCCTTAGTTTGGGTGGGCATTTGCTCGTATGCCCATATTCTAACACAGCCGATACCGCCGGCGCAATCGATTTTGTGCCGAAAAAATGGCGGTAAAACCGCTATTATCCACCACAATTACACCCCAGCAGTGGATTTGTGCACAAATCCGCCATCAATCAGCATATCCGCACAGTATTGGGCCGTATTTTTTCCTGCTCTTTTGGCAGGACACACAGCCGGCGCGCCAAACAGCGGGGATTTTCGTTGCATTTTATATGCCGCTATGCTACATTGTAGATGTAAACAGGCGGCGGCCCACAGCCGGCCGCCGCCGAGTTGGGACATACTGCTGCCGCAGTCTGTCAGCCCGCGAGAAAGAGGGTCTTCAAGATGAACTATTACGCTATCGGTTGGCTGGCCGCCATCGTGGTCTTCGCCCTGCTCGAGGCCGCCTCTCCCGCGCTGGTCTCTATCTGGTTTGCCGCCGGGGCGGTGGGCGCGCTGCTCACCTCCCTGTTCAGCAGTCTGTTCTGGGTCCAGCTGCTGGTGTTCTTTGCGCTCAGCGGCATCCTGCTGGCCGCCACCCGCCCGCTGTGCCGCAGGTATATGAAGGGCCGCAGCCAGCCCACCAACGCCGACATGCTCATCGGCCAAACCGCCACCGTGACCGAGGATATCTCCAACGTCAAAGCGGCCGGCCGGGTCTACCTCTCGGGGCAGAGCTGGGCCGCCCGCAGCCTCGACGGCAGCGACATCCCCAAAAGCACGCTGGTGCGGGTCGATCATATCGAGGGGGTCAAGCTGCTGGTATCCCCCGTCCAAAAATAGCCCACTGCTAAGCCCGCCCCTACAGCCAGTAACTTGTAATTTGTAATAAGGTAGCCTCTATCCTCCGGCGCCGGCCGCGCCTATTTTCGCACCCACCGGGCGCTAGCGCCCGCCATCATAATACGATCGAGGAGGTCGTCTCTATGCCTATGTTGTGGTTATACATCCTGCTGGCGCTCATCGCGCTGGTGCTCATCGTGCTCGTCGCCAACATCCGGGTGGTGCCGCAAGCCCACAGCTACGTGGTGGAGCGCATCGGCACCTACTATCAGACCTGGCAGACCGGTCTGCACTTCAAGATCCCCTTTATCGACCGGGTGGCCAAAAAAGTCTCCCTCAAAGAGACGGTGGTCGACTTTGCCCCCCAGGCAGTCATCACCAAAGACAACGTCACCATGCAGATCGACACGGTGGTCTTTTTCCAGATCACCGATCCCAAACTCTTCACCTACGGGGTCAACAATCCCCTGTCCGCCATCGAGTTCCTCACCGCCACCACCCTGCGCAACATCATCGGCGACTTAGAGCTGGATAATACGCTCACCTCCCGCGACGTCATCAACAACCGCATCACCGCCATCCTCGACGAAGCCACCGACAAATGGGGCATCAAGGTCAACCGGGTGGAGGTCAAAAACATCGTCCCCCCCAAAGAGATCCAGGACGCTATGGAGCGCCAGATGAAAGCCGAGCGCCTGCGCCGCGAGTCCATCTTAAAGGCCGAAGGCGAAAAGCGCAGCCAGATCCTGGTGGCCGAAGGCGAAAAAGAGTCGGCCATCCTGCGCGCCGAAGCTGTCAAAGAGCAGAAGATCCGCGAGGCGCAGGGCGAGGCGGAGGCCATCGTCATGGTGCAAAAGGCCTACGCCGACAGCCTCAAGCTGCTCAACGAGGCCGATCCCAACGAAAAGGTGGTGGCCCTCAAGGGGCTGGAGGCCTTTGCCAAAGCCGCCGATGGCCGCGCCACCAAGATCATCATCCCCTCCGAGATCCAGTCGCTGGCCGGTCTGGCCACCTCGGTCAAAGAGCTCTTTGCCGACACCGATATCCAGCCTTAACCCCCCAGCCAAAAGGCCCGCCACACCGTGTGGCGGGCCTTTTTATATCGCCCGTCAACATATCTTTTCGCCAGTAGAGACCGCGCTTGCGCTGCTGTACCGCCCACACATTTTTCCCTCTATCCTGTCTACACCACCCACACGGTCTTCATCTGCACGATCTTAAAAAGGCAGCGCTGCCCCCTGTATAGCACGCATGTATCAAAGTAAGCAATTTATCTGCCGGTAGGTCCTTTCCGCGACGTAGCCAAACACGAAAAAGAGCCAGAGAGGTGGAGAGGTGAAACTCGATCAGGTAAGGCATCAGATGTTCGGCCGCGGGAAAAGTATTTTGCAATCCGGAAAGGGGCAGCTCCTCTTGGAGGCGAGCAATAAAATGCACACTCCCGTAATCGCCCAATACAGCTCTTAAAAATATCTCGTTGTCTGCAAAAAACGCGCGCAATAGATCCAGGTCGGGGGTAAACAGCGCACCGCTTTCCACTTCCCACGACTTTTTCATTAGGGTCAACAAGCTATCTTCCACATAATCTAGCAGATCATAGATATCATCAAAATACTGATAAAAAGTACTTCTATTATAGCCGGCAAGAGCCGTGATCTCTTTCACCGTAATTTTATCGATAGATTTTTGCGCATATAAAGTACAAAAAGAAGTGGCAAACGCCTCTCTTGTCTTGGCAGTGATCTCGGGTTGCTTATTCACGCTGCATCTTCTCCTTAGGGCCCAACACTGAGGGCAAAGATTGTCGGTTGATAAGTGATCTGTAAGCTACTATGCTTATCATACAACACATCGTTGTATGCCGTATGATCAGTCACAAATTTTCTGTAAACAAAAAACAATTTTTGCGAAGGGACGTCACCGCATGAAAGTAATGATCATCTATTACTCCCGCTCCGGAAACACAGAAAAGATCGCATTACAGGCTCAAAAGGATCTGCAATGTGAAGCTTTGAAGATCATTCCAGAAAAAGCATATGGAAATTATATCACTTCTTGCCTGCGGGTCACCAAAGAAAGAAAAGCACGTGTTGCACCGGCTTTTCAAACGCCCATTCCCAATTTGCAGAACTGTGATGTAGTTTTATTGGGGTATCCGGTATGGGCACAGGATCTACCGGGATTTGTAGCTGCATTCATTTCGCAGTGCAATTTAGAAGGTAAAACGGTGATACCATTTGCCACTTACGGGATGTCGGGTATCAATTGGACCCTAAAGCACCTGACACAGCTCTGCTTTGGTGCCGCGATCAAATACCCATTTGACAGCGGTACCTTCAAAAAGGGGAACTATCAAATGTGGATAGATCAGGTCCGCCGCCTGCTCTATAACGAGCAGGAGACAGCTGTCTCATCTGTGTCCGGCGCAGAATAGGTATCCATGGCAGGTGCCCGTCCAAAACACAGTCGCCGATAATAGTAAAACAGCACAGCAGTACAGCCAAGGTCTGGATATGTGCTGGTGCTGATGTTGGTGTTTATTTTGCGGTGGTGCCGGCTTTTGCGCCATTTTCATTTTTGTGTAAAATACTTGCCCGTGTAGCAGATACAGGCCGGCAGCATCAAGCATATCGCCAGGGGCAAATAGGCGCCGTCCGTTTTTAAATAAGCCGGCATCACCTCATCACGGTCGCCACATCTCGCATGTATCGGGGTACTGTTTTTCTACACGCGGCACGCGCCCCAAGAGGTCCCGCCCCGGCAGATCGTTCGCTCGTGGCGCTCACCCCCGCCTGCGCTCTGTCGTTTTCCATCCCCCATCAGGTACCCCTATTCCTTACCTCAAATGCCGGGCCTTTCTTCCGCTTCATTTGCAGCTGCGCGGTAAGTCCGCCATCCAGCACAGCGGCCAGCCACCCAGCGGCAGCCACAGTCCGGGTACTGCCTAAGTAGTCCTGTTTGACAACTCTCCCCCACCCACGTTAGACTATATAAAAAAGCAGCGCCTCAGCGCCGCCAAGGGCTAAAAACCCAGTCAGGAGAAATATGGAAGAGCAAGTCATTTCGCTGGAACACGCTCTGTGGGAGGCAGTTCTGCACCAGAACACAGCTGCCTTTCAGGAACTCGTCTTTCCGTCTGCGGTCATGATCTGCGGCGGCTACCGCTGTCTGGGCAGCGAATACGCCGGTATCATTGCCGACTTTTTTATCAGCAGCTACGCCATCACCCACATGGAGGTCATCTACGCCCGCCCCGACCAGGTCATGCTGCACTACGTCCTCCAGACCGAGGTGGCGGACAGCCGCGACCGGGACCTGGCCGGCACTTTTCATGTGGCGTCCGTCTGGGGCCGCCACGGCGACAGCTTTAAGCTGCTCTTCAATATGGATTCCAAGATCGCCCAGCCCTAGCTGTCACCCCAGCCCACCTCATCTTCTTCGCCAGCAACAATGCCCCGCAGTCTATACCCGCTCGCGCCACCAAGCTCCAACCAGCAGTGCCTAGCACGGCCCCTCACTCATAAAAAGCCACCTCATGCACTCCTGGGCAACGAGCGGTACAGATACGCTTTCCTGCCGTCCCACTGCCCCACTGCCCCACCGCCCAGCTGTCCCGCCGTCCTGCCGCCCAGCCGCCTATCTGTCCAACTGTACCCGCCGCAGTGGTGGCCGCTCCCCGACCTACCGGCAGTCTCTCCGCCCAACAAAAAACAGCCCGGTGCCACACTATCCCCCGGTCTGCGCCGCCCGCACCGCGCCCCATCAGGCAGTGTTACCGCTCTGATCGCCGCCGGCAAACAGCGCTCTTCCCTCCGTCTGCAGGCGCCACACGGCCCGGCAGATACCGCTATATCGCCGCACTGCGCGACTACCTGCGCCATATACTGCGGTCTCCACCATACACGGGCCCGCTTTTTACATGAATGTATCACAGCAACACGGCAACACAGCGACACTCGCCAGCTTTCCTTTTAAACGAGGGGCCGCCGTCGGGCGATCAGCATCCCCCTGTGCAAGCCCATACCTTCCTATCCCCCGCGCTAAAACAGCTGTTGTCTCCAGATCCTCCGCTCTTCCTGGGCCCCGTGCATCCGGCGGATCTGTCAAGATCATCTCCCCGCTGTCTGTGCATACACCGGTTCTCCCATTACACAACACGCACTTACACATCATCTGTCTGTACCTTCGGCTTTCCCCGTCAGCGCCGGCATTACTATGTAATACTATTTGTATATTATCTTTATTTCTATACATATCTTTCTGCTCAGTTCCCGTCTTTGCTGTAACCAAATCTTGTCTGCTGCTCCACTCTAAAACCAAACTCTGCACTGCTCTGCTCTGTTCATCTTCTGCCGCCAGATGGCTTTTAATAGATTTCTGCAACGCGCACCTCTTTGCGGTGTCCGCCCTGCTGTCCAGCTCGGCCATCGCTGCGGCATAGAACAGGCAGTATCTGCGGCTAACCGGGCGACCGGCGCCGCAGGCAGTGATCTTCCTCCTCATCCTCATTCCCATTCCTATCCACATCTCCAGTTCCATCCTCAAACCCAGTATTTCTCTCACTCGCTCTCTCCACAGTCATTTCCGATATATACAATATGTATATTTCATATCGATTTATACACTTAGAAAACCCGTATATCCCGTGCCGCATCTCATTTCGATCCCCGCCCACCACGAAGGAGGTCCTCCCCATGAAGTCCACTGTACTCATCGCCGATCTGCAAGACCGCTATCACAGCGCCGCGCAGGCGCAGGAATTTATCCGTCTGGCCGCCCGGTGCGGGGCCACTGCCGCCAGCCTGCGGTTCTGCACGCAGCAACAGGCACCCAGCCCCATCGGTGCACCACACATCGCCGCCCTTGGCGAAGAGGCCGAGCGCACCGGGGTGCTGTTGCTCCCCACCCCGTGGGATCTCACCGCTCTCTCGCAGCTCTGCCAGCTGTCAGTACCGCTCCTGCACCTGCCCGGCCATCTGTTGGCCGATCCCCAGGCCCTTGAGCTGACCGCCGCCACCGGCCGGCCCATTATCGCCATGGCCGGTCTGTGCACCATGCCCGAGCTCAAGGCTGCCGCCAGCTACCTCAAGCAGCTGCAGGCCGGCCCGCTCACCGTGTTGCAGTCGGGCAGTCAGGGCGAAGTGCCGGCCGACCGTGCCAACCTGCGGGCTATGGTCCTCTTAAAGGGCTCTCTGCAGTGCTCGGTGGGCTACGCCGATCACACCCGCAGCATCGAAGCCGCCATCGCCGCCGTAGCTATCGGGGCCGAGGTGGTGCAAAAGCCGGTCCACCTCGACAGCCCGCTCCCCCACACGCTGTCAATGGAGGAGTTCGCCGGTCTGGCCGCCGCCATCCGTCGGCTGGGTGGTGCGCTGGGCACCGGCCGGCGCGACCTGATCGAGCAAGACCTGATCGAGCGCAGCCGCACCTATACCGGTCTGGCCGCCGCCCGGCCCATTGCCGCCGGCCAAACCGTCACCGCCGACGACCTCTGCGTAGCTGCCGGCGGCGGTCTCTCGCCCCTTTTGGCCGCCGCTTTCATCAGCGCGCCCGCCCCGCGCGATTACGCCCCCGGCGATCCCATAGATCTCATCTCTTAGTAACGTCACCGGTCGCGATATTCTTTTCGCGCCGTGCCTCTGCCGTATCTCCAGTTGCGACAAATAGGCCGCCCACATATGCGGCAACGAGTCGGCCCCTCATGTCCCCGACCATGCCGCCTGCCGCCACCGCGTCAGTACGCTGGTACACATTTTTATATACCATCTCTTTCGTGCGATATATCATTCATTTGTCACCGTTTTTTCCCCGCTCATAGCACAAAAAAGACGTCTTTGACTGCTCGTCAAAGACGTCTTTTTTCTATTTTATCCGCTGTTTTTACAATTTGTTCACATCTTCTGCCGACCATGTCGGCCGCCCTCAGGCGCTACCGCAGCTCTTTTACCGACTGCTGCTCCACCAGCTCCACCGGCAGCACCCGCTCCTCGCCCAAATACTGTTGGCCGCTCTCCATCTTCTGTATCAGCAGCTCGCCGGCCAACTGCCCCATCTCGTAGGTGGGGCGGGCCACATAGGTGATCTTGGGGGTGGCAAAATGCATGAAGTCGTGCTCGTCAAATCCCACCAGCGACAGCTCCTCCCCCACCTGCACCCCG
This sequence comes from Neobittarella massiliensis (ex Bilen et al. 2018), assembly GCF_900289145.1. Taxonomy (GTDB): domain Bacteria; phylum Bacillota; class Clostridia; order Oscillospirales; family Ruminococcaceae; genus Neobittarella; species Neobittarella massiliensis. Next base: position 193,969 of record NZ_OKQO01000007.1, read on the forward strand.
GCCTCGGCCAGGGCCGTATAGCAGCCCTTACAGATGAGGTTGTTGCTGCACAAGATCGCCGTCACCCCGGTCTGCTCCCGCTCCTGCAGCAGCTGACGGGCGGCGCGCTCGCCGTTTTGCTCAAACCAGTCGCCGTGCAGCACCAGCCGCTCATCTACCGGCAGTTCATGCGCGCGCATACAGCTGGTAAAGCCCTCCATGCGCCCATAGCCGTTGCAGTACTTCATAGGGCCCGAGATGTAGGCGATACGCCGGTGCCCCCTCTCTATCAGGTGCCGGCAGGCCGCGTACATGCCGCCCCGGTTGTCGATAATCACGTTGTCAAAGCGGCTGCTGTCTATCTGCCGGTCCACAAACACCACCGGCTTGCGGCGGTCGCTGTACACCGCACCGTCGGTGGCGGTCACGGCGATGATGCCGTCCACCAGCGGGCTGACCACCGTCTTTACCAGCTCTTCCTCGGTGGCCGCCTCGTCGCCGGTCGAAAACATGCACACGTTATAGCCCTTCTGGCGGCAGACCATGTCCACCCCGTGGATGATAGCCGAGTAAAATGGGTTTCGTATCTCGGGGATGATGACCCCCACCATATTGGTCTTTTTGCGCACCACCGACACCGCCGCCGCGCTGGGCACATAGCCGTATTCGTCGATGATCTTCTGCACCTTTTCCCGCGTCTTCTGGCTCACCCGGTCCTTGCCGTTGAGCACCCGCGACACGGTGGAGATGGCCACTCCCGCCTTTTGCGAGATGTCTTTGATGGTGATCTGCTCTTTCATACTGCGCTCCTGCCGGGGCCCCGGCCCCTCTGTATTGCCCGCCTCGCGGCCGGCAGTCGTCAGGTCCTATTATAGACGGTAACGCCGCCGGGCGCAAATATCTTATATCGGCAGCACGCCCGCTCAAAGGTCCGGCTCTACCGGATATCGGGCCGGTACTGCAGGTACTCTAAAAAACGCCGCACCGCCAGCGGGGCCGTCTTGCGGCTGCGCAGCGCCAGTCCGATCTCGCGGTAAGCCGGCACCTCCAAACGCTTGATCGCGATGTGGTAAGGCACCCGCTGTAAGATCAGCCGGGGCAAAATGCTGATGCCCAGCCCGCTCTCCACCATCGACATGATCGCGTAGTCATCCCAGGTGGTAAAGTGGATGTTGGGCGTCAGGTGACAGCGCTCAAATATGCCGGCGATCTCCGCTCTGCCCCCTTTTTCCAGCAGCATAAACGGGCTGTCGCACAGAGCCCTCATCGGAAAGCAGTCGCACCCGGCCAGGGGATGATCCTCCGGCAGCACCGCCAACAGCTCGTCTCGCTGCAGCGGCACGGTCTCAAACTCCGGGCGGGTGGGCAGCCGCAAAAAGCCGCAGTCCACCCGCCCCTCGGCGATCCAGCCCTCGATCTCAGTGTAGTCGCCCAGCAGCAGCTCGTAGTCGATAGCCGGGTAATCCTGCTGAAAGCGGCTGATGATGCCCGGCAGCCAATGGGTGGCCACGCTGGAAAACGTGCCGATGCGGATGAGTCCGGTCTGCAGGCCGTTTATCCCCTCTATCTGGTCCTGCAGCTGCTGGTGCGCGCGGCACACCTCGCGCGCATAGGGCAGCAGCCGGGCCCCCTGTGCAGTCAGCTGCACTCCGGCGTGCCCCCGCTGTAACAGCGCCATGCCCCACTCTCTTTCCAGATCGCCGATCATGCGGCTGATGCCCGACTGGGAGTAGTGCAGCCGCTGGGCAGCGCGGGTAAAACTGCCGCATTCCACCGCCCCGATAAAGGCACGATATTTCTGCAAATTGGTGTCCATCGCGATTCTCCATCTGTTTTTCTCATACTGTGCATGAGAAACATTCGCTTTTGTATGCTCTTCATATATGATACGGTATCTGTATCCCATTTGCAACACATCTGCAACAAGAGAGGAGCACACACCGTGGTCAAAGCCTATCTAAAGTATTTTTCAGCGCTGCTGCTGTTCGGTCTCAACGGGGTGGTAGCCAGCTCTATCGACCTCCCCGGCACCCAGATCGCACTGCTGCGCACCCTGATCGGCAGCGTATTCCTGCTGGCTGTGTGGGGCTGTTCCGGCGCTCGGCTGCACCGCCCCGACAAAAGGCACCTGCTCTATCTGGCGGTGTCGGGGGCGGCTATGGGCGGCAGTTGGGTGCTGCTCTTTACCGCCTATGCGCAAGTCGGGGTGAGCATGGCCACCCTGCTCTACTACTGCGGCCCCGTGCTGGTCATGGCGCTTTCGCCGCTGCTGTTTGGTGAGCGCCTCACCCGGGCCAAGGTGGGCGGGCTGCTGGTGGTGCTGGCGGGCCTGGTGTGTACCGGTACTGGCGCACCGGGGCGCCTGGGCGCCGCCGGTCTGTTCTGTGGTGCCGGTGCCGCGGTACTGTACGCCGTCATGGTGCTCTTTGACAAAAAGGCCGCCAGCATCACCGGTCTGCCGGGCACCGCTGTACAGCTGGTCGCCGGCGCGCTCACTACCGCCCTCTTTCTGGGGGCGGGCCCGCCGCTGTCGCTGCCGGCGCTGGCGGCCGACCTCGTCCCGGTACTGCTGTTGGGGGTGGTGCACACCGGCCTGGGCTGCTACCTGTACTTTTCCGCTGTCCAGCTGCTGCCGGCGGCCTCGGTAGCCATCTGCGGCTATGTCGAGCCGCTGTCGGCACTGGTATTCGCCGCCCTGTTTCTGCAGGAGCGCCTTTCTGCCCGCCAGCTGCTGGGCGCGGTGCTGATGCTCGGCGGGGCGGTGGTCGGGGCCCGTTCAGGTGCCCGCCGTACCGGGTCCCGCCGGCGGGGCTGAGGGTCTGCCCCATCGCCCGCCGCACACAAAAAAGGGAGGGGCCGCCAGCGGCTCCTCCCTCCTGTCTTTTTATGCTAGCTGCACCAGCCCAAGATGATCTGCGCGTACAGCAAGATCGCGTCGTACCACTCGTCCAGCGGCACGTACTCGTTGGGGCAGTGGGCCACCGAGTCGTCGCCCGGTCCCACGATCAGGGTGGGCATGCCCAAGATGTTTTTGTATATCCGGGCGTCGCAGCCGGAGCTGCTGACGATGAACTGCCCACCGTAGCCGGGCAGCACCTGCTCCATCGCCGTCTTTACCGCCTGGGGGAACGGCTCGCGCACATCCTGCTCAAAACCCTGTCCCTGCTGGTACACGGTGACTTTGGGCTGGTGCTCGCGCAGCCAGCTGTCCCCCTGGGCACGGGTGGCGATGCACTGCTCTACCTGGCGGATGACCTCGGCGTGGGTCATCATGCCGGGAATGTAGTGCAGACAGAGGCTAAAGGAGCAGTAATCGGGCACCGTCGAACCGGCCGTTCCGCCCTCGATCACGCCGATATTCAGGCTGGGCGAAGGCAGGTGCGGGTGGCGGTAGCGCATGAGCCAGTCGTTCTCCAGCTCGTGCAGCGCCTCTACCAGCTTCCACGCTTTTTCGATGGCGTTGACCCCCAGCCATTTCTGGGCCGAGTGCAGGCTCTTGCCGGTCACTTCAACCTTAAAGAACACAAAGCCCATATGCGCCCAGATCGCGTTGTTGCCGGTGGCCTCACAGATCACGCAGGCGTCGGCCCGGTGCCCCTTGATGGCGGCGTTGATACTGCCGTTACCGCCGCCCTCCTCGTCGCTGACACAGTGCAGCTGCACCTGCCCGGGGATCTCGATACCGCTGTCCTGCAGCAGCTTCACTGCCGCCACCGCCGCCGCGATTCCGCCCTTGTCGTCGCCCGAGCCGCGGCCGTACAGCTTGCCATCCCTCACCACCGGGTCGAACGGGTCGCTCTCCCAAAACGAAAGCTCGCCCACCGGCATCACGTCCATGTGCGCATTAAAGGCGATGGAGCGCTTGCCCGGCTCACTTTTGCCAAAAGTGGCATACACGTTGTAGCGGTCGTCGTAGTTGTGGCCGGCGTTGCCGTCGTTATAGGTGCAAATGGCTCTCTGTACGCTGTCCTCGTCCAGCGGCTCCAGCTGCACCTGGGCGCCCATGCCGCGCACCACCTGCTCGTACACCTCCAGGCCTGCTCTCTCCTTGCCGCCCAGTATACCGTGGCCGATGCACTGCGTGTCGCAGCGCACAAGCTGCTTTAAAATATCCAGGTATTCCTCTCTGTGCGCCGCCAAGGTCTGGCGCAATGTGTCTAGCTGGCTCATTGGCATGCTCCTCCTCACCCGCCGCCGCAAGCGGCGCTGTTTTGCCCCTCTATAGCCTGATATGGCCTATTTGTGCGCCGCCCAGGCGGTCATGTTGCGCCACATGGTCTTGTTGAAGTCCGACTCGCAAAACTCCACCGGCATCCAGTGGGGGGCACAGTCGCTGGCCCAGGTGAACACCCGGCCCTCGCCGCACTCCCAGCAGGCCAGCATGGGGTCTCCCTGGTAGTCGATGAGCACCTGCGCCTGCGGTTTGGGGATCAGCTTGTTGTAGCCCAGCAGATAGCTCGACTGGGCCGGCATGCCCCTGAGCAGCTCGCTCTTGTCGGCGTCGCAGTGCAGCATAATGCCTTCCGGGTGCTCCTGCCGGTCGTCGCCGGGCAGCAGCTCCACCGGCAAGATATCCTCGATGACTGTGCCTTTATATTTGCCTTTGCCCTCGATGCCCATAAAGGTCAGGTAGCCGCCGATCATGGCAAAGCCGCCGCCCTGCCGCACGAACTCGGCGATCAGGTCCAGCCGGTTGGCGGTGCGCAGCGACCGCTGGAACGTCTTGGGGTTGAGCAGGAAGGTATTGGCCCCCACGTCGCTGACCATGATCACGTCGTACTGCTGCAGCTCCTCCAGCGTCTCGGGGAAGCTGTTGAGCGCCTCGTGCGCCGGCATATGCGTCACCTCAAAATCGTCGCCCAGCGCGTCGATGACCCGCTGGATCTCGGTCTCGTACCCGCCGATGGTAAACTGGTCAAAGCCCTTAGTCTCAATGGTGGTGATGAACCAGGACTCGCCCACAAACAGCACTTTCGTCTTAGCCATAGCAATTCTCCTTTTTGGTCGGCCAGGTTGTAAAAACGTTTTTACAACCTGGCTAAAAAAAATAGCACTTCCAATATCCCTACTATAAAAAGACCGGCCGCAAATGTCAACCTCCGGCGGCAAAAACCGGCAATCCCGCCAAAAGCAGCCGCCAAAAACTGCCCATCTGGCAAAACGCACAGCACAGCTGCACCGCGACACGCCCCTTTAAAGCGGTAAGACAGAATTGCCGTCGGGGCGTTGAAATTCCTACCTTTTTCGTGTACAATGGGAGCACAGACCGCCTCCCCCGACCGGGGCGGCGCCCAAAATTCATTTATAGATAAAGGACGGTGCCACTATGGAATATGTGATCAAGGGCTATGAGCCCGCCGACGCGCTGCGCTATTTCGAGGAGATCTCGGCCATCCCCCGCGGCTCGAAAAACGAGCAGGCCGTAGCCCAGTACGTGTACGACTTTGCCAAAGATCTGGGTCTCGAGGCCCGCATCGACACCACGTACTGGAACGTGGTGGTCAAAAAGCCCGCCTCCCCCGGCTGTGAGGACAAGCCGGCGGTCATGATCCAGGGCCACCTGGACATGGTCTGCGAAAAAAATGCCGGCACCGCGCACGACTTCGAAAAAGACCCGCTCGACCTGTACATCGAAGATGGTCTGCTCAAAGCCCGCGGCACCACCCTGGGCGCCGACAACGGCCAGGCAGTGGCCTACATGATGGCCCTGCTGGCCAGAAACGATCTGGTCCATCCCCCGCTGGAATGCGTGTTCACCTCCATGGAGGAGATCGGTCTGCTGGGCGCCCTGCAGGTCGACACCTCCGACCTGCACAGCAAGTATATGCTTAACGTCGACTGCGGCCCCGAAGGCACGGTATTCGTCTCCTGCGCCGGCGGCCTGCTGCAGGAGATCAGCAAAAAGGTGCGCTGGGAAAAAGCCGGCGGCGACACCGTGTCGCTGCAGGTGCGCGGCCTGCTGGGCGGCCACTCGGCGGCGATGATCGACCACGAGATGGGCAACTCCATCAAGGTCATGGGCCGCATCCTGCACGGCATCCAAAAACAGATGGAGGTACACATCGTCTCCCTCTCCGGCGGCAGCAAAATGAACGCCATCCCCCGCGAGTCCGACGCGGTCATCACCGTGCCCGCCGGTCAGGGCGATAAGGCCATCGAGATCGCCAGCCACATCGCCGCCACCGCCAAAGCCGAGCTGGCCGCCAGCGACGGCGGGCTGTACCTGCAGTGCGAAAAGGCCGGTGCCGCCGAGCGCCAGATGTCGCTGGCCGACAGCCGCCAGATCATCGAGTTCATCTTCCTGGTCAAAAACGGCGTGTACACCATGAGCATGGAGATGCCCGGCCTGGTGGTCTGCTCGTCCAACCTGGGCGTGGCCACCACCGACGACACCGGCGTACAGCTGACCGACTTTATCCGCTCCTCCGACCCCACCATCCGCGACCACCTCGACGACGAGATCCGCTCGCTGGCCCAGCTGCTGGATATCGAGATCGCCCCGGCCGACCCCATGCCCGGCTGGAAGTACGAGGCCGAGTCCCCCCTGCGTCAGCTGTTCATGAAGCTGTACAAAGAGCAGACCGGCAAAGAGATGGTCGCCGTGGCCACCCACGGCGGGCTGGAGTGCGGCATCTTAAAAGACAAGATGCCCGACTTGGATATCATCGCCTTCGGCCCCACCGCCGACGGCGCCCACACTCCCGACGAATCGCTGGACCTGGCCAGTTTCGAGCGCACCTGGAACCTGATCCTGGCCACCTTAAAGGCGCTGGCCGAGCAGTAGTGCACCGCCGGTACCGAGCCGCCGCACCCGTTTAAAAAAGAGAGGACCGCCCCACGGGGCAGCCCTCTCTTTTTTTGCGGCCACATGCGGCGCGCGGAGACGGCCCTCCATTTAAAACCCCGTTAAGAAAGCGCCCCCGGCAATTAAAGCGCTGTTAAGGTTTGCCATAAAGCCTTGTTTTACTGCCACGGGGCGCTAAAATAGAGGCGATCCCGAGCAGATGGTCACCGCCGGGCACCCGGCTCGGCCGGCCCATCTGCCAGCTTTAAAGGAGGCACTTTTCGTGAAAAAGAAGATCCTGTCCGCCCTGCTGGCCGGGCTGTTTTTGCTCGGAGCGCTGGCCGGGTGCGGCGGTCAAAAAGATACCGGCAACCAAAAGGTGCTGCGGGTGGGTTTCGAGGGGATGACCGTCCCCACCAACTGGACCCAGGACAGCGGCGACCACGGCGCCGTGCCTATCACCGGCAGCGACCAGTATCTCTGCGGTTTTGAGGTGGCCTACATGAAAGCCGTCTGCGAAAGAGCCGGCTATCAGCTGCAGGCCTATAAATACGACTGGGACGGCCTGATGATGGCGGTCTCTACCGGCAAAGTCGACTGTGCCATCTCCATGATCTCCCCCACCGCCGAGCGGCAAAAAACAATGGATTTCACCAGCCCCTACTACCGCTCCAACTCGGTGGTCCTGGTCCAAAAAAGCGGCCCCTACGCCGGTGCCACCTCGCTGGAGGCGCTGTCGGGCGCCCGGGTCACCTCTATGCTCAACACACTGTGGTACCGGCAGATCGACGCCATCCCCGGCGCCGACAAGCAGCCCGCCCTCGAGAGCGTACCGGCCATGCTGGTAGCGCTGCAGTCGGGCAAGGTAGACTGCCTGCTGATGGACCGCCCCACCGCCCAGGCCTCGGTCATCGCCAACCCCGACCTGACCATCGCCCCCCTGCGCGAAGAAGACCCCTTTGACGCCTCCGACCAAGACGTGTCGGTGGCCATCGCCCTGCCCCGCGGCAGCGATCAGCTGCGCCGCCAGCTAAACGAGGCCATCGCCCAGATACCCCAGGATCAAGTGCAAAAAATGATGGATGACGCCTGCCGCGATCAGCCGCTCAACCGCTGACTGGCAGACCTGTCGCCGCGCGTTAAGGAGGCGCTTTCTCTCTCATGGACACACCGCAGACATTTTTCGGCTGGATCGCCCTGCTCTGGGACCAGTACGGTCTCATCTTTTTAAAAGGCGCCGGTATCGCCGTCTATCTGGCGGCTGCCGGTACCGCACTGGGCACGCTCATCGGCCTCCTGGCCGGGGTGGGCACCGCCGTCCCCATCGATGTCGATACCCCGCTGCCGCAAAAGGTACTGCTGCGGCTGGTGCGGGGCCTGGTGGCCCTCTACGTCTGGATCTTTCGCGGCACGCCCATGATGGTCCAGGCCATGGTCATCTTTTATGGGGCCTCGGCAGTTTTTAGCTGGGATCTGGACCCCTTGGCCGCCGGCCTGTTCATCGTCTCGGTCAACACCGGCGCCTATATGGCCGAAACGGTCCGCGGCGGCATCCAGGCCGTCGACCCCGGCCAGCTCGAGGGGGCGCAGGCCATCGGCATGTCCCACTTTCAGGCCATGCGGCTGGTCATCCTGCCGCAGGCGCTGCGGGCCATCATCCCCCAGATCGGCAACTATCTGGTCAGCAACATCAAAGACACCTCGGTGCTCAGCGTCATCACCGTGGGGGAGCTGTTCTACCTCGCCCGCTCCGCCGCCGGCACCTATCTGCGCTATTTCGAGGTGTTCTTCATCACCTGTCTCATCTATCTGGCTCTCACCACCGCAGCTACCCTGCTCTTGCGCCTCATCGAAAAAAAGCTGGCCGGCCCCCGGGCCTATGCGCTGGTAGAGGACCCCGGCGCTTAGCGCCGTATGACCGCCACCCGCTAAGTACCTGGTCAAAAGGAGTGTTTTCACCATGGCTACCGCGCCGTTATCCGTCGCAGAACTACCCCTATCCTCCACCGACGCCGCCGATATCCTCCAGGTGCGGCACCTGAGCAAGCGTTTCGGCGCCCACATCGTGCTGCGGGATATCGACTTCTCCATCAGCCGGGGCGACGTCATCTGTATCATCGGCGCCTCCGGTTCAGGCAAGTCCACCCTGCTGCGCTGTATCGATCACCTCGAGCCCCCCACCGCCGGCAGTATTCTGTACCGCGGGCAGCCGGTGGGCGGCGAGCACTTTCAGGTCGACCGCTATCGCGCCAAGGTCGGCATGGTCTTTCAGAGCTTTAACCTGTTTGCCAACATGAATGTGCTCAAAAACTGCATGGCCGGCCCGGTGCACGTGTTGCACGCCAGCCGCGAGCAGGCCCGCGCTCAAGCGCTCACATACTTAAAAAAGGTGGGCATGGCCGCCTACCAAAACGCCCGGCCCGACCAGCTCTCGGGCGGGCAAAAACAGCGGGTAGCCATCGCCCGGGCGCTCTGCATGCACCCCGACATCCTGCTGTTCGACGAGCCCACCAGCGCACTCGACCCGCAGATGGTCGGCGAGGTGCTGGCGGTGATGCGCCAGCTGGCCGCCGAAGGCATGACCATGGCGGTGGTCACCCACGAGATGCAGTTTGCCCGCGAGGTGTCCAGTCGGGTGCTGTTCATGCAAGACGGCATCATCGCCGAGGACGGTACCCCCCAGCAGATCTTTGAGCACCCCAAAAATCCCCATACCCGCACTTTTTTACAGCGGTTCGTCCACCGCTGAAGCAACTTCCCACGCCCCGGGTCCCACCTCCGTCCAAACGACGGAGGCGGGACCCTTTTTCTGTTATTTCTGTACGCCTGCTCTTTTAGATGGTGGCAACTGCACCGGTGGGCGAAAACTGGCCGTACAAATTGTGCGCCCCTCTGAAAAAGTGGGCAGCCGCCGGTTTACAGGGTGACAAAGCGCCGGGTTTGGTCTAACATAAAATGCAGAATAGCCGTCGATGCGGCGGGCGATCCTCGCCTGCGCCGCCGATGGCGAGGAGGCAGATCTCTCTTATGAAACACGCCATACAGCCGCTTGCCGACCGCAGCTTTTACCGCTCGGTCTTCTCTATCGCCCTGCCTATCACCGTACTCAACCTGTTTTCATTCGGGGTGGGCTGCGTAGACAACGTCATGCTGGGCCAGCTGGGCGAGACGGCCATGGCCGCCGCCTCACTGGGCAATCAGGTGTTTTCCATCATCACCAGCATGGCTTTCGGCACCACCATCGCCGCCGTCACGCTCATCTCCCAGTACTGGGGCAAACAGGATACCGCTTCCATCTCCAAGGTCATCGCCACCTGTCTGCGCTATACAGTGGCGGTGTGCGCGGTCGCGGCAGCGGTGGTGTTTTTGTTCCCCCAAACCATTATGGGCGTCTTCTCCGGCGACGCGGCGGTCATCGCCGCCGGCACCACCTACCTGCGCATCTATGCACTCTCGTTCGTGCTGTATGCCGTCTCCATCACGCTCATCACCTCGCTGCGCGCCATCGAAAACGTCAAATTCCCCATGCTCATCAACGTGCTCTCCTACTCGGTGAACATCTGCCTCAACTACTGTCTCATCTTCGGCAAGCTGGGCTTTCCCCAGATGGGGGTCACCGGCGCAGCGGCGGGCACGCTGCTGGCGCGGGTGATAGAGCTGGTCGTCATCCTGCTCTACTTCACCTTTGCCGAGCGGCGCATAACCCTGCGCCTTCACGATCTGCTCCGCTTCGACCGGCGGGTGGAACTGCCCTACGTCAAACAGATGCTGCCCACCACCGTCACCCAGGTGCTCTACGGGGTGGGCTGCACCATGTACCCGCTGGTGTTCGGCCGGCTGGATACCGGTGCCATGGCCGCCTACTCGGTGGCTTTTGCCGCCAATCAGCTATTCACCTCGGCCATCTTCGGGCTGGTCAACGCCTCCTGCGTGCTCACCGGCAAAGCCATCGGCGAGGGAGATCGCCAGGCGGTCATGCGTAAGGGGCGCACCTTCAACTGGCTGTGCGTGGCCATCTCGCTGGTGTCGGCACTGGCGCTGTTTTTGTGCAAAGACCTGCTGCTGGGCCTCTACGCCATCGGCCCCGACACGCTGCACATCACCGACCAGTTCTTGGTGCTCTCGGCCATCACCATGCTGCCGGTGGGGATGGAGGGCATGTTCGCCGGCGGCAGCCTGCGCGGCGGCGGCGACGCCACCTTCAACATGATCTCTACCAACATCTGCCTGTGGCTGGTCGGCATTCCGCTGGTGTTCGTCGCCGGCTTCTGGCTCCACTGGCCCATGTGGGCGGTATTTCTATGCACCAAGCTGTACTTTGTCATCAAGGCCATCTGCTGCCAGCTGCGCTTTAACTCCGGCAAGTGGATCAAAGACGTGACCAGCGCCAAAAAAGAGCAGCCGATAAGCAGCCGGGCCTGACTGCCGCCCTGAGGGGGGCGGCCTATATAAGGGGGGTATCGCATTGAGATTGCGGCTACAGATCGAGCGCAGCGGCCAGTTTTACAAGTCGGTACTGGCTATCGCCCTGCCGGTGGCGCTCCTAAACATCTTCAATTTTAGCGTGGGCATGGTCGACAGCGTCATGCTGGGCCAGCTGGGCGAAACGGCCATGGCCGCCTCGTCGCTGGGCAACCAGGTGTTCGCCATCGTCAACAGCGTCACCTACGGCACCACCGGCGCCGCCGCCACGCTGCTCAGCCAGTACTGGGGCAAGAGGGATCTCGCCGCCATCCCCAAAGTCATCGCCGCCTGCATGCGCTACACCTTCCTCATCTGTCTGGCGGCGTCTGTGGTGGTGTTTTTGCAGCCGGTGGCCATCATGCGCATCTTTTCCAGCGATATGGCCGTCATCGCCGCCGGGGCGGGGTACCTGCGCATCTACTCGCTCTCCTACGCGCTGTACGCTATCTCCATCACGCTCATCACCTCGCTGCGGGCCATCGAGAACGTGCGCGTGCCCATGCTCATCAACATGCTCTCCTACTCGCTGAATATCGGCTTTAACTACTGTCTCATCTTCGGCAAGTTCGGGCTGCCGGCACTGGGCATCACCGGCGCGGCCATCGGCACGCTGTGTGCCCGCATCATCGAGCTGCTGGCCCTCATTATCTACTGCAAATTTTTTGAAAAAACAGTGCACATCACGCTGGGCAGCTTTTTCTGCTTCGACCGGGGCATCGAGCACCGCTTTTTCAGGCTGCTGGTGCCCATCACCATCACCGAGGTGCTCTTCGGCGTGGGCAGCACCATGTACCCGCTGGTATTCGGCCGGCTGGATACCGGCGCTATGGCCGCCTACTCGGTCTCCTACGCACTGCAGCAGCTGTGCACCTCGCTCACCTTTGCCCTGTGCAGCGCCGCCTGCGTGCTCATCGGCAAAGCCGTCGGCGAAGGCGACCGGCAAAAGGTGATGACCCAATCCAAGGCCTTTCACCTCATGTGCTGGGCGGTGGGCTTTCTCTCGGGCGCCTTTCTCTACTTTGGCAAAAACTGGCTGCTGGGTCTCTACGCCATAACTCCCGAGACCATGGCCGTCACCGACAACTTCCTCACACTGTCCGCCCTTACGCTGCCCCTCGTGGCCATGGAGGGCATGTACGCCGCCGGCACGCTGCGCGGTGGCGGCGATGCCACCTTCAACATGATCTTTACTAACCTCTGTCTGTGGGGCATCGGCATCCCGCTGGTGTTTATCGCCGGTTTTGTGCTCCACTGGCCCATGTGGGCGGTATTTCTGCTCACCAAATCCTACTACTTAATCAAGGCCCTGTGCTGCCTGGTGCGCTTTTACTCCGGCAAATGGATCAAAGACGTCACCGCCGACGGCAAGTTCCTCAAAAAAACAGCGACTGAGCCCAGCTGACCGGCAGCGGTCTATCCCCCTCAATACCGCTAAAAAACAGGCCGGTATATCTCTGTTTTCTCCATTGTTTTTGCCCTGTGGACAGTGGTACAATATTCCTATATCGCACGGGCGCCAAGCAAGTCCGCTCGCCCGCCACTTTTTACGCACGATTACAGGAGGAATACGACTATGCCACAGGTAGATTTAGCCCCCGACGAGAAGATCTGGCACCTGCAGATCTCTAAAAACGATATCAAAGGCGCCAAATACGCCATCCTGCCCGGCGACCCCGGCCGTGTGCCCAAGATCGCCGCCCTGCTCGATAGGCCCGAAAAGATCAACGTCAACCGCGAATACGTCACCTACACCGGCTACGTGGGCGATGCCAAAGTGGTGGTCTGCTCCACCGGTATCGGCGGCCCCTCCGCCTCTATCGCCGTAGAGGAGCTGCACATGCTGGGGGTGGATAACTTCATCCGCATCGGCACCTGCGGCGGCATCCATCTGGATGTGTTGGGCGGCGACGTGGTGGTGGTCACCGGCGCCATCCGCGCCGAGGGCACCTCCCGCGAGTACCTGCCCATCGAGTTCCCCGCCGTGTCCGATCTCGACATGGCCGTGGCCCTGCGCGACGGCGCCAAAAACCTGGGCTACCGCTACCACACCGGCGTGGTGGAGTGCAAAGACTCCTACTACGGCCAGCACTCCCCCGAGCGCATGCCCGTATCCTACGAGCTGCTCAACCGCTGGGAGGCTTGGAAACGCGCCGGCACCCTGGGCAGCGAGATGGAATCGGCCGCCCTGTTCACCGTCTGTGCCGCCATCGGCGCCAAGGCCGGTGCGGTCATGCACTGCGTGCAAAACCAGGAGCGCAAGGCGCTGGGCATGGAGAACCCCTTCGATCACGACACCGAGAAAGCCATCCGTGTGGTGCTCGAGGGCATCAAACTGCTAGAGGAGCGCGGCTTCTAAGTCCCGTTCCAACAAAAAAGTAAAAAAGAGCGCCGATGCAGCTATCGGCGCTCTTTTTCGGGAGGACTGCCTATGACAGATCAGCGTCAAAAAAACCCCTACCGCACGCTGGGCGCGGTGTTTACCGCCGTGGGCGTGCTGGCCCTGCTGCTGGGTCTTACCTTCTACCTGCTGCAGCGGCAAGACCTGGCCAGCCGCCAGCCGGTAGTGGGGTCCATTACCGACCTCGAGAGCAGCACCGCCTATGTCGACTACACCGCCGGCGGGCAGGCGTACAGCGGGGTGCGGCTCAACTACTACAGCTCCTCCATGTACGTGGGGCAGCGCATCACCCTCTATATCGACCCCGACCGCCCCGGCCAGCCGGCGGTGCGCCAATTTCTAATGGGCTTTATCTTCGCGCTGCTGGGGCTGATATTTGCCTGCATCGGCTCCGGGCTGCTGTACTACCAACGCCGCAAGCGCCGCCGACGGCAGTATCTGCTGCAAAACGGCCGCCCCATCACCGCCCAGGTCACCGAGGTGCAGCGCGATGCCCGCATTCATGTAAATGGCCGCAGCCCCTGGGTGGTGTGGGCCCAGTATGTAGACCCCGGCAGCAGCACCATCTACCAGTTTAAGAGCGACTCGCTGTGGGCCGATCCCACCGCGCTGGTCGGCAGCACCGTGCGGGTGTACGTCGACCGCAGCGATTACCGCCGCTACTGGGTCGACACCTCTTTTCTCGATCGCTATCACATCGTGGGATAAAGTCACACTTTATGGGGCTTTTTGGCGTTTCGTTTGGTAATCCCTGGTATTGTGACCGCTTTTTTGTAGATAAATTATGTTTATATTGACTGTCTCTGTCGAATTGCTATATAATGGCTTTGTATAAGAGTTTGTCCACTTTATAAATAGAGGAGTTATCTGTGATCGAGACGCTGCTGCTGGCCGTGCTGCTGGCCCACAAGCGGGGGTATGCGCTGCGGGGCCTGCGTCAGGCCAAGCTGCTCTACCCCATCTACCTGTTCGAAGTGGTGACGCTGGGCTTTCAGGCCAGCATCTTTTTCGGGGTGTACACCTTTATCCCCTACGCCCCCATCATCAAAACCACCTACATGGTGGCGCTGGCCCTGCCGCTCATCTGCTACCAGCAGTACCGGGCCTGTCTGGTCAGCGCCGGCTGCGTGTTCGCCGGCAGTATCTTAAACAATCTGGCCATGGCCGCCAACGGCGGCAAAATGCCGGTGTACCCCACGCTCTCCTACCTCACCGGCTACGTCAACACCCGCAATCTCGATCTGGGCGGCAGCCTGCACGTGCTCGGCGGCAGCGCCACCAGGCTCAAGGTGCTCACCGACTATATCGACATCGGCTACAGCGTGCTCAGCATCGGCGATATTCTGGTGCGGGTCATGGGCTTTCTGGCGGTGTACTGCACGCTGCGCCACTTCCACCAGCTGTCTATCGGCGGCGGGGCGCCCGCCCCCAAAAGGAGCATTTCATGAAATTCGATATCATCCAGCTGCTGGCTCAGCTGCTGCGCGACATCCCCGAGGTACTGCTGCTCATGTGGGGGCTCTACACCTTCGCCGGGCGGCGGGTCAGCGCCAAAAATTACTGTATCTGCGGGGCCATACTGGTGCTCACCACCATCGGCTCGCGCATGCTGCCGCTGGCCAACGGGGTCTATGTCATCCTAAACGTCATCATCCTCATCCTGCTGGCCGTCAACGTCTGCAAGATCGAGGTGCTGGGCGCCATCAAGAGCAGCCTGATGGTCACCCTGCTGCTCATCCTCGGTGAGGGGATCAACGTGGTGTTGCTGCAGCTGCTGTTTAAAGACCAGGTGCTGGCCATCTTTGGCGACCCCGTGTACAAGTCCATCGCCGGGGTGCCGGCACTGGTATTTTTGGCGCTCTCCATCGCTATCGTCCGCCTGTACCGCCGGCGCAAAAACACCGCCCCCACCCCATAACAGAAAGTCGAGGCCCTGCCCATGGAGCATCTATCTCGCGCGCTGGCCAACAAGGTGGGCGGGGCGCTGCACTACCCGCCCGAGCAGATCGAGGTGCTGGCCTACGGCTTTTTTGGATTGTTGCAAACGGCGTTTCTGCTGGCCGGCACCGCTCTGCTGGGCTGGGCGATCGGCGCCTTTTGGCCCTGCTTGGCCGCCGTGCTGGCCGGTTCGCTGCTGCGCCGCTTTGCCGGCGGCGCCCATGCCAGCACGCCCGGCCGCTGTGCGCTCATCACCCTGCTGGTCTGCGGCGCCGCCGCGCTGGCCGCCTCCCTGCTGGCACGGTCGGTATCCCGGCCGCCGCTGCTGGCGGCATATCTGGCCGGCTGTGCGCTCTGCCTGGCGGTGGTGGGGGCCCGCGCCCCGGTCGACAGCCCCAACAAGCCGCTGCTCAGTAAAGAGCGCTGCCAAAGGCTGCGGCGGGGCGCACTGACAGTGGTCGGGTGCTATACCGCCGCCGGCGCCGCCGCTCTCGTATTCGGCCCCGGCCCGCTGCCGGCAGTGGCGGTGGCGGTACTGCTGGCAGTGCTGTGGCAGGTCCTCACGCTCACCCGTCTCGGCGGCAAGCTGTTGGGCCGCCTGTAAGTCTCTACCGCAAAAGTAGTCGTCCAGCGGCCCGGTACGCCCAGCTTGTAGCCGCGCCACACATTTTCACTGACCACGCGCCCCGGTCAACGCCGGCGGCGCTCCTATATGCGCAGGGCCTGTGGCCTTGTGCACACCACCAAAAGCGCCCCATAAAAGGAGGTGAACGCGATGAAGAAGAGAGCATACGCCGCTTTTGCCGCGGTGGCGGCACTGGCCGCCGCACTGATGGCGTCTTCGGCCTGCCTGTGGTTCTTCTACCAGCCCGAAGAGCCGAAAAGCCTGCGCAAGTAGGGTGTATAAGAGGGGGGCGACGTATGCCCCCCTCTCCTGCTGTCCGGTGACCTCTACCGCCTGGGCCCGCTTATCTCGCCCGGCAGTTTTCGCGCGATGGGGCCCCAACATACTCTGTCCGGCCTTCCCGTCGCCATAGAAAAGGAGAAGAAATGGCCCCTCACAAAACCTCCTATAAGCCCAGCGTGCGGGACTTTTTGTTCTCGGTGCGCCTGTTATCGCTGTTTTTTGCCTCCATCGCCTTTTTCCAGTTCATCTACCAGCAGGCGGGCGAGGCCCACGGCACCTACTTCTACCTGCTCTACGCGCCGCTGGCGGTGTGTGGGGTGTGTATCGCCGTCTTTCTGTGCATCTCCAACGTCTACCGGGCCGCCGGCAGATACGCCCGCCAGCTCAAGGTGCTGGAATGTGTGCTGATGAGCGCCATCTTTCTGTGTGCCATCGCCGTCACCGGCCTGTACCAAAGCCAGTACAAGATCCTGTTCTTGTTCCTCATCATCAGCTACACCTTCGAGTACGGCATGCGCGCCGGGCTGTACCTGGCGGTGTTCGCCTCGCTGTCCATCGTCGGTATCGACCTGGTGTGGGCGCCGGTAAAAGGCGGGGTCAACCTCTATTTTCAAAACGACCTGCTGCTCTGCGGTGCCTTTATCGTCACTGCCTGGGCGCTGGGCTTTTACGCCCAGATGCGCCAGGAACACATCGCCAGTCTCGAGCGGCAGATCAATACCGATGGCCTCACCGGCCTGCTCAACCACCGCAACTTCTACGACGAGGTACAGCTGTGCTACGACACCGCCCAAAAAGAGGGTACGCCCCTGTCGCTCATCTTTGCCGACATCGACTACTTCACCACCTATAACGACTGTCACGGCCACCAGCAAGGCGACTTGGCCCTAAAAGAGACCGCCGACCTGCTGGCCTCTACCGCCGGGCAAAAGGGGCAGCTGTTTCGCTACAGCGGCGCCAAATTCGCCTGTATTCTGCCGGGGATGGACCAGCAGCAGGCCACTGTTCTGGCGCGGCAGATGCGCGACGCCATAGACCAGCACCCCTTTTACGGGCAGGAGCTGCTCCCCGCCGGCAGCCTCACCATCTCCTGCGGGGTGTGCGGGCTGAGCAGCCGCCACCTCTCCTGCAACCAGTTCGTGCAGGAGTGCGACGACGCCCTCTACCGGGCCAAGTTCTTCCGCAAAAACCGGGTGGAGGTGTACGTCTCGCTGCTGGACCAGTTCCGCGCCGCCGGCGACACCGACGATTTCGAAAACAGTCTCTCCTCCATCCGGGCGCTCATCTCGGTGGTCAACTCCCGCGACCTGTACACCTTCGGCCACACCGAGCGGGTGGTGTACTACGCCAGCCTCATGGCCAAGCGGCTGCACCTCAGCCGCGCAGACAGCCGCGCCCTGCTCTACGGCGCCTACGTGCACGACGTGGGCAAGATCAACGTCGCCAAAGAGATCCTGCTCAAGCCCATCGCCCTGACCGACGAGGAGTGGGCCGAGATGAAAAAGCACCCCAGCGACGGGGCCTACATCATCCGCAACCTGCCCAGCCTCAGTTTTGTGGCCGACCTGGTCGAGCACCACCACGAGCGCTACGACGGCAGCGGCTATCCCCACGGTCTCAAGGGGGAGGAGATCTCCTACCTGGCGCGCATCCTCACGCTGGTCGACAGCTTCGATGCCATCATCTCCAAGCGCCCCTACAAAAAGGCCCGCACCATCGACGAGGCCATCGCCGAGCTGCTGCGCTGCCGCGGCACCCAGTTCGACCCCACCCTCACCGACATCTTTGTAGAGGAGCTGCGCTCCTTCCACAGCGCCCCCTACGGCGCCTGAAATTCCTCACCCCACCCAGGTGTCGCCCACTCAAGAGAGATCCGCCTGCACCGGCAAAACAGCCGGCTGGCGGGTCTCTCTCTTTGCGCCGTACCGCTCTGCGGCCCATCCCGGCGCGGGCGGCTCGCCGGCGGGGCACACCGCGTCAGCTCGGGCACGCATATCCCCGTGCTGTCACCGCACTCCTCCCCCGCTGCCCACCGCTTTATCCGGGGACCAGCAGCTTTTTCCCCAGCGCGCAAAAAAGGCGGCGCCCCACCGCCAAACGGGTGGGGCGCCGCCTAATTTTTTATGTCTTCGCACCTGCCGGCAAACGGCCGATCAGTGCTCCTGCAGCGCTTCTTTGTCGCGGGTGACCTGCTTGATCCACTTGCTCCCGCGGGTGCGGAAGTAGCCGTAAAAGCCCTTGATGACATAGTCGCACTTGAGGATGATGAACACCACGATGGGGGAGAACTTGAACCAGAATGCCCCGGCAAAGGCAAGCGGCATAATAATGCCCCACATGATCACGGTGGTGTAGATGAGGATGTTGGTGGTATCGCCGCTGCCCACCTGCAGCCCGGTCACATACAGCGACTCGTAGGCGAAGGCGATCATGCACAGGCCGTTGATGATGATCATCTGGTCGGCCATAGCATGGGTGGCGGGGGCGATGTTGTAAAAGCCCAACACCAGGTTCTTGATCGACAACACCAGGATCATGGTGAAGATGCCCAGCCCCATGCCCAGCACGTTAAAGGTCTTTTTCTGCAGCTTGGCGCGCTGGATATCGCCCGAGCCGATGGTCTTGCCGATGATGACCGACGAGGCACCCGACAGGCCCGACAGGAAGGTGGAGCCGATGCGGTGTAGCACCTCGGCGATCGTATTGGCGGCAATAGTGGTGGTGCCCAGACGGCCAAAGATCACCGAGTAGGCCGCCATGCCGATGGTGAAGATCATCTCACTGAGCATCGACGGGGCCGCGTAAGACAAAAAGTCTTTAAACAGCACCTTGTCCTTGTGCATAAAGTCGCTGATCTTCATGCGCACGTGGGGGTTTATAAAGAACATGTGCACCAGCACGCAGCTCAGCTCGATGATACGGGCGATCAGCGTGCCGATGGCCACGCCGGTAATGCCCATCTTGGGCAGGCCGAACTTGCCGAAAATAAAACCGTAGTTCAAAAAGATGTTGACCGAGTAGGTGACCAGATTGATGATCAGCGGCGTCTTGGCGTTCTCGGTGGCGCGCACCGACAGCATGTAGGCGTTGCTCACCGCAAACATCACATAGGTCAGCGCCACGATGCGCAGGTAGTTGATACCGGCGTTTATGACCTCTTTATCGGTAGAGAAGATGCCCATGATCTGGGTGGGGAGCAGTATGACCGCGACGGCGGTGATCAGCGCCAGCAGCACCGAGCTGCGCACGGCGATAGCCAGCACCCGCTTGATGGCGTCGGTGTCCCCCTTGCCCCAGTACTGGGCAATGAGCACCGCACCGCCCAGCGTGAGCCCGCGCAGTATGCCCGAGACGATCAAAAAGGGCTGGTCGGCAATGGCCGACGCCGACATGGGCACCTCGCCCAGCGCGCCCAGCATAATGCTGTTTAACGTGGTGACACTGTACATCAGCGCCGACTGCAGCGCCAGCGGTACTGCCAGCGACAGCACCGACCCATAGAAGTACCGGTCCCGTTCGATCGCGATTCCTCTTTTCAAGTATCTTCCCTCTCTCTTCATAAAACTCTCTGTCCGGCGGCCGGCCACCGCCGCAACCGCCGGGTGGCCGCTCAAAAACACCGCGCCGCCACTTTAAAAAGTCGATGTGGGCGCCGGGCCGCACGCCCGCGCCAAACACATCTCCCCACCGAAAAACGGCGGCAGATACCCGCGCCGCACCGGCCATTACAGTTTAGCATACTCTCCACTGTTTTCCTATTGACAATGTCACGAAAATGCAAAATGACCTATGAACAGTTGCAACATATGTGCATATATCACAATTATCAGGCCTGAAACTGGCAAAGCTACACCGTTTTACCCGCCATTTACACAAATTTACGCCAGTGCCGGTCACCGGACTCCCACCGGCCCCAGCACCCTGCTCGCACCGGGTCCAGACACAAAAATACCCGCCGCCCTGTTCTGGGGTGTCGGGTGTAAAAAAACTGTACAAAATCACCAGAGGGCGGGCGTCCTGACCCACTCTGGCCCACCTCCGGTCCGCTCCAGCCCACCTTGGCCTGCCTTGACCTGCCTCAGCCCGCTACCGTGTCATAGTTGGCCAGCTCTCCCCGGTACAGCACCGCTCCAAAGCTCTGGCGGCCCAGGTCCTGCGGCCGTATCAGGCTAAAGTCTTTCTCAAAGTGCAGCGTACCGCTGTTTTCCAGCACAAAAGCCACGAACTGCGAGCAGACGAACCGCCGGCGAAAGCGTTTGGGCCAGCCCATCGCCATAAAAAACAGCCCGGGGAAGTTGTATTTAAACTCTGACTGGTTGCGCAAAAAGTACTCGATGATCTGCTTGGCGCGCAGGTACTGCTCGCTGCTCACCTCCAGCTGGTACACCACGCAGCGGGTGCCACTCAGCTCCTTGTACACGCCCCCGCGGGGGTCCTCGTGCACGAATCCCGCCTCCCAGGGCCGCTCCTTGATGGTGTTGCGCCCAAAAGAGTACAGCTGAGTCAGCGACTTGTCCAGCGATATCGAGACGTGGGTGAACTCGTTGCGGGTGATCAGCCGCAGCACCTTAGAAAACCAGGTGCCGGTGTGGGTAAACATGATGTATATGTACTGGGGCTGCACGACTGCGTCTTTCTCCATGAAAAAGGGCCACCTCTTGTCTGCGCGGCGCCGCTGGATTTGCAGCGCCGCGGCGAAATCGATCAAAACACAAAATGGGTTTCCGGCACTAGATCTTGTAGCTGCCGTCAGCCAGTGCCGCCAGCCGGGCCCTGATGGCGGGGATAGCCTGCTCGGGCGTCGTCACTTCCATCACCGAGTTCTCGATGGGGCACTGGCCGCTGCCGGTGCGGTTGGTGATAATGGGCACCTCCCGCCCACAGTGCAGCACCAGCCCCAGCTGGACCGCCAGGTCGATGGCCGGGCGGCTGGCCACGAACGAGAAGATCTCTCTGGCGCCGCACAGCGCGGCCACGAACACCGCCGCTTTGCCAAACACCCGGTCGCAGATATACGGCGCCGCCCCGGGGTACTGCTGATACAGATCTAAAAGCGGGGCGATGCCCTGCTTCTGCGAAGAAAAAAGCAGCTCTCCGCTCTCGCCGGCGGCCAGGCACTTGTCCTCGCTGCTTTCCATCTGTGCTCTGAGCTCCTGCAAAATCTTATGCACGGCACACATCCCTCTTTCTTACAAAACTCTTTCAGCTTTAGCGTGCACTACCCCGGTCACCGCGGCTAAAAAACATGCCGCAGGCGCCGGCCGTATGCAGCGGGCGCCAACAGAGCGCAGTGGCGGCAGTGCGGCTATCTAACCTATTATAACAAAGCACCTCCCCCCTGCCAAGGGGCAGCGGCGCGATTCGCCCCGCTTGTGCACAAAAAAACGCACAAAAAAGGCAGCGCAACTCCTATGTGCGGGGCCATTGTTCCCCGGCGGCGCGGCTGCTATAATAGGTCTAGTACGTCATGCAACAAAATGATCATCAGGAGGAAGAGAACATGGAGGAATGCGTCTGTAGACAGTACATCCAGATCTTACAGCAGGAACTGGTGCCCGCTCTGGGCTGTACTGAGCCCATCGCCATCGCCTTTGCGGCGGCCAAGGCCCGCGAGGTACTGGGGAAGATGCCCCAGCGCATCGTCGCCAGCTGCAGCGGCAACATCATCAAAAATGTCAAGGGGGTCATCGTCCCCACCACCGGCGACATGAAAGGCATCGACGTGAGCGCGGTGCTGGGGGCCGTGGGCGGCGACAGCAGCCTGGGGCTGGAAACGCTCACCCCCATCACCCCCGCCCACCTGGCCACCTGCCGCGAGCTGCTTTCGCAGAACATCTGCCAGGTAAAACTGCTGGAAGGCGTTTCGAATCTACAGATCATTCTAGAGGTGTATGCCGATAGCGACAGCGCGCTGGTAGAGGTGTGTTACGCCCACACCAACATCGTGCGCATCGAGAAAAACGGCCAGGTGCTGTTGGATGTGCGGGATCAGCAGAGCGGCAGCGGCCATGAAGGGGCCGATTACAGCACGCTCGATCTGCCCGACATCTTCGCCTTTGCCACCACCGGCGACATCAGCGAGCTGCAGCCCACCATCGACCGGCAGGTGCAGTATAACCGCGCCATCGCCCAGGAGGGGCTCAAAAATAACTACGGCGCCAGCGTGGGCAAGACGCTGCTCGAGGTGTACGGCGACCGGGTCGAAAATTTGGCCCGGGCCTGGCCGGCTGCCGGCAGCGACGCCCGTATGGGCGGCTGCGTGCTGCCGGTAGTCACCAATTCCGGCAGCGGCAATCAGGGCATGACCGTGTGTCTGCCGGTGCTGGCCTACGCCGAGCACCTACACTGCGACCGCGAAAAGACCACCCGCGCGCTGGTGCTCGCAAACCTCATCGCCGCCTATCAAAAGCGGGGTCTGGGCAAGCTCAGCGCCTATTGCGGGGCGGTCTCGGCCGCCTGCAGCGCCGGCGCCGCCATCACCTGGCTGTGCGGCGGCAGCTATCAGGATGTCTGCACCACCATCACCAACACGCTGGCCAACGTGTCGGGCATCGTCTGCGACGGGGCCAAAGGCTCCTGCGCCGCCAAGATCGCCTCGGCAGTCGACGCAGCGCTGCTGGCCCACCACATGACCCAAAAAGGCCGCACCTTCGGAGCCGGCGAAGGCCTGGTGATGGACAGCGCCGACCGCACCGTCGATGCCGTCACCCGCATGGGCCGCGAAGGCATGCGCTCTACCGACGTCGAGATCCTAAATATCATGATCGGCAAATAGCGGCACTTTTCATCATGGGGGACTTTATTCTCCCCGGCCCAACCCAGCACAGCCCAACCCAGCACAGTCCGGCACAGAGCAGAGCAGCCGCCGACCGCACATCAAAAAGCCAGAGCAGCCGGGAAATCACTCGTTTCCCCGGCTGCTCTGGCTTTTTATAAAAGGTAGCTGGTGCCGCGCTCACCCCTCGATCTGGTGCCCCGCCTCACGCAGGCAGCACAGCGCTTTTTGGTAGTGCTGCTGTTTGGTCAGGATATAGTCGGTGTTGTAGGTCGATACGGCAAAGATACCGATCTCGTTTTGGGCCAGAATATCCGCGATCTCCGCCAGGATCCCGATCAGCGAAAAGTCTAACTGCCCCTCGATGCGCAGTATCCGCCAGCCGTCGTCGCGCTGGGTGGCGTTGGCGGGGGCGCGCTCGGTCCTGCACACCACCGATAGCTCCTCGTCTGTCTTACCCAAAAAGCAAAATGTATCCTCCAGGTCCACCTGCGACAGGTCCGGCACCTTGCAGACCGACATCTGTACGGCAAATCTCCTTAAAACCATCTGTTCTCCCCTTATCTCATTCAGATCTTCTGTTCTTAGGCCGCCATCACCGCCGACAGCAAACTACTTCTTTTTGCGCCGCAGGGTCCTGAGCATCTGCTTGTCGTCACTGCTCACGCGAAACGATTCGCACAGCTTCGAGATGGTCTTTTGGTGGGTGAGATCATCCAGCGCACCGCCCTGCAGCAGCTCCACCACATAGTCCGGGTCATAGAGGTAGGCGGTGGCGTAAAACCAGGCCAGCGCCATCTGCACATAGTAATGCTCCCGATGTATCTGCGCACACAGCGCCAGCGCCCGGCTGCGGTGGCTGTCCGCCAGCAAGTAGGTCATACACAGGACCACCGCCACCCGCACCTGCCAGGGGTCCGGCTGGTCAGCCAGCCGGGCACACAGCGCCAGCGTATAGTCCAGGTCCTTTTTCAGGCCCTTACAATGGCTGCAAAAGCTGTCGCACTGGGCCCAGTTGTGGATGCGGGGGATATACGCCTCTATATACTGCCGGGCGATGTCGTCCAGCTCTTTGGCGGTGGCGCGCCCCAGCACCAAGCCGCACAGCACCGTCTCCTCCTGGGTGCCGTCGACGCTGCAGTCCACAAAGCCGCACCAGTCACCGGCGGCTATCTGCCTGGCCGCCGCCTGCAGCACCGGTGCCCGCACCCCCAAAAGCGGGGTGTCGGCATCAGCCAGTATCTTCTGGTGAAACTGGCGGTAGCCGTCGTCGGCCTGTCCCTGCAGCCAGTTTATCAGCTGTTGGTAGTGTTCGCGGTCCCATCTGGTAGGCAGTGGCATATCGCTCATCATTTTTCCTCCAATACGATCGGCACCAGCTCCTGTAAGCTGGCTATGCGGTAGGTGATCTTTAACCCCTCATCCGATTTGCATCCGGTGGGCTCGTACAATAAGCGCATGTTTTGGGGCGAATACAGCGTGATTTGTAGTAGTCAAATGGGCATAGAATACAGCGCAGTATACACCGAGTAACTGGGAAAATAAAAACAGGTGCGGTAAAACATGCGGTCAAAAAACAGCGGGCCATCTGTACCCGCTGCTGCTATTTTACTGCGAAAGCACCCTGTCGAAAACACCGTCAAGCATATTCGCTGCCCGCTGCTTTTCGCCGTCCACCTCATGGCCGTATACGCCGAATGTGTCCATGCTGCCAGAGTGGCCGACTACCATTTTTATGAGCTGCTCGGGTACATCGGACTTCGCAAGGCTTATGAGGGTATGCCGCATTTCATATAGGCTGCATGAAATGTTGTGTTGCTTGCGATATAGTTTCCATTTTCCATAAAGACAGACGCTTGACATAGCATTTCCGTGGCGATCAGGGAACAGCCATTTTGAAATAATGTGGTGCCGTTTCAGGTTTTCCCGCTGCTGTTCTAATATGGCCAGCTGGTGGCGGCCCAGAATTATTGACCGCTGAGCATTTTCATTTTTTCCGGTGGTGATCTCTCCATAACTGTTTATAGAGCGCTGAACAGTCAGCGTGTTGCCCGAAAGATCGCTATTCTGCAACCCGCACAACTCGCCCGGACGCAAGCCCAGCAGCACAAGAAAACGGAAAGCGGGAACATAGAAATAGGGCTGTACTTGTCCACGCGTTTTTACAAGATCGGTAGAAAACAGGGTTTTTAAATCATCGGGTTGCAGAATACGCTTTTTGCCTACTGGTGCTCCACGTGGTATCGTGATATCTTCCGGGCGCTCCATGGGTATACCGTTTTTCTTTGCGAACCGGCAAAACACCGATATTGTAGTACGTATGCTAGTAAGCGTCTTTTTTGATAGTCCACCCTTAAAACCGCGATCAATGCAGTTCTGCCAGTCCTGTTCAGTTAAAGCCGCAACCCGCTTGTGCTCCAAGCCGGGGAGCAGCCAGCAGCGCCCGAAATACTCCGTTTGCTTATAGTTGCTGGTGCCTGTGGTACTCTTTACCCTTTCCAGATGTTCGGCCCACAGTGCCCCAAAACGGACGTTTTCACGGCTGCTACCAGTCTCTAGCCACTTATCTGCCTTGCGTTCGGCCTCTGCCTTGCCTTTTTTCCCTGCGGTAGCAGAGTAGAACGACCGACGAACGCCGTCTTTCTGTACATCAATGCGCCAGCGGGTCGATTTTTCCACCCAGCGGGCTTCATTTTTGCGTACTGCCATAGTTTACAGCCCCTTTCACATTGTGGTATAGTCAGGGGGCAGATCATGGCACGTTGCCATCCTCTAAGCCTTGCCGTAGTGTCCCTCGGGCACATGGCAGGGCTTTTTATTTTGTGCCCCCCAGTTTGCTCACAACATCGTCAAACAGGTCTACATACTGATTTTTAATACGGTCAAATATCGTCGCGGCGGTATCTTCATCGTATATGTGGGACGTGGAATTTCGGTCATTTAGCAGCCCTATCCATAGTGCCTCATCTTGTATCACACCATCTGCAAACGCCTGCCGTATGGCCGATTTGGGGCTATTGACATCCGTGTAGCCTTGGTCTATCAGATATTCACGTAAGGTTTTCCATGTCAGTTCTGTGCAAAACTCAAAGCGCTGTATAGCACCATCGCGGATAGAGGCTAACGGGTTGTTCTCATAGTCTTTTAGCGCCTCTTTCAGCCTGTCCACTGCGCTTATTAGCTTGGTGTATTTCTCCTGCATTTTATCCATAAGAATAACCCCGTCCCTCTCTATATTGCGCAACAGTGCCGTGTCTGTCTGCTGGGTAACATGGACAATATCGATTTTCAGCAGGGTGGGCAGATCATCCAGATGCGACCAAAAAGCGGGTTGGCATTCCTGTGGCATTCCCCAAACCGCAATATCTATATCACTGCCCTGCCGATGATCTCCACGGGCCCGAGAACCAAAGAGCACCACGCGATCAGCGCCACATTTTCTACCCGCTGCCGCTATTTGTCGATATATCTGCTGCATTTGTTTGGCCCCCTTGCGATGGTTGTTGTAGCGGGTTTTAGATCCTCTAGTCCCACAATAACAATATCTGGTTTACTATCTGGTACAGGTCTGCCCGTTAGGACAAGCCAATTTTCTTGTTTGGCTGGCTCTACCGTCAAATATCTTCGTTGTCTGGATTATCTTTCCTATATTTTGGAACTTCTGTAAGCTCTTGTATGCGCTCCACAGCCTTTTTTTGGCCTTCGGCATTGAGTTGTCCATAGTAATGTTCAAGCAGCTTGTGGTTCGCAAAACTCGCCGCTCCTTCTATGCCATCTTGAAGTATTAACATAGCTTCTACAGTGTCGTCGTTTATGCTGCCACCTGTGTTAACCGCTGCACGTATTACTCTATCGGCAATACGACCGTAACTGTCACGAATATTATCTGGCGACATTTTTTCAAAGTCATTATCATTGCTGGTGTTAATCTCGATTGGCGCTCCTACAGTAAGGCCCAATAATTCGAGATGATTAGTCCCCAAAGCGGCAGCAATCTTTCGCAATATATCTATGCTTGGTTTCCGGTCTCCGTTTTCGTATCTTCGCAAACTCATCACAGAAATACCCGCTTTATCAGAAAGTTGAGCTTGCGTCATGTGCTTAGACGCACGAAGTTTTTTGATGTGTTTTCCAAGATCGAAATTCATATTGTCACCTCGTATATATAGAGATTACCACAAATCAGAACCGAATGGAATGCTTTTCCTGAAAATATTTTGACAAAAGAACCATACGGCGCTATAATATACGATATACAGAACCAAACGGTTCTCATGGAGGTGTAAAATGAAAATAGACAAGGAAAAATTCGAAGTAGAGCTTGCGCGACGGTGTCTAAGCAGCAGGAATTTAAAAGGGGTATCGCCGCAAACTGTTGCCAAAATCCGGCGCGGCGGAGAAGTGCGCCCTGCTGCACTGGGGCGTGTAGCCCGGGCGCTAGGGGTAGATGTGACTGAGATTATGGAGGTGAAGCAATGAAACCGTACAGCTATATTCGGGGCGCGCTGCGCCAGTACGACATAGACCAGCAGTACATAGCGGAGCAGCTGGGCAGAAGTCGCGCCTATGTTTCGCAGCGATTTAGCGGACACGGCACATTTACGCTAGAAGAGGCATACCAGATCATGGGGATGTGTGGCGTGCCCGCTAGCGAGGTGTATAAGGCATTTCCGCCGGGCGGGCAAGCCGTACACGACAAGCCCAAACCGCGCCTATTTATCGCGAGACGTGCCAACGGAGCGCGGCCATGGTAGGGGGTGCGGACCTTGCTTGAAAATGGATTTGTACAGCTGCACCGAAGTATTTTAGACTGGGAATGGTACGGGGACATAAATACGACCCGCTTATTTATCCACCTACTGCTCACTGCCAACTATGAGCCTAAGCCCTGGAAAGGCATCACAATAGACCGTGGTCAGCGGGTTGCCAGCTATGGAAAACTAGCCGAAGAAACCGGACTTTCAATTAAGCAAATTCGGGCATCCATACGGCACCTCAAAAGGACAGGCGAGGTGGCACACACAGCAACCTCAAAATATGGCTTATTTACGGTAAAAAATTACGATAGATACCAGACACAGGGCACACAAATGGGCAGTCAAGTGGGCACACAAATGGGCAGTCAGAGGGCAGTCAAAGGGCAACAATGTAATAAAGATAATAAAGCAATAAAGAAAAAATATAATATTATTGGGGGAAAATCCCCCATCACACAACCACAAAAATTCCAAAAACCAACGCTAGAAGAAGTACAAGCATACTGCCGAGAGCGAGGCAACGCTATATCACCTGAACGCTTTATGGACTACTACGAGTCAAACGGTTGGAAAATCGGCAAAAGCCAAATGAAAGACTGGAAAGCAGCCATCCGCAATTGGGAACGCAGAAACAATCAGGAGGCTAACCAGCAAGTAGAGTGCCTTGGGTACGGAAAAGGGGCGGTAAGACTATGAATGCCTATGGCCTCAATCTGGAATGTAACGTAATCGGCGGTTTGCTTTTATGGCCCGAGGAATTTGGCGCCCAGGTATTTGCCAGGCTACAAGAAAACGACTTCGAGGAAGAGCTGTTGTCAGAGATCTTCGCGGCAGCCCATAAAGCCATGAGAGGCAAGCACGATATAAACGCAGCGGAGTTAATGGCCCGTCTCAACGGCGAACAGAAAGTAGTCGCATATCGGTGTTGCGAGAGCGTTATCAGCAAGAGCAACTATCTGGGCATGGTCGAAACGCTCGCACAGGATAGCAGCCGCCGCAAGATCAAAAAACAGGTAGTTGAGCTGGCGATGGGAGAGGATTACGATTTGCTCCCAAAATTGCGAAAGATTGTAGAAACAGAGGCAGCTAAGGCAA
Source organism: Neobittarella massiliensis (ex Bilen et al. 2018) (assembly GCF_900289145.1). Taxonomy (GTDB): domain Bacteria; phylum Bacillota; class Clostridia; order Oscillospirales; family Ruminococcaceae; genus Neobittarella; species Neobittarella massiliensis. The sequence continues at coordinate 223,066 of NZ_OKQO01000007.1, forward strand.
ACGGAGCCAAATACAAAGACCAAATGGCAGTAGAGGCCGTCAAGTTCTTGGAAGAGATCAACCGTCCACCAGACCCCGCTGAACGCATATGGACAGGCTTCCCGAAAATAGACCAGACCACTGGCGGGCTTAGAAAAAAGACGCTGTCTTATGTGGGTGCCAGACCATCTACAGGCAAGACGGCATTCGCCCTCAATGTATTGGCTAACCAGATACCGACCAAAAACCGCTGTGTATTCTTCACGCTGGAAATGTCAACCGGGCAATTGTTCGAGAGGCTGCTGGCCGACCGGCTGAATATACACTATGGCAAGATCAACAGTAAAAACCTGTCGGACAAAGAGCGGGCAGACATGTACAAGGCTCTGAACCAGATCGTGGAGCGGGACAACATCCGTGTGCTGGACGATATCTACACCGTGGAGGAGATGGAACACGCTATAGCCTCAATCAAGCCGCAGCTGGTTTTGGTCGACTTTATCCAGTGTGTGCGCACTGTTCAGCGGTTCCCTGTGCGGCGGCAGGAGATCGACTACATAAGCGGCGAGTTCAAGCGCATGGCTAAGCGGTACAACTGCCATATCATGGTACTGTCGCAGATATCCAGAGCAGGTAAAGAGGCGCCCCGGATGAGCGACCTCAAAGAGTCTGGCGCATTGGAGCAGGACGGCGACTATATCTTCATGCTGCATCGCCCCTATGTGCTGCTCAAAACAGACGGAGCAGACCCAAAGACAGCTGAGATCATGCTGGACAAAAACAAATATGGGAATACAGGCGTGATAGATATGTGGTTTAAGGGCGAGTTTCAACGCTTTACGGAGGTGCGGGCATGTTGATAGACACTGAACGGGTCGAGCAGATGGTCGCAGAGGCAACAAAGAAACGATACGCACCGAGGGGCGAGCGGTTTCGGGAATACGAGAGAATAAAAGCCGATATTAGCGAGCTATACGGTGGGAAAACATGCAGCAAATACGAAACAGCGATAGAAAAACTGGCCGCTGCCTTGCGACTATGATAGAGCATATATCAACCACACAGACAACAAAAAAGCTGCCTACAGCGCGGGAACACTGTAAGCAGCAAGCAAAATGACACCCCTATTTTACACCATGGCATGACGTAAAGCAAGGGGGACACGCGCGCGGGAGCAATCCGGCGCGCTTTTTTATGCGTACAAAACGGGACAGATCAAGGGGGAGGCATTGGGCATGACCGAGACGAAGCAAGGGCGAAGCAACGAAGAACTGGCAATACTGGCCCAGCAGGGAGACAAACGAGCCTTGTATCAGCTATGGCAGCAGATAGAAACGCTTGTTTGCATGATATGCGGTAGGGCGTACCAATACCGCAAAGATCGAGCAGACCGGGCGGGAGTAGCAGAAGAAGACATGAAGCAAGAGGGTTACTTTGCTTTTCTCGACGCGGTGCAGGCCTATAGCCCGGCCAGCGGGTACAGGTTTACCACCTATCTGCACTACCCGCTGCAAAAACGCATAAACGCCCTATTAGGCGTACGAACGGTGCGGATGATAAAAGACCCGCTTTGCAACTGTTCTAGCCTTGACGCGCCGATTTCGGGCGGTGACGATGAAAATATAACGGTTGCCGATACCATCCCCGATAAAGGCACAGAAATGGAAGAGGCAGAGCAGCGGGTATTTTGCGATCAACTGCGGGCAGACCTAGAAAAATGCCTTGATGAGATCCCCGATCCAGAGGCAAGCGCATTGCGGGCCGTCTATTTCGACGGCAACACGCTACAGCAAATAGCAGCCCAGTGCGGGCTGTCCATAGAGCGGGCGCGACAACTGAAAATCTCTGGGCTACGCAAAATGCGGTACGGGCCGAGACTGTCCCGGCTGAAAAAGTACGAAAACGAAATCATCAGTACCCAGCCATGGCGCGGTAGCGGGTTGGGTGCGTACAGGGTAAGCGGTACATCATCGGTTGAAAAGACGGTTGAACGGCTGTCAGGCTTGTGGGCAGATGGCGCTTGACTGTCCCCGGCGGGGTTTTTGGGCATTTTGGGCATTTTGGGAATATACCCCAATATTAAATTTTTGATTTTTACCCGCTGCACTTCGCCAAAAATCTCGCTACAAAAAGCTAAGAAAAGACAATATTCCCTCGCGTGCGCGCGTATAGGGTGAGCAGAAACCATGTTGACATATCTGCCCACGGGCAGAGGTTTGGGGTAGGTAAAAGCAGGGCCAGCTATCCGGAATTTCCGGACAGTTGCCGCGCAAGGCTTGTGCAACGCCTCACCGCTCAATTTTGAGCAGTGAGCAATCTCAACGGCGATTTTTCGCTGATGAGATCATGCGAGGTTTGTGTAGAATGCAGAAAACCCACTGTATTGGCCCAAATTTTGCCTACAGCGGGTTTTTATTGCATGGTTAGTGTGTCTATTCGTTTTTAGCTAAAACCCTTAAACGGCGGGCATATTTTCGGGGGATATTGATACCCACCATATAGCCTAGATCAGCCAGAACATGAGAGATCACCGAAAAGCCGTCTTTGTAAAATGCAGCTATGCGGTTATTTTCGCCCGTTATGCCCCTATAGTCCTGTGGGCAAACAAACACCCAGTCTGCACCACTATAGTCCAGCACAAGGCGAAAATACAGGTCTACGGCCCTATGGTCTCGCCCTGTCTTAGCCAGTAAAATGCCGTGGTCCTCATTCTCGTATAAATCGCCCAGTATGACCCGCTCGCCGTCAAGGGATATCAGCATAAGCAGCGGGTTTCTGCTGCTCAACAGGCCTTGCAGATTGCCACATGTGATATATTGAACAGCCATTACCGTTTACCCTCATCGCTGTGGAATGCCTCGCCTGTAACGGGGTTTACACCAAGGGAAATACCTGTCTCGTCTCGCTTAGACTGCACAAGCACAGCGCGGTTCACATATTCCGCCACGCTTTCCCCTGTCGTTCGCACGATCTTGTGTATCGCCTTTAATGCCTCGGCACACAGCATATCCCCAATAGGGGCAGAAGATACAGGCGCAATGCCTGAAATATCTCGCTCTATAGTTTCGGAAATAGAACGATTTATAAAGCCGTTGGTGCTTTCTCCACGCGCCTCTGCATGAGCCTTTATTTCAGCTTTGCGGCCTTGGGGCATGGTTAAATTTACACGGTCGTATGCTTTGGCATTCCATCTATTATTGGCTTTTGTTCTTGCAGTACCCATGGTTTCACCTCCACGTTTATTATATACTATACAATACACTTGCGCAAGTGTATAAACTGTACTTGCACAAGTGTATAATTGTACTTGCGTAAGTACACGCGCGTGATTGTACTTGCACAAGTACAACGGAGACATGTTTGCGCAGCATTTGCAGGGTAGGAAAAAGCACCCGCTGTACGGTCCAAAACAGGCCATGCAGCGGATGCTCTTGGTGTGTTATATTTCTTCCCCGGTATCGTCCATGATAAAGCTGGCGCGGTATGAGCAGCCGAGAGCAGCGGCAATGCGCAGCAGCTCCTTTTCACTAAAGTTGTCTCTGCTCAATTTGTTAGAAAGATTTTGACGCGTTTGCCCGGTCCTTGTGGCCAGTTCACCCAATGTCATATTCCTGCGTCCTAAAATAATTTTTATTTTTTCTCCCATGCTAAGGGGCATTGTAAGCACCTACTTTCCTCATCTATACTATACACTATTTAATGTATTGTGTCAACAGAAAACATATAAAATAAATTTAAAAGTTAAACTAAAGCATTGACATAAGAAACTAAATAGTGTATATTGTATTCATAGAGAACAGCACAAGACCACAGAAAAGAGGTGATCTCGCCTATTATATTTGCTCTCAATCCGCAGCAGGTGTGTCCGGCTCAAATTCCAGTATGTCGCCCGGCTGGCAGTTCAGTAAGCGGCAAATGGTCTCAATGTTGGCCCATGATACAAGCTTGCCGTGGCGTAGCTGCTGGATGGCATTTTCACCTATGATTTTCTCTGTTCTCATTCTGTAGGTAGAATACCCATGTTCTTTTAGCGCAGACAGTATATTGACTTTATATTTTATAGGCACTGCAACCCCTCCTTTTACTACCTATAGTATAGCACTATATACACCGTAAATCAATGTAGAATATGCATTAAAAACAAATGCATATATTGGTAGGTTTGCCAATAGATATACATTGAAAATCAATGTATAATATGGACAATGAAAGCCACACAGAAAAGAGGTTGAAACAGTGAAACAAATTCCGCCCAATGTAAAAGAGCTGGCCCGCCGTATATCTCGACGGCGGCACAGCGAAAACACGCTAAAGGCCTTGTGCGACCTATTACAAGATGGATTGCTAAAGAAAGAAGTGGGGGTGTCTCATGACCTGCGAACAGCTTAGAGACAGAATTTCACGCTATTTACAGGACATACACAGTAAGAAACTGCTGGAAATGCTCTATAGTTATACGCTGCACTGCTTTTTGAGAGAGGACAGGGAAGAAGATGAGCAATAAAGAACTGGCAAAGGTGTACGCCGCAGCAATCAGCCGTTACATAGACAGCTGCACAAACTTGGACCATATACGGTCAGTGTACGTTTTTGTCTCTACTCTTTGCGCGGAGGGTAACCCATGACAATAGCAATCGGCTGGCTGCTCCTGTTTCTGGCGGCAGCATACAGCGACGGAGGCGGGGCCGGGTGGCTACCGCTGGCCTGCATAGGGCTTGCCCTTATGATCTGTGGGCAAAGAAAAAAGCTGCCTGCGACGCGGCAACGTCGTAAGGCAGCAAGCGAAAAAACAGGATATACATATTATACCGCACCTGCAAGCCGGGCGCAAGGGGGTAAAAAATGTCTTATGTAGAAATTAGCAAGAGTTTTGTAGACATTCTGCTGGATGAGTACCGGCGGGAATACGGGGAAGAGCCATCAGACATAAACAAACGGCTGTTCTTATCCTGTTCGCGCTGGGCAGCACAGGCGTATAGCGAGGGTTTCACAGACGGCATGAACGCCGCATACAATACAACAACCGTACAGGGAGGACAAGCAAGATGAACTACAGAGAGAACATAAACAAGAGCGCAGAAGAGATACTAGCGGACTACACAAGACAGTTTGGCAAAGAGCCGAAAGGTAATCTAAAGGACATATTTTTGCTTTTTGTAAACGGTACATCATCGGCATATGAAGAGGGCTTTCAAGATGGCTTGAACGCCGCACGAACACAAGAGAACATATAGGCAGTACACCCGCTGTAAGGACTATAACAAAGCGTTATACTTTTTTGCAGCGGGTGCTTTTATCCCCCCTGTATGGCTCGATTTAATGGCATACGCGGGGACCGGCGTGGGGAACCTTTTCCAACTCTGACACCATACAAGAGAAAAGGGGTGTGGTGGCGAATAGTTGCTATTTACAATATAGAAAAGGTACGATATCTTTAGAAGTATCGCATCTCTTCTATTCTTTTTGTTTTAACAACTGATAAAGAAACTCTTTGAACCCGGGACCAACTAATACTATATCGGCAGCTTCATTGTGATATGTGACACTTTAGCCATAGTCTTAGGATATTGCAAAATTGACACTGCTATATTGATTAGAGGGCCAATCGCGACTAATTCAACATCATCTTTGTTCTCACGTATAATACGCAATATAGTGTCTACTGCAAACTCAGAGCAAGCAGCGCCAGTGGGATGCCACAGAGTCCCTAGATCCCCCATTCCATCCTGCCCATGGATTTGATCGTATTCTTTCTTTTAGTATAGGAAGTTTTGCTCCTTTATAAATCGGCGGCTGATAGGTTCCCGCATACTCAATAGACTGCAAACAGTTATAGGTAGCCTGTTTTACTTCCACATGTCCCGCAAAGCCATAATAATCGCTACTGCATCATCCGATCTTGTATCTGTATCAAGAATAATTTATTTCATAATATGTCTCCTTTTCTAAATAATGAGAGAAATCATCCATTCTTTAAACTCGCGGCTTTTAACCTATGCACAACCTCATAGTTAAACGGAGGGAAAACACAATTTCTTCTATACAATTCTTGTTATTTCTCGGACGTACATCTTTAACAGTAGCTCCATAAGCGGATTTGCTTTGGCTTTCAATACGTGTATAACTGGGAAAACCTTCTTGCACTAAGTCGGGGTGAAACAAAACAGCGGCGGCATCGAGGAGCGTAAAATATAGTTCGCCGCAACAAACAAATCCGAACCTTGTACCGGTTGACGATGGATTCGGATTTATTACATTCGACAATTTTTTAATTTACCATAACAGTATTGATTTAGATTGTTTTATAAACGGTACGAGGGCTGAAAACCTTTTGTATGTTTTCAGCCCTCAATTTGATTATCTTAGAAATAGCTTTGTTGGAAATATCTTTTTAAGATACGAGTTAATTCGCTGACATCTATCGGTTTTGCTATATGGGCATTCATGCCACATTCTAAGCAATGCTGTATGTCATCAGAAAAAGCATCTGCACTCATAGCAATGATTGGGATAGATAAAGCATCCGGGTGGTTTGTTTCGCGAATTGCCTTTGTAGTCTCATACCCTGTCATATGCGGCATTCGTATGTCCATAAGAATAGCATCGTAATATCTCTTGGGCGATTTTTGAAATTTATCAAGACATACTTGGCCGTCTTCCGCCCAATCTAACTCTATACCTAGGTCGGACAATAACTCTCTTGCGACCTCCCAGTTTAGTTCATTATCCTCGGCAAGTAAGATGCGGCGTCCAGAGAAATCGATCTGGTTGGCCACCTGATCGTTTTCTGCTTCAACACCCATATATTGACGTAGTGAATGATACAGCGTAGATTTGAAAAGCGGTTTAGAAATAAAGCCGCTGATCCCTGCTTCACGGGCTTCTGTTTCAAATTCGCTCCAGTCATAAGCAGAAATTAGAAGAATCGGTATTTCATTCCCTAAATTGTTACGAATTTCTTTCGCAACCTGAATCCCGTCCATTCCAGGCAATTTCCAATCCAAGAGAATGATTTGGTAATCATCATGCTTTTTATGGTGTTGGACTACCAGATCTACTGCCATTTCGCCACTCAATGTCCAGTTAGCTTTTATTCCAATGGATTTCAGTTCGTTAGTGGCTGTTTTGCACAATAACTCATCATCGTCCACTACCAGCATATTCCAAGCGGGAAGAACCATATCCTCTTCCGTAGTGGCAGCCTTTTCTAAATCGAATGTAATGTGAAATTCTGTGCCTTTATTGAGCTCACTTTCTACCTCAATAGTCCCTTCCATTGCATCTACAATGTATTTTGTAATTGCCATACCCAAACCAGCACCTTCGATTTTGTGCACCCTGGTTCCATCAGCACGGCTATAAGAGTCGTACAGTTTTTCCAGAAACTCCGGTGACATGCCGATTCCATTATCCTTAACATTGATATGAATGCGGACATAGTCCTCGCCTTTTGGAGACTGTTCTTCATAAAGGGATAACCGGATCACTCCTCCTTCCGGTGTATACTTAGTTGCGTTCGACAAAAGATTCAGCAAAACCTGATTTAGGCGTACGCCGTCACACCACACGTTTTCTGATAATATTTTTTCCACATGTATATCAAAACTTTGCTTTTTGGCCTTTACCTGTGGCTGCATAATGTTAACAATTCCTTCAACAACTTCTTTTAACGAGATCTGTTCTGTTGTTAAAGCTAGTTTACCACTTTCTATCTTTGACATATCCAGAACATCATTGATGAGACCCAATAGGTGTTTACTGGACAAGGTAATTTTTTTTAGGCAATTCCGCACTTGTTTGTGGTCGTCCATATGGGCTGTAGCAATTGCAGTCATCCCAACAATTGCGTTCATTGGTGTACGAATATCATGGCTCATGTTCGCTAAGAATTCACTTTTTGCTCTGCTTGCCTCAAGTGCCATTTGACGAGTGTTCTCCAGTTCATGCAGTTGACAACGCATCATAGAGAAATACCGCCAAAAAATTAATACTAGCATGAATAATATAGAAGCGCAAGATATCAAGGTGATAAACATCCGCTGGCTACTCAGAGTGTTTATAGTGCCTTCTAATGCATCATAGGGCATTACTGATACTAAATACCATTCAGAATAGGGTAATGGTACCCCATAAATCTGCCGTTCTTCACCATTTACGTCAAATGTTGTTGCATACTCTTGACGGTTTTTCAATGCATCGCCAAATTTTTTAACGGAGTTTTCTACAGGCGTTTCATTTGTAGACGAATCGAACTGCTTTTGCAGTTGTTGGAAAAAATATTGCAATTCCGTATTGGAGTTCTGTATCACGAAGCTGCCGTCCGACCTAATAATATGATAATACATCAGTTGGCCTTCATCTGTTAAGGAAAGGAATTCGGTAATATACTCCAGTGGAACGGCTGCTATTAGACCGATGCTTTTTTCCCCATTTTGCATCGGATAGGCAGCGTCTACGCCAAACAATACTACTTCGTTTCCAGCGGCATCGACGCCTACAGCTACTCTCCGTTCCCCCTGTAATAGCGCGTCTACAAAGGGCCCGGGATTCAGCGGATAGATTGCTTGTCCACAAAGAGTTTCAAAATTCCCCTCAGTTGAACAAAGGGCTAAATAGTTAAAATCCCTTATCTGCGCTCTGTAAACGAGTTCTTCGTATAGCTCCTTATCGATTTTATCTGTTGAGACAACGGAAACAATGCCGTAGACTTGACTAAACCGCAATTTGATCACGGTTTCAAAATGTCTGGACATTTGTTCATTCATTCCAGACATATAGATTTCTCCAATTTCGTAAACAGCCTTTTTACTCTTTCGGCTCATGTAAATTCCGAGCAGGCTAAAAATAATAATACTAAAAATCAAAAGCCCAATAAAACTGTATATTAGAAATCTCGTGGTAGGATTCAGTTTTTTACTGTTTTCCATTGCGGTTATTCCTCCTGGGATTTCTTGTATTCTTTAATAGCATTAATTGTTTGATAATAATCCTCAGATAGTTGCTGTATCATATCGATGGCTTTATTCCAATCGTTTTCTTTTAATGCTGCAGTAGCAACAGTGCTGCTTTCCAACAATTTAGTAAAAGAAAGATTTTGGCAAATACCTTTAAGCGTGTGAATGGCTCTGAGAGCTTCGGCATAGTCTTTTTTCTCCATAGATACTTCAAAAAGGTTAAAGCTTTTATCATCCAAAAATTTATATGCGAATTTCTGAACAGTCTGTTTGCGCTGTAATCTGCCTAATACTTCATCAAAATCGCCACCCAATTTTAGATAACAATCCTTTAGATTCATAATCACCGTTTCTCCTTTTTAGATGTTATCGATACTATCCTCATTCTCATCAAGAAAACATACGGTTACTCGATTCTTTTTGTTCTTTGATTGGTACATCATGTTGTCAGCAACTTTAAAGAGCTTTTTTGTAGTTTTAGGCCCATATGCACCGCCTATGCTTACAGATAATTGCAACTCGGGGATGCCATCAATGGTCAGATCATTGATGAAACTGCGAATCCTCTCCAACTTCTTTTCAAATGCATTTGCAGGGATATCGTTGAAGATAAGCACAAATTCGTCGCCGCCATAACGGATTACAGCATCTGTTTTTCGTATACAGGACAAGATAGTTTTTGCAAGGATCTGTAATACGACATCGCCTGTACCATGGCCATAGTTATCATTAATATGTTTGAAATTATCTACATCTAATACGACTATCGCTTGAATATCATTTGTGCTTTGAAACTGCTCGTCAAAATAGCGACGATTGTAAATGCCGGTTAACGAATCCATATATAATAATTGTGGGAGATGCTGGTTCCAATGCAAAGTTGGATGTTTTCTATGTGAGAGCAACCGGTCATAATCTATGCTGTTTCTTATATCCTGAATACTTTTATCCCCTTGCTTAGGCGAGGTGTCCATAAGCTCATTTTTAAGTATCTCAGTAATCTCTTGCAAGCAAAGTAAAAGAGTAGGATTAAATGCACCGCATTGTCCTTCTAAAATCATTTCCATAGCTTCTTCATGAGAGTAAGCTTTCTTATAACATCTCTCGCTGGTCAAGGCATCATACACATCGGCCAACGCAACCACTTGGGCAGCTATGGGAATTTCGTCACCTCTTAATCCATCTGGATAACCGTTGCCATCGTACCTTTCATGATGCCATCGGCAAATCTCAGATGCCACTTTAACAATTGGAGTTTCCTGCTGCTCTTTGGGCAGGCCTAAAAGCATATTGGCTCCGACCATTGAGTGTGTTTTTATTATTTCAAATTCAAATTCTGTAAGGCGTCCGGGCTTATTCAACACTTGATCTGAAATAGATATTTTCCCAATATCATGCAGTGCAGAAGCGGTGCTGATCAAAGAAATATCCGCTTTGGATAAAGGATATCGATCGGTATGTTGTACTAACTTCTCCAGTAAATATTTCGTAATACTCTTCACACGTAGGATATGCAGGCCGCTCTCCCCATTGCGAAATTCCACAATATGAGATAGGATGGAGATCATCAGATTATTATTCTTTTCCTGCTCGTAAAATTGTTCTACAATAATTTTTTCAAGACGTTGCTGTCGTGCATATAAAAGCATTGTGTTAGAAATTCGGCGTTGAACAATGGTTGAATCAAAAGGTCGGTTGATGTAGTCGAAAGCTCCTAAATCATAGGCACGCTTAATATTCGTGGGAGAATCATCCGCAGAGATCATAATAACAGCAAAGGTATCGTCCCAGCGGTATTTATGTATATATGCCAGTACTTCAAACCCATCCATTTCAGGCATCATGATGTCCAGAAGTAGCAGTGAAAAATCCTCTCTTTGCTTTGAGAGAATCGTGATCGCTTCAGCCCCGTTCTCAGCCTCCACTACATTATAATTTTCATCCAGAATATCTGCCAAAAGAGCGCGATTTATTTCTGAATCATCCACAATTAAAATTTTCTGTTTATCCATGGTTTTTAAAGGCCTTCCTAACAAAATTACATTATTATTATAAATTATATCTGTCCATACCGACAACACCCATATTGGTAAGGTTTGCAAATAGGTTTACATTTTTCATGATGAAAAAATAGGTTCATCGTGATATAATCCAGACAGATAGGGGGTAAGTTGTGAAGCCACAAGAAACCAAGTTTTCGTTTGTATATAATGAGATTAAGCAGTGTATTCTAGAGGGGCAGATACCTCCTGGAAATACCTTACCATCTTCAAGGATATATTGTGAACAATTTCATGTAAGCAGATATACGATTAACCGTGTCTTAGACGCATTGCGAACAGAAGGGCTGATTGATATTCAGCCTCGTCTTGTACCAGTAGTTGTTTCGACAAAAGATACTTGTGAGCCATCCAATACTATTTTTGAGATTTTGAAACAAAAAGATGGCATCTTACAGGTATATCAGACTTTCGCTCTAATACTGCCTTCACTTATAGTTTTTGCTTTGCAGGGGTGTGGTGTTGAGATTATGCCTCACTATAAACAGGCTATGAAAGCATTGCGATCAGGAAGCATCTCAGGCAGATGGCATATCATCTCAAAATTAGAATATGACATATTGAGAATAGGTGGCAATCCCTTATTCAGCGAACTATATTCCACATTTGGCCTTTATAATAAGATTTCATTCTTTACAGAAAATTGTCCCTATTTCTCTGAACATTTTTTACAAGGATCTGTATCTACAACCAATATTATTGATATATTAAAAGGTGATGATTTACTTACAAAGCACAATCAGTTATCAAATATATATCAAGAACTTACAGATTCCATTGAAAAAGCATTACATCACCTATCAGAGACAACACCAGAATGTCCTGTACAAAACGGTTTGAGGTTTTCATGGAATCCCATGCGTGGCCGGGATTTTTTTTACTCAAAAATTGTTGATGATATAAATCTAAAAATAGGTCTTGAAGAATACTCTGTTGGAGTGTATCTTCCATATGAAAAGCAACTGGCGAAGCAATATGGTGTCTCTTTATCGACTGTCAGAAAAGCATTATCAGAACTGGAGCAGAGAGGTTTTGTAAAGACGTTAAATGGTAAAGGTACAATAGTTGTAGAACCCGATAGCACGAAACTCCATCAGCTTGCTCTTAATTCCGGATATGTAAAAAAATTATTGCGTTATCTTCACGCCCTACAATTAATGGTGCTAATTATTCGCCCAGCTGCTTTATCTTCAGTTTCGCAGTTTACTAGAGCAGAACTGGACGACTTATCAGATAGATTTACTTCTCCCAGTTCTATTTATTTAATAGATATTATTGAATCTATAATGAAACATACCGCTTTAGAGCCGTTACATATTATTTTATCTGAAACCAATCGTCTTCTTGAATGGGGACATCATTTTACTTATTATCCATCCAAGAAACATACACTTTCATATCTCAATAAGCAAGTAATTCTAGCATTTCAGCAGTTAAAGGAAGGCGATGCGTGTTCTTTTGCAGACAGTATAGCGGCCTGCTATCGTTATATTTTGGTATGTGTAAAAAAGAATATGGTAGAAAAATATAAGTTTCGTAATTTAGATGGTATTCGGGTTCCAGAAAAATGCTAGTGCTGTTGTATTAAATTCGGTCCAATACTCGCACTTCTACAAAATTATATATTCAGCAGAAAATCCGTTCCCAGGCTTGTTGTTAATGCTTCTTAGTGACACACCCCAAATTCCTAAGATTATTGCCGTTGGCAATAGACGTGAGTTTCCGCGAGACGTTGAAATTTTCATTTATGAACACAGAAAGGAGCACTCTTATCACAACAATAGTAAATTAACGTAGCAACCTTGATTTCTTAAAACTGCCACTGGTAAGATATAATGTGAGTATGGAAAAGGAGCTGTTTTAAAGCATTTTGGTATTCGGTAAATCGTGATTGTGAAAGACAAATAAAGCTGGATGGCTATCCACCTACCATTAAAATCTAATATATTTAAGTTAGAGCAGTCTGTCCACGTGAATGTATTTTATATAGATTGCATTGGACCGCTGCTTGTCAAAACTAGACTTCCCGAGGACTTAGCAAAACTTAACTATTCGGCATGTCAGCGGGTCTATACTCCAACCAGAACCCTAAACCAGGGTAGTGGTTACCGACCTACCGAAACGGTACCCGAAATATTAGCCGCTGTACACGATATTTGGTGCCGCAAAATGGGGTACGCATAGGGGCCTCCATAAAGGGGTAACCGCTTTAGTGACCCCATCGAAAAAAGGGAGGTGGCAATTTGCCACCCCTGTCTATTGCTCATTTTTGAGCATTGGCCCCGACCTCTGAAAGATCAAAAACAGGCCCCAAAAATTAAAAGTGCGGTAAAATGTGCGGTCATCTGATTTTATAGGCGTGCTCTTCGCTAAGAACAATTGTCAATAAATCGCATAAATTCACTATTCTATAGGTGATCTTTAACCCCTCATCCGATTTGCATCCGGTGGGCTCGTACCAGCAGGTGTCCAGTCCGGCCTGCTGGCCGCCCAGCATGTCCGCGTGCAGCGTGTCCCCCACCATCAGTGTGCGGGCAGGGTCCAACTGCGGCAGATGCTCAAACACATAGTCAAAAAACTGCCGGTGCGGCTTCTGCGACCCGGTCTCATCCGACACAAACGTTCGGTCGATATAGGGCAGCAGGCCCGAGCGCTGCATGCGGCTGTGCTGGGTGGCGGTGATCCCGTTGGTCACCACCACCATGCGCACCTTGCCGTACAGCGCCGACAGCACTTCTCCGGCCCCCGGTATGGTAAAGCCACCCTGTCCCAACTTCTGCATAAACAGCCGGTTTAGCGTCTTTGGGTCACCGGGCAGCTGCAGGTGCTGCAGCGTGCGGGCAAAACGCAGCTGTTGCAGCTGCTCCTTGCTCACTTCTCCGCGCTCAAACTGCTCCCACAGCGCATCGTTATACCGCTGGTACACCCGCTTTATCTCCCGGTCATAGGGCAGCCCGTTCTGTGCAAAAGTATAGTGCAGCGCCACCTCCTCACAGGCGTCAAAGTCCAGCAGTGTGCCATCGGCATCCAGCAGTAGCGTATCGTAAAGCATAGGTCCTCCTGTCAGTATGTATGATCACAACAACACCGGTCTCCCCGGCGCACCTGCCGCGCGCACGGGGCGCGTTCCGCGCCGCCCCGGTCATCCTCTCTAGCGGCCAGTTCTCTGCCGTCCCACGGCCCATGTTCCGCCACCGCGCAAGACCGGCGGTAGGCGGCGCACATCCCACTTTCTTCCGGCCACTCTCTGCGTCTCAGGCAGCCTGCACCGCCGGGCAGTTCTGTCCCGGCTCCGGCAGTGCCCCGTCCAGCACCCTGTTTTTCGCCGGCAAAAACCAAAAGGCGGACACGCTCCCACTCTTCATTCCTCATCTCTCAGTTCCAATGCCGCTGCCTGTGTCTTGCCCTATGGCCGTATGCTCTCTGCCGGGCAAGCCGCCGGCAGGCGGGCCTGTTTCATACATAGTGTAGAGAGAGCGGGCGTTTAAAACCGTGTGCGGCGCCAGCAGCCCACAAGCAGACCAGTAGCAGACCAGCACTGACCCAACGCCGATCCGAGGCCAGCCTAACACTAGCCTAATACTAGCCCAACTCCAACCCAAAACCAGCCCAACATCATCACCCGTTCCCGCCTATTCTCCAAAAAGATGTCCGTCGGACCGCTCTCTTTTCGCCTTTCTTTTCCTCCCCCACCCCGCGCACATCGGTATATGGGGGCAAGGTGTACACACCGGCTCTCTCCGCGGCACAAACCGGACCAAACAGCCGTTCTCCCCAGTCACAAAATGGTCCTCTCCTCAAGGTGTCCCCACTCAAAAGCAGAGCTCTGCCAGTACCGGTCCACCGGCAAACCGGTTCACCAGTGCACCAGCACACCAGTATACCAGCACATCCGCACGGGTCACATTCTATTGGCCGGTATCCCCAGCTCCATATTGGCCGCACCGCCCGATACCGGCTTTTGCACCCACCTGTTCGGGCAACAGGCGCAGGGCAACAGCAAAATACATCGCGGATCGCCTAACAGAACCTATAAAACCAATGATCTCCCACCACTACCCAGTTCTGTGCCGCTAAAGCTGCCTCGGCCCTGCTGCTCCCCACTTCATACCGTTCCTGCCAGCAGTTTTTCAGGGCCGTCACCCTCCACCAGCTGCTCCCCGCGCACCCCAGTATGCCCCTAGTCGATCACAGTCCCCACCACCGCCCACGCTCTGCTTTCGCCGTGCGCGGTCCCGACATTTTCCGCCCCCTATGCGCCGTACGGGTTCGACCCCGCGCGGCTGGCGCACCTCCGCTCTCGGTGCGTCGCTGCCGTTCTTTGGGGATCGCCGCGACCGCGCTGCCCAATAACGAGTAGTTCCGTCCCCGCAGGCGCCGGTTTTCCACGCAGTCGGCCGCCGTATCTATCCGCCTCTTTCTATATCATGTATCTCATATAATAGGCAGCCGCTCTCTTATCCGCATCCGGTCGGGCCGCCCCGCTACCTCGTCCACTGCGCAGCACCGCACCCATACATTCCGGCTCCCGCGCAGGTCGGCATACAGGTACACCAACATACCAGCATACCAGCAACCGGCACGCAGTAGACGGCCTACCTTTCCCGGTATAGGCAGGTCTATTCTCCAGGCAGCGAGCTGTCATCACTACCGTGCTATTGCCGCCAGCTGTTGAGGGCCGTTTTCCCCCCTGACTGCCGGGTCCACCGCCATTCACCGCTCTGTATATGCGCAGCCACCCCACCAAAAACCTGCCTGTACTCCGTCTTTCCCGCGCAGCGCCGGCCTGCGCACACACACGTTTTTACCCACTCTAACAGACACCACATATTCCCGCCAGACACCGGCGGTCACCGGTACCACTTTCTAGGACTATACTACCATAATCAAAAAGCCGGGAGCAGAGGCCCTCCATCCACACATTTTTTAACGTTCCGTGAATTTTTCCAATATCGACTAAATTTGTCTATTTGTGTGCTATACTATTTGCAAAGACCGCCATATCGAGGTGGTCTCGGCACTGGTCCGGCAGCGCCGCCCGGCGTGGCTGCCAACTCTCCCAGTATACAGTATAGCACATCCATCCCCGCCGGCCCAAGCAGGCAGGCCCCCCAAGGAGGTATTTGTATGGCGATCTTTAAAAATCATCTTGCGCGCACACTGCCAGCTCTGGCCTTAGTCGGTCTCTTTCTGCTGGCCGGCTGCGGTGACAGCACCTCAGGCGGCAGTTCCTCA
Source organism: Neobittarella massiliensis (ex Bilen et al. 2018) (assembly GCF_900289145.1). GTDB lineage: Bacteria > Bacillota > Clostridia > Oscillospirales > Ruminococcaceae > Neobittarella > Neobittarella massiliensis. Next base: position 239,294 of record NZ_OKQO01000007.1, read on the forward strand.
GACGGCAGTTCCTCGACTGCCTCCTCCGGCGCCGCCGACAGCAGCGCCACCAATACGCTCACCTCGTTTACCGCCGAGGGTCTGGACGGCAAGACCTACTCGCAGGACTATTTTGCCCAGTACGATCTCACCATCGTGCAGATCTGGGGCACCTTCTGCTCTCCCTGCATCCGCGAGATGCCCGATATGGTAGCTGTATCTCAGCAGTACGCCGACCAAAAGGTGGGCATCATCGGTATCGTCATCGACACCACCGATGTCGATGCCAACGTGCTCGAAGACGAGCTCGACGCCGCCAAAAAAATCGTCAAAGAGACCGGGGCCGATGGGTTCCCGCACCTTATCCCCTCTAAAAGCCTCATACAGTCCAAGCTGCAGTACGTTACCGGCACCCCCGAAACTGTGCTGGTCGACAAGACCGGCAAAGCGGTAAAGATCATCACCGGCATGCGCACCCAAGCCCAGCTGCGCAACGAGCTCGACGCCGCGCTGCAAAAGGTGGCCCAAAATGGATAGGCGCACCGGTCTCACCGTCCACCGGCTGGCCGCACCGCTCCTTATTTTACTGGGCCTTATCATGATGGCCGTAGGCGTCTGGCGGGGCGAGGCAGCCGTGGTGCTGCAAAAAGCCGTCAACATCTGTCTGGAGTGTATCGGCATTGGCTAGCAAAAAGGCCCGGGGCGGGCGGCTGCGGCTGTGGGTGCAGGCGGCCAGCGCGGCACTCTCCAACGGCTATCTGGTAGGCTTTGCCCGGGGCAACATCTTTAAGGGGCGCAGCAAGGCGGTCTGCCTGCCGGGTCTCAACTGCTACTCCTGTCCCGGTGCCATCGGCGCCTGCCCCATCGGCTCGCTGCAGGCGGTGTTGGGCCACCGCAGCTATCAGTTCGCCTTTTATGTGCTGGGCTTTTTAACGGTAGTAGGCGCGCTGGGCGGGCGTTTTGTCTGCGGCTGGCTGTGCCCCTTTGGGCTCATTCAAGATCTGCTCTTTAAGATCCCTTTTTTCAAAAAGCTGCGCAAGCTCCCCGGCGATCGCTTTTTAAAATACTTAAAATATGTCATGCTGGTGGTGCTGGTCTTCCTGCTGCCACTCTACGCCGTCGACTTTTTGGGTCAGGGCAGCCCCTGGTTTTGTAAGTATGTCTGTCCGGCCGGCACGCTGGAGGGCGGTCTGCCGCTGGTGGCTGCCAACTCCGGCCTGCAGGCGGCGGTGGGTTGGCTCTTTGCCTGGAAAAATGCCATCCTCATCGCGATCATTGTTCTCTCGCTCCTGGTCTACCGGCCGTTTTGCCGCTATCTCTGCCCGCTGGGCGGTATCTACGGGCTGTTTAATCCCATCTCCCTGTACCGCATCCGGCTAGACCCAGCCGCCTGCACCCAGTGTGGTGCCTGCCAAAAGGCCTGCAAACTGGATATCGATATCTTCCGCCACCCCGGCAGCCCCGACTGTATCCGCTGCGGCGCCTGTACTCGCGCCTGCCCCCACGGTGCCATCACGATGGGGATCACCTCTCCCTGTAAGGACGGCCAAAATAGCCGCCACTGCAAAAAAGGCGATCGACTTGCCTAAAATAGGCCAAATTTACAATTTTGTAACAATTGGATACATTAAAATAGGGCGACAGATAGGAGCAGTTTCTATCTGTCGCCCCGCCTTTTTCCCGCCCATCATCTCCAACATCGGGGGCCCTACCGCCATGTAAACACAAAAAAGGCGGCTGCCACAGGCAGCCGTCTCTTTTATCAATCTTACAGCATGTGCTCCATCATCAGCTTTTTCATGCGGGGATTGTCCAGTTTTTTGCACATGGTGGCGTTGGGCTCTTTGCCCAGCGTGTTGGTCCAGTCACACACCACCTGGCCCAGCGTCTGCTCGCTGTGGGTCTCTACGTAGGTATAGGCGTGCGGGGCCTCGATGATGAGGTCGGGCCACAGCGCCACCGCCATAGCCACCGGGTCGGCCATGTCCAGGCAGGGGTGGCCAAAACGGCCCTCGTTGAGTTCCATCAGGCACTTGTTGCAGCGGATGCAAAAATGCGAGCACTCGGTCTCTTTATCCAAGTAGGCAATGTCCTCCGGCTCCAGCATAGCATCACCGCAGCACATATCCCACCCCACATACACCTGATCGATGCCCGATTTCAGCACCACATCACAGGCCTCGGGGTCGGCCCAAATATTAAACTCAGCCACCGGGCTGACATTGCCGGGGGCAAAGCCAGAGGTGCCCATGATATAGAGCTTTTTGATCTTTTTGGCGATGTCGGGCGCCTTGAGCACTGCCATAGCGATGTTGGTCAGCGGCCCCAGCGCCACGATCTCAAGTTCACCGTCGTATTTGCGGGCCATATCGATTATGACGTCGATACCGTGCCCCTCGCTCAGCTGGTGCGCCGGCTCGGGTAGATCCATGTTGCCCATGCCGTCCTCGCCGTGGGTCTCGTAGGAGTGGATGAGCTTGCGCAGCAGCGGCCGATCCATACCCGCATACACGGGGGGCATGTAGGTGCCCGCCACCTCACAGGAGATCAGGGCGTTTTTGTTGGCCTGCTCAATGGTCACGTTACCGGCAACGGTGGTGATGGCCTCGACCTTTACGTCTTTGCACTTGAGTGCCATAATGATGGCCACTGCATCGTCGGAGCCGGTATCGGTGTCGATGAGGAAAATGCGCTGTTTATCCATTTGTGTACCTCCAGGTAGTCATAGCAATCCAGACCCCTGCCCTGTAAACAGCGGGCAGAAGTGCCAGAAAGGGGCTCGGGGCCACTTGCCCATGAGCCTTTGTTGTTATAACTTCCGGCAGGGGTGGGTGCACGGCGCCCCCGCCAACATTTTCATTTTACCAGTTTTTTTTAAACAGTCAACTGTAACACAAATTTTTGTGCACTTCACAGATTCGGCTGGTCCATATTTGTGAAGGATATAGGTGGACAAAACTAAAAATCGCCTGTTTTCCAAGGCGGCGGCGCAACAAATTGGCGGTTTTTTCTCAATTTAGAGGTGCAAAGAGCCATTTTTTGGCGCTGGGACTGCTGTTTTCGCCTCTCGGTTGTGCTATAATGAGAAATACTGACATACATCAAACCAATTTTTTGAAGGAGGACTATAAAATGCGTGACAAAAACACATTTTATATCACGACGCCTATCTACTATCCGTCCGATAAACTGCATATCGGGCACAGCTACTGCACCGTGGCCACCGACGTAATGGCCCGGTACAAGCGAATGCAGGGGTTTGATGTCATGTTTCTCACCGGCACCGACGAGCACGGCCAGAAGATTGAGCAAAAAGCCACTGCTGCCGGGGTCACCCCCCAGCAGTACGTCGACGATATCGTGGCCGGCATCAAAGACCTATGGAAGCTGATGAACATCTCTAACGACCGGTTCATCCGCACCACCGACGACTATCACGTCGAGTCGGTACAGAAGATCTTTCGCCGCCTGTACGAGCAGGGCGACATCTATAAATCGGTGTATAAAGGCAAGTACTGCACCCCCTGTGAGTCGTTTTGGACCGAGAGCCAGTTGGTCGACGGCAAGTGCCCCGACTGTGGCCGCGAGGTGGTAGACGCCGAGGAAGAGGCGTATTTCTTTAGGCTCTCGAACTACGCCGATCGCCTGGTAAAGTACTACGAAGAGCACCCCACCTTTATCGAGCCGGCCTCCCGTTTAAACGAGATGGTCAACAACTTTATAAAACCCGGTCTGGAGGATCTGTGTGTCTCCCGCACCAGTTTCAGCTGGGGCATCCCGGTCGATTTTGACCCCGGGCACGTGGTGTACGTGTGGGTAGACGCCCTGACCAACTACATCACCGCCCTGGGCTACGAGAACGACCGCTACCACGACTTCGACAAGTACTGGCCGGCCAACGTGCAGTTCGTGGGCAAAGAGATCACCCGCTTCCACACCATCATCTGGCCGGCTATGCTCATGGCGCTAGATCTGCCGCTGCCGGGAAAAGTCTACGGCCACGGCTGGCTGCTGATGGACGGCGGCAAGATGAGCAAATCGTTTGGCAACGTGGTGGACCCTGAGATCCTCTGCCGCCGCTACGGCGTCGATTCGCTGCGCTATTTCCTGCTGCGGGAATTTCCCTTTGGCTCCGACGGCAACTTCACCAACGAGCTGCTCATCAACCGCATCAACTCCGACTTAGCCAACGACCTGGGCAATCTGGTGTCGCGCACCGTGTCGATGGTAGAAAAATACTTTGGCGGCAAGCTGCCCGCCGGCCGCCAGCACGAGGAGCTGGACGATGAGCTTATCGCCCAGGTCACCGGCTTAAAGGCGATATACGACGAGAGCATGGAGAAGTTTGCCTTCCAGCAGGCGCTCATCGACGTATTCAAAGTGGTGTCGCGCACCAACAAGTACATCGACGAGACCTCCCCCTGGGTGCTGGCCAAAGACGAGCAAAACAGCATTCGTCTGGCCACGGTGATGTACAACCTGCTGGAATCTATTCGGGTGTGCGCCACACTGCTCACGCCTTTTATGCCCGACACCGTCGAGAAGATCTTCGACCAGATCGGCGCCGACCGGGCCAGCGCCACCTATCAGGCGGCGGACAAGTTTGGGATCTTGCCCGAGGACGTGGCGGTGCAGAAAGGCGATACGCTGTTCCCCCGCATAGACGCCAAAAAAGAGCTGGCCATGCTGGAAGAGGAACAAAAGGCCAAGATGGCCGCTGCCCAGAAAGCAGCAGCCGAGGAGGCCGCCCCCCAAGAGGAAGAGATCCCCGGTATCATCACCATCGACGACTTTTCCAAAGTACAGCTTTTGCCCTGCGACGTGCTGGCCTGCGAGCCGGTAAAGAAGAGCGACAAGCTGTTAAAATTCAAGCTGTTCGATGGCCAGAGAGAGCGCCAGGTAGTATCGGGTATTGCCAAGTGGTACGCGCCGGAGGACCTGGTGGGTAAAAAATTGCTGGTAGTCGCCAACCTAAAGCCGGTGAAGCTGCGGGGCGAGATCAGCGAGGGGATGATCCTCTCGGCCGAGTGCGGCGACGACGTACAGGTCATCACCCTGGAGGGCACCATCAAAGCCGGCAGCAAGATCTGCTAGGCACCCTTTAGAACACAGAAAAATGCGCCGCATCAGCGGCGCATTTTTAAACGCTTTTCACTTTTATTTCAGCCATAAAAAAGGATGATCGCTATGACACAGATCTTTGACTCCCACGCCCATTACGACTCCAGTCGATTTGATGGCGACCGCGACCAGCTCATCGCCTCGCTGCCGGCCTGCGGGGTAGCCTACGTGGTAAACGCAGCCTGCGATATCGAGAGCTGCTACACCTCCCGCCAACTGACCGAGCGCTACCCTTTCTTTTACTGCAGTGCCGGCGTGCACCCCTTGTCGGCGGCGGAGGTGGTGGGCACCGATTACCTGGATGTAGTGCGGCGCTGTGCCACCGAAAACCCCAAGGCAGTGGCCATCGGCGAGATCGGGCTGGACTACCATTACGACGACCTGCACAGAGAGGCCCAAAAACAGATATTTGACGAGCAGATGGCACTGGCTGAACAGCTGGATATGCCGGTCATCATCCACAGCCGGGAGGCCACCGCCGACACGTTGGAGATCGTGCAGCGGCACCGCTGCCGAGGGGTGGTGCACTGCTTTTCGGGCAGTGCCGAGACCGCCCGCCAGTACCTGGACATGGGCTATTATGTGGGTTTTACGGGGGCAGTGACCTTTAAAAATGCCAAAAAGCCGGTGCAGGCGGCAGCCGCCGTGCCGCTGGACCGGCTGCTCATCGAGACCGATTGCCCCTATATGGCCCCTGTACCCTGCCGCGGCAAGCGGTGCGACTCTACCATGATCCCCTATACCGCCCAGGTGTTGGCAGATATCCACAGCGTGCCGGCAGAGGATATCCTGGCCTGCACTTTAGACAATGCCAAACGCTTGTTTGGCCTGTCATAAATATACTATTCGTAATTATTAGCAAGCAATATACAACTCTGCGGTTCAAAGGCAGGGGCGACTATTGACAGTCGTCCCTGCCTTTTCTGGCATATACATGCCTATATGTCTCCTGCAGATCGATCTTTTCCCAAAGGGAAACGGGGGCTGTTCGCTACTGCTTCAAAACCGCCTGCACAGCAGCCAGCGACAGGGCCGGATTTACCGTCTCCTCGCTCTGTAATGCCAAATTGGCGCAAGCGGTAGAGAATTCCAGTGTTGCGCGGCCGCTGAGGCCCTGTAAAAAGCTGTAGAGCAGCCCCGCCGTAAAAGCGTCCCCCGCCCCGGTGGCGCTGACTGCATGCGAAAGCGGCGGAGGGCTGTAGCGGGTGCGGCCGTCTTGACTAGCCCAGTAAGAACCGCCGGGGCCCAAAGTGACACAGAGGTTTTGCACCCCTCTGGCCAACACCTGATCGGCAATGCGGTCCAGATCGGTCTCGCCGGTCAGGGCCTGTGCCTCCTGCTGGTTGGCCTTTAGTGTGTGCAGCATATCCAGACAGGCGGCAGTCGGCTCTGCCAATGCCGGGGCGCCGATATCTAAAAAGATGGGCTTATCGCCATAATTTTGGCGGATATAATCGAGCGTGGCCGCCGGCAGTGTGGGGCAGATGAGCAGCACCTGCGCCTGGTGCAGCAGCTTCCGGTGCCGGTTCAGGTATTCGGGAGTGATGTAGCTGGTGATCTCGCCGTCGGCGGCGCCAAAATACATCTCGCCGTCGGGGCTGGTGATCCCCATGAACACCGAGGTGGGCAGCGCCTGGGTGACCTGCACCTGCTCACAGCCCAGACCGGCTGCGCGGCAGTCGCGCAGCAGCATCTGCCCCTGGGGGTCATCCCCCACACAGGAGAGCAGCTCTACATGGCCCGGCCCCAATAGCCGGGCCAAATTCTCGGCGATGTTGCGCACAATGCCCCCGCTGGAGGAGCGCACTTTAAAATCGGTGTTCTTAACGCCGGTGACGATGGGATGCCGGGCAAAACCGATGATATCGATGCTGGCCAGGCCGATACACACTACTTCAGCCACTGTGGGTCCCTCCTTTTTGATAGCGCTGCACCCACCGCAGCACCTTTTGATCGGTTAGGTCGGGGGCGATACACGCCTCGCAGGTCATGGTGATGGCGGCCGCCGCCTGACAAAAATCTACGGTCTGGGCCAGGTCGTAGCCCTGTGTGCGACAGTACTGGGTGGCGGCGGTAAAACAGTCGCCGGCACCAGTGGTATTGACCGGCTTAAGCGGCAGCGCCGGGCGCCGTACTCGTCCACCGCTCTGATCACCGGCCATAGCTCCATCTGGCCCCATAGTCAAAAACACACGGGTCGGCCCCATCTGCAGCAGCGCCTCCAGCATCTGTTCGGGGCAGTGTTTGGGGTCATCCTGCCCGACGAGGGCTGCCGCCTCGAACTCGTTTACCTTGAGGGTATCGATGCGCGCGAGATAGCGCCGGGCCAGCGCAGCGTGCTCGGTGGCCGAGACATCGACCACCTTGGGCACCTGGGGAAATTCGTCAAACAGGTAGTCCAGCGCATCGGGCTGCAGGCTCATACACATCATGACCGCCTCGGCCTCGGCCAGCAGCGCCCGGTGTTGGGCCAGGTAGTCGCCCGTGAGGTACTGGCAGATGCGCAGGTCGCCCACCGCCACACAGGTGTCACCGCTGGGGCCGTTGAGCAAAATGCAGCTGCTGGAGGGGTGATCCGGGACCTGCCGCACCGCTGTGCAGTCGATGCCGGCCGCAGTACTGTCGCGCAGGATCTGCTGGGCGTACAGGTCATCCCCCACGCAGGTGAGCAGCTTTGCCCGCCCCCCCAGGCGGCACAGGTTCTCGGCCATGTTGCGGGCGGCGCCGCCGGTATGGGCCGACAGGCGAAAAGTGGGGTTTTTATCTCCCAGCCGCACCGGCTGATCGGTGAGGCCGATGATATCTACACTGCTGTCGCCGATACAGACGGTATATCCCCCGCTCATAGAGCTTGCTCCCGGCGGCTCTCCACCGCGGCCAGCACCCGCTGCAGGGTGATCTCGCTGTTGACGGTGTCGGCGCTCTGCAGGGTGATCTCGGCGCAGGCCATTGCGAATTTCATCGACTGCGGCGGGGCGTAACCGGCCATGTGGCCGTAGGCGATACCGGCGGTGAAAGAGTCTCCCGAACCGGTGGTGTTGATCACCGGCAGATCGGGGCGTGCAGCAGCGAACAGGCGCGTCCCGCGGGTATCGCGGTAATAGGCGCCCCGGTCGCCCAAGGTAATATACAGCTGTTTTACCCCCATGGCGAACACCGCCTCGGCGGCCATATCTAGATCGGGCTGTTGGCGCAGGGCGATACCGGTGAGCTCCTGCGCCTCGTACTTGTTGACCTTTAGGATATCGACCATCGCCATGCGCCGGCGCACGTTCTCTACCAGGCCGGCCGAATTCATATCCAGCAGTTTGGGGATGTGGGGCAGCTTGCGGGCGATGAAGTCTAGGCACTCGGCCGGCAGCGCCGGGCAGAGCACCAGCAGTGACGCCTGTTGGAGCAGCAGCATATTCTCCTCGAAATAGGCGGCGCCCAGCCGGTCGGAGCACAGCGCGTCGCCCAGCCCCACCAACATCTCGCCGTCGGGCTGGTCGACGCTGATAAAGGTATTGGAGGTACAGCCCTCCTCGATGCGCACCCGCGACATATCTATTCCGGCGTCGGCGCTGTCCTGCAGGATCTTTTGCCCGTAAAGGTCGTCGCCCACATTGGAAAACAGCACCGCACTGACTCCCAGACGGGCCAGGTTTTCGGCGATGTTGCGCATCATGCCGCCGCAGGACATCTTGACGAGAATATCGTTATTTTTCTCCCACAGCTTGATCTCTTGCCGGGAGAGGATCGCGATGTCGATACCGGTGGTGCCGCAGCAGGCTACAAACGGGCGCCGCCCGGCCACGTGAGTGTTGCCGCCCTGTATTTCGGCCATGTATTTTCCCCCTTTTTTCTGTGTCGCATGGGCAAAAGCGCCCACAAAAAATGTGCATATTGCCGCATACGCACGCTGCTATCTCTACTTTTTTATAGCTATAGCATAACACAGACTTACCAGATGTCAACGGATTTTTTGTGGCCAAAACAGACACAGGCAGTGCATGGCCCCCGCGGGCTATGTACTGCCTGATCGCTTTTATCTCTGCTCCCCCTGCTCCCCGATCACTGGGCCTGTGGGGCCGCATTGTCGGTGTCTTCACCGGTCTGGCCCTGCCGCTGTGAGGAGGCGGCGCTGGAGGAGGACTTGGAGGAACTGCTCTCGGCGCCGGATTTGGTCTTTTTCTGGTAGGAGGTGTCGTTTTCCAGTTTCTCGTCGTCTTCGGCTTCTTTTATAGCGTGTATGTAGTAGCTCTTACCGTCTTTTTGCAGCACATAGATCATGGTCTTGTCGACCTCTGGCGCATAGACATTGCCTTTGGCATCGCCGGTCCAGGTACTGCCCGAGGGCACGTACCCCACCGTGAGGCGGATGACGTCGCCGCTCTTTTTCATCTTGGCCACATACGGGGTATAGTAGCCCATCATGCCAGCGGCCGGCAGGCGGTAGACCTGCTTTTCCTCGTCGTAGACAAAGAGCAGATCACTGCCAAAAGACTGGTGTTTGAGTTTCACATGGGTGCCGAACAGCTTGGCGCCGTACAGGTCGAGATCGGCCGCCGGCAGCAATACGTTGCCGGCATCATCGGTGGCGTAGCGGCTGGTATCCTCGTTTTTGAGCACCGCCCACATAGCGGACTGCAGCAAAAATTCTTCGCTGGCCTTGCCGGCGTCATCGAACGGGACCGGGTCGAGCATGACCACCGGTTCGAGATACTTTTGGTACTCCAGGCGCTCGTCGCTGTCGTCGGTCAGCCACAACACGCCTTTTACCCCCAGTGTGACCAAAAAGATGGCCCCCAGCAGGGCGAGAGTCAAAAAGGTGTAGCCCACCGCGCGCACCCGCCGCCGCTTGACCTGCTGCGGGCTGGGTTTTACTTTATATCCTGGCAAAAAAGTCAACTCCTATCTGTGTGGGCCGCCCCTAGCGGATCTGGCCGTCACCCATGACGATGTACTTGTAGGAGGTCATCTCCCACAGGCCCATGGGGCCCCGTGCGTGCAGCTTTTGGGTGGAGATGCCGATCTCGGCGCCCATGCCGAACACGCCACCATCGGTAAAGCGGGTGGAGGCATTGACGTACACCGCCGCCGCGTCTATCCCGGCGGTAAAGGTCTCGGCCGCCTTTAGATCGCGGGTGACGATACACTCGCTGTGGCCGGTGGAGTAGCGGGCGATGTGCTCCATGGCCTCCTCGATGCCCGAGACCACCTTTACCGAGACTTTGTAATCTAAAAACTCGGTGTCGTAATCCTGCTCGGTGGCGGGCTCTGCCCGCTTGCCCAAAATGGCACAGGTCTCTTTGCAGCCCACGATCTGCACATAGGGGTCCTCCATGGCGGCCGCCACCCGGGGCAGAAACTCGGCCGCCACCTGGCGGTCTACCAAAAAGCTCTCGGCCGCGTTGCAGACCGAGGGGCGCGACACCTTGGCATTTTGGGCGATGCGCACCGCCATATCGATATCGGCGCTCTTTTCGACGTAGATGTGGCAGTTGCCGGTGCCGGTCTCGATGACCGGAACGGTGGCGTTTTGCACCACAGCCCTGATCAGCCCCGCTCCGCCGCGGGGGATGAGCAGATCGAGGTAGCCGTTTAATTTCATGAACTGGGTGGTCACCTCGCGAGAAGTGTCCTCGATGAGCGTGACCATATTGGGATCGAGCCCCATCTGCTCGATGGCGCCGCGCACACAGGCCACGATGGCCCGATTGGAATCCAGCGCCTCTTTACCGCCCTTTAAAATTACGCAGTTGGATGTTTTTAAGCACAGTGCCGCCGCATCCAGCGTGACGTTGGGGCGGGCTTCGTAGATGATGCCGATGACCCCCATAGGCACCCGCACTCTGGTCATTTTGAGACCGTTCTCCAGGGTGCGGCCGTCCTCGACGCGGCCGATGGGGTCATCGAGCCCCGCCACCTGCAGCACTGCGTCGGCCATGGCCGCCACGCGGCTCTCGTCGAGCTTTAGCCGGTCGAGCATCGACTCGCTCATGCCGCCCGCCGCCGCTCTCTGCATATCCTGCCGGTTGGCGGCGACGATCTGCTCACAGCCCTGCCGCACTGCGCCGGCCACAGCGGTGAGCAGCGCATTTTTTTGCCCGCCGTCAAGCGCTGCCAGGCAGCGGTGAGCGGTCTTGGCCGCCGTGCCGATACGGGTGAGATCAGTCATGTACATCCACTCCTTTAAACAGCGTGCCCACCACTTTGCCGTCTACCACGTCGTAGAGCCGCTTGGGATCGTCACCGTTGATGATGAGCATGTCGCAGCCGCATCTGGTAGCGATCTCGGCCGCATTTATTTTGGTGACCATGCCGCCGGTGCCCCGGCGGGAACCGGCGCCGCCGGCGGCACGGCGCACCGCATCGTCGATAACGTCGATGCGGGAGATGATCTTGGCATCGGGGTACAGGCGGGGATCTCTGTCGTAAAAGCCGTCGATATCGCTCATAATAATGAGCGTATCGGCGCTCACCAGCTCGGCCACGATGGCCGACAGCGTATCGTTGTCGCCGAACTCGATCTCCTCGACAGCCACCGTGTCGTTTTCGTTGATGATGGGGATGACCGACAGCTGCAGCAGCCGCTCGAGCGTGTTGCGGGCGTTTTGGCAGCGGGCGTCGTCCTCGATGGCGTCGCGGGTGAGCAGCACCTGGGACACATTGTGGTGGTACTGGGAGAACTGCTTGTCGTACATGTACATCAGCTCGCACTGACCCACCGCGGCCGCCGCCTGTTTGGTAGGGGTATCGGACGGCTTGCAGGGCAGCCCCAGTTTGCTGACCCCCACGCCGATGGCGCCAGAGGAGACCAAAATGATCTCCTGGCCGGAATTTTTGATATCGGACAGCACGCGGATGAGACTCTCGATCCGCCGCAGGTTTAGATGGCCGGTCTCGTAAGTCAGGGTGGAGGTGCCCACCTTGATGACGATACGCCGTTTTTCTCTGTGCTCTGTCTGCACGCTGACATCCCTCTTTTGCAGCTAAAATACCGCTGCCCCGGCCGCCGGTCTACCGACGTGCGGGCGGCAGCCAAAACAGGGGCGTAAGAATATCCATATTGTAGCATATAGGCCTGTAAAAAGCAAAGAGGCAGACCGGCAAAAGCGGGCTGCGCCGGGGCTGCTTTGGAGCCGTGGCGGCGGGCGGACCGGACCGGCGGCCGCCCTACGGCTGACGCGGCGCCGCGGCGTGCGATTTGGCCGCGCATTTATCGGTCAGCCGCAACCCCGTACCACCAGCTGCGGCCCGCTGTTATGGAGCTCTGGCCGGCTGCCCTCGGTGCGTGCCGGCAGCCGCGGTGTTCGTGGGCGCGGGCGGCAGTGGACACCGGGTGCACCTCTGCCGGGCAGACCTCTTAAAGGCCCCCTACTGCGCATTGTTGTACTACCGACTTCATACAATCCTCCGCGCAGTGACCAGATATTGCCCATTTGCTGCCTGAAAAAAGCTGTTTTAGCTCTGTTTGAGGGGTAAAAACAGGGGTCAGACGGCTATTTTGAGGTGGAAAACACCTATTTTGGTGCAGTGGCTCTGACCGGGTGGGCCGGGCCAATTGTAAACAAATTGTAAAAACGGCCCTTTTAGGGCCTAAATGAACGGTTCAGATCTGCCGGGGCCGGCGGCAGGCGGGACAGGTATGGATAGGTGTGGGTAGGTATGGTTGGGGCAAGTGGAGAAAGTTGGGGCAAGTTGGGGATGTCGATTTTTTAGCTGGCGGAGGCGCGGGGGAGCGGGCAGAGCAGAGCGCCCCGGCACACATGTGTCGGGGCGCTCTGTATCTGTTTTTAAAGGTCTGGGACGAGCACTGTTTTTTATATCTTCTTCAATGTCGACAGCCGTTTACAGGCCGGCCTCTTTGGCGCGCTGGGCCACACCGGCGGGCACGGGAGGCAGTACCTCGGCGGGGACGGGGCAGTTGTACACGCCGCCGGTCTCGGCCACCAGCTCCTGCCGGGCCTGCTCGGCCAGCGAGGGATCATCGATGACTTTGGCGGCGGCCAGAGCCATCACCTCGCCGGCTTTGAGCAGCCCTTTTTCGCCGATGGAGCTGCCGGTCTGGCCGGTGACCTGCCAGGTGTGGGGGGTGGTGCCCAGGCAGAAACCGGCCAGCATGACCTGGGCGGTGGGGGTGACGTAGCTGACATCGCCCACATCGGTGGAACCGGCCATGGGGATACCGGTTATGTTGAGCGGCAGGATGGTGGTGTCCAGCGGGGCGGCCACCACCTCGGCCACCTTGTCGGCGCCGAAGCGCTTGGCCAGACCGGCCTCGATCTTCTGGCGCATCTCGGCCGGCTGGGACTGGAAGTACTGGGCGGCCAGCGCCTGGTCTTCGGCGGTAAACTCGGGGGCGCCCATCTCGCGCAGGGCGGCATCGATCACTCTGGTCATGGTGGGGTTGGGGATGTAATCGCTCATGCCGGCCTGGATCTCGATGTTTACCTGGGTGCCGCAGATGAGCGCGGCGCCGCGGGCCACATCTTTGACCCGCTCGAGGATCTCGGCCACCTGGGCATTTTTGGGGGCGCGCACAAAGTAGTGCACACAGGCGTGATCCTGCACCACATTGGGCGATGAGCCGCCCACATCGAGGTAGGCGTAATGGAGGCGGGCCTCGGGGATGATGTGCTCGCGCAGGTAGTTGACGCCCACGTTCATGATCTCGCAGCTATCCAGCGCGCTGCGGCCATCGTGCGGGGCGGCAGCGGCGTGGGCGGTGCGGCCGGTAAACTTGAATTTGACGCTGACGTTGGCCAGCGAACTGGTGCCCCAGGCGCCGTTGACATCGAACGGGTGCCAGGTAAAGGCGGCGTCGACATCGCTGAATAACCCAGCCCGGGCCATAAAAGTTTTGCCCCAGCCGTTTTCCTCGGCCGGGCAGCCATAGAGCCGCACGGTGCCGGGCTTACCGCTTTTTTGCAGGTACTCTTTTACCGCTACCGCGGCGGCGGCAGAGCCGGTACCCAGGGCGCTGTGGCCGCAGCCGTGGCCGCTCTCCTGCCCGGGAATGGGGTCTTTTGTGGGGCAGCCGCCCTGCTGGCTGAGCTGGGAGAGCGCGTCGTACTCGGCCAAAATGGCGATGACCGGCTTACCGCTGCCGTAGCTGGCCACAAAGGCGGTGGGGATATCGGCCACGCCGGTCTCGACGGTAAAGCCCTCGGCGGCCATGTAAGCGCACAGCGCTTTGGCGGACTGGATCTCCTCGTAGCCCATCTCGGCGCTCTGCCAGATGGTGTGGTGCAGGTCGCACAGGGCCTGACGGCGCTGGTCAATGGCCTGTTTTACGGTGTTTTTGGCATCCATGATCAAGTATTCCTCCTCCGATAACGTGTGGGACCGACCGGACCGGCCATGCCGGGCACCCAGTGGGCGGCGGAGCGGGCGGGGCGGTCATACCGGGGGACCGGACCGGCCCCCCAAAGAGTTTCTGCATACAGTATACTATATCCCGCCGGCGGTTTGGGCGCCGACTGCGGCCGGCGGCGCAACTTTGGTGCAGCCGCCAATTTTTGCCGCACATTTTCGTGTTTTCCACCAGTTGGCCCGCCGCGGTGGAAAACCGGCACTGGACCGGGCCTGAAAGTAAAAAAGTGGGGGCCGCAACGGGTGTGTAAAAAAGGGCCCCGCGGCTAAGACATGCATACGGCTGCTGCGGTTTTGTTGGGCGGCACCGGCGGGGCAACTGTGGGCCGACCAGACCCGGGCCCAGACAGAGAGCAGCGGCGGCGGGACCGGTGAGGTCTGCGCCTTTGCCGATCTTTTATTGGCGCCGGATGCAGACGACATGCACAAGGCGGCGCTGCCAAAGCTGTTTTTTACTATGTGGTGCACGGGGGAGCCGGTCTGCGGTACGGGGGCCGCCTTTCGCGGGCCAGCCGGGGAGAGCGGCCTAAAAAAGAGCCTGGCAACGGCGGCCGGACGGCGCGCTGTTACCGGGCTCTTCTACCGATGTTTTTTAGGGGCAGTGGCTATTCCTGCGGCTGCTCTTTGGCCTTTTTTGCCTTCTCGATCTCGTCGAGGGCCTCTTTGCGGGAGAGATTGATGCGGCCCTGGCGGTCTATCTCGATGACCTTGACCACCACCACGTCGCCGGGGTTCACCACGTCCTCCACCTTTTCGACCCGCTGGCGGTCGAGCTGGGAGATATGGACCAGCCCCTCTTTGCCGGGGGCGATCTCGACGAAGGCGCCGAAGTTCATGAGGCGGGTGACCACACCTTTGTACAGCGCGCCCACCTCGGGGTCGGAGACGATGGTCTTGATGATGGTGATGGCGCGGTTGCAGCCCTCGAGGTCCACGCCGGAGACGTACACGCTGCCGTCGTCCTCGATATCGATCTTGACGCCGCACTCGGCGGTGATCTTTTGAATGACTTTGCCGCCGGAGCCGATGACTTCGCGGATCTTGTCGGGGTGGATGTGGATGGTGAGCATTTTGGGGGCGTACTGGGAGACCTGCTCTCTGGGGACGGCGATAGCCTTAGCCATCACCTCGTCGAGGATGTAGAGCCGGGCTCTGCGGGTCTTTTCAAAGGCCTCGGCAATGATGTCGTAGGTGAGGCCGTCGTTTTTGATATCGACCTGGATGGCGGTGATGCCTTTATGGGTACCGCCTACTTTGAAGTCCATATCGCCGAAAAAGTCCTCCAGCCCCTGGATATCGACCATGGTCAGGTGGCGGTCCCCCTCGGTCACCAGGCCGCAGGAGATGCCCGCTACTGGGGTGCGGATGGGCACGCCGGCGGCCATGAGCGCCAGCGTGGAGCCGCAGATGGCCCCCTGCGAGGTGGAGCCGTTGGAGGAGAGCACCTCGCTGACGACGCGGATGGCGTAGGGGAACTCGTCCCGGCTGGGCAGCACCGGCACCAGCGCCTTTTCGGCCAGCGCGCCGTGGCCGATCTCGCGGCGGCCGGGGCCACGGCTGGGCCGAGTCTCGCCCACCGAGTAGCTGGGGAAGTTGTACTGGTGCATGTAGGGCTTAAATTCCTGACTATCGATGCCGTCGAGCTTTTGCTGCTCGGAGATGGGGCCCAGGGTGACGACAGAGAGCACCTGGGTCTGGCCGCGGGTGAACATACCGCTGCCGTGGACCCGGGGCAACAGGTCGACCTCGGCGGCCAGCGGGCGGATCTCGTCGATGGTGCGGCCGTCGACCCGCTTGCCTTCATCCAGCAGCCAGCGGCGCACGATGGTCTTTTGCAGCTTGTAGATGCAGTCGTCCAGCAGCTTGCCCTGCTCGGGATACTGCTCGTCGAGCTGGGCGTGTACCCGCTCGTACACCGGGCCCAGCGCCTTGTCGCGGATGCGCTTGTCGTCGGTATCCAGCGCCACCCGCAGCTCGTCCTCGACCAGCGCGCGCACCTGCTCGTACATCTTTTCGGGCAGGGCCTGGGACTCGAACGGCAGCTTTTCCTTGCCGATCTTCTGCTGGATATCCAGAATAAAGTCGACCATGCGCTGGATCTCGGCGTGGGCGGCTTTGATACAGTCGAGCATGATGTCGTCGTCGATCTCGTTGGCGCCGGCCTCGATCATGACCACTTTTTCTCTGGTGCCGGCCACTGTGAGGTGCAGGTCGGAGGCGTTTTGCTGCTGCTCGCTGGGGTTTAGGATCATCTGCCCGTCGACCAGGCCCACCATGGCGCCGGCAATGGGGCCGTTCCAGGGGATATCGGAGATGGACAGGGCCACAGAGGCGCCCAGCATGCCGGCTATCTCGGGCGAGCAGTCGGGATCGACCGACATGACGGTCATGACGACCGAGACGTCGTTGCGCATGTCTTTGGGGAACAGCGGGCGCAGCGGCCGGTCGACCATGCGGCAGGCCAGGATCGCCTTGTCGGAGGGGCGGCCCTCACGCTTTAAAAAGGAACCGGGGATCTTGCCCACCGAGTAGAGCTTTTCCTCGAAATCGACCGACAGGGGAAAAAAGTCGATCCCGTCGCGGGGCTTGACCGACATGGTGGCGTTGCAGAGCACCGAGGTCTCGCCGTAGCGGACCATACAGGAGCCGTTGGAGAGGCCACACATTTTGCCGGTCTCTATCTGCAGGGGCTTGCCGGCGAAGGTGGTCTTGAACACGCTGTAGTTATCGAACATCTGGCTTCCTCCGTTTTCCGGGAGCGGCCGATATTTTAGCGGCAGAGCCTACACCAGACCGGCTGATGCACGCTTTACTGCTAAAACGATAGGCCTTTTCTCCCCTATTTTTGTCATTTTACCTATATAATTCAGATTATACGAGAAAACCAGAGCCGTGTAAAGAACTGTCCTTTTTTTCGTGAATGTGTGGAGAACCCCGCTTATTTTTTGTACAGAACACAAAACAGAAGATTTCCCGAGAAATAGCCGGCGGCAGCTCGCCCCGGGCGAAAGCGGTGCGGCGGGGCGAAAGCGGCGCGAAAAAAGATATAAAAAAGGGCCGGACGCATGCGTCCAGCCCTTTTTGGCAGTGTGCTTATTTGCGGATGCCCAGCTTTTTGATGATGGCGCGGTACCGCTCGATATCGGTCTTGATCAGGTAGTTGAGCAGGTTGCGGCGCTTACCGACCATCTTTAGCAGGCCGCGTCTGGAGTGGTGGTCGTGGCTGTGCTCTTTCAGGTGCTCGTTGAGATGGTTGATGCGGGCGGTGAGGATGGCGATCTGTACCTCCGGCGAGCCGGTGTCTTTCTCGTGTACGCGGTTCTCCTCGATGATCTGGGTCTTGTTCTCTTTGATGTTCATGCTTTTCACCTCATATAAAATTCGCATTGCCGCTGGCGTAGTATTGGGCTGGTGAAGCGCCCAAAGCGGCTGTATCACCGCAGGGCTTGCCCCCAAAACCAGGCGCAGGGCCGTACAAGCTGTATTATACCACAGAAAAGTGCGGCAAGTAAAGTACTTTTTACCGGGCGGCGGCTGCCGATCGGGGCGGTCAGGGCTGCCGGCCCGCAAAGGTGCGGCGGGCGGTCTGCACGTCTTTTTGCACCTGATCGTAGAGCGCCTGCACCGAGGAAAACTTCTGCTCGGGGCGCAAAAAGTCGAGCAGCTCGACGGTGGCCGGCTGGCCGTACAGGTCGCCGGAAAAGCCGAGGATATTGGTCTCGGCCAGCGGCAGCGCGCTGCCCACGGTGGGTTTTACCCCCACATTGGTGATGCCCCAGTAGCGGCCGCCGAGCAGATAGACCCGCGACAGGTAGACCCCAAAGCGGGGCAGCACCATCTGCGGGTCGATGGGCAGATTGATGGTGGGGAACTGCATGGTGCGGCCCAGCTGGTTGCCGCGCTGCACGGTGCCCTGCACCTGATAGGGGTGGCCGAGCATCTGCGCCGCCCGGCTTACCTGGCCGGCGGCGATGAGCCGGCGGATGCTGGTGGAGCTGATCTCCTCGCCGCCCAGGCGCACCTCGCCCACCACCGACAGCTCGACGCCCATCTCGGCGCAGAGCGCGCCCAGCGTATCGACATTGCCGGCGCCGTTTTTGCCGAAGTGAAAGTCGAAACCGCAGCAGACCCGGCGCGCCTGCAGCTGCTGGCAGAGCACCTGCTGCACGAACCGGCGGGGACTCATGCCGCGAAACTCGGAAAAGTCGGGGGTGAGCACCAGCTGCACCCCCAGCTGCTGGAGCAGCTGGTGCTTGCGCTGCTCGGTGATGATGCGGCCCTGGCCGGACTTTTTGCTGCCGTCGCCGCCCTGTACGGTAAAGGTAAACACCGCCGGGCGCAGCGCCTGACCGGCACCGGATACCGCCCGGCTGATGACCGCGGCGTGCCCCAGATGGATGCCGTCGAAAAAGCCCAGCGCTACCGAGGTTGGCTGCAGGCTGCAAAATTGCAGAGTCGTGGCGATCTCTAACACGGTGCACCTCCCAAAAACAGGCGCAGCACCTTGAGCTGGCCCTCCTGTAACTGTGCGACGCCCAAAAAGCCCTGCGGCCCGTATATCCGCATGGGGCCGGGGACCGGGTCTGTCAGCTGGTCGGCCCGCAGGCGCACCCCGTTGCAAAACAGCCGCGCGTGAAAGGCGCTGAGGGTGCAGGCCGGATAGGGCAAAAACACCCGCTCCACCGGCAGAGCCAGCTGGCAGAGCTGCTGTTTTTGCGCCTCGGCCTGGGTGAGGGTAATACAGTCTTTGAGGGTGAAGCCAGCCGAGCGGGTGCGCTGCAAAGCGGTCATGGTGGCGCCGCAGCCCAGCGCCCGGCCCAGGTCGTCGATCAGGGTGCGTATGTAGGTGCCTTTGGAGCAGAGCACCCGCAGGTGATAGCTGTTTGGCTCTGGGCCCTGACCGGTGAGCTCCAGCTCGTGGATGGTGACCGGGCGGGACTTGCGCGCGACCTCGACCCCCTGCCGGGCCAGATCGTACAGGCGGTGGCCGTCTACCTTGACCGCCGAGTACATGGGCGGCACCTGGCGGATGTGGCCGCGAAAGGCGGCGAGGGCCTCTTTGACCCGGGCGGGGCCGACGGTGACCGGGCTGCGGCTCAACACGGTGCCGGTGCGGTCGAGGGTGTCGGTGGTGTAGCCCAGACAAAAGGTGGCCAGGTATTCTTTTTGATCGTCGCAGACCATGTCGCAGGCGCGGGTGGCGCTGCCCAAAAACAGCGGCAGCACACCGGTGGCCATGGGGTCGAGGGTGCCGCCGTGGCCGATCTTTTTTTGGCCGGCGATGCCCCGCATTTTGGCCACCACGTCAAAGGAGGTAAAGCCCTCCGGTTTGTCGATACAGAGTATACCATTGATCATAGCGGTTTTAAAAAGTCCTTTACCAGTGTGAGCAGTTGCTCTTTGACTTGTTTTAGCGTGCCGGTGAGCTGGCAGCCGGAGGCGCGGATGTGGCCGCCGCCCCCCAGCTGCCGGCACAGTGCGCAGGCGTCGACATAGGTGCTGGTGCGCACCGACACCTTGTACACCCCGGCCTCTTTCTCCTTGATGGTGATGCCCACCTCTACCCCCTCTATCTGCCGGGGCAGGGCGGTGAGGCCGTCGAGGTCGCTCTGTTCGATGCGGCTGTCGGCCATGTCCTGCAGGGTGATGACCGCCAGCGCACAGCGGTCGTCGAAATAGAATTCCAGCGACTGCATCAGCCGGTTCTCGGCCATGATGCGGGCGCGGGAACGGGTGTCGAATACCTCCCGCCCGATGGTGCCGTTGTCGGCCCCCCACTCCACCAGTTTGGCGGCGGTGTAAAAAGTCTGGGCGGTGGTGTTTGCGTAGCGAAAACAGCCGGTGTCGGTAGCCAGGCCACAGTAGAGACAGTTGGCGATGTGGCTGCTGGGGGCCACGCCCATCTGCTCCAGCACGGCAAAGATCACCTGGGCGGCGGCAGCGGCGGTATCGTCGAGACAGAGCGCCGCCGCATAGCCGGTGTTGGAGACGTGGTGATCGATGCACAGGTCCACCTTGTCGCCGTATGCCCCTTCCAGCCGACCCATGAGCTTTTTGTCGGCGATATCTACCGCCACGATGAACCGAGGCTCGAACTTCTCGTCGCGGTAGCCGCGCAGCATAAAGCGGAACTTGCCCGATATCTCGTCGGGGCAGAGCACCCGCGCGCGTTTGCCCAAACTCTTTAGCCCAAAATACAGGCCGTAGCCGCTGCCCAGGGTATCGCCGTCAGGGCTGTGGTGGCACAAGATCAAAATATCGTCGTGGCTAAGCAGCATATCCGCCGCCTGTTTTACAGTCACTCTCTCCATGGCTTGTCCTCTTTTCCTGTGGGCGGCCGCCGGTGCCGGGGCCCCCAAACAGAGCAGTCCCGGCCGCGGCCTGCCAAGTGCAGCACCTCCCAGGCCGGGACAGCAGTGTTATTCCGGCTGGCTGTTGCCGCCGGGATGGCTTTCGTGTAGATCGTCGAGCATTTTGAAGATGTGGGTGGAGTGCTCGATAGAGTCGTCGGCGACGAAGCGGAACTCCGGCGCCCGGCGCAGCTTGAGCCGGTGGGTGATCTCGCGCCGGATGAGGCCAGCGGCGCTGCGAAAGCCCTCCACCGCCTCGGCCGCGCTGTCTTTGCCCTCCAGCGAGCTGACATACACCGTGGCGTAGGACAGATCGCTGGTGACATCCACCTTGACGATGCTGATGAGACCCTGCTTGATGCGGGGGTCTTTGAGCCGGCGCATCACGTCTACCAGCTCTTTTTTCACGTCTTCAGAAATGCGATTGACTCGATAAGAAGGCATGTTTTTTCCTCCTGCGCTCTCGCTTTTCTATTTAGTGTACCCGTTTGCCGCCCACCTGTGCGGGCGGCGGGGATGGTAATATTTGTGCTGTACGAGCCGGTCGCTCGGGGTCGCGGCCGCGCTATTAGACCTCTACCCACGTTTTGGACAGATAGAGCCGACCTGTTCGCCGCTCGGCGAACTCCTATCAGGCCGCTTTCGCGGCCTGGAGGGAGATTTCAAAGAGAGGGGGGACGGAGGAGGGCGGCAGCCCGTGCGATCGGCCCCTCTCTTTTGATGGGTAAAACATTTGTTTTAATCGCGATACTCTTCCAAAATATACGCCTCGAAGAAGTCTCCCTCTTTGATGTCGTTAAACTTGTTGAGGCTCATGCCGCACTCGTAGCCCTGAGCCACCTCTTTGACGTCGTCTTTGAAGCGCTTGAGGGAGGCCAGCTCGTCGTCGGCGATGATGATGCCGTCGCGGACGATGCGGATCTTGGCGTTGCGGGCGATCTTGCCCTCGGTGACGTAGCAGCCGGCCACGGCGCCCACATTGGAGATGCGGTACACCTGGCGCACCTCGGCCCGGCCCAGATCGACTTCGCGGATCTTGGGGGCCAGCATGCCTTTCATGGCCGACTTGATCTCTTCGATGGCATCGTAGATGACCCGGTACAGCCGCATATCTACGCCGGACTCCTCGACTTTTTTCTTGACCAGCGCGTCGGGGCGGACGTTAAAGCCAACCACCACGGCGCCGGTAGTCTCGGCCAGCATGATATCGGACTCGGTGGGAGCGCCCACGGCACCGTGGATGACCCGCACCCGCACCTCGTCGCCGGAGAGCTTCTCCAGCGACTGCTTGACCGCCTCGACCGAGCCCTGTACGTCGGCCTTGACGATGATGGGCAGCTCTTTGACCTCGCCCTCCTCGATCTGGCTGAAGAGGTTCTCGAGGGTGACTTTTTTGTAGGAGTTGAACACTTCCTGTTTCTGCTGGTACTTTCTCTTCTCGACCAGCTCGCGGGCCAGTTTCTCGTTCTCGACGGCGCTCCAGTCGTCGCCGGCGGCAGGCACTTCGGCCAGGCCGGTGATCTCGACGGGGGTGGAGGGGCCGGCCTCTTCGAGGGCGTTGCCGCGCTCGTCGGTCATGGCGCGCACGCGGCCCACGGCAGTGCCGGCGATGAGCACATCGCCTTTGTGCAGGGTGCCGTTTTGCACCAACAGCGTGGCCACCGGGCCGCGGCCCTTATCGAGCTTGGCCTCGATGACGGCGCCTTTGGCCATGCGGCCCGGGTTTGCCTTGAGCTCTTTTACGTCGGCGGTGAGCATCACCATCTCCAGCAGGGTGTCGATGCCCTGATGGGTGGCGGCCGATACCGGCACGCAGATCACGTCGCCGCCCCACTCCTCGGGCACCAGCTCGTACTCGGTGAGCTCCTGCATGACCCGGTCGGGATTGGCGGCGGGCTTATCCATCTTGTTGATGGCCACGATGATGGAGACGCCGGCCGCCTTGGCGTGGTTGATGGCCTCGACAGTCTGAGGCATGATGCCGTCGTCGGCGGCCACCACCAGAATGGCGATATCGGTCATCAGGGCGCCGCGGGCGCGCATGGCGGTGAACGCCTCGTGGCCCGGGGTGTCGAGGAAGGTGATCTCGCGGCCGTCTACCTTTACCTTGTAGGCGCCGATGTGCTGGGTGATGCCGCCGGCCTCGCTGGCGGTGACTTCGCTCTGGCGGATGGCGTCGAGCAGGCTGGTCTTGCCGTGGTCGACGTGGCCCATGACCACCACTACCGGCGGACGGGTGACCAGATCCTCGTCTTTGTCCTCTTCCTCGGTGAACAGGCGCTCCTCCAGCGTGACCACCACTTCTTTTTCCACCACGGCGCCCAGCTCGGTACCGGCCAGATAGGCGGTATCGTAGTCGATGACGTCGCTGATGGAGGCCATGATGCCCAGGGGCATTAGCTTTTTGATGACCTCGGTGGCGGTGACCTTTAAGCGGGAAGCCAGCTCCCCTACGGTGATCTCCTCGGGGACGGTGATCTTGAGGGGCTGCTTTTTGACCTTGGCCATGCGCAGCCGCTGCAGGCGCTGGGCCTCGGTCTCCACCTTTTTGCCGCCTCTAAAGCGGCCGCCGCGGCCCGGGCGCCGGCCAAATTTCTGCTTGCCGGCGGTGGGGTTTTTGGTCTTGGGGGTGGAGGGGGCGATCTGCTCGTAGCGCTGGTTGAATTTGTCGAGGTTCACATCGACGGTGCGGGTCTCGACGTGGCGCAGTTTTTTGGCCTCTTTGGCGATCTCCTCGGCCTGCTTGGCGGCTTTGGGGTCCTCTTTTACCGGCAGGGTGACCGTCTGCAGCTTCTCGGCCGGTTTTTGCTTTTTGGCCTTGGCGATCTTTTTGGGGTTTTTGGGCGGCTGGGGCCGCTTCTCTAAGTAGCTGTCGAGATTGGGCGCCTGGTTTTGCGCGGTGAGTTTTTCAAAGACGTAGTTGAGCTGGTCGTCGTCGAGCACCGTCATATGCTTTTTGGAGAGGTCTACCCCGCGGTCCTTGAGCAGGTCCATAATATCTTTGCTGGGCAGATCCATATCCTTGGCGATCTCATGTATTCTATGTTTTATCATATACACAGTCCTCCTATTGGTCACAGGCTAAAAGTTTTTGTAGGCCGCTGGCAAATCCGTCGTCACAGACGCACAGCACCGCGTATTCCCGGTGCAGTTTCGAGGCGATATCCCGCCGGGACAGGCCGGTGTGCCGGAGGGGCACCCCGGCGCGCTGGCAGTAGTATGCCGCCTCTTTCGCCGTTTTTTCCGACGCGTCGCACGCCAGCAGGCAGAGTTTACCCTCACCCTGTAAAACCGACGTCTTGACACTGTCAAAGCCGTAAGACAGCTTGCCCGCCCGACGGCACAGCGAGAGCATGCTGAGTACCTTTTCACTCTCCATGGGCAGCCATCTCCTGAAGCAGAGATTCGTACACCTCGGGGGATATCTGCGCCGAAAGCGCCTTTTCCAGCCGTCTGGCCTTCTGGGCTTTTTTCAGGCAGTCGGGGCAGGGGCACAGATAGGCCCCCCGCCCCGGCTTTTTGCCGGTGGCGTCCAGAGAGATCTCGCCCTCTTTGTTGCGGACCACCCGCAAAAGCTCCCGCTTATCCTTTTGTGTACCGCAGCCGATACACATGCGCTGCGGTATGTGTTTTTTCACCAACGTGTAAAAACCTCCCCCTCATGGTGTACGCTGTATGATCAAGGGGCGCCGCCGGCCCTGCCGGCAGGCCCCGTTTATGCTATTCCTCTTCGCCGTAAAAGCCGCTCTCGGGCCGGATATCGATCTTCCAGCCGGTGAGTTTGGCGGCCAGGCGGGCGTTTTGGCCCTTGTTGCCGATGGCCAGCGAGAGCTGCCCATCGGGCACCGACACCCGGCAGGTGTGCAGTTCGGGGTCGAGGATCTCGACGCCCACCACAGTGGCTGGGCTCAGCGCCTCGGAGATAAAGGCCACCGGGTCTTCGGACCAGCGGACGATATCGATCTTCTCGCCGGCCAGCTCGTCGACGATGGCGGCCACGCGGGCACCTTTGGGGCCGATGCAGGCGCCGACCGGGTCGACGTCCTCGTTTTTGGACCACACGGCGATCTTGGTGCGGCTGCCCGCCTCGCGGGAGACGGCCTTGATCTCGACGGTGCCGTCGTAGATCTCGGGCACCTCCATCTCGAACAGGCGCTTGACCAGGCCGGGATGGGTGCGGGAGATCATGATCTTGGGGCCGCGGTCGGTGGCCAGCACATCGACGATGTACACCTTGACCCGGTCGCCTTCGCGCAGCTCTTCGCCCTCGACCTGCTCGGACTTGATGAGCACCGCCTCGGCTTTGCCCAGATCGACGGTGACGAAGCCCTTGACCGGGTCGACCCGCTGCACCGTGGCGGTGACGATCTCGTGCGCCTTGGACTGCATGTCGCGCACCATCATGCCGCGCTCGGCCTCGCGGATGCCCTGACGGATGACGTGCTTGGCCGTTTGGGCGGCGATGCGCCCGAATTCTTTGGTCTTGAGCTTCATGTGGACCACGTCGCCCAGCTTGGCGTTTTTGTCGTAGGTGAGCGCCTGGTCGAGGAGCACCTCGGTCTCGGGGTCTTCGACCACCTCCACCGCCGTTTTGACCAGGTACACCTCGAACTTGCAGGTGGCGGGGTCGAGCTCCACCAGCACGTTGTCCTCGCCGGCGTCGTAATCCTTTTTGACGGCGATGACGATGGCGTTTTTGATCTTATCCAGCAGGTAGTCGGCGCTGATGCCTTTCTCTTTCTCCAAGAGCGCCAGGGCCTCAAAAAATTCGGTGTTCATCTTTCTAGTTTCCTCCCATTTCCAGTTGCTCTATGTCCACAGCCTGTACCCGCACCGCCTGAGCCAGGTCCACGGTGACCTGGCCGGCCTCTGTCTGCAGGGAGATACTGTTTCCCTCTTTTTGTAAAAGCTGGCCCTCCAACTCTTTTTTGCCGTCTTGCGGGCGGATGAGCAGCACCCGCACCGGCTTGCCGATATAGGCGGCAAAGTGGGCCTCGCGGTGCAGCACCCGCTCGATACCGGGGGAGCTGACCTCTAAGTAATAGCTGTCGGGGATGGGGTCTTTTTCGTCGAGCACCTTGCTGAGCGCGCGGCTGACCTTTTCGCAGTCGTCGATATCCACGGCCGGGTCTCTGTCGATGATGACCCGCAAAAACCAGTCTGAGCCCTCTTTTATATAGAGTACGTCCCACAGCTGCACGCCGCACTGCTCGCAGATGGGCTGGGCCAGCTGGGTGACCAGAGCGGCGGTGTTGCCGCCTTTTGATCTCTTTGCCAATACATTGCCCTCCATAAAAACGAAAGAGCGGGAAACCCCACTCTTTCGACCATCCTTTATTCTACCGTAACTAGTTTAGCATACCAGCCGGCCAAATGCAAGCCATTTTGGCGCTAAATCCCGCTTATTTGGCCGATCTGCGCCCCTTTTTCCCTACCCCTCGATCTGCTTGCCCAGGAATGAGGCGGCGGCGATGACCAGCTTGCTCTCGGCTTCGCCGGCGACGTCCTGCTCGTCGGAGCAGAGCATCAGCACGCAGCCCACCACGTCGCCGGCGCTGATGATGGGGGCGGCCACACAGGCGGCGCGGTCGATGCCCTCGATGGGCAGCACTTCCTCGGCGTCGCTGGCGGTGCGGGCGTAGACGCGGCGCTCTTTGCAGAGGTTCTCGGTCCACTCGGTGATCCGGCGGTCGAGCACCTCTTTTTTAGAGATGCCCGCCGCGGCGATGGCGGCGTCGGCGTCGGTGATGACCACCGGCAGGCCGGAGGTCTTGCCCAGCACCTCGGCGTAGGTGGTGGCAAAGGCCGACATCTCCCCCATGGGGGAATATTTTTTAAAGATGACCTCGCCGCCGTTGTCGGTGTAGATCTCCAGTGGGTCCCCTTCGCGGATGCGCAGGGTACGGCGTATCTCTTTGGGGATGACCACCCTGCCCAGGTCATCGATTCTTCTCACTATTCCGGTCGCTTTCATGGCTTTTCCTCCCTATATCGCAAGCATAGTGTGCAAGATTTCTCTACACTATTATTTACAGTACAGGGAAAATTTATGCCGCCTGTCGGCCATATACGGCGGTTTCTTTTAGACGCTGCCAAAATTGTCAAGGGGCGCGGGATCGGAGCGAAAAAACAGATTTGTGCGCGATCTTAAACGATCGACACAGGGCGGCGGAGACGGCAGGGACAGCGGGGTGAGGCGGGGCGCGGCGGGGCTCACTGCTGGGACGCGAGGTAGAACTCTAAAAAGGCCGGCACATCTACCGACTTGGCCAGCAGCACATTGCCGCCGCCGGGCTGGCCGGAAAACGGGTCTCTGTCCTCCACCGTGACGCCACGGGTGTACCGGCCCTGGGTCTCGACCAGGATATGGGTCTTTTCAAAACAAAACAGCTCGAGGCGCAGGGCAGCGGCCACCGCCATACAGTCGTGGGCGCCGCAGGCGGCGCAGTAGCGGCCCTCGCTGTCCCCCGGCGGGGTGCCCCAGCGCGCCAGCATGGGGGCGAAGGTATGTTTTTTCCACAGCCGCACCAGCTCCTGCAGCAGCTCGCCCCCCGGCAGCCGGCGGGCAAACAGCGCGTCTTGCACCGGCTGGCTGATGTCGGTGGCCAGCGTCACCTCCAGCCCCAACTGCAGGATGTCCATGCCGCTTTCGAACACCAGCTGGGCGGCTTCGGGGTCGGAGGTGATGTTGCCCTCGGGGTAGGCGCGGGTGGTCATGCCGCCCATGAGCACCAGCTTACAGCGGCGCATCACCTGCGGGGCGCGCTGCACGGCCAGCGCGATATTGGTGAGGCAGCCCAGCGCCACCACCGTGAGCTGGGGGCAGCGCTCTGCCGCCTGTACCAGCGCTGCCGGCCCGTCGGCGGGCAGCCGGGCGGTGTCAAACGGGGGCTGCAGCGCCCGACACTGGGGCGGCTGCTCGCCGGCGTCTACCCGGCCGGCCAGCGGCTGGGCCGCCCCGGCGTACACCGGCACCCCGGGCGCGCCGCAGGCGGCACACAGCTGACTGGCCAGCTGGGCGCGGCGGGCGGTATTTTTGTACACCGTGCTGACCCCCACCACCCGGGCGCCGGGACAGCGCAGGGCAAAGGCCAGCGCCAGCGCGTCGTCGACGTCGTCGCCGATATCGGTATCGATCCACAGTTGTTTTTGCATCTGCATCTCCTCTGCTGGTCATGCCGCTCGCGGTCGGGAGGCGACAGAAAAAGGCGGCGCGGGAAACACCCGCGCCGCCTTATGTGTGCTAGCTGTTATAAAATTGCCCCTTGGTCTGCTGGGTGATGCTGGTCCCCTGGGGGCCAAAGGCGATGACGCCGGGAATTTTTTGCTGGTAGTAGTCGTAGAGCTTTTGGCTCACCTCTTGCTGGGTGGCGCCGCTGGGCACCGTGTAGTCGCCCAGGACCGTGCCGGTCTCGACGGTATCGAGAGCGGTGTCGAGGTAGAAGCGGTCAGCGGTGAGGGCCTTGTAGTTCACCTCGTTGACGCTGTCCTCGTACAGCCACTGGTTGTCGTAGACCAGGGAGAGGATACCGCCTTTCTCGCCCACGGCAGTCTGCAGCTGCTGGATGAGATCCTGCAGTGCGCTCTGCTTGGTTTGGCTGGCGGAGGTAAAGCCGAAATTCATCATGCTCTGGCTGAGGCCATTGGGGTACACAGCGTCTTTGAGCACGATCTCGCTGACGCCTTTTTCGCAGAGCTCGGTGCACAGCGACTGCAGGTATTGGCGGGTGGACCCGGCATTTGGATTGAGCCAGGGCTTGCCGCCGTTGGCGGCGGTATCGTCGAGCCAGATGTAGCTGCCGTCGCCGTAGAGGATGGCGCTGGACTTATCGTACCCGGCCATGAGCGGATCTTTGAGGGCCGAGAGCACAGCGGCGACCTGGATATCTTTTTCTTTGCAGGCGGCGATGAAAGCGTCCAGGTCCACCGCCTGATCGGAGATGGCCCCGGCAGCCGACGCCTGCTGGTTTTGGCTGCGGTAGTAGAGCATACCGCTGTCGTCTTTGAGCTCGATGAGCACGCGGGTGACGCCGGCATCGGCCAGGCCGGCCACGGTGTCGCTTATCTGCTGGGGGGTGGCCAGCTGGCTGCGGTCGACCGACCGGTAGCTGTCGTCTTTTTTCTCGATTGGTTTTTCGGTGCTGCTGGACGCGGCGCTGGAGGACTTGCTCAGGTCTGGTTTGGAGCCGCTGTACTTGCCGCTGAGAAAGTTGACCACCGGCCCGTAGGCGCAGTAGCCGATAAAGGCCAGCACCGCCAGCCCGGCCACCCACAGCACCACCCGGCGGGCGATGGCCCGGCGGTCGGTGCGGTAGATTTTGTTGTATCGCTTGATCTTATATCGCTTTGCCATCACAGCACCCCTGTTGTCGCTACTACATTTGCGCGGCGGCCGGCAGCGCATCTGCCCGGCCACATCGCAAGCCCCATATCTTCGCTGCCGCCCCGTACCGGCCCGCTGGGCCGGCGGCGGCCAAAATCGCCTTTTGTACCCGCGGCCGGCAAACAGGCCGAAAACAGCCGTTTGCCGGTGCTCGCTCCCCTAGAGTATACACTCTTTGCCGGCGAAAAGGACAGGTTTTTATAAGCTTTTTTAAAAAATTTAAAAAACGTTCACAGGTCGGGCGGGTCAGAAGCTGAGCTGGTAGCCGGTAAAGCCGTAGATGCACAGACTGAGGATGGCGATGTACAGCAGCGTGACCGGCAGCCCCTTGAAGGAGCGGGGCACGCTCCTGTTTTGTATTTTGCGCTGGCCCTCGGCCACATATACGGTGGCCACGGTAAAGCCCAGACCGCTGCCCAGGCAAAAGCCCATGGTCTGCAGCAGGCTGTAGCTCTGGCTGGAAGAGAGCAGCAGCGCGCCCAGCACGGCGCTGTTGAACATGGCCAGGTGCAGATGGGGCCGTATTTTTTGCAGGCGGCGGGCGATGGGCGCCCACTTAATTCTGCCCAACACCACAGATATGACAAAATATACGCCCACCATGCATAAAATAAAGATAAACGGCCGCCACGCATAGGCGTTTTGGAAGTTTTGCAGCGGAAAGCTGACCAGGTAGGTAAATACGCTGGTGATGGTGACCGAGATGGTGGTGAGAGCACCAAAGGTGACCATATTGCCCATATCGTCTACCAGCGCCAGCGCCCGGTCCAGGCCCAGCGCGCGGGAGAAGATGGCATTCTCGGCGAAGATGGCCACCACGGCGTATACCAGAAAGTTGGCGGTAAAGCCTGCCATGTGCTACTCCTCCTCCTTTTTATTGATCCAGTGGCGAAAGCTGTTGTTGCAGTAGCGGAAGCCCGCCGCAGCCAAGCCGATGACGAAAAAGCCGAAAAAAGGCATGGCTACCGCCTCGGACACGGGGGGAAAACCGGTGTTTTTGCCCCACAGTGTGCCGTAGGCCAGCAGCTCGCGCAGGGCGCCCAAAAGGCAGATGAGCAGCGTGAAGCCCAGGCCGGTGCAGAGCATGTCTAAAAATCGGCCGCCCCTGATCCCCAGCTCGATATACAGGTCGCATTTGGTGAGGATGAGCGAATCGACGATGAGGATGGGCAGATACAGCCCCACGTTGGTGGAGATAAAGGGGAAAAACTGGGTGAGCAGTATGGACACCGGCACGAACAGCACCGCCGCCAGCAGCGCCGAGACGATGGTGCGATACACCTCGTCGAGTTTTTTGCACAGCCAGCTGACCAGCAGCACCGTGGGCAGCACGATGAGGAAAAAGCCCACCGACAAGATCCAGGCCGCCTTGAGCGACTGGGTGGCGACGATGGCCGGGGCGATGGCCAGCCCCTGCATGAGCACCGGGTGTTTGGAAAAGAGGCCGGAAAAGCGGTCGAGCTTATCCTGCCGGGCACCGATATACTGGCGCACCCGCTCTTTTCTGGCGCGCATTTTGCGCAGTAATTTTTTCATGGGTCCTCCTCCTTTGGCGGCTATACCCTGGTCTGGTAGTAGCGGCCCTGGGCCAGCGTCACCTTGCGGTCGATAAAGGCGGCCACGGCGTTGACGGCGATGGCGGCAAAACACGCCCCCATGGGGTAGGCGCCGTAGTAGCGAAACAGCATGGTGACCACCCCGAACAGCGCCCCATAAATGAGTTTAGAGATATTCTTTTTGGGGGCGGTGACCGGGTCGCCGACTAAAAACAGCGCGCAGAACACTATCGAGCCGGAGAACACCTCGATAAACAGCGAATCGAGCCGGGTGGTGTGGATGCGGGGAAAGAAGTAGGCCACCGCCGACACGGCGCAGAGGAAAGACACCGGCAGCTGCCAGGAGATGCGCTTTCTCACCAGCAGCAGCACCGCCGAGGAGAGCACCACCACCACGCTGACGCCGCACAGCGGGCCGGCATAGTTGCCGACGATCAGCTCGATCTTTTCTAAAAAGGGCATGCCGCCGACCTTGAGCGACTCGAGCGGCGAGGTGGTGAGCACCAGATCGTCGCCCAGAATGAGCGGAACCTGGGTAAAGGGCTGCGGGTAGCGGTAGAGCACGGTGGGCCAAAACAGCGACAGAAAGGCCACCGATACGGCGGCGGGATTAAAGATGTTGTTGCCGTAGCCGCCAAAGGCGTTTTTGGCGATGACCACCGCCACGAAAGACCCCACCACCGCCATCCAGTAGGGGGCGCTGGCGGGCATGAACATGGTCATGATGGCCGCGCTCACCCAGGAGGAGATGTCGTGGAAATCGAAGGGCTCCTGGCGCAGCTTGGCGCAAAAGGCATCGAACAGCCAGGCCGACAGCACCGCCACTGCGCAGAGCAGCAGCGGCCGGGGCCCGTACATCAGCACCGCCATGACCCACAGTGGGACCATGGCCAGCAGTACGTCACGGGACTGGGAGAACCGCCCGTAGACCGGCGAACTCTTATTCATAGTAAAAAGGCTCCATTTCTCGCCGCCGGCTGGCGGCCGTTCTACATACCCGCTGCGCGCCGGCCCTGTGACCGGGGACCGGGGGCGGGCAAAACATCGCGGGATGCGGAGGGAAAAGCGTTGAACATCAAGCTCATCGACCAGAACAGACTCAAGATATGCCTGAAGACCGAAGAGGTGGGGCAGATGCGGCTGGACATCGCCAATCTAAAGATCGACGACACCGCCACCAAGGCGGCCATGGTGCGGCTGCTGGGGCAGGCCAAGAGCGCCACCGGTTTCTCCTCCTCACTGGAGGAGCTGTTTATTGAGGTGTACCCGCACCCCGAGGGGTGCGACCTGTACTTTACCAGCTTTACCCCCGGCAGACCCCAGGCGCCGCGGGCCCAGGTGTTTGAATTTGACACTTTGGCCCACTGCACCCAGGCCTGTATGCAGCTGTTCTGCCGCTTTTCGCACCGCATTTTTAAAAGCGGGCTATACAGCCAGGAGGGGCGTTACCGGCTGTGCCTGCACCCGCTGTGCGGCGATGACCCGGTGTTTTCGCCCCTACTGGGGGAGTACGGCCGCTGGGTGGGCACCGGCGACATCTCTTTGGCTATGACCCAGGAGCATTGGCGCTGCATAGAGGCAGAAGACGCGCTGGAAAAGATCGTGTACTACCTGGGATAGAGGCGCCGCACCACAAGCGTGCAGGCGGGGCAGCGGCTGACCCTTTGGGTGATAGCCGCCGCCCCGCCTGCCGTTTTTTGCAGTGGAGCAGCCTTACAGGGCTGCCTGGGCGGCCTGACGCAGCTGGGGTACCGCGGCGATGGGGTCGGGCGCGCCGAAGATGGCCGAGCCGGCCACCAGCACATTGGCGCCGGCAGCCGCCACCAGCGGAGCGGTGGCACTGTCGATACCGCCGTCTACCTGGATGTCGATATCCCGGCCCAGCGCATTTGCCCGCTCGCGGATGGCGCTTATTTTGGGCAGCATGTCGGCCATGAATTTCTGGCCGCCAAAGCCGGGCTCGACGGTCATGACCAGGACCATATCGAGCTGGTCGAGATAGGGCAGCACCGCCTCGGCCGGGGTGCCGGGTTTTACCGACAGCGCGGCCTTGATGCCGTGGCTCTTTATCTTGTCGATGGTCGCCTGCACATCGCTGTCGCTCTCGACGTGGAAGGTGATCAGGTCGCTGCCGGCGGCGGCGAAGTCGTCGATGTAGCGCAGCGGGTCGGAGATCATGAGGTGCACGTCGAAAAACAGGTCGTTTTTAGGGCGCAGGCACTTGACGATGGGGGCGCCCAGGGTGAGGTTGGGCACGAAGTGGCCGTCCATCACGTCGATGTGCAGCATATCGACCCCGGCCGTTTTCATTTTGGCGCATTCGCTCTCGAGATTGGCAAAGTCACAGGACAAAATAGAGGGAGAGATCTTGATCATGAAAAGTTCCCCTTTCTGGCAGCAGAGCGGGCCGACTGGGCCCGCTGAAAACTCATAAATACTCAATTTATATTTTAGTACATCGGCAAAAAATAGTCAATTTTATGGGAGTCTTTGCTTTTCATTTTGTAGCTTATGTGGTATTTTTATAGAGAGAGAAGCGCTATTTATGGGGAGAAACCCCAAAGGGGCCCACTCCCCTTTGGGCGGGCGGCGGTACCGCCGCCGCACCCGCGCCCCACGACAGGAGGAGGGAACCACTCTATGAACCGCAGAGAGCTTACCGGGCTGGGCATTTCCACACCGCTTTTGGGCTTTGGCACCATGCGCCTGCCCCAGGATGAAAACAAGGTCATCGACCAGGCCCACGTGCAGAAGATGGTGGACCTGGCCATGGAAAAAGGGGTCAATTACTTTGACACCGCCTACCCCTACCACGAGGGCAAGTCGGAGGTGTCGGTGGGGCTGGCCCTGCAGAAATACCCCCGCGACAGCTACCTACTGGTGGATAAACTGCCCATGTGGGAGGTAAAGGAAAAGGCCGATATGGAGCGCATTTTTAACACCCAGCTGGAGCGCTGCCAGACCGATTACTTCGATATTTACCTGCTGCACTCGATGGACGCCTCGTCGTTTGCCAAGGCGGTGGAATTTGGCGCCTATGATTTTGTGCGCCAAAAGCAGCGTGAGGGCAAGGTGCGGTTCGTGGGTTTTTCGTTCCACGACGCGCCGGACGTGCTGCAGCACATCGTCGACACCTACACCTGGGATATCGCCCAGATCCAGCTCAACTACATAGATTGGGAGATGCAGCACGCCGACTTGCAGTACCAGATCCTCACCGACGCCGGCATCCCCATCATTGTGATGGAGCCTGTTCGCGGCGGATTTTTGGCCAACCTGCCCGACGCGGCCCTGGCGCCGCTGCAGGAGGCGCGGCCCGACAAGTCGGCGGCCAGCTGGGCGCTGCGATGGGTGGCCGGCCACGAGAACGTGAAGGTGATACTCAGCGGTATGGGCTCGGTGGAGATGATGGCCGACAACATCGACACGCTGGGCGACTTTGTGCCGCTGGACGGCGCCGAGCAGGCGGCGCTGAAGCGGGCCGTTGCGGCGCTGGAGGCCATCCACGCGGTGCCCTGTACCGGCTGCCGGTACTGTATGGACTGCCCCTTTGGGGTGGATATTCCCCGCATCTTTGCCATCTATAACGACTACAAAAAGCACCAGAACCAGTTTATCTGCAAGACCAGCTACCTAAAAGACACCCCGCCCGAGCACCGGGCCGACCAGTGTAAGCGGTGCGGCAAATGTATGGATCACTGCCCGCAGCACATCCGCATCCCCGACCAGCTGGCCGAGATCCACCAGGAGATCCTGGCGATGCCCTAGACAGCATGAGAGCACACAGGGGAGCCGCAGCGCGCGGCTCCCCTGTTTTTTTGTTTGCGGAGCCGACCGGTAGAGCGTGCCTTGCCCCACTGTGCAGAGCGCGGCGGCGCCCGGTATCAAAAGAGGATTTTACGCGCCGGCGCAGCTGCGGTATAATAGCCGGTGTACCGTTAAAAGAGCGAGAGATAGGAGTTTTGCCAATGGCTGAGATCAGAAAAGGGACCGGGGCGGACATAGCCCAAATCGCCGAGATCTACGCGCACATTTTGACACAGGAGGAGTGCGGGAGAGCGGCGATCGGCTGGATACGGGGCGTTTACCCCACCGAGCAGACCGCGCGGGAGGCGCTGCAGGCCGGGGAGCTGTTTGTGATGGAGGAGGACGGCGCCGTTGTTGCGGCGGCGCGGATCAACCAGACCCAGATGCCGGCCTACCGAGACGCCCCCTGGAGGTACCGGGACGTGGACGACGCTCAGATCATGGTGCTGCATACGCTGGTGGTGGAGCCGGCGTGTGCCGGTAAGGGCTATGGGAGCGCCTTTGTGCGGTTTTATGAACAGTACGCGCGGGAGCACCACTGCCCGTACCTGCGCATGGACACCAACGCCAGGAACACGGCGGCGCGAAAGCTGTATGCGCGCCTGGGGTATTGGGAGGCGGGCATCGTCCCCTGTGCGTTCAACGGCATACCCGACATAGAGCTGGTGTGCCTGGAGAAGGTACTGCGGTGACCACCTGAGAACGGCAGGCCCGCTGCGGCGCGGTGGCGGCTGATCTGCCGGGCCGGAGAGACTGGTACCGCGGCGGCGAAAAGAGCGCCGGCACGATGTGCCGGCGCTCTCTTTGTTGTGCGCTCCCAGCAGTACAGGGAGGATGCTACGGGCTGTGTTTTTGGTACTGTAGCCAAAAATGGGGACTGCGCACCGCTTATTGCCCACCTCCCCCACCCGCTACTGGAGCGGGCGGCCCCGACCGGACCGCGCGCAACCTTTACTGTGCCGCGCCCAGGACTTTTAACAGCTTTGGGGCGTTGAGCGACTGGGCCCAGAGCATATCGAAGCACTGGTCGAAGTTGGCCTTTTCGTGCAGCAGCAGACGGCCGCGGCAGGGGCCGGGCAGCACCTCTACCTCGGCGTGAAAGCGCTGCCAGGTGGCAGTCTCGGGGTGCAGGTACGCGGCGGCGGCGATGGCTTTGGCAAGATCGATGGGGTCGGGGGTGGTGTAGTCGAGCCAGTCGCGGTGTTTTTGCTGCGGTGCGGGCAGATCCAGCGCCCGGCTGATACCGGCCAGATCGGCGGCGGTAAAGCCGGCCTCTATCACCGGGTCAAGACCGATGAACTGGTAGGGGATGTCGCTCTCTAACACGATCTGCGCCGCCAGCGGGTCGGCCCAGAGACCGAACTCGCTGTAGGGGCCGGCATCGCCAAACTTGCGGGCGCCGCCCAGCACGGTGATCTTTTTGATGAGGTGGCGCTGGTCGTGGTACTTTTTGATAAAGATGGCCAGGTTGGTGAGCGGACCGGCGGCCAGCAGCTGGATGTCGCCGCCGGCGGCCAGTGCCGCGCGGTAGATGGCGTCCCAGGCCCAGGTATCTTGCGGCTCCGGGTCTGACCAGGCGGCAAAGCGGTACTCGCCAAACAGGGGGCCGGCGGCGCCCAGATAGACCGGGACGCCGTCTGGGCCGCCCAGACACTGCTGCAGTGCCCGGCGGGCATCCTGCACCGGCTGGCGGCCGTACACGGCGGTGACCGCCTGCAGCTGGTGCTGCTTAGACGCGCGGCACAGGCGCACCACCGCCGGCAGGTCGGGGGTGAGGCCGATATCCAGTAACAGTTTTTCTCTCATGGTCGCTTCTCCTCTCAGGCAAAGTAGCGGGCGGCGCTGAACACCAGCGGCACAAAGCGCCGGCGGTCACAGTCGTAGGCCACATCGGTATTGGGCGGGCAGGCCTGCCGGTCGGACCCGGGGCCGGTGATATGGGTGACCGAACAGCCCCGGGTGCGCTGACCGAACACATCGATCTCGACAAAATAGGGGCGGGTCTTTACGATGGTGGGGTCGATGAGCCAAGCCACCGGCACCGAATCGTGAGGCAGCACCGTGCCAAGGCCCTCGGAGGTGCGGTACATCTTGTAGTAGTCGAACATCTCGGCCATCAGGGTGCCGCCGGTGGTGCCCAGTGCCCGCAGCTGCTCTACTTCTTCCAGCGTGAGCACCGCCTTCCAGGTGACGTCCAGCCCGCACATGAGGATAGGCACCCCTGCCTGGAACACGATGTGGGCGGCGTCGGGATCGTGCCAGAAGTTGAACTCGCTGGCCGGGTCTACGTTGCCCGACGCGGCCGAGCCGCCCATGAGCGCGATGCGGGCCAGCTTGTGTTTTAAGTCGGGGTGGGCCAGCAGTGCCGCGGCCACGTTGGTGAGCGGACCCAGGGCGATGAGGGTCATGGGCGCGTCGCAGCTGCAAGCGGTGCGGTAGATGAAGTCGCAGACATTTTCGTCGAGAGGTGCTTTTTGAGTGGGGCGAAAGACCGGGCCGTCGAGACCGGTGCGGCCGTGCACCGAGACGGCCGGGCGGCAGGGACCGCGAAACGGTTTGGCGATACCGCGCAGCACCGGGATATCGGTGACGCCCAACCGGTCGAACACCTTGAGCATATTGTCGGGCAGGTAGTCGAGCAGGCCGTTGCCCGGCACACAGGTGATGCCGCGGATGTCGAACTTGCCGCTGGCGATGGCCATCATAATGGCGCCCACGTCGTCGTGGCCGGGATCGCAGTCGATGATGACCGGCATTTTTTTACACATGGTGGTTCCTCCTTTTATCGTCGCGTGGTGTTTGTGTTATACTGTATATAAAAGCCGGCACCGCTGCCGCAGCGGTACTAGACCGGATAGCCGACGGGTTGCCGAAAGCGCTGGAGGTGGAACTTATGGACCTGATCTTACACATGCCCGACTGGGTGCGCGAAGCTGCCAAAGAGCTGTGCTTTGCCCCTGACCAGCCGCTGTTTATGCCCGGCGACTGCGCCGAGCGGGTGTACTTTTTGCTGCAGGGGCGGGCCGACATCTGGTGTATGTCGCCCCAGGGGCAGCGGGTGCAGCTGCAGCAGCGGGGGCCGGGCAGCTGTGTAGGCGAGATGGAGGCATTGACCGGACACACGCTGGTCAATGCCGTAACGGCGGTGACCAACTGCCGCTGTTTGGCGCTGCCGGCCGACACCTTTTTGCAGTGGGCGCGCGCGGACGCCGACCTGGCGTGGCAGCTTATGCGGTACCTGGCCCACACGGCGCTGGAATTTGGGGCTTTTGCCGCGGTGGGCATTTCCGGCCAGCTGGCGCAGAAGGTGGCCTACCTGCTGCTGTACAGCCCCGACGGGCAGCAGACCCGGGCCCAGCTGCTGGCGCGCACCGGCGCCTCGGGCCGCAATTTGAACCGGGTGCTGCGCCGCCTGCAGCAGCTGGGCTGTATCAGTGCCGGCGGTACGGTGGTGCGGGTGTGCGACAGAGAGACCCTGTTTTCAGTATACTGCAGCGACCGCTAGGCCCGCCAAGGACAGCTGTCCGCACAGTTTGGGGCGGCGGGCGGCAGGCAGCTGCGGCCCCGGGATGCCGGGCAGCAAAAAAGCGCACCGGAGAGCGGCAGGAGCCGCTTTTCGGTGCGCTGGGTGGTGTGTGCGGCCCCGCGGGGGGCGCGCGCCGGCACACACCTCTATATAAACGGGTACCGGCATGCGCGGGACCCAACACCGCATACTATGCCGGGGCGGGCAGGCGGGTACAAAAGAGCGGGGCGCCGATGGTGGGCGCCCCGCTCTTTTTGCCGGCCGGACCCCAAAAAGGCCGCCGGTACTGCTATTTTTTACAGGTGGTGCACGACAGAGATTTTCTGCCCGCTAGGAGGCGGAGCTGGCGCCGGTATCCTCCTGCAGCTCCACGACCACCTCGAAGGTCTTGTCGGCCCCGCTCTGCGATTTGCGGTAGATGGTCATTTTGATCTTGTCGCCGGGCTTTTGGCCCTTGAGCTGGTTTTGCAGGTCGTCGAAGCTGGTGATATCGGTGCCGTTTACTTTGGTGATGACGTCGCCGACCTGTACGCCCACGCCGTCCATGCTGCCGCCGGGATTGATCTGCTTGATATACAGGCCCTGGGGCAGATCGTTTATTTTGGCCAGCGTCTCGTTGATCTCGGTGACGCTGATGCCCAGCTTGACCCGGTCTTTGACGTAGCCGTTTTGCATGAGGCTGTCGATGATGGGTTTGGCGTCGTTGATGGCGATGGCAAAACCGATCCCCTCATAGTCGGTGGCGGCGATCTTGGAGGAGTTGATGCCAACCACCTGGCCGTACATGTTGGCCAGCGCGCCGCCGGAGTTGCCGGGGTTGATGGCGGCGTCGGTCTGGATGCAATTCATGGAGTAGGCGCCGGAGGTGCTGGCGATCTGCCGGTTGATAGCCGAGACATAGCCGTAGGTGACACTGCCGGCCAGCGTGGGGCCGCCCGGGTTGCCCACGGCGGCCACCTGCTCGCCCACCTCCATCTGGTCGGAGTTGCCCAGCTCGGCGGGGGTGAGATTTTTGGCCTCGATCTTGACTACGGCCAGGTCGGTCTTGGCGTCGGTGCCGATGACGGTGCCGCTGTAGTCCTCGCCGTTGTTGAGGGTGACGGTGACGCCGATGGCGCCCGAGACCACATGGGCGTTGGTGACGATATAGCCGTCTTCAGAGATGATGATGCCCGAGCCGTAGCTGGAGGCCTCGACTGTGCCGGCCTGGTTATAGGTGGCGATGCCCACCACCGAGGGCTTTAATTTGGCGGCCACCTGCTCGGTAGTCAGCTTTTCGCCGGCGGCGGGCAGCGCACTGCCGGAAGAGCCGCTGTCGGGCTTGTCGTTGATGCTGACCCCGCCGCTGGACGAGGCCCTGCTGGAGGTGCCGTCTTCTCCCACGGTGCCTTTGTAGATGTAGCCGGCGCCGATGATGATGCCCGCCAGCGCCACCACACAGCACAGGATGGCGCCGAACACCACCACGCCTTTTCCCTTACGGCGGGGCGGGGTGGGCTGGGGCGCCGACCCGGGGGCGCCCTGCGCGGACTGCCCGGGATCGAAAGAGAAGGGGCGGGCGCCCGGCTCTTTTACACCCCTTGAGGGGGATAAGAGAGAGGACCCGGACCACATCCAGCCGGGGGGGATAAGGGAGCACCCCCCCCCCCGGGGGGCCGGGGCGCCCCCGGCGCTCGCGGGCCCCCCCCCCGCCCTGCCGCCCCCCGCGCGCCGCCCCCCCCCGCACGCGCCCGC
>NZ_OKQO01000015.1 GCF_900289145.1 Neobittarella massiliensis (ex Bilen et al. 2018)
CGTTCGTCCTGAGCCAGGATCAAACTCTTTATCATAGTTGTATCTAAACAGACTCACGCCTGTCCAAATCTAGCTCATTTCAAACTCTAACGTTTAAAATTACTTGAATGATTTCTTTATCTAGAAATCTAGAATCTTGGGTTCCGTTCAAGCTTTAGTATTGTTCAATTTTCAAGGTCCGTGTGGTCCAGCGCCTCGTTTAGCGCTGTTCCTTATTCTATCATGCGACTGCCAATTTGTCAACACCTTTTTGAGATGTTTTTTCGCCGGAGCTTTTTGCCTCCGCCGACAAACCTGACTGTTAGGCCGTTTTCTCGGCCCTCTGTCGCTGACAGCTTGTTTATATTACCACACCCCTTACCACCTGTCAACGCCTTTTTACTATCTTTTTTACTTTTTTTATCGAATGCTTATTTTGTTATACGGCGTGTATTTTTATCTCCTTTTAAGCAGTGCGATCATTACCCATTGGAATAAAAAGGAGAGGGACGCACTCGGTGCGTCTCTCTCTTTTTTTAAAATATTCAAAACCTGGGCTTTAACCGGCACAGGCGGCCAGCAGCATAGATAAGAACTTCTCTTTGTCGGCGCGATAGGCAACAGCAGTGTGGACGTCGGGGCGGATGCCGCCGCGGTGGTCGACGATGAGCTGGCCGTCGCCGGCACCGCCGTTTATGTCCATATCGCAGGGCTCACGCCGCAGGTCGGTGATGACGGTGGGGTCGATGACCGAGGCCACCGCCAGCGCATCGTGCAGAGCATCGCCGCCGTCGACTGTCCAGCCCAGCGACTCGCCCACCTGGATGCGGTTTTCGATCATATCGGCCACCAGCCGACCGGCAGGCGTGCCCAGTGACGCCAGGCGGGCGGCGTCAGGGCGGTGAAACTCGGCTGAGTGGGTGGCGTTGAGGCCGATGATACGGCAGGCGACGCCGCTGTCGAGCACGATCTTGGCCGCCTCGGGGTCGCGGAAAAAGTTGGACTCGGCCACGGGGGTGGCGTTGCCTTTGTCTACACTGCCGCCCATGAACACCACTTCTTCCACCTTGTCGGCGATGGTGGGGTCCATGCGAAAAGCCATGCCCAGGTTGGTGGGCATACCCACAGAGATGAGGGTCACTTTTTGAGGGCTGTTTTTGAGAGTCTCTACCAGATAGGTACAGGCGTGGCTGGTTTGGGGCCGGGTGTGGGGCGCGGGGATGGGCAGCACCGGCGGGTGCAGCTGGATGGGTCTCCCCTGCTTATCGTACGCCTGGGTGGCGTGGTGCGGATGGTTTGTCAGGCGGCCGGGGGTGAGCTCGCGTACCATGGGGGCCGGGCAGCCGGGGTAGACCGGGACCTGAGCGCCCATACCTACCAGGTCGAGCACCTGCAGCGTGTTTTGCACACAGTTAGAGAGCGGCACCGCGCCGCGGACGACGGTGATGCCCAACACCTTGAGCCGGTCGCTCAGCAGCGCCAGCAGGATGGCGGCAGCGTCGTCGGAGCCGGTATCTACATCGAGGATGACGGGGATCTGTTTTTTCATGGGTGGACCTCCTCCCTATTATATAAGAAGCAAGATGGGTCAGATGGGCCGATAAGAAGCAAGATGGGTCAGATGGGCCGAGCGCCCGGCCACGCGGGAGTGGCCGGGCGCTCGGTAAAGGGCGATCATTTTTGATTTTTTAAGGCGTCGTAGATCATTTGGAAGAACTTCTTTTTATCGGCCTTGTAGGCGACAAAGGTGTTGGCATTGGGGTCTTGGCCGCCGCGGTGGTCGACGATGAGCTGGCCGTCGCCGGCACCACCGTTTATGTCCATATCACAGGGTTCCTGCCGCAGGTCGGTGATGATGGTGGGGTCGATGACCGAGGCCACCGCCAGCGCGTCGTGCAGGGCGTCGCCGCCGTCCTGGGTCCAGCCCAGAGCCTCACCCACCTCGATGCGGTTGTACATGAGGTCGTGTGCCAGTTTGCCGGCTGCGTTACCGATAGCCAGGTAGGCATCGGCATCCTCGCGGTAAAACTCGGCCGAGTGGGTGGCGTTGAGGCCGATGATGCGGCACTTGACGCCGCTGTCGATAATGATCTTGACCGCCTCGGGGTCGTGGACAAAGTTGGCCTCACCCACGGGCGTGATGTTGCCCTTATCGACGCTGCCGCCCATAAAGACCACTTCCTCCACGTTGTCGGCGATGGTGGGATCCATGCGGAAAGCCATGCCCACATTGGTGGCCGGGCCGACGGGGATGATGGTGATCTTCTCTTTGCTCTGCTTGATGGTCTCGACCAGGAAGGTGCAGGCGTGCATATTTTGCGGCTTGGAGTGGGCCGGGGGCGCCGGCAGATAGGCGGGGTGCAGGTCGATGGGCTCGCCTTTTTTGTTGTGGGCCTGAACCTGGTTTTCGGGGTTGTTGGCGTAGCGGCCGGGGGTGAGCGTTCTCACCATGGGGGCCGGGCAGCCGGGACAGACGGGGATCTTATCGCCCACGCCCATCAAGTCGAGCACCCGCAGGGTGTTCTCGACACAGTTGGGCAGCGGTTTATTGCCCTGGGTGACGGTGATGCCCACCACGTCGAGCTTGCCGGAGAGCACCGCCAGCATAATGGCGATGGCGTCGTCGGAGCCGGTATCTACATCTAAAATAACTTTCTTTTTGGTATCCATATGGTCCTCCCCTATTTTTGGCTGGCGACAGCGTTATAGATCATGTTGAA
Organism: Neobittarella massiliensis (ex Bilen et al. 2018); assembly: GCF_900289145.1. Taxonomy (GTDB): domain Bacteria; phylum Bacillota; class Clostridia; order Oscillospirales; family Ruminococcaceae; genus Neobittarella; species Neobittarella massiliensis. The sequence continues at coordinate 2,700 of NZ_OKQO01000015.1, forward strand.
GAACTTTTGCTTGTCGGCGCTGTAAGCCACATAGCTGTTGACCGAGGTGTCGTTCTCGTTGCGGTGCTCGACGATGAGCTGGCCATCGGAAGCGCCGCCGTTGATATCGATATCGCATTTTTGCCGCCGCAGGTCGGTGATGACGGTGGGGTCGATGATGCAGGCCACCGACAGCGCATCGTGGATGGCGTCGGAACAGCCGTTGCCGCCGCCCAGCACCACCTCGGCCTCGATGCGGGTGCGGATGAGATCGCCGGTGAGCTTGCCGGCCGGGGTACCGGTGGCGATAAACTTGTCGGCATCGTCGAGGGTGAGTTCAGCGGAGTGGGTGGCGTTGAGGCCGATGATGCGGCACTTGACGCCGCTGTCGATGATGATCTTGGCCGCCTCAGGGTCGTGGTAGAAGTTGGCCTCGGCCACCGGGGTGATGTTGCCCTTATCGACGCCGCCACCCATGAACACCACTTCCTCTACATTGTCGATGATAGTGGGGTCCATGCGGAAAGCCATGCCTACATTGGTCGGCGGACCCACCGGGACCAGCGTGACCGGGTCGGGGGAGTTTTTGACCGCCTCGATAATAAAGGACACGCCGTTTTTCTGCTGCACTTTAGAGGTGGCGGCAGGCAGATCGAGATAGGCGGGGTGAATGGAGTACTCGACCCCGTCGACGGTCTTGGAGATACCGTTGTCGGGCACGGCGGCGTTGCGGCCCACGGTGAGGTTGCGGACCATGGGCTGCGGGCAGCCGGCAAAGACGGGGATCTTATCGCCCACGCTCAGCATATCCAGCACCCGCAGGGTGTTCTCGACACAGTTGGCCAACGGGCGGTTGCCCTGGGTGACGGTGATGCCGATGATATCGAGTTCGCCGGATAAGACGGCCAGCATGATGGCGATGGCGTCGTCGGAACCGGTATCGACGTCGAGGATGACTTTTTTCTTGGTACTCACGATTCTACACTCCTTTTTTGTGCGCTACGGCCCGGCAGTGCGGGCGCGGTATCGGTTTGCTTTGGACTCTACTATGTCCTATTATACTTTCTTTTAAAATGGGGCACAACGAATGAAGGTCACAATCTTTTTTCCACATCTTTAGAGGAGGCTACAAACCAGCGCGGCACGGCGGCGGCAAAAAACGGGCGATGAGTTTGCAAATGTCGATTGCATTTTTAAAAATATGTGGTATAATACATAGAGCAATCGCCAGATGGCTGTTGCTCGTTGGTATGCGCCCGTGGCGCAGCTGGATAGCGCGATAGACTCCGACTCTATAGGTCGCAGGTTCGAACCCTGTCGGGCGTACCAGAAAACCATCAATCAGAAATGATTGATGGTTTTTATTTTATGTGATATTAGCACAGTAAAGATGATTTATATAATCTGATGGATAGACAAATCAAAATTTGGCGAGATGAAGTTATGTGTGATTATTGTTTACAAATACATTTAGTAGAAAATATTTCTACACCTTTGGAATATGAGAAAATTGTTGTGTATCTTGAAAAAATGATTGATATATACGATTTTATATTCACTGATGGGAACTGTGAATTGGGCAAACATAAAAATAAAGATGGTCGTTGGATCGATGACATTATTTTTCACACGATTAAATGCCCAAAATGCGGACAAGAATTTACCTGTTCGGTGAACACTTACCGGGGTGGTGGAAGTTTTAGAAAAGGCAGATGACTTCCCGTTTATTGGCGACATTATTGAGCACAATCTCACCCAAAGCATAGATCTATTTCCCACCAGTACCGTAGAAAGGCCCGCATAAACGCAGCGTTTATGCGGGCCCTTTGTTTATTATACCCGGGCAGGTCTTGAATCGCCGTGGGCGGCTCGGTGCGGACATAGCGGGGCAATTCGATGTTTTTAACAAGGATGGCCGGTCAGCTTTGGACAGGTGGCAATAGACAGAGCCGGGCAGGCGAAATATACTGGAGATATGGACGGTTAGGTCGTGCCGCGCCGTATGGGCGGCTGACAGGAGGGGCGATATGGACAGAGAAAAGATGGCAGAGCAACCGATGGCGGGGAACTGCCGCTGCGGCTGGTTTTTAGCCGGTAAGCGGAAAAAGCGCTATGCGATGGGCAACAATCCCTTTGAGATCTACAGTGGTAAGCTGTACGCCCAGTGGCAACAGGCCCGGGACGAGGGCCGAGACGTAGCGGCGCTGGAAGAAGCCTGCCGTGCAGTGCGGGACGCGGCGGCCAAGGGGCCGGCTGCGGCACGTGACCAGCTGCCGCTGGCCTATGCGCTGTACGACGCGCTGGAGGCCGCCGCGGTGCGGCCGGGGCACGTCTACTGCGAGCCATCGGACTATGCGGGTATTTTGGCACAGCGGCCCGAGAGCCGAGATGTAGGCCCGCTGCCAGACAGGGCGGTGCTGCGCGACCGCATTTTGGCCGGTTGGACCGGTCGGGTCTCCGGCTGTCTGCTCGGCAAACCGCTGGAATTTTGGGCGCTAAAACCGCTGCGAGGCATGCTGCACGATATTGGCAACTACCCTGTAGACCGGTATATTGCGGCGGCTGACTTTACCCCGCTGATACGGGAAAAGTACGACATTGCCGTAGGCAGCCCGGTGAACAAACAGCCCTGGATCGACGAGATCGGCGACCACGCGCCCATCGACGACGACACCAACTACACGGTGCTCAACCTGCGGCTGTTAGAGACCTTTGGACGGGATTTCACCCCTGAGGAGGTGCTGTTTGCCTGGGTCAACTGGATGCCGGCCGGGGTGTGCTGCACCGCCGAGCGCATCGCCTATGTCAATGCGCTGGGCGGCATGCGCCCACCGGAGACAGCCGTGTACCGCAACCCCTACCGGGAATGGGTGGGGGCACAGATACGGGCGGAAATATTTGGCTGGGTGAACCCGGGCGACCCGCAGGCGGCAGCGGAAATGGCTTACCGGGACGCCTGTGTATCGCATGTGCGCAACGGCATATACGGGGAGATGTTCGCCGCGGCGATGGTGGCGGCAGCCATAGTGTGTGGCGATGTGCGGGCGGTGATCGGCGCCGGCTTGTCGCAGATACCGACACATTCACGGCTGGCCGAGGCGGTGCGGGACACCATATCTGATTTTGACGCTGGCGTCACCTACGAGCAGGCGGTGCAAAAGCTGCACGGCCGGTACGACGAAAACGACATGTTCGACTGGTGCCATACCATCCCCAACGCGGTGATCGTGGTGCTGTCGCTGCTGCACGGTGCGGGCGACTTTGCCAAGGCGCTGGGCCTGTGTGTACAGGCGGCTATGGACACCGACTCTAACGGGGCGGTGGTGGGGGCCATCATGGGTTCTATGCTGGGCAGTGCAGGTATCCCCGCTTACTGGGGGGACTGCTTTGGGTACAAGCTGGCCAGCTCGGTAGACGGTTACCACCTGATGGAGCTGGAGGAACTGGCCGACCGGACGCTGGCCGTGGCAGTGGCGGAAAAATGCGTTTAGACAAACGGCTGTGTTTGGATAGACAAGCAATAAGATAAGCAAAGGTAAAAATAGTAAAGAGGTCTTCTTTGTGCACGCACAAGGAAGACCTCTTTTCCGCTCTCCCGCGGGGGGAGCGACCTCACCACCGTCTACAACACCGTCCGAAGCCTGGTATTTCAATCCACGCTCCCGCGGGGGGAGCGACCTCGCTGGTATACTAAGGTGTGCTCAATGCGGAAATTTCAATCCACGCTCCCGCGGGGGGAGCGACTTCGTTAGATCAACCCGCCGACGGGTCGGCATATAATTTCAATCCACGCTCCCGCGGGGGGAGCGACATTGGATCTAGTAGATAAATGCGGGCCGTGTGGCATTTCAATCCACGCTCCCGCGGGGGGAGCGACGGCAGTTATAGACAAAATGCCGCTGTACGATCCGTGCATTTTCTCTGTTTATGGCGAATGGGCTCCCCTCATGTGCAGCTAGATAGGCCAGCCATGTCAAATCAGCGGCCGATCTGTACACAACTGCGGTGCGAACATGCCAGAGCTTTTCTGTTCACTTACACCTCGCACCACGGCGTCACACCATGAGCAAGCCTTCAGCCTGGTAGGTCTGCTTGGCGCCGAAGTGCTCCACTTTGGCCTGGTAGTGATTGCCCAGGTAATAAAATCGCAGGCTGTCTTTTTCCGGATCGATGAGTTGCAAGAGCAGGTGCTGCACCTTTTTTAGCTGGGCGGCATCGAGGATACACTCGAACAGCGAGTTTTGCACCCGCTGCCCGTAATTGACGCACTGCTTGGCCACTTTGCGCAGCCGAGCGCGCCCCTGCGGCATCTCGGTGTTGACGTCGTATGCAATGAGCACCAACACGGTCTCACCCCTCCCCTATTTCCACAAAAATGGCGGGTAGTCGTCCAGATCGCCGCGGATATACCGGGCCAGCAACATCGCCTGCACGTGGGGGACCAGCCCCCAGGGTATCTTCTCGTTTAAAAATGGGTGGGTGATCTGCTCCTGCTTGCGGGTCTGCCAGGCGCCGAGGACCGTCTTGCGCGTGTCGTCGGTCATGTAGACGGCGCCGTTTTCCTGCCGGACGAACCCCTTCTTCTCCACTGTGCGGTTGTTGATCAGCGAGAGCACGAAACGGTCGGCCAGCGCACAGCGCAGCTCCTCTATCATGTCCAGTGCCAGCGAGCGGCGGCCGGGGCGAAAGCGGTGCAAAAAACCTATGTAACAGTCCAGGCCATTGGCCTCAAGGGCGGCGGCCACGTCGTTTGTCAACAGGGTGTACACAAACGAGAGCAGGGCGTTTACATTGTCGGTGGGCGGGCGGCGGTTGCGGCCGCGAAAAAAGAAGTCCTCTTTATTGCGCAAAATGAGCTGGTCCAGCACACCGAAATACTGTTCGGCGGCAGCGCCCTCCAGCCCCCGCAGCTGCTCGGGGTCGGTGCAGTCGAGTATCTGCGGCAGAGAGCCGGCCAACTGGGCGGTGATCTGTTTTATAGCGGGCACATCTACGCGCATGGGGTGATCGCGGGTGGCCCGCTCCAGCACCCAGCGGGCATTGTATACCTTGCCAAAAATAAAGCATCGGGCCAGCCGGGCACTGCGCGCCGGGTCGTCGGCCAACCGCACCTGCTGGGCGCGCAGCAGCACATTGCCCCTGCTCTCGCCGCAGGCGGCGGCGAGGAATCGGCCGTTTGGTGTGAGGAAAGCCAGGCGGATATCGCGCTTGGTACAGGCGCCCATCAGCGCCGGGCTGGCCCCTTTGTAGCCGAAGTAGAGGATCTGTTCCAGCGTGTGCAGCGGCACCCGCAGCAGCGTCTCCTGTTCCTTTAGCACCAGCACATTTTCGCCGTCCAGCGCCAGGTAGGTATCGGGGGAGGTGACATACAGGGTGTTGAGCAGTTTTCTCATACCGGGCCCTCCTGTGCATGTGCGCGCAAATAGTCGGTGGCCGACAGATCCCCGCACAGCTCGGGCAGGCAGACATCTTTGAGCGAGCATGCCCGGCACCCCCGGTGCGGCTTTACCTTGGGGGTGTACTGCCGCTGGGTATACTGGTGCATCTCACAGAGCATCTCCTCCACCGTTTGCCGCAATTTCGGCACAAAGTCCACCTGTTCCCGGCGGCGGGTCTGCCCGTAGTAGAGGTAGCCGGTGGATATCTCGCAGGCCAGCATCTCCTCTAAGCAGATGGCCTGACAGCAGAGCTGCAGCCGGTCGGCATCGGTCATCTTGGAGGTGCCGCGCTTGTACTCCACCGGCACCGGCAGCCACTTGTCCCGTCGACCGATGAGGGCCACGCCGTCTTGGCTCTGGTGAAATTCCACCACGTCACAGGCGCCGGTAACCCCCAGCCGGGCCGAGTACACCGCCATACCGCGGGCGACGAGCAGCTCGCCCCGGCGCTCGCTGAACTGGCGGTCGTGGGCATTTGGGTGCATGAGCTCCCCCTCGACGGTGCGCAGGTTGTCGGCCCACTGCTGTTCTAGGTGAATAAGCGCCCACTGCCGGCGGCAAAAGGCGAAGTGCTGTATGCCGGAGAGCTGCAGGTACTCCTCCTCGCAATAGCCGCTCATATCATGCGGGTGCAGGTGACCCCATGCGGGATGGCTGTCTCGTCTATGTCGACCCGGTAATCCCGATAGCTGCGGGCGGGTGCGGCCGTATCTTCGCCGACTCGGGTGACGGTGACGGCGTCAAACAGCTTGTGGGCCGGAGCACAGCCCATCGGGCAGTCGTGCTGGAAGACGATGAGCTCCCGCACCGCCATTTTGCCCCGGGCGGCGGAGCGATCGTCTTCAAACATATTGGTGATGGCCTGCCACAACAGCTGCAGGTCCTCATTGGAAAAGCCGGTGCTTTTGCGGGCCAAGTTGGCCGATACATACCCCTCTACCCGGTATAGGCCGTAGGGGACGATGTACTTGCGGCCCATCTCGGTCCCCTTTTTCTCGGCGTCTTTTTCGGTGGTGATGGCGATGCGGGTGATGGTGACCTCCTGCGGGACGATGGGCTCCACGCTGCGGGCAAAACCCAGCTGCACCGGCCCGCGAACCTGCCCACAGCCCAGCGCCGCCTTGACAAAGGTGGTCATCACCGCGCCAAAAGTGCGGATATCGTAGAAGTTTTGGCACATGAAGTCGCGGATCTTGATATCCAGCTGGTCGTCTTTTTTCTTGGCCTCTTTGATAGACTTCTCGTCGATGCCCAGGTAGCTGTAGGCGCGGGCGTCGCTGCGGTTTAGGGGGACTTGGTCTTTGATGTAGATCTCATAGCCGGGCTGGCCCTCTTTGGCAGTCTCGACATAGTTGCGTATCTTGCGCTTGAGACACACGTCGGTGACCAGGCCGTAGCCGGTCTCGGGGTCGATGCGGGGCATGTTGCCGGCGTCGGGGTCGCCGTTGGGGTTGCCGTTCTCCACGTCAAAGAGCACTACAAAATCATACCTGTTTTTGATGGGTTCTGCCATGTCAATTGTCCTCCTCTGCCTTTTGTGCATCTGCTTTTTTCTCGAACCGCTTTTGGTTCTGGTGGTAATAGCCCATGTAAAAAGCCTGTTGCTGGGGCAGGCTGTGGCGGGCGGGCAGCGTCTCATCGAGTTTGCCCCAGAGCTCTTGCAGCTGTTTTTCGTAGTGGATTTTGTGGTTGATGTTGGGTATCTTTTTGATGTGGGCGCTGTACAGCCGCATGAGCACCGGGAAGATAGAGGACGGCGTGGAGGCGGCGGAGTTAAAGTACCGGTCACGGATGGTGGCGTTGATGCCGGGGTTTGCCTCCTGCTGGGCCGCCTCCAGCACCGAGAATATGCGCCCCAGCACATAGGGGCTGTACGAGCTGTTTTCGTTGAGCTTCACCTGCAATACCTCCTTGAGTTGTGGCGGTGTGTTTTGCCGGCGCAAGAGCACCGCCTTGATAATCGAGGCCCGGCCCCAGGAGATGCGCCGCTCGGCCCGTATGCGCAGCATCGCGCTGTTTAGCAGCGATTCGGGGTATGGAGTCCCGCCGGTGATGGCCCGGTACACTGCGCCGGCCATGACCGGAACGGCGGACTTGTCGCGGGCGTTTTTGTTGACCGTCTCGTAGAGCAGTGCGCTCAGCGACAGCTGCTCGAACTTTTCAAAGGCCGGGCGCACCATCTCCAGGTCGCGATAGTGCTGCCGCACGTTTTTCATCAGGGCGCCAAAGGTGTCCTGGTAGAAAAAGCGAACCGACAGCCGGGCGGCGTTGGGCGCCAGGCCGAGGATGTAAAAGTGCACGTCGGGCTCGAGGGTCTGCCCGTCCAGCTGGTAGGTGTGGCCCTGGGCCAGCGCCTCCATGGCCGCGTGCAAGATCTCTGGAGAGAATTTTTCGCTCTCTCCCTGGATGCTGCCGCCCCAGATATCCGGATAGGCCGGCTGGGCGTTTTCAGACCAGTAGACGACGGTTGTGTCACCGATGTGCTGCACGTGCTCCCCGTCGGCCAGCAGGTAGTTGAGAGCGGTGGTGTAGGCAAACACCGCCGGCTTGCCCACCGGGGCGTTGTAGCTCTGCTCCTTTTCATAGGAGGTAAACGACGGGGCGTTAAAAGCGACCAGCGCCGCGCCGGTGGCCTGGGCCCCCTTGACCCCCTTGATGGGGTTGTGCAGCTGGGCGATGGGCTGATAGCCGCCGGTGACCAGGCAGCGGCCGTACACCGGCTGCTCGTCCTCGCCGGGGCGGCTGTCCCAGGCGGCAGCTATCTCGGGGATATCCTGCAAAAACTGGCCTGCAAAGCGAAAGATCAGGTTGGCCCCGGCCAGCAGCTCGTCCAGGTAGGGGGCCAGTATGGGATCCTCTCTGGCCGCTGCCGGATCCCAGGTGGCAAAGTGGGCGCACACCGCCCGGGCGGCCGGGTGGTCGCAGCCGGAGAGCAGCTGCTCGTGCAGCTGCCCGCAGAGTGCAAAGCACTTTCGCGTGCGCTCGGGCTTGCCTTTTCCATCGATGCCCAGCAGGTAGCCGGCGGTGTCGCAGAGGAAATTTGCCCGGGCCCCGGCGGTGCGGATGACCGGCTGGGGCAGCTGGTAGACCCGGGGGATGAGCACCGTCTTTTTGCCCCGCTGCACCTCCTCTTTGAGGGGCAGCAGGTCGATGAGCCGGCCCCGCTCGTCCAAGGTAAGGGCGAAACTCACCTTGACCGGCGCCCAGCCGCTGCGGGGCACCTGGCCCTGAGAGAGCAGCTGGTCGTAGTAGCTGGCGAGCGCCTGTAAGATCACGAGACCACCTCGCAATCGCGCAGGTCTAGCAGGCCGTCGCGCAGCACCGCCCTGAAAAACTGGGGGCGGATATCTTGCGGGTCGGTGTAGTCCATGTCATAAAGCATAAAGCCCAGGTCTTTTTCGCCGGCGAGCTCTGGCGGCACTGCCAGCTCGCCGCCGGTGTAGGGGGCAAAATGGGCCGGGAACTCGCGGCAGCCAAAATAGGGCTGGTGGTAGCACCCACCGGTGGCCAGCCGCCGGCGCACGATATCCTGGAACTTGCCGGGGTTGTCGCTGCTGTTGGCCCGGCCGGTCATCTCGAAATGGGCGGTGATGATGTAGTGCACGTCGCGCAGTACCATGGCCGCCCGCTGGACGATATCGTCCTGGGTGCTTAAAAACAGCGGGCGGTCAGACCCCATCATTACCGAGCGGACATTGCTGGCCAAAATTTTAGATTTGACCTCGTTGCGGCGGATATTGGTAAAGCGGATGGGTGAGAGCACCCGGATGCTGTCGATGTGCCAGCGCATGCCCGGGTGCCAGTATATGGCCTCGATGAGGCCGCGGGCAGCCGACGGGGTCATCACGTCGTAAGACACCCGCTCCACCTTCATTTCGGGTCTGGAAAAACAGGCGTATTCGCCCCAGACCTCTACCTGGATGGACAACTGTGACCATCTCCTCTCTGTCAGTTTTTTGCCGGTTGCCGATACACCTTACACAAACACCCCTTTTCCGTACTCGGCCTCCTGCGAGAGGCCGGTCTTATCGCTGTAGAGGCGGGGGTTTTGCAGCACCGCCAGCTCGGGGGTGAGCAACTGGATGTCGCCGGCCTGCTCCAGCCGGGCAAAGTGTTCCGGGTAGATGCTCACCGACTCTTTAGCTATCCCGCGCATGAGTTCCCGGGACAAAAAGCCGCCCTCAACACTGCGGCACAGCTGCTGAGCCAGATTCCGCGCCTGGGCATTGCGGGGGATGACCACCGTCCTGGTGTCGCTCTCGATGAGCTTGCACGCCCGGGCCGCCTCGGCGACAGCCAGCCGCCGCAATTTGGGGATGAGCTGCTTTTTGTCCAGCACATCGCCTTTCAGGTCGTGCAGCTGATCGAAGTAGGCGCGGATGGCATCCGGCGCGGCTATATCGCGGTAACACCTCTGTACCTCGTGCAAAATGGCGATGCTTTGGCCGATCTGATCCGGGTTACGGGCGCCGAGCGAAAAGACGTATACCTCGCTCTCCTCCGGGCGGCGACGGCCCTCGCGGTTGCAGCGGCCGGCGGCCTGGATGATGGAGTCGAGCCCCGCCTCCTGCCGGTACACGGCGGGGAAATCCACATCCACCCCGGCCTCGATGAGCGAGGTGGCCACCACCCGGCAGGGCGGCCCCGCCTTATCTTGCAGCCGCTGCCGTATCTCCTCTAGTACCTGACGGCGGTGGTCGGGGGTCATGAGGGTGGAGAGGTGAAAGCTCCCCTCCGGCGGCAGCTGCAGGTAGATCTGCTGAGCCAGCTTGCGGCTGTTGACGATACACAGTGCCTGGCTGTGGCCGGCCAACCGCTGCGCCAGCTGCTCCTGCTCCAGCCGCCCCAGATCGCAGATGGTGGTGCGGCGAAACAGCTCGTAGAGCTGCTGGGTATCGGGGCAGAGCTCGGTGATGGGGGTGCCCGGGGGAAACAGCTTTTCCAGCGAGGGCTGGGTGGCGGTGCACAGCACTGCCGTGGTGTGGCAGTGCTGCACCAGCACGCGGACGGCCTCGATACAGGGGCGCAGCAGGTCTACTGGCAACATCTGCGCCTCGTCGAAGATCACCACGCTCTTGGCTAGATTGTGCAGTTTGCGGCAGCGGCCGGACCGGTTGCCAAACAGCGACTCGAAGAACTGGACGCTGGTGGTGACCACCACCGGCACGTCCCAATTCTCGGCGGCCAGCCGCAGCATGTCCATCTCTGGGCTGTCGCGCCCGTCGAAGTCCACGTTGCTGTGGTGTTCCAGCACGTTGTGGGGGCCCAAAATGTCGCCGAAAACCTGGGCGGTCTGCTCGATGATGCTGGTATAGGGGATGACATACACCACCCGCTTGAGGCCGTGGGCCCTGGCGTGGGCCAGCGCAAAGGCCAGCGAGGCGATGGTCTTGCCGCCGCCGGTGGGCACCGTCAGGGTGTAGAGCCCCTGATCCTTTTTGCCGGCGCGAAAGCAATTTTCGATGATCTGGCAGCGCTTTTGGTTGTAGACCCCCTGCGGCGGCCACCAGTTTTTTCTCTCCAGGTGCTGTACCAATTTCTGGTACAGGGTGGGGATATCATCAAACCGGCCCCGCGCCGGTGGGCCGCCGTCGGCCATGGCCTGCTCGGTGTCCAGAAAGTCGGCGTCCACCAGCGCCGAAAACAGCATGCGGGTCATAAAGGCGATATCGAAGTAGTCGCCGGGCGGTGACACCGTCACCTCCGGCAGCTCTATCTCGCCGGCAAAGGCGCTGTAGTCCTCCACCTGCCGCTTTAGCCGGCCCTGCAGCGTGGGGCGGTCGGGCATGTCGCCGGCGGTGCCGAAATCGGGCAGGCCGGTGTGGTGGCCGGCCACACACCAGCCCAGCAGCCGCAGGTGCCGCGCGTCCAGCACCTTGGCACCGGCGGTGGAGTGGTCCACCTTGGGCCCGTTTTCCAGGATACGGCGCTGAAAGGCCTGCGAGTACTTGCCGATGTCGTGAGCCAGGCCCACCAGCTCTGCCTGGGGGGCCATGTCGAAGTCTGCAGCAAAGCTGCAGGCCAGTTGGGCGGTGTTTTGCAGGTGCTCGGCCAGCGGTTGGATGCGGCCGGCCGGGCTTTTATGGGCCACGTACAAGGCGTCATCTCCTTTATTGGGATCATCCTAGTATTAAAAATGTGGGTTTTTCAGATATAAAGTCAGTATAGCGGTACCTGTCGAAATATGCAATATCGTGCCGTTCTTCGGAAATATTTTTGTGTAGTCAGCATGGTTTTGCGGCCACTATCTGGCTACTTTTCCCCCTGAAAAATGATCGCTTTGCAGATACTGTACAGATGTAATTGTTACCAAATTGTTAAAACGGGACTTTTGGGGGCAAAAATTTTTTATAGGGGCCATTAAGACGGTATTAAAATTTTGCAAAGAGGGCTACGCTTTAGGGGAAAAGGTGTATACTGGTGGTGCATTATGGGGCTTTATTTCCCCAGCGGGAGGAGGGGCGCTTTTGCCCAGAAATAACCAGACGATGCTGCAGTGCTTTGAGTGGTACCTGCCCGCCGACGGCAGCCTGTGGCGACAGGTGGCGCAGATGGCGCCCCGGTTGGCCCGGGATGGGTTTACCGCTCTGTGGCTGCCGCCGGCCTACAAAGGGGCCAGCGGCAGCGACGATGTGGGGTACGGGGTATATGACCTGTACGACCTGGGCGAGTTTGCGCAAAAGGGGACGGTGGCCACCAAATACGGCACCCGGCAGGAATACCTAGAGGCCATAGCCGCCCTGCACCGGTTTGGGGTGGCCGTTTACGCAGATATCGTATTAGACCACATGATGGGCGCCGACGAGACCGAAAAGGTGCCGGCGGTGCGCTACGACCCCGGCGACCGGCAGCACCCGGTGGGGCAGGAGCAGACCATTTGTGCCTGGACCAAGTTCACCTTTCCCGGGCGGGGCGGCAAGTACGCGGATTTTTGCTGGGACTGGCACTGCTTTGACGGCACCGACTGGGATGAGGCGGGCCGCTGCGGCGGCATTTACAAATTTCACGGCAAGCAGTGGGACGGCGAGGTGGACCGGGAAAACGGCAACTACGACTACCTGATGGGCGCCGATCTGGACCTGGGCAACGAGCAGGTACTGGCAGCGCTGACCCAGTGGGGAAAGTGGTACCTGCAGACTACCGGAGTCGACGGTCTGCGGCTGGACGCGGTAAAGCACATGCGCTTTGACTTTTACACCCGCTGGCTCTGCGAGATGGCTGCCGCCCGGGGAGAGACACTGCCGGCGGTGGGTGAGTACTGGCACGCCGACTGTGGGGCGCTGGAGCACTACTTACAGCAGTGCGGCGGCTGTATGCGACTTTTTGACGTGCCGCTGCACTACAAATTTTACACTGCCGGCCAGGCCGGGGGCAGCTTTGACATGGGCAGTTTGCCGCAGGACACCCTCAGTTGCCGGCAGCCCCAGCGGGCGGTGACCTTTGTGGACAACCACGACACCCAGCCCGGCCAGGCGCTGCAGTCGTTTGTGCCGCGGTGGTTTAAGCCTTTGGCTTACGCCTATATTCTGCTGCGGCAGGAGGGGATACCCTGTGTGTTTTACGGCGACTATTTTGGGATACCCCACGACGGCATACCGCCGCTGCAGCCGGTGCTGGGGGCGTTGGTGGCGGCCCGCCGCGATCTGGCCTATGGGCCGCAGCACGACTACTTTGACCACGCCGACATCGTGGGCTTTACCCGGGAGGGGGACAGCTGCCACCCCGGCTCGGGGCTGGCCTGCCTTTTGTCGGACGGGCCGGGCGGCGAAAAGCGGATGTACATAGGGACAGCGTTTGCCGGCTGCCGCTTTTACGATCTGCTGGGGGGACGGCCAGACACGGTGACGGTGGACGGCGATGGGTACGGCACCTTTTCGGTGGGCGGCGGTGCAGCCGCTGTATGGGGGTTGTGTCCCTGAGGGGGTTTGTCCTATTATAGGATAGAACAGCCACCGATCAGAGAGACCTTATACCGATAGGAGCGATACTATGTCACAGCAGATCATCATCGATGCACACACCCACATCTTCCCCCGCAAGATCGCCCCCAAGGCGACCCAGTCGATCGGGCAGTTTTACGGGCTGGACATGAACGCCGACGGGATGGCCCACGTGCTTCTTGAGCAGGGAGACGAAAACGGCATCGCCATGTTTCTCATCTGCTCGGTGGCCACCAAAGCCGAACAGGTGCGGGCCATCAACGATTTTGTGGCCCAGAAGGTGCGGATGCACCCCGACCGCTTTGTGGGGCTGGGCGCCCTGCACCCGGACATGGAGGACCCTTTTGGCGAGATCGAGCGCATTATCGAGCTGGGGCTGCGGGGCATCAAGCTGCACCCGGACTTTCAGCTGTTTGATATAGACGACGCGCGCATGTTGCCGGTGTACCGGTATCTGGCCCAAAAAGGACTGCCGGTGCTGTTTCACACCGGCGACGCCCGGTACGACTACTCGCGGCCCAAAAAGCTGGCCCGGGTGGCCCGAGCGGTGCCCGATCTCAAGTGCATCGCCGCCCATTTTGGCGGCTTTCAGCGGTGGGGAGAGAGCTATAAGACGATGGCCCTGCCCAACGTGTGGGTGGACACCTCCTCGAGCCTGTACGCTCTGAAAAAGGAGCAGGCGCTGGCGCTCATCGAGCGCTTTGGCGAGGACAAGGTGCTTTTTGGCACCGACTTTCCCATGTGGGAGTACCCGCAGGAACTGCAGCGTTTTTACGACCTGCGGCTGGGGCCGGCCACGTGCGACAAGATCTTTTACCAGAACTTTTTAGCGCTGTTTGACATACCCCTAAAAACAGCAAAAGCCGCCGTGCCCCGATAGGGGCGCCGCGGCTGACGGTGTTGGGGGCGGGCGCTACCGGCCGTCCCCGGTATCGGCGCTGTCGTGTGGGGCGGGGGCCTGTTTATCTTTAGAAGATGACAGTACGGCGCAGCAGAAAAAGCCTGCGGCGAACCCCGCCCAGACACACAAAAAGCCGGTCAAAAAATCCATCTCTATGCCTCCTCGCCGGGTGCGGCGTCTCTTTTTTCCAGTATATGCCGGGGCGGGCGGGAAGTTTACGGCAGAGCCGGGCGCTCCGCCGGGCGCAAGTACTCCCATAGTGGGACAATTTGTTGAAAGAAGGCGTGTGTTTTGAACATTTTAGTCATTGGCTGTGGAAAAGTGGGCAGCAATCTGGCCCGCCGGTTGGAGCAGGAGGGCCACGAGGTGGCCGTAGTGGACAAGAACCCCGACAACTTTGAGCGGTTGAGCGACGACTTTGACGGCCTGACGGTGACCGGCGTGCCTTTTGACGAGGACGTTTTGCGGGAGGCCGGGGTGGAAAACTGCGATGCGCTGGCGGCGGTGACCCCTGACGACAACACCAACATCATGGTGGCCCAGGTGGCGCGGGAGATCTTTCACGTGCCGGCGGTGCTCAGCCGCATCTACGACCCCCAGCGCAAAGATGTTTTTGCCCATTTTGGCCTGCACACCGTGTGCCCCACCAACCTGACCGTGGACGCCATAACCCAGTCGCTGACCACCGGCGAGACCAGCCGCTATATGACGGTGGGCTCGAGCACGGTATCGTACCGGTACATGCCGCTGGGCGACGAGCTGTATGCCCGGAACACCGACGCGGTGGTGCTGGGCCGGCAGGAGCAGCTGTTTGGCGTGCTGCGGGAGAGCACGGTGCTGGAGCTGTACCGGGGCAAAGCCATTGACCTGCAGCCCGGCGACACCATCATCACCATGCAGGTAGTGGACTGAGAGCGCTTTGGGAACGTGCGCGCGTGAGACAAAGGAGAGAGTGTAGAGATGAACGTTGTGATCGTTGGGGGCGGCAAGATCGGTTACTACCTGGCCCAGACTTTACAGGCCCATGGGCATCGGCCCCGCATCATCGAGATCGATAAAAAAGCCTGTGCCCGCATTGCCAACCAGCTGGAGATACCGGTATTTTGCGGCGACGGCACCACCATTGAGATGCAGGAGAGCGCCGGGGTGGGCGAGGTGGAATCGCTTATCAGCGTGACCGGGCGGGATGAGGACAACCTGATCTGCTGCCAGTTGGCCAAGATGCGCTTTGGCGTGAAAAAGACGGTGGCGCGGGTAAACAACCCCAAAAACACCCAGGTGATGCGCAAGCTGGGGGTGGACATCCCCATCTGCTCGACCAACAACATCGTGCGGGTGATCGAGCACGAGGCGGACAACGCCGAGATCAAGCTGCTGATGAGCCTGAACGCCGGCGAGGCCTCGCTCAATGAGATCACCATCCCGCAGAATTTCGTCCACAGCGGCAAGACGCTGAAGGATCTGGCGCTGAACCGGGACATCGTCATCGTGACGGTGACCCGCGGCGGGGAGATCCTCATCCCCCGCGGCGAGACCACCATCGAATCGGGCGATACGATCATGGTCATTGCCAAAAACCACACGCTGCACGACATAAACGAGATCTTTAGAGGTTAGGGGGAACTGCTGTGGAGCTAGAACGCGCGCGGATGCTGGAGCTGATACTGGACAGTTTGCCCTACCCGGTGGTGTTCGTGGATACCGGCCACGTCATCCGCTACCTGAACCGGGCGGCCCGCTACCACTACTACTGTGAGCGGGGCTATGACGACTTGGTGGGCAAGTCGCTGTTTGCCTGCCACGGTGAGCAGTCGCGGCAGAAGATCGAGCAGATGGTGGAGAAACTGAAAGACCACGCCGGCGAGATGCTGGTGAAGGTAAACGCCCGCAACCAGCGGCTGTACCTGAATCCGGTACGGGATGAAAAGGGCCAACTGGTGGGGTATTTTGAGCGCTTTGAGATGAACCTGCAGCTGTAACACCTGCCGGCGGGCACTGCGCCTTGGCCGGGAGACCTCTTCCGGCTGGAGACCGAATAAAATATACGGGGGGCCCGGTCGGATGGGCAAGCAGGAGATGATCTTTCTCTTCTGCTCTGCCGGCGGTGGGCACCTCTATTTTATTTAGGGCGGGCCGGGCAGCGCAGCACCGTTTTTGCACCACTTTTGCACTGCTTTTATGCTGCTGCAGTTGCTTCTGTTTATATCTGCCGGTGGGTGCGACAGCTGCGGGGCAGAAAGACCTTTTATAGCGGCCGCCAAGACCGCATGGGGTGTTTGCGGCAGGCCAAAAAGCAGGCGTTCAATAAGAGCGCGGTATTGCCTCGGCAATACCGCGCTCTTTTATTGGTGGGGCGATCTTTTATTTGAGGTGGCAGGCAGCGGCGCCGCAGGGGTGCGCATTTGGCCCACTGAGTACAAGCGGCGCCGGGGGACCTGCCGCGCAATTTGAGAGCGAGTGAGCGCTTGCAAGGCACTTTGGCCCCGCCCCAATGCCGCACCGCTGTGCCGACCGCCAGTGCCGCCGGTACAGCGGTGCGCGCCTTTACCGGCAAAGCGGGCAGACGGGCTGCCGCTGCCGCCGGGGGGCGCCTGGGGGCCGCGGTCAGTACTGGGGGATGGCGCCGGTATACTGCTGTGCCCGGGCCAGCAGCGGGCCTTTGGCACCCAGCGTGATGGCAATATTGCTGCTGCGTATACACAGCAGCGACATGCCCGGCACCAGCTGCAGCGCGGGCAGCGTGTTGGGCGGCAGCTGGATACAGCCGCCGGCGGTGACCGGCGCCCAACCGTAGGCGCGGCCCTTATAGGGCAGCAGCTGGCCGGGCGGCAGCTGATAACCCGCCAGCTGGGGCAGCGCACACAGGATGTGGCCCAGTTTAGAGGGCGCCAGCAGGCCGTGACGGGTAACGCAAAAGCCGCCGGTAGAGCGGCTGCCGGTAAAGATGAGCACCCGCCCCTCGCTGGCCAGCTGGTACTCGGCCAGTGCCTGGGGCGGCAGCCGGATGCTGCCGTCGGGGTGGATGAGAGACTGACCAAAGACGAATTTACCGCCCTTATTGAGCTGCGGCACAGGACCACTCCCCTCTTTTTTTACACAGTGTACGGTAAGGCGGTGGGCTGTACCCGCTCGGTGGGGCGGGCATACCAGTGCACACCGCTGCGCGGTGAAAATCGAGCCGCCGTACGGGTAAAGACAGGCCAAAGATATCTGGCCCGGCCAAAAAGCTGAAGACCTGCCCCGGGGCATTGGGGGCGGGGCAGCGCTCACACATAGCCGTACAGCCCGCGGACCGAGGCCTCGCCGCTGCGGATGATCTGCCGCCGGCCGCCGATCTCGACGAGCAGGCTGCCGTCGGCCATGATATCTACGGCGCGGCCGGTCTGCTGGCCGGCGTCGGTGAGCACCCGCACCTGGCGGCCCAGGGTGGCACAGCGCCGGCGGTACTGCCCCAGCAGCGGCTCGGCCCCCTGGGTGGAGGCGGTGACGAGCAGAGCGTCGGCCTGGGCGACGATCTGCTGGGCCAAAGTGAGCGGGACCAGCTTTTTTCCGCTCTCTACCAGCAGCGAGGTGGCATAGGGCAGCTGGCGGCTGGCGAAATATTCTGCCTTTTGGCCCAGATTGACCCCGATACCGCAGACGGCGGCGCTCTCGGGGCCGGCGATACCTTCGCACAGGATGCCGCAGACTTTTTTATCGCCTACCAGCAGGTCGTTGGGCCACTTGATGCGCCAGTCGGCACCGCACAGTGCCTGGATGGCGGCGCCGGTAGCAAGGCCGCATAAAAGCGGCAGAAAAGAGACGGTGGCGAGCTCGACCGGCCGCAGCAAAAAAGAGAGCGACAGCGTATCGCCGGGGGCGTCTTGCCAGATTTTTCCCTGACGGCCCCGGCCAGCCGTTTGGCTGTGGGCCAACACGCAGTGGCCGCCGGGGAGCGAGAAGGCGTTTTTTTTGAGGTAGGTATTGGTGGAATCGAGCTGGGCAAATTGCTGGATGTTGGGATCTAATACCTGCATCTACTACACCTCCGCCAAACTAAACAGCACGCCCTGATCGCGGCGGATATCCAGGACGCCGTAGGTGGGGCGGCCCTGGGCGGGGCGGGCACAGCTGCCGGGGGTGAGCAGGGAGATGCCGTCCTGGGACTGCTGGCAGGGCTGATGGGTGTGGCCGAACAGACAGATATCTGCCCCGCGGCGGCGGCCCTCGGCCAGCAGAGCGCTCAGCGAGTATTTGACCCCCTGCTGGTGACCGTGGACCGCCAGCAGATGGTGCCCCTGGAAAGTGAGCTCCAGCTCGTCGGGGTAGTCGCAGCTGCCGTCACAGTTGCCGCGCACACAGTAAAAGGTCTTGTTGGGGTACAGCTCTTGGATGTGGTCCATGCCGCCCTGACTGTCGCCCAGGTGGAGATAGGTATCGCAGCCGGGGTGGGCGTCGACGATGCGCTCTACCACCGAGCTGCGGCCGTGGTTATCGGATAATACGATGATCTGCATGTGCAGGTCCCCCCTTTTTGTTCTGCCTGTTATTGTAACACAGCGGCGGGCGGCAGAAAAGGTCGGGGCCATTTTCGGGGCCATTTAAGGGAGAAAGTTGACGAAAAAGCACTTGAAACCCGCACCTGACTGTAGTATGATAACAGCTGGAAAGACCGCACAAAATAATAGTGGGGAGCTGGAGGACATCTGGCTGAGAGTTGGGCTGATACTGCCCAAGACCCTTTGAACCTGTTGGGTAATGCCATCGTAGGAAGCAACATACCGCCTGCTGCCGCCCGCTGTGGGCCTCTTTTTTTGTAAAGGGGCCTGACCGGCGGGGCAGCGGCGCGCAAAAGTCGCTCAGCGAAGGCTGTGCGGCTTTTTTGCTATGATCTCTGCCGTTTGGGGCAGAGGCGCTGCGGCGGGGCGCGCCCGCCGAGGTAAAACAGGAGGTATGTATGGAGCAGAGCAGAGGATGGAAACTGCGGGACGTGATCATGATGGCCATTTTGGGCGTGGTGTTCGCCGCGGTATATCTGGGCGTATTTTATGTGGGACTGGCCATTCAGGGGGCGCTGGCCCCGTTTGGGCTGGCCAACTTCTCGTTTGAGACCATCTATGGGGTGTGGTTCATGGCCGCGACCATCGCCGCCTACATTTTGCGCAAGCCGGGGGCGGCGCTGATCACCGAGCTGCTGGCGGCGGCCATTGAGCTGCTGATGGGCAATTCGGGCGGCGTAGTGGTGCTGCTGACCGGGCTGATCCAGGGGCTGGGCTGTGAGCTGGCGTTCGCCCTGTTTCGCTACCGGCGCTACGACCTGCTGAGCATGGCGCTCTCGGGCATGTTGGGGGGGCTTTTTATATTCTGCTACGAGCTCTATTACCTGCAGTACTATCTGCTGGCCCCCACTGTGCTGCTGGCTCAGCTGGCGGTGCGTTTTGTGAGCGCATTCGTATTTGCCGGGCTGCTTAGCAAGCTGGCCTGTGATGGGCTGGCAAAGACCGGGGTGCTGAAGAGCTATGCGGTGGGCGCTTTACAACAGGCCGATCTGCTGGCCGACGAGGACTAAGGAGATGGAGATAAAAATGGAAGAGATAAAAGTAGTATTAGACTGGTTTGCCAACACCAACCACACCGGCTTTTTGCTGGCCCAAAAGCGCGGCTATTTTGCCGAGGCGGGGCTGGAGGTGGAGCTTTACGGCGACGTGCACGGGGCCATGCAGCTGCACGGGGCGGATATCGTGCTGGGGCCGCAGATCTCGATGCTGCAGAAGATGCAACAGGGGCTGGGCCTGACGGCGGTGGCCACGCTGACACAGAAGTGCGATTCGGGCATCGTGTCGCTGAAGGAGAGCGGTATCACCTCCCCCAAAATGCTGGAGGGCAAGCGGCTGACCCACTGGGAGCCGGCGTGGTTTCACGGGGTGATGCGAGAGGCACTGCGCATAGACGGCGGCGACTACGACAAGGTGCAGCTGGTACCCATGGACGTGGCGGACATCGTCTCGACTTTGGGGCGGGTAGCCGACGCCACCTGGGTATACGAGAACTGGGAGAACCAGGAGCTGCTGGAGGCCGGCAGGGAGATCAATTACTTTGCGCTGGCCGACATAGACCCGCTGTTTGACTTCTGTGCGCCCAGCGTGGCGGCCACGCATACCTTTATACGCCAGCGGCCGGAGGTGCTGCGCGCCTTTTTGGCGGCGCTGGACCGGGCCTACATCGAGGTGGCGGCCGACCCGGCGGGCACTGTACTGGAGGTAAAGGACCTGTTGCCCGACGTGCCGGAGGCGCTTTTGGTGCGCAGCCAGAAACACCTGGCCGGCATTTTACTGGATGAGCGGGGCCACTGGGGCACCATGCGCCCCGAGCGCTGGGAGCGCATGGCCGACTGGATGGTGGCAAACGGCTTTTATGACCACCGCCGCGACGACGAGTACACCAACGACTTTCTCCCCCGATAGGCGATGGAGACGATAGCGGTACAGGGGCTGACCTTTGGCTACCTAAAAGCCAGCGGGCACCGGGTGCTGCGGGAGATGCGTACCAGCTTTGACCGGCGGGACATCACCCTGATCACCGGGCCCAGCGGTTGCGGCAAGAGCACCCTGCTCTACCTGATGGCCGGCATCTACCCGCAGAGCGCCGGCTTTATCGAGGCCGGACAGGTGCGGGTGGAGGGCCGGGACCCGGCGGTCATGCCGCCGTGGCAGCGGTGCCGACTGGTGGGGATGCTGTTTCAAAACCCGGACCTGCAGTTTTGTATGGACACGCTGGAAAACGAACTGATCTTTTGCCTGGAAAACGTGGACGCCCCGCGGGAGGAGATCGGCCCCATCATCGACCGGGCACTGGCCTTTTGCGAGATCGAGCACCTGCGGCGGCGGGCGCTCTCGACCCTGTCGGGCGGGGAGAAGCAGCGGGCCATGCTCTGCTGCCTGGTGGCCCTGCGGCCCCGCTGGCTGCTGCTGGACGAACCTTTTGCCAATTTAGACGACGCCACCGCCCGCAGCTTGGCCCTGAAGATCGCCCAGCTGCACCGCGAGCAGGGCGTTGGGGTGGTGGCGGTGGACCACCGGGTACATAGCTGGGTGGGCCTGGCTGAACGCATGTGTGTTTTGGCCCCAGACGGCACCCCTGCCGCCGACCTGCCCGGACCAGGACAGGTGCCCCCCGAACAGCTGTGGCAGCTGGGGGTGAGCGGGCCGGGACAGCACTACCGCACCGATATGCCGGTTGTGGCGGCGGCAAACGACACCCCGGTGCTGGAGCTTTTTGACGTGGCGGTACACTACGGTGACCGGCCGGTACTGCGGGGCGTGAACGCCCGGCTGTTCGGCGGCCGCACCTATGCCATCGTGGGAGACAGCGGCTGTGGCAAGACTACTCTATTTGCCGCGCTGAGCGGTATTGTGCGCGCCGAGGGCCAGATATTGCTGTGCGGGCAGGACCTGCAAAAGCGCCGGCGGCAGCTGGTGGGCAGGATCGGCTTTGTGACCCAGAGCCCCCAGGACCAATTCGTGGCCGACACGGTGCTGGGTGAGATAGAGGTGAGCCTGCGGCGGCAGGGGCCGCCTGAACAGGCCGCCCAGCGGGCCGAGGAGATCCTGCGGGAGATCGGCCTGTACAAGTACCGGCGGCTATCGCCCTACATGCTCAGCCAGGGGCAGCAGCGCCGGCTGGGCGTGGCGGCGCTGCTGGCCTATGACTGCCAGGTGCTGGTGGCCGACGAGCCCACTTACGCCCAGGACCTGCAAAATACATTGGCGGTGATGGAGGCGCTGCACCGGCAGGTGCGGCAGCGGGGCATCGCACTGCTCATGTCGACCCACGACCGGCAGCTGGCCCACGACTACGCCGATCTTCTATTTTCGCTGGAGGGAGGCGTGCTGCGTGAGATCGATCGATCCTGCCTGTAAGGCGGTGGGGCTGCTGCTGTGTACGCTGCTGCTGTGCCTGCGGCACAGCCCGGCGCTGAACCTGGCGGTGTTTGCACTGTGCGCGATAGGCCTGCTCACGGCGCGGGTGCCGCTGAGAAAGCTGGCCCTGTCGATGCTGCCCATTTTGGTGGCGGCGGTGGGCACCTTTTTTACCGGCTATTACTTTGCCGCCGGCAGCGGCTCGGTCAATGCACAGACTTTAAATCTGCTGGGCAGCCGGGTGTATAACGGGCTGGTGCTCTCGAGCCGGGTGGTAGCTTTTGCCGGGCTGGGCTTTTTGCTGGCCTACACCACCGACAAGGTGCGGCTGGTACAGTCGCTGCAGCAGCACTTTCGCCTGCCGGCGGTATTTTGTTACGGACTGCTGGCGGCGTGGGGCATTTTTCCCAACATGGCAGCTGAGTACCGCAAGGCCCGGGCCGCCTTTGCCGCCCGGGGGGTGCGGGTTTCGGCGCTGTCGCCGGCGCTGCTGCGGCCGCTGCTGGTAAAGACGGTGCGCTGGTCGGAGGCGCTGGCCGTGGCCATGGAGTCGAAGGGCTTTACTGCCGGGCGGCCCAGAAAACCCTACCGGCCGCTGGTACTGCGGCCGGTAGACGTGCTGTTTCCCATCCTCAGTACGGCGGCCATGTTGGCGGCGGTGCTGCTGGTACCGGTCTGAGGCATGATGGAAACCCTATATAAATGAGATAGGCGCTCCCGCTGCTGACAGCGGGGGCGCCTATTGGCGTTTATCTGATGAAGATCGGCGCAGGATGCGCGGTCAGCTCTTTTTGACGGCGACCCGGTGGATGGTCTCCCCCGCCTCGCCCAGTGTGGCACAGGCCAGCACCATGAGCCCCTTGGAGCGGTCGTCATCCCACTGGGAGACGAGCTGGTAGATGTTTTGCAGCTCTTTTTCCATCTGGGCGGCGGTGGCGAGGATCTCGGGCCCGCGGCGGCCCGACTGGGCCTGGTGCAGCGCCTGACCGGTGACTGTGCACCAGTTTTTGAGGTGCTGGTAGTAGATGGCCGACAGCGTGCTGCCCCCCTGCTGGCGTATCATGTAGCTGAAGCGGTAGATGCGCCCCAGCTGGCTGTAGAGGGCACAGAGATCTTCGCGGTCCAGCGGCAGGATAAAGGCCTTTTGGATGTGGTCGTAGCCGTCCTGCACGCCGGCGTGGCCCACCAGCTTGCCCTGACACACCTGTATGGTGTTTTGCAGCAGGGTATCCAGCTGAGAAAATATCTGGTTCTCGCTCTTCAGGCTCATGGGGAGCATCCTCTCTGTTTATTGTTGGCCGCTCGGGGCGGCGACAGCGGCCGGGGCGGGCCGTCTGACAGTACCATACTGTAACTGTATGCGGCGCTGGCAGGCGCTATGCCGGCAACAGTAAAAACAATTTTGTCAGACCAAAGCCCAGCACACCGCATACCGGAAAGGTGTAGATCCAGCCCTGAAAGATCTCGCCCAGCACCTTGAAATTGACCTTTTTGATGGAGCGCGTGGCGCAGGCGCCGACCATGGCGGTGGTCTTGATATGGCTGGTGGACATGGGCACCCCGCCCAGCGAGGCCATGAGCAGGCCGGTGGAGGCGGCCAGATCGGAAGCAAGACCCTGATACTTTTCCATCTGCACCATGTCCATGCCGACTTTTTTGATGATCTTAAAGCCGCCCATGGTGGTGCCGATCGTCATGACCACCGAGACCAGCAGCAGCGAGCCGGTGCCGATCTGCCCCACTACATACTGGTAGGCGCCGAGGAATTTAAGGCCGTCTTGCGCGCCGTGCAAAAAGGCCATGCAGCACAGGGAGAACAGCTGAAAGCCGTCGATGACCCGCTCGCCCCGGCGGCGCTGCCGGCCCTGACACAAGAGGGCCAGTATCGCCGAACACAGCAGCCCGGCGATGAGACCGAAAGCCACCGAGATGACAAAGCCCTTGAGCACCTTGACCCAAGCGTCGACGCGGATGGCGGTGAGGCTGGGGAACACCGCCAGCGCACCGCCGGTGAGCCCGGCGATAAGGCCGTGACTCTCGGAGGTGGGGACGCCGCACAGCCAGGCGCCAAAGCCCCAGAGCGCTATAGAGCACAGCGCCGCCAGCACCACCGCCTGACCGCTGCCGGGCGGCAGCACCACCAGCGAGGCCATCGTATTGGATACACTGGGGTTGAGCCGGTACATGATGAACACCCCTAAAAAGTTGCAGGCGCCGCCGATGAGCACCGCCTTTTTGGGGGTGACAGCGCGGGTGCACACCGCGGTGGCCATAGCGTTGGGGGCGTCGGTAAAGCCATTGATGAACACCGCCGCAGTAATGCCCAAAAGGCATAAAAGGCCCATAAGATCCCTCCCCTACCCAGCGGCTGACACCGCCGGGCTCTAGTAAGACCCTATGAAAAAAAGACGGGCACTATGCCCGTCTTCATCGATATGAACATGATTTTATATACCATTCGTTATATTTCAGCGTTACTATACGATTTCTCGACTACCAGACTGTAGATCTGCGACTTTTTATAGCCGGTCTGCCGGGAGATCTCTTTGCAGGCGGCGGTAGCGGGCAGGCCCTGCGACATCTTCTCTCTGGCCAGCTGCGCGGCCTGCTGCAGGGTGATCTGCGGGTCGGCCGGGGGCGTATAGCCCTCGATGACCAGCACAAACTCCCCTTTAGGAGTATTTTCGGCGTAGTGGGCCAGCGCTCCGGACAGCGTGGTGCGCAGCACTTCCTCGTGGATCTTGGTCAGCTCGCGGCACAGTGAGATGCGCCGGTCGCCCCAGCAGTCGTACATATCTTGCAGGGTGGTGCGCAGCTTGTGGGGGGCCTCGTAAAAGATGAGCGTGTGGCGCAGCTTGGACACTTCCTCCAGGTGTTCGCGGCGATTTTTGCGGGTGGTGGAGAGAAAGCCCTCGAAGGAAAAGCGGCGGGTGGGGAGCCCGCTGATGGCCAGGGCCGACACCACGGCGCTGGGGCCGGGGATCACCTCCAGCTCGATGCCCTGCTCGTAGCACAGGGCCACCAGGTCCTCGCCGGGGTCGCTGATACAGGGCATGCCGGCATCGGTGACGATGGCACAGCTCTCGCCGGCGAGGATGCGGCGGGTGATCTCCTGTCCGCGGGCGCGGATGTTGTGCTCGTAGTAGCTGACCATTTTCGTTTTGATATCGAACCGGCCCAGCAACTTGAGGGTGACCCGGGTGTCTTCGGCGGCGATAAAATCCACCGACGCGAGCACCTCTTTGGCGCGGGGGGACAGATCGCCCAGGTTGCCGATAGGGGTGCCCACCACATACAGTTTAGCCACTTTACATCTCCTCCTTCGGGGCGGCGGGGCCGCTTTTTTGGTACAGCGCCAGCATGGCTGCGGAAAAGCTGCCGTCGGGGGCCTCGACG
Organism: Neobittarella massiliensis (ex Bilen et al. 2018); assembly: GCF_900289145.1. Lineage (GTDB taxonomy): Bacteria > Bacillota > Clostridia > Oscillospirales > Ruminococcaceae > Neobittarella > Neobittarella massiliensis. The sequence goes on from NZ_OKQO01000015.1 coordinate 28,252, forward strand.
ACAAAGTCGGGCAGCACCTGCAGCGTGGGGCGGCCACCTTTGCGCCCCTCGATGAGCGCCAGCCATGGGGCGGCGCCGGGGCGCTGCACCACCAGCTGCAACCGCTTGGGCTCGAGGCGGTGGGCGCGCATCTCTGCCAGCACATCTACCAGCTGGGCCGGGCGCTGACAGACGCCCTCCCGCTCCCCGAAGCTCTGTTCTCCGGCCTCGCGGTCGCAGCGTGCCCCCACGGATCTCAGCTCGCCCCCTTCTCACTCCTCTTCTGTTATTCTCGTCCCGCGCGTCGCATCGGCTTGCGCTT
>NZ_OKQO01000004.1 GCF_900289145.1 Neobittarella massiliensis (ex Bilen et al. 2018)
GTGCACCACATGGCCCGTTGGTCAAGCGGTTAAGACACCGGCCTCTCACGCCGGTAACGGGGGTTCGATTCCCCCACGGGTCACCACAACGCAGAGCGTTGTGGCTAGAAAAACCCTTTGATGAACGAAGTTCATCAGTTTTGCTGGAGCAAAACACAGTGTTTTTCGGGTCACAGGGCAAAGCGAGAAGGCGGCCAGAGACCTTTTTTGACAAGTTGGGTACAGCTGAGAAGCTGATATTCATATATAGAGTCGGTGTTGATGACGCATAGGATCCACCTGTTCCCATCCCGAACACAGAAGTTAAGCTATGTCGTGCCGAAGATACTTGGCGGGAAGCTGCCTGGAAAAATAGGTAGACGCCGACATAAAAAATACCACCTGAATAAGGTGGTGTTTTTTTATGTTTATATATCTCTACATGTCCAATTAATGTGTCTTATCCCAAACACTAATTTTTCCTGTGTATTATTCTATAAAAATAGGTACTGTTTGCACATAAACGCCAAAGATCTCGCCGTTTAAATGATATTCAAATGTCACCGCTTGTAAAAGGAACAGCCCTGTGCTACTGTAAAATTACAGAGAGGACTTTCCGATTTTTCGACATCTATCCCATAGATGATCTCCACATTTTATAGGGATAGCGCATAGAAAAACCTACCCTAGAACTTGCTGCTCTTACCTGCAAAAAGGGGTGATACCCGTGGACCGGTCTTCCCGCGACAATCTTTTCACACGAAAAACTGGTGGTGCAATGCTCACGCGCACCATAAGTGACAATCGCCGTCACCACTGGGGCTATACGCTGGCAGCTATTTTGTTTTTGCTGCTGATAGCTGTGTTGGTGGCGATCCCCATCCTCTGCTGGCTCAAAGATGGCACCCCTACAGAGGAGAATCTGCTCGGCGTACCTGCCGGCATAACCACTGACTTTATGTTGTGACGATGCGTAGTGCGCTCCCTTAAACCGCGCCCGCCGCTTCTAAAATCGTTGTCTCCCGGTACTGCTTGACATACGTAGGTAAATGGCGGTATTTTGCCGCTGTACTGGCACATTATAATAACAGATCGTATTTACAAGACCAACAGCGCAAAAAGTGAGGTGTCTGATATGGATGACCGCTCTGCCCGCAATCTGCCCAACTTAAAAAGTAGCCGTGAGGTATTCATCAAGCCGCTGCCTCCCAACGAGCGCGGCCGTCACAAAGTGGCCTACACCGTAGCCGCTGTCATTTTGGCACTGGTGTTGCTGGCTCTGATCCTGCTCCCTGCGCTCTTTCCCAAAGGTTTTCACTCTGTCGACTATGAACCGGGACCCGACGCAAACGCGACCGCACAGGTCGCGTTTTTTTTATGCCCACCATAAAGAAATAAGACCATGGCCGCATTATCACCTAAAAACAAAAAGGCAAAAAACCAATGCAGCATATACGTATACGGTCCCCAAAGCCGACCTAGCTGTCCCACCACAGCCTCATTAGTAGACCCTACTCACCCCCGAAAAATTGATCGCTCACTATTTTTGACCGCCGGCAGATCCACAAACCGGGTGAGTTTTCCCCCTGCTCCGTTACGCAGCGAATATGAACATGAGCATGAATTCGCCCGCCAACTATATAGAGCAAGCAGTGCCTTTTTCAAAAATGTCACGCTTGCTGCCTAATCGTTTTCCCCAACTTTTACCTACAGTAGCGATCTTCTACCTTGCCCAGTAGTCGGCATGTCCTGTTTCACCTATACGAATCTCGTCAATCAGGCCTCCGCCCTCAATCCTAACCACAACCCTTACTTTTATCGCTCCTCACACACCTTACTTCAAAAGCAAAATGCCTTGTCGCCCAGCGTCCGCTTCCCCAGTCACCATTCACCATTCACTGCTATATTCCATACGAACCTATCCTGCCGCCGCACCCATAATATTTAAAAATACAGCCAACAGTCAGCGGCCACTCCTCCAGTGCGCCCCATCCCACTACCAGACCCTACCGGTTTCCAAGCTTTAATTCCCCCAATACCCACCCTCATTTCGACACCACTCTTTTCATCTGGCAAGCTGCCTGCCTTCCATCTACAGTCTCCCACTCCCGCGGTCAGCCATGCTCCATGATTTCCCCTGACTGCCGGTCATTTTCAGGGCAAAAGTTTCGTCCCTTTTTACAGTCTCTCTGCCGCTTTTTCGTACAAGCTGTGCAGCGATCTCGCCACTTAAACGAGCGTTCTGTTCAATAGAACGAAAAAAGCTAAACAAAAATTGCCAAAAGGGAGAAATCAAAGAACTATCCAAAAAATAGTATAAACAATAAATAAATCGTGATATAATGAAAACACAAAATATAGGCAAAATGTTACATTGATGAGTAACTTTTCAGGTATCTGTGTGCACAGACGCCTTGCGTTTTTGTTGTCGCTTTTGCCTATTGGTCAGGGCGGCACAGGCCCGGTCAAAACTGCACTGCGGCTGACAAAGTCCAAGCATTTTAGCACGGCGCCTGTAATACTATTTATAAAGAGAGGGCAGAGAGCGTATGGGGACAACAGAAATTTTCACCCAGTCCGATAGGCAGCGCTTCGACAGCGGCGAACTCGACGTCTGCCAGCAGTTGCTGGGCTGCCACTACATAGAAGAGGACGAGCAGCACCGCTTTTCCGTGTGGGCCCCCAGTGCCCAGGCGGTGCACTTGGTAGGCGATTTTAACAGCTGGGACGACACCGCCACCCCCATGCAGCAGCAGGGTGGCATCTATAGCTGCCAGGTGTCGGGGGTCAAAAACGGCTGCAACTACAAGTACCTGGTCACCGGGGCCGACGGCGTCCGCCGCTATAAGGCCGATCCCTATGCCCTGTACAGCGAAGTTTGGCCCGATACCGCCTCCCGCGTGTGGGATATCACCCATTACGCCTGGCAAGACAGCATCTACATGCGCAAGCGGGGTCGCCGCCCCGGCCGCGAAGACGCGGTCAACATCTACCAGATGCATCCCGGCTCCTGGCGGCGGCACGACGACGGCACCGCCTACACCTACCGCGACTTGGCGCAGGAGCTGCCCGGCTACCTAAAGCAGATGGGCTTTACTCATGTACTGTTCATGCCCATCTGCGAGCACCCCCACGACGGCAGTCTCGGCTACCGTGTTGCCGGTCTCTTCGCCCCACTGTCGCAGATGGGCACCCCGCAAGAGCTCATGTACCTCATCGACATGCTCCACCGCGAAGGCATCGGCGCCCTGCTCGACTTTCCCGGCGCAGCGCTGGCTGAGGGGCAGCACACGCTGGTCCGCTTTGACGGCACTGATCTCTACGAGCAGCCGCCCCAGTCCGGTCAGCTGCCGCTGCTCGACCTGCAAAAACCACAGGTGCAGAGCTACCTGCTCTCGGCCGCCTGTTTCTGGCTGCGCACCTACCATCTGGATGGTCTCTGTCTCGACGGGACAAGCCACCAGTCGCCCGGCGACACCAGCTTTGCCAAGAAGCTGACCGCTACAGTTCGCTCCATCTATCCGCGGGCGCTGCTCATTGCCCGCGGCGGCGAAGGCGATCCCGCACTCACGCTGCCGCAGGAGGAGGGGGGCGTCGGGTTCGATATGGTCTTGCGCGGCGACTATCCCGGCGAGATGGCTGCCTATGTGCAGATGGACCACCTCTTTCGCCGCGACTACCACGACAAGCCGGTCCTGCCCATCGACCAGCGGGGCGACAACACCTTTCTGCTGGGCTACCCATACAGCCAGGTGATGGGCGGCCGCCACTCGATGATCGAAGGCTGCTTTGGCGACTACTGGCAGAAATTTGCCACCCTGCGCGCCCTGTACGGCCTGCTCTACGCCCAGCCGGGCAAAAAGCTGCTGTTCATGGGCGACGAATTTGCCCAGTTCGTCGAGTGGGATACCGACGGCTCGCTCGACTGGTTTTTACACGAGTACGATTCCCACGCCGGCATGTCCCGCTATATCGCCCGGCTGGGCCGCATCCTCACCAAATACCGGGCGCTGTACGAAGACGACCGCGGCGACGGGGGCTGCAGCTGGCTGCAGCGCGACGATCGCGACAACAGCGTGCTGGTGTTCATGCGCAACTCCAGGCCCTGGCGGGGCCGGGTGCAGCATATCGTCTGTGCGGTCAACTTCACCCCGGTGGTCCGCTACCACTACACTGTGGGGCTGCCCGGTAAAGGGGTGTTGCGCGAGATACTCAGCAGCGACGACGCCCGCTACGGCGGCAGCGGCGTCAAAAACGCCAAGGAGATCGCCGTCCGCGGCGAGTCCTACGCCGGTTTTGCGGCGAGTGCAGAAATAACGTTGCCCCCACTGGGCGCTGCGTTTTTTGAATATGTACCGGCCAGCAGGCTGTCCGGTACCGGCAGAGCAAAAAACTAGGAGGCAGGAGAGATGATTACCAAAAAGAGATGTGTGGCAATGCTTTTGGCCGGCGGTCAGGGGAGCCGCCTGGGCGTACTTACCAAAAAGCGCGCCAAACCGGCCGTTCCCTATGGGGGAAAGTATAAGATTATCGATTTCCCCCTCTCTAACTGTGCCAATTCCGGCATCGATACGGTGGGCGTACTCACCCAGTACGAGCCGCTGGAGCTCAACGAATACGTGGGCACCGGCGCCCCGTGGGACCTGGATGCCAGCAGCGGCGGCGCGCTGGTGCTGCCGCCGTACATGAGCGGTCAAAAAGGGGAGTGGTACTCCGGTACCGCCAACGCCATCTACCAGAATATCAACTTTATCGAGCGCTACGACCCCGACTACATACTGGTGCTCTCCGGCGACCATATCTATAAGATGGACTACTCCAAGATGATCGACTACCACCGCGAAAAAGGTGCCGACGCCACCATCGCCGTCATCGAGGTCCCCATGGAGGAGGCCTCCCGCTTTGGCATCGTCAACACCGATGAGGAGGGCCGCATCGTCGAGTTTGAGGAGAAGCCCCCGGCCCCCAAATCCAACACCGCCTCGATGGGCATCTATGTGTTCAACTGGAAGACCATCCGCAGCTACCTCATGCAGGACAATGACGACCCCCACTCCGACAACGACTTCGGCAAAAACGTGCTGCCGGCCATGCTGGCGGCGGGCGAAAAGATGTACGCCTATGTGTTCAAGGGCTACTGGAAAGACGTGGGCACCATCGAGAGTCTGTGGGAGTCGAACATGGAGCTGCTCGACGAGACCCCGCAGCTGGATCTGCACGAGGACGGTTTTCGCGTCTACACCCGCAACTACGCCAAGCCGCCCCACTACATCGGTGACGGCGCCCGGGTGAAAAACTCCATCATCGGCGACGGCTGCAAGGTGCTGGGCGAAGTCGAGAACAGCGTGCTGTTCCCCGGCGTCACCATCGGCCGCGGCACCACCGTGCGCGACAGCATCATCATGCAGGAATCCGATATCGGCAAAGCCTGCACCATCGACCGCGCCATTATCGACGAGGAGGTCACCTGTGAAGACGGGGTGGTCATCGGCGGCGACAAAAAGATCACCGTGGTCGGCACCGGCGTGTACGCCACCAAAAATTCAGTGATCGCCGAGGGCGATATGATCGAGCCCGGCAGAGTGCTCAAACAGGATTAGGGGGAAGTAGATTATGATGCGCAACGACGTATTCGGCCTGGTCTATGCAGGCGAGGAAAATATCAATCTGCGGGAGCTGGTGAACCTGCGCTCGGTGTCGGCGCTGCCGGTCGGCGCCCGCTACCGGATGATCGACTTCACCCTGTCCAATATGGTCAATTCCGGCATCCGCAACATCGGTATCATCCCCAAGAAAAACTATCAGTCGCTCATCGACCACGTGGGCTCCGGTAAGGAGTGGGATCTCAACCGCAAAAACGACGGTCTGTTCATCCTGCCCCCCTATGACACCTTCGAGAACACCGGCTCCTACAACGGTCTGGTCGATACCATCAAAGGTGCCGCCGCCTATCTGCGCCGGGCGCGGCAGAAATACTGCCTGCTCACCGGCTCTTACACCCTGTACAGCGGCACCTATAACGAGATGTTCGAGCAGCATATCGATACTGGCGCCGACATTACCATCCTCTATAACGAGGAGAAAAAATGCGCCGAGAGCGGCGGCCATTTCAAAGATCTGCGGCTCACACTCAACGACGACGGCCGCGTCACCGACATGCAGTACAAATCCCAAAAATCCAGCGAGAAAAAGGTGGCCATGGATGTCTACCTCATCCGCAAAGACCTGCTGGAATACCTGGTCGACGACGCTATGGCCCACGGCAAATACAACCTCATCACCGACGTGTTCATCAAAAATATCAAGAGCCTCAAGATCTACGGCTACCGCCACAACGGCTACGTGGCCCGGCTCAATTCCACCTCCGCCTACTACAAGACCAATATGGACTTTTTGCGGCCCGAGGTGCAGGAGGACCTGTTCAGCAAAGACCGGCCCATCCACACCAAGGTCAAAGACGGTGCCCCCGCCAAATACGGACAGAGCGCCGTGGTTAAAAACAGCCTCATCGGCTCCGGCTGCATCATCGAGGGCGAAGTGGAAAACAGCATCCTGTTCCGCGGCGTGTACGTGGGTAAAGGCGCCAAGATCAAAAACAGCATCGTCATGCAGGACGGCCGGGTGTACGAGAACACCTCGCTGGATCAGGTCATCGTCGATAAGCGGGTCAATGTGCGCCCCTACTCCAACTTAAAGGGCAACGAGAGTTACCCCCTCATCATCCCGAAAGGTGCGGTGGTCTAATATGGCCGAGACGAAAAAAACAACAGCCAAAAAACCGGCGGCAAGACCCCGGACCAAAAGCGTCAAAAAGCCGGCGCCCAGGCTCAAACTGCTCATGGTGGGGGCGGAATGTGTCCCCTTTGCCAAGACCGGCGGCCTGGCCGATGTGATGGGCACCCTGCCCAAAGACCTCATCGCCCTGGGGATCGACTGCCGGGTGATGATCCCCTTCCACAGCGAGGCCAAAAAGAAATACGCCACCCAGACCGAGCACCTGGCCGACTTCAAGATGTTTTTGGGCTGGCGCGAGGTCTACGTGGGGGTCGAGAAGCTGGAGCTGGGCGGCGTCACCTACTACTTTATCGACAACGACTACTACTTCGGCGGCTGCCCCATCTATAAAGGCGGCTACGAGGAGGGGGAGCAGTACGCCTACTTCACCCGCGCCGTGCTGGAGTGCCTGGAAAAGATCGATTTCATGCCCGATGTGATGCACGTCAACGACTGGCACACCGCCATGATCCCCATGCTCATCAAGACCCAGTACCAAAATCGGCCGCAGGGCGGTATAAAAACGGTGTTTACCATCCACAATATCATGTATCAGGGCCAGTTCGACTTCGGCGTGGTGCACGACTGGCTGGATGTAGACCCCCGCTACTACACCCCCGACTTTATCGAGATGGGCGGCAGCGCCAACTTTATGAAAGGCGGCCTGGTCTTCGCCGACAAGATCTCCACCGTCAGCCCCAGCTATGTGGAGGAGCTCAAGACCCCATATTACGCCTATGGCCTACACGGAGTGCTGGCCTCTAGGGCCGACGACTTCGTGGGTATCTTAAACGGCATCGACACGGTGGAATTCGACCCCGAGAACGACGCCTACGCCCCCTACCACTTCTCGGCCGGCGACCTGGCCGGCAAACAGCTGTGCAAAGAGGCGCTGTTTGAGGAGCTGGGTCTCACTGTGCCCCCCACCACTCCCCTCATGAGCATGGTCACCCGTCTCACCCACCAAAAGGGCCTTGATCTGGTCATGCGCGTATTCCACGAGATCATGGAGGAAGATGTGGCGGTGGTCATCCTCGGCACCGGCGATGCGATGTACGAAGACTTTTTCCGCCAGATGGAAAAGCAGTACCCCGGCCGGGTCTGCGCCTACATCAGCTACTCCAACGCCGTGGCCCACAAGCTGTATGCGGCCAGCGACCTGTTCCTGATGCCCTCCAAGTTCGAGCCCTGCGGCATCTCGCAGATGATCGCCCTGCGCTACGGCACGTTGCCCATCGTGCGCGAGACCGGCGGCCTGCGCGATACCGTATTCCCCTACGACGAGCAAAACGGGGCCGGCAACGGCTTTTCGTTTACCAATTTTAACGCCCACGACATGCTCTACGTCATCCGCTACGCACTGGAGACCATCAGTGACCCGGAAAAACGGAGCAATTTAGTCAAAAATGCCTTTGCCTGTGACAACGCATTTGCAGTCTCCGCGAAAAAGTATTATGATATGTTTACGAGCATAGCATAGTAACAACTGCATTTTACGAAAACTACACCGAGCAAAAGGCCCATCCGGACCGAGGGGCGCAGCCCCGCATCGGTCCTTACACTTTCGCAATACAGGGGACATGGGAGCAGACCGAAGAGGTGTAAAAGCCTGTTCGGCCTGCTCTGTCTTGTAAGGGGCCAGTCACCGCAATCGCTATGATGACAACACCGTTTTTTAGGATATAAGGGGTTATTAGTTTATGAGACAACCAAAACAGTCCGCCGAGGTCAAAAATATCGTCGGCAAGCTCAAACGGCATTTCGGCAAAACGCTCGAGAACGCCACCAAAGAGGAACTCTATAAGGCCAGCGCCATCTGCATCCGCGACGAGATCATCGATAAGTGGGTGGCCGCCAACGCCCAGGTCGAAAAGCGGGGCCTCAAGCGGGTCTACTACATGTCCGCCGAGTTTCTCATGGGCCGCGCCTACACCAACAATCTGGTCAACCTGGGCCTCAAAGAGCGCTATCAAAAGGCGTTTTCCAGCCTGGGTCTCGATCTCGACGACATCGCCTGGCAGGAGCGCGACGCCGGTCTGGGCAACGGCGGCCTCGGGCGCCTGGCGGCCTGCTTTTTAGAGTCGCTGGCCACCCTCGATCTGCCGGCCATCGGCTGCGGCATCCGCTACGAGCACGGCCTGTTCCGCCAAAAGATCGTCGACGGCGAGCAGGTCGAGATGGACGACAACTGGTTAGAAGACGGCTGCGTGTGGGAGATGGAGCGCCCCGACGAAGAGGTCGAGGTGCGCTTTGGCGGCCACGTAGAGGAGTTCTGGGACGAAGCTGGCATGCATGCGGTGCACAAAGATTACAGCACCGTCATCGCCGTCCCCTACGACATGCCGGTCGTCGGGTACGAGAGCAAAATGCCCGCCACCCTGCGTCTGTGGAGCGCCCGCTCCAAAGATCCGTTCGATATCAAGACCTTTAACCAGGGCCAATACCTGCAGGCCATGCAGGAAAAAGAGCTGGCCGAGTCCATCTGTAAGGTCCTCTACCCCGACGACAACCACGAACAGGGCAAGATCCTGCGGCTCAAGCAGTTTTACTTCTTTACTTCCGCCACCATGCAGAGCATGGTCCGCTCCCACAAAGAGCGCTATGGCGACCTGCACACGCTGCCCAGCCACGTGGTGGTGCAGATCAACGACACCCATCCCACACTGGCCATCCCCGAGCTCATGCGCATCCTCATGGACCAGGAGGGCTACACCTGGAGCGAGGCCTACAACCTGGTCTCCCGCATCTTCAACTACACCAACCACACCATCCTCTCCGAGGCGCTGGAGTGCTGGGACGAGAATATGTTCAGAGCCCTGCTGCCGCGCATCTACTCCATCGTGCAGGAGATCAACCAGCGCTACTGCGAGCGCCTCAACCGCTACTATCCCGGCGATATGGACCGCATCAGCGATATGGCGGTGGTGGCCTACGGCCAGATCCGCATGGCCAACCTCTGCGTGGCGGTGGCCAGCCACGTCAACGGCGTGTCCCAGCTGCACGGCGAGATCCTCAAAAACCGCCTGTTCGCCGACTCGTATAAGATCTACCCCCGCAAATATCTGGCCATCACCAACGGCATCACCCACCGCCGCTGGCTGGCGGTGGCCAACCCCGGCCTCACCGCCCTCATGACCGAGTATATCGGCGACGGTTTTATCAAAGACTATACCCAGTTTGAAAAGCTGATGGACTTTGTCGAGGACGAAGCTTTCCTCGCCAAATACGCCCAGGTCAAAAAAGAGAACAAGGTGCGCCTGGCCCAGTACCTGCAGCGCACGCAGGGCATCACCATTAACCCCGACTCGATCTTCGACGTGCAGGCCAAGCGCCTGCACGAGTACAAGCGCCAGCTGCTCAAGTGCCTGCACATCCTCTACCTGTATAATGCACTGGCCGAAAATCCCAACATCATCACCACCCCCATCACCTTTATCTTTGCCGCCAAGGCCGCCCCGGGCTACGCCCGCGCCAAAAATATCATCCGGCTCATTAACGCCATCGGCGACCTGGTCAACAACGACCCGCGCAGCAAAGACAAAATGCAGGTGGTGTTCATCGAGAACTACGGCGTCTCCATCGCCGAGCTGCTCATCCCCGCCACCGATATCAGCGAGCAGCTGTCCACCGCCGGGCTGGAGGCCTCCGGCACCGGCAACATGAAGTTCATGATGAACGGCGCCATCACCCTGGGCACCATGGACGGCGCCAATATCGAGATCTTCGACGAAGTCGGCAAGGATAACATCTATATCTTCGGCGCCAACATCCAGCAGATCAGCCAGATGCAGGCCCACAAGAGCTATCGCCCCGGCGAGCTGTTCGAGAAGAACCTCCACGTGCGCGACGCCATCAACCGCCTCATCGACGGCACGCTGCCCGGCGTCTCCGCCCACCAGTTCTCCGACCTGTACCAGTCGCTGCTGTTCGGCGATTTCGACGGGGCCGACAAGTACTTCGTACTCTACGATCTGCCCTCCTATATCCACCGCTTCGCCAAGGCCTATGCCCTGTACTGCGACAACAGCCAGGACTGGTACAAAAAGGCGGCCATCAACACCGCCAAGTCCGGCTTCTTCAGCTCCGATCGCACCATCTCCGAGTACAATCGCAGCGTCTGGAAACTCGAAAAACTCAAGTAGTCTGGCCCGCGTCGGGCAATAAACAGTACGCTGTAAACTGTATAGCTCTCACCAGACTTCACCAATTCACCAGCTGTCAACAGCTCCCACCAGCGCCACACGCCCCGGCTTTGCCCGGGCGTGTGGCGCGTCGTGGAGTTTATGGGTGCACCCGCCGGGTGCCGCCCCCCACACTCTCTAAAAAGGCAGGAACACGCCCTATGACCTCTATGCAGGACATCCGCCACAACAGCGCCCTGTGCGCCTACCGGCTGCCTATGGGCGCCGTCTGTACCGGGCAAAAAGTCACCCTGCGCCTGCAGGCCGACCCCGCCCAGGTCGAAGGCGTCACCGTGCGCATCTTCATAAATGACCAGGGGCAGGATCACCCTATGGCCCTCGACCGCGAGGGGCTGTGGTCCTATACCTTTACCGCCCAGGCCGCCCCCGGTGTCGACTGGTACTATTTCATCATCCACACCATCGCCGGCCACACCCTGTACATGGGCCTGCCCATGGGGCAAACAGCGGGGGAGGGGCAGCTCTACGATGGGCCGCCCTGCTCGTTCCAGCTCACCGTGTACAAGCGGGGCTTCACCACCCCCGACTGGTTCAAGCGCTCCACCATGTACCAGATCTTCCCCGACCGCTACAGCTGCGGCGACCGGGCCGGCGCCCAAGAAGGGCTGGAGTACCACCGGCAGATGGGCCGCCTGGTATACCCACACCAGCGCTGGGACGAGCTTCCGCTGTACGAGCCGCTGCCCGGTCAGCCCTACTACGCCCCCTGCGACTTTTTTGGCGGCGACTTAAAGGGTATCGAGCAGCACCTCGACGACCTGCGCGACCTGGGGGTCACCGTGCTGTACCTAAACCCCATCGTCGAGGCCGCCTCCAATCACCGCTACGACACCGCCGACTACAAAAAGGTCGACCCGGTGCTGGGCAGCGAACAGGACTTTATCCACCTCTGCCAAAAAGCCGCTACGAAGGGGATCCGCATCCTGCTCGACGGGGTGTACTCCCACACCGGCTCCGACAGCGTCTACTTCAATAAAAACGAGAACTACCCCGGCCCCGGCGCCTATCAGGGCAAGCAGTCGCCCTACTACAAGTGGTATCAATTCGGGGCCGACCGCGACGACTACAAGAGCTGGTGGGGCTTTGACACCTTACCCGAAGTCGACGAGGAGGCCGCCGACTGGCAGCAGTTCGTCATCACCGGCAAAGACAGCGTGTTTAACACCTGGCTGGCCCGGGGCGCCGCCGGTTTTCGGCTGGACGTAGCCGACGAACTGCCCGACGACGTCATCGAGAAGATGCGCACCGCCCTCAAGCGCCACAGTAAAGACGACGTGCTGCTGGGCGAGGTGTGGGAAGACGCCACCATCAAAGAGAGCTACGGTGCCAAGCGCACCTACGCCCTGGGTCAGGGCCTCGACAGCGTCATGAATTACCCCCTCAAAGAGGGGCTGGTCCGCTATCTGCTCGGTGAGCAGTCGGCCGGGGCACTGGTCGATCTGCTGCTCATGCAGCGGGTCAACTACCCCCAGCACATGTACTACTGTCTCATGAACCTGCTCTCCTCCCACGATATCGCCCGCATCCGCACTCGGTTGGCCACCGGCCTTACCGGTCAGGGCATGGACCGCCCCAGCCAGGTGGCAGCCACCCGGGCCATCACCCCCGCACAGGACCAGACTGCCGCCGCCCGGCAAAAGCTGGCTATGGCGGCTATCTTCTCGCTGCCCGGGGTGCCCTGTATCTACTACGGTGACGAGTGGGGCATGCACGGTCTGCAAGATCCCCTCAACCGCGGCCCCTTTATGCGCCGCGACCGCGATATGGCCTCCTTTACCAAGCGGCTGTCGGCGGTACGCGCCGGCAGCGACGCGCTCAAGACCGGCCACGTGGGCTTTGTCCATTACGACGATGACCTGCTGGGCATCCTGCGTCTCTGTGGCCGCGAACACGACTTTTTTGGTGCCCCGGCCCAAAACGGGGTCACGCTCACCCTTATCAACCGCGCCGATGCCCCCTGCACGCAGACGATCGACCTGCACGCCATCACCAGTGGTCTCAACGCCGCCGGCCTGCACCTGCTGCGGCGGCACAGCTATGCGCTGGCGGTAGACCTGCTCAGCGGCCACAGCGTCGATGTGGCCCGCAGCAAGTTCACCGCCACCCTGCCGCCGCTGTCCGCCGCCATCTTCCAGTTAAAGCCCTAGTGTGCGGTATGCGGCCCTGTGCAAGTCCCACCGCCGATAACGGTGCAAGCTGCCCCTATACGCCCCAGTTACAAACACAGGGGTGGGGTGCCCCCTCATAAACTGCCAAAGAGCCACCGGTTATGCCGGCGGCTCTTTTATCTGCTACAACATCAGTATAACACGGGCATAACATCAGTATAACGCATGCGCCGCCCAGCCCCACAATAGGCCCGGCCCGCTGCAAAGTTACATCTGTCCCACCCAGAATAGATAATTACCTCCGCCACCACTGTGCAGCGCCCAATAGTGCCGCTTTTTTCCCTCCCGATCATCTACAGATATACTCCCAACCAAACAATATACTGCTCTTAAAAAGACCTCCCAACACGACAAGCGCGCCCACCCAGCCGGCCCTCTGTGCACGATATGGATCGTCAAGCCGGCAAACTGCCCACTGCTGCCCACTGCTGCCCACCGCTATACACTACCGCCCGCCGCTGCCAGCCCAAACCAGAGTAACTCTCTACGGACAACTACGGCCAACTGTAACCAAGACCTCTCGGGGCCCCGCTTCAACACCACAGCCTTATTCCCATAAAGCGCCATATTTCCACATAAAGCAATATGGCAATACAGCAATACGGCCATAGCGCCCCTGCAAAATTTCCATCGCCTATATTGTCTATGCGGCCTATGCAGTCTGTGCGGTTTCTGCTGCCCACCTCGCAAAAAGTCTCGCCTCCGCCCATCTTTCCCGTGGCTGCCCAGCAAAAGATCTGCCGCCATCCCCGCCGCACTCAAAGCCATGGCCCGCCGGGCCTGTACAGAGCTGGGCAAGAGCTATCAAAACAGCCGGCTCATCGTGGCCCACATGGGCGGCGGCATCACCGTCGGTACCCACCATTATGGGCGGGTCATCGACATTAATGACGCCACGATGGGGGAGAGCCCCTTCACCCCCGAGCGCAGCGGGCGCTGCCGCTGGTGCCGGTCATCGACATGTGTTTTTCGGGCCAGTACTCCCGGCAGGAGATGGTGGATCTCATCACCAACCAGAGCGACTCTGCTGCACGGTTACACGGTTACACGATGACACGATGACACGATGACAGTATCTTGTGCGCGTCTCTGGTCATACTCTATAAACGTGCATACATGCCCATGCTTAGCGCTGCGGCGTCGCTCTTCGCCGGTATTTCAACACGGCACGCCCCAGCATCCGGCTTTTGCCACACTGCTCTGCTTGTCAAAACAGCCATAAGATCATTTTAAACCGGCTCTCCTGCACATCTGTGGCTGCCTGGGTAAGGCCCACCGCCAAAGTTATAAAATCGTCTTGCGTATCATTTACCACCGGTACCGAATTATGGCCGCCTCCCCAAAACTGGCTCCACCAGCTCAACACCGCTCTATAAAAACCCCATCCCCATCCGCATACACCTCTCCCACTTCCTACATCAGCGCCGCCCACCAAAATTCTCTGCCAAACTGCCTGTTGTCCGCCATGTGCGCTGCCTTTGGCTCTGCCGTCAACTTTTTCTGCGCTGCCTTTTACCGCAGTTGTGTACAGGGTGACGTTTCTCTCCCTGCTCGCAGTGTAAGACGTATGTACAATCACTTTCAGCCGCCCCCCAACCCCCTATAAACGTAAAAATACCCACAGCTGCCCCTAAGTAAACTCCGCCCAACGGCAGTAAAGCCGTACACGGCGCACAGTACACAGCATACAGTAAACAGTACACAGTGTACAGCCCCCCAAGCACGCAGCACCGTGCAGCCCACAGCCCATCTCATCCTCGCCCGGCAGAATATGACCCCGTACCCCACATTTATCCAAACTGTTGCACCCATGCCGCACCACATCCCACAACACATGACTGGATGCCCGGTGCCGCAAGTCCTCGCATAATTCCCCCCCCCAAAAAAAAATACCTATCTTTCTCCAGCAAAAAAAGCAGTGCCGGCCGGCACTGCTTTTTATAGGATCAGGTATCTTTACAAAAACTACTTGGTCAGCTCATCCATCAGCTGGGTCACTGCCGCCACCACCGCGTCAAACTTGGCTTTGGCCGCCTCGGCAGTCGCCCCGTGGGCCGACACATAGGCTTTCAGCTTGGGCTCGGTGCCCGAGGGGCGCAGAATAAAGCTGGCGTCGTCCAGCGTGTAGGCCAGCACGTTCGATTTGGGCAGAGTCAGTGCCGTCTCGGCGCCGCTCTGCAGGTCTACCGCCTTTTGCAGCTGGTAGTCGGCCAGCGCCTTCACCGGCATCCCGCCGATCTCCTTGGGCGGCTGGTCGCGCAGTGTCTGCACCGCGCCGGTGATCTTGGCGATGCCCTCAATGCCGCTCAGCGTCTTTGACAGTACCGTCTCATTGTAGGTGCCGTGTTTTTTGTACATCTCCTGCATGGCGTCATACAGGGTCATACCCTTAGATTTGTAGTAGCAGGCCATCTCCACCACCAGCATCGAGGCGATGCAGGCGTCTTTGTCCCGCACAAAGGTGCCGCTCAGGCAGCCGTAGCTCTCCTCAAATCCAAATAAGAAGGTCCCCTTGCCGGTCTGCTCGGCCAGCTTGATCTGCTCGGCGATAAACTTAAAGCCGGTCAGCACGCTGCGCATCTCCACCCCGTAGCTGGCTGCCACCACGTCGGCCATCTCGGTCGATACGATAGAGCGCACCACGAACTCGTCGCCTTTAAAGCCCTTTGCCGCCGTCTGCGACAAAATGTAATCCATCAGCAGCACGCCGGTCTGGTTGCCGGTGAGCACCTTAAAGCTGCCGTCTCCCTGCCGCACCGCCACACCCAGACGGTCGCAGTCGGGGTCGGTGGCAAACATCATGTTGGCGCCCACCTCGTCAGCCAGCTTGGTGGCCAGCGAAAAGGCGTTGGGGTCCTCCGGGTTGGGGGCCGAGACGGTGGGGAATTTGGGGTCCGGCAGCTCCTGCTCCTTCACCACGCTCAGGTTTTTGATACCCAGCCGCTCCAGCACGGTGCGCACCGGAATATTGCCCGAGCCGTGCAGCGGCGAGTACACCACCTTCAGCGAATCCCGCTCCTGCTCGATGACCGCCGGGTTGTAGCACAAACTCAGCACATCGGCGTAGTACTGCTCGTCGATCTCCTTGCCGATATACACCAGCAGCCCCTTTTCCAGCGCCTCCTTTTCGTCCATGCCCACAACGGCGAACGGGTCGTCGATGGCGTCGATAAAGCTGGTCACAGTGGCGGCGTCCTCCACGGCCAGCTGGCCGCCGTCCTCGCCGTACACCTTATAGCCGTTATACTGGGGCGGGTTGTGGCTGGCAGTGATCACCACGCCGGCGGCACAGCCCAGCTTCAGCACCGCGTACGAGAGCTGCGGCACGCTGTGCAGGCAGTCGTACAAATAGGCCTTTACCCCGTTTTGGCACAGTACCAGCGCCGTCTCCAGGGCAAATTTGTCACTGTAAAGGCGCGAGTCATAGGCGATGGCCACGCCCTGCTCCTGCTTGCCGATCTTGTTTACATAGTCGGCCAGCCCCTGGGTCGAGCGCCGCACCGTAAACACGTTCATGCGGTTGGTCCCCAGGCCGATGGTCCCGCGCATACCGGCGGTGCCAAACTCCAGGTACTGGTAAAAACTGTCCTCGCACAGGGCCTCGTCGGCCTCCAGCGCGTCGATCTCCGGCTGGTACTCGGTGCCCGCCAGCGCGGTCTTCCACTGTTTATAAACGTCGGTGTAGCGCATATCTATTCCCTCCATGCTCTCTTCCATCGGCTTTTAAGCCGCCGGTCTCGCGGGCGCCTGCCCGTGTGGTCTCGGTCTATCGGGCCGGTCCTGTCCCGCGCCCGCAGTCGGGTGCGGTCGGTCCGGCTATCAAAGCGGCAGCGCCGCCTTTTCTACACGTTTAAAAGCTTACCTGTCCGCCCGCTCAAAATTTGGCCGATTATGGCCCCCCTCGCCGGCAGACTGCTCCTTTTCGGCCACGATCCGCCCGTACAGCTCGGTCATCTGCCGCAGCTGCTCCTGCAGCGCCGGGGTCAGTTGCCCCTCCCGCAGCCGCCAGGTCCAGTTGCCGCTGGCCGTCGAGGGCGTGTTCATCCGCGCCTCGCTGCCCAACCCCAACAGGTCCTGCACCTGCACGATGGCCAGATCGCACACGCTCTGCCAAGCTGCCCGCAGCATGCTGTCAGCCAGCAGGCGGGGCTGGGCGGCGCCCAGGTATGCCTGTGCGTGCTGCAGCGTCTTGCGCGGCGCAGTGGCGATCCACCCGGCCAGAGTGTCGTTGTCGTGGGTGCCCAGGTACACCACGCTGCCGGGGGTGTGGTTGTGGGGCAGGTACAGGTTGTCCGGCCCGCCGCCAAAGGCAAATTCCAGCACCTTCATACCGGGAAAGCCGGTCTCCTCCAGCAGCTGCAGCACATCGTCGGTGAGCACCCCCAGGTCCTCGGCCACGATCGACACCCGTCCCAGCTCGGTGACCACCGCCCGAAAGAAGTTGAGTCCCGGCCCTTTCTCCCAGTGCCCGCCGGCAGCGGTCCGGTCCCCGTAGGGGATCGACCAGTACCCGGCAAAGCCGCGGAAGTGGTCGATGCGCAGCAGGTCAAACAGCGAAAACGCCACCCGCAGCCGCTCGATCCACCAGCTGTACTGTTCGGCGGCCATCTGTTCCCACCGGTACAGCGGGTTGCCCCACAGCTGTCCGGTGGCCGAGAAGTAGTCCGGCGGCACCCCGGCCACCGCCGTGGGCCGCAGCTGCTCGTCCAGGCAAAACAGCCGGCTCTGGGCCCACACGTCGGCCGAGTCCAGCGCCACGTAAAGCGGCGTGTCGCCAAACAGCAGCACCCCTTTTTTCCCCGCATACCGCTTCAGGCGGACAAACTGCTTAAAAAACAGGTACTGGATGTACACCGCGCAGTCCACCTGCTCCCGCAACAGCTGCCGGTAGTGCTCCAGCGCCTGTGGCTGCCGGCTGCGGATATCCTCCGGCCAGGTGTACCACGGCTGCTGGTCAAAGTGGCGCTTCAGCGCCACGAACAGCGCGTAGTCCGGCAGCCAAAAGGCCTGCTCCTGCAAAAAAGCATCCACCTGCCGGCGGTCCCGGTCGCGCCCCCGCTGCCAAGCCAGCTGCAGCACCGCCTGTCGGTGCCGGTAGATCTGCTGGTAGTCCACCCGCTGGGGGTCGTCCCCCCAATCAAAGTCGGCGTAGTCCTCAATATCCAAAAGTCCCTCGTCGGCCAACATATCCAGGTCGATAAAATTGGGGTTGCCGGCAAAGGCGCTGGGCGACTGGTAGGGCGAGTCCCCGTAGGTGGTGGGGCCGATGGGCAGCATCTGCCAGTAGCGCTGCCCGGCGCCGTGCAAAAAATCTATAAATCGGTAGGCGGTGCGCCCCAGCGTGCCGATGCCCTGCGGGGCCGGCAGCGAGGTGATGTGGCACAAAATGCCGCTCGCGCGTTCCATACGGTGATGTCAGCTCCAATCCGTGGCCAACTTCATAAAAACGCATAAAATCCAATGGTGTAATTGTACTGTATGCACTAAAAATAGCTGGCTAAAATTCTTATATTTGTATAGAATATTGTACGGGTTTCCACCGCGTAAGTCAATAAGTCGGGCGCATTTTTTGTCCGCCTCCCAAGCAAGCTCAAGCAGACCCAAGTTAGGCCCCAGCGCTGTCCGCCCGCGTTACCTTTCAAAAAAAAGTATTGACAACAGCCCTGCCGGCCGCTATACTATATTTGTATGTGCAGGGTAACAAAGTCCCCGCACTGCTGGTGTTGATAACGCATAGGCCCCACCTGTTCCCATCCCGAACACAGAAGTTAAGCTATGTCGTGCCGAAAATACTTGGCGGGAAGCTGCCTGGGAAAATAGGTAGATGCCAGCACGCACCGATAGCCCGCTTTCTAAGCGGGCTATTTTCATGTCTGTACCCGCGCCCCCACCGCCGCCGGCCGCACCCGGCCGCACGGTGTCCGCGGCACCCGCTGTTTCGGTAAAAAAGAGGAAGTCAAACCCAAAAAAGGAGAGGATCTCATGAAAAAGCCCCCCGCGAAACCCGCGCAGCCCGCACAGCGCGCCCCCGGCATACTGTGGACGCTGTTTTCCACCTTCTTTCGCATCGGCCTGTTCACCTTTGGCGGCGGCTACGCCATGATCCCGCTCATCCAGCGCGACGTGGTCGAGAACCACCAGTGGATAAACGACGACGAGATGCTCGACATGATCGCCATCGCCGAGAGCACGCCCGGTGTGCTGGCGGTCAACTCGGCCACCTTCGTGGGCTACAAAGTCGGCGGGTTCCTCGGCGCCGCGCTGGCCACCATCGGCGTGGCGCTGCCCTCCTTTTTCATCATCTCGCTCATCGCCGTGTTCTACGCCCAGTTCCGCGCCCTCACCTGGGTGCAGTACGCCTTTATGGGCATCCGCGCCGGGGTGGTGCTGCTCATCCTCAACGCGGTGGTCAAGCTCTCCAAAAATCTCAAGAAAAACGCCTTTAATATCATCCTCATTTTAGCCGCCTTCGCGCTGGCCGCCTTCACCGAGATAAGCACCATCCTCATCCTCATCGGCGCGGCCATCTGCGGCCTGGTATTCAGGCTGCGGGCCATCAAAAGCGGGGAGGTGCAGGAATGAGCATCCTCTTAGAGCTGTTTTTCACCTTTTTTAAGATCGGCCTGTTCACCTTCGGCGGCGGCTATGCCATGATCCCCATGATCACGCAGGAGGTCACCGCCCGCGGCTGGATGCCGCTGTCCGGCGTGGTCGACTTCATCGCCGTGTCCGAGTCCACCCCCGGCCCCTTCGCGGTCAACATCGCCACCTTCGTCGGCACCGAGTGCGCCGGTCCCATCGGCGGCATCTGCGCCACGCTGGGGGTCATCCTGCCCTCGTTCATCATCATCCTCATCGTCGCCAAGTGCTTTATGACGGTGCAAAACGACCCCCGTGTCCGCGCCGGTCTGGCCGGCCTGCGCCCGGCAGTGGTGGGTCTCATCGCCGCCGCCGTGTTCTCGGTAGGCAAAACCGCGCTCTTGCACCTCGATGCGGTGTTCACCGGTCTCGAGGGCTTTTTCACCGACTTTCTCAACTGGCGGGCGGTGCTCATCTTCATCGTCATGTTCGTCATCACCCGCTTAAAAAAGCTGCACCCCATCGTGGTGGTGCTGCTCTCGGGGGCGCTGGGCTGCCTGCTCTTCGGCGTGCTGCCCATGTTCCTGCCCATCACCTGATCGGCATTTTGCCGTGTGGGGCGCGTGTATTCGGTATCCGAGCACGCGCCCCACTCTTTCTGCCCCGCTCCTGGTCCGTTCCTGGTCCACTTCAGGCCCACTTCAGAGCTGCCTCAGACCTGCCCCCCGCCCGCCTTTTGCCCCCCTCACCCAACGCCCCCATTTAGGCCTCGTCTGCGCCCCTCTCAGCTCAAGGCGGCCGCGTTTTGTATTTTTTGCGGCAAGTCGTAAACATTTCTTCAGAATTTTGCGCGGGAAAACGAAATGTTCGCCGCCTATACTGAATACAGAACAAAAGAAGTAACCGCCCGGCGGTGACCGGTGCGGCGCTGAGAGGAGCATATATCATGTATCAAAAAAAATCTGGTTTTCTCGCCGGCCTGTTCTCCATCGTCCCCGGCGCCGGGCACATGTACCTGGGGCTCTCTAAAAAAGGTGCCTCGCTCATGGCGCTGTTTTTCGCCGACTGCTTTCTTTGCAGCATACCCGGCCTGCACCTGCTGTGGCTGGGCATCCCGGTCATCTGGTTTTACAGCCTGTTCGACGCGGTGAACAAATCCAACCTCACCCTGCAACAGCTCTCCTACTGGAAGACCCAGGATAAGTTCTTGTTCGAGGATCTCATCGGTCACAGCCAGCAGCCGCAAAACGCCCACAAGGCCCGCCTGATCGCCGGCTGGGGCCTGGTGGTGTTGGGGGTGTACGCCGTGTTCTACAACTTCCTGCGCCCCTTCCTGTGGGATCTCTACGACCTCATTCCCTGGCTGTACGATCTGCTCTGCAACATACCCGCCGTGCTCTTCAGCCTCGGTCTCATCGCGCTAGGCGTCTACCTGGTGCGCAGCACCCGCCAAAAAGCGGGTAAAGACCAGTCCGCCCCCGGCGGCCCCCAATGCGGGCAGTAGCGGCAACAACCAGCAAAACATGAAAAGAGGAGGCATTTACTTATGGATCAGCCCAATAACGAAAACTTCCAGCAGCGACCCGATCGACCCACTCAGCCCACCCAGCCCACCCAGTCCACCCAACCCACGCAGAGCGAACAGCCCACCGGCGCCCCCGGTCAGGGTGCCGCCCCTGCCGGCGGCCCCCAACCCGGCCCTCAATCCGCTCCCCAGTCCGGCCCCCGGCCCGGTACTGCCGGCCCGTCAGCCCCGCCTGCCGGGGCCTACCGGCAGCCCGCCGCCGTGCGGGTCCCGGCCAAACAGCCCACCCGCCGCGTCGGCACCCTAACGCTGGGGGTGGCGCTGGTGGCCATCGGCGTCGCCGCTATCCTGAGCATCGTCGATCCCAAGTTCACCATGGGCACCTTCTTAAAATTCTCCCCCGCCGTGCTCATCCTGCTGGGGGCCGAGATCATCGTCTACAGCTTTGTCTACAAAAAAGAAAAATTCCGCTACGACGGTCTCAGCATCCTCTTTTCTCTGCTGCTGGTGCTGGGCAGCGTGGGCGGCAGTGTCGCCGGCACGCTCTGGGACGAGTACGGCCCCGCCCGGTACGAGGCCCAGCAGCAGCTGGAAAAAGACGTCTACAACCAGCTGTATAACCAGGTGGCCGACGCCAGCGATGTCTGGGACGTGGATGTCTACACCAATCTCTACCGGCTCAAAGACGGCAAAGTGCCCACCCTCGACGAGCTCAAAGACAGCACCAACATCCACGTGAACGTCACTCTGCGCAGCGGCTACGCCAACGCGCAGGAGTTCGCCGCCGCCTGCCGCGGTATCCTCGACCGCTTCCAAAAGACCGGCTTGCCGCTCTTCTCGGTCGACTTCTACTCCTATAATAACAGCGATGAGACTTCCGGCTTCGAGCTGGAGCTGGCCGGCGACCTGCAGATCAAGATGGGGGCCGATCAGCTGGCTCTCAAGGTCCACAACGTGGCCGACGACTACACCGACTACGAGGACTGACCGCCTCGATCCCCCACCGGCAAAACAGAGCGCCCGCCCAGGAGAACAGAGATCGTTCTCCTGGGCGGGCGCTCTGTCTTTGGGCGGCCGTCCCATCGGCCGCCGGGCGTCGGCCGGCGCCTGCCCTGGGGCCTACTGTGCCCCCAGGGCCTTTACCGCCCGCTCTATGCGCGCCAGCGCCTCCTCTAAGGTGGCCCGGGCACAGCCGATATTGATGCGCTCAAAGCCCACCCCTTCCGGGCCGTAATCCTCGCCCCAGGTAAGGCCCACCTTGGCCCTCTCTAAAAACAGTGCCCGCAGCTCTTCTGGCGGCAGCCCCAGCTGGCGGCAGTCGATCCACACCAGGTAGCTGCTCTCCGGCCGTATCACCTGCAGCGCCGGTATGTGCGCCGCTATGTACTGGCACAAAAAGTCCAGGTTGCCCGCCAAATAGGCGCCCAGCTCGTCCAGCCACTGGTCGCATGCGGGGCTGTAGGCCGCCGTCATCGCCGCCACACTAAAAATGTTGGTGGCAAAATCCATCGAGTAACCGCCCATGGCCGCGGCAAACTGCTCCCGCAGCCCCTCATCGGCGATCAGCACCGTGGCGTAGGTCAGCCCCATGATGTTATAGGCCTTGCTGGCGCTGGTGATCAGCACCGCGATTTTCTGCGCCCGCTGGCCAAGGCCCAGTATCGGGTGGTGGGCGTGTCCGTCAAACAGCACGTTCGAGTGCACCTCGTCGGCCACCAGCACCGCCCCGTAGGCGTCGCACAGCTCCACCAGCCGCTGCAGCTCCCCGGCCGTAAACGCCCGCCCGGTGGGGTTGTGGGGGTTCACCATAAAATAGATCTTGGGCCGGTACTGCCGCAACTTCTCCTCAAAGTTGGCAAAGTCGATGGTGTAGTGCCCGTCTTTTAACACCATGGGGTTGGTCACCATCCGGCGCCCGGCGCAGTCGATGATGCGGGCGATCGGCGAAAAGTGCGGTGCCTGCACCAAAACGCAGTCTCCCGGCTGCGAGTAGGTGTCGATACACATGCGTGCGGCCACCCATACCCCCGGCGCGTTGAGCACCCACTGGGGCTCTATATGGCAGCCAAAGCGGCGGTCATACCAGCCGGTCACCGCCCGGTAATAGGCCTCTGGCTTGGCGTAGTAGCCGTACATGCCGCTGTCGGCAAGGTCCAGCAGCGCCTGTCTAATGGCCGGGGCCGAGGCAAAGTCCAGGTCTGCCGTGCCCATGCACAGCACCGCCGGGTCCGGCTGGTTCCACTTCAGCGAGCCGGTGCCGCGCCGGTCGATGGGCCGTGAAAAGTCAAACACAGTATCTCCTCCTCTATATAAGTGGTGTTTACCGCTTTACTATAGCACAGCGCCGGCGGTTTGTAAACGCGCCCCAGTACGGCCAGCACGCCCTCGACTCAGCCCGACTCAGCCCAACTCAGCCAAGCCCCGATCCGGCCCCAACATTGCCCCGCCCGGTCCGGCCCCAGCGCGGCATATGCCCCTGTAAGCCCGCCCCAAATCCGCCCCAAGCCCGCCTCGAGCCGCCCCCAAACCACCCCCCAAGTCAGCACCAGACCAGGCTACGGCCCCGCCCACCGCTCCCCGCCGCGCTTGTGCGGCCCGCCGGCGCCGTGGTATACTGGCTGGTGCCCGCCCGTACACCGCTCTATCCAGCAAAGGAGTCCTTTATGGCCGATCTGCTACAAGGTAAAAAAGCCGTCATCTTCGATATGGACGGCACGCTCATCGACTCCGTCGGCATCTGGAACCAGGTCGACGCGGCGCTGATCCGGCAGCTGGGCGGCCCCCAGCTGTCCGAGCAGGCGGTGCTGCGGCAGCGCGACGATCTGCTGCGCCGCTACAGCCACCGCCCCCAGCCCTATCTCGACTACTGCTGGCAGTTGGGCGCGCTGTGTCACAGCCCGCTCAGCGCCCGGCAGATACACGATCTGCGCTACCAGATCGCCGGCGACTTT
Source organism: Neobittarella massiliensis (ex Bilen et al. 2018) (assembly GCF_900289145.1). Classification (GTDB taxonomy): domain Bacteria; phylum Bacillota; class Clostridia; order Oscillospirales; family Ruminococcaceae; genus Neobittarella; species Neobittarella massiliensis. The sequence continues at coordinate 24,179 of NZ_OKQO01000004.1, forward strand.
CTGGTCTCGCAGGTAGACTACAAGCCCGGCGTCCCGCTCTTTTTGGCCCAGCTGCGGCAGCGGGGCCTGCTGCTGGCCATCGCCACCACCACCAAAAAGACCAATATGGATATCTACCGCACCAAAAATAAAAACCTGCTGGCCAAAGCCCCGCTCGACAGCACCTTCGCGGTCATCTACACCCGCGAAGACGCCGCCCAGCTCAAGCCCCATCCCCAGATCTATCAAAAGGCGGTGGCCGGTCTGGGCCTCGCTCCCGCCGACTGCCTGGTGCTGGAGGACTCGCTCATCGGCGTGCAGGCCGCCAAAGCCGCCGGCCTGCAGGTCGCCGCCATCGCCGACCGCTACGCCCAGCACGAGGCAGAGCAGATCGTCGCGCTGGCCGACTGGCAGTTCGGCGACTACTTTCAGCTGCTGGCCGCCATCCGCGGCAGCGCCCCCCGCGGCGAACTGCCGCCCTGTATCCGCCCGCTCACCGCAGCCATGCTGCGCCCGGGCCTGTTTGCCGGCTTTTCCCGCCGCCAGCTGGTCACCGACTGCTGGCGCCGCGAGGCGGGGCACTGGGCGGTGCGCCGCTGCCCCTTTATCGACCAGTGGTCCCCGTCAGACTACGGCTATCTGGTGCAGTGCCTGCAGGGCACCTTGTCCGGCGGCGGGGCGGTGTACGGCGCCTTCATCGGCGGCCGGCTGGCCGGCTTTTGCTCGGTCGAGGGCCCGCTCACCGGCAACCGCAGCCAGTTCAGCGACCTCACCAGCCTGCACGTCTCGCAGGACCGGCGCGGCCGCGGCATCGGCCGTCAGCTCTTCGCCCAGGCCGCCGCCTTTGCCCGAACAAGAGGTGCCGAGGCGCTGTATATCTCCGCCCACTCCGCCGTCGAGACCCAGGCCTTTTACCGGGCCATGGGCTGTGTCCCCGCCACCGAGGAGCTGGCGTGCCACACCGGTCCCGAACCCTTCGACTGCCAGCTCCAGTATGCGCTCTAGATCGTATCGCACCCGGTGCTGCCGCCCGCAAAAAAGTTTTGCCGCCCGCGCCCCGCAGCCCTGCTGCCGGCGGCGTCGGCCCATCACCGGGCGTTTTAAAGGCCCCGCACAAGCCCCATACAGGCGTAAAAACGCGCTATAATGTGTAGGGGGTAGGGGCGGTGAGCTCCCCGGCCCCCACCCACTGCCGGCTCTTGCTCCGGCGCTCCGCCGCGGCCGGTCGGTCGGGGGTGGTCGCGCTGTAGTCCGCCTCTGTTTGCGCTGCCGGCGGTGCTCGCCCGCTCCGGCCCTAAAAAAGAGCCTCGCATTCGGGCCGCGGGCCCCCATCCCAGCGGCCAAAAGGGCTAAAACAGCATAAAAAAGGCCGAGTTTACAATTTCGTAACAATTTGAACAGCCGTCAGCAGCACTTCACCGCGCAGTGCTTTCTCTATAAAACCGCATACCTATGCGCTTTTTGTCGGTCCCTGCCCGCCGCCACCGCCGCTGTCGCCCGCAAAAACACCGTTTACCCGTCCGCCTGCCCACCTGCCCACCTGCGCCCCCGCCCGGTGGAGCGCCAACTTATTTACCCATTTACCGGTCGGTCCCCTCAGCCCGCTCCACCAGCCATCCGGCCGCCAGTCCACAGTGAACAGTCCACAGTCCACAGTTCACTGTAGACGGCATACAGTAAACAGTCCGTCAGCTCACCGGCCCCGCGCTTTGTGCCGCCTCGCGGCAACCTGACCGGCATCAGCCGGCATCAGTCAGCACCGGCCGGAATTGCGCAGAATTGGACCAAATAGATCGTCTCCCGCCGTCCGGGCGGGGGAGAGGAGGATACCAATGTTCGAACCCATCTACTACACCGTGCAGGATATCCGCGGCGACTACGCCATCCTGCTAGACCAAAACGGCATCGAGAACACCGTGGCTATGGCCCTGTTGCCGCCGGGCGTCGACGTGGGCGACGCACTGGTCTACGAAATGCTCTCCTACCGCATCCAGCAGCCGTAAATGCTGCATGAATATGCATATTTTCTGGCGTAAATGTATAAAATGGGCATTGTGTACAGATTTGAAACAAAAATAATCCCGAGTTGTTGCAACATTTTTGAAAAATAGGGTAGACATTTGCCGTTTCTGTGCGTATAATTATACATGCGCCTTACAAAAGGCGCACAGCACCGATTAAGGAGGAGCACAGATGTCTGAAATGATCGCCGACGCTGTACAGCCCAAGGCCTGGTACAAAGCGCTGCCCCGGCCGCAGTACAGCACTCTCACCAAGGTAGACCAGCCCGAGGCATGGTTCGATGTCTATAAGCTCGACCACGACATCTTCGCCATCTATGAGCAGGGCCACTTCCAGGAAGTGATCTCCTATCTCATTCTGGGCGGCGAAAAAGCCATGTTGCTCGATACCGGCATGGGCATCGGCAACATCAAAAATGTCGTCGACGCGCTGACCGACCTGCCGCTGGTAGTCGTCAACACCCACACCCATTTCGACCATATCGGTTGCAACCACCTGTTCGAGCTGGTCCACGTGCTCGACCACCCCGGTGCTGTGCGAAGAATGAAAGAGGGGCTCACCCACGAGGAGGTCGCCGACAATTTAAAAGACGACTCCACCTGGTACCCCTACCCCAAAGAGTTCGATCCCGATACCTACCACATCGAGCCCTGTAACTTCACCACCATCAAAGAGGGCCATGTGTTCGACCTGGGCGGCAGAACGCTCACCGTGCTGTCCACCCCCGGCCACTCGCCCGACAGCCTCATGCTCGTCGACGAGCAAAACAAGCTGCTCTTCACCGGCGACACCTTCTATCCCGCCACCCTCTACGCCCACCTCGACTCCCACGACGGGCTCAAGTCGGTACAGAGCACCTACCGCCAGACCATGGAGCGGCTGGCGGCCCAGTACAGCGACTATACCCTCATCTGCTCCCACAACGAGCCGCTGCGCCCCGGCAGCGTGCTGGGTCAGGTGGCCAAGGCCTTTGCCCAGATCGAAAACGGCGAGGTCGACTACCAGATCGACGCCGAGGGCCTCAAAAAATACACCTTCGACGGCTTCTGCATCGTCACCGTGTAAGATCCCCCGGAAAAACAGGTAAACTGAGCGGCCATGTGCCGCACCCATATAAAAAGAGGAGAGAGTACACTTATGAAAACCATGAAAAAACTGGCCGCCATGCTGGCCGCCTGCGGCATCCTGCTGTCGCTGGCCGGCTGCGGCGACAAAGACAAGACCTTCACCGGCAAAGCCTACGAAAAAGAGATCATGACCCCCGGCGAGATCGTCGTCGGCATCTCCGCCGACTATCCCCCCTACGAGAGCATGGGCACCGACGGCAAAGTAGAGGGCTTCGATGTCGACATGGCCAACGAGCTGGCCAAGTACATGGGCGCCGAGGGCAAAGACGTAAAAGTCACCTTTAAGAATATGGACTTCTCGTCCATCATCACCGCCCTGCAGTCCGGCCAGATCGACGTGGGCATCTCCGCCTTCACCTACGACCCCGAGCGCGACTGCCTGTTCTCCGATCCCTACCTGATCTCCGAGCAGCTGGTGGTGCTGCCCAAGGGCTCCACCGTCAAGAGCCTCGACGAGCTGTCGGGCAAAAAGATCGGTGCCGGCACCGGCACCACCGGTGAAAAGGCCGCCAAAGAGAACATCTCCGGCGCCGAAGTCACCAGCCCCGGCGACTACACCGTCATGTTCGAGGCCCTCAAAAATGGCGCTCTCGACGCGGTGGTCTGCGACGGCCAGGTGGCCAAAAACAACGCCGAGGCCAACGGTTTCGTCATCATGGAAGAGCCCCTGGTAAAAGAGGAGAACTCGGTCATCGTCAAAAAGGGCAACGACGAGCTGCTCAAAGAAGTAAACGAAGCTGTCAAGCAGTTCAAGGCCTCCGACGCCTATGTCGAGCTGCAGCAGAAATGGGGCCTGACCGAGGCCTAGAGCAAAAGTCAAAAAACACAGCAGGCAGGCGGCGGGCAGGGCCCGTCACCTGTTTTCTGCTGTAAGGCCCCTTCGCCAGCCACCGAAAATATACGAGAGGAACTGTCTTATGGAAATGATTCAGAAGATCGTCACCGCCGAAAATCTGATCTTCATGCTCAAGGCGGCCGGTCTGTCGGTGGTCATCGCCACCGCCTCGCTGCTGTTCGGCACCATCCTGGGCGTGCTCGGCGCCGCCGCCAAGATCTCCAAGAGCAAGCTGCTGCGCGGCATCGCCACCGTCTACGTCGAGGTCATCCGCGGCACCCCTATGATGCTGCAGATCCTGTTTTTCTACTTGGGCGTCCCGGCCATCATGCGGGCCATCACCGGCACCCCAATAAACCCCAGCGTCTACCTCATCGGTATCGTCGCTATCAGCATCAACTCCGGCGCCTACTCCACCGAGCTCATCCGCTCGGCCATCCAGGCCGTCGACCGCGGCCAGTGGGAGGCCAGCAAGTCGCTGGGCCTCTCCTACGGCAAAATGATGCGCTACATCATCCTGCCCCAGGCCTTCAAGCGCATCGTGCCGCCGCTGGTCAGCGAGTTCATCACCCTCATCAAAGATTCCTCGCTGCTGTCCACCATCGGCGTGGTCGAGCTGCTGCAGAGCGCCAAGGTCCTGGGTGCCCGCTTCTACAACTACGTCATCCCCCTACTGCTGGCGTCGGTGGTCTATCTGGCCATGACGCTCACCATCTCCCACTTCTCAAAACGCCTGGAGAGGAGGCTTGCAGAAAGTGATTAGTCTGCGCCATATCACCAAAAAATTCGGTCAGCTCAAGGCCGTCAGCGACGCCAGTCTGGAAGTCGAGAAAGGCGAGATCATCTGCCTTATCGGCCCCTCTGGCTCCGGCAAATCCACCTTCCTGCGCTGTATCAATGGCCTGGAGGAGCCCGAGGAGGGCGAGGTCTACATCGACGGCAAAAAGGTCGATACCAAGGCCAAAAACCCCAAAGAGCTCGAGCAGATGCGCGCCAAGATGGGCTTTGTGTTCCAGCACTTCAATCTCTTTCCCCACCGCAGCGTGCTCGATAACCTCACTCTGGCCCCCATCCAGGTGCTGGGCGTCTCCAAAGAGGAGGCCGAAAAGCGCGCCCGCGAGCTGCTGGCCCGGGTGGGCCTGGCCGAAAAGGCCGACGCCTATCCCGCCCAGCTCTCCGGCGGCCAAAAGCAGCGGGTGGCCATCGCCCGCAGCCTCTGCATGGAGCCCGAGATCATGCTCTTCGACGAGCCCACCTCCGCCCTCGACCCCGAGATGGTCGGCGAGGTGCTCGACGTCATGAAAGAGCTGGCCCGGGGCGGCATGACCATGGTGCTGGTCACCCACGAGATGGGCTTTGCCCGCGAAGTGGCCACCAAGGTGCTGTTTTTAGACGAGGGCCAGATCCTCGAGCAGGGCACCCCCAAAGACATTTTTGAAAATCCTCAGCACCCCCGCCTGCGCGAATTTTTGAGTAAAGTTCTGTAAAAATAGTAGTATTTCCCCGACAAAACTGATACACTAAAATTAAGGACTTACCGGGCGCCCGGCGCCTGCACCAGTCTGTGGCCCGGCCTGCCGGGCGCATATCAGAGGAGGAGTGACCACTGTGATTACCTGTAAAAATTGCGGCACCACCATGCCCGACGGGGCAGCTTTCTGCACCACCTGCGGCGTCCCGCTCGATGCCCAGGACCAGCAGTCTCAGCAGCAGCCCCCCATCTACAACCAGACCCCCGCTCCCGGCGGCGAGCAGCCGCAGTGGAGCACCCCGCCCCAGCAGCCCCCCATGCAGCCCCAGCAGCCCTACATGGGTGGCCAGCCCCCCATCAAGGGCACCATCTACCTGGTGTTCGGCATCCTCACCACCCTGCTGTGCTGTCTGCCGCTGGGCATCCCGGCCATCGTCTTTGCCACCAAGATCGACCAGATGGTCGCCATGGGCAACATCGCCGGCGCGCAGGAGGCAGCCAAAAAATCGCGGCTGTTCTCCATCCTGGCCGCAGCGCTGGGCCTGCTGGCCGTCATCATCTACTTTGTCTTTGTGGTCGTGGTAGGCGTCAGCATCGGCGGCGGCTACTACTACTGATCGCACCGGTAGCTACATAAGATCGCCCCTTTTAAAAGGGATAGATAGCGCCCAACAAAGGTCCCCCTGGCCGGCAAACGGTCAGGGGGCTTTTTTGTCGCCTGTTCGGGCATACAGGCGGCGCCCGCCTGCCCCGTGCCAATGTCACAAGCTGTTTTAAGATCATTTTATAAATATTATGAAAATGCAGCGAAATACGCAGGTGAAATAACAAATATGACAAAAAAACATAAAAATTTATGGAGAGAATATCGCTAGATATCCACCGCCGGATTGCGCTATAATGATACCAAATACTGAGGTAGCATGTCTAAGGGGGGCAGTGGTGTGGAGCGGAGCTTTCTGTACAACAAGATCAAGCAGGACATCATGGAGCAGATCGAGCAGGGTCTCTATGTGACGGGCGATAAATTGCCCAGCGAGGCCCAGCTGGTGAGCGAGTACGGCGTCAGCCGCAACACCGCCAGCCGCGTGCTCAACGATCTGGTCACCGAGGGGTACGCCAAGCGCCATCAGGGCAAAGGTACCTTCGTCGACAACCAGAAGATCACCCAGGATCTCTCCTACGTCCGCAGCATCTCCAGCATCTTCGAGCAGAACAAAAAAGAGTCCACCAGCCAGGTGCTGGCCTACGAGGTGGTCGATCCGCCCGCCCATGTCAAAAAGTTTTTGCAGCTGCAAGACGGCGAAAAGGCGATTCGCGTCTACCGCATACGCTACGCCGACAAAGTGCCCGCCCTGCTCAACGAGACCTATCGCAGCCACCCCCGTTTCGGCAATGTGCTCCACTACGACCCCACCACGGTATTGTCCTACGGCTACCTGCGCAAGATCAAGCACATCTACCCGGTCCACACCGAGGAAACGCTCGAGATCACCTTCTTAAATCCCGACGAGGCCGGGTATCTGGGCCAAAAAGCCGGCACCCCCGCTTTTCTGGGCCGCAGTCTCACCACCGACAATACCGGCCAACCGCTGGAGGTCTCCAAGACCATCTACCGCGCCGATATGTTCCGTTTTGCCTCCCACCTGAGCGAGGCCCCCAAAACCGAAAAGTAGCCGCCGCAAACGGCCACCCAGCTGTGTAGGATCGCGTGTCCGCACAGCTTTTTATATGATCCGTCCGCCTGTCTCCTCTCCCGGTCCCTTAGCGCCCCGCTGTCCGCCCCGTATCTATATGGGGAGCCGCCGGGTATTGCCGAGTTCTGCTGGGCGGCAGTATCATAGGGCCTTGACAGCCCGCCGCCGGCGGCGTATCGTAGATATGGTCAGGTGCCATCGTGGCGGCACCTCGCGCCCGGCTACTGGGGAGATGCAGCTCCTCAGTAGCTCTTTTTTATACCTGCCGCCACTTGGTGCCACTGCTCGCGGATCTTTTCTCCGCCACCGGCCGAAAAATTTGACACCACAACAAAAAACAGGCCGGCCCCACCGGGGCCGGCCTGTTTGGCGCAGATATCTCAAATTCTGTTTAGTTGCTGGCAAATACGCCCATACCGCGAAATTTGCGGTAGCGGTTTTCCAGCAGTGTCTTGGTGCCCAAAAAGCTAAAATCCTCCAGCTCTTTTTCAATCACCTGCCGCAGCTCGATACAGGTGCGGGCGGGGTCGGTGTGGGCGCCCCCCTTGGGCTCGGGCACGATGCCGTCGATCACCCCAAACGAGAGCAGGTCCGGCGCCGTCATCTTTAAGAGCTCGGCGGCCTGTTCTTCCTTGCTGGGGTCCTTCCACAAAATGCTGGCAAACCCCCGGGGCGATATCACCGAGTACACGGCGTTTTCCAGCATGTAGATCTTGTCGGCCACCGCCATAGCCAGCGCGCCGCCGCTGCCCCCCTCTCCGGTGATGATGGTCAGCACCGGCGTCTTTAAAAACATCAGCTGCTGAATGCTCTGGGCTATCGCGTGCCCCTGTCCGCGCTCCTCGGCCCCCACACCGCAATAGGCGCCGGGGGTATCCACAAAAAAGATCACCGGGCGGCCAAATTTTTCCGCCTGCTGCATCAGCCGTATCGACTTGCGGTACCCCTCCGGGTGGGGCATGCCAAAGTTGTAGCGGATGTTCTCTTCGGTAGAGTTTCCTTTGCGGTGGCCGATCACCGTCACCGCCTTGCCGCCAATGGTGCCAATGCCCCCCAGTACCGCCGGGTCGTCGCCGTATGCCCGGTCGCCGTGCAGTTCTATAAAGTCCTCAAACAGGGCCGATACATACTGGTCGATGTTGGGGCGGGCAATATTTTTGATGAGCTGCATGCGCTCAAATGCCGATTTAGACATAATTTCCGCTCCCCCCTACTTGTGATGGCCCACATGCAGCGCCAAAATACGCTGCAGCGTCTCTTTGAGTTCCCCCCGGGGCACGATCTTGTCTACGAACCCGTGGTCCTGGGCAAACTCTGCCGACTGAAAACCCGCCGGCAGCTTGCTGCCGATGGTCCCCTCGATGACCCGCCGCCCGGCAAAGCCGATCACCGCCCGCGGCTCGGCCAAAATAATGTCGCCCTGCATGGCAAAGCTGGCCGTCACCCCGCCGGTGGTGGGGTCGGTGAGCACAGTGATGTAGAGCAGGCCCGCCTGGCTGTGCTTGCCCGCCGCCGCGCTGACTTTGGCCATCTGCATCAGTGAAAAGATCCCCTCATGCATCCGCGCCCCGCCCGAGGCGGTGAACAAAACTACCGGCAGCTTTTTGCGGGTGGCGTACTCAAACAGCCGCGCCAGCTTTTCACCTACCACGCTGCCCATCGAGGCCATCAAAAAGCGGGTGTCCATCACCCCAATGGCCACCGGCATACCGCCGATCTTGGCGCTGCCGGTCACTACCGCCTCGGTCAAGCCGGTCTGTTGGTGCAGGTTCTCGATCTTGTCGGTATAGCCTTTAAACTTTAGGGGGTTGAGGGTGCGCAGCCGCCGGTCGTGTTCTTTAAAGCTGCCCTCGTCGCAGAGCATCTCGATGCGCTGCGGCGCCGACATGCGGCTCTGGTGCCCACACAGCGGGCACACATACAGGTTGCGCTGGTAATTTTCGCGCAGCACCTCGTTTTTGCACCGCTTGCACACCACAACGTCTTTGGGCTGCTCCACCTCCGGCACGCCCTCCAGCTCCTTGGCGATGTTGCGGTTTTTCTTAAACATGTCTAAAATCACTGCGCATCACCTCCATCGGGCTGGCTAAAGCGCGCCAGCAGTTGACTGCGCTCCAAAAAATTGGTATCGAAATCGCCGGCGGCAAACTGGGGCGCATGAATGATGGCCATGGCCAGGTCGATGTTGGTGGTGACCCCCTCGAACAGGTACTCCGACAGCGCCCGTTTCATGCGGGCGATCGCCTGGGCCCGGTCCTCCCCATAGCAGATGAGCTTGGCCAGCATGCTGTCGTAGTAGGGGGGGATGCGATATCCCTGGTACACCGCCGAGTCCACCCGCACCCCGGCGCCGCCGGGCACGTTGAGCCCGGTGATCTGGCCGGGGCAGGGGGCAAAGTTGCGGTAGGGGTCCTCGGCATTTATGCGGCACTCGATGGCGTGGCACAGCGGCCGCAGCTGGTCCTGGCGCAGCGGCAGCCGCTCACCGGCGGCAATGCGTATCTGCTCGCGGATCAGATCCAGCCCACACACCAGTTCGGTCACCGGGTGCTCCACCTGGATGCGGGCGTTCATCTCGCAGAAGTAGTAATTTAAGTCGCTGTCCACCAAAAACTCCACCGTGCCGGCGCCCCGGTACCCGGCCTGCTTGGCCACCCGCACCGCGGCGTCGCCCATCTCCTGCCGCAGCGAGGCACTCAGCAGCGAGGAAGGGGCCTCCTCCACCAACTTCTGGTGCCGCCGCTGGATGGAGCACTCCCGCTCAAACAGGTGGATAGTGTCGCCATGAGCGTCAGCCAGTATCTGAAATTCGATGTGGCGCGGGTCCGCCACGAATTTTTCTACATACACGCGGCTGTCGCCGAACGACATGCCCGCCTCGGCGGCGGCATTTTGAAACTCGTGCACCAGGTCGGCCGGGTCATCCACCTTGCGAATGCCTTTGCCGCCGCCGCCAGAGGCGGCCTTGAGCATTACCGGGTAGCCGATCTCACCGGCGATGGCGGCCGCCTCTTTGGCTGTAGAGACCGCGCCGTCGCTGCCGGGGGTCACCGGTACGCCGGCCTTTTTGGCGGTGTCGCGGGCGGCCACCTTGTCGCCCAGCAGGGCGATAGTGTGGGCGCTGGGGCCAATAAAGGTAAGACCACACGCCTCGCAGGCAGCGGCAAAGTCGGGGTTCTCCGACAAAAAGCCAAAGCCGGGGTGGATGGCCTGGGCGCCGGAGCCCTGGGCGGCGCCGATGATGTTTTGGATGTTCAGGTAGCTGTCTTTGGGGGCCGGCCCGCCAATACATACCGCCTCGTCGGCCAGAGTAGTGTGCAGCGCATCAGCGTCGGCGGTGGAGTACACAGCCACGCTGGTGATGCCCATATCCCGGCATGCGCGAATGATGCGCACTGCGATCTCGCCCCGGTTGGCGATGAGAATTTTATCAAACATAAGTGGGGACCTCCCTGGGTATGTGATCAGCCGATGGCAAAGGTGAGCTCGCCGTAGGCGGCCCGTTTCCCGTTGACGTAGGCTGTGGCTTTGCCGATGCCGATGGGGCCCCGGCGCTTGACGATCTCGACTTCCAGGTCCAGTGTGTCGCCGGGCAGCACCTTCTGCTTAAAGCGGGCGCCGTCGATGCCGCCGAAATAGCCGGTCTTGCCCTCGAACTCCGGCAGCGACAAAATGGCCACCGCGCCGGTCTGGGCCAACGCCTCGATGATAAACACCCCGGGCATCACCGGATTGCCGGGGAAATGCCCCTGAAAGAAGATCTTGTCGGGGGTGACGTGCAGCCGCCCCTTGGCGCGTACACCGGGCTCTAGCTCGGTGATCTCGTCAACTAAGAGCATGGTGTCCCGGTGGGGGATGATCTTTTTGATCTGCTCTTGATCCAGCAGTATATCGCTCATCTGTGTTACCTCTCTTTAAAAAGATGCCGTGTCGGTCGTCTCTGCGCCGCGCCTGATCTGCGCTCACTCAGGGGTCAGGCGGCGGGTCGCTACTGGATGGCCATGACCACCTGATCGTACTCCACCAGATCTCCGTTTTGGCAGAAGATGCGGGTGATCTTGCCGTCGCAGGGGGCCGTTATCTCGTTGAGCATCTTCATGGCCTCGATGATGCACAGCGTGTCGCCTTTTTTCACCTCTTGGCCAACGGTGGCAAACGGCGGGCTCTGCGGGTCGGGGGCGGCGTAATAGGTGCCCACGATGGGCGAGCGCACCGGTGTGCCCGGCACATCCTGCTCCGCCGGCGGCGGGGCCTCCTCGGCCGCGGCTACCGGGGCGGCAGGTGCTGTTGCCGGGGCGGCCACGGCGATCTGTTTGGGGGCAAACTCCACCGAGAAAGAAAACTCGTCGGCAGTAAAGGAGAGGGCTGTGGCCCCCTCGGCCTTAGCGCGCGAAAGCAGTTCCAGCGCTGTCTCTTTGGCAATACGAATATCCATACTACAGTTCCTCTTCTCTCCTGGTATCCGCCGGCAGTCAGCGGTATTTTCTCACCACGATGGTGGCGTTGTGGCCGCCAAAGCCCAGCGAGTTGCTCATGGCCGTCTCCACCGCCGTGTGCAGCGCCGTGCCCGGCACGTAATCCAGGTCGCACGCGGGGTCGGGCTCTTTTAAATTGATAGTGGGGGGGATGACGTCCTCGGCCACGGCCATAGCGCAGACGATGGCCTCAATGCCGCCGGCGGCCCCCAGCAGGTGCCCGGTCATCGACTTGGTCGAGGAGATATGTACCTTTCTGGCCGCCTCCTCGCCCAGCGCCAGCTTGATGGCGTTGGTCTCATACTTGTCGTTGATGGGGGTGCCGGTGCCGTGGGCGTTTATGTAGCACAGCTCCTCCGGGGCCAATCCCGCCTCCTGCAGTGCCAATTTCATGGCCATGCTGGGCGCCTGGCCGGTGGGGTCGGGGCTGGTGATGTGATAGCTGTCTGAGGTGCTGCCGTATCCGGTGATCTCCCCCAAAATGGTGGCGCCGCGGGCGGTGGCGTGCTCTAAGCTCTCCAGCACCAAAATTCCCGCGCCTTCCCCCATTACAAAACCGGCCCGCCGGCTGTCAAACGGCAGCGAGGCGGCGTCGGGATCGGTCGACTGGCTCAAAGCGTGCATGTTCGAGAAACCGGCCACCGCAATGGGCACGGCGCAACTCTCGGCGCCGCCGGCTACCATCGCGTCGGCGTAACCGTGCTTAATGGTGCGAAACGCCTCGCCGATGGCGTGGGTGCCGCTGGCACAGGCCGTTACCGGACAAAAACTGGTGCCTTTCAGCCCGTACTTGATGGATATCTGAGCCGACGCCATATTCGAGATCATCATGGGGATAAAAAACGGCGACACCCGGCCGGGGCCCTTGGTAAAGATCTTCTCAAACTCGTTTTGGAAGGTCTCGATGCCGCCGATCCCGCTGCCCACGATCACCCCAAAGCGGTAGGGGTCGATATTGGCGCTGTCCAACCCGGCCTGCCCCATCGCCTCGGCGGCGGCGGCCATGGCCAGCTGGCAGTAGCGGTCCATTTTACGGGCCTCTTTTTTCTCGATAAACTGGGTGGGGTCAAAATCTTTTACCTCGGCAGCCAAGGTAGCCTTATAGCCGTCGGTATCAAAGCGAGTAATGGGGCCAATGCCGTTTTTGCCAGCCACCGCCGCATCAAAAAAGTCGCGCACGGTGTTGCCGATAGGTGTAATGGCACCCATACCGGTGATGACTACACGGTTCATATGTTTTTCCTCCTGCATATAGGGTGTGCCGCTCTGCCCGGCCGTACCTGTGCGGCAAGATCAGAGCACAAAGACCGTCGTTTTTGCGGGCCGCTTTAGCTGCGGCGGCCCATCTATCTGTTGGGGGTATGGAACATATAAAGACAGTTGCCGGCAAGGCGTCGCTGCCACTGCCCTTTAATAATTGTGTGTCCTATCAAATTCTATCCCCTGCGCGCCTGCCGCGCCGCGCAAGCGGCGGGAGGGGCTTGGCCCCGAGAGCATATCTTGCGCTTTTCGCACTGCCTGGCGGGGATATGAGACAGACCAGACAAAATAAGTCTTATCTGACCGGTCGTGCGAGCAGCATCTTCCAAAAGCACCGAGACCGCAAGAAATGCGTTGCCGCGCAAGCGGCGGGAGGGGCTTGGCCCCGAGAGCATATCTTGCGCTTTTCGCACTGCCTGGCGGGGATATGAGACAGACCAGACGAAATAAGTCTCACCTGACCGGTCGTGCGAACAGCATCTTCTAAAAGCACTGAGACCGCAAGAAATGCGTTGCCGCGTAAGCGGCGGGAGGGGCTTGGCCCCGAGAGCATATCTTGCGCTTTTCGCACTGCCTGGCGGGGATATGAGACAGACCAGACGAAATAAGTCTTATCTGACCGGTTGTGCGAAAAGATTACATGGCCAGCCCGCCGTCCACCACCAGCACCTGTCCGGTGATGTAGTCGGCAGCAGGGGAGGCCAGAAAAGCCACCACCCCTGCAATATCTTCTACTGTGCCAAAGCGCCGCAGCGAAATGCCCTGCTTGGCGGCCTCTACTACCTTTTCAGGCAGGGCCTGGGTCATGGCAGTGTCAATAAAACCGGGGGCCACGGCGTTGGCGGTGATCCCGCGGCTGCCCAGCTCTTTCGAGATGGTCTTGGTCAGGCCGATGAGCCCGGCTTTAGAGGAAGCGTAGTTGGCCTGTCCGGCGTTGCCGTACACCCCAGCTACCGACGAGATGTTGATGATCTTGCCGCTGCGCTGGCGGGTCATGCCTCTGGCACACAGCTTGCTCATATAAAAGGCGCTGTTAAGGTTGACATTCAGCACCTGCTGGAACTGTTCGGGTTTCATACGCAGCATCAGCCCGTCTTTGGTGATACCGGCGTTGTTTACCAGCACATCTACATTGCCCCGGTCGGCGGTGATCTTCTCCACCGCCGCCTCACAGGCGGCATAGTCCGACACATCCCATGCCAACGCGTACACGTCGGCACCAGCCGCCTGGCAGGCGGCGATAGACTGCTGCGAAATCTCCTGCGCCAGCTCGTCGTCATTTAAGCAGTTGATGACCAGGTCAAAACCGTCCTGGGCCAGTTTCAAGGCAATGGCCGCGCCGATACCGCGGGTACCGCCGGTGACCAGTGCCAGTGGCTTTTTGTTCTCGTTTGCCATATTCTACACACTCCGTAGGGTAGGGGCTGCCGGCCAACGGCCGGTGCAGCCGCGATGTATCAAAAATATATCTATATCATGGTGACCGGCCGCAGCAGGTCGCCCATTTAAAACTGCAGGATAGTGGCCCCCACTGTTAAGCCGCCGCCAAAACCGACGGCCAGCACCTTGTCGCCGGGGCGTATGCGGCCCTGTTCTACCTCCTCGCAGATGCACAGCGGTATACTGGCACTGGAGGTGTTGCCGTAGCGGTCGAGATCGATGGCGATACGGCTGGGGTCGAGCCCATAGCGGCGGGAAAAGCTGTCGATGATGCGCAGGTTGGCCTGATGTGGCACCAGCCGGTCGATATCGTCGATGGTGAGTTCTGCCTGTGCCAGCACCCGGTCGATGGCCTTGGGAATGTTCGATACGGCAAAGCGAAACACCTCGCGCCCGTTCATCGACAAAAAGCTGTCCACCGGGGCGCTGTCGCCGTGCATATTGTTGCCCCGCAGTGCCGGTGCCAACAGTACGTCGCCTTTATCCCCCTGACACTGGCAGTTCGAGATCGGGTAACTGCAGCTGTCGTCGCTGGACAGCACCAGCGCCGCCGCGCCGTCCCCAAACAGCACGCAGGTCGAGCGATCGCGGTAATCGGTAATGCCCGAGAGCCGCTCGGTACACACGATCAAAACATTTTTTGCCTTGCCGGCGCGCACAAAGCTGTCGGCAATGTCCACCGCGAACACAAATCCGGTACAGGCGGCGTTCACATCAAAAGCCACCGCGTTTTTGCATCCCAGCAGGCCCTGGATCATACAGCTCACCGACGGGGTAAAGTTGTCCGGGGTCACGGTGGTGACCACGATCAGGTCGATATCTTCCGGTGCCAGCTCGGCCCGCTGTAGTGCCTGTGCGGCGGCCTGATGGCCCATCTGGGCGGTGCCCATCTCGGCCGAGATGCGGCGCTCTTTAATGCCGGTGCGCTCGGTGATCCACTCGTCGCTGGTCTCCACCATCTGTTCTAGGTCGGCATTGGTCAAAACAGTCTCGGGCAAATAGCTGCCGCAGGACAACACTCTCATTCCCATAAATCCTATATCTCCTTTTATCCCAACTGGGCGGTAGGTCGTAAAAGGCGCCGCAAAACGGTGGCGGCACTACCTCTTATTTTAGCACAAACCGGCGGTAGGGACCTCCCTTTTTTGAAAGTTTTTGCCGAACCGGACCCGGCTCTATACAGCCGCGGTGATTTTGACAAAATGTGCGCCGACCGCGCGGGAGCAACAGCTACCGGCAATTAGTTTGATTGACAAACTAATTGTTTTTTATTATAATAAATCACAGTATATTTGTCAAACGAGCGGCGCCTGTGGGCGGCCGGCAGCGGTGGGGAGACCCGCATCGGCACCGGCCCGGCAGCGCCCGTTTTGCAGGAGGACAGTATGTCGATTTCGCTGTTGTTCCCGGGTCAGGGGGCCCAGTACCCCGGTATGGGAAAAGATCTGTACGAGCAATTTTCACTGGCCAAAGAGGTGTACACGATGGCCGGCGACATCACCGGCAAAGACGTGTGCGGCATGAGTTTTACCGGTACCGCCGAGCAGCTGGCCCAGACCGAGAATGCGCAGCTGTGTATCTTTACCCACTCCATGGCGATCGCCACGGTGCTGCGGGCGGGCGGGGCCGAGGTCGAGGCCGCCGCCGGCTTTTCGCTGGGCGAGTGCTCAGCTCTGTGCGCGGCGGGCGCCTTTTCACTGGAGCAGGGCTTTCAGCTGGTGGCGCTGCGCGGCCAGCTCATGGGCCAGGCGGCTGCAGATAACGGCGGCACTATGGCTGCGGTGATGGGTCTGGCCCCCGATCAGATCGAGGCCTGCTGTGCCGAGAGCGACGGGTATGTAGAGGCGGTCAACTACAATTCTCCCGCACAGACCGTCATCGCCGGCGACCCCGCCGCCGTGCAGGCGGCCGGCGAGCGGTGCCTGGCCGCCGGCGCCAGCCGGGTGGTCCCGCTGGCAGTCAGCGGCGCCTTTCACACCAGGTACATGCAACCGGCAGGCGAGGCCTTGACAGCCCGGCTGGCAGGCATGGCCTTTTCATCGCTGCAGCTGCCGGTCTACACCAACCTGACCGGCCGCCCGCTGGAGTCTGGATGCGACCTGGCCGCCCACCTGGGCCGGCAGATGTGCTCACCCGTGCGCTGGGTAGATACGGTGCGCAACATGGTCGCCGACGGCCATCTGAAAGCTGCTGAGTGCGGGCCGGGCAAGGTGCTCACCGGCAACGGCCGCCGCATCAGCCGCGAGATGAAGGTGCACAATCTACAGACCGCCGACGATGTGAAAAAGATACTCGACAGTTTTTAAAACCGCCCCTGCCGGTAGAGGAGGTGACGGGCGTTGGATGAAAAAGACCAGATCAACCTTTTTTTGACCGATATATTCAGCAGCATCCTCACACTGGAGGAAGAGTTCATCGCCACCGTCAACCGCGACCACACCCCGGGCATTTCGGTGACCGAGGCCCACATCATCGAAAAGGTGGGCCTCGATCAGTCCCAGCGCATGGGCGATCTCGCCGCCGGGCTGGGGGTCACCATGCCCACCATGACCATCGCCATCGAGCGCCTGTGCCGCAAAGGGCTCGTCCAGCGCCGGCGCAGCGAGCAGGACCGGCGGGTGGTCAACATCAGTCTCACCGACCCCGGCCGCCAGATCTTTTTGCTGCACCAGATCTTTCACGAAAAGCTGGTAGAGAACCTGACGGCCGCCCTCAGCGACGCCGAGATCGCCCAACTGCAGAGCTTTTTGGGCCGTATCAACCACTTTTTTACCGACCTGGTGGGTAAAGGGATCCTGGCTCAGCAGGTACTGGAAGATCTGGAATAGAAAAAGTCTCCCCGAAACATCTTTTCGGGGAGACTTTTTTGTTGCACGTTATAGATGTACGTCTTTGGGGGAGAGCCTTTTTAGAGCAGGCGGGCCATGTCAAACAGCGCGCTTTTATCCTCGCCGGAAAGCGTTCGGCTCTCGCGATACACGGCGTATGTAAAGGCGACTGGAGTTGCCACATCCATATCAGACGTTTCAGCCACTGCATCCTGGGCCGATGCGGATTTTCCCGACAGTCTGCCTGTTGTCATACCAAAGTAGTCTTAAATTTTTGACAGCTTGTCGGCAGAGAGACGCTTGAGCCGCCCGACCCTGTAGTTGGATAGGGCCGACGGGGAGATACCGGTTTCCCTACAGAGGGCGGTCACATTTATCCCCAATATACATGTGTAATAGCAAAAAATATCTCTGGCCCCACCGCTGCACCCCAACTGCCGGTGTGCGAAGAATCGTTGAGGGTACGGTTGACTGGTACAGCTACAATAAATGGGGTCAATGGAACAAGCTGGTGGTCAAAAAACCATGAGAGGTGAGAAGTTGCCTTCATATATAAAGCAGATAGAAACGGACATCTACCCGCTGCATCGGGGCGAATTTGATACGGGTCAGGCATGAACTACATGCGGGGTTGGCGGGGCACATACCGCATGCAGGCCGCATCGTGTTTTCAAATGACGGGTTGGTTTTCGTCCGCTATGGTCATTATAAGACCTTTTTCGTAATCGTATATAGGAATACAGATGGGCGCATACGATATATACACGCGACACGCGCCATACGCGCAATGCTTTCAGGAGGATCAGAGAAGACCAGCCGATCTTAGACTCTACCGGCTGCCGTACCTTGGGGGCAGTCTACAGTCTTTAAAAAGGAAAATTCAGATTGCCGTCGTATTAACGGCGAAATCTGGAATGCCCCCTGAGGCTGCCTTAACGGACTGTTTTAGAATAAGGAGTCGCTAAAAGACCCGCTTACCGTCGAGATCTACAGGCGCTTTTCTATGAAAGAGGCGCTGCCAACAGCATGTGCGGCCATGCTGGAGGTGCTCGGTGATGTGCCCAGAGACGCTCCTCCCCACGTCGTCTTTCAGCTCATATCCCAGATGCGCAATATGCGTCGAAAAATGCAGTATATATTTGTGAGAGATCCGCTGTTTACAGCGGATCTCTTGTTTCTCCAGCCCCGATCGCCGTGTACTTCGCCGCACTGGATCTGAGATGCTTATGCGCTGCTTGACGGTGATAGGAACTGTATCGGCCAACAGATCCTGTCTGGAGCACCTCTTGTAGGGAGATACATAGAGCAAATTGACTAGGAACAGAAAGAACTGTTATGCATTTCGCGGATAGGAGCACCATCGGGGGTGTGCTATACTGTATATAATTGGATGAATTGATACAATTAGACTGAAATCAGCCAGTAAAAAAGGAGTGGACCAAAGCATGTTGTACAGGGAACTGGGAAAGACCGGCTTTCATGTAAGTGCCATCGGCCTGGGCGGAGAGCACCTGTGCACCCGCGACCAGAAGACGATCGATGCGGTCATCGGCCGCATGGTGGAGGCGGGGGTCAATATTGTCGACCTGTTTATGCCCGAAGAGGACTACCGCGACAAGATGGGTAAAGGGTTGGCCCCTTACCGGAAAAAGATGTTTTTGCAGGGCCATATCGGCTCGGTGCTGCAAAACGGGCAGAGCTCCCGCTCGCGCGATATAAAGACGGCTGAGTACTATGTGCGCGACTTTTTAAAGCGCTATCACACCGACTATATCGACCTGGGCATGGTCTTTTTTATCGATACCGAAAAAGACTATCAAGAGGTTTTCGAGACCGGCTTTATCGACTACTGTCTCAAGCTGAAAAAAGAAGGCGTGGTGCGCAAGTTGGGCTTTAGCTCCCATATGGCCAGCACCGCCTACCGCGCGCTGCAGCACGGGGTGTTTGACAGCATGATGTTCGCCATCAACCCCGCTTACGACATGATCCCCACCGGCACGCCGCTCAATGAAATGATCGGCGGGGCCATTGCCGGCCAGCTCGACCCCGAGCGCCGCAAATTGTACGAGTACTGTGAGGCCAACGGCATCGGTATCACGGTGATGAAGAGTCTGGGCGCCGGCAAGCTGATGGACCCGGCCCAGACGCCGTTCTCGGTGCCGCTGAGCGTCACGCAGTGTATCCACTATGCGCTGTCAAAACCCGCCGTAGCCAGCGCGCTGGTGGGCGTGCAGACAGTGCCAGAGCTGGAGGAGGCGCTGCGCTATCTGGATGCCAGCGAGGAGGAGCGCGACTTCTCGGTCATCGCCGGCGACCTGAAAGAGAGCTTCCGCGGCAACTGCATGTACTGCAACCACTGCCTGCCTTGCCCCAAAAATATCGATGTGGCCTCGGTGCACAAGTACCTCGATCTGGCCACTGTCAGCGGCGGGCAGGTGCCCCCCAGCGTCCGCGAACACTATAACGCCCTGGAGCATACCGGCAGCGACTGCATCGCCTGTGGCTCCTGCGAACGGGCCTGCCCCTTTGCGGTGCCGGTCATCGCCAACATGAAGCGGGCGGCCGAGGTGTTTGGCCGCTAGATGCGCGATGCACGACTACGTATTTGATAAGACCAAGCGCCGATACTGCTACCTGCGCGAGCGCGGCCGCTGCTTTTACTGCGGCAAGCGGCTGAACATGAAAAATGCCACCCTCGACCACTACCTGCCCAAAACAGCCGGCGGGCCTGACAGCGTTTACGACCTGGTGCTGTGCTGCCGGTCCTGCAACCGGCAAAAGGGGGATGCCGTGCCCGAGGACTGGCAGCAGCACGTGATAGATAGCTTTTGCCGCGCGGTGGCCGACGGCGCCTTGCCGCTGCCTCCGGGCAGCCGTGAAAAGGTGCTGCAGGCCGTGGCGCAGGGGGTACAGCGGGTCACTTTAGAGGGGGAACTGGTGCGCTTTGACGGCGCGCAGTTCTCGCTCTACGCCGACAGCCACCGGCTGGTGCGCGCGGTGTATAGGCCGGGCTTTTCACAAGCTCAGTAGCCGTGTCTACAGAGGGCAGGAGGTATTAGACCGTGATCAAAAAGCGCGCGCTGCCCCATCCCGGCAGCTGTCGCCGGCGGTTTTCGTGTGCGCTCGACTGGATGAAGTGGCATGCGCCGCCGGTCAGGTGAGCGACGTCCGCCAATACGAAATGAGAGAGGAAACGACTATGATCTTTACTAAAATGGGCAAAGCAGGTACCGAGGAGACCGCCCGTATCGCCATACAGACCGCCAAGGAGCGGGGCATCCGGCATATCGTCATCGCCAGCTCTACCGGCTATACCGCCCAGTACTTTAAAAACTGCGGGGTGCAGGTGACGGTCGTCACGCTGGCCTACGGCTCGCGCAAGCCCGGGCAAAATGTGATGGATGAGACGGTGCGCCAGCAGCTAAAAGACGACGGCTTTGCCGTGTGCACGGCGGCTCACGCGCTCTCGGCCGGTGAGCGCAGCATCTCCACCGATGCCGGCGGTATGTACCCGCTCGAGCTTATCGCCCACACGCTGTATATGCTCTCGCAGGGGGCCAAGGTCTGCGTCGAGTGTGCAGCTATGGCACTAGATGGCGGCTACATCCCTTACGGGGAGGATATCGTCGCCGTGGGCGGCACCGGCCACGGGGCCGACACAGCAGTGGTGCTGCGGCCGGGATACTCCAAGACCATCTTAAAGAGCAGCATCAAAGATGTGCTGTGCCTGCCCGATAAATCGGTGCTCAAAGAAGAGGCCTGAGGGCCGGTCACGACCGGCCTTTTCAAACTGCCGCGGCGGCGGGCCGCGGCGCGACCGACAGGAGAGATACCTATGGCAAACTATTTAGAGCAAAAGCTGGTGAAAGTTCCGCGTGCCAGCTACATTTACCGGGTGGTACACCGGGTGATGGAGGGCGACTGCCAATGTGAGCACGGCCCTATACCGGTGACGGTGGGCCCCTTACAGGCCGATGTGTACCCGGTGACCAACCACATGTACTGGCTCTTTATGCAGGAGAGCGGGTACCGCCCTGCCGACGACACCAACTTTTTAAAGCACTGGGTAGACGGCAAGTACTTAGAGGGGGACGCCGATAAGCCGGTCACCAATATCGACCAGAACGATGCCCGCGCCTACGCCGCCCATTACGGCAAGCGCCTGCCCAAAGATTTCGAGTGGCAGTACCTGGCCGCCGGCCCCGACGCGCTCAAGTGGCCGTGGGGCGATAAACTCGACCTCTCTAAAGGGAATTTCTACACCGACGCGCTCAGCCGGGTCGACGCCTATCCACAGGGGGTGTCGCCGGTGGGCTGTATGGATATGTGCGGCAACAGCTGGGAGATGGTCGAGGACACCCACGATGACGGCTGTCACTTCTTTACTCTGTTGCGGGGCGGCTGCTACTACCGCGCCCACCACTACTGGCACGCCGAAGGCGGCCCCCAACCCAACGACGCACATCTGAAGATGCACCTGCTGGCCCCGGGTATGGACCGCAACGCCACGGTGGGTTTTCGCTGCGTCAAAGACTGTGACGGGGAGGAGCTGTGACCATGATCACCCACAACCGAGAAAAACAGACCTTTATCCTGGAAAATAACAGTGTCCGGGCGGTGCTCTGCTACCAAAACGGGCTCAGAATGCAGGAGTTTTCCAACCTGCACAGCGGCCGGGTGTCAAACACCGACCGCGAACTGCTCACCTTTACCTTTATGGGCGGGCAGTACACCTCGGCCGATCTGTCGGTCTGCGGCGCCTATGCCGCCCAAGACAATACCCGCGAGATGGCCACGGTGCTGCTGGAGAACCGCGACCTGCAGCTGTCTATGCGGCTGCACCTGATCAGCGACAAAAAAGATACGGTCACCGTGCTCTTACAGGTAAAAGATCTCTACCGTGAAAAAGTCCCCTACGAGCTGTTTATCCACAGCCCATTTTTGGCCGCGATGCAGATGACCGGTGCCGGCGACAAGTACTATTACCCGGCCGGTGCCGTGCAGAACCGGGAGGGCAAGCAGCTGCTGAAATTGGCTAAAGAGAGTTTCATGAACTCGGATATCAAGCCCCCGCTGGTGGTCACCGATGCCGAGGACCAGTACGGCTTCAGCGTGCGCTTTCCGTCGCTGGCCGATCTGTCTGATGACGGGGCGGTACAAAACCGCAACATGAGTCTTTCTACCATCGCCAGCGCTGAGGAACTGCATGAGCACAGTCTGCCCATCAACCCCGATGCCACCTATGCCGACACCATCGAGTTAGAGATCACCGGCCTCACGGATGGATGGCCGGAGGCATTTCGCCGCTACCGCGCCCAGTGGGAGGCCCCGTACGATTTCAGAGAGTACGACAAGCCCGACCTCAAGTGGTTCAGCGAAAAGTTTTTACACAACTTTACTTTCCTCTACGGCACCGAGGGCTTTGACCCGGTAAAAAAGAAGATCGATGTGGAAAAACTGTTGGCCGAGGGGGATGAATTCGGCGGTTTCGACACCGTCACCGTGTGGAACCAGTACCCCCGCCTGGGTATCGACCGCCGCAGCCAGTGGCAGTTCTTCGACGATTTTCCCGGCGGGCGCCCGGCCATCCGCCAGGCGGTGGAAGAGTTTCACCGGCACGGCGTGCAGGTGTTTATGCCCTATATCCCCTGGGATGCTGGCAGCCACGAGTCTACCGACAGCTTGGGCGACGAGTTTGCCAAGCTGTTGGCCGATACCGACGCCGACGGCTACCAGCTGGATACGCTCAGCGCGATCCCCGAGTCGTTCCGTGAAAAATGTAATGCGGTGCGCCCGGGTCTGGTGATGACCACCCAGTCTCACCCCACCAAAAAACGCCCCATGGAGATCATCACCACCTCTTGGGACGAGTTCTGGGCCACCCGGCCCATGCCGCAGGTAGATATCCTGCGCTATCTGCTGCCGCGGCACATTGCACCGGTCATCTCCCGCTGGTACCGCAAAGAGGATAAAGACCTGCTCATCCAGTACTCCCAGTTCTCGGCGGTGCCCATGGTCATCTGGCAGGATATCTTTGGCCGCTGGATGCCGTTTTGCGCCGAGCAGCGCCAGACCATCAAGGGCTGGAAAGCGGTGTACATGGCCCATCGGCTCACCTATCAGTGCGCCGATCCCATACCGTTTTGGCCCACCAGAGCCGACGACGTATACTGTAACCGCTTTGCCGCTGATGACGGCAGCGAGACCATTTACAGCTTCTATAACGATACCGACAGCGACTATACCGGTCCGCTGTGCCGGGCAGACGGTGCCAGCTGCGAGATCATTTTGGGCAGCGGTGAGGCCGATATACAAAACGGCCTGCTCAGCGGCAGGTTGCCGGCCAGGACCGTGGTCCACGTTCGGGTACAGTAGGGCGTTTACCGGTGCGCAGGGTACAGTGTCTTATGCGCCGGTGCTGGAAAACGAAATATCTGCAAATGGGGAGAGCCTCACCGCCCGATCTGGGCAGTGGGGCTCTCTTTATGTGTATCGGGGCAATGTGTGGTCGCGAAGATGACGGACCTGCACCCGCTGTCGCCGTAGCCCCGAAAGCGGGCGCAGTGTTGCTGTCGCTTATGATATTTAACACCAGCCACCAGCCACTAAGCCGCATATCATCGCGCGGTGCGCCGTGCCGGCGGTAGTCCAAATAGCTGTCCGGCCGGCGCCGGGCACTTCCTTTTACAGTTTATCGGCCCGCCGGTCACCAGCCTTTTTTACCTCACGACCGCCGACCCGCGCCGGTTTTGGCCGGCACAGTACGCCTGTGGCTACCTCTATGCAGATCTCGCCACCGGTCAAGGCGCTGTCCGTCCGCCTGGTGTCTCGTCGCCGCACCCCGAAAATCTGCTTAAAAAGTGACGCGACAGCACAGCACAACATGCAAATTGCCCCTAACAAAAGGAACCTCTGGCACAGGTATACAGTTTTTTTGTACAAACTTCTCCCACCGATTTATGGCCAAAATGCTTGGTTTAGGTGTAATATAGAGACGTAACATGTACAGATTATATATTTTCTGAGTGGACCGGCAGCACTGTTGCCGGTCTGTTCAGGGGTGAGGGGCGTTTTGCCCTATAAATTAGGAGGTGCACTTGTTTGTCAAAAAAATTTATGGCGTCGGGTTATGTCATCATCGACGACATCGAGTATGCCGACGGTAAGACCATCAAAAACCGCCTGGGCGGCGGGGCAGTTTTTGCCATGTCGGGCATGAAGCTGTGGACTGACGATGTGCTGTCGGTCAACTATGTGGGCGAGGATTTCGTCGACTATTTCGGCGGCTGGTTTGGCAAAAACAACATCCCGTTAGAGGGAAACCGTGTGCGGGCCAAGTACACGATACACTACCGGCTGGTATACGCCGAAAACGGCACCTATGTGTGCGTCCCCACCAAAGAGAACCCCGAGGCCTACACCGAAAAACTGCGCGCGCTCATGGACCCGGATATGGAGCTGCTGCAGCCCTATCTGGCCGACTGTGCCGGCCTGGATGTGCTGTTTAGCGCCGATGAGCACCTGTTTCGCGAGATGGACCTGTACCGCCAGCGCTACGGCTTCAAGGTGATGTGGGAGTACTCTGACTTCCGCGCCGCCAGCTACAACAAGATCGAGACGCTGTTTCGCTGCCTGCGCTATGTAGATATGTTCTCTATCAACGGCTTCGAGAGCCAGGAACTGTTTGGCATCAGCGACGAGATGCAGCTGGTCAGTTTCTTCAAAAAATTCCCCGTGCCGGTATTCTTCCGGGTGGGTGAGAAGGGGAGCTACTACATACAGGACGGTAAAGCGCTGTTTTTCCCCATCATCCGCGCCGAGGGAAAAGCCGATCCCACCGGTTGTGGCAACACCAGCACCTCGGCGGTGCTGTGGGCTTACGCCAGCGGTCACAGCATGAAAGATATCGGCCTTATCGGCACCATCACCGCCACCATCAACGCCCAGCACATGGGCCTCATCGGCGACTATACCCCACAGCTGCGCCAGCAGGCGCACGATATGCTCGACCGGTACAGCGCCAGCTACGAGGAAGTCTATATTTAAATAGAGTGGAGTCCGGCGCCTCTCTCCGGCGGCGCCGTCACAATATTATCAAGTGGAGGGAATCTCATGGACAAAATGCAGTTCGACAACGCAATGGCCCGACAGGCCCGCCTGGCACCCGGCTTTGTGCGGACCATCGTCGAGAGCATGGGCTACGACAAGCTCAATAATGCCTTGCCCCTGACCGAGATCTGGGACGCACAGCAGATCGTCATCACCGGCTGCGGCGACAGCTGGCTGGCCGGTATCGCCGCGCGGCCGCTGTTCGAATCGGTCAGCGGGGTGAAAAATGTGCAGGTGATGCGCAATATCGAGTTTAACCGCTACATGGACAAAGGCCAGCTGGGGTTCTCGCCCAACACGCCGCTGGTCATCGGCATCTCCATCTCCGGCACGGTCAGCCGGGTAGTTGAAGCGATGGAGCGCGCCCAGCACTACGGCGCCAACAGCCTGCTCATCACCGACGACCCCGACAGCCCGGCAGCCAAGGCAGCCCGCCACGTGTTGCTGTTGGATATGCCCAAGCCCGGCGAGTACGGCCCCGGCCTGCTCTCTTACTGCGCCTCGGTCTCGGCCCTCATGTGCCTGGCCCTGCGCATCGGCAGAGCCAGAGGCTTCATCACCGACGGCGAGCACAAAAAAATGGTGCAGGCCATCGTGGACTACGCCGCCTCCTACGCGCCGCTCATCGAGGAGATGGACCAGCGCTGCTTTGAGCTGGCCGGCACCTGGAAAGACCTGCGCTGTGTCGACTTTGTCGGCGACTATGCCGACTATGCCACCGCCTTCTTCGGCTCGGCCAAGATCCTCGAGACCTACGGCGGCTACACCACCTACGACGACTCGGAGGACTGGTGCCACATCAACTACTTCCTGCGCGATCCCGATACCATCGGCCGGGTGTTCATCACCAATTCCGACACCCCCAGCTTTAACCGCGTAAAAGAGACGCTGGTGGCGGTCGATCAGCTGGGCAGCCCCTGTATCGTGGTCACCGACGCCGACAAGTCGGAGTTTGCCGACCGGTTCGAGGTGTTCACCACCCCCAAGGCCCCCTACTCCTGGCTGTCGCCGCTGATGCAGCACCTGCCTTACGACTTTATCTCTGGCTACAGCGCCGAGCTGCTGGGTGTCGAGAACTTCCGCCGCGACAACCCTATCTATGTCGAGCAGGGCGGCACCCGCATCCGGCAGAGCAAGATCACCATCGTGTAAGGAGGTAGTGAAGTTATGCTGTATAAAAAGACTTTAGAGACCAGCTGCAGGTTCGATGTAGTGGTCATTTCCGATTTCGTCAAAGAGGCAGTGGCCCAGTCGGGCGTGCAGGAAGGTATCTGCGTGGTGCAGATCCCCCATTCCACCGCCGGTATCTGCTCCACCACCGGTTACCCCGACGTGCGCGCCGACCTGCAGGAAGAGCTGGAGCGGCTGGTGCCGTCCCGCATCGACTTCTGCCACCACGAGAGCCCATACGACGCAGCCGGCCACATCAAGACCGCCCTGTTCGGCTCTACCCTGAGCCTGATCATCTCCGGCGGCGAGCTCGTCGCCGGCCGCAGCGAAGATATTTTGCTGCTGGAATTTGACGGACCGCGCACCCGCAACGTTATCGTGCGGGTCATGAGAGACGACGGCTGACACAGCGAGGAGGTATAGATATATGGACCCCAAAAGCATGAATAACGAGCTGCTGCGCCAGGTGCGCACCGCAGTAGAAACAGTGGATTCGCTCAATGCCACGATGCCCTACGAGCACTTTGCCCGCTGTGTGCCCAAAGAGGATATTTTAAAGACCCGCAAGGTGATCCTCACCGGCTGCGGCGACAGCTACTGCGCCGGCATCGCCGCCCGCCCGGTGTACGAAAACCCCGGTATCAACAACGTGGGCGCCGTCAAGGCCGAGGCCTGGCGCAACATCGAGTTCACCCGCTATTACGACACCTACCGCCGCTGGTGGATCGGTGAGGGAAACGACATCCCGCTGGTGCTGGGCGTCTCCATCTCCGGCAAGGTGCGCCGGGTCATCGAGGCCATGGCCAGGACCAACCACTACGGCGGTGTGTCGGTGGCCTTTACCGATAACCCCGAGAGCGATTTTGCCAAAGAGGCACAGCATGTGGTGAGCCTGGGCGTGCCCGAAAACCACCCGGCCCCCTGCGTGACCAGCTATTTTGGCAGCACCTTCGGCCTGATGGCATTTGGCCTCTATCACGGCGTGGCCCGCGGTAAAATGACCGAGGAACAGGAGAGAGAGGCCCGTCAGGCGCTGGTGGATTACGCCCACGCCTACACGCCCGCCGTGATGGAGGACCTCGAAAACAAGATGCTGGCCATCACCCAGAAATGGATCGATGCCGGCGTGGACAATATGGACTTTATCGGTGACGGCGCCGACTATGCCACCGCTTTCTACGGCTCGGCCAAAATGGTCGAGAGCTTTGGCGGTCTCACCACCAACGACGACTCCGAGGACTGGAACCACATCAACTACTTTATGAAAAACCCCGAGAAGGTGGGCACCTTTGTGGTGGCCAACACCACCTGCCCCAGCTTTGACCGCCTGCTCGAGACCATCCACACCTGCACCGTCATCGGCCGCCCCACCGTGGTCATCACCGACGGCGACGCCAGCCTGTTCCCCGACGGGGTCGATGTCATCACCCTACCCAAGCCCAAATACCCCTGGGCCAATCCGCTCATGCAGCACATCCCCATGGATTACGTGGCTGCATTCTGGGGCCTGATCAAGGGCATCCCCGACTTCCGTCCCGATTCGCCGGTCCACCAGCTGGATGAGGGAGCGAAGCGCTTCCGCGAGTCGGCTGTCGTCATCATTTAAGGGAGGGCCAAGAAACATGCTGGAGATCATCAAAATAAATACCGAATTTCAGGGCGTACACGATATCACCAAAGAGGTAAACGACGTGGTGGCCAAAAGCGGCATCAAAGACGGCATCTGTGTCATCTCCTGCCCGCACACCACTTCGGGCATCATCATCACCTCTTTTTGGGATAAGCGCGGCCACACCGATATGCAAAAAGAACTGGGCCGCATGGTACCGGCCAGGGCCAACTACCTGCACCAGTTCGACACGCCGTTCGACGCCGCCGGCCATATCAAGAGCAGCCTGATGGGCTGTTCGGTCAGCTGCATCGTCAAAGACGGCAAAGCGACCCACGGCTCGTCGCAGGGCATCTTCTTTATCGAGTTCGACGGCCCCCGCTCCCGCGAGTACTGGGTAAAAGTCATCGAGGGCTAAGCACCTCCCTCAAGTCCCCGTTAAGGGCTTATACTCCCACATAAAAAAGCAGCTGGGCAGCACTTGCGTGCCCGGCTGCTTTTTTACACCAGGGCTGCCGCCGGTAAAGCGGCCGCTTTGCGCCGACCTCTATTTTGTGGTACAATGTCCACGGCCGGGCGGCAGGCAGTCAAGGCTGTGCCCGGGCCTATCATTTGGCAGAGGAGAAACACCCCATGAGGATGCGTAGAAAAGAGTGGGCCCACCGCGAGTTGGCTGTGTGCCCCTACTATATAAAAGAACCCACCCAGTACCGGGGCCGCTGGGCCGAACAATTTGTGCGCCGCCAGCCGCTGCACCTCGAGCTGGGCTGCGGCAAAGGCGGCTTTATCTCGCAGCTGGCCAGCGCCAACGCACAGACCAACTACCTGGCTATCGATATCAAGACCGAGGTCATGGGCGAGGCACGGCGCAAGTGTCAGGCCGCATACGAGGCGGTCGGCCGACCGATAGACAATCTCAAGATCATGCCTCAGGAGATACAGGTCATCGAGAAGCTGCTGGCGCCGGAAGATACCGTGGAGCGCATCTACATCAATTTCCCCAATCCTTGGCCCCGCGGCAAACATAAAAAGCGGCGGCTCACCCATACCCGGCAGTTGGTCAAGTACCGGCAGTTTTTGGCCCCGGGGGCCGAGATCCGCTTTAAGACCGATGACGACGAGCTGTTCGAGGAGTCGCAGCTGTACTTTAAAACAGCCGGGTTCGTGATCACTTATCTCACCCGCGACCTGCACCACAGCGATTATACCGAGAACATCGTCACCGAGCACGAGCAGATGTTTGCCCAGCAGGGTATCCCCATCAAATTTTGTATCGCCAAAACACCGCTTTGGTGAGTGTGGTTCCGGTAGGCAGATCATAAATACATAGAAAAAGGCCCAGATATCTGGCATACAGCAGATATCTGGGCCTTTTTGTACCTTTTATGTTGTCCCTGTGGCCGGCAACACCGAGAGCATTCCGGCCACAGCAGCACACTTCTATAAAATGCTTTCGCCGTTGGTGGCGCACATATGCGGCAAAAACCATATCCCGGACCCGGCGGCAGCGGTATGTAAAGACCGGTGGAGTGAGCTGGGTACCAGTCAGTGCATCAGCAGCTGCAGCAGTCCCAACTTGTGCCGGTAGGGGGGATAGCGAAACGGGATATCCAGCCAGCAGCCCTTTTGCACCACAGCTTTATAGTGGCTAAAGGTGTCAAAGCCGGCCCTGCCGTGATACTGGCCCATGCCGCTGGCCCCCACTCCGCCAAAGGGCAATAAAGGGCTGGTCAGGTGGATGATGGTGTCGTTTACACAGCCGCCGCCAAACGGGCACGCAGCCAGCACCCGGCGGCGTACATCGCGGTGGCGGGTAAACAGGTACAGCGCCAGCGGCTTGGGGTAACGCCTGGTAAAGCTAATGGCATCATCCAGTGTGTCGAATACCTGCACCGGCAGGATCGGGCCAAATATCTCGTCCTCCATGGTGGGGGACGATTCGGTGGCCCGCACCAGCGTGGGGGCGATCTTCAAAGCTGCCCGGTCGCAGTCACCGCCCAGCAGTACCTCTTCTTTTAACAGGTAACCGGCCAGCCGGTCAAAATGGCGGGCGTTGACCACGCGCGCCAGATCTGGGCTGTGCAGCGGATCAGACCCGTAAAAGCGCTCGATAGCTCGCGCGACCTCATGCAGCAGTCGGGGCAGGACCTGGC
This sequence comes from Neobittarella massiliensis (ex Bilen et al. 2018), assembly GCF_900289145.1. Lineage (GTDB taxonomy): Bacteria > Bacillota > Clostridia > Oscillospirales > Ruminococcaceae > Neobittarella > Neobittarella massiliensis. The sequence continues at coordinate 54,354 of NZ_OKQO01000004.1, forward strand.
GCTGCACCAGCAGGTAATCGGGGGCCACACAGGTCTGCCCTGCGTTTATAAACTTGCCCCACACGATGCGCCGTGCCGCCAGCGGGATGTCTGCCGACTTCTCCACGATGCAGGGCGATTTGCCCCCCAGCTCCAGCGTCACCGGGGTCAGGTGCCGGCTGGCTTTCTCCATTACCAGCTTGCCCACCCGGGTACTGCCGGTAAAAAAGATGTGGTCAAAAGGCAGGTCTAAAAGTGCCTGGGTCTCCTCCACACCGCCGCATACCACCTGCACCCAGCCGGCGGGTAGGCAGTCTGCCAGCAGTTTTTTTAGAGCGCGGGCGGTGTGTGGCGCATACTCAGAGGGCTTGACCACGGCACAGTTGCCGGCGGCAATGGCCGCCACCAGCGGCTGCAGCGCCAGCAGCAGCGGGTAGTTCCAGGGGGCGATGATCAGCACCGTGCCCAGCGGTTCAGGCGTCACGCAGCTCTTAGAGGGGTAGTGCAGAAGCGGCATGGGCTGTGGCTGCGGTGCCGCCCACTGCCGCATGTTTTTTACGGTGTGCCCAATATCCTGCAGCAGCAGGCCCAACTCGGTCTCGTAGCTCTCAAAGGGGCTCTTGCCCAGATCCAGTTGCAGTGCGCCCAACAGCCCCTTTTTGTGCTTTTGCAGGGCAGCGTATAAATGGCCCAGGGCCCGACGGCGCTCCGAGAGGCGGCGGGTGGTGCCGGTATCGTAAAAGTTGTGTGCAGCGGTGAGAATTTCGGTGTGCATGGCGGACCTCCCCAACAGTGTTCCTTTACAGGCATTGTACCACGTTTGCCCCAAACAGCCTAACGAAAAACAGCGAAAGGCGGGCCTGTACCGGTAAAAAATACGCCTGTTTACAGGATAACTGTCTATAATTCACAATTTCGTTACAAACTGGCTGTTGCAAATTACTATAGAGACGCGTATAATAAGGTGCATTAATAATTTATAAGGTTAACTATTTGTGTGAGACAGCGGCAGTAAAAAGATCCGCTTTGCCGCCGCCAGTGACGTCCAAAAAATGCTGTGCAGGGCTATTGTCTGTGCGGCAGACCAATTTTTTCAGGGGGGGTATTATGGACAGGGACCAGGAGCAGGCGCGCCGCTTTTTAGAGTGGGGCTGTTCACTGGGAGCCAGGCGCCTGCGCAGATCGCCAACCGGCGGCCTGTTTCACGGCGAGATGGCAGTGATGATGCACCTGTATAACGCCGATCAGCAGGGCATACAGGGGGTCACTCCGTCACAGCTGGCCAAAAAACTAGAAGTCAGCCGGGCCTCGGTGACGACTACCCTCAACGGGCTGGAGGCCAAAGGCTTTTTACAGCGCACCGTCAGCCCCAGCGACCGCCGCCGGGCAGTGATCACCGTCACCGATCAGGGCCGTCAAATGATCGCCGGGCGCGTCCAGCACGCGCTCGACAGCTTGGCCTATGTGGCCAAACAGATGGGGGAGCAGCAGTTCGACGAGATGCTGCGCCTGTGTCAGTTGGCCGTTGGCTACATGCGCGACTACCACCAATTACAGCACGAAACAGATAAGGGGGAGTAGAAAACGTGTTAAAACTCAAAAAATACGTCAAGTACTACCTGTGGCAGATCGCAGCGGTATTTATACTGCTGTACTTTCAGGCCCAGGCGGATCTGGCACTGCCAGACTACATGTCCGATATCATCAATAACGGTATTGCCGTAGGCGACCTCGATTACATCCTGCCCGCCGGCCTCAAGATGTTGGGAGTGGCCCTCATCGGCACGGTGTGCACCGTGGCGGTGGGCTTTTTGGCCGCCCGCATCGCCGCCGGTATCTCGATGCGTCTGCGCGACGATGTGTTCGAAAAGGTCGAGAGCTTTTCTCTGACCGAGTTCGATCACTTCGGCGCCTCTTCGCTCATCACCCGCACCACCAACGACATCCAACAGGTGCAGATGGTGGTGGTGATGATGCTCCGCTTTGTATTCTACGCCCCCATCGTTGGGGTGGGCGGCGTCATCCGCGCGGTGGGCAAAAGCGGCTCGATGTCCTGGCTCATCGCCGTGGCGGTGGTCATGATATTGACCCTCATCATCGTGCTGTTTGCGCTGGCAATGCCCAAATTCAAAATGGTCCAGAAGCTGGTAGACCGCCTCAACCGGGTCACCCGCGAGTCGCTGGTGGGCATGCTGGTCATCCGCGCTTTCGGCAACGAGGCCCACGAGGAACAGCGCTTTGACGACGCCAACAACGATCTCACCAAGACCAACCTCTTTGTAAACCGCATGATCACCCTGATGATGCCGGCCATGATGTTGGTGATGAACCTGCTGACGGTGGCCATCGTGTGGGTGGGCTCTTACTTTATCGATGCCGGTACACTGCAGATCGGTGACATGATGGCCTTTATCCAGTACGCCATGCAGATCATCATGGCGTTCCTCATGGTCTCTATGGCCTTCGTCATGATCCCCCGGGCCAGTGTCTCGGCCCAGCGCGTGTTCGACGTGTTGGAGTGCGAACCGGCTATTAAAGACCCCAAAACGCCGCAGGCCCCCAAAGCCGACCAGACTGGTGTAGTGGAGTTTAAAGACGTGAGCTTTGCCTACCCCGGCGCCGACGAAAACGTCATCCACAACGTCTCTTTTACCGCCCTGCCCGGCCAGGCCACCGCCTTTATCGGCTCAACCGGCAGCGGCAAGAGCACGCTCATCAACCTCATCCCCCGCTTTTACGATGTCTCGCAGGGGCAGATATTGGTCGACGGCATCGACGTGCGGCAGATGAGTCAGCACGACCTGCACCAGAAGATCGGCCTGGTGCCGCAAAAAGGTATCCTCTTTACCGGCAGCATCGCCGACAACCTGCGCTTTGGCGACCCCGAGGCTGAGCAGGACGCCCTGGAGGAGGCCGCCCAGATCGCCCAGGCCACCGAGTTTATCGACGAGAAGCCCGAGCGCTTCGAGACCGAGGTCTCCCAGGGCGGTACCAACGTGTCCGGCGGCCAAAAACAGCGCTTGGCTATCGCCCGGGCACTGGTCAAAAAGCCCGAGATCTACATTTTTGACGACAGCTTTTCGGCCCTCGACTTTAAGACCGACGCCGCTCTGCGCCGCGCCCTAAAACCCAAGACCAAAAATTCTACCGTGCTCATCGTGGCCCAGCGCATCTCCACCATCATGCACGCCGAGCAGATCGTGGTCATGGACGACGGCGAGGTGGCCGGTATCGGCACCCATCAAGAGCTGATGGAAAACTGTGAGGTCTACCGCGAGATCGCCCAGTCCCAGCTGTCAAAGGAGGAATTAGCATGAGCGCCGCCCAGAAACGCCGCCATGGGCCCATGGGGGGCGGCGGCATAAAACCGGCCGGAGAAAAGGCCAAAAACTTTAAGGGCACCATGAGCCAGCTCATCGGCTACATGCGGCCCTACTATGCCAAGATTATTCTGGTGTTCGTCTTTGCCATCGCCAGCACGGTGTTCGTGGTCACCGGCCCTAAAATATTGGGCCGCGCTACCGACAAGATCGTCGACGGCTATGTACAGCGCACCGCCTATAACCAGTTTATGGACAATATGCCCGACGGGTTCAAAGCTCCGGCCGGTATGACGGTGGGGGACCTGATGGAGCAGATGCCCGCCGAGGCCCGCGCTCAGATCGAGGAGAAGATCCCCAAAAATAACCTGAAAAAGGTAAAGGACCTCGACCTCTCGCAAAAACCCACTATGGATTTTGACGGTCTCACCCAGATCCTCTTGTGGTTGGTCGCCCTGTACGCAGTCAGCGCCGGCTTCTCCTATATCCAGGGCTTTATCATGACTGGCGTCTCGCAGCGGGTCAGCTACAACCTGCGCCGCGATATCTCGCAAAAGATCAACCGCTTACCGCTGGCCTATTTCGACCGGGTCTCTCACGGCGAGGTGCTCAGCCGGGTGACCAACGATGTAGATACGGTGTCGCAAACACTCAACCAGTCCCTAACCCAAATGATCACCTCGGTGGCCACTGTGCTGGGTGTACTGTATATGATGCTCTCGATCTCGGTGTGGATGACACTGGTGGCGCTGGTCATTCTGCCCATCTCCATCGGCCTTATCATGCTGGTGGTGCGGGTATCGCAAAAGCACTTCCAAAATCAGCAGCGCTTTTTGGGTGAGGTCAACGGCCATATCGAGGAGATGTACTCCGGCCACAATGTCATCAAGGCCTATAATCGCGAGCAGATCGCCGTCGATCAGTTTAAGACCATCAACAAAAAGCTGCACGGTTCCGCCTGGAAGAGCCAGTTCCTCTCTGGCCTGATGATGCCCATCATGAACTTTGTGGGCAACCTGGGCTATGTGGGCATCTGCGTGCTGGGCGGCTGGATGGCTGTCAACGGGCAGATCAGCATCGGTAATATCCAGTCGTTCATCCAGTATTTGCGCCAGTTCAACCAGCCCATCGCCCAAATGGCCTCCATCGCCAACGTGCTGCAGTCCACCGCGGCCGCAGCCGAGCGGGTGTTCGAGTTCCTGGCCGAGAGTGAGGAGGAGCCCGACGGCGACAAACTGTCGGCCCCCGCACAGGTGCAGGGTTCGGTCACTTTCCAAGATGTCTCGTTTGGCTACCGCCCCGACGACCTGATCATCAAAAACTTCTCCTGCGATGTGAAACCCGGCCAGCGCATCGCCATCGTCGGCCCCACCGGTGCCGGTAAGACTACCATCGTCAAACTGCTCATGCGCTTTTACGATGTGAGTGCGGGCTCTATCCTGGTCGATGGGGTCAACATCAAAGATATGAAGCGCCACGATCTGCGCGATATGTTCGGCATGGTGTTGCAGGATACCTGGCTGTATGGCGGGTCTATCAAAGAGAATATCCGTTACGGTAAGCTGGACGCCACCGACGAAGAGGTATATGCCGCAGGCAAAGCTGCCCATGTGGAGCACTTTGTGAAAACACTGCCCGGCGGGTACGATATGGAACTCAACGAGGAAGCCAGCAACATCTCACAGGGTCAAAAGCAGCTGCTCACGATCGCCCGCGCTATGGTCTCTGATCCCAAGATCCTCATTTTAGACGAGGCCACTTCCTCGGTCGATACCCGCACCGAGGTGCGCATCCAGCGCGCCATGCACAACCTGATGAAGGGACGCACCAGCTTTATCATCGCCCACCGCCTCTCCACCATCAAGGATGCCGATCTCATCCTGGTGATGAAAGACGGCAACATCATCGAACAGGGCAACCACGACGAGCTCATCGCCCAAGGTGGTTTCTACAAGACCATGTACAACAGCCAGTTCGAGTCGGATGATGACAGCGTGGCCGCCGACTGACCGCAAATAGAATGCACCGCGGCTGCCCATATGACCGGCAAATCGTTTAAACCTTTGTGCGCCACACTTAAAAAGAGACCGGGGCCCCACGATAGGGGCGCCCCGGTCTCTTTATTTCTAAAGCCCACCTGCAGCAAACTGAGCTGCGGGTGGGCTTTTTTAGTATGCATCCATACTGGTAAACGGTCTATCACTCGGCAGGCGTTTGCTGGTCGTCGGCCTGCAAGATCTCGGCCAGGCTGTGGGCCCGCAGTTCGGCGTCAAGCACCTTCTGGATGCGGCACAGCTCGCGGTTGACCATACATTTGCGGTCTCCGGTATTGTTGATACAGTCGTAACCATTTTCCACGCACTCATTTAAAAACAAGCTGTCTGAAATAGCCGAGGCGATGTCCAGCAGTGTAGTGTGGTCGGGGTCGCACGACAGTCGGTAACCACCGCCCTGACCGCGGATCACCGTCACCAACCCTGCCCGGCTCAACTTCTTGAGTATCTTGTAGCCAAACTCGGTGGGGATGCTCTCCTGCTCGCATATCTGCTTGATGTTGAGCTTTCCGCCACCCGCCAACGCGCGTACCGCCCGAAAAGCGTAATCGATCTCTCTGGTAATAAACATAGTCGCTAAGCCCTCATCCTTTTCTCCTTGGTTATTTTTATCATATCAAAAAACAGAGTACAGGTCAATTTTTACAGGAGACACTTGTATTTGTACAGGTGACAGGTCACTGTGTACAACTATAGCTGTGTCTACGAACCCAAAACAGGAATTATTTACACAGAAGTCACACAGGATAAAGAAACTCAAATCCATAATACGTATAATATCGAAAAATAAATACAATAAGTATAATATAAAGATGGCATTAAAATGCAAAAAAATGGAGTTTCTAAACGTATGTTCTTGAGCTGGCTGGATAAATATGTTATACTGCCCCTAACATGACCAGAAAGGAAGTGCCGAACATGGCCTGTGAGACCAGCAAAAACAAAGACACCTGTCCCTGCACTGAAAAGTGCGAGAACCACGGTCACTGCTGCGCCTGCATCGCGCTGCACCGGTCCGAAGGTGTCAACGCCCCCGTGACCTGCATGCTGCAGAAGTTCGACAAGAAGTAAATATTTAACTGGGCAAAAAGCGGCCGGGGACTGATCAGTCCCCGGCCGCTTTTTAAACAATATATAAGCCCATGGGTTAAGTAGATGACCGGCTATCCCTTTAACCCGCGCGACTGCCGGTCCATGTCCTCGATCACGATATCAAAGATCTCGCCCAGCGTGGCACAATAGGCCAACACCAGCCAGGGCTCGTTGGTGTGGTAGTGGATCTTGATCAGATCCTCATCGCCGGTCGCCAACAGACAGTCTCCCGCAAAGTGGTCCACAAAATAGTCGTGGATGGCGTCCTCGTCCAGTCCCTCGCCTTCGATCAGCAATTGGGTGTCATATCTATACGTCAACATATGCTGTGCCTCCTCTAATAGCTCACTTTATACTGCCAGCTTACCACGGGATAAAGTCGCCGTCAACGCACATCGCACCAGATCATCTGGTGATAAGGCTTTTCTGGGGGACATCGTCTCGCAGCGACTATTTATCTTGTCTATCCACCTGATCAGTGTGCTCCTTAGCGGTAGTTTTCCCCGAGGGCTACACGCTAAACGGCCGGTAAGCGACGTGTAAGTACCAAAAGAACAGGCGCTTTAGGTGACTTTTGGCAAGTATAATTTGACCGGCTCTCTATCTGTCAGGTCGAGCTCGCATTTTGCCAATGGCATCTCAATGTCCCGCAGCCAAAGACACAGCAGTACCGCCTGAAAAAATGCCCCGGCCATCAGGCCGGAGCACGTCCATCAATTTCGGCCGATCCCCACCAGTGCGCTGGGCCTTACTGCCGCAGCAGCACCGGTTCGCCGTGAATGCCGTCAAGGCTGGTGATCTGCCGGCCAGTGCCCTTAAAATCCACATTGTAGAGCATACAGGCCAGGTTGATGGCAGTATCGATATAAGGTGTATCCACATCGATCAGATCGCCCACGCTGGCGATAGGCACCAGCCCGGTGGGCACATCTTCCCACACATAGCGAGTATCGGTGCTCTTGGGCGCATACACGTCATTGTAAGCGGGGTTATTTTGAATGGCGTCATACAGGGTGTCGCCGCTGGCGCCGTATACCCGCAACAGCCACTGCATGGCCGTCTCTACCTCTACGCCCATGCGCCGGGCCACCGCTACCCGCTCCTCGTCGATATGCGAGATAAACGAGGCGACCATCGGCGTGATGGCCTCTTTGTAAAACAAAAACGTCTGCCCCGACTCAATGCGGGTAAAGTTAAATAAGATCGGGGTGGGGTGAAAGATCATCCCGATGTTGGTGAGACCGGTATAGAGGATCGAGGGCACCGCCTGCACCGTGGGAAACAGCTGCTGCAGCAGCTCTACCGTGCGCTGGGTGCGCTCGGGCTTTAGGCAGGCGAACTTTACGTCTTTTTTGATGGAGTAGATGATGGGATGGTTGATCTCGTGGTTGCGGCAGGTAAAGATCAGCGTGTCCGTCTCGCCGATGGTCACGTCGGCCGTACAGCCGCTCTCGGCCAAAATATTGGCAAACTCGTACGAGCCAAACGTGCGGCCGGGGTTGAGCACCACGACTTGTCCATCTTTTAAGTAGGGGGCCATCTGCCGCGCCAGGTGGCGGTGGGCATCGGCCGAAGAGGCGATCATGATCAGCTCGCTGCCGGCCAGTGCCTGGCCCAGATCATGGGTCACCAGCCCGGCTTTCACCGAGGCGTTTACCACCCCTGAGAGGTAAATATCCGGCTCACGGTTAAAAAAGGCCACCTTTTCCGGGTTGCGGGTGTACATTGATACCTGGTGCCCGTGGTGGATCAGGTATCCGGTAAAAGCCGTGCCGCCGTTGCCGCCGCCAATTACAGATATTTTCACAGTTTTTCCTCCCCTCTAGTCCTGTGCCTGCACCGCTGGCGCGGTGACGGCAGCCCATTCCTGGGGAGTGCACAGCCCCTGCAGACGCTCTCTTTCAGTCAGCTCGCGGCCCGCCTGGCGGTCATAGGCCACACAGCGGCCGCCGATAACAGTGGTGTACAGGTTGCCCACGAATTCGCCGCCCTTAACGATGTGGGGCGCATCGATAAAGCCGCGCTTGATGCAGTCGGCGATGACTTCAGGGCGGGTGAGCGCGTCGTCACGGCCGTAGAAAGCGCAGATAAAGCTCAACAGGTAGCGCACCTCGCGAATGAGCTGGTTTTTGCGCTCGATGACGCGGGGGTCTTTGGCCAAGTCTACCCGGTCCTCCAGCGTGGTCTTGATCACACCGCGCACGATCTTGCAGCTCTCGATGACGTCTTCGGGCGAGGCGATGTGCTCGGCCTCACAGAAGCCCACCACGTGGATGATGTGGGGCTGGATGGTCATCTGTAAAAAAGTGGTGGCCGCCAGCTGACCTTTGGCCACATCCAGGTCGGCACTCAAAAACGGCAGGCCGGCCCTGGTCTGCCGGTAGGTGGTAAAGGTGTCGTCGTGCAGGCTCTCCACCAGTTCCACCATCGCCAGCACCCGCGCCAGGTCCATGGGGAAACTCAGCGTATTGGGGACGTTAAACATGTACTGCGAGATATAGTGGCGCACCCCGGCATTTTTGGCATTGAGTGCAGCTATATAGCTCATGGCCACCGACATGGTGTCGTGGGCGTCGCGCAGGCCCCAGTGGTGGGGCTCGTTGGCCTCTACCGGTATACCGCGCTCGGCGTGCCACCGCATCAGCTCTACCGCCTCGCGCACCGAGGTATCGATATCCCGGTCGCCGCGGCCGTCTAATTTGTTGTACCAGCACAGCGGCACTGCGCACCAGGCGTTATTTAAGGTGTCCTTTAACAGCTGGGCCATATCGAATACGTCGGCGGTGCCGCTGTAGCAGCGGATCAGCGGGTGGTTGCCGCGCTGGGTGGCCTCTTTCAGCGCCACAAAGTCCTCGCGGGTGCGCAGTGGTACCCCGCCGGCCCCCTCAAAGTCGGGGTTGCGCTTCTCGGGGTGGAAGAAAAACTGCTGAGTGTTCTGGTCAGGCCCTACCGACACGATGTCCAGCACCCGGCTGTCGGCGATCTTCTCAATGCCGGCCACCGTCTTTTCTACCGAGGGCTCGCCGTAGTGGTGCCGCAGCAGCGGGTAGGGGTACTTGTCGTTTATCCGCTCCACCAAGCTGTCACTGTACTTCTCCTGTTCCTGTGGGCGGCGCCCATTGCGCAAAAAGTAAAGCGAGTCGTCGATGTCGTCGGTCCCGTTAGAGATATAGCTGAAAAAGCCGGTCTCCTCGGCCACTTTGGCTACCGGCCCGGTTCCGCCGAATACCCAGGTGGTCTCAATGCCGTTTTGGTGCACCTTGTCGATCAGCTCTGCCAGCAGAGGCCGCACATTTTCCGGCGTCAGGCGATAACCCACCGCCACCATGGCCGGCTTATGCCGCAACACCTCCTCAACGATGCGGTCGACGGGGATGGCCGGCCCCAAAAACACGGTGTGGTAGCCCTCGCGTTCGGCCAGCTGCAAAAAGTGCACCACGCCGCCCACGTGTACGCAGTTGCCCAGCGAAGCGCCCAGTAAGATCTTATCCATAGTAAAAACCTCCTCTTAAAAAGCGGACTCACAAACAAAAAAACTCTATACAAAGTCCTAGCAAACATTTGTGTAGAGTGGAGGATACAGAAACCTATTGGATTTTTAAAGAAAAATAAAAAGGCCTTATCTCAAAAAACTACTATCACAGTCTGCTAAAGGAAATACCTCCATAGATCGGGGCGGGTCTGGCGCCCCTCTGTTTTCTCTAGTATACCAAAAAAACGGGCAAATCACAATGAAGATATTGTGAATTTTATGAATTAAGCGTGAACAGGTGGAGGTTTAAATGGCGATTTTGTATGAAAAGCGTAAAAATTGATTACAGCATTTTGTCGCAGTTTGCAGAAAAAGCATACCTTTTTGTCGGTCGGCGGTGATCTCTGTCGGCCAAAAATTTTAGCCTGCAGCGGCCATTAACTGCGGTATGGCCCGACAGGCGGCACGCATATAAAAGGGGAGATACGCACAAAAAGTCCCGGCAGCATCGGCTGTCGGGACGGATGTGACGAAAGTTATTTGTAGCTCTCGCATTTGATCGCAAAAAATCCTTTGGGGTGATGACATGCGGGGCAAAACGCCGGCGGCTCGGTCCCTTCGTATTCGTAACCGCAGTTTTGACACTGCCATTTTGCCGGAGCAGTCTTTTTGTATACGCTGTCCTGGGTCATATTCTCGATCAGGCTGCGGTATCGCTCCTCGTGGGCCTTTTCCACTTCGCCGATCTCGACGAACAGTTTTTGCAGCTCGGTAAAGCCCTCGTCTTCGGCCTGCTTGGCAAACTGTTCGTACATCTCGGTCCACTCGTAGTGCTCGCCCGAGGCGGCGTCCAGCAGGTTTTCCATGGTGTCTGGTATACCGCTGTACAGGATCTTGAACCACACTTTGGCGTGCTCCCGCTCATTTTGTGCGGTCTCGGCAAAGATCTGGCTGATGGGCACATAGCCCTCCGACTGGGCAGCGTCGGCGTAAAAGCGGTACTTGGTGTGGGCCAGAGCCTCGCCGGCCAGAGCGGTCTTGAGGTTTTTTTCGGTTTGGGTCCCTTTTAACGACTTCATGGGTAGCTCCGTTTCTCCGGCGGATGGTATTGTGCCGCTGCGCCGTGGCCGCCGGTAGGCGCGCGGGAAAGCCGGGGCTTTCTTTATACTGTATACCGTCGATTGCGCAAATATGCCTGGCTGTGCTACAATAAGACTGTCAGGGCCGCGCTCTGGCAAACATATATAAAGGCGGTATGAGTTATGTACGAACTGCGCATCTATCACATAAACCCCGGCAAGCTAGACTTAGTGGTGCAGCGCTTTGAGCAGCACACCTTCCATATTTTCGAGCGCCTGGGTATCCAGGTAGTCGATTTTTGGGTCGACTGCAGCGGCAACGACACGCTCTACTACATCGTCAAGTGGGCCGATAAGGCCGAGATGGACGAAAAGTGGGGCCTGTTCGTGGACGACGCCGAGTGGAAAGCCGCCTACGCCGATTCTGAAAAAGACGGCGAGACCGTACACACCATCGAAAATCACCTGATGGAGCGGCTGGCCGGCGCGCCCCAGAACTGGGCGTAAAGGCAGGCTCTCTCAGCTTACTAGAAAGTGAGGACAATATGGGTAAGCGCATCTCGCGCACGGTGTTGGGGCTCTGCATAGCGGCAGTGGGCATCGGGTATTTGGGCAACCAGTTCTCCTGGTGGCATTTCGACCTGTTTTTCGAGGGCTGGTGGACGCTGTTTATCATCGTTCCCTGCCTGGTTGCCATCATCGAGAGCGGCCCTCACCTGGGCAACCTCCTGGGGCTGGCTTTTGGCATATGTCTGCTGCTGCACCAGCAGGGAGTCCTGCGGCACGGGTTCATCCGGCGCATCGCGCTGCCGGCGGCGCTGGTCATACTGGGCCTCTACCTGGTATTCAGTTCCTTTTCCCGGCACCGCAGTGTCCAGTATAAGGCTGGCCCTGGAGGCGCCGACTTTACCCAGCATCCCGAGTACCTGGCTATCTTTTCATCCGATTATCCCAAAAATGCGGCCAAACAGTTTGCCGGTGGCAGCGCCACCGCCGTTTTTGGCAATTTGGAAGTCGATCTGCGCGAATGCGCACTGATCGGCGACTGTAAATTCGAGGCCACCTCGGTCTTCGGCCGGGTGCGGATCTTTGCCCCGGTAGATTGCCAGGTGCAGATGCACAGCGTGCCCATCTTGGGCTCAAACCGCTGTAGCGTCATCGCCCAGGGTCAGGGCCCGGTCCTGCATATCGAGGCCACCTCGGTATTTGGCCAGGTCGAGGTGCTGTGAGCGGCCGATAGGTACCGTGTAAAAAAAGAGGAGCCGACCACCGCGTCGGCTCCTCTTTTGCCAAACGGGGCAATAAAAAATATTTTTTGGTGCAAGATTAGAGCGGTCCCATACGTGTTCTCTGTGCAGGGCCGCTCACCGCGGCGCTGACACCACTGTATACAGGAGGAAATATTTATGTACTTTGCCAAGATATCGCTGGCTATCAGTTTGGCCGGCATGCTGTTGGCCGCCCCCGTGCGCACTGCTGCCACGCAGGTGCAACAGCCGGCCGAAGCCACTGCCCCTGCGGCGGCAGCCGCCTATCAGCGGCCTGTTGAGACCGCACCAGTCTGCCCCCGTGAAGACTGTCCCCGCGCAGATTGCCCCTATGCCCCCGGTACGTGTTCGGGCGGCTGTGCGCAGCAGCGCGGGCAGTGCCCAAACGGCGCCGGTAACGGCGGGCGGGGGAGTGGCCATCACAGCGGCGGGCACGGCCAGCAGCGCCGTGACGGCAGTTGCCGCCAGTAGGGGGCTTTTAAACAGCGTTACAGCGTAAAGAGGGTGTAGAAGATGCAGCAGCGGCAGGTAGAGGAGAGCATAGCCCGGCACGGCGACACGGTGCGGCGGGTCTGTTTTTTATACCTGTCCTGCTATGCCGATGTGGAGGATGTATTTCAGGAAACTTTTCTGCGCCTGCTCACCCGCAAAAAGCTGTTTGCCGATCAGGAGCACCAAAAAGCTTGGCTCATACGGGTGGCCCGAAATCTATGTACCGATCTGCTGCGCCGCAAAAAGCGCCACCCCGCACTGTCGCTGGAGGAGTACGATCACCCCATCCCCCAAAAGGAGGAGAGCGGCCCGGTGCTGGAGGCGGTGCTCGGCCTGCCGCCCAACTACCGGCTGGCCATCTACCTGCACTGTGTCGAGGGTTACGCCGCCGACGAGATAGCAGCCATGGTCCACCGGCGGCCCAACACGGTCTACAGCTGGCTGCACCGGGGCCGGGCGCTGCTGCGCCAAACACTGGAGGGGGGGACGACCGATGCGTGAAAATCTAGACGAGCAGCTGCGCCGGGCTTTTGCCCCCATTGGGGCAGAAGAGCCCATGCGGCAGCAGGCAGTTCGCGCCGTGCGTGCCGCCGCCCCAGCCAAACACCGCCGCCACAAGCTGCGGCTGGCGTTAGGCTGCCTGGTCTTGGCACTGGTGGTGCTGGCTGGCGGCGGCTGGTACCGATATCTGGACCCATCGGCACGGGTGGTGGTGCAGGCCGATGTGCCGGTAGAGCTGGCGGTAAACCGGGCCGACCGAGTCATCGCGGTGCAGGCCGATGGCTCCAGCGAGCTGCTCACCGACCTCGATCTCAAGGGCAAAGAGGTGGGCGAAGCCTGTTCGCTGCTGTATGCGGCGCTGGCCGAGCGCGGCCAGCAGCCCCAGGTAACGGTGCACTGCAACGACTCCCAGCGCAGGCAGCAGCTGCAGCGGCGCTGCGGCCAAGGTAAGGCTTCAGCCAGTCAGGGCTCGGCTGCTGCCCAGCCGCAGGGCAGTCAGAGCAGCGCCCAAAAGGGTCGGGAGCAGAGCTGTATCAGCTCGGGCGGCTGCGGACAAAAAACCCAGATCGAACGCCGCCAAGGCCATGCCTGGCAGGAGGAATAATATGCCCAATATACTGGATTATATCGACTGGCGAGGCGATCTGCGCTTTGCCGAAGCCCCGTTTTGCGAGGTGGATAACCTCATTTTCTCCTGGCTTGCCTATATGGATTTCGGCGGTGTCTTATCGGGTGATGGCCCCGCCCAGTCCATCCCTCTGGCCGAGGCTGGGCGCCGTTATGCCGCCACCCACGACCCGGCCGAGATGGAGGATTCGGGCTGTATCACCCGCACCTCTATCCTGCTTTTGCACCGCATGGCCCAAAGCCGCCGCTACGCCGATGTGCAGCTGTGGGGGTATGTGTGCCGCCGCGACCGCGACCAGGTAGAGCAGTTCGCCGCCGTGTGCTGTAGCTGTGACGGTGGCTGCTATGTGGCGTTTCGCGGTACCGATAACACGCTGCTGGGCTGGCGAGAGGACTTTAATATGGGCTTTATGCCGGTAGTCCCCTCACAAAAAGAGGCCCGGCGCTACCTGGAGCGCGTCGCCGCCGCCTGCTCTGGCGGGCTGTGGGTGGGCGGCCACTCCAAGGGGGGCAACCTGGCAGTTTACGCGTCGGTGAACGCCGACCCGGCCGTGCAGCAGCGCATCCGGGCGGTATACAACAACGACGGGCCCGGCTTTTTGCAGGCCATGTTCGAGAGCGAGGCCTACCGCCGGCTGCAGAGCCGCATCCACACCATTATTCCGCAGTCATCGGTGGTGGGGGTGCTTTTGGAGCACAGCAGCCAGTATACCATCGTCGCCAGCGATGCTGTGGGCATGATGCAACACGACGCCATGAGCTGGCAGGTGCTGGGCGGCGCGTTTGTGTATGTGCAGCAGCGCACCCGCAGCAGCGAATTTCTCGACCAGACGCTCAGCGGCTGGCTGGCGGCGCTCACCCCTGAGCAGCGGGGCCGCTTTGTCGATACGCTGTTTACCGTCCTCGACTCCACCGGTGCCGCCACCTTCGACGAGATGTCTAAAATGGGTCTCTCCACCTTGGCGCCAATGCTGCGCTCGCTGGGCGGTATTGACCGGCAGACCCGCAAGATGCTGGGCGAGATGGTGGCGAGCCTGTTCCGGGTGTGGTCGGCGCTGTTGTCCCAGCAGTTGGCGCTGGCCCGCCCTGCCGCGACAGCGTTTCCCGTTAAAAAGGAAAAATAAAAGCGGTGCGGCGGTATACCGATATACCGCCGCACTGCTTTTTTGTGCATCAGATCATTTTTTGGTGGCAGACTACTTGCTGAAAGCCTTGTCGATGATATCGATACCGCGTTTTACCTGGCCGGTGGCAAACTCCAGCAGGTGGTCGGCGCCGTCTTCGATATCGCCGGCTACATCACCGACTGTGCTGCCGACACTGCCGCTCTCCGACCCGGCCGATGACGACCCAGCCGAGCTGCTGTTGTCAGACAGATCTTTGTCTTTGCCCAGCATCACAAAGAACACATAGTCGCCGTGGCGGCGCACCTGGGCGCTCTTTAATTTGGCGGCGTTCTCAGGGTGGTTATCGGCGTCGGCGGCCAGCTTTTGCTGATGTGCTTTCAGCGCCTTCTCCACATCGTCAGCTCTGCCGTCTTTGGCCTTGATGGCGATAAAGGTATCCACATGCTTGGTCATCATCGGCCCCTCGGCAATGACCTCATCCACCCAGCTCTCATCGATACCGTACGAATCCCTGAGCATGTTGTTGTCGATGGCTACCGAAGGCAGGTAGTCGTCGCCGTACTCTTTTTTGATATCCTCGTGGATCTGGCGCAAGCTCACATCGCTGGTGTTGGAGTTGGAGTCGCTGCCACATCCCACGAACAGGCCGGCACTCAGGCAGAGCACCGCCAGCAGAGAAAGAACTTTTTTCATGGTGTTTCCCCCTACATCTGTGTTTATTTGGTATGTGCGGTCACCACTATTGTGCCAAAACGCCGCGCCGATATGCGCTGTGCGCAAAAAAGGGCCGCCCATCTGGGCGGCCCTTTAAAAATGTTCAGCTGTTTAAAAATTTTTGCAGCGGTCCAGCAAGATCTTGGCAAACAGGTCGCGGTCGGCGTCCAGCGCCACATAGCAGTTGTCAGGCTGGTTGTGGAAGTGGCGGGTATCGATGATGGTCTGCCCATCGGCAAAACCACCCGAGATATCTACATCCACCCGGGTAAAGCGCACGTCTTTGAGCACGTTGGGGTCGATCAGATAGGCCACGCACAGCGCGTCGTGCATGGGGGCCAGGTCGGGCTCGTGCAGCGGCTGGAACTTGTTGTAGGCGGTGGTGCGGATCTCGATCATGTCGGCGATCATGTCGCCCACGGGGTTGTGCAGGGCCAGGAAATCGGCTTTCTCGCTATAGCGGGTAGAGGCCTTGTGGGTGGCGTCCAGCGGTACCAGCGTGATCTTGGCGCCGCAGGTCAACACGATCTGTGCCGCCTCGGGGTCCAGCCAAATGTTGAACTCCGCCGCCGAGGTGGTGTTGGTCTGGTCTTTGCCGCCACCCATGATCACGATCTCCTCGATGTTGTCCACCACCGACGGGTCGGCTCTCAATACCATGGCGATATCGGTCAGCGGGCCGACCGGCACCAGCGTCACCTTTTCGGGGCTGTTTTTAATGGTATCTATGTACCAGGTAACAAAGTTTATGTCCAGCGGTTTAATGGTCGCCTTACCGTTGCCGATCTCTTTGGGGTGGTAGGCGATCTCGTTGCCGTTTTCGTCATACTGGGTCGATGGGGTCTGGGGCTGGCACAACCGGCCGGGGTTCAGGGTGCGCACCAGCGGGGTGGCGGCGCCTTTAATGACCGGGATACGGTCCTGTGCACCCAGCAGCTCCACGACTCGCAGCGTATTCTCCAACGTGTACTCCAGCGCCTGGTTGCCATTTACAGCGCATACGCCCAATACCTCTACTTCCGGGGCCAGCGCCGCCAGCATGATCGCCACTGCGTCGTCCGAGCCGGTATCTACATCCAATATGATCTTTCTCACTCTATCTGCCATGATCTCATTCTCCTTTTTATCTCTTATTGGTTGGGTCACTACTCTCTAGTATAGGGGTGAACGGTGTGTCCGTCAACAAATAATTTTGCGAAATGTACAAATAGAGATTTAAAAAACGCCAAAATATATACAAATGCTCAATATATATTTTAAAACACTTATGTAAATAAGAAAATGCTTATGATCAAAGCGCGGCGATAGAAAGGCTGGATATCTGTCCTCCTTTCCTGTCCCGGCACAGCCGGGCAACTTAGATCGCAGCGCTCTCTGCCCGCTTCCGCGCCCGATCAAAAAAGGCCCGGCCACATAATTGGCCGAGCCTTTTTACTGCTGTTAAAACCGTGTCAAAAATGTTACCGCTGCGCCTACAGCACCGCCCCGGCCAAAAACATAATGGCCGGTATGGTGATCACCGAGCACACCGTAGTCACCGCCACCACCTTGCCGGCGTACACGTCGTCCGAGCCAAAAATCGTGGCCATCATGGCGGTGGCGCTGGCTGCCGGGGTAGAGGAGGCGATCAGGTTCACCATCACTGCCATCTTGGCCCCGGCAATACCGGTGCGCATGATCAGTGCGCCCAGCCCCAGCACCAGCAGCGGGCAGAGCACCAGCCGCAACAGGGCCACTTTAAACACCCGCACCTCGCTCAGGATCTCTTTGGGCCGCACGTTCGAAACCAAAATGCCAATAATGATCATCGAGGCAGCGGTGTTGATGTTCGAGATGCTCTGCAGGGTACTGGTGAGGATCGAGCCCACATCTATCTGCAGGATATAGATGATAAAACCGATGACGGCGCCGATATTCGAGGGGTTGAGCAGGATCTTTTTGGCGTTTAACTTGTACCGCCCACCCGATACTTCCCGTGCGCCGTACGTCCACATAAACAGACCCGAGGCACAGATGAATCCGATCAGAAAAAATACCCCGTCCGGCCCCAGGCTGGCCTGTATAAGCGGAATGCCGATAAAGGCGGCGTTGGAGTAGCACACCGCAAAGCGGTCGATGCCCCGCCGGTCGCCATCGGCCCGGCGACAGGTCAGCTTCGAGATGATGATGAGCAACACCTGAATGATCAGGCTCATGGCGATAGACAGCAGCCACAGCGAAAACTCGCTCTTCTTAAAGGGCCGAATAAACGAGTTGATGATCAAAATAGGCGACACCAGGTAGAGCAGAATGTTGCTCAGCGGTGCTTTCAGGTCGTCGGTGATCTTGCCGGCCTTTTTTAAGACCACGCCGCAGGCGGCGATGAGCACCATCACAATGACCTGCTGCGATACTGCCAGTGCTGTTTCCATATTGTCCTCCACTATCCTCTCACAAAACCGTGGCGGTGCCCCGCCGGTGAAAACGCGCCCGCCGCCGCAGAGCGGGCATAAAAGGATAGCCAAAGACAGCGCGCCGGCCGCCTTTGGCTACAAGTCACACAGTTGCCCTTTACAGAGCGGGCTCGTCGTCGGGGGCCTCCAGCTCCATCTCCATCAGCAGCTCTTTTAAAGAGTACAGTTCCTCTTTGGTGATGGTGACGCCTTTCCCCATTTTGCTGCCGTCGGGGGACCACTCGCGAATGTCGTATTTGGGCTCCCGGCCATTCCAGCTGATGAGGTTTAATTCCTTGGTCCAGCCCTTGGCGTTCTCGCTGAGCACGCCGATCTTGTCCGTGATCTCGTATTTAAATTCTGCCATAATGGTGTATCGTCCTTTCGCCGTATTGTCGCCGCGGCACCACTGCCCCGACGGCTTCACTTTTAAAATCTTATCATGTTTGGCGGCAAAAAGAAACTGTTTTTTGCAAAGTAGCCGCTATAAAAATATATCGGCATTCCCACCAGCTCGCAGTATAGTCTTACCGCCCCGCCGCTCAGTCATACCATCTTGGTCCTCTGTACGGTTTAGACGACCATCAAAACAGCGCTGCCTGTTAGGTAGTTTCGGTCTGCCGGTAGTGGGGCATGTACTGCCGTGTGCCCAGCGGCGGCAGACAAAACACCGGGTGGTGGATATTTAGGCGTCAGGTGCGATAGCGGTGGCCGATGGTGACGCCATCTATCTCCCATCTGCCACTGCTGGGCGGTCTGCTGTGCTTTTCTGTCCATGCGTACTGGGCGTCAGTTCGCTGCTGCTGTGGCCGCTCCGGTATACTGCAAACAGCGGCTATACATAAATAGTATCTAAAAGATACCATGTTACGAAAAAGTGCTTACTTTACAGCCAGGTGCTGGCGGGATATGTTGTAAGTAGTAAGTAGGAAATATACTGCCCGGAGGTGCCATATCGTGACCGCTCAGGATTACCTGTACATGCTCAGAGATCAAATGCATACTGTCGTGTTCGCCACCGTCGGCAGCGATGGCAGCCCCTATACCTGTGCCATCGATATCATGCTTGCCGATACCGGCGGTCTCTACTTTCTCACGGCCCGCGGCAAGTCCCTCTATCACCGCCTGCAGCAGGATTCCCGGGTGGCCCTGACCGGTGTCTCAGGGGGCGATACGCTGTCCAGCCGGTCTATCTCGCTGCAGGGGCGGGTGCGCGAGATAGGCTCGGCCCGTCTGCCCGAGATCTTTGCCCAAAACCCCTATATGCAAAAGATCTATCCCAGCGTCGATAGCCGCGCTGCACTGACTGTATTCTGTCTCTATACCGGCAGCGGTGAGTACTTTGACCTCAGCTGTCAGCCCATCTTTCGCCAGCGGTTCTCCATCGGTGACGGGGTGTTACAAAAAGTGGGATATTATGTAACGAAACGCTGCACCGGCTGCGGCCGCTGTCAACAGTCCTGCCCACAAAACTGTATCGACTGTTCGCGCGTCCCGGTGCAGATCATCCCATCTGCCTGCCTGCACTGTGGCCGCTGCCAACAGGTGTGCCCCCAAAATGCTATTGAGAGGAGCCGGTCATGACCCAGCAGCAGCGCCTGCAAGACCTCATCCAGTACCTGCTGGCCGAGCGTCCCGACGGCAGTACATTGGCAGTCCCCCAGGACTTACACGGTCAAAAACAGCTGTTTCGGGCGCTGCGCAATCTGCGCCCGCCCCAACCGGTATCGCCCGAGTTTTTACAGCTCCAAAACGACTATCTCCAGGCCGAGCTGGCCTTGAGGGGTACCGTCTCACTGGCCGATATACCGGAAGCCGAGCCGGGCCTCTACCTTTGGCGGGGCGATATCACCCGCCTGGCGGTAGACGGCATCGTCAACGCCGCCAACAGTGCACTGCTGGGCTGTTTTGCGCCTTGTCACGGCTGCATCGACAACGCCATCCACAGCGCCGCCGGGGTGCAGCTGCGCCAGGCCTGTGCCGATATCATGCGCCGCCAAGGCCATCAGGAGCCCACCGGGCAGGCCAAGATCACCCCGGCTTTTAATCTGCCCTGCCGGTATGTGCTGCATACCGTGGGGCCCATCGTCTGTGGCCGGCTCACCGCTCAAGATCGCCGGCAGCTGGTCAGCTGTTACCGGGCCTGCCTGCAGCTGGCGGTGCAAAAGGGGCTCACCAGCCTGGCTTTCTGCTGCATCTCCACCGGTGAATTTTGCTTTCCCGCCCCGGTCGCTGCCCAGATCGCCGT
This sequence comes from Neobittarella massiliensis (ex Bilen et al. 2018), assembly GCF_900289145.1. Taxonomy (GTDB): domain Bacteria; phylum Bacillota; class Clostridia; order Oscillospirales; family Ruminococcaceae; genus Neobittarella; species Neobittarella massiliensis. Next base: position 74,759 of record NZ_OKQO01000004.1, read on the forward strand.
AGATACCGTCCGCCAGTTTCAAAAGCAGAGCGCTAACAAATTGGAGGTGATCTTTGATGTCTTTACCCCGAGTGACTACCGGCTCTACAGCCAGCTGCTTGCAAATAGAGCAGCTGGCAGCTGGCATCCGTAAGGCCGATGCCCTGATCGTCGGTGCCGGTGCCGGCCTGTCGACCGCCGCCGGTTTTACCTATAGCGGCCCCCGTTTTTACCGCCACTTTTCCGATTTTCACCAGAAGTACGGCTTTACCGATATGTATGCAGGTGGTTTTTATCCCTACGCCACACCGGAGGAGTACTGGGCCTACTGGAGCCGCTATATCCTCATCAACCGCTATGGCCAGCCGCCGGGCAGAGTCTACAGCGATCTGTTGGCACTGGTGCGCGGCAAAGATTATTTTGTGCTCACCACCAATGTGGACCACTGTTTTCAAAAAGCGGGTTTTGACAAACAGCGCCTGTTTTACACCCAGGGCGACTACGGCCTGTGGCAGTGCCAAAAACCCTGCCATTACAAGACATACGACAACGGGCAGACGGTAAGGCAGATGGTTGCCCGGCAGCGCGATATGTGCGTCCCCACCGAACTGATTCCCCGCTGCCCGGTCTGTGGCGGACTTATGACCATGAACCTGCGGGTGGACGGCTGCTTTGTCGAAGATGTCGGATGGCACGCCGCTGCCGGCCGCTACCGCGACTTTTTGCACCGGCACCAAAACGGGGCGGTACTGTATCTTGAGCTGGGGGTGGGCGGCAATACGCCCGGCATCATCAAGTACCCGTTTTGGCAGTTTACCGCCCGGCAGCCCCGATCCACCTATGTCTCGGTCAACACCGAAAAACAAAAGATCCCCCACCAACTGCAAGATCGAGCACTGTGTATCCAGGGCGATATCGCCCCGATCCTCAAACAGGTCAAAAACTGCCTGAAAGCGGGCGAGTAGCCCGTTTGGCGCCTTCCGATAGCCGCTCCGCTGCAGCTGCCGGCCGGTATGGGCTGCCACCGCCGTCAGGTCACAGCGCGCAAAAAAGTATTTGACAACCGCCGGGCAGTGTGCTATTTTGGATACAAATCCTCAATATCCCAAATGTGACGATAGGGACAGGATCGCGGCGGAGCAGCGCTACAGAGAGGGGCCGGGTGGTGTGAGGTCTCGTGCTGGCGGCGATCAGATCACCCTGGAACAGTGTACCCAAAGGGCCGCGGCCCCGGTAGGTATCTCCGGCTTTTCACCGTTATCTGAAAGCGTGTTGTCTGACACGTCAGAGGGGCCCCTTTTAGTGGGGGCAACAAGAGTGGTACCGCGGAACCTATGCGTTTCGTCTCTTCGAGTTAGAAGAGACGGGGCGCTTTTTTTGTACCCCGGCGCAGCTGTTGCCGCGCCGGGGCACGACCAGAGATGGAGGGAAGAACATGCTGCAAAACGAGATCCTACAAATAGCCGAGCGCATTCGCGGCCTGCGGGAGATGCTGGAGATTTCCACCGCCGAGATGGCCGAAGTCACCGGCATGACCGAGGCCGCCTACACCGCCTGCGAGCAGGGGGAAGACGATTTTTCATTTACGTTCCTGTACAACTGCGCCAAGCGCTTCGGCGTCGACATGACCGAGCTCATCACCGGCGATGTGCCCAAGCTCTCCTTTTACACCATCGTCAAAAAGGGGTCCGGCATGCCGATCGAGCGCCGTCAGGGCTTTGCCTATCAGCACCTGGCCTACCTGTTTAAAAACCGCAGCTGTGAGCCGTTTTTGGTCCGCGCCAAATACCGCCAAGAAGAGCAGGACGCCCCCATCGCGCTGTCGCGCCACAAGGGGCAGGAATTTGATTACGTGTTGCGGGGCAAGCTGAAGGTGCGCATGGAAGAGCACACCGCCGTGCTGGAGGCCGGCGACGCCATCTATTACGATTCCGGCCACGGCCACGGCATGATCGCCACCGGCGGTGAAGACTGCGAGTTTTTGGCCCTGGTGCTGGAGGAAAAACACAAAAAGGACAGAGAGGAGCGGGCCTAGAGATGCGAAAACTCATCTATCACGATTTTGTAAACGAGAAGGTGCGGCCTGACGGCACGCTGGAGTCCATCTCCTTTTGCGAGCCGCAGCACTTCAATTTTGCCTTCGATGTCGTCGACCGCCTAGCCGCGTCCCAACCCGACAAAAAGGCCATGATCTGGCTCTCCGAAAATATGGAGGAGCGGGTGTTCACCTTTGCCGATATGAGCCGCTACTCCTCTATGGCCGCCAATTATTTTGCCTCGCTGGGCATAGGTAAAGGCGATGTGGTGCTGCTAGTGCTGCGCCGCCACTACCAGTTCTGGTTCACCATCCTGGCGCTGCACAAGCTGGGGGCTGTAGCGGTCCCCGCCACCGACCAGCTGATGAAAAAAGATTACGTCTACCGCTTTAATGCCGCCAAGGTCAAAGCGGTGGTGGCCACCGCCCGGGGCGATGTGCTGCAGCATATCGAGGATGCGCTGCCCCAAAGCCCCACCGTACAGGTGAAGGTGGCGGTAAACGGCACCCGCGACGGCTGGGGCGATTTCGACGGCCAGCTCACCCGGTTTGCCGATACCTTCCCCCGCCCACAGGGGAGTGCCGCCACTGATAACGACGACCCCATGCTCATGTACTTTACCTCCGGCACCACCTCTTACCCCAAGATCGCCGCCCACAGCTTCACCTACCCGCTGGGCCACGTGGTAACTGCCCGCTGGTGGCACAACGTCGACCCCGACGGGGTGCATTTCACCATCTCCGACACCGGCTGGGGCAAAGCAGTGTGGGGAAAACTGTACGGCCAGTGGCTGTGTGAAGGCTGTGTCTTCACTTTCGATTTCGACCGTTTCGACGCCCACCAGATCCTGCCGCTGTTTGCCAAATACAACATCACCACCTTCTGCGCGCCGCCCACCATGTACCGCTTCTTTATCAAAGAAGACCTCACCCAGTACGATCTGTCGTCGCTGCAGTACTCCAACACCGCCGGCGAGGCCCTGAACCCCGAGGTATATAAGCAGTGGTATAACGCCACCGGCTTAAAGCTGATGGAGGGTTTTGGCCAGACCGAGACGACCCTCACCATCGGCAATCTCATCGGCATGGAGCCCAGACCCGGCGCCATGGGTAAGCCCAACCCCCAGTATGATATCGATATCGTCGCCGCCGACGGCCACAGTGCCGTCCCCGGCGAGATGGGCGAAGTGGTGGTGCGCACCGATAAAGGCCACCCCCACGGCATGTTTATCGGCTACTATCTCGACGAGGAGAAGACCCGCGCCGCCTGGCACGATGACGTCTATCACACCGGCGATATGGCTTGGCGCGACGAGGACGGCTACTACTGGTTCGTGGGCCGCACCGACGATCTCATCAAGTCTTCCGGCTACCGCATCAGCCCCTTCGAGATCGAGAGCGTCATCATGGAGCACCCGGCCGTGCTCGAGTGTGCCGTTACCGCCGCCCCCGACCCGGTGCGCGGCCAGGTGGTCAAGGCCACCATTGTTCTCACCCGCGGCTACACCGCCGGCGACGACCTCAAAAAAGAGATACAGACCTACGTCAAGCAAAATACTGCTCCCTACAAATATCCCCGTATCGTCGAGTTCGTCACCGAGCTGCCCAAGACCATCTCCGGCAAGATCCGCCGGGTCGAGATCCGCGGTGAAAAACAGCAGACACCGCCTGTTGAGTAAACAGCAAGCCGCACCCCAAAACACCGCGCCCCGCGCACGGTGACAAACCAAAAGAGAGAGCCAGACCGGTCACCGGTCTGGCTCTCTCTTTTTTCTGTCTGTCGTTTTCCGTATAGACTGGCTATACCGCAAGACCCCAAAAGGGGAGATAAGCGCCTTTTATAAAGTCGTTTCTCTATCAGGCCGCGTCCGCTTGGCGGCCCATCCGCAGCCATACCGCCCAGCCCACAGCCATAAAGCTATAGAGATACGCGCGGTCAGTGCTGCGCGGCACCGGCTCTGGCAGCCAGCGGGTTTTGCCGGTAGTCACGGTACAGCTTGGCCACCATACCGCTCATAGCCAGCAGGCCGATACAGTTGGGGATGACCATCAGTCCGTTAAACATGTCAGCCATGGACCAAACCAGCTGCACCTTTAGCAGCGAGCCCAAAAATACGAATACCAGTACCAGTGCCGCATACACCTTCACACCTTTTTGTCCAAACAGGTAGCGGATGTTCTGCTCGCCAAAAAAGTACCAGCCGACGATGGTAGAAAAAGCAAAAAACAGCAGGCATACGGCGATAAAGATCTCACCGGCGCCCCCCAGCACCGACGAAAATGCCGCCTGGGTCAGGTTGATGCCGTCCAGGCCGCCACCGGCCAGCCCGGAGGAGATGATCACCAGCGCCGTCAGGGTCAGCACCACAAAGGTGTCGATGAAGACTCCCATCATGGCCATCAGGCCCTGGTCACAGGGGTGCTCCACCTTAGCCAGCGCGTGGGCGTGCGGAGTAGAACCCATGCCCGCCTCGTTAGAGAACAGACCCCGCGCCACCCCGTAGCGGATGGCCTTTTGCACCGCTACTCCTACGGCGCCGCCGGCGATGGCCCCCGGTGCAAAGGCCCCTACAAAGATCTGGCCAAAGGCGCCGGGCAGCGCCCGCGCGTTGATGGCCAGCACCACCACGCAGCCGGCAATGTACACCAGCGCCATAAAAGGTACGATCTTTTCAGTCAGCGAGGCGATGCGCCGCACCCCGCCGATGAACACAAAGCCGCAGACCAGCGCCAGCAGCGCGCCCACCACCCATTTGTTGGCGCCGAACGCAGTGGCAAAGGCGCTCGAGATCGAGTTTGACTGCACCATATTGCCCATAAAACCCAGAGCCAAGATCAAAAATACCGAAAAGCAGGCGGCCAGTACCTTGCCAAAACGACCGGTAAATTTGGCCCGGATGTAGTACACCGGCCCGCCGGTCACGGTGCCGTCCTCTGAGACATGGCGGTACTTCTGGGCCAAGGTGGCCTCGGCAAAAATGGTGGCCATCCCCAAAAATGCCGAGATCCACATCCAGAAAATGGCCCCCGGTCCGCCCATCACAATGGCCGTAGCAGCCCCGGCCAGGTTTCCGGTGCCGATCTGGGCGGCCACCGCTGTGGCCAGCGACTGAAACGAGCTCATACCGCCCTTACCAGCCGCCCCACCGCGCAGTTTGATCTTTGAAAATACTGCTTTAAAGCTGGCGGCAAACTTGGTCACCTGCACCAACCGCAGCCGCACCGTAAAGTAGATGCCGGTACCGCACAAAAGCACCAGCAAAAAGAAGTCCCACATAAAGTCGTTGACGAACTTGACGATCGCCTCTACCCATTCCATTTTCGTACACCCCTCTATCTTTTCTGCCCGGTGCGTACCGGGCGCGACAGCTTTTATTATAGCAACCGGGCGCACGGTTGTCTATGATGTACACACACTTGTGTGCATATATTGGACAAAGACACAAAAAAAGAGAGCCGCGGCTCTCTTTTTTAACGTTTTTGCACGCCATCGATCCAACTTACGGTTACGGTGCACAGGCAGCGCATTTTTCCTGCTGGATCTGCACCAGGTCCTGCAGGGTGATCCCGTCCACTACGCCGTTTACCGCATCGTAAATGCGCTGGTATACCTCTACCGTGGCGCACTGACCAAAGCGGCCGCACTGGTTTTCTCCAGTTTCCAAGCAGGTCACCGGCGCCAGTTCGCCCTCCATCTGCCGCAAGATCTCGCCCACGGTATACGCCTCCGGCGACCGGGTCAGGCTGTAGCCGCCCTGTGGGCCACGGGCACTGCGCACAAAGCCGGCCCGGCTCAGCTGGGTAATGATCTGTTCCAAATATTTTTCCGATATCTGCTGCCGCTGGGCCACCGCCCGTATCGACACCCGGCCCCCCTCAGCCGTGTGTATGGCCAAATCGAGCATCAGCCGCAGAGCGTACCGCCCTTTGGTCGAGATCTTCATGGTAAGTCCCCCATCCAGATGGCCCGCCGTGTGCTGGGCAGGCCCATATCATACAAAAATTCTATGGAATAAGTATACCGCAGGGGTGGGGGGAAGTCAAATCGCGTCCCGTCAAAAAGGGCTTGACTTTGATAGGGGAGACAGGTATGATATAAATCATATTAAAATAATAGGAATTATAGGAATAAGATCCGGAGGTGTCGCCGTGTACCACAAAATATGGTTGCTGCCCCGCTTTTTTGCGGCGGGGCGCATGTGTGGGCGCTGATCGCGCTTTATACGCTGGCTCCGGCAGCGACTTATTCGCCCCATACATTGCCGGTCATCCCCGTCCGGCCAACTGCAGAAATGAGGAATACACCGTGAACGACACCTATCACTTCGAGACGATACAGCTACATGCCGGTCAGGAACATCCCGACCCGGCCACCGGCGCCCGCGCTGTGCCCATCTATCAGAGCGCCTCCTTCGTGTTCGAAAATTGTCGGCAGGCGGCCGCCCGCTTTGACCTGTCCGAGCCGGGCAACATCTACGGCCGTCTTACCGGCCCCACCCAAGAGGTCTTTGAGCGCCGTATGGCTGCACTCGAGCAGGGAGCAGGGGCGCTGGCGCTGTCCTCCGGCGCGGCAGCGGTCACCTACGCACTGCAGGGCCTGGCGGCCTGCGGCGACCATATCGTGGCCGCCAACACCCTCTACGGCGGCAGTTACAACCTGTTGGCCCACACGCTGCCGGCCTACGGCATCACCACCACTTTCGTCGACCCCCACCTGCCCGAAAATTTCGAGCGGGCCATTACCCCCCGCACCAAAGCGGTATTTCTCGAGAGCTTGGGCAACCCCAACTGCAGCCTCATCGATATCCGCGCAGTGGCGGCCATCGCCCATCGCCACGGTATCCCGCTGGTGGTCGACAACACCTTTGCCACCCCGTACCTGTTTCGCCCTATCGAGCACGGGGCCGATATTGTCGTCCACTCGGCCACCAAATTTATCGGCGGCCACGGCACCGCCATCGGCGGAGTCATCGTCGACAGCGGCAAGTTCGACTGGAGCGCATCCGGTCGCTTTCCCGCGCTCACCCAGCCCGATCCCAGCTATCACGGGGTCTGCTTTGCCAAAGCCGCCGGCCCGGCTGCCTATATTGCCCGGTTGCGGGCGGTGCTGCTGCGCGATACCGGCGCCACGCTCTCTCCCTTCCATGCCTTTTTATTTCTGCAGGGGCTCGAGACGCTCTCGCTGCGGGTAGAGCGGCATGTGCAAAATGCTACCCGGGTGGCGCAATTCTTGCAGCGCCGCCCCGAGATCGCCCGGGTAAATTATCCCTCTCTGCCCAGCAGCCCCTATTTCCCGCTGGCCCAGCGCGACTTTCCCCGCGGCACCGGTTCCATCTTTACCGTCGAGCTGGCCGGCGGTGAAACAGCCGCCAAGCGCTTCATCGACCATCTGCAGCTGTTTTCACTGCTGGCCAACGTGGCCGATGTCAAGTCGCTCATTATCCATCCCGCCTCCACCACCCACGCCCAGATGACCGGGGAGGAGCTGCTTGGGTGCGGCATAACGCCCGGCACAGTGCGGCTGTCGGTGGGCACCGAGCACATCGACGATCTGCTGGCCGATATCAGCCAGTCCCTGGCCGAGCTGTAGCCGCCACGGCGTCAGCTCCAACTCTAGCACCAGCACCAGCACACAGCGCCACCATACAGCAAACAGTATCCCGGCCGCGGACCGGCCAGTTGCCCAATAAAAAGAGGACCGGCTGCTTTAATAAGCAGTCGGTCCTCTTCTTTCTTCTATATACTGGATACCGGTAAGCGCACGCTACTGCCGGGGAGAAACGGCAACCCGCTCCGCCTGTTCACGGCAGTAATCCACAAAGTCGCTGTAGGGCAGCGCCGGGCTGTACAGGTACCCCTGATAGTACTGGCAGCCCAGTTCCAAAAGCACCTGGCGGGTCTCCTCAGTCTCTACCATCTCGGCAGTCACGCCAAAATCCAGCGCCCGCCCCAGCTCCACGATCGATCCCACGATATCCCGGCAGCGGGGATTGTGCAGTACCTGCTGCACCAAACTGCCGTCGAGTTTTACATAGGCGAACAGGTTTTCCCGCAGATACTCCAGCGAGGTCTGTCCCATGCCAAAATCGTCAATGGCCATGCGAATGCCGTTTTGCCGCAACAGTTCAATGTTGGGGGCGATCTGGACAAAGTCCCCCAGCGCGCTCTCCTCGGTCACCTCCAACACCAGCTGGTGGTTCACCCCGTAGCTGGCCGCCCCCGAGATGATCTGCTCGGTAAAGCTGGTGTCGTCCAGCTGGGCAGCGGTAATGTTTACCGAGATCGTAAACGCCGGCCCCATCTGCGCCCGCAGCTCGCCAATATCCCGGCATACCCGGTGTAAGATCAACCGCGTCAGCGCGTCAAAACAGCCCACCTGCTGGGCCAGCGCAATAGCCAGTGGCGGGTAGATGAGCTGCCCGGCATACTGCCAGCGCAGCAGCGCCTCGGCTCCCACCACCCGCTCTTTTGCATCGAGCTGGGGCTGGTAAAACACCGGTACCTGCCCGTTTTGCACGTCCAGCTGCAGCTGGGCGGCCATAGCTTTGGCCGCCGCCCCAGTCTCGTCGGCGCGCTCCAAATAATCCGGTCGCAGGTGGCGCTGTTCGTCGCGGCGAAAGCGCTCGGTCAGGTCTTTGGCCATAAAGCCCGCCCGGTGGCGCTGCAGCTGCACCGCCAGGTGCACAAACGGCAGGTACAGCAGCGTGCCCACCACCAAAATAGCCAGCTGTAGTACAGCGCCGGTCCACGAGCCGGTCGCCAGGTATCCGCTAAAAAATACCGGTGTGGTCCAGCCCACCTCGCTCACTGCCATCGGCACCAGTCCCAGCGCCACCGCCCCGTAGGCCATCAGTGTCGATACCAGCGGAGTCAAAACGAACGGCAGCGCCAATATGGGGTTGAGCACCACCGGCAGACCAAACACCAGGATCTCGTTGATGTTAAACAGCGACAGCCCCAGCGAGGAGCGCACCAGGTCCCGGTGCCGCTGCTGGCGCGATCCCAGCAGCAGCGCCAACACCAGGCACAGTGCCGAGCCGCTGCCGCCGATGCTGGCAAAGGTGTCTAAAAACGATTTGGTGATGATCGCCCCATCGCCCTGCACCAGCAGCGTTTTGGCCACCTGGTCCAGCGCATTGCCGCCGTGCACGCCCAGCACCCACAGGCCATTTTGCACCGCCGTAAACGACAGTCCCGCCCCCAGGTTGGTGTGGGTGCCGCCAAACAGTGATACCAGCGCCTGTGAGATCAGCTGGTTCAAGTTGCCCACGCCGCCCAGCCAGTACAGCAGCAAATGCCCACAGCCAAACACCAGCACGCACACAAAGGTGGGCAGTATGGCCCGCACGCTGGTAAAGTACGCCGCAGTAGACCGCCCCGCCGGCATCGGCTTGCCCCGCCGTACGCCGGTCAAAAACAAAAATAGCCGGGTGGCCAGCACCGCGCATAACATAGCGGTGAAAACGCCGATGGTGCCAAAGCAGTCGATGTCCAGCGTATCGCCAAAGGTGGCCACAAAACAGGCCAGCGCCGTCACCATGGCCGGCACCTGGATGCCGCTGGGCGACGGCGCCACCTCGGCGCAGTAGTAATAGCTGATGGCCAGCACCAGATACACCGATAAAAAACCGATGGTGGCGTCAAAGATGAGGTCCAGCAGCTGCGACAACACCCCACCGGCAAAGCTGTGCAGCCAACTCTGCAGGGCGGGGATGGGAAAGCTGTTGATGAGCAGCGCCACCGATCCAGCCAGCACCGCCGGGGTAATGAGCAAAAATCCCTTTTTGATGGACGAGAACACCGGGTTGCGCTCCATTTTATATATGAAAAGCAGCAACTTTTCGTACATGACCAGCCCTCCCATCCTCAATAAAATAGATACCTATCCTACAGTATACCAGATGTGACCGGTAAAAGTCGAACCATGTTTTTACCAAATATCGGAAAGTTGCTGCTTTTTAATGCCAAAACAGTGTTTTTTTGGCCCTCATCTCCAAAAAATATGCCGGTGGGCGGCAGGCCGTGATGCGACAACATGGGTCAGATCACAGCCGTCTCGGCCTTTATCACCGCCGGCAGTGACGGCCGCTCCCGCAGGTGTTTCTCCTTTGGTGGGTTCCTCTATGTGCCCGCGGACTCCTATCCAGGCAGCTGTGCTTTAGACCGCAGCGCTCCCGGTACGAATACCTGCGCGGCCCGCCCAGAGAGCAAACTGCCGCCCAAAATACCGGCCGCATCGGTCGCTCTTTTTTACCCTCCGTCCGTGGCTCGTCCAGCGCTCCGCCGCAGTGGGTACAGCCGCCTTTTTACCTGTAACCGCCTGCTTTTCCCGGCCCCCTACACATTTTTCTAAAACTTCGGTACCGCGCTGTTTTAAAGGCGATAGTGGTATCTTTTCCACCGCCGTCAAGGTATCTCTGCGGCAGCTATCGTCAAGTGCGCCGTCTCTCACCGTGCAGATATCCCCATATCCCCGGTGCTCCTCCATGCTTACCCAGGCGCCGCACTGTCACCAGTTGCCAAAAGGCGGTCGCGGTAAAAAATCGCCGCCATCACTAAAAAAGGGGCTTATCAGTGGCCGACAGGCAGCTGCCTGCCCATCGCTGCCCGTTATGATCACCGGCAAATGTCTATTTGGCGGCATAAAACGGCCGCTTGTCCGGCTGCATTCACCGCTGCTGTCCGGCCGTTATCCTGCCCGCGCACCGCCCCTGTCGGTATAAAAAGAGCACTGCCTTTTGGCAGTGCTCTTTTTTATGTCGTGCAGAGTGCTGATCACCCCTACAAGCGGGCAGTTCTACTCGTAGCGCAACGCGTCGATAGGGTCCATGCGGGCGGCCTTTTTGGCTGGATAGTAGCCAAAAAAGATGCCGATCGCCATCGAAAATACCACCGCCACCGCCATAGCTGCCAGCGACGGCCGGGCCGGGTAGCCCATCATGGTGGCCCCGGCACTGCCCAGGCCAATGCCCACCGCCGCGCCGATCATTCCCCCGATCAGACAGATGATCACCGCCTCTACGATAAACTGCCACAAAATGGTCCGGCCGCGGGCACCCAGCGCCATGCGCACGCCGATCTCGCGGGTGCGCTCGGTCACCGATACCATCATGATATTCATCACTCCAATGCCCCCTACCAAAAGTGAGATGGCGGCAATAGCACTAATGCCCAGTTTTACATTTTGGGTCATCTTGTCCATCGAGTTCATCATGCTCTCCATGCTGCTGGCTTTGGCGGTAAAGTATGGGTTGCGGGTATAGTAGCTCATAAAAAAGGTCTGGGTGCGCTGTAAAAACAGCCGGCTGTCAGCCTGGTTTTGCGATTGCAGCGTTAAGCTGCGGTAGCCTACCGGCCGCTGTAACAGCTTTTTGCCGGTGTGGATGGGCAGGTATACTTCGGTATTTGTGGTGCCGTCGTGGGGCTGTGGTGCGGCCCCATCCGGCGGCTGGTAGCGGTACACCCCCACAATGTACAGGTGCAGGGTGCGCCCCTCCACCTCGGCGCTAAAGCTCTCTCCCAGCGTCTCGTCGGCAGTCAGCCGCCCGCCGAAGTACTGCTGTATAAACAGGTCGCTCACCGCCGCCACCGCCCGGCCGTCCTCGCCGTCACCATCGGTTATAAAGCGCCCTGCCTGCAGCGCTAGCCCGGCCACCTTGGCCTGGTCGGCGTTGCACCCCACCAGCGTGGCGCCGGCCTTGTGGCGCCCGTTTTGCACGCTCACACTGCCCAGTTCATCGCGCGCGGCCGCCGCGGCCAGTTGGCCGGCAAACACCCGGCGGTATTCGGCCAGCATCTGGGGGGTGATCAGGTCGCTCTCGGCGGGCTCTCGGTATTCAAATGTCTCTCCGTCACCGCCATCGCCGCCCAAAACTTCGGCGTCAGCGCTGTCAAAATAGCCGGGTTCGTCTTTCTGGCGCACCTCCACCGTCACATTGCGGGCGCCAAAGCTGGCCATCTCAGCGCGGATCGACGCCGCCATCGAATCGCCGATGGTGACAATGGTGATCACCGCCCCAATACCGATGATGATGCCCAGCATCGTCAGCAGGGCCCGCATCTTGCCCGCGCGCAGGCTGGCCAGTGCCAGCTGTATGTTCTCACCCAAAGGCATAGCCGTGCCCCCCTCTCTTGTCCGATACGATCTGCCCATCCTTTACCGTCACCACCCGCGGGCACTCGCTGGCCAGCGTGCGGCTGTGGGTGATGAGCAGGATCGTCTTGTGCTGCTCCCGGTGCAGCGCGTGAAAAATATCCATCACGCTGCGGCTGGTCTTGCTGTCCAGCGCACCGGTGGGCTCATCGCACAGCAAAATGGCCGGGTCGTTGGCCAAGCTGCGGGCGATCGCCACCCGCTGTTTTTGCCCGCCCGATAGCGCATTGGGCTCGTGGTCGCGCCGGTCGTCCATGCCCACCATCTGCAGCAGCGCGCGGGCGCGGGCGGCGCGCTGCTTTTTGTCTATTCCCGCATATACCATGGGCAGCTCCACATTTTTTTGGGCAGTCGTGCGGCCAATGAGGTTAAAGTTTTGAAACACGAACCCGATCTTCTGGTTGCGCACCGCACTCATTTCGTCGCGGCTGGTGGCCTGTACATCGGTACCCTCCAACAGGTAATTGCCACTGGTGGGGGTATCCAGCACGCCAATAATGTTCATCAGCGTCGTCTTGCCCGAACCCGACTCGCCCACCACCGCTACAAATTCACCCGGCCACACCTGCAAATCGATGCCGTGTAAGATCTCCAGCTCGTTTTCCCGCCCCCGGTTATAGGTCTTCACCACGTCCCGCAGCTGGATCAGCGGCCCGCTCATACCGGGCGCCATCACAGCATCTCCTCTTTTTCCAGGTCTCCGGCCGCCTGCCCGGCCAGCTCCTCCCAGCTGGCATTGGCCAGCACATGGGCCCCTTCGGTGATGTCCGGCCCCGATACCTCGGCGTCAAAGTCGTTTTGTGCCCCCACCGTTACCGGTACCTCTTTATACTTGCCGTCCGGCTGCAGCAGCAGTACGCAGTCGCCGCCGTCTTTGCCGGTCTTCAGCGCGTCCAGTGGCACGGTAAATACATCTTTTTTCTGCGATACGACGATCTCTGCCTTGGCTTTGCTGCCAATAAATAGCCCCTTGGGGTCATGCACAGTAATATCGGCCGAAAAGCCGCTGTCACCACCGCTGCCGCTGTTTGTTCCCTCACCGCTGTTGCCACCGGCCGTGCCCGCCGTCGGCGATATGCGCGAAAGCGTGCCTTTTACCGGCTGTTTGGCCGCGTCGCTGGTTATGTTTACCGGCATACCTACTGTTACCTTGGCGATGTCGTACTCCGGTATCTTTACCGATACGATCAGCTGGTCGGTCGACTGTATGGTGGCCACATCGCCTTTGCACACGCTGCCCACGTTCACCGCCAAGACGGTCACCTTGCCGTCGGTCTCGGCCCGCAGAGTGGTCTCCTCCAACTTCTTTTGCAACTCCTCCAGCTCTTTGCCGGCCGCTGATGACTCGAGCTGGCTGGTGGCGGTGCCTGCTGCTGCCTCCAGCTCGGCGATACCGGCATCCTGCTCGCCCAAGGTGCGGGTGCGCGTGGCCAATGCCTGGTCATAGGCCTCCTGCGCCTGCTGGCGGCTGGCCGCCGCCTGGTCATAAGGGGCCTTGGCGGCCTGTAGCGCCTGCGCATAGCGCTCGTAATCGTATAGAGTTTTGGCGTCCTCCAGCGCCTGGGCGCACTGCTGCTCCTGCTGCAGCATCTGCTGGTAGTGTTGGTGCGGCGCAGTGCCGGTCCCGCCGCCAGACTGCACCCAGGCGCCGTAAGCGCGCTGTCGCTCGGCGGCGGCCTGGTCGTATGCTATCTGAGCCGGCGCCACGGCAGCAGCCATCGTGTCATAGGCATTTTGGGCCGCCGTGTAGATAGGCGCCGTGCGCTGTACTTCGGTCTCGGCGCCGGCCAGCACCTGGCGGGCATTCTCCACCAACTGATCCTGGGCCGCCTGCTCGGTGCCTCTTGCCGTCCTCGCCGCCGCCAGCTGCCGGTAGGCCTTATCTCGGCTCTCCTGCAGCGTCTTTACCTCTCCGCCGGCGGCTTTTTGCTTGTCCGCCAGCTCTCGGCGCAGCTCGCCGTCGTCTAAAACGCAGATGATGTCCCCCTTTTTTACCATGTCGCCCACCTTTACGTTGACGCTCTTCACCTTATAGGGCAAAGTCGTCGTCACCGAAGATACCTGGGCGCTCTCCACAGTGCCGCTCACCAGCACCGACTGGTTCAGTTCTCCCTTACTCAGTACTACGTTGCGGGCGTATTCGGTACCTGCCGACTCGTCGCCGCCCCGGTGCAGTGCCGCCCAGATCCCCAAAGTTCCACCAACGGCCGCCACACCCGCTAAGCTCAAAGCCACCGTTTTTTTGTGCTGCCGCACAAAGGTCAAAAATGCTCCTTTTTCCATCTGTCTGCTCCTTTTCACGCACAGTTTTTACCTGTCCCTACCATACCGCCCCAACCTTTAGCCACCCTTTACAAAACATTAAGATTTGTAAAGAAAAAGGTAGCCGCCTCTAGTTTAGAGCCGCCGCCCGCGATGGTTGTCTCTATACGGGCAGCGCCTTATGCCCGTCTTTCCAGTTTTCAAAAGCGGCCCGCCATCGGGCTGCTGTCTGCAGCATTCTCCTTGCTTTATGATTTTAGATTGCTGCTCAAATCACTGCCCAAATCGCTGCCCGCGCGGTATACCGCCAATATGTGGTGTGGCCGGCAGCCCCTGCGATCGGCATGGTAAGACAAAAAAGAGCGGAGACAGGAAAACTTTCCTGTCTCCGCTCTTTTTGTGTGGTCCCGCCGGGTCTACAAGTGTTTAGCCAGCGGTAAAGTCATTACAAATTGGGTCGAAAAGCCCGCCTGCGGCGGATAGATCAGGGCGATATCTCCACCGTGAGCCACCGCGATCTTTTTGGCAATCGACAGCCCCAGCCCTGATCCCTGACGGCTGTTGCGCGACTCGTCGCCCACCACAAAAGGCGCAAAGATGTCGGCGGCGATCTCCGGCGGAATACCCACTCCGTTGTCGGCGATCATCAGCTCAGCGCCCGTGCCTGCCTGCCGCAGCAAAAAGGTAATGGCCGTGCCGGCGGGGTTGTGGCGCAGCGCGTTGCCCACGATGTTGTCAAACACCCGCCCAATGGCCGCGGCGTCCAGCATGCAGTACAGCGGCGTCTCGGGCAGCTCTACCTCCAGCGCAAAGCCCGCCAGCTCTATCTCGGTGTACTTGCCCGCCAAGTACTCCCGCACCAACTCACACAGGTCCTGCCGCCGCAGCTGGGGCGCAAAGTCTGGGTGGTCCAGTTTCGAGTACTCGTAAAAAGTGGCGATCAGCCCGGCCAGCGCATCTGATTTCTGGTAGATGGTCCGCAGGTACTGGTCTCTCTTCTCGGCGGGGATGAGCCCGTCGCTTATGGCCTTGGCATACCCCTGTATCACCGTAATAGGGGTCTTCAGGTCGTGAGAGATGTCGGCCAGCATCTTCTGTTTTTCCCCCTCCAGCTGTGCCCGCTGTCGCTCGCTCTCCTGCAGCCGCGCCTGCAGGCTGTTAAAGTCCTGGCAGATCTGTTCAAACTCCCGCGGCCCCCGGTACTGCAGCGGCTCCCCGGTGTGCCCGGCCGCCAGCTGGTCCATGGCCCGGCCCAACATCCCCAGGGGCTTGTTCACCTTGCGGTCCAGCCAAAATACCAGCACCAGGATCACCAGCACATACACCACCAAAAAGCTGCTGATATCCCGCCACCATATAGCCGTCAAATATTCGTACTCGGCCTCGTCGAAGTAGGCTGCATACATGAGCAGGTCGTAGTGCCGCCCGTCGCTGCCGGTAAAGGGGTACCGCCACAGCGTGTGTTCGCTGGGGCCCGTCTGGGTAAACAGCGCAAACGAGGTCTCGTCCAGCCACACCGCACCGCCGGGCAGCTGGCCGTAGACCAGGTTGTGCCAGTCGTCAAAAAGCGCTACCTCCTGGGCCGCATAGTTTGCCTCATAAAGCGAGTTGCGGGTCACCATAATGTAGCTCTGTCCGTCCACCGCCTCCTGCTCGGTCACAGCGATGTAGGTGTTTTTCTGGTAGGCGGGCACGCAGGCGATCTGCTGGGGGGTAAAGGGGTTGTCCGGGGCGCCGGTGGTCTTGTAAACGGTCCGTCCTGCGCTGTCCACCACCTGTATATATCCCTTGCGCCCCAGCAGCCGCCGGGTGGGAAAGCGGGTGTACCTGCCGGCCTGTAGGGCCGGCAGGTACTTTTGCATATCGGTCCCGTCAAGGCCCTGCATCCGCTGGTTAAAGTCCATGTTGGCCAAGGTGAAGATCAGCCCCGCCGCCACCGCGATCGCCAAAGTAAAGCCCAGATAATTGCGCAGCAGCAGCGAAAAAAAGCTGCCTCTAATCTTTTTGTGGTCT
The DNA here is from genome assembly GCF_900289145.1 of Neobittarella massiliensis (ex Bilen et al. 2018). Lineage (GTDB taxonomy): Bacteria > Bacillota > Clostridia > Oscillospirales > Ruminococcaceae > Neobittarella > Neobittarella massiliensis. The sequence continues at coordinate 91,201 of NZ_OKQO01000004.1, forward strand.
CTCAATTTTGTACCCCAACCCCCTTACGGTCTTGATGTAGCGGGGCTCCTTGGGGTCGTCCTCCAGCTTGTCCCGCAACTTTGAGATGTGCACCATCATGGTGTTCTCATCCCCCTCAAAGTAGCTGCCGCACACCGCCTCGTACAGCTGCACTTTGGTAAAAATGCGGCCCGGCGCCCCCATCAGGTGGGCCAGTATCTTGTATTCGGTAGGCGTAAGGGCAATTTCCCGCCCGTCTTTTTTTACCGTCAGCGCGTGGGTGTCTAAAACCAGCTGTCCCACCTGTACTTGCCGCCGGTCATCCTCCCCGCGGCGGTGCTGGTTCAGTTGGTAAGAGCGGCGCAGGTTGGCCTTTACCCGGGCAATGATCTCCAGCGGGTTAAACGGCTTGGTCAGGTAGTCGTCGGCGCCCAGCTCCAGCCCCAGTATTTTGTCGCTGTCGGCATTTTTGGCCGACAATATGATAATGGGCAGGTCATAGCGCTGCCGTATGGCCCGGGTCAGTTGAAAACCGTTCAGTCCGGGCATCATAATATCCAGCACCGCCAAGTCGATGTGCTGGCGCTCCACGATCTTTAGCGCCTCGTCGCCGCCGCCGGCAGTCAGTACCCGGTAGCCCTCACTCTCCAAATACAGTTTTATCAGCTCTACGATGTCGGCGTCGTCCTCCGCCACCAGTATGGTCCGCTGCACAAAAATCCCCCCTCACCTGCCGGTCGCCCGGCACAAGCGATCTCTCTAATACCCATTATACAGATATTTTACCGGCCATACCTTTATTTTTCCTTAAAAAGAACCTGAAGATTTCTAAAGGATCGGCCCATTTTATGTTCCGGTAAGGCGCAGATTTTGTCACCGGCAGCAGCGAGCCGTCTTGCGCCCGCCGCACCGGTCTGGTAAAATAGGAGCGGACAAGCCAGCGGCAGCGCCTGCTCTGTCCCGCGGGGCCCGGAGCCCCAGCGCATCTGCCACACCGCGCGGCCCCGGCACTCGCCCCGGTCCGCTTCACGTTTTTGCTTTTATATAGGAGGGATTTTGCCATGTCCGCACCCACCGTCACCAGCACTATCCGCTACATCGGCGTAGACGACAAGACGATCGACCTGTTCGAGAGCCAGTACCCGGTCCCCAACGGGGTATCGTACAACTCTTACGCCATCCTCGACCAAAAGCTCGCCATTCTCGATACCGTAGATCCCCGCGGCACCGAGCAGTGGCTCAAAAACCTCGAGCAGACACTGGCCGGCCGCCAGCCCGATTACCTGGTCGTCTCCCATATGGAGCCCGACCACGCCGGCAACATCCAGCGCCTGTGCGAGATGTACCCCAACTTGCAGGTGGTGGGCAACGCCAAGACCTTCACCATGATCGGCCAGTTCTTCACCCTCGATCTGCCCGACAGCCGCAAGGTGCTGGTGGGGGAGGGGGACACGCTCTCTCTGGGCGCGCACACGCTGCAGTTTTTCATGGCTCCCATGGTCCACTGGCCCGAGGTGATGGTCACCTATGAACAGTCCGAAAAGGTGCTGTTCTCCGCCGATGGTTTCGGCAAGTTCGGCACGCTCGACACCCAGGAGGACTGGGCCTGTGAGGCGCGCCGCTACTACTTTAACATCGTGGGCAAATACGGCGGCCCCGTCCAGCAGCTGCTCAAAAAAGCCGCCGCGCTGGATATAGAGATCATCTGCCCGCTGCACGGCCCGGTGCTGCGCGAAAACCTGGGCTACTACATCGGCCTGTACGACACCTGGAGCCGCTACCAGCCCGAAGATGAAGGCGTCCTGCTGGCCCATGCCTCCATCCACGGTCACACCGCTAAAGCCGCTGAAAAGATGGCCGAGATCCTGCGTCAAAAAGGCGCTGAGGTGGTGCTGTGCGATCTCAACCGCACCGACGTGTCCGAGGCGGTGGAGGACGCTTTCCGCTACAGCAAGATGTTGCTGGCCGCCGCCTCCTACGACGCCGGCCTCTTCCCCAGCATGGAGGCTTTCCTCCACCACCTCAAGGCCAAGACCTATCAAAATCGCGCCGTGGCTCTGATGGAGAACGGCTCCTGGGCCCCCTCGGCCGGTAAATGTATGAAAGCGCTGCTGGACGAGATGAAAAACATCGATCTGTGCGAGCAGATGGTCAGCATCCGCTCGGCTATGAAAGAGACCGACCTCCCCGCTATGGAGGCGCTGGCCGACGAACTGCTGCAAAAATAAAGCGAAAAGAGCCGTCCGGGCATCCCGGCGGCTCTTTTTCATGTTTATGCGCGCTGCCGCCATACCAGGGCAGGAGAGACCGGCCCCATACCTCCGCTCGCCGGTATCGGATAGCTGCCGGTGATAGAGATATAATGACCGAAAAAACGCAGCGACTGGTATACCTGACAAAGTACGGCCGACAAAAGGTGTGGAGTTTTTCTCTGTTATTTTGGCGCGCAGTTTCTTATAATCGTAGAGGTGGCCGCCTTTACCGCGCGGCTGCCGTCCCGGCGTCTGGGACCGGGCCGATCTTTTACATACGGGGGTCACACATACATGATCTATCTGCTCTGGGCCATTCTCTTGTCTGGCATGGTCTCGATGGTATTCAAGTTTATCGAGAAGAAAGACTGTGAAGGCGATTACGTCACCTGGGTCAACTACCTCTTTGCCGCCTCTTTTTCCCTGGTGCGCGCCTTTCAGGGCGGGTTGGCCCAGCAGTGGGGAAAAATGGCCCAGTGCACGCCCTCGACGCTGCTCACCCAAAAAACAGTGCCCAACACGCTGCTGCTGCTCACGGTGCTGGGCGCCGTCTCCGGCATATGCTACCTGGCCAGTCTGCTGCTCATCCGGGTGAGCATCGCCAAAAACGGGCTCAGTATCACCACCATATTCGGCAAGTTCTCCTTTGCCTTTACCGCGGTGTTCACGCTGCTCCTGTGGCGCGAGTTCCCACAGGGCCTGGGTGCCGTGGGCTTTGCCATCGCCGTGGTGGGGCTGCTGCTCATGTCCGGCCGCCGCGGCGCCAAAGAGATCCAGAGCGTCGGGGTGCTGTTTGGTCTGGCCCTTATCAACAGCACCATCGAGATGTTCAGCAAACTGTTCGTGCAGTACGGCATCGAGCGCTATAAAGACCTGATGGTCTTCACCATATTCGGCTCGGCGGCCGTCTACTGTACCGTATATGTCGCCCTACAGCTCAAAAAGAAGACTATCCGCCGCGGCATCCGCCTGCGCGATATCCTGGCCGGTGTCGCTGTAGGTCTGCCCAATGTGCTCACCACCACCGTGCAGATGCGCGCTCTGGAACGTCTGCCGGCAGCGGTGGTGTTTTCCAGCATCTCGGTGGGGGTACTGTTCCTCACGGTGCTGGTGGGCCGTTTCGTGTTCAAAGAGAAGATCACCCGGCGCCAGGCGCTGTGTTCGCTGCTGGCGTTCGCGGGCGTCGTGCTCATCAATCTGTAACGAGAAAGGAAAGGTACAAAGCATGAGAAAAAGTATCGCCATCATCGGCAACGCCGGTCTCCCGCCGGAGCACCAGAACTACCAGCTGGCCTTTGCCGCCGGCAAGGCGCTGGTCGACGCCGGCTACCGGGTGCAGTCGGGCGGGCTCACCGGCGTTATGGAGGCCGCCTTCGCCGGCGCCCACGCCTCAAAAAATTACCGTGAGGGGGATACGCTGGCCATCCTGCCCTCCTTCGACCGCACCAGCGCCAACGCCTACGCCGATATCGTGGTGCCCACCGGTCTCGACGTGATGCGCAACGCGGTGGTCATCAACGCCGACGCGGTCATCGCCGTGGGCGGCGGCGCCGGCACGCTCAGCGAGATGGCCTACGCCTGGAGCTTTGGCCGCCTGCTCATCGCCTACAAAAATGCCGAGGGATGGAGCAGCAGATTGGCCGACACCAGGCTCGACGACCGGGTGCGCTGCCCGCTGCCCGACGATCGGGTGTACGGCGTGCAGAGCGCCGAAGAGATGCTGGCCGTGCTGTCCGAGCACCTGGAGCACTACGCGGCTCCCCATCTGGGCATCGGTCACCGCCCCATTCAGTAGCCGCTTATCCGCCCGCCGGGCAAATACGCCAAAAAAGCGAACACACCCACAGTGCCCCCGACCCCTGCCGCTACGGCTGTTTTTACACATCCGTTGCCGGCAGCCGATCGGGCCTGGGCGTCTCCGCCAGTTGTCACACAGTATTTTAAAAAATAGAGGGCCTCTGCACCGTATGCCGGTGCAGAGGCCCTCTTGCAGGTAGCGGCATGTCCGCCGGTCACACCGCCGGCATCTTTCCCGCTAAAATAAAGTCGGCCAGCAGCTGTACATAGGGGGCAAACAGCTCGTCACCATCAAAACCCGGTACTGCGCCGCTCAAGGCCTCCCGCAACTTGGTCAGGTAGGGGGCGCTGGGCAGGTCATCCCCCTTTAAATAGTTGGCCTGGAGCACACACAGCAGCTCGGTGGCCAGCACCCAGGCCAGCTTTTGGGCAATGTCCAGGCTGCGCTTGGCGCTGTTGTAGCCCATAGCCACATAGTCCTCCTGTCCGCCACAGGTGGGGACCGAGTCGACGCTGGCCGGGTGGCACTGCTGGCGCATGTCGCCCAACAGCCCCGCCTGGGTGTACTGCAGCCCCATAAAGCCCGAGCACAGGCCGGCCGCAGCGGTGAGAAACGGCGGCAGTCCCCCCTTACCAGAGAGCAGCCGGTCGGTGCGCCGCTCCGACATCTTGGCCAGCATCACCGCCGCGGTGCAGGCGCTGTCCATGCAGAGCCCCACAAAAGAGGAGTCGGGGTTGCACCCCGATATGACCGTATCCTCCTCCCAAAATACCGCCGGGTTGTCACAGCAGGAGCACAGCTCCCGCTCCAATACGGTCCGGGCGTGCAGCAGCGTCTCCGCCACCGCCCCGTGCAGCTGGGGAATACAGCGCAGGCTCATGGCGTCCTGCAGGGTCGTGCGGCGGGCGGCCTCCACCCGGGCCGAACCCTGCAGCACCGCCCGCACCCGGCGGGCGCTCTCCCACTGGGTGGGGTGGCGGCGCAGCTCCATCAGCCGCCGGTCAAAAGCCCGGTCAGTGCCCCCCAACACCTCCAGCGACAGCGCGCCGATACAGTCGGCCGCCTGCAGGCAGAGCAGCATGTCGTGCAGTGCCAGGCACCCCAGCGCACAGGGGCTGGTGGTGCCCGATATCAGCGAAAGCCCCTCCTTGGGCCCCAACACCACCGGCTCTATACCGCGCGCCTGCAGCTGGGTGGCTGCCGCGGTGGGCCTGCCGTCCGCCCCCCAAAACTGTCCCTCGCCGATCAGTGTCAGGGCAATATGTGCCTCCACGCTCAAATACCCCACCGACCCCTGTGCCGGGGCCCAGGGGACGAGCTCCTCGTTTAAATACCGCGTCAGCTGCTCCAGCACCTCCAGGCCGACCCCGCTGTGGCCGGTGCCGCAGTTCTGCAGCATCAGCACCATCACTGCCCGGGTCTGCTCGGCCGTCAGCGGCGCTCCCACCGCCGTGGCGTGCGAGCGCAAGATGTTTTGCTGCAGCTGAGCGGCGTCCGCCGGCGGTATCGCCCGGTCGCACAGCACGCCAAACCCGGTGGTCACCCCGTACACCGGCCGCCGCTGCTCCACCATCTTTAGCACCGCTGCCCGTCCGGCCTGTACCCGTGCCCGGTACTGGTCGCTCAGTGCCACCGCCTGCCCCCGGCGGGCAATATCTACCAGCTGGTCAAGGTCCAGCTCTCTGTCTAAATAGATCAATATGGCTCCTCCTTTTTAGGCTCCCATTTAGGTCCCAACAGGTAAGAGGGCAGGCCCACCGTCCGGCGGGCCTGCCCTCTATCAGGTCTCTGTAAAAAAGCTACTGGGCGTCCGCGATCACTTTGGCGATCAGATCGTCGCTGGCCACGAACGGCAGCGTGATGTGGTCCTTGCCGCTGTGGGTGCGGTTATACTCCACACAGGTCTCAATGGAGTTCTCGTTGCGGGCCCAGGCGCGGCGCGACACACCGACCATGGTATCCCATGGCATAGCTACGCTCAGAATGGCATCCACCCGCTCGCTGCCGTCGAGCACCATGCCAAACCCGCCGTTGATCGCCTTACCCACACCGACACCGCCGCCGTTGTGCAGCGCCACCAGGCTCATGCCGCGGGCGCAGTTGCCGGCAAAGCACTGGGTGGCCATGTCGGCCATGATGTTCGAGCCGTCTTTGATGTTCGAGGTCTCGCGGAAAGGCGAGTCGGTGCCGCCGGTATCGTGGTGGTCGCGGCCCATCATCACCGGGCCGATCTCGCCGTTTCTCACCATCTCGTTAAATTTCAGGGCGATCTTGGTGCGGCCAATCGCATCCTGGTACAGAATACGGGCCTGGGTACCCACCACCAGCTTGTTTTTCTTGGCGTCGCGCACCCAGATGTAGTTGTCGCGGTCTTGGTAGCGGCGGTCGGGGTCGATGCAGTCCATGGCCGCCCTGTCGGTCTTGTCCAGGTCGGCGGGGTCGCCGCTCAGGCACACCCAGCGGAACGGACCATAGCCGTAGTCAAACAGCTGGGGCCCCAAAATATCCTCTACATACGAAGGGAAGATGAACCCGTCTTTTTCGTTCACGCCGTTTTTGGCGATATCTTTGTTGCCGGCATCGTAGACCGCCTTCATAAAGCTGTTGCCGTAATCAAAGAAATAGGTGCCTTTTTCGTGCAGCGCCTTGATCAGGTGGTAGTGCTTGGTCAGGCTCTCATCCACCAGCTTGGCAAACCCGTGCGGGTCGCGGTCGAGCATCTCGGTGCGCTCGTCAAAGGTCAGTCCCTGGGGGCAGTACCCGCCCGAGTAGGCCGCGTGGCAAGAGGTCTGGTCGCTGAGCAGGTCCACGTGGATGCCGTTTTCCAGCAGGTACGAGAGCAGGTCCACAATGTTGCCATGATAGGCGATCGCGCAGGCGGTCTTGTCGGCCAGGTGGCGCTCGGCAATAGCCACCGCCTCGGCCAAGCTGTCGGTGCGCTCGTTTACCCAGCCCTGCTCAAAACGGGTCTGGATGCGCGAGGCGTCCACCTCGGCGATGATCGACACGGCCCCGGCGATGTAGGCCGCCTTGCCCTGGGCGCCGCTCATGCCGCCCAGCCCCGACGACACGAACAGCCGCCCGGCCAGGTTGCCCTCCTGGGGAATGCCCAGCTTCAGCCGCCCGGCGTTGAGCAGGGTGTTGAAGGTGCCGTGCACGATGCCCTGCGGCCCGATATACATCCAGCCGCCGGCGGTCATCTGGCCGTAGTTGGCTACACCCAGCGCCGCGGCGCGGCTAAAGTCGTCCATATTGTCAAACTGGCCCACCATCAGCCCGTTGGTGATGATGACCCGCGGCGAGTACTTGTGCGAGGCAAACAGCCCCACCGGGTGGCCCGATTCCAGCACCAGCGTCTGCTCGTCGGTGAGCACCTCCAGGTACTTCTTGATCAGCCGGTACTGCATCCAGTTCTGGCATACCTGACCGGTCTCGCCGTAGGTCACCAGCTCATAGGGGTACAGCGCCACGTCAAAATCCAGGTTGTTGTCGATCATCACCTGAAAGGCTTTGCCCTCGGTGCAGTTTCCCTTATACTCGTCGATGGGCTTGCCGTGAATAGCCCCTTGGGGTCTAAAGCGATAGCCGTAAATGCGGCCGTGCTCCTTGAGCTCCTGCAAAAACTCGGCCGCCATCTGCTCGTGGTGCTCCTCGGGGATGTAGCGCAGCGCGTTTTTCAGGGCCAGCGCCACATCGGCGTCCGATAGCTCGCTCTCCCGCCGCGGCGCGCGGCGAATACCCTCTACAAATTGGGGGTAGGCGGGCAGCTCCTCATCCAGACAGATGGTCATGGCCTGGCAGGCAGTGTTGTTGTCCATGTGTTTTCCTCCTTTTGGCTGTATCGCGTGTCGGGCGCAGGCCCGTCTGTTACGCAAATGGGTGTGTCGCTGTCTCAGGCAAAGTCGGGCAGCGCGCTGAACACCAGCTTCTGTATCTTCTCCGAGCGCACCAGCTGGTTCATCTTCTCAATGTCCAGCCGTATCTCCCGGTCGGTGTCAAAAAAGGCAACTTCCCGGCGCACCAGATCATGTATCTGACCGGTCACCGGCGCCTGCTTGCCGTCGCGAAAATCGACGCCCTGCACGGCGGCCATCAGCTCAAAGGCCAGCACCGATAGCGTGTTCTGCACGATATCGGCGCTCTTTCTGGCGGCGGTGGTGCCCATGCTCACGTGGTCCTCCTGGTTGGCCGAGGAGGGGATCGAGTCCACGCTGGCCGGGTGGGCCAGGACCTTGTTTTCCGAGACCATCGAGGCAGCCGCATATTGGCAGATCATATAGCCCGAGTTGAGCCCCCCGTGAGGGGTGAGAAAGGCGGGCAGCCCCTCGCTCAGCGCGGGGTTTACCAGCCGCTCCAACCGCCGCTCCGAGATGTTGGCGATCTCCGCCGCGGCAATGCCCAGGTAGTCCATGGCCAGCGCCAGCGGCTCCCCGTGGAAGTTGCCCCCCGATATCACCGCCCCGTCCTCCAAAAACAGGATGGGGTTGTCGGTGACCGCATTGAGCTCTACCTCAATGACCTGGCGCACGTGGTCCAGTGCCCCGCGGATGGCGCCGTGTACCTGGGGCACACAGCGGATCGCGTAGGCGTCCTGTACCCGCAGATCCTGGCTCTTTTCCAGTATCTCGCTGCCCTCGGTCAACAGGCGGATGTTTTTAGCCACCAGCATCTGGCCGGGGTGGGGGCGCAGCTGATGGATGCGGGGGTCAAAGGCATTTTTTAAGGCGGTCAGCGCCTCCATGCTCAGGGCGCAGGTGATGTCGGCCAACTGGGCGGCGCGCAGCGTGTCGTAATAGCTCAGCGCGCCGACAGCGGTCATGGCCTGGGTGCCGTTTATCAGCGCCAGCCCCTCTTTGGCCAGCAGGGTATAGGTTGGCAGCCCCGCGCTCTGCATGGCCGCGGCGCCGCCCATGCGCTGGCCGCCGTAAACGGCCTCACCTTTGCCCAGCAACACCAGCACCATATGGGCCAGCGGGGCCAGATCGCCGCTGGCCCCCAGCGAGCCCTTTTGCGGCACGATGGGGTGCACGCCGGCGTTTACCATGTCGATCAGCGTACATACCAGCGCCGGGCGGATGCCCGAGTTGCCCACGCAGAGCGCGTTGGCCCGCAGCAGCATCATGCCCCGCACCACCTCTTCGGGGAAGGGGTCACCCACCGCCGTGCAGTGCGACACGATCAGGTTGTTCTGCAAAAGAGCCATGCTCTCTTTGTCTACCGACACTTTCGAGAACTCGCCAAAACCGGTCGAAACACCGTAGGCCACCCGCCCCTCGTCGATGATCTGCTCCACCATCTCCCGCGAGCGCTCCATGCGCGCGATCGCCTCGCCGCTCACGCGCACCTTGGCCCCAAAACGGGCCACCGCTACCAGCTGTTCTATGCTCAGGTGGTGTCCGTCTATCTCGATCTCTTTTATCTCTTCCGGGTGCTTACACATGGGCATCCCCTCCTCTATGTACTCTTTTCTGGCCGGCATCTGCCGGCAGTGCAAAACGGGCCGCCACCAGATCGGCGTCAGCCGCCGCCCGCAGCAGACATGCCTCGTCGGTGTACAGCAGATCGCCCGGCCGCAGCTCTATCAGCTCACCGCGGCATACCGCGGTGCAGCTGCCGGCGGCACAGTACAGCGCCAGCTGTTCCCCGGCGCCCAGCTCGGTCTCGCTGCCGGCTGTCAGCGGCAGGTGGGTAAGCGAACCGGTCGCCCCGTTTTGGCACATCAGGTTCAGGTCGGTAGCCACGCCTTCGCTCACCGTCTCCCAGCCGCCGTCAAACCGGTCCGACTGGTAGGGCCTCAGCGCGGCGGTGTGGTGGCCGCGGTGCTCCAGCACCACACTGCCCGCCAACACCATCAGCTCCCGCTGTATGCCGGGCAGCGGGGTAAAGGTACTGCGCGCCTGCTCCACCGTGGCGGTAGACAGCCGCACCCAAAAGGTGCGCTCGGCATAGCTGCCGTCGGGCGGCAGTATCAGCAGCTGGGTGGTGGTGCCGCCCGCCCAGTGAGCGGCGGTAAAGTGCTCTTTGCGGTATAGCTGTATCACGGTCGGCCACCGTATACCAGCCGGCCTTTTTTGTAGACCTGCTCCACGATATTCACGCCCGAGTGGTACACCAAAAAGCGGTAATCCGGGTAGCGCAGCAGCAAAAAGTCGGCCTGCTTGCCCGGTTCCAGGCTGCCGATACGGTCAGCCCGCCCCACCGCCGCCGCGCCGTTTAGGGTCGCGCCGGTCAGCACCTCCTCAATGCTCAGGTGCATATGGATGCCCGCCAGCGCCAAAATCAGCGGTATCGAGTTGGTAAAGCAGCTGCCGGGGTTGTAGTCGCTGGCCAGCGCCACCGCACAGCCGGCGTCGATCATCTTGCGCCCGGGGGCATAGGGGTGGGCCAGGCAAAAGGCGGTAGAGGGCAGCAGTGTGGCCACTGTGCCCGCGGCGGCCAACTTGGCAATGCCCGGGTCCGATGCCATCAGCAGGTGGTCGGCCGACACCGCGCCCAGTTCGGCGGCCAGCTCGGCCCCGCCCAGCGACACGATCTCATCGGCGTGCATCTTTAAGCCAAAGCCCATCTCCTGCGCAGCGCGCAGCAGCCGGCGCGACTGCTCGATCGAAAACACGCTGTCCTCACAGAACACGTCGCAAAAAGTGGCCAGCCCCAGCTCTTTTACCTGCGGCAGCACCTCTTTTATCATAAAGTCCACATAGCCGTCGGGGTCCCCGCGGTATTCCGGCGGCACCGCGTGCCCGCCCAGGTAGGTGGGCACTACCTCCACCGGGTGGTCGCGGTCGGTCTGCTGCATGGCGCGCAGCTGCTTTAGCTCACAGTCCAGGTCCAACCCGTACCCGCTCTTGCCCTCCATAGTGGTCACGCCCTGAGCGAGCATCTCATCCAGCCGCTGTAGCCCCAACCGGTAGAGCTCCTGCTCGCTGCAGGCCTTGGTGGCGTTTACCGTCGACTGTATGCCGCCGCCCATCTTCATGATCTCCAGGTAGCCGGCCCCCTCCAGCCGGGCCAAAAACTCCTCTGGCCGGTATCCGCCGAATATGTAGTGGGTGTGCGAGTCCACAAAGCCCGGCACGATGCTGTGCCCGGCGGCGTCCACCACCTCTACGCCCTGCAGGTCTCCCACAGCGGCAGTCACCTGGTCGGTGGGGCCCACCTCTTTTATAATGCCGTCCTCTATATAGATAGCGCCGTCCGCGATCTCCTGTATCTGGCGCATCTCGCTGCCCCGGCGGGCGCTCCTGCCCCGCGGGGTGGCGATCTGGCTGGCGTGCTCGATCAGTACTCTTGTCACAATGCCCCTCCTGTTCCTAGTCGGCGATCTGGCGCATAATGGTCTGCACCCGGTCTACGATCTCATTTTCGCTCACCGTCTGCAGCACCCCGTCGGCCACGGTCAGCCGCCCGTCGACCACCACCCGCGCAATAGCGGTGGGCTGCATCGAATAGACGATGTTGGGCAGTATCTGCTCGCCGCTGTCCGAGATGGGCTGCATCGACATGTCGCGGCTGCGTATGCCCACAAAGTCGGCCTTGTACCCGGGCGCTATCTGGCCCACCGGCAGCTGTAATAGCTGCCCGCCGTTTTTGGTGCCCATGTCAAAGGCCTGCTGGTAATTGACCGAGAGCGCGTCCAGCGTGTGCGCCTTCTGCAGGATCGAGGCCATGCGCATCTCCTCAAACACGCTGATGCGGTTGTTGCTGCAAGCCCCGTCGCTGCCCAGGCCGATGTTGACCCCGGCGCGCATCATGCGCGCGATGTCGGTCACTCCGTCGGCCAAAAACATGTTGCTCGAGGGGCAGTAGCACAGCTGTGCGCCGCGGCTGCCCAACAAGTCGATCTCGCTCTCTTTTAGCCACACCCCGTGTACAATGGCCATGCTCTCGTCCACTACGCCCAGCCGGTCCAAAAATTCTACCGGCGTGGCGCCAAACTCCGCCTGTACCTGCTCCACCTCAAACGGCTCTTCCGCCACGTGGATGTGGTAGCGGCAACCCAGCTCGGCGGCCAAAGCGTGGCCGGCCTGTACCATCTCGGGGGTGGCGGCGTGCAGGCTGTGGGGAGCCGGCAGTACCGTGGTCATGTCGTCATCTTTGTATTTGCGGGCCAGCAGGCGGGTGTTCTCCACCGCCTGCTCTACGGTCTCCACATAGCCGCTGGGGGCCCCGTTCCAGTCGTACATGGTCCGGGCCAGCACCAGGCGAATACCCAGGTCTTTAGCCGCCTGCACGATCATCTCGTCGCTCTCGGTGCCAAAGTTGTGCAGGTAAAAAAAGTCGCAGACAGTGGTCACACCGCACTTCATCATCTCGCCAAAGGCAAACAGCGCCCCGCCGTAGATGTGCTCCTTTTGCAGTCGCGGGCTGTACTTGTAAAGCGAGCCGTCGCGCCACTCCAAAAAGGGGCGGTCGGCACAAATGCCCCGCAGCAGGCTCTGAAAGCAGTGGTTGTGCACATTTACCGTGCCCGGCAGCAAGATCAGGTCCTTCCAGTCGCACACCGCCGCCCGGGGGTATTTTTGCTGCAGGTCTTCCAGCCGGCCCACCTCTTTTACGGTGTCTTTTTCGGTGCACACGGCCATCCCGGTCAAAAAGGCGCCGTCCTGGTACAGGTATTGGGGGGCGTATAACTTCATCGGTCCAACTCCTCGTCTAAGTGCTGCACCGCCGCCAATAGTACCCGGCCCGCGGTGTAAATGTCCTCTGCACGCGTGTACTCCTGGGGGCAGTGTCCCAGTCCGTCCACGCTCTGGGTAAACAGCATGCCCGTCGGGGTGCTGCGGGCTATGTTGGCCGCGTCGTGCCCGGCCATGCTCGCCATCACTCGCTCCGGCTGTCCGCACTGGGCGCTGGCTGCCAGCAGCGCTTTTTGCACCAGCGGCGACATCTGTGTCTCCGCCTGGTCCAGCACCAGCCGGCGGTGTATATGCACCCCGCGCTGGTCCGCCACCCGGCGGGTCATCGCCTCCATCTTCTGCAGCACGTCGGCCCGCAGCGCCGGGTCACAACAGCGCATCTCAAGGGCCATCACCACCCGCCCCGGTATAATGTTCGAGGCGTTGGGCCACACCTCGATGTGGCCGATGGTCCCCACCAGTTGGGGGTCGTCATATGCGCGCAGCAGCGCCTCAAATTCCAGTGCAAACAGGCTGGCCGCCAGCAGCGCGTCCCGGCGGTGGGGCATCTGGGTGGTGCCGGCGTGGTTGGGCGTCCCGGTCACCTCTACCGTCTCGCGGTAAATGCCGGTAATGCAGTCCACCACGCCCACTGCCAGCCCCTCGTCAAACAGCACCCGCCCCAGCTCGTTGTGGCACTCTATAAAACAGGCCCAGTCGCCCGGCCGCAGCCGGTTTTGATCGGCCGCACCCGGCTCTCCGCCCAGCCGGGCCACCGCCGCGGCCAGCGTCTCGCCGGTCACGGCGTGGCGCTGGCGCATCAGGTCTGCGCTGCCCAGCCGGCCGGCCAGCACCTTACTGCCAAAGGTCGATACCCCGTAGTCACTCGGCTCCTCGCCGGTAAACGAACAGATGCACAACGGGTGGCGCAGCGCCGTCCCCGCGTCCTGCAGGCTCTGGGCCAGCTCGGTAGCCAGCAGCACGCCCATGGCCCCGTCGTACTTGCCGCCGTTTGGCACCGTGTCGTGGTGCGAGCCCACGGCAATGGGTGCCAGCCCCGGCTCTCTCCCCGGCAGCACCGCATATAAGTTGGCCACGGCGTCACTGTGCACGGTCAGGCCCATCTGTTCCCAGTAGGCGCGCAGCCACTCTCTGGCCTGCAAGTCGGCCGGGGTGGCCAGCTGGCGATCTATACCACCGTCCCGGTTTTTACCAATTTTGCAAAGCGCATCTAAATTTCTTTCTAAACGGCTGCTGTCGATATCTTCTATGGCCAAGTCGGCATACCCCCAAAACTACCCGTTTAAAAGCACAAAAAGGCGCTGGGGCAAACTGTCCCAAACGCCTTCGTCTCGCTTTTCAAAGTCCTATCGGTCTGTCAAGGTTTTAAGTCAGTCTATCACGGCAAAAATGGCATGTCAATGGGGTTTTATGCTGCTATCACAGTAAAGCGTGGCGGCTGTTTAGGGCAGCTTTTCTGTCGTTCGCGCGGCCGGTTTAACACACTGCTATAAAAAAGTGCGCGCCGTCATACAGGGCTTTTAAGGCCTCTGTATGGCGGTGTGCACAAAAATAAATGCGCTTCTGTTTTTGCATGAAAAGTGATCTAAAATTGCAAATTATAGGGCCGTGTTTACAAATATTTTACATTTTAACGAGCTGTTTTGGCCCGCTTTTTTGTCTGCTTGCGCCCCAGCAGCTCCCCTAAATACTGTCGGTTATGGGCGATGGCCGGCTCGTCGGGCCGCAGTGCCGCCGCCTTTTCATTGTAATCCCACGCCTTTTGGTAGTCGCCCAGCCGGTCGCAGCACAGGCACAGCTGCAAATAGGGGATAAAATCATAGCATGCCGGGCTGTAAAACCCGCCCCCCTCTATCCTCGGCCGCGCTGCCGCCTGCTGGTACCAGTACGCTGCTTGGCGGTACTGGCGCCGATTTATAAACAGATGCCCAATATCGCAGCACACCTCGGCCCGGGGCTGGTCGTATAAAAACGAGCTGAAAAGCGCCTGTAGCGCGCCGCTGGGGTCATCCAGTGCACGGCAGCACTGCGACAAGGTGCGGCAGGCCTCCACCTGGTTTTCCACCCACCCCTCGGGCCGCTGTAAAAAGGTCTGCAGTTCCTTTTTTGCCCGGTCGTACGCACCGGCATAATAGAGCTCCCGCCCGTAGTAAAATTGCTGTCGCGGGTCAAACGGCTGTCCCTCCCGGCGCATGGTCTCAAAAATGCGCAGGTTGCGCCCAGGGTCGTTGCGGTGTAGCTTGTGGTGGGTGATCGCCGCCTGCGTATACAGCACCTTGCCCCGGGGCTGTATCACTTCATGCACTCGCCCCACCCAGTGAAAGCCCATACTGCGCCGCAAAATGCGCTCCCGGTAAAACGAGAGCGTCGGCCGCCCCAGCTTGTCAAAGCCAGTATTATAGCGCACCATCAACACGTCGGCGCCAATACCTTTTTTCTTTATCCGCAGCAGCTGTCGCAGGTCATCCGGCAGCACGATATCGTCGGCATCCAGCCACAAGATATAATCGCCGCTGGCTTTTTCAAACGAAAAATTGCGGGCGGCGGCAAAATCGTCGCACCAGTCAAAGCTGTACACTTTATCGGTGTAGGCGGCGGCGATCTGCGCGGTGCGGTCGGTCGAGCCGGTGTCGACGATGATCACCTCGTCCACCAGCGCCCGCACGCTGTCTAAGCACCTCGCCAGCACTGCCTCTTCATCCTTCACGATCATGCACAAACTGATGCTGTCTGCCATGGGGCACCTCCAGATATGTTTTGCCCCCAGACTATGTAAAACAGTGCCCCGAGGTGCGCCTTTGGTCACTTTTGGACACCGCGTGTAGCATCGGCCTATGTTCCCGTACCGGATGCCCGCACATTTTTGCCACTGTGAGATTTTGTAAAAAGGCCTTGACCTATACGGTGAAAAGCACTATACTAAATAGGTAACCAAAATCAAATATGCAGGCGTAGTTTAGTGGTAAAACATCAGCTTCCCAAGCTGAGGTTGTGGGTTCGATTCCCATCGCCTGCTCCATCAAAAAAGCGCCTAACCATGCGGGTTTAGGCGCTTTTCCTGTTTCTGTAAAAAAAGCGAGTACGACTTTAGTACGACACTTTCCCCAAAATAAGATACCGATTGCTTGCCTTTTTTGAGATGCTAGGGCTATTTTACTGTTCCGCATTGACATGATCATAAATCACACGCTTTGCTACAGTACGTATTTGATCTTCTGTCCCATTTATAGGACATACGTTGTAGTATAATTACAGGTGTAGTAAGGAGGGAAGATATGAACAGAGGAGATTTATTGGAGTTGCGAAAACGTTATGGGGTTGTTGAATGGGGTAAACGAGAGGTAATAAGAACAGGGAAAAAAATAGTTGCAGAATATAATCCTAGGACAGGCGAAATAATGCATTATTGTATCCAGTGCATAGACCCTGAGAACAATCCAGATTTAATTGCCGACGACTACTGGCTTCTTCCTAAGTTTTACTTTAGGAACGCTTTTAAAAATGGGGTGAGATTTTGGGGGGAAGCAACGGGGCATGCGCCTCATCGTCTTCTTAGCAATAAAAACTAAAAAAGCCCTCGACCGTCTTTTTCGATGGCCGAGGGCTTAAACTAAGTGCTATGTACTTTTAGTAATAGAGCTCGTTTACCCTATTTTGTACCGCCTCTGCATCGTAACCGGCAGCAGCCAGCCGAGCTTTGCGGTCTGCACCGTTGCCCCAATTGCCTGCATAGACCTCACGGGCAATATCATCGAGAGATTTAGAGGGTGCCGGCGCAGGGGCGGGGTCTGCGCCGTATAGGATCTCGTTCACCTTATTTTGGACAGCGTCGGGGTCATATCCGGCAGCCGATAGCCTGGCTTTACGATCAGCGCCGTTGCCCCAGCCCCCGTTTATAACCTCTCGAGCGATTTCATCAATGGATTTTTGCGGGGCCGGCGCAGGGGCGGGGTCTGCGCCGTACAGAATTTCGTTCACTCTATTCTGCACGATGCTCGGGTCATATCCGGCAGCTCTCAAACGGTTTTTGCGGTCGTCACCATTGCTCCACTTACCGGCGATAACCTCACGCGCAACGGTATCTATATCTTTACCCGGAGCAGGTGCAGTGGTAGAGCCACCGCCCATGTATGCCTGGATCATGTCTAGGAAGCGCTGCCAGCCCAGGTCCAGGGTACGGTGCGGGCAATACTTGCCGTTGTAGTCCTGGTGTTTGGTCACACGATCGATGCCCCAGCCGCGCTCTTTGAGCAACTGGGCGATGAACTCAGCAGCACGCTTTTCGGCAGCATCAAATTTGGGACCGCCAGACAGACTGTAGCAGATTTCAATAGATATGCCCTGCCGGTTACCGGTACCAGTTGCGCCATCTCCTGCGTTCCAGCTATTTCTATCGAGCGGCAAGCCCTGAATAATCTCTTTGTCGTCAACGGCAAAATGGAACGATACCTCGTTATCATTGCGCTGCATATAGGCGACCTCATTGCGAGCGCTGGCATCGTTGGCGGTATTATGTACGACGATCCTTGTAGGGTTCATTGCATACGGACATTTGGTATTGTACTTATTCTGTGGGAGATCGATTTTTACGACATTCATAGCTAGTCCTCCTTTTTAGGGCTTTGGTAGCCCATTGCCTTTTTGCTATCACTCAGTCCAGCGGTGGTGGGGTCGTTCACGATGCCCCACACCGATACCACAACCGACACCAAGATCACCGGATTTTTAACGGCCTGCACCAGGATCTCTCCCAGGGCCGCCCAGCTGGTCATATCGCTCCACTGTAGGCCTAGATAAGCCAGGATAGGCAGCACGATGGCCGTCGCCAACTGTGCCCAGAAAACCGGGTTTTTCGTTCGTACTTTCCAGTTGATCTTCATGTTGCTTTCCCCTTTCTAAAGTCCGATTTGGGCCAAAATAAAACCAACAAGCGCAGAGACGGCAACTAGGATAATCTTGTCGACAAGATTATCCCAGCGCTTGCCCGACTTGCTGGTTAGACTTTTTACATCGTTTTTTATCTCTTTCACATCGGTTTCCACGGCTTCTTCGCGCACCGCTAACACTTTGACTGTGCCGACTAATTCGTCAAGATTGTCTTGTCGCTTTTCAAGATCATCAATCCGGTGCGCATTAGACTTTGACCGCCCCTCCACTTCCGTGATACGCCGCTCGTGCTCAAAATCCATCTGCATCACCCACCACTTACGTGCGCTTCCGCCCACCCCTGCGGGTATGCGCTGGGGGCGTGTACGTTATGGTCTATCTTAGACCGGTATACCTGTCCATCCTCGGTGCAGCAGTCCCCCGTCATGTAGGGGCTGGTGGCCAGCGCCACAAACGGCAGCGCCTTGGCCGGATCGGTAGACCACACAAAGCCCCACTGTGCCGGCAGCTCCTCTGGCTCGGCGCTATAGATATCACTGTCATAAGGCTGCAGCAGCCGCACGACGCGGCCGGCAGTGGAGCGGCATACAAAACCAGCAGGACGGGTCAGCATGTTTTGGGTCGCCTTGGCCGCTGCAAAATCCGGGATATAGCCGTCCTCCGCGTATAGCTCGGTGCCCGTCATGTCGGCGGCCCGGTCCTGTAGATCGAGGGCAAGGGCCTGGCCCTGTCGTCTCATGGCGTCCAGTACAATATCTTTTTGGGTCATATGCTATTTACCCCCTGTTTGAGTGCGGCGGCAAGCTCGTCCCAGGTCACTGCCTTATCGGACAGCGCCCGTATTTTGGCCTGTAGCTCGGCCTCCTCCGCTGCTTTTTTGCGGGCCTCCTCTATTTCTTCCAGTTCGGCGGCAGTATAGAGGATATAGCGGTATATGTCCTCGTACTCGTCCCAGGCCTCCGCTGCCTCTACACCTGGCTTGTCCACGATCCACTCCACATCTTTTCCACCATTGGGGTATTCAGCGATAGTTTCAAAGTGTCCCTGCTCCTCTACCGCCTCCACGGCCTCGTGGTGCGCTATGAGCACCTTGTCATTGACCAGATAGCCTTTTGTGTTGTCGTAGGTTTCCAGTTCGTTGCCCTGCTCGTCCAAAATCCGCATTTTGACCTCCTTTAGGCAGTCCTGCGCCAAACCGCAAGTCTAATACCCGGGGGTTGCACTGTCAGCGCTTGGCCGTATGGTTGGTTGCTGTCCTGCATGGACGTAAAAGCCCAACCGTTAACCGCCCCGAATGATGTGTTCGAACCACCTTGACCAGTTAAATTCAGCCGCACCGCTGTCCTAGCCGGCAAATTAGACTGGGCAATGGCATTGTCCCACGATCCGAAAGTAGTCCCCATGGTACTACTAGCAGCACCTGCGTAAAGATAATAACCATTAATGCGCGTCCATGTGCCGCCAAACAAGGAGGCCGGGGAGGTGTTGCTGTATGATATATAGATACTGTTGACGGGATATACCTTGTTAAGCAGGTTTTTGCTGGTGATTATCTCAATCCACGGCCACCAGTTGTCTTGCCAGTCCCGCAATGCCCTTGCATATAAGGTTTGGCCCGCGGTCCAATGTCCCGCAATCTCTACCGATCCACCAGCGCCGAGGCCAAACCCGAGCACCGACAAGTAGTCAGCCGGCGCACCTGATACGTCGGCCGCCACATTATAGCTATAGACGCCGCCCCTGTTGGCTGTGCGCCCGATCTCTGGCGTCTGTCTGCCCAGGCTGGTGAGCGCTGTGTGGCTGTGCGCTTTGGCGGCGTATTTGTCCGGTAGTGCTGTGCCCGCCTCCACGATATTGCCCACCGTGTCGATGGACCCGCTCTCGTGCATTTTGCCGATACCGATACCGGTCTGGGTCATGTGCATGGTGGGCACACCGCGGTCTATGGTGCCCTCTGCCGTCGCACTGGCCAATAGGTCAGCGGTGGTAAAGAGCAGATAAAAGGACCTGTCAAAGGTAAAACCGCCGGTGCCCAGGTCGCCGTCGACATAGCCGATATACTTAAACTCCGCTCCCTCGGTGGTGATGGGTATGGTAATGCTGGCCGACAGGTCTTTGTCTGCGGTACCACGATACTGATAAGAGGCGTTTACCGCGTTATCGACCGCGCCAAACGATCCGGTCCACCACACCCCCTGTAGCTCCAGCTGGGTCTTGGCATCCACACCGCTGTCCCGGCGTAGGGTCACCTTGGTAATGCGGGGCGGGGTATAGGGCACCAACACTGTCAGCCGCTCTATTACCGTCTGGTTTCCGCGGCTGTCCACCGCCGCCACCCGTATGCTGCCGGAGGTCACTCCCGCCAGCTGCATGGATACGTCAGCGGAGACCGAGTATGTGCCGGATATCGAGGCGCCACCGCAATACAAGATATACTGCTTGATGGTGGCGCCGGTGGTGCTGGTGGCCTTGCTGTCCACCGGCACCGTGGCCCGCAAGGTGCTGTAGCCGCTTATCAGCTGTTGATCGTTGCCGGTCAGCGCGGTGGTGGCTGCGTTGATATCCGCAAAAACAAAGCCGGTAAAGACCGGGGCGGCTGCGGCCGCGTCTACCGTGGCATTGCCAGTGGCCTGGACTGTGCCGCACAGATGGTCATAGTGATAGCAGCGGCAGACGATCTTGGCAGTGGCGGTATTGCTATTGGGTGTCGCGGCATACTCGGCGGCAATCTCGGCCGCAGTGGGGGTGTAGGCGTAACTGGTGCCCACGTTGGTGCCGGTGCGTATCTTGGCGCTACCCACGTACAACTCCACGGTGTGGGTCACCGCCGACCGGGTGCGGGTCAGGGTCACCGTGTACCCGCTGCCGATGGTGTGGGCCGGCGAGGAGGTAATGGTGCTCACTCCCGGTGCCGAGGCAGTACCGGATTTTTCGGAGGTGCCCAGCGACCGGGTGTAGTGGACTGCCGCACAGGTCACCTTAAATGTCACGCTATTGGCACCACCCATGGCTCCATAAATGGTGCCGATCTCGGCGGTGGTCGGGGTAAAGGTGTAAGCAGCACCCACGCCGGAGGCGGTACGCACCAGGGTGCTGCCGGCGTAAAACCGCAGCGTGTGGGTCACCGTCGCCCGGTCTCTGGTGATGGACAGCGCCAGGCTGTCCCCAACCGTCGTGTTGGGGGTCGTGGTCAGAGTACTGCCTCCAACCTGACTACAGGTAGCGGTGGCCGACTTGGTGCCTATATTGGTGCTGCCCGAGTAGGTGACGCAGGTCACCGTAGCGGTGGCGCTGGTGGCGCTGCCCATGGCAGTGTAGATAGATTTTACATCAGCCTCTGAAAAACTCCATGTCTGGCTGGTACCCACGCCGGATGCCGTCTTGATGGTGGTGTTGCCCACTTTGAGGGTCAGCGAGTGGGTAAAAGACGAGCTGGCGCGGGATATGGACACCGTCACGTTGTCGCCCGCCTTAAATGCCCCCATGGAGGGGGTGCTGGCTCGGGGAATGGTAGACAGTGTATAAGTACCGCTGGCCTGGCAGTAACCGGGGGAGTAGGAGCTCGTGGGACTAAATGTAGACGATATGCCGATACTGCCACCGCCAGCGGCGTCATGATATACCCAGGCGTCGCAGGTGGCCAGTACCACCTTGCCGCCCGCTCCGATACTCACGACCTTGCTAAAATTATGCTGTCCGCCGTTGATGGTGACCGTGCCGCCCACAGCGCTGATACTGTCCCAGCTGCGGGTGCCGGAGGTTAGCCACACGTCTACCCGCACGATGGAGCGGTTGTTGGTTACATCGGTCTGTATCTCGTATACGTCCAGGTAATAGGCATAGTTGCCTGCATAGTTGGATACTGATCCGTTAATACGTGCCAATATCTCACCTCCTAGTCATTGACCACGAAAAATGCCCCGGTATCTACCGGTATAATACGCAGCGCCTTAGAGGACTGCCCGTATCTTCGCACTGTCAACTCGTCCTGAGCAGTAAGGCGCGATATCAGAGCTTGGTCTTTGGTCAAATATACTACGTCCTGTCCAGTATCCTTGTTACGCACTAAAAATTGTTGGTTGTCTATTTTGACTGCGAATGGGTCCCCGTTTGCATCTACCTGAAGTCCCCGTTGAGTAACGGTGACCCCACCAGCCTGTATCTCATTTTGCGCCTGTTGCCAAGCAGTGCACACCAGCCCCTCTTTCACGGTGATATCGGCCACTGTGAGAATGCCGTCCCGCACCCAAAACTCCACTTTGGCAGTGATGTCCTGGGCGGTAAAGTTGCCAGTACGTTCTACCCATTGATCGTTCGGGGGCAACTCTAGTTGGCTGCCTCCAATATGCACTTCTGCTTCTGTCTGCAGTCCGGCTTGGAGCTTGTACCGAAAATACCAGGCATATTGCCCGCCGGGTACCGTCTTGATGGTTTGTGAAAGTCTACCTGTGTGTATCGCCTCGTCAGCCAATATAAAGGCCCCACCGGCGGATGTGGCGTTATACACCGCAGTGGAAGTATCGCACACTACTGCACCATCGGTTGTCCAGTCCTCTAGTCCCAGACGAGCCGAACTGCCGAATACCAAGTTGTCGCCGCCAGTCCTTTGCATGGACAACTGGATATGCTCGATACTCTGTTCTAGCTCGCTTTTTACTTCTTTTAATTCTGTACCGGTGATATAGGTATGGGCAATCTCGCTGCGCAGCACGTCGGCTGACTGGGTCACTTTGCTGCCGATGAGCTCGTCAGTCTCGCCTCGGGTATAAGTTTGCTCCACTCTCGAGACAGTAGTGTCCAAATCACGTTTGATCTCATTAACTTTGCCGGCGGTCTGTATGCTGACCTCATCCAGCGCGGATATACTCCCGCGTATCTCTCCCTCGATGGTGAGCGGGACGGTCGATAGGGTGATTACGTTGCTTTCTGGTGCGTTGGGATACTCTCGATAAGCCACCACTTGATGTGTCTCTATCGTACCCCGCCGCCGGTCTATCAGCTTGACCTTGTCGTGCAGCCCTATAGCGAGTCCACTGTATGACGGGTCTATTTTTGCCAAGTCTGCGACATCCAACTCATAGCTGCGGTTCGGCACAGCCAACTTGGCCAACCTTAATATCGCGTCGTCTTTAAGCGATTGTGGATTGGTGTATCGCTCATCCCTCCAAACGGCAGATATGACCTTGTTACTATATGTGTGGTCTTCTATATAAGGTACGCCGTCGTTGACCGAGGCGATGTTCAGTGCTTCTCCCGTCTTCTCGTCTGGCTTGCCGTAGGGGTATAAACGGGTCACCATTTCGTAGGTATCGCCTTTCATATCCACCCGACGCAGATTGAGCTGGTCGGTAATGTACAGATTTTTAGGCTGCTCGTTTTCTGGTTTCAGCACGGTGATGGACTTGGCGGCAGTGTCAAAACGATAGGTGACGCCGTATACCGACTGGCAGTGCATTACCACATCATATGGGGTGCTGTCAGACAGTTCAATGCTGCGTTTAATAGATACTAGGTCGGCGCCGACCGCGTACCAGCCGGTATCTGCCAACAAAAGCATAAGCGTGTCACTAAGGGTTAGTGTTGTGGACACAAACGCGGGTGCAAACACCCTCTGCTGTAAAACGTCCAAATCAAGCTCGGCCACAAAATCTGTGTGTACCAGCTGCTCGTCTATAGACTTGACGATGTATCTCTGCCCTTGGCACTCTACCGGCAGTTCCTCTTTGATATGGGGATACGACGGATGTTCAAGCGGCACGGAAAAACTTAATTTCTGTAATCCGTTTGATTGGTAGTCTATATGATGATCTACATCTATATCTACCAGTCCACCCGGGCCTGTATATCTGATGCCCAGTATTACCACCTCCCTCTATAACTGATGGTCACCGTGGCTCGAGATAAGTCATCGGCGACTGCTGTAAACTCGCCCTGCGCGGCCGGAAAATCTATGATAGACACCGTGTCAAAGGCGTTTGCGCTGTCTATCTCGACTGTGCGTCTTGCGCCATCTACAATCAGCGTCTTGCCCTGCGGCAAATTGTGTATGGTCATACCGCACACTGCGTATTCGGCTAGATTTTCCAGCGCCTCTACCGATATTGTAAGGTAAGTTTTTTGCGGGCCGCTGATTGCTATATTTTGCGGGCTTTCGGAGAGCACAACACTAACTTCTGGCCCCCATATCACCGCGTCGAACACGCAGTTAAGCAGTATCATGCCTGGCAACAGATCGGTTAGGGTGTAGCTGTGCAGTATGCAATCGTACTCTTTTTGGCGGTCATCCTCGAATATCACGTTACACTTAAGCAGCCGCTGTTTGAGTTCTAATGCTAGAGATCGTGCTGCCTGCACATCGGGGGTTTCTATCAGCAGATCGATAGATAAGCTATATAAGCCCTCTTTGGTGTCCGTATAGGTGGGCAGCAAGGCACCACCACCCTGATAGGTGTTAGGGGACAAGACAGCCGCCTCCACCTTATATGCCGTGCACGCCGCCGAAAAATCGTCAAGCACCACCTCCACACCGGCGGAATATATGCTCTGTATCATCTTATCCTCCTAGCATTGCGGGCCTGCTGCACAGATACGTGTGGCGCTACCGCATACCCTATTTCTTTGCCATCCAGATTGATTTGTGTATACACTGCGACTTCCTCTCCATTGGAAGCAGGACCGTTTTTGCCTTGCATATAGTCGCGGTTTTCTTCTGCCGTGAGTATGCGTTCGCCCTTGTGGGCGATAATATTATAGCCATCATAGGGCACGTAGGATAGACCGGTATACTGAAGTGAACCGGTTGCATATGGGTTATATTTCCCCTTTGACACATTTTCTTCGTATGTAACTCTCATTTTTTTTGCGGTTGGATTCCACTTATCCCACCAACTTTTAACGCGATCCCAATATGTAAGAATTTCTCCTGTTTCCAGATTCACATCGTCAGATAATCCTTTGTAAGCATCCCCAAGTTTCTTGATGCCTTCATCGCGCGTTTTATTAGCCTGAGAGACAACAGCGTCTTTTTGGCGTGTAGCCTCTTTTTCTATCTTATCCGCTAATGCCACTGCTTCCGCAGAGCCTTCTTCTCTTAATTGCCTAGCGATATCCATCTGCTGTGTATACTCTTTTTCAGCGTCTAAAATCTTTTGGTCCCGGGCCTCGTTAAGTACCTTGACCTGCTCAGCTGCCATTTCAGCAGTAACTTCTATATGATTATCTTTCCAGGTCTGCAAAATAGCTTGCGCCTCGGCCTCGCTTTCGGATAATTCGACAATAGCCATTTGAGCGCTTTCAGCTTTTATGCGATTGACCTCATCTTCTTCTGCCTGAGTCAGTTCCCGATGTTCTGCGGCAGCAGTCTCATAGATCTCTTTTATGCGCGCTTCATTTTCCTCAATTTTCTGTACTTTGGTCTGGTAACTAGTCTCTAAAATTTGCTGGGCCTTTGCAGCATCTTCCTCGGATAACAGCCCCTTAGCTGTCACATGCTGTTGTAAATTGGCTAAATCGGTGTCATACCCCTCTTTTAGTTTGGTTTTTATGGTGTTCGCCATGCCGCTGTAAGTCTGCACCATCTGCCCTGCAGTCTCTTGCGTAATCGCGCCACCAACCACCTGCTGATTAAGCAGTATCTGCCCCATCTGCGTGTCCATATCCATATACGCTCCAACAGCTTGTTTGGTAGCGTCGCTGATAACGATTGTATCTGCGGACAGAGCAGCCGCCATATAGTCGCCGTGAGCCATAATGTTGCCACTGGCATCTACCATGCGACTTTCAAACAAGTCTATAGTAGGCACGACCTCCTGTGACATGGCCACGTGTATGGCTGTTCCGGCCAGCGCCACGCCGCCCAAGGCGGCGGCTATTGGACCAAGAGCTGGCAACAAGCCCCCCACTGCTCCTGTAAGACCGCCTAGTCCACCGGCACCCGCTGCGGTGCTCGCTGCACCTCCCAAGCCTTTTAATGCCCCGGCAACATTTGAAAATGTAGTGATACCTTTGCCCACTGTACTGATAGCCGGGCCAGCAGCGGCAGCTACCAAGGCAAAATTAACAGCCATTTCCTTTTGAGCAGGGGATAAATCGTTAATAAAATCGGCTACTCCGCTCACCAGATCGGCTACCTTAGAAATAAGTGGAGTCAAAGCGTCGCCGAACGCGATAGCGGAGTTTTTGAGCTTGTTGATGGAGCTGTCAAAGTCCTCCGCTTCGTTCTCAGTAGCTGCTTTAAACGCCCTGGCCGCCGATCCGGTAGCCTCACCCATGGCTGCTATCTTCTCGCGGAGCACGTCGCTCTGCTCACCGCTCAGCGTAAGGGCGAGAGTTTGTCCCTCGATAGAGCCGATGTAGGACTGCAACGGCATGCCGCTCTCGTCGGCCGCCTTGACGATGGCGTCGATAGTGCCTTGTAGGCCTAGCCCCTCTATCATAGCCTGTCCACTCTCATACCCCAGATTAGCCATGAGTTCGGCCATACTATCGGTTGGTGCCATCAAGGCCTGTAGCACACCGCGCAACTGGGTAGATACCTCTGCCGCATTACCGGTTACGCCAGTTCCGGTGGCCATGACGCCAAAAAGTTCCTCCTGCGACACCTTGAGTGTGGCCGCCAGAGGCACCACGCGCCCCATACTAGCCGCAAGCTCTGGATAAGTGGTCTGCCCCAGCTTGACTGTCTGGAAAGCGAGATCAGACACCTTCTCGTTAGCCGCAGCTGATGTATCACCATACCCTTTAGTAACCGCACTCAACAGGTTAACACTATCTACTAGTTCCGCACCGCCAGCTTTTGCTCCTTTGGCTGCTATGGTGACAAGATCCATCGTTTCGGCGCTGTCACCGTAGGCAGAAATGACCTGATACGTGCCCTCAGCGATCTGGCTGGACGACATGTTTACGTCGTTAGATACCTGTAGTACGTTTTCGGACAACTCTCTTGTGCGGGCTTCAACCTGCTGGGCATTGCCATCCAAAAGGGTCTTTACTTGGGCCATATCCTTTTGGAAATCCATGGCGAATTTGGCCGAGGCGGCTCCTGCACCCATCAATGGCACTGTTATGGCTTTGGTGAGCGTGCCCCCTACTTTCTGTAGGTCCTGGCCCACCTGTGCGGCCTTTTTGATTTGCTGGCTAATACCGTCAGCCTGCTCTTTTGCAGTCTGCTTTGCCTTTTCCATCTCGGTCTTAAAGCTGTCTAGATCTACCGCTATCCGTGTGAGCAGCGGCGCAAGCTCAATGCCGCCTGTTAATGCGCTCAATGTACCACCACCTTACTGTGCCGCCTTACGGCGGTCATATCCGCTTTGGTCTGGGATAGCCGCCATATGTCTTTTAGCGTCTCGCGGCCCGTTTCCGACACCAAAAAACTGTGTACCCAACTCTCTTTACGCAGATACAAAAAAGCCGACAGCGGTAACGCCATCAGCTCGTTAAAATTTAGCCCCGTGTAATCTTGCATACGCTTTAACTCACGGGTCCTGCAGTCCATTTCTTTTTCCCATTCCTCGCAGGCAAAATACTTTTTGATGATTGCCTCGCCCACGGGACCGTCAGGGATGGGCAGTTTTAGTTTGGGTCGCTGACGGCGGCACTGCCCGACTTGATAAGTACCCCCAAAATGGCCTCTACGGCGGGTTTGGGTAGCTTGGCTAGCTCCGTTGCCGTGAAGTCTCTACCCTCGGTGTTGTTGCTCATGGCTCGGGCAACAAAGTCAAGCTGTTCGTCTAAGGTGGTCGCTTTGCCGCCTAGCTCCTGCCACATTGCATAGGACAGGTCTTTTACATGGACTATTTCTTCCCCGATTTTTACTTCGAGCGTCTTGTTGAGATAGGTGTTTAAATCTAACATTTTGCCTCCTAAAAATGCAATAGAAAAGAGACCGCCTAAGCGATCTCTTTTTGTGTTATTGGACCTTTTCTATTGATCTCCCCAATATCGTTGGGTATTCTCCATCAAGGCCTGAGTTCGTGCCATAGACCTGAACCAAATCCGCCTTTGCAAAAGTATTTCCAGAGGCATTCCAAACTGTGTATGGTGAAATTTTTTGATCCTCTAGAGTGTATTCTCCGTTATCGTCAATAACAACGATGGTGAGTATCTCTATGTTGTCTTCTGTGTGGATATCATAGACCATACCTATAAATTTTACATTCATACCGATTGGGGTATTATCACCAGACAACAGCTGCCAGTTTGCCTCCACTGCCTCTCTCTTTAACTGTTCTAATTCCGCCTGCTCTTCTTCCTCTGTTTTTGGGTCAGGGTGATCTAATTTTGTTAAATCACTTTCACTAATTTTCTCGACGCCCTCTGCCAAAATGACGAGGTTTCCATTTTTATCTATATCTGGCCTACCATATATACGGACGGTTTCACCGTGTGCCAATTTTATCATAAGAGTGCCCATTTCCGCACACACTTTAAATGTGTCTTCTTGGCCGTAATTCTCTTTTTGAACTACATTTATCTCTGTAGGGTAAGCAGCATTAGACGACTGCACCATATCTTTCACTTTTCCCTCTACAAAAACTTTTTCGGTTTCAAAGTCTCTATCCAAATCTTTCTTGGCATCGGCTTGCAGGTCTAGATCAAAGTAATCTGCTCGCACATACTCTGCCCGCTCTTCTTCAGTCAGCTTTACTGTGCTGTTCTTATCCCCACCACATCCCGCAAGTGACAGCGCCATAAAAAGCGCCAACACCGCACACAAACACTTTTTCATTTCACAAAACCTCCATATTATGATAAACAAAATATATCACAATTAGAGGATATGTACAACCTTTTAGGCAGTCTTCACGACAATTTTTGCCGAGCCCGCCTTAACGGCTTTGCCCTCTGCATCCCGCTCCACCACAACGATGGTCTCGCCGGCGGTGAGACCCGAGATATTGCCGCCGCTGGGCAACTCAGTATAACCGGTACAGTTATCACCTACGCAAGGCACATTGACAGTAGGACCGGCAATATAGGCCTGAGTATTACTACCGCCGGCCGCCGGTGTGACGGTGATATTGGTATCACCAGTGGCGGTGCCCGCAGCAGATTGTACCGTCAGGCCGGTTGCCTCTATGGCAATCTCCTCCTCAATTTCAGCCAAAAAGTCCTTGATATAGCTGATGGCGTTGAGAGTGGCGTCGACAGTCAGCTCATTTTCACCGAACTGTAGCGAAAAGCCGTTGCCGCCCTGGCCGATCATCGTAAACCGCAGCTTGCGCCCGTCGTCTTTGGTGTGGACAAACCGCACCATTACGTTGCGCAGAGAGCCTTTGCCGCGAAACGTCAACTTGCGGGTCCCGGTGGCCGTATCCTCGGCAAACACTGCCGTAGAGAGCAGCGCGAGCTTGCTCAGGTCCCACGACAAGATACCGGTTTTGGCGGTGATCTCCTCATTTTTGATAACTGTTTTAACAGTGCTGCCATACTGGTTTTTGATGTCGTATCGGTCGGGCTTGTACTCCGCCGAAAACCCCCCCGAGCAGTGGCCTACGTTGTGGTCTTCGGTCTCGATGACCGCATGGTCGGGGATCTCTTTGCCCGCAAACTCGTACATATACAGTTCGCCAGCACCAAAGATGATCTCATCTTTTTTGTCCAAATCATTACCTCCTTGCATATCTGATGGTGTATATCTGCTGATACTCGTACCGGTCAAAATCGCTGTTATACAGGCAGCCGCCACCAGCAAGCAGGCACCTGACAGCGTAACTGTCACTAAGCAGGGACTGGCCTTGCACATCGGTATTCAGCCTGTTTTTTACCTGCGCGGACAAGCAGGCTGCCTCATCATAAGATGGTGATATGATCTTGAGTGTAAGCATACCCGTGTGCACTGTGCCAGCGCTGTCGTCGTAATACTCATACACCAGATTAGGTTTGCTCAAATCACCGGTTTTGATGGGATGGATAGCGTTGGGCACAAATATTCCGGCGAGATATTCGCACAGCAGCCCATATATCTCAAGTTCCACTCGTGCTCCCCTCTCCCAATAGCTTGCTGATCTTGCCCTTATTTTTTTCGATGGCTCGCCGCATAAACGGGTTGGGCTTTTGGCCTGCTGTCTTATGCGTGTTTCCCTTGGCGTCGGTATACACCCATGGTGTCTTGCGGCCATCTCCGTCCTCGGCATATATGCCAGTGCCTTGGTGGACATATGGGGCATACTCCATGACGTTGTATAGGGTCAGTGTGATCTGCCCATTGTCTACGTCCACCTGATGGCCGTTCGCCGCTCGTAATAGGCCCATGTCTACCGGCGTCTCTTTTTTGATTTGTCCCTCTAGATACAGCCCGCATGTTTCGGCGTTACGTGCCGCCAGCTGAACCAATTGTGTAGCAGCTCCGTCTACACTATCACAAAACGCTTTCTGGTCATCCATCACTGCCGGCCAGCTCCTTTAGCCGTACCATCTTATAGCGGCCACCTACAGGCATGGTGCACACCTTGTACTGCCGGTTATCGGCGCATACTATTACATCGTCGGTCTTGGCCGCAGTCTCCGCAGATATGCCGATATGGCTCGTCACATCGCCCTGTACAGTCTGCGATATCCTCAGAGTATCGTCCTGATAGATAGCCATATCAATCGATCCGACCGATTGCAAGCGCTGCTCCACGGCCCCCGTGGTAGGGGACCGAATGGGCACGTTGCGCAGCAGCGACACGCGCTGCATATTACTCATAATGCTCACCAGCTAAGCCTCCTCGCTCTATTGAGACGCCTGTGCAGCGTAGCGGGCAGGTCTGTGCTATATGTGTAGGACACCCCCGAGTAGCTCTCTGCCGATATGCCGTCGCGCCCCAGTGTGTTGTAACGGTGCAGCAGCAAGTCGGCCAGCAGCGCCACGTGCTTGCCCGTTATCTCCGGCATACCGCAGTACTCGATAAGTGCGGCGCTTTCCAAGGCGTACAGTGTGTCAAACTTAGCCTCTGCACTCGGCTCAAGCCCTACAACAATGCTCTTAACCTGCTCCTTGACGGTGTCCATTAGGCTCCTGCTACCTCTTTGGTATTGACCGGAGCGGCAGTGGTGTTGATAACGTTGACCTGGGTGGCGGGCTCATCCACGTACTCGATCTGTGCGGTGACAGCCGACTTGTCGCGCAGGACGCCAGTACCATATACCATCAGGCCGCGCACGCCGTCGGCAAAGCTGCCCTCTAGGCGCATGGCCTCCATCTCGTTGAGCTGTTTGCCGTGGCCAGTGGCTGCCTTGGACAACGCTATAATCGTAGTTTTGCTGGTCGCTACAGGCAGCTCCTC
This sequence comes from Neobittarella massiliensis (ex Bilen et al. 2018), assembly GCF_900289145.1. Lineage (GTDB taxonomy): Bacteria > Bacillota > Clostridia > Oscillospirales > Ruminococcaceae > Neobittarella > Neobittarella massiliensis. The sequence goes on from NZ_OKQO01000004.1 coordinate 122,021, forward strand.
AGACACGCAGATCTGCAGACCGGCAACAGTCTGGCCCTCTACGACACCGTTTTCCAACACCTTGGGATTGGGTGTAAAACGCACATCCTTAGAGAGCAGGCCCAGATACTCGCTGTCGATGACGGCGTAGCGGTTTACTTTGGGCACCTTATTTTTGTTGAGTTTAGTGGCCATATCGACCAGCAGGTCATAGGCGTTTTTACGGTGAACCTGCTTAACGCCCAGTTTGTTGCCAGCAGCGACGCCATCGGCAATAGTTTTAAGCACCGCCTTATCAACAGTCTCGCTCATGGCCGCCGATGCCTCGGCCACTGTGGGGTCCACGAGGTTACCCGCGGCCTGTACCTTGTCCACATCGTCAACCTTAAAGGCAAAGTACTTTTTCTGATCCATGTTGAGCTCGACTTTGGGTACATCGATCTCGTCCCACTCGACGGTACCGGCATAGTCTTTGGTCGCTACCGCGCCCACAGTGCCAAACACGATCTTGTTGCCCTCGATGCGGGTAGGGGCGGTGGTGATGACATCTGCCAGAGAGCGGTTGTGGTAGTTTTCCAGCAGCCGCGCCTCCCATATGGTGGGGATAAAATTGGTTACTGCCATTTAAAAATCCTCCTTACAATGACTTCTGGATATCGCCCCAGTTGGCGTTGATTTGGTCTACAGTCATACCACGCAGCTGTTCGGGAGTAAATACAGGCTGCGTGGTTTGGGTTGTCAGGGTGTTGGGCGAGGTACCGATCACGCCAGTATCAGTCTCAAACTGGCCGGCATAACTCTCCTGCAGGGACTTAAAAAGGCCCTCCTCGTCATCGAGAGAGCCCTTTTCGTCCAGCTTGATATTGTCTGCGCCATATTTGTACAGCAGGTAATCGGGGTCTTTGGCTCCGCGCTTGGTAGCGGCGGTCAAAAAGGCGTATTTTCCCTTATCCGCGGCGCGGCCAGCTTTTTCGTCCTCTAGCTGCTGTTGCAGAGCAGCCACGTCTACCTTTTGGGCATCGGCTAACTTGGCGCTCGCCTCGTCCCTCTCCCTTTTGATGGTGTTATACACCTCCTTGGGCACCGTGTACTTGGGCAGCTCCTTATTGATCTGGTCGACTACAGTATCAATATCAAGGTTGCCGTCCTCGGTTTTAGGTGCGTCTCTCAGTAGTTTCCTAAGCCATTCCATACTTCTACCTCCATAGATTATTATACTGTCTCTCACAGTAGGGAGTAGCTGCATTTATGCCCAGCGGCCAAAGGGCGCAAAAAAGCACTGGGAAATCCCAGTGCTCTATTGGTGATCTTCAGGTGTACAATCTTCCACCGGCACATCTCCACCGTCAATGGTAAGGGGAGGGTCTTTGATTAGCTCCGGTGCTTCCTCCATGCTATCCCAATTTATTTTTTCTTCCACTCGCTATACACCTCCTCGATAATCTCTCCTATCCTTTTAGCGACAGGTCTAGGTGTGGGGTTGTTGCAATATTCTGCCCACGCCTCTGCCACAAACTCTCGCACGGGGTCCTTATTGCTGTTTTTCCAGGCGTATTCAGACAGTGCCTCCGTCATTTTGGGGCCTTTTAAGGACTGGAACAAATCTATGACTTCTGGTCTCCCAGAAATCATAATTAAGTCGTCTATTTGGTGTGCGATCTCATGGTCTAAAACACTTCGGATAGTTTCGCACCCCTCCGGGTGGAATTTCATTTTTACGCAGTAACGGAGTTCTTGGACTAATTCCTCTGCCGAACCAACAGCAGCATTGACCGTAATGCCCCTGCCAATTTTATACCTGTAGGATTGCGCGATTACATTTTTAGACACTCGTGGCACCCGTTTGTTGGCCTGTTGCTTGGCAAAATCAAGAAGCCGTTTTTCTGTTACTCCGGGGTTCCTGGCCCGTAATTCTGGCATGATTGTTTCGATGTATTTCTTCTTGATGTATCGGTTCCGCTCCTGGCAGGTCCCTACAAAATCAAAATTATCTAGTAGCTCTGGAAATTTTTTAAGATTATCCGCCAGGCCTCCGTTCCATGCGTTTGCAATCTCAATATCCACGCCCTTGTACCCTGCATGTGGCACCTTTAGGATTTTTTCGGCGTAGGTATTTGCGTCTTTAATTGAGCTAGCTTGCCGAATCTGCTCCTCCTGCTTAATTATATCACGATTTTGTGTGTCCTGTGTATTTTCAGTGGGTAAATCCACAACCGGTATGTAGGTACACCGGCAATTGGGGTGCACCGGCAGGATCGGCGCCTTGTCGATCGGATACTCTTTTCCGTGCAGCACCCCACACTCAGGGCATGTCCTCTCGTCCTCCGCCGCCCAGAACTGGACCTTTTTGACGCCGCTATCCTTGTAGGCCTTTAGGGCGCTGTCATTGAGGTAGTGGATGGTTTCGGTGCGGGCAAGCCTCAAAGCGTTTTTGTACCCCAATTGCATTTTCCCGTCTATCTGCCGTGCCAGCTCTCCAACACCCAGGCCTTGCACCAGCCCGCGGGTCAATATCTCATTGAGCGCAAAGGTAAGTGACGCTTTATCCCGCCAGATGCGGTCACTAAAATCAGCACCGGACCAGGGATATTTCAGCGCTTTTTCCACCGCCTTTTTGTTGACGGTGGTGAACGCTCTGTCTGTCAGCTCAGCCCGCAGCGTCTCGTAGTTGGTCTGGTATGCCTCTATTAATACCTCGCCCAGCTGCTGTTTTTCCGCCTCTTTAAGCTGGTCTACAGTCTTTTGAATGTTTGCCTTAATGGCCTTTAGTCTCTTGATCGTGTATCCATCAGTCAGCGATAGCTTACCGCTCTGGCTCTTTTTGAGCAGCTGCATAAGCTGGGCGTCTATATCTCTTTGGGCCTTGCTGTAAACATCCTGCAGAGCCCTACACTCATCCACAGCAGTATTGTATGCGTCCCACGTATGGGCCGCCGTACGGTCAGCCCAATACTCAGCACTACTCCTGCTGGGCATTATTCGTTACCGGAGCCTTGTTGTATAGGCGCTGCTCCTCGTCTTCTTGCTCCTCCGCCATGTCCGACATCTCTTGTTCGGCGTCCTGTACCCATGGATGATGGGAGATTGCCGTTTTACGACTGATGATCGCGGTGGACGCCGCCACATTTTGGATGGCCTCACTCTCGTTGACCATAACCGATCGGTTAAAGATGATCTCCACCGGCTCTTTGGGCACAGCTTTGCCAGTCAGCGATAGGTAGGTATCCACAAACTCCAGAAGCTTTCGAAAGGCAGTCTTGAGGGATTTTTCCAGTTTATTGCATTTGAGGTCAAGCCCTGAGTACAAAAATTTAAGGGCCACACCTGACGGCGCGGTCCCGATATCATCCAAATTTTTGTTGACTCCCTGCCCAAACTCCAATATATCCCGCTTGAGTTGGGCGAAGTGGGTGTCATACCCGCCCAGGTCTATGCTGGGGCTTATCGCCTCTACACCGCCCTCAGTGGCGTCATCCACGTTGATGGCATTGTAGTGTGCGATCTTGCCTGCAAGCTTGTGCAGGTCCTCCTCACCATATCCCTTAAGCACCCACACCAGCCGTCGGGCGACGTCCAAAAAGTTGGAGTTCTCTGAGCGCTTGTCGTCGTAGTCGTCAATAAGACTCTTGACAAATTTGATGTCCGGGTACTCATAACTGTTGTTTTTAACAGCTATAAAGGGGATGGTCCCCCAACTTGTAGGCGCACCGCTCTTGCCTCGTTTGAGATAAGGCGTGGGGAAATCCTTGTAATTGGTGTTTGCTGCCAGCGCCCCGCCCCGCAGATCGTAGTGGTACACACCATCGAATGTATAGAGATCAACACGCTTGATATTCTCCTTTCGAGACCCGATATACTCAGTCTGCTCGTAGGTACGTATGACCGCCTGCAGTTGCGTGTGGTCGTCGTCTGACCAGATGGGCACGATCTGCTGAGCTGGGAATACCAACGTCTTAAACTCACCCTGCTCGTTGATGTACACATACAGCCAGCCAATGCCCTTGTTGCTGGCTTCCTCACAGAGTGTCTCAAGCCGCTGCTCGAAAAACGGCTGCCCGAGGGTCTCGCGTATTAGCTCTATGTACGCCTCGTTGTCGCATTTGATAGTCGGCTCTTTGGCAAGTAGATAGGCCACCTTGTCATCCACCAAGTTGTGCATAAAACTGTGCACAAGCTTATTATTGATGGCGTCCTCATCCACTACTCGCTGCTCTTTGGCGTCGTATTTGTACTTTTGTTTTCTGGCGATAGCCTCGTTGTCGCCCAGGTAATATCGCTCGCCCGTTATCATCCAATGGTATTTGGGGGAGCGCTCAAAAGTGCCAACCTCCTCCATAATGATTTGTCGGTCGTCCAGTCCGTTATTTTTGAGCTGTTGCGCCCAGTTTATGGTGGGCGCCAATAATCCTACTCCTGTTGCCATTGCTTCCCCCTATAACCGTGGCGCATAGATCACAGCGCTCACAAAATAGCGTATATCGTCCATACAGTGGTCATTGGTCTTGATGGGCTTATCCTCGCCTCGCTGGGCCGCCTTGTCGTCCCAAGCGTAGGTATAAAACTCCTTGCGGCTGTGCTGGCAGCAGGCGCATATTTTGACCTTGTCACCTGAAAGCGCGGTTGCAACCCGCGTTATGCCCTTGATAACATCGTTGTTGGCCTTACGCACCCTGTACGGCGTGCGCTGCCGTATAGCTGCGATAAGCGGTGCTGCTGACGGGTCCACTATGACCTGCGTTATCGGTAAGTCTCCCGCAAAAGCCATCAAATCATCCGCGTACTGTTCCGGTGTCTTTTGTCTTTGTTTATCCCTGCCGCTGTAGTAGTACTCTTTGATGCGATACCAGACGCCCTTACAAAGGCCCCACAGTCCGAACGTAGTCGGGTTGTAGGTACCAAAATCGCAGCTGATGTAGTACTTGCTGTATCCGCGCGGCTCGTCCGGCACGACATGTACCGCCTCGTCAAAGCAGTCGTAGATGAGGCCCTCGGCCACCGCCCACTCGCCCAGGATATAGCGCCGGTAAAATACGCCGGTGTACTGGCGCGCAAACCGCTGGCGGATATGCTCAGACAGAGACAGATTGTCATCCATGGTAAAGTGTAGGTGCAACACGTGCTTGCCAGCGGCCTTGTCTATCCACTCGGTTTTAAACCAGTGATAGGGGCCCGCCGGGTTGCAGTTAAACCACCACTTAGATCTATCCACCGAGCAGCGGGCGGTGGCCTGGTTGACAAAACTCTCCGGCATGAGGGCCACCTCGTCAAAGTAGGCCCCTGCTAGGGTAATACCCTGTATCAGGTCCTGGCTGCGCTCGTCCTTGCCGCCAAACAGATAGTAGTAGTTGCTGACAGCCTCGCGGGAGACGATCACCAGATTATCAGCTCGCCTGTCCTCGATCTGGTAGCCGTGCTTTGGCAGTATCAGTTTGAGTGTCGGTAGGACATTGCGTCGAAAGCTGCCTATGGTCTTTCCGCACATGGCAAAGTTTTGGCCGTCGAATTGCGTCATCGACCAAAAAACAAAAGACAGGCTCATGGGGAGGGTCTTGCCCGCCCTGATGGACCCGTCTGCGATAATACCGTCATAGTCTCTGACTGGCGATCCATCTGTCCACCAGTTAAGTAGTTGCCGCTGCTTGCGTGAAAATGGGGCGAACTTAAACACAGCTACTCACCCCAGTCATCGGCAGCTGCCCCGGCCAATGCGTCCACAAGCCCATCGTCCTCCTGCTCTACCGGTTTGCCGTACTTGCCTTTGAGCTCAAAAAACAGCCGTATCGCCTGCGTATCTCCGCCACAGCACTTGCGTACCAGCGCTTTCCAGATGCCAGAGAGCTCGCTGTCGGTAAACTTATCGATCAACTCGTTGAGGTAAGCCCTAAACGCCTGTCTATCCATCCAGCGGTAAAAGGTGGTGCGCGAAATGTCGATCGTTTTACACAGATCAGTCACTGTACCGGTGAAATCCGGGTTGGCCAACATCTCCGCCGCCTGCCTCTGTTTAGGGCTCAAGCCCGATTTGTCCTGTTTTGCCACGCACCACCCTCCTTTCTTCTACCCCGATCCCATCCCTCTGCCGTATATGCGTATCGCGTGCGGCAGCACACCCGTTTTGCAATAAGAAAAGCCCTGCACTTTTGTGCAAGGCTCTCATATGCTTTTCTCATGAAAAAGATGAACAATCGTTGCTGACTTTTTCGGATAGCCCGCAAGGCGGACAAGGTGATGCCAGGATAGCATCTACCTATCTATGCGGCCTATCTGCACCATGATATGCCATATGTCTTCTGTCTGACACATGGTGTCTCCTGTGTTAAACAAAAGAGCCTACACGAAATGTGTAAGCTCTCAATATATCGTCCTCCACTGGGTCACATCGTTGAGAGGTGCGGGAGGTCCTGTTCACTTCCTGCGTCTCGGCGGTCCGCCTATGGTGCGGTGTCTACTACGCAGGATAACTTTACTGCAGTCCGCTTTCGCGCACTACTTTACGTTACCATTTTACTACTCTCGGACTATGCAATGCTATGCAGTCTTTCGGTAGCCTCTTTCTGTAAATCACATATGCGCCGAACAGAGTAGTCCATTTGCTCGGCTGTCTCCTCAATCGTCAGCCCCTCTATGTACCGCAGCCGTAGCACCTGCCTGTGTCTGCTGTCCGGTAGCTTGTTGATCTCGCGCTCTAGGCTGTCTGCTAGGTCCAGTAGTTGATCTCTGCGGATTGATCTCTCTGATAATTTGTGTGATATCTCTAGGCTGTACCTGTGTGCCTCGGTAGCCGTTAGGTCTATCCCCGATACAGTCACGCACCCCTCAGTATACGGATACTCCCGAGCAGATGCCTTGACTACATCAGTCGCATGAGGCATGGCCTCACGCAGCCGCTCTATCTCCGCTGTAAGCTGTGTTATCTCTCTGCGCAGGTGTGGCAGCTGAGCCAGTTGAGCTGCTATATCAGGCATTGAGCACCTCCTCTATCATCTTGGCTCCGCAGTTGGGGCAGTAGTTCAGGCTATGGCCCGGCTTGTGTCCACCGTCATAGCACAATGCGTTTCTTGTGTTCCACCATCCGCACACCGAACATTTATCGTGAGAATAGGCGGGCCATCTAGGATTTTTCACACTCTCCCACCGCCCATGCGGCCGCAGGTCTTTGAGATCGACGGTGGGGCAATTGTCAAGCAGAGCATGTGGTAGTTCGATTGGTTCAACGTTCAAATTATTTCTATCTTCTGCCGTTTTTGCCCCACCCCAAAAATATTCTCCACTCTCTACCACGTAGCAATCAGGTGTGACAATCTCTCCGCTTTCCGCTTGGATTACAGTGCTGTACTCGGTTTTAAACGCTAAACAGCCATCATACATAAGCAGCCCAACCGGGGCGTCAATCAGTCTCATTGTTCCGTCTCCCTCTCCAACTCCGCATAAAGCATGATGTATGTATATCGGTCATCACTTTGCGCCTTGGGAACTAGGACCGTTCGCTTTTTCAGTTTCCAGCCCTCTGCAATGGCCATATTGACCATACTGTCAAAGTTGTCTCTGTTGTCCAACCTGAACACAATCGTTTTAATCTGCTTCATTCTCGGTGCCCTCCATTGGCTCGTTCCAGCAGTCTACGCAATGCGGGTCTTTTTCGCATTGTCCCCCATAAACATATACACGACACATTTTGGGGGCTCCATATTCATCTTTTGGAGCTTTCGGGAAATGCTCAAAAAAATCCTGTGCATACGTCTTTTGCGGGTGCTTTGCTTCCCACTGTCTAACAATTTCTTCAGCTTTTTCTGGGTCTTTCATTTCAAAATCTCCACAAAAGCAGCCTAACCCGTTCTTTATCTGGCTAAGAGCGCAATCAGAGCAGCTCATATCACAATAGCTCTCTTCTAAATTGTAGTTAACCATCCTGCGCTTGATTTTCATGTATTCCTGAAATTCCATCATTGTACCTCCATAATCCAAATCTGCTTGTCCTGCACGCCCCACTCCAGGGCCTCTCCATGCGTCTCAACCGCCATATCTATGCGCCGCCCCTGTATCGCTCCACCGGTGTCCTGTGCTTGTCGCCAGCCTACACCGTCGATGTACAGCCAGCTGCCCAGTGGGATCACATCAGGGTCTACCGCTACCGTAAGCCCAGCTTGTACCGGTATGCCTGTGTATGTATAGGTGCTGCCACCGCATATGTGCGGGTACTGCTCGGTGCAGTAGGCGACTACCTCAAATTGGCCTATCGGCTGTAGCATGGAAAGCGCAGCGGACACGATCAGGGCGGCCAGTGTGTTAAGCATCTTGTGTCAACCTGTGCGCCAGTCTTTCCAGTTTTCTGCGCTCCCAGTCGCGCGGCTTTCCAAACAGGATATACAGCTGATCCAGCATGATCTGTACATCTGCCATCTCTTCGCGCACATGGTATGCTGCGTCTATTTCCGCCACAGTACCATCTCGCCTTGTATATTTGAGCAGTGCCTGTGCTAGTTCCGCACACTCTTCTGCTGCCACCAGGATCTGCGCCCTATGCCCATATACGTTCAGGGCATTCCGCAGAATTACTTCACGCTCCATGTCGTCTTCCCTCCATCTGGTGATCATAGATAACCTGCATAATATGCCGATATGGCCGACATTTTCGCACCTCATCGTCTACTATGTACCCATCACGCTTGCATCGCTGTTCTATCATCTCAATCGAGACGCCGTCGTCAAACATCTGGACAATGCGACGGTCTGTCATCGGATCATGTTTCTTCATTCGCTTCACGTCCTCTTATTTCAGCTAAGACGGCCTGATAAGTCACGTCCTCACCCAGTAATTTGCCCAGGCTATGAGTAGCAGTTGTGAAGAGTTCTTTATATGACACACCACAGCGCACACCCTTTAGGATCTTCGACAAGTCATCTCCTGCCGCAAGGATATTAAACTGATATTGCTTATAGCTGGCTATTTGCTGCATATGCCTGCATCTGGCCAAACGATAGCTGTTTTGCAGCATTTTTCGCTCCTTACTAGCGCGATCCCGCAGAACATTCCCAGCACGCAGGTCAGTATATAGACTGCGCAAGGCCAAGAAGCACATCTGGTCTTCTAAATCTCCATCAGGCATTGGCGCGTTTTGACTGGCGCCCAATTCCAGTAGGCGGAAATCCTTGCGATATGTCAGATCATTATTCACATGTACATCCTCCTTTCTGTGTAAACTGTGTACCTGTGTGTAAATAAAGGTTACACGCTTTTTTTGGCTTATCTATGCGGTTTATAGATGTTTGTGTAAATGTGTAACCATTTCCGATGTACACTAACGCGCGAGAGTGTTTTTTCTGCAAGTGTGCAGATTTTTTTATTTTCTATATAGGGACCCTTTAAAAAGGTCATACAGGTTACACATTTACACAACCGCATAACCATGCGGTTTTTCGGCCCCCTAAGGTTACACAAAGGTTATACACGGTTACACATCTGGCAATAATTCGTCGGTTTCGGGCGCTTCTGCCGGCAAGATCAGCACCACACAGTTGCACGGAGCTCGATTTATACGCTTGGTCATGGTGTAGCCTTTTTCGCGGGTCTGGATCTTTTTATCCTGTTTAGCCCAGCTTAAAAACGCCTGAGGATTAAATCCCTGCTCTTGGCAAATACGGTTAAAGACGCTGCGTACGATGTAAGCGTGTCCGCGATCAATAGCGCCCCACACCTCATTTTGGTCGCTCTCCCCGCAAAAGCGGTGCCGGTTTTGCACCACATATTCACAGAGGAAGTCATAGCAGCGGCCATTGACATCCACACTGGCTCTAGTGCGTAAAAATTCGGCGATATCAGCCAGAGTCAGGGCTTTGTCGTCAGTAAATATCCATCTGGTCGCCAGCTCGTCAGCGGTCAATAATAGAGCAGCAGCCATGGCCTGTTTCTCGGTGGTATCGCTCTGCTGAAGCTGAACTAAATACCTGGAAAAGAGGCGTTCTGCCTCCTGTATACCAGCCTCATCCAGTTGCTGTACAAATAGCGGACCGGCAAATCCATAGTTTCGCTTTACCGCGTTGGCTGTGCCGCGTGGATCTCTAAATAGCTTTTCTCGGCACTCTACCTCTACAATACGGTTGACGGCGCCACCACCGGATGAGGCGCTGGTGATCGGCATCTCACCAGAGGTAAGGATGCAGTTCTGCCAGGTGGGGGTCTTGTCTGTGCCACCCTGCCGGTTTCCCCGGGTGCGGCCCACTCCCTCAGATAGCATATAGATATCTTTATCGAACTCTTTCTTGTCCTTGGCGATCTGCAACTCATCCAGTATCAGCGGCAAGCTGTTGCAAAACGCCGCCGAGCGCTCGCGGCCCACCGCAGTTGAGTTGAATGTGTGTATGTACCGCCCCATCTCCGGACAGGCCCAAACACTGGCCGCCAACATCAGCCCTACCGTTTTGCCGCTCTCAGTGCCGCCCCACAGGTGTACGAAAAAGGGAAGGCAACCCAGCGGACCGACAAGTACGCTGGCAAAAGATGCCGCGAGCACGATACGGGCGGTAATGCTGTCCTGAACCCGTGCTTTACGGGCAATATCCAGCCAAGTGTCAAAGCTGCCGGCAGTACGTACGCTCTCAAAATAGGCGCGAAAATTAGCATCCCCATCAAATACCAGGTTGTCCACATAGGGGGAAAAGCCTTCTCCAGAGATCCAGCCCAACCGGCCGACACTCTGCTTTTCGGGGATCATGTCATAGTTTAGTCCCTCGATATCATGTAGGTAGCGCACCATATAGGCGGCGTTTTCGGAGGTCACCGCCACACCTACATTGGCCAGTTCTAAAATGCTCTGTCTGCTGGCCAGAGTGCGTTTGTCTGCTGTGGTATGGCGCCACTGTCTGCCCTTGCGAAAGGCCAGCACCAGCTTTTCAACCCCCGTGTCAATATTGCATAGGCGCATGACCGGTAGGATGGGGTGATTGCACGCCACGATCTCCCGATAGTCCTCGTCTATGCTCACCCCGTACTCATCAGCCCGCCAGGGGCCTGTCGTGAGCTCTATCTCCTGTCCTTCGAATTGGGTAACAGACATAGCATATACGGGTTGGCTAAGTGCTCGCTGTTTTTTCACATACTCACCAAAGGCTTTTTTAAAGCCGGTGACCCGCACTTTACGCGCCTGCTCACTGACCCGTTGGGTCATGCGCTCCAACACAAATTTGTCGTCAAAAAATTGGTACAGGAACTCATAAGGAGCGGTGCCCTCTAGAAAATCTTCCCGTGTGAATGCCGGGACCTGAATCACCTCCACCTGTTAAGGCCTCCCATCTGTCAAAATTTTCAAACATTTCTAGCCAAAGACCTACAGCCGGGATCCGGTGAAAAGCAAATGCCCATTCTTGAGGAAGCTCCGGAGGTTGGCCGGATCCGTCCCATGTGGGGCGGCATGACTCTGTCATTCGATTCAGCCCCCGAAATTCGGCTAAATAAGCTGCTGTCTGCTGCTGGTAAAGCAGTTTGTCACGCTCCAGCTTTTGTAGCTCTAAGGCCCGTTTTTCTGCGGCTGCTTTGGCCCTGCGGCGCTCTTCTGGGGTGCCTCTGCCACGCAGTAACCCCAGCGAAAAGTCTTCATCCAATCGCACTAGAGCCTGACTATAACTGATGCCAAAGAGCTGCATCACCAGATCGATAACCGACCCATGTGCACCACATACAAAGCAGATAAATCGGTCTTGTGTATAGGCAAAGTTCTTGTGTTCACCGCGATGGATGGGGCACGGAATGCGTCCCTTAGGCGATAGCTCCACTCCGTAATAGGACAAAGCCTGCGGGATGCTCACGCGATCTTTTATGATGTCTGCGGCATTCATGTAAACCCCCCTTCCAATCTCTGCCGAGCCCAATAATAGAGAATCCCATACAGGATCCTCCCGCTTTCTTGCGGTCGACAGAACACCACCGTGATACCGTATTTTGCCTGCCAGGATAACAGGCTGGCTGCCAGTGCTTTGGGAGACAGTTGGCTGCGGTATCTGTGGTCAAAGATATCTTGCCAAGTGGCGTTTTCTATGAGTAGGAATACCTTGACCCCGGAGGCGCGAGCGCGCAAGAACTCGGCTTCAAACCGGCGGCGGTCCGCCGTAAAGTTTCCCGCGATCTCGTCAATGTTGGCTTTGCGCTCGATGACAACCTCATCCTGTAGGCTGTAAAAACCACCTGTTCCATCAGGTATCAGGGCAGTGTAGTCTCCAAAATCCAGTTTTCCACGCTGTACAGCGATTTTTTTACCGGCCAAGGATGACTCCACATGTTCCCATACCTGTTCTCGCGTATCTGCTAGGATCTCGAGCCTTTTCAGGCGGTCTTTGATCTCTTTTTCACTGTATCGTCTGCGCATGATCAAAAAGGCAGGTCATCATCGTCGAGATCTACCTGGGAAAAGTCGGACACCTGTTGCCGTTGCGGGGCTTCTCCCTGCCATTCGGGCAGATCCGCTTGTCTCTGGGGAGAGATAAAGCGGCGCACCTTCATGTAGCCGTTGTCGTCCTCGATGAGCTTGGCGGCGCCCATGGCTCCGATCCAGCCCAGGATCTCATTGTCCCCCTCAGCGATCTTGAAGCTGTCTTTTAGCTCGGTGAGGTTGCGGTTAAACCACTGATTCTTCACGATATAATGCTTGATGGTGATGTCTGAACCGTTGGGCTTTACGGATACGATCAGCATAGGGTTGCCACTGGTGCGACTGACTGCCTCTTGCACTTCGGTGATGACCACACGGTAGTCGCCCGGGGTCAGGTGGTGATACTCTTCTCTTTTGTAGCCGTCAAAAATGCTCATTTATATTCCTCCACTTAATGGTGTGAAAAATCAAATTGTATATGTCTTTCAGCTGATCTAATCAGATATCTCATCCATATGAGTAGCTTGCATGTCGGCCAGATGTAGAGCCAGTGCCAGAGGATACTTGTCAAAAGCCGCTGACTGGGCATAACTGCCGCCCTTTACTGCCTCATCGTAGCCGCCCATGTGCCAGCGGATCGCCACTGCTTCTTCTGTAGACAGCCGGATAAACCGCTCGATGAGGAATACCGACTTCTCGCCGTGGCCATAGGGGAACTGATCTTCGACCTGATAAAAGGGGGCCTTTTCCCACTTGCCGGTCTGCTCATTTTTTACATTGCGGGTGCTCACTTTATAGAAATTGGCCTTACACAAGTCGTGCAACAGCGCACAGATAGCAATACTTTCTTCTCGTTGCGCGTGAGCCTTTATATCTTCTGCCAGCTCAGCGCGCAGTCGCTGATACACATGGACACTGTGTTCGCACAAGCCGCCCGGATAGGAGCCATGAAAACGCGTCGAGGCTGGTGCTGTAAAAAAATCGGTCGTTTCCAACCAGGCTAAAAGCTTGTCCGCTCCGGTCCTGGCAATATGCGTGCGATAGATCTGTAAAAACTCCTGTTTAAACTCGCTCATCGTGCCCTCCAATTTTTAAAATAGATTTCTGACAGTTGGCTGTGATCCAGATAGTGTAGAAAATCCACTATCGTTTCTTCTATGGGTGGTGTGTCCTGACGCGTATAGCGTTCTTGATAGAGGTCATGCCCATCACTTACTAAGTAGGTAAATCCTGCAGCTTCCGGGCACAGGGCCAAATACATGGGGTGCTGTGGACTATCTAAATACTTGCCCGACCGGTAGCGATGAGAGAATTTGATATCGTATATTTCGCCAGCTTTCAGCACATCCAGTCGACCGTATAATAGTAGCGGCACACCGGATACCTGCCGCCGGCAGGAGAGTGGCACTTGCATGGCCCCGCCCTGCACAACTTGTGCCACCTGCTCGACACCGGCAGCCCATTTGTGCTTATCCGTTGAGCTGGTACTGGCACATTTGGCGGTCACCAGATCCTCGAAATCAATACCGTCCTGCATGGCTTTCGACCGTCCGGCCGGCTCACGCCGTAGGACTCTCAAAAAGTCCTGATGGGCTCGCTCTGTATCAGCGGCTCGATATTGCCAAAGCCAGGCCTGCAGCAGCGATTGCGTGAGCAGATACCTAGTTCTTGGACACATAACAGCCAGCCTCTTTGTCCCAGCGCAGACCCAATTCTTTTACCCGTGCAGAAAGCCGGGAAGAAGCCTCTTTTTGGCTGGTCAGATGGTGCTCCATATGCCGTAACAGCTCAGCTGCCTGTGTTGCGCTGTCGGCATCCTGTACAGCACTCAGCACTTTCTCGATCTGTGCCATGGTCTGTTGGTAGGCATCCTGCTGACCAGCTACTTGATCAGCCTCAGCTTGTATGTAGTCACGGGCGCGGGCAAACAGCTTTGTTAAAAAGTCGTTGGGCGTTCCCTCATCCAGCTTGGGCATTTTGATCAGGCCCTGCACTCCATAACAGCCTTTGGCAAAATACTGTTCGGTGGGCGAAAATCCCAGCACCCGGTCATCTCCGACCATCTGCAAAAAACACCCCAGATCGCAGGGTTGCCACACGATATCGCGGGCAGCGCCTTCGCATAAGAGTCTCTGGCGGGTTACATCGCCGTCACGCTGCTCCACTGTATGGAACACATAGATGATATTTTTGTTCTGGACATACTTTAGCTGGTTGGTAAAACGGACAAATTCCGCTTTTACGGCGCCAAATCCTTTCAGGGAGATCGCACCATTCTTCTGCCGGTTAAGCGTGGGATTTTGGCGCATAGCCCAGTCCTGCAGAAAGGTGACGAAGCTACCGCCGGTATCGATCACGACGGTCTGACAGCGCTGTACAGTAGGGCTCTGCATATCCTGTAGTACCTCTTCGTAGGTCTCGGCCTCGATGGTAAGCTTACGGTGTGCGGCCCGGACGCGGGACACTCCCTTATCAAAGTCGATGAGTACCGGGTTGGGGGCAGACAGCGCCAGTGTAGTCTTACCGGTGCCAGGGCTGCCGCTGATGATCATGGAAAAGCGCTTATTGGTAAAATCCATCTCTGATGGCTGAATGATTGCCATTTTAGTTCTCCTTTCCTCTCGCGATCTTCATAGATCCTCTTGCAGGTGCTTTGGTTTAGTGCGGCCAGTATGGACCATCCAAGCAGCAAAATCAGCCAGATCGCTCTTTATGTACTCTTCTATGTCTTCTGCGCACGCTTCTCCGTATATCGCTACGTCCACGCAGTCCGCACAGTACGGGTGATTGCCCAGCAAATATGCCGCGGGTGCGCCACAGCATATACAGGTAGGCGGCGCATAGATGCTGTTCGAATTGGGGCATTTGAGATCACAGGGACTATGCCGGCAGATATCACACATCTGTCTCATTCTCCTCTAAGGCACGGATGGTCTGCACAGCCTCCTGGATAATATCGATATAGACATCCGCCTCTCGTCCCAATGTGCGTCCTATGAGTAGATCTGACATCAATTCGATGCGTTCTAATAACACAAAAGATTTTTCACTCATGACGTGTGCCTCCTATTTGACAAACCGGTCGATCGGTTGTACATTATGGTTGCAGATTCTATTTTTGGGCCCGTCCTCAGTGTTGCAGCACTGGGGGCGGTCTCTTTTTTGCTTGTGATTTAGCTGACTGTACCAGTGGTACTCTACTGAAACTACTAGGCCCAAAAGACAAATAAGTCCGGCAAAGAGTGACTGAGCCGGTGAGATTCCACCGCCATCAGACATAGCAGCCGTTAGAAAAAGCCCGAGTGCCGACAGCGTACCGGCTATTTTATGTATCATGCAGCCACCTCCTTTCATAAGCCACTCACGCACATGCTTAGCCGATACCAAAGCCAAAACTGTGTGGAGGGGATTTTGTAAATGCCGTTGCGACCACCCTGCATAGGTTTTGCTACACCGAATGGACAGTGGCCAGAGGATAAAACCTTTTTAAAAGCATCCTTGTCCATCCCCAAAAATTGCGCTGCAGCCTCTGCGGGAATGAGCCGGGGATATCGAGTAATAAGCTCGTCCAGTTTTTGCAGATCCTCGATTACTGAGGCTGGCGCTTGTAGCAGTGACTGCACAGCGTGTTGATAAGTATTTGCGCCCACGACGTTTCCTCCTTTCGATTTTTTGTTAAATGCTTTACTGTCCGGTTTAACGGATAGTTTCTGTGCTATCATCTAGCTGTAGGATACGGTTGATGCTGGCGACAATCTTGGGAGCTGTGCGCTGGCCGGTGAAAATTTTATATAGATATGCGGTATCAACATATAACCCAGTATCCTTACGAATATTTTCAGCAAGCCAAGTTTGTGATGCTCCTTTCTCGATGAGTTTTGTTTTTACGCACAACCCGTACGGCGTCAATTTGCTCATTCCGACAAAAATCCTCCTTTCTATAGTTTCTAATTGACAAGTACTCAAACATGTACTATAGTGTAGTTGTCACACTACCATAGTTACTCTTTGGAGTACGTCCTTGATTGCATTATAGTACCTTTGCAGGTACGTGTCAATGCAATTGCGTACCCCATAGTGTACTTCTGCCTAGTGCACAAAAATGAGGTAATATAAATGAGCAATTTGTATGAATGTATTATGAAGCTGTGTGCGGACAAGGGAATATCAGGGTATAAAATGTGTGCCGACACAGGAATAAGCAGAGGCTTGCTTACAGACTTAAAGGCAGGCAGAAAAAAGACAATTACGACAGGGACAGCACAAAAAATCGCTGATTACTTTGGAGTGTCTGTTGACTATCTACTAGGCAACGGAACAGAAAAAGCGCCCACCCTTACAAAAAAGGATGAGCGCGATATAGCCCGTCAGCTCGAGACATTGAGTCAATCGTTGGAGAGCGGGGAGGGGCTGATGTTTGATGGGGATCCACTCAGTGATGAAGCGCGTGAATCGATCCTACAGGCCATGAAATTGGGGCTAGAGGCCGCAAAACTGCGGAACAAGGAAAAGTATACCCCTAAGAAATATAAGAAGGGATAGAATGAAAATCAAGCAACTGGCAGATCAAATAGCTGCCAAATACCGTACCAGGGACCCTTATGAGCTGGCCCGGGCGCTTGATGTCATCGTCATTGACACACCGCTACAAGGTGTGCGCGGTTTTTGCCACCGCATCTCGCGGTGCAAGATCATCTATATAGATAATAGTTTAGACGACTGGCAACGTCGCATTGTGTGTGCGCACGAGCTAGGCCATCTGCTTATGCACAAGGATCTAAACCGTATCTATATGGATAACCACACATACCTGCTATCAAGCCGGTATGAGCGCGAGGCTGACAAGTTCGCTGTGTGCTATTTGTACGACGATGACTACATCCAGCAGCTACAACTAGGCACAGTACAGCAGGCGTCTGCCGCAATGGGTGTGCCCGAGCCGTTAGCTGAGTATAGGATGCTTTGCACACCGCCTACACTTTTTCAAGACACAATAAAAGACCAGCCAACAGCTGCCACTGTTGACTGGCCCAAGAGCATGTAAATGGATCCCACCACTTACGGGAATATCTTACCACACCAAAAAGGTGTAAGTAAAGGATAGGAAGTGTGCAAAATGGGGTTTCGATTTCGTAAGAGTATTAATTTAGGGGGTGGTTTCCGCATCAATTTAAGTAAGTCTGGTGTAGGATACAGTTGGGGTGTGCCTGGATACCGCACAACTCACTCTGCGAATGGGAAAAAGAGAAAAACATATTCAATACCTGGCACTGGATTGTCATATACGCAAACATCAGGTGGAAAAGCGTCCGCGCCTAAGGGCGGTCTGACTCATAGACCCACAGTCACACAGACTCTAGATTATAGGGATGTTGACTCTTCTGATATAGCAGATTTACAGCCTACAGATTTAACCACACTTTTAAAAAGATTGAATGACTCCATAAAATATAATAAATATACTACTATTTGCATTATTGTTTCTGCCATTTTTAGCTGTGCCTATCCAGTAATTTTGATTTTATTGGCCCTTTCCGTTGGTGCAAAATTATGGGTTAAAAGTTGTTTTACTCCGAAATTGCAATATGATATGGACGAGAGTTTCTGGAAAAAATACAATGATGAAATCGTAAGTAAATGGATGCTTTTAAAGACTACTCAAGATTTAGAACTAAATAAGCAAGTAGCAGAAACCAGTGATACAAAACATCATTCAGGAGCTAGCACAATACTCAAGACGGAACGTGCAACGATTGCAAGGCGTTCATACTTTCCGATAAAGACTAATATACAGCCAGTTCTGTTGACTTGTGGTAAAGAGCAGTATTATTTTATGCCAGATGTCCTTTTGGTGAAAAGGAAGGGGGCTTTTGGCGCTATCCAGTACAATGATTTGTCCTGTCAAACATATGACAAAGGTCTTATTCAAGAATCTCCTAGTCCAAAGGATAGCGAGATCATCTCCTATACTTGGCGTTATGTGAACAAGAGCGGAGGCCCAGACAAGCGCTTTCAAAATAATTATCAAATACCAAAGTATAGGTATGGACATATCGTTTTTTCTGGGCCTAATGGGTTTGAGCTTCATATTATGTGTTCTAATCATACGTTAATCAAACAATTTGAGTAGAAATAAAAACCTGCCCAGCGCTTGCAACACTGAACAGGCTCTCGAAATTACGGTAGACTTCTCTCCAAAAAATCTACACTTATATGATACCACATAAAATATGTACGCGCAAGGTGAACTTTTAATCAAAAATATAAGCCAGCATATAGCTGCAAACTATACACTGGCTCGAGTAAGGGTAGATGATCTTGACGGACAATCTACCCTCTTATAATACCACAGCTTTATAGGAGGGGCAATCATGGCGCGAAAAAAAGCCACTGCAAGAGAGAAAAAGCAGAAGCTAATAGAGATCAAACGCAAGGTAGGGGAGAGGCCAGACGGATCAGCGATTAGAAAGTCATTTTACGGCCACACAAAAAGGGAAGCCGAGCAAGCATATGAAACATATAAGCTGGACCTGGCCAACGATATGCCCGTAGTAGATACGACCACCACAGTGACAGAATGGGCGCCGCTTTGGCTGAAAACGTATATATTAGGGACTGTGAAAGATAATACATACGCCAATAACTACGAGATACCTATCAGAAGGCACATCCTCCCGTACTTTAAGGATAAACCGATGTCTTCGATCAAATCTGTGGATATTCAGGCATTTCTAGACCATGCGCTAAAAAAGGTCGAGCCCGGATACGTTGGCAAAATGCGATCGCTACTCGATGGCATGTTTGAGACGGCTGTTGAAAACAGGATTTGCCTGCAAAATCCAGTAACGCGCAGCGTTAAGGTTAAAAAGAAAGTGTCTCGTAAAAAAGATGGGCCCGCATTCTACACAGCGGAGCAGATAGGTTTGATTATTGACTACGCGAAGACACATAAGAACGGGCTGTGCATACTGATACTGCTCGTGTGTGGTGTGTCCCGCAGCGAACTATTAGGGTTAAAGTGGACGGATATCACAAGCGATAGAGTGATGCATATCCGCAGGGGAGTGGTCGACCAAAAAAATGCCTCGACAGGGAAGTGGGAAGTATACGTTGGCAACGACGAACTGAAAAATGAGTTCAGATCAAGAGATTATCCTTTGCCAGACTGGTTATACAAAATGATCTTACAAAAGCCTAAGATGATCTATTTAGGCGGTAGTGTGCGAAATAAAACACCGTTAAAGGCGGTAAATACAGAATTTATTTTTCATAACGCAAAAGGCAGCGTGCAAAGTCCCCATAACTGGACTTATTATGTGTATCAACCATTTATGCGCGAAATGGTTGAGTACTATGCGAGCAAAAAAGTAGACATGCCGCTGCTGTCTGCACACAAGCTACGCCACTCGGCCGCTTCCTATTGGGCAAACGCAGGTATGAGCCTTTTTGCCATTTCAAAGCTTGGTGGATGGAGCGACTTAAAGATGCTTTCCAAGGTGTATGGACATGGTGATATCGATATGCTGAGGGCAGAGCTAAACCGAGTACAAAAGGTAGATGGGCAGTCATAAAAAGTACGACACTTGTACGACACTTTCCCCCGTTTAATAGCAGTGGGCACCAGTGCTGAAAATTAAAAAATCGCATAGGTATGCAGAAAATGGCATTGCATTGCCATCTGTGAAAACAATGCATTTATTTTCCCAAGCTGAGGTTGTGGGTTCGATTCCCATCGCCTGCTCCATCAAAAAAGCGCTTGACCATGCAGGGTCAGGCGCTTTTTCTTTTTCTGTCAAAGTAGTCAATGCGGTATCAGTACTGCTTTTTTACCGTCCTGCCACATGGCAACCTGCACCTTCAAAAGGTATTCCCGTCTGCCGGCAGTTGCCGAGCAACGGCTTTTCCTATATAGTAGATCTATAGATATATCAGCGCAGAGCTGACCGACCGGATGGCCCAACTGCCCACTGCGCAACACCCAAATCACCTCAAAAAGTGCCGGGACATAGTATCCCGGCACTTTTTATTTGCTGTCTTTCCCACCCGGCCCATAGCAGACAATGCTGATGACATTTGCATATCCGCTTTACAGATATGTATCAAATCTGTGCATATTGAAATTGTCAAGGCATGATAATGTCTGGAAAATAAAGCGGTTCATTTTTACAATTGTGGCGGGGGAGTGAGAACTTTGGATTCCAGAGAAATTTTATCACAAAATCTGGTGCGCTATCGGTCAGAGCATGATCTCTCTCAGGAAGATATGGCTTGGGAGAGCCACATGAGCGTCCGTGGCTACGCGCAGATCGAGCGCGGCGAAGTGCAGACCTCGCTGCGCATGCTCGACAAGCTCAGCCGCAGCACCGGCCTGTCGGTGACCGAGTTGCTCACGCCTCATAAATAACACGATTGTGAACTAGTCGAACAACATATAACATCTACAGTTATTACAGTATATCTAAAACAGTTACGGCATGTGGCAAAAATGGGGCGCAGCAGCGCACAGGGGCAACCGCCCAATGAGCATACAAACGCCTGGCAGCGGCAGCTAAGGTCGTCACTGCCGGGCTATTGGTGCGCATGGAACGAAATAGGCATCTGTCGTGACGCCTTCTTACACGAGCCGTTCCTGCCCGGTTTCACGGGGCATATTTCAGCAGATCGGTCGGCTGGCCGGGGATCGCCGACTCGCAGGGGACAGCTACCTGACATTTGCCGCAGCCGTAATAGTCGCCATAGGCGATGTTGGTGTCCATCACCATGCGCCCACATAAGGCGTTGCTCTTGCCGCCCTGCAGGGTAATAGCCCCTACCGGACAGTGCCGTACACAGGCGCCGCAGTGGGTGCAGTAGGCGTCATAAGTGCGGTAGGGCCGCTCGTCGGGCTCTATTGGAGCGTCGGTGAGCAGACTGCCCAGCCGCCCAGCTGTTCCCCGGCGGGTGATGAGCGCCCGCGACAGACTAAAGGTGCCCAGTCCGCACACATAGGCGGCGTGCCGCTCAGACCAGTTGGCGGTGTTGCCAAATCGAAATTGACGGTCGCCGGGAAAAGGTGCGTCGTCGATGCGAAAGCGCTCGTCCAGCAGCGGTATCATGGCAGTGTAGCCCCGCTGCTGCAGACCTTCGCACAGGTGTCGGGCCAGCTGCGTCACCAGCGCCTGCCCCTCTATGCGGGCATGCAGCCAGGCCAGCGCCGGCCAGCTGAAATTTTGCCGGTTGGCGTGCCGCACAGCAGCAGTAAACGGCAAAAAGAACGACACCACCGACACGCTGCCCGGCATCCACTGTCTGGGTGTCAGGTAGTGTGGCCCAATGATCTGCGGGCTCAAAAAGGTATCGAACAGGGGGTCATCGGCCCGCCCAAAGCCCAACAGCGGCGCATCAAATATCTGTAGTCCGGCCAGCGGTGGGGCCAACGCCTGCTGAGGGGTGATTATATTGGCTCCTTGACCGGCAACATACTGTGCCGCCCTGCACTCGAGCCACTGCTTTAAGTCGCTGGGCATCGCGTCTCACACCTCCCTGGCCGTATATCTCATATCGTGCTGTGGCGCCCGCGCCGCCAGCGCTTCGTGCAGCCACAGCGGGTATAAAAGCGGTCCGATCCAGTGGGGCGCCACCACCGGCAACGGCAGTGAATCCACCTCAAAGCGCTCCGGGTGTCCGGTTAGTACCAGCAGCGGCCGCCGGCATATAGTTGCAGCGGCAACTGCCCAGTCAAACGTGTCGCGGTGTTGGCCGCCGGCGATGAACACCGCCGCCTGTCTCGAGTTGCGGCCCGGCAGGTTTTGGTGCAGCCAATGCGCGCTGTTCATGTCGGCCGCCGGCACGCACAGGGCCTCTTCCAAGTACCACGCCAAATACTGTGCCGCCGCCCGGTCGGGGCCGTCGGCAACGCAGTGCACGCATGTCGGCTGCACCGCCGTCAACCACCGGTGCAGCTGTTGAGCCACCGGTGAGGCCCGGTCATCTCCGTCCGACGGCTCAAAGTGCCCCCGCAGCAGACTGGCGCCATCCGTCCGCTCTCGACCCTGTGCGCGGTGCAGAGCTTGTGCCAGTAACAAACTGTCCCACACAGCTATCGTGTAGGAAAGCAGTGGATGGCCGGCCAATGCGCCATCACCACACACCGCCTGCCGCTCATGGGCCAAACGGGTAAGGTCGACCAGCAGATGATCGCCCGAATCGGGCCAAGCCCAAGGGCAGTCAGTGGCGCCGCCACCGGTATATGGCTGCCCCCGGTAGGCCTGTACCAGCGGCAATACGCCGTTCGCTGCCGGCGGTGCAAACAGGGGGCACGCGGCCACCGCCGCCATATAGGTGGCTTTGTCTCCCACCAAGCTGATCCTTCGAACCGCCGCCAGTTGTGCCGCCGTCACTGTCCGCGCAATGTCGCGCTCAGTCACCGAGTCCATCACCCAGCGCGCCATGCGGGCAGTTACACTGCCGGGTGCAAAGTAGGCCCCTGGCATAAGGCTCCTCCTCTCTATACCAAACAAGCAAAAGCTGTATTTTATAAGCTAATACTATCATACCGCCGCCATCAGCCGCCGGCAAGCTGCATATCGCACAAAGTGGCGGCGCGCCTCT
The DNA here is from genome assembly GCF_900289145.1 of Neobittarella massiliensis (ex Bilen et al. 2018). Taxonomy (GTDB): domain Bacteria; phylum Bacillota; class Clostridia; order Oscillospirales; family Ruminococcaceae; genus Neobittarella; species Neobittarella massiliensis. The sequence goes on from NZ_OKQO01000004.1 coordinate 144,952, forward strand.
TAGCAGCAGCACCAGATAGCTTATTTTTTGCCGCCAGCAGAAGCTTTTCATCCGCAAGACTCTGGGTTCCCCCTTTAAAAAGTAGGCTTAAAACAGTTAAAAAGAGCGGGAGGATCATTCCTCCCGCTATTACGCAATAACTTTTTATGGCAGCCGTCCGATGCCCATCACAAGCCGCCCGTCAGCGGCAGCTCAGAGAGCTCTCCCCGGGTCAAATAGGGCAGGCAGCACCTGATCTTTTCGACCGGCCAATCCCACCAGCACAGCTGTTGTAGCCGCGCGACCGTATCGCGGTCAAAGCGCTCCTTTATGGGCCGGGCGGGCACGCCGCCCACTACAGTGTAGGGGGCTACATCGCCGGTCACTACAGCTCGGGCGCCGATAATGGCTCCGTCGCCGATATGCACGCCCGAGAGCACCACCGCCTGGTAGCCGATCCACACATCGTTGCCGATGATGATGTCGCCCCGATTGTCCCAGGCGTCGGTCACCTGCCGCCTGTTTAGCCCCCACTCTTCAAAAAACAGCGGGAACGGATAGGTGGACAGAGAGCGCTGAGTGTGGTTGGCGCTGGTAAACAAAAACTTTGCCCCGCAGGCGATCGAGCAGAACTTGCCGATGACGAGCCGGTCACCGTTGATGGGGTAGTGGTACAGCACATTGTTCTTTTCAAATTGGGTGGGGTCGTCGACAAAGTCGTTATACATCGTATAGTCGCCGACGACGATGTTGGGTCCGGTGACCACGCGGTTCAGGTATACCGTCTCGGTGTCACCGGTACGCGGATAGGGTGATCTCTTCTCTGGAACAGCCATAGTGTCCTCCTGCGCGATTACGGCAGGCGGCACCGGCGCGCCGGCACAGCGCCGCCCGCATTTATGCGGCCGTTCCAGCTGTGGCAATACACCTCTTCAAAATCGTCACCTTCCCGTCGGGCTTTTGCCCGGTATCTCCTAAATAGGGCAGGGCCGCCCGTCATACAGGGCGGCCCGCCTTTTCCCCAGTGGGGCATGCTCTCTTATTGTGCGGGATGCGCCGCCAGCACTGCCTGCAGTGCCTCTTTTACGATCTCCAGCCCCTTTTGCAGGTTGTCGTCGCTTATGATCAGCGGCGGCATGATCTTCAGCACATCGTTGCCGCGCCCGGCCCGCTCGATGACCAGCCCCCGCTCAAAGCAGGCGGTGATCATCTCTTTGCTGGCGCCGGGTATGCGGGCGAAATCAATGCCCCACATCAGCCCAATGCCCCGCACCTGCAGCCGCTCGTCCAGCGGCAGTATCTCGCGGTGCAAATACTGGTCGACGATCGCACCTTTGCGGCGGGTCTCAGCCTCGATATCGTGTTCCAGCATATACTCCAGCCCCGCTTTGGCCGACACAAAGGCCAGCTGGTTGCCGCGGAAGGTGCCGGTGTGCTCGCCGGGAGCCCACACATCCAGCTGCGGTTTTAACATCACCATAGCAAAGGGAAGCCCGTACCCGCCGATAGATTTAGAGAGGGTCACGATATCCGGCACGATGCCGGCGCGCTCAAACGAGAAAAAGGTGCCGGTGCGCCCACAGCCCACCTGTACATCGTCGACGACGAGCAGGATCTCATATTTGTCGCACAGCGCACGCAACCGCTGCAGCCACTTTATGTCCAGTGGGTACACGCCGCCGTCGGCCTGTACCGTCTCGATAACGATGGCCGCCGGCTTGGCAATGCCCGAGTGGTCGTCGCACAGGATCGTCTCGATATACTCGATGGTATCCAGCGCGGGGAACATGTACGGGGCGGGGATGTGGGTCACGTCGTGCAGCGCCACCCCGGCCCCGGTGCGGGAGTCGGCGTCGGTGGTCAGCGACAGCGAGCCCATGGTCATGCCGTGAAAGGCGCCCATCAGGGCAAAAATACCGCTGCGGCCGGTGTACTTGCGGGCCAGTTTCAGCGCCGCCTCTACCGCATTGGTGCCGGTGGGCCCCACGAATTGCAGCTTGTAGTCGAGCCCGCGGGGCGCCAATATGGCCTCCTCAAAATACTCGATAAAGCTGCGCTTGGCCGTGGCGTACATGTCCAGCGAGTGCAGGATCTTGTCCTCCTGCAGGTAGCGGATCAGCTTTTCCTTGATGTAGTCGTTGTTGTGACCGTAGTTCACCGCCCCGGCACCACAGAAAAAGTCGATATACCGTCTGCCGTTCTCGTCGGTGAGAATGTCATCTTTGGCGTACTCGAACACGGTGGGGTAGTTGCGGCAGTAGGAACGGACTTCAGATTCATACTGTTCAAAAACGTTCATTTTCCCTCTCCTCGTCAAAAAAGACCAGTGCCAATCTATTTTTACAGGTGGGGCAGCACCGATTGGTGTCAATCACCGTTTATACGTACACAAATATCATATCTCTAGCGGGCGGCGTTGTCCAGCTTTTGCGCAAATCGATAGAAATTTGTAAGGATTACAAAAAGGCCTGGACGATTTCGTCCGGGCCTTTTTACACTGGCGGAGCGGGTGGGATTCGAACCCACGGAGCCTTGCGGCTCAACTGATTTCGAGTCAGTCCCGTTATGACCACTTCGATACCGCTCCATCTATCTGGGCCAGAGCAGCGCTCTGACCTAGATATTATAGCAAACCCCATTTAAAAAGGCAAGTGGGGTGAGCGATTTTTTCTCGTTATCGCTCTAGCACAGCCGGTCTTTAGCCCCACCGCGGCGCAACTGCGCCACAGCGGGGCGACCCAAACGCCGCCAGGAGCAGTGCGCAGTCAACTGTACGGCCATTTCGGTCCGGCACAAAAGCCCTGCAGCTGTGTCAATCGGGAGCGGCCCCGCCTGTCGGCTAAAACTGGTGGGGGTCCAGCCGGTCAAAGGCCTCTTTGAGGGCCGGCACGCCCACGGTCAGCGCCAGCCGTACGTAGCCCTCACCACAGGCGCCAAACGCCTCGCCGGATATCGCGTTGATGTGGTAGTGCTCCAGCAGTCTCCGGCAAAAAGCCGCCGAGGTCAGCCCGGTCTTTTGGATGTTGACAAACAGGTAGATGCTCCCCCGCACCGGCAGTACCGAAAGGTAGTCGATCTGGCAGATGCGCTGGTAGGCGTAGTCCAACCGGGTCTTAAACTCGTCGATGATGGCCGGCTGTACCTGATGGCGCAGCTTCAGCGCGTGCAGCGCCGCCCGCTGTGAAGGCGCCGGCGCAGTGTACACCACATTTTCGTTGATATCCCGCATCACCGCCACGATCTCGGGCGGCGCCAAGTTGTAGCCGATGCGCCAGCCGGTCATACAGTAGTCCTTCGAAAAGCTGCACACGGTAATGGTGCGCTCGGCCAGCCCGGGCAGGGTGGTCACCGGGATAAACGGATTTTCAAAGCTGAAGATGGTGTAGATATCGTCGGCGATGAGCAGAAGGTCGTACTGCTCGGCGATCTTTCCGACTTTTTGTAAGGTCTCCAGCGACAGGCAACTGCCGGTGGGGTTGTTGGGGGTATTTAAAATAATGGCCTTGGTGCGGGGGGTAATGAGCCCCTCCAGCCGCCCGATGTCGATCTGAAAGTTCTCGCTCTCATAGGTGGGCAAAAACACCGGTACGCCGCGGGCCAGCTCCACCTGGTAGGGGTACGGGGTAAAGTACGGGTCGGGGATGATGACCTCGTCGCCGTCGTCCAAAATGGCCTCCAGCGCCAGCCACATTCCGTGGCAGGCACTGGCCGTCACGATACACCCGTCCCCGGGGATCTCGTACCGGTACATCTCGCGGTAATACGCACCAATGGCCTGCAACAGTTCGGCGTCGCCCAGGGTGCCGGTGTAGTGGGTGTGCCCCAGCTCGGCGTCGGCCATGGCCGCCTCGATGATGCGGCTGTCGGTGGTCAGGTCGGGGTCGCCGATGGCCAGGTTGATCAGGTCGGGGTACAGCCCGGCCAGCTTACCGCTGGCAGCCATGGCTGTATCGGTGTTTTTCCAGTACCGCTTGGCAATGTACTTGTTTTTCATGTCACTGCGCCCCCTATACCTTGGCCGGCGCCGCCAGCGCCTCTACCTGCTCAATGCCGGCCAATACCATCTCGCCGGTAATGGGCCAAGGCAAATACTCCATGTCCGCCCCGGCCAGCGTCTCGGCCAGTATGGGGGCCAGCTCCTCCCGGTCGCAGCGCACGCCGATGTCGGCCAGGCAGGTGGGCAGCCCCATGTCTGCAAACAGCTGGTACAGTTCTGCCAGCTCCTGCTGCCGTTTTTCTACCGCCAGCTGTACCAGCACCCCATACCCCACCACGTCGCCGTGCAGGTAGTGCTCCTCAAAGTGGGGCAGGATGGTAAATCCGTAAAACAGGCTGTGGGCCAGCGCCCCATTATACTTGTCCTGTATCAGCACCGATACCATGCCGGTGGTGACGATGATGGCCAGCACCACCTGCTCCAGGGCAAAGGTGGCTATGTCTTGCCGGCAGTCGGCAAGCGCCTGCAGGCCGTAGCGGCGAATGGGCCCCACACACAGCCCGCTCACCTGTACAGCCAACGCGTCAGAGTGGGCCAGCTCGTCATTTTGGGCCGATAGCGCGCACTCGTAATGTTTGGCCACCGTATCGCCGATACCGGCGCGCAGGTACTTGACCGGCGCCTCGGCGATGATCTGGGTGTCGATGAACACATGGGCGGCCGGCCCGTCGAGAAAGTAAAACGAGTCGAAGACGCTGTCGGCCGTGTACACGATCGACTGGGCCGAGGTGGCCGCGCAGGTGGCGGCGATGGTGGGCAGGCAAAATACCGGCACGCCCGCCCGCTGGGCGGCGCCTTTGGCGGTGTCCAGCGCCTTGCCGCCGCCCACGCCCAGGATCATGTCGGCGCCGCACTGCCCGGCCGCTGCGGCAACCAGGTCGATATTCTCGTAGGTGCACTCACCGCCATACCACAGCGGGTCAGCCAGCTCCACGCCGGTGCCGGCCAGCGCCGCCTGTATCTTGGGCAGCGCCTTTTCCAGTGCCGTCTTGCCGCCCACGGCCAGCGCCTTTTTGCCGCAGGTCAGGCAGTGTGCCGCCAACTTGTCGTAGGCGTCAGCGCCGATGGTGTAGCTGGCCAGCGAGACAGAATAGTCAGACATAAAGAGCCTCCTTTAAGTGAAAAAGAGAGCGCGGATACACGCCGCCGGGACCGGCCTGCGTGGCCCGCGCCTTCTGAGTAGTCGATAGGGTCAAAAGAAGTAAGATCGCTTTTAATAGGTCTTTTTAAAGTCCACCGCCCGCACCGGCTTGCCGCTTTGCAAAAAGCTGGCGATGTTGGCCGCAGCGATCTCGGCGATCGCCTTTTTGGTCACCTGGTCGTTCGAGCGGCCGGTCACGTGCGGGGTGATCAGGCAGCCCGGCTGCCGCCACAGCGGGTGGTCGGCCGGCAGCGGTTCCGGGTCGGTCACATCCAGCGCCGCCCCGCCCAGGCGGCCGCTCTGCAGCGCCTGCAGCAGCGCCTCGGTGTCCACCGCGGTGCCGCGCCCCACATTGATGAGCAGCGCGCCGGGCTTGCACCGGGCCAACTGGTCGGCCCCCATCAGGCCGCGGGTGGCCGGGGTGTCTGGCAGGCTCATGGCAATAACGTCCGCCCGCGGCAGCAGCGCGTCCAGCTCGCCGGTGGTGTGCAGCTCGTCAAAGCCGGGCAGCTCCGTCGCCGGCGTATTTTTTACCCCGATGGTATAGCCGCCCAGCGCCTGTACCTTTTGGGCGTAGTGGCCGCCGATATCACCGGTGCCCAGGCAGAGCACCGTGGCTCCCGCAGCCCCGGCTCCGGCCGGCAGCATCTCCCACGCCGGGTGCGCCATATTGTCGCGGTACAGGTGCAGGTTTTTCTGCAGGCACAGCTGCATGGCCAGCATAAATTCGGCGATCACGTCGCCGTACGCGCCGGAGGCATTGCACAGCACCACGTTGTCGCCGGGATACACTGCCCTGTCGGTGTAGCCGTCGGTGCCGGCGCTGATGAGCTGCAGCAGTTTCAAGTTGGTCGCCTGGGGCAGCAGTGCATGGGCCGGGTTGCCCACGATGATGTGGTACTGGCCGATCTCCTGCGCGGTGAGCGGTCGATCAAAAAAGGTGACCTCGCAGCCGGCAGCGGCTTCGCGGATCTTCTGCTGCAGCGGCGGGGAAAAAGGGGAGATGACGGCGACTTTCATGGGCTTTCCTCCTAGCGGTAACGGTGTGGCTATATTTTATGTTGTTACTGTAGCACAGCCGGGCAAAAATGGCAACGATTTTTTAAAAAATATCCATATAAATGTATAAATATTCTCATATACAACGAATTGTCCTCTGATATTCCCCAATATCATGTATATCCTACACATGTTGGACTTCCAAAGCCCACATGTATCGCCGCCGTGCTCACCGCCGCATCTCGGTTGCGGCTCGGTTGCGACAGCGCCAAAAATGGGGTATGATAATGGCATAAACAGGCAACACTGCCTGTATAGTAGAAGTAGTGGACAAGGTGTGGCTGCCGCCCGGGGGCGGTGGACTGCTGTGTGCCGGCGCCGCACCTGTGAACAAATAGGAGAAACGATCATGGAGAGACAGCCACAAGAAGTAGATATCCTCATCATCGGCGCCGGCACGGCCGGCCTCACTGCGGCGATGTACGGCGCCCGCGGCGGCAACTCGGTCATCGTGCTCGAGAGCAACGTGCACGGCGGGCAGATCATCAACACCTGGGAGGTGGAAAACTACCCCTCCATCGCCAAGATCTCCGGGGTAGAGCTGGCCACCAATATGTACGAGCAGGCTGTGTCCCACGGGGCCGAGGTGCGCTACGAGCAGATCGAGGGGCACGATTTTTCCGGTCCCATCAAAACGGTGTATACGGCCCAGACCGAGTACCGCGCCAAGGCGGTCATTTTGGCAAACGGCGTCATCAGCCGCAAGCTCGATATCCCCGGCGAGCAAAAATACACCGGCCACGGGGTGTCCTACTGCGCCACCTGCGACGGCAACTTCTATAAAAATAAGGTGACGGCAGTCATCGGCGGCGGCAATACCGCGCTGGAGGACGCGCTGTTTTTGTCCAACCAGTGCCAAAAGGTCTATATCCTGCACCGCCGCGATACCTTCCGCGGCGAGCAGCACAACGTAAATGCGGTCAAAAAGCGCGCCAATATCGAGATCCTCTACAACACCATCCCCCTCGAGATCCAGGGGCAAGATAAGGTGAGCGCGCTGCGGTGTCAGAACGTGGTCACCCAAGAGCAGCAGACACTGGCCGTTGACGGCGTGTTCGTGGCGGTGGGCCGCATTCCCCAAAACACCCCTTTTGCCAATAGCATACAGCTCGATGAGAGCGGTTTCGTGCTGGCCGGAGAGGATACCAAGACCAGCGTCCCCGGTGTATTCGCCGCCGGCGACACCCGCCAAAAACAGGTGCGGCAGCTGGTGACTGCCGCCGCCGATGGCGCTGTGGCCGCCGTTATGGCCGGCAGCTATATCGCTGCCGAGCTGGCGTAGGGGGGCGCACATGGGCAAAAAGATCACCCCCAAAAAGCAGGCCCGGGGCCAGCGCCGGGGCGGCGGTCAGGGGCTGGCCCTGCTCATCGCCCTGGTCATGGTGGGGGCCACCTTCATGCTGATGCGCGGTCTCTCCGGCGGCGACGGCAAAAAGTCGGCCAGCAGCGCTGCACCGTCAGTGGTCACCGCCGAAGAGAACTCGGTCAAAAACACCGGCGAGTACCGGGCGGTGTGGTTTTCCTATCTCGACTTGCAAGATCGCCTGCAGGGCAAAACCGAGATGGAATTTACAAATAGTATAAATTCTGCTTTCGATAACTGTGTGAATATGGGGCTCAACACCGTGATCGTACAGGTGCGCCCCTTCAGCGACGCGCTGTACCGGTCCCAGCTGTTTCCCTCCTCCCAGTATATCACCGGTAAACAGGGCGACCACATGGCTTTCGACCCGCTGGCAGTCATGGTGCAGTCGGCCCACGATAGAGGCCTCACCATCGAGGCCTGGGTCAATCCCTACCGCATATCCAGCACCGAGGGAACGGCCCCCTGCGCCGAAAATCCGGGCTACAAGTGGTTTGCCGACGAACAGACTAAAAACGACTGGGTGGTCCAGGTGGGCGAAGGCCTCTACTATAACCCCGCGATCCCCGAGGTACAGCAGCTCATCGTCGACGGCGTGGCCGAGATCGTGAAAAATTATCAGGTCGACGGCATCCATTTCGACGATTACTTTTACCCCTCCGGCATCGACGACAGCTTTGATGCCGCCGCCTACAGCCGCTACACCGCCGCTGGCGGCACGCTCGAGCGGGGCGATTTTCGCCGCCAAAACGTCGATACACTGGTCAAGCAGGTATATCAGACCGTACACAGCCTGCGCTCCGACTGTACTTTTGGTATCAGCCCACAGGGAAATGTGGACAACTGCTACGACAGCATGTACAGCGATGTCAAGACCTGGTGTGCGCAAAAGGGGTATATCGACTACATAGCGCCCCAGATCTACTGGGGGTACGAGCACCCGCTGCCCAGCGCCCGCTTCGACGTCAAGATCAGCGAGTGGAACGCCTATATGAAAGAGCCCTCGGTCAAGCTGTACATCGGCCTGGCCGCCTACCGGGTGGGCGACAGCGAGAGCGGCTTCACCCAAAACGGCGACGATCTTGCCCGCATGGTCAAAGACAGCCGCACCAAGACCAGCTATAGCGGGTTCATCCTCTTCCGCTACGACAACCTGGCCCAGAGCGGCGAAGTGGTGGGCAAAGAGATGCTCAACCTGCAAGAGCTGCTACAGGATAAATAGGCGGCACCGTACTGCTTGCATGCAAAAAAAGGCCCCGACAGCCGCGCTTTGAGCGGTGGTCGGGGCCTCCTATTTGGCAGAGCTATTTGCCGCGTCGGCGGTAGGCGATGGTAGAGACGAGCAGCAGCACCAGCACCGCGGCCAGCGCCGCGCCCAAAATGGGCAGCAGGGGGATGCTCTTAAAAAATTCCAGAATGCCTCCCCCGTGGCCAGGTAGGGCCATCAGAGCCGAGAACATGACCGGCACGTCCTTTCTGTGAGAAGGTGTAGAGAGCAGCGATCTTTCTCTCTGTCTCTATCATACCCACTCCCACAGCGCCCGGCAATAGAGTTCACCACACTGTAGCTTTCTCGAAAGCAAAACGTAAGATTTGGCGCCGTTTGCCTCTCCCCCACCTGGCCTGTCCGCCCGCCGCCGGGCGGAGACGACACCGGTAAAAAAAGCGGGCCCCCAGGTATTTGGGGGCCCGCCGCCATTTAGTCCTCCAGGTCAAGGGGGATATAGTGTTTAAAAAAATCGCGGTAGCGGTCGTTTTCCCGCTCGGTGAGGAAGGCCAGCACCACTGCCGCCAGCGTCACCAGTACCAGTAGCTTACTCAATAGTTTCACAGCGATCACGTCCTTTTCACCCCGGGCGCAAAGCCCAAAATACGGGGTCTGGCCCCACCCTCAGTATAGCACGGCCCGGGCCTGTTTTAAAGGGAAATAAAAGGAATATCGGCAAAGCCGTCACAGCGGTAAGGGGTGCGGTTTTGCAGGTCGGTGATGGGGCTGACCGAGCCGAAGTGCTCCATGGCCGGGTTGTGGCACAGAATATAGATATTTCCGCGCATCACACTGGCCGGCGTCAGTGTGTGGGTGCCGTACAGCCGGTCCAGCAGCCGGTCCGACAGCAAAAAAGTCAGCCCCCAGTAGTAGCCGATCTCGTTGCTGCCCCCCTGGGTCAGGGGGGTAAAATCGGCGGTGATCTCGCCGGTCAGGTCGTCTATCTGCTCCTGATCTGCGCACAGTTTGCCGGTAAAGCCGCCAAAAATGTCGCCGGTCACGTTGATATAGCGCGCGCTTACCTCGGGGAAGGGACACAGCGAGATCGAGGCACAGCAGTTTTGCAGCTGGTCGGCAGTGTTTTGGGCAATAGGCAGTGTAGCGGCGTTCTCATACACGGCAAAGTTCACCAGTATGCCGGTCCCCTCCACCGCCGCGATGCGGGCGTGTAAAAAGGGTTTAAACGAGCCGCTCTCAAAGGGAAACGAGGTCGGCACAATGGCCGGCAGCATGTCAAAATCGGGGAAGTTGCGCATGTGTACAGCGGTAAAAGGCATAACAGATAGCTCCTCTCGCCCGGTCACCAGCCGGCGGCCGTCAGCCCACCAGCAGCTTGCCCTCGGGCATCACGCGGTTCTTGGCCTGTTTTTTGGGCATCGCCAGCGATATTGCCAGCGATGCGGGCCCCACTCGGCCTATAAACATGGTCAGGCTGGTCACGATGTGGGTCAGCGCGGTGCCCTGTTCGGTCACGCCCACCGATAGCCCAACGGTGCCAAAGGCGCTGCAGGCCTCAAAAATGGCATTGATGGGGGTCTTGGCCGGGCCGGGCCGCATCGACAGATACATCACGATCGATACGCCCAGCACGATCATAATGGCCATACAGGTGATCGAGATGGCCTTGTATACGGTCTTGGGGTCTATGCGGTGGCGCAGCATCACCGTCTCGCCCCGCCCACGCGACATGCTCACCACCGTCATCACCAGCACGGCAAAGGTGGTCACCTTAATGCCGCCGCCGGTCGAGCCGGGCGCCGCGCCGATAAACTGCCAGATCGAGGCAAACAGCTTGGTAAAGCCGCTCATGTCCGCCAAATTGATCGAGTTAAAGCCCGCCGTACGGGTCGAGACCGACTGGAAGTACCCGGCCCCCAGCTTTTCCAGGGTAGACAGCCCGCCCATGGTCTGGGGATTATTCCACTCAAAGGCGCAAAAGAAGATGGTCCCCCCCACGATGAGCCCGCCGGTCAGCATCAGCACGATCTTGGTGTGCAGCTGCAGCTTTTTGGTCTTGCGCCAGTCCCACAGGTCCCGCCACACCACAAAGCCCAGCCCGCCAATGATGATCAGCAGCGAGATGGTCCCGATAACGATGGGGTCGTCGGTGTAGTGGATCAAACTGGAGTAGGCTCCCTCGTGGCCCAAAATGTCAAATCCGGCGTTGCAAAAAGCCGATACCGCCAAAAAGATGGAGGTGTATATCCCCTGCGCCAAGCCAAACCGGGGCACGAATGAAAAGCACATGATGATCGCGCCGATGCCCTCGATGCACAGCGACACCACCACCACCATCCGCAGCAGCTGCGACAGGTTCACCATCGACTGGGCGTTGATGGATTCCTGGGCCAGCGACATGCTCTTAAAGCCCAGCTTGCGCCCCATGGCCACCGTAAAAAAGGTCACCAGCGTAATGAGCCCCAACCCGCCGATTTGGATGAGGGTCAAGATCACCAGCTGCCCAAAAAGTGAAAAGTGCAAATAGGTGTCAAACACGATCAGCCCGGTCACACAGGTGGCCGAAGTGGCGGTGAACATCGAGTCCAGCAGCGGCGTAAAACTGCCGTCGCGGGAGGAGATGGGCAGGCTCAACAGCAGAGTACCCGTCAATATGACCAGCGCAAAGCTGATGACGATAAGCTGAGTCGGTGACATGGCCGCCTTTTTATCTCTGGGCTTGGCCGGTGTACCGGGGCGTAAAGTAGACATATAAAAAAGCCTCTTTTACAAAAAATTTGCAGGCATAAACCTGCAGCCGTATCCAACGCACCACAAGTATAGCAAAGGCCCCTTTGTTTTTCAATATGGCCTATGCCAGTTATTTTGGACCGTATCTTGCTTTTTTAGTGCGTTTTTAGTATACTAAGTGCTGGCTTTTATAAGGGCCGAAGAATTGCGCCTGTAGCTCAGTCGGATAGAGCGACCGCCTCCTAAGGTTGTGCTCTACCAGCTGCCTTACGGGGAAAAGTGATCGTTGCCAGTCTCAATTTAATATAAGTCTCTGTAGCTCAGCAGGATAGAGCGTTCGCCTCCTAAGGTTGTGCTCTACCAGCTGCCTTACGGGGAAAAGTGATCGTTGCCAGTCTCAATTTAATATAAGTCTCTGTAGCTCAGCAGGATAGAGCGTTCGCCTCCTAAGCGAAAGGCCGTGGGTTCGAATCCCGCCAGGGACGCCAGCAAACACGCCGAAAACCTTTGATTTATCAGGGTTTTCGGCTTTTCTTATTTTTGCGGCTTTGGTGGCTTTTTTGCAAAAAACCTTGGTTTGCTAACATTTGCTAACGAGATTTGGCCTTTTGCTAAGAAAGGCGGTAAGTCAGAGGTTCGATTTTTACCAAAGGAACTTGCAAACATTTGTTAGCAGAAATTAGAGGAAGTTGCAAACAAAATCGCGAATTTGCTAACATCGCTCAAAAATGCCTTCAGAACCTTGCTAACAAAAAAAGTGTTTGGTCACTGTGCAAAGTGGTTCAAACGAAGAAAACCTCTCACAAAGCGAGAGGCGTTCTTCTGAGGTGGGGACTTTATAAAGCCTTTGCCAGCTGCTTGAGCAGTGCGGCAGTTTCGGGATTTTTAAGCAGCTCCAGTATCTTCACTGCATCACTTTCATCACTTTCAGTGACGGCAGTATCCGCAGTTTCTGGCTCTGTATCTTCAACGGGATCAGGAGTCTTAGAGGAATAAAAAGCTTTCTCCAATCGCTGAGCGTTTATGCACCGATCCTCGTCGATGATGTGAGAATAGACATCCGCAACCATTTTAACCTGAGCATGACCGGAGTCACCCTGGACTGATTTCATATCGCCGCCATTGAGTTTCAGCTTGTAGGTGATGCTGGAGTGGCGGAGAGAATGGAACACAACATGAGGCAGTCCGTTTTCTTTGATAAGTTTATTGAAAGCACGGTTAATCACCTGACTTTCCATCGGACGGCCATTGCTGGAGCAAAAGACCAGGTTATTGTCGATGTATTCATCTCCAAACAGATCCATCAGCTCATCAATTTCTTTTTTTCTCTCTACCAGCATATAGGCAACTGTTTTCGGCAGGTACACGCGGCGAATACTGGTTTTGGTTTTAGGCTCTTTCAGGACCAGAGCAGTATGGGTACTGGCTATGCAAGGTGGAAACTTCTTAATAACACCTTTGTCGCTCAAATCGTCCAATGCACCTCGTGTAACCCGTTGCAGCTCTTTGTTGACGAATATATAAGCTGAACCATTTTCTATGCTCTGTGGTGCAATATCAATGCAGTCCCAGGTAAGGCCCAGCATTTCACCAATGCGTAAAGAGCAGGAGAACGCCAGATTTAAGGCAAGGGAGAGGATAGGATCATCACAGACTTCCATAGCCTTGCTCAGCGTTTCGGCAGTCCATATATCCCGTTCTTTATGTTCTTCTTTGGGAAGTGTCGCATTCAGGACAGGGTTACGGCTGATTAGTTCCCAACGCACCGCCTGATTAAAGGCACTGCGAAGTAGCTTGTGAATTTCTCTTACTGTATGCGGGGTCAGATATTCGCTTGTGGGTTTGCGGTTGTTGACGCTTACCGTTTTCACAGAGAGCAGATCGCGGTAATACTTATCCATCATCCTTGGAGTGATGTCGGATAGTAACATATCTCCGATAATAGGAGTTATGTAGTTTCTCGCCAGACCACGGCGGCTTTCATATGTTGACATTGCCCAGGTATTTACACCATAGATGGACATATATTCATCGAGCAGATCGTTCAGGGTCTTTGCCGTAGGAATAAAGAAGGTTCCAGAGTCCTGCTCATACTCAATTTGCTTTTTTCGTTTTTTTGCTTCTGCATTTGTGCTGAAGGTTTCCCAACGCTGTCTGCGTTTTCCGTTTTCATCTGTGTAATCATACACCACAGAATATTTGCTTTTACGCTTCACGATAGATGCCATTTTCATTGCTCCTTTCTGAGATTTTCACATAATGAGTTTGCTTTTGATACCAGGCTTCAAAACTGCTGGTAATGATACGAATTCTTCGATCAATCAAGGTCGTCTCAAAATAGCCCCTTTTAACAAGGTCATAAGCTGTGCCAGATTTCAGCCCCAAAAGATCCGCCATTTCCGGAACTGACATCGTAGTATGCCTCCATTTCTCTCCGGGCGGTGTACCATCCACTTTTTTATAGTGGAACTGGCAGGCATACCAATCTTCAAAGCTATCCAGCATAACTCTCATTCGTCCGGCCACTTGAATTGTTTTGAAATAGTTCTTTTTAACCAACCAGTAGGATTCTACTTTACCAAGCCCAAGCATTTTGCCCATCTCTGGTACAGACATACTGGTCTTTACTCTTTGTTTCTGCATGGCTTTTGCCTCCTCTATAAAGTTTTTCTTGCTATGGCCTCATTGTAAGAGAAAGCAGAAAAAAAGTTAAGGATGTCGATTTGGAGATCGGCATCCTTGACAAATCATTCATCTGTGTGATCCAGCCAGTCATCAAAGCTCTTTTTGGAAATGCGGATATGACCGCCGACTCTGACGCTGTGGAATACACCTTGTTTTACCAGATTATATGCTGTGGGACGACTGATACCTAGAATGTCCTGAATCTCATCGACCGTATAGGTTCTTTTGTCATAGCTGACAGGATTTTGTTCATTAAAGCGGTTCAATTCCGCAATTCTTGCTTCAAACATAAAAACGCCTCCTTTATCCGGTAAGTGGCCTTACGGAGCCTCCATTTCCTCCGGAATATGAATATCTAAACTAACTTGCAGAGCATCATCAATCGCTCTCATTTCTTCGCGAGATACGCGCCCAATGTACGATAAAACACGCCTTTTATCAATCGTTTTAATTTGCTCCAGCAGAACAACAGATTTCAGTCCAAGCTCTGGAACGCTCTCCAGTGCATAGTGTGTGGGCAGCTCCTTTTTCTTAATCCATTTACTGGTGAGCGGAGCTACGATCAAAGTGGGGCAGAAAAAATTCCCCACATTGTTTTGAAGAACCAGGACAGGACGGGTGCCGCCTTGCTCTGATCCAAAATAAGGATTCAAATTGGCATAATATAAATCCCCACGCTTATAAATCCAATCTTCTTTCATGTTCATCCTCCTATGTTTTGAGATTTGATTATGTAAGAAGGAGGCTCTGCAAATTACAGAGTCTCCTTCAATTTAGCGCCTGTTTTATCCCTTACTTGTCCACGACACCCCAGGGACTTGGGTAATCATTAAGCCGCAGGTGGCTGGCCTGCTTCTCAGGAGTTTCACCTCCACTTCGTTTGGTCTTACCCATGGCCTGCGACGGTTATTATCACGCTCGGACTATGGCTGTAAGAGAGCTTTCCTCCTTGTTATGCCATGACCGGATGCCATCCGATGTATTCCAGCCTGATATATTTCTGATAAACCGAAAACTCATCTATACAGCAAAAATGGGTTGGCCTGTTATGCGAGTGGCAGCTCTCAGAAAATATACCGCTGATGTAGCGGCTATTACGCCCAAAGAGGATCAAACTTAATGATTCGTATATGAGGTTGTCAAGGTGCAAGTGAAAGGATTTCCCTCTCACTTGCTACTGCCACTTTTTTAGAAAATCGCAACCAACTTTTTTATTTTTTCTTCAATTTTTTTCAATCGCTTATCTGCGGCTTGCCGAGTAATACCATATCGTTGGGCTAAACAAGTTGCATTTGGTATTTTCATTTCATAATAGGACAATATAAAATCTCGTTCTGCTGGACTCAGTTTCAATAGAGCTTGGTGTAAATCCTCAAGAAGTAAATTCTGAATAGCTTGTTCCGCAGTATCAACAGATTCATCCACAAACAAATCTGTATCCTGATAACCTTCCTCTGTGCCGTCACGATCTCCCACATGAGAAGCCGGGAATATAGAGCGACTTTTCTCATGTTCCTGGAGATAGCGGCTGTGGCGGTCCTCCTGTTGGTATTTTTCAAAATCTTTGCGAGAACATTCCATGATAATGCGGTCATCTTCATCACGGAACATTTTGACTGTTTCAACAAAAAAGCGCCCAGTAAAGCAACCATTGCGGCGTGCCTTACTGAACGCTGAAAAACTGATTTCCTCCCATTCCTGTGGGCTGTTATTTTTCCAAATGAATACTCTCGTCATATCCTTTCCTCCGTTCAAATTCTTGGTAGTCAGCGAATTTGAACGGTGTCATGGATATTTTGCTATGTACGCCTCCCAGCGCATACCGGCCTCCTAATACCGGGCAAAGAAAAAGGCCGGAAGTGTTTTCACCTCCAGCCATGTTCCTGCCGCCATATTGCAGCAGGAATGAAAAAAGCCCGGTTAATGCCGGGCCTTATGTAGAAAAGTATTCAATTTAGCGCATTCCTGCCACTATAACAAGTATAGCAGGTCGGAAGTCGGAAGGGAGTAGGGATTAGGTCGGGGATTTGTCGGGATTTAGTCGGGATTTAGTCGGGATTTAGTCGGGGCAGCTCCTCCAGGACTTCTGGAATAGAATATCCAAACAAGCAAACAGAAAATAAATAGATGGCTTCTCGTTTTCGGTCATAAAAGACACTGCGCTCTATATTTAGTTCTTCCAGCAATTCTTTCTCTGTACTGTTGAACCGATAGATAAATTGCTTAGTCAAAATTTCATAGTAAAGTTCTCCTCGATCCGGATACCGTTTCAGACGAAGGAGTGCACGGTCAATAATATTGACCAACATTTGATTTTGAACAAGGCAGCAAACTTTTTCTTCAAAGGCTTGCAGTTCAATATCTGGTGCAAAATTTTCAAGATAGCAGAGGCCAGACTCTATATCTTGTTCTCCCATAATCCAAGCAGTTTCTTGTAATTCTTCTGCCCGTTCACTCAGAACCCAGACTACATCACGGTAAATCTTTAGAATCAGCTTACTTCTATGAAACGCAGCGTCGCTGTTAAGCCCCAAAGCTGTTAGCCTGCTGTTACATTTTTGGATTGTTGTGCTTTCTTTTCTCATAGAACATCCCTCCTTGTTCGCAATATTGCGAACATATTAGGTACAAAATAGCATAGCAGAGGAGCGTGAGAGAGGGCAGTGCCTCTCTCTATTCCCCCATTTGGTTATATCAGGTTTCTGGATTTTAGACGAATCTGCATTGCTTGCTTGGAAACCTCAAAAATATTTGCCATTTCAGCAATGAGCTGTTCATCTGTCCGGCCTATTCTAAGCCGGTAAAAACATTTTTTGATCTGCGGTAAAGGCATTAGCAGAGCAGAGGCCAGAGTATCCGCCTGACGCTCAATTATGCCATGACTTTCGTCGGAAGAAACATTTCCGTTATAAGCAGCAACATCTCCAGTACCAGAGTACAACTTCTTATGTAGTACCCAATGAGCCAGCTCATGGGCACAGGTAAAACGGAGCCGCCCTAATTTTGATGGATCACAAAGCCGTTCATCAATTAAGATTGTACCAGCTCTTACTGCAATCATTCGATACTGTCTCTGTATCTGGTCATATAAAACAACGGCACCATCATCGAAAATTGTTTCCCCTAATATCTTGGGGTTTTTTCTTAGTGTATGAAACTCCAGGATTAGATCAAACTTTGTCTCGATAATGGTTTCGATTGGCACAGAACATGGTTGCCCGGATAGCAGAGAGGGATCATATTCCATCAGGATTTTTCGCCCTACCGCCTCGATTGCTTCTGTACGGATTTGTGGAATTGACAAAGCTATCCCCCCTATCGTTTACGCTCCTTTAGCATTTTCATAAATGTCTGCCATTCTTCATCGGTAGCGTCTACTTCTTTTGCCACACGCAAGGCTGCCCGAACAATATCTTTTTCCATGATATAGTCTGGCAAATCAGCAGATACTGTATTGCGTGATTTTGCAGCCAGATCCAAAAGCAACTCATATTCTGATTTATCCAAATTCAGAAAGGCGGAGATGCGTTCCACAAAATCTCCATTGGGTGCAGGACGGCGGCTTTGTTCAATATCACACAGATAGCCGTAAGCAATATTCAAATGCTTGGCTGTATCGCGTAAATTGAATTTGTGCGCCTTGCGTTTCTCGGCTATAAATGATCCAAAAGTTATATTGCCCACAGCATTCACCTCTCATTTGTTCGACGAACTGCGAACATCTTGCTTATATTGTATATCGAACATCTGTTCACTTCAAGGATAAAAATTTCATTTGAAAAGAGGTGTTAAAAATCAATAACACCTCTTTTGCGCTATATAAATTCCTGAGCGATTTGCTGCATTTCTATAATGCACTCTTTTGGGGATAGAATTTTTATTTTTCCCTTAAATTTGAATATCCAGCCATAAAAAGTTCCACTGGGGTTCACTTCAATTTTTGCTGTGAAGTGCGCGTCATCATATCTCTCAACAGGGGCATCTTCTCCATAATGATCTATGATTACTCTCATCAATTCGTTTTCACATAGAAGGGTTACTTCCTTCGATGACTCCGATGTAAACATATCAACCATTTTATTTGTATAGGAGGCTACATCAAATCCCTCTATCGGCATAAAGCAAGTTTCAAGATTTTCTACACTTGTTAGCCGATCTACACGGAAGTGAGCAATCTTCTGATGCTTCAGAGAAAATCCAATCAAATAGTAATGGTTATTTTTCCATTCAAGCGCATAGGGATTTACGACATAATAATATCCATCGTGCTTTAAGATTTTCTTTTTTTCCTGAGTATATTCATAGTATTGGAACCGAATTTGCTGATGGTTTCCAATCGCTGTTTGGATATTATCAATGATATAGTAAACCTTTTCATTATGCGGTTTGACACGGCTGGATAAAGCAGCAAATTTTTGAAGCTGTTCTGCCTGATGTGTGCTGGTCAGACGGCATAATTTCTGTACCAGTTCCTCGGATTTCTTGGCAGAAATGATCTTCGAGGATGCTACTGCGTCTGTCAGCATTTTCAGTTCAGGATACTCAAACGGTCGGCTTCCCATAAAATATTGGTTTTGGGTACTCTTGACCACCACAATATCAATCCCTGCATCGATCAGCGCATTGGTATCTGCGTAAACAGTCTGCCGCACTGCCTGAATTCCTTTTCCATTCAGATGGGCAATGATGTCAGATACTGTGGCGGGATGGTTTTCATCGGTCCTCTCATAGAGAAACCGGAGTAATTCCAGTATCCGCATATTTGTTGAATTCTGCATACTTCACCTCCTCGATTCTTAAAATGGCCTATTTTGTATGGTGTCCAGCCCCAAAGACCAGAAGCAGGGCGACAGCACAGAGAAGCAGGCCGATCCAATTTCGATCTATAATCAGCTTGATCACCGCCACAAGCAGAAGTCCGCCTGCCAGGAGCACAACGCCATTCATTCAGCGTCCTCCCGAAGCATAGTTTCCCATGTTGATGTCCAGCACCCCTCTGGGCGGCTGGATCAGGGAGTCCTCATACTGGCACTTCCACTGGACCTCCCGGCACATCTGGCTATCCGCCACGCCGTCTATGGTTTCCCCATCCTGAATGGGGTTATCATGCTCCAGAATATAGGACGCCACATTGTAGGCATGGTTTACCACCCAATTTGGGTTCATGTCGTGGAAGTGGTACTGGAGGTCGGGCAGGAACAGGGTGCTCATGCCCACCGTGTCGATGAGCATATCCTCAGTGCCCTCAATATTAAAGAAGCGAACATTGACGCCAAAGCGGATGAAACGATCCGAGCCTTCAATCTGGTGAGAACGCACAGCCTCCGCCAGAAACAGTTTGCCGCAGCTCTGGAAATAGAATGCCTCACAGGTGGGGTACAGCTCCGCCAGAGCCTCCAGAAAGTCGGCGTCCAGGTTGGCCCGTTCCAGCGCCGGAAGTGCCGCAGCCAGCATATCGGTGGCTACCACCTGATATTTACACTCCCGGAAGATCCGCTCCCGGTCCTCCTGGCAGTCCCACATCTGGCTCATCAGGAAGGCATCAAAGCCTTTGCCCTTGAACTTGTCGCATTTCATCACCATCAGCTGCACCGGGCATTTTCCGTCCTTGAACTCTGCAATATGCTCCTGTGCGGCAAAGCCAGCCATTTTCTTATCATAACAGAAGCACTCTGTTGATCCGATGTGCTTCTCCATTACGGCAGTCATTTTTTCTTTATCCGGCATTTCTACCGGCTCTTTGAACAGCATCTGAATGAGATAGGGGCCACCGGGCTGGGGGCCTTTTTTGTCGTCCAGATTTTGCTGGAAAGCTTTATTGCTCATTTGGTTTCCTCCTTAATAATCAAGCAGGATAGGCACCTGCTGTTCCTCGGCAAACCGCATGGCCCGCCAGAACATGGAGAAGGCGAACTTGGCCAGGGATTGGGTGTCATACTGGGTGTGTTCCGGGATGTCTGCCTTGCTGTACTGTCCATCTGAGTCTACGGTTCCGTCTACCGGGTATCCCTCCGTGTCTGCCCAGCCAAGGATGGTGTCCTCATCGGCCTGCCATGCCAGCTGGTTCAGCTTTTCCAGCTCCTTCCGCAGTCCGCCCAAGGTGGCGATCATCGTCTGATCATCGGTGGGCAGAGGGCCTTGGAATAGAAAGCTGTCGGTGAGGGGAAGCCACCAAGTCGCGCCCCGAAGCAGGGACCACACCCGCTCCTCGTCCGATGCAAGGCGGGCAATCAGGGGATGCTCCCCGAAGTCCCAGTCCTTCTCCACGGTGAGAGGCACCGGTTCCTCGTATGTATGACAGGCAGCCACCAGCAGCATAGCGCCAAAGGCATCCCAATCCGGCTTATCGGTGTAATAGGGCCGCTCGTTGTCCTCCGGCCATGGAGTGTAGTGCGGCTGGTTCGGCTGGGAAATGGCGGCTAAGATCTGATCCCGCCAGTCCTCCACTGCCGCCTGGATCTCAGCCGGGGACAGCTCCTCCTCGTTGTCGGCGGGTTCTCCATCCGGGGGGATCCGGTTAAAGGTGTATCCGTTTTCCTCCGCCCACTGCTGAACAACAGTTTTCCAGTTGTGAGAATAGTACCGGGTCAATGTTCCGGCGTAGATGTCAAGTCCCATAGTATTGCCTCCTTTTCAATCAAAATCCATCCAGACCAGGTGCTTTCCGCAGTGGAGGCACCGGAACAGATAGCATTGCAGATGCCCGCCATTGACAGATTCCCGGATCATTTCCTTCTGTTCCTCGTCCCACATGGGATCGTCCAGCACTTCCTCCAGCACACCCAGTGCCCGCAGCTCTCTGGCCCCCACATAGCCCAAATAGGCGCAGTAGTCGCCGCAGTGGGCACGCCAGTATTCCTGCTGCCAGCCACAGTAGCCAGGAGTGCGGTGGATGAGCTCGTCCAGCTTTTCAGGATCGTCTACGCCATCGTCCACAGAGAAATCGTCCTGAAAGCTGCCGTCATATTTCCGGGCCGCCTCGCCGCTGGCGATGCACTCTGGGCACAGATATGCAATATCCTCCACGGAAAAGAACGGATTTGTATAGAAAATATGGGTCATCTTGCCGCAGCAGTCGCAGACAACACCCTCTTTGGACTCCTCAAAGGCGCCGGTTTCCAGCGGGTTCGGGTGATACCGGAAGGTGGGCAGGCCCAGCTGGGCCTGCCGCTCCCTCTCTTTCTGCTTTTCATCTGGTGTTTTGGGCTTGGGGATGGCGTATTGATTGCCCCAGTTCTCCGCGTAGTCCTTCAATGTGCCCAGCCGCTTGAGAGTCTTTTTATTGGAGCGATCTCCGATTTGGCAAAGCAGCTCGTAGGCGTCCTTTTTGAAGTCCAGGAGGTCATACACATCCACCAGCACTTCCTTGGCCTGCCGGTCCTCGCTCTGCTCCAGTTCCTCCTTAAAGGCATAGAGGGCACGGACACTGTCTGGATTTCCTTCTGTCTCCCGAAACTGCTTTTGTAGTTCAATATATTGCTTTAGGTATTTGTTCATGGTCACAACCTCCCATCAATCCCACCAGAAGTACCAGACAGTGGACTGCCACAGAACATCTGCTAAATTGCCCACCGTCGGGTCATCTTGCTCCTGATCCACAATGTCTGGGCAGAACCCATACTGCTCCGCGGCCAATTCCATGGCCTTCTCCTTGGAAACGGGGACCGGGAGCAGGAACTCCAGCTCGTCATGGGTCATAGCGGCAGGGACCGCTCCATGCTGTTCAAACCAGTATTTCGCCACCGCCATCAGCTCCGGCGTGTCGGGACACTCGTTCCAGTTTCCAAAGGGCAGGTAGGCGAAGATCTCCCAGGGGTTCTTGACCGGAATTTTGGCCAGAATGAGCGGATAGGTCATGTGGCTATCCGAATCCCAATAGCAGGAGAAGCGGTCATTGTCATAGCCGCCCTCCATCTCGCCCAGGACTTCCTCCTCCCAGTCCATGTCATCGTCCTCGGCTTCTTCCTTGCGCTGGCCGGTCAATTCCTCCAGAACCGCCTTTCCGTCCTTGACGGGAGCGGAGAGCATCTTCTTTCGATACTCCATTACCGTTTTGAGGTCAAATTCATAAAAGTCCGCATCGTTCTCCGGGTCGGCGTTCATCACCAGACACTCCAACAGCGTTTCATCATCCGCCTTGATGAGCACGGGAACAAAGCCCTCCCGTACCCCCAGCCGCTGGGCGTAGCTGTATGCCGACATGATGGGGTCATCATCTGCCATGGATGGGAAATAGGTACACTCGCAGTCCAGATACTCCATGATGGCCTGAGCAACCTCGGAAGGCTCCAGCGTATCCTCGTCGAAGTCCTGTCCCTGCCAGTTTTCAAAGCGTTCCTCAATCACTTGAGCCATGGTCTGATAGTATTTCTCATCAAATGGGATGAATAAGTATGCCTCCTGTTGAAATTCATTGGAGTGGTATCGGGACGGACCAAAATATTTCAGGGCATAGTCATCAATGTCGGCAGGATAGTAGGGGCTGTCGCCCTCTCCGTAGTAATAGCCTGCAAAGGCACGGCCTTGCTGATTGAACAGCACAAAGAACAGACAGCCGTCCAGCTCATCCCGGATAAACTCCCGCAGATCCACGCTGGCAGGGTCGGCTTTGACCTGTTTGGCCACTTCGCTGTATTCTTTCAGGAAGTCCTCGCCCATCAGGTCGTGCTCCATGCACCAGCGCAAGTAGATGGCCATGTGGTTATAAGCATTGATGGGGTCAATAGGCAGTTCCTTCTCCTCAATGCTCTCAAGGTGATAGGAAGCGTCGTCCATCTCACCGTCAAAATTATCATTGGAAAGGGTGCCACGGGTGATCGCATTCTGGCGAGTGGGGTTTACAACAAAACTGATCCCCCTCATCTTGTTCAGCAGAGCGTCTACATCATGTTCCAGTTTATAGTCCAACTCGTCCTCATAAAGCGGAATGACCTGATAGAAGTTGACCTCCTCGCCGCCCGGCAGGGTGCAGACCTCGCCGCCCTCCTCTGTACTTTGGGGGCCGGTGAGAATGGCGGCACACAGCTTCGTATTTTCCGCAAAGTTCTCCTTGTTATCCATGGTATGTCCAAAGCCCAGCCAGGTATCGCTGGCAATGGGAAGGCGGGCCAAGGATTTCAGCAGGCGGATGGGCCAGTACCACTTTTCGTCTTTCATGGACTCCTGATCCAGCTTCCAGTCCGCAGGCAGGGCAATGGCCAGCTCCGCCCGCTCCAGCTTATATTCCGCCAGTTCCTCCGGCACATTCATCCGGTGAGCGCCCATGCCCATGGTGACCAGGGTGCAGTAGTCCCGCTCCTCAGAGGGCGGCACCACGCAGATGTCCACATGGATGTCGGGAGAAACCAGCTCATGGAACACATTCTCGAACTTGCCGAAATACTGCTCAATGTGCTCCTCGACGGCTTCCATCTCCTCCTCGGTGTAGACTTCGGGATTACTGAATTCTTCCTCATCCTGCGTGTCATCATTGTCTGAGTGGTCGCAGCTGTCATCCTCCGGATCTCCCTTTATAGGCTCGTAACCGATCTTCAGGGTCATCTGTTCTTCTGGCAGAGAGATGCCGGGGCTGCGGGTGATGGTGTGCTTATCGTCCGCAGAAAAACCGATGGTCTCGCCGTCTTGCAGCGTCACATCACACGCCAGCACATAGGAGGCAAGGCTGGCCAAAAAGTCCCGCAGTTCCTCCGGCTCAGCGTCGGTGTTCAACACCTCCATTTCCTCCTTGCCAAACACATCCATGCCGTAGGTGTAGCCGTTTAGGCCCCCCTCGCTCCGGTACAGGCCGAACCAAACCCAGTTGAAGATGGGCAGTTCGTCCTCTTTGAGCATATCGGCAAGGCCCTCATAGAAACGAGGCTCAAATACCACGCCGCTGGTGTAGACACCGGTGGCGTATTTCTGCTTGCAGCACACTGCCATCGCCTTGGTGAACAGCTTACCTCGTTCCAGCAGTTTTTCCTCCTCGCCCAACACAGCCACCATGATATGGGCCTTGTGCGCTTTGGCCACTTCTACGGCCTCTGGCCACATATAGTTGTTTTCGGCGTTGATCTCTGCTTCATTGTCCGGGATGTGACCGTGGAATAGTGTCACAATCAGCATCATATTGCCGACCCGCATTACCACAGCGTCATTGCTGTTCTCAACATCTTCGTCGCCCTCATCCGGCTCCTCATCTACGATACCCCATTCTTCCCGCAGATCTCGAATCAACTGCTCCTTGTCCCACTCTGCTTTGGAGAGGAGCACAGATCCGGCAAAGGAACCCTTATGGTCGGTTTCCTCCTCGTCGGCGTCATCCTCAAGACCCCCTGCATCTTCATCCGGATCATAGAGGGATTCATGCTCCAGTCTGCGGATAAATTCCTCAAAGCTATCTGCCAGATGGGTAATTTTATAGTCATTTTCCTGATCCACATGGACTACCGCAGGCTCTCCCTGGGAACCGCAAGCCCGGTAGTCCAGGAAAATCATATCGTGTCCGGCGCTTGGACAGTCGCAGATGGCCACACCGATGGCAGGATACTCCCACTCATCGATCATAAACTGGCTGCCCAGCTCTCCACAGAGGGAGCAGCTCTTTTCTCGTCCGATGCCGAAAATGCCGGTGATGGCCACATGGTCATCTGCCCAGCAGGTAGGTTCATCGCAGGGATAGCAGGTGTTCACCGGAATGCCGCCGTTGTGCTGCTTCATCAGCCAGATGTAGGCGGCGGGCAGCTTGTAGCCCAGTTCCTCCTCCACGCTGGCAATCAGCTCATCGGAAGGCGGCTCACTGACATATTCTTTCAGTGCATACCAATTATCATCCCAGAAGTTGGTGAGGTCGAAGCCCTCAAATGGGGTATCACCGGGCACGAATTTGGCCTTCTTCTTCCGGCTGCGCTGGTGTTTCCGGATCTCCGCCTTACACTCCCGAATCACCGCCGGAGCATTTTCATCCTCCGGGTCCAACTCTGCCCACCGCTGGGCGTAGGGAATGGCCTTTTCCTCCTGGCCGTAGAGATACTGATAGCCATAGGCCATCCGCATATTCCACTCCGCCTTGTCCTGGCCTTCCTCCCGGACGGACTCCAGCACCTCAATGGCCCTCAGAAGGGCTTTGTCTCCCTTGGATTTCAAAGTACCTTCGTCATGGTCCCCGATGATGGCGTAGTTCTCCAGTGCACGGGCCAGGGCGTAGGCGGTGCGGTAGTTCCTCCAGTTCTCCGGGATGGCATTCAGTGCCTGGATACAGCGGGTGTACTCGTCTTCGGCGTTCCACTGCTCCAGCTGAGCGAAGAATGCTTCGGCGTTCTGTTGGGTATAAGGAATATAGTCCATGCCCGTCAGCGTTTCGTCCAACTCGTCATCCTGATTCTTAGTTTCTGGCCCATCATCTTGTTGCTTTAGGGGTACAGAACCTGCTTCACGGCGGAAGGTGTGGAAGATGGCCCAGGGGATGTCCGTGCCTTCAAAGAACTCTTTCGCCATGTTCAGCGCCTCTCGGATGTCCCAGGCGATGAAGTCCACATAGCCGCAGTAGAGGCCGGTTGCCCCGCCGGTGAGAGTGAGCACTTCCGAACCATCCCCGCCGGTGAGCACTTCCTCCAGTTTGTCCCGGAAGTCGAAAATTTTCTGACTGCCTTCCTCCTCCCGCAGGGTATCCAGGGGATAGCAGAAGAAGCCCGCCACCGCGCCGTCGGCATGGAGATCGTCCATAAAATCATTGTCGGCATTCAGATAGCCGTTGATGAGCGGCACACAGCAGGTGGAACCGGCCATTACATCCAGCCGCCAATCGGCGTCCGGGTCCTGTTTGGGTTCCATTTTGTAACCAAGGTAGCTCTCCAGATAGGCTTCCGGGTCGGTGGAGAGCTCCAGGCCCTGCTCCCGCAGTTTGTCGGGCAGCTGGGACAGGAGGAAGGACGGCTCTGCCTTGGGTTCCTCCAGCACATCAAAGCTGTCTATGTATCTCATGTGGGGGATCTCACCCAGCACCTGATCGGTGAGGGTGGTGAGCATCCACCAGGCCCGGCCTTCTTCCTCCCGGAGCATAGGCAGCAGCTTTTCGCAGTAAGCGGAGATGGCGAAGCTGTTTTCACCCTGCTCCTCCAGCCAGATCTGCACATCCTCCCCGGAGATATCCCAGCCGTCCTCGGTGCGCAGGCCGATGTTCTGGAGGGGCTGACGGCCCACCAGGATGTTCCAGTGCTCCAGCACCTCCTTGGGGGCGTGCTTCTGGAAGTAGACCAGCTCAAACAGCTTGACCTTGTCGCCCTCCGGGGTGAGGATCAGCTCATGCTTTTTGCCGTTGAAGCCCATCTCGAAGGAGATTTCGTCAAACGCCTGGTTCAAAGCCCCTTCCATTGGGGCCACGAGTTCTGCGCCGCGGGTGTAATCTTTGTCCTCATCCATCATCTGGCGCAATTCTGCTTCCATCTCGGCAAAGGTTTCCCACCAGTTCTCTGTCCGCTCCCGGAAGCACTCCCAGAACTGCGGCAGAGAAATACCCTGCTTGCACCGTTCGATAAACTCTTTGGTGTCATCGTCACCAGGGCGGACTTCCAATGCCTTTTCAAAATATCGCAGAGCCCGGCCCTCCTGATCCAGATAAAAGTAAGAGTAACCCATGCGGAAGTTCCAGTAATAGTCGTCCTCGAAGTATTCCTCATGGGGCTTTAGCAGAGCGAGGGCCTTTTTGAGCATTTCTTTGCAAGTTGGCTTATGTGGGTCTGCCAGATTGTTATAGGCGCGGGCCAACTCGCTGTCCATCTCAGGGGTACGCTCCTCGGCGGGGATGGCCTCCAGCGCATCAATAATTTTATGTTGTTTGCTCTCCTCATGCCACTTCTGGCACTGCTTCAAAATGTCCATATCAGGGTCCTCCTCGTCCTCATCCGGCTTCCAGTCTTTGATCTTCTGGAACACGCCATTTTCATCCCGCTCAAAGGCGCAGGGAGCGGGGGTGTTCAGCAAAGGGATGATGTCGGGATCGTCATTGCAGATCGTGTTCAGCTTGTAGATCCCGGCGTTGTTAGGGTCGTCCATGTACTCGTCGCTCTCATCACCGGCGGTAAAGCGCCAGCCGCTGTCCCAGCCGCCGTCCGGCTCCTCCCGGTAGCAGTAGCCAATCTTGCGGCCCTCTACTGTGATGCGGTTGGTGGCGATGCAGCCATCGGCGCCCTCCCAGTCAGGGAGCAGAGATTTCACATCCTCCGCTTTCACATGGTAGTCCCGGTTGCGGCCAGCGGCCTCGTACAGTTCCTTCCGCAGCGCCTCCACATCCCGAGCCATCTCCTGGATCTCCTCGTTGTCCATCATCTCACTGAGGTCATATTCCAGCGGATTCTGGGCAAAATCCGCCAGTGCCTTGTTCATGGCGTCATGCTCCTCTGGCGTGACGGTGATGCGGATGCGGCGGGCAGGGGTGTTGTACTCGTCCAGATCCTGAAGGTTCACACTGCCACTGACGCTGCACTCCAGCAGGATGGCGGCCAGATCAGTGACCACATCAATGGCGAAGTGGAAGTCCATCTCCACGCCATCGGAGTGTGTAAACTCCAGATACTCCACGGTCTGGCGGAAGTCCCAGTTCTGCTTGTCCAGCCCGATCTTGGCGAAGATCTCGCTGAGGGGGATCTCCTCCTTCTTCTGATCTACCAAAAAGGCCACAAGGTTCAGGCTGTCGTCCGAGCCTCCGATAAAGTTACCCCAGTATTTTTTGATATACATTTGTTACGCCTCCTGTTCCGAAATTAGTCGCTTGATGAGCCAGTCCAAATGCTCTGGCCACGCAGGAGCGATCTCACCGCTGTCCTCGTTCTTCCAAAGATCCACAATCTCACGGATGCCGTCCTCGTCCGGCACCTCGTTTTTGATGTCGGTGAGTTGCCGCAGCAGGAAAGCAAGGGCTTCTTTGGATGCTGTGAAACCGGTGACTTTATCCCATATAGCTTCTTCATGATCGTAGTCCAGCTTGCCATTATCCTTCCATTGGAAATACAGCTCCGCCAGAGCCATCGCAGTATTGTCAAAGAGGAAGTCGATTTGTGAGAAGTCAGCTCCCAGCATGACTTCCTCTTTCATCAGTTCGATCATCTCGCCCAGATCCATTACCGGATGCTCCGGTACATATTCATTTTTGAGGATGTCCAGTACATCCAGTCCTTCGTCACGCTCTAATGCTTTTATGCCCCATGCTCCCATGTCGGCACCTCTCTTTCTTTATTTTGTATCAAGCTTCTATTGTCAATCATAGTTCTCCAGCCGAATGATAGGCCGATAAAAGTCATAATCTCCGTTTAGTTCATTGTCCTCCTGCACTTCCGGCTTACAGTGGGGCGAACAGGGTAGGAAACCGAGAAATGGACCCAGCCCGCCGCAGATATTGCACCCGCCATCGCCACCGCAGGTGGTAAGCCTATCAGCCTGCACCACTTCCCGCATATAGGGATCGTAGGCGATGGACAGGCCGAAGAAGTTGGGTTCCTCCATGTCATAGGGCCGGTTCTCATCCTCATCCATGTCCTCAAACCAGCGCAGACGCATGGAGTAGTCTAACCCATCTCCCCACGGGAACAGGGTCCGACACCCGCCGCCACACAGGTAGGCCCACTCGTCCGCCGTGGGCAGGGAGAAGCCCCTGTTTTCCAGCATGGCAAGGAGTTCATCGTAATCAGTGCGGTTATAGATCCAGGTCTGAAATCCATCTTCCGTCCGCTCAATACGGGCCGACTGATGCAAGGTAAGACTGCTGCTGTCACTCCAGGCAAAATCCCGGAACTCCTTCAGCCAGTCAGGGTGGGCAGTCAGCCTGGGATCGTCCATTTTGACTGGCTCCCAGTTAATTTCCTCCAACTCCCGGCCCACCAGCATGGGGCCAATGGCCACTTGCCGGACGGGAGCCATGCTTTCCCGGATCATCTCCTCCGGGTTCTGCGGTTCCATTTCCCATTCCCGGAACAGATACTCCAATTCCTCCCGGCTCTCCTGATTCAGTCCCACGGCAAACTGCTCCCAGCCCAGGGTGACGGTATCGCCGGGAACAAAGACAAACTTCCGGCCATCTTTTTCGAATATGCCGGTGGTGCTGCTCTGGCCCCAGCGGTCAAAAGTATGTAGATCAAGAAAGGTCATAGTATAACGAGCAGCCAGGCTTTCCATCAGTGTCTGCTTCTCGGTGGTGTCCATTTGATTGAATTGGGGACGGGACAGTTTTTCGTTCATAGTAAGTTCTCCTACAGCCTATCCAGGTTTTCCTGTAAATCGCCCTGCATCAAGTGCTGGGCAATGGCTTGGTTCAGTGGCTTATGGGGGTGATAGGCTGCCTGCTCTACATCGTGGAGGCACTCCGCCATCAATACCTCCGGAGAAATGCCTTCCCGTTTGCCATAAAGATGGCCGAAGGCATAGCACACAGACTTTAGAAAGTCAAAAATGTAGTCGTGATTTCCGCGCATACTGGGCAGATCATTGAATGAGCCCATACCACCGTATGCCCGAAGATGGTGGGCAACCTCCCGCTGCTGGTTCCAGTCCTGAATGTCCCGCTCCAGCCAGCCGATCCAGTTTTGGAACTCTGGATGGTCTGCCAGAAGGATGGAGCGCAGACAGGTCAGAGCCTCGGTATAAATATCAGACTGTTTCATTGGCCATCGCTCCCCCAAATACCTCCATAGAGCACACCATCTTTTCCAAGGAACAACATCCGGCTGCGAAGCAGGCTGCACTGCTCCACAGCGACCTTGTTTCCGTCACAGGTGGGAATAGCCTCCTGTTTTTTCCCAAGGTGATCACCATGAGCGGTAAGGAAGTAGAATTTATCCCGTTGCTGGTATCCGCCTTGAAACAGGAAGGTATTGCCGGACGGGGCAACAGAAAAAGCTCCGCTTCCTTCGATTGGCAGTTCAAATACAAAGTCCTCTTTGAAGTTCGTCCGCACCAGCCGGAATTCATCGTAATAATAAAACCACAGGTTTTCTTCTTCGTCCAGGCTGATGGCGTAGCAGTCATAGATGGAATAGTTCTCATTCTTCCAGAGAGGAGTTCCCTCCGATGTCCATGCAATCAGGCCGCAAGCACCCAGAGGTTCATCCCAACCGTAATTACCAAATACACCTTCGTCAAAGTAGCTGGTAATGATGGTGCCATCTTTTTTTACCACACAGTCTTGAATGCCATCCCCCAGGCAGAAACGGGACAGCACAGCTCCGTCCCGGCTGACGATCCAGGCGTTCTGGTCGGGGCCGTTTTCCCGATAGGCGCATCTTGCCCCCAGCAGGAGGAAGTGATCACCTGCGGGCCGCAAATAATGAAACTGGAACTTCAAGAGGCCAAGAGGAAACAGCGTCGTTTCCAGCACCCGCTGTTCCGCCCAATCCAGCTGGATTTCCACTGCGGTATAGGTGGAAGGAGTGCTGAGCCAGTCCTTACCCTGTGTTTCGGACGGCTGTTCCATGAGAAGATAGACTTTTCCATCCCTTGCCGTGAAAAAGTCTGTCACTTCTGTGCCCTCCAGATGTTTTTCCCGGCGCAGCTGGTCCAGGTCAATGATGGAGAACAACGGCAGATTTTTGGCTTTTATAGGTTTGTTCATAGTGTCTCCTCCTGGCTACTTTAACGCTCCATCATAGGTGTGGCTTTCCCAGGCGGCCTCAAATTCCGCCTGCTCTATGACGCAGGCGTGGAACTCCTCACCCCAGACATGGGCGTTCAATTCCTCCACGGTGGGGATCGGCGTGATCTCGATGGCGCCGTCGTAAAGGTCAGGGATATTGCGGGTGCGGCCATCTGCAAAGATGTCAATGGAGTGGAGGGCCAGCCGCTCATTTTCTGTATCCACTTCATAGAGGATCACCGACGGTTCTCCCTCCGGTGCGTCCTCCCAAAAAAGCTTGATGTACTCCATCATTCCATTTCCCTCATTTGAACCAATGCCACCCCGTCATGGTGCCGGTTACCTCATCTATCTGTATTGCAATATCATAATTGCCGCGACAGCCCAGCAAGGCCGCGAGATGATCGTTTTCCATAATCAAATCATAAAACTCAACCGCTATGTCTTGGAATTCCTTCGGAATTTCCAGTGCAGAGAAGAAATCCACTGATTGAGCATTTTGGAAAAATTCAATGGCCGTTTTACTGCATTTTACTATAATCCCTGTTTGAGTGGTCAAATCTTTCATGCTTTCGCAACCTCGCTCATGTTCAGATACATCCCCATCGTTTTTTCATTGTCACAGGCCGCCCGGATCATTTTGGACAGCAGCATCAAATCGTCGATGTATTGGGAGTACACGCAGAACACATCCTCGTCAGAGTCGAAGTGAAACAGATCCACGCCGCTGTTATTTTCCTCGAACTCCTGGATCACGCCCCGGACCAGCCGCTCCCAGTCTCCGCTGCTTCCAGTCAGTCCCAGCCGACGGAATACTTCCGTCCGGAATCCATTGTTGATTTTCAGCAGAAGGGAGAGCGCATAGGGGTGGTGGGGAATGAGAAAGAATGGCGCAATCTGCTCCGGCTTCACCCAGATTTTGAAGGGCGGACGCGGGTCAGGTATCCAGGGCAAGATTTCCCATTCGTCCTCCGGCCGGTTTCCGTATTGGCAAAGGTCTTTCATAGTGTTCTCCTTTGTTCTGTCACATTTTTAATCCTGCTCTCGATAACTGGCTTCAATGTCAATGAACCGCACATACACGGCGCAGATTTTGCCCTTGGCGTCATACCCGAAGTAGACAGGATAGTAACCATCCCCCCAGCCGGAGGCAAAGATGGGCAGGTTGCAGTCCGTGCCCGGCACTGTCCAGTTGAGCCAGTCGCCGCAGTCCCCCTGATATTTGGGGTAGGCTTTGGCGTTTTCTTCCAGAAGATCGCAGAACAGGTCGTTGTAGTGGTCGATGTCCGGGTCTTCTTCTAAACGCTTGGCCCAGTATGCCTTGAAGGCCGCCTGGGTCTGGATGTCCGCGACACAGCCCATCCCGGCGTCTACGCCAAAGCCAAAATACTCGTCCTCTCCCAGTTCCTCGTCCAGATCCTCGTTGCCCACCATGCCCAGCTCATAGCGGACAGGCTTTTCCTGAGAAACCTCCACCTTGACGCAGGCATAGCGGTCGCCGTATTGTTCGCTGGGCACCACGCAGATTTTTACGGGATAAGTTCCGGCGGGGATCGTTTGAAGGAACGGCAGAGTGTCCTCCAGTTCCACCAGCGGATCACAGGCGAAAATCTGCCCGGTGGGGAAATGGACGGTGCCGATGTCCAGCACATCCACCGCCATGTTCCCAATCACTTTCTCTGTGAAATGGGCCTCCAAGTCATCTTTACAGGTCAATTTATCCTTGATTGCTTCGTATTTGTTCAGCCATTCAGTTGTAGGCATATCAGTTTCCTCCTGTTGATTCTGTTTCTTGATGTACACACTCTTTGAGCCGTCCCAATAGCAGTTCACACACCGGCCATCCTGAAAATGATGGTCACAATTCGGGTAGCCATAGAGAACATGGGCACATTCTGGCACAGCCCCATCATCTGTGAGGAGCCTTTGAAAAACAGGCTTCCGCACTCATCACAAAGGGCCAGTTCTTTTTCTGCCATAGGGTTCACCAGTCCCGTTCCCGGATGGCCTCCTCGGTGTCAATGGGGATGCCAAACCACTCCAGAATGTAGGCCACGGTTGCCGCAATACATTCCCGCGCCACCGTTTCGATCTCGCTGTCGTTCTCGTCAAACTCCTCCTGGAGATCATTGATGCCGCAGACCGCCTCGTCCAGCGTTTCCTGCACCACTTCGGTGTCGGTTTCGCCACTCTCCAGCAGGGCGATGACCTTCTGAAGCTCGTCCTTTACCTTGTCCACCAGAAAAGCAGGATAGTAATCGTCCTGATACATCTCGTCCAGCAGCTTGTAATTGGGGTCAAATGCTTTCATAGGGATTGCTCCTTTCCTCGTGTATGTCAGTCACGCTCAGCTCTCATGTGTGATACAGAAAATCTCCTTGTTCAAATCAAAGTAGATTACCATCAGTTCGTCGGTAATCTCCGGGTTAAAGGACAGATCCAGAATGAAAACTTGCTGGTTCATCTCGCTATCCACCAGACTGCCGAACCGCTTGAGC
The DNA here is from genome assembly GCF_900289145.1 of Neobittarella massiliensis (ex Bilen et al. 2018). Lineage (GTDB taxonomy): Bacteria > Bacillota > Clostridia > Oscillospirales > Ruminococcaceae > Neobittarella > Neobittarella massiliensis. The sequence continues at coordinate 178,229 of NZ_OKQO01000004.1, forward strand.
TTCAAAAAGTCAACCATCTCAGCAAAGGACAGTTTGGCTGGGTCGGTTCCCGGAAAAAGTTCCGCCACAATATCCGGGCCTACATCGTCCCGATGGAACTCCATGAAAAATGTCACAACGCTATGGTAGCGGCTGTCCTCGTCTGCCAGCGCCGCTTTGATGGCGGCTTTGGCCTTCTCCGCCAATTTCTCCGCCTCATCCAGCATTTCTCCCACCGCATCCATGACAGCAGGATCGCCGGTCAGTTCTTCCTCTACATCGAAGATAAAGGGTAGTCCCGATTCCTCGGGAAAGTTGAAGATTTCCTCACCGGGTGTATATGTAAAATCAATGCGTTTACAATTCAGTTTCATAGATATACCTCTTATTTCAATTTCAGCACAAATCCCCAGATACTCACCACAATCAAGAGGACACCCAGCAGAAAGAAAACCACACGCCGGTATCCTCTGCTGTGGCGGTGGGCATCCCGCGTACCAGTGGGGTCGCAGAGCCAGTTCCAGTTGCGGATCGCCCCAATTAAAATCACGACCCCGATGAGCACCGAGGCAATGCACCAATACTCTTGCAAAAATGTTGTGATCTGTTCGCTGTTCATTTACATATAACCCCCTTTTCATCATCGGGAGTTTCCCGCCGAATAAATTCCTCCCGTTCTTTCAAATCTATTTCCAAGGCTTTTTCCTCCTCCAGATACTCCTCGCAGTCCCGAACCAGCTTTTGGGCGGCTGGGTCATCCGGGGCCAGGGACAGCCAGCGTTTTGCGTATTCATAGGCGATGGCTGCGGAGCTGTATGCCATCAGGCAGGAATAGCCCATCCGGGAGTTCCAGTAAGGGTCGTTTTCTCCCTGGGTGCGAACGGACTCCAGCAGTCGGATGGCGTGCTGGATGAGATTTCCGTCCACTTCACTGTCGGTTCCGTGCTCTCCATGATCTCCCAGGACCGCCAGATTGCTGTAAGCCCGACTCAACTTGACGGTTAGCAAATAATCTCGCTCCTGCTCCGGGATAGCCTCGATGGCCTCAATACATCGTGAGAACTCGTCCGCATCATTCCACTCCTCAATCTGCTCCAGCAGTTTTGTTTCTTCTGTCTGATTCATCATTTCACCGCCTTTTCTGTGTTATCCCTTGCCTTTTCTGAAGTGTTCGCTGCCTCGCCAGGTGTTGACCACACAGGTGAAGATCTGGCCGCAGTGCTTGCACCTAATCATGTGAGCCATAATTTCGTCTGCCCAGCCATCCTCTGTCTTTACCTTCTCCAGTGGGCAGGTGGATTCCTCTTGCATCAGTTCAAATTCCCCCTCCGACACCAACTGCTGAATGTAAGCAATACAGGCCAGATAGTCCTTTGGGGCGTCAAATTTTCTCCATGTTTGAATGTTTCGGCAGTGCTCGCACATAGTGGACGCCTCCTTACGCAAATACCTGCTGGTATTTCTCTTTTCATACCGTGCGACTTTTTTAGGTCTGCTGGTGCTGCATGGACACGATATGGCAGTCCGGGCAGAATTCCACATAGAGCGTGCCCTCCGCACAGTCAAACACCGTATCCCACTGAATCTGGGCCAGATATTTCATAGGTTTCCCGCAGTGGGGGCAGGTCGTATATTCCGCGTCCTGTACCCAGTTGGCAAAGCCACCCACCGTGTTCACATCCTGGCAGGCCGCACCGTAAAACAGGGGCACGGGCGCTTCGCCCAGCACAAAGGGATTTTCCGTGAGGGCCTTGTAGTCCTCGGGACTGACATAGCAATCCGTTTTCTCCGCCCCGTCAAAGAGCTCGGAGGGAAAGACTTCCACGCCGCCATCCAGGGTAAAACTGTTAAAGGCTGGACCTTTCAAGAATCCCACACAGTTGGGGCAGCAGGTGGCAGTCAGAATACCATCCAACCCCAGAAATTTCAGCCGCTCATCCTGGCCATCCAGCACCAGCATGTCCACCATGCGTCCGCCACAGTGGGGGCATGTGTCCTCCCGTGCCCGGCCAATGCGGACGGGAGATTTCTCGCTGGTGGTTCCTTTGACCATAGGATAGCAGGTATCGAAGTTGAGCTGGATTTTCTGGCCCTCCTTGTCGAAGGTCCAGCCTCCGATCTGCGCATAGCTGGATGGGTCTACATAGAGGCCCTTGCGCCAGGGCCGGGGATTTCGCTCCAGCTCCAGCAGAGTCTCCATTGCCTTGTCATCTCCTTGCATAGCAAGGCAACTCATCAGGTTGGAGGCCGCGCTGGAATATTCTGCGGACAACAGCGCATGGATCAGACCATCCCGCACATCGGCGGGAGCATGATAATAGATCTCACAGGGCCAGAACACCTCTGCGGCCAGTGCCACTCGCTGAATCTCCGGGGTGATGGCATCATGGTAGCCAAGCAGCTGCCAAAAGTCGGCGAACTCTGGGTCCTCCATATCAGCCAGCCTCTGGATGTTCTGTATCAAGTTTCTTTGTTTTTCGACAATTTGTTCCGGCATCCAGGCCAGAGCAGCTTGCCGTTCTTGCTCGCACTTACATTTCCAACACAATCCCTCATAACCCAATGGGGTTCCACAGCTGGGGCAGGTATATTTCAGACTCATGTTCTCATACTCCTTTCAGGCAATAAAAAAGCCCCACGCCGCACTGTCATAAAGACAGGCTGACGCAGGACATGAAGAAGCCGCGTTGAAGGAGCCGCATCCACCAGCAGATGTAGTTTCTTCAACAACCAAAATATTTTTTTCGTATCTTAAAGCAGCAAATTGCTGTCCAATATATTTGTTCATAGCGGCACCATTTATTCTGAGCGTAGTTTTATATCTTATTATATCACAGCACCCCTTCAATGAAAATATTTTGTTGGAAATGCTAATGAAAAATTTTTGTGAATTTGTTAAGGCGCAGGGGCTGTTATCTCCATAGTGTCTGGATGGATCAGAGTGATTACTTTTCCCTGATGTAAGGCATAGTTGACTGTCTGTGCTGTGCCTGAACGCAGCTTTTTCTGATTATCAAACACACCGATGAGGTACTCTGCATGATCGACCATATAGTAATTCCTTTTTTTATAACTGGAAACATCCGCAGAATGTGAAATAACAATAGAATCGTTTGCGTTTTGGATCAGCTTTTTCAATCTATGTTTACTCTGATCCGGCCATTTAGAGTCATAGCCGATGAAGGGAACTACAACGATAATTTTAATATCCTCGTATCCCGTTTGTGCTCTCAATGTCAGCAGCTGTTCTCCAGCCCACATATCCACACCAAGAGCACCGCCGACAAAAAAAGTACGGACAAATTTCTCGTCATGGAGTATCCGAAACTGCTCCAGGAGACATTCTTTTAATTTTTGGCATAGGGGATCTTCCTCATTATATCCAAAGCAAAATCTTGTTGGTCTGTGGCCGGTAATGGCGCAGGCATACTGATTCATATAAATCACCCTTGATAACCGCCGTGATTACGCATATAAAGCAAAAATAACGCAAATAATAATGCGTATAAAGGTTATATTACAAAATTATAACACAATACATACGAAGTATCAAGAATTGCTTTCTGCTATGCTAAAAGAGCAGAGAGGTGAGCGTATGGACGAAGAATTTATCCGCAATCGAATCACAGAATTACGATTGAAAAAAGGCGTTTCAGAATATCAGATGAGCATGGAGTTAGGGCAGAACAGAAGCTATATTCAGGCGATTTCTTCTGGGCGTTCTATGCCGTCTATGAAGCAGTTTCTCAACATCTGTGAGTATTTTGAAATCACGCCGCTTCAATTTTTTGATGCACAGGAAAATAACCCTCAGCTTATCAAGAAGGCTTTAGACGGAATGAGAAAGATGTCAGATGACGATCTGATTATGCTGATTGGTTTTATAAGTCGCTTAAACACAGAAAACTAACGATAGGAGGCAGTAAGCGTCCCGTCGTTAGTTTTTCATTTTATGCGCAGCATATTGTGGCAAGCAATGCTTGTGGCTATCCATTTCGCCACAAACTGCTTGTTGAGGGCAGTGCCCCCAAGCCCCTTTGAACACAGAATTTCATTCTGTGGCTGCGCGTTCTGCGAACGCTTTTGACCAGGACCAGCTTATCGCTGGCCGTGGTCTTTTTCTTTTTCAACATCCTGTTCTACCTCCATTTTCAGCACCCGATCCACATTGGCCTTTGCAGTTAAAAGCTCCCGCATTTCCTCACGAGAACGCCGGTACTCGGCATAGGTCTTTTTCTTTTCTTCCAGCAATTTCGCATACTCCGTCTGCAACTCTTTGACCTTAGGCAGCTTCTTGACTCCCATTTCATCAAAGGCATTCTTGGCAGCCTGGTGGAGCAGAATTTCTTCCTCATGTTCTTCCCGGAATTTCTTAGAGTAGCCGGCCTTGCGGTATGCCACATAGACCTCACGGGTCTTGGCATAATTTACAATGTGAGTACGCAGAACAGCAATCTCTGCCATGCGCTTTTCAGCCGCTTTGATCTGCGCCGAAAGCTCATTGTGATGTGCCGTGGCAGCCGCAGCCTTTTCTTCTAAAATCGCATACTCCAACAGGTTATTCTCTGACAGGTAATTCATGGTCTGTGCCATTTGTTTCAGATTGAAAACCTTAGCCCATCGAGCATAGCCAGCACCTTTTCCTGCCTGCAATTTTGCCTGAATGTCCACCAGCAGATTGACCTTCTGCGTCTCTGCCTGTGTAACTATTTTCTTTCGTGGGGTATGCGCTTTCTTCCCGGAGAGAACCGCCTGCAAATCATCTAATCCATATCCTTCGCCCAGGCTGTCCATTCGGGCGGCTTTCTCCCAACCGGGGAGCTTCAGGCGATACGATTTCCCGCGCTTTGATACCTCACAGCCGGACTCTTGCAGCAGCCTCAGCAGCTCCTCAAAATTAGCAGGACTTTGTGATAATGCGTTGTCAATCGCTACACGCAGCAGCTCTCGGTGAGAGGGCTTTGCCTGATCGCCCAGCCATTTGTTATAGCTCTTTCCGTGAGGTTTCGGATTCTCCACAATGGACAGTCCGTTTTCGATGCAGATGGTGTCACTTAACTGTCGGACTGCCTTGGTGCTGCCCCAAAAGTTTCGGAATTTCCGGTCATATTCTAAGCTGACCGATGACCAGATAATGTGATTATGAATGTGCGATTTGTCTATATGAGTGCAGACCACAAAGGCATGATTGCCCTTGGTAAAACGCTTGGCAAATTCCACACCCAGCCGGTTCGCTTCTTCCGGAGTGATCTCACCGGGGCGGAACGACTGGCGCACATGATAGGCGATCACATCATCCGCGCCGCGCACTCGTCCGGTAGCGGCAATGTACTGCCGCTTTGCCAGAAGGAACTCCGCATCCACAGTCCGGCTGTCACACGCATAGCCGGTAATGAGTCTGCCGTCATCTGTTTTCTTTGGGTTGGCCACATAGTCGATGATGTCACTGATCGCCCGACTTTCTGTGCGGCCCTTGCCGACATGAAGCGGCATGATTCTCGTGGTTGCCATAGGTCAGACCTCCTTCCCGAAAAGAAAACGGCCTGCCATAGCAGACCGCTTTCACTATTCTATAAAACTTTCTTCATCGAAAAAATTGAACTCATCATCTTCTAAGTGTCTTGGTGGAAATCTCATTTCATATTGCTCTTGCGCCAATGCACGGACATCAGGCCGCCTATCCTTTAGTCGATTTTTCAGCCAGGACAACTGCTCTTTCGATAGCCTCCATGGAAGATTCAAAAGACGATTCAGTGTCATCAGTTCAGCCTGCGTTTCTGCTGGTAGCGAAGCACAGGATTTACAAATGTGGGATGCATGACCTTTGCCTGAAAATTTTTCGTTGGCTTTGTATTCACCACAAACTTTACAATAGTGTCCATGCTTTTTCATAAGCTGATGCCCTTCTCGCAAAGAACATATAACCTGCGAATTGCTTTCATAATCACATCCCATTCCAAATCAGAAGCATAAGAAAACTTTTTACGGTATGCCTCCCAAAGTTTTTGCATAACCGAATCATTTTCCACTTCGTCAAAAACTTCTTCAGCCTGGTTAAGATACTTCTCCGATCCCCGTTTATGAGCAGTTGCCAGAAGCGCATCATGTAAAATTTTCGGGTTCAGCGTGGTTCCATGCAGCTGTTCTAAAATGTAAATATCGTAGAAATCTCTCATGCGGGTATTGGTTGTGGTTCTGGTAATAATGGTTTCCAGTTTTTCTGCCAGCACAGTTTCTAAATTATAAGCCCAAATATCAATGGAGCGATCTTCCAGCATAAGTTTGAATGAATACCGAACCTCTCTTGGAGTGATTGCATCTCCCGTAGAAATATCAATTTTCAAAGGGGTCACTACACCATCGAATGTTGTACTCATGCTGACACGAATCCCCGGATACTCTGCTTCATCCATAATCTCCGAAATACTTTTCAGCTGAAATTTAACACCATCATCAATCGGAACAGTTACGATTGATGAAATTAGATTCTCAATATCCTCCACATTAACATTAGCTCCTTTTATGGTTGCATCCAAATCCATCGTAGAGCGGGCATCCAATCCAACCATAGCCGCTACCAACATACCACCCTTCAAGATAAACTTATCACGATACTCAGAAAGAGAAATACGCTCCAAAAAACGCTCCATCATGTAGTTCCTCATTAAAATCTGAGCATCTGCGGATTTTTCTCTGGAAAGGTTTCGTATTAAATCTTTAAGCTGCCTTGCTGTTTTTATCATAAAAGTACCTCCAAATACTGTCGTAAAATTTTTTCCACCTTGAACATCCCAGCATATTGCATTAAAGCTCGCAGGTTCTTATCTTTTCTACGGGCATACGCTTTCAGTGCTCCCTGAAAGGTCTGAATTTCAATTCTGCTACGGCTTCTGAGCAAATCACAGATCGTTCGCTCCATATCATAAACCGGCACAGTATGCCCGAACGGAGTTTTCGCTGTTGTAAGTCCTACATCATGTAAGTCTGCTTTAATCGTAAAAACTTGAATGCCTTCTGCTTTCATTTTGCTTGGATTGCATCCAGTTTTGACCGTAACTGTATATTCTATTGGTTCACGGTCTGTCAGATCGTGAAAAAATAAAGCTGTTTCATGTGAAAATACTGCTTGTTCAAATCGCAAATGAAGCAGATACATGGCATCCACCCAGGAATCTTTGGACAGATAAATCCCATGTGCGACTCTATCCAAATCTCGTGAACGCACATAATCATAAAATACCGGCTTTGAAATTCCCGAAGATACGACCTGCGATGTTCGCAGCATTCCTTCTTGTGCTGTTAGCATCTGATCCAGCTGTTCAAATTGTCCCATCATGTCACTTCCTTTCGTACTAATATTATATTCAATATTAGTTCAAAAGTAAAGTCGTGGATATAAAATTCCTTTTCCCAAATTTAACAGACGGTGTCTGGCATTTTTATGGTTTTGCGTATTTTTATCCATAAACCAACTCCTGAATTGCAAATTTCAAACTCTGCACCTTGCCCAGTAGCCAGATTGCAGCCAGTGGCAGCCCCATCGGGCTAATCAAAAATGCCATAACCAGCAAAATCACACCATTCTGCGGGGAATAGGTAATAAGCACAGCCACGCCAAGCAGAGCAATTACAGTGCTGAGCAGACCAAGCACCAGACCGGATATGTAGATCAGCCCCGTGCAGAGCCAGACAAAAAGCGTCAGCACCAAAGTGACCGGTGCAGTTATAATCATCAAAAGCCCTTTCAAAATCTTCATGTTATTTCCTCCTTGCAGCGTTCTTGGTATCTTTTCTAATCATATTATCCGGCATGGGCAGGCAAAAGACAAGGATACCGATAAAAAGAAAAAGCGGAGAGAGGAGCAGCGAAGTAATGCCGTTCCTCCCTCCGCAAATGGAGTATCTATCCCTGTTATAAAAGTTTGGAAAGCTGGGTAAGAATTTCCTCTACGCCCTCCCATAACTGTTCCTGCCGCTGGGATATATCCTCCAAGTCAGCATCATAAACCCGTCCAGTCTCATGCACTTTACGGGTCAGCTGGTTTAAGTTGTTGCTGCTTCGGCGCATCAGGGAAACAAGCTCCTTCAACTCCGGCAGCTCCAGCTTGACTACATACCCATCCAGCGCCATTTTTCTTAGATAGGCTTCACGGTTGGAGGTTCCAAACTGAGACATTTTTTGCTCAATCACAGCAAGCTCCTCCGCTGAAACTCTAAAGTTTAATTGCATATCCCGCTTACGCTTTGCCATAGTTATCGCTCCGGCTCCCGTTTCTTCGGGGCGGCAGGCTTATGGGCAGGCAGCTCCTGTTTGAGCTTATCCCGTACTGAGGGGCGGGACGGTTGCAGTTTTTCTCCCTGAGTACGGCTGCGCTGCTGTTCTACACGCACCAGATCAATAAAGCCATCCAGCACAGCAGGGTGGCTGTTTAAGGCATAACCACAACGGACAGTTTCGGGATTATCGTTGGGAATGGTCTTAGCCCATTCTTTGTTGCGTCGGGAGTAGCGCCCATCCCAGTCCTGAAGCTGGACGGTGTTAGCCAGAACCATAGCCACACGCTCCATGCCATAGATCTCGATCACACCCTTTGCCGCATCGTGACTGAGATACATTCCGTCGAAGTGTTCCCGCACCGCCGCTTCAATGGACTCCTTGCATTGGAGATTTGCATTGTTGGAAGCCCGGTACTGCTCCAACTCCCCATGTTCTCTCGCATAGGCGGCAGAATGGGGATAGACCGGTGTTGTTCGCAGTTCCTCTTTGGCTCTGCACACATCATCGGCACGGTTCTCAATGCTGTCCCGGATCACATCCATATAACCGGTCTCCAACTTTTCAAAATAGCGGTACACATCCGCCAGCGGAGAGGGAGATTCCAAAAGTGCCTGAGCCTGGGCATCAGTCAGCTCCAGTTCCTCCATCGCCATCACAATGTCCTCACGAACCGTGTACTCATAGGTGTGGTGCAGGATTTCTTCCGGGGGCTGGCTTTTCAGCCAGTCCCGGAACTTGTCCTGTTCGGCAGCCATCTTTTCATAAAGGGCTGTATTCAGATCGTTAGTATTCATGTTATCGCACCTCCTCATGCTGTTTTGGTTTCTTGTCTGTACTGCGGGGTTGCACCGGGCGTTTTAGGTTATCCAGCACCGAAGGCCGTGTACTTTTGGCAACAACAGACTCGGTGTGTGCCTGTCCCTTTCCGTCGATGTTGAGCAGGGTATCCAGCTCCACCAGACGGGCGTTTTTGCATCTCAGTTCTTCTTCATAAAGGAATGGCTTTCCGACTTCCTCCTTTGCCGCAGCTTGCTGCTGACAGAGGTTATCCAGCTGTGCCTTTGCCGACTCCAGACGCTGGGGCATCTGAGCAAGGGCATTGTCGATACGGGTAAGATTTCCGCGAGGGTCTGTACCAAGGGTTGCCCGGTGGGTCATCTGTCCTTTCAGCAGGAGCGTATACTCCTGTTTCCAAGCGGAAAATTCCACGGACATGGCATACCCCCGGTAGTTGCCGATCTGCACCGGATCGGAGGTTTTAACCTCCTTGCAGGCATCCAAAAGGGCTGCGCCGGCGTTCTCCTTATCGGTCAGCAGATCGCCACGGATTTCCATACCAGCAAAACCGTCCTCCGGGTGCGGGTGCGCTGCCAAAACCTCCAGATCGGATTCAAAGCCCTTGATAAAGCCCTTGTGCTTTTCAATCTCCTCCGGGAAGTATTTGAGCAGCTGGTCCTCCAGACGATATTGCTTGCTCTGGTGGTCGGCTTTCATCAGCTTCAGGCGGGATACCTCCACATCCAAATCCATGCGCTCCTTGATGCGGGGATCTCCGGCACACAGAGCCTTGATCTCTGCAAAACTGAGGGCGGTTTCATCCACATCATCGCAGGAGCGTACCGGCGATTTAGAAGTCATGATCTGACTAATGAATTTTTGCTTATTCTCCACCGTCTGCCAGAGGTATGCGTCAAAGGTTCCTTCGGTCACATAGCGGTACACATGGACAAGAGGATTCTGGTTACCCTGGCGCTCGATACGGCCCTTGCGCTGGGCAAGGTCTCCCGGTCTCCACGGACAGTCCAGGTCATGAAGTGCCACCAGACGGTCCTGCACATTGGTGCCTGCGCCCATCTTGGCGGTGCTGCCCAAAAGGACACGAACCTGACCGGTACGGACTTTAGAGAACAGCTCCTTTTTCCGCACTTCGGTATTGGCTTCATGGATAAAAGCGATCTGGTCGGCAGGCATCCCCTGAGCAATGAGTTTCTGACGAATATCGTCATATACCGTAAAGGTCGGTTCCTGTTCCGGCAGAGGCACAGCGCCTTCCAATGCGTGAAGCAGTGGATTATCCAGCGTTTTCGCCGCCTTGCTTGCAGGAGCTTTGGCCTGTGGTGTAGAAATGTCGCAGAACACCAGCTGGGTCAGCTTGTCAGCTTTGCCGTCCCGCCAGATCTGCATGATGTTGTCCACACACTGATTGACCTTTGTGCCAGGTTCGTCCGGCAGCATCTGGTTGACGATCCTCTGGTCAAGCCCCAACTTACGGCCATCCGAGGTAATCTTGAGCATGTTATCCTGGGACGGGTCAACAGTTCCGCTGTGTACCAGCGATGCACGCTCCGAAAGAGCTTTGACCATTTCCTGCTGATGTTCGGTAGGCTGCGCCACGATGTTGTGGTATTCCACTTCCGGGGTAGGCAGATTCAGCTGGTCGGCAGTCTTAATGTCAGCCACTTCTTTGAACAGGTTCATCAGCTCCGGCAGGTTAAAGAACTTGCTGAATCTCGTTCTTGCCCGGTAGCCGGTGCCTTCCGGTGCCAGCTCCAATGCTGTGACGGTCTCCCCAAATCGGGAAGCCCAACAGTCGAAGTGGGTCATGTTCAGCTCTTGCAGGCGTTCATACTGAAGATAACGCTGCATGGTGTAAAGCTCGGTCATGGAGTTGCTGACCGGGGTGCCGGTGGCAAAGATCACACCACGATTTCCGGTGATCTCGTCCATATAGCGGCACTTGGCAAACATATCGGAGGATTTCTGCGCGTCCGATGTGGAAAGACCAGCCACATTTCGCATTTTTGTGTATAAAAACAGGTTTTTGTAGTTGTGGGCCTCGTCCACAAATAAACGGTCCACCCCCAGCTGCTCAAAAGTTACCACATCGTCTTTTCGCCCCTCGGCTTGCAGCTTTTCCAGTCTGGCTTCCAGAGACTTTCTGGTACGCTCCAGCTGCTTGACGGTAAAACGCTCGCCGCCGCTGGCCTGCACCTCTGCGATGCCCTCGGTGATCTCGTCGATCTGCTCATAGAGAAGCCGTTCCTGACGCTCCCGGCTGATGGGGATACGCTCAAACTGGCTGTGTCCCATGATGATGGCGTCGTAGTCACCGGTCGCAATACGGGCGCAGAACTTCTTGCGGTTATGGGTCTCAAAGTCCTTTTTGGTGGTGACTAAGATGTTGGCAGAAGGATAGAGACGCAGAAACTCCGACGCCCACTGCTCTGTCAGATGGTTTGGAACCACAAAGAGAGATTTCTGGCACAGTCCCAGGCGTTTGGCTTCCATCGAAGCAGCTACCATTTCAAAAGTTTTGCCTGCGCCTACTTCATGTGCCAACAGGGTATTTCCTCCATACAGCACATGGGCAATGGCGCTTTTCTGGTGTTCCCGCAGGGTAATGGCCGGGTTCATGCCTCCAAAAGTGATGTGACTGCCATCATATTCACGGGGACGGGTAGAGTTCATTTCCTCGTTGTACTGGCTCACCAAAGTCTGGCGGCGCTCCGGGTCTCTCCAGATCCAGTCCCTAAAGGCTTCCCGGATCGCCTGCTGTTTTTGAGCCGCCAGGGTGGTCTCCTTGGCATTCAGCACGCGGCGCTCTTTTCCGTCTGCGTCCTCTATGGTGTCATAGATGCGGACATCCCGCAGGTTTAAGGAATCCTCCAGAATCTTGTAGGCGTTGGCGCGGCTGGTCCCATAGGTGGTATAAGCTGCCACATCGTTGTAGGATACAGAAGATTTTCCCTTGATCTGCCATTCAGCGGTAAAGGACGAATAGTTGACCTCGATACTGCGTTGGAGATAAAACGGGGTATTAAAGGTCTCATACATAAACTGCTGGATATATTCCTTGTCAATCCAGGTAGCGCCCAGACGCACCTCGATCTCCGACGCATCCAGGTCTTTGGGCTGGGCGGCGGTAAGAGCTTCCACATTGACTGCAAAAGAAGGGTCCTGCTGTGCCGCCCGCTGAGCCTGACGCAGTTTGCGGCGTACATTGCCGGAAAGGTATTCATCAGCAGTCACATAATGGGGTGTGCCGTCCTGTTCCAGCTGTCCCGGCACACGGAAGATCACACTTTGCAGTTCTCCCGCCAGTTCTTCTTTTGTTTTTCCGGTAAGCTGGCTCATATAGCCCATATCTACGCAGGCTTTTTCCGAGATGGACACCGCCAGTGCTTCGCTTGCCGTATCCACAGTAGCCACTGCCTGATGGGGCTTGATGGTCCGTTTGGTGAACATATCCGCCTTGCGCTCCAGCTTTCCGTCCTCGTCAATAACTTCCAGCGCACAGAGCAGGTAATAGGAAGAATCGTCTGCATAGGCCAGGCGGTTTGCACGGTCATTGATGAGACCGTATTTGGCAGAAAAGCTGTCATAGAGCCGGTTTAGTTCCGCCTGTTTTTGGGTAATGGTGCTGTCTGGAACCGCTGCATCCATCTGAAGGTCGATCAGTTCCTGCACACAATCGCGCAGTCCCACAAGACCTTTTACGCGGGCTTCTGCGGTGGCGTTGAGATCAGGGCGCACCATGCGGCTGTTTTCCCGGTAGTACACCTGCCCGTCTACAATGACATAAGAATAGTTCTTCACATTAGGATCGGCAGGAATGGAGGTGCCAATGGCTTCGCCTTCGCCCAACTCCGGCAGCTCTGCCTCCTGATAAGTGCCATGAATATACTTCACCGCATCATGCAGCTGGTCGGAAAGCTCCAGTCCCTCGATAGGGTTCACGGTGTAGTCCATACCATGAGCAGTGCTTACCGGCTCCTGTCTGCCCAGCACCATTTCCGGGTGGTCGATAAAATACCGGTTGATGGCAAATCCGTCCTCCGTCTGTCCGGTTTGAGTCCATTCCGGCACGATGTCCAGCGGGCGGTCCCGCTTTTGGAGGAAGATGATGTCCGATACCACCTCGGCACCGGCATTCTTTTTGAACGCGTCATTGGGCAGACGGATAGCTCCCAGCAGCTCGGCACGCTGGGCAAGATAGCGGCGCACGGTGGAATCCTTGGCGTCCATGGTATAGCGGGAGGTTACAAAAGCCACCACACCACCGGGACGCACCTGGTCCAGTGATTTGGCGAAAAAGTAGTTGTGAATACTAAAATTCAGCTTGTTGTAGGCTTTGTCATTGACCTGATACTGACCGAAAGGCACATTGCCGATGGCAAGGTCAAAGAAGTCACGCCTGTCGGTGGTCTCAAAGCCGCCTACTGTGATGTCCGCCTTGGGATAGAGCTGCTTTGCAATGCGCCCGGAAACCGGGTCCAGCTCCACACCGTACAGACGACTGTTTCGCATTTCCTCCGGCAGCATACCGAAGAAATTGCCCACACCCATAGATGGCTCCAGAATATTTCCGGTCTCAAATCCCATACGGCCCACCGCTTCATAGATGGCCTGAATGACCGTAGGGCTGGTGTAATGGGCGTTGAGGGTGGAGCTTCTGGCGGCGGCATATTCCTCCGGGGTCAGCAGCTCTTTCAGCTGGGCATACTCGGAAGCCCATGCCGGTTTCTCCGGGTCAAAGGCATCAGAAAGACCGCCCCAGCCCACATAGCGGGATAGGACTTCCTGTTGTTCCGGGCTTGCCTGCTGTCCGGCAGCTTCCAACTCTTTCAGCAAACGAATGGCATTGATATTTGCCTGGAACTTGGCTTTCGGACCGCCTTCGCCCAAATGCTCATCGGTAATACGGAAGTTTTGTGCATTGCGGCGCAGGTTGGCCTTGTATTCCTCATAGGAGGCTTCCTCGGCAGCTTTGGCATTGGGGAAGGTCTGCCACTGGCCATTGACCTGAATGGAAACCGGGTGTTCGTCCAGCACTTCCTCAAAGGGTTTCTCCGACTCAGTCACAGGGGCTGGTGGCTCCGGCTCCTCGATATGCAGCCGTTCCACCACCACATCATAAGGCAGATTGTTCTTATCGCCCGGATAGACGGCCACGGTCTCGGAATGGAAGGTCGGGGATTCGGCAGACGGTTGGGGCTGTTCCTGTCCAAAGCCATCCATCTGACGGGCATACATCCCGCGCAGCAAAGGCGCAACTTCATCCCAGCGGAAATACAGCACAGCCAAACGCTTTTCCTCTGCGTCCAGGACTTCCAGCTCCATGCCCTGTGCCGTGGTACGGTAATCGGCAATATCGCCGGTCTCCAGATTCAGGGTCTCAATCTCATGAGGGTAGGCTCTGCTCAGCCAGTAGGCAATCTCACTGTTGCTCCTGCCGGATTGCAGCAGCGTGGAAACCTGTTTTTTATCTGCTTCATCCATCAGTCCATGGGACAATACATCCCGCAAGTCCTGATCTGCCTTGTCCGGGTCAATGGGAAGAAGCTCGGTATAGTAAGCATTGCGGCGGTCTGCCCGAAGCAACTGCTCGAACTGTTCTTTGCGCTCTGCCCGATAGATGGGATATACCATGCCGGTGGGCAGAAGCTGTACGGTGTCCTCCCGCAGCTCGGTGATCTGATAGGCGTCATCCTCGATATACACGGTATCGCCCACAGCATAAACCGGGGCGGCAGGGTCATAGGAAGTCCTTTGCGGAATTGGACTGCGAACGGCATCATATTCCTCATCGGAAATGGAAATCTCGGAAGTCTGCTCTGCCTCGGCAGCTGCGATCTGCTCTGCATCTGACATCACCTGTTGGATAAATGGGTCATTGTCCAGTTTTTCCGAGTCTGCCACCTGGCCGTTGACGATGCCCCTTTCCTCCAGGGCTTCCCGGATGGCGATGGGGTCGATATTGTCAAAACGGTCCTGTTCTTCTTCGGTATAGAACCGGTCCTCCTGAATGAGCTGGGCGATTCGGCGCTGTACCTTCGGCCAGGGCAGCTGCGTTTCCTCCGGGCTTCCGGCACGGACAACGAACAGGCTGTTGCTGCCGCCGTATTCCTGAGCCAGCCATGCAGCGGTATCTTTCTCTCTTGCATGATCTTTCATATAGCGGACGACAGCGTGTTTACTCTCAATATTGCCGTTCCATGCACAAAGGGCAGTATCAATATCTTCCTGAGAAAGAGGGCGCAGAAGCTCATGGAGCTTTGGATAGGTTTCGTCGATCACTTCCCGGTGCAGACGCTGGCGGAACTCCGGCACATCCGAATAAAGGCGGATCAGCTCCATATCCTTAGAGCCAAGAACCGCACGGCGCACAGCGGCATTACCCTCGATGACAGCATTTTCACGGTCAAAATGACCGCAGGCATTGCGGTATGCGGTATCCTCGGAAATAGCGGCAGTCACCACAGGCTTATACTGCTCAAACTGCTCCCGAAGGGTAGGCTTTGGCGTTTCTTCCTCTATCTCCGGCTGCTGGGCTTGAATGGCATCTTCTTCTGCCAGATCCTTTTCAGCCTGGATCTTGTCATACTGCGCTTGTTCCTGTTCGGTAAGATAGCGGCCTTTCTGGACAAGTGAGGTAATGCGCTTGGCAACCTTTTCCCAGTTCAAGTGAACATCCGGGCAGTCCTGCTTTTTATAGTGCAGTCCTTTCCCATCGTGATCTTCGCCGCTGTGTGTTGCGCCGGACAGGGCATGAGAGCGTCCGCCAATGCCATACTCGTCTTTAAGGAATCTCACTTTTTCCTTATCCGTATGGTTTTCCATGAAGAACGCATAGATACGGCCTTTTCCTCCGGCAAAACTGCTGCCGCCGGTCATGGCGGTGTCGATCTCATCCTCTGTAATGAAATGCTGGACGGTTGGCACTTGGGAAAGGTCCGAAGAAAAAGTCCTGCGGGGCAGGTCAAGGTCTTTCAGGTTCTCCCAGATTTCCCTTGGCCTATGGTAATGAAAGCGCAGCAGGTCACGGTCCTGCTGATAGGCAGTCCAGAAGGCGGCGTATTCTTCCTTGAGTGTCTGGCGGAAAGCCGGGTCATTCAACTGCTCCGTCAGGCGGCGGGTCTCCTCCGGGAACCCATTGCCTCTGATTTCTGACAGGCAAGACAAATATCCTGCTTCTCTGGCTTCCTCGCTGAAATCGTGGTACAGATACCAGAGCTTTTCTGCAAGGAGGGAGCGTTCATAGCCTGCCGCTTCTGCAAGCTCCACATTGGAGGCAAACTGGCCGCTCTCCAAAAGCTCCCCGATACGCTCTGCGGCGCTCTCCCAGGAAATGACCTGGGCAGACCTGTCATAACGGACAGACTTCCCGTGGGAAAGATGGATACCATCCTCGGCATACCATGCGCTCACACTGCCAAGGCCGTTGCCGCCGTGGTACAGCGCTTTCAGTATCTCGGCAATCTCAGCGGTGGTTTTTTGCTTTTCAAAGGCAGCAACCACACGCTCTCTCTGGCGGTCTGTATTGCCGCCCAAACGCAGCACATGGTCAATATCATTTTGGGCAAAAGAAAAAGCAGAGGATGTATGCGCTACATTCTCTGCTTCATCTATGGATTGGATCTGCTCCGCTTCGGAGAGGAACAGGTTTAGGGTCAGCTGTTGATAAGCTCCGCCATCAGGATCTCCTCTGCCTGGGCTTTGCAGGTGTTCATCAGGCCCACCCACTTCATGGGATCGCTGGCTTTCAGTTCCTCGGTGGCTCCCGCTTCCTTCGCCAGCTGGGGCATCATCTGTTCCAGTCTGCTCTGGGCGGTCTCGTCGATCTCGATGAGGTGCGGGTACAGCTTCTCGCTCAGCAACATCTGGTTGTAGAGGATGGGACGGTGTTCCTTCAGGTAGGTTTTCCTCATCCTTCCGTACTTGCCCAGGGGTTTCTCCGGCTGCTGGCTCAGCTTCAGGTCGGGAATCAGATAGTCTCCGTTCTGGATATAGGTCATGGGATTGTTCATCTTGTTTGCTCCTTTCTTGGTTGGCTTCGCGCTCTGC
Organism: Neobittarella massiliensis (ex Bilen et al. 2018); assembly: GCF_900289145.1. Lineage (GTDB taxonomy): Bacteria > Bacillota > Clostridia > Oscillospirales > Ruminococcaceae > Neobittarella > Neobittarella massiliensis. The sequence goes on from NZ_OKQO01000004.1 coordinate 195,330, forward strand.
ATTTCGGACGGTAACGCCGATCTGCCGCAGCACCTGCTGGTTGATCTGGCTGACCGCTGTTCCCAGCGCTCCGATGGTTGCCGGAGTATTGAAATCAAAGATCGCCATGAAATCTTCGTGGTCGAAGTAGCGTTCCGGCTCCAGTCCACAGCGGGACATCAAAGCGTAAGTGATACTGACGGTGGCTGCTGCCTTGAACTGTACTCCGATGTTAAACTCATCATATTCCTCCAAAAAGGAACCGTCAACGATATAGAAGAAGTCCTGCTGATGCTCCGTCCAGTATTCCTCAGCCAGTTTTCCGGCTACCTCGGTGAGCTGTCCGGCAAGGTCATCACCGGAAACATCATAGGTGCGCTCAAGCATGGCCTGCACCGAATCCAAATGGCGCTCCTCCAGCTGCCACAGCCAGGGAGTGCGGGAATGTTCACGGGTTCCGGTGTCGGAAATATCAAAAACATAGCGCAGGCGGGGTCTGTCCCCGGAATCGTCCACCAGAGCGATTCCCTTGGAGCCGCGCCTTACATACCGGCCCATCTTTTCATTCCACAAATCGTACTCTGCACAGGCGGTAGCGTCCGGGCGCTGGGCGTAGATCATCAGCTGCTCATGGAACGGGTACTTGTAAAGTCGGGCTGCCGTAGTAAGGAACCCTGCCCATTCCTGCCAGCTTCCCGTGAGCTGCGTTGCCACCTTCTCCGCCATCTGTGCATATAGTTCAGCTTTGGTTGGCATAGTGTTCTGTCCTCCTTTCAGTTTTGGGGTAAAAGGTGGGGTAGCATATTGCCACCCCATCCCTGCAATTATGGTGTTTACCGGTCAAAATCCGGGTACAACTCCAGCTCGGCAAACTCGGCATCACTCATGGTCTGGAGCTTGCCCAGTGCGCTGTCTGTCAACTCCCGCAGCTCGGTTTCCTCCGGGGCCAGCTCGCCGCGCATCTCACGCAGGCTGTCGATCAGTCCGGTGCGGCTGCCGGTATTGTAAATGCACATCAGGTTCATTTCCTCAAAAGTAAAGTTTCCCATATCAAATCTCCCTTTCCGCACTCTTTTTTGGCGCTATCTTTTTGTGTTCTGCCTTGGGCTGGCTTTTCAGCTGCTCCATGACGGACTTTTTCTTTTCCCGTTCCTCCCGATGGGCAGCGGCAGCCAGATCAATCAGGGAAATGGGCTGCCCGCTGCGGGCCTGCTGTTCCAGCTCTGCCACCGTAGGCTCTTTTGCGCCATTGTTGATGATACCGTCGATCATGCCGTAATCGTCCTCCACGGCCATCTCCGCATTTTTCAGCGGATTTTCCGGCAGGAATCCGGGGATCTGGGTAAAACCAACACTGTCACAGTAATGACAGGATACCTTACCGTCCTGCTTGATCGCAACGATGTCACTGACACTCATAGAAGGACTGTGAAAATCCGCCGGCTTTTGCAGATTAAACTGCTCATATAGTTTTTCCAGCTGCTCCGGTACCGTGCCAGGCTCCCTCAGCGGAGCTGTGTAAATGAGGTCATAATTGCTGCGGTCTATGGAAATGTCATGGGACTTTAACCAATCCAGATTCATAAAGCGCACATTCTGCGGATCGTCACGGCTCACCTGATAGATAGCAAAGCAATCTCTGTTCTGGGATAGAAATGCCTGTTCGCGTTCCTGCTGATGTTCCTGGCGCTCCATGACCTTTTCGTGGAACTGAGGGCTTTTCTCCCATTCCTCACGGTCCACGCCAAAAAGACCGCCATGATCCATGATTTCCTGCGGGTCAAACACCATGCTCTCCGTATTGTCCTCATGCAGCACATAGACAGTCAAACCAGCGGCATCCAGTTCCAGCGCCCGTTCTCTGGTGACAGGGAGTATCCCATCATAGAAGTAGCCGTATTCCTGCATATCCGGTGTGGATACCTGCTCATCAGGCATAGGGTATTCATCCAGCGCCTGCTCTTGTGCTTCCGGCAGCTGAGAAGAAGCAGCCATCTGACTGGCCTCTGCCTGCATCTGCTGGTAGGCAGCTTCCTGCAAGGTCTCAATCATGGACAACGGTGCGTATTTTACCGAGTCTCTGCCCAAATCGTTGTCATCACAAATCTGGAGAACTGCCTTCATGCGGGAAATCTCCGGCATATCCAGCTGACCACCATCCAACTCTTTCATGGACGCGGCATCGTAAAGGGTATAGTCCCAGCCGCTGTCACAGGACTGGATATGAAGATAGGTGGCATCGTCAATCAGAAACAAAGCCTCCTGCTGGTTGGCATCCGCCCCCAGCACTTCCATTTCCGGCATTGCCGCAGCCAGTTCCTTTACCGCTTTTTGCACCAGAGGATTATCACGGTAATAGTCGATTGCCTGGATGGTGTCCAGGTCAATGGTCTGGCCGGTCAAAATCGGAAAAGGTCCTTCATAGTCGCTTCCGTCTTTCAGCTCAAAACCAATGCCCTTGATCCCGTTCATTCGCTCTGCTGGAATCTCCTGATAAATGCGGACAGCTTCCTCCAAAGACAGGTTATCGTGGTATTCTCCGAGGTTTGGAAATTCCATGCACTCTGCTACATAGTAGGTCAGATCGCCGGTCGGCAGCCTATCAGATACCTTAATGGCATCTGCTGGCTGCTCTATCGGGGCGGTTTCCGGCTCTACCTTTGCATGAGGGTCGATTCCGCGCTCTTTGCAGATTTCCTTATAGTGGCGCTCAATGTCGGAGATCAAAGTGCCGGAGGTTTTGTTGATGGTCTCCAAACTGGCTCTCAGCTCTTTCAGCTCTTTGCCCTGGCTCCAGCTTGCAATATAGCCGAAGCTGTTTTCTCCGGTCTCGATGCCAAAATATTTGCAGACTGCATAGGAGATGCTTTCAGCCTCCACTTCTTCCGTGTGACGGTTTTTGATTGCCTGTTTTTCTGCGATTGCATCTTCCTCAACTGCAAGACGCCATTCAAACTGATTTTCGTCCACATAACGCCAATCCATATCAGAAGCAAACTGTTCGGCTTCTTTTTCTGTGGCAAAATCCAACTTGAAATCATGTTTGGTTCCACCTTCACTCTCCTGCACAACCTTCCATGACGGTAGCATTTCATATTTTTTAGGGTCATGGAGCTTGCTGTGGGCAATCTCGTGTACTGTGGCTGAAACCGTCTGAACCTCACTCATGCCCTGACGAATGGCAATTTTCTGATGATCAGCAGAAAAATAGCCGTCCGTATCAGCGGCCATTGCTTCAAAAGTAATCGGCACCGGTGCGCTGCGGCGCAGGGCCTCCATGAATGCCTCATAATTTGGCACATTGCCGGAAAGGGAGGAAGCAAGCTCCGGCAAAGGTTTCCCGTCGGTCTGGCTCACATCAAAGACCTTGACCGGGCGGAACATGGGAATCTCAATTTCTTTTTCCTCTGTGACGATCTTTCCGTCTTTATCCAGAATCGGAGCCTTGGTATCCGGGTCCAGCTTCTGCTCCTCGATTTTCTTCTTATACGGTGTGGGGGCGATGATGGTAATGCCATGCTCGCCCTTTTTTACATGACGCTCAAACTGGTCTTTCCACTTATTGTATCCGGCTACCAATGTAGCGTCCGGCTTCTGCATATAGATGAGCATGGTGTTGTTTACCGAATAGCGGTGGAAGCGGGACATGACGGACAGATAGCGCATATACTTTTCACTCTCAAACAGTTCCTTGATCCCCTGCTCGATGCCATCTGTGATTTCCCTTAGCCGTTCTCGGTTGGTGGGTTTATTCTCAGCCATGATTTTCAATCTCCTTTCCAAGTGTGTGATTTCTGCTGTGTGTTCTGCAATCCATGCCTTTTGTTCTTCTTCACTTTCATAAAGAAAAAGGTCCAGCAGGTACTCTACATAGGTTTTCTTCTGGATTGCTTCCACAAAGCGGGGGTGCGGTTCTTCCTCCGGTGTCCGGGGAGAATGGTCAATCCCCCATTTTTTCAGCAGATGGTAGTAATCGGACAGTACGCGATAACACCGCTGCCGATCCTCACGAAACTGCTGTGCCTCGGTTTTCTGCCGGACATATCTCCTGCGGGGAGGGGCCTGACTGTCATAGATCAGGCCAAAGTCCTGTGCCAGTTTCTCCGCCGCTTCTTTTGAGGAGAGGTCAAAGAGCTTTGCGGTAAAGTCGATCACATCCCCATCTTCACCGCAGCCAAAGCAGTGGAACCGCTGGTCTACCTTCATGCTTGGGTTCTTATCATCGTGAAAGGGACAGCAGGCCATGCCATTTCGTTTGACCTCGATCCCATAAAACGCTGCCGCATCTCTGGTGCTGACCGACTGCTTGACTGCTTCAAATACATTCTCTGTCATGTGCCTTTAACTGCCGGACTTTCGCATAGGAGGCTGGTATCCGGCGGCTTTCGCACGCTCACTGGCGGCTTTGCGGCGTTCTGCGCTATATGGCTCCCGGACTGATACACACCGCTTGGGGACGGTAAAGTTATGGGCGTCCTTTCGGATGATCTGGTCGGGGTGCTTTTTTGCCAGCAGATCCAGCTTCTCCATCAGACGGGGATCATGAGTATAGATCTCAGCCATTGGTTCTGCCTGGTTATAGAGGAGAATGGTTTCCCGTTCCACTAAAGAGAGCTTCATCGGCTGCCTCCTTTCCGCTGGTCAAATTCCAGCTTGAAGTTGGCGTACTGTCCATCATCCTCCAAAACCACAGCGGCATCGTAGGTCTTTCCGGTTTTCTCCGAATATAGGCCCGTCACACGGACACGGCCATCGTTAAGCAGTGCAGACACCACAGCCTTGGTCGGCTGTTTTTTCTTGGCGGCCCACCATTTGTTGTTTTTCCAGATTGCAAATCTGCAAGAATCATTCTGACAGAAGAAACCTTTTTGCAGTTCTGCAACTTCCCCGCCGCAGCGAGGGCATTTGCCCACCACCTCACGGGGCGGAGTGAACAGGTACTCAGTTCCCTTAATGACCTGATAAGTTCCCACCAGATCTTTCAGCATGGTGCTGATCCCGTCCAGAAACTCCTCCGGGGCAAGCTGCCCGTGCTCGATTTCCCCCAGGCGGTACTCCCACTCGGCAGTCAAAAGCGGAGATTGCAGCTGTTCCGGCAGAACGGTAATCAGGGAAACTGCATCGTGGGAAGGGAGAAGCTGCACCGTTTTCCTGCTCTTTTTTCGTTCCAGAAAACCGGCAGATACCAGCTTTTCCAAAATACCGGCACGGGTGGCCGGTGTCCCCAGACCTTTTCGCTCGGCATCCTCCGGCATATCCTCTTTTCCGGCAGTCTCCATCGCGGACAATAGGGTGTCCTCCGTAAAGTGCTGAGGCGGACTGCTTTTGCCTTCTTTGACGATTGCCGCAGCAACCGAAAGGGTCTGTCCTTCAGTCAGCTCCGGCAGGGCTTTCTCTGCGCCCTCTTTTTTCGGCTCCGCATCCTTCATTTTGGCACGGTAGGCGTCCTCCAGTGCTTTCCATCCGGGGTGCTTCACCGTTTTTCCTTTGGTAGTAAACTCCCCACCGGCACACGCTGCAATCACAACGGTTTCCGAATAGATATGGGGCTGGGCCACGGCACACAGCAGACGCAGGGCCACCAGCTCCAGCACCGCTTTTTCTCCCGCAGGAAGGGCAGAAAGGTCTGCATCCTTGAGATTTCTGGTAGGGATTACTGCGTGGTGGTCGGTTACTTTCTTGTCGTTGATGACCGTCTGCGGATCACAGGTAATGGCGATCCCTTTGCGAAATGGCATAGCATTGGCAACCAGATTCACCAGCACCGGCAGGCTGTCTGCCATATCACCGGTCAGATAGCGGCTGTCAGTACGGGGATAGGTGCAGAGCTTCTTTTCATACAGGCTTTGCAGATAGTCCAGGGTCTGCTGGGCCGTAAATCCAAGCAGACGGTTGGCATCTCTTTGCAGGGTAGTTAGGTCATAGAGAGCAGGCGGCTTTTCGGACTTTTCCTTGCGCTCCACCTTTTTGATTGTGACAGCTGCACCCTGGCAGGCTTCTTTCAGCTGCTCTGCGCTTGCTCGGTCACTCATGCGCTCCCCGGATACGGTAAGACCGGGCAGCTCCAGCACCACGGTATAAAAGGGAACCTGCTTAAAGGTGTCGATCTCAGCTTCTCGCTGGACAATAAGCGCCAGCGTTGGGGACATCACGCGCCCGATGTTGAGGGTGCGGTGATACAGCACGGAAAAAAGCCTTGTGGCATTGATCCCCACCAGCCAGTCGGCCTTGGCACGGCAGAGAGCAGCATCCCGAAGTCCATCATAATCTACACCTGGGCGCAGGTTTGCAAAGCCCTCCCTTATGGCGGAGTCCTCCATCGAAGAAATCCAGAGCCTTTTCATCGGCTTTTGGCAGCCTGCCAGCTCATAGACGCTGCGGAAGATCAGCTCGCCCTCGCGTCCGGCATCACAGGCATTTACTACCTCCGTCACATCCGGGGCGTTCATCAGCTTTTTGAGAATATCAAACTGCTTTTTCTTGTCCTTTCCCACCACCATCTGCCAATGCTCCGGCAGGATAGGCAGGTCATCATATCGCCACTTGGCATACTTGGGGTCATAGCTGTCTGCATCCGCAAGACCGGCCAGATGGCCTACGCACCAGCTGACACGCCAACCGTTACCCTCCAAATACCCGTCCTTACGAGCAGTTGCACCGATTACCGCAGCCAGACTTTGTGCAACCGATGGTTTTTCAGCAATCACCAGCTTCATAATCTTCAACCTCCCATTCATTCTGCCAATTATCAGACAGTTTTTTTGCAATGCTGTGTTCTGAGGCAAGTGTAATGTCATAGCCAAAGCGATAATCATATCGGTACAACCTGCCAATCAAATCATTGATTATGATATTGCAGGCCATAATCACACGCTCTTTATCCACCTGCATCAGTTGATAGCGTTGATAATTGTTGTAATATTCTCGATGTCTGTGGGTTCTGCTGACCGTATCTTCCATCAGACAATCTATGGCATCTTTTTCACCATCTTCTTTGCTGCCCTGTGTATAAGACAACAGTTCCTTAACCATGGGAAAACTTTGTTCATCTACCGTTGCTTCTTCGCTCAAAAAACCGATATAAGCTTTTAGTAACAGGCTAACTGCTGTTTTTTCAGCTTCAGATAAAGCGTTCATGGTCTCCGCTGCATCAGGCAACAGTTCCTTTTCCACAAATTCATCTATCTCACCAGAATAAAGCATTCGGATTGAGTCCACACATAAAGAGCGTTTTTGGGGTGCGGTCTCAATTTCAAAATCATAAAGATCCAAGTCATCGTTCTTCTTTGACTTTTTTTGAACTTTGCTTATAGCAGTGAAAAGAATGTCTCCTCCAAAGTAAATTCCGAAGGCGACCAGATCAAAAATAATCAGAAAGTGTAATAACCAGTTCCAGGTGTTCATTGTGAGGTCCTCCTTTCTTTGACCATGTGCTGATTTTGGGTGTGGATTTACAGTAAGAGAGTGAGTAGAGCAGCAGAGGACAGGAATTTCTCCCTGTCCTCTGTCCCTTATCCCGCAATGATTTGAAATACGCTACGCTCAAATGGTTCAATCTGCTCTATCGCGTTCCTCATTAGGGTCAGAACCCTCAAAACCATCCTCAAGGACTTCCTCATCTTCGGTTTCCCATTCCTCGGAATCTTCCTCACCATAATCATAATCGTCCAGACTGTCATTGCCCTTGGTCTTAGGCTTATTCTTAACGAGCTTCAAGTAGGCAAATACGCCACCGCCGCCCAGCAGAGCCAGCAGAAGGATCAGCGCAGCCGGGTTCAGTCCGGCAGGCTTCTCTTTTTCCGGCTCCGATGTTTCTGCCGGAGGTTCCGGTGCTTTTCCCGTACATTTACTCTTATCAGTTACACAGACCGGACAGGCCGTATTGACTGCCCCTGCTTCACATTTCTTCGTGCAACTGCACACCGCAGGCGGCTCCTCTTTGGGTTTTCCATCCTCCATCAGCGCCATCAGGTCCGCTTCATCCACCTGGTTCAGAAAGTGAACAGCAGTCTTTTTATCCTCATTGGCCCTGTCGATCAGGATATAAAAATAGTTGCCTGCCTTGGTGGTAACGGTAATGAGCTGCTTGTTGCCACCAAAATCATCCACCAGAGCGGCGTTGCCATCCGGGGTCAGCGGAGGTGCTTTTTCCGTTTCTTCCACCACCACATTGCTGTCATTGGTGGTATCCTCTGCCGGGGGCGGCGCTGCGCCCTGGGCAAAAGCGGGAACAGTAAAGCCCGATGCCAGCACCAGCGTCAGGCAAAGGGCGGAAAGTGTTCGGAGCAATCGTTTATTCCTCATAGCTGTTTTCCTCCTGTTCGTTGTTGTCATCAGCCAAACTGCCGGGAACTGTGCCACCGGACAGCATGGCGCTCAGCTGAGCCGGGGTCATACGCAGGGCGCGCACCATCTGGACGATCTCCAGATTTTCTGCCTCGGTTTTCTGTGCTTCCAGCGCCTTGAGCTTTTCCTGATACTCTGCGATCTTCTCGCGGACCTTAGCAATCTCCTGGTCAATGCGTTCAATTTTGTTCTTTGCCATCGTCTATCACTCCTTCTAAAAAATCTCTGTTACCAGTTCATCAGGCCGTAGCCCTTGATACTCTGATAATTCAGGTCATAACTTTTGATCTTGCAGGCATCGCCGGAATTTCCCTCCACGGTATAAACACGGCTGCCATCGGTGCCGACAACAATTCCCACATGGTCTGCGGAACCATCCAGATCCCAATCGAAGAAAATGGCATCACCGGGGGCGATGTTTTCATATCCTCGTGCGCCCCACTGTCCATGAGACTGGAACCACGGAACACCCTGAGACTGACAACCAGCAAAGCGTGGTTCCGTTCGACCGGATTGACCATAGCACCATGATACAAAGCAGGCACACCATTCCACACGGGAGTCAAAGCCGTACCAGCTCCAATAAGGTTGTCCTCCCACATTGCCCACCTGACTTTTCGCCAGTTCCACCAGCTGCGGATTGCCGGGGCGGGAGCCATTGATAAATTCAACACCAGTCAAATCTTCAGAAACACCTGTATCGGGAGAACCGCCACCAAATAACAGCGGCTTATTGCCCATAGTCTGTCGGTAGACCTGGTACATCTCCATCTGCTCCGGAGTCAGTAGTTCTGGCGCAAGAGAGGCAATGGAACGGCTTGTTAAAGTTACATGGAGAATACGATATTCATATTCATGCTCATCCCCATCTTCGTCAGTGTAAGTGCGAATCTGAATTTCTTCTCTCAGCGTAAGCTGATACTGTGCATCAAACACACGATCCAGCTCTGCCTGTGCGCTGTGGCGTGTATAGCCTTGCAAGACAGCAGAGAGAACTGCCGCCAGCTCATGGGGGTCATGGCCAATCATATCCAGGTTATAGCGATACTCGTCATACCCTGGGTGGCTGCTTTCGATGTTGTCGATTTTCTCCTGCAACCGAGCTTCTCTGTCTGCATAATCTGCCTCCACCGCCAGCATTTCCGGGTCATCCGATGGATAGGTAGTGCCGGAAATTACAGAACCAATACTCTGTGCCATCATAGAGCAGGAGGACATGGTATTCATCAGCATACAGGCGATGAGGAACAAAACCCCTGCCATCAGGAAGCCCTTCTTGTGGCGCATGACGAATGCCCCTGCCTGCTGTGCCTTTTCTTTTACCGTCCTTGCGGCTTTTCCGGTTTTGGACGCAGCCTGGGCGGTATTTCCGGCAGTCTGACCGGTGCGCTTGGCGACGGCATACTGCTTTTTGATACTCTGTTTTTGCTGCCAGCGGGAGAGAGGGTTGCTGGTAAACTGAGGATTTTCCCGTAGGGACTTCTGGTACAGGGCATTTACATTTGCCTTTTCCAGTTGGCGCTCTGCCTGTGCTGCTTTGCGGTACGGCTTCAGCTTGTGGCTGCGATAGCCCTCCCGCACCAGATAAGCGCTGGTCTCCACCGCCTCCTCGGACTTGTGGGCGCTTTCCACGCCCACATTGTCCTGTTCTGTTTCCCGGATCTCTTTGTGAAACTTGCCCGCGACCAGATGGACGGGAGCTTCCTTAACCCCTTGAGAAAGTTTGGAAGGTGGTTTTTTCTTGTCCTCAAAGGTCAGCTTCGAGGTCTTTTTCCCGGTGTCCGGGTCAATGACCGTCTGTCTGACTTTTTTCTTTGGAATATTGGCCTGCGCCTTATCTGCTCTGGCCGTAGCTTTCTCCGTTTTGCGGATCGGCTTTTCCAGTGCAGGGTCAGCCCGTTCCTCATCAGTAAAGCGCAGGCGCGGCTCTTTATTCAAACCAATCACCCATTAGGATAGCATCCATCATGTGGTGCAGCTCCACATAGAGGGCCAAACCTTCCGGATCATATAGCGGATGCACGGTGAGATACGCATGGACTTGCGCCAGAATCTCAGAGAGCATTGTGATAGGTCTGCACCCTACAATGGTTCCTGCACCAGGGGCACACATCATATTCGCCCAAATCGAAAAGAGACGGGCAAGACCAATTTCGCCATCCTCATTCAAGGTTTTGAGTTCTTTGTCAGCGGTACGACACTCAACAACAGCGGAGGCCATTACCGGAAGCAACATGAATTCGTGAGCCTCCAATGCCTCACGGAAAAAAATCATGGTATCAAGTTCGCAAATATTCTGTTTCATAGTTATTCATCCTCCTTTTTCAGTTCCTGGGGTTTGGTGGACATAATGCGGTAAAGCTCAGTATTCTTCGGGAAGTGGTCAACGAAGGGCAGGATGGTGGAGCCATAGAACAGCAGGCCCTCGCCCTCACCGGAGTGGGTCACATAGCTAAGCTGGTGCGTGGAAATGCCCAGCTGCTTGGCGAGAATCTGACGGTCTCCGCCTGCCTGGTTGAGCATATACACGAAGTCGGAGTTTTCAAAGATGTTCTCCACCTCGCGGCTGCTCAAAAGGTCTTTGACATTCTGGGTGATACCTGTCGGAATACCGCCCCATTTGCGGAATCGCTTCCAGATTTCCACCGTATAAGCGGCGGTCTGCTCCTCCTTCAAAAGCAGGTGCATCTCGTCGATGTAATAACGGGTGGACTTGTGGGCAGCGCGGTTAATGGTAACGCGGTTCCACACCTGATCCTGGACCACCAACATACCGATTTTCTTGAGTTGCTTGCCCAGCTCCTTAATGTCATAGCAGACAATGCGGTTATTGATGTCCACATTGCTCTGGTGATTGAACACATTGAGGGAGCCGGTTACATAGATTTCAAGGGCCGTGGCGATATACTGGGCTTCCTTTTCCTCCTGTGAACGGAGCAGGTTATATAGATCCTCCAGTATGGGCATATTCTCCGGGCGCGGGTCATTGAGGTAGGTCTGATAGACCAGACGCACACAACGGTCGATGATGGTTTTCTGCACCGGCTGCAATCCGTCCTTACCGCCCACGATCAGCTCACACAAGCTGAGGATAAAGTCAGACTTGAGGGACAGCGGGCTTTCATCATCCGAATAGTCCAGGTTCAGATCCATCGGATTGATGTAGTTGGTTGAGGTAGGCGAGATCTTGATGACCTGCCCATGCAGACGCTCCACCAGAGGTGCGTACTCCGCTTCCGGGTCACAGATGATGACATCATCATTGGTAAGCAAAAAGCAGTTGGCAATCTCACGCTTGGCGCTGAAAGACTTACCGGAACCCGGCGTACCCAAAATCAAGCCGTTGGGGTTTTTCAGCAGCTTTCTATCCACCATGATGAGGTTGTTGGACAGGGCATTGATGCCGTAGTACAGGGCTTCTTTGCCGTTCTGGAATAATTCCTGTGTGGTGAATGGTACAAAGATAGCCGTAGAACTGGTGGTCAGCCCTCGCTGAATCTCGATCTGATTGAGTCCCAGGGGCAGACAGCTCATCAGCCCTTCTTCCTGCTGGAAGTCCAGTCTGGTCAGCTGGCAGTTATACTTCTGGGCAATAGAGCCTGCCTGAAAGATGTTGTTGCCAAGCTGACGGGGGGTGTCCGCTGTGTTCAGCACCAAAAAGGAGACCAGGAACATTCTCTCGTTTCGGCTCTGCAAATCCTGCAACAGCTTTTTCGCCTCACTGCCGTAGGTGGCAAGGTCAGAAGGAATGATGTCCATGTCGTATCCGGCGCGGACTGCTTTTTTCTGTTCCTCAATCTTACTGCGGTCCAGATCGGTAATCTTACGCTTTACCGTTTTGATGGCTTTCACCTGATCCACCGACTGAATGTGCATACTCACAATGAGCGAGCTTTCCATATCCAGAAAATCAGCCAGCAGACGGTCATTCAGCTCTGGGGCTAAAATCTGCAAAAAAGAAACAGCCCCGTATTTCTTGCCCATACGGAACTGCTTGCCGGTGCGGAACTCAAAGGAGCTTGGTGCAATAAAATCTTTTGTGGACAGACCGGAAGGAGCCAGCCAGTCCCATTCAAACTGAAATGGGAGCTGTTCATCCATGTGGAATACCGCATGAAGCTGGGAAAGCCTTTCCTTACCGTCCAGTGTCCTGGCAGCTACGCCAAGACGCTTGAAGTTGTTGAGTATATCGGTCTCAATACGCTCCAGACGGGGCTTGGCGGCTTTGATGCTGTCAGCGTCAATACCAAAGGTCAGGTATTTGGTCTTGATGAGACCGTTGTTGCCTCTGACCAGCTGATTTTGCAGCATCGTGGTATATTCCTCACGGATACTGTCAAAGGCATCCCCCTGGGGCGGAATGGAAATGGAGTTGGCAAAGGTCTCCTCCGATGCCGCAAGGTTCAAAAAAGACAGCTGGAAGTGAATCGAGCTGTCGAAATAATTGAGGAAATCACACCAGCCCTCAAAGATCGCGGTCTTATCTTCATTTTGGGAGAGCTGATAGTTGATGTCCTGAAACTGAATGGTCTTTGTGTAGTGGCTGTCCGATACGCGGCAGATCCCGTCCGGCCACATTCGTTCATAGGGGATACTGTCCTGTGCCGATTTTCCTTTTTTGTCCGTGCGGTTGGCGCGGGCAATGGCCGCTTCGATCTGCTTCTTATCGGCGCGGGACAGCTTTTTCTTTGTCTTTACCGGATGCACGGTCTTTTCTTCCGGTTTTCCCAGCAGACGGCGCAGCCAGCTTTTCATTGCGGTGAACAATGTCATACACCTCCTTATCGAGCATTTCCTGCCGCTTTAATACGGCATAAAAGTTATTGGTCTGGTAGGGACGCTGCTTGGGACGGATCACAGCTACTTTGAGGATGTTGCCGACGATCTTTTCCAGGGGCTGTCCATGCTTTTCATACATTGCCAGCAGGAAGAAGGGCATCATGACCAGCATCATACACATGGCAGCCATGCTGTTTCCCGCAGGCTCACGGAGCCACAAGAACAGCGGTACACCTACAAGCGCCCCGGCGGTAAAGCAGACCAGCTGCCTTCGTGTCAGATTGAACATGACCTTGGTTTTGACTTTGGTTAAATCTTTGGGTACGGGTACATAAGCCATATTATCCACCTCCTTTATGGGAATGAAATAGAGCTGTCCACTTCATTTCCCCACACATCCCAACCGGGTGTGGATTGACGAGCAAACAGTTCTATGCGCGGGAGATCACCCATCAATGAGACAATGCGTTCTCTGGCTTCCTGCGGTTTTTTTGAATGTTCTTCAATGTGAGAGACAATGACCTGATGAACAGCTGCGTTTATACGCTTGGGATGTCCTTTCGTTGCGAGGATACAAAGTTCCACATTGGAGCGCGTCCAATATCCCATTCCCCAGAACAAGCTATCTGCCTTTCGATTTTGCTTTACCCAAACAAAGCCGACGGTTTTATAGGTAAATCCCCATGCCTTCAGAACTGAGAGACCTTCCAGTAAACATGGAATCGTGACCCATAAAAACAAGGCACAGTCTTTATCCGCCAAGTTGCCTACTGGCAGCGCACAAATATCCTCGATACTCATGGTCGGATAGTGACTTTCTGCACTGCGTCCCAATCCTTTCTTGGAATATACTTTGTAGTTCCATGGCGGGTCTGCGTAAATGATTTGATATTTTTTCATACAGAACCCTCCTTTAGTGCGCCTGAAAGACTGATTTTGCGAGACTGCCGGTTTTGAACAGCGTAAAGCACAGCAGTACGGTGTAGCCCACGCAGCTCCAGATTGCCATGATGATGTCATCTTCCAGAGCGATGTTCTGCACCAGCACAGCATAAATTGCCACGCAGACGATAATGAGAAACGCCTGAAAGCCCAGCGCCAGCAGGGATCGGAGGTAATTCTGTCCCATACCGCCCCATTCTTTACCCATCATTGCAGCCATTGGAACGGGAGCCACCGAAGTCACAAGGTAGATTTCGATCATACGGCCATAAATAACGATAAAGATACAGATATATAACGCCCACATAGTAATGCCAATAAAGAGGGATTGGAACCACAGTCCGAACAGCGGTCCCAGATCCATTTCCATCAGCCTCGGTTCCAGATCGGTCATAACTGAGGAAATGTCAATGGACGCATCCGAATTGATAACCCCTGCCGCCTGCGCCACTACGCTCTGCGCCATATCAAAGACGCCCATCACGATATTCCATGTATTTGTGACAATGAGGATGGCAGCGGCTGATTTGAACACCCACTTGAAAATCATCCAGGTGTCCACATCATGCAGGTTGTTCTTGTCTGCGATCATCTGGATCAGGTCTACGGTCATCACGATAGCCAGGATCACGCCTGCAATCGGCACCATGATGGAGTTGGACAGATTCTCAATCATGCTGAAAATACTGCCATTCCATCCCTGTGGGGTCTGGCCTACCTGTACGGATATATCCGCGACCTGCTTGTTTACACTGTCAAACATCCCCGAAAGGTTGCTCATAATGCCGCCCACCAGCATTTCTTTCAGCCAATTTGTCAGGGCTTCAAGTAAGAAATCCATACGGTGTCAACCTCCTTTCCGCCGCCCCCGCAAAACTGCGGGAGCGGCAAGGATTTCATACGGAGACGCTTAGACAGAGAAAAGCCCGGAGAGCAGAGGTACAAGGACCATGCCTACCACGGCTACACCAGCACCGGCCATGAGCTGCTTCATGCCCTGGCTCTTGGCGCCGGGGTTGTCGTTGCCGTAACCTTCCAGCAGGTTGATAACGCCCCAGATACCGAGACCGGCACCGAGCGCGATAACGAGGGTCTGAAGAACGGTGATTGCCTGTTCAAAAAATGCCATATAGTTTGTTAGCCGGAATCTGATTAAAAAATAGGTTTGTCATGTTTCATAGGCATACAAAAGCCGGAACAATCTGCCGCCCGGTTTCCGGGGGCATGATTCCGGCTGTCCTCCTTTTTCATTATTTTTTCTCGCGATTGTCCGCTTTGTACGCCAATGGCCCATAGAGGGCAGATGCGGCGAATAGATAAGATCACTCCCTTCTAAAGCGGAACGAAATTAAGCGCCCTTTGTGTCTACTTCATATACATCGCAGACCTCATTGGGCTTGAGTTTCAGCCTTGCGGACAAGAATGCTTCAATATCAAAAGCGTTCTTGTCATCCGCGTCGGCAGTGTACTTGAAATTGGGGTGCTTGGTGATGTCGTACTTATCCGAAAGGAAAGGACGCACACCGCGCAGCTGGAGGATACACTTGCCGCCATCCATAACAGCAAGCTCATCCTGGCTCATCAGCTCTTTCCCCAATTTTTGATAGTTGAGTGAATGGGATGTTTCCCTCCCACGGCTCTCTCCGGTGTTGTAGGTGTCGATGGTTTCCTTACCCAGCACGGCGGCCAGCTCCTTGAGAGTGGTCGGCTCCTTACCGCCCAGAAAGATGGAAGTATCCATGTTTCCGATAATGGTATCTGCGTTATCCTTATAAATCGCCTTGAGCTGACTCTGCGCCTGCAACACCAGACAGGCGGAGATCTCACGGCTTCGGATGGTGGCCACCAGCTTTTCCAACTTGGGTATCTGGCCAATGTTGGCGCACTCGTCGATCAGACAGCGCACATGAACCGGCAGTCTGCCGTCGTACACATCGTCGGCCTTTTCGCAGAGCAGGTTAAACAGCTGGGTATAACACATGGATATAAGGAAATTAAAGCTGTCATCAGTGTCACTCATGATGAGGAACAGGGCAGTTTTCCTGTCTCCCAGAGTATCCAGCTCCAGCTCATCATAAGCCGTGACCTCACGCAACTCTGCAATGTCGAACACGGCAAGGCGAGCGCCGCAGGAAATCAAAATCGACTTGGCTGTTTTTCCGGCGGCCAGCTTATATTTCTTATACTGGCGCACCGCAAAGTGGTTTGGCTTCTCGGCTTCCAGTGCATCAAACATCAGGTCTACGGGGTTTTTGAACTCCTCGTCATCCTCACGGACTTCCATGGCGTTGATGAACTCAATGAGGGTGGAGAAGTTTTGTTCCTCCACCGGAGCCTCATAATGGATATAGCCAATAAGCGCGCAGTACAACAAGGTTTCTGCTTTTACCCAGAAATCGTCTCCGGCCTTGCCTTCGCCTTTGGTATTGGCGATCAGCGTTGTTACCAGCTTCAAAATGTCCTTTTCGCTATGGATATAGGCGAAAGGGTTATAGTGCATGGACTTCTTGAAGTTAATGGTATTTAGGACCTTGATTCGGTACGGCTCATAAATGACCTTGCCGTGCTTATCCTTCATAGGCTTTCCGTCTTTCCCCAGCTTGGGTGCGCCCCTTTGGAGCATTTTTCCGCACTCCACCAAAATGGTTCCCTTCGGGTCTGTGACCACATAGGAACTGTGCATCTGCATCAGATTCGGTTTGAGCCAGAAGCGGGTCTTACCGGAACCGGAGCCGCCAATCACCAGCACATTTTTGTTTCTGGCGGTCTTTGGGTCCTTGGGGCGGCTGTTCATTGTCAGGCTCTCCGTTTTCGTCAGAATCACATTGTTCTGGAATACCGGGTCGATGTAGGGTGTAATGTCCTCATGGGTTCCCCACCGGGCGGAACCGTATTCCATGCCGTGCCTGTACTTCTTGGCGTTCTTGCTTTTCAGGTACACAGCCAGCCGCAGGCCGCCGCAGCAGCACAGGCCCACCAGCAGGTCCAGCGGGTGCAGGCTGGGCCACCAGCTGGCCAGCGCCACCGGCAGCGTGGAGAAGAACGAGAGCATTTTTGCCGAAGCGTCCGCACCCACGGCCATCCGCCACGCTTCACCGAAGTTGGTGGAGAAAAGCCCCATCAGGATATACGGCAGATTCAGCAAAATGAGCTTTTTGATGTTCAGCTGCTTTTTCATCGTTCCAGCTCCTTCCGCTTGTTCCGGTCCACGACGGCGTGTTTTACCAGTTCTTTGAACTGGCTCAGCTTTGCCAGCACGGACGGGCGCTCGGATTTCTCCGCCTTTCTGACCTTTTTCCCGGTGTACTCGGTAAAAGCAGCGGTCAGGGCATCCGCGTCCCGACCCTTGAAAAAGATCAGGTACTTGGGTGGGGAGCTGCTGCGGTCCTTCTTCACCGCATAGTCCACGCCGTATTTCCGGGCGATCTTCTCAAACTCCTTGATGGAGGGGTCGGTGATCTCGATGTTGGAAACCCCTTGGTTTTGACCAATCAGCTGTTTCACCGTCTGCTTGCCCTGGGGCTTCACAGGCGCGTCACGGCTTCTCTGCTTTTGCAGCTTCTTTTCCTTGCGGTGGGCAAGGTACTTGCTGATGGCGGCTTTGAGCAGCCTGCCGGTGAACTTTGTTCCGCTGACAACCAGCGTTAAAGTCCTGTTTTCCACTTCTTCCTGCATTTTCATCGCCTCCTTTCCACAAAATGTGCAGGGGTGGTGCATTTATTTCTAAGGCGGGACCACCAGCCGCCGGAGAAGGTATTTCTTCATCGAACCGCCCTCAACGAATTTGCTCAGAACGGTCATAGAGCAAATCTCCATTTCTGACCTTTGCATGACTGAGAATCTTGATCTGTCCCTTTGCCTGACTGTCCAGAGCTTTTTCATAGCCCTTATCTGACAAAAACAGGCGGGTTCGTTCACCTTTCCAGCCCACCGGGGAGTCATGCGTCAGCACATCAAAAATAATCATGTGCCGGGTGTTCTCAGCAAATCGCTGGAGATCCATGTAGTCATGGCCGTGATAGTTCTGCGCTCCAGCTTTCTGGCGCATTTCTTCCATCAGCTGACCGATTGTTTTGCCTTCTGGCATAAAACTCACTTCCTTTCCCACTCTCATACAACCATCAAAATCATGTCTCTCAGCTGAGCAAAGTAGAGTTTGCCTTGCGGGGTTATCAGCGTATAGGAGCCGATATGCCCGTGATTGCAGTAGTCTTTGACACAAAACAGTCCTTCATTGGCTGGCTTTGCATAGGGCAGTACATTACCGGATGCGGTGCGGTACACAAAACGCTTTTCCAGAAGGAAACGGACAAACCGACGCTCCGGGACAAGCAACTCTTTGGCGGTGGTGCGGAGGTTGGTACTGTGATTGAGGTCGATGAACAAATCATAAAAGGCTGCCTTACTCTCCAGCAGGGCATTTTCCTCTCGTAGCGACGCATTTTCTTCCCGCTCAGCAAGCAGCTCGGAGCAGAGCTTTATCAGAGCTTCCGGAGAAGTGGCTATCTCCCACAACTTTTCTTTTGTGAGATAGGCTCCGTGCTTGCGAATGGCAGGTAGAACTTCATCAAACACCCATTGTTCAAACCGTTCCGCTGACGGCAGTTTACTATGGGCGATCAGACGATATAGATCACCTTCGGGGATAAAGAGCATTTCGACCATTTGTACCGCGGGGCTTCCATCTGCCTTTTTCCCAGTCTGGACCCCTATGGAACATTTCGTTCCACCCCTGGTATGGTCGCGGACGGCTTTGCGTGGATTGGTATATCCCAGCGCTGTTGCCACATCTGTACCGCAAAATAATACTTTGCCATTCTGTTCCAAAGTGCGAATGCTTCCGAACTCTGGACTATTGAAAATTTCAATCTGATTCATGCTGTGCCTCCTTTGGTGTAATACAAAAGCGGCTGATTACCAGCCGCCTGCGTGCATATCGTGATTTACCAGTGAAGTGTAGTGGTTATTCATGGTGGTAGGAGCGTTGAACAGCACTGCAAGCAGGTACTGCTTGATGTTGTGTACCTGGGTGGTGTTCTTTTGCAGACAGTCCATGACAAACTCGATGTGAGAGCTGTCCAGCTTCAAAAAGCGGGAGCGTACAATTTCATGAGGAAAGTCCGCACCAGAGATCCGGGTGGTCTTTCGTTTGGCACAGACCGTTTCTACCAACAGCTCTACGATCTCATTCAGGTCATCCAGGTAGAGAGGATAACGCTGCTTCAGACAATCATACTCGATATTCTCCAAAATCAATTCCCGATAATTTTCTATCTCTGTGACAGACATCGCATCCCTTCCTTTCCGTTCCGGCGGTATTACCGCCGCTGTTTCCCGGAAGGGAATGGAATCGGTATTTGATCCATGAGTATTTTGTTTTTGGGTATTTGATTTCTTAGTATTTAATTGTGTTGGATTTTCCGGTAACGGATTTACCGCTGACGGGTTTACCGTTATCGGGTTTTCCGACAACGGCTTATCCAACATCGGTTCTCCCTCGATGGGACGCTCAAAAATGGTATACTCATTGGCTGCGAATTTACCAGAAGCATCAGTTGTCTGTCTGCGCCGAATGTATCCGGCTGTTTCAAGCTCATTGACAGCAGAGCGGATTGCATCTTTGCTTTCTCGATTGATATAGCTGAGTCCTGACAGCGTATAATCCCAGTCATCAGGCAGAGATAACATTTGCGACAAGAGACCCTTTGCCTTCAAAGAAAGTCGTTTGTCTTTTAGATGAAAATTGCTCATAACCGTGTAATCGCCAGTGCGTTCTACACGAAAAACAGCCATTTACTTCACTCCTTTCATTTCTCAGGTATGAAAAAAGCCGCAATTCATAAAAGAATTGTGGCAGCGGTTAGGGTCTGTCTGTATCTTTTTTCTTGCGTCGGTAGGGGCGTTTTGGCATTGGTGGTTTATCAAACAGATCCCTTTCCTGAGAAAATGGTAAGGTTTGAAAAACACGGTCAATCTCGGTGGATTCCATATCACGCTGTGAGCGGCAATCTTCTTGAATAGCTTCTCGGATTTCTCTTACAGTACACATATTCATTCCTTTCCTTTCGTTGTATCGGTTATGAACGACGGTGTTTTTTAGGCTTGAAGTCGAGGATATGCCCCTCAATAACATGGGCATATCTCTTAATTTTGATTTCTCGACGCTGCTGGCTTTGCAGAGCTGACTGATACCCGTCCTCTGTGAGAAAAAGCCTCATTTCGTCACCAGGTTCTCCATAAGCAGTAGGGCGCAAGACAGTAAACTCAATCATCCAGAAAGTGCTGTCCCAAAATCGCTCCACTGCAAGAATGTTGTGGCCTTTCAGTTCCCTTGCTGCAATATCTTTCATAGGCTCTCCCTTCATCGTTCCTGATCTCGTTGGCGTTTTTTCTGCCATTGTTCCAGCAGTTTAATAATGGTTTCCTGCATTTTGGCCGGTGTATAGCTTTTGGGGAAATACTTTCGCAAGGTATCGCTGCTCAAGGTCACTTTATCCAGATCACCCTTTTTTTCCTCTGACATGATGGCAAGCATCACATCTTCTGACAATTTCCCTTCCTGGCTGAACTTTTTCATTCGCTGAGCCTGAGAGAGAGAAGGGGTAGCCTGCTCATAGTCCATTGTTTCCACCAGCATTTGCTGTTCGTCCGGTTTCAAAAAAGAGAGTTCATAGGCTGGGTTAAATGCGATTTTCTTTTCATCCACCATATCCAAAAGCTCTGGAATCAGTTCAGTCAAACGAACATATCGCATTACCTGGATACCGCTTCGTTCACCGGCTTCTTTTGCCACCTGGTCTCTGGCGCTCAACTTCTGTTCAACTTGAACAGAAGTCAGGTCTGTTCTTGCTCCTTGATGTTTAATGGCTTCCAGCTTCATTTTGTAGGCAAAAGCCCTTTCACTGGGGAGCAGATTTTCTCGCTGCAAATTGCTGTCAACCATAATAATTGTGGCAGCATCGTCATCCAAGTCGCGCACAATGACAGGCATGGTTTCTTTTCCGGCCAATTCGCTGGCTCTGCGGCGTCTGTGACCGGCTACCAGCTCATAACCGCCATCAGGCAGTGGTCTGGCAATCGCAGGAACCAACACACCATACTTTTTGATGCTGTCTGCGGTTTCTATCATTGCATCATCATCCTTGACCTTGAAGGGGTGATCCTTGAACGGATGCAGTTCAGATAGGGGAATTTCCTGAATTTTTTCCAGTTGCTCGTCTTGCCGACTTTCTTCTGTAGAAAACAGGTCATCTACTGAGGCCAGCTCTATTTTTTTCGCGCTGCTTTTCAAGTTTCAATACCTCCTTCGTCAGATTTTTGTAGCCCTCAGCCACTTTGCCATTAGGATCATGGGCATAAATGCTTTTTCCTTCAGCACTGATTTCTTTAGCCCTGACAGAATGAGGAATTTCTGATGTAAACACCTTGATCTTACTGCCATAGGTTTCGCGCAGAAGAGCGGAGATTTCTTTGGCAAAATTGGTTCGGCTGTCTACCATCGTCAGCAGAATCCCATCAATTTGCAGCTTGGGATTGATTTGTCTGCGAACCTTATTGATAGTTTGCAAAAGCTGCTCCAAACCTTTAGCTGGAAGATACTCTGCCTGGACGGGGATTATAACCCTATTAGCGGCAGCCAGTGCATTGACCGTAAGCATACCCAGGGAGGGCTGGCAATCAATAAGGATATGGGAGTATTGCCCCTTCAGCGTGTCCAGATATTGTCGCAGAATGGTTTCTCGGCTCATAGCGTTTACCAGAGATACCTCCATACCAGATAGCTGGATGTCCGCAGGCATCAGGTCTACGCCCTCAGGGTGGTGCAGGATACCCTCGCCGGGACGAATTGGTTCATCCATCAAAATACGGCCCATAGCGTCTGACAGTGTAAAGGGCAGCTTATCAGGCTGGGGATTGCCCAAGCTGATGGTCAGGCTTCCCTGTGGGTCTCCGTCAATCAGAAGGACTTTCTTCCCGGACTGCGCCAGACCAATTCCAAGATTGGCACAAGTGGTTGTTTTGCCGACACCACCTTTTTGGTTGGCTATGGCAATAATCTGTGTATTCATGATTTCACCTCATTTCTTTCTAAGTTTAGATATGAAAAAAAGTGCCTGCTTTACCTTTCCTGAGAAAGATAAAACAGGCACTTTCACTGGCTCAATACCTCTTGTAATGAACCTCTATGTATGGTAAACTATGTCCACGATACCATGAATATAATTAAGTCTCGACGGGAATTGAACTTTTGGCTAACGCCAAATTTCGCGCCTTTGCAAACAGAGTGCAAACAATAGGGGGCTAAAATCCTTTGTTTTTGCTTGATTTTGCTTGTACAAGGTTTATAGAGAACATGGAGAAAAGCCTTGATATAACTGCATTTTCTTTATCCCTGTTGATAGGGAATATATGCACTGGGTCCATCTCCTAAGCGGTAGGCCGGAGGTTCGAATCCTCTCAGGCGCGCCAAGCCGCCGCAGACAGTTTCGTCGTCTGCGGCGGCTTTTGTTTTGGCCCCATTTACCCCCGCATCACCCCGCTTGCCCCCGCACCCCCACCGTGGCAGGTCAGCGGTCAGGCGGGTATAAAAATGCCGGCAAATACACCTGTCAAGCCGTTTTTCGGCAGCGGCCGTTGGCGGCTTACACCGCGCGCAGCCGGTTTTACACCGGGCGGTGCCGGCCACCCGTCGCCCCCGGCGTGTGCCGGTACTCTTCCGCCGCTGTGCCCGGTGCCCGGTGCTTTTGTACCCGTCGGCACCCCGTCAGCGCACTCGGCCTGTGTGGGCCCGGCACTGCTGTCGGCTGCACGGCAGCTTTTTTAAAGCGCTCACTTTTGGGCAGATATCTGCCCGCTCGGCCCCCAGTAAAAAAACACAGTATTAAATTTGTATAAAGAGGTTTTGGCGGTGCCGCACGCTATCCCGGCACCGGTCGAGAGCGATGTCCCTCTATTAAATAGTATAAAGAATATATAAAGAAAGACCGCAGTCGCGAGAGATTTTGCTGGAATGGGATTGCCGGTGTTGAGCCGGATGGGCAGTCGGCTCCGCCCCGCCGCCTGCCCATCCATATGCCCCAATAGGCCATTCTATGCGGCTCGCCCCCCAATAGCAGCGCGCTGTCCTGCTTTGACCCCTAATTGCGCCCGCTGCTATATATGGCGGCGCTCCCGGTCACACTGTCGGTGGCGCACACACACCACCGCCCGGTCTCCAACACGCAAAAAAACCCACCACACTGCGCATTTTTGTCATTTTTCGCCCGACGGCGTCCCGGCCGGTCTCCCAGACCTGTGGCCCGGCTGTCTAAAAGGTATAAACAGAGCGGCAACTGCCCCATACCGGTTAGAAGTTTGACAGTTTTTCACTAGTTAAATTGACTTTTTATGACCTCCGCGGTATACTTTAACAAACGAAATCTGTGCACATGCGGTCTTGTGCACAGATGGGCGCGATGTGGGGGAGAGACCGCGCACAATTATTTTAGAGAAGGTGTCGACAATATGAAAAAGACCATGCAAAAACTCAAAGACAAGAAGGGCTTTACCCTGGTAGAGGTCATCGTAGTACTGGTGATCCTGGCCATCCTGGCCGCCATCGCCATCCCCGCGCTCACCGGCTACATATCCAAGGCGCAAGAGAAAACGGCCACCGCTGAGGCGCGTACAGCCTTTGTAGCCGTACAGACACTGGCTTCCGACCAGTTTGCCGAGCACCCAACTGCTACCAAGCTCCTCAACGACAATGGTACAGAAATGGCCGTCGGCGATGTCGCCGTAGCTGTTGAGGGCTTAAGTGGCCAAAATATCGCCTTTACTGCCGTCCCCGTGATCAGCAGCGGCAAAGTGAACTCGTTTACCATCACTGCCAGCGGCGGCTATTCTGTGGCCTATGCCGGCGGTAAGTACACCGTAACCAAGATAAGCTAGAGTTTGAGAGAATGTGTGATCGCCCTGTCCCGTAACGGGCGGGGCGATTTTACCATGGAGCTGCCCCGGCGGCTCCATAACGCGTGCAACAGCGCCCCCGCCCGCACATCAGGCGGGGGCGCGTTTGCTTTTCGGGGGGAGGTCTGCACATGCCGCTCTGGGTGGCCTATGCGTTGCTTTTGGGCATCGTCTTTCTGTTCGGCGCCTGTGTCGGCAGCTTTTTAGGGGTGGTGGCCGACCGGGTGCCCCGCGGCCAGTCCATCGTCAGGGGGCGCTCTTTTTGCCCCCACTGCCGCCGGCAGCTCTCCCCGCGCGAGCTCATTCCCCTCGTCAGCTTTCTGTGGCAGCGCCGGCGCTGCCGCCACTGCGGCGCCCCGATCCCCTGGCGGCTGTTTTTTACCGAGCTCGCCGGCGGCCTGCTGGCGGTGTGGGTGTTGCTGTCGCAAAACTGCACGTTTAACAGCACCTTCTGGGTCTATCTGGCCATCTGCTTTGCGCTGCTGGCCATAGCCCTCACCGATCTCGCCTCCATGCTCATCCCCGGCGGCCTTATCGCCGCGCTGGCGGTGCCGGTGCTCGGCAGTCTGCTGCTGCCCCAGTCGCCGGGCCTGCCGTCCCGGCTCATCGGCCTTTTCTGCGTCAGCGTGCCCATGCTGCTCATCACGCTGGCCATCCCCGGCAGCTTTGGCGGGGGCGATATCAAGCTGGTGGCGGTGTGCGGCTTTTTGCTGGGGTGGCAGCGCACCCTGCTGGGGCTCTTTTTGGCGCTGCTCTCCGGCGGCGCCTACGGCAGCTATCTGCTCATCAAAGATCGCCGCAACAAAAGCCGACACTTCGCCTTTGGCCCGTTTTTGTGCGGCGGTGCATTTTTGGCCCTGCTGTACGGCCAGGACCTGATCAACTGGTACATCGGCCTCGTAACGGGCTGGTGACCTCCACCCAAATATCCAGAGAGGAGCGCAGTGTATGCCTCTTTACCGATACACGGCCAAAACTGTAGAGGGCCGGCAGGTCTCCGGCCAGCTGGAGGCCGACGACCCCCGGCAGCTCTCCACCGCGCTGCACCAAAAACAGCTGTTTTTGGTGCGCAGCAAAGAGCTCACCGGCGACGACAGCCGGGTGCGGCTGCGGGCGCCCGAGCTGGCCGATTTCTGCCGCCAGCTGGGCACCATGCTCTCCTCGGGCATCTCGCTGGTGCGGGCCGTCGATATCATTTTGCACCGCGATGTAAAGCCGCGGGTGCGGCAGGTGTACAGCCAGCTGTACCGCTCGCTGCAGCAGGGCATCCCCATGTCCGAGGCCATGCGCCAGCAGCGGGGCGCCTTTCCGCCGCTGATGATCAGCATGTTCTACGCCGGCGAGTCCAGCGGCCAGCTCGACACGGTGGCCACCAAAATGGCCGCCCATTTTGAAAAGGAGCACAAGCTGCACACCAAGATACGCGGCGCCACCATTTACCCCATCATCCTGCTGTGTGTCACCGTGCTGGTCATGCTGGCCATCTTCCTGTTTGTGCTGCCCCAGTTTTTCACCCTGTTCGAGGATATGGATACCCTGCCCGGCCCCACCCGGGTGGTGCTGGCCATCAGCAACGGGCTGCAAAACCACTGGGCCGCCGTACTCATCACGGTGCTGGTGCTCGTCGGCGTCTTCGCCATCCTGCTCACCTCGCCGCAGATCCACACCTGGCTGGATCGGCAAAAGCTCAGGCTGCCGGTGGTGGGCAAACTGCTGCGCATCATCTACACCGCCCGCTTTTCGCGCACGCTGTGCTCGCTCTACACCAGCGGTCTCTCTATGATCAGCGCCCTGCAGATATCCCGCACCACTGTGGGCAACCGCTATATCGACGCCCAGTTCGACCAGGTCGTCGAGCTGGTGCGCAGCGGCACGCCGCTGTCGCGGGCCATCCAGGTGGTCGACGGGTTCGACAGCAAGCTCTCCTCCACCATTCTCATCGGCGAGGAGACCGGCCGCCTCGACGACATGCTCGGCTCGGTGGCCGATTCGTTCGATTACGAGGCCGAGATGGCCACCCAGCGCCTCACCACCTTCATCGAGCCGGTGCTCATCATCTTCATGGCACTGGTCATCGGCTTTATCATGATCTCGGTGATGATGCCCATCTATCAGCTGTACGGCACCATCGGTTAATAAGGGGGAAACCATGTCCACCAGCATCTATCTGTCCAGTCAGGACGTCACCGCCGTAAGCGGCTCTATCGGCAAAAGGGGCGTCGAGATCACCGGCTACGCCACCGCCCCGCTGCCCGAGGGGGCCATGATCAACGGCGTCATCACCGACGAGCGGCCGCTGCTGTCGGCCCTCGCGGACCTCACCAAGCAGGGCCGGCTCGGCGGCAAAGATCTGCGCCTGGTCATCGACTCCAGCTCCATCCTCACCCGGGTCGAGACGGTGCCCAAGCTGGGCCGCGCCCAGCTGCTCGCGCTCACCCGCAACACCTTCGCCGACTCGGCCACCGGCCGCGAGGACCTGCTCTACGACTACGCCCAGCTGCCCGATACCGCCGACGGCCGCCAGCAGGTGCTGTGCAGCGCCGTCGAGCGCCAGCTCGTCGGCAGCTACGTGTCGCTGTTCGGCGCCGCCGGGCTGGCACTGTCGGCCATCGGCATTGCCCTGGACGGGGTCATCCAACTGCTCGATATCCTGCCGCAGCTGCACCAAAAACACTATATCCTGTGCATGGTCGACGGCAACGTCCTCATCACCGCCCTGTTTTTGGCCGGCAGCTACCGCATGAGCAATCGCCAGCGCCTGCTGGGCGCCCGGGGAACCGCCGCCTGCCGGGCCGAGATGGCCCAGAGCGTCTCTTCCATGGTGCAGTTCACCTCGGCCCAAAAAACCGGCTTTTCCCCCGATACTGTGTACTTCAGCGGCCTGCGCCCCGAAGAGCAGACCGTCTGCGGCGAGATAAACGCCGCCCTGAGCCTGCGGGCCGAACCGCTGCCCACCACCCAGGCCTTTTCCGTCCAAAAGACCGACCCCAGAAAGCCCTATGCGGTGAGCGATTACCTGTTTGCCACCAGCGGCCTGGGCGAGAAGTGAGGCGCCAAAATATGAGACATATGCAAAAGAGGATCGATTTTTACGCCGTCTACCGTCAGGGCGGCCCGCGGGCCAAAAAGAGCAGCCGCAAGCTGGGTAAGATCCTGCTGCCGGTGTTGGCGGCAGTGTTGCTGGTCGCCGCCTGGGGCGGCCTCACCCTCGACAGGCTGCGCTTAAAGTCCCAGCTCGACGAGGTGACGGGCTACCTGCAGAGCAGCGCCGTCACCCTCAAACTGGCCCAGGCCAACTCTTTACAAGAGAAGATCAGCAGCGCGCTGGCCGACAAAGAGGCGCTGCAGCAGGCGGCGCAGAACATCGTCTCCTACCCCGACTACACCAGCACCGCCCTGCAAAAGGTAAAAGACTGCCTGGGCGACAGTATATCGGTCAAGGGCCTCGCCTTCGACGCATCGCTGGGCGCGGTGGTGGTCACCGGCACCTCGGCCTCCGCCAACGACGCAGCCGCCTTTGCCGCCGCGCTGCGCGAGACTGGGTTTTTCGCCGACATCACCTACATCGGCTATGCCGCCGACAACAGCTGGACCTACGAGTTCAGTATGACCGCCCAGCTGAAGGGGGTGCAGTGAGATGGCCGATCTGTCTAAACGCGAAAAGTTGCTGCTCTACATCCTGCTCTGTGTGGCGATCTTGGCCGGGGGCCTGTACCTGCTGGTGCTGCCGGCAATGGACAGCCGGCTGGAGGTAAAAGACCAGCTCAGCGCCAAACAGTCCCGGCGGGAGCAGGTCGAGCAGACCATCTCCGCCATCGACAGCGACAAGCAGTCGCTGCAGACCATCGAGCAGGATATCGCCGCTTTCCGCGAGAAATTTTTGTCCGGCCCGCAGGAGGAAGATATCGATTCCCTCATCACCTACCTCATGCAGAGCAGCGGCGTCAGGCCGCAAAAGCTCGAGATGCAGCCCCCCGCCGCCTTCTCGCTGCCCGCCTACGGCCAGCAGCCCGCCGCCGATAGCGAGAGCGACCCCGGCGGTGAGCCGCAGGTCCCGGTAGGCGGCGTGCAGGTCGTCGCCGTACAGGTCAGCGGGCAGGGCACTATCGAGGACGTGACGGCCATGGCCGACCTGATCCACGAGATGCCCTATCTGCGCATCGCCACCATGGATGTGACGCTGCCCTCGGGCTACACCTACGAGAGCGGCGCCTACGACGTGATCATGGATCTAGAGGTTTATCTATATGAACAGCCGGCAAACGACAGCGAAAACCAAACAGGCACCGCGGCGTAACAGCGGCTCTCTGCTGGTGTGGGTGAGTGTGGCACTGCTGCTCATCACCATACTGGCCGGGGCGGTGCTCAGCATCGCTATGGCCTACGCCCAGCGCAGCACCGACAACAACGCCGACCGGCAGGCCTATTTTACCGCCCGCTCAGCCTGCAACGCCATCGGCGGCGAGATCTGTCAGGGCACTGCCGGCGGTCAGGGCCTGCTGCAAAAGCTGCCGGTGGGCAGCAAGCTGCAGGTGGAAAATTTTGATTTTCCCCAGAAGATGGGCAGCTGTACCGCGCTGGTCGAGCGGGTCGATATCGACACCATCGATATCGCTGCCACCGCCACGGTGGGTCGGCGCCGCCGCACCGTACACCTCAAACTGAACCGCACCGCCGGCGGCCAGCAGGACAGCGCCATCACCGGCTTTTTTGGCCTGGTCGGCGAAACGATCGAATTTGGCAGCGCCCTAAAGACCGGCGCCGATACCGATGTATATGTCAGCGGCGAGGACAGGTCGGGCTGGGGCGTACAGGTGTCCGGCACCGCCCTCGACTTGGGCGGCAGTCTGTACAGCAGGCCGGGCGTCACCGTCAGCGGCGGCACCTACGGTAAGCACCTGCACGTCGCCGGCAGCGTGGTGTCCAACGGCCCCATCCAGCTCTCGGGCTATCTCGATATCGCCGGCAGCATCTACTCCACCACCAGCTCCCAGTGCGCCGGCGGGGTCACCGTCGGCGGCACCGTCACCCCCGCCGCCGGCGGCGCGGCCCAGCCCTCTAAACTGCCCGAACTCGATACCCCCACCGTGCCCAGCTGCCCGCCCGACGCCAACGCCGTATACGACAGCACCTTCTTTAACAAGACCCTGGGCGTCTCGGGCCAAAACGCCCACTACCAGATCCAGAAAGACGGCCTGCAGGTCACCATCAACACCGCCGAAGATGCCGGCAACTGCTTTTACTACATTCCGGCGGGCACCACCTTTACCGTCGCCGGGCAGGAGCGCCGCGCCACCAACAGCGGCACCGTCGCCCCTGCGCCCAACCTCTATTTTATCCTGGGCGAAAATGCCCGGCTGGTGGTACAGGGGGACGAGTTCTACGGCCCGTCCTCCTCCCGCGTCGACTTTACCGGCAGCGCCACCGCCTACGGGGCCGTGCAGGCCGGTACCGTCTCCTTTGACGACCTCACCTTCTACTACGTGCCCCCCACCGGCGGCACCTCCTCCGGCGGCAGTCAGGGTCAGGGCGAAGCCGCCGGCTTTACTGGCTTTTACGCCGCTGCGGCCACCGCCAAAAAAGGCGGCCTGTTCGCCGGTGGCGAAGGTACAGTGCAGTTTGGCCGGGCCGATCTCAACTTGCACTTTAGCTCCACCAAGCCCCTGCAGCTCGAGCCGCACTTCATCAACGTCGGCACCGTCATGTTGGCCAGCGACGACAGCGCCCTGGGCGCTGTCTCCGGTGACATGTCCATCGACGGCGACCTGTATCTCGACAAAGTCGTGATCGGTACCCCCGAAAAGCCGGTCACCGTCACCTGCACCGGCAAGCTGGTGCTCAGTGGCGGCAGTGTGGTGTACGGCACGGTGGTAGCTGACGCCGTGGATATGACCATGAACGGCGATATCGTCGGCAGCGTATCCACTGTGCAGCCGCTCTCCCAGGCCGATGCCGCCCGGGTCCAGGGCAGCATCCATGCGGTGGCGGCAGTGCCGTTTGCGCACCCGGCCCCCGCCCGCCCCCAGGTGCTCCCCATACCCGATGACTCGCTGGTGGAAAAGCTCACCAACAAGACGACCGAGATCGGCCACGTGGGCCGCGATGCCTACTACTACCTGCCGCAGGGGGCAAACCTCAATCTCAGCAGTCTCACCGTGGCCGAAGACGCCCAGCGCATCTTCATCTATCTGCTCGACGGCGCCGAGCTCAAACTCGACGACCTGTACGGCGGCGACCCCGAGCACCCCCAGGTGGTGTTCTCGCTGGGTGAGGATGCCGCGTTCACCTATAATAATCGCAGTGGACCAAGTGAAGATGCCGAGCCGCTGTGCGCCTATATCGCGGGCGGTACCGGCAGCAGTTTCACCATGAAACAGGGGACCGACTTTTACGGCGGTCTCTACGTCGACAGTCTCGATATCGGCGACTGGGTGCGGCTGCACTTCACCGGCGATATCACCGCCGGCGGCCAACCGGTGGTGCCGCCCGACGAAGACCTGCCCACCACCGGCGACACCTGGAGCTTTGGCATGTATTCCGGTAAGGGGGTGTCTCAAAATGGGTAAACGCCTGCGCGACCGGCGCGGTATGACGCTGGTCGAGACCATAGTGGGCCTGGCGGTGCTCTCGCTGGCTCTCTCCATCCTCTACCTGGGCTTTTTTACCGCCGGGCAGCTGTTCTCACGCGGCGGGGTGGTCAAAAATAAGGGCCAGCATGCCGCCGGTGTGCTGGAGGGGGCCACAGACCCCGACGGCGCCACCGTCCAAAGCGACGAGCGGGGGCAGGTGACCATCAAGCTGTCCGACGGCAGCACCCTGGTGCTGTCGGGCAACTGCCGCGGCGTCACCGACGCCGAGAACGGGCAGATACACTTTTATAAGTACGACAGCGACAGCTATCAGAAAAACGCCGGTTAAAAGCTCTGGCCGGCGCCGGGGAGAGGAGGGACATCCGGTGCGCAAAAAACACAGCGGGGGCTTTACCCTGGTCGAGGTCAGCGTATCCATGGCTATTTTAGCCATCGCCATGGGGGCCACCATCTCCATCTTCCTCATGGTGTTTAACCTCTTCGGCCACGGCGCCAGCGAAAACGAGGTCAAGCAGCTGGGCGACGATATCTACCGCCACCTCTCCCGGCGGCTCACCTACTGTACCCACCTGCAGGTGTTGCCCCAAGACAGCGATATCCCCCACACCTACGCCAGCGAGTACACCGTCGACGCAGATACCGGCCACCTGTCATACAAGACCGGCGACGACCCGGCCTACGACTTTTACGGCGACGAGTGGTATAAAAAATGCAGGGTGCAGCTGCTGGTCACCGCCCGCGCCGACGGCCGGGTCGAGCTGCAGGTACAGGTCCTGCAGGATGGCAAGGTGGCCTACCGCACCGCCTCCACCATCGAGCTCATCAATATTACCCTGGCCGGTACCGCCCCCGAAGGCGTGCTCGATACCCCGCTCACCGACCCCTACCTCATCCTCGACGACACCGAGATCATCTCCGACAAGGTCAAAACACCGGTCCCCAGCCAAATGAAAGAATATGTGCTCACCGCCTTTTCCGACTTTCAAAAAGATAAAGCCGAATATAACGCTATGGCCTGGAACGATCCCCGCAAAGCGCAGAAAAAGCAGGAGATCATGGATAAATACGGCGTCTCCAACGTGGCCAGCTTTTCCAACGACCAGATGCGCGACTACGTGCGGAGTACCTATTACGGCGGCACCTGGCCGGATATCGACCTGGGCCTCGAGCGCTTCAGTGTCGAGAACACCAACAAGCTAAACCCCTATGTAAAGGGGGACTTAAAAGATATCGCCCCGCTGGAACTGCAGTTCCACGCCGCCAATGTCCCCGGCACCAACGATCCCGATAAGATGAGTATCGTCATCTACGCGGTGCAAAAAGGTCCGGCAAATAGCAACAACCACTCCATGTGGCGCCCGCTGGTGGTGTACGATCCCTACGACAGTTACTGGTATGCGCCATTCCCCACCACCGGCGGCACCAAACTGGGCACCTATAAAGATGCCAACGTCGCCACTCCCCGCCCCGACGACAAGGCCTATTACGACAACTTGACCGAGCTGTGGAACCCCCTCAAATGACCGCCACCGGAAAGGAAGCAGAGCGATGAAGAACATACGCATCGGCGAGGTGCTGCTGCAGAGCGGCGCCATCACCGAAGAGCAGCTGCAGCAGGCGCTGCAAAAGCAAAAAGAGGACAGCGGCAAAAAGCTGCTGGGTGCCGTGCTCATCGAGATGGGCTATGTCACCGAGCGGCAGATGCTCACCGCCCTGTCGCAAAAATTGCAGCACCCGCTCATCGAGCTCGACACCTATCAGGTCGACCTCACCGCCGTCGAGAAGATCCCCAAGCAGCTGGCGTCCAAATACGGCCTCATCGCCATCGATACCGAGGGCGCCGCCCTCAAAGTGGCGGTGAGCGACCCGCTCAACTTCTACGCCATCGAGGACATCCGCCAGATCGTCAACCAGCCGCTGGCTATCTGCCTGGCCGAGTCCCGGTCCATTCAGTCGGCCATCGAGTACTACTACGCCGAGATCGACGCCAAGCTGGCCGCCAGCTCGGCCAACACCTTTGCCGTGCAGGAGCAGATCGCGGTGGAGGAGGACGATTCCGGCGACGAGGACGCGCCGGTGGTCAAGCTGCTCAACTCGCTGCTCCTGCGCGGCTACAGCACCGGTACCAGCGATATCCACATCGAGGCCGCCGAGAGCCAAACGCTGGTGCGCATGCGCGTCGACGGCATCCTGGTCGACTATGTCAGCGTGGCCAAGAGCCTGCACCCGTCACTCATCGCCCGCATCAAGATCCTGGCCAATCTCGATATCGCCGAAAAGCGCCTGCCGCAGGACGGCCATTTCAAGGTCACCCTCGACGGCAGCCAAATGAACATCCGCGTGTCGGTCATCCCCACCGCCTACGGCGAAAAGGCGGTGCTGCGCTACCTCACCACCAACACCCTCATCGATCGTTCCGGCCAGTTCGGCATGAGCGACCAAAATTACCAGAAAATGCTGGCCATGCTGCAAAATCCCCACGGCATCATCTACTTCACCGGCCCTACCGGCAGCGGCAAGACCACCACCCTCTATATGATCCTCGAGCATCTGGCCCGCCAGCCGGTCAACATCTCCACCATCGAGGACCCGGTGGAGCGCAACATCCCCAAAGTCAACCAGATGCAGGTCAACAACACCGCCGGCCTGCACTTTGAAAACGGCCTCAGCTCGCTGCTGCGGCAAGATCCCGACATCATCATGGTGGGCGAGACCCGCGACAACGAGACCGCCGCCATCTCGGTGCGGGCGGCCATCACCGGCCACCTGGTGCTCTCCACCCTGCACACCAACGACGCCATCTCCTCCATCGTGCGGCTGGAGGACATGGAGATCGAGCCCTACCTCATCGCCAACTCGGTGGTGGGGGTGGTGGCCCAGCGGCTGGTCAAAAAGGTCTGCCCCCACTGCGGCTACGCCTACGCCCCCGACGAGGCCGAGCGCGCCGCCTTAAAAGACGACCGCATCACCAGCGTGCGCCGGGGCAACGGCTGCCATCTGTGCAACCACACCGGCTATAAAGGCCGCACCGCCGTGCACGAGATGGTGGCCATCGACGGCCCCATCCGCCGCATGATCACCGCCCGCGCCCCGGTGGACGAGATCTTTGCCTACGCCCGCCAAAAACAGGGCATGGTCACTTTAAAAGAAGAGCTTTTGCGGCTGGTGCGCGACGGCGTCACCACCGTGGAAGAGATGCTCAAACTCACCTATTACGCCGATTAAGGGGGAACTGCGGTGACACTGGAAGAACTGATCGCCTACGCCCGGCAGACCGGGTGCTCCGATATCCACCTCACCCAGGGCCGGCCCACCGTGCTGCGGCGGCTGGGCCAGCTCGTAAACGGCGAGCTGGGCGACGACGCGGCCCAGCAGGAGCGCATATTCTCGCTGCTGGGCGAGCGCCAGCGCCAGGCGCTGGAAACGGGGGAGGATCTCGATTTCTCCTTTGCCTGCGGCAGCGACCGGCAGCGGGTCAACGTGTACCGCCACATGGGTAAGCTCTGTGCCGCCATCCGCCTGCTGGCGGCAGATATCCCCACCCTCGACGAGCTGCACCTGCCGCCGGTCATGCGCCGGCTGGCCATGCTGCCGCGGGGCCTGGTGCTCATCACCGGCCCCACCGGCAGCGGCAAGTCCACCACTCTGGCGGCCATGATCGATGCCATCAACCGCAGCCGCAGCTGCCATATCCTCACCATCGAAGACCCCATCGA
Organism: Neobittarella massiliensis (ex Bilen et al. 2018); assembly: GCF_900289145.1. Lineage (GTDB taxonomy): Bacteria > Bacillota > Clostridia > Oscillospirales > Ruminococcaceae > Neobittarella > Neobittarella massiliensis. The sequence continues at coordinate 229,630 of NZ_OKQO01000004.1, forward strand.
GTACGTGTACGCCCCCGCCCTGAGCATGATCCACCAGCGCGAGGTGGGGCGGGATGTCGGCAGCTTTGCCGGCGCTCTGCGCTCGGCCCTGCGCGAGGACCCCGACGTGATCCTGGTGGGGGAGATGCGCGACTACGAGACCATTTCCGCCGCCGTCACCGCCGCCGAGACCGGGCATCTGGTGCTCTCCACCCTGCACACCCCCGGCGCCGCCCAGTCTGTCGACCGCATCATCGACGTGTTCCCCTCCCACAGCCAGGGTCAGATACGCATCCAGCTGGCCGGGGTGTTGGCGGGGGTCATCACCCAGCAGCTGCTGCCCAGAGCCGACGGCAGCGGCCGCGTCGCCGCCACCGAGGTGCTGCTGGGTACCGACGCGGTGCGCAGCCAGATCCGTGAGGGCAAGACCCACCAGCTGTCCGGGGCCATGCAGTCAGGCGCCGAGACCGGCATGCACACCATGGAGGGTGACCTGGCCCGCCTGGTACGCGACCAGGTCATCAGTCCCCAGATGGCGATGGAGCGCGCCGCCAACTTGGCCGAGCTGCAGCAGTACCTGCCCCAGCTGGGCTTTTAAAAGGCGGCCGCCGGCGCGGTGCGGTGCGGGTGGCAGATGTTTGTCCCAACATCTTGCATTTTGTTTTTTTTCGTGGTATATTCTTAAAAGAATAGACAAAAAACATTGACAGAGACAGTAGGTCCTGACCAAAAGCCCAAGCGAGCCGGGGTGGGTGCGAGCCCGGCGCCAGTAGGTCTTTACTGAACATCCCTCTGTAGTTGCACGCTGAAAGGGCCGCCGCCCCAGTAGGTCGCTGCCGGTTTTCCACCGTTATCGGAAGCGCATATGTTGGTATGTGGCAATAGGTGGTATAGCGAAGGCACGGTCTTCGTCCTGTTTGGCAGGGCGAAGACCTTTTTCTTTTACAGTACCGGTCTGTCGGCCCGGCAGCGCATACCGGTAAAACGCAAGCATCTTTAACAGGAGGTCATTTGCATGTACAAAAAAGTGCCCACGAACCTGAACTTTGTGGCCCGCGAACAGGAGATCGAGAAATTCTGGCGTGAAAACGACATCTTCAAAAAAAGTGTCGACAGCAGAAGAGAAGGGGAGACCTTCACCTTTTACGACGGCCCCCCCACCGCCAACGGCAAGCCCCATATCGGCCATGTCGAGACCCGCGCCTTTAAAGATATGATCCCCCGCTACCACGCCATGAAAGGGGCCATGGTCCCCCGCAAAGCCGGCTGGGACACCCATGGCCTGCCGGTCGAGCTGGAGGTCGAAAAGCTGCTGGGCCTCGACGGCAAAGACCAGATCGAGGAGTACGGCCTGCAGCCCTTTATCGAAAAGTGCAAAGAGAGCGTCTGGAAATATAAAGGCATGTGGGAGGAGTTCTCCGACGCGGTGGGTTTCTGGGCCGATATGGAGCACCCCTACGTCACCTACGACAACGACTTTATCGAGTCGGAGTGGTGGGCCCTCAAGCAGATCTGGGAGAAGGGGCTCTTATATAAAGGTTTTAAGATCGTGCCCTACTGCCCCCGCTGCGGCACCCCGCTGTCCAGCCACGAGGTGGCCCAGGGCTATAAAGACGTAAAAGAGCGCTCGGCCATCGCCAAATTTAAAGTCAAAGGCGAGGACAGCTATATCCTGGCCTGGACCACCACCCCCTGGACGCTGCCCTCCAACGTGGCGCTGTGTGTCAACCCCGACGAGCAGTACGTCAAAGTCGATTGCGGCGGCAGCGTATACTACCTGGCCGCCGCGCTGGCCGACACGGTGCTCAAAGAGGACTACACCGTGCTCGAGACCTACATCGGCCGCGACCTGGAAAACATGGAGTACGAGCCACTGTTTCGCTTTGTCGAGCCTGACAAAAAGTGCTGGTACGTCACCTGCGACAGCTATGTCACCCTCACCGACGGCACCGGCGTGGTGCACATCGCCCCCGCCTTTGGCGAGGACGACGCCAACGTGGGCCGCAAATACGACCTGCCCTTCGTGCAGCTGGTCGACGGTAAGGGCCAAATGACCGCCGAGACCGACTGGCCCGGCGTGTTCTGCAAAGACGCCGACAAAGAGGTGCTCGTCGACCTCGACAAGCGCGGGCTCCTGTTCGCCGCCCCCAAGTTCGAGCACTCCTACCCCCACTGCTGGCGCTGTGGCACCCCGCTCATTTACTACGCCCGCGAGTCGTGGTTCATCAAGATGACCGATGTGCGCGAGGATCTTATCCGCAACAACGACACCGTCAACTGGTACCCCGACAGCATCGGCAAGGGCCGCTTCGGCGACTGGCTGGAGAACGTGCAGGACTGGAGCATCAGCCGCAACCGCTACTGGGGCACCCCGCTCAACATCTGGGAGTGTGCGTGCGGCCACCGGCACGCCGTCGGCAGCATCGCCGAGCTCAAAGAGCTCTCGCCCGACTGCCCCGACGATATCGAGCTGCACCGCCCGTATATCGATGCCGTCACCATCACCTGCCCCCACTGCGGCAAACCCATGAAGCGGGTGCCGGAGGTCATCGACTGCTGGTTCGATTCCGGTTCTATGCCGTTTGCGCAGCACCACTACCCGTTCGAGAACAAAGAGCTGTTCGAGCAGCAGTTCCCGGCCGACTTTATCTCCGAGGCGGTCGACCAGACCCGCGGCTGGTTCTACTCGCTGCTGGCCATCTCCACTCTGCTGTTTAACAAGGCCCCTTACCGCAACGTGCTGGTCATGGGCCTGGTCACCGATGAGGACGGCCAGAAGATGTCCAAGTCCAAAGGCAACGCCGTCGACCCCATGGAGGCGCTGCAGACACTGGGCGCCGACGCCATCCGCTGGAACTTCTACGCCGGCGCCGCTCCCTGGCTGCCCAAGCGCTTTTCTGATAAAGTGGTGCGCGAGGGCCAGCGCAAATTCATGTCCACCCTGCAAAACACCTACGCCTTCTTCGTGCTGTACGCCAACATCGATAAATTTGATGCCACACAGTATACTTTAGATAAAAATAAACTATCTGTAATGGACCGGTGGCTGCTCTCTAAACTCAACAGCCTTATCTTAGAGGTGGACGGCGACCTGGAAAACTACCGCATCCCCGAAGCCGCCCGCGCGCTGCAGGACTTTGTCGACGAGATGAGCAACTGGTACGTGCGCCGCAGCCGCGAGCGCTTCTGGGCCCAGGGCCAGAGTCAGGACAAGCAAAACGCCTATATGACGCTGTACACCGCTCTGGTCACCGTGGCCAAGCTGGCCGCCCCCATGGTACCCTTCATGACCGAGGACATCTACCAGAACCTGGTGCGCAGCATCGATGCCACCGCCCCCGAGAGCATCCACCTGTGCGACTATCCGGTGGCCGACCAGAGCTATATCGACAGAGAGCTCGAGCAGGCTATGGACCAGGTGCTGCAGATCGTGGTGCTGGGCCGTGCCGCCCGCAACGGCGCCAACATCAAAAACCGGCAGCCGGTGGCCAACCTCTACGTCAAAGCCGACTGCGTGCTGGACGAGATGTTTAAAAACATCATCGCCGACGAGCTCAATGTCAAGGCGGTGCACATGGTGGAGGATGCCGGCCGGTTCACCTCCTACAGCTTTAAGCCCCAGCTCAAAATACTGGGTCAGAAGTACGGCAAAAAGATCGGTGAGATCCGCCAAAAGCTCGCCGAGCTCGACGGCAGTGCCGCCAAGGCCCAGCTCGACGCCACCGGTTCCATCACTCTGGCGCTGTCCGACGGCGACATCAGCCTCACCGAGGAGGAGCTGCTCATCGAGACCGCCCAGGCTGCCGGGTACGAGACGGTGTCCGACCGCGGTATCACCGTGGCGCTGGATACCCAGCTGACCGAGGCGCTCATCGAGGAGGGCTTTGTGCGCGAGATCATCAGCAAGGTGCAGTCGATGCGCAAAGAGGCCGACTTCAACGTGCTCGACCACATCTGTCTGTACCACACCGGCAACGACAAGATTGCCGCCATCATCGACCGCAACCGCGACACCATCTGCCACGACGTGCTGGCCGACAAGGTGGTGGCCGGCCAGACCGCCGGCTTTGTCATGGACTGGAAGGTAAACGGCGAGGCGGTCACCTTCGGCGTCGAGGTGATCGGCTGAGCGCTCTCCGCGCACCGCCGCCTCCATCCCACTAAAAATACCCGGTAAAAAAGAGGTATCGGATCTGTCTTCCGATACCTCTTTTTCTGTAAGAAGATCACACTGTCTGCTCTCTTTTTATACCGGTCGCCCCCAGGACTGATAAACGGTCTTGACCAACCTGATTAGCTGGACCGCCGAACCGCCGCGTCTTGTGCTATAATGGCGGTGTGCCCTGCCTCAAATAGTCGGTCCTGATAAGTAGTCCCGGTACAGCATGGATCGATACCAGCAAAATGGCCGTAATATGACCTCAAAATGGTAATATCGCGCACAAACAGTGCGTTTACTGCTGTTTTTTAGCCAGAAAGGAGCCCAAAATGCCACCCATCGACGCCTATTCCCATCAGTGTGGGGTAATGGACAGCTTTGCCGAGATGGTCGCCGCCGGGGTCAAGCCGGTCGCGCTCACCCATCCCCAACCCAGTCAGGCCGCCCGCGACCGCTATCTCCCGTACGCCGAAGGATTGGCCGACCGCTATGGGGTGCGCTATTACTGTGAAAACGGCGGCCTGGTCACCGACTTGTTTCCCGCGTCCCTCAACCGCGGCACCTACAACCTGGTCTTTTACCGCGACCGGGCCGCGATCGATGCCTACCTGTCCATCCACCGCCATAAGGCCGTCCTGCAACAGGCGGGCCGGTACGCCGGTCGCCCCCGCTTTTCGCTGGCCTATCAGCTGGGGCGGCTGCTGGGCTACAGCGGCAGCGACATCCGCCGCATGGTGGCCCAAAACGGCGACCGCGAGCCGGTCGATCCGATGCCCGACCGGCCACTGCCGGTCCCGTGTGCCGGGCGGCCGGTCGAGATAGGCGATATTTCCCGGAAAAAAGACCGCTTTTTATCCCCGCTGGCCGCCCTGCTGGAGCAGACTTTTCCACAGGCGTATAAAAATTGTGGAGAAGAGGAGGCTGACGCGCTGCTATCGCCCGGCCGGGTGGCACTGGGGGCGCTGGCTGGCGGCGAGCTGGTGGGCTTTGTGGGGGCTATGCCCCAGTACGGCCAAACCGGCTGGGAGCTGCACCCGTTGCTGGTCGCCCCCGCCTGGCAGCGCCGGGGCATCGGCACCCGCCTGGTGGCGGCGCTGCAACAGTGGGTGGCTGCCCGGGGCTGCTGCTGTCTGTACCTGGGCTGCGACGACGAGTTTGGCGGCACCAGTCTCGCGGGGGCTGACCTGTACCGCGATACCTGGTCACAGATAGAGAACATCCGCCTCACCGGCGATCACCCCTATCCCTTTTACCAAAAACAGGGCTTTTCCATTGTCGGCGTGTTTCCCGACGCAAATGGTCCCGGCCGGCCCGATATCTGGATGGCCAAGCGCATTATTTCAGAGTAAAAAAGATAAGCTGCCATCCCATACGTCACACACCAAAAAAGCGCCTATTGCCGTGGCAATAGGCGCTTTTTATTGCGTTTTTACAATTTGGTAACAATTACAGGCCCAACCGCTTGGCCATCAGGTCGGGGGTCAAACTGTACTCCACTGCGGTGCGGGCGTCGATAATGCCCTGCTTTTGCAGCTCCAGCAGGCTGCCGTTCATGCTGCGCATCCCCGCCCCGCCCCCGGCCGCGATCACCGAGTCGATCTGGTGGATCTTCGACTCCCGTATCATGTTGCGGATGGCGCTGTTGCACATCATGATCTCAAAGGCGGGCTGTACCCGCTCGTCCACCGTGGGCACCAGCTGTTGCGATACCACCGCCTCCAGCACCATCGACAGCTGTACGCGCACCTGGGCCTGCTGCTGCACCGGAAATACGTCGATGATGCGGTCTACCGAGTTGGCCGCGCCCACGGTATGCAGCGTCGAGAGCACCAGATGGCCGGTCTCGGCGGCGGTCATGGCTACATTGATGGTCTCGTAGTCGCGCATCTCCCCCAGCAGGATCACGTCGGGCGCCTGGCGCAGTGCCGCCCGCAGCGCCACCACATAACTGCTGGTATCCGTCGAGATCTCCCGCTGGCTGATGATGCTCTTGCTGTGCCGGTGCAGGTACTCCAGCGGGTCCTCCAGGGTGATGACATGGGCGTTGCGGGTCTGGTTGATGCGGTCGATGATACAGGCCAGCGTGGTGGATTTGCCGCTGCCGGCCGAGCCGGTGATGAGCACCAGCCCCTTCATCTTCTGCCCCAGCGCCAGCACCTGTTCGGGAATGCCGATCTGTGCCGGGTCGGGCAGGCTGAACGCCACTACCCGTATAACTGCCGCCAGCGATCCGCGCTGCTTGTACACGCTCACCCGAAAGCGCGACACCCCCACCAGCGAGAACGAGAAGTCATCGTCCCCCCGCTGCTGTAGGGCCGCCGGGTCGCGCCCCTCAGCCAGGTAGTAGATGCCCATCACCAGTTCCTGGGTCTGCTGAGGGGTCAGCCGCTCGGTCTCCATGCGGGTGATGTGGTTGTTGATTTTATAGCTCAGCGGCAGGCCGGCTATGATAAAAATATCCGACGCGTGCTTGGCCGCCGCCTGCTTGAGGATATCGATAAGTTCCATGACTCTATCCTTTCTCACCGCCTGCAGCAGTGCCTTCCCCGGTCACCGGCTGCAGGTGCTGGTACAGTACACGCCCGGTAGGCTGCCCGCTGGCATCGGTCTGCAAAAGTACCTCCGCCATCAACTGTGTGCTACCACTCTGGGTGCTGTAGGTCAGCAGCAGTCCTTCCTCGGTCTGTTCGGCGCTGCCGCCGGCTGCCTGCAGCGGTCCGGTGATATCCTGCCCGGCTCGCAGCGCCGTTATCCACTCCGACAGAACAGTCTCGGCCTGCTCCTCGGCCGTATAGTACTGGGTGGCGGCATGGTGGGCCTTTTGGGCCAGCTTGTAGTCGGCCCGGGCCGAGGCCAAACTCAGCGCCGAAAATGTGGTAAGACACAGCACGGTAAAAACGGTCAGGATACAGGCGCCGCCCACCGTCACGCCCCGCCGTTTGCCGCCGCTCACGATGCCACCTCCCCACTAGCTCCGATGTACAGAGCCGTCTGCAGTGAGCAGATGTCGGCGCCGTCTTTTTGTACCGACGCCCGTATCCGGCACAGGCTGTCATTTGTCTCGGTAGTAGCTGTTAAGGTATATGCAGCCCGGTCGCGGTCACTTGTCTGCTGCCACTGGCTGTCAAAATAGATGGTCAGCCGCCCGTCCTGGACTGCTCCGCCGCCCATTGCCGCCACCTGTGCAAAGTCGCCCCTGCTGGCTTTGGATTGCTCCAGTACCGTCTGGGCCTGCAGGGTGGCTTGGGTCAGATCGGTAGCCCGGTCGCCGGTATTGCTGGCGGCGGCAAACAAGTTTAAACACACCGCCCCCGCGCAGGCAAAAAACAAGATCACGATGATGAGCTCGATCAAAAATGCGCCGGAGTGGCGGCGCCCCGCTGTCTGGCTCATACCGCCGCCTCCCCCCGTGCAAAGCAGACCGAAGTCGCACCCTGCTGACCGTAAGCACCAGTTATCGATACCTGTAAAAGCCCGGGCGCCGTCAGCTGCAGCTGCAGCGTGTCCAGTTCCATGATCTGTTGGCCGTCGGTGGGGTTCACGGCGGTGCCCGGCTGTACCGTCACTTCCCGCAGCTGCCCGTTGCCGCAAAATATCCAGGTCTCGTACAGTACGGTCCCCTCGGCGCTGGTCAGCACCAATGCGTCCTGCCCGGCCACCGCATCCAGCCGCAGCTCTCCGCCTTCACATTGGCGCACCTTTTGGGTAATGTACACCAGCGAGGTGCGCAGGTCGTAATTGCGGTCCATTTGGGTGTTTACATTTTGGTAAACCCGCGAGCCCAGCAGCACCAGCAGCAGCGAGGTGATGACGAACAGGCAAAACAGTCCCAGGCCAAACAGCAGATCGCTGGTGTGGCGGCGCTTGGTCTCCATGTGTGTTTCCTCCTCTCGCTACTGCTCCTGCGGCAGGTAAAAGACCGATATCTGGGGCATCAGGTTATCCCCCAGCGGCTGATAGTGGTATACGAAGTGGTCGCTGTCTAGCAGCAGACCATAATTTTTCTGCAGATACGACAGGTCTCTCGGGTAGCGGCCCTCAATGGCATAGCACTGCACCGCCGCCCGGCGAATAGCCTGCCCGGCAGCCTGCTGGCGCTTTTCGGCGGTGCTGCGGCTCATGCTGTTTACCCCGCACACCACCAATACCACCATGCACAAAAACAGTGCTGCCGCCCCCAAAAGGCCGGTGTGCCGTCGCCGCGGCCCCTGTACGAATGCCTTTTTCATAGTGACGCCATCACTCCCATCAGCGGCAGGATCACCGACAGCAGGATCATTCCCACCAAGATCGAGAGCACCGCCACCACCGTCGGCTCAATGGCCCCGATCAGCCCGTCGGTGCGGCGCTCCACCTCCTGCTGGTACATGGCGGCGATCTGGGCCATCACCGTATCGATCGCCCCGGCCTTGGCCGCCACGGTGAGCATGCTCAGCTGCAGCCCGCCAAACAGCCCGGTGGCCGACATCGCCTGAATAAACGTCTGGTCGCCGCCCTGCATCATCTGGCGGGCCCGCTGTATCTTCTGAGCAGTATCGGGGTCCTCTACCAGCCGCTGGCACATCTCCAGCGACTGGTCGGTGTCCAGCCCGCTGGCCAGCGTGAGCGACATGCAGGAGGCAAAGCGCCCCATGGCTGTGGCCCGCCGCAGCTTTTTAAAACAGTGCCGCGAGAGCACTGCCCCGATCTTGCGCCCGCCCGGAGTGGCCCGCAGCACCAGATAGAGCACCGCCAACACCAAGACGGCCAACAGTACCCACACTGCGTTTTGACTCAGGGCGGCGCCAAAGTGCATCAGTCCCAACGCCAGCGGCGACATGTCGCTGCCCAGCTGCAAAAATACCTGCCGAAATACCGGCAACACCTTGATCACCAGCACCCCGAGTACCACCAGCATCATGGCCACCATCACGCTGGGGTAAAGGATGGCGTCTTTTATTCCCTGATGGATGGCCTGGGTGCGCTGATAGTGCTCAGCCAGCGCGGCCAGCACCTGATCGATGCGGCCCGACCCCTCACCGACCTGTAACATGTCGGCCACGTAGTCGGGAAAGCGGCCACACTGGGCCACTGCCGCCGACAGCGGCTCTCCCATTTCCAGCGCGTCGATCATCTGCTGCAATAGTTCGCGGCTGTATTTGTCGCTGGTATCTTCCAGCATCACGTAGAGCCCCTCCTGGGCGGGGATGCCGGCCTGGGTTATGACTGCCAGCTGTTGGCAAAAGCCGGCGATCTCGTCGGGGGCCAATTGGCGTAGCTTTTTCTGTGCTGCCATATCGATACACTCCTTTAAGCGCGGGGGTGCGGGGCCGCCGCTTTTCAGTACACGTACAGGGGGTTATAGTTGTCGCCGTTACCCACAAATTGATTGAGCCCTTTTTTGGCCGCATCAAAGGTGGGGTCCATGCGCACCCATTTGTCACCTTTAAACTCGATGATCTTGTTCACCCAGCCCACGCCGTCTATGTGCACATTGATCCAGGCGTGGTACACCTGACCCGAGTACCCCACTACCAGCTGGGTGGGGATGCGCTGGGTGCGCAGCATCGCTGTGGCCAGCGCCGCATAGTCGAAACAGATCCCTTTTTTATTTTTGAGCACCTGGTCCAGATCGGGCAGATAGCCCGCCTCGGTCTGGACCTTTTGCGCCAGATCGGTGTCGTAAGAGATGTTTTTTAAGATGTAGCGATATATGTTCTCCACCACATCCAGGTCGGTGTCGGCCGATCTGGCCAGCTGGCTGCCCAGAACTACCGCCTGGCTGTCGGTGGTGTACTGCACGTATTGGTTGGTGTGCAAAAAAGGGGCAAACTCGTTTTCTAAAGTCACTTCGGCAGTGGTGCCAAAGGCCTGGGCATAGCGGTCACCCTGCGTGTTTTCAAAGACGTTGATGGTGTAGGAACCATTTCCCTCTGACAGAGGGAACACTGCCGCCACCCCGTCGGTGCGCACGATGTAGGTGTATACGTTGCCGCTGGGGGGCGTGATCTGCAGCCGAACCTTGGGGTTTTGCCCGCTGTAAGTCACCGCAACACAGCCCTGCGCAGTACCAGAGAGATCTACGAGCACCCGGTCGTTGCCCCGCACATCGCTGCCGGTGGGGGCGGTGAGCACCTGGGGAGTGGCGTCCCAGCTACCCTGCTTATCGGGGTCGGGCATGCCGTCGTCGCCACAGCTGCAAAACAGCAGTAAACACAGTGCGGCGCAGAAGACCGGCGCCAGAAATCGCCTTATTCTATGCAATAGCCAGCGCCTCCTCTTTGCCCGGCGATTAGACGGACCAAACTAACCTTACTATAACAGAGTAAATTTGCCTTGTAAAGCGGACTGGTAACAACAGGATATACTGGGGCAGTAAAATGAGAAAGTACAAAAATAAGTTGCATAAGCGGCAGAATTCGAGTATATTTATATTGTAAAAGCAAAATCTACTGTACAAATTTTGGGTATTTGTCACAAAAACCATCATACATATTGCAGAGACAATCCTGCTTGAGACTGCAACACCGCACAGCGCAAAGGGGGGCCACACCGTTGGGTGAGATATTAAAGGTAAAGATGTTAGGTGGGTTCAGTGTTACCTACGGCGAGACACCCGTCATCAAAGAACAGTCCCGCGAGAGCAAAGCCACTTCGCTGTTTCGCTATTTGCTGGCAAACCGCGACCGCATTGTGCCGCAGGAGGAGCTCATCGAGGTACTGCTGGGCGACGATGACAGTGCCAACCCCCTCAATGTGCTCAAAAATCTGGCCTATCGGGCCAGAAAACTGCTGACCGCTGCCGGTCTGCCCGAAAAGGAGTACATCTACGCCAAATCGGGTGGGTACGGATTTACCAGTAGTTTGCCCTGCCAAATAGATGTTGAGCAGTTCTGCGAGCACTGGGAATTGGCGCGCAATACCCGTGACGGCGAAAAACTCAGCCATTATTTGCGGGCTATCGCCCTGTACGGCGGTGACTTTTTGCCCCGCGCCTACAGCCAGACCTGGGTGATGAGCCGCACAGTGAAATATCAGGGCATGTACCGCGACTGTGTAGAGCAGGCCTTTTCGATGCTGTGCCAGCGCGAGGATTACGAGCAGGCGTTGCAGGTGGCCGACCGGGCGGTCACGCTGTACCCCTACGAGGAGTTCTACCGACTGCTGTATATTTTTTGCCTGTACCAGATGGGCCGCACCCGCGAGGCGGTCAGCGAGTACGAATCGACCACGGCGATGCTATTTGACGAGCTGGGGGTAGAGCCCTCGGAAGAAATGCGGGCACTGTACCACAAGATCACCGGCTCGCTGGAGCATGTGGAGCGCTCGCTGGACGATATCCTCAGCGAGATCATCGAGACCGAGGACGCCCACGGCGCCTATTACTGCAACTACCAGGTGTTTATCAACACTTTTCGCTTTGTGGTGCGGCACATTCAGCGCAACGGCGACTCGGCTTTTGTGGCACTGTGTACCTTTACCGATCAAAACGGCGACCCGCTGCCGCCGGAAAAATTAAAGGCCGGCGTGCAGGCCTACCACAATGCGATCGCCTGTTCGCTGCGCCGCAGCGATATCTATACCCGTTACAGCAAGAGCCAGTTCTTGGTGCTGCTCATGAAGATCGACCAGGAGAACTGCCGCATGGTCATGGGCCGTATCGCCAACAATTTTCGCCGTTTCTGCCGGGATAAAGATATTAAAATGGCGGTCCGCTACACCTCTGCGCTGGCCAAGAGAAACCTGTGAGTGCCAACTGACCTGGTGCGGTCACGAAAAAGTTTATAGAAAAGCGACCGGAGCAGAGTGCTCCGGTCGCTTTTTGCCGTGTGATTTTATTTACCTATATAAAAGGCGCCGCATGCAGAGAGGGGCGCTCCCACCGGACAAGTTGTCACAATGAGCGGGTCAAAAAATCGGAGAAGAACTTTTAAATGTGACCTGTCTTGTGACCGCCAGATGATATGATTTAGGCATAAGGAAGAGGGGGGAAGCCCATGCAAGAGAGTATCATCCCCATTAACGCCCCCGCTGCCGTATGCCTGTGTATCGACTCGAGTTGTGAGACCGCCCTGCAGGGCAGGGCCTATTACGCCGATGACCAGCCGCCTATCTGCTTTACCGAGCTGGGGCGAGTGGTGTTGCAGCTCGATCACATCTTCGATGAGATCGGCCCACAGGCATCGACTCAGGGCCGGCGCTTTGGCCGTCAGGCGGTACCGGCAGTGGAGAAAAAGGAGGGAACGCCCATGGCGCAGATCACCAAGCACCGCGGAGACAAAGAGACGTTCGTCGTGCAGATCCAGTACCGGCAAAACGCCACCTGGCAGGGCAAAGTCACCTGGGCGGATAAAGATGAGACCAAATCTTTTCGCAGTGCACTGGAACTGATCAAGCTCATAGACAGCGCGCTCGACGAGAGCGAGAGCACTGTTTCGCAGAACGACTGAGTGAACAAAATCGGGCGGTGCGAAATATTCGCGAAACAAACAAAAAAACCGATGATCTTGTAGGAGATCATCGGATATCTACACAAAAATTAGAAGCACACACAGGTGAACGAAAAGGTTCACATTATGGTTCAAGAGGGAAGGTGTCGAGATGAAACACAAAAAAGGTTTACGTCGGCTGATATCCCTGATGCTGGTGGCAGTTATGTCTTTTGGCCTGCTGCCGCTGTCTGCCTTTGTGCAGGCTGCAGAGGGAGATACAGCCACACACACCGTAACTTTCTACGATTGGGACGGCAGCCAGATCGGCGAGGCCCAGCAGGTAGAAGACGGTAAGGCCGCCACTGCGCCAGAGCATCCTGGTCGGGATGGCTGGGTGGCCGACGGCTGGGACAAAGACTTTTCTAACGTGACTTCCGACCTGGATGTCACCGCCCAGTATAAGAAGTTAGAGTCCCGTACCATCACCATCAACTATTTCTACGAGAACAGCACCCGCGTTGCCGCTCAGCCCTATGTGGCCAGCGTTATCGCCGGCGAGTCGTTTAGCGACCGGGTCATCTCCCCCGATGTGGTGGGCTTTAGCCCCGATCAGAGTATCGTCGATATCAGCATCGACAGCGTGACCGAGGACAAAGTTTATACGGTATATTACCTGGCTAACGGCAGTACCGCCTACAAGGTACAGTACCTGCAGCAAAAGGTAGACGGCAGTGGCTACGACGTGGTAGACGAGTTGCCTCTTTCGGCCACCACCGGTACTGTAGTGACCGCCCCGGATAGAGAGTATGCCGGTTTTACCAGAAAAGGTGATCTGCCCAGTGCCGAGGTGGCCGCTGATGGCGGTACCGTGCTGCAGGTCTACTACGACCGCAATACGTATGCTATCTATTACCATACAAATGGGGGCAGCTATATAGATCCTACAGTGGCCCTGTACGGCGCTGATGTTTCGCAGCCTAGTGATCCCACTCGTGCGGGTTATGATTTTGCCGGCTGGTATGTAGATGAGACACTGGAAAATGCTTATAAGCACCCCAGCACTATGCCGGCTACTGACCAGAGCGTCTATGCTAAGTGGGAACCTAAAAGCAGTACAAAATATACAGTTGTTTACTGGCTGGAAAATGCGACCAATGACGGCTATGACTACGGCGGCATCAAAACAATGTATGCGCGTCCGGGCACTACAGTCAGCGGCAGTGACACGAATCCCACGCAGGGCTATGTTTTTAACAGTGCCAAGACCGATAAAAATGTAGTCGTCAATGGTGATGGCAGCACGGTTGTAAACGTGTACTATGACCGCGGGACCTATACAATTACTTTTAAAGTTTTTAATGATGGATACTTCGATGACGAAGATGATCCACGCGACTATACGACTAAATCAGAGTGGACTATTACGGCCAAATATGGTCAAGAGATCCTAGACCAGTGGCCAACTCCTGAGGAGACTATTAAATGGCATAGAGAAGCAGGCTCTAGCTCTTATTTACTGAACCTTAAATACATGGAAAATCATAACATTGTATTATATGGTACGGTAACGAGTGGCTCTTATAAATATACTGCTTACCACTGTGTAGAGTCTTTGACTCAGCGCTCTGGCGGTGGTCGTATCTATAAAAATGGCATCTACTATGACATTTATGCAACCGTATCTTACAAGACAAATAGTAGTGGGATTACTATAGATAAAAATAGTACTTATACTATTCCCGGCTTTAAAAATACCGGTTGGGATAACTATGAAAAAGACGGTAACAAATATAACCGAGTCGGCTATATTTACTATAGCCGCGATGTGTATACTCTAAGTTTCTACAATAACAATCAGGTAGAAAAGTCTTATAGCAAAGTCAAATACGAAGCCAATATAGAGAAATACAATTACGTGCCTACCACCAATCCCTTTGGCTCCGATTATACGTTCGGTGGCTGGTATACCACAAAAGAGCTTTACCCCGAAAGCAAGTTTAACTGGAACGATGCCACGATGCCCGCTGGTGATCTTCAGCTCTACGCCAAGTGGGACCCGCCGGTATACACGGTCAAATTCGATTTGAATGGCGGCAGCGGCAGCATCAACAGCCAGGAGATCACCAAAGGTGGCCTGGTGAGCGAGCCCCAAGAGCCCACCCGTGAGGGCTATACCTTCGAGGGCTGGTACAAGACCGGTGAAAACGCCCACTACCTGTTTGCGCGCGAAGTACACAGCGACTTTACCCTCAAGGCCAAGTGGTCGCCCCGTACCGATATCACCTACACCGTAAAATATGTGGATGAAAACGGTAAAAAACTGGCTGACCCTAAGACCGTGACCGGCCAGACCATGGGCAGCACCGTCACCGAGACGGCCAAGGTCATCGACAGCTATCTGCCGGAGGCCCTGACCAAGAGCACCACGCTCAAGGCCAAAGGTAACGAGATCGTCTTTACCTACAAAAAGTTTACCGAGGTAGACTACACCGTCTACTACATCATTAAAAACGCCGACGGTTCTGAAAAAGAGCACAGCAAAAAGACCATGACCAGCAAAAATGCAGTGGTCACCGAAAACTACAAGAACATTGCCGGCTACACCCCTGATGCCTACCAGAAAACGCTGCAGCTGGTGCAGGATGAGTCGAAGAATGTCATTAAATTCTACTACACTCAAAATGCACAGGTCAGCTACACCGTTAACCACTACGTACAGAAACTGGGCGGCGGTTACGAGCTCAAAGAGTCTGATACGACCAAGACCGGCGCTATCGGCGCCAAAGTAACAGCCAGTGCCAAAGACTACACGGGCTTTACCTACCAGAGTGCAATCAGCACCGATACGGGTATCATTCCCAGCACCGGTACGCTGACCCTCAACCTGTACTACACCCGCAATAACTACGGATATACCGTAAAGTATTTAGAGCAGGGTACCAACAAAAAACTGGCTGACCCCTACACCGCCAAAGCCGCTTACGGTGATGACTTGACAGTCAATGCCAAAGGTATCGCCGGCTACAGCGTGGTGGGCGAGAGCAGCCAGCAGCTGACCATCAGCGAGAACCCCAAAAACAATGTGGTCATTTTCTACTACACTCTGCGCACCGACCTCAGCTACACCGTCAACTACCTTGAAAAAGGTACTGATCCGGCCAATGTGCTGCGGGAGCCCTCTGTAGTAGGCGGCCAGACCCACGGCGACACGGTCACCGTTACCGCGCCGGCCACCATCCAGAAAAATGGCAAGGTCTACAATCTGGACGGTGCTGACAGCGTGCAGATCGAGATCAAAGAGACCGGTAACGTAGTGAACTTCTACTACACCGAAGCTGCCTATAACGTCACTTACGATGCCAACGGCGGCAGCGGCGAAGTAAAGGATGATAAGACCTATAAGCAGGGCCACGAGGTCACTGTTAAGTCGGGCGATGCACTCAGCTACACCGATCATGTGTTCCTGGGCTGGACCACTACCGCTTATGAGCCGTTTACTCAGGCCCCGTCGGCCGATATCGTCTTCTATCCGGCCGGTACAAAGGTGCCGATGACGAGCGGCGGCATCACCTTCTACGCCGCTTGGGCGATCGATCAAAACGGCCCCGACAAAGGCCCGGATGAGATCCCCGATTACGAAGAGTACAGCGTAACTTACAAAGACGGCTTTGGCGATGGCTCGATCACCGACGAGGCCATCTACCCGGCAAACTACACCTACACCGTTGCCGGCAAGCTGTTCGACCGCACCAATTACGACTTCCTGGGTTGGAAAGATCACAACAATACGCTGGTCAACGCCAACTATAAGGACTACAAGATCCTGGGCGATACTACCTTTACCGCCCGTTGGACCCCCACCGCCTTTACCATTACCTATAAGGGAATGGACGGCGCTACGCTGGGCGAAGGCAACGAAAACCCGGTGACTTACACCGTTGAGACCGATACCTTTACCCTCTTTAACCCCGAAAAAGCGGGTTACAAGTTCCTGGGTTGGAGCGGTACCGGCATTGACGGCAAATCCGATCAAGTAGTGGTGGAGCAGGGCTCCAGCGGCAACCGCGAATACACGGCCAACTGGGAGCGCATCGATTATTCGATCAGCTACGACCTGGATGGCGGCTCGCTGGCAGCAGATAAGCAGAACCCCACCAGCTACAATGTTGAGACCGATACGTTCACCTTAAATAATCCCACCAGAGCGGGTTATACCTTTACCGGCTGGACCGGTACCGGCCTTATCGACCCCACCGAAAAAGTGACCGTAGCCAAGGGTTCTACCGGCGACCGCGCTTATGTGGCCACCTGGCAGCGCAATGAGTACAACATTCAGTACACTTTAAATGGTGGCGAGCTGGCCGAAAACGTACAGAACCCCACCAGCTACAATGTTGACACCGAGACCTTTACCCTCAATAATCCCTCTAAAGCGGGCTACACCTTTACTGGTTGGACCGGTACTGGTCTCAGTGGCGCTACGCTGGTAGTCACCATCGAGCAGGGCTCCACCGGCGACAGAGAGTATACTGCCAACTTCACCAAAGACAGCTATACCATTCAGTATGCCGGCCTGGAGAACGCTGTGGTCGAAGAGAACCCCGCCAGCTACAGTGTAGATACCGAGACCTTTACCCTCAATAACCCCACCAAAGACGGCTATACTTTCCTGGGTTGGAGCGGTACAGATGTCGATGGTATGTCTAAAGAGGTAACGGTGCAAAAAGGCTCTACCGGCAACCGTGCATACACTGCCAACTGGCAGCCGGAGATCTATAACATTCAGTACCGCGGCCTGGATGGTGCTACCGTCGCCGAGAACCGCACCACCTACACCATCGAGACCGATACCTTTACCCTGCATAACCCCACCAAGAGCGGCTACAACTTCCTCGGTTGGGAGGGGACTGGTTTTAGCGGTACAGCCCAGACTGTTACCGTGACGAAAGGTTCTACTGGCGATCGTGTCTACACCGCCAAGTGGGAGGCTATCGACTACCGTATCGATTACGAACTGGCCGGCGGCAGCTTGGCTCAGGACGAGTCGAACCCCACCAAATACACCATCGAGACCGATACCTTTACCCTGCATAATCCCACTCGGACCGGCTACACCTTTACCGGTTGGACCGGTACCGACCTGGAGGGCGAGACCAAGACGGTCACCGTGGAGAAAGGTTCTACTGGTGATCGCAGCTACACCGCCAACTGGGAGAAGATCGGCTACGACATCGAATACGATCTGGCTCAAGGCGTTCTGCCCGAAGGCAAAGAGAACCCCGTACACTACGATGTTGAGACCGAGACATTTACCCTGAACAATCCCACCAGAAGCGGCTATACCTTTGCCGGTTGGACTGGTACGGACCTAACTGCCCCCACCATGACGGTGCAGGTAGTTAAGGGCTCGACTGGAGATCGCAGCTATACCGCTCACTGGACCGAGAACTACGACGACACCAAGGCGCTGACCTACTATGTAGAGTACTGGCTGGAAGGCGAGAGCACCTATGCAGCCCGTGAAGTAAAGACCGAGCAGATCTGGGTCGAGAGCGACAGCTACAAAGTCAACGCTGTCGACGAAAAGACTTTTGCCGGTTATACCTTTAAAGACTACACTGTAAATGGCAGTCAAGTGGCTACGCCGATCACCGTTTATAACGGCCAGACCATCCGTGTCAACTACACCATCAACCCCGATGACACCAAAAAACTCACCTACTACGTAGAGCATTATATCGACGGCGAAGAGACCTATCGCGACCGCGAGAAGGTTCAAGTGGATATTTGGGCTGCGGCCGACAGCTACAGCGTAACAGCTGTACAGCTGAAAGACTACACCGGCTATACGTTCCGCGCCTATAATGTCGAGCTGCCGTACGAAGTGTCTGAAAACGGCGTCATCAAAGTCTACTACGAAAAAGACCTCACGGCGCAGAAAGAACTGACCTACTATGTCGAGCACTGGGTAAAGGGCGAAGAAACCTACCGCGATCGCGTGCCGGTAACCGAAAAGATCTGGGTCAACGATAACACATTCAAAGTCACTGCTATCGCCCAGAATATCTACACCGGTTACAAGTTTGACAGCTACAGCGTAGAGCTGCCCTACCAGGCTAAAAACGGCGACGTCATCCGCGTGAACTACGTGCGCGATGACGACCAGCAAAAAGAGATCACCTACACTGTTGAGCACTGGGTAGAGGGTGAGACCGCTGCCCGCGATACCGAACAGGTGACCAAGTCTGTCTGGGTCAATGACGATACCACCGAGGTAACGGCTGTTGCGCAGAAGACCTATACCGGTTACAAGTTTGACAGCTATAGCGTAGAGCTGCCCTACCAGGCTAAAAACGGTGACGTCATCCGCGTGAACTATGTGCGCGATGACGACCAGCAAAAAGAGATCACCTACACTGTTGAGCACTGGGTGGAGGGCGAGACCGCTGCCCGCGATACCGAACAGGTGACCGTGCGTGTTTGGGTTGGTGACGATACTGCCGAAGTGACTTCTATCGCCCAGAACACCTACGACGGCTATCAGTTCAGCAGTTACAGCGTAGAGCTGCCTTATCAGGTCAAAGATGGCGATGTCATCCGCGTCAACTATGTGGCTGAGCCGGCCCCGGTCGTGCCTCCGGTAACACCCGTCACGCCGACCACTCCGCCGACCGACGCCACCCCTGCAGGTCCCGTAACTCCGGTGACCCCTGCAGCACCTGATACCCCGGCTGCCCCCGAGACCCCTGTTGTGGAAGAGCCTGCTACCCCTGAGGTCGACACACCTGAAGTAGAGATCCAGGATCCCGAGACCCCGCTTGCACAGTCGCAATCCAGCTGGGCGCTGCTCAACTTGCTGCTGGCTATCGCTACCGCTCTGGTATCGGTCCTGCTGATCGTAGGCTACATCCTGGGCAGAAACCACAAGAAAGATGAAGATGAAAACAGCCAGTACGCCCGTCAGGACGACGAAGATGCCGATATCCTCAAGCGCAAAGGCATTTGGCGGCTGCTCAGCCTGGTACCTGGTATCGGTTCCATCATTGTGTTCTTCCTCACCGAGGACATGCGCAATCCCATGATCTTTACCGATAAATGGACCCTGCTGATGCTCATCATTGCCGTGGTACAGCTGATCATCTCGATCCTGTGCATCAAACGCCGCAAGGATAACGACCAGAAAGACGATCCCGAGGCTGTGAACGCACAGTAGTATCAAACACAAAACAGTAGAGATATGTCTACTGCCTAACGAAAGAGAGACCGCCATATGGCGGTCTCTCTTTTAGTGTGTCTGTGTTGCCAGATCCTGTATATGGGCAATGTTTACGATGGCTGGAACTTTCTGTGCGGTCTGCGTCCCACAAAGCGCCAGTTCGTGACAAATTCGCTTGCCAGCGGCACGGTGTGGGCAGTATGATGAAGTGCAGATAAAACGGCAAGAGGAGGGGCATGTACAGATGGATTATGGTTTTGTCAAGATGGCAGTGGCTACCCCCGCTGTGCAGGTGGGAGATTGCAACTATAATGCACGCAGGACAGCAGCGGAGATGGACCGCGCCCAGCGCGCTGGAGCCGGTTTGCTCGTACTGCCAGAGTTGGGCCTTACCGGCTACACCTGCGGTGATCTGTTTTTGCAGCATACTCTGCAACAGGGGGCGCTACAGGCATTGCAGCAGCTGTGTGCAGTCAGCAGTCAAAGCGATATGATCACTGTGGTAGGCCTGCCGCTGCAGATGGGTGGCAAGCTGTATAACTGTGCTGCTGTTCTGCAAAAGGGGCGCATATTGGGATTGGTCCCTAAGCGCAACCTGCCCAATTACGCCGAATTTTATGAGGCGCGCCACTTCGCCCCCGGCCCAGTAGCAGTTCGGGATATAGAGCTGTTGGGACAGACGGTACCTTTTGGCGAGCAACTGCTCTTTGCCAGTGGTGCCAAGCCCAACTTCACCTTTGCTGTCGAGATATGTGAAGACCTGTGGGTGCCTGCTCCGCCCTCCATCGCCCACGCGTTGGCCGGTGCGGCGGTGATCTGCAATCTCTCCGCCAGCGACGAGACGGTGGGCAAAGCGGAATATCGCCGCCAGCTGGTAAGCAGCCAGTCAGCCCGGCTGTGCTGTGCTTACCTGTACGCCGATGCCGGGGAGGGGGAGTCCAGCACAGATATGGTGTTCGGCGGCCATAATATTATCGCCGAAAACGGCACCGTATTGGCCGAGACACCCCTATTTGAAAACGGGCAGCTCGTCGCCGACATCGACCTGCAGCGCCTGTGGGCAGAGCGCACCCGTATGAGCACCTACCCACCTGTTGATGGGGCATACCGCACGGTATATTTTGAGCAGCGGCCGATATGTACGCCACTGTGCCGTGAGGTGGCAAGATTCCCCTTTGTGCCTGTCGACAGCGCACACCGTGCCCGCCGCTGCGAGTCGATCTTGACCATGCAGGCCCAGGGCCTTAAAAAACGGCTGCTTTCTACAGGTTGCAAAACGGCTGTCGTCGGGATCTCTGGCGGGCTGGATTCTACGCTTGCCCTGCTGGTCACGGTGCGTGCGATAGAACTCTTAAAACGCCCGCACCGGGATATCACGGCGGTCAGTATGCCGTGCTTTGGCACGACCGACCGCACGCGGAAAAACGCCGCTGAACTATGTGCCGAACTGGGGGTATCCTTTCGCGAGATCGATATTACAGCTGCTGTTACGGGCCATTTAGCCGATCTGGGCCACGACCCGCATATCGCCGATATCACCTACGAAAATGCCCAGGCCCGTGAGCGCACCCAATTGCTGATGGATCTAGCCAACCAGACAGATGGCCTGGTAGTCGGCACAGGTGACCTGTCAGAGCTGGCGCTGGGCTGGGCCACCTATAATGGCGACCACATGTCGATGTACGCCGTCAATGCCTCGGTCCCCAAAACTCTGGTGTGCCACCTGGTGAGCTATGTGGCAGAGCACAGCAGAAAACGCTTAAAAAGCGTGCTAGAGGACATTTTAAGTACGCCTGTAAGCCCTGAGTTGTTGCCGGCAAAAAACGGCCAGATCGCACAAAAAACAGAGGATCTGGTAGGACCCTATGCGCTGCACGATTTTTTTCTCTACTATGTGGTGCGCTTTGGCTTTTCCCCGGCAAAGATCTGCTTTTTGGCCGAGCACGCCTTTGCCGAAGAGTACCGGCACGAGACGATCGTACGCTGGTTGCGGGTATTTTACCAGCGCTTTTTCTCTCAGCAGTTTAAACGGTCCTGTCTGCCCGACGGCCCCAAGGTGGGCTCGATTACCTTGTCGCCCCGGGGGGATTGGCGGATGCCCAGCGACGCCAGTATCGCACTGTGGAAACAGGAGCTCGACGCACTTTAAGATCGCAGTTTCTGCTAAAAAACACCGGCAAGACGCTGTTGGAGACAGCTCTTGCCGGTGTTTTTTCTATTTGCTTGTGCAACCTTGTGCGACAGTAAAGGGGCCGCAACTACTTTTCGACACGGCCCTGCCGCAGTACTTGCAGGGCAGATTCTTCCTCGAACTGGCGGGTATACAAGTCGCGGTAATAGCCGCCTTTTTGCAGCAGCTGTTGATGGGTGCCGCGCTGCACCACCCGGCCGTCTTTGACTACCAGTATAACGTCAGCTTTGCGGATCGTGGACAAGCGGTGAGCAATGAGAAAAGAGGTGCGGCCCTGCAGCAGTTTTTCGGTGGCGTTTTGAATGAGCTGTTCGGTGCGGGTGTCAATAGAAGAAGTGGCCTCATCCAGCACAAAAATACGCGGGTCAGAGAGGACCGCCCGGGCAAAAGAAATGAGTTGCTTTTCGCCGGTAGAGAGCAGGTCGCCCCCTTCACCCACATCGCTCTGGTAGCCGTCTTTAAGGCGGGCGGCAACTGCGTCGGCATGAACGCTCTCGGCCGCGGCAATAACTTCCCGGTCGGTGGCGTCCAACCGTCCGTAGCGGATATTTTCCATCACAGTGCCAGAAAACAGGTGGGGACTCTGCAGCACATAGCCGATATTTTGGTGCAGCCACAGCTGTGAGCGCTCGCGGTAGTCGCGCCCGTCGATGAGGATCTGACCCTCGGTGGGCTCAAAAAAGTGGCAGGCCAAGTTTACCAGCGTACTCTTGCCGGCACCGGTCTCGCCCACGATGGCCACAGTGGTGCCGGCGGGAATGTGCAGATCGAAGTGGCGCAGCACATAATCGCCGCCATCTGGGTATTTAAACGAGACGTCGCGAAATTCTATATCGCCGACAAGCGGTTCCCAATTTTGCTTTAGAGGGCTGAACACATCGCCGTAGCGCGCGGTCACAGCGGGGCTGTCGGTAATGGCGGGCTGCTGGGAGAGCAAGCTGTTTACCCGCTCGATATTGGCCTGTACCGAAATGACATCCGAGAGGATGCGGGCGATCTGCTGAATGGGTTCGAAGATGCTGACGGCGTAGCTGATAAAAGCCGACAATGTGCCCAACAGCAACGCGCCTTCGGCGACCATATTGCCGCCGCTGGCCAGCACGATGGCGGTGGCCAGCGACCCCAAAAACACTACGGTGGGGATATAGACAGCCCCCAGCCGGGCGGCCTTGACCGAGGCGCGCTGCATCTGTCCTGTGAGATGTGAGAACTGCTGCTCGTTTTGCTGCTCGATGACCAGCGTTTTAGAGGTCTTGGCCCCGGTGATCCCCTCGTTGTAAGCCCCCATAATGGTAGAGTTGAGCTGTCGCATCTTGCGGTTTTGGCGCAAAATACGCTTTTGAAAATAGACGGTGAGCAGACTGATAGCCGGTACGATGAGCGCAATGAGCAGTGCCAGCCGGGCATTTAGGGCCAACATGGCGCAAAACGTGCCCAGCACATAGGTCAGCGCCCAGAGAATATCGACCAGGCTCCAGGCCACCAAGCCGGCAATGCGATTGGTATCGCTCATGACCCGGGCCAGCAGATAGCCCACAGGCTTTTGGTTGTAGTAGGAAAAAGAGAGCTTTTGCAGCTGTACAAAACAGGCCCGTTTTAGGTCTTTGCCCAGCTGCATCTCCGCCACCATAGAGCCGCGGGTAAAAAACACCACCGAGAGCGCCTGCAATGTGCAGACAGCCAGGTAACACAGGGCAAAAACACCCAGGCCCTGCAGCGTGCCGGTCTGTATGAAATGATCGATAGCATAGCGCTGAAACAGAGGGTAAGAGATATCGATGGCAGCCACCAGCAAGTTGAGCCCCACCACCGCCGCCAATATTTTTTTGTAGGGGCGCAAAAACGGCAGCAGCGACTTCCACACAGACCCGTCAATGCTGCGCTTGGCGCGCGCCTGCCGCTCAGTCTGCTTCACGGCCCACACCTCCCTCTTTTAAGCTGGCGGCATCTTCACCGCGCAGCTGCAGATCGTAGATACTGCGGTAAATACCGCCTTTTTGCAGCAGCAGTTGATGGGTGCCCATTTCGGCGATCCGGCCGCCGTCGAGCACCATGATACAGTCGGCGTGCAGCAGTGTGGTGACCCGGTGCGAGATGAGGATCACGGTGCTCTGGTGCATGTGCGCATCCAGGGCGGCACGGATCTTGGCGTCGGTCTCGGCGTCGACAGCCGAGAGCGAGTCGTCGAGCACCATGATGGGGGCATTTTGCATGAGCATGCGGGCAATAGCCACCCGCTGTTTTTGCCCGCCCGAGAGCGTGACGCCCCGCTCGCCCACCAGTGTGTCATACCCGTCGGGAAAGCGGTCGATAGCGCTGTGCACACAGGCGGTTGAGGCAGCGCGGCGGACCTCCTCGGGAGAGGCGTCGGGGTGGGTGGCGGCAATGTTTTGGTGTACAGTGCGCGAAAAGAGAAACGGCTCTTGCAAGACCATGCCGATATTGCGGCGCAGCCAGGCGAGTTCGATATCAGCGATATCGGCGCCGCCGATGGTGATGTGGCCGCCGTCTGGCGGCAGATCGTACAGCCGGTCGAGCAGGTGGATGAGTGTCGATTTTCCCGAGCCAGTATCGCCCAGAATACCCAGTGTGGTACCGGCCGGGATCGTGAAACTGATATCGTGTAGCAACGGCTTTTGCCGGTCGTAGCCAAAAGTGACGTGTGAAAAAGAGATGTCTCTATCCATCGGGGGGCGCTGTGCGCCGGGGCGGTCACTTTCCGGTGTGCAGTTTAAAATGTAGCGCACCCGGTCCATAGAGACGCCGGCTTTGCTCATTTCAGACAGGATGCGCCCCAGGCTGCGCACCGGCCAGATCAGGGTGAGATTATAAGAGCAGAACGCCAAAAATTCCCCCAGAGTTATGGCGCCGCTGGTGGCCTGGACTGTACCGGCCACAATGACGGCGATGATCTGCAGGCTGGTGATCATGTCGCCAATGCCCCAGTAGTAGCTCTGCAGATAGCCGAGCTTGATCCACAGTTTGGCGAAACCGGTGTTTTTCTCGTCGAAGCGGTCCAGCTCAAATTGTTCGCGGCCAAAGGCCCGCACCACGCGCACACCGGTTAGATTTTCCTGCACCACCGATGAGAGCTCGCCTTCGGCCTCGTCGGCCGCTAAAAAGCGGCGGGCTATCTGGCGGTAAAAGATGGCCGAATAGAGCAGGATAAGCGGTAAAAAGGCGGTGGCGATGAGCGAGATGGAGATGTTCATAGAAAACATGACCCACAGCGAGATGCCCAGCAGCGAGCTGGTGCGAAACACCTCTAGCAGCTGGCTCGAAACAAAGCTGCGCACCACCTCTACATCAGAGGTGCAGCGCTGGATGATCTCGCCGGTCTGGTGGGTCATATGCCAGGCGTAGGGCAGCTTTTGAATGTGGCTGTACAGCGTGTCGCGCATGGACTTGGTAAAGCGTTCTGACCCGCGGGCGATGCTGACCCGGTAGAGGTATTGCGATAGCCAGGCCAGGGCCGAAATGAGCAGGATGAGCCCGGCGGCCAGCAGCAGGTCGCGCCGAGTGCCAGGTGCCTGACCCAAAATGGACCCTGCCAGTAGCGGGTCTAAAAAGCTGGGCTGTCCGCCGAGTATGCTGTCGACGGCCATCTTGACGATCTGCGGCAGCAGAGCGCCCAGGGCAGTGCCGGCCAGTGAAAAAACGATGGCGCTGACAAAGTGATGGGCAGACCCGCGCAAAAAACGGCCGATGAGCCCGGCGCGGGTGATCTGTTCTCGGGGCATATATAAAGACCTCCTCTCTTATAAAACGGTACAAGTATAGACAGTATACCATATCTTGAGATCAATGGCAGCACCTGGATAAAAAAGCCCAGACCGGCGCTGTCGAACGGGCGTATTTACGCTTTGTTCAAACAATAGCGATTGATTTTGACCGGTGCCGATGGTACAATTTATGTATCCTTTACGCGGGGACAGGTACTTTGGATCACCTGCCCCCGCTCGGCGCAGTTTGGCGCCACATACCTGACAGCAAAGGGGGATAGCCAGTGGCACGGCAGAATGGATTTTTCGAGAGCGAGAACGGGCAGCAGGTGTTTGCCCAAATGCAGCCCGAGCAGGACCCACTGCGCCGTCACACCGGTGTGGGCTTGCGGCCCGACTTGGCCCCCGAGGACGAGGAGGGGTATGCCTACGCCCCGGGCTACGGCTTTATACGGCTGTCGCGCAGTGAGCTGCAGCGCGCCAAGATCCGCCGGGCAGCCAATGTATTGGGCTTTGGGGTGATGCTGTCGGTATTTTTAAATTCAGTGGTCTCGAGTACACTGCTGCGGGTGGTGGCGCCGGTGCTGCCGGGAGTGAGCGTGCTTGAAAACGGCGATATCTTGGCCTCGCGCCCGGCACTCTACACCATCCAGCTCCTGGTCTACATATTTAGTCTGCTGCTGCCTTTTTTGCTGGTCGGTGCACTGCTGGGTTATACGCCCAAGCGGGATCTGCCCCGTCGGCGGGCACAACTGCCCTACCTGTGTATGGCGGGCCTTTTTTTGCTGGGCCTCAATGTGGTAGGCAGTATGCTCTCGGGGCTGTTTACCAGCATGGCCGCCCGCGGTGGTGTGCGCTTTATCCAGCAGTACGCCGGGTCGAGCACCAGCTGGCGCAGTTTGGCGGTATATGCGGTGCTGTGGTCGGTAGTGCCGGCAGTGGTGGAGGAACTGGTGTACCGGGGCGCAGTGCTGCAGCCGCTGCGGGCCATGGGCGACCGCTTTGCCGTGGTGGTGAGTGCTGCGGTGTTCGCCATGGGTTGTCGCAGTGTGGTATCGGTGCCGGGAACCTTTTTTGTGGGCCTGTTTTTGGGCTATGTGGCTATAAAATCTGGCTCGATCTACACCTGTATGATCCTGCACGGTCTCAACAGTGCCTTTGCCATTTTTATGGAGGGGGCCCAGCCGTTGATGGGGCGGGGAGCCTATCAGGTGTTTTTGTGGAGCACCTGTGCGCTGGTACTGCTAGGCGGTATCCTGGCAGTGATCCTGATGGCTCGGCGCAGCAGCAGTATGTTTGCCATCACCGACTTAGAGGACGTAAATACCCTGACTACCAAGCTGTCCACCTTCGTCTCGTCCAGCGGGTTTCTCATCGCGGCGGGCGTAGTGCTATTTTTGCTGTTGGGACAGTTGAGGCTTACCGGATGAGCGGGCCGCAGCGGCTCAGCCCCGAGGAGATAGAGCGCTTTATGGCGGCGGCGATCGAGTGTGCCGAGATCGCCGCCGCTCAGGGAGAGGTGCCGGTAGGAGCGGTGGTGGTGCGGGAGGGCCGTATCGTGGGATGGGGCTACAACACCCGCGAGCACACCAAAAATGCGCTGGACCACGCCGAGATGAAGGCTATAGACATGGCCTGCCGCAACTTGGGCGGCTGGCGGCTGCCCGGCTGTGCGATCTTGGTGACGCTGGAACCCTGCAGCATGTGTGCGGGGGCCATTATCAACGCCCGTATCGACCAGGTGTACTACGGCGCCAGCGACCCTAAATTTGGCGCCTGTGGCAGTGTGACCGACCTGTTTTCCCAGCGGTTCACCTACCTGCCCCACACCGTGCAGGGCGGGGTAGAGGTCGGCCGCTGCCAGGCGCTGCTGGGCAACTTTTTTAAGGAGCTGCGGGCCCAAAAGAAGGCCGCCCGTTCGGCTGCCGGCCCCCCTGAAAATACGACTGAGGAGCAAGATACATGAACACCACGGCAGTGATCTACAAGAGCCGTTACGGCAGTACGCGCCGCTATGCCAGCTATATCGCCCAGGAGTTGGGCGCCGACCTGTACAGCTGGGAGCAGATCGATGCCGGCCAGCTGCTGGAGTACGAGAAACTGGTATTCGGCGGTGGGCTGTATGCTGGAAAAATGGCCGGAATAGGAAAGATCAAAAAATACCTGCCCCAGCTGTGGGGCAAAAAGATGGCTGCCTTTACAGTGGGCCTGACCCCCTGTAGCGATGCCGGCTACTATCGGCAGGTAGACAGCCACAACTTTAATTCCGAGATGCGGGCCGCCATTCGGGTGTTTCACTACAGCGGCAATTTGGAGTACGACCAGCTGGTCTTTTCTCATCGGCTGCTCATCGGCCTTTTGCGGCGGGGTCTTCAGAAAAAGGGCAGTGATGACCACACCTCTGCTGATGAGGGTCTGTTGACCGCGCTAGATCGGCACGAGGACTGTGTGGATGTCGACCAGACGGTGGAGCTGCTGACGTATATGCAGGAATAGAGTATCGGCTGGAAAACAGCTTTTGGAAGTGAACGCGCCCGGATGAGACCGGGCGCGCTTTTTGGTATAGAAGAGACCGTATGACAGTAGAGTTCAGATCGCTGGCCCGCGGCGATTACCGTGCTGCGCAAGCGATGATCGTGCCGGGCGCACACCTGGACTGGTGCACCAAAAATGCAGTGGAGCTGTGGGTGTACAGCCGCTACTTCTGATGGCTGGAGATGACGCGCGCCACCAAGGCGATCGGTGTATACATCGACGAAAAGCTGGTGGGCGTACTGCTGGCGGATATAGAAGGGCAGCCAAAACTGGGAGTGCCGGTACTGTATGGGGTACTGGTAGAGGTAAAGGTGAAGGCGGTGTCGCTGCTGTTATAAGTGTTTTACAGCGGGCACGCAGACCTGTACGACACGGCGAACGAGGAGATGCTCCGATCCTTTCAAGAGCGCTGTACACCGCAGGGGGAGATCGGCTTTTTGCCGTTGACCCCGCACAATAGACAGTGGTATAGAAACGTTGCTGCTGCGTGCGTTAGAGCAAAAAGAGCAGGGGAATAAGATCCACCTCTTTACAGATTCGGGCTGTACATACCAGTTTTACGCGTACTGGGGATCTTGCCGGGCGGGGACGCGGGAGATCGTGCTGGGCCTGAGTGGCAGGAGCAGCAGCGCTCTTGTTACTTGTATCACAAGCAGCTGTGGGTAGATCTCATATAAACAGACAGATTTTAATAGGTATGACACCCGATATACAGCGAGACCGGGCGGAGCATCATAGCTCCGTCCGGTCTTTATGCATGTGGAATACTGTTTCGCTGTATGAGGTATTGTGGGGCACCGGGGAGTCAGACTCTGCCGTAGTGCTCTTTTACCAGCTGCTCAATGGTAGACAGATCGCAAATGCCGCCGCGGGGACCAAATACGGTGATGGCTCTGGCGGCTGCCGCATTGGCAAAACGCGCACAGTCATCCAGCGGATAGTCGTGCAGCATGCGGTAGACAAAGCTGGCGTTGAAGGTGTCACCAGCACCGGTAGTGTCGATCGGTTTGGTGGGGATACCGGCTACCCGATAGCTTTTTTCGGGGGTGTGTACTTCACAGCCGTCGGCACCCAAGGTAATAACGACGACCTCGACCCCGTAACCAAAGAGCGTTTGCAGGCACTCCTCTTTTGACTGCTGTTTGCGAAAAGCGTCGAACCCCTGATCGTTAAAAGAGAGCGTATTGGCGCGGGTGATGTAGGTGAGGTCGTTATCCTCCTCTACCAGACCCTCCACATCCAAAAACAGTTTACAGCCGTTGGCTTTGGCCTCATCTAAAACGGCAGGAGCATTTTCGATCTGCTGCAGTGTGCGGATAATGGTATAGATATAGGTGGCCCCATTTAACAGCTGCTGATGGCGGGGCGTTATGATGCGAGGCGCGCGCTTTGTATCTACCACGCACACCACTCGCTCACCTTCTTGGGTGACGATGATACATTTGGGGTCGGCCATCTGCTCGTCGAGCATGACGTAGTCGACGTTCATGCCCGATTTGCGGATCTCCTCCTTGATGTGGCGGCAGACCGGGCTGTCGCTCTGGGCGTCGATAAGATAGGTCTGGTGACCGTAGCCGGCCATCACTCCACCGGCGTTGGGCACCATCCCCCCCACCAGGCTCCCCTGGGGCACCAGCATCATCTTGTCTCCCATCTGGCCCCAGCGGTTGGTCTCGTAGTACTCGTCCATGCAGGCTTCGCCGATGAACACTACATAGCGGTCGTTTTTATCGCTCATAGATCTCTTGCCTCTCTTATGAAAAGAAGTATTGGGGTAAAAAGGGGCGCCTGCTCAAAAGATACCCGGCCCTGTGTATTGGGCCGGGTATCCCGGTAGCGGGCGCGCCCGCATACATGTGTAGGGTAAGTTTAGTCGATCAGCGCGTCAAGGGCTTTGGCGGTCCCCTCAAGATCGAACTTGTTGACCCGATCGATGGTGGTTAGGTAGTGAGCCGGCAGCGCATCGATACCGGCATAGGCACCGGCGATAGAACCGACGATGGTGGCCACAGTATCGGTGTCGTCGCCCATGTTGACAGCGGCCAGGATAGCCTCGACCGGATCGCCTTTGGCGGCAATGAGCAGGCCAAACGCCGCGGGCACTGCCTCGTTGGCGCGCAGGCCACAGCCGATGATGGCGGCGATCTCACGCATGGCATCCTCTAAGCTCTCGCTCTGCATGGCGATGGAGACGGCCAGCTTGATGCGCTTTTCGACCGAGGCGCCAGCCAGCCGCTTGCCGACTTTGCCGCCTTTTTCGTAGCCCACACGGGCGCCGTACAGGCCGGCCTCAACGATGCTAAACAGGTCGGCGTCGTCCTCCATGGCTTTGGCACAGGCGGCTGCTACCGCGCAGCCGGCAGACAGTGCGATATCGTTGCCGTGGGTGGGCATGCACATGGTGATGGCATCGTCGATGGCAGCATCCAGGTCGCCGGGATGGATGTAGCCGACCGCTTCGATCTTCATGGCCGAACCGTTAGAGGCCTTGGCGTTGTCGCAGGCCAAGAAGGGGTAGGGACCCTGTACCGGATGGCCCTGCAGGGCATAAACGGCAGCTTTGGTGGTGGGGCCGGCAAAGGCCTCAAAGTAGCGGGGGTCGGCCGCCCAGTCGAGCAGAGCATCAGAGGCGGTCTTGTCGTTGATGACGCCTTTGTTTTTGATGATGGCCAATGCGGTGTAATACGCAAGCGAGAAGTCGTCGCTGACAAGGCCGGCCTCGGCGCCGCGGGCAAAGGTGTCTTCCGGTGCCTGGCGGAAATCGCGTACAAAGCCGCCGAAATACTCTTTGATCAGGTCCATAGATCTGGTCTCGGTGACGGTGCCGATCGAATCAGCCGCAGCAGCCAGTGTGAGGCCGCCTAAAATTCTCTTATAACGCTCCATAATCGTGTTCCTCCTGAAATATTAAATATTACGGTTGTATGTGTAGCAGCCGTCGCCGGCTGCCCGTGCGCAAAACAGTTTTACTGTTGGCCATAAGACTGCATAAAGTCCTGTACGGTAGCCACATCAGTCACCCCGCCCTGGGGGCCAAGCTGAGTTACGGCCCGCGCCGCGGCGGCAGCGGCGAATACGGCCGCCTTTTTCAGGCACATGCCCTGCAGCAGCCCGTAGACAAAGCTGGCGTTGAAGGTGTCGCCAGCCCCGGTGGTGTCGATCGCCTTGACCGGAAAAGCGGGGTAGTCAAACAACATATCTTTAGAGTAGACGCTGCCGCCCTTACTGCCTTTGGTGATGACCACCAGCTTGGCGCCGTTTTCCAGCAGTGTCTTGCAGTAGATGAGCTCGTCTTTGCCGCCCGAGAGCACCTCGAAATCGTGGTCATTGACAAAGATGATATCGCACAGCGGCAGGTATTTCTGATGGATCTCGTCGGGCTGATAGCTCTCCATATCCACGCAGACCGTGGCCCCGCACGCCTTGGCTTTGGTGATGACTTCATAGCCGTTTTCAATGCCCTCGATCTGGTCGAGGGTGGTGTAGATATAGGCCGCTCCACAGAGCCCCTCGATCTGCTCAGGGGTGAAGGAAAAGCGCTCGTGCTCCTCGGGAATGCCCACAAAAATGGTGCGCTCGCCGTCGACCAGATAGATGTTGCAGACGCAGGCAGTATAATTTTTATCCTGCCGGTAATAGGCCATATCCACCCCGCCGGCTTTGAGCGTATCGAGTACGAACTGACCGTCGGGGGTGGTGTCGACCATGCCCATAAGATAGGTGTGGGCACCGTAACCGGCCAGCACATTGCAGGCGTTAGAGACCAGACCACCCACATATTTGCCAATGGGCCGGGCCACGATCTGCACGCCCAGTTTGGGCCAGTGGGGAAGCGTAAAGTAGTTGTCTACTCCGCCGCTGCCCACACAGATGACGTATTGTTCTTTTTGCATATAATAACCCTCACTTTCGTCTGTGTAGCGCGGGGTATGCCCCCGCTATGCACACAGAGTCAGTAACTGTCACCATTTTTAAAGTAGCCGCCTTTTTGCCGCTGCAACCAGACATTGGGGCAAAGCTCATCCACTATAAGAGCTCCTCTATCTGCCGGGCCAAACCGCGCAGATCAAATTTGTTTTTCTCCTCGATGAGGTCGAGGTAGCGTTCCGGCACACCGGCAGTGCCGGCATAAGTACCGGCGATACAGCCGGCGATGCAGGCGATAGTATCGGTGTCACCACCGATGTTGGCGCCGCCATATACCGTTTTCATCACGTCGCCCCCGGCAGATACGAACAGGCCAAAAGCGGCAGGTACCGCCTCAACGGTCATCAGGCCGTTGCCGATGATATCGCGTACCTCGCACATGCCTTTCTCCCAGTCGCCGCCGGCTTTCATACCGATAGAGGCCGCCAGCCAAATGCGCTTTTCGACCGAGGGGCCAGCTGCCTGATCGCCGACCTTACCGCCCAGTTCCATACCGCGGCGGGCGCCGTACAGGCCGGCTTCCACCATCTCGTAGATACCGGCAGCCGGGTCGAGCCCCTTGGCCACGGCGGCGGCTACGGCGCAGGCACCCGAGAGCGAGATATCACTGCGGTGAGTGGGCAGGCAGACGGTGATGGCATCGTCGATGGCCCGGTCGATATCGCCGCCGGAGAACAGACCCATGGGGCCGATCTTCATGGCCGCACCGTTGGTGGCTTTGCCGTTATCTGCCGCCGGAGTGATAGCGCCGGGCTTTTTCTCCACTTTTTTCCCCTTCATGGCCTCGATGGCAGCGCGGGTGGTGGGGCCGACATTATAGTCGAAGTACTCGGGGTACTCGCACCATTTGAGTAGTGCCTTCTGGGCGGCTTCGGTGGTGGCGTGGCCGCCGTTTTCAGCAATTGCCTGTGCGGTGAAATAGGCCAGCGAGAAGTCGTCGGTGACCATACCGGCAGCGGCGCCGTGGGCCCAGGTGTCGAGCGGCGAATCTAAAAACTCGGTCACATAGCCGCCAAAATCGCGCAGGATCATGGCGGTGGAGCGCTCCTCGGTGGGGGCACCCATACTGTCGCCCATAGCGCCACCTATCAGGTTGCCCAGTATCTTGTCGTACCTTGTCATTGTTACAAGACTCCTCTCTGCTCGCAGATGGGGCCGGCCACCCAGCCGGCCCAAACGCATTGTCTACCACCAGTATAGCACACCCCACCCGCAGCCGCATATGCACAGCTGTGCCACATTTGGGGTAGGGGTTGTCGGCAAAATCAACAAAATCAGCGGCCGAAAAAGTTTTATTTGACGAATACAAATCTATCGGAGCAGACGCATATCTGTGTTATAATGTGGATGTCTACAGATTTTTCGACGCCGAGCGACAGCTCGCGCGCATAAACGAAGGAGGAAACAGGCTATGGGCATTATTAAAGCAGCCATGAATGCCATCGGCGGCGGTTTAGCCGACCAGTGGTTAGAGGTATACGAGGCCTATGATATGGGCGATGATACCGTGATGTCGCCTGGTGTAAAGGTGCGTCAGGGCGACCGGAGAGACCAGAATTATAAAGGGACTGCCGACCTGATCTCCAACGGGTCCATCATCCAGGTGAACCAAAACCAGTTCATGCTGCTGGTAGATGGCGGCAAAGTAGTGGACTACACCGCTGAGCCCGGTTACTATAAGGTGGATAACTCCTCGGCTCCTTCGCTGTTTAACGGGCAGTTTGGCGAGGCGCTCAAAGAGACTTTTGAGCGGGTGAAGTTCGGCGGCGTGAGCCCCCTGCAGCAAAAGGTGTATTTCATCAACCTACAGGAGATCAAAAATATTGCCTTCGGCACCGTCAACCCCATCAATTATTTCGATAACTTCTATGGCGCCGAACTGTTTTTGCGGGCCCATGGATTCTTCTCTATCAAGATAACCGACCCACTCAAGTTCTACGCTGAGGCCATCCCCCGCAACGCCGCTAAAGTGGACATCACCGATATCCACAAGCTGTACCTGTCGGAGTTCCTCACCGCTCTGCAGACCTCCATCAACCAGATGTCGGCCGATGGGGAGCGCATCTCCTTTGTGGCCTCCAAGGGACAGCAGTTAGCCAATTACATGTCCACCGTGCTGGACGACGACTGGAACGAAAAGCGCGGTATGATCGTCGAGAGCGTGGGCATCAGCTCTATCTCGTACGATGAGGACTCGAAAAAACTCATCAATCAGCGCAATCAGGGCGCTATGCTCGCCGACGCCAGCATTCGTGAGGGCTATGTACAGGGAGCCATGGCCCGCGGTATGGAGGCTGCCGGCAGCAACTCCGCCGGTGCGGCGGCTGCCTTTATGGGTATGGGCATGGGGTCGCAGGTAGGCGGTGGCTTTGTGGGTGCTGCCTCGGCCTCCAACCAGGCACAGATGCAGCGCCAGCAGCCCGAGCCAGCTGCAGCTAGCGGGGCTGAACCGACTCCCTCCCCAGTTCCAACCCCAACACCAGCCCCAGCGGGTTGGACCTGCCCGGCCTGCGGTGAAAAAGATAATGGCGGAAAATTCTGTCAGAACTGCGGAGCCGCCAAGCCGGCTCCGGCGGCGGTGTGGACCTGCCCGGCCTGCGGACAACAGGAGAACAAGGGGAAATTCTGCTCGAATTGTGGCGCTAAACGGCCAGAGGGCCCAGAACCTGGTACGGTGTGCCCTGACTGCGGTTGGCAGGGAGAACAGCCAGTTAAATTCTGTCCGGAATGCGGTAAAAAGCTGCAGTAACTATAAATGGCGTAAAATGGGCGCCAGCCGAATGGCGGCTGGCGCCCATTTTGAGGAAAAGAGGAGGTGTATGCGCTGTGCAGACGGTCACCTATGACTGCCCCAATTGCGGGGCGGGACTCACCTTTAACAGCGACACCCAGAAGTTCGACTGTAAATTCTGCCTGAGCAGCTTTACAGTTGAGCAGATGGACGAGATCTATAAAAAGAAGAAAGAGGGGGAGGTGCCCGACCCTCTGGCCGACGAAGGCGAGACCGAGAGCGGCCAACCAGTGGTGGACGAGACCCCCAAAAGTGGCGGTGAAGAACAGGATTATGCCTCCCAGATGCGCGTGTGGAGCTGTAACAGCTGTGGGGCACAGATACTGGCAGATGAGAATACCGCCGCCACGTTTTGCCCCTATTGCCAAAACCCCACCGTTATACCCGGCCAGGTACAGGGCAAATTCGCGCCCAAACAGATCCTGCCTTTTCGGCTAAAGGCCGATGCCGCGCAGGATGCGCTACAACGCCTTTGTAAAAAGCGCCCACTGCTGCCTGGTGACTTTAAAAAGACACATCAAATAGAAAAACTCACCGGCATCTACACGCCGTTTTGGCTGTACGACTGTGCGGCCGACGCCTCACTGCAGGCCAGAGCTGAGCGGGTGCAGCACTGGTCAGATTCCAACTACCGCTACACCAAGACAGATGTGTATTCCATAATCCGCGGCGGTCAGCTGCAATTTGAAGATCTGCCGGTAGACGGTTCGAAAAAGATGGACAATGCGCTGATGGACGGTATGGAACCGTTTGATTTTGGTCAGCTCAAACCTTTCTCGATGGCCTATTTGTCGGGATACCTGGCCGAGCGCTACGATGAAGATGCCCAACAGCTGTATCCGCGGGTACGCGACCGGGTGACATCCACCAGCCAGCAGCTGCTCAAAGACACGATCATGGGCTATGCGGCGGTGCAGGTGTCCTCGGCCAATACCCAGATCAAGCAGATCCACGCCGACTACGTGATGCTGCCGGTGTGGATGCTCAACACCCGCTATAAAGGCGAGACCTACACATTTGCCATGAACGGCCAGACTGGTAAAATGGTAGGGCGGCTGCCCCTCAGTAAAAAGCGTATGCTGGCCTGGTTTGCCGGTGTCTCGGCGGTGGTATTTGGCCTGATCATGCTGGGGGGAGGGCTGCTTTTATGACAGATCAAAAAAAGCATAGCCCACAGCGGCTGGCAGCGGTGCTGCTGGCACTTGTGCTTGTGGTCATGGCAGTCTTGCCGGCCAGCGCCGCCATGCAGACAGACTATGCCGGTATTTATGATGACGCCGGCCTGTTTGTGGATAGCGAGCTACAGCAGCTCTCGCAGCAGTCGGGGGAGCTTTCGGCCCGATACGGTACCGATATCGTTGTCGTCACCACCGGAGATAAGGGCGACCAGGACCAGTACGACTTTGTACAGGCACTGTACCAAAACAACGGTCTGGGTAGGGGAGACACCCGAAGTGCACTGTTTTTGCTGCTGGATATGCAGGAATACAAGGTCTATCTGCACTCGGTGGGGGCAGTGAACAACTACCTCACTAATGATGATCTGGATACTCTGACCCGCGATATCGTAGAGGCTATCGATGAAGATAACTATCTGGCAGGTAGCCAATTGTTTTTTGATCGGGCAAAGCAGCTGTTGGCGCCGATGGATACCGGCAACATCGGGGGAAACTTGTTTGGCGGCGCTCAAGACACCGGATATCAGAAGATATACGATTACGCTGAGTTGCTGGATGATGAACAGGAAAAAGAGCTGTCGCAGGCGGCGGTAGAAATCGCCGACCAATACCAGATAGACATCGCCGTGCTGACTATTGATGATAATCAGGGCAAGTCGTCGATGGCATTCGCCGATGACTTTTACGACTATAATGGTCTGGGCTGCGGTGAAACAGGCGATGGACTGATCCTGCTGATGGATATGGACGCGCGCAAAATCTGGATATCGACCAAAGGCAAAGCCATCGAGCTGTTCAGCGATCGCAATATCGATGATATCCTCGACGTGATCACCCCCAAAATGAGCGATGACGACTATTACAAAGCGGCCGACAAGTTCCTCTCGATGAGTGCTTACTGCATCGAGCATGAAGGTAAGCGGGTGAGCTCACAGTTTACTCCCGGCTTTATTTTGCTGGCTCTGGGCATCTCTTTGGGCGTGGGTGGCATTACCATATGGGTGATGTATGCCGGGCATAAAAATATTGCCGGTGGCGGCGGTACAGCTGGCCGGCGCGGCGCACAGAGCATGCAGCTATATATCAAAGAAGACCGTTTTGTGAGCACACACACCAGCCGTACCGCCATACCAAAAGATAGTGGAGGTCACAGCGGCGGGGGGTCATCGACACATACCAGCTCTAGTGGCAGCAGCCACGGTGGCGGTGGCCGCAGTTTTTAAAGACTTAAAGTAGAGTGCATCTATTTGCATAAATATCAGTTTAAAAAGACCCGCTCGATCAGCGGGCCTTTTTTTGTACCGGTTGGAGCTGTCGAAGAAAAGCACATTGTGTAAACAGTAAGTGAGAATAATTGCCAAAATTGAAGAGATGCTATTGGCCATACATCCAAAATTGAAAGACTAATTGTGTAAAATTTATGTAAAGTATTGACAGAGATGCTTTAAAACCTATAATGAAAACAGAATTTGTAACTTTTCGTTCATATTTATTTTTGTAGATAAGAGGCAAAAAGAGCAGGCCCTTTTTGCAAGACCTGCCCAAAAATATGAAGAGAATGTACCCTGGATGAATGTGAACGAAAACGTACACTTAATAAGGAGGATGTACATGAAAACCTTTAAACGGCTCATATCGATGGTCGTGACGGTGGCTATGGTCTTCAGCTTGGTACTGCCGAATGTCTCGGCGGCGCTCCCGAGTGGCGGCCAGACTGCTACAGTAACCATTTTCCACACCAACGATATGCACGGGGCCATCGGCAGCGATGGCAAGAGCTCAGTCGGCATGGATATGATCGCTGGCATAAAAGCGAACACACCCAATTCCCTATTAGTGGATGCCGGTGACTTCTCACAGGGCAACTTTGACGTATCGCACGACAATGGCGCCACTGCAGTAAAAATGATGAAGTTGGCCGGATACGATGCGGCGGCAATGGGCAACCACGAGTTTGACTATGCGCTGCAGGACCTGTACAATAACATCTCGCTGGCCGCCGACACTTCAAATGGCCAGCACGGTTTCCCTGTTCTGGCGGCAAACGTAAAGGGTTTGGGCACCACCTTGCAGCCCTATTTTACCAAAGAACTGGATAATGGCGTTAAGGTCGGTGTATTTGGCATTCTGACCCCGTCGACTGCCGTGACGGCCAACCCCGCCAAACTCTCGGGCATCACGTTTGAAGATGTGGGCGATGTCGCCAATGAGATGGCGAAGACCTTGCGCACGGAGCAGGGCTGTGACGTTGTTATCTGTCTATCCCATTGTGGCTATGACGAAGCTGCCGGCGATTCCTCTTACGATATCGCCAACGCCGCCACCGACGAGACTGAAAAGATAGACGTCATCATCGACGGCCACGCTCACCAGGTGATGTTGGGCGACAGCAGCAAAAAGGTCGGTACCTACCAGACACTCATCGCCTCTACCGGCACCAAACTGGCCTACCTGGGCAAAGTTGAGCTGACGATAGACAGCACCGGTGTCACCAGCGCCGTATCCACCGGTTTGGATTACGCCGCCATGAACACCTATTCCGATGCGGCGGTAAAAGCTGCCATCGATGCACTGGATGCCGAGATGGACCCCATACTCAATAAGGTCGTGGGCAAGAGCAAATCTAACCTTTGGGGCGGCAATGTGGGTATGCCCAACAAGGTGAGCATCGCCCGTCGCGGCGAGACCAATATGGGCTCTCTGGTGGCCGATGCCCGCAGATGGCAAGCCATGCAGAATATGCCTACTGAGACCAGTGCCGGCACACCTTTTGTAGTGTTGCAGGGCGGCGGCGGCATACGCGATTCCATCCCCGCCGGCGACATCACCCAACGGCAAATACTGACGGTCCTGCCCTTTGGCGGTTCTGACGTGTGCGTAGAAGTCACACCGAAACTGTTTTATGAGGTCATTGAGGCGGGCCTGAGCGCTATGACCGGCCAAGATACCACCACCGGTGCTCTTTCGGCTGACGGCAATGTGCATGGCCGTTTCCCGCAGGCCTCCGGCTTTAGATACACCTACAATGTAAACGGCACTGCCAGTGACGTAAACAACAAGATCATGGGCAACCGTTTAAAAGAGATCTACCTGGTAAAAGACGATGGTACGGAAGTACTGCTGGACAGGAACGACACCACTACCAAGATGATCTTGGTCTGCAGCGAGTACGAGATCGGCGGCGGCGACGGCTATTACATGCTGGGCAATACCAATAAAGTGGCCGAGCTCAATTCCTCCGATGTGGCACTGGTAGACTATATCAAATACCTGATGAGCCTGCCCGGCAATGAAGACGGCATTACCGTGCCGGTGGATTCTGGCCGCATCAAATTGGTAGATTCTCTCTACACCGCTGATTCTTTTGAGGCCACCATCATCGTAAAGGAAAATGATGCAGCGGTGGCGGACCGTGAATTTGAAGTGTACTCTGATGGCGAGTATGTGGGCAATGCAAAGACCAATGCCGCTGGAGAGCTGCATATCAATTTGAAAAATGGCCCGCAGGAAGTAACGATCCGCTCGATCGATACAAGAATCACCTCGGAAGTCGCCTATATCGACAACATTGCCGGACTGCTCATCAATACCACATCCGGCGAGTTCTCCACCCCGCTGCCGCAGGCAGTGACCGATGTAGAGAACGCTATCACCGCACTGCCCGATGAGATCAAGTCGGATAGCGATGTGGAGAAAGTGATCGATATCCTATTGGCTATTGGCGAACTCAGCGACGAGGACTTCGACCGCGTGAGTTCTGATGCATTGCTCAAACTAGACGGTGCTATCGCAAAGGTAGCTAACTACAACCACACTGCGGACAACGTCACTGTTTCTGGCGACAATCTGCCCTGGTACGTAAAGGTGACCGTCGCCCCCAGAGACGGCGGTGAAGACTCTGTAGCTGGTCTGCTGAAAGGCATCCCGGAGGGTAAGATGCTGGCCGATATCTACGAGATCAAACTGTTTGATATGCTCAGTGATCAAGAGTTCCAGCCCGAGGGACCGGTCAACGTCACTATCGTCTCGAAAGGTGTCCAAGACGTGCTAAAAGGCATCCAAGTCGCGCACCTGAAAGCCGATGGCTCGGTAGAACTGCTGGATGCCGCTGTTGAGGGTGATGCAGTCAGCATCACCACCTCCTCTTTCTCAGTCTTCGGTATCGTGGGCGAGAAGGTAGAGTCTGGCAAAAACGATAAACCAGATAACAAGAATGACTCTGCCAACACCGGTGACGATTTTGCCGTGGCGACAGTAGTTACCTTTACTGCTCTAGCCGGAGTGGCATTTGTTGCCCTGCGTAAGAAAAAAGAGAACTAGAGGTACACGGTCGTTCTAGATAAGAGCAAAAAAAGAGTGCCATTCGGCGCTCTTTTTTTGCCGTATCAGCAGTACAAAAGAGACATGACTCGCTATCAAAACTACAGAAAATAGGCAAAAAACTAGTTTTTTTGACACTGTTTGCAGTATAATAGAGGAGATCACTTGTCAGAGCTATCCACTGATGGTAGGCGGGCCGATAGAGCCCTACAGAAGAATAAGGAGAATACGCTTTGTATATAGCAGACCTGCACATCCACTCAAAATATTCTCGGGCCACCAGTAAAGACTGCGATGCCCCCCACCTGGATCAGTGGGCACGCCGCAAAGGTATTCAAGTAGTGGGTACCGGTGATTTTACACACCAGGCCTGGCGGCAGGAGCTGCGCGAACGGTTGCAGCCGGCTGAGGAGGGTTTCTATACACTGCGCCCGGAATACCGCATACCCGACCAGGTCGCTGGGCAGGTATGCGACCCGCGCTTTGTGGTGACCGGAGAGATAAGCTGTATCTATAAAAAAGACGGGCGCACAAGAAAAGTGCACAATGTGATATTGCTCCCCAGCCTGGAAGCGGCAGATGAGCTAGCCCGCCGGCTGGAGGCAGTGGGCAATATCCACTCGGACGGTCGGCCTATTCTGGGCCTGGATAGTCGTGACCTGCTGGAATTGACGCTGGAGAGCTGCCCGGAGGCAGTATTTGTACCCGCCCATATCTGGACCCCACATTTTTCAATGTTTGGCGCCTTCTCCGGTTTTGAGACGGTGGAACAGTGCTTTGGCGATCTGAGCGGGCACATCCACGCGCTGGAGACGGGTCTCTCCTCCGACCCGCCCATGAACTGGCAGGTATCGAGTATTGATGGATACACACTGATCTCGAATTCCGATGCCCACTCACCAGCTAAGTTGGGGCGCGAGGCAAATCTGTTAGATACAGAGCTCTCTTACCCGGCGATGGCAGCAGCGATCTGCACTGGGGAGGGATTTGCCGGGACGCTGGAATTTTTCCCCGAAGAGGGAAAATATCATCTGGATGGCCACCGGAACTGCGATCTGTGCATCGAGCCGGCCGAGACGGTATGGCTGGGCGGTCGCTGTCCGGTGTGTGGAAAAAAGATCACGGTAGGCGTGCAGCACCGGGTAGAGGAATTGGCTGACCGGGCACTTGGTACGGTGCGGCCGGGCGCAAAACCTTATGAGAGCATCGTCCCACTGCCAGAGATCATCGCCGCCTCGACGGGAGTTTCGGCAACTAGCAAAAAGGTGCAGAGAACCTATATAGAGCTGTTGTGGCAACTGGGGCCGGAGTTTTTTATTCTGCGGCAGCTGGACACAGCGGAGGTCGAAAAGGTAGCCGGCCCGGCTATTGCAGAAGGTATTGCCCGACTGCGCCGTGGTGAAGTACAGCGTACCCCCGGTTATGACGGCGCTTACGGTAAAATACAGCTGTTTGATGAACAGGAGCTGGAACTGCTCAACGGCCAGATGACGCTGTTGGTACCAGAAAAGAAAAAGAAAGCACCTCAAAAGCGCGAGACATTGCCGCTGACAGGTGGCAGCTCAGATAAGCAGCCAGCAGAGCCAGAGGAGAAGCGGCGTTTATCAACAGGCCCACTGGATGGCCTAAACGCCGAGCAGCTAGAAGCTGCTACCGCCACAGATCCGGTAATAGCAGTCATTGCTGGTCCGGGTACGGGTAAGACCAAGACACTGGTAGCCCGAATCGCACATCTGATCGAGCAAGGTGTTTCGCCCGCAAACATTACGGCAGTCACCTTTACTAATCAGGCGGCAACTGAGATGCGCCAGCGTTTAGAGGTTATGTTGGGCGGTAAGTCAGCACTGCGCGGTCTGACGGTGGGGACCTTTCACAGCATTTGCTTAAAGCTGTTGGGAAAGGTACAGCTGCTCAATGATGCGGCGGCAGCGGAGATCGCCGCTCAACTGATTCAGGAGTATGGGCGCAAAGAACGGCCTAAGAAATTATTACAGACTATTTCGGCGGCCAAAAATAGTCGACAGACCGGCGAGTTGGACGATATCGTGGCTGCATATGACCAAAAGTTACAAGTGTACGGCCTGACTGACCTGGATGATCTGTTGTTGCGCGCACTGCAAAAAGGACCGGGACGATCGGCCCGATTCACCCATCTGCTGGTAGACGAGTTTCAGGATATCAATCCGGTTCAATTTGATCTGGTGCAGTGCTGGGCGGCAAATAGCCAGAGCTTGTTTGCTATCGGCGATCCTGACCAGGCGATCTACGGATTTCGCGGGGCAGATGCCCACTGCTTTGAGCGGCTGTCTGCCGGCGACCGACCGGTACGTACAGTGGTGTTGCGACAAAATTATCGCAGCACGCCGCAGGTACTCGACTGCGCCCGCGCCGTGATCGATCACAATCCGGGCGAGCCGCGACTTCTGCTGCCCCATCTGCCAGAAGGAGAACCGGTGGAATACGTGCAGTCAGCCACCGATTTTTCTGAAGGGGTGGCTATTGCCAAGGAAATCGCCCGCCTGTCCGGCGGTGTAGACATGTTGGCTGCTCAAGATATGGAACAGCCAGAACGTGTCTATGCCTTTGGTGAGATAGCAGTGTTGGCGCGCACACACCACCAATTAGATCTGATCGAACATTGTCTGCGCCACGATGACATCCCCTGTATCGTCACCGGGCGAGAAAATTATTTAGAACAGCCAGAGGTACAAGGTGTGCTGGCCCTTTTTAGCTGGTTGTGTCAGCCGGCTGATCGTCCGGCACTGGGTGCGGCACTGCGGGTGCTGTGGAACTGCCCAGAAGACCTGGTACAGTCAGTGTGTCGGCAGTGTGGTGAGATGGGGGAACTAGAGATAGAAGACCTACAGCGGACCTTCGGTCAACAGCCGCTGCTCGCCTCTTGGTTGACCGCAGTGGAGAGTTATCTACCCCACTTAAAAGATAAGCCGCTAAAGCTTTTACAACAATGGACCGACAACCAGCCGGAGCAGACGGCAGGCCTGCAAAAGCTGCTGGGAGCCGCAGCTTTTTACAAAACGCTGCCAGAGATGTTGCAGGCGCTGATCTTGGGTCAGGAAGGCGATTTGCGCCGCCGCAGTGGTAAAGTCGGATCCGGTGGAGCAGTGCGGTTGATGACCCTGCACGGTGCCAAGGGATTGGAGTTTGCGGCGGTAATACTAGCGGGGCTTTCTAAAGGGAATTTGCCCCTGGAACGCGGTGGCGAAGTGGATGACCTGGAAGAGGAACGGCGGCTGTTTTATGTGGGGATTACCCGAGCTAAGGAGCACCTGATGCTGACGGGAGCTGACAAGAGCAGCCTTTTTGTGGCTGAGCTGCCGGCAGAGGTGCGCATGATACAGCGCCGCCGCCCGGCACCCCGGGTACAACAGCTGCGCTTTTTCTAAGAGCTACCGGAGGTCAAAAAAAT
The DNA here is from genome assembly GCF_900289145.1 of Neobittarella massiliensis (ex Bilen et al. 2018). Classification (GTDB taxonomy): domain Bacteria; phylum Bacillota; class Clostridia; order Oscillospirales; family Ruminococcaceae; genus Neobittarella; species Neobittarella massiliensis. Next base: position 273,486 of record NZ_OKQO01000004.1, read on the forward strand.
GAGAGTGAGGGAAAAGCAGGCCAACAGTCGTATGTGCGTGATCTGCGGGATGGATAATCCACTCGGTGTACAGGCACCGTTTTACGTAATGGAAGACGACTCGGTAATGACACGCTTTTGCTACCGCCCCGAACATCAGAGCTACCCCGGCCGGGTACACGGAGGTATGATCACAGCTATGCTCGATGAGTTGGGTTTCCGCGCCTACTGGGTGGTAGAGCCGGAGGTGTTGGCAGTTACCATGACGTTGCAGACCAAATACCGCAAACCAGTACCCTACGGGGTGCCGCTGCTGGGACAGGGTTCTATAGAGATGGCCAACTCACGATTTGTGAAGAGCCACGCCGAGATACGAGACTTAGATGGGGAAGTACTGGCCGAAGCCGAGATGAAGTATATCAAGTTGCCGAGTGCGGCAGTGACCGACGCTGACTTTCACGAGGAGATGTGCTATCCGTTGATAGATGATGTGTGGGAGCTATAAATATTCTTGCTGTATTCCTTTCATATTCCAGAAAACAGTGCAAAGATAACGGCGTCTACTGGTCAATTGAGAGGAAGACGCAGGGATGTTATCTCCGGTGTGATCTGCTACTTTAACAGGCCTAATCTAAATATAATTGTAAACAATTTTAGTACAAAACGGGAGTATGCAGATTATTATAGGTTGGCCGTCAAGTGTTTTCCTATCTACTGATATACGCCCACTGTCTTGGAAAATACCCGTACAAAATGTACGTATTTTAACAAAATAGAAACAGAAGTCCTATATGCTCTATATACTTGTAGGTATAGATGCTTGTACGAGCGCATACAGAAGGAACAAAGGCAGTCGTCGATGGACACGAACCGGATATAAACCCCGATTTTTCACAACACAGAATATTTAATGTCGAGAGACTGCGCTTTTATCATCAGCAATTACTATCTTGCCATTGGTTATCTGGAGCATCGAATCCCCACTTTCTGAACTGCTGCCAGCAGATATGGGTAGAAAGAGATACTTCAGTACTTTTTAGTCAGGAGGGGTCTAGGGCCGCTACACGCTCAAGTGCTAAAGAAGGCATTGGTGCAGATCAAGACAAAAATGCAATAGTAGGGGCGAATTCCTGAGTTAAATACTTATAATATAAAAGTGGCGCTATATTTATATAGCGCCACTTTTTGCTTATCAGTAGATTTATAAGCAGCTATAACTGCTCGCTGCTCAATCTGCCAGGCAGAGACAGAGCGGATGACCGGCAGGGTCGAACATGGTGACGAAATGATCTCCGCCAAATTGAGCGGTAGCCTTAATAGCCCCCAACTGCTCTGCTTTAGCTACAGCTGCCGCCACATCGGGCACCAGAAAGTCAAAGTGCAGCTGTTTTTGCTGCTTATCAGGTTCCTCTGGCCAGACAGGAGCTACATAGTCTTCCTCCTGAACAAAAAGAAACATCACGCCGTTTTTGCTGACCACTGCCGGATGTCCAAACATCTCACTGCGAGACCAGCCCAGCAATTCCTGGTAAAACGTGCAGAGTTTCTGTTCATCTGGGCAATCCACCACAATATCGGCTAGTTTGATCTGATCAGCCATTGAGATCCCTCCTATTCGTTAGACAAGTAGAACAATTTTACAATCTTACCATACTACTTGCTGCAGGTAGAAACAAGAGATCTCATATACTTTTTACAGATTGTACAGGAATTGCTGCCTCGATACCGTGCATCTGCCGATAATACTGGTATGCAAAAAAGAGTGAGACAGTGTTGAGCACAAATGCAGGGTACAGAAAGAATGGTTTAGTATAAATAAAAAGGCACCCGACGTTTAAAACGGCGGGTGCTTTTTATTCACTTAGATAAACCTAGACAGAGTTCTTCGGTGCCAGGCACCGGCGCCCTGGTTAAAAAACTTAGTCTTTCAGCGCAGCCTGAGCGGCGGCCAATCTGGCGATGGGCACGCGGAAAGGCGAGCAGGAGACATAGTCCAGGCCGGCGCGGTGGCAGAACTCGACCGACGTCGGATCACCGCCGTGCTCGCCGCAGATGCCCAGGTGGATGTCAGGTCTGGTCTGGCGGCCCAGTTTGGCGGCCATCTCTACCAGCTTGCCAACACCTTTCTGGTCCAGGTGAGCAAACGGGTCGGACTCGTAGACTTTGTTGTCGTAGTAGTAATCCAGGAACTTGCCGGCGTCGTCACGGCTAAAGCCGAAGGTCATCTGGGTGAGGTCGTTGGTACCGAAACTGAAGAACTCGGCCTCGGTGGCGATCTCGTCGGCAGTCAGAGCAGCGCGGGGGATCTCGATCATGGTGCCGACTTCGTACTCGAGGTCGATACCCGACTCGGCGATCAGCTTGTCAGCGGTGGCAACGACCACGTCTTTGACAAACTTCAGCTCTTTGACCTCGCCGACCAGCGGGATCATGATCTGGGGTTTTACCGAGAATTTGCCTTTCTTGGTGACGTTGATGGCCGCTTTGATGACGGCAGTGGTCTGCATCTCGGCGATCTCGGGATAGGAGACAGCCAGGCGGCAGCCGCGGTGACCCATCATGGGGTTAAACTCGTGCAGAGAGGCGATAACGGTCTTGAGCTTCTCAACGGTGATGCCCAGCTCGTCGGCGATCTCTTTGATGTCCTCTTCCTTGGTGGGCAGGAACTCATGCAGCGGGGGATCGAGGAAACGAATGGTTACCGGGTCGCCCTCCATCACTTCGTACAGCGCCTCGAAGTCACCCTGCTGATAGGGCTCGATTTTGGCCAGCGCTTTTTTGCGGTCCTCGGTGTTCTCGGCCACGATCATCTCGCGCATGGCTTTGATACGGGTCTCCTCGAAGAACATGTGCTCGGTACGGCACAGGCCAATACCCTGTGCGCCGAAAGCGCGGCCCTGCTTGGCGTCGCGCGGATTGTCGGCGTTGGCCAGCACTTTGAGCTTGCGCACAGCATCGGCCCAAGCCATGAAACGGCTGAAGTCGCCGGAGATAGCAGCGGGGCTGGTGGGGATGGCGCCGTAGTAGATGTTACCGGTAGAGCCATCAATGGAGATGAAGTCGCCCTCTTTGATGGTCTTGCCACCCAGGGTAAACTCTTTGGCTTCCTCGTTCATGACGATCTCGCCGCAGCCGGATACACAGCAGGTACCCATGCCACGGGCAACAACAGCAGCGTGGGAGGTCATACCGCCGCGAACGGTCAGGATACCCTCGGCTACGTTCATGCCCTCGATATCCTCAGGAGAGGTCTCGCGACGAACCAGAACGATCTTCTCACCGCGGTCGGCCCACTCTTTGGCGTCCTCAGCGGTAAAGACGACTTTGCCACAGGCAGCGCCCGGAGAAGCGGCCAGACCTTTGCCGATGAGCTCGGCTTTTTTCAGCTCGGCAGCGTCGAACTGGGGATGCAGCAGAGAATCCAGCTGTTTGGGCTCAACGCGCAGGACAGCTTCGTTCTCAGAGATCATGCCTTCGTCGACCAGGTCGACAGCGATCTTCAGAGCGGCAGCGGCGGTGCGTTTGCCGTTTCTGGTCTGCAGCATGAACAGCTGACCATTCTCGATGGTAAACTCCATGTCCTGCATGTCGCGGTAATGTTTCTCCAGTCGGTCGGCGATAGCGGCAAACTGGTCGTACACCTCGGGCATATCCTCTTTCAGGTGAGAGATGGGGAACGGAGTGCGTACGCCGGCGACCACGTCTTCGCCCTGAGCGTTGATCAGGTACTCGCCGAACAGCGCTTTCTCGCCGGTGGCGGGGTTGCGGGTAAAGGCAACGCCGGTACCGGAGTTGTCGCCGGAGTTACCGAATACCATCATCTGTACGTTGACAGCGGTGCCCCAGTCGTAGGGGATCTCATTCATGCGGCGGTAGACATTGGCGCGGGGGTTGTCCCAAGAGCGGAACACGGCTTTAACGGCCTCCATCAGCTGGACCTTGGGGTCAGCGGGGAAGTCGGTGCCTTTCTTCTCTTTGTAGAAAGCTTTGAAACGGACGACCAGGTCTTTCATGTCGTCGGCATCCAGCTCGGTATCCTGAACGACACCGCGCTCCTCTTTCTTCTGGTCGATGATCTTCTCGAACTCGGGTTTGGGCAGTTCCATGACCACGTCAGAGAACATCTGGATGAAGCGGCGATAGGAATCGTAGGCGAAACGGGGGTTGTTCGTGAACTTGGCAAAGCCCTCGACCACCTCGTCGTTGAGGCCCAGGTTGAGGATGGTGTCCATCATGCCGGGCATAGAAGCTCTGGCGCCGGAGCGGACAGAGACCAGCAGCGGGTTCTCGGGGTCGCCGAATTTTTTGCCGACCAGTTTCTCAAAATCAGCCAGATTGGCGAAGATCTCGTTCTGGATATCCTCGTTGATCTGTTTGCCGTCTTTGTAGTACTGGGTGCAGGCCTCGGTGGTGACGGTGAAGCCCTGGGGCACCGGCATGCCCAGGTTGGTCATCTCGGCCAGGTTGGCACCTTTGCCGCCCAAGAGCTCGCGCATAGTGCCGTTGCCCTCGGAAAATTTGTACACAAATTTTGTGCTCACAAATATCTACCTCCTGATATTTTTACATCCACACAAACAGACAGCAAAATACCCATGCAGATATCTCCTCGCAAGCGGATTTCTCGCGGGGTTAAAATCTGCACAGAGTGCGTCGCTGATTGTTCATATGCTTTAGACCCTTTGTCTATGCCTATCATTATAACAAATGGGACCTCTATTTGCTATACCCAAATTGATTTGGCGGGCAAATATTGTGTAGTTTCCATATATTTTCCCCAGCAAATCAAAAAGGACTTGCAAAAAAGTTTTAAAATTGTAATAATTATATATACAAACTGGGTCGGACGTCTGCCTATTTCACAAAAAATTGTTGTTTTCGCGGGTGCAGTGCGCCCGCTTTTGGGCTGTTTTAGGTCGTGAAAAGAGATCGGGCAGACCGCGAGCAGATGTTCTGGCTCACCGCCATGAGAGATAGCGCCTTATCGGCGCGTTTTGTGTGGGAGGAAAAGTAATGGAGCAAACCATCAGCGCAGTGGTGCTGGCTGCCGGCGAAGGCAAACGCATGCGCTCGAAAAAACCCAAGGTGCTCTGCGAGGTGCTTTTTAAGCCGATGATCAACTGGGTCGTCGATGCGCTGCGCGAGGCCGATATACAGGACATATGTGCCGTGGTGGGCAACGGCAGCCAGCAGGTCATCGACGTGTTGGGTGACGATGTGACCACGGTGCTGCAAAAAGAGAGACTGGGAACAGGGCATGCTGTGATGCAGGGGAGAGTATTTTTATCTTCGCGTACCAATGGGCATACCCTGATTTTATGTGGAGACGCCCCTTTTATCGACGCCGACACCATCCGCCGCTCGCTTCGGGCGCACGTGCAGAGCGGCGACGCAGTCACTGTGATCACTGCCGAGCTGAGCGACCCCACCGGCTATGGCCGCATCGTAAAAGGGAGCGATGGCAAGATAGCGGCAATTGTGGAGCAAAAAGACGCCACCCCTGAGCAGCTGCTTATAAAAGAGGTCAATTCCGGCGCTTTCTGGTTTAAGACCGGCGACCTGTTAGAGGTGCTCGACAGCTTAAAAAATGACAATGCCCAGGGCGAGTACTACCTGACTGACTCGGTGGCGCTGCTCATCGAGATGGGCCGCGGGGCCGGGAGCTTTGCCGCCGCCAGCGATGATGTGGTGCTGGGGGCCAACGATCGGCGCAGCCTGTACAAACTCAACCAGATCGCCCGGCAGCGGGTCATCGAGCGGATGATGGACGAGGGGGTAGAGTTTGTCAGCTGTGACGGCGTAGTGCTGTCGCCCGACTGCCAGATCGGCCCCGATACCAAAGTGCTGCCTGGGACCATCGTCAAAGGTCGCTCGGTCATCGGTGGCGGCTGCATCGTCGGCCCCAACTCGCTCATCGACGATTCGGTCATCGGCGACGACAGCATCATCAACAGCACCCATATGCAAAATGCCACTGTGGGCAGCGGGGTGCGCATGGGCCCGTTCGTGCAGCTGCGGCCCAATTCGCATATTGGCGACATGGCTAAGGTGGGTAACTTTGTAGAGGTGAAAAACTCCACCGTGGGCGAAAAGACCAGCATCGCCCACCTGACTTATGTGGGCGACAGTGATGTGGGCGACCGGGTCAACTTCGGCTGCGGCTGCGTCACCGTCAATTACGACGGGTCTAATAAGTTTCGCACCACCATCGAGAGCGACTCATTTATCGGCTGCAACACCAACCTGGTGGCGCCGGTAAAGGTGGGGCAGGGGGCCTATACCGCCGCCGGCTCTACCATCACTGAGGACGTGCCCGCCGGCTCGCTGGCTATCGAGCGCGGATACCAGAAAAATATCGAGGGGTGGGCCAGCAAAAAGCTTGCGGCCCGCATCAAGAAACAGCGGGCCCAAAAAGAGGAGAAGTAGCCGGCCGCTATCAAAAAGGGGAGAAACGGCGGACCGTGTCCCGCCGGATAAGGGATAGACTTGATTTTAAGATAGGGGAAAAATTATGAACATACACGGGAAAGACATCAAGATTTTTACCGCGAACTCCAACCCCAAAGTGGCCGGAGAGATCGCCGAGTATCTGGGGCTGCCGGTGGGCAAATCCGACGTAGGGCAGTTTTCTGACGGCGAGATCTCGGTGGCAATCCACGAGTCGGTCCGCGGCTCAGACGTCTTTGTAGTGCAGTCTACCTGTGCGCCGGTCAACCGCCACCTGATGGAGATGCTCATCATGATCGACGCCTTTAAACGGGCCTCGGCCGGCCGGGTGACGGCGGTCATCCCCTACTTTGGCTACGCCAGGCAGGACCGCAAGTCCAAGGCCCGCGACCCCATCTCGGCCAAGCTGGTGGCCGACCTGATCACCGCCGCCGGCGCCGACCGGGTGCTGACCATGGACCTGCACGCCGCTCAGCTGCAGGGCTTCTTCGACATCCCGGTAGATCACCTGCTGGGCGTGCCTCTGCTGGCCCCGTACTTTGAAAAGAAGTTTGCCGGCGCCGACGACGTGGTGGTAGTGTCGCCCGATTTCGGCTCGGTGACCCGTGCCCGTAACTTCGCCCAGAAACTGGATTTCCCCATCGCCATTGTCGACAAGCGCCGCCAGAAGGCCAATGTGTCGGAAGTGATGAATATCATCGGCGACGTGAAAGACAAGCGCATCATCTTGGTCGACGACATGATCGACACCGCCGGCACCTTATGTAACGGCGCCAAAGCGCTGATCGAGAAAGGCGCCAAAGAGGTATACGCCTGCGCCACCCATGCGGTGCTCTCCGGTCCAGCCATCGAGCGCATCAAAGAGAGCCCCATCAAAGAGCTGGTGTTTTTAGATACCGTCCCGCTGCCCAAAGAAAAGCAGCTGGACAAGATCAAAGTGCTGCCGGTGGCCCCCGTATTTGCCGAGGCCATCGCCCGTATCTACTCAGACAAACCAGTGTCGACGCTGTTTGTCTGAGTGCAGTGCCGCCGGGCCAGCTCGGCTGAGGCACCCAGCGCAGAAGACGGGCGGCATACAGGTGTACATAGCAATTGGCGGGGCGGTGTTTTTCACCGGTCCGCCAATAGGCGTTTCGCCGCTTTTTGGCAAATTTTTGCGCGGCACCGTGACACAATGAGCTGAAAGAGCAGTGTCATACTTAAACCGGGCTTACCCAATGGGCAGCGCGGCGATAAAATTTGCCCGCATATAAACCAGCTAAACGCCCCCAGATGGGGAAGTAGGAGGGACTTTTATCGTGGCACTGTTTTCGCGGCCCCAATTTGACCTGTGTGTGGTGGGCCTTGGCAACCCCGGACCCAAATATCAATATACCCGGCACAACACCGGCTTTATACTGATGGAGAAGATAGCCGATCAACTGGGAGTCAAGATCGATCGGGCCCGTTTTCAGGGCAAATGTGGCAGCGCGCAGATAAACGGAAAAAAGGTGCTGCTGTTAATGCCTCAGACCTTTATGAACCTCTCGGGCCACAGCGTGCTGGAGGCCTGCAACTACTATCAGATCCCACCGGAAAAAGTGCTGGTCATCTTTGATGATATCTCGCTGGAGATAGGCAAGATGCGCATCCGGCGTAAGGGATCGCACGGCGGGCACAACGGTATCCGCGATATCAGTTACTGCCTGGACAGCGAGGCGTTTCCGCGTATCAAGGTGGGTATCGGCAAAAAGCCCGACCCCCGCTACGACCTGGCCGACTGGGTGCTCTCCCGCTTTACCGAGAGCGAGCGCCGCCGCATCGAGGAATTGGCCGAGCCCTGCCTGGACACCGTACAGCTGGTGTTGCAGGACAATATCGGCGAGGCCATGAACCGCTACAACAGCTAGAGGCGCACCATGGAATTTTTTCACAGTATCCTGCAGAACTCGGGTCCCTATCAAAGGTTAAAAGACGCACTGAAAGACGAAAATACCCCCATAGCGGGGTACGGGCTGTCTACGGTGCACAAATCCAACCTGGCCATGGCCGCTTACTGCGACCTGGGCGGGCAATTTTTGCTGCTCTGCCCTGACGAGCGCTCGGCCGAGCGCACCTGTGACAACATCAACAACATGTACGGCAGCCTGCTGGCCCAGGTGTATCGGCAAAAAGATTTTGTATTTCGGCCTATCGAGGGGGCCTCGCGGGAATTTGAGTACAGTCGCCTGGCAGTGCTGGGTGGCATACTCGACGGCAGCTGTAAGATCGTGGTAACCACCGCCCCGGCGGCGCTGCAACACACGATACCACCACAGCTTTACCGGCAAAACAGTTTTGAGGTGGGTCAGGGCGACGAGCTGCCGGTACAGCAGCTGGCTGCGCGGCTGGTGGCCAGCGGGTATATCCGCCGGCCGCAGGTAGATGGTCCAGGTCAATTTTCACTGCGGGGCGGTATTCTGGATATCTTTCCCCCGCAGGCGGCGCAGCCGCTGCGCCTGGAGTACTGGGGCGACGAGATCGATACCATCTGCACTTTCGACCTACTGAGCCAGCGGCGCACCGACCAGCTGGAGAAGATAGCCATCACCCCGGCCAAAGAGGTGCTTATACAGGAGCCGGAAGACCTGGTAAAGCAGCTGCAAAAACTGGCCGCCAAGCAGAAAAACGAGCAGCTGGCGGCAGATATCGAGCGGGCACAAAACGGTGTGGAGATCGTGGACATTGACCGCTATATCGGCCTATGTTACCCGCAAGGAGCAACGCTGTTTGACTATTTAGAAGACGCAGTGGTATTTACCAGTGAGCTAAACGATATTTTGGTAGAGCTCGACAACTTTCTGTGGCAGATGGGAGAGGATATCCAAACGCTCCTGGAAGAGGGGCTACTGGTAGAAAAACTCACCACTTTTTGCGGTGATAAGGGTTACCTGCTGGGGCAGTTGGGCCGGCGGCGCACCGCCTTTTTAGAGACTTTTTCCCGCCCCATCCCCGACTTTGCCTTAAAAGATCTGATCGATTTTACCGCTATCTCTACCTCCTGCTGGAGCGGCCAGATGCAGATGCTGCGCGAGGAGATCGACGGCCAGTTGGAAAAGAGCTACTGCCTGTTAATTTTGGCCGGCACCGAAAAATCAGCTCGTACGCTGGCCCACGACCTGCAAAAAGACGGCTATAGCGCCCAGTATACCGAGAGCGGCAAAGATATCGTGGCCGGGCGGATATACGTGGCCACCGGCAGCTTGTCGGCGGGCTTTGAGTACCCCGAACTGCGAGTAGGGGTCATCACCTATCTGCAGACCAATGTGGGTGCCGGTAAGCGCCGGGCCAAAAAGGTGCGCAAAAAAGATGCTATAACTTCGCTGGAGGACATCACCAAAGGCGACTACGTGGTGCATATCGCCCACGGTATCGGCCAGTTCGACGGGGTGACCCAGCTGGAGATACAGGGGGTAAAAAAGGACTATTTAAAGATCAAGTACTCGGGCAAAGACGTGCTGTTCGTGCCGGTGACCCAACTCGATCTGGTGTCGAAATACATCGGCCCCAAAGAGGATAAGCGGGTAAAGCTCAACCGGCTGCACTCCACCGAGTGGCAGAAGACCAAACAGCGAGTATACGCCTCAGTGCGCGACATGGCTGACGAACTCATCGCACTGTATGCCTCCCGCGCTCAGGCCAAAGGCTTCGCCTTCTCTGCGGACAACGACTGGCAGCGAGAATTTGAAGAGCGCTTCGAGTACGCCGAGACCGACGATCAGCTGCGATGCATCCAGGAGATCAAACAGGATATGCAGTCTCTTCGCCCCATGGACCGCATTTTGTGCGGTGACGTGGGCTTTGGCAAGACCGAAGTGGCGCTGCGGGCAGCATTTAAATGTGTGCTCGACTCCAAGCAGTGCGCCATTTTGGTGCCCACCACCATCCTGGCTTGGCAGCACTATCAGAACCTGCTCAAGCGCATCGGCGACTTCCCGGTAAAGGTAGAGCTGCTCTCGCGCTTTCGCAATGCCAAGCAGCAGCGCGAGATCATCCGTCAACTGCGCACCGGCGAGGTGGATATCGTGGTGGGCACTCACCGCCTCATCCAAAAAGATGTAAAGTTTAAAGACCTGGGACTGGCCATCATCGACGAGGAGCAGCGCTTTGGCGTGGCTCACAAAGAGCGGTTCAAAGAGGCGTTTAAGGGGATCGATCTGCTGACGCTGTCGGCCACCCCCATCCCCCGCACCCTGAACATGGCTATGTCGGGCATCCGCGACATCTCCATCATCGACGAGGCGCCCCAGGACCGCCACCCCATCCAGACTTATGTGGTGGAACACAGCGACGTGCTGGTGGCCGACGCCATCAAAAAGGAGCTGCGCCGTGGCGGCCAGGTCTATTATCTGTATAACAAGGTGGAATCGATCGAGAGCCGGGCGGCCAAGATCGCCCAGATGGTCCCCGGGGCCAGCGTGGCTTTTGCCCACGGTAAAATGACCGAGCGGGAACTGTCGTCGGTGTGGTCGCAACTGCTTGACGGCACCATCGACGTGTTGGTTTGCACCACCATCATCGAGACCGGAGTGGACGTGGCCAACTGCAACACCCTCATTATCGAGGACGCCGACCGACTAGGTCTGTCGCAGCTATATCAGATACGCGGCCGTGTGGGCCGCTCCACCAAGCGGGCCTTTGCCTACTTTACCTTTAAGCGGGGCAAGGTGCTCACCGAGATCGCCTCTAAACGGCTTACAGCCATCCGCGAGTTTACCAGTTTTGGATCGGGCTTTAAGATCGCCATGCGCGACCTGGAGCTGCGGGGCGCCGGCAACCTGCTGGGGGCCCAACAGCACGGCCATATGGAGGCGGTGGGTTACGATATGTACCTGCGCCTGTTGGCCGAGGCGGTGAGCGAGAAAAAAGGCGAGGAGCGGCCGTACAAGAATGAGGAGTGCCAGGTGGATATCCAGGTGGACGCCTATATCCCTGAGACCTATATCGAGAGCCTGCCCAGCCGTATCGATATCTATAAAAAGATCGCTGCCATCGCCTCGCGGCAGGAGGCAGACGACGTGCTCGACGAGATTATCGACCGCTTTTCCGACCCGCCGCGCAGCGTGCTGGGACTCATCGATGTGGCGCTTTTGCGCAACCAGGCGGCAGGGCTCGACATCACCGAGATCGTACAGCGGGAAGATACCATCTATTTCTATATAGGCCGGCCGAATATGGACCGCATCTCGCGGGCGCTTTCGGGGGGCACCGGCGCCAAGAATATCGTCTTTAACGCCGGTCAAAAGCCATATTTGGCCGCGCGACTGGCAGCGGGCCAAAAGCCTATCGACCTGATCAAAAAAGTGTTGGCACTGATGGAGAAATAGCCGCCTAGCCGGCTATAGCTGGCTAGGTTTGCCTTTACACCGGGCGCGAAAATTGCTATAATAACAGGCAAAGTATTATGGGGCCATAGGGCCCTGCAGAATGTTAAAAATTCCCGCCGGCGGGCTGCCGGCGTTGAGGGGGAGACCTAGAAATGTCGATAAAGAAAAAGCTGCTGGCACCGCTGGCGCTGGTACTGAGCTTGGTGATGGCCGGCTGTACCTTTGGCACCCATTTTGGCACCGTGGCCACGGTGGGCGACGTAAAGATCACCGACGGTATCTACCTGTATTATCAGTACACCGCCTATGGCGAGGCGCTCAGCGCGGTAGAGGACTCGGAAAAGAGCCTGTTTAAGCAAAAAGTCGGTGATCAGACCGCTTCTGAGTACATTGTGGACCGCACCAAGACCCACTGCGCCTCCTACGCGGCAGTCGAGCAGCTGTTTGCAGAAAAGGGGCTGGAGCTCACCGACAGCGATCGCGATTACGTCGATGCCGCTGTGGCCCAGAACTGGCCCTCAGGTCAAAAAGTGATGGAGAAAAACGGCGTGAGCGAAGCCACGTATAAGCTCATCGTAGAAAATGCCGTCAAGTCCACCAAGCTGTTTAATGCCCTGTACGGCGAGGGCGGTGAAAAGGCAGTGACCGACGAGGAACTGCTCACCTACACCAGAGAAAATTATATGCGCATCCGCTATTTTGAGATCCCAAAACTCGACAGCAACAGCGCCTCCATTAGTAAAGACGGCGTAAACCAGATGTTGGGGTACGCTCAGCAGGGCGTGACCGATGCCAATGGCGGCAAGGACTTTGCCCAGGTGGCCAGCGACGTGATGGCCCAGTGCCTGCCGGTAGGCGGCTACACCGTGAGCGAGGGGGCCGACTATATCGGCGCCACCTATGTCTCTTACAGCGAGGACGGCACCAACTTCCCGCTGGCGTACGTGAAAGCCATGAAAGACACGGCGGTGGGCAGCTACGGCTACTACGAAGGGGCCCAGTACATCTACGTATTTCAGCGGGTAGAGGTCGACAGCGACCCCGAGGCGTATGCCAGCTACAAGACCAGCCTGTTAGCGGCAATGAAGCAGCCCGAGTATGAGACGCTGGTACAGGAAAAACAGGACAGTCTGGAAGTAAAGATCAGCGAAGAGGCTCTGAAAAAGTACACCCCTAAAAAGGTGAAGTACGAGAAGTAGCCTGCCATTGACAAAACTATACGGCGCAAAAGAAAAAACGGATGCACCGCTCCGTTTTTTCTTTTACCCATTTGCCCATTTATTCGGTACACCGTGCTGGGCAGCGGGTATGATACCTTGGGAGGACACATTGCAAAAAAAAAGCCATCGCCGCTACAGACACCTATTCGTAAGCCTGCTGGCCCTGCTGCTCTTGACAGCGCTGACCGGCTGTCAGCTGGGAGACAAAGTGGAGGGCCTGCTCGGGCCTGAGGCCGACCTCATCGTGGCGGGTGAGGATATCGACGCTAAACTAGAGGCCAAATATGGCCGCACCCAACTCAGTGGTGACGAGCAGATCCTCTACGACGCACTGTATACCGCCGTCGCCTCGCGGCAGGACGAGGTGCGTATAAAGGGCGATATCACTGCGGAAGAACTGGAACGGGTATACCGCTACTATTTTTCCGACTCGCCAGAGCACTTTTGGATCGAGGGGTATCGCTATGTGACCCGCACCGAGTCGGGGCGGGTAAAGAAAGTACTGCTGGATTACAGCGGTACCCGGGGCGAGATCGAGGCCCAGTCCTCGCAGCTACAGCAAAAACTGGAAGAGCTCGACAGTCAGATGCAGGGACAGCCGGGTGATTTTGAAAGAAGCGTGTTCGTCAGCGACTATCTGTCAGCCACACTGCAGTACGATACCGAACAGGCCGCTGGTGCCGATGCTTACACCGCCTACGGGGCGCTGGTGCAGGGGCAGGCGGTATGCCAGGGGTATGCCAAAGCCGCTCAATTGTTGTTTCAGCAGGCGGGCATGGAGTGCCTGTATGTGCGGGGCGAGAGCCGTGGTGAGCGCCACGGCTGGAATATCGTCAAGCTGGAGGGGGCGTACTATCATCTGGACCCGACTTGGAACGACATTCAGTTCGAGAGCTCTGAGCAGGAACAAGGGGTGCGCAATCACACTTATCAAAACATTACCACCGCCGATATTTTGCGCGACCACCAGATCGACGACAGCGAGAACTATCCTCTGCCCGACTGCAGCGAGCAGGCGCTCAACTACTATGTGAAAAACGGGTTGCAGGCTGCTGATTTTGAGCAGATCGCCGACCGGGCCGCCGAGGTTGCGGCCCAAAACATCGCCGCCGGCGAGGATTACCTGGAGCTGCGTTTTGGCAGTAAAGAGCAGGCTTTGGAGCTGGTGGAGTCGCGCAACGCCATGGGTCGGCTGCTGGGTGATATCAACTACCGGCTAAACGACGTACAGCTGAGCTACGCTTACTCGTACTATCTCAACGAGGAGCAGTCCACGGTGCAGATCTACTTTCAGCGGGCCGAGAGTTGACTGCATACCAGAGGAGGGGCGGACATTGGCAGTGGATACAGTAAATTTAGAAGAGGGCCGCCCCTTTGTAAAAGAGGCGCTGGAACACATGGAACGCGCACTGGAGCGCTCGAAGAAGAGCGGCTGTAAAGTGCTCAAATTTATCCACGGCTACGGCTCCAGCGGCAAAGGCGGCAAGATCAAAAAGGCAGTGCGCCAGCGGCTGGGCGAAAAGCTGGCCGATGGCGAGTTGCAGGCGGTGATCTACGGCGAAAACTTTACCCTGTTCGATGCCGATACCCAGCGCGCGTTGGCCAAATACTATTTTTTGGCCGGAGACAGCGATATGGGCCGTATGAATTTGGGCATTACTTTCGTGGTATTCAAATGAACACCGCTGTGCCTCCTCAAAAAGACTTTGAGCCCGGTTCTGGCATAAGCGGTGGATGTGCGATCTTGGTGGCGGGTATACCGGCAGCGGGCAAGACCCGTTTTGCCTGCTGGCTAGGCAGTGCCTGGCAGCTGCCCTGCCTATCTAAAGATGGCGTAAAAGAGTTGCTCTTCGATCAGTTGGGCTTTGAGAGCAGGCGACAGAAAGTGGCGTTGGGCGCAGCAGCACAGGCAGTCTTGCTCGATTTTGCCGCGCGCCAGCTAGAAGCCCAAAACAGCTTTATTTTGGAGAACAACTTTGAAGACAGCTCGATCCAGCCACTGACGCAGCTGCTGGATCGGTATGGTTGTCGGGCAGTGACGGTGCGTTTTGGCGGCGATATCGAGGTACTGTACCATCGCTTTATTGCCCGCGACAAGTCACCACAGCGCCACCGCGGCCATGTGGTGAATGCCGTCTACCCCGAAGTAGGACCCCCGCCGCCCTATGTGCCTATGGGATTAGCAGCCTTTACCGCTGGTGTACAGACCCGCGGCTTTGACCGCTTTGCCGTACGGGGGCCAGTGATCCCGGTCGACTGCACCGATTTTGCTCAGGTGGATTATAAAGAGATCGCCCGGAAAATAAAAGAGGTATTAGGGTAGCTGCCGGCGCAGATAGAAAGCGCCGGTCGCCACCGAAAATGACTCGTAAAAGCCCCCGGCACAGCTTACTTTGCCTGTGCCGGGGGCTTTTATTGAGGTGAGAGATACGGAGTTAGAGCAGATCTGCTCAACTGTTAGTCGGGTGACGACACAGTAGGTGTCTCTTTTTGGAGGCCCACTCCAAAGTAGTCCCGCAGTACGCTGCCGTGCAGGTCGGGCTGATAGTCGCCATTTTCGTCGCAGTAGATCTGTGGTGTGGTCACTGTGCTGGAGCCGGTAACCAACACCTCGCGCAGAGCGGCCTGTAGATCGGGGATATCGATGGAGGCGATATCGGTCTCGATATTGTCGGCTACCCCGGTAAAGGTATCGGCCAAACGCTCGACTTCGTCGCGGTTAAAATAGTGTTCGATATAGGCCTTGATGAGCTGTAGGCGCAGGGTATCTTTTTCCTGCCCCTGCAGATCGCAGTAAGAGAGATACCCCAGGCAGCGGCTGCCGTCGAGCCGCTGCCGCCCGTAGAGCAGTTTGAACTGCAGCAGACCGCTCTGCTCACTGTAGTGGTAGATGTTTTCGTGTACGTCAAAGTCTACCGGTCCAAAACTGTCGGCCAGAGCGATCAGCGAGGCATCGGTCAGATCAACATAGTAGTCGGTCTTTAGACCGGTGAGCTGCTGCAGACTCTCGATAAACTGGCCCACCCCATTATAGGCATATGCCTGGCGCAGGTCGCCGGTGCGGGTACCGAACTGTACCTTCCACGACAGGGGAATATTGGTCACCAGCAACTGCCCCTGTGCGGGGGAGATGCGCACCAGCTGGCAGCTCTGGGGCAATCCCCGCCGGTCGGTGCGGTGCAAAAACAGGATATTTACATCGTCGGCAGTATCGGTGTCAGCCGCTGCCTGCTGGGCGTCAGATGCTGCCGGCTTTTCCTGTTTGGGCATAAACAGCAACCACGACAGTCCAAATACCAGCCCAATAGCGGCCAGGCTTAGGAAGAAACTCTTCCAAAAGGTCTTTTGTTCCGGGCGCATGGGCGCACCTCCCCTCGTCCGGTAGTATGGGACAAAATGGGCCGTATCATGCGGGCAAACAAAAGTAGAGACAGCGGCTGGCGCCTACTGGTCGGGGGCGCCGGCCCGGTGAGAGCGCCATCCTATCAGCACTCGGCGACATAGGGGATCGCTGGGGTGATAGTATTTTGTCACTTTGTGGCGCTCATGGTCAAAATGGGGCTGCTGACAGCTGGACAAGCTGGCCCCGGTATGGTATATTTGTACCAGAAAAGTTGGTAGAGGCGCAGTGCGGATGAGTACCGCGGCACAGGGGGCACCCGGTGACGCCGCGGAAAAGGCCAAATTGCCGAAACTGGCTGCCGGGCGCGGCAGATCAGTTGGGCGCAGGGAAAACATCTCTGTGACTCCTGTTTTTTAACAGAGGCGCTATCGGTGAAAACGGCTATATGCCCGCAGGGCCTATGGAAAAGTTGCATCGGTGGGGTGCAGCTTTTTTATTTTGCCGTGTAGGCAAAAAGAGGAGTAGCGGCGCGCATCCGCGCCGGGAGAAAGGATGTTTTTTCTTATGGCAAACACACAGGATACCCACTTAAAGGAACTGCAGTCTGAAAAGACCGAGTTCAAGCGCGAAGTGGGGCTGTTCGGCGGCGTATCGGTGCTGGGCGGTATCATGATCGGCTCGGGTATCTTCTACCTGGGCAGCTACGTGCTGATGCGCGCGGGCATGAGTCAGGGTCTGGCTCTGATCGTGTGGGTGATCGGCGGCCTGGTGATCCTGGCCTCGGGCATCTGCTACGCCGAGCTGGGGGCTATGATGCCCAAAGCCGGCGGCGGCTATGTGTACCTGCGCGAGGCATACGGTGAGCGCACCGCTTTTATGAGCGGTTTTTCAAACTTCATATTGGGCTCTTCGGGCTCGATCGCCGGGCTGGCCATTGCCTTTCCCGAGGCCATATCCAGCCTGGTGCCCATCAGTGCGCTGGGCTGTAAGGTCATCGCCATCGGTATGATCCTCTTGCTCACGGTGATCAATGTGTTCGGTATCAAGATGGGCAGCATTATCCAGAATATCTTTATGGTGCTCAAGCTGCTGCCCATTGCGGCCATCATTCTCTGCGGTCTGTTTATGGGCAAGCAGACCCCCAATTTAAGCCCCATGCCCGCTTCTAATCCCAGCGTATTCCAGCTCTGCGGCATGATCGCCTTTGGTGTAGTGGCTACACTGTGGGCCTACGAGGGCTGGACCAACCTGAACACCATCAGCGAGGAGATCAAAAATCCCCGCCGCAATCTGCCGCTGGCTATCATCATCTCCATCTGCGGCGTCATGGTGGTCTACGTACTGTTTAACCTGGCTATCTACCGCACCGTCCCCTACGCCACCATCGAGACGATGCTGGCCAACGGCGACTTTTTTCTGGGCACCCAGGCCGCCAAAGAGCTGTTTGGCAATCTGGGCATGATCGTGGTGGGCTCAGCTATGGTGGTGGCCATCTTCAGTGCCCTCAACGGCTGTGTGATGGTGTTCCCCCGCTCCTACTACGCTATGGCCAAAGACGGCGCTTTCTTTAAGAGCGTGGGCAAGCTGCACCCCAAGTACAAAACGCCGGTCAACGCCCAGATCGCCTCGGCCATCGTGTCTATTGCTCTGGTGATGGCCCGCGACCTCAATCAGCTGACCAGCCTGGTGGCTTTCAGCGGCATGCTGTTTAACACGCTCATCTTCTATGCAGTCATTCGGCTGCGCAAAAAATACCCCCATATGGAGCGGCCGTACAAGGTGTGGGGCTATCCGGTGCTGGTGATCGTCACCATCCTCATCACCATTGGCCTGCTTATCAACACCCTGATCGAGGACCCGGTCACTTCCCTGATTGGTCTGGCAGTGCCGGCAGCCGGCCTTGTCATCTACGAACTGGTATTTAAAAAGAGCCGCCAGGCAGTGCTGGCTGCTCAAAATGCCGAGAAGGAGGATAACTAACATGGGCAGACTCATCACCAACGCCAAAGTATATGTAGAGCGCGAAAAATTTGCACAGGCGGTGTATATGGAGGACGGTGTCATCAAGGCAGTGGGCACCAACGAAGAGGTGCTGGCCGTAGCCCCGGCCGGTACGCCCCAATACGACGCCGGCGGCCGCACCGTGGTGCCCGGTTTTAACGACAGCCACATGCATCTGTACTTTGTGGGCGAGAACTTAGAATCTATCGATCTGCACGGCGTCACCTCGATGGCCGAGGCCAAGCAGATCGCGCGCGACTTTATCGCCCGCACCAAGCCCGCGCCCGGCACTGTGCTGCACGGAACCGGCTGGAACCAGGATTACTTTACCGATGAGCCCCGCATGATGGACCGGCACGACCTGGATGAGATCACTACGGAATATCCCCTCATTTTAGAGCGGGCCTGTGGTCATGCCCTCACGGCCAACTCGCTGGCCATCCAACTGGCCGGGGTCACCAAAGATACCCCGCAGCCCGAAGGGGCCCAGTTCGATGTGGATGAAAACGGCGAGCCCAACGGCATCTTTCGTGAGACAGCGGCCAATTTGGTGATGTGCCTGCGCCGCGACCCCACGGTAGAGGAGATCGAGCACACCCTGCACACCGCTATGGAGCATGCCGCCGAGTGGGGCATCACCTCGGTGCAGACCATGGATGTGCGGCCCGGTGCCTATAGAGATATGCTGCAGGCCTATCACAACATCCAGTCGACCCACCCCACATTGCGGGTCTATCACCAGTGTAATTTTATGGCCCCCGACGAGTACCGGGAGTTTTTAGAGCAGGGCTATATTACCGGCAGCGGCGACGCCTTTAATAAGATCGGGCCGCTGAAGCTGTTTGTAGATGGCTCGCTGGGCGCCCGCACTGCGCTGATGCGCGCACCGTACGCCGATGACCCGTCGACTACCGGTATCCAAACGCTCACCCAGCAACAGACCGACGAGCTGGTTCAGATAGCCGATGCCGCCGGCTGTCAGGTGGCGGTGCATGCGATCGGCGATGCAGCCATCGAGCAGGTGCTTAACAGTTACGATACGGTCTGCGGGGATGGGGAGAACCCCCATCGGCACGGCATCGTCCACTGCCAGATCACCGATCGGGCGCTGGTAGAGCGCTTTACCCAAAACGATATTTTGGCTTATATCCAACCCATCTTTTTACACTACGACATGACGGTGTTAGAGAGCCGGGCGGGCAAAGAATTGGCCGCGACCAGCTATGCTTTTGCCACCATGAACCGGTTGGGCATCCACAACAGTTTCGGTACCGATTCGCCGGTGGAAGACCTGAATACCATGCACAACATCTACTGTGCAGTGACCAGAAAAAATCTGGCCGGCACCCCGAGCGGCGGTTTTTATCCCGATGAGTGTGTAGACGTGTACGATGCGGTGGATGCCTACACGGCAGCCAGCGCTTACGCCAGTTTCGAAGAGGATGTGAAGGGCCGCATCAGGCCCGGGTACTATGCCGATCTGGCAGTGCTCAGCGAGGATATCTTCACCATCGACCCCGAGCGCATCAAAGATGTAAAAGTCGACGCCACGATATTGGCCGGTGAGTTCGTCTATCAGCGAAAAGATGTCTGATCGGCTCTATAAATAGAAAGAGGGACGGGACCTATGGCGGTCCCGCCCCTCTTTCTATTTATAGTCTATTCTATCTACAGCAGCGGCGATAGCAGGTGGATGAGAAGTAGCGCTGCCAGCGGTACTGCTGTACCACCGGCCAGTTGGGCCGATGTATGCCGCCCGGTGTGCAGACTGGCCCACCACACCAAAACCAAGAGCACCGCCCCCGGAAGCAGCGCCGGCACTCCAAAGTAGCAGAGCAGTGCCACGGGCCCAGCGGCACCACAGGCATGGCCGCTGGCCTTTTTACCGATGAGCTTGTTGACCGCCAGTAATAGTAACCCAGAGAGCAGATACTCAGTATACACGATCCACATAGCCCGGGTACCGCGCAGCAGTGCGTTGCCCGCACACCCCAGCAGATAGCCGATAACGGCGAACACCATAGCTAAGCTGCGCTGACCCTCCCGTCCGCGGTCGCGAAAACCGGGAATATATCGCTGCAGGGGGTAGGCCAGCAGCGGCAGCACCGTCAAGCACAAAAGCCCCCACTGCAGTGGAGGGGCTCCTCCTATCAGCTCGGGCCGGCAGCAATACAAAACGCCCAGCATACAGCCGGCCAAAATAGGGGCTGCAGTAGCGACGCGTATCCATCGAGAAAGTTTGTCCACAGCACTTTACCTCCTGCTCTGGTATAGGGCGGTCATATTCAGTAAGGGCCCGCTCTCTATAAATACCAGTATACACCAATTTGCCCACAGACAACAAAAAAGCGTTTTCCTGGGCCTTATCTGCAAGTCAAGATAAGAAGATAGATAAACAAAAAAAGAGAGGCAAACGCCATCAGCGCTCGTCTCTCAGCAGTGTGAAAATAAAGAGAAGGAAAAAGGGGAGGTTCAGTTCATGCTGCCGGGGAACTGGGGCAGACCGGCAAAACCTCGTGCTAGGTCTTCATCGGTGGGGATATAGTCGCTCATCTCGCCGTTGTTATAGCGCTCGTAAGCGGTCATATCGAAGTAGCCGGTACCGGTGAGACCGAACACGATGGTCTTTTCTTCGCCAGATTGTTTGCAGGCCAGTGCCTCATCCACCGCCACTTTAATGGCGTGGCTGCTCTCGGGAGCAGGAAGGATGCCCTCGATGCGGGCAAACTGCTCAGCTGCGGCAAACACCGCCGTCTGTTCTACGCTGCGGGCCTCCATAAGACCGTCGTCATAAAGCTGCGACAACACACTGCTCATGCCGTGGTAGCGCAGCCCGCCGGCATGGTTGGGAGCGGGGATAAAGCCGCTGCCCAGCGTATACATTTTGGCTAGCGGACAGACCATACCGGTGTCGCAGAAATCGTATGCGTATTTGCCCCGGGTCAAGCTGGGGCAAGAGGCCGGCTCTACGGCGATAAAGCGGTAATCTGCTTCACCCCGCAGCTTTTGTCCCATAAACGGGGCGATGAGTCCCCCCAGATTTGAACCGCCGCCGGCACAGCCAATGATGATGTCTGGGGTGATATCATATTTGTCCAGAGCAGCTTTGGTCTCCAGACCGATGACCGACTGGTGCAGCATCACCTGCGACAGCACACTGCCCAGCACGTAGCGGTATCCCTCGCGGGTGGTGGCGGCCTCCACCGCCTCTGAGATAGCACAGCCCAAACTGCCGCCAGTACCGGGGAACTCGGCCAGTATCTTGCGGCCTACGGCGGTGGTGTCAGACGGAGAAGGGGTGACATCAGCCCCGTAGGTGCGCATCACCTCACGGCGAAACGGCTTTTGTTCGTACGAGACCTTGACCATATACACCTTGCAGTCGAGCCCAAAGTACGCACAGGCCATCGAGAGGGCCGTGCCCCACTGGCCGGCGCCCGTCTCGGTGGTGACGCCTTTTAGCCCCTGCTTTTTGGCGTAATAGGCCTGGGCGATCGCACTGTTTAGCTTGTGGCTGCCACTGGTATTATTGCCCTCAAATTTGTAGTAGATCTTGGCCGGAGTACCCAGTGCCTGTTCCAGCCGGTAAGCGCGCATCAGCGGAGCAGGCCGGTACATTTTGTAGTAGTCGCGGATCTTACTGGGGATGTCGATAAAAGGGGTGGTATCGTCGAGCTCCTGCGCCACCAGTTCCTCACAGAACACCGGCGCCAGGTCGGCGGCGGTCATGGGCTGCAGAGTCTCGGGATTTAAAAGCGGTGCGGGCTTGTTTTTCATGTCCGCGCGCAGATTGTACCACTGGCGGGGCAGCTCGCTTTCAGACAGGTAGATCTTGTAAGGGATGTTTTGGTTTGCCATAGTATTTGTCTCCTTTCCAAAATATGCGACTCTTGCGGGACAAAGGCAAACAAAAAAGCCTCTGTCCCTGCATACTGCCGGGACAGAAGCTGTAAAAACACTCCTGCGGTGCCACCCTGCTTGGCGCTCGTCTGTGCAAACAGCACTGCGCCCACTCGCCGCGTACAAACATACGCCAGACATTTGTTAACGGAGGTCTCACTCCGGCGCGCCTACTTTTCTTTTGCTAACCAGAAAAGTTCGGGTTGCTCTCAGAAGCCCATTCACTGCTGTCTTACCGCGCTGCGATCTCACCGCCCGCAACTCTCTTGGCCGGAAGGCACAGCAGTTACTTCCTCTTCCTCGTCGATTTAATCTGTATTTTAGCACATGACGGACAAATGTCAAGGTTTATTTTTAAAATCATATCGCCCAGCAAAGGTGATCAGATAGGGGTACTTCGCTCAGTCTGACCATTCTATGCCGATTTTTAATCAGTGTGACTGTGCACCTAAAAGCGCTCTGCCCCACCCGGACAGAGCGCTTTTTTACATGGATCATCCCTTATCTACGGCTCTTGGGTGGCGGCAGACAAAGAGCGATAGACGTCTTTTAAGATCTGCACACAGCCATCGATCCCCAATGCACTGCTGTTGAGACAGATGTCGTAGTTGTCGGCATCGCCGAATTGACGCCCGGAGTAAAAACTGTAGTAGGAAGCTCGACGCTTGTCGGTCCTCTCTATATCCGCCAGAGCATGATCGGTCGTCTCGTGATAGGTATGGATGAGCCGGTGTTGGCGGCTCTTGCGATCGGCATAAATAAATACCCGAATTACATTTTGTCGGTCCTTGAGGACCTGATCGGCACAGCGGCCTACAATGATGCAGGAGTTCTCGCTGGCGATCTGACGAATGATCTGTGACTGGTGTAAAAATACCTGATCATCGACCGAGAGACCCTGTCCGACATCGCGGGAGAGCCCATCTAGTAAACTGCCCGCCCAACGTGTCTCGGCCTCTTCAAAAAAGCTCTGGTCGATCGTACTGGAATTGACGGCCCGCTCGATGATCTCGTGGTCGTAAAAAGGGATCTTTAACTGCTGTGACAGCTGGTGCCCGACCATACGCCCACCGCTGCCGTGTTGGCGGCTGATGGTAATGACCGGCGGCAGGGGTACTGCGCTGACGTTGTTGGTGGCCTCTTGCCGATCAAACTCGCCGGCCCATTCAAACCCCTTTTTGGCCATGACGACGGCGATCACCTCGTTGATCACCGCGGCGGCCGCGATCGTGCCCTGAATGATCTTGGCGCAGGCCGGTGCCGGCCCCGCCAGCACCGATACGGCAATACCGGTAAACACCAGCGATACACCGGAGTGGGGCAGCAGCGTAAGGCCGAGATAGTTGCGCACAGTTTTGGGAGACTTGGTCACCGCAGCGCCAAAAAAGGCGCCAAAGTACTTTCCGAATGCCCGGGCGGCGATGTAGATCGCTGTGTAGAGCCCCGCCCCCAGGATCAGGTGGTAATCCAGCGGTGCACCCAAATTTAGGATGACGACGATCATGGCCACCCCGAGAATGGGATTAAAGCCCTGCATGATCTGATCCAGCCGTTTTTCAGAGACCATATTCGAAAATGTAGCTGAAAAAGCCATACCGATCAACATAAAATTGAGCACCGGTCGTGGCAGCAAATCATTGCACCAAAAACCCACCCCAGAGGAGAGGAGGATCATCGCTATCAGCAAAGCTAAAGTGGGGCCTGCGCCCCGCTCTTTTTTCAGCACCAAGCCGGCCAACAGGCCGGTGACGACGCCAATAATCAAAGGAAGCAGCACTACCAGCACGATCATATAGGTTGGTAGCTCTCCCGCCGACAGATTGCCCGCCACGATGGCGATGGTGCTAAAAAATACGATACAGCCCACAATGTCGTCCAGCGCCGCCATAGGGATAAGGGTGGCGGTCACCGGCCCCTCTGTTTTAAATTCGCGCACGATAGAGAGGGCCGGTGCCGGGGCGGTGGCCAGAGCGATACCGCCAAAGAGAAACGCCAGGTATAGGGGTATACCGGAAAAATAGAACACGATACCAAATACCAGCGACACGACTAGGAATGTGCCAATAGATTGGGTGAGCGTGGTGATGATGATTGCTTTTCCCGAACGCCTTATCTTGCGCCACACCAGTTCGGTACCGATCATCAGGCCCACAGCACACTCTAAAACATGCATGATGCTCTGATACCAAACGGCATCGAGCAGAGTGTTGCTCACGAGAGAGACCGCGTGGGGGCCTAAGATCATGCCGGCGATCAGCCAGCCTAGGATCGAGGGCAGCTTGAGTTTCGACACCAATTTACCGGCCACAAAGGCCAGCGCAACAGCGGCCAGCAGCCGCAGAAAAAGCAAGATCATTTTTGTATCCTCCTCTCGGCGATACCATATAACATAAAATCGAGCATTTTTGCCAGGCGGCTCTCGTGGTCAGCCACCAGTACCTGTAGGTCTTTGCCCACATAGGCCGGGCTGCTAAAATAGCCGTTAAACATCTCCTGCATGACTTCATAATACGCTATAGCGTCATCCTGCGTAACGCCCGGCCGCAGCGTCATTTTAGACAGTGCCGCCTGATATATCTTTTTGTTGAGACAGTCAAAGTCGGCTTTGGCCTCGCGTATCTGTGCCGCCAGCGGTGCTGGTGGCTGAAGGACTGCTTCAAAAAAAATTCTGGCGCACAGCGGATGCTGAGAAAAATACCGAATGCGCAGCTGCATATACCGCTCTAAGTCATCTCCGATGTCCTGATCTTTTAAATATGCAGTCACTTCGGCAAAGCAGCACGATACACAGGCCAGATACAATGCATCTTTACCGGTAAAATTGTGGTAGAGCAACCCCTTAGATATTTCATGGCCACTGCAGATGTTGTTGATCGCCGCGGCACTGTAACCGACAGTGCCAAATTCTTCTATGGCGGCGCCGACGATCCGCTCACGCGTCCGTTCTGTCTTCTCCTGTTTTTTCACCAAAACACCTCTGAACTAAAATATAGACTAGATGGTCTATATTTTATTATAACAATTACAGACCGTTCGGTCAATATTACTTGGGGCTTTTACACCAGGGATATCCTGCAGCTACAAACAGGAGCATGGCAGTATTGTCTTTAGATAAACAGGCGCATATTTGGTTGCTGGATCTACCCGGCAAGGTGTGCATAGCCGTCGTATACACAAAGAGGAGAGCTGTGCCGAGTGGCGGCCATTTTGTAACGCTGGATGTGGACAAAATACTTTTTCGTAAAATGCATGGGGAACGTGTAAATGCGGCTGGAAAATGAGTCTTTTAATTACTATTTACATTTGCGCACGTGCATCAGACAGTAAAAAAGACTGGACCGAAGTGGCACAGCCTTTTTTACTGAGAGGGACAAGCGGTTTAGATACCGCCTCAAACGCGAGCATTTTGCGTTACTAAAAGAAAAAAGCTGCGGTGTGCAATGCACACGCCGCAGCTTTGGTGGTGGAGGATGGATTCGAACCATCGAAGTCACTGACAACAGATTTACAGTCTGCCCCCTTTGGCCACTCGGGAACTCCACCATATTTTATTTTAGTAGCCACATTGGCTGGCTCTATCTTATGGAGCTGGTGGACGGACTTGAACCCCCGACCTGCTGATTACAAATCAGCTGCTCTACCAACTGAGCTACACCAGCGAATATGACAACAACGTGAATTATATCATCTACCTATTAGGTTGTCAATGTCTGAGGGAGAATTTTTGCGACCATCATGCTTATCTTTTTGTAACCCATAGGCTGTTCATCCAGGTAGGCTACAAAGTTAGCCGCGATAAAGAGTTTTACTCGATTGTGGATAGAGATACAGATATACACATCCGTACAATTTGTATGTTATGAATAAATATTTTAATATACAACTAAATATACAATAATTAAAGGCATTAAATACAAAAAATGGAATATATATAGCTTCATAAATGTATAATTACTAGATAAATAGAAAATTCATCGCAATCTATTGCAATTATTATAAAATATATCGTATAATTATGCTACTTTAAAAAACATACAGCAGAGAGGGCTTTAAAATGGAGCATAAAACAGTTACCAAACTGTGGGGCGGTCGTTTCCGCCAGGACGAAAACGAGCTGATGGAGCAGTTTAACAACAATCTCTCCAATACGACCTGGCTGTGTGGGCCAGACATCCAGGGGAGTTTGGCCCATGTAGCTATGCAGGTAAAGTGTGGGCTGCTCACCGTCCAGGAAGGTGAACAGATCGCACAGGGCCTGCAGGGTATCCTGGCGGACGTACAGAGCGGTGCCCTGCAGATGACCAACGCCTACGAAGATGTGCACACCTTTGTAGAGGTACATCTTATCGAGCGCATCGGCGATGTGGGTAAAAAGCTGCACACCGCCCGCTCCAGAAACGACCAGGTCAATACAGATATGAAGCTATATGTAAAGCAGCAGACGGCGTACGTTATTGAGCTGGTGGAGAAGATGCAGCGCACACTACAGGAAAAAGCGGCGCAAAACCCCTGTATTATGCCCGGCTATACCCATCTGCAGCGGGCACAGGTAGTCACCTTCAAATACTATCTAATGGCTTACCACGGTATGCTCCAACGCGATAAAAAGCGGCTGCAGAGAGCACTGGACAACATGGATCTGTCGCCGCTGGGCTGTGGAGCACTGGCCGGTACGACACACCAGATCGACCGTGCTTTTACCGCTGAACAGTTGGGTTTTAGCGGCGTGTATGCAAACTTTATCGACGGGGTCAGTGACCGCGACTACCAGTTGGAGGTCATGTCTGCCTTTAGTATCCTTATGATGCACCTCAGCCGTCTCAGCGAGGAGATCATCCTCTGGAGCTCGCAGGAATTTGGCTTTATCAGTCTCGACGACAACTACACCACCGGTTCCAGTATCATGCCTCAAAAGAAAAATTCAGATGGGGCCGAACTCATTCGCGGCAAGACCGGCAGAGTATACGGCGATCTGATGGGGCTGCTCACCGTAATGAAGGGGTTGCCACTGGCCTATAACAAAGATATGCAGGAGGATAAAGAGGCCTTTCACGACAGTCTGCAAACGGTCATCTTATCGCTCTGTATGATGGAGCGAATGATCGCCACGCTCACTGTGAAAAAAGAAAATATGGAAAAAGCGGTCAAAAAGGGCTTTCTCAATGCAACGGAGGTAGCCGATTACCTGGTGGGGAAAGGGATCCCCTTCCGTGATGCCCACGGCATCGTCGGCCAGATCGTCATTTACTGCGAGGACCACCAAAAAGCTATCGAGGAGCTGCAGCTCTCAGAATTGCAGCAGTTTTGCCCCGTGTTCGATGATGGCATATATCCCTATATCGACTACCACAATATCCTGAAAAAAGGCATTAAAAAAGAGATGCTCTAGAGGGGACTTAACTATGCGCATCAAGTTTATAAACCCCGATTCTGGTCTCGATCGCCAGCAGTTGGCGGTTCGTGAGGCGCTGCTGTTGACAACAGCCAGACCGGATACCCAAATATCGATGATCTGCCCCCAGTGTACCGAGGTCTGCATCGATTCCGACTTGGATGTGGCGGTTGCGGCCCCCGAGATCGTGCAGCTGGCACTGGATGCCCAACAGGAGGGGTACGACGCAGTGGCGCTATACTGTTTTAGCGATCCCGGTCTGGCTGCCTGCCGCGAGGTGCTCTCGATCCCAGTGCTGGGTGGGGCCCAGTGTTCGCTGGCGCTGGCCACCCAGTTGGGCTATCACTTTTCGGTACTCACCACCGACGAGCGCCGCATCCCCCAAAAAGAGGCTTTTGTCCGTGCATTGGGTTATGGCAGCTTTTTGACCTCGGTGCGCAGCGCGCAGCACAGGCCAGATCAGATACGCACCGCCACTGGCGATGACCAGCTGATCGCTCAACTGGCCGAGGCGGCAAAAAAATGTGCCGCCGACGGGGCCGACACCGTGATCTTGGGCTGTCTCAGCTTTGCCGGGCTGGCGCCACAGGTCTCGGCGCTGGTCGGCATCCCGGTCATCGACCCCGCTATGGTACTGGTAAATACCGCCGAGATGCTGGTGGCCCAGTCGCTCTCCCACAGCAAGCGCGCCTACCCCACGCCACCCCGGTCGCCCCGGTGTTGGAAAGCGGGAAAGATCGACTTGTCGGCACAGTAGAGCCGACGGTTTTACAAACAATATCTGTATGAGAGAAAGAGGAGTTTTTATGAAACTGAAAAAAATACTTGCCCTGTTGGCGGCATCGGTACTCACTCTGGGGCTGTTTGCCGGCTGTGGCGAAGAGGCCAAAGAGACCGGTGCTGCGGGAGGTGACAGCTCAAAGCCCCTGTCTGGCAAGCATTATGTTATCGCCCTGAGCGCCTCGTTTAAAAACTTTGAGTCGGTCACCGTCGATGAGGAGGGGAACGAGACCTACGAAGGGCTGGATATCGATTTTATCGAGCAGCTCTCAAAAGATCTGGGCTTTACCTACGAGATATCCAACATGCAGTTTTCCGGGCTGATCGGGGCGCTGCAGTCCGGCCGGGCCGACATGGTCATCTCCGGAATGACCGCCACGGATGAACGCCGCAAAAATGTGGATTTTTCGATCGGCTACATCCAGGCCCGCGATGCCTTTTTGGTCAAAAAGGGCTCCGGTATCACCACGGTAGACGATCTGACCGGTAAAAAGATCGGCTGCTCTACCGGTACCTCATACGAAGACATGGCCCGCCGGGTGCCAAATGCCCAGGTGTCAACATTCGACGGCCAGCCCGCGGTTTTGCAGGAGCTGCTCAATGGCCGTATCGACGCCATGTGTACCGACGGTTCGCTCATCGACGGTTTTATGAAACAGTACGATGAGATCGACGGTTTTATGGTACCGGTCGACAGTTCGCTGAGCGAAGGAGTGGCCAAAGAGTTCGCGATCGCTTTCCCCAAGGATTCAGAGCTCAAAAAAGTTTTCGACGAGGAGATCCAGACACTTAAGGACAACGGCACGATGGACCAGATCATCGTCAAATGGCTGGGAGAGGCATATATCGGCGAATAGCTTTTTGCGCAATAGGTCACCCGAAATTCAGGTAAAGATAAGACCCACCCTCCCGCCAGGCAGCGCAAAAAGTGTAAGAACAGCTCTCGGAACACAGTTCCGCGCGCCGCGAAGCGGCAGCGCTGTTCTTACAGCCACAGGGTCGATTTGAGAGTGAGCTTTTTGCGCAATAGGTCACCCAAAATACAGGAAAAAGATAAGACCTATCCTCCCGCCGGGCAGCGCAAAAGTGTAAAAACAGCTCTCGGAACACAGTTCCTCGCACCGCGAAGCGGCAGCGCTGTTCTTACGGTCACAGGGCCGATTCAAGGGTGGGCTTTTTGCGCAATAGGTCACCCAAAATACAGGTAAAGATAAGACCTACCCTCCCGTTAGGCAGCGCAAAAAGTGTAAGAACAGCTCTCGAAACACAGTTCCTCGCGCCGCGAAACAGCAGCGCTGTTCTTGTGGCTGACGATACGCTTTTTGGCGAAAAATTGGATATTTTCCATCACATCCTAGTGTAAAAAAGATCTCAGCGCCGATATCGGCATTTCGCGCAGGCAGAGCCAGGCGGGCAGCCGTCTGGCTCTACGCTGCGGCCAAAGGAGAGAGAACGTGAACTTAGACTTTAGTGTCATTCCCAAATACATGCCGCTGTTTTTTAAGTCCATCGGCATGACCTTACAGATCACCGGCCTGTCCCTACTGTTGGGCTTTGTCATCGCCATTCCGCTCACGCTGTGCAAGATATCGCGCAGCAGAGTGTTGCGGGGCATCGCCTACTTCTACACCTCCATATTCCGCGGTGTTCCCCAGCTGGTGCAGCTGTTTTTGGTGTACTTTGCCGTCCCCCAGCTATTTGCCTACAAGATCACCGCCATGCAGGCCAGCGTATTGGCTTTTGCCTGCAACTCGGCCGCCTTTTTGTCAGAGAACCTGCGCGGTGGTATCCAGGCAGTAGATGCGGGTCAGCGCGAGGCGGCCATCGCTCTGGGGGTACCCTATCCGCGTATGATGTGCGATATCATCTTTCCCCAGGCGATCAAGAGCACACTGCCCAGCGTCATCAACGAGATCATCAACCTGCTCAAAGGTACTTCGCTGGTGGCCACCATCGGTCTGGTAGATATTATGCGCACCGCCCAGCTGGTAATGAACTCCACCTATAAGGCGTTTGAACCACTCTTGGTATCGGCGCTCATCTACTACATCATCGTCATGCTGCTGACGCTGCTGGCCCACCTGGTTGAGAGGAAGGTACATAAGAGTGATAAGCGTTAAAAATATCTATAAGGAATTTGGCGCGCTGGAGGTGCTCAAAGGCGTGTCGCTGGATATCCACAAAGGGGAGATCGTGGCGATCATCGGTCCCTCCGGGTCGGGAAAATCCACCTTGCTGCGGTGCATGAATTTGCTCGAAAAGCCA
This sequence comes from Neobittarella massiliensis (ex Bilen et al. 2018), assembly GCF_900289145.1. GTDB lineage: Bacteria > Bacillota > Clostridia > Oscillospirales > Ruminococcaceae > Neobittarella > Neobittarella massiliensis. The sequence continues at coordinate 304,158 of NZ_OKQO01000004.1, forward strand.
TCTGGCGGCTCAATTTTTATCGACGGGCAAGATATCACCCAGAAAAAAGTAGACCTGATGTCGGTGCGCGAAAAGGTGGGGATGGTATTCCAGCACTTTAACCTCTTTCCCCACATGACCGTGTTGGGCAACATGACATATGCCCCCCGCAAAGTAAAAAAAGTGCCGCCCAAACAGGCCGAGAAAAAGGCGCTGCAGCTGCTGGCGCAGGTTGGACTGCCCGACAAGGCCAACGTGTACCCCGATACGCTTTCTGGCGGGCAGAAGCAGCGGGTGGCCATCGCCCGTGCGCTGGCCATGGACCCGGAAGTCATCCTGTTCGATGAGCCCACCAGCGCCCTGGATCCCGAGATGGTAAAAGAGGTGTTGGGAGTCATCAAAAATCTGGCCGATACCGGCATCACGATGGTACTAGTGACCCACGAGATGGGCTTTGCCCGGGAACTGGCCGACCGCATCTGCTTTTTAGACGAAGGCATATTGGTGGAGGACGCGCCGCCCGATGTGTTTTTCTCCACCCCCAAATCTGACCGCGCCCGTGTGTTTTTAGAGAAGGTGCTCTAACAGCACCTCACGATAGAGAGGACGACCTATATGCAAGCTGTAAAATGGCCCCACGGCTGCAAGAGCGCGGCCATGTTTACTTTTGACCTCGACGGCGACATCATCTGGCAAAACATGTCGTCTGACGAGCCCAACGCCGATAAACTCATCCGCGCACGCTCGGTGGGCCAGTACGGCCCTAACCGCTGTGTGGATATGATCCTGGATCTGCTCGACAAGTACGGGGTAAAGGCCACTTTTTTCGTTCCCGGCTACGTAGCCGAGCACAATCCCGCAGTTGTGAAAAAAATACATGCCGCCGGCCATGAGATCGGCAATCACGGCTATACCCACGAGCGCTTTGTGGAAAAAACGCGGGAGGAGCAGATCGAGATCATCGAAAAGACCCAGAAGATCATCAAAGATATCACCGGCACGGCGCCGGTGGGCTTTCGCACCCCGTCGGGCGATTGGGCGGTAGACACCCCCTACCTGCTGGAGGAGCGGGGCTTTTCCTACTCCAGTTCCATGCGCGGCGACGACCGGCCCTACCGCACCGTGCTCGATGGCCGGGTAACCGACTTTATCGAGATTCCCTCCAAGTGGGAACTGGACGATTATGTGGCGCAGGCCTACAATATCTATCCGGCTGAACCGGCAGGCCTCGACCGCATCTCCTGTTACCGCAATGTACAGCAAAATTACCTGGCCGAATTTGCCGGTTACCACCGCTATGGGCTGTGTATCTCTTTCCTCATGCACCCACAGATATCCGGCGCACCGGGCCGCAATCAGATATTGGAAGAGATACTCAGAGAAGTCACCAGCCACCAAGACGTATGGGTGGCTACCGGCAGCCAGATCGCCGACTGGTGGCGGCAGACATACCCGGCCAGAGCAGTAGGGAGGGATAGATAAACATGTATACACAGCACCCCAAATGGCCGCAAAACATCCAGTGCGCAGCCATGATCACCGTCAATCTCGACGCCGAATACTTTTGGCTGCAGCTGGATGAACGGGCGGCCCACATGCCTAAAACGCTTTCGATGGGCCAGTACGGCATGACGCGCGGACTGGGCCGGTTACTGGATATCTTACAGAGCTTTTCGATCAAGGCGACCTTTTTCGTCCCCGGCATCGTGGCCGAAAAATATGCCGGCTACATGAAAGACATCGTGTCTGCCGGACACGAGATCGCCTGCCACGGCTATCTGCACGAGAACTTGTCGCTGTTTGACCGCGCCCAACAGCAAGAACGGCTCAAAAAAGCGGTGGCCGCTATCGAAAAGTACAGTGGCGTTTCGCCTCGCGGTTTTCGTGCCCCCGAGGGGGACCTCACCCTGGAGACGCTGCAGATCGCCCACAGCTTAGGCATGTGTTATTCCAGCGACCTGAGCGATGACGACCGCCCCTACTTTATGCCGGTAGACGATGCCGGCACCCAAATGCTGCAGATACCTATCCAGTGGGCCAACTTCGATTTCCCCTATCTGGCCTTTAACTACCGGCCGGCTTTTCCCACCGGTCAGGGCAGGGTAGCACCTTACAGCAGTATGCTCTCGAACTGGAAGGATGAGTTTACCGGCCACTACACCCATCACCTGTGTTACGTCATGCAATTAGATCCCCAAACGATCGGTAACCCCGGCCGCTCAGCCATACTCGAAGAGTTTTTGACCTTTGTCAAAGATAAGCCCGGGGTGTGGTTTGCTACCGGCAGCGAAATGTACGACTACTGTCGTCAAAATGAGTCGGAGATCCTGCACCGGTAATGGTAAAAAGGTGCTGCTGTCGACAGTCAGCACCAGATAAAAAAGAGCAGCACCGTGCTGCTCTTTTTTATCTGGAAGGAAATTTGTGAAAAAGCAAGGTGAAAATAGGAAAATGCCGTTGACTTTTTGTTCTGGATACGATAAAATTAAAAAGCTGTAGTTACGGCCGTGAGCTACAACTGCGCACTGTGTACCGAGGCGTAGCTCAGTTTGGTAGAGTGCCTGGTTTGGGACCAGGATGCCGCAGGTTCAAGTCCTGTCGCCTCGACCATTTAAAACCAAATATGCGGTGGAGTTCCCGAGTGGCCAAAGGGGGCAGACTGTAAATCTGTTGTCAGTGACTTCGATGGTTCGAATCCATCCTCCACCACCATAAAAAAGCCTGTACCCATCGGTACAGGCTTTTTTATGCATCCAAGTACAAAGTATCTGGCCCAATATATGGTGTGTCGCCACCTGCTTTATATAATAGCCCCGATAAGATGTGCATCAACACAGAATTTTGGTAGCAAAAAGCAGCGCCAATGTGCTCTATTTTAAAGAGCTTTGGCGCTGTTTTTACGAGTTTTTCTATTTGGCGCTTTTTTGATAATTGAGTCCCCATATCTCCATAGCTTTTATAATGGGACGCATGGATTCCCCCAATTCGCTCAGGGCGTATTCTACCCGGGGTGGCACTTCGGGATAGGCGGTGCGGGTGACGATCCCGTCGTCTTCCATCGAGCGCAAGCTGTCGGTCAGCACCTTCTGACTGATACCCTCCAGATCCTTGCGTAGCTCGTTGAATCGCCACGGCCGAGCGAGCAGATTTCTGATGATCAGCAGTTTCCATTTGCTGCCGATCATCTGTACGGTGGTCGCAACGGGGCATGCAGGCATCTCTGCTTTGGTCAGCACAATGAATACCTCCTTAAATAGCTGTTAGATCAAAATATAATGTTACATGCCTATTATACGATACTACTCTATTTGCGTGTAAGCAGTATTGTAAAATTTTTTAATACCGCTTATATTTTTGACCTCTATAAGCCCGAGGCGGCGCAAAAGTCACCTCAAGGTAACTGTGTTATAAAAAAGTGCGTACTTGTGACCGAAAAATAAAATCGTACAATTAGAATTACAGAGAGCAAAACAGCAACAGCAACAGCACTCTGAATACAAAAGTGGAGGTCACAGTTATGGCACTCTCAAACATCTTTGGATGGAACGAAAAAGAAACGGTATCTTCCGCCTGCGGTGCAGCAGATAGGCCGGAGGAAAGTCCCGCCGCCTGCGGTACCGCCTGTGGCGCCGGCGACAGACCTGCCGAAGCACCTGCCGCCTGTGGCGCGGCGGACAAGCCGGAAGAAAAGCCCACTGCCTGTGGGGCGGCTTGCGGCGCTGGCGACAAGTAGCTTGTTCCATCGACCCGTTCCCGGTGTATATCTTCGCCGGGAACTCAGAATTGCAAATCGGCCTGTCCGATCTTATATAAAGTGAGGATGCATCAAGTATGAAACAGTATTTTGCCTTTCAGTGGCACATCACCGATGCCTGCGACCAGCGCTGTAAACACTGCTATATCTTTTCAGAGGACACCCGCAAAGAGCCAGAGGCTATGAGCTGGCGGCAAATGCAGGACACGTTTTACAACTGCCTCGACTTTTGCAGAGTCTACGACCGGCTCCCGTACTTTTATCTCACGGGCGGCGATCCGATCCTGCACCCAGATTTTTGGAAGCTGCTGGCACTGATAAAGGAACACGATATCCCATTTACCATCCTCGGCAACCCGTTCCACTTGACCGATGCAGTTTGTCAAAAACTGCGAGAATACGGTTGCCAGAAATATCAACTCTCCATCGACGGCATGCGCCAGACCCACGATTGGTTCCGCAAGCCCGGTTCTTTCGACTGTACGCTCGAAAAGATCGCCTGCATTAAAAAAGCGGGTATGCGCGCGGTGATCATGACGACTGTATCGGGGACGAACATCAGCGAGGTGCCCGACATAATCGATACGGTCGTAGCGGCGGGGGCAGACATCTTCGCCTTTGCCCGCTACTGCCCTACAAGCGAGGAAAAAGACACAGGCATGACCCCGCAGCAGTACCGGCAATTACTCGATACCTGCTACAAAAAGTTCCAGGCCTACGAAGCTGCCGGCTGCACGACTTATTTTAACAAAAAGGACCACCTCTGGACCCTCTATGAATACGAAAGAGGCATCTTTCAGATCCCAGAGGGTGCCGGGGAAAAGGTGATCTACGGCGGTTGTAACTGTGGCAACTGCCATATGACCATCCTGCCGACAGGGGAGATCTACGCCTGCCGCCGCGTGCAAAGCAGCAAAGTCGGCAATGTGTTTGAAGATCGACTCGCCGACGTGTGGATCTGTCAGATGGAGACCTACCGCGACTACACCAGGTTTGAAAAATGTTCTAGGTGTGAGCTGCTGCGCTTTTGCCGGGGCTGCCCCGCCGTAGCCAGCGGACAAAACGGAAATTTTTATGCCGCCGACCCCCAGTGCTGGAAGGAGGTTTAAATAGGTGCAACTGTTTGAACTGATGAGGTATCGCCGCTCTATCCGCAAGTATAAAGACCAGCAGATCGCACGATGCGACCTGGAAAAGATCATCGAGGCCGGCCTGTATGCGCCCAGCGCCGGCGGTGGCCAGCGCGCCGCGATTATCGCCCTTCGCAATCAGGCTCTCTGTCAAAAAGTCGGGCAGCTCAATATCGCCAGATTCGACCGGCAGCAGCTGGCCGGCTCTTACGTCTCTTCCGAGCAGCCGAGTATCATCGATGACCCCTCCCTCAAAAGTGGATTTTACGGTGCACCGACCGTCTGCATGGTCCTGTGCCCAAAAAACTTTTTATACAGTATCCCCGACGCATTTTGCTGTGCAGAAAACATGGTGTTGGCGGCGACAGAGCTGGGCATCTCCTCCTGTATCGTAGCTCGGGGAGAAGATACCTTTGCCGGTGAGGCCGGTGCTGCGCTCTTGCGGGAGTGGAAAGTACCCGACAGCTATGTTGTGCGGTGCTTTGTTCTGCTCGGTTACTGTGCGGGAGCCTATCCCGCCGCCAAGCCCCGAAAAGACGGGCGCAGCCTTATCATCGAGTGAGGTGGATCTTATGGACGCACAGACCTGTTTAGAAAAATTGCGATACGTGGGAGTACTCAATTTTGCTACGGTGGGGCTGGATGGAACGCCGCAGGTGCGGTGTATAAGCGCCATCCACTATACACCGGACACGCTTTACTTTTTCACTGCGCGGGGCAAAGAGTTCTGCCGTGAATTGCTGCGCGATGGGCGGGTGCAGATACTGGCTTTTACCCGTTACAAGGAGATGATCCGCATCTCTGCCAAGGCGGTACCGGTCCCCCGGGCCGAGCAGAAAAAATATATTGATAGGATCTTTGCCGAGCAGCCCTATCTCTCAAATGTCTATCCCGGCGACACGAGAAAGATCGGGGTCGTATTTGCCGCTGGCGACCTGCAGATCGAATATTTCGATCTCGGTGTGCGCCCGATCTTTCGGGCGTGTTATACAATCGGCAGCGGTAAACGCAAGCTGCGGGGCTACCGGATAACAGACCGCTGTATCCGCTGTGGAAAATGTCTGCGCGTCTGCCCACAGCAGTGCATCCAGACGGGAGCTCCCTACCACATCCAACAGGCGCACTGTCTGCACTGCGGCAGTTGCTTTGAAAATTGTCCGGTCCAGGCAGTAGAGCGGAGAACTTGATGAGATCTGCGCACAGTATTGCCGGTAAGTCCGCTAAGGCGTCTTGCCGGTGTTGTCGGCGGTAAATTCGGGCGTTGCTTTCACTGCACGTCAGCGGGGCTGAAGTATCGCGCTCTCAACAAAAAAGGTCCTATCCCGATTGGGATAGGACCTTTTTTGTAATGGTTCAGTACGGGTATCTATCGGTTTTAAATGCCTGGTGGGTCAGACCTCAGACGGCAACCGGGTAATTTCAGCGTATCGTGTGCGAGACGATCTGCGCTTTCTCCCCGATCAGGCCGGGCCATGTACTGTTTTTTGATGATCAAAATAGTATTGGGCCGTCTCGCCGATAAAGTGGGAGGCTCCTTGACCATATTTTTTATCTATCGCTGCGATGAGCTTGTCGTTATACAGGTAGGCGTCGATCACCATCTGCCAGCTCTCGGTGGCCTGCAGCGCAGAGATGCTGCTGTCGCCCGTCAGCCCAACGATGCGCGCTATGATGCCCTGCACTTCCGGGTCGCTTGCATCGCGGGTGAGGTCGGCTACCAGCTCCAGCATATAGCGCTGATTTTCTTCCACTTTGCCTTCCTGCTGTAACGTGTCTAACGCCTGCATGTGCTCAGAAAAGTGGTCCATCTGCTCTCTCATAGCAGTTACATAGTTCTCGACACTGCCGTAATAGCGGATGGCATTTTGGGCAATATTGGGCCCGTGTTCCCGGCAGCGCCTTATCAGCTCGTCAAAATGCTCCTCGCTGCCCCAATAGGTGGCGATGACTGTGTGGTGCGTCTGTTTAAAGTCCTCCAGGGCCTGTATATAGCCACCTATATCAAAAGCCTCAAAATCCATGCAATTCTCTCCTCTCTCCAGCCGGTCCAGCAGCTGTAGCAGGCGGTCCAGCCGATCTCGTTTGGCGGTCAAAAGTGCTTTTTGCCGCTGAAAAGTCTCCTGCCTGCTAAAGCCGGGGTCGGTCATGATGCGCGCGATCTCTTTTAGGGGAAAATCGAGTTCCTTAAAGAACAGGATCTGCTGTAGGGCAGCCAGCGCCTTTTCATCGTATAATCGGTAGCCCGCCGCAGTCAGTGCAGTTGGGTGCAGGAGACCGATCTCGTCGTAGTACTGCAGGGTGCGCACGCTGACGCCGGTCAGTGCGGCAATTTCGCTGATGGTCTTCATCTCTCATCGCCCTCTTTCCTCTCTTCGCTGGATGGATATACGTTTGCCGGCAACTGCTTTACCATCTACTGCTATCCTACCCTATCACGCAGCGTAAGAGTCAAGGGGCATAGACGTTTTTTTGCAAAAAATCGCAGCGAGATTAAAAACCGCCCCACCGGTATACAGCAGGGCGGTTTTTGTCACGGATACAGTAGGCTGGTCAGTCAGCCCTCGACAGCGGCAGTTTTAGCGCTGAGATCCTCGCACAGGTCGAGCCCGGCAAATTCGCGGTTTTGGGGCAGCAGGAGCTCAAAATCGTGCAGCGCATTGATCTGGTATATCAGTGTATCGGCGCTCAGCCCCAGGATATGGCCGCCTTTTTGCTTGTCGCCACTTAGAAAATGGAAGTGCCAGCCCGGCAGGTTGATGCCTTCTACATATGCGGGGCAAAATACGGCGATAATACTGCCGGACACATTTTCATAGCGGAATTCCCGCTGCTGGCCGGCCGCCTCCCAGAGCGTGGGATAAGGTTTTTCACACACAAAGCAGCTGCGCACGTACATGGTGCGAAAGTTTCCGCGAACTTTGAGTATGTAAAACAGGTTGGGGTTAGCCGCCACTGCGGGCGCCAGCTTCTCCCGCAGTACATCCAGCGACGGTATATCGTGCAGCTGTTGAATAGGTGCCTGGCTGTCAGAGCGCGATACGGTGCCAAAAGCCACCCCGTCCTCTGGCTGCATTACCATCACCTTGCCGCCAAAGACCTTTGAGCAGCTGCAGGCGATCCTGGCCAAGCAGCTATACTTCGAAGCCAGCCGCGGCGGGGTGATGTTCTCCACCGCCGAAGAGGTGCTCACCCACCTTCTGGACGACAAGTTTTCCAGCGAGGTGTTTTTTAAAGCACAGGCCGCCACCTACCTCGCCGACTATCGGCCTCAGCGCCCACCCCTTCCTCTATAGGGGATCGGTGCTACTGTTTCTCAACGACGGCCACGACCTGACCCAGTTTGATGATCTGGCCCGGCAATTTCACCTGCGGGTCGTTGTTTCCGACGTGCTTGACCGGCTGTATCACCTGCCCCGGTACTACCGTGCGGCAGACGAGGTGATGCAGTATTTGCGGGCGCATACCGCCGGCAGCTGGGTCGCGCGGGTCGAGCAGTTTCACGACCTGATGCTGCGTCAACTGCAGGGAAGAACTGATCTCATCCACCCCCAGATCCGGGCACTGTTCGATTACGACCACCAGTACCACACGCAGTACTGCCGCACACTGTACACCTACTGTATCAGCCACCACTCGGTAAAGCAGACCTGTGCCCAGCTCTTTACCCACCGCAATACGGTCCTCTACCGCCTGCGCAAGATGAAAGAGGAATTCGATCTGCCGCTGGACGACCCATCCCAGGCGTTGGCTCTGCTGCTGTCAGCGGCGCTGGTACTGCTCTGGGATCATCAGGACCAGCTGTTTGTGCGGGGCTTTCAGCTGGCCCCGTCGCCCGCAGCCGGTGCGCGGCAGTCATAATACCCCTGTATCATAGATAAACGGGGTTTGCCGGCGCGATCAGAAATGTGGTACAATGCGGGCATACGCGAAAATAGTACCGTGGATGACACATGTCATCCACGGGTCATATAGGAGAGATCATATGCCCATCCCCAGTGATCCATTTTTACTGTTGAGTTTTTTGAACACCAAGCTGCGCGACTGCTACACCAGCCTGGATGCACTGTGCGACGATCTGCAGGCCGACCGCGCCGCACTCGAAAAAAAGATGGCCGCTATTGGCTATACCTATCTGCCGGCACTCAATCAGTTTCGCTGATATAGGGTCGCTGTGTCCGCAAAAAGCACACCCGAAAGATGTAAAAGGAGAGACAGGATGAAAAACGACCAGACAACCACGGTGGCCCAACTCAGACAGCAGATCCAGCAATTTTCAGATGCGCGGGGCTGGCGCAAAGAGCAAAACGCCAAAGATCTGGTTATGGCCCTCACCGTAGAGGCCGCCGAGTTGGCCGAGATCTTTATGTGGAGACACTCCGACGCAGCCGATGATGTCAGACAGGACGCCCGCGAGTTTGAGCACCTGCAAGAGGAACTGGCAGATGTGTTTTGGTATCTCTGCCGCATATGCCAGCATTTTGATATTGACCTGACCCAGGCAGTGGCCGACAAAGCGATGAAGAACGCCGTCAAATACCCGGCCAAGACCGGCCGGGATCGGTAACACCGCAGGAACTTTTGCAGTGCAAACTGGCATGTCTGCCAAATCTCCGGCCACGCCGGCCCTGTAAAGGGGCGGTCTTGGCCAGCCGCTATACCTGGTCAGTCGCCCCAGCGCGCGGGTGTCCACGGCAGCAGGGGCAACGGCTGTGGTTTTGGTGTGGTGGGTAAACAGCCCGACACTAGAATAGACCGCTTGTTTTGGCGGTGAGCGGTCATCTGACCACTGTGTGTGCGCAGGGGTTCTTGGCTGCGGCCCAAGCGCTGTGTGGCACTGTGAGCAGGGTTAAAAGTTAAACTGCTGTCCGCTGTCGACAGCTGCCCGGCGAAAAAGCAGGACCGGCTATCTAATATAGATAGCCGGTCCTGCTTTTTTGATCGTCAGGCGCAGTCGGGGCAGGCCCACTCTACCCCGGAGAATTTACCACTTATTTACCGCTTTTGCCGCCTGCAAATAAGTCTCCGTCTCAGGCATAGTCGCGGCGGTCATCGGTGGGCAGCTGGGCCATAGCTGTTCGGTAACGGCTGGGCGATAACCCAAACTGCCGGGTAAACACGGTAGAAAAGTAGGCCGAGGAGTAAAAGCCACAGGCCTGCCCTACATCGTGGATAGACATGCGCGTAGAAAGCAGCAGCTTTTTGGCCCGCTGCATCCGCTGACGGGTCACATAGGTGGTAAAAGACATGCCGGTGTAGCTGGTAAACAGCTCCGACAGATAGGTCTTACTGATAAATACCCGCGCGGCCACCTCCTCCAGGCGCAGCGGCTTATCCAGATTCCAGTCGATGTAGGCTTTGGCGCGGGTGATGTAGTTGCCCCGGCAGCTGTCACAGCGCAACTCGCTGCAATAGGCCTCTAATATCTGCTCGGCCAGGTCGAAGAACTGCTGCCGAGTGTGGCACTTGTGCATCAGCTTGCTGTTTTCAAAACAGCACTGGTGCAGCGACAAGCTGGTGCGGTAGAGGATAAAGTTATAGAGACTGCGGTTCATAGAGGTCAAAAAGACCATCATCGACTCCCACGACGGCCGTTCGCTCTCAAACAGGCACTGCGACTGTTCTTCCAGTACCAGACGGGCCTGTATCAGGTCCCGGTGCAACACGGCATCACACAACAGCTGAAAGTTGTAAAATGCCTCGGGGTACATCTGTTGAGTCTCTTTCATAGACGGGTCCTCCCTGCTAAATTGCAAAAGCTGCCTAATATTTTGAAAGACATGAAAGTTTTCTGTGTGGTATACTTTAGCACGCAGTTAGCTATCGCTAACCACATCGTAACATGTTTTCCATCTTCTGTAAAGCGGATTTTCACTGCTTTCATCCAATTTTACAGCAAAAAAGGGAGGTCAAAATTTGGAGCATATCATACAGCGCAAGATCGCCATTTACGGCAAAGGCGGTATCGGTAAATCCACCACAACATCGAACCTATCGGCGGCACTGGCTGGTAAGGGGTACCGGGTCATGCAGATCGGATGCGATCCCAAGGCCGACTCTACCAAAAATCTGATGGGCGGCCAGCGCATTCCCACCGTATTAGAGCAGATCCGTCAAAAAGGTGATGCCATCAAACTGGAGGACATCGTTTTTACCGGGTTTGGCGGTGTGCTGTGCGTCGAGTCTGGCGGCCCCACCCCCGGGGTGGGCTGCGCCGGACGGGGTATCATTTCCGCCTTTGAGCAGCTCGAAAGCCTCGACGCTTTCGCGGTGTATCGTCCCGATATCGTCATTTACGACGTGCTGGGCGATGTGGTCTGTGGCGGGTTTGCCATGCCCATCCGCGGTGGCTATGCCCGCGAGGTGTACATCGTCTCCTCCGGCGAGATGATGAGCCTGTACGCCGCCAACAATATTGCCACCGCCATTCGCGGCTTTGGCAAGCGGGGCTACGCCAAGCTGCAGGGCCTTATCCTCAACGCCAAAAACATCGAAAACGAGCGCCAGATCGTCGATCGGGCCGTGCAGGAGATAGATACCCGTGTCATCCAATACATTCCCCGCTCACCCGATATCCAGAGCGCAGAGGCTCGGGGAGGCACAGTGTTCGAGACGCTGGAGAGTTCTCCTATGCAGGCCGTATACAGTGAGCTGGCCGAAAAGATCTTATCGGCCTAATATAATCCAGCCGGCTCTGAACCGGCCCACCGAAAGGAAGGAATACCGATGAAACTGAAAAAGATCGCCGCCGCGGCCCTGGCTGCCGTGTTGGCCCTGTCTATGGCCGGCTGTGCCGGCGACGACGCCAAACAGACCGCATCTTCCGGCACTGCCGACAAGCAGAAATTCACCCTCGAGTACCCCGCCCACATGCAGGAGCTGGGCTACACCGATAAGATCGAGCTCGAAAAGGCCCCCGAGCGCATCGTGTGCACCACCACCTATCCGGTGATGACGCTGTACGATATGGATGTCGAGATGATCGCCGTGCCCCAGACCTCGGTACTGGATTACCCCGCTGATCTCGAGGCCCAGCAGCTGCCGTCGCTGAGTATGGAGAGCTTTAACGCCGAGAGCATCGTCGAGCTGGAGCCAGATCTGGTGATCATGGCCGCCGCCAGCAAGCAGGATTACGGCGATACGCTGTCCAGTCTGGGCATCCCGGTCTACTATATGGCCACCAACTCCCAGACCTACAGCATCTACGACGTGGTGCGCGAGCAGAGCCAAGCCTTGGTCGACGCCTTCACCATGGACGACGCCTCCGCGGCCAAGGCCAAGGAGGTCATGGCTCAGTTTGACGATCTCGATAAGCGGGTGGAGGAGATGCAGAAGATCTGTGCCGGAAAATCGGTGCTGATGCTGCTGGCCGGCGGCCCCACCTCCATGTACCTGCAGACCGAAAAAGGAACGCTGGGCTGCATGGCGGCCATGTGTGGGCTGGAGAGCGTGTACCAAAACGATCAGGCCGCTTCCATGATCCCGCTGGATATGGAAAAGGCGCTGGAATACGATCCCGACGTGGTGCTTATTACCGGTATGGGTACCTCCGAGGATGTAGAGACGCTGATGAAAGGCGTTTACGAGCTCAACCCCGACTACTGGAACAGTATTCCCGCCATTAAAAATGGAAACGTCATCTACCTGCCGGGCAACTACGTCTCGACCGCGGGTATCAACATCATCCAGAATATTGAAGACTTGGCCGATATTTTAGAGGACTACTATGCCCAAAAGTAGCCGGCCACGCCCGCTACCGGAAAGGAACATACCCATGACAGCAAAAAAACACGGTAAAAATCAGGGTGGTGTCCAGCTGCTGCGGGTGGGAGTGGTGTGGACGGTGCTGGTGGCGGTACTGGTGGTGCTCAGCATCACCGCCATCGCCATCGGCAGCGCGGGCTACTCATTTCGCGCGGTGCTCGGGGCCATCTTTTCCAGCGAGCGCAGCACCACCCGTACAGTAGTACTCAACCTGCGTCTGCCCCGAGTCATATTGGCCCTGCTCATCGGCGGGGCGCTGTCGGCGGCCGGTGCGCTGTTGCAGGCCGTCATGCGCAACCCTCTGGCCGACCCCGGTACCATCGGCGTCTCGGCCGGTGCCGGTACCGCTGCCATCACGGTGCTGCTCATCTTCCCCAATCTCACGCTCTCTCTGCCCTTGTTTGCCTTTGTGGGCGCCGCGCTGGCCTGCGTGCTCATCTATGCGCTGGCCTGGAAAGGCGGCGTCGACCCGGTGCGCATCATTCTCTCGGGCGTGGCCATCAATTCAGTGCTGGGCGGCTATAACTCGCTGCTGCAGCTTATGAACAGCGACAATCTCTCCGGGGTATTGGCCTTTATGAACGGCAGTCTGTCCGGCATGTCTTGGGTGCACGTGCGTACCATGGCGGTGTATGCGCTGGTGGGCCTGGCTCTGGCGCTTCTGTGTATCCGCCACGCCAACGCGCTGCAGTTGGGGGACGAGATGGCCAAAAATTTGGGGATCCGCGTCAATGCCAGTCGGGTGTGTCTGTCGGCCGTATCGGCATTTTTGGCCGCCTCCACCGTATCGGTGGCCGGCATGATCGGCTTTGTCGGTTTGGTCGTGCCGCATATCTCGCGCATGCTGGTGGGCTCTGACTACAAGGTGCTCATGCCCACCAGCATCTTGTTGGGCGGCTCGATCCTGCTCTTTGCCGACACGGTGGGGCGCACCATCATCCCCGGGATGGAGATCCCGGTGGGCATCGTCATGGCGGTGTCCGGCGGGCCGTTTTTCCTCTACATGCTCAGAAAGCGGGGTAAATTTAATGGAAGTTAGCGCCGAGCGCTTACAGATCGGATACGGGGACTGCGTGGTGGTCAAAGACCTCGATATCCACATCGGTCGACACGAGGTCACCAGTATCATCGGGCCCAACGGCTCGGGCAAATCCACGGTACTCAAGGCTCTCACCCGGCTGCTCAAATACCAGCGCGGTACCGTCTGCATCGACGGGCGGGACCTGCAGGATTTTGGACCCAAAGAGTTGGCCCGCCGCATCGGTGTGTTGCCGCAGATGCATTCGGCTCCGGCTGATTTTCGCGTAAAAGAGCTCGTCAGTTATGGCCGTATGCCACACCAGGGCTTTTTTGCCCGCAAGTCGCCCGAAGATGAACGCATTATCGAAAGCGCCATGCGCGCTACCGGTACCTACCACCTGCGCGATAAATCTATCCACGAGATATCCGGCGGCGAGACTCAGCGCGTCTGGATCGCCACCGTGCTCACCCAGCAGCCCGAGATCCTGTTTTTAGACGAGCCCACCACCTATTTAGATATCTCTCATCAGCTCGACACGATGCGTATGGTGCGCCGTCTCAACCGAGAGACTGGCGTAGGGGTGGTGATGGTGCTGCACGATCTGTCGCACGCACTGGAAGTCAGCGACCACATCGTGGTGATCAAAGATGGAAAAAAGTACAGCGAAGGCACCCCCAGCGAGGTCATCACCAGCAAAATGTTGCGCGAGGTCTACGGTGTGGGCGGCGAGATCATCCATATCGAGGGGCGGCAAAAACCGCTCATCGCCTTTGCCGAGCTCGCCTAGCGCAGAGTTAAAGGAGGAATTATATTGAACGGACAGGACCTTGTTTCGCGCATGAAGCGGTTGAGTCAGGTCACCGACATAAAAGAGGTCACGCAGCTCAGCAGCGCTATATTCCCCGGGCCCCACTGCCCGCTCATGGGCGCCATGATGGCGGTGCGCGGCATCAAAGACAGCGTGCTGCTGGTAGTGGGTACCGACGAGTGCACCTACTACACCAAAAACACCACCATCAGCGGCAGCTCGTTCGGCGGCCTCGACGGGCGCTGTCTCTCGGTGGTGCTCGACAGCCACGACGTCACTTTTGGGTGCCGGGAAAAGCTGTACCGGGCCTTTGCCGAGCTGATGGAGGAGTACGCCCCCAAAGCGGTGTTCGTGGTCACCACCTGCGTAGTAGAAGTCATTGGCGACGATGTCGACTCGATGGCCCAACAGCTGGGCGAGCAGTACGGCATCCCGGTCATGGCGGTGCACACCGAGCACTTTAAGACCGAGAACCACCTGCCCGGAGTACAGGATACTATCACCGCCTGCTTTGCCATGATGCGCCCACAGCCGGTGGGACAGACGGTCAATGTCATTGGCCAACGCCTGGGCGATTTCACTACCACCGAGCTCTACCGCGTGCTGCAGCAGGCCGGTGTGCCCATGGGGATGATGCTGCCCAGCGGCACCACCGTGGCCGAGATCGAGCGGGCCGCAGCGGCCCGGGTAAATCTGGTAGTCAACCCCATCGGTCTGCCGCTGGCCAAAAAAATGCAGCGGGCGTTTGGCACCCCCTATGTGCTGTTCGACAAGTATATCGACCCTGCACGCATCTACCGGCTATACGCCCAGTTGTTTGGCTATCTGCAGCTGCCCCTGCCGGCCGAGGTCGAAGACCTATACCGCCAGGCCTGCCGGGCAGTGGCCGGTGCCTCTGCCCACCTAGCGGGCGTCACCTACATCTACGGCAACACGCCGGTAGAGTGTTTTGAGCTTAACGCCTTTATGGTCAAACTGGGTATGCGGCCGCTGCTCATCCAGACCAGCGCCATTCCCGGGGAAGAAGACCCTGCCCGGCAGACCATATTAAAGCAATGTGACCCCTATGTCACCAAAACTGCCAACATCGCCCCGCTGCAATACGTGTACGACGTGCTGCAGCCCCACCTGTATCTGGGGCACGAATACGCCGAACGGCTGCGCAAAAAAAAGATCGAGATCGCCCACACCGATGTACTGTCCCCCATGCTGGGGCTAGAGGTCACCATAGCCGGGGTACAGCAGCTGATCGATGCCAGCACCGCTGCCCGGCAGCTGCGTGAGGGGAGGGCCGCCGTATGAGTCTGTGCAGATATCTGCCGGTCCCGTCTGACCGCATGGCTGTCATGTGGACGCTGCTCACCGTGGGCGACGCGGTGGTGCTGGAATACGGCCCGGCGGGAACCACCCACTACTGCGTCAGTCTGTTTGGTGCCATGGGCATCTCGCCCGACCAGTCACTCTTTACCACGCACATGAGCGAAGACGATGTCATCATGGGCGATGTCCGGCGTCTGGAAGAGGCCATCGTCGAGCTGGATAAGGGGTATCGCCCCAAGGTGATCTTTGTCATCGCCTCGGCGGTCACCGCGGTCATCGGCACCGATCTGGTCGGCGTTTGTAATTACATGCAGCAGCAGGTCGATGCCCGCCTCATCGCACTGGAAAACGGCGGTTTCAAGGGGGATTATACCGTCGGTCTGCGCCAGGTCTATCGTCTGCTGGTCAAACAGCTGGCGGGGCAAAAGCAGGGGCTGCTGCCTGGCCGTTACAATGTGCTGGGCGCCTCGGCCAGCAGTTACCGCATCCGCTCCGACCTCAGGGAGATAGAGGACCTGCTCTCGCGCTCCTTTGGTCTTTCCCGTCACACGGCTCTGGGGGTAGATACCAGCTTACAACAGCTGGCGGCTATGGGCGGCGCCCAGCTGAACATCGTGCTGCGAGCCGAGGCGCTCCCGGCTGCCGAGTGGCTCAAACAGCAGTTTGGCACCCCTTATGTCTACGGCGTCCCGTACGGCTATCAGGGAACTGAACAATGGCTCGAGCAGATCGCTTCCGTTTTGGGGCGGCCTGCCGCCCGATCAGTGCGCGACCAGCTGGGCCAGCGACAGAGCCAGGCAGCTACTTTCCGCATGTATGCCACCATGTACCGCAACAGACCCCACCCCCCTGCTGCCGCCATCATCGGCGATTACGACCTGTTGCAGGGCCTGGCGGGCCTGTGCCGGGAGCTGGATATCTGCCCAGACCTGCTCATCTGCCCGCACACCTTAAGGGATATTACCGACTGCGACCCCATCGTTCGCCACTTTGCCACCGAAAAAGAGCAGATAACCGCCCTGCGCCAGCTGCAGTACCATCTGGTATTTGGCGACGATGTATCGCTGCATCTGTGCGACCGCACCAACACTGGCCTCTGTGTCAGCTTTCCGCTGGTCAGTCATGTGCAGATCGCCGAGCACCTGCCTCTCATGGGCATTCGCGGCACCGACTACATCCTCGAGACGATCGACCGCTATTATCAAGTATTGGAGTGATCGCATGAAAGTGGCTGTATTCTATTCCACCCGTACTGGCAACACCCGTCGTCTGGCGCAGGGCATAGCCGACGAGCTGTCCGCCTACGCCCCCGCCCTGATCGATCTGGCCCAGCTGCAGGGTCCACTGCCCGCCGCCGACTGCTACCTGGTGGGCTACTGGGTCGACCGGGGCCGCGCCGACGAGCGCGCCCAGCATTTTTTAAAACAGCTCACCGGCCAAAAAGTGGGCCTGTTTGGCACTTTGGGAGCATATCCTTACGGCCCGCACGCCCGGCATATCATGCAGGCGGCAGAGGACTGCTTGTCCGACAGTTGCCTGCTGATGGGGCACTTTCTCTGTCAGGGGCCGGTCGACCCAGATCTGCTGCAGCGCATGGCCGCCGATAAGCCGATCGCGCCCCAGGCGAAGACCCGCCATACTATCGCCGCCACACATCCCAACCAGACCGATATCCAGTACGCCGCCTCCCTGTTTAAAGAGCGGTTGCAGCACCAGTAGGGCTGCCCGCACCTTTCTCCTTCCATACAAAGACAGCTGCCCGCTGCAAATGTTGCGCAGGGGCAGCTGCCTTTTATCGTGGGCAGCGTTTTGGCCGTCGGCCGCACCAACAGCTGACCTGGCATGCGACACACGTCAAACGGCAATATGCCACAAGAACAAAGCGTTTTTTTGTGGGTAGTCATGTTTTGTCGAAAGGGGGCTATCTTTTCAGACGCTGATTAGACTATAATAAAAGTCGAAACGGCGGCCGAGATGGGGGAGAAAGGCACATATGGGCGCTCCTCTTATGCTGCTGGCTGGTCAAGCTTCAAAAAGTCGAGTACAGACCTTATGGCTCCTGCTCAAAACACAGGGGATCAGTTGCTCTCATGATCGGCGTCACCCGCTCGTTTATCTCCAGAACACCGTGTATACGGGCTGTCGGCGACCGGTATCTGTACAATAAAAATAGGCTGTGAAAAACGCTGTAGTGCAGGGGAGAAGACCGCACAGCGATGCTTTCTAAAAGAGGGCTTATATGAAACACAAAAAAGGGGCGCTCACCAGGTCGCTGCTGGCGCTCACCATCGCCCCACTGCTGGTTTTTGGCCTGGTGGTCACCATCGTCACCTCGCATCTCATCTACACTGGCCTGCGCGACGAGGTGCGGTACAGTCTCGACGTGCTGGTGCACGCCGCCTACCAGACCTATCAGCTCACCTACCCTGGTGATTTTGTGAGCGACGGCACCCGCGTCACCAAGGGAGGGCAGGACCTCTCTGCCCACGTGGAGCTGGTAGACCAGGTCAAAGCGGATACCGGCGCCGATGCGACGCTATTTTGGGGCGACAGGCGGTACCTCACCACCATCCGCGGGGCGGATGGGCAGCGGGCGGTGGGCACTCAGGCCGAGAAAGTGGTGTCCAGCACGGTCCTGCAGCAAAATAAAGACTATTTTTCCGACCGGGTGCTGGTCGATGGTACCGAGTATTTTGGCTACTACATGCCGGTACAAAACACCGACGGCGCCACTGTGGGCATGCTGTTCGTGGGGCGCCCCCGCACCCAGGTGATGCAGCGGATCGACCGCAACATCCTGTTGGTCTGTGTGTCGGCGGTGGGCATCCTCACCATTGCGGTGGCAGTGTCCGGCTACTACAGCAAAAAATTGCTCTATTCGCTGGATAAAACGGAGCAGTTTTTGGGCGAGATCGCCGGCGGCGACCTCACTGCCCGCATCGACCCCTATCTGCTCGACCGCAAAGACGAGATCGGCGAGATGGGCCGGTTTGCCGTAGTGCTGCAAAACTCCATCACCGATCTGGTAGGAAAAGATCCGCTCACCGGCCTGCACAACCGCCGCAGCTGCGACGTAGTGCTCGAGAGCCTCATGGCCGAAAATCACCGCAAGGGAAGCGTCTTTACTGCCGTCATGGGGGATATCGACCACTTCAAGTCGATAAACGACACCTTTGGCCACCAGGTGGGCGACCAGGTGTTGCGGCAGGTGGCCCAGCGGCTGACGGCGCATATCGAACATCTGGGCTTTGTATTTCGCTGGGGTGGGGAGGAGTTTTTGCTCATCTACGAGGATGCGGACTGCACCCAGACCTTAGAGCACCTGCGCCAGCTGCAACAGCAGGTGGCAGCCCCCATCTCCTGTGGCGGTCATCAGATATCGGTCACCATGACCTTTGGTCTCTCCTGCTGCACCGAGGGCAGTGCGGTGAACGAGATCATCAGCCGGGCCGACAAAAATCTCTATGTCGGCAAAAATCAGGGCCGTAACCAGATCGTATGGCAGTAAATACAAAACACAAAAGAGCTCCCGGCGGTCACCGCCGGGAGCTCTTTTGTGCCCACATGTACCTACTTATTTACAAATGGTCCTTGTAGTATAGCTGGCTATTTTCCCGGCAAAATACGGTACATCGGGCAGCCAGCCGGTATATAAAAACACCCACACGGTTTGCACCATCGCTCTCTGTGTGCGCTCGGCCGTCAAAGCAGCCACAGCCCATGGGCGGACAGAGCAGAGTGGCCGCTCGCCTGCAGCTTTTCCTCGTAGGCGGTCAGCTGTGCGATATAGCTCTCGGGCCGGTGGGCGTCAATAGGGCTGTACAGCCCTCGGCGGCCGATGTTCAGCACCCGGTGCACATGGCGAAAGCCAAATAGGACCGGTGGCACGTGGGTCACGATATCGCTCAGGTTGCGCACCGGGGTAAAGTGGACCCACCGGCGCCGCAGGTCCTGTCGCAGCCAAAAGCCCCAATATACCCGCGGACAGCCAAAACCGTAGCCGTAAAGTACCTCGCGCAGGTCCGGGCGCACCGCCCACACCCATTCGTGGGCCAAGGTGGCAATGGCCGCGCCGTGGCTGTAACCGATGAGCACGATCTTTTTTACAGCCGGATCGCGCACCTCGTGCTCGATGTGCGGTCGTATCGACTCCCACACCCGCAAAAAACCACGGTGGCAATACCAAAGCGCCCCACTGTCGCAGTGCAGCTTGGCGGGAAAGTCAAAATTGTTTACCCAGTCCTCTAGCCCGTTAGATTTTTCAAACATCAAATACAGCGTGCCACATTGGCGCTCGGTGGCGTAGCTGCCGGCGTTTTCCACCTGGTAGTATTTGGCGTACAGGCACTTTTCATAATAGTAGCGCAGCAGGTATTCGTCCTCCACAAAAATGCCCCCTCTCTGGCAGAGATATGCCGCCCGGCGCACCAGAGTCACAAGGCGCACACCATGTTTTTCCATTTCGTCGTACTTTTGTACAGAAATGCCCGCCTTCTCTTGCCAATCCGGCAGTAAATGGGGTATGCTAAAGCTGTAAAAACAAATAGACCGGCCCGGTGCAAACCGCTTTATTGCCCCGCGCCGGCCCATCCATAAAAAGGGGGCCAATAATGCGAAACGATATTCGAAAAGTGGCGTTGGTCGGCACCGGCATGGTGGGCATGAGCTACGCCTATGCCCTGCTCAACCAGGCAGTGTGCGATGAGCTGGTGCTCATCGACTTAGACAAAAAGCGCGCCATGGGCGAGGCGATGGACCTCAATCATGGTCTGGCCTTCTCCGGCTCCAACATGAAGATCTATGCCGGCGAGTACCGCGACTGTGCCGACGCCGACATCGTCGCCATCTGTGCCGGTGTGGCCCAAAAGCCGGGCGAGACCCGGCTGGACCTGCTCCAGCGTAACACCGAGGTGTTCCGCTCAGTCGTCGATCCGGTCATCGAGTCGGGCTTTGGCGGCATCTTTTTGGTGGCTACCAACCCGGTCGATATCATGACCCGCATCACCCACAAGCTGTCGGGCTTTCCCGCCGGCCGGGTACTCGGTACCGGCACCGCGCTGGATACCGCCCGTCTGCGCTACCTGCTGGGCGACTATTTCGAGGCCGACGCCCGCAATGTCCACGCCTATGTCATGGGCGAGCACGGCGATACTGAATTCGTGCCCTACAGTCAGGCCATGCTGGCCACCAAGCCCATCCTCGATATCTGCAGCGAGTCATCCGGCCGCTACAAGCTGTCCGATCTCGACGACATCACCGAGGAGGTGCGCACCGCCGCCTACAAGATCATCGACGCCAAACGCGCCACCTACTACGGCATCGGCATGGCCATGACCCGTATCACCAAGGCCATCTTTGGCAACGAGAACAGCGTGCTCACCGTGTCTGCCCGGCTCAACGGCCAGTACGGTGCCTCCGACGTGTTCGTGGGCGTGCCCTGCTTTATCAATCGGGGCGGTGTCAAAAAGGTGCTCACTTTAAATCTGCTGCCCGAGGAGCTGGAAAAACTACAGGCCTCCTGCCAAACGCTGCAGCAGTCCTACGATCAGATCAAAGTCACC
This sequence comes from Neobittarella massiliensis (ex Bilen et al. 2018), assembly GCF_900289145.1. Taxonomy (GTDB): domain Bacteria; phylum Bacillota; class Clostridia; order Oscillospirales; family Ruminococcaceae; genus Neobittarella; species Neobittarella massiliensis. Next base: position 325,492 of record NZ_OKQO01000004.1, read on the forward strand.
CATTTTTAGATATAGGTATAGCCGTTTAAAAAGCCGACCCGTGCGGGAAGTATAGCCGCCGAAAGGTCGGCTTTTTTGCTGCCTGTACGGCGGTGCTGTCCGCTGCCGGGCATACAGTGTGCATCCACTGTGCGCCGGCCGGTGACAGCGCGCGGTGGCGGGCGCTATGTGGCCTCTGCAGCGCTTGACTTTGTCGCGGGGGGATACTACAATACTCATATCGCGCGCTCTACCGCCGGCCCCCGCCGCGGCGAGCACCTGCCCCGCCTGTAGCTGCCCGCAAATCGGGCGGTCGGTGCGGGTAGCAGCGGCAGATAAGGCCGCCGGCAGCCGGTCGGCGGCACTTAAAATTTTGGAGGTTTCGCAATGCTTGCAAACAGTGAAAAGACCATGGACAAAGTCGTAGCGCTCTGTAAAAACCGCGGTTTCGTGTATCCGGGTTCCGAGATCTACGGCGGTCTCGCCAACACCTGGGACTACGGCCCGCTGGGCGTCGAGTTCAAAAACAACGTCAAGCGCGCCTGGTGGAAAAAGTTCGTGCAGGAGTGCCCCTACAACGTGGGGCTGGATTCAGCCATCCTCATGAATCCGCAGACCTGGGTGGCCTCTGGCCATGTGGGCGGTTTTTCCGACCCGCTGATGGATTGCAAGGACTGCAAGACCCGCCATCGCGCCGACCAGCTCATCGAGGACCAGACCGGTGTGGCCCCCAACGGCTGGAGCGACGAACAGATGTCCCAGTACATCAAAGAAAACGGTGTCTGCTGCCCCAACTGCGGCGGCAAAAACTTTACCGATATCCGCAAATTCAATCTCATGTTCAAGACCTTTCAGGGCGTGACCGAAGACGCCAAAAACGAGATCTATCTGCGGCCCGAGACCGCACAGGGCATCTTCGTCAACTTTGCCAACATCCAGCGCACCACCCGTAAAAAACTGCCTTTTGGCGTGGCGCAGGTGGGCAAATCCTTTAGAAACGAGATCACTCCCGGCAACTTCACCTTCCGCACCCGCGAGTTCGAGCAGATGGAGCTCGAGTTTTTCTGTGCCCCCGGCACCGACCTGGAGTGGTTTGCCTACTGGAAAGACACCTGCAAAAACTGGCTGCTGTCGCTGGGTATCAAAGAGGAGAACATCAAGCTGCGCGACCACGACCCCGAGGAGCTCTCCCACTATTCCAAAGGGACGACCGACATCGAGTTCATGTTCCCGTTTGGCTGGGGCGAGCTGTGGGGCATAGCCGACCGCACCGACTTCGACCTCACCCAGCACCAAAACACCTCCGGCAAGAGCCTGGAGTACTTCGACCAGCAGACCGGCGAGCGCTTTGTCCCCTACGTGGTCGAGCCCTCGCTGGGCGCCGACCGCGTGGCGCTGGCCTTCCTGTGCGAGGCCTACGACGAGGAGCAGCTCGACGAGAAAGATACCCGCATCGTCATGCACCTGCACCCGGCGCTGGCGCCGTTTAAGGCCGCCGTGCTGCCGCTGTCTAAAAAGCTCAGCGAGCCCGCCGGCGAGGTGTACGCCCAGCTGGCCAAAAAGTTTATGGTCGACTACGATGATGCCGGCTCTATCGGCAAGCGCTATCGCCGTCAGGACGAGATCGGCACGCCGTTTTGCATCACCTACGACTTCGAGTCGCAGGAGGACGGCTGTGTCACCGTACGCGACCGCGACACAATGGCCCAGGAGCGCATCGCTATCGCCGACCTGGATCGGTATATCGAGGAAAAGCTGGCTTTCTGATCTGGTCAGCTAAAAAGGCAGTCCCTTTAAGGGGCTGCCTTTTTATTGCGGAGGTCTAACCTAGCTGCCACTCACTGCACGGTCAGTAGTCCACTCACCCGATTGCCTGCCAGGTCGGTGGCTTCTAAACAGTAACTGCCCAGCGGCAGTGCCAGCAGTACAGTACCGCTGGCCGGGTCTGTTTGAGAGGAGAAAAATACGGTGCCGTCGTCACCGGTCGCCCGCACACTGGACCAGTCTACGCCGCTCCCACTGTCGGTCAGGCACACCGATACGTATCCTTCCTGCTGCCCCCAGCACACTATCTGGGGCGGCTCATCATCCAGGCCGGTCACCATTACCTGGCGGCTGGTCTTGTTGCCGGCGGCGGTGACCGCCGTTATGGTATAACAGCCGTTTTGGGTAGCTGTGACCACATAGCTGCCGTCCTGCTGTGACATGGGCAGGTGCTGGCCCTCTGTTGTCACATATACCTGCCGGATCTGCGGCCCCTGCACCCGGGCGGTGATACTGGCGGTGGTGGGGGTGAATACCTGACACTGTGCCCCGGTAATGCGCGGTGGGAGCAGCGCGCCGATACTCGCTGCTCCCACCGCTGCCACCGCGCAGGCCGCCAAGGCGGTGCGTGCCTTTATCCCGGTCTTAGCTTGGCCGCCACCCAGCCCAATTGCCGCCGCGTCTTGCTGCAGTGCGGCCTGTAGGCAGATACCCAGTGGAAATATTGCCGGGAAAAAGTCGCCCATCTCGGCGCGCAGTTGGCGCTTGGCGTTTTTTAGGTCCCGCAAAACGGTATTCCTCGAAACGGACAGGATCTCAGCAATCTCATTTATCCTGCAATTATTAAAGTAGCGCAGCAAAATTGCAGCCCGCTGACGGTCGGGCAGTGCCTCCAGCGCGGCGTATAGCTGGCGGTCCCGCTCTTTTCGTTGCAAGCTCAGTTCCGGCTGACTCTGTTCCTCGCTGCTCTCTAACCCCTCCAGGTCCGCATCCTGCACAGTGGCATCCCGCTGCCGCTGCCACCAGCGCTTTTTGTTTTGGCAGACAAAGTAGGTGGTGTGATTTAAATAGACCACCACCGAGCGCCCGCTCTCGATCTGCGGCAATTTGCGGTACAGGTTTAAGTACACCTCCTGCACCGCCTCGTCGGCGGCGTCGGCATCTTTTAAGTAGCCCAGCGCCAGATAGCGCTGGGCGCTGCTGGTGGCGCGGTACAGCTGTTCAAAGGCGGTGCTGTCGCCACCCTGGGCCCGCTGTACCAGCTTTTCCAGCTCTTTGTGTGTAAGCGTCATTCCACCACCCTATCTGACAAAATTTTCTGTTTTTCGCCTTGAGTATAACATGATTTGACAGGGGGGACAACGGAAAAAGCACCCAGGACGAATTTTTGTCCGCTGCCTGGTGCTTTTTGCGCAAGTGAAACACCTACTGATTATAAGGACGCTTTAGGGAGAGAGCGCCCAAAAATTGAAATGGAGTGAAAAGTCATGAGACAGCTTACAAAAAATATAAGAGCGGCGGGCCGCCGCCTGTTGGCGCTGGTGCTGGCTGCAGCCTTGTGTGCGGCCTGCCTGCCAATAATCCTTTTGCCCGTCGCCGCCGAGGGGGAGGAGGAAGATACCAGCAGCGAGTTTGTGGGCAGTTTTGACTTGCGCGAGATTTTTAGCGGATCACCGATGGCTATGAGCGAGAATGATTTGCTGCTCAGCCAACCATCTTTAAAGGATAGGTGGGTTACGCCTGAGTGGGGCCCAACTTATTGGTCAAATACGACAAGTGTTGGAAGTACACGGCAGGTATCTATGCAGGCAGACTGGCAATTTTCTACCGATTTTACGCTGGATAAAAAGACTGCTGCTATCTGTATGGCGCGCTATACTATTTCTGGAGAAAAGGGAGGTATTGCTATAGATGCAGACGACAATGAATTTGTAATACATCACTGGGATGGTAGCAAATACGATAAAGTCTATGCGAAAATCTCTCTTTCCAGCAGTGACGTGAGCGGCACCCACGTATTTGTCTTGAGTTACCGTGCAGATACAAAAACACTTACGGCTACTTTTAACGGGAAATCTGTCTCTACGACTGCCGCTGCATGTCCCTATATCAATGGAGATAAAGTATCCGTAGGTATTTCTGGCCTAACACATTGGCTCAAAACATCTGACACCCCCCAGGGCAGCATAAAGGCCCACTTTAACGAGGCGCGCTACACCCAGTACCAGCCGGAGTTTATCGAGACCGTCGTGGTGACCCAGGCCGAAGCTGGCAGCTGGCAGCCCATGAGCCCTGAGGAACTTAAAAAGGTTAAAGACGGCGACATCATCACCATTCAGGCCAAGGTCACCAACAACTACAAAGACCCCAATAGTGGCACCGGCACCGCCAACGCGGTGCCGGTACACCTGAAACTGTCGGACAAGGAGAAGTACACCACCGCCGGCCTGAATTTTGACGACACGAGCTGGGGGGGAGAGAGCCAGCAGGTACAGGTGCAGTACGCCGGCCAGGCGGCCCAGACTATACCAAACGCCAACATCACCGGGAACGGTATCCCTTTTTCCTGTAAGGCCGGCGACACCATCGTCACCTACCGGGCCAAGGTAGTAAACCCCGACGGGCTGGCGGTGTCGGTGGGGCAGATGATGGAGGACGACTTCTTCCTCTCTAAACAGTACTCTGGCACCGAACTGGTGCCCGAGCAGCCGCTCATTCCCTACGACCCTGCCGCCCCGGAAGAAGAACAGCAGGAGCCGGGCAAGGACTACCACTACATCCGCACCCCGGCCAACGAAAACGGCTGGAACAACGGGGACGTGAAGATCGAGTTCTGCCCCGGCGACTTCGACCGGTTCGGCATCACCGACAGGCAAAATACCGGCGACAAGGTGCTGCTGGACGAGACGAACAAGGTCCAGCAGTACACCGATGAGCTCTCCGGCAAGCCGGTGTATCTGCAGGCCGAGAGCTCCAAAGAAAACGCCGTATCGGTAAAAAAAGAAGACGAGATCAAGATCGATAAGACCGCCCCCGGTCTTGCCGCCGCCAGCACCGACCTCACCCTCACCGACAGTCTCTCCGGCGTGTGGAAACTGCAGAAGAAGACGGCCC
>NZ_OKQO01000009.1 GCF_900289145.1 Neobittarella massiliensis (ex Bilen et al. 2018)
AAAAAAATACGCACCTATTGTGGGAAAATTATTAAGATGTGTCGCACTTAAATTATATTATTTTAGCAAAAAATGTCAAGGTACTAAGTGCTATGTTTTATCAACTATTTGATGTGACATAGCCTTACCATAAACAGCCCGGGAACACTGTAGGCTCCCCCTGCTGCCGGCGGGTAGCCCAGCACCGCTATCGTCTGCCGGCAACACTCGTCTCCGGGGCGGTAAAAGCTGATATCCCGGTCCAGGCAGTGGGCCAGGCAGGCCCGCAGGACCCCGTCGATCACGGGCAGATCCTGATATTCTAGTGCATCCAGCACCACGGTGTCGCCCTGTATGGCAAAATGGCAGCTGGCCAGTTGGCCGCTCTGATCGCGGGCCACAAAACAGTCGCCTTGTCGGCTGATGGTGATCACCGCTCCTCGCCCCTCTCCTGGGCCAGGCCCGCCGCGTTTCGCAGAGCAGCGACCTCCTGCTTGGTCAGATCGCGGTACTTGGCCGGGCCCAACATGCCCAGCTTTACCGGGCCGTAGGCGGTGCGCTTTAGGCGGGCCACTTCCAGCTCCAGCGACTCGCACATGCGGCGGATCTGCCGGTTGCGCCCCTCGCGGATAACGAATTCCAGCACACAGCGGCCGGGAGACTTATCCAGCACCCGCACGATGGCCGGCGCCGTCTTGCGGCCATCCAGGTAAATGCCTTCCGCCAGCTTGGCCAGCTGCTCGTCGCTGGGCTCGGGCCGCACCGTTACCCGGTAGGTCTTGCTCACCTTTTTGCTGGGGTGCATCATCAGGTTGGCAAACTCACCGTCGTTGGTACACAAAAGCAGGCCCTCCGAATTTTTGTCGAGTCTGCCGATGGGGAACAGCCGCTGGTCCTCGCCGGCCAGCAGTTGCGCCACACAGCGGCGGTCGAATTCGTCTTTCATGGTGGTGACGAACCCGCGGGGCTTGTGCAGCATGATATAGCGCTGCTCCACCCTGAGCCCCCCCACCCGCTCGCCGTCTAAGGTGACCAGGTCGCGGGCCGTATCGATCTTGTCGCCCAGGCTGGCCGGGTGGCCGTTCACCTTGACCCGGCCCTTGCGGATATACTCCTCCGCGTGGCGGCGGGAACACACGCCCCAAAGGGACATGGCCTTTTGCAGTCGGGTATCTCTTGCCATCGTCTCACTCCTATAAATCTGGCTGTCTCGCGCAGCCGTATCCTCTCCGGTCTCTCCCCTGCCGGCGGTGGCGGGGGGCCGGTCGTTTTCACACTCAAACAAGCGCCGCCATCAAACAGCACACCGGCTGCGGCGGCAGGTATTCTCCACACAGCAGTCGTCTTTTAATCATAACACTAAAAAGAGCAAAGGTCCACACCCGTTTTGCGCCGGTACACAGCCGGGTATTTTCGGTGTAAATTGCCGTTTTAGGGTTGCGCCCGGCAACGGGCAGGTGGTACTATTAAGAAAAAGCCGAGCTGTGCTCAAACGGCGGATATCTGCCGCTCAGGGCGGGCTCCTGCCCACAGAGAGATACGGGGCCATCGCGCCCGGGCAGGGGCTCGTTTTTCTGCGTTTGGCGCCGGGCCGTGGGGCTCCGTGTAGGCCTCTGTGTATGGGGCGCCGGCGCCAGTGCCATACTCAGCTTGTAAAGGGGTTGTTACCATGGGGAAACATTTGGACAGCGGTGAGCTCTTAGATCTGCTCTTACACGCGCCCGATGATCTGCTGCAAGAAAAGCTGGAGTACGTGCACCCGGCCGATATCCTGCAGCTCATCCACGACGAGGAGGCCGACCCCCGAGAACTGCTGAGCCGCCTGAGCGAGGAGCAGATCGCCGATATCATCGACGAAGAGGAGGAGGAGGACAAGTACGAGCTGCTCAAGCTGTTCCCCTCCATCCGACAGGAGCAGATCGTCGACGAGATGTCCTCCGACGAGCTGGCCGACCTCATTGGCTCTATCGAGAATGAGGGGGAGGCCAAAGCCCTGCTGGATAAGATGTCGCAGGAGAACCGGGAAGACGTGGGGCAGCTGCTCTCGTACGACCCCGATACTGCCGGCGGTATCATGGCCACCGAATTTATCACCATCTACGACAACAAGACCGTGCAAAGCACCTTAAAATATTTGCGCGAGATCGCCGATGAGGTGGAAAACGCCTATTCGCTGTACGTGACCGACCGCCAGGACCACCTGCGGGGCACGCTCGATTTAAAAGATATCGTCACCTCCTCGCTGGAGACGCCCATCATGGAGGTGATGAACCCCCACGTGCTGAGCGTGCCGGTAGAGATGGATCAGGAGGAAGTGATCGCTCTATTTGACAAGTACAGTGCCGTCGAGCTGCCCGTCGTCAACGGCGACAACCAGATCGTGGGCATCATCACCGTCGACGACGCCATGGACGTCATGCGCGAAGAGGCCACCGAGGATATCCACTATATGGGCGGTGTGGCCGGCGAAGAAAAGGTGGACGGCAGCTTGGGCGAGTCGCTCAAGAGCCGGCTGCCATGGCTGCTGGTCAATCTGCTCACCGCCTTTTTGGCCTCCAGCGTGGTGGGCCTGTTTCAAGAGACCATCGGCAAAGTGGTACTGCTGGCCACCATCATGCCCATCGTCACCGGCATGGGCGGCAATGCCGGCACCCAGTCGATGACCCTCATCGTGCGGGGCATCGCCCTGGGCGAGCTCGACCGCGACAACGCGCTGCGGGTCTTCGCCAAAGAATGCGGCGTCGGGGTATTCACCGGTCTGGTCATCGGGGTCATCGTGGCGGTAGCCAGCGCGCTGGTGGGTGGCAACCCGGTGCTGGGTCTGGTCACCGGCTGCGCCATGCTCCTCAACATGGCGGTAGCTACCGCCACCGGCTATGCCGTACCGGTAGTGCTCAAAAAATTGCACGTCGATCCGGCGCTGGCCTCGGCGGTGTTCGTCACCACTGCCACCGACGTGATGGGCTTTTTCTTCTTTCTGGGGTTGGCCACCCTGTTTTTGCCGCTGCTTCTATAGGTCCCGTACCGCCTGCAGGTCGGACCCGCTCAAGATCAAAATAGCCCCTACCGGTCATCTTCCCACCGACCGGTAGGGGCTGTTTTTCATTTTATAATGTGAGTTTTTCGATAAACTTTATTCCTGTTCTTCAGGCGCTTGCCCTGTAGTATTTGTACTCTCTGCGGTATGCTCATCCCATAGAACTTGGAGATGATCGATATAAAAAATATGTCCGTCTATTTTCTTGTCTGCTCTTGGCGCTGGCCCGTCTGGCAGGTTGTGGCACCACTTCTGCAGGTAAAGACCGGGGGCCGGCGAAACATCTTCGTCTGGCAGCGGCAGCAAGGTCCAACTGCTCCCCACTACCCGTACCGCGTTTGTCAGCGACCTATGAAAGTTGTTTGCGGATAAAAACCTTGAGTTACAGGCGATGAGCGAGGAACTGCCTCAGGACAACGGCCAGGAACTGACTGACCGCTATGCGGTGCGCGACCCGGCCCACCCCACCAGGTCCTGGGGCGGCCTTAACTGCACGTATCAAAAAAGCGGGCAGCTGCTGTCTGTAACGGTAGACGGCAAACTGGCTGCCCTCACCGACAGCACCGGCTGGTACACCCCTAGACTGCATCGTCTACCCCATCGACAAAAAAACGATTACCAGCAGGTATTCGACGCGCTGGATATCCCCGCGATCACCGCTGGCGGCGACCAGGGCCCCACCCAAAACAGCGGTGTTCACTACCTTTTTATGTGCCTTGACACCGACGACTGGATCTTCTCTATGCCCCCCAGCACCGCCAGCTAAAAAACAGAAGAAGAGCCTGCGACCGCTGTCGGTCGCAGGCTCTTCTTCTGTCTGTCAGTCCTTTACGAACCATCCCTTGATCCAGTCAAAAATGCCGCCCGTCTTTTTCTTGTCGCCGGTTTTTTTGCCCTTTTCGGGCACTTCTTCGGTGGCGGTCACCGGCAGGCGGTACTCGCCGCCGTCAGGGCTGCGGTAAACCACCTCCCCCACCACCTGCCCCGCGGTGATCGGGGCGTAGATAAAGCCGGGCAGCTGTACGGTCTTTTGCAGGCTGCTGCCCTCTTTGAGCAGCAAAAAGTCCAGGTCGCTCTGCACGGTGATCTGCACGCTGTCTTTGCTGCCGCCCACCACCGGCAGACTGCTCTTTTCCTCCGGTGGCAGCTGCTGGGTACTGCCGGTGGCAAAGGCGTAATCGTACAGTGCGGTGTGGGTCTTCCAGTCCTCGCCGCAGTTGAGGGTCACACAGATGAGCGTGCTGCCCTCACGGGTGACCGCCGACACCAGGCAGCGGCCGGCCTTTTTGGTAAAGCCGGTCTTTATGCCGCAGGCGCCGTCCAGCTCCCGCAGCAACCGGTTCGAATTTTTCAGGTGCCAGGTGTCTCCGTTTACGGTGATCGCCGCGGTAGATGAGGCGCAGATAGCGGCAAAATCAGGGTTTTGCAGCGCCGCTTTGGCCAGCAGCGCCATATCGTAGGCGGTGGAGTAGTGGTCGTCATCCGGCAGCCCGGCCGGGTTGGTAAAATGGGTGTTGCGCATGCCCAGCTGGGCGGCCCTCTGGTTCATCATGTCCACAAAGCCGTCTCCGCCCACGATGTGCGCCACGCTGCGGGCAGCATCGTTGCCGCTCTTGAGCATCATCCCGGTGATCAGGTCGCGCAGCGTCAGCTGATCGCCCTCCCGCACGCCCAGGCTGCTCCCCTCTACCGTCACATCCTCTTTGCGCATGGTATACACCGTATCCAGCGAGCCGTTCTCCACCGCCAGCAGCGCCGTCATGATCTTGGTCGTGCTGGCCATGGGCAGCTGCTGGTGCATATTGCCCTCTAAAAACACCTGCCCGGTCTGGGCGCTCATCAGCACAAAGGCCTGGGCCTCCACCGCCGGCGGCGCATCGGGGTCGGCGGTCTGCTCGGCCGCCCACGCTGCTGGCACCCACAGCACCGCGGCCGCCAGCAGCGCTCCCAACCAGCGCCGCAGGGGGTGCCTATGTGCTTTTTTCTCTGTTCGCTGACCTCTCAAAACGCATCACCTCTGCCGCTTTTAGTGTATGCGCGCCGTCCCGGCAACATGCCGGCGCACACAGACGAACCGCGGCTCCGGCACTCAGAACTGTTCGCTCCACCATGTCTCATAGGCCAAAACACCCCGTTTTAGACGCTGCAGCCCCGCGTATAGCTGGGCCCTGGGGCAGGCGATATTCATGCGCAAAAACTGTTCACTGCCGCCGCCGAACTGCGCCCCGCCCGACAGGTAGAGCCCTGTCTTTTGCCGCAGATGATCGGCCAAGTCCGCCCCGCTGCCCCGCACCTGCCGGCAGTCCAGCCACAGCAGGTAGGTCGCCGTCGACGGCACCACCTGTACCTGGGGCAGCTCTTTTTTTAAATAGGCGGCAGCCGCCTGTTTATTCTGGTACAGGTAGCTGCGCAGCGCTTCCAGCCAGGGGCCGCCACTGGTGTAGGCAGCCACCGCGGCGGTGATGGCAAAGGTGTTGGGTTCTGCTATCTCATCGGTGCCCAGCGCCCGCTCTACCCGGTGCCGCAAAGCCCCGCTAGGCACCAGTACGGCCGACGTCTGCAGGCCGGCCAGGTTAAAGGTCTTGGTCGGCGCGACGCAGGTGATGCTGTTTTGCCGGCAGTCATTCGACACGGCGGCAAACGGCGTATAGTTCTGTCCCGGGTCGGTCAGGTCGCAGTGGATCTCGTCCGCGAGTACCAACACATGGTGGCGCCGGCACAGTGCGCCGATCTCCTCCAACTCAGTGCGGTCCCATATCTTGCCGATTGGGTTGTGGGGGTTGCACAACAGCATCATCGTGGTCTGCGGGTCCGCCAGCTTTTGCTGCAGGTCGGCAAAATCGATGTGGTAGCGCCCGCCGTCGTACACCAGCCGGTTCTCCACTACCTGGCGGCCGTTATTGCGGATGCAGTTATAAAAGATGTTAAAGACCGGCGTCTGCACCAGCACCTTCTCTCCCGGGGTCGTCAATTTGCGGATCGCGCTGGATATCGCCGGCACCACACCGGTACAGTAAAGTATCCACTCGCGGGGGATCTGCAGCCCGTGGCGCTGTGCCCACCAGCTGCTTATCGCCCGGTACCAGTCCCCCGGCACCTCTGTGTAACCAAATATCCCGTGGGCGGCCCTCTGTGTGATCGCGCGCTGTATCTCCGGTGCCACCAAAAAGTCCATATCCGCCACCCACATGGGCAGCTCTTCACCGCCCACCGCCCATTTTAAAGAGTTGGTGCCGCGGCGGTCCACCACGGTGTCAAAATCATACTGCACGGCGTTTCACCTCCAGTTTTTATACCCGCTCTATCACTGCGGTAGAGCCCTCTGGCAGTGCTGCCAGCTGCTGCAGCCCGCTCTCCACCCGGCCCATGTAATAAAGCCCCTGGGCATAGGGCTGATCCCCGTAAAAAAACACCAGGTTGCCCCAGGGCCCATAGCAGGCCACATCCCCCACCGCCGGGTCGTAGCCCGCCTCTCCCCGGCCCGCCAGATCTTGGGGCAGGTAGGCGATCTTCTCGGCGCCGGCAAAATCCTCTATGGCCACCTCTGCCGGCAGCTGTGTCAGCAGGCTCTGGGTGGCGGCATTCTCTTCCAGCACAGCTTCGGCCGTGCCGCCGGCAAAAGTCAGCCGGATGCGGGTACCCACAATTGCCGGTGGCACCGTCTCCCCGCTCGCAGTACCGGCCGCCGCCTCTCTGTCCCGGCTCTGCGCCGGGGGAGACGATACCCGTGTAGCGGTCTCTTTTCTACCGGTGCTCGCCCCGCTGCAGCCAAATAGTACGATACAAAAAAGCAGTGGCAGCCACATTTTTCGCCGTGATCCTGGTCGTCTTTTCACTTTTTAGTCCCTCCCCGGTACAGAGTCTCTCAACTGGCTGTGCGTATATTTCCCCGGCAGACGATGCGGATCTTGTCGGGGTCTACCTGGTCTGGCTGCACGATCAATTCGCCGATATAGTCGGCGCAGATGGTGCCACCGGCCGGATTGAGCACGCTGTCGATCCCGCCCTCGATCTGGGCGTCGACTGTGGAGTACTCAAAAGCCAGCGTGGTGTTTAGCAGACGGCAGTCGCGCAGGGTCAGGTGATCGATGTAGCAAAAGCCCTGTAGGCTCTCGATGGTACAGCCGATCAGTGTCAGGTCTTTGGCATTCCACCCCAGGTACTCCCCACTGATAAACGAGTCGTATACCGTGACGTTCTCGCTGTTCCAAAAGGCATCTTTTGACAGGAGCTTGGCGCCGTGGATCTGCACATCCGCCGCGCCGTCAAAGGGGTAATCGCCCACCAGCGTGAGATCGCGGATGTCCATATGTCTGCTGTTCATGGCAAAGTAATCGCCGCGGGCCTGCACCTTACGCATCTGCACGTCCCGGCAGTTCCACAGCGTCTCGGCCGCTGCCAGCATCGAGACATTTTTTAAGGTGATGCCGCGGCTGCGGCGGAACGTTTTGGGAGCCTGGATCACAGTGTCCTCCACCGCGATATCGCTGGTGTACCAGATACCGGCACGGGCTGTCTCCAACAGCGTGCAGTCGTGCATCGCGATATGCCTGCTGTACCAGAGCGGGTACTTCCATTTAAACGAGCTGCCCGTCAGCTCGATGTTGCGGCTCTCTTTCAGGGGCGACTCCCCCGCGGCAAAAGTGGTGTTGGCGATGTGCAGGTCCTGCCCCTGAAAGAGGGCCCGCTCGCCGGTAAGGTACTGCTGTCTGATCTCCTGTGTTTCGCTCATCTCGTCTGCTCCCTTCACACTGTGCCGGGGACCCGGCCCCTGTGGCCAGCCCCCGGCTCATCTTTGCATGTATGCACCCGGTCCTTTACCGCGGGGGACACCCCTCCTTTTTTATCTGGTACACCAGATAATCCAGGCAGTCGATGCGGCGCTGTTCCCGGTGCAGCACATCCATCAGCTCCCGCCGGTGCCGGTCCAAAAGCTGCAGCAGGTACTCGGTCTCGCCCCGCTCCCGGCACTGCAAAAAACACCTGATCAGCGCTGGCTCGCAGCCCGCGTCGCGCAAGTTCTGTATAAGCGTCTGCTGAATATCACCGGTCTTTATCGTCGATCACCTCGCTGTCTATCCTGTTTTATGGCTCTATTATAAGGGAGAGGAGCAGTTCATATCAAATACCTATATTAAATATATAACTATGTTTTTAAGCTATATATTTTTAGCTTTTTTTGCCACTATTTCGCCTTTATAAAACATATGCAAAAAACATAGATATCTCTATAATATACTTGACTGCTATATACAGCTGCTCTATACTGTACAAAAAGGAGTGTTTTTGGTGGAAATCAGAGTGTTACAGTACTTTTTGGCCGTGGCCAGAGAGGAGACCATTTCCGGCGCCGCCGAGTCGCTGCACCTCTCGCAGCCCACGCTCTCCCGGCAGTTAAAAGACCTGGAAGAAGAGCTGGGCAAGCAGCTCATGATCCGCGGCAGCCGCCAGATCACGCTCACCGAGGAGGGCATGCTTTTGCGCAAGCGGGCGCAGGAGATCATCGACTTGGTGCAAAAGACCGAGAGCGAGATCACCTTTTCCAGCGAGTCGGTCACCGGCGACGTGTTTATCGGCGCCGGCGAGACCGACTCGCTGCGCACCGTCGTCGGGGCGGCGCAGGGCCTGCGGCAAGACTATCCGAACATCCGCTTTCACATCGTCAGCGGCGACGCCGCCGACGTGCTCGAGCAGCTGGACAAAGGCCTTATCGACTTTGGCGTTCTGCTCGAGCCGGTAGATATCTCGAAGTACGACTATCTGCAGCTGCCGGCCAGAGACCGGTGGGGCGTGCTGATGCGGCGCGACGCACCGCTGGCCCAAAAAGACTGCATCGCCCCCCAAGACCTGTGGGGCAAGCCGCTCATCATCTCCCGCCAGACCACCGGCGGCAGCCCGCTGGAAAAATGGATGAAGGTGGATATGGGGCGCTGGAACATCGCCGCCACCTACAATCTGCTCTATAACGGCTCGCTCATGGTCGACGAGGGGCTGGGCTACGCGCTCTGTCTGGACAAGTTGGTCAACACCACCGGCAACAGCGATCTCTGCTTTCGGCCGCTCAGCCCCGCGGTGGAGATCGGGCTGGATATCGTGTGGAAAAAGTACCAGATCTTTTCCAAAGCGGCCGAGCGGTTCCTTCACCACCTGCGCCACTGTCTGGGGGCCGATGCCGCGCCGCGGCGGTATAAATAAAGCCCACTTAAAATGAGCTGGGGGAGCGGGATGTGTACACATCCCGCTCCCCCAGCTGCTCTATCTTGCGGCCGTCAGCGGCTGGCGCCGCCCGCTACATGCTCTCTTTTAAAATGGCCACTACCTCGTCGCGGTCCAGCACCTTGTAGCCGCCGTCCATTATAAAGGTGCCGTCGGCGATGCCGTCGAGCATCTCCTCGGTGACGCCCAATTCAGTGATATCCATCACCAGACCCAGCTGGCGCATATAGGCCTCCATCCGCTCCAGCCCCTCGGCCGCCACCTGCTCCTCGCTCTTTGCCTGGGGGTCTACTCCCCATACCTGCACCGCGTAGCGGTAGAACTTGGGCAGGCCATACGGCAGGATGTGGCGGTAGTAAGCCATAGAGACCGCCGACAGCGTCATGCCGTGGGTGGCGTCGGTATAGGCGCCGATAGACTGGCCGATCATGTGCACCATCCAATCGGTGCTTTTTCCCTTCGCGATCAGGGTGTTGAGCGCCCAGGTGGCGATCCACATGATGTTGCTGCGGGCCTCGTAATTTTGCGGGTCCTCGGCGGCGATGCGGGAGCTGTGGATCAGCGACCGCAGCAGCCCCTCGGCGATATAGTCGCTGGTGTTGTCGTCGGTACCCGAGAAGTACTGCTCTAAAATGTGCGACATGATGTCGAAAAAGCCGGCTACCATCTGGTGGCGGGGCAGCGTGTAGGTGAACACCGGGTCGAGGATCGAGAACTTGGGGAACACGTCGTCGCCAAACACATGGCCGATCTTCAGCTTGCTGTCGGGGTTGGTGATGACCGCGCCGCCGTTCATCTCTGAGCCGGTGCCCACCATGGTCAGCACACAGCCCACCGGCACGATCTCGTTGTCCACATCCTCCATGCGCAGGTAGTATTTTTCCCAGGGGTCCTCGCTGCAGTAGGCCGATACCGACACCGCCTTGGCGTAGTCGCAGACCGAGCCGCCGCCGACTGCCAGGATCAAGTCGATGTGATTTTGGCGCACCTTTTCACAGCCCTCATACAGCTTTTGTACCGTGGGGTTGGGCATGACGCCCGCGTCCTCGACTACCCGCTTGCCGCTCGCTTTCAGCGCCGCCAACACCTGATCGTATATGCCGTTTTTCTTGATCGACCCGCCGCCGTACACCAGCAGCACGTTCTCGCCGTACTGCGCCAGCTCCTCCGGCAGGTATTTTAAAGAGCCCTCGCCAAAATACAGTCTCGTGGGGTTTGCGTAGCAAAAATTTCCCAACATATCTATCTGCTCCTTTTTCTATCAAGTGGGCTGTGTGCCCGTTTATCGCTTGCTTGCCGGCCGGCGGCAGACGGTGCGCGGCCGCCGCGTCACTGCGTGGACACCGGGTCAAAATAGGCTGCGATCTCGCGCATGCGGCGCTCCTGCTCAACGTGAAACGGGCAGCGCTTTTCGCAGTGGCCGCACTGCAGGCAGTCTTTGGCCCCGCGCGAGAGTTTTTGGTAGTGGCCGGCAGCCATTTCGTCGCCGGCTTGCGCCAAGTCGTAATATTTATTGATGAGCCCCACGTCCAGCCCCGCCGGGCAGGGCTGACAGTGGTTGCAGTACACACAGATCCCATCGGCATTTTGCGGTGTGAAGGCGCTGATGGCCGCGTAGTCGCGCTCCTGGGGGCCGGTCTGCAAATAGGCGAGCACCTCTTCGAGGTCCCTGCTGCCGCGCACCCCCGGCAGCACCGTGAGCACCGCCGGCCGGTCCAGTGCGTACTGGATGCACTGCGTTTTGGTAAGCGCCGCTTTAAACGGCGAGGTCTTAGCGTCTAAGAGCTGGCCGCCGCCAAACGGCTTCATCACCGAAATGCCCACCCCGGCTCTCTCACATTCGCGGTACAGCTGCCCGCGGTCGGCCATGCTGCCGATACCGTAGGTGCCGGTGGAATAGTCGTAGGCCGGGTTGATGCTGAACATGACCATATCGATGAGCCCCGTATCCAAAAAGCGGCGCAAAATGGCCGGGTCGTGAGAGGACAGCCCCAGGTGGCGCACGACACCGCTCTGCCTGAGCGACTTCATATACGCCCACAGGCCCCCCTGCATCACCTGTTCAAAGTCCTCCATCTCGTCGATGCAGTGCACAAAGCCCATGTCTGCATAGTCGGTGTGCAGCGTGCGCAGCTGCTCGCCAAAGGTGCGCTCGATCTTTTCCAGGTCCCGCGTCCAGCCGTACTTGCCGCCGTCGTACAGCGCGCCAAAATGCATCTGCAGATACACCTTTTCCCGCCGGCCGGCCAGGGCTCTCGCATAGCAGGCGTACGGCTTGCCCGACGAGGCGGCCATATCAAAGTAGTTGATGCCGCTCTCGACGGCCAGCTCGACGGTGCGCTGGATCTCCGCCTCATCGCTCAGGTGGATCGAGCCCATACCCAGGCCGATCACACTGATCTGCTCACCGCCGTGGGGCAGCTTGCGGTACTGCATCGTTGCCATATCATTCTGTCCTTTCAAACATCAAACATTACGCTTCAAACACTACATATTACACACTGAATACGGACCGCTAAACAGTATACAGCACACTGTGCCGCTGCCCGATCGGCCCCAAGCAGGCCCGGCCGGACCCGGCGCCGACCGCTATTGGTCCCCAGATCCCCATCGGGGGTGCCACTTATACGCCTTTTAGGCAAAGCCTGTGGCGCCTCCACACCCCTCTGCCCCACCTTACACCCTGGAGTGCACTCCAAGTCAAGAGCCTTGTTCACAGATATTTTTGGAAACCGTCTATCGGGCAGAGGTAGCGCTGTACGGTGCGGTGGTGG
Source organism: Neobittarella massiliensis (ex Bilen et al. 2018) (assembly GCF_900289145.1). GTDB lineage: Bacteria > Bacillota > Clostridia > Oscillospirales > Ruminococcaceae > Neobittarella > Neobittarella massiliensis. The sequence goes on from NZ_OKQO01000009.1 coordinate 12,007, forward strand.
GCCATCACCGCGCGGTCCGCTGTCACCAGGATACCCGCTGACGCGTGTTATAGCAAATACTTATTTTTTATAACATTCCATACACCAAAAGCATAGGTGTATTGGGCGCGGCGGCCGCCGCGACTGCCAAAGAGCCGGTGGGCTTTTGCCCATACCGGCTCCTCTGCCATACCGGCCCCGAGCCGATGTGGCCGGGCCGCGTCATCTTTCTGCTCCAGTTTGCACGGCGCTGTGTTCAGGGCGCGGCGGTCGCAGCGACTTGGCGGCGTAGTGGCCAATAAAGACCCACAGCCCCAACAGCGCCAAATAGTCCAGGTAAAAGAGCGCCGCCGGCTCGCCGTAGTCGTAAAATACAAATTCGGTCTGCAAAAACAGATACGCCAGCAGGTCCCGCTTTATCACCACCCAGATACCGTACCCCGCTGCCAGCAGAGCCAGCACAAACCAGGCGCCCGCGCGGTCGAGCCGGGCGGCCCGGGCCGGGCGGCGCCGGCGCACCGCCGCAAGCACCGTGTGCCACTGCACGCCCAGGTGCAGCCCCATCAGCAGAAAGCCCCAGTAAGCGCCCAGGATGTGCAGCCGCCGCGCCAGGGGCAGACCGCCACCCGCCGGCCAGAGAGCCGCTGCCGGCCAAGTCATTCGTGCCCCGCTGTACCCGAGCGCCAGCACAGCCGCCAGCAGGAGCACCTGAAGCGCCACCTGCACGGTGCGCAGCGGCGTGTGCCGCCGGCCGCGATACCGGCCCCGGCTAAAAAGGTGGTGGGCGGCAGAGAGTGCCGTCAACCCGGCGCCGATCCACGCGTGCACAGGTGCCGCCAAATAGGGGCGGCCCATCAGCGCCAGCAGGCCCAGCACCATCGCCGCATCTACAGCCAGACGCCTGTCGGCGCGGGCCTTTCTACCGGCAGGTGATCTGTTCACAGGCTGTTATACTGGCTGTCGTCGACCTGCTCCAGCCACTCGTTGGCGGTCTCTTTTCCCGGTACCTCGATCGAGAGATGGGCAAACCAGCTGTCTTTGGCGGCGCCGTGCCAGTGTTTTACCCCCGCGGGTATCACCACCACGTCGCCCGGGCGCAGCGCCCGGGCCGGCTGGCCCCACGCCTGGTACCAGCCGCGGCCGTCGGTACACAGCAGGACCTGCCCGCCGCCGCTCTCGGCGCGGTGGATGTGCCAGTTGTTGCGGCAGCCGGGGGCAAACGTCACGTTGGCGATCGGCAGCGCCCCCTCGGTCAGCCGGTTGAGGTAGCTCTGCCCCACAAAGTACGGGGCGTAGGCGGTGTTGGGCTCCCCCAGTAAAAACAGGGGCTCTATGGGTCGTCTGTCACACATCGGTATCTCCTCCTTGTGGCCGGGCGGGCACGGTGGCGCCCGCCCAGCTGTCTTGTTGTCTTGCCGTCTTGCCGTCTGGGGCCGCCCGATCCCTTCGGGCGGCTATTTTTTTGTTTGCCGGCGGCGGTAGCTGGATATTCGCACGCCCGCACGCCGCCGGACCGGCGCCTTATCTTGCCGCGTCCGGCGCGGCGGAGCCTTTACGCCCCCTGTGCCGCCGCGGCGCGATCTACACAGGCCAGCGCATTGAGGCTGCGGGGATAGCCGATATAGGGCAGGCACTGCAGCACCACCCGGCGCAGGAATACCAGGTCGTTGCCCAGCCGTACATTGCCCTCGATGTGTGCGGCCAGCTGGGGCTCACAGCCGCCCTGTGCCGCTAAAAACACAAAGGTGATCATCTCCCGCTGGGCCAGGTCCAACCCCGTGCGGGTGTAGTAGTCGCCAAAACAGTTGGCCGCCAGCCAGCGGTTGACGGTGCTCTTCTGCCAGAGATCCGCCATGTGCGGCCCAAATATCTGCACCTGGGCGGCCGCCCCTCTGGGCAGCCGGTCCTGCAGGGTAGTGGTGGCCTGCCCGGGCAGCGGCAGCGCCACTCCGCGCTGTATCAGCACCTGGTTGGTGGCGGTCAAAAAAGGCCAAACGCGGCCCAGGCCCAGGTAATCTACCGCCTGATATACGATCTCTTTTACCGCCACCGGCGAAAGTCCCGCCTCCAGAGCCCGGGGCAGCATCTCCCGGTAGAGCTCTGTTCCCTGACAGCCCAGCAGGGCGGCCAGGATCGCCATATAGCGGGTGTCGGCGGCCAGTTCTGCGCCCGGCTCCTCCACCACCTCCGCCCCGGCAAAGTGCTCCACACGCTCCATAAATTCAGGGTCTGTATCGTGTAGGTTCACGCTGTGTCTCTCCTCTCTAAATGTGCTGTACCCCGGTCGACCACACCTGTTTTTGACCGGCGGTCTCGGGGGTGTTCTGGGCCATGACCCTCACCAGTGGGTGCGGCTGGTATAGCTCTTCTAAATAGGCAATCTCTGCTTTTGTCAAAGTGATCTCGGTCGCCTGTACGGCCCCCTGCAGGTGCTGGGGCTTTGTCGTGCCCACCACCGGCGCCGCCACTTTTGTGAGCAGCCAGGCCAGCGCTATCTCGGGCATGCCCACCCCGCGCTGCCGGGCCAGTTTTTCTACCCGGTCGATGATCGGCTGGTCCATCTGGCGCGCCGCCCGGTACTTCAGCGCCGCGTAATCGTCCTGCCTGGCGCGGCGTGAACTGCCGTCTCCCCGCCGGGCCAGACGGCCGCCTGCCAGCGGGCTGTAGGGGGTCAGGGCGATGTTTTCGGCCCGACAGCACGGTACCATCTCGCGCTCCTCCTCTCTAAAGATCAGATTGTAGTGCCCCTGCACCGCCACAAACGGCGTAAGGCCCTGATCTGCCGCCAGCGCAACCGCTTTTTCCAGCTGCCAGGCAAAGCAGTTGGAGATGCCGATATAGCGCGCCTTGCCCGACCGCACGGCCCGGTCCAGCCCGCGCATGATCTCCGGCAGCGGGGTCTGATAGTCCCACATGTGGCAGATATACAGGTCCACATAGTCTGTGCCCAGGTTTTGCAGGCTCTTATCGAGCATGCGCGCCACGTGCTGTTCACCGCTGATGCCGGCGGCGATCTCCTCTTTTGTGCGGGGCAAAAATTTGGTGGCTACCACCACCTCGTCGCGCCGGGCAAAGTCTCTCAGGGCCCGGCCCAGATACTGTTCGCTGGTGCCGCTCTGGTAGGCGATCGCGGTGTCGAAAAAGTTGATACCCATCTCCAGCCCGCGGCGGATGATCTGGCGGGCATGCGTCTCGTCTACCGTCCAGCGGTGCTGGCCGCTGGACGCATCGCCAAAGCCCATACAGCCCATACAGATGCGCGATACCTCCAGCTCGGTGGTCCCCAGTTTTGTGTACTGCATATATGTTCCCCGCTCTCTATCTGTAGAGGTCCAGCTCGCTCAGCCAGCTGTTCACGGCGCCGGTGGCGTCGGCGGCTGCCGCACTGCCCACGTGCAGACCCTGTTTTACATCTGCCCCGGCCGCCAACTGCTCGATCGTCTCCACCGTCCCCGAGAGCCCGCTGCCGCCGCTGGTGCAAAACGGCACCACCGTCTTACCGGAAAAGTCGCCGCCCTCAAAAAAGGTGTACAGGATCATCGGCATATCTCCCCACCAGATGGGGTACCCCACATAGATCACGTCGTAACTGCCGAGGTCGGGCAGCGGCGTGGCTATGGCCGGGCGGGCGCCGTTCTGCTGCTCGCTGCTCGCTATCTCCAGCAGCGCGTCGTAGTCGTCGGTGTAGGGCTTTTGCGGCCGCAGGGCCCAGAGCTCGGCCCCCGTCTGTTCCCCGATCGCTCTGGCCACCGCCTCGGTGTTGCCCGACTGCGAAAAGTACACCACCAGCGACTTTTTGCCGGCAGCCGGGTCGACCGGCTGCTTTGCCGGCTGGCTCACCTCTGCCTCCGGGGCGTGCGATGCCGCCCGCTCCCGGCTCTCCTGCTGCCCGCACCCGCTCAGCGCCAGCAGCGCCGCCAGCCCCAACAGAGCTGCAAGTACTCTTTTTACCATCTCTCAGGCCTCCCTCTACTGCTCTTTATCCAGTTGCTGCAGCCAGGCGGCGATATCTGCCGCCGCCTGTTTTCCGCCCCCTTCATAGGCGGTGTACATGTCGAACACGGTAGCTCCTCTGCAGGCCCGGGCTATGTCGCGGTCGGCGCGGCCCTTACCGCCGCCCCCGTGGGTGCTAAAAGGCATCACCGTTTTGCCGTGCAGGTCGGCCTGCTGCAAAAAAGTAGCTACCGGCGGGGCCATAGTCCCCCACCAGATGGGAGTCCCCACAAATATCACCTCATACGCCGCCACTGCGGCGCCGGTCGGCACGATCGGCGGGTGCTCTTTACGGCGTATCTCCTCTTTGGCCTGGGCCACCACCGCACTGTAATCCCGCGGATAGTCCTCCTGCGGGCATATCTCCAGCAGGTCGGCCCCCGTCTGGGCGGCGATCTTCTCCGCCATCTCGCGGGTGCGGCCCGACCAGCTGTAGTAGACGATCAAACTCTTACGCATGTTTGCGCTCCTTTCTCCACTGTGTGCACTGTATACGGCTCCGGCAGCTCCTTATCGGGGTGCAGGTGGCCGCAGCGCGGGTGATCTGCCCGGGGCGGTCGCCCGCGCCACCACCCGCCGCCCAGGGCTCCGGTCTGGTGCACGTATGTGTATAGCCGGGCCCGCCAAAATGCAGCCCTGCCCGGCGGCCCCCGCGCGCCCAACTGGTGGGCGGGCAGCTATCTGCCGCGGTGGGGGTGTGCGGGGCAACGAGCCGGTGCGGCCCCCACCCCGCTATTTGTGTGCGGCTCTCATCACCTGGAAAGATCTTCTTTTTGCATCTTGTAGCGCAGGTGGTCCAGCTGGTCCAGCTGTCTCTCGCGATGGTGAATGGCCTTTAAAATGCAGTCCCTCTTGTGCTTTAGCAGCTGCAGCCGTTTTGCCGTCGTGTCGGTACCTGACAAAATGAGCTGCATGTAGGTCTTTACTTCTTCACCGGTAAAGCCGGCGTCGTGCAGCGTCATGATCATGCTCAGCCGCTCTAAGTCGCGGTCGTCGTACTGCCACGCCCCCATCACCTTTTTCACCGTGTCGCACAGCCCCCACCGCTCGTACTCCCGCAGCAGCTCCAGGGGGATGTGGTATTTCTCGCTCGCCTCTTTTATGGTCATATCAGTCGCTCTCACCTCCCGTGCTCCCGCCCGGCCCGGCATCCGTCGGCGGTCGGGGGCACACAGCGGTGGCCGGTGGCCGGTGGGGCCCGCCGCCAGTGCCAACCGGCACAAAAAAAGCAGGTGCTCCCGCGGGAACACCTACATTGTATGGCCGATATCAAGAAATGTCCAATACTTATAAATTATCATCAGAAATGCCTGATAAGCATAACTTTACATGCCGCAAAAAGGCGTCGAAGGTGGGGGAGAGCGCCTGATTTTTCTTCCACACCAAAACCGTGCCCGACTCCCAGCGCGGCCACAGCGGCACGAACCGCAGCCCCTCATAATGGCAGTCCAGCTCCAGGCACAGCGCCACCCCCATCCCCTGCTGCACCATCATGGCTACATTGTACAGCAGGTTGTAGGTGGTCGTGATCTCCACCTGCTGCTGCAGCTCCCCCAGCCAGCTGGCCAGCGCGTTTTGCACCAGCGCCCGCTGTGAGACCATCAGCCGCTGGTCGGCCAGATCTGCCGGCGCTATCTGCTCTTTTTGCCCCAGGGGGGAGTCGGCCGGGGCCAAAATGCCCCACACCTCTTTTTGGGGCAGGCGAACGAATTCGTACTTGCCGATATCCACCGGGTCCGAGAGCAGCCCGATATCCAGCGTCCCGCGCTCGATGCGGTCTTTGATGTTGTCGGCGTTGCCGCTGTACAGGTCAAAGCGCACCAGCGGGTACTGCCGGCGAAACGAGGCCAGCAGCGTGGCCAGCAGCGAAAAACTGTGAAACTCCCCGCTGCCGATGGAGATCTCACCGCTCAGCTGCTCATCCCGGCGCAGCTCCCGCCGGGTCTTTTCGGCCAGCGACACCAGCTCCTGCGCCCGGCGCCTGAGCAGCATCCCCTCGTCGGTCAACACGATGTGGTGGCTGCTGCGGGTAAAGAGCCGCACCCCCAGCTCCTGCTCCAGCTGCATCAGCTGCCGCGACAAGGTGGGTTGGGTCACGTGCAAAAGCTGCGCCGCCCGGGTGATGTTCTCCTCCCGGGCCACCATCAAAAAGTAACCGAGCACCCGCAGTTCCATCTATCTATCGCCCCTTTCTGCCCTCAGAATAGCACATCACCTGCCCATATTCAACATATCTATAAGCGAGATATGCCTCAAAAACATTTTTCTTTCTGTGCGGTCCCGGCCGGCACCTCTTGCCTATCCCACCCGGCAAAATGGCGGCCGCAGCCGCGTCTGCCCGGCCCGCTGCGGCCACAGCGCCGCCTTCGGCTCTCTTTACAAAACTTTTATATAGATCGGGCCGATTTTCCTATTGACTATTCTCATAATTGAGAATATTATCATAATTGAGAACAATATCTGTCGAGAGCTCACACAAAAGGAGGTGCCGTATGTTCTCTGATCAAATAGAGGTGCTGCTCAACCCGGTGCGCATGCGTATCATCCAGTACCTGGCGCTGCACCCCAGCGCCACCAGCGCCCAGATCGCCACCTACGTAGAAAACGTGTCCAAGGCCAGCCTGTACCGGCACATCAAAAAGCTGGTCGACTCCGGTCTCATCCAGGTGGCATCTACCCGGCGGGTGCGCGGCGTGCAGGAGCGCTTTTACGCATTGGCCCCACCGCAGCAGATAAACGGCGGCATGCCCAGCGGCGACCAGCTGCACCGCGCCTACGAGCAGTTTTTGCTGGCGCTGCTGGGCGACGGCGCCCACTACTTCTCCCGCGCCGATATCGACCCGCTGCACGACGGGATCTCTTTTTCCACCTCCACGCTCATGCTCTCCCCCGAAGAGATGTCTGAGCTGGGGCAAAAAATCAATACCGCCGTGCTCGACTACCTGCAAAACGCACCGGGGCCAAACCGCCGCCCCATCCGCCTGAGTATGATCACCATCCCCACGGCTCAGGGGCCCAGCGAGAGCGACGCCCCAGCCGGCCACGACAGCAAGGAGACACCGACATGCTGAAGATCACCCACCTGAGCAAGACCTACAAAGGCGGCAAAAAGGCCGTCGACGACCTCACGCTCACCGTCGAAAGCGGCGAGATATTCGGTTTTATCGGCCACAACGGCGCCGGCAAGACCACCACCATCAAGTCGGTGGTCGGCATCCTCGATTTCGATCGCGGCAGCATCGAGATCGACGGCCACTCGGTCAAAGACGACCCCATGGCCTGCAAATCGATCACCGCCTACATCCCCGACAACCCCGATCTCTACGACCACCTCACCGGCATCCAGTACCTGGGTTTCGTCGGCGACGTGTTCGGTGTAGAGGGGCAGCTGCGCCGGCAGCGCATCGCCCAGTACGGCGACGCTTTCGAGCTCACCGCCAACCTGGGCGACCCCGTCTCCTCTTACTCCCACGGCATGAAGCAGAAGCTGGCCCTCATCTCGGCGCTGCTGCACGCGCCCAAGCTGCTGGTGCTCGACGAGCCGTTCGTCGGCCTCGACCCCAAGGCCTCCCACACCCTCAAGCAGATCATGGCCGAGCTGTGCGCCCAGGGCAGCGCGATCTTTTTCTCCACCCACGTGCTGGAGGTAGCCGAAAAGCTCTGCGACCGCATCGGCATCATCAAAGAGGGCCGGCTGGTCGTCAGCGGGCCCACACACGAAGTGATCGGCCAGAGCAGTCTTGAAGACGTATTTTTGGAGTTGATCGACCATGAATAAACTGATTTTACTGGGCAGAGTGTACGCGCTGGAATCGCTGGGTCTGGGCAAATTGTTCCACGCCAAAGACCCCAGAGAAAAGAGAAAGTCGCTGCTCATGGCGGTGGGCTTCGTCCTCATCGCCGTCATGCTGGTGGGTATCTCCACCACCTACTCGGTGGCCATGGGCCAGATGGCCGCCATGCTGGGCCGCCCCGAACTGGTGCTCACCGTCATGGCCGTCGCCGCCTCGCTGCTCTCGCTTATCACAGTCATCTATAAGGCCGGCAGCGTGCTGTTCTCCTTTCGAGACTACGACCTGCAAATGGCTCTCCCCATCCCCCAGAGCACCGTCGTCGCCAGCCGGGTGCTCATCCTCTACAGCGGCAGTCTGCTCTTTTCCTGTCTGCTGCTGGTCCCGGCGGCGGTAGTCTACGGCCTGCAGGCCGGCCCCTCTATGTGGTACTGGCTGGCCCTGATCCCCGCACTGCTGGCCCTGCCTCTGTTGCCGCTCATCCTGGGTCTCATCATCGGCGGGGCGGTGGCGCTGCTCTCTGCGCGCCTGGGCCACAGCAAGATCATCTCGGTGCTGCTCTACGGGCTGGTGGTCGTCGGCGTGCTGCTGGGCTCTACCGCTCTCAGCTTCCAGGCCACCGAGATGCAGGTCACCGAGCTGGCCCAAATAGGCGGGCAAGTCGCCTCCCAGCTAGAGGCCGTGTACCCCCCTGCCCGGCTGTTCACGCAGGGGGTAGCCGGCGGCAGCGCGGCCAGCTGGGCGCTGCTCATGGCCCTGTGCGTGTTGCCCTTTTTGCTCTTCTGTGCGCTGGTGGGTCGCTTTTACCGGCAGCTGCACGCGGTGTTCTCCACCACCACAGCCAGGGGCAAGTACCGGCTGGGCCAGCTGCACCAGTCCTCGGCGCTCACGGCGCTCTATCAAAAAGAGTGGCGCCGTTTCACCTCCTCCACCCTCTATATCTTTAACACCGGCATGGGTGCGCTCATGCTGGTGGTGGCTGCCGGCGCGCTGCTCTTTATGCCCCGCGCCCAGCTCGAGGGCTTTCTGGGCATCCCCGGCCTGGGCGGCATGCTCACCGGCCTCTGCCCGCTGGTGATGGCCGCCATCGGCGGGATGGGCAGTGTCAGCTGCTGTTCCATCTCGCTGGAGGGCGACCATCTCTGGATCTTAAAGTCGCTGCCGGTCAGCACCTCGCAGATCTTTATCAGCAAGGTGCTGGTCAACCTCACCGTCCTCGTCCCCGCCTGTCTGCTCGGCTCCACCATGGCCGGTATCGCCCTGCGCCCCTCGCCCGTCGAGTGGATCTTTTTCTACCTGACGCCGCTGGTCTTCGCCGTGTTTACCGCTGTTGCCGGGCTGGTGGTCAATCTCCTGTTTCCCAAGCTGGATTGGCAGAGCGAAGTCACCGTCATCAAACAGTCCGCCGCCTCCTTTACCGGGGTATTTGCCACGCCGCTGTTGGCGGCCGCTTTTATCGGGCTCGGCTTTCTGCTGCACCTGCCCATGGCGCTCGTAGCCATCGCCGCCACCGCTGCCGCCGCGCTCCTGTGCCTGGCGCTGTGGCTGTGGCTCGGCACCAAAGGCGCCCGCATCTTCGCACAGCTGTAAAAAGAGAGGTCTTCTCGGTCGAGAAGGCCTCTCTTTCTTGCTCCGGCCGCCCACCCGCGCCCGAAATGTGCGGCCTGTACACGTCCCGCTATCCCCGGCAGGTCCCCTGTTTTCTCCAGTCGGGTCTGGCTCCGAATTTTGGCACAGTACATAAAATATTTGTCGAAATCTCTTCTTCTCTATCGCATTGTTTTGTGGTATCCTGTCTTTAATCCATGAGTGATTGGATTTTGGAGGGATCTATATGAAAAAAGTGATCGCCGCTGCTCTCGCGCTGGTGCTGTGTCTGCAACTGGCCGGTTGCAGCACGCCCCAAAAAGAGAGCGGTACCAAAAAAGAGACATCGTCTTCCTCTGCGGTCAAGACGACGAGCGTCACCCTGCAGGCACTGACCTACAGGGTGCCGTCCACGTGGAGAAAGGTAAAAGCCGAGAGCGGGTATTACCACTATCCCACCGATGACAACAAAGCGGGATTTCTATTCGTCAGCTACAACGAGATCGACTTCTCCTCGGTAAGCAGCACAGAGGACCTCCACGAGGTCTACAGCACCTTTTTTAAAGGTGTGCAGGGGGACTCGAAAGACTTTAAGCTGGGCAAAAAGGAATTTATAAAGTTGGCGGGAATAGAGGCTTTTAAGGCCAGCTACAGCGACCGGGTCGACACATACGGCATGTATAACATGGAGCTATACGTGCTTGCCGACGTGCCCAATAACGCCCTGTACTACGTGACCTTCACCATGCGCGACAAATTGCAAAAGGAGATCGGCGCCCAAATAGACACCGTCGTCGGCAGCCTCCGCCTCGATAAAAAGGCCACAAAGGCCGGCGGCTCCAGTTCCGGCAGCAGTACCACCGGCAGCGATGGCCAAACCGGCAGCACCTCTTCGTCTGCCGCCGGTTCCGGTTCTGCCGCCGGCAGCGCCGGAGGACAAATCGCAGGCGGACAGAATGCCGGTGGCTCCGGTCAAGCCGGCGCCGGCACCAACACCAGCCCCAATACCAGCTCTAACTCTGGCACCAACACCGGCCCCAGCGGCGGCGAGGCCCAGAGCAACGAGCCGTCCGGCGTCACGGCGGGGCAAGCCAACGCTCTATCCAGGGCTCGCGCGTATCTGGGTGTGTCCGCCTTTTCCCACGATGGGCTCGTCAGGCAGCTGGAGTACGAGCAGTTCTCGCACGAAGAGGCGGTGTACGGGGCTGACAACTGCGGCGCCGACTGGAACGCTCAGGCCCTGAAAAAGGCGGGATCTTATCTGAACACCTCGGCTTTCTCCTATCAGGGGCTCATCAGGCAGCTGGAATATGAGCAGTTCACCAGCGAACAGGCCGCTTACGGGGCCAACAACTGCGGCGCCGATTGGAACGAGCAGGCGGCGAAAAAGGCCCAGACCTATATGAATTTCAGCTCTTTCTCCCGTCAGGGTCTCATCGACCAGCTGAAGTACGAGGGTTTTACCGACGAACAGGCCGCTTACGGCGCCAGTGCCGTGGGGCTGTAAAAACACATCTGTATAAAAAGGACGGGCTCGCAGTTCAGCGGGCCCGTCCCTTTTTCTCGGGTTTGCCAGCCACCAGCAAGCAGTCTCTCGCGCTCTACTGCTGCCCGGCACCTGCCCCGGCCGGGATGCGCATGGCGGTTCCTGCGTGCGATGGCCCCCGATAGCGCGACCTCTGATCATGGCCCTGTTTCTGGCCACCCGCACAGAGCGTTTCGGCCAGGTCTATCCCGCTTACAGTGCTCCTCACCGGGCCGCGTTCTCTCTCTGCCGCTTTTAAAAAAGAGAAGTATACCTGTCCGGCAGAACACCTGCCGCCGCTGCCGGTGTCCAATAGAGGGCCTGCCCGCTCACATCTTTTTCCCGGCAGACCAGGCCAGACCGGGCTATCTTGCCGCCCAGCGCGCTCCTCTCTGCCAGCCGGGCGGAATTCGCCAAAGCCGCTTGCTCTGCAGCCTCCACCGCGATCTTTTCTTTTGCCGCCGCTCCCCGCCCCAACATGCTCCCCACATATAAAATGCCTGCTGTGGCAGCCCTGCTTGCTATAGGCGCCGTCTCAGTTTGCCTTTATCTATATACCCGCTTGCCGGCTCTCCCCCGTATACCTGCGGGCCCCAGCGCCGCCACACAGGGGTACCGCTGTCTCTTCGCTCCCCCCACAATTCATTTTTAAATGATCAAACGATATCTTTTTAAAAAAGCTCCGTTTTTTAAAGACAATTTGCTATAATGGTAAAAGCAGTCTAAAAGTTTTGGATGCTGGGCGGGCGACCGCGCCAGTAAAACAGAGGAGAGTCGTAACATGAACCGTTCTGCCAATCGCAAGCAGGCCAGATGTCTTGTTTTTCTGGTCGTGGGGGCGCTTTTGCTGGGGTGTTTTCCCCCGTCAGTCAAAGCCGCCGACAGCCAGATGACCACGCTCGACATCTCCAGGGGCAATATCGTCATCGCCGCCGACAGCATCAGCGGCTACGCCCCGTCGGGGGAGGCGGTCACCCAGCCCGATGCTGCCGGCTACCACATCGTGCAGAGCTCTTACGGCACTACCGCCCATACCATCCTCATCAAAAAAGGGGCCGACACCCATATTCTGGCCGACAGCCTGCATATACAGATGGATTATAACAATTATGGCGCGCTCTCCCCCCTGTTTATCGAGCCGGGCGCCTCGCTGCAGCTGACTCTCAAGGGGGAAAACGCATTTTACGGACCGGCCTACAACGCGGGGATCGGCGTCCCGCAGGATACCGACGGCACCATGGCCGAGCTGACGATCGACGGTGACGGCTCCGCCACCTGCTACTCTGCCAAGCGCGGGGCCGGCATCGGCGGCGGCCAGCGGTGCGGCTATACCGAGGCGGCGGGCAAGATCGTCATCAACAGCGGCACCATCACGGCGATCGGCGGGCAGGACGGGAACGGCTACGGCGGCGGCATCGGCAACGCCGAGATCCCCGACAACGCCCCCAATGACTGTGTGATCGTGATAAACGGCGGATCGGTGACCGCCAACGCCGTACAGGCCTCCAGCGGCATCGGCGGCGGCAGATCGTCCAGGGCCTGCAAAGCCGACGTGACCATCAACGGTGGCGTAGTCAGCGCGCAGGGCGCCGGCGATCACGGTATCCGCGCCAACTCCATAGAGATAAACGGCGGCAACGTGATCGCCCTGGATGGCGTCTCTGACGATAACTGGCAGTCCTTCTCCACCCCGCCGCGAAACAGCGACGGCGAGCAGGTAAAGATCGCCTCGGTAAAACTCGGCCCGATCGACTACGGCGCCAGCTGCCAGCTGCAGTCCGGCTCTTTTACCAGCACCGTTATAAGCAGCAGCTACGGCCGGGTCAACGCGCTCATTCCGCCATCTGAAAGCACCGTCCACATCACCACCGCCAAACAAAATGTCTACCGCGTAGACTGGTCCGCTCTATCGCCCTCGACCCAGATCTCATATCGCCCCTATGCCTTTCCGGTGCTGACCATCGTACCAGACAGCGGTCAGAGCTTTTTCTACGGCGACCCGGCTGCCCCCACTTACAAGCTGTACAGCGACAGCTCGGTGGTGGCTGACGACCTGGTCACTCTGGACGGCGCGCTCCGTTATGATGCAGAGCACCTCTCTCCCCTGCCCAGCCAGGCGAGCATTTTGCCGGGCTCTATTCGCCGCGTAGCCGGCGACTACTGTATCGAGTTCGACAGCTCGGTCACCTGCCGGATCGAAAAGCGAAAGATCGCTGTATCCGCCGCCGACCTGACCACCCACTACCTGCAGTATAGCCGCTACCAACTGCCGTTTGTGTTTCACCTGGAAGCGGGCAGTCTGTTGGCGGGAGATACGCTGGAAGACGCCTTCTCCTTTTCGGCCAAGGATCTCGACTATTTTCCCCCTGTGGGCAGGTACGAAAACACCCAATTTTCTTTTTACAGCGACTATTATGATGTAGAGCTCGCCGGCCCCGGCCCGGCGCTCACCGTCTTAGAAAACAGCTCGCTGCTGCAGGTCGGCGAAACGCTCCGCTTCGGGACCGACGCCGCCGGGGCCCCCATAGAATGGGTGGTCTCCCGGGTGGACGAAAACGGCGCGTATCTCTACTCCAAATGGGTCTACGACGATCTCCCCTACGACCAGATCTCCGCCCAGAGATACAGTTACCTGCAGACCGCTTTTCCCTCTCTGGATGCCTGTGACTTCGTCTCCGGTGGCGAGTTGGTCGACAGCCGGTATATAGACGCCTATGCCCCCTCTATCAAAGAGGACTACCGGGCCACCGCCAGCGACCAAACGCCAAAAGCCTACTGGCTCTTTTCTCCCCCAGACGATATCCACACCGACGGCCCCTATTACGTAGATACCAACGGCAGCATCCGGCAGGCGACAGACAGCGCCTTTACCGCCGGCGTAAGGCTTTCCCTGAAAATAGATACCAACTCCCACACCGTCCCCGGCATCACCCTATCCGATCTGCTGGCTGCCCCGGCCACCTACGGGGATATCGGCCCGGGCGACGCCGTCGGCCAGGTGACCGATAACGCCGTACTCACCGGGCACCATACCACCTCTTTCTCGCTGACAGACGGCGAAGGCGCGACCTCGCTGTTCTCCCTGGACCAAAACGGCACCATTTACGCCGAGCAGCGGCTGGCGGCTGGCAGCTACCGCCTCACCGTACAGGCAGTGGATGACACCGGGTATGTAAGCCGGCAGGAGACCGCGTTCACCGTCAAGAAAAAAGAGATCGCGATCACCCCGGCAAGTGACCTCACCATCCAGGTCGGCGACAGCGCCCCGGCCCTCCCCTATACCTATAGCGAGGCCGATCTGCTGCCGGGAGACGTTTTCACCGGAGAACTGGCAGTCGGCGGCGATCTCTCGGAGCCGCGTCAGTATCCCATCACCCTGGGCAGCCTGAGCGCCGGTGACAACTATCGCCTGCTCCTAAACGGGCCCGCCTACCTCACCGTCCGCGAAAAGACTTCACCGCCCGACGGCCCCGACACCGATACGCCCGACGATACCCCTGCTCCCCCCGACGAGCACAGCGGCGGGCAGCCTGAAACGGGCGCCCCCACCGGCGATACCAGCACCAACGGCAGTATCCGGGCAGCGCTGGTGCTTGCCGCGGCGGGCGCCGCGCTCCTCCTCAGTCAAAAGCGCCGCCAAAAAAGTTAAGCGCTCAGTTTCATTCCAGTAAAAAAAGAAAAGAGAGCGGGCTCACCGTACAGATCACTGGTGAGCCCGCTCTCTTTTGACTGCCGGCCAGAGGGCCGCCCACATCTGTCTCGTCAGGGGTCCACCAGACAGACCCAGCCCAGTCCCGCTCCCCTCATTTCTCCGCTCCCGCCGCCCCGCTGTATAGAGACCGCACAGTTCCCCGCTCTGCAGTGGCAGCAACCACTGGCGGCCAACAGCAAGAGAGCGCTCCCCGCACAGGGAGCGCTCTCTTGTTTCTTGCGTCTATCTGTCAAAATACCGGCTCAGCAGACAGGTGCGCGTCAGCTGTCCCGGTCGGCCTCCAGCCAGCTCTGACCGGCTTTTTTCAGGTATTCACCGGTGACGCTCTCCCCGTTCTCGGCGATCTCAGACGGGGTGCCCACCGCCACGATGCGGCCGCCTTCCTCGCCGCCACCAGGCCCCATATCGACGATGTAGTCGGCGTTGCGGATCACGTCTAGGTCATGCTCGATCACAATGACCGTGGCGCCGTTATCGATCAGAGTCCGAAATACAGCGAGCAGCGTCTGCACGTCCAGCGGGTGCAGGCCGATGGTCGGCTCGTCAAACACGAAGATGGTGTCCGACTGCCCCCTGCCCATCTCGCTGGCCAATTTTAGCCGCTGTGCCTCCCCGCCCGACAGGCTGGGCGTCGCCTCGCCCAGGGTCAAATAGCCCAGCCCCAGGCTCTGCAGCACCTGCAGCCGCCGCTGCACCACCTTCAGGTCCGCGCAGGCGCCCAGCGCCGTGCTGATATCCATGGCCATCAGGTCGGGCAGCGCATACTGCTCCCCGGCCCCGTTTTGGTAGCGCACCTGCCCGGCGTCTTTGGCATACCGCGAGCCGCGGCAGTCCGGGCAGGGGATGTCCACATCGGGCAAAAACTGCACGTCCAGGCTGATGACGCCGGTCCCGTCGCAGACCGGGCAGCGCAGCTTACCGGTGTTGTAAGAAAAGTCGCCCGCCCTGTAGCCGCGGTCTTTGGCGGCCGGCGTCTTGGCGTATATCTTGCGCAGCTCGTCGTGCACATTGGCATAGGTGGCCACCGTAGAGCGGACGTTGATGCCGATCGGCGTGGCGTCGATCAGCTTGATCCGCCCGATCCCCTCTGCGCCGATCTCCCGCACGTGCTCCGGCAGTGCATCCCCCGCGATCGCCGCCTCCAGCCCCGGTATCAGGCTCTCTAAGATCAGCGTCGTCTTGCCCGAGCCCGACACGCCGGTCACCACCGTCAGTTTTCCTTTCGGTATATCCACAGAAAGCGGCTTGACCGTGTGGATGGCCGATGTCGCCAGGTGTATCCTGCCGCCGGCAAATACGTCTCCCCCGCTGCCCGGCGTCTGCACCTGCGCGCTGCCCGACAAAAACGGCCCGATCAGCGAGCTGCCGTCGCGCGCCAGCTCTGCTACCGTCCCCTGCGCCACAACGCGGCCACCGTCCGCCCCGGCCTGCGGGCCCATCTCAATGAGCCAGTCCACCTCCGACAGGATCTGTGTGTCGTGGTCCACCAGCAAGACCGAGTTGCCGTCGGCGATCAGGTCGCGCATGACCGCGGTCAGCCCCACGATGTTCGAGGGGTGCAGCCCGATGGAGGGCTCGTCCAGCACATACAAAACACCGGTGGTGCGGTTGCGCACCGCACGGGCCAGCTGCATCCGCTGGCGCTCGCCGGTAGACAGCGTGGCCGCCGAGCGGTCGAGGGTCAAATAGCCGAGCCCCAGCTCCATCAGCCTCCTGGCCACCACCGCAAACGACTCGCAGATGCTCTGTGCCATCGGGCGCATCTGCTCCGGCAGAGAGCCCGGCACCTTTTTTACCCACTCCACCAGCTCGGTCAAAGTCATCCGGCAGGCCTCGTCCAGGCCGATCCCGCACAGCTTTGGCGCTCTCGCCGCCGCCGACAGCCGCGTGCCGCCGCAGTCGGGGCACACACCTTCTTTTAAAAACTTCTCCACCCGCTTCATGCCTTTTTCGTCCTTGACTTTGGCCAAGGCGTTCTCCACCGTGTACACTGCATTAAAGTAGGTAAAGTCCAGCTCGCCGCCGGGCCGGTCGTTTTTGGGCTGGTAGTAAATGTGCTTTTTCACCGCCGGGCCGTTATAGACAATGTCCCGCTCCTGCTCTGTCAGCTCGCAAAACGGCACGTCGGTGCGCACGCCCATCTCCCGACAAACGTCGGTCATCAGCGACCACATCAGCGATTTCCAGGGCGCCACCGCCCCTTCGTCGATGGTGAGCGTCTCGTCGGGGACCAGCGTCGCCCGGTCCACGGTGCGAACGATCCCCGTCCCGCTGCAGGTGCGGCAGGCCCCTTGGCTGTTAAAGGCCAGCTCCTCGGCCCCGGGCGGGAAAAAGTGCACCCCGCACACCGGGCAGGTCATCTCTTTGCCCGCGGCTACCGCCAGCGTAGGTGGCTGGTAGTGCCCGTTGGGGCAGCGGTGGCTGGCCAGCCGCGAAAACATCAGCCGCAAACTGTTTAACAGCTCGGTCCCGGTCCCAAACGTGCTGCGGATGCCCGGCACGCCCGGCCGCTGGTGCAGCGCCAGCGAGGCGGGCACGTACAGCACCTCATCCACATCTGCGTGCGCCGCCTGGGTCATGCGCCGGCGGGTGTAGGTCGAGAGCGCATCCAGGTAGCGCCGCGAGCCCTCGGCATAGAGCACCCCCAGCGCCAGCGACGATTTGCCCGAACCCGACACGCCGGTGATGCCGACGATCTTATGCAGCGGAATATCCACATCGATATTTTTCAGGTTGTGTACCCGCGCGCCCCGGATCTGTATTTTTTGCGGTATCTCAGTTCTCTCTCTCATAAAAAGTACCTCGTCTTAGATCTCACGTTCATCCTCTATTATACCACACCGCCAAAAGATGAAAATACCGACCTGCCCGCCGCGGCAAAATAAACCGCTCCCCGCCGCGCGCCCCTGGCGGCAAAAGGCTATCTGCCGCCCCAGGTACACCTCTTTTACCGTCCCGCCACAAGTCTCTTTTCCCTTTACCTTCCGCCAAAGCGTGGTATACTGTATGTTGTATACGATACACGGTACATTGGCCCTGGTCGATATCTTCGCCCCGCTGTTTCACCGGCCCCAGCGGCGCCCATCCAAAGGAGCAAGAGAGATGCAAAGTCTTTTTTACCTGTGCGCCGCACTGTCTGTCGGCGTCATCTGCGGAACAGTGGCCGGCGGTGTCACCCGCGGCACCCGGCAAAAAAAGTATACCGACGAGCAGGTCAAACGGGGGCTGCGCTTCTGGAAGATGGGCTCCCGGATACTGACCTATATCACCTTTGTCTTTCTGGCGCTGGGCTTTATCTGGTGCGTCTATTTTCTGGTCCTCGGCGCGGTCTCCCCCAGCCACACCGAGTACGCCGACAACATGTCCGAGCTGATCGTATCGGTGTTGACCGTAGTCTCTATCGCCTTTGCCTTCTACGAGTTCATTCGCCGCAAATAGCGCGCCCAGTAGCCCATTCCCGCCGCCCCGGCAAGAGGAATATGTACAGCAAAATAAGCACCGCACAGCGCAATACTGCTGTGCGGTGCTTTTTTGTTGCCTGCAGCTGTCTGCTGTCTCCCGATACGCCTGTTTTGCAGTCTTTCACCGGCCCGGTAAAGGTGCTTTTGCCCCCGCTTCTACGCAGTTGAGCACCCCCGCGCACCGCTGTGTGCCCGCTCGTCTCTTTTTTTGCTAAAAACGAAAAGTTTGTCATCAGAACTGAGACCTCTCTCAGATTTGACGGCTTTACCGTAAGTACGTAATGAGCGCTGAGGACCTCATTACTTCTGATCGATCAGAATCAGTAAGCCTCCGAGAGGAGGTGAAAACATGAAAAGTCACGAGAGCTTTGGTAAGCTGGTGCGCGCCTATCGCAAGAGCCATCACCTGAGCCAACAGGATATGGCCGAGCTCTGTAACGTCTCGATATGCTACTACCAGCGCATCGAGCACGGAAAAGCCAATCTCGGTCTTGATCTGGCCATCTATATCGCCGCCGCACTCGACATCAGTCTCGACGAGCTAAAGCAAAACGTACATGTACTGCCGCTCCTCTTCGTCTAGGGCGGTCCCCAAAAACGGCCGTGAACAGAGGGTGTCGCCAGCGGGCGGTGCCCTCTGTTCTCTCTGTGCCTTTAAGCGGCTCTGCGCCGCTTTTAACCCCCGCCCGCCCCTTTGGCCCGCCGGTCCATCATGCCCCTACCGCCTGTGCCCTGCGGGCGCGATATCCCGCTAGTTAGCCGTCCGGTAGCGCTTGTGGGGCACGTTTGCGCGGTCCTCTTTAAAGCCCACCAGCAATTCGTGGCCGCTGCGCCTCTGCATCTCCTCTATCAGCTGTGCCGTGGTCTGTACGGCAGTATCTTCCCCCGGTGCCCCCGCTGCAAAATCGCGCAGGAGAGGTCGGTTGCCAAAACTGACATACTGCTCCACCGTGTAGGCACTGCGGGTACCGGCCAATATCCACCTGGCAAACTCATCCGGCTCAAAAGGTCGGTTTTTACTCTTGTAGTGCGTGCCTTCCTCCAGCGCCTTCAGGGCGTACTGCTGCGCCAGTTCCTGCATCTCCTCCCGCGTGTACGCCAGTTTCAGCGGGTCGGTCTGCAAAACGGCCCAAAAGTGTTTGGGAACGGGGTTTCCCGCCTTTCCCCGGGTCAGCAAAGTCGATGAGCTCACATTCACACAAGGAATAAAAATGCCTTGTTCGAGCCAAAAAAAAACGGCGCGCGTAGTAGATGCGATAAGTCAACGCCAAGTCCCCCTATCATAAAGTCTACCCATATGGTACCAGCCGATCCCGATTTTTACAAAATGTATACCTTTTCGATTTAGTACCCCTTCATTTTAACCGCAAAAGCGGCGAAAAGTGTCTAAATATAGAGCACGATAGATGCGATAAAACGCTTTTTCTGTCAGTTTTTACCGCGCTGCATCGTATCCTGTCGCTCTCGCCTGTGCCGCCGTCAAAACTCGGCATAAAAACAGGGCGGAGCCATCGCCCCGCCCGCTACATGCAGCCGCATATCCGCACCCGCTCACCGCCGGCCATACCCCCATAAAAAAGGGGCCCGCCCACGGCAGGCCCCCTTGATCAGATCTGGTCAAAAATGAGCTCGCAGCCCTCGGGCGCCATCTTAAAAAGATCCTCCGCCCGGTAAGAGGCCAGCACCGTCTCGTGCCGTCCATCAAAAATGACCATCATATCTTTGGCCCCGTCTGTCCACTCGCAAATGTGCAAACTGGCCCCGGTCCTCTCAAGTGTTTGAGCTATCTCGTAAAGCCCGTTCCCATGCCCGGCCCCCCGCGTCGTGTTGCCGGGCCGGCCCAGTTCAAACAGCACCGCCGGCAAAAAGGGTTCGCCGGTGTCGCCGACGGTAATGCTGTAGTCGCCGCCCAGGTATCCCAGTATCAGCGAGATATCTCTCACGGGCCGGTCTTTAACTGCCCGGCAGGCGTTTCTCATCAAATTTCCGATCAGCGAGAGCAGCGCCCGCTCCGGTATGATGTGCTCCCGTACCAAAACATCTATCGGTTCGCGCACATTCACCGTCAACATTCCTTTTACGCTGTCCACCAAATCGAAAAAGTGTTCCACTTGAAAGTCGAGCGCCAGCAGCCCCGTGTCGATAGACTCTCTGTTTTGCTGCATGTCGTTCTTCCTCGTTTCTTCGCCCTGCTCCTCGGTCAGACGGGCGATCTCCTCGATCCAGGCCCGCCGTTCCTCCGGTGCTATCGAGCCCAGCTCGATTCCTCTGGCCATCGTCTTGGCCATACCGCGCAGGGCCGGGATCACCGCCGCGTCGCGGTGCATCTTTCGCGCCAGGTCCTCACTTTTCCTCTGCGCGTCGCGCAGTTCCTCCCTCACCACCTTCGCCCTGTATTTATCTTTGGTCCAGCTAATGATCGTTGCGATCATCAATATGACCAGCAGGAAGAACAGAAAATAGTCTTTTGGACTTATCGAGGTCTCCATCCCGGTGCGCAGCGTTCCCAGCGACAGGTACGACAAAACAGCAATCATCGAGGCCAGCACAGCCACCACATGAAAGTGGTATGAGAGCAGTTCTCTCATGATGCGAAACAGTTTTACGCGCACCGCCAGCCAATATGTAGCAAGCTCGGCCGCCGTCGATAGGAGCACCACCAGGTCCATTTTCAAGTGGAGTGTCGCACCAATAGCTGCAACGAGCAGCGCACAGATAAATCGAATAGCTACGACTGCCACCACCGAGACCACTGCGTGCGTATATGGGGCCATCCTAAATAATTTTCTATACCGCGTGGCCGAAAAATAAGCTCCGCCAAGTACGGATAAAAGCACATAGACGATGACCGATGGAAGAGAGAAGTGATCTTTCCCATATGCCACCACGATAGCGAGCACAGAAAAAGCACCCATCTCAAAAACGTTTTTAAGTCTGAGCCGCATAGCACAGCTGTCTTCACAGAGATTGAGAAGTATCCAGTACAGCCCCGCACCAAACGCTATTAAGTCCAAAACATCAGTAAATGCTTTCACAGTCAAATCCTCTTTGTCGATGATTGACTATATTATAACATATAAAAGAAAAGGAGGGGTAACCCCTCCCTTACGCTCTAACCGTATGTTTAGATGCGGCCAATGATCTCGCACACCATGTGCATCCATCTCTGCAACCAGCTCATCTCTTCGCCCCCTTCCGGTGATCCTCACTTGTCTTCCTGCAAGTTAAAATTACCTTTGGGGGCCGCGTAGCCCTCCGCATTGCCGGTGCGCGGTCAGCCGTTTCTCTGCTCAGCAGTGCTCACTGTGTGCAATTTTTACACAGCCATTAAAAAAAGCCGGCCCTCAAACGAGGGCCGGCTCTCGGCATCTCTCTATCTCAAACTCAAAACAGTCCCAGGTCTCTGCCTAGGCGCTTGGCAAACAAAATAATAAAAGACCGCACCGGGTTCTCCTCCATGCTCAACAGCTCTACCGAAGCATATTTTTCCAGCGCCTCGGTGTGGTCTTTGGCCCCGCCCAAGGCCTGCTCCAACACTCTCTGCATACCGCCCACAAAGCTGGTGTACACCACCTGTTCCCGCCGCCGCACCTGTGTGATAATATCCGATACGTACCGCTCGGGATTGTGCGCGCAGGCGGGTTCGTTTTTCATCTTTACCACCAGTGCCGTTATGGTATCCCGCAGTCTATGCGTCCCCACCTTGGTCACCGGGCAGCCGATCTCGATCAGTCTTTCCTCCACCACGCCGGCTATCTCTGCCGCTGGGTCCGCCGGCTGCTTTTCCAAGTCGGCGCTGGCCGGCACGGTCTCCTCGGCCACCGGTCCTGCGGTGGCGAGCTCGCGCTCGCGCCGGTTGCGCCGCTCGCGGTCCTGCAGCTTGTACGGGGCAAACCGCAACAGCTGTACAGCCACCAGCGGCGGGCCATAATCCGCCCTGCTCTTTTCCAGTACGTAATCGATGCCGATACCCCGCGCGTATTTTACCGCCGCCGAATCGGAACGGTTGTTGGTGGTCACCAAAATAATGGGGCGGTCTGCCGGCGCCAGATGTTGCAGGTGCTCCAAAATATCCATACCGTCGCCTTCTCTCAGCTCCAGGTCCAGTACCAGCGCGTCAATAAAGGTGTGCGCCCGCAAATAGGTGATGGCCTCTGTTGCATTGTCCACCACCGCCACGATCTCAAACTGCTTTTGGGCGGCCAGATACCGGCGCAGCTCATCGGCCTCCAGCGCGTTGTCCTCAACGATCATCACCCGCAGCACCAGGTTTGTCGGCTTTCTCAATACGGCCACAATAACCCACACCTTTCGTACGCCTGTTATCTGTCATATATTATAAAATTTACGCAACTATCTTACAATACTACCGCGCACGATTTGTGGCTTTGTACCCAGGGATCGCCGGTAAACTTGTAAACTATCTCCTCCATATCCCACTTGGTCATAAAGTATATCGTCTGATCGCGTTCTATCCCACGCAGCACCCCGGTTGGCCTCCCGCTCCGGCCCGATACTGCCCCACACAGATACCCGTGACCGGTATTTGCCCCGTCCCCCAAAAAAGCCTGTTGCCCCGCCGGGCTCCGCCCCCTCCCGCTCTCTTTTGGGGGCTACCCTGCCGGTTCTACCCGCTGGCTGCCCCCATTTTCTCCGCCTGTTCATGGCCCCACTTTGACCGATCCCCCATCAAAAAAAGGGCCGCCACTGCAGCAGCGCCCCTTGTCAAAATTCTGATAGCCCCCGGCAAAAAACACTTGCCGCCGGTGCTCTGGCTGGAAGTCTCCCGCTCTGTGCGCCGCTGGCTGTGTCACCTGCTCCCAGTCACAGCCATTTTTCACCGCGCACGCATGCACGTCCTCCCGTGCCAGAGGAGACTGTAAAAGGCTCGGTCCACCCGCACCAGTACCCCTGCCAGCGTCTGCCCAGCCGCGTCGCCAAGGTCTTTTAACTCCTCGGTGCCTGGCTGTTTGCGCGCGGCGTCAAATAGCCCTCAAAACGCGCCCAGCGCGCCCTGAAAGCCGATCCCCGCCGCCCAGCCAAACCTTGGCCCCAGTGGGCACGAGATCGTGTTGCCACCATGGATGCGCCAAAACAAAAAAGTGTCCGCCCGGTCGGCCGCACACCCATACATAACGCCCGGCAAACTGTCACAGGCATCCTATCCTCCCGCCCGACAGGCACCCCGTCACCACAAACTCAGTCACCCGACTGCAAAACAGAACGCTCACGCCGTGCGCCAGCTGCGTCTGCGTATACAAAAAGGCGGCGCTTTCGCCCTCGAAAACGCCCAGCTCGGTGACCGCCCCCTGCCCGGCCACCGCCTTTTTTGCACACTGCAAACTGCAAACTGTATACTGTACACCTCATACCGTACACAGTACCAGCCATGCGCAGCACCTTTTCTCTAGCCCTGAGCACCCCTGTATAACGGCTGTCTTTATTATATCCCCCCGCCCGACAGGCACCCCGTCACCACAAACTCAGTCACCCGACTGCAAAACAGAACGCTCACGCCGTGCGCCAGCTGCGTCTGCGCATACAAAAAGGCGGCGCTTTCGCCCTCGAGAACGCCCAGTTCGGTGACCGACCCCTGCCCGGCCACCGCCTTCTTTGCACACCGCACACTGCAAACTGCAAACTGTATACTGTACACCTCATACCGCACACAGTACCAGCCATGCGCAGCACCTTTTCTCAGGCTGTGAGCACTTCTATACAACGGCTGTTTTTATCATGTCCTCCCGCCCGACAAGCACCCCGTCATCACAAACTCAATCACCCGGCTGCAAAGCAGCACGCTCACGCCGTACGCCAGCTGCATCTGTACATACGAAAAGGCGGCGCTTTCGCCCTCGAGCACGCCCAGACCGGTGACCGCGCCCCCCTGCCCGGCCACCGCCTTCTTTGCACACTGCACACTGCAAACTGTATACTGTACACCTCATACTGTACACAGTACCAGCCATGCGCAGCACCTTTTCTCTGGCCGTGAGCACCCCTGTATAACAGTTGTCTTTATCCTATCCCACCGCCCACCGAGCACCCCGTCATCACAAACTCAATCACCCGGCTGCAAAGCAGCACGCTCACGCCGTACGCCAGCTGCGTCTGCCATACAAAAAGGCGGTGCTTTCTCCCTCGAGCACGCCCAGACCGGTGACCGCCCCCCCCCTGCCCGGCCACCGCCTTCTTTGCACACTGCAAACTGTATACTGTACACTTCACACCGCACACAGTACCAGCCATGCGCAGCACCTTTTCTCTTGCCCTGAGCACCCCTGTATAACGGTTGTCTTTATCATGTCCCCCGCCACGGCCGCGGCGCCCACCGGCACCCCAGCTCCCATCAGCGCCCGCCCAGATACAGGCGTCGCTATGCCCGTCGACTATTCTCCCAGCAGTTTTTTGGTCCGGTACTTCTTTCCCTTACGGTAGCCCTCCTGGTATTTCTCCTGGTCGGCGGTGCGAAATTCAGTCCGTTTCCACTTCAGGTGCAGGCTCAAATACGCCTTGTTCACCTCGTCCGAGGGAACCACCATCAGCTCCCACTTGTTTTCCTGTACCTGGGCGGCCAGCGCCTTGTCGATGCCGTCTAAAAAGCCCAAAACAAAGCTGTCCCGCTCGATCTTGGCCCGCGCCTTCGAGTAGTGGCCGCTCGCCCGCCGCTCCTTATCCCGCTTGCGCATCTCCCCCAAATACTTGTTTAAGATCTTGAGCACGTCGTTGTACACCGCCGCCGAAATCCTGGCGTCTACCCGCTCCCCCAAAAAGGTGATGGCTCTCTTTCCGTCCGATTTTCTGCGGCTCACAAAGCCCTTGGTGCGAAAATTCTCGCTGATGATCTGGCCCAGCTGCTGGTGATAGTAGCAGATATTGCCCGACCAATAGGCGTATTCCCGCACGATGTCGCCGTCGTCCTCCTCGCCCGGCACCATGTCCAGGTGGTACTTGGCCATCAGCTCCTGCGCCTTGAGCAGCGCTCTCTCCGCCTCTTCAGGGGAGGGGTTGTTCCCCGCCAAACGCAAGAGCTTTAGCACTCTCTTTTCAATTTTGCTCTGCATAGTCCGGCTCCTCCCCTCATACCAAAAACAGTATACCACATTCTGTCCCCGCCCCACGCAAAAAAAGGCGGGCTTTCTCCTTTTTCGCTCCTCCGCCGGTCGGGCGCGGCCCTTTTCACCTGCCCGGCTCAGCTCTTTACCGCCGCGCCCCGCTTTTCCCGCGCAATATTTTGGTCTGCGCCCAAATATGGTATAATCCAAATAGGTACGCCGCTCACCGTACCCATCTCCCAAAAAGTGGTGGTAACATGTTCAAAAAAATAAGAATCGGCTTGCCGCTGCGGGCCATCCTCGCCATCGGCCTGATCCTGCTCTCGGTACTGAGCGGAGTCTTTCTCTTTATCCTGGGGATAAAAGAGACCGTCTCCACCCACCGCCAGGCGCAAAATTATCAAACTGTCACCGGCTATCTCTACAGCTACATACCGGAAACCGGCAGCGAGCCCCACTCCGCACACCGGCAGCGCAACGCCACCTCCTATTATCTGGTCTACCGCTACACGGTAAACGGGCAGGACTACACCGTCGCCACCGACTACAGCACCGGCGCTCTGCCCGAGGTCGGCAGCCAAAAGCAGATCCGCTACGACCCCAGCGACCCACAAAACGCCCTGATCGTGGGCCCCGATCGCGGTGGCATCCTGCTGTTTGCCGGCGCCATGTTCGCCGGTATCCCGCTTGCGTTGGCGCTGGCCGTCTTTATCGTCTTAAAGAGCAAAAAAGAAAAGAGCTCCATCGATGTCGTCGGGGCCACCTTTGGCCTGCTCTTTGTCCTGTTCAGTTACGGGATGATGTACATGGCCAGCGGAACATATACCCCGCTGGGCATCTGGCGTTTTTACACCCGTTCCTTTTCCCCCATGCTGCTCATACTGCCGCTGCTCACCGCCGCCGGTCTCTTTGTGCTGGTAAAAAGTCTCTTCTTCGCCGCGCCCCGCCGGGGCCGCTCCAAAAAGCGTGCGGCGCGCCGGTAACGTGGCCGCTGTTTTGCTCTCATCGGCCGCTCTGCAGCAGCGCTTCGCCCCAGGCGGAGCGCTTTCTCTTTATACCGTGCTCCCACATCAGACCACATCGGCGCACCCAGCGGCAACGCACCGCCCAACTGCCTTATCCCCCGCCCGGGCGCACTGCCGGCGGCCAAGACCACACAGCGGTCGTTTTAGCCCCGCACAGCCATCCATAGCCGCCGCGCTCGTCTTTTATCGGCACCGCGGCAGCCACCGACCGCCGACACAGCGCCCGGTCCACGCCGGCGCTCCCCGGCCCCTACGATACCCCTGTCGCCAGCAAATGCCACGTGCTGCCGCCGAATATCCACCGCCTTACTGCCTACTGTCCCACCTCTCCACTGCTCCACTGCACAGAGCGCCCAGTCGTCACTTGTTCGCACCGCCAGCCGATGCCGCTCATTTCCCCCACGCCCCGGTTTTTACACGTTTATACACCGTGCATTGCAGAACAAACACTGCAAACTGTATTCCACATCCCACATTCCACACTCTATATTCTGTACTCTATCTACTGCATATCACAGACCACACACCGCACACCAAAAGCGGGCCTGTACACCTCCCCATCAGGGGGTGCAGGCCCGCTCTCACCGTAACTGTATAGCGCCTCAGCTCTCCTGCTGGGGCTCCTGCTGAGGCTTGTCCGCTGCCGGTCGTGCCGGCGGCGGTGCCTTCTTGTCTTTTTTGCCGTCCACCAGGCTGGTCACCTTGTCCACCACATCCGGCACCATGCTCACCAGCCGATCGGCAGTGGTGTCCGACTTTTTGGTGAACTCCATCAGCCGCACATCGCCCTTGTTGACCACTAAAAAGCCGATGGGCGAGACCGACAGACCGCCGCCGCTGCCGCCGCCGAACATGTCTTTTTGCACCTTGGTGGGCAGGTCGCTGCCGCCCGAGGCAAAGCCGATCGACACCTTCGACACCGGTATGATCACACAGTCCTCCCCCATGCGGATGGGGTCGCCGATGACCGTGTTGCCGTCGATCATCTCGCGTATTTTGTTCATGGCCGAATCGATCAGCCCCTGAATGGGATGTTCACTCATGATTTTTGCCCCTTTCTATCTCTGTGCCGGTCTGCTGTCCGGCTCGCGTTTTATCTCCGGCGCCGCCTGTCGGCGCTGTCTCATATTTTTGAGCAGCCGCACCGCCACAACAGCGGCGGTCACTAGCAGTATAACAGGAAGTGCCCACAGGCGAAAGCCCAGTTTGAAAAAAAAGCCCTCTTCCGCAAAGTCCGGCTCCAGCTCCACCCGGCGGTAACGGGTGTCAAACACCGACGACACGAGCCCCAGCACCGGCCACAAAACAGCGTTTATCTGCCCGTACAGCACCGCCGTCCGGTCCGGCTCCTCAGCCCCTACCCGGGCATACAGCTCCACTCTGCGCAGGTGGATATGCCGGGTCAAAAAGCGCAGCCCGTGCAGCGTCGAGCCCAGCATGTCCAAAATAAAGCCCAGGTCCATCTTTTTTTTGCCGCCGTCCCCGCCGCGGCCGCCCTTCTTCCCGGCAGCGGCCGCCAGCTCGTCCTCCTCGAGCTCCTCGGCCTCTTTGGCCTCCTTGCCCGGGTAGAGGGGAAAGCGCAAAAACAGGTAGTGCAGCTCTACCTGCTGGCTGTCCGGGTCGGCCTGCACCCGCACCTGCAGAGGGATGAGCAGCGCCGCTACCAGCAGTATGAGCAGGCCCAGCAGCACATAACCCAAAATGCGAAAAAACATGCAGCCACTCCCCTCTCTGCTGGCGGTGCACCGCCTGGCGCCGTGCGTTTTTTTCTAGCTCTCGGTCTCCGGCTCTGCCGTCTCTGCCCCGTCGCCGTCCTCCGGCGGCAAAAAGTCGCGCACCGGCGGCAGCTGCTCGATCGACGACAGCCCAAAACAGCGCAAAAAGTTCTCGGTGGTCTTATAGGCGATGGGCCGCCCCGGCAGGTCCAGTCGGCTGTGCTCCTCCACCAGCCCCTTATCGCACAGGTTCGATACGATAGAGGACGAGTCGATGCCCCGCACCTGCTCAATAAACGAGCGGGTCACCGGCTGGTTGTAGGCGATGATGGCCAGCACCTCCATGGCCGCCTGCGACAGCGGCGTGTTGCGCCGCACCTCCAGCGCCTGGCGCACCTGCGGGGCAAACTGGTTTTTGGTGGCCAGCTGGTAACTGTCCTGCAATTTTAAAAGCACCGTGCCCCGGCCCGGCTTTTCGCACTCGTCGGCGATCATGGTCAGCACTCTCTGGATGGTGGGCAGCTCAATATCCAGCACCTCGGCCAGCCGCTTGGCCGCCACCGGTTCCCCGCTGGCAAACAGTATGGCCTCCACCGCGCCTTTTGCAAAATCTATGTCCATCGCCTATCCCCTCTCGGCCCGGCGGCCGGTCTTTTTCAGGGTGATCTCCCCCTCGTCGTCCAGCCTTATACGGCCGCCCTTTATCAGCTCCAGCAGCGCCAAAAAGGTGGCCACGTTCTCGGTCTTTTCGTACTTCTTCGAAAACAGCGCCTCATAGCGCAGCTTGGCCCCCACCTTCAGCCGCCGCAGCACGAACAAAATGCGCGACGAGACCGACACCACCCGCTTGGCCACAATGCCCGAAAAACTCTTTTTGGGCGGGGCCTGCCGCACCAGCAGCTTTCCCTTCAGCGCCGCCAAGGCCAACAGCAGCTGCTCGGTGTCGTGGCGGCGGGTGTAGGGCAGCACCCCCGGCGGGGCCGGCTGCGGCGCGCGCACAAACAGATCGCTTTCCCCGCCGCGGTCCCTCAGGTGGGCCGCTATCCGCCGGCACAGCTGGTACTCGATCAGCTGGCCCTGCAGCTCGGTCTTCAGCTGCTCCTTCTCCTCCTCGCGGCGGGGCAGCAGCATCACCGTCTTCATGTACACCAGCCGCGAAGCCATCTCTAAAAAGTCGCCGGTCAGGTCCATATCGATGCGCTGGGCGTCGTTCATATAGGCCATATACTGGTCTACCAGCTCGATGATATTGATGTCGTACAGGTCCAGTTTGTGTTTCGAGATCAGGTGCAAAAGCAGGTCCAGCGGCCCCTCAAACGCATTTTGCGGCAGTAAAAAGGTCAGCTCGCTCATAGCAGCCGCACCAATATATCCACATAGCCGGTCAAAAAGTCGAGCCCCCCGTAAAGCAGCCGCGACAGAAACGACAGCGGTGTGCTCAAAATGCCGGTGAACAGCAAAAAGAACACGGCCAGCATGATATAGCGCTCGTATTGCATGATGCGGTAATAGGTCTGCTGGGGCAGCACCAGCTGCAGGATCTTCGAGCCGTCCAGCGGCGGGATGGGCAGCAGGTTAAACACCGCCAGCGAGATATTCAGCAGGATCACCATCTGCAAAATGGCAAAAATGCCCCACACCGCCTGGGAGGAGCCGTAGCTCAAAAACAGCCCGGCGCCCAACTTGTAAAAGATCATAAAAATGTAGGCCAGCAAAATGTTCGAGGCCGGTCCGGCCAGGGCCGACAGGGCTGTGCCCACCCGCGGGTTCTTATAGCGGTAGGGGTTTATGGGCACCGGCTTGGCCCAGCCCACCCCGGCCACCAGAATGCACAGGCTGCCCATCAGGTCCAGGTGGGCAAAAGGGTTTAAAGTCAGCCGCCCCATGTTTTTGGCCGTGGGGTCGCCCAATTTGTCCGAGGCCCAGGCGTGGGCCGCCTCGTGCACCGGCAAAGCGGTAAACAGCACGATGACCTTGGTGAATAGACCGATGATAAAACTTGACATAAGCAGGTATTCTCCTATACGATAAGGGCGGCGGCGCCCCCTGTTATAGCGCGCTCTCAGTCGCAGTATGGGTCAAAATCGGCCCGCCAAACCGCGCGGGCCACACTTACTATAGAGTATAGCAATTTGGCGCCAAAAACACAATACCGCCCGCCGCCGGCCAGGTCACCCGCCGCCGGCCGCACGGGCGGTCCAGTATCAGAAAAAGGTGACTGTATATGCAGATACGCCCCCTGCTGCCGGGCGACGACCCGGCGGCGGTAAGCCGTGTGTACGAACAGAGCTGGCAAACAGCCTACCGCGGCATCATCCCCAGCGCCTATCTCGACGCCATCCCCTCCGGCAACTGGTGCCGGGCAGTCACCGCCACCGACCGGCACACGCTGGTGCTCGTCAGCGACGGGCAGATCGTCGGCACCAGCGCCTACTGCGCCGCCCGCAGCGAGCAGATGGCCGGCTGGGGTGAAGTCATCAGCCTCTACCTGCTGCCGGGCTACTGCCGCCGGGGCCTGGGTACCGGCCTGCTCAGGGCGGCGGTGGCGGGCCTGGCGCAGCTGGGCTTTGCCGATGTCTACCTGTGGGTGCTGGCACAAAACCAGCCGGCGCGCCGTTTTTACCAAAAATTTGGTTTTGCCGACAGCGGCGCCTGGCAGCAGCAGTGCATCGGCGGCCGCTCACTGCGCGAGCTGATCTACACCTGTCACCTTCCCCCCAACAGCGCCAAACAGCCAAATGCAGGCCCCGCTGCCGGGCCCTGAGCACCGCCCTCCAGCAGCCGCGATACCGGCCTCAGCGCCAAAAAGTGGGAAAAGATCAAAAAAAGGTTGCTTTTCCCTCCGCAATCTGATAGAATACATACGTTGACTAAAAATTTGTATTAAGGAGGTGCAGATAAATGGCTAAATGTGATATCTGTGGGAAAGGTGTAACGTTCGGCATCAAGGTGTCCCACTCCCACAAACGTGCAAACCGCGCCTGGAAGCCCAACGTGCGCAAAGTAAAGGCGGTCGTTGACGGTACCCCTTGCCGGGTTAACGCCTGCACCCGTTGCCTGCGTTCCGGCAAAGTGACCCGCGCTATCTAAGCTGAAAAACGCTAAAAAAGGCCGAACATTTTGGTTCGGCCTTTTTTTGTTGCCCGCAATTTCCCGCCCCCAAGCCTCTCCCCCCCTCAACACTCTCAGCCCATCTTGCCTCTCTCGGCCCATCGGCCCGCCCCCCGCCGGGGCCGATCTGTCGACAGGGGTATAAAAATAGGGCAAAATGTGCTATAATAGGGCTGTATTTACTGCTGTTTCACCACGTGTCCACCGGCAAATTCTCTCCGGTCTTACAGGTGTCTAATAGATATGAAGAAAAAATTGCTCCTCATGCTCAACCCCCACGCGGGCAAAGCCGAAGTGAAAAATAAACTTCTCGATATCGTAGATCTGTTTGTCAAAGCGGGCTACGACGTCACCGTGCGCCCCACCCAGCGCCGGCTCGAGATCCCCGATATCCTGCGCGACGAGGCGGCGCAGTTCGATCTGGTGGTCTGCTGCGGCGGCGACGGCACCCTCAACGAGACGATCTCCGGCCTCATGCAAAATGGGCAAAAGCGCACCATCGGCTACATCCCCACCGGCACCGTGAACGACTTTGCCACCAGCCTGCACCTCTCTAAAAACATGCTGGTCGCCGCCGAGACCATCATCAAAGGCTTTCCTTTCTCCTGCGATG
This sequence comes from Neobittarella massiliensis (ex Bilen et al. 2018), assembly GCF_900289145.1. Taxonomy (GTDB): domain Bacteria; phylum Bacillota; class Clostridia; order Oscillospirales; family Ruminococcaceae; genus Neobittarella; species Neobittarella massiliensis. The sequence goes on from NZ_OKQO01000009.1 coordinate 43,574, forward strand.
TGGGCCAGTTCGGCGACCGCTACTTTTCTTATGTGGCCGCCTTTGGCGCCTTTACCGAGGTCTCGTACCAGACCCCGCAGGAATTTAAAAACTTTCTCGGCCGCACCGCCTATATCCTGGAGGGGGTCAAGCGTCTGGCCAACCTTGCCTCCTACCACGTTCGTTTCGACTACGATGACGAGGTCATCGAGGACGACTTTCTGCTGGGCCTCATCACCAACTCCTACTCGGTGGGCGGCTTTCGCTTCATTTCACAAGACCGTATCTCCATGTGCGACGGCAAGATGGAGGTGCTGCTGGTCAAGACTCCGCACACGCTGTCCGAGCGCTTTGCCATCGTCAACGCTCTGCTGCACCAGCGCATCGACCCCGAAGTGATGTATTTCTTTAACGCCAGCAAGGTCAAGGTCCACACCCTGCACGAGATCGCCTGGACCCTCGACGGCGAGTACGGCGGCTCCTGGACCGATGTCGAGGTCGCCAGCGTCAAACAGGCTGTCGACATTCTGGTCGATACCAAAGTCAAATAGCGCCAAATAACGTTACCGCAGCCAAACAGCCGTTTTCGGCCCCCTATCTTGCTAAAATAGGGCCGAAAACGGCTGTTTTTACAATTTATTCACATTTTCCAGTCGCTGGACGCGCCGCTTTTCTCACCGCTGCGCGCTACACTGCCGGCCGGCTGTCCAGCGCCCGTACCGGCAGCGCCTCTATGCAGCCCCGCTCGCCGGTGGGCGACAGCTGGATGCGCGGGCCCGCTGCCGGCGCCCACTGGTAGCCCATCGGCGCCGGGTCAAAGCGCTCGATATAGGCCCACAGCACCTGTACCGCCTCGCAAAACTCGTCGTCTAAAAACGGCTCGCCGCGAAAGACCAGGTAATCGCAGGCTGGCAGATCGATCAGGCTAAAGCCCTCCGGCACTGGCCCGGCATAGTTGGCCGGCAATTCTACCGCCTGCACATAGCGCGAGGTCCCGGGCTCTATCAGGTGGTCGGGCAGCCACATGCCGGCCGGCTCGTACAGCGCCTCTTTCACACTGCACAGCACCGGCCACATGTCGCAGCCCACCTCCTGGCAATAGGTCATGTAATCCTCGGCCTGCTTGCCCCGGTACAGCATCAGCTTGCGCGCCGGGTGGGTGCTGGTGCTCACAAACACAGCACTGGGAAACTGTTTGGTATCCATACTGTTCTCACTCCTTTTTAACATGCGAAAGGCGTGGTACACGCTGTCGGGCATAAACAGCTTGACCGGTGGCGCCGTGCGGCTGTATGTTGCCGGCGGCATGCCAAAGGTGCGGCAAAAGGCGCGGGTAAACCCCTCGTGCGTCTCAAAGTGGCTCTGCAGCGCCACCTCCAACACGCGGTCCTCCCCGTCGCGCAGCTTTAGCGCCGCCCCCGTCAGCCGCAACAGCCGAATATACTGGGCCGGGCTGTTGCCGGTCAGTTCCCGAAACACCTTGGCAGCGTGCCAGTTCGAGTACCCCGCCACATGGGCCAGTTGGGCCAGAGTAATATTTTGGTGCAGGTGCTCGGCAATATACTGCTGCATGCGCGCCACTGCGCGGGCTGTCTGCTCGTCGTGCACGGCCATCACCTTCCTTGCTCTCATCATACCAGTCCCGGCTCTGTGCTGTCTTGACCGTTTTTGTGCAAGTGCCGTCCCCTGCTCAATCGCAGCGCCGATCCCCAAGCCACCGGTGTGTGGCTCCCCTGCCGTGGGCACCTTGTCGCGGGCCCATCATCGGCAGCGCGCCAGGTCCAGCTATATCAGGCAGCTTGTCTTCCTGGTCATCCTCTGCCACCACACGGCAAAATGCACCATCCCCAACGCTCTCTAAATATGCCAGAAGCAGGCCAAAAACATCGCTGCCGTTGTCCCTGCCCGCGTCCCGTATTTTTGTCTACAATGGTCTTTTACCGCCCTACCTTTTGCCTACACGCGCCCGGCGATCGCCAAAAGGTCCTTCTGCAGCAACAGATATCCGCAAAAGTCCCAGACCTGCTGCCCCTGCTCCACCGGCAGCCCCACCACAGCTCCTGTCCGCTTATCTCACTAAAATTTGTCGCACCCGCGCAAACTGCCCCTCTGTCCCACCACTTTGCACCGGGCTATCTGTGCGGCGCTGCATCGCTGTGTGGCGCGGTGTAGCGCTTGCATAACGCTGAATGGCACTGGGCGGCCGTCGCCCCTCTGCCCCTCTGCCCCCTGACGCGAGCTTGAGCAGCGCGGCCGCAGCGCTCCGCCGATGAACAGAGCTTTCGCGCACCCGCCAGCACCTCGCCCAGCTCCGTCTTAACTCCGTTGGGAGCAGTTTTGCGCCTTTTATCCTCACTATCTAAAGCGTTCACATCTGCACTCGGCCGACCCAGCCGGCACGCACCACATAAAAGAGGGGCAGCAGTGCTGCCCCTCTTGATCATCATCCCGTCTTACAGCATGTCTTTGGGTGCGTCCTCTTCGTGGTACAGCTTGGCGGTGAGACCGTCCAGATAAAACACCACAAATTCTTTGCCCTCGGGCGAGCCATAGATCTCCGGCAGGCTCTCGTCCGCCTCAAACATGGCCTTTTTGGCGCCCATGTCGTCAGAGAACACCGCTTTGCCGCACAGGCGCAGCCAGTCGCCGTTTTCCTGCAGCGCGCAGATCTCCACTTTGGGGTAGGCTACCAGCTGGTCGTATACCGGCTTGTTGTTGCCGGTGCAAAACCAGATCTTGTCCTCGTAGGCCATAACCGAGCCAAAGGGCCGTACTCTGGCCTGGTCGCCGTCGCAGGTGGCCAGGTAAAAGGCGCCGCAATCCCTCATGATCTTCACTACATCTTGTAACATAAAAATACCTCCCAGTAAAATCGTTTTGGGTATACGTTTATGTTACCGTTTACCGGCGCGCATTGCAAGCACCGACCTGCACAAAAGCACACGGTCTATTCTGTGTCCTTTTCCTTGGGCGGCGTTTTCGAAAACAGCTCTTTTATTCCCAGTATCAGCACCAGCACGGCAAAGGCTTTTCCCACCCATCTGGGGCTCAGCATACCGGCGATCCACACCCCCAAAAAGGCGCCGGCGATGCCAAAAGGCGCGCATTTTAGGGCAAACTTATAATCGATCATCTTGTTTTTCACGTGGATAAAGATGGATACCGCCGCGATGGGTAAAAAGAAGATGAGGTTTATGCCGCCGGCCTGCTTTTGGCCCATATCCAAAAACAGCGTCAGATAGAGGATCAAGATCCCACCGCCACCCAGGCCCAGCGCGCTCACAAAACCCGCTATCACACTGGCGACTACCGCGATCACCCAGCTCATCGCAGCAGCAGCCTTATGGCCGCATACACCATAAAGCCCCCAAAGATGCGCCGCAGCCACTGGCCGGGTATCTTTTTCATGTACAGCGCCCCGGCAATGGCCCCCGCAAAGCCGCCCGGCAAATAGACGAGCGCCTGAGAAAACTGTACCGTCCCGTTGATCATGTAGAGGATCGCGCTCACCAGCGAGATGGGCAGGATCACCGCCAGCGAGGTGGCGTGGGCCTTTTTCAGCTCGATGCCACTATACTTGAGCAGCGGTACCGCCGCGATACCGCCGCCGGCACCAAACAGGCCGTTGAGCACGCCGCACACCGCGCCGATGAGCGGCGGTATCCATTTTTTCTGGGCCGTCTGTCCGGTCTGTTCGCTCACTGGCGGTCCCTCCCTCACACTTACTCGTTTACAGAGTTAGTGTGGCGGTTTAACCTCTATTTATACGCGCTTGGCCGGCAGCACCCATTTTCGTCTTTAAATAAAAAACGCCCACACCGCCTCATATGCAGCGTGAGCGCCTTTTACCGGCGTGGGTCCTCTTTTTTTGCCGCGTCATAAAACTGCCGGCACATCTGTTTTAAACGGGGTGCATCGTCTAAAAGTTGTCGCAACGCCTCTAGGTCGCGGGTATTTTTACCGGTTCGCAGCCACATCTTCACGTAGCCGCCGGGCCCGTACTTGCCGCGCAAATGCTCCCATGCGCGGGCGTACTGGCCGCCAAAATTCAGTTGCGGGCAGTGGTCCAGCCCGTACAAAACGGTGCGCCGCACCACCGTCTCAGGGTCCAGGGTGCGGTCGGCCTCGCTGACGATCTCCCCGTAGATCGACCGCGGCCGCTCCTTGGCCGAGGCCCGGTGGTCCTCCACCGCCTGGGCCATCGTCTCTATCTGCGGCGGTGAAAACCACTGCCGCAGCCGGCAGTCAGCCCGCAGTGCCGCGGCCGAGGTCAGGTGGTGGTCCGCCCGCCCCTGCGGGATGCCGATATCGTGGTAGGCGGCGATCGCATACACCATATCGATATCGAGCGCATACTGCCCACTCAGCTCCCGGGCGATCTCCAAGCTGTTTTCGATCACCGCCTCAATGTGGCGCAGGTCGTGGGCCGCATCGCAGTCACGGTAGCGGGGCAGCACCCGCTCTTCCAGATAGCGGTGCAGCGACGGTGCCACCGTCAATGGAACCACACCTGCTCGGTCTCGTCTTTTTTGGGGCGGGTCATCAGGTTGGCAATAGCCTTTTTACAGTCCTCCCCCTCGTACAGCACCCGGTACATCTGCTCGGTGATAGGCATCTCCACCCCCATCTTCTGCGACAGGTGGTAGGCCACCAGCGTCGAGCGGTAGCCCTCTACCGTCATGCCGATCTCCTGTACCGCCTGCTCGGCGGGGGTACCGGCCCCGATGAGCAGGCCGCAGCGCCGATTGCGCGAATGCATGCTGGTACAGGTGACGATCAGATCCCCCACCCCGGTCAGCCCGGCAAAAGTATCGATGCGCCCGCCCATCTTTACCCCCAGCCGGGCGATCTCCGACAGCCCGCGGGTCATCAGCGCCGCCTTGGTGTTGTCGCCCAGGCCCATACCGTCGCTGATACCGGCCGCCAACGCGATCACGTTTTTCAGCGCGCCGCCCAGCTCCACGCCCACCAGGTCGTCGTTTAAGTAGATGCGCAGGTTGGGGCCCATCAGCAGCTCCTGTACATACTCCGCCGCCTGGCCGCTTTTCGAGGCCGCCACCAGGCTGGTGGGCACGCCACGGGCCACCTCCTCCGCGTGGGAGGGGCCGGAGAGCACCACCACCGGGTTTTGGGGCAGCTCCTGCTCTATCACCTGCGACAGCCGCAAAAAGCTCTCGTCCTCTACTCCCTTAGCCACGCTGGCGATGGTGCAGTGAGGGGCTATATGCCCGGCCACCCGCTGCGCGGTCTGCCGTATCGCATGGGAGGGGACAGCAAACAGCAAAAGATCCGCCTTCTCTGCTACGGCGATGTCGGTACCCAGCTCTATCTCGGGCTGTATGGCTATGCCCGGCAACAGTTTTTTGTGCTCCCGGTCGGCTCTCAGCGTCTCGATCTCCGGCGCAAAGGGGCTCCACACGCTCACCTGGTGGCCACAGCTGCAGGCGGTAACCGCCAGCGCCACGCCAAAACCGCCAGAACCCAAAATCACGATATGTGCCATCTCAATTCCTCACGATCTCTTCTGCTCGTCGGCAGGTTCTCTTTTCTTTTTCTTGCCAAAGCCCAGCTCCTCACCGCGGATGAGCCGGCCGATGTTGGAGCGGTGCATAAAGATGATGATGGCGGCAAAGATCACCGCGCACACCGTCAGCGGCACCGGGTCGCGGCCAAACGCCAGCGACACGAAATATGTAACCACCGGGTAGCAGATAGCCATCACCACCGACCCCAGCGATACGATCTTCGAGGTAAAGGTCACTGCGGCAAAGATCAGCGCCGTAATGGCCACCGACACCGGGTCGATGAGCACCGCCGCCCCGGCCGAGGTGAGCACTCCTTTGCCCCCTTTAAAGTGAAAATAGATGGGAAAGATATGCCCCAGTATCGCGCAGTAGGCCGCCAGATAGGCGCCGTACATGGGCTCTGCGTGTAATATGTGCGCAAACACCAGCCGACCCACCACCACCGACAGCATGCCTTTGCCCAGGTCACCCACTGCGGTGAACACCGCCGCCTTTTTGCCGGCGGTGCGCAGCACGTTGGTCATGCCGGCATTGTGGCTGCCGTACTTGCGCACATCATCTTTTAAAAACAGTTTGCCCACCAGCACCGCAAAGGAGATGCTGCCCAACAAATACGAAAACAGCATCACCCCGGCAATACCCAGGCAATTTTTCAGCTCAAACACCGCCATACACCCCTTTTCCTGTCAGTCTTACTCGCCCCGCTGGCGGACCGAGAGCCGCACCGGGGTGCCCTCCAGGTCGTAGGCGTCACGTATCTGGTTCTCTAAATACCGCTGGTACGAAAAATGGAACAGCTCCGCGTCGTTGACAAAGCACACGAAGTGGGGCGGGTTCGACGAGGCCTGGGTCATATAGTAGATCTTCAGCCTCTTGCCTTTATCGGTGGGCGGCTGTACCCGGGCGGTGGCACTGGCCAAAATATCGTTGAGCACGCCGGTGCTGATGCGGCGGGAGTTGTTGGCATACACCTTTACGATCGTCTCATACAGCTTATCCACCCGCTGTCCGGTCTTGGCCGAGATAAATAAGATCGGCGCGTAGGACATGAACGAGAAATCCTGTTCCAGCTTTTTGCGGAAACTCTGCATGGTATGGGTGTCCTTTTCGATCAGGTCCCACTTGTTCACCGCGATGAGACAGGCCTTGCCCTGTTCGTGGGCGTAGCCGGCCACCTTTGAGTCCTGTTCGGTAAAGCCCTGGGTGGCGTCGATCATCACCACCGCCACGTCGGCCCGGTCCACCGCCATAAAGGCCCGCAGCACACTGTACTTCTCCACCGACTCATCCACCTTGCTGCGGCGGCGGATACCGGCGGTATCGATAAATACGAACTGGCCGTACTGGTTTTCCACCCGTGAGTCCACAGCGTCGCGGGTGGTGCCGGCAATGTCCGATACGATCATGCGGTCCTCGCCCAAAATGCGGTTGACCAGCGAGGACTTGCCGGCGTTGGGCTTGCCGATGACCGCCACCTTGATGGCCTCGTCCTCCTCGTCCTCCTCGGCGCTGCCGGGCAGCTGATCCACCACTGCGTCCAGCAGATCGCCGGTGCCGTGGCCGTGGACCGAGGAGACGGCGATGGGGTCGCCCAGCCCCAGATTGTAAAACTCGTACAGCTCTGCCGGCACCTCACCCACCGAGTCGCACTTGTTCACACACAGCACCACCGGCCGGCCCGATTTGTGCAGCATGGCCGCCACCTCCTGGTCGGTGGCGGTGACGCCGTCGCGCAGGTCGGTGACCAAAACGATCACGTCGGCGCTGCTGATAGCCAGCTGGGCCTGCCGGCGGATATGCGACAAAATAATATCGTCCGACTGGGGCTCGATACCGCCGGTATCCACCAGCATAAAGGTGCGCCCGCCCCAATTGCAGTCGCTGTAAATGCGGTCGCGGGTCACACCGGGGGTATCCTCCACGATGGACAGCCGCCGCCCGATGAGTTTATTAAACAGGGTAGATTTGCCCACATTGGGGCGTCCCACTACCGCCACTACTGGTTTTGCCATCTAGTTACCTCCCAAAACGGCCTCTATAAAGTCGTATCCGTCGTTTTCCACCAGTCGCAGCGAAACGCCCAGCCGCTGCTCCAGCTCTTCTCTGGTGCAGTCGTCTAAAAACTTGTCCTGCTCGTGGCGCAGCATACAGCTGGGCACCAACATGCGCTGCGAGAGCAGCTTACCCTGCACCTGGTCGATGATATCGGTGGCGGTGACGAGCCCCGTCACGGTGATGTTGCCGCCAAAAAAGTTGTTCTCGATCACGTGTACCCGGCACGCCAGGTCCGGGTAGTGTTTTCTGAGTTCCTCCACCATCCAGTGGATATAGGCGCTGGGCGCCTGCCCGGTGACCAGGTCGCAGGGCACCGGCTGCCGGTCCTTTTGCAGCCGGGCCAGCTCCTCTTTAAACTCGCTCAGCAGCAGCGCCGTCATACCCACGCCGTTTTCCAGCTGCTCAAAGTCTCCGTAGTAGTCGGTCCCCGGCAGTTCGCGGCCCGACAGCACAAAAAATTCATCGGCCGGGTAGATCAGGCGGGTGCCGTGGGCAGCCAAAAAGCCGTCGGTAAACTGGTGGATGGTATCCAGCGCCTGTGCGGCAGTCTCCCGGTCAAACGGCTGCAGCGAAAAGAGGTCCTGCCGGTAGCCGGTCAGCCCCACCGGCACCACCGCCACACTGGACACGCTGGGCCACAGCGCCGACAGGTCGGTCATGGTGCGGGTGAGCTCTTCCCCGTCGTTTAGCCCCGGGCACAAAACGATCTGGCAGTTGATGTGGATGTCCGCCGCCGCCAGCTGGCGGATGTAATCGAGCTTCTGCCCGGCAAAACGATTGCCCATCATGCGGCAGCGCAGCTGGGGGTTGGTGGTGTGCACCGAGATGTTGATGGGGCTGATGTGCATCTTGATGATGCGGTCGATCTCTTTTTGCTTCAGGTTGGTCAGCGTCACGTAGTTGCCAAACAAAAACGAGAGCCGCTCGTCGTCGTCCTTAAAGTACAGGCTCTCCCGCATCCCCTGGGGCATCTGGTCCACAAAGCAGAAAATACAGTTGTTGGTACAGCTGTGCTGCTTGTCCATCAAATAGGTCTCGAATTCCAGTCCCAGGTCCTCGTCTTCGTCCTTTTCCACCAGCGCCTCTAACGGGCCGTCCGCCTGCTCAAAAAGCAGTGTCAGGCTGGTCTCGCGGGCGTAGAACTGGTAGTCCAGCACATCCCCGATCTCGTTGTCGTCTATCTTTAGCAGTCTGTCGCCGGGCACGATACCCAGCTCCTGGGCCAACGAGCCCTCTATCACCTGTTTTACCGTCACTGCCATGTCTACATTTCTCCAGTTGTACCACAAGCGGTCCCACCGCTGTATATTGAAGTTATTATATCATAAAAGCCCGCACAATATAACCATTTGTGGCCGAATGTGCGCCGCCTTTGTCTCACGAAAAAAGAGAGGGCCAAAACCCTCTCCTCTCGTACCCAAAAAAGTTGCTTACGCCTCTTTTTTGATGATCTCTTTGCCTTTGTAGTAGCCGCAGTTTCCACAAACTCTGTGAGGGGTCTTCAGCTCACCACACTGTGGGCATTTGGAAAATGCCGGCATATCCAATTTCCAGACATTGTTGCGCCGTTTGTCGCGTCTGGCTTTGGACGATTTTCTCTTTGGTACCGCCATGGTCAGCACCTCCTTAACCTTGGTGTCATAAAAAACCTATTGCAATAGCTCTTTTAAAGCCTCTAGGCGGGGATCTATGGGATCTTTGTCACAGTTGCAGCTCTCGCGGTTCAAGTTGGCACCACATTGGGGGCACAACCCCTTGCAGTCCTCACAGCACAGAAGTTTGAGTGGGAATTCCAGCTGTATGTCGGTCAGTGCAAGCCTGTCCAGATTCAGTTTATCACCGTCGACAATGATATCTTCCTCAAAGCCGTCTATCACCTCTTGGGTGAGAACATGGGTAAATTGGTAGTCAAATACCCGTGTCAGCGGCTCCAGACACCGGTCGCACACACTGTTTACGGTGAAGTGCGCTCCAAAGCGGATCTCGACGATCTGCGCCCTGTTTTGCGCCACACCTTTCAGGTGTATCTCGACCGGGTCGGGGACAGTACCCGTCAGGTCGCTCAGCGCAGCCGCGAGCGTGTAGTCGATATCTACTACCTCGCCCTCACTGGCAAACAACCTCTTTAAATCGATAAGCATAATGACTCCTTAGTCCGCCACAGATTAATTATATAGACCAGCCCCCGCTTTGTCAACCGGCGTTTGCAAAAATCCACCATTTTTGCCGCCTTACCGCTGTCAAAAAGGCATTTTCCGGGGCCGCCTTCTCATTTTTATCTCTTACACCAGCTTGGGGATCCACTGGCTGCGGTCGCCGGGCAGCAGGTCCACCACCGGGATATCGATCAGTGTGTAGCAGCCGGGCTGGCGCTTAAAGCTGGCCCGGGCGGCGCATACCAGCACCTGGGCGGTGAGCGCGGGGTTGTTGATGTGCATATTGAACTCCAACAGCTGGTTGTGGGTGGTGCCCGAAACACCTTTGCGCACCAAGTTCACCCCGTGGCCGGTGTCGATCAGCGCCTCTACATCGTCCACCTGCTGCACGTGGGTCTCGTCGTGCACAAAGTAGTCGTCCTGCAGCACCGCCTGCTTCACCGTCTCAAAGTCTGCCCCGGGGCAGAGCTGCACATACACCATGCGCCGGTGGATGCCGGTACCGGTGGGGATGGTCATCGACAGCGCGTTCTCCACCCCGTCGATGGCCTTTACCGCCACCGTATGGCCCATGCTCATGCCGGGGCCAAAGTTGGTGTAGGTGATACCCTTAGGCGCAATAGCCTGCATCAGGGTGCGCACCACCGAGTCCGAGCCCGGGTCCCACCCGCAGGAGATCACCGACACAGCGCCGTTTTCTTTGGCTACCGGGTCCAGCTGCTGGCACAGATCCCATATACCGGTGTGGATGTCATAGCTGTCCACCGTGTTGATGCCCATCGCCAAATAGTCGCTGGCGTACTGGGGCACGGCGCGGGTGGGGGTGCACAAAATAGCCACCTGGGGCTTTTGGCTCAGGTCGCAGATATCGGTGACGATCTCCACGCCCTCGAGCTCCGGCGGCAACCCCTCTCTGCTGGCGCTGCGGCGCACCAGGCCCACCAGCTCAAAGTCCTCGGCGGCGCGCACCGCCTCCAGCACTGCTCTGCCAATATTGCCATAGCCTACGATCGCTGCTTTTATCACGGTCAGTTCCTCCTTTGATCTCACGTATTATCAGGCACCTTATTTTACCCGATTTTTCCCTCTCCCGTCAACCAGAATATGCCGTCTCCCGCCGCCGTATGTCCGTCCGCCTACCGCTGCCGCAGCCCGCCGCACCGGATGCTGTCGGCCTGGAGTCCATATCGGCCGCCTGCCTCGGCGGCCCCAGCGGCCCCGCACAAAAAAGAGCCGCCGGCTCATTTTACCGGCAGCTCTCTCTTTACTTTAACAGCGGTGCGGGGCCCCCCAAAGATCGGGAGATACCGCCCCTCAAAATCAGGTCCTCAGAGGTACTTTCTCACGCTCTCGGGCAGTGCCGCCTCTTCGGCCGACACGGTGAACACGAACTCGATGTCCTTGGCGTCTTTGAGTTCGTCGATCTCGCCCAGCATCACGCCCAGACCATCCAGGTCTTTCTCGGCGCCGCCTACTTTTAAGATAGAGTCCACAAAGATGTGTGTGATGTCGTAGTTGCCGGCCATCAGCCCGCACACAAAGCCCAAAAACTCACCAAAGCCCTTGATACCGTACTGGTCGATATCCACCAGTCGCACATTGGTCGCCAGATCGTACTGCAGTTTTAATGTTTTATCCAGACAGATGACGTTGCCCGCCGAGGTTTTTGCCGCTTCGTTGATTTGGTCGATGAGAGTCTTGGTCTTGCCGGAGCCTCTGCTTCCTACGATTATTTTTATCATTGTGGTAACCTCCTATTTTTTAAATGGGGGGCGCGCTGACTGCGCGCTCGCCATCATTCTGCCAGTTCTTTGTCGATCTCTGCCCGCAGCGCCTCGTACCCGGGTTTGCCCAGCAGCGCGAACATATTGTTTTTGTACCCCTCTACACCGGGCTGGTCAAAGGGATTGACCCCCAGCAGGTAGCCGGATATCGCACAGGCTTTTTCGAAGAAGTAGACCAGGTAGCCAAAGGAGTAGTCGTCCATCTTCTCGAGCTCCAGCACCATGTTGGGCACACCGCCCTTTACGTGGGCCAAAATGGTGCCCTGCATGGCCATCTTGTTCACGCTGGACATATTCTGCCCGGCCAGGAAATTCAGTCCGTCAAAGTTGCTGGCGTCTTCCTTAATAAAGAAGTCGCTCTTGGGCTGCTGCAGGTCGATGACCGTCTCGAACAGCTGGCGGCGGCCATCCTGGATATACTGGCCCATCGAGTGCAGGTCGGTCGAGAAGATGACACTGGCCGGGAACAGCCCCTTGTTGTCTTTTCCCTCGCTCTCGCCGTACAGCTGCTTGAACCACTCGCACATCTCGCGGAAGCTGGGCTCGTATGCGGCCAGCACCTCCACGCTGTAGCCCTTGTTGTACAGCAGGTTGCGGATCGCCGCATACCGATAGCAGTCGTTTTTGTCAAGGTCCGGGTCCTCAGCCGCCTTGGCCGAGTCCTGGGCACCGGCCATCACCGCCTCCAGGTCACAGCCGGCCACCGCCATGGGCAAAAGGCCGACCGCCGTCAGCACCGAGAAACGGCCGCCCACATCGTCGGGGATGACGAAGGTCTCGTAACCGTTTTTGTCCGACAGCTCTTTTAAAGTGCCGCGGGCCTTGTCGGTGGTGGCGTAGATGCGCTCCTTGGCCCCCTCTACACCGTAGCGCTGCTCCAGCAGTTCCTTAAACACGCGAAACGCCAGCGCCGGCTCGGTGGTGGTGCCGGATTTGGAGATGACGTTGACCGAGAAGTCCACCCCATCTACCAGCGAGAGGATATCATTGAGATAGGCCGGTGAGATCGTATTGCCCACGAAGTAGATGTTCGGGGTATCTTTTTTCAGGGCGTTATAGCTATTGGATTTGATGTACTCGATGGCCGCCCGAGCGCCCAGATACGAGCCGCCGATACCGATGACGATCAGTGCCTGCGACTGATTTTTGATCTTCTCAGCCGCCGCCTTGATGCGGGCAAATTCCTCTTTGTCATAAGAGAAAGGCAGGTCCACCCAGCCCAAAAAGTCGTTGCCCAGGCCGGATTTCTGGTGTACCTGCTGGTGAGCAGCCGCCACCAGCGGTGCCAAACCGTCGAGTTCGTGGGGTCTAACAAAGGATCTTAAGTACTTGGTATTCAGTTTTACTGACATTGGACATCCCCCCTATTTGATGTATTCATTTTAGTATACGTAAGCAATATTGTCAAGTAACAGCACCGTGATGTTCGGCTTTTTGTATAGTATTTACATTTTATTTCATAATAAATAACTGTTTAGACAAATTTGAAAAGCCTGTTAAAAAATCCATTTTGGGCACTGCTTTTTTAGCTACGATGTCATATCCACCGATGCGCTGCCCCTCCAGCACAATGTCACAGCTGCCCAGCTTCTGTCCCTTTTCAACCGGCGCCGTCAGCGTCTCGGCCAGCTTTATCTCCTGGGTGATCTTGTCGGCGCTGCCTTTTTTCACCAAGAACTTACCGCTGGACTGGTACACCAGCTGTACCGCCTGCTCGGTGCCGTTTTTCACTTTCAGCGCCGCCGGGGCGGTCTCAGGCAGTTTCAGCTCGGCCATCTCGTAGTTGGCAAAGCCGTAATCCAGCAGCGTGCGGGCGCTGGCGAAGCGGTCGTTGGAGGTCTCACAGCCCATCACCACCGCCACCAGCGAAAGCCCGCCCCGGGTGGCGCTGGCCGAGAGACAGCTGCCCGCCCCGTCGGTGGTGCCGGTCTTGAGCCCTGTGGCTCCCTCATAAAAGCGCACCAGCTTGTTGGTGTTCACCAACTGGGTGGCCCCGCCCCGCAGCGAGTCCATCCACACGGTGGAGTACTTGGTAATGTCCGGGTGTTTGAGCAACTCGCAGGACATGATGGCGATGTCCCGGGCGCTGGACACATGCCCCTCCGCATCCAGCCCGTTGGGGTTTACAAAATGGGTGTTCTTCATACCCAACTGGGCCGCCCGCTCGTTCATCATGTTGATAAAGGCATCCGGGCTGCCGGCCACATACTCGCCCAGCGCCGCCGCCGCGTCGTTGGCCGACGAGATGGCCGTGGCCTTGAGCAGCTCATCCACCGTCATGGTCTCCCCCGGCTCCAGCCATATCTGGCTGCCGCCCATAGCGCAGGCGTATTCGCTGACGCTCACCTGGTCGTCATAGCCGAATTTGCCGGCGTCGATGGCCTCCATCACCAGCAGCAGCGTCATCACCTTGGTAATCGAGGCCGGCGGCATCTGCACGTCGGCGTCCATCTCGTAGAGCACCGTCCCGGTAGACTGCTCCAGCAAAATAGCTGATTTGGCCGCAACCGCCAGATCCCCTTCGGGTGCAGCGATACCGGCGGTGGGCTGGGCGGTCTCCTCATCCAGCAGCGGAAAGTCAGTGGTCGTCACCCCTTCATAGCCCAGGGCAGGCAGGGGCAAAAGCAGCGAACAGAACAGTAAAAGCGCCATAGCGGCAGCACACACGCGTCTCATACAAATCACCTCTGGTGCAAGTCTATGTTCGCCGCTTTAAAAAAAGTCGTCCTGTTTTGACTTTTTGTATGCCCCGCCCTCCATCTGGCCGTCCCATCCGCACAAGCTCGGCTCCTCATGCCCCTGCTTTTCAGCGGTCTATATTGCCCATACCGTACTGTCGGCACGTAGGTCGGCACTGCCGCGGCCCTCCACACGCCCGCTCGACCGGCCGCCACCACAACCACCTCTCCCCCATCAGGCAAAACAACTACCCCATCTATCAGTCTTAATTGGCCGGCAGGAGCCGTGTGACCGGTCACCATCAAACATCGGTGTACCACCCCAACATCACCCAAAACCACTCCAACAACACCCCGGCCGCCACCACAGCAGTTCTCTGGCACCAAAAAGATCTCTTCATTTCCCCGTGTTGCGCTCCGCGGCGCCGCCATACTCAAATATGTCCGTCTCTCTATCCGCAGCGCACCCCCGGCGCGAACACCCGCTGCGGCCAGAACACCAGAACATCTCCGCGCAAAAAACAGCCGTCGCTGCGTTCCCGCAGCTGACGGCTGTCCTCTGTCCTGTATTCTTTTCTCAAGTACAGCAAAAACTGCCCCCAAACAGTGGCAGTACGCGCAAAGTTTTGATACAATAGAAAGTGGCCGACAGACCATAGATCACCCAGCTACCGGTCATCCTCTTTTACGATGAACTCGCTGATATCGTCGAGCACCTCCGGGCAGTGGTCACAGTCGATATTGAGCGTCAGCGGCTTTGACAGGTCCTGACTGAATATACCGATGATAGATTTTGCGTTGACCCGGTTCTCGGGGTCACCGATGGTGGCGGCGGCATCGTAGCCAGAGAGTTTGTGGATAAAGAGCTTGATATCATTGGCGCTTTTAAAGAATACCTTGACGTGTGTCATTACGTAGGCCTCCCATCTTTCTATACCATATTATAGCGGATTGTCACAGGTTTGGCAATGGATATTTTGTCCTGAATGGCTAATTTTTATCCAATATTCCCCGTATAAAACTAGATGGTCCGTCAATTCACCGGCGTATATGTCTGCTTTTTACGGTCTGTTTTGCCGCCGTTCGGCGCATCGTCGACCCGGCTGCCCGCCGCCACCTATAAGCGGCTGTCTTTCTGTGACCGGTCAACACCAAAACGCCGGCATCTTACCATTCTATGCCGCCGGCACGCACACCATGTCAAAAAGGAGCGGCCCCGCCCGGGGCCTGATACAGAGTATGGATGTCACATTTTACACCTTGGGCTGCAAAGTCAACCAGTACGAGACCCAGGCCATGATCGCCCAATTTAAAAACGCCGGCTTTACCGTAGTAGAGCCCGGTCAGCCGGCCCAGGTGCTGGTGGTCAACTCCTGCACCGTCACCGCCACCGGCGACAAAAAGAGTCGCAACCGCCTGGCCCGCTTTCGGCGCGAAAATCCACACGGTCTGGTGGTGCTCACCGGCTGCTACCCCCAGGCCTTCCCCGATAAGGCGGCCGGGAGCGGGGCCGACATCATTACCGGCACCGCCAACAAGGGGCAGATCGTCGAGCTGGTCCTGGACGAGCTCGCCCGCCGCGGGGTCGGCGCCGGCAGCAGCGCGCTGCCGGTGCTGCCCACCGACGAGCCCGTGCACAGCACCATCGCCATCACCCCCTACACCGGCCACGACCGCTTCGAGCCCATGCAGGTAAAGCGGTTCGAGGGCAAGACCCGCGCCTTCGTCAAGGTGCAAGACGGCTGCGACCGCTTCTGCTCCTACTGCATCATCCCTGTGGCCCGGGGCCGGGTGCGCTCCAAGGCGCTGTCCGACATCAATTCCGAGCTCGCCGCGCTGGCCCAAAACGGCTACCGCGAAGTGGTGTTGGTGGGGATCAACCTGCCTTGCTACGGCAAAGATACCGGCCGCCGGCTGGTCGATGCGCTGGAGACTGCCTGTGCCGTCGACGGCATCGAGCGGGTGCGCCTGGGCTCGCTGGAGCCCGAGCTGCTCACCGACGAGGACCTGCGCCGCATGGCCGCCCAGCCCAAATTCTGCCCCCAGTTCCACCTCTCTTTGCAGAGCGGCTGCGACAATACCCTGCGCCGCATGAACCGGCACTACACCGCCGCCGAATACGCCGATATCGTGCGTCGCATCCGGGCCCAGTTCCCCGGTGCCGCCATCACTACCGACGTCATCGTCGGTTTCCCCGGCGAGACAGAGGAGGACTTCCTCACCACGCTGGCCTTCGTGCAGAAGATCGCCTTTTCGCGGGTACACGTGTTCACCTACTCCCGCCGCGAAGGCACCCGCGCCGCCGCCATGCCCGACCAGATCCCCAAAAAGGTCAAGGAGGAGCGCGGCGCCCGCCTCACCGCCGCCGTCGGCACGCTGCACCGCCAGTTCTGCGCCCAGCAGGTGGGCAGCACCCAGAGCGTCCTGCTCGAGCGCCAGGTAGACCCCGACACCTTCGAGGGGTACACCAAAAACTACACTCAGGTGCTCGTCACCGGCAGCGGTCTGGCTGCCGGGCAGATCAGGGAGGTGCTCATCACCGGCATAAGCGGCGACTACTGCACCGGTCAGGCTCGGTAAACAGCTGCCCGCACAAAAAAAGGCGGTCTCCGGCGGGCAGAGACCGCACCGGCAGACCGTCTTTTTTACATGTCGCACAATGTGTTAGCGGTATTGGGGTTTCAGTACATCCTGTAGGTCGGTCAGGGCTATGGGCACTTCGTAGGCCCGCAGGTCCTGGCTGTCCTCCTCCCCCTGTTTACACACCAGTACCAGTTCGGTATCGGTGAGATAGAAGGAGCATTCGTCGTCGACGTCTAGGGGCTGGTTGACGAGTGTTTTCATTTCGTTTTTCACTATCTTCAAATAGTCACTCGAATTGTTAAACAGCTCGCTCAAACGCAGCTTTGCGCCGGTCTGGGCGTCAAATACCTGCCCCGACTTATCGCTGTAGATCTTGTGTTCTCCCACCGAAAAGTCGCGGCTGGTCTTGACGCTTATCAGGTCTTTGGTCTGGCGAGTCACGCTCTGGTGGTACTCGCCGGTTGCGCGGGAATCAGAATAAGTCATGACATTGCTCTGTGAGATTGCCAGCAGCATGCTGTCGCGGGCGCTCTCTTCCAGTTGGCGGTTGATGCTCGCCTCGGCGCTTTCGTCGCCTAAGTCCGAGACGCGGACATACTCGACTTTATAGCCGAGGTTTATGTTGTCCATCACATCTTCCGCCGTAACGGTGTGAGAGCTCCCCTGGGCAAATACCGGCACCAGCAGCAGGGCACAAGTGGCCAAACTCATAAAGAGACCGATCAGTTTTTTCATGGTTCCTCCTGCCTGTGCGACAGTACTAGTTTGGCACCGTCGCCGCCAGTTACCCCAGAGAGTTCTTGGGACCGCTGGTTTTTTCGGCCAGCACCTTCACCGTCTTTTCCATTTTTTACTAAAATTTATAACCGCACATTTTCATTCCAGACTCTGGCCGCTCCCCGCCCCGGCGTCTGTCCCGGCGGCATAGCCGCAAAGGTCCTCTCCCCCCATCTGCCGCAGGAGGTGTTTTTCTTGTCCGTCAAAAAAACAGATCCCCACCCGCGCACCGGTGGCAAAAAATTCTGGCGACTGGCCGCGCTGGTGCTCATCGCCCTGCTGCTGGCCGCCGCCGTGTGGGCACTGTGGCCGGCAGTGCGGCTGCTGGGCCAGCGCGGCGCCGCCCAAAAGATCTCGGCCTATCTCGACAGCTTTGGCGCCGGGGCCGCCTTTATGTACCTGGCCCTGCAGATCCTGCAGGTCGTCATCGCCTTCCTCCCCGGCGAGCCGCTGGAGGTGCTGGCCGGCATCCTCTACGGCACGCTGCCCGGCCTGGGGCTGGCCATGCTCGGCTGCCTGGTGGGTTCGGCGCTGGTGTTTTTGCTGGTGCGCTGGCTGGGCGAAGGTTTCGCCCTGCGTTTTTTCAGCGCCGAAAAACTGCAAAAGCTCCACTTCCTCACCGAAAAGGGGCGTTTCGAGCGGCTGGTGTTCCTGCTGTTCTTTATCCCCGGCACCCCCAAAGATATCCTCACCTATGTGGCCGGCCTCACCCCCATCACCCTGCCGCGTTTTCTGCTCATCTCCACCATCGCCCGCATCCCCTCTATCGTCACCTCGACTCTGGCCGGGCACCTGCTCATCCAGGGGCGGGCCGCCCACTCGCTGTATGTGTTTCTGGCCACCGGCCTCCTGTCGCTGGCCGGCATGGCCATCTATCAAAAGATTCTGCGGGCCCACCAAAAGCGCCACGACAGCCGCGACAGCCACGAGAGCTGAGCGGCGCCCCTGAAAACATGACTTCCCCTGCTCCCAGCGGCTTTAAAGCCGCTTTTTTGTGTGCAAAAAGTCCTTTTAGCCGCACTGCCGGTTCTCTTTCTATCTGCCGATCTTCCCCAGCGCAAAATCACTTGTGTCATTCAGTAGGATGTGCTAAAATATTTTTAATATCCGTTTTCTGCTTTAGTCAATTTGCGCCAGGAGGTGTTTTTGTGTTAGACAGTGTAAACCTGCAAAAAGTGCTGGTCAAAGAGGAGTATAAACCCATGGCCGCCAAGCTCAAGCAGCAGCTCAGTGTGCTGCAGCAGTCGGTCAAGCAAAACGCGCTGCCGGTGGTGGTGCTGTTCGAGGGGTGGAGCGCCGCCGGTAAGGGCAGCAAGATCGGCGACATCATCCTCAATCTCGACCCCCGCGGCTTTAAAGTCTACTCCACCGTCTCCCCCACCGAGGAGGAAAAGCGCTACCCCTACCTGTGGCGTTTCTGGTCCAAAACGCCCCGTCAGGGCGACATCTCCATCTTCGACCGCAGCTGGTATCAGGGCGTATCGGTCGAAAAGATCGAGCAGCAGCTCGATAGCGAGACGGTAGCCGCCCGCATCAAGAGCATCCTCACCTTCGAGCGGCAGCTGGTCGACGACGGCTGCCTGGTACTCAAATTCTTTTTGCACATCAGCAAAAAAGAGCAGAAAAAACGGCTGGAAGACCTGCGCGAGCAAAAGAGCACCCGCTGGCGCGCCACCGACCGCGACTGGTACCAAAACAAGCACTACGAGGACTACTACCGCGTCTTCGACGAGATGCTCGAGGCCACCAGCACCAGCTACGCCCCGTGGCACGCCATCGGCTGCAACGACCGAAACGCCGCCCTGGCCGAGATCTACCAGATCCTCATCAAACAGATCACCGCCGCCATCGCCAAAAAACAGGCGCTGCAAAAAGACCCGCCGCCGGTGGGCCCCATCGCCATCGATCCAAAATTCAGGCTGGTGCAGGTCCCCCGGCTAGAGGAGGTCGACCTCGATAAGACCATCGACCCCGACAAGTACAAGGTGGTGCTCAAAGAGGAGCAGCGCAAGCTCAAAAAGCTGCACAACCAGCTCTACGCCAAAAAGCGCCCGGTAGTGGTGGTGTACGAGGGGTGGGACGCCGCCGGCAAAGGCGGCAACATCCGCCGGGTGGCCGCCGCTCTCGACCCCCGCGGGTTCGAGGTGGTCCCCATCGCCGCCCCCGACAAGACCGAGCTCTCCCACCACTATCTGTGGCGGTTCTGGACCCGTCTGCCCAAAGACGGGCACGTGGGCATCTTCGACCGCAGCTGGTACGGCCGGCTGATGGTCGAGCGGGTCGAGGGCTTTTGCACCCCGGCCGACTGGCACCGCGCCTATAACGAGATCAACGAGTTCGAGCGCGAGCTCTACGACTGGGGCGCTGTCGTGGTCAAATTCTGGGTGCACATCGATAAAGACGAGCAGCTGCGCCGCTTTAACGACCGGCAGAACACCCCCGAAAAGCAGTGGAAGATCACCGACGAGGACTGGCGCAACCGCGAGAAGTGGGACCAGCACCAGATCGCCGTCAACGACATGCTGCGCTACACCTCCACCGATTTTGCCCCCTGGAACATCATCGAGTCCAACGACAAGAAGTTCGCCCGCATCAAGGCCATCAAAACGCTCATCGCCGCTATCGAGGCCCGTCTCTGACCTGACCGCCGGAGGCGCTAAAAGATCGCGGCGGCCGGCCCCGCTCTCCAAACGTGCACCGCTCCCCAAAAAGCGCCGGAGGGGGGCACCTGCACTCCTGTGCCGAGCAGCTAAAAAACAGAGCACCCGCCCCGGGGACACGCTGTCCCTGGGGCGGGTGCTCTCTATATGCCCGGTACCGGCTCACACCTCTGCCCGCTGCGGCGCCGGCTGCAGCAGTTTCTTTTTCTCCCGCCGGTACAGCACCGCCAGCACCAGCAAAAAGGCGGTCCAGCCGGTGCCGGTGCCCACGCACACGCTGATGAGCCCCAGCGACCCGGCCAGCAGGTAGGTCAGCGACACCCGGATCGCGATCTGAAAGACGGTGCCGTACAGCGACACGTTGAGTTTGCCGATGCCCCTGAAAAAGCCCTGCATCATGTCGCCCATGGCCGGCATGATGTAAAACAGCGCCATCGCGTGCATGTAGGCCACCCCCTGCTGTATCACCGCCGTCTCGCCGGCATTTACAAACAGGGCGGTAAACGGCGCCGCCAACAGGTACATGCTCACCACCATCAGCGCGCCGTAGCTCCAGGCCATGACACAGCCGCGGCGAAAACCGGCAAAGATGCGGTCAGTGCGCCGGGCCCCCTTGTTCTGGGCAATAAAGGTGGTCACCGCGGTGGCGATACTGTTGCCCGGCGCCAGCACAAAGCCCTCGATGCGGCTGACGGCATTAAAGGCGGCGATAGCGTCGGTGCCCATGGGGTTGATGGCCCCCTGCAACAGCAGCTTGCCGATAAAAAAGCAGGTCTGCTGCAGCGCCGCCGACTGGCTGTACCCCACCGTCTGCCGCAAAAGCCCGGCGTCCAGCACCAGGTCCCGGCGCCGCAGGTGCAGCTGGGGCATCTTTTTGGCGGTGTAAAAATAGCACAGCACCGCCGACAGCCCCTGCGCCAGCACCGTGGCCACCGCCGCCCCCGCGATCCCCAGCTCTAACCCCACCACGAACCACAGATCCAGCAATACATTGATGGCCGAAGACAGCACCAAAAAGTACAGCGGTGAGACCGAGTCCCCGGCCGCCCGCAGCGCCGCCGTGTAGATGTTATACAAAAAGGTACACACCAGCCCGGCAAACACCACCGCCAGGTACTGCTTGGCCCCCGCCATCAGCTCCTGCGGGGTCTGCATCAGCCGCAGTACCGGCCCGGTCAGCAGCACCGCCAGCACCGATACCACCACCGTAAAGCCCAGCCCCGCCAGCACGCAGGTCGAGAACTCCCGCCGGCACTTTTTCATGTCCCCCTCCCCCCAAAAGGTGGCCATCAAGATCGAGGCCCCGGTGCACAGCCCGATGATGGTGAACATGACGATGTTCATCACCGGCGCCGCCGCCCCCAGCGCCGCCAGCGCCCGCTTGCCCACAAACCGCCCCAGTATGATGGAATCGGCCGCATTGTAAAACTGCTGAAAGATGTTGCCCACCAGCAGCGGCAGGGCAAAGCGCAGTATGTGCCCGGTCACCCCGCCGGTGGTCATGTCGCGTGTGTTCGCTCTGGCCAATGGTCTCTCCTCCTCTGTCCCGCCCGCTCACCGCGCGCGGCCGAGCGCTTTTCACATCAAAAAAGAGGGGCGTTCACCGCCGCCCCTCCAAGCGGCGCAGCAGGGCCTCGGCCCGCTGTTGTCGCCTCTTTTTTTCCTCTGGGTCCAGTGCCCAGCCGCTCTCGGTGCGGCGCAGCACGTCGCTCTCCTGCACCGCAAAGTCCAGCTGGTCCAGGGGCAGCAGGTGCAGCGCGCCGCCGTCGTCCTGACACACGGCGGTCTCGCCCTCCAGGCGGTCTACGCTCCAGTACTCCTCCACCGTCATCTCCCCCTCCTTTTTATCCAGTCTTTACACCCCCGCGGGCGGGCGTCTTTTTATCTCCTGGGGCGGTCCCTATGTGCCCCTGCCCCGCTCGCGGCGGGCGGCACATCCTCATCTTCGCGAGACGATCAGTCAAACGCAGAGTTCTACCGCTTTACGTGCGCCCGCACCGCGCTGTACACGGTCACCGCCAGCGCCACCAGCACCCCGGTGCCAAACAGCCGCACCGCCCAGTCGCCCAGCCGGCCGGTCAAAAGGCACACCGCCAGCAGCGCGGCAAAAATGATCAGCGCCGCGGCGCTCACTCCCAGTAACACCCTGTTTTTCATCTGCTCTCGCTCCCTCTAGGCACCGCCGGGCCATACCTCCGGCGCCGGTCACTTCTGCGTCTGTACGGTGATGTGTTGGCCGTCGGTGTTAAACAGCAGGTTTCCCTGCAAGTCGGTGCGGTACAGCGCCACGCCGCGGCTGCCCAACAGGTCCAGCGTCTGCTGGCTGGGGTGTCCGTAGCTGTTGCCGGCCCCCACGCAGGCCACCGCGTAGGCCGGCGACACCGCCTGCAAAAAATCGGTAGAAGTCGAGGTGTCGCTGCCGTGGTGGCCCAGTTTCAGCACGTCGGCGCGCAGGTCTGTCCCCGCGCCGAGCAGCGCCTTCTCGCTCTTTTTCTCGGCGTCGCCGGTAAACAAAAACCGGGTCTGCCCATAGGTAAAGCGCAGCACTACCGAGGTGTTGTTGGCGTCCTCGTACTGCTCGGTGGGCCCCAGCACCTCGATCTTGCCCTCGTCAAAGGAGAACTGCTGCCCCGGCGCGGCATATACCAGCTCTGCGCCGGTCTCGTCGGCCGCCTGCAGCATGTCCAGGTAGGTCTTGGTGGTGGGGGTCTTGCCCGGGGCCGATTTGGGCATCAGCAGCGTCTTGGTGGGGATGGCGCGCATCACCACGTCCAGCCCGCCGATGTGGTCACTGTGGGCGTGGGTGGCCACCACCATATCCAGCTCGGTGATCGACAGGCCCTGCAGGTAGGCCACCACCCGCTGGCCCTGGTTGTTCTCTCCCCCGTCGATGAGGATGTTCTTGCCCCCCGACTGGATGAGCGCGCAGTCTCCCTGCCCCACGTCGATAAAGTGTACCGCCCCCGGCGCCTGTGGCTGCTGCACATCCGAGAGGCCCAGCGTCTCCAGCCAGCCGCCCAGCTGCGGCAGGTAGTCCCGCCCGGCGGATACCAAAACGCAGAGCACCGCCATGAGCGCCGCCAGCAAATAGCCGTATTTTCCCTTTACCGGCCGCCTTTTCGTTGTCCGCCGCCGCTTTTGCGGCTGCCGTTTTGCGCCTGCCATCGGTCTGCCCCCTTTCCGGTAGCGGGCTTTTTACCGCGCCCGGCCGGGCTGCCCTTCTTCCCGCCGGGGCGGCGATCCCGCCCCTTTTGCGGGCGCTGCTGCGCCTTTTCCCTTCTGGCCTGCAAAATGGCCGCCGTCTTCTGGTCCGGGCACACCAGGCAGTTCTTTCCCACGCCGATCAGGTCGGCCCGGCCAGCCCGCAGCAGTGCCTCACACACCAGCGCGCGGTTCTGCGGCAAAAAGTACTGGATCAGCGCCCGCTGCATGGCCTTCTCGTGGGGGTCGGTGGCCACGTAGACCGGCTGCAGGGTAAACGGGTCCAGCCCGGTGTAGTACATGCAGGTCGACACCGTGTTGGGGGTGGGGTAAAAGTCCTGCACCTGCTGCGGGTGCAGCCCCTCCTCCTTTAAAAACAGCGCCAGGTCGATGGCCTCTTTTAAGCCGCTGCCCGGGTGGCTGCTCATCAAATAGGGCACCAAATACTGCTTCTTGCCGATCTTGGCCGTCTTTTTGTAAAACTGCGACTGAAAGCGCTTGTAGGCGGCGATAGCCGGCTTGCCCATGGCCGCCAGCACCCCGGCGCTGCAGTGCTCCGGCGCCACCTTCAGCTGTCCGCTCACGTGGTGGGCCACCAGGTGGTCAAAAAAGCTCTGGTCCTTATCTAGGTTCAGGTAGTCAAAGCGGATGCCCGAGCGCACGAATACCTTTTTGATGCCCGGTATCTTCCGCATGTCGCTCAGCAGCTCATCGTACTCCCGGTGGTCCACCTGCAGCCGCGGGCAGGGGGTCGGCGCCAGGCACTTTTTATTTTTGCACATGCCCCGCTCCAGCTGACCAGAACAGCTGGGCTGCCGAAAGTTGGCGGTGGGGCCGCCCACATCGTGGATGTAGCCCTTAAAGCGCGGGTTTTCAGTCAGCGCCTTTGCCTCTTTTAGCACCGACTGGGTCGAGCGGCAGGTGATGTGCCGCCCCTGGTGCACGGCGATGGCGCAGAAATTGCAGGCGCCAAAACAGCCCCGGTTGTGGATGATGGAGAACTCCACCTCTTTGATGGCCGGCACCCCGCCCAGCTTCTCGTAGCTGGGGTGGTAGGTGCGCTGGTAGGGCAGCGCGTACACGTAATCGAGCATCTCGGTGTCCAGCGGCTTGGCCGGCGGGTTTTGCACCAGCACCCGGTCGCCGTGCTTCTGCACCACGGTGCGCCCGCGGGCATAGTCGAACTCCCCGTACTGGATGGCGGTGGCCTTGGCATAGCTCAGCTTGTTTTCCCGCACCTTCTCAAAGCTGGCGCACTCCACAAAGCCGGGTGCCAGCTGGTCGCGGGTGGTCATATAGCAGGTGCCCCGCACATCGGTGATGGCGCTGATGGGCTCGCCGGCGGCCAGCCGGTCGGCCAACTCGATGGTCTGGTACTCGCCCATCCCGTACGAGATGAGGTCCGCCCCGCTGTCGGCCAAAATGCTGGGCCGCACCTTGTCATCCCAGTAGTCGTAGTGGGCAAACCGCCGCAGCGAGGCCTCCACCCCGCCGATGATGATGGCGCTTTGGGGGTAGAGCCGCCGCACCATGCGCGTGTAAACGGTCACCGCCCGGTCCGGCCGGCGGCCCATCTCGCCGCCGGCGGTGTAAAAGTCGGTGCTCCGGCGCTTTTTGGCCACCGTGTAGTGGTTCACCATCGAGTCCACATTGCCCGAAGATATCATAAAGCCCAGCCGCGGGGTGCCAAATTGGGTAAACACCGCCTCGTCGCCTATGTCCGGCTGGGGCAAGATGGCCACCCTGTAGCCCCGGTCCTCCAGCAGGCGGGTGATGATGGCGGCGCCAAAACTGGGGTGGTCGATGTAGCTGTCGCCGCTGATGTAGACAAAGTCCACCTGCTCCCGCCCCCGGGCCTCCATATCCGCCCGGCAGATCGGTAAAAAATCTCTCATATGTAAAATTCCTTATATCCTGTATCGCGGCAACTGCCGCTCTGTTTAAAGCGGCAGTTGCCGACCTTATCGGGCAGCGCTGCACCTACTGCTCTCTGGCGTTCATCTCCAGCCACTGCTGCCGGGTGATGAGCACCCGCCGCGGCTTAGAGCCCTCAAACCCGCTGATGATGCCTTTCTCCTCCATGGCGTCGATGATGCGGGCAGCGCGGGCATAGCCCAGCTTCAGCTTGCGCTGCAGCATCGAAGTCGATATCTGCCCCAGGTCGATCGCCACCTCGATGGCGTCGGGCAGCATGTCGTCGTCCTCGTCGCCGTCACCGCCGCTGCCGCCTTTGCCCTTCTCGGCCGTGGCCTGTTTCTCGATCTCCTCGATGATCTGCTCGTCGTAGGTCTTGGGCGTCTCGGGCTTTATAAATTCCACCACCCGCTCGATCTCCTCGTCGGTGACAAAACAGCCCTGCAACCGGGTCGGCTTGGAGGCCCCCACCGGGAAGTACAGCATGTCTCCTTTACCCAGCAACTTTTCCGCCCCCGAGCCGTCCAGTATGGTGCGCGAGTCGATCTGCGACGACACCGCAAAGGCGATACGGCTGGGGATGTTGGCCTTGATCACACCGGTGATCACGTCCACCGAGGGCCGCTGGGTGGCGATGATGAGGTGCATACCGGCGGCGCGGGCCATCTGTGCCAAGCGGCAGATGGCGTCCTCCACCTCGCCGGGGGCGGCCATCATCAAGTCGGCCAGCTCGTCGATGATGATGACGATGCGGGGCAGCTTTTCCATGTCCGCGCGGGCCTCGCACAGCTTGTTGTAACCGCCGATATCCCGCACGTTGTTGGCGGCAAACAGCTTGTAGCGGTTTAACATCTCGGTCACCGCCCAGCCCAGGGCGCCGGCGGCCTTGTGGGGGTCGGTCACCACCGGCACCAGCAGGTGGGGGATGCCGTTATAAATGCCCAGCTCCACCACCTTGGGGTCCACCATCAAAAGCCGCACCTCTTCGGGGGAAGACTTGTACAGCAAACTGAGGATGATGGAGTTTATGCACACCGACTTGCCCGAGCCGGTGGCGCCGGCGATCAGCACATGGGGCATCTTGCCGATATCGGCCACCTTCACCGCCCCGGCGATGTCTTTGCCCAGCGCCACCGTCAGCGGGCTGGCCGCGGTGCGAAAGGTATCCGAGCCCAGCAGCTCCCGAATGCCCACCACGCTCACGTTGCGGTTGGGCACCTCGATGCCCACCGCCGCCTTGCCGGGGATGGGCGCCTCGATGCGCACCCCCACCGCCGCCAGGTTCAGGGCGATGTCGTCGGCCAGGTTGGTGATCTTGCTGATCTTCACTCCGGCGTTGGGCTGCAGCTCGTAGCGGGTCACCGCCGGGCCGCGGCTGATGTTGATGATGCGCGTCTGCACGCCAAAGCTCTTGAGGGTATCTACCAGCCGGTCGGCGTTCTGCCGCAGTTCATTAGAGATATCGGCGTTGGCCGGTCCCCGGGTGGCGTCCAATATGCTCACCGGCGGGAACTTGTAGGGCGGCGCCTGCCCCGGCGCCGGGGCGGGCACCAGGTCGATGGGCGGCATCACCTCCACCGCCCCCTCCAGCGGCGAACTGTTTTTCTCTTCTGCGGCGGCAAACGGCAGCTCCGGCCCAGTGGCCGGGGCCGGCTTTTGGGCGCCCGAGGAGCTAAAGATCTCCGCCGGGCTGGGCCCCTGCTGCTCGGCGGCCACCCGGCTCACCAGCTCGTCTATATCGCCTAGCGGCTGGGCCCTCTCCCCCACCGGAAACGGCTCGATGGGGTCCTCGTCAAAAATGTCGTCCACCACCGGTACCGCCGTCTGTCGGTCTCCCTCGGCCGATAGCTCCTCCACCGGCGCGCTCACCGGGATCGACGCGCTCACCGGGGTCGGCGGCTCCTCGTCCAGCGGGATATCGATGGGGTGGGTATTGCCCAGATCGATGTCGATGGCCGCCTTTTTCTGGCGCTGCTGCTCTCTTTTTTCCATCTGCCGCTCGATCATCTGCCCGGCCTGTTTCACCGGCTGCGACACGCTCTTATGCAGGTCTACCAGCGTTTTGCCGCTGTAGATCATCAGCCCCACAAACAGGGTGATACACATGATGAGCACCGCCCCGATGCGGCCGCACAGCGCCGACAGCGGCCAGCCGATCACGCAAAACAGCAGACCACCGCCCTGCTTGGCTGAGCCGGTGGCCCACAGATTCACAAATTTGTCAAAAAAGTTGTTGCCGGCCAGCTCGGGCGAAAACATCAGCTGCAGCAGCCCGCAGCCAAAGGCCAACGCCCCCAGCGCGATCAGAAAGGGCCACAGGATCGAGCGCTTTTTCAGCGCGCAGTCCAGCGACAGGTAGCAGATCAGCGGCCCCACCGCGTAGGTGCACAGCCCAAACAGGCCAAACAGCGCGCTGTGCAAAAAGCGCCACACGTTCTCCCCCGCTATAAAGGTGAGCGCGGTGATGAGCAGCCCCGCGCCAAAGGCGATGACCGCCGCCATCTGCTGGTGGAACACCCGCTTTTTTTCCGCCGCTGTATTTTTGCGTCTCGTCGTTTTGGTGGCCATAGTAGAGATACGCTCCTTATATGTAAATAAAATGACCGGTCCGACCGGTCCGGTCAGCTCGCCGCGCGCCCCGCCGCGGCGGAGTATGTAGGGCCCGGCACCAGCCGGGCGATCAGCTTTGTCTGTGCCCTGTACGCCTTAAAAGTAGTAGATGCGCCGGCACCCCGGCGGCAGCTGCCGGCCCGGGGCCAGCTTGGGGTCTAAAAAGGCGCTGGGGTCGGTGGTGCACAGCCGCTGTATACAGCCGTTTTGCACCTGGCAGGGCACGCCCCCCACACTGCGGTAGTCGGCCGGTCGGCTGACTTCGCTACCCATTATCATACCATAAGGAACGACGGTGTGTAAAATCATAATTTGTCCCCTCCCACCGGGTTTTTAAAAATAGCTGCCGACGGCCGCGGTGCGCGCTCTGCCCCCAGCTGCGGCCGTCATCTGTCACTGTCCCATGCCCGCGGCCGCCCCCAATATCTCCCACGTCACACTACCAGTCCGGCCGGCGGTCTGCTGCCGGCCAAAAATCGCCTGCACAAGTTCTGCACACGCACAAGTTTTACGCGGGGCGCACAGGGTAGCGGTAGGCCTGTACAGTAGAGGGGTGGGGCCAAGTCGGCATGCGGTCCTCACCCACATCAAGAGCGGCGCGCACCGCCGCCCATTTTTCCCGCCGCACGGCTCGACCGTTCCACCGCTCTTCTGCTCCATTGCTCCACTGCTTTACTGTTCCATTTTCCGCCGTGTCAGGCCGCCGCCCTCTATTAAGGAGGAGCCGTCCACTGTCCGAAAGCGCCCAGTCCGCCAAAACGGCCAAAAGGCCCATGTCGCCGCCTCTTTGCGCTGCCGCATGCCGCTCTGTCCACCGCTCTTCACGCGTCGAGCTTCTTGACCGGCGGCCAAAGTTCGCCGTGCGCAGTACACTGTGTACAGTGCGCCGTACACAGTACACAGTACAGCGAGTACGCCGCCTGGCCGAGAGCTGTGTCGGCTCTACATGCCCACGGCGGCGCACCGCCAAGGCAGGCGTCCTGCTCCGCGCGCCAGGCGCCGCCGGTCGTCTCCCCGTCTCACCGTCTCCTCGGCCCGCCGCACCACACGCGCGGGCCATCGGCCAATACCGGTCTGTGGCGCTACTCGGCTACCTGCTTCTCATGCTGGTGCCGGCTCTCTATCTCCTGGTACAGCCAGTCCATGGCGTCCTTCAGGCCGCCCAGCTGGTCGATGAGCCCCTCTTTGGTGGCCCGCTCGCCATCGAGCACGGTGCCCACGTCCATGGCCAGCTCGCCGGTGGTCATCATCAGCTCGCGAAAGCGCTCCTTGGATATCTGCGAGTTCTGGGCCACGAATTTCAAAATGCGGTCCTGCATCTGCTCAAAATACGAAAACGATTGCGGCACCCCCAGCACCAGCCCGTTGAGCCGCACCGGGTGCACCGTCATGGTGGCTGACGGGGCGATGAACGACCGCTTGGCCGCCACCGCCAGCGGCACGCCGATGGAGTGGCCGCCCCCCAGCACCAGCGACACGGTGGGCTTTTGCATGCCGGCGATCAGCTCGGCAATGGCCAGCCCCGCCTCCACGTCGCCGCCCACAGTGTTGAGGATCACGATCAGCCCGTCGATGTCCTCGTGCTCCTCAATGGCCACCAGCTGGGGGATGACATGCTCGTACTTGGTGGTCTTGTTCTGCGGCGGCAGGATGTAGTGCCCCTCGATCTGGCCGATGATGGTCAGGCAGTGGATGGTGCGCTCCCCCTTTTTCACCGTCACCGACCCCATCGAGGTGATCATCTGCTGCTCGGCCTGCTGCTCCTCCCGCTCGGTCTGTTCTTCCTCTCTCTCCTCCTGGTCTGCGGCGCTGTTTTGTATCTCCTGCATGGCTCTTCCCCTCTCTGTGGCGCATCGGCCCCGCTGCAGCCGGCGGCTGCCCGCGTCCCGATGCACTCAAAATCCTGCTGTGCAGCAGCGTCCGCCAAACTGCCGTTTTGCAAGCTGCACACAGCTTTTGGTTTAGTATCTGCCAAAAAATGCGCCTTATTCGGTGCTGCGGCCAGTAATCTTTCTAAATTTTGCAAGTTTTGATTTCTAAAAATTCAAATCCTACCAGAATTTACATTGACAGACGGCCTGTATTGTTTTAAAATGGTGGAGTACTATTTTAAAATTGCAGCAAAAACAGAGAGGACGGGATACCACTATGGGATATACACTGGCCCAAAAGATCATCAAAGCCCACCTGCTCTCGGGCGAGATGATCCCCGGCAGCGAGGTCGGCCTCAAGATCGACCAGACCCTCACCCAGGATGCCACCGGCTCCATGGCCTATCTGGAGTTCGAGGCCATCGGCATTCCCCGGGTCAAGACCGAAAAATCGGTCGCCTATATCGACCACAACACCCTGCAGTCGGGTTTTGAAAACGCCGACGACCACGCCTACATGCAGTCCATCACCAAAAAGATCGGGGTAGATTTCTCCCGTCCCGGCAACGGCATCTGCCACCAGGTGCACCTCGAGCGCTACGGCGTCCCCGGCAAGACCCTCATCGGCTCCGACAGCCACACCCCCACCTGCGGCGGCATCGGCATGCTGGCCATCGGCGCCGGCGGTCTCGACGTGGCCGTGGCCATGGGCGGCGGCGCCTACTATATTCCCATGCCCGGCACCATCAAAGTCGAGCTCACCGGCCGCCTGCAGGGCTATGTCAGCGCCAAAGATGTCATCTTAGAGGTGCTGCGCCAGCTCAGCGTCAAGGGCGGTGTCGGCTACGTGGTCGAGTACGCCGGCGAAGGCGTGTCCACCCTGTCGGTGCCCGAGCGGGCCACCATCACCAACATGGGCGCCGAGCTGGGGGCCACCACCTCCATCTTCCCCGCCGACGAGGTCACCCGCGACTTTCTGCGCGCCCAGGGCCGCGAGAGCGACTTTACCCCCCTGCAGCCCGACAGCGACGCCCAGTACGACAAGGTCATCACCGTCGATCTGTCGGCGCTGCGCCCGCTGGCGGCTTGCCCCCACTCCCCCGACAACGTAAAACCGGTATCCGAGCTCTGCGGCATCAAGGTCGACCAGGTGTGCATCGGCTCCTGCACCAACTCGTCGCTGCGCGACCTGCTGCGGGTGGCCGGCATGTTAAAGGGCCAAACGGTGGCCGAAGG
The DNA here is from genome assembly GCF_900289145.1 of Neobittarella massiliensis (ex Bilen et al. 2018). GTDB lineage: Bacteria > Bacillota > Clostridia > Oscillospirales > Ruminococcaceae > Neobittarella > Neobittarella massiliensis. The sequence goes on from NZ_OKQO01000009.1 coordinate 74,603, forward strand.
CGTCAGCCTCACCATCTCGCCGGGCTCCAAGCAGGTCTTTGCCATGATGGCCGACTGCGGCGCGCTGGGCGATCTCATCGCCGCCGGCGCCCGGGTGCTGGAGTGCACCTGCGGCCCCTGTATCGGCATGGGCCAGTCGCCCCGCTCGGCAGGCGTGTCGCTGCGCACCTTCAACCGCAACTTTAAGGGCCGCAGCGGCACGGCCGACGCCCAGGTCTACCTGGTCAGCCCCGAGACGGCGGCCGCCTCGGCCCTCACCGGCTATATCACCGACCCCACCACTCTGGGGCAGGCAGCCGAGGTGGTCATGCCCGAGCGCTTTACCATCAGCGACAACCTCATCGTCCACCCCGCCGGCGCCGACGAGGCGCAGGCCCTCGAGATCCGGCGCGGCCCCAACATCAGACCCTACCCCCAGACCGCCCCGCTGGCCGAGGATATCCGCTGCGAAGTCACTTTAAAGGTAGAGGACAACATCACCACCGACCACATCATGCCCGCCGGGGCCAAGGTGCTGCCCTACCGCTCCAATGTGCCCAAGATCTCCGAGTTCTGCTTTGTCGCCGTCGACCCCGATTTCCCCGCCCGCTGCAAAGAGAAGGGGCAAGGCATCATCGTCGGCGGGCACAACTACGGGCAGGGCTCCTCCCGCGAGCACGCGGCGCTGGCCCCCCTGTATCTGGGGGTCAAGGCGGTCATCGCCAAGAGTTTTGCCCGCATCCACAAGGCAAATCTGGTAAACGCCGGTATTTTGCCGCTGGAATTTGTCAGCGAATCTGACTACGACGGCGTCGAGCTGGGCCACGCGCTGTCTATCTGCGGCGTGCCGGCCGGCCTGAAGGCCGGCGGCGACCTCACCGTCACCGACAGCACCACCGGCCGCAGCTTTGCCGTAAAAGCCGAGCTGTCGGGCCGGCAGATCGATATCCTACTCGCGGGCGGCCTGCTGCCCTACACCAAAAAAATAAGCGAAAGGCAGTGAGCAGTATGACCAGAGAAGAGACCATCAAAAGAGCGTGTGAACACTTCGCCAAGGTGCTGGAGGGCCAGCTGGACCGGGTAGAGATGATGAAGGCGCAGGGCGATTTCGTCGACTATCAGAACCTGGATAAACTCATCATCGGCGTCTGCGGCGGCGACGGCATCGGCCCCCGCATCACCCACGAGGCCGAGCGGGTCGTGTCCTGGCTGCTGGCCGATAAGGTGCGGGCCGGCAAGGTGGAGTTTCGCGAGATAGACGGCCTCACCATCGAGAACCGGGTGGCACACAAAAAAGCCATCCCCGACGATGTGCTGGCCGAGCTCAAGGCCTGCCACGTCATCTTAAAGGGCCCCACCACCACTCCCCGCAAAGGCGATAAGTGGCCCAACATCGAGAGCGCCAACGTGGCCATGCGCAAAGAGCTCGACTTGTTTGCCAACGTGCGCCCGGTCAAGGTGCCCGAGCAGGGCATCGACTGGACCTTCTTCCGCGAGAACACCGAGGGCGCCTACACCCTGGGCTCCAGCGGTCTGGCCGCCGACGACGACCTCTCGGTCGACTTCACCGTCACCACCACTCAGGGCACCGAGCGCATCGCCCGCCTGGCCTACGACTTCGCCCGCAAAAACGGCAAAGAGCGGGTGTCCATCATCACCAAAGCCAACGTGGTCAAAGCCACCGACGGCAAGTTTTTAGAGCTGTGCCAAAACATCGGCAAAGAGTACCCCGAGATCATCACCGACGACTGGTACATCGACATCACCACCGCCAAGCTCATCGACGAAAAGCGCCGCCGCGACTTCAAGGTGTTCGTGCTGCCCAACCTGTACGGCGACATCATCACCGACGAGGCGGCCGAGTTCCAGGGCGGCGTCGGCACCGCCGGCAGCGCCAACCTGGGCAAGCGCTACGCCATGTTCGAGGCCATCCACGGCTCGGCCCCCCGCATGGTCGACGAGGGCCGCGACATCTACGCCGACCCCTGCTCCATGCTGCGTGCGGCGGTGCTGATGCTCTCCCACGTGGGCTATCAGCAGGAGGCCGACAAGCTGGAGCGCGCCCTGGACATCTGCATGTACGAGGAGCACAAGATGCAGTGCACCGGCCGCGACACCGGCTGCACCTGCCAGCAGTTCGGCGACTACGTGATGGAGACCATCCAAAAGCTGTAGCGCACAAGCACGCGGCCGCCCACGGCTGCATGCGCACACGTACACAAGCACACACGGGCACATGTGGATACACCGGATTATGCGGGTGTTTTTGCCCAATGGTCTCGTGAATATTTTGTCATATCATCCGATATTATTCTCTTTGACTAAACCGACATTGCGGTTTTCGTAAAAATGCTATAAAATACGAGGAGGGAGGCAGCAATGCCTCCCTCCTATTTCCTGTCTCTACCGTCCGGCGGTGCCGGCAGTTTTTAAACGATACCTGACACACGATAAACGATATATACGATACTTTTTTGATTGGCGAGGTAGATGTCTGTGAAAAAAAACACGGTTTCCTTTTCTGTCATCCGCCGGCTGCCCCGGTACTACCGCTTTCTGGGCGATCTGCTGGCCAGCGGTGTGGGCCGCATTTCCTCTAAAGAGCTGGCCGAGCGCATGCACCTCACCGCCTCCCAGATCCGGCAGGACCTCAACTGCTTCGGCGGCTTTGGCCAGCAGGGGTACGGCTATAACATCCATCAGCTGCACCGCGAGATCGGCAAGATCATCGGCGTCGACCACGACCTGCAGGCCATCCTCATCGGCGCCGGCAATCTGGGGCAGGCGATCGCCACCCACATGCATTTCGAAAAGCGGGGCTTTACCCTCACCGGCATCTTCGACTGCGACGCCCAAAAGGTGGGGCGGCAGGTCGCTGGCCTGCAGGTGCAGCACAGCGACGATCTCTCCGCTTTCTGCGCCCAGCGCCACCCCACCATCGCCATCCTCTGCATTCCCAAAACAGCCGCCGCCCAGGTGGCCGAGTCGCTCGTCGAGCTGGGCATCACCGGCTTTTGGAACTTCAGCCACTACGACTTGCGGGTGGACCACAAAAACGTAGTGGTCGAAAACGTCCATCTGGGCGACAGCCTGCTCACCCTGTGCTACCAGGCGACCCACAACATCCACACCCCCGACTTTTTGTAGTATCGCTCCACCGCGCCCCGCCGCTGTCCCGCCGGGCGCGATCTCTGCCCGCCCGGTACCTGTTTTTGTAAAGGAGGTCCCCCATGCGCCGCCGCGACCGCCAGATCACCGACCCCGCCGCTATCGCCGACCTGCTCTCCCGCTGCAAGGTCTGCCGCATCGCCGTCACCGACAGGCAGGGCCCCTACATCGTGCCGCTCAATTTTGGCTATCAGCTGTCCGAGAGCGGCGCGCTCACGCTGTACTTTCACAGCGCCCAGACCGGCCGCAAGCTGTCTGCCCTGCAGGCCTGTACCGGCCCCGTCGCCTTCGAGATGGATTGTGCCCACCGGCTCACCGCCGGCCCCACCGCCTGCCAGTACGGCTACGATTACCAGAGCCTGCTTGGCACCGGCCAGGTCCGCATCCTAAAAGACCCCGCCGAAAAGGCGGCGGCCCTATCTCTGCTCATGCGCGCCCAGACCGGCCGCGACTTCTCTTTTAGCGAGAGCGAGACCCGCTCGGTCGCCGTCTTTTCCCTCACCTCCACCGACTATACCGCCAAGCAGCGGGGGTACTGATCGCCCCCGTCCATTCATCCAGTGCAAAAAAGGTCCCTATCTTTGCCAAACAGCAAAAATAGGGGCCTTTTTTACAATTTGTTCACATTTTACTTTGCTGCCGGCCGCGCCTACTGCGCTGCGGTATCCAGCGCCAGCTCGATCATGTCAATGAGATTTTTCTCCTTGTCCTCGGCCGAGACCCCGCCCTCGTGGCTGCCGTCGCCGCCAAAATTGGTCACCACGATGCTCATCATGGTCAGCGCCTTGGCGCCGTAGCGGGCCGCGGCCGTGTACAGCGCCGTTCCCTCCATCTCCGAGGCGATCACCCCGTATGCCGCCCACTTGGCCGCATAGGCCGGCTTGTCATCGATATACAGGTGGTCGTTGCACAGCGTGTTGCCGGCAAAAATGCGCAGCCCCCGGTCCCGTCCCAAATGGTAGGCCTTGTCCAGCAGTTCAAAGTCGGCGCAGGCGGCAAAGTGGCCGGGCAAAATGTAGTCGTTGATGGCCGAGGTGGTGCTGGTGGCCTGCGACAGCACGATGTCCATCAGCTTCAAGTCGGGGTCAAAAGCGCCGGCCGTGCCCAGCCGCACCAGCCGCTTACAACCGTAATCGCGGGTGAGCTCGGTGGCGTAGATGAGCATCGACGGTATGCCCATCCCCGTCCCCATCACCGACATGGGCTGCCCCTTATAAAGGCCGGTATAGCCGTACATCCCCCGCACTCTGTTGAAACATACCGGGTCCTGCAGGTAGTTCTCCGCTATGAATTTGGCCCGCTCCGGGTCCCCCGGCAGCAAAATACTGGGGGCGATATCCCCCATCTTGGCCTCGATGTGCATGCTCATCGCGCTCGCTCCTTCCCATCATCAGAAGAGCGGCCCCATTTTGCCGCCGCTCTCCACCCCGTGTTTTCTTTAGTATACCACTCCCGCCGCCGGCAGTACAACACGCCGCCTTGCCGCCCCGCTCGCCCCTAAACTGCCCCCTGCGCCCCTATCTGTGGCTTTTGCACAGGATTGTTCACAGGATATCTGTATAATCGACGGTGCAAATGGGTATATAGTAATAATTATTGCGCATAAGTTTGTCATTTTTTCCTGACATTGGTATAATAGGCTATATGTTCGATGCCGGCCGTTCCGGCCGGCCCTCGCTTGAACACGGCGCCCACGGCTCCCGCGCCCGGCGCTGCACAGTAAAGGGTGGTTTTCGCTTGAATAAATACAAAAAGCTGATGTCCAATACCATCATCTTCTCCATCGGTACTTTCAGCTCCAAACTGCTGGTCTTTTTGCTCATGCCGCTGTATACCCGGGTGCTCTCCCCCAGCGACTACGGCACCGTCGATATCATCACGCAAACGGCCAGCCTGCTCATGCCGGTCGTCTCTCTGAGCATCGCCAGCGGCATCATCCGCTTCGGGCTCGATAAGCGCATCGACAAATCCGACGTGTTCTCTATCGGCCTGGTCACCATCTTGGCCGGCTTCGGGGTGTTCTTCCTGTTCTCGCCGCTGCTCAAAAAGATCACCTTCATCAGTCAGTACACGCTGCTCATCTACCTGTACGTGTTCATGGCCCTCATCAAGCAGCTGTGCGCCGAGTTCGTCCGCTCCAAGCAGTACGTCAAGCTCTACGCCTTCGACGGCATCTTGGCCACGGTGCTCACCATCATCCTCAACGTGCTGTTTTTGGTGGTGTTCAAGTGGGGCATCACTGGTTATGTCCTGGCCACCATCGTGGCCGACACACTGTGTACCCTGTTTTTGTTCACCATCGCCGGGCTGCACCGGTACATCAAGCTGGGCCACTGGCGCCCCGGTCTGTGGGGCTCGATGATGCGCTACTGCATCCCCATGATCCCCTCGGCGGTGTTCTGGTGGATCACCAACGTCTCCGACCGGTACATGGTCACCTACTACCTGGGTGAAGGGGCCAACGGCCTGTACGCCGCCAGCTACAAGGTGCCCACCGCTATCGTGCTGCTCTCCACCATCTTCTCCGACGCCTGGCAGATCTCCGCCGTCGAGTCGGCCGACAGCAAAAAGCGCTCCGCCTTTTTTTCCAATGTCTTTTCCTCCTTCCAGTCGCTCCTGTTTCTGGGCTCTTCCGGCCTCATCATGATGGCCAAGTTCATCACCTCCATCCTGGTCTCCCAAACCTTCTACGACTCCTGGCGCTACATCCCGGTGCTGGTCATCGCCACGCTGTTTAACTGCTTTGCCACCTTCATCGGCAGCGTCTACCTGGTCGAAAAAAAGACTACGCTCATCCTGGGTACCGTCATCTCGGGCGCGCTCATCAACATCGTGCTCAATCTGGCGCTCATCCCGCGGGTGGGGGTCAACGGGGCGGCCATCGCCACGCTGGCCAGCTATTTTGTCATCTACCTCATTCGCGCCGCCAACTCCCGCAAGTATATAAAGATCAACTTCCAGTTCCCCAAAATGCTTTTTAACACCGCGATCCTCATTCTGCAGGCGGTCATCATGATCACCGAGATCCCCTACTGGATCCCCTGCCAGATCGCACTGGTGCTCGTCATGCTGCTGTGCAACTTTAAGCCCATTTTACGGGGCGTATCCCGCATCATCAAGTAACGCCTTTCAGCTGTCCGCAGGTCCACCGCCGCTCCCGGCCCGGTGGGCCTGTTTTACTGTCCAGTCACTTATAAAGCAGTCAAAAAAGAAAAAACGCCTCTTTTTCAGGTTTTTTGTAACAAAATCTGTTTTGCGGCGACAGATAGGTGAGAGGAGATGATGGCATGCACCGGGTCGAGCAGCTGTACCGCGCTTTTCAGCGGGATGTATACCTCTACCTGCTGTCGCTCACCGGCGACCCCACCCAGGCCGAAGACCTCACCTCCGAGACATTTTTGCAGGCCCTGTGCGCCATCGGCCGCTTTCGCGGCGACAGCAGCGTAAAGACTTGGCTGCTGGGCATCGCCCGCCACCTGTGGCTGCGCCAGCTGCGGTCTCCCCCGCCCCTCACCGGCGACAGCGCGCTGCTGGGCGCCTATCTGTGCGGCCCGGGCCCCGAGTCCCAGCTCATCGCCCGGCAGACAGTCGACCGCATCGCCCAGCTGCTCTCAGAAAAAGGTGAAGGCCCGCGGCGCACCATCTATCTGCGGGCGCTGGGCCACAGCTACGACGAGATCGCCGCCGCGCTGCACATCTCTCCCAATTCGGCCCGGGTCATCGAATTTCGCACCAAAAAGTGGCTGCGCGAGCAGCTGCAAAAGGAGGGGTACTTATGAGTGAACGGCAACCGCACATCGGCTGTGGCGCCTGCCAAGACCTGATACCGCTGGTACAAGACGGTGTGGCCAGCACCGAGAGCCGGCAGCTGGTGGCCGGCCACACCGCCCAGTGCCCCCAGTGTCGGGCGCTGCTGGCAGCGGGCAGCTCTTCGGTGCCGCCCGTCGCCCCGGCGCCAGAACTGCTCACCGTGCGCCGTCTGCGGCGGCAGCTGCTCACCGGCGCGCTGCTCATCCTGCTGGTGGGCGTGCTGGGCGGCAGCCTGCTCACCTACTCCATAGACATGTTCTACAACCTGCTCATCATGCCGGCCATCGGCGCCGCCGGTTACCTGGTGTTGCGGCGGCAGTGGTACTGGTCGGTGGCCGGGGCCGGGCTGTGCTCTCTCGTCGGGGTGCTCTGCAAACTGCTCCTTTTCGACCACAGCGGCCCAGTCGCCGCGCTGATCGCCGCAGTGCCCATGGCGATCCTCTATGCCGCTCTCGCCGCAGTGGGCTGCCTCATCGGTTTTCTGCTGCACTTCGCCTTTAAAAAGGAGGATACGCCATGACCGCCAAAAAGCGCCTGCTCAAGCTGGGGGCCCTGCTCGCCGCCCTGCTGCTCATCGCCGCTATCGCCGGTGTCGCCGCCTCCTTTCTGGGCGATCCCGTCTCGGCGGCCATCGCCCAAAAAGGGATAGACTGCTATCTGCGGCAGCAGTACCCCCACAGCCAGCTGCAGGTAAAAAAGCCGGTCTACAATTTCAAGCTCGGCCGCTATACCGTCCAGGTGCAGGACCCCGACCATGTCGACGCGCATTTTTCTGTCGAGTGGAAGCCCCACTTTTTAGGTGGCAGCGTCTGTTACGACAGCTACGACACCAGTGTCACGGCGCTGCACAACACCGCTCTTCGTCTGGAGGAGTCCTTCGGCAGCTATCTACAGCCCCACTTAGCCCAAATAGAGGGGCTAAAGCAGATAGACCCGAGGGTCGAATTCACCGCGACCGCCTACGAGGACCTCTCCCCGTATCTGCAGCTGGATATGCCGTTTGACCCCCGCCAGCAACTGCCGCTGCAGCTGCAACTGTTCGTCGACCTGGGCGACATGTCCTGCCAGCAGCTGGCGGCGCTCTTTACCCAGGTGCACCAGCGCTGTCTGAACGCCGGGGTAGCGGTGCAGTGCTACCACCTCTCCTCCTTCGCTGAAAACGGCCCCACCATCCGTGTCGAGAACCTGCGCCCAGCCGATATCGAGAGCGGCCAGTTGGCCGCCCTGCTGCAAAATGCGCTCCAAAACCCCGACCCCATCGGCCAAAAGCCCAAAGAAGAGATCACCGACGAGGAGTACCGCCAGTACCGCGACCGGCTGCACGTCTCTGTCAGCTAAAAGTCCAGCGCCCAATACCGGGCCAAAGTACCGGGTACAAAAACCAGGTGCCAGCGTCTAAATCGGCTCCAGTCCGATTTTTTAGGCCCTCCGGCGGCAAGCCCACAGCCCCGCTCCACACGTGTGCATACACCGGTATAGCCCAGTATAAGACGAGGAGCTCCGTTCCGTCTTTCTACAGCGGCCCCGCTATCCGCCATTTTGTACACATGCAGTCACGGCTGAACTGCTTGCTTAAACCCGCCCACACCGCCGGCAGTTCTGCGCTGCCCGTGGTCTCACCGATCGGCTCAACGGCAAAAAAAGAGAGGACAGCGAGTGCGCTGTCCTCTCTTTTTTATCCGCTTATATGTGCATGCGCCGCCATCTGGCTGCCCCCCAAACAGACGGCAATACCGGCGCTTACTCCTCGTCTAAGATATAGCGGTCACGGGCGGCGCCCACACCAAACAGTGTCAGCAGCACCAGTACCCCCACCAGCACGCCCAGCGGCACCATCCACGAGCCGATCACATCGTACAGCGCCCCGATGAGGATGGGCCCCACCGCCGCCAGCAGATAACCGATCGACTGGGCCATCCCCGACAAAGTCGCCGTCTGCTGTACGCTCTTACACCGGTACGACATGAAGATCAGTGCCAGCGCCAAGCTGCCGGCAGTGCCCAGCCCGGCACAGATCAGCGACGGGATGAGGATAAACAGGTTGTCACCGGCAAACATCACCCCGGCCACCCCAACGGTAAACAGCGCCGAGTCGACAAAGGTGACCAGCCGCTGGTCGCGCTTTTTAGCCGCCCAGATGGGGAAGATGAACGAGGCCGGGATGCTGGAGAGCTGGAATAGCAGCACCAAAAAACCGGCGTCTGCCGCCGATATGCCCCGGCTCTGCAGGATCGTTGCCAGCCAGGATACCAGCGAGTAGAACAAAAACGACTGACAGCCCATATACAGGGCGATCCGCCAGCTCAAAGGGCTGCTCATCACCCGGCGGGCCGGGGAGTGGCTGCCCTTGATCTCCCGCCCGCGGGGGCCGCCCTCTTCCCCGCGGCCCAGCTGCCGCGACCAGACCAGCGCGGCCAGCGCCAGCGTGGCCAGCCACATCGCCAGCGAGCCCCGCCACCCCAGCCCAGCCTCGGCCGCCGGTACACTGATGCCCGAGCCGATAGCCGAAAAAGTCGACATGGAAGTGGTGAACAGGCTGGTCATAAAACCCACCTTTAAGGGAAAGCGCTCCTTGATGATGCTGGGCAGCAAAATGTTTCCCACTGCAATGCCCACACCCAGCAGCGTGGTGCCGATAAAAATACCCGGCACCCCGCAAAACGAGCGGGTCAGCACACCGGCGATCATGCTCAAAAGCCCCAGCAGCATAGTCCACTCCATGCCCAGCTTGTCCATCATCGTCGAGACGAACGGCGACACCACGGCAAAAGCCAGCAGCGGCAGCGTGGTGATAAAGCCCGCCAGAGCACTCGACATGCCCGTATCGCCCTGTATCATTGATACCAGCGACCCCACCGACGTGATGGGCGCGCGCAGGTTGCAGGCAATGAGCACAATGCCCCAAAACAGCCATACTTTCTTGTTGTTCATAAAACCCTACTCCTCAAAACTGTCCTCAAACTGTCATATAGCGCTATCATACCACAAATTTTGCCACCACGCCACCCAGCATGCCCTGCTTCCTCTGATCCGCTCCTCTTTGCTTTCTGCACTTTTTCAAAGTCGAATATAGCAGAGCCCAACCAGATAACATAACGATTGATCTATATATTTTATCTAAATGAAGATTATTATTGTGCATATAGTAAAGATGCTGTATACTGGTCGTAAGAACAGACCGGCTGTGCGCCGGTGCTCTTTGTTGGGAGGTACTTTTCATGCGGCGTTTTCGATCGGTGCCCGCTCTCTGGCACAAACTCTCTAACTCTAAGCGCGTCCGGTGGCCCATGGCTATCCTCGCTGTCTTTCTGGTCGTTACCTGCGTAAACACCGCGCTCGAGACCCCGCCCGATCCGCTCTCCTCCTCCGGTAACGTCATCCCCGTCATCATCGACTGCACCGGTACGGCTCAAGACGGCTATGCGCTCGTACTGGCCGGCAGCGTCCGCGGTCTCGATGTGCGGGGCGTCACCACTGTATACGGCGATCTGCCGGCCGGGGCCGCCAGCCAAAACACCTTGTCGCTGGTCGACTATATCGGGCTCGGCTGTCCGGTAGCCACCGGGGCTACCTCTCCCCTGCGGCGGGCGCGGATCTCCAGCACCGCCGCCAGCGGCGCTGTCGGCCTGTGTAATGTGGCTCTGCCGGTGCCCCACACCAAACCAGACGAGCGCCCCGCCTGGCAGCTCATCTACGACGAGGCCGTCGCCCAAAACGGCAGGCTGCAGCTCATCTGTCTGGGCCCGCTCACCAACGTGGCCACCGCCCTGCAGCAATATCCCGACCTGGCTCAAAAGCTGGCCGGCATCACCTTTTTGGCCGGCGAGCTGGAGGCCGGTACAGCCGATGCCAACGCGCTCTACGACCCGCATGCCCTCGACGCCGTGCTGCACAGCGGCGTGCCGCTGCTCATCGTCCCCTTTAGCGCTGCGGCCAGCGACACCATCCTTTTAAATCCCTGTCCTGTCGCCAGCGGGCAAGAGCCCGGTACCATCCATCTGCCCACCGCACAGCTGTCAGAAAAAGAAAAGCAGGAGGCGGAAAAAAAGATACAGGAAAAAGCGCAAAAGACCGGCCGCGCGCCCGCAGAGTCCTCCGGCGAACAACTCTACTGGTCCGATCTGCTCACCCCCAAAAGCGACGTGTACGACTTTTTAGCCGGCGTGCAGCAGTACGCCGACTGGCAGTGGAAAATAGAAGGTGACCGAGATACCGCCAACGGTCTTACTTTTGCCAGTATGGTACCGGTACTGGCTACCGCCGGCCGGGGCAGCATCTGCTCAAAGGTCAATCGCTGGGTGTCGGTCTCCACCACCGGCGATGACATCGGTTTCGTCACCTTCTCCGAATATCGCGATAAATCGGGCGTCAAGGCCACCGTCGTCACCAGAACCGACCGCACCCGCTACCTGCAAGCGGTCGAAAATATGTCCCGCGCCTATACCTGAGCCATATCCATCGCGCTGCCTCAGCGCCTTTTTCGCCCCGGAACGGTTGCGCCACGGGCATGGTCCCGCGCCTTTACCGCTGTTTTCACCGGGAGGTGCCGCCACCGCCCTGCAGCTGCCCACAGCGGTCCTCCTCCAAAGGCTAAGACCGGCAAGCACATCAGCATTCGTCTGCCGCGCCCGAACACCAAGTTTTTGTCAGGCCTTTTGCCCAGGAGATCGGCACATCAGCCGTCTGGATGGCTGTCGGCGCAGAATGCACCTAAAATGCGCGCAGTCATATGCGCTGCGTTCTCCCTCTACTGGCATGTCCACCTCCTACACCCATCATGAGACCCCCTTTGGGCAGGAGCACACGGATGAAAAAACAGATCACTAACGGCCCCACAGCCGTTTCGCCCTCCAAAAAACGCGGCCGGCGGCCGGTCTTTCTTCTCGCCACCACTATACTGGTGTGTGGGGTGCTTAGTGGGCTCGGGCAGTTGCTCGATCAGCCCGATTATCTCTCTGGTCCCTCCCCTATCCCGGTCATCATCGACTGCGATCCCGGCGCTGACGATGGCTATGCTCTGGTTCTGGCCGGCTGCGCTGCCGGTCTAGACATCCGCGCCGTCACCGCGGTCTATGGCAGTCTGCCGCTGGGAGCCTGTGCCCAAAACGCGTGTGCATTGGCCGACTATATCGGCCTGCGGTGCCCGGTGGCAGCCGGGGCTGCAGTCCCACTCAAACGCTCCCTACAGCCCAGCGCTGCCGGCAGCGGTGCCGGTGGTCTATGCGGTGTCGCTCTGCCGGTGCCCACCCGCCAGCTGGATGCCCGTCCCGCCTGGCAGCTCATCTACGACGAGGCAGTCGCCCAAAACGGCAAGCTGCAGCTCATCTGCCTGGGCCCGCTCACCAACATCGCCACCGCCCTGCAGCTCTACCCCGACCTGGCCGGCAAGATCGACAAGATCACCCTGCTGTGCGGAAATGCCTCGCTCTCCGCGCGCGAGCCAAACGCAAGTGCCGACCCGCACGCGCTGCAGCTGGTGCTGCAAAGTGGCATCGAGCTGCAGGTCGCCCCCCGCGATACCGCCTACGACTGCACCTATCTCTCTAATCCCAGCCCCACTGCCAACACAGATACCTACTGGGGCGAGATCGTCTCTCCCTCAAGCTGCGTGCACGCGCTGCTTGCCGGTGTACAGCGATACACCGATGAGCAGTGGCGGGTAGAGGCATCCGCCCTCGACCCAAATGGCCGCGGTCTGCCCGATCTGGCAGCGGTCATCGCAGTGATCGCCCCCTCTATCTGCCAAAAGCGCACCGCCTACATGTCAGTCGGCACCCAGTCAGAGCAGTGCGGCACAACCGCCTTTTATCCACTCACCGACCAACCGGCAATAGCCGTCCACCCCGTCGGCTGTCGGGTAACCGTGCTCACCGGCCTGGACAGCGAGATCTATATCCAGCTCCTGCGCGACATGGTCGAGAGCTACCGCTAGCCGGGCAGGCGAGCAGCCGGTATTGCCGGCAGCGGCCGCACCGGCTGCTCGCAGTATGCCGGGTACTTCCGGCCACTACTTGATGTCCTTCTGTATCCCGCTGCCCAGCCCGCACATATACAGGGCCGCCCATCCCCGCCGTTCTATTTGTTACAAAAGTCTCACAACTCGGGGCTGTTTCTTGAATTTCGCCTCTCATCGTGCTATACTGTACAAAACCTCATAAATATTCGGTGCACATTGTATGCACCATTCATATTTTATCGGCATTTTTGTTGTATAGGACGACCAGAGCAGAGCAGCTCTGCGCGGGGAGGCGGCAGATGAGCACGCGGTACAATCCCAACCCTTTTGAAAAGAAAAAGATGAAAAAGAGCACCAAATGGGTGCTCTGTATTTTAGCTGCCGTCTCGGCCGTCGGCTGCATCGTCGCCGCGCTGGTACAGGAGCCGGTCATCCCCGCCTATAAAGAGGCTGTCCCCGTCATCATCGACTGCGATCCCGGCACCGACGACGGCTATGCTCTGGTCATGGCCGGGGGCACCGGTAATCTGGATGTGCGCGGTATCACCACCGTTTACGGTGCGCTCTCCATCGGCGCCACCACTCAAAACGCGCTGTCTCTCACCGACTATATCGGGCTTGGCTGTCCGGTCTCTGTCGGGGCCGCCACACCACTGGTGCGCTCGCTGCTCCCCAGCTCCGAAAACAACGGGGTCGGCGGCCTGTGCAGTGTGGCGCTGCCGGTCCCCGCCCAAAAGCTCGACGAGCGCCCCGCCTGGCAGCTCATCTACGACGAGGCAGTCGCCCAAAACGGCAAGCTGCAGCTCATCTGCCTGGGCCCGCTCACCAATGTCGCCACCGCCCTGCAGCAATATCCCGATCTGGCTCAAAAGCTGGCCGGTATCACTTTTATGGCCGGCAATTTCGATTCTCCCGCCGTCGAATTCAACACCTCCTGCGACCCGCAGGCGCTGGATGTCGTGCTGCGCTGCGGGGTGCCACTGACCGTCGTGCCCCGCGACCGCGCCTATTTGGCCACCCGGCTTATTAACCCCTGCCCCGTGGCCGATAGCGACGGCAATACGGCCCTGTGGGGGACTGGCTCTCCCGACTACTGGTCTGATCTGGTATCCGACAAGAGCCCGGTCCAGAGCTTCCTGGTCGGGGTACAGCAGTACACCAACGACAACTGGAAGACCAACGACCAAACTACCTCCCTCAACTGCCGGGCCATGCCCAGCATGGCGCCGCTGCTCAGCGTGATAAGCGGCGGCAGCGACCTGTGCCGGTACGACAAATGCTGGGTCAACATCATCACCACCGGCGAAAAGACCGGGACGGTCGTTTTCACCTCCGCTCAAGATGCAGAAAAGTCAGATGAAGATCTCGGCGCCGAGGTCTCTCTGCTGGTCGATATCGACCGCACGCTCTACCGGCAGGCCATACGGCAAATGGTCGATTCCTACCGGTAGAGCTCATTCCCTCTATCCTACCAGAAAGGCAGGTCACGCCCATGAAGCTCTATAAAAAGCCGCTCCCCAAGCGGGCGGTACAGGGTATCGCTATCGCGCTGGCTGCAGTCATGGTGGCGCTCACCGCCGTGGCCACCACCCTCACCGTGCAGCACGCCCGCAAGAGCGAGATCCTGCAGGACGACAAGCAGGAGCTGCTGGTAGAAGACCTGATCCTCGACGGCCAGACCGCCTATCTCCTGCTGTCGCAGATCACCTACTCCGACAAGTTAGAGGGCTTCTCCACCCAGGAACAGGGGTATCTCGAGGCCGACGCCAAGCTCAACAGCGCGGCCGTCTCACTGGAAGTAAGCACCGGCGGCAAGCGCTATCAGGCAGACGAAGACCAGATCCAGTGCAGCTATAGCGTCTCCGGCGGCCGGTTTTACTGCTACTATCTGGCCCGCATCGACGGCGTGCGCGAAGCCGGCGACACGGCGGTGGTCACCGTCAACTATAAACGGCGCGACATCGACGTCCAGCAGCTGTCTGCCCTGCAAACGCAGACCGAGCAGATCCAGCTGCTCACCGGTCACACCGTCCAGATCGAGACCCGCTTTCTGCAGAGCGGCAGTGGCAGCGTATTGCAAAAGGTCGTCCTCCCCAAAGACGATCCCAGCCTTACCAGTGTCGTCCCTACCCTTACCATCGGCGCCAGCGACGGGCGCATGTACAGCGCCGCCGCCCAGCAGCTGGGCGACTATACGCTCTACCGCCTGCAGGACGACCGCATCGAGCGCAAAGGTTCCCCCGCGGTCTCCTACCTCTCGTACAGCAATCTGCTCGTCACCTTTAGCGGCCAGCGCAACGCCACCTTTACCGCCCCTATCTTACAGGACGGCGAGAGCCGGGAGATCGCGCAGCCAGTCACCTGCGGCAGCTTTACGCTGCCCGCCGTCACCGCGCTGCAAGACGGCGAAGACACCGCGCTGCGGCTGCCGCCCATGTCCAGTGTCGGGGTCATCACCAAGCTCTCCATGGCCCGGCCCGACGATCAGGATGTCTCCTCCCGCACCTCTTTTGAGCTCATGGATGTGAGCACCGACCCCCACTTTCTCTTCAAGTGGAAAAACTGGTCCGGGAAAGAGATGCCGGTCGCCGTCACCGAGATCCAGCTGCAGCTGGAGCAGTTCGGCTGGATCCAGCGAGATAGCTGATCCTCGGCACATCCGGTCGCCCCGGCAAGACCGTCTCTGTCTGTCTCTCATCAAAAGCAGTAGACCCAACTTCCCGATCTCAAAAGAGCGATCCCCCTGTGTACGCGGTCTGTACACAGGGGGATCGCTCTTTTGAGGACACATCTTTCCACGCAGCAGCACTGCCCCGCCGGTCTATCTCTCGGCAGGCCCGTCCACCACAGTGGCCCCCCTCCTAACGCCCGCGAGCGGCGCCGGCC
Source organism: Neobittarella massiliensis (ex Bilen et al. 2018) (assembly GCF_900289145.1). Taxonomy (GTDB): domain Bacteria; phylum Bacillota; class Clostridia; order Oscillospirales; family Ruminococcaceae; genus Neobittarella; species Neobittarella massiliensis. Next base: position 90,402 of record NZ_OKQO01000009.1, read on the forward strand.
GAGGTGGTATGCCCGCCAACTGGTACTCCACCGCGAAGCCGCCGCAAAACAGCGGCAGGACCTGCGCGGAGCCGCTCACTCCGCCAACAGCCGAGCGGCGAAGTCCGCCCCGACATCCATGCGCCGGGCGATCTGCTCTACATCCATTCCCTGCCCGGCAAAACGGCGCGCTACCGCCGGCAGCGGCTCCCCTATCTCGATGATATGCCGGTCGGGGTCGTATATGCGCACCGCCCGCTGCCCCCAGCGGTGCTCTATCACCGGATGCACGTAAGAGATATCTTCCATCGCCGCCAGCCGCGCGGCAAAAGCGTCAAAATCAGTCTCTTCAAAATACAGCTCGGCACTCTTGCCGCCAAACCGGATATCTCGCTCGTCACAGCCCAAAAATCCGGCCCAGCTCTCCAGCGTCTGCAGAGAAACGCCGCCCGTGAGCACCTGGTTGGTGCCAAAATCCTGCTCTACCGTCAGGCCCAACACCCGGTGATAAAAGTCCAGGCCCTTTTGCATATCCGCTACCGCGATCAGGGGGTTCTTATAGGTCATCTTCGCTCTCCTTTATCGATTATAAGCTTTATACAGGTACTGCTCGCCGCTGGTCCATGGCGACCGGTACACCGTACCGTCCACCGGCCCGGCACCGGGGTGCCCGCCATCGGGGCCAAGGTGTCACCGCCGTTTTCAGCAGCCGTGCTCCCGCTCTCGCAAACACATAGTCTCGGCACAGGGCAGGCTATCCGCCCACCGCGCTCAAAGGTCCGTCAGCGCCGCGCAGACCTATCCGCCAGCTGGCCTGTGTTGCCAATAAATACCGCCGTCCCAGTGTTTTGCGCTGTCCAACAGCAGTGTGTCCCCGCACGGTCTATATCCATTTCCCGCTCAAGGCGCATACCCCGCATCTTCTTTTCGGGGCGATGAACATCGGCAGCTGTCACAGGGCCATTTTTACCGCACAGACAGGCCTTTCCGCCCAAAGATCCATGGAGCACACATATAGGTCAGCTCTGGCCAGACGCCTTTTAAAGATCTGCCCCCCGGGCCCCGCCAGCCGCGCTGGGGTATCCCCGCCACGCCCACCGCTGCACCATGGCCGGGTCCGACCGCCGACCGCCAGCCGCCAGCCGCGCTGGGTCCCCGCCATCACCGGCACACCGACACACCAGCCCCGCGGGGATAGGTCCGCGCCGGCCGGCGCCCGGCCCCCAGGTTTTCTTCATTCTATCCCCCGCCCCGCGATCTGTCAAACCGGTCACCTGGTCCTATCCCGCCTTTTCACGCCGGAAGATCCTCCAGGCTTCCCGCCCCCACTAAAAAACAGACTGCATAAGACCCATCTCATACAGTCTGTCCTCTCTTTTCCGGTAGCGGATACCGCGTTCTCTTTTTGCCCGCCTACTGCTCTGCCGAACGCGCGGCCGCTATCTCTATCCAGCCCGGGCAGGTCCTCTGCACCAGCGCCGTGTCGATGAGCAGGGTCAGCTGCTCCCCCGGCTCGGCCCGCACGGCGTAGGTCATGGTGTCAAAATCAGAGATGTAGCCCCGGCTCAGCCTCCCGCGCTCACCGGCAGTCAGGGTCTGGCCCTCCTGCAGCTTCTGGTAAAGCGCGTCGTCGGCCGTCTTTTCGGCCGCTATCAAGCCGGTCACCGGCCCCCAGTCGCTCTCGCCCTGCAATTTGATGTACACATACGGCCCCTCGCGGTACACGCTCTGCAAACGCACGCTGGCCGGGCCAACAGCCAGCTCGCGATCATCCAGCTGTATCGTCTGCCCATCTTCCGGGTTGGGCAGGGTGGTCTCCCGCGGTTTTTCGGCCCGGGCCGCCACCGAATAGCCGCCGTAGTCCAGGCGGGTCACCAGCCGGCCGGTCTCAGCGTCCTGCAGGTGATAGGCCCAGCGCATGGCCCCATCCGAAAAGCAGAGACGTCTGGCCGTCGGCTGCGCCGCCGCATAGTCCTCGCTCACGGCAAACAGGTCGGTCAGGTACAGGTCCTCCCACCCCTCCTGTTGGGGCTGCGCATACTCCACCACAAAGTCCTGTCCGTCGTTAGAGAGCGGTGTGATCACCACCTCGGTCTCTTCCCCGCCGGCCAGCTGCACCTGTTTTTTCACCGGCTCCTGCCCGGCGGTGTACTGCAGTGCAATGCGCTTGAGTCCCTCTCCGTTGACCGAAAGGTACACCGCCTCCTGCCGGCGCGTGTCGGCAAAGCGAAAGTCGGTGGTCACCGTGTACTCGTACTCGCCAATGGCCGAGATACCGCTCCCCAGCACTGTGGCCGTGTACACCTTGTCACTCATGTGCATCTCTAAAGTCACCTGCGGGGTGGGCAGCTCATCGGTCCGGTCCTCCAGCAGCTTGCCGGTCTCCCCGTCGTAGCGCAGATAGTCCTCCAGTAAAAAATCCTTGCCGTCCACCACCTTGTAGCTCGACTCCACCGACACCAGCGTCTCGCTCTTATTCTGGTACACCGCCACCACACTGTGGCGGCTGGCCCCCTCGCCAAACGTGGTGCGGGCCGTGCTGTAGGTGTAGTCCGCCCGTATCGTCACAAAGTTATAGGTCAGCAAAAAAATGCCCAGCAGCACGCCCAACGCCGCTGCCGCGATCACCGTCGTAGCCTTGGCCGCTCGGCGCACCTTTTTGTTGCCGGCTGCCCGGCGCAGCCGCTCCGGCAGTTTCAGCATGCCGCCACCTCCCTTACTTCTGGTAATCTGCGCACATCCGGCGCAGCACATCCAGCATCTTTTCCCGGTCAAGCCCTACCGCATAGCGCACCGGGCTGCCGTCATCAGTCAGCACTGTAGTGCCGCGGTCCGCGCGCCCGGTCAGGCAGCGCAGCGAACCCTGTTCTATCATCAGCACCTGGGGATCTGTCAGGGCCATCACCGCCAGCACATCGTTGAGGATCTTGCTGTCGCTCTCCTCCCCCACAAAGGTCCGGCGCATCCCATTTAAGAGCAGCGGTATGCGGCTGTCGCCGATCATGGCCTCCAGCTCATCCCCCTGCACCACCGCCTGCGATGTCACATCATAGCCAATCACCGTAATGTCCACGCCGCTCTCCAGCACCGCCTCCATCGCCCAGGGGTCGTTAAAGGCGTTGAACTCGGCGCTGGGGGTCATGTTGCCCAGCCCGGTGGGCGAGCCCCCCATCACCGTGATCCCGGCCAGCATATCTTTTAAATCGGGGTACAGTTCCAGCGCCTTGGCGATGTTCGTCAGCGGCCCGATGGCGATCACCTGCAGCTGCCCGTCACAGGCCTTGGCCGTGTCGTATAACAGCTTCCAGGCCGGGCGCCGGTCAAAGGTGCGGTCGGGCGTGGGCAGCGCCACCCCGCCCATGCCGTCGCTGCCGTGGGCGTAAGCGGCCCCCATGGGCACCCCCTGCAGGGGGTAGGTGGCGCCCAGCGCCACCGGGCACTCCAGCCCAATATAGCTGGCAATGCTCAGGGCGTTGGCCCCGGTGCGCCCCAGCCCCACGTTCCCCTGTACGGCGCCAATGCCCAGCACCTGCAGCGCGGGGCTCTTTTTTGCCAGGGCCAAGGCAAAGGTATCGTCAATGCCGGGGTCGCAGTCGATAAACACCGGCACCTTGTCCCGCTGCCAAGTCACCGCCGCCGTCCCCTCTTTCTGGGGGGCTGCCACAGCGGCCGCGCACAGGCAAAAAAGCACCGCTGCCACCAGCGCCAATGCGGTCCGTTTTCCCCTCATTTCTTAGCCCCCTTTTTTGCGTGTTCGCGCCGCGTGCGCAGGCCGGCATCAGCGGCTGTTTACCACAGCCATTTGCGCAGCCGCAGCATCCGCCGCCGGCTGGGCTCCAGCCGGCTCACCACTTCGCCGGCCATCTTGTCGGCCAGCGCCAGGCAGCGCTCGTAAGCGGCCTCATCCAAAGGCTCGGCGCTGAATTTGGCCTGCACCGCGTATTCCTGAAATTCCCGCAGCTCCTCGTAATCGATCCCCAGCAGGCGGTTGGGCACACTTTTGGCGTACCAGCTGTACTTCTTTCCCCGCGGGTGCCGCACACCGGCAAAGCCAAACAGGGTGGTCACATACCAGTACAAATAGCGCACACAGTCGCTGTAATCGCCGCTGTGCACCGCCCGCCGTATGGCCTGCAGCCGCGCAAAACGGCGGTACAACACCCACAGCACCAGCGCCACCACAAACAGCGCCGCCGCCACCAGCAGCAGATCGATAGCCATGCGCCGGTCCAGCCGCTGGGCCAGCAGCTGCAGCCGGGTGGGCGGCTCTACCTCGGCAGAGCTGCCGCCGCTCTTATAGCGGGTCACCCGCACCGGCAGGCTCTCAACGTCCAAATTTGCACTGCTCTGGCGGACCTCCGGCAAATTGTCCTGTACGTTTTCGTAGCCGGGGGTCACCTCTACCGGCTGCCAGCCGATCCCATCTACATACACCTCTACCCAGGCGTGCTGGGCCGCATCGGTCACCGGCAGCTCGTATCTCACCGCCGTCAGCGACTGCCCCGAAGCCAGATCGTGCAGGGTCGCGCTGCCCTTTTGGTAGTCCTTAAAAAAGTCGGTGGGCGCTATGACATATCCCTCCGCATAGCGGGCGGGTATGCCGGCCGCGCGGTACATCATCACCGCAGCCGAGGCAAAATGCGCCGAAAAGCCCTTTTTGTTGGTGCCGATAAAGTACTCGATAAAGTCCTCTCCCTCCGGCACCTCGCCCGGCTGCTCATCATAGGTGTAGTGGCTCTGCATATAGGCCTGCACATAGCTGGTAAACCGGTCCAGGCTGCCCAGCTGTGCGTACAGCTCGGGGGTGAACTGGGCCTTTATCTCCTCCAGTCCGCTCTCGGGCAGCTTGGTGTAGAGCTTTTGCGCCTCTTTCTGGTAGAGCGGTTGCCGCTGCATAAAAAAGCGGGTCTGGGCGTCCTCATTGGCCCCCTCTTTTCCCTCTCTGACGTAGGGGATCTCGGTATTTAGCCCCTCCAGCTTGCCGGTGGTGTAAAAATCCTGCTCGTAGGTGTTCATCAGCCCAAACCACGGCAAGATCACCCCCGCGTCGGCGTCCAGGTCCAAAAGCGGGACCATACCGCCGCTGCCGTCGGGGTAAGCGGGGTAATACGGCATATAGTTCAGGCGCCGGGTGGTCTTATTGCGTATCTCTTTGTGCTTCACGATCATCGTCGACTGGTATACCGGCTGCTTGTTCACCTGCTTTTGGGTCTCGTACTTCAAAAACTCGCCGGCCAGGTTCTGCGGGTAATAGCCCTCGTCGTAAAACGACTTCGAGAGCGAGGCGCGCAGCTGGCGCTCCTCCTTGTCGGTGATCGGCCCCCACTGGGTACCGGTATAGGTGCTGCCGGTGTAGCCCTTTAAATACAGCGTGTTGCCCCAGTTAAAGGTGGTCACCTCCATGTCCACCTTGCCCTTTTTCTCAAAGGTGTCCATGTGGGTCAGGTCGCCAGAATTAAAGGTGGGCACCGCATATTCTCTCTTCTCCAGCAGCTTTACCATAAAGTGGTTCAGCGTGGTGCGAAACTCCACAAACGAGTCCTTGTTATACAGCGTGGGCGAGAACACCAAAAAGCTCACCGCCGCGCAGATGCCGGCCACCAACACCAGCAGTGTGCCGGCCGGCAGCGACATGGCCCGCCGGCCCGCCCCGTTTTGGTAGCGCACCTGCCACACATAGCGCTTTTTCACCTGTCTGGCGGCAAAGTCGCTCTTTTTGCTGCCCGGCCGCCAGCCGGCAAACACGTGCATCCCGGCAACGGCCAAATAGGTCACCGCCAGCACAGCCATCCAAAAGCCGCTGGGCGGCAGACCAAAATACATGCCGATAGCCAGCAGCGGAAAAGTGGCGGCAAAATACAGGTAAAAGTTGCGCCGCCACACGCTGCACACCGCCACCAAATACCCCACCGCCAACATGAGCACCACGGCAAACTGAAAGGTGTACTGCGGCAGGGTCATCTGCGGCGATATCGTGGGCCCCAGCACCAGCTGGGCCGATACGGTGTTGATCTTCTCCACGATCTGCGAGATCGTATACAGCATCCCGTAGTAGATGCTCTGCCCCATCACCAGCGCCGCCGCCAGCAGTGCGCCGCCCAGTATCGCCAGCAGCTTGGGCTTTTTATAGGCCGCCAGCGCAAACAGCGCCGTGCCCGCCCCCACGATGGGGTAGAGCAGCAGCGTATCCACGCCCATATCGCCGTACAGCCCGGTCAGCGCAAACCAAAACGCCGCCACGCAGCACAGCGCCCACAGCATATACCACAGCCACCCCAACCGCTTGGGCGGCTGTGGCTGCGGGTAGCGGGGGGGCAGCTTCAGCCGAAAATCGCGGTCCTCAATAAAGAACTGCGGCTCCTCTTTTTTCTTTTTCAGTCGCCGCCACAACTGCCGTATCATCTGCCCACCTCCTCTTTTTTCTCTCGGCTAAGCGCCCACCCGCTCACAGCACCAGGTCCATAAAGTCCGGCTGCGGGTCGGCGGCGTCTATCTCGATAATGCGGTACCGGTCCCAAACGGGCGAGTCCTCCGGCTGCCCCACGTGGCAGTAGAACATCACCGTCTTGCGCTGCAGCGAGTAAGGCAGGTTGTCCAGCTCCTCAAACAGCTTGGGGGTGATGTACAGCACCCGGTTGGCCTGCACGCGCGCCGGGTCCTTTACCATCTCTTTGGCCATGAGCGGGGTCTCCCAGTACAGGCTGCCGGTAAACATCTCCGACATGGCGGCAAACAGGTCCCCCTCATCGGCTATCTCGGCGCTGCAGGGCCCGCCGCCGGCGTGGTCAAACCAGTGCAGCTGGTGCTCGATGCCCGACTGCAGCAAAAACAGCGACATCATGTAGGTGGTCTCCAGCACCCCATCCACGCAGCTCTTGTCGTCGGGGGTGTAGCGCGCTGGACAGTACAGCTCGGTGTAGATGGCCACCGAGTTCTCGATGGGAAAGCTGGCCTGCCGCACCATCACGTCGCTCGTCTTGGCGCTCAGCTTCCAGTGGATGCGGTGCATCTTGTCCCCCGGCCGGTACTCGCGGATGACAAACGTCTCCGAGGCGTCATCGCCCGGCTTATAGGGCGAAAAATGGGTCACGTCGTCGCTGGAGCGCAAAAAGTCGTCGCTCAGGTGCATGCCCAGGCTGTCGGGCACGTAGGGCAGCACCGTCACCGTGTTGATGAGCGTTTTCCGCGCGCGCCCCGCCGTCAGGCGAAAAAAGTCCAGCACCCGTATACGGCCCACCTTCAGCTGCAGGTTGCCCACGTGCATGGGCTGCAGGTCCACCTGCAAAATGCGCTTTTCCTTGGGCTTTAGCGGCACCTCCAGCAGCAGCGTCTTCTCCTCGGCGTAAAAGCCGTACTTGATCTGCAGGGTGATCTCCACAAACGGCATCGCCATCTTCGAGTCGTTAGACACCTGCAGCTTGATGGGGATGTCTCTGCCCCGGTTGCCCAAAACGTCGCGGGTGTCCAGCCAAACCCGCACCTGCTCCCGCAGCGCGTTCACATACAAAAACAGGCCCAGGGGCAGCACCAGGCAAAACCCCAGCCCCAAAAAGGACACGTAGTTTTGGTACATGATAAAAAACCACACCATCACCAGGCACAGCACGCCGTAGGTGATCCTGGAACGCCTCATCCGGCCGCCCCCCTCTCTATTCCCATAAATGCTCTATCGCTGCCGTGGTGCGCTCACGGCGCCTCGCTGGGCTTTACCACCGGCGGCACATCCACCTGCCCCACCGCGTCGGCCAGCACCTGTTCTACCGTCAGGTTATTTACCTTGGCCCGCGACGAGAGCACCACGCGGTGGGCGGCCACATCGGTGAACACGTCCTGCACGTCGTCGGGGGTCACGTAGCTGCGGCCGTACACATACGCCGCCGCCTTGGCCATGCGGATCAGGGCGATCGAGCCGCGGGGCGACAGCCCCAGCTCAATGCGCGGGTGCTCGCGGGTGGCGGCGGCCAGGTCGGCTATGTAGGCGTAGATGGCGTCGTCCACGTGCACCGCCTCCACCTCTTTTTGCATCTGCAAAATGTCGGCGATCTGCACCGCCGGCTCCAGCGTGTCCAGCGGGTTGTGGTCGTGGCGGCGCTTGAGTATCTCGATCTCGCCCGCGCGGTCGGGGTAGCCCATGTTCAAGCGGATGATAAAGCGGTCCAGCTGGCTCTCCGGCAGCATCTGGGTGCCGATAGAGCCCACCGGGTTCTGGGTGGCGATGACCACGTAGGGGCTGGGCATGGGTCTCGTCACCCCCTCCACGGTGATCCTGCCCTCCTCCATCACCTCCAGCAGCGCCGACTGGGTCTTGGAGCTGGTGCGGTTGATCTCGTCGGCCAAAAACAGGTTGCAAAACGCCGCGCCGGGCTGAAAGCGAAACTCCCCGCTCTCCTTGTCGTACATAGAAAAGCCCACTACATCGGTGGGCAGCACATCGGGCGTAAACTGCAGGCGGGAAAATTCCAGCTGCATCGCCTTGGAAAACGCCAGCGCAGTGGTGGTCTTACCCACGCCGGGTATATCGTCGAGCAGGATATGTCCCTTGGCCAAAATGGCCATCAGTATCTTGGCGACCGCATCGTCTTTGCCCACCACCGCATGTCCCACCGCCTGCATGATCTTTTCGGCACGCTGGTTGTATTTCATAAAAGAAGCCCCTTTCTATCCGCTATTTATTGTCTTATTATAGACCTGCCGCACCACAAGGACAAGTTTCCTTACAGGTCTGTCATAATTTTTATACATATTATCCAAACACACTGCACCTCTTTTTAGCCAAAGGTATACAGACCCACCCCTGTAAAAGAACAGCGGCAGCCGCCGCCTTCCGGTACGATATGCCTGTCGGCCCGCCGGTGCAGTACTCTTTTTGCACTGCAACTGTGCACTCTGCGTGATTTTACGCAAAATATTTGGCACTGTTTCAGGACATATGTCCTATCATTTGGCCGGTCGCGCTCTTACAATAAAGGCAGAAACAAAGTCCTACACCAACAGCCAAAAAGGAGATGCGACTATGGATACCAAAAGAAAGATCATCATGGACGTAGATACCGGTTCTGACGACGCTATCGCGCTGGTCATGGCCATGCTCTGCGAAGACTTCGACTGCCTGGGCATCTGCTCCGTCAACGGCAACGTAGAGGTCAAGCTCACCACCGACAACTCGCTGCGCGTGGTCGAGTGCTGTGACAAGCAGGGTCAGGTCAAGGTGTATAAGGGCTGCGATCTGCCCATCGCCTCTACCCTCATGCCCTGGACTGCCCAGTCCCTGCGCCCCTTCCCCACCCGTGAGGGCACCCGCGAAGGCCAAACAGTGGTCCACGGCGACCATCTGCCCCTGCCCGCCCCCACCATCAAAGAAGAGCGCGACAGCGCCGTCGTCTGGCTCATCAACACCCTGCTCGACTCCGAAGACGGCGAGATCACGCTGGTCCCGGTCGGCCCGCTGACCAACGTCGCAGTCGCCATGCGCGCCGATCCCCGCATCATCCCCAAGATCAAAGAGATCTTCATCATGGGCGGCGGCCACCTGGTCAACAACTCCTCTCCCGCGGCCGAGTTTAACATCTGGGCCGACCCCGAGGCGATGGAGATCGTGCTGCAGTCCGGCTGCAAGATCACTATGGTCCCGCTCGACGCCACCCACCAGGCCTACATCACCGTCGACGAGGCCCAGAAGATCCGCGCTATCGGTACCAAACCCGCACAGCTGGTGGCCGACCTGGTCGAGTCCCGCACCGCCGGCTACGGCGTCAACGACGCCGAGATGAAGGCCCTCAACGCCGCCCCCATCCACGATGCGCTGGCGCTGTGCGCCGTCTTGCACCCCGAGTGCTTAAAAGATGTGCTGCACGTCAACTGCCACACCGATATCTCCCGCGGTTTCGCCTACGGCCAGACCATCATCGACCGCCGCGTACGCGTCAACCCCGAGCCGAAGAACTGCTACTTTGCCCTGGGCGCCGACAAAGACGTGTTCTACAACTGGGTGATGGATGTTTTAGAGAAAGACAAAGCCAAAAGAGGTCTGTAATCGCCCGGCCCCAAACGCCACATAATAAACGCCACATAATAAAGGAGTGGGTACCAGCTCGGTACCCACTCCTTTTATCTGTATTCTCGTTGATCCCTGATCTATTTTGCCTGCAGCGAGCGCTCAAACTGGTCGAGCACCTCTTTGTCGGGCGCCTTATCCAAAAGCGACGCCACGATCACCGCCACCAGCGCCAAGGCAAAGCCCGGCACCAGCGAGTACAGGCCGGTCCCCGCCAGCAGGGGCACGTTCTCCCATATCAAAATGGTCGCACCGCCCACTACCATGCCGGCGATCGCGCCTTTCAGCGTCATCCGCCGCCAGAACAGCGACAGCAGGATCACCGGGCCAAAAGCGGCGCCAAAGCCCGCCCAGGCGTACGACACCAGCCCCATCACCGAGCTGTTGGGGTCCAGCGCCATGATGAAGGCCAGCACCGAGATGGCGATGACCGAGCCGCGGCTCACCCACATCAGTTCCCTGTCGCTGGCGCCGGGGCGGAACAGCGGCTTGTAAAAGTCGTTGGATACCGCCGACGCCGTCACCAGCAGCTGGCTGTCGGCAGTGCTCATCACCGCCGCCAAAATGGCCGACAGCAGCACCCCGGCGATCAGACCCGGGGCCAGCCGGCCCACCATCTGCATAAACACCACCTCGGCGCTGGCGGTGTCGGTGTACTGGATTCCCTGACCCGACAGGTAGGTCCGCCCCACCATGCCGATGATGACCGAAGCCCCCAGGCTGATGACCACCCAGATCATGGCGATCAGCCGCGATTTTTTGATCAGCCGCTTCTCGCGGATAGCCATGAAACGGGTCAGGATGTGGGGCATGCCGAAGTAGCCCAGGCCCCAGGCTAAACTCGAGATGATCGCCACCCAGCCCAGCGGGCCGGAGGCATTTTTAAACAGGTTGGTGAAGGTGCCGCCCTCCAGCGCCGACAGCGTGGCCAGCGAGAAGTCGGGGGTGCGCAGCACCGCCAGCACCGGCACGATGACGATGGCGCAGAACATCAGGATACCCTGGATCAGATCGGTCCAGCACACCGCCAAAAAGCCGCCCAAAAAGGTGTAGGCCACGATGACGATGGCGCCGATGGCCAGCGCCAGCACATAGTCGTCCATGCCCAGCACATACATCACCAGCTTGGCGCCGGCGTTAAAGGCCGAGGCGGTGTACACCAAAAAGAACACGAAGATGATGATCGCACAGATGCAGCGCACCAGCTTCGACTTGCTCATGAACCGGTTTTGCAGGTACTGGGGGATGGTGATAGAATCACCCGAGATCTCGGTAAAGCTGCGCAGCCGCCCCGCCACGATCTTCCAGTTTAGATAGGTGCCCAGCCCCAGCCCGATGGCGATCCACGAGGCGCTCAGCCCCGATATGTAGGCCGCCGCCGGCAGGCCCATCAGCAGCCAGCCACTCATGTCCGAGGCCTGGGCGCTGATGGCCGTCACCCAGCTGCCAAGGCCCCTGCCGCCCAAAAAGTAGTCCGACAAGTTGCTCGACTTGCTGAAAAAGAAAATGCCGATACCCAGCATCAGCGCCAGGTACAGGATGAATGTGATGAGTACAGATAAGTTGGTCTGCACGCGCATCTCCTCCTCTTTTGCTCATATTTTTCACGCCGCTGCTCACCGCAGTGGGGCCGCACAGCGCCGCGCTCCTCTGCCCGCAGCCGGCAGTGCCCCGCGCCCCGTCTTTACCGGGGCGGCCGCCGGGCACTGCCAGCACACGGTATTTTATTATACTGTATTTGCCAGAAAACTGCAAATACCGCTCTCTCATTATGCAAAATATTTTGCTCACAGCTCTTCACAGCTCTGCCTCTCAGCCCGTCCACGGCCATTTTGCATCCGCTAAAAAAAGCGGCCGCCGCCCGTTTTTGACGGATGGCAGCCGCCCTGTTGCAGGCGCGGGCGTCATTTCTTTTGGGGGTCGCTGCAGCACTGGGCCAGCAGCGCCTGCATCTGGGCCCGCCCCAGCCCGCCCAGCACCAGCAGGTCGCCGCCGGCGATCACCGTTCCCCCCTTGGGGATCACCGTCTCCTCCCCCCGCACGATCATGGTGATGAGCAGCTCCGGCGGCAGCCCCAGGTCCCGCACCGCTTTGCCGCACCAAAAATCTCCCTGCACCACCGGCAGCTCGATGAGCTGCACCTTCTCCTGGTCCTGGTAGTCGGTAAAGGTCTTCCACACGCCGCCGCCCTCTTGGTCGCCCACCAGGCCGAGCTTGCGGGCCAGCACCGGCAGCAGCGTCCCCTGCACCGCCACCGAAAACAGCGCCACACAGAAAACGATGTGAAAGATGTCCAGCCGCATGGGCACGCCGGCGTTCATGGCCATCACCGCAAACACGATGGAGGCCGCCCCCCGGATACCCGCCATCGACACGAAAAACTGCTGCCGCAGCGGCACCTTGAACCAGCTCAAAATGGCCAGCGTGGCCGCCGGCCGCGCCACCAGCGACAAAAAGGCGGTGATCGCCACCGCGGTACCCAGCAGCGCCGGTATCTGCGACGGAAAGGCAAGCAGCCCCAGCACAAAAAAGATCAGCACCTGCGCCAGCCAGGTGATACCGTCAAAAAAGTGGACCAGCTCCACCTTGTGTAAAATGCGGCTGTTGCCCAGCACGATGCCGGCCACATACACCGCCAGGTAGCCGTTGCCGCCCAGCAGCTGAGCCAGCGCATAACAGCCCAGCGCCACCGCCACCAAAAAGGTGGTGTGCAGCCCCTTTTGCTCAAAGCTCACCCGCGAGAGTACCGCCGTGGCCAGCACCGCTACCAGCGCCCCCACCGCCAGCCCAAACAGCACCTGCGAGAGCAGCTGCAGCGGCACATTTTTCTGCCCCCGGCCGCCCATGGCCGCCAGCACGATCGCCGTGAGCATGTACGAGGTGGGGTCGTTGCTGCCGCTCTCCAGCTCCAGCAGCGAGGCCAGCCCGTGCTTGAGCGACAACTTCTTCGAGCGCAGGATCGAAAACACCGAGGCGGCGTCGGTAGAGCTGATCACCGAGCCGATGAGCAGGCTCTCGTATACCGAGAGCCCCAACACGCCAAAGCAAAACAGCGCCGTGATGCCCGCCGTCAGCACCACGCCCAGGCTGGCCAGCAGGATCGCCTGGGCGGCCACCGGCCGGGCCTCTTTCCAGCTGGTGCCAAATCCGCCGTAAAACATGATGAACACCAGCGCCACCGAGCACACCTGTTCGGTGAGCTGGTAGTTGTCAAACGGCAGCCCAAACACCCCGTCCGAGCCGAAGATCATCCCCAGCACGATAAATAAAAACAGCACCGGCACCCCCAGCCGGTAGGATAACCGGCTGGAGCCGATGCAGATGAGCAGCACCACGGCCACCAGTAATAAAGCTGTATAGATCCCCATCAAACAGTGCTCCTTCCCTGTCTGCCCCCACTATGGAGGTGTGTGTGTTCGGCAAAGAGGTGTGCACACAGGCGGCGGCCGCCGCCCATTTCCTACCCAGTTACTATCATATTAACAAAAAAGCCAGAAAATGTCAAAATCGCGCCCCTGCACCTCTTTCGCCATCCGCCGGCGCGCCGACCTCAGCCCACCGTCTGCGCTCTATCTCCCGCCATCCCGCCTCCCTTTTTCCCCGGCAATATCCCGCCGGTACCGGCGGCAGCAGCCGGGCGCCCCAACACCCCACCCCCGCTGCCGGTGCACCGCAGCGCCCCCACACAGCGGGATGCCCGGCCCTCTATCCAGCGCCGCAGTGGCAAAACAAAAAAGGCACGCCGGCCAACGGCCGCGTGCCCCCATCTCCACTTTGCATCCAGCCGGGCTCTACGCCCCGCTACAGCTCCCGCTTGATCTTTTCCAGCGCCCCTTTTTCCAGCCGCGATATCTGCGCCTGCGAGATGCCGATCTCCCGCGCCACCTCCATCTGGGTCTTGCCGCCCAAAAACCGCAGCGAGATGATGCGTTTCTCCCGCTCGTCCAGGTTGCTGATGGCCGTCTTCATCGACAGCTCGCTCTGCCAGTCCCGGTCATCCGAGCTGTCCCCCACCTGGTCGATGACATACAGCACGTCACCGCCGTCGGCATACATGGGCTCGTAGAGCGAGACCGGGTCCACAATGGCCTCCAGGGCAATGACCACGTCGCTCACCGGCAGGTCCAGCTCACCGGCCAGCTCGGTGGTGGTGGGTTCCCGGCGGTGGGCGGCGGTAAAGGCCTCCTTGGCCTTCATGGCTTTATAGGCGGTGTCCCGCAGCGAGCGCGATACCCGTATGGGGTTGTTGTCGCGCAGGTAGCGCCGTATCTCGCCGATGATCATCGGCACCGCGTAGGTCGAAAAGCGCACCTTGTGGATGGGGTCGAAATTGTCGATGGCCTTGATCAGGCCGATACACCCCACCTGGAACAGATCGTCCAGGTTCTCGCCCCGGCTGGCAAAGCGCTTGATCACGCTGAGCACCAGCCGCAGGTTCCCCGCGATCAGCTGCTCGCGGGCGACCATGTCCCGCTTTTCCCGCAGCCGCAGAATGAGCGCCTGGTTCTGGGCCTCGGTGAGCACCTTTAACTCTGCGGTATTCACCCCACAGATCTCCACCTTGTTTTGGTACAACTGCCGCAACCCCTTTTCACTGTTTTACAGTGAGAAGTATGGCCGCGGCCCGGTGCGAACATGCACTGCCGGCCTCTGGCAAAGATTGTTATACTGCCCGCTCCATCAACGGCGGCGCACCTGGTAAGCGCGCCGCTGCCGCCTGTACGAGATGGCTGTTTTTTTAAATGATGATCGCCCGCAGATCTCTTTACACCAGTCCAATACCAGCCCAACACCCGCCCAACATCCGCCGAGCACCGGCCAGACACCAGTCTAGCACCCGCCTGTTTTGCCCACCGCCTTACCAGTCAGCGGCTCATCAGTCCGCCCGGCAGTCCGTCTGCTCCGCACAGCACGGATCTTATCCCCACCCCAGATACTTTTTGCGCCTGTGCGCTCTGCATGAATTTTCGATCTCAAAAGAAAAGGCAAAACACTGCCAGTACCCACCAGCACACAAATCAGCACACCCCAAAACAAGCCAGCACCCACCCGTGCCCGCCGGCGCCCCGTGTCGCTCCCCCACTGCCAGCCGTCTCTGCCCCGGCAGCGCGCTCACCGCGCGGCAAACGCCCCTACAGATCTCCATAAAGGCCCACCTCCCGGCCGCTTACGGCAGTGCCGGCCCTCATCCGCACAACTTGCCGCCTATCCCCCCTAGCGGTGCCCATGTCTTATACAGATAGAATGCCCAGACCACCGCCCCCATGACCAGCCGTAACTGGCTGCAACCGGCCACATCCAGCCCAACCGGCTCAGCCATTTTTTCACTACATGAATTTTCGATCTCTAAAGAAAAAGCAAAATACCTCCAGCACCCACCGGCACAAGTCAGTATTCGTCAGCGCACCACCAGCACACCCCAGCACAACCCAAAACAAGCCAGCACCCGTCCGTGCCCGCCGGCGCCCCGTGTCGCTCCCCCCACTGCCAGCCGTCTCTGCCCCGGCAGCGCGCTCACCACACGGCAAACGCCCCTACAGATCTCCATAAACTTCCACCGCCCGGCCGCTTACGGCAGTGCCGTCCCTCATCCACACAACTTGCCGCCTATCCCCCCTAGCGACGCCCATGTCTTATACAGATAGAATGCCCAGATCACTGCCCCCATGACCAGCCGTAACTGGCTGCAACCGGCCACAGACAACTCAACCAGCCCGACCACTGTTTCACAACATGAATTTTCGATCTCTAAAGAAAAAGCAAAATACCTCCAGCACCCACCGGCACAAGTCAGTATTCGTCAGCACACCACCAGCACAAGTCAGCACACCCCAAAACAAGTCAGCACCCACCCGTGCCCGCCGGCTCCCCGTGTCGCTCCCCCACTGCCAGCCGTCTCTGCCCCGGCGGCGCGCTCACCGCGCGGCAGACATCTTACAGATCTCCATAAACTTCCACCGGCCAGCCGCTTACGGCAGTGCCGTCCCTCATCCACACAACTTGCCGCCTGTCCCCCTTAGCGGCGCCCATGTCTTATACAGATAGAATGCCCAGACCACTGCCCCCATGACCAGCCATAACCGGCCGTAACCGGCCACAACCAGCCCGACCAGTCCAACCAACCCGACCACTTTTTCACTGCGCCGCCGGCCAGCAGACCCGTCCGCCCCCCTCTATTTATAGAGGGGCGTCTCTCCCCACCTGAACACACCTCAACACATCTCTGCCCGTCTCTACCGGCCCGCCCACGGCAAACAGGGCGAAAAGCCAAGCTGCCGTCCCGGCAGCTGCCTCTCACCTCGCCCGCAAATATAGCCGGTCCCCCCGGCCCATCGGTCTGCTACCGGTCCCGTTCTCTCACCCGGCGGCAGGTCTGGTCCACAAAGGTATCCTTACTTTTCAGCGCATCTAAGTCAATGTTCAAAACTTTGGCAATATGAACAACGATACTCAATCCGGGATTGACCTGACCCATCTCCAGCCGCTGATAGTACTTGATCGAAATGCCACACAGCTCAGCCATCTGTTCTTGGGTCAGACCGCTGGCGTCTCGATAGCGGAACACCTGTCGAGAAAATTCAACATTTACAGACATAAAATACCTCCTATCACTAGGATTTTATGTCTACTATTGCATAAATCAACCGATGATTGGGGGTTGACAATACCAATTGTCACTGCATGTCACTATGCTAGTGGTTATTCTACGATACTCCACTCATTAACCTATGATTTTATGCAACATTTTCAGTTGTTCACCGCTCCACTACCTTTTTACCACTCTGCTGCACCCCGCCCCTTTTTGTGTCCATACCCCGTTTTTAACGCTCTAAAAGCAGAATATAACGCCTTTTTATAGAGGCATAACATCAACTTATGCTTATAAGGCTTTTTTCACACCTCTAAAGTCGCTATCCATACTTGCCGACGCCTTTCGGCCCGTCAAAAAAAGCGCCGCAGCCATCCGCTGCAGCGCTCACGCTCCGTTTATAATCCGTTTCTTTTTCTGTCCTGCCTCCATCGCCCCGCTGCCGCGGCCACTGCGGACGCCCGCCGGGCCCCTGAAAACGCGCCGGGCCCCTGGGCTACCGGCTGCCCGCCCATGCGCGCTGCACCCGCTCCTTTACCCGGTAGTACACCCGCACAAAGCTGCCCGCCACCACAATGCCCACCACAATGGCTCCGGCCACCTGCACCGTGTGCAGGCCGGTGGCCAAAAAGGCGGCGGTGTCTCCGGCCATCCCGTACTCCATGGTATAGTAGATGCCGCTGCCCGGCACCAGCGGCAAAAACGATACCACCAGGTATACCGACGCCGGCGTCTTGTGTCGGCGGGCCATCAGCTCACTGTATAAAGTCACTGCGGCTGCCGCCACAAAGTTGGCCAAAATATCTCCCTGGGGCAAAAGCCCCACTACCGCCAGGTACACCGCCCAGCTCAGGCTGCCCCCCAGCGCGGCAAACAGGATCTTTTTGCCCCGCAGCGAAAAAGCCACCCCAAAGCTCAGGCAGGCGGCAAACACAAATACGCAGGCCCACACATCCGCCATCTACACCACCCCCAGTACCGGCTGCAGCACCGCCAGCATCACCGAAACGCCCACCGCGATACCGGCGCCGATGAGCAGCGCCTCGGTCACCTTAATGGTGCCCGCCAGCGCATCGCCGGCCATAAAGTCGCGCAGTGCATTGGTGAAAACGATGCCCGGCACCAGCGTCATCAGCATGCCGATGGTGATCTTGTCCGCCGCCGCCCCCGGCAGCCAGGCAGCCGTCAGCTGGGCGATGGCCGAGCCCGCCGCCGCGCACAGCAGGTTTACAAAAAAGGCGTTTTGGCGTATGCCCCGCAGCGCCATCCCCATACCCCGCAGCAGCGCGCCGATCAGCCCGGCCACCACCGCGTCCTGCCAGCTGCCGCCAAAAAACAGTGCAAACGAGGCGGCGCCGGTGCCGTACACCAGTATCTGCAGCCAGCGCGGGTAACCGGGCCGGGCCGCGATCGCCGCCAGCCGCCGGTCTATCTGCCGCGTATCGCCGGGCGCGGCGCACAGGTCGCGCACCAGCTGGTTATACTGGTCCACCAGGTCCAGGTTGGTGTCGCCCACTCTGGTCTGGCGCATCTTGCTCACCGATGGCGCCCCCGGCAGCGACAGCGTCAAAATGATCGCCGACGGGATCACAAAAGCCGAGAACTCGCTGGCGCCGTACGCCCGCCCCAGCCGGCGCAGCGCCTCCTCCACCCGGTACACCTCGGCCCCGTGTTCCAGCAGTCCCGCGCCGATACACAGCATCCGGTCAACAAGCGGCTGCGCGTCGGCAGCCGGTGTCTCTCTATCTGGGCTCATCTCTCTTTTTCCCCTCTCTCCGGCGGCGCTATTTGCCAAATAGCCACTGGGTCAGCTCGTCCAGCAGCAGGTCTCTGCCCTGCAGGTCCTGGGTGTAGTGGGCCATGGGCACGTTGTCGGTGATGATGCCGTCCGCCCCGCAGGAAAAAGCCTTTTGTATCGTCCCCTCCGAGTTGGTGGTCCAGGCAAACACCCGCTTGTGTTCCAGGTGGGCGGCAGCTACCATCTCGCCGGTCAGCATGCTGGTCTCCACGCTGAAGGCGTCGATCCACTGCATGTCATAGCGGTCGGCCACCAGCAAAGCCGAGATGTACACCGTGGGCAAGCCCGGCTGCAGCTCCTTTACCTGCCTGAGCAGGTCCAGGTCCATCGAGGCCAAAACGCATTGCCGCATCATGTCGGCGTCTTTGATGGCCGCTATGGTCCTGGCCACCAGCTCCCGGTCGTGGCCGGTGCTCTTGAGCTCGATCATCAAGTCTATGCGCCCCTTGGCCGCCTTTAGCATCTGCGGCAAGCTGGGCACCGGCTCGCCGGCGTATTCGGCGCCAAAATAGCTGCCGGCGTCGTAGCGCTGCACCTGCTCCCAGGTCACCGCCCACACCGGCCGGTCCACCCCCGCCGTGCGGGCAAAGCTGGTGTCGTGCAGGATCACCAGCGCCCCGTCGGCGGTCTGCTGCACGTCGATCTCGGCCATGTCCGCCCCGTCGGCCACCGCCCGGTCCAGGGCGGCCACCGTGTTCTCGGGGGCAAACAGGCTGCCGGCCCGGTGGGCCACGATATAGGGGTCGTACCCGGCCGGGGCGGGCAGGTAACCGGCCATCTCGCTCTCGCCAAACAGCCCCACCGCCAGCAAGCTGCACAGCACCGCCACCGCCTGGCGGCCCAGCACGTACCAGCGGCGGCGGGGGCGGCGGTAGGGCGGCCGCTCGGCGCCCATACAGCGGTAGTAAAAAGCCACTACCGCCGCCACCAGCACCACCGTGGCAAACACCGGCAGAGCCACCCGCACAAAGCTGGCCCCGCTGCCGTAGAGGCTGCGAAACGCATAGCGCGCGGCGCTGCCGCTGTAGCGCAGCTTGGTGTAAGCCGCCAACCCGCCTACCGCCGCGGCCAACAGCGCGCCGGCCGCCAGCCAAAACAGCGCCGTCGTCAGCAGTATGCGCCCCAGTGCCCGGCGCATGTTGCTCCGCAGCAGGCGCCAGCTGGTCTTGATCGAGGAAAAAAAGTGCTCCTCTCCCAGCACCATGGCCGGCATCCCCAGCAGGTAAAAAAACAGCAGCGCGCAGCTCAGCGCCACCAGCGCGATATACGCCGCCGTGAGCGCCTTGCTCTGCCAGATAAAATCGGTGATGAACTCCGGCAGCTGCACCTGGGGCAGTATCCCGCCGGCCAGTGGCCAGGCAGTCAGGGCAAACAGCGGCAGCACCAGCAAAATGCCGATGTTGCGGGGCAAAAACAGCCGCATGGTGCGCACCGCCGCCCGGCCGCACAGGCTCCACACGGCGGTGCGCTGCCGCTGCCAGCCGGCCTGGCAGTAGCACAGCTGCCATACCATCTCAAACAGCAGGTACAGCCCCAGCAGCAGCCCCGCCGCCAGCAGCAGGGCCACCGCCGCCGGGCTGTGCAGCAGCTGCCCCAGCGTCTGCTGCCCCAAAAAGGTGAGCCCCGATACCCGTATAGCCCGCCGCAGCAGCGCGTTCAGGGCCGGCAGCACCACTGCAAACCCCAGCAGCTTATAGAGCACCTCAAACAGCAGCAGCGTGCTCCCGCCGCGCAGCGCGATCGAAAGCACCTGCCGCGCCTCAGCCCACGATCTCTTCACAGCGCGCTCATCTCCCCCAACTTCTGTGTGCCCATTGTAGCGCATCGGGCCGCCGGCCGTCAAACGGCACCTCCGCCGCCCGTCCCCGCCGGTCTCCCCCTCACAATATGCCCCATCCGGCGCCCCGCTAAAGCCCGCCGCGCCACCCGGCCCCCCTCTTTGCAGCGGGCCGGTCGGTTTTGCTGCCGGCTCGGCACGCCAAAACAGGGCCGGCGCGGCCCCGTGTGCCGCCCAGCCCTGTACCGCCCGCGATCAGATCACCTTCTCCAGCTCTCCCCGCAACCGCTTGATGATGCGCTTTTCCAGCCGCGAGATGTACGACTGCGAGATGCCGATCATCGCCGCCACCTCTTTTTGGGTGTGCTCCTTGTAGCCGCCCAGCCCAAAGCGCATCTGCATGATGATGCGCTCCCGCTCCGGCAGCCGCTGTACCGCCTCCACCAGCACGCCCCGCTCGGTGGCCTGCTCGATGCCGCGGCCCACACAGTCGGGCTCGGTGCCCAGTATGTCCGAGAGCAGCAGCTCGTTGCCGTCCCAGTCCACATTCAGCGGCTCGTCGATCGAGAGATCCTGGTGCTTGTTCGACGCCTTGCGCAAAAACATCAGGATCTCGTTCTCGATACAGCGGGAGGCATAGGTGGCCAGCTTGATATTTTTGTCCGGCTTAAAGGTGCCCACCGCCTTGATCAGGCCGATGGTCCCGATCGATATCAGGTCCTCCACCCCCACCCCGGTCGACTCGAACTTCTTGGCGATGTACACCACCAGCCGCAGGTTGTGGACGATCAGCTTCTCGCGGGCCCACTCCTCCCCCCGCTCCAGGGCGGCAAATACCGGCCCTTCCTCGCTCTTTTGCAGCGGGGCCGGCAGCACCTCCGGCCCGTTTATGTAGTGTACATGTCTGCCCAAAAATATCTTTTGCAGCAGTCGTATCAGTGCATGCATCTTTTTCCTCCCTCGCTCTCATCTCACACGGCCGGTCTCTGTTTTTTACCGTGTGCGCTCCCATCGCTCCCGCAGCCCCCGCCGCCGGTATCCGCCGCCGGGGCCGCTCTTTTCTCTGTGCGGGCGCCCGCCGGTCCGGCCGCTCTCTATCGTCTCTCTGTCACGGCGCCACGATCTGTGGGCTCAGCAAAAAGCTGCACCCCTCCTGCCCTATAGCGTGCCCCACAATGCCCACCGCCACCCGGTCGGTCTGTTTTACACACTGATCGCCCTCAAATATCTGCAGGCTGTCCGGGTAAAAAATGGGCAGCAGCCCCCCGCCCGACACCGTGTGGTAAGGAATGAGCAGCAGCCCGGCCGGGCTCTCTTCGCGGGGGTGCTGCAGGTACCGGCGCTGCTCGGGGGTCAGCAGGTCCTCCACGCTGGCGCGATCGGCCAGCACCACCGGCACCATGCGAAACGGGTCCTGCAGGCTGTTGCCGGTATCCACAAAGCCGGTCCCCTGGGCGCTGGCTGATCCTTTTTGTACCCGCACCCGCACCTTACGGTTTTGAAAGCGCCCCAGCAAAAAGCTCACGCACTCCACCAGCAGATAGGCGATGCCGGCCAGCGCCACCAGCACCGTAATGGGCAGGTCAAAGTACAAAACGCCGTTTATGTAGGCCAGCTTGCCCGGCGAAAAAGCCATCTCCAGCCCCACCATCAGCCCGGCAAACAAAAAGTTTACCGCCAAAAAGTACAGCGTATTTTTAAGCAGGCCCCGCCAGCCGGCAAACGGCAGCCCCAACACCACCGTCGCCAAGCACAGCGCCACCTTCAGCCACAGGCTATTGAGCCCCGGCACCAGAATAAATACCGACAATACCCCCGACAGCGCGCTGGCCCCCAGCAGCCGCAGCCGGCTGGTGGGCTGGTGGGTAAAGTAGGTGGTGGCCGACAACAGCAGGTAATTGAGCACCAGGTTTATCACCACCAACACGTCCACGTACACCGTCACCGCATCTCCCCCTCTCCTGCTCAAAGTATTTAAAAGCTGCTCAAAGCAGCTCTCGGTACTTCTGATGATAGACCGCCCGAGGCTAGACATTTGTCAAATAGTGGCAATCAGTTCCGGCGGCGGCTGCCGATCATTGGCGGTGTGATTTATATAGCCTGCACATTTTCTCCATGCAGAATGTACACAAAACACGAAAATACGCCGGTGGGACAATTGTCCTTTTTTCTCTCCCCACCACTTTGCTATACTCTATAAGTAAGAGATACCCCTCACTGCAGGGGCCCCTCCCTGGGGTCTGTGTAGTGGGGGTATTGCGCTCATTTGGGGGCGATTTTTGCCCCGGCAGCGCCTTTTACACCCATCGCGCCCGGCGGTCTCTGCCGCGGCCACAACAAAAACAGGAGGTACTAGACATGCCCAGAAAGATCATCTTAGACGTAGACACCGGTACAGACGACGCCGTGGCCATCGCCGCAGCCATCAACTCGCCCGATATCGATCTCATCGCCCTCACTACCGTCAACGGCAACCGCAATGTGGAATACACCACCTATAACACCCTGCAGGTGGTGGAGTATCTGGGCGCCGACGTACCGGTATACCGCGGCTGCGCACACCCCATCGCCGCCACGCTGGACCCCCGCCGCAAGCCCGGTATGCCCTACTATGTGAGCTCCCGCCCCAAAGACGGCGACGTGCACGGCGATCACCTCGACATCCCCGCCCCCACCATCAAAGAGCAGGATCTCAACGCCGTCTCCTTTATCGTCGACTGCCTCATGCATTCCGACGGCGACATTACCCTGGTGCCGGTGGGCCCGCTCACCAACATCGCCACGGCCCTGCGCATCGAGCCGCGCATCAAAGATAAGATCCAGGAGATCGTGCTCATGGGCGGCGGCTACAAGTTCGGCAACCGCTCGCCGGTGGCCGAGATGAACATCTGGGCCGACCCCGAGGCGGCCAAGATCGTCTTTTCCAGCGGTGTAAAGGTCACCGCCTGTACCCTCGACAGCACCCATCAGGGGGCCAACATCACCAATGAAGAGTGCGAGCAGATGGCCAAGCTGGGCACCAGAGCCGGTGAGATGTGCGCCAAGTTCATCGCCAAGCGCATCTGGGCCTACCACAACTGGGACCCCACCCAGCACAACGGCCAGGCCCCCATCCACGACCCGCTGGCCGTGCTGGCGGTCATCGACCCCACCATCCTCACCGAGGTACACCACACCTATGTGGATGATACAGCTATACTTGGACTAAAGTCAGAACTCCAATAACGGAGTGCGAGTTTAGTCCAAGTTTTTTTATGCGCTGAAACAGCGTAAATCCACTGAAAACAGGAGGTTGAGAACCCGTGTGTAAGATTATCGTGATGGCAAACCAGAAAGGGGGCGTGGCAAAGACCAGCAGCACCCGGAATCTGGCCTACTCCCTGGCGGAGCTGGGCAAAAAGGTATTGGCGGTGGACTTCGACCCCCAAACCAACCTGACGATCAGTTTTGGCGTGGCGCCAACCGCTTTGCAGGAAACGGCGGCCAGCCTGATGATGAAATTAGTCATGGATGAAGCTCTGCCGGAAAAGGGCAGCTACATCCTAAACATAGGCAAGGTGGATCTGCTCCCATCCAAAAAGACGCTGACCGTGGCAGAGGTGAACCTGTTGATTGAGCGAAAGGACGATTGCCTTTCCAAGCTGCTGGCGCCTCTCCGGGCGGATTATGACTACATCCTGGTGGACACCGGCCCGTCCCTCGGCTCGCTCACCATCAACGCCTTTACTGCGGCGGACGAGATCATCATTCCCATTGACCCAGAGCTGTTCGCTCTGGTAGGCTTGAAGGAGTTGACGGAAACGATCTCCAAAATCAAGCAAAATTTGAATCCAAAGGTGGAGATCATTGGCATCCTGTTCACGAAATGCAGTAAACGGACAACCCTATACCGCCAGACCAGCGAACAGGTGCGTTCCGTGTTCGGCCACCTCCCCATTTTTGAGAGTCAGATTCCAGCCACCGTTCAGGTGGGGACCGCAAACAGCAAGGGACTCAGTGTGATGGAGCTGGACGCCAAAAGCCCCGCGGCCGCAGCCTATATGAATTTGGCAAAGGAGGTGCTTGCGTATGCCTAACATCAATCCCCGTATCCGTTCTCTGGACGACCTTCTGGGGGTTGCGCGGAAGGTGGAGAACACGGCGGCAGCGGAGGACAAGCCTGCCCAGCCCGCAAATAATGGTTTCCAAATACTCTCACCGGAGGCCATCCGTGGTTTTCGTGGGCACCCCTTCCGGCTGTATGAGGGCGACCGGCTCAACGATCTGGTAGAGAGTATTTCGGAGAATGGCGTTTTGGTCCCTGCCATTGTCCGAAAGATTGAACCGGATGAGAATGGATTTGAGTACGAAATGCTGGCAGGGCATAATCGGCAAAACGCCGCCGTTATCGCACACCGGGAACTCCCCTGTATCGTAAAGGAAAATCTTTCGGATCACGACGCCTGGATCTATGTTATTGAAACCAATGTCCTGCAACGATCCTTCTCCGAAATGCTGCCCTCTGAAAAGGCGGCTGTGCTGGCCCTGCGCTACTCCAAGATGATTTGTCAGGGTCGCCGGAACGATATTATTGAGGAACTGAAAAGACTGGGAAACCCTGATGAAATCAGGGAAAACAAGACTTGTGGCATTGACTGCCACAAGTCCAAAAGCCGGGATGTTGTGGGGGCTGAGTACAACCTGAAAGGCCGTGCCGTGGCGAATTATCTCCGCATCAATGAATTGTCTGTTGCCTTGAAAATCAGGATCGACGATGGAGAATTTACGATTGCGGCAGCGGTTCAGCTCTCCTATCTGGAACAAGAGGAACAGCAGATGGTGGAGGCCGTTTTGTCGGAAAGCGAGTATAAGGTCAACGAGGGCAAAGCTGTCCTGCTGCGGGAATACACCGGCAAGCTGACCCCGGAACGGGCGGAACAAATCCTCTCCGGCGAGTTTAATCGGAAGCCCAAGAAATCCACGGCTGCGGCGTTCAAAGTCAAACCGGCGATTTACAAGAAATACTTTACTGCCAGCATCAGCCAGAAGGAGTTTGACAGCATTGTAGACGAGGCCCTTGCCCTCTACTTTGCCCGGAAAGAGACCGCAGCCGTCTAAACTGGAAAACCACCACAGGAAGGAGGAGCCTATTGAGAAACGATGAACGCCTGCGGACAATTTATGAGGTCATGGCCCCCTATATCGTCCGCAGCGAGAGGAACTGGCGGGATTACCTTGCCTTTGCGTCCCGGTTCCACAAGCAGAGCTTTGACAATGTTCTGCTGGTCTACGCGCAGGACGAGGATGTAACCATCCTTGCCACCAAAAAACAGTGGGCTGGCGTGGGCCGGAATCTAATTTCCCGGCCAAAAGGGATTGCCGTCTGCGTTTACAGCAACGCCCGTCTTACGCTTGACTATCTCTTTGATATAAGTCAAACTGTGGGCAGGGAGATTCATCCCACCAACTGGCAGCTTTCCGATGAGATGCAAAAGGCTCTGGGGGAACGGCTTACCTTCTCACATGGGTTTCAGACACAGCCGTTCCCAGACCTCTTGTACGCCCTGGCGCGTGAGGCCGTCAATGACAACTACGAGCATTATTTGCAGGGGCTTCGGCAGGAAACCAAAAACCATCTGTTTGAGGAAATACCGGCTGGCGGCTTTGAAGCGCAGTATATCCAACTTTTGAGCGACAGCGTTTCCTATTTCATCGGCAAAAAGTGTCACTTGCCAGATGAGGCGATCCGCATGGGCGATGGGATGGCGACAGTCAGCCATTTTAATACGGTTCCACTGGTTGCCCATCTGGGTATGGCAGTCACCTCCATTTCAAAAGCGGTGCTTTTGGAGATGGAACGGAACATCAGGATCATCAATCGGGAAAGGAAGGTGCAACATGAGCAAGCCGAACATCAATCTGAATTACAAAGAACAGGACGGGATGTTTCTCCCCGACCTGCAAATCTCCAACAGCAGCGAGGCAGACAGGACCCTGGGCCGGTACGGGCGGATGGCGCTGGAATATCTCAAGGACAACCAGCCGGAGCGATATACGATTTTGAAAATGGATGGCAGTCTGATGGAGGTCATGCACCGGGTACAGAACGAGGCCACGGAGAAGATCGAGGCCCTGACCCAGCAGATGCTTCAGCAGGAGCCGATGCCGCAGACCGAGGATATTCTGGAGCGAACACGCCACCTGAACAATCTGAAACTGATGGCGGAGGAAACGGTACTCCAGACTATCGTGCTGATCCCCCGCTGACCGAAGAACAACCGCATACCGAGGCGCCGCAAGGCGCGGAGCATGAAGGAGAGCCGCCCGCACAGGACGGCTCTCTTTCTGCTTCCCCGAAGGTTGAACATCACTTTTCTGATGAAGAAGTCCGCCGCCACTATGAGCATATCCTGACCAGCACCGACCTCTATCCCCCTGAACTCCATCAAGCGGTGCGGGAGGTGTTGGCGGATGGCGTTACAGACTACAACTGGACGGAAAAAGGCCGGGAGGTCTGCGGCCTGTTCTCGGCCTATGGGGACCGGGAGTTTCAGGGCGAGGTGCTGTACCGCACAAAGCTCCGTGGAGAGGACGGCATTTCCTTTTATTTTGATGATGGCTACACCTACTTCCCCTGGCCCAGCCTTGCCAATCTGCTGGACGCCCTGATCGAAGCGGGCGCTTACCCAGATATAACTGCGGAGGAAGAACCTGACCCTATTGGGGACTACAATATCCCGGCTGAAGTAGAAGAAATGGGCGGCGCCCCACAAAGGGAGATCAGGCAGGCCGATTATGACTATGTTCTGGGCGCCGTCGCCTATGAAGCTGGAGAATCCGATCAAGAGCCAGTTCCGCCACAAGCACCGCCTACCGGGACAAGTGAAACTTCCCATGAAGATCATCCCCCAACCCAGCAGCTTCCTTCCGGTGAGGCACCCGATGCTGCGGCCACAGACAATACACAGCCCCCTGTTCAAATGCCACAGCCGGTTCCAACACCGCCCCAAGGCAGCACGACCGCCCACAAGAACTTCCGGCGTTTTCAAAAGCTGTTCCCGGAGATCGTATCCGGCCAGTATGAATCTCTGCGCCTGGAGGCTGGGGACGCCTATGATCCCCTGGTAATCCACCACAAATACGGCGATCACTACTGCATGGAACATTACTATATGCAGAATGGCGACCGAATGTATGACCCCTATATGGACTTCCTGATTGACACGGAGGCCGGGACCCTGCGGGCGTTCAGCTATGAAAACAGCGGCATCGGCGTGTATCAGGAGGCTGACCCCGCAGACCCAGCGCAGGAAAAGAAGATCGCCGGGTTCGGCCAGTTCTTCGCTACCTGGCTGAACAACATCGCCAGTCAGGACTATGAGCCGGTACGCGCTACTATGCTGGTCAATGATGAGGAAGTGGATGTGGAGCTGCGGCCAGCCCCCGAAGCAGCTCCGGCCGCAGAAGCCGAAGAACCGGAGCAGCTTTCCCTCCTGGCCTCGCCTCCTGAAAGAAGCTCGGAAGATCTGCTGATTGAGCGCGTCTTGCAGAAAGGTCCGCTCACCGAAGGTAAAAAAGAGCAGATTTATCACTTTGCCCTGACTCACCCCACAGGTTCGGCCTTTGTTACTTTCCTAAAACAGTTATATGGATATGAGGGCTTTTCCAGTGAGGAACTGGGTGTGAAATACTCTCTATTCAATGGTGACGGTATCACAATCGAATGGGAAGATACACAAGGCGGACCACATGAAACCAAGCTGTCCTGGCCGCAGGCTGCCGGTATTGTTCAACGCCTGGTGGATGAGGGGCGCTATCTGGAGGCCCCTGCCGTCAGCGAGCCGGAGCAGAAGGATGAGACGCAGCCGTTCAGCGCCGAATACCGTCTGTTAGACCGTCTGTGTGCTGACTGCGAGTATTTTCTGGGTGAAGGGCAGCGGGCGGAAAAGCACCTGTGGGCGGGCAGTGTGGAGGCGCAGATCGCCAAAATGCGGGAGCTGTACGCTCAACTGCCGGAAAAACCGGATTGGCTCTCCCCAGAAACCATCGACGCTTACGCCCGCCGCATGGCAGCCCCGGAGCAGCCAGAGGAAACCCGGATACTGGATGAGGCGCTGGGCGCCCACAGCGGTCAGATTGATATGCTCATGCAGGCCGTCCGTGGGGAACTGACAGTGGGCACCCTGCGGTACAGCATTTTCGAGGAACGGCCCCATATCAGCATGATCGAGGTGCTGGAGGATTACCGCCGTCAGGGGATCGCCACTCAAATGCTCCGTTATCTGCAAGGACAGTATCCCGATGAAGAAATCGAGTGGGGCTATCTGACGGAGGACGGTTCCGCCCTCTACCGGGCGGTGGTGGACGAACAACCCAACCCGGAATATCAAAAGGTCAAGACTGATCTGGAGGACATTACCCGCTTGTACGATGGCTATGTGCAGCGGATGGAGGGCGGCGGCATCCTCTCCCCAGCGGAAGCCGCTGATATGGATGATTTAGAGGACATTCAATACCGGCTGGAAAAGGAACTGGACGAGCTTCGGCCTGTGCGGGCCTTTGTCCGCATGGAGGGTGTGCCGCCCACACAACCGGAGGAAAAGGCGGACCCTGAACCGCCAGCCAATCCCCGGCCGGAACCGTTCATCCCCCGCAACTTCCGCTTTTCCACGGACTATGACCTCTATCCCGGAGGCGCCAAGACCAAATATAAAAACAACATCCTGGCGATCAAGACCTTGAAGCAGATTGAGGCGGAGCAGAGGACGGCCACCTCGGAGGAACAGATCACCCTTGCCCGATATGTGGGCTGGGGCGGTCTTGCCAACGCTTTTTCCGATAAAGCGGCCGGGTGGGAAAATGAATATCAGGAGTTAAAGGCCCTGTTGACCGAGGAAGAATATAAGGCAGCCATGCGCTCCACCATCACCGCCTACTACACCGAGCCGGAGCTGATCCGCTATATGTACCGCGCTTTGGAACGGTTCGGGTTTGAGGGCGGCCCAGACCGCAGGATTCTTGACCCCGGCATGGGAACCGGCAATTTCTATTCTGTGCTGCCGGAGCAGTATCAGGGAACCAAACTGTACGGCGTGGAACTGGACTCCATCACCGGGCGTATTGCAAAGCAGCTCTATCCAGAGGCGGATATTTCCGTTATGGGCTATGAGGCGGTCAAGTTTGAGGACAACAGCTTTGATGTGATCCTGGGCAACATCCCCTTCAACAGTGTCAAAATCTACGACCGCCGCTACAATGAGCTGAATCCCTATATCCACGACTACTTTTTCATCAAATCCCTAGACCTTGCCAAGCCGGGCGGCATCATCGCCTTTATCACCAGCAAGGGCATCCTGGACCGGAAGGACGAGAGTCTGCGGGAATATATCGCACGGCGGACAGAGTTCATCGGCGCCATCCGCCTGCCCAATACGGCGTTCAAAATGCTGGCGGGAACCGAAGTGACCGCGGATATTGTCTTTTTGAAAAAGAGGGCGGCCCCCATGCAGCTTGACCGGGCAAACACCCCATCGTGGATACAGACAGACATGGAACGGGGAAAATGGATTCCCTACAACCGCTACTTCATGGATCACCCGGAAATGCTCATGGGCAAGATGGAGAGCAGCCGGAATATGTACGGCAGCGAGGATGGCACGGCCTGTATTGCGCCGGAGGGTTTCGACCTGTATGAACATCTCTCCGGCGCGGTGGAAAGCCTGTACGCCCGTTTCAGCGCGGAACCGGATGTGGAGCCACTGGAGAAAGCGGAGGAAGAACAGCCGACCGATTATGAGGACGCTCCCGAAGGGACCCGGAATTTTACCTTTTTGGTGAAGGACGGCGAAATCTACTACTGCGAGAAGAACAAGCTGATCCCCCAGCCCTACACCGGCATGAAGGCGGCCCGTATCAAGGGCCTATGCGAAATCCGTACCGCGCTGCTGGAGGTCATCAGCATCCAGTCCCATGAGTATGACCCTCTGGACCTCCGCAAAGCGCAGGATAAACTCAATCAGGTCTATGACCGCTTTACCGCCCAATATGGAGCCATCAACAGCAAGGGCAATATCCTCGCCTTTTCCGATGACGATCAATTCCCCCTGCTGCGCTCCATTGAGGACGAGCGCAAGGACAAAAGCGGCTGGGACAAGTCGGCCATCTTCCATAAGGCGACCATCCGGCCATTCCGTGAGGTCAATCACGCCGACACCGCCGAGGACGCCCTGCATATCTGCCTGAACCGCAAGCTGCGGGTAGACCTCTCCTATATGTCCTTCCTGACCGGGAAAGAACAGGGCGAGTTGGTGGCAGAGCTGGGCGACCGCATTTATCTCAATCCGCAGAAATACTATGGGAACCCGGATGAGGGCTGGGAGCTGGCAGAGGAATATCTGAGCGGCCATGTGCGGGACAAGCTACTTTACGCAAGGCAGAAGGCGGCGGAAGAACCGGAACTGTTCGCCCGGAATGTGGAGGCGCTGGAGGCGGTTCAGCCGGAGCCTCTGACCCCTGCCGATATTGAGGTGAATCTGGGCGCCATCTGGGTGCCGGTTGAGTATTACCGCCAATTCATGTATGAAACCTTCCAGACCAGCGGCTATGCCAAAGTGATTGACGGCGGGGATAACCGGCACCGAATTGATATTGAGTATTTTCCCTATACCACCACTTGGCGAATCAGCAATAAAAACTCCGAATCCGATTCCGTGACGGTCAATCAGACGCTCGGCACAAGCCGTAAAAATGCTTATGAGATACTGGAGGACTGCCTGAATATGCAGTCCACGACCGTCCGTGACCGGCAGGAATATACCAATGACAGGGGCGATAAGGCAGTCCGTTATGTTATCAACCCAAAGGAAACCATGATCGCCCGCGCCAAACAGCAGCAGATTCAGGAAGCCTTCGCCTCCTGGATATGGAGGGAACCGGAGCGGCGGGACGCTCTGCTCAAACTGTATAACGATACCTTCAACACCGTCCGGCCCCGTGAATACGATGGGAGCCATCTGGTGATCCCCGGCATGAACTCCGAGATGAAGCTGCGGAAGCACCAGCTTGACTTTGTTGCCCGTGTCATTTACACCGGCACAGGGCTTGCGGCCCATGAGGTGGGCGCCGGGAAAACCGCCGCGCTGATTGCCGCAGGGATGTACCTGAAGAACCTGGGGGCAATCCACAAGGCGGTGTTTGTGGTCCCCAATCCTCTTGTGGGGCAGTGGGCGATGGAATTTTACCGCTTTTTCCCCAATGCCAATCTGCTGGTGTCCACGGTGGAGGACTTCACCCCCAAGAACCGGAACCGCTATGTTTCCAAAATCGCCACCGGAGAATATGACGCGGTGATTCTGGCGCACAGTCAGTTTGAAAAAATCCCTATTTCAAGAGAGCGGCAGATCATGCAGTTGGAACAGCAAATCAATGAGATTGAGGCCGCAATCAGCGAAATGAAGTATGAAAAGGGTGAAAACTGGAGCATCAAGCAGATGGCGATTTTCCGTGAGAATCTGGAAACCAAATTGGAAAAGCTGTCTGCCGAGGAAAAGAAGGACGACCTTTTAACCTTTGAACAGCTCGGCGTGGATATGATGTTTGTGGATGAGGCGCATTTTTATAAAAACTGCTTTGTGTTCACAAAGCTGCGGAATGTGGCGGGTATCACCACCTCCTCCAGCCAGCGGGCTTTTGATATGCTTCTGAAATGCCAGTATTTGCAGGAGGTCAACAACGGGCGCGGCGTGGTGTTTGCAACGGGGACGATGATAAGCAATTCCATCTCCGAACTGTTTGTCATGCAGCGGTATTTACAGCCGCAGGAGTTGGAGCGGTTCGGCTGGTCCTATTTCGATACCTGGATCGCCCACTTCGCCAAGCGGACTTCCGTGCTTGAGCTGCGACCGGAGGGTGGCGGCTACCGGATGCGGGACCGCTTTGTGCGGTTCTACAACCTGCCGGAACTGATGTCGGTTCTCAGAGAGGTTGCGGACATCAAAACGGCGGATATGCTTGATATTCCCGGTCTGCCAGCCATTCAGGGCGGAAAGGCGCAGATCATTCCCACAGAGGCCACACCCGCGCAAAGGGCGATCATGGCGGAGTTTATCCTGCGGGCGGACGCAATCCGCGCTGGCCGTGTAAGGCCGGAAGAAGATAATATGCTGAAGCTGACCAGCGAGGCCCGCATGATGGCGATTGACCCCCGCATGATCGTCCCCACGGCGGACGGTACAGGAAGCAAGCTGAACATCTGCATTGACGAGGTGTATCAGGTTTGGGCGGACACCGCCGAGGCATCCTCCACCCAGCTCATTTTCTGTGATGTGGGTACGCCCAAGGCGGGGCGTTTCAATGTATATGATGAATTTAAGCGGGTGCTGATCGAAAAGGGCGTACCGGAATCCCAGATCGCCTTTATCCACGACGCCGCGACCGAGGTCCAGAGGCAGGCGTTGTTTGAGCGCACCTGTAAGGGTGAAGTCCGCATCTTGCTGGGCAGCACCAATAAGCTGGGAACCGGCGTGAATGTGCAGGACAAGGTAATTGCGATCAATCATCTGGATTGTCCCTGGCGGCCCTCCGATATTACCCAGCGGGATGGACGCGGGGTCCGGCAGGGCAACGAGAACCCGGAGGTCATGATAAAGCAGTTTGTGACAAAGGGCACCTTTGACGCCTACCTCTGGCAGATTCAGGAACAAAAATTGCGGTATATCAAGCAAATTCTCACCGGCAGGAGCATCGCCCGGTCCTGTGAGGATGTGGATGAAACGGTGCTTTCCGCCGCGCAGTTTAAGGCGGCCGCCACGGATAATCCCATGCTGGCACAAAAGATGGAACTGGAAAACCGGGTGACAGAGCTGAAAATCCTGCGGGGTGCGTGGAGCAACGAGCAGCTTTCTTTGGAACGGAAGGTGAACACGACCTATCCCAATCATATTAAACAGTATCAGCGCCAAATTGAGCAGATCGGTCAGGACATAGCTCTGCTGGAGCAATCCAAGGGCGGGGACTTCTCTATCATGCTGGATGGGAAGCAGTACACAGAGCGCCCAGCGGCGGGCGATGCGTTTGCCCTGCTTTACCGCACGATCAGTGAAAACCGCGCAAAGGATGACTTTGAGTTTGAAATTGGTTCTTACCGTGGATTCAAGCTCTGCCTCAACCTTCACCCGCTTTCTCAGGGGATCGTCCTGCGAGGGGCTTCCCGGTACAGTACAGATATTAGTTATTCCAGTCAGGGAACGATCACCCGCATAGAGAACCTTGCAGAGCGTATCCCCTCTTATCTGACAGAGGCACAGCAGGATTTGGAAGAAGTGCAAAAGCAGTTGGAGGCTGCCCGTCAGCAGATGGGCCAGCCTTTTATTTATGAGGAAGAACTGTCCGAAAAGGCTGCTACCCTGACGGAGATCAACACAAAGCTGGAGTTCGAGTCTTTGCAGGGACAGGAAAGCGAGGTGGTTTTAGATGAGGACAATCCGCAGACAGACGGCGGGAAAGCTGCGGCCGGTATCTCCGTTCATGCGGCTACCGGCATCGAACAGTAAAATGGCGGGAGGGCGTTTGAATGAGTGAAAAACATTCCACTGTCTGCTACATCTTCCGGGAGGGCGCCTTCTCCCCTGTGCGAGAGGCCAAGCCGTTCCACAACGATTTCGGCCTGGACCTGTTTCAGTACAAGGGCGCCGTCTATGAGGGCAGGACGGGCCTGCAATTCTGTCCCTTGAAGCAGGCAACGGATATAGCTTCTGTTATTGGAAAACATGGCGGACTGGAAAAGGTGCAAAAGCTGATTGCAGACAGTTTGGAGCGTACCGGCCTGTCTCCCCGCTACACCCGGCCAGATGAAAAGAAAAAGGACATCTTCTCGCCAAAGGAAAAGGATGAAAACCGGGTGTTTGCCAAAGACCTGATGGGCAGCAAGCATTACTATTACCGCTTCTACAATGAGAATGGTATTGAACTCTACACGATGGAAAAGAAACGGGAGTTCTTCCAGACTGTTTATGTTCCCTGCGATGGCTTCATGGTGGGTATCGACCAGCGGCACCGATTGGAAGAAATTCTGAAATGGCTGTCCACGCTGGAGCATGGCATCCGGGGTGAGATTGAACGGGTTTTCAATGAGAGTATGGGCGATCCGAAACGGTGGGCAGACCTGGGCTTTGCCAATCTGCTGGGACGGTACTATGAGGCAAAACGGCACAATATTCCATTAGAAGCAGAGCGCAGGCAGCGGGAAGAACGATGGGCGACAGAGCGTGAAGCAGAGAGGCGCCAGCGTGAACAGGAACAGCAGGCCCGCTATGATGCCGCTATCCGGGAGGCGGAGAAGGATATTCTGGCGGGAAAGGAGGTGGTGAACCGGGAGGTCAACGGCAAGGCCCTGATTATGCAGCTTTTCCGGGAGCATGAGATTCCAGTCCCCCTGAAAACACAGGGCTGGATCATCAATGCGCTGCACAGCATCCGCTATTCCCCGGAAAGCGGACAGTGGGACTACCGTTATTATAGAAAAAGCCGTGACAGTACGAAAATGTTTGAACTGCTCCCGAAGCTGTCAGCGGCAATTCAGACCAAGCAGCAGTTTGAAGAACAGGGTGAGGCCAGCCCAGAGGCCCCCGCCGCTGCGGACGAGGACGAGCAGGATATGGAACTGTAAACCTATTTTTGGAAAGGAGTTCGCATGAAAAAAGTAATTGTAGGTATTTCCGCCGCTGCCGCCGTGGTTGGCGGCTTTTTCTATTTTGCCTGGTACCGGCATTACCGAGACGCGATCCGGTGAGGCGGTTCCTGCGACCAAGGAGGTGAGGCATCATGCCGCTTGCGGCAACAAGGGCACCCTACACCCTATTTATCGTGGATGACGATATGCCCCCGAATCCCCGTGAGGACTACGACTGCCTGGGGAAAATGGTCTGCTGGCATGGGCGCTACTCTCTGGGTGAAAAGCACGATTTTGAGGAACCCCGTGATTTCTTGAAGGATTTGCTGTTTTCTGAATATTCCAGCAGCCATGACCGGGACAATCCGGTTTTTGCGTTTCTCAAATCTGGTAAGGCCAAGGATGCCAAGTTGGAGTATAACCGCTCCACAAGGGAGTGGGAGCTGCTGGAGAACCAGCACTGGACTGCCGAGAGTGACTGGTATGTATCGTCCAGCTATGTCGCCTCGCTGAAAGATGATGTGCCGGATTGGTTTCTGGATGACTGCCTCTCCGCTCTCTCCACCGGCGAACTGTTTTCGTTGGTGGAGCAGATGGAGGGCATGGTGATCCTGCCCCTCTATCTCTACGACCATTCGGGCATCACCATGAACACCACCGGCTTTTCCTGCCCGTGGGATTCCGGTCAGGTAGGATGGATTTATGCAGACAAGCGAAGGATTGAAGCGGAGTACGGCAAGGTAACGCCTGAAACTATGGAGAAGGCCCGCCAAGTGCTGGAAGGTGAAGTGAAGTCCTACGACTATTTCCTGACCGGCCAGTGCTACGGGTTCCAGCTATTCCGGGAAGATGTGGAGGTGGATAGCTGCTGGGGCTTCCTGGGCGAGATACGGGATGTGCAGGACGATGTAAAAAGCTATCTGCCGGAGGACTGCGATCCGGCTATCGTGGAACTGCTCCAGTTCCGCTATGAGGAGCTGGACATTGACGAGTATCTGGAAGAATTACGGGAAGAAACGGAGGGATTGGATTGTGAAGCCGGATGATTCCTTGACCGTGTATGTGCTGTATGGCTGCACCTTGAGTAAGGAGCGAAGCTCCATGCGAATCGTGGCCGCCACTACGGATGAAGAAATGCTGCATACCATCATCGGCGCCCAAATCCTCGGCGGTACAATGGACTACCGGGGCTTCAGCAACATGAAGGGCTTTGAACAGTTCCGGGCCGCCTGCCGTGCCGGTGATATTCGGTACAGCGATCTGGACTATGGCTTTGTGGAGCAGACGAAGAATCTGATGCTCACAGACTGTGCAAAGGAGCCGCGGCTTGAGAAAGCCTACCGGCTGCTGAACCTGTCTGAGCGTGAGTTCAATGCCATCCGCAGCGGTTCTCTGGAGAACCTGGGCGCTGACCGCACCCGTTTGATTCTGGATAAGGCGCTGTCTTGGGCAGCCCGGAACTATGCCGGATGGGATTTGTACCAGTATTTGAGAGAAGAACTCGGCATGAGCAACGAGGAGATTTCCCACGCTGGGTTTGAACTGGATGAGTTCTACGAGGACGAAACGGACTATGAGGCGGAGGATGATTATGAGGAAGATTGTGATGAAGAACTATAATACACAGTCAGGAAGGCGGTGATTTTATGCGAAGAAGCGCCGCCGCGTATCATAAATTCACCGAGGACGAGATACAGCAGGCAAACAGTGTGGACATTCTCTCTCTTGCCCGTGGATATGGCTATGAGCCGGAAAAGGCAGGCCGCAAGGCCGTCCACATGAAGCACAGCGGCGGTCTGTATATCTTCCCGGAGAACAACCGCTTTTTCCAGTGGACGGGGCCGGATGACGGTATCAAGGGCGGAGCCATTGATTTTGTCATGCGGGAGGAAAACCTGTCCTTCCCGGAGGCGGTGGGCAAGCTGATCGGCAAGGAATATGCGGCGGAAGCCCGACAGGTAACGCCCTATGAGAAGAAGGAGCGCGGGCCGCTGGTGCTGCCTGAAAAGGCGGACAATATGAAGCGGGCCTATTGGTATCTGATGTCCATCCGAGGGATCAGTCCACAAATCGTCAGCCATTTTATGAATCGGAAGATGATCTATCAGGAGAAAAAGTACGGCAACTGCGTGTTTGTGGGTTATGACGCCGAGGGAACGCCCCGGTACTGCTCCATGCGGGCGGCCAGAGAAAACAGCTCATTCAAGATGGACGCGACCGGCTCTGATAAAAGTTACCCCTTTTTCCATGAGGGAACAAGCGACCTGCTGATCGTCACCGAAGCCCCTATCGACCTGATGAGCCATGCGTCCATCGCCGCTGACTTTTATGGGCGGGACTGGACGGAGGATCACCGTATCTCCACCGGCTGCCTGTGGAACGGGGCTATTGACCGCTATCTGGAGGGTCATCCCCAGATCAGGCGGCTGGTATTTGCGGTGGACAACGACTATCTGGCCCGTGACAAGGACGGGCAGTTTCGGAATTGGGGGCAGCTTACGGCGGCCAAGTGGGTGCGGGAATATACCGGGAGGGGATTTCAGTGCGCCGTCCATCTTCCCCATCTGAATGATTTTAACACCGATCTAGTGGAGCGGCGGAAAGGCCGCTCCGTGGAGGATTTAGACCGCCTGCGTATGGCGGAGCTGGAGGCGGAGTTTAACAGGGACGCCGCTGAAGAACCTGAAAGCGAAGATGAACAGGAAATGGAGGCTTGATTATGGCAAAGATACAGACCTTTGAACTGGACCGATGGAGTGAACCGGATGAGAACCACCGGGTTAAACACATCGGTATGGCTGACGCCAAGGAAACCTTTGATAAGCTGAAAACGCATTTGGAGGCTCACGGACTTCTCCCAGATGAATACTTTTCATTTTCCGGCAAGTATGAGGGATTGACCGGCGAACTTCCTGAATTTGAGGAAGCCCTTTGCATCCCGAATTTCGGCTCCAGTGAGGGAATCTACCTGGATATTTCCCTGGCCTGTCGAGACGGCGATGGCAAACGGTATTTTCAATCATTCGCCACAGGCAAGACACTGGGCGAAACGGCGGACGATTATTTCCGAATGTTCCGCATCGCTGCCGAGTGTTCCCTAATGCTGAATGGACGAGGCTTTTCCTATGAAAGAAATAATGTGGACATCGTGCTGACCGAGAAAGAGGCCGCAGCCGTTGCAAATTCGGTGGAATTGGATCTGTGCGGCTATTTTGAGCCGGAAACCGAGGCGCTGTTGTCCTCCGCTCTGGAGAAGTTCGCTGGCGCCCCCTGCACAGCCATCCAGACCATCACCTGCCACGGACGCGATGATTACTCTGTCTGGAATGTGGAGATACCGTCCGATATGTTCCGCTCCATTGTCCGTGAAGCGGCGGAAAAGATAGGGACGCTGGAAGAACTGATGAGCGGTATGGACCCTACATCTGGCTGTGAAATGCGGCTTTTGACACGAATGAAGGATGGGCGCTTTGCGTTCTTCACCATCCCGGAGCGGATGAACGCTCTGCGGGATTATGAGACGCAGGGCAGCTCCACCCGTGGGGACAAGGAGCAGATCATGGCGGAGATCTTCACGGATTGGGAACCCGCCGAGGAACCAGAGGACGAACTGGACCGCTGACTCTCTCACTTCTCTTTTCATCCGTACTGACCGCCCCGCCGGGGCGCCCCGCAGCCGGGAAACCGCAGGCCCCGCCTGCGATTTCCCGGTTAAGGCAGGAATAGCCGTCATACCTGACGGCGGGCCGACTGCTTGAAAGCCGTGCTTTCAACGGGTTTTTGAGAAT
This sequence comes from Neobittarella massiliensis (ex Bilen et al. 2018), assembly GCF_900289145.1. Taxonomy (GTDB): domain Bacteria; phylum Bacillota; class Clostridia; order Oscillospirales; family Ruminococcaceae; genus Neobittarella; species Neobittarella massiliensis. The sequence continues at coordinate 129,034 of NZ_OKQO01000009.1, forward strand.
TTTACAAGGTATGATTTTTTGATTTTGGTGTGATTTTTGTCACACCGCAAAATAAAAGTCATATTCTCCCCGTTCTTTTCGGTTCTTGTCACTTCTAATCATTCGTGTTGACAAGAATGGTTAGAATCGTTAGAATATGAGTAGAATAATTTCAGGGAGATGAAGATATGACTTTTCAGGAAAGTGAAACCATTGAATTAAAAGAGATTGTTGTGGAAGATATAAAGAAGGAAATCATAGCTTTTGCGAACAGCGCGGGCGGGACGCTGTATGTAGGGGTTGCTGATGATGGCAGTATTGTGGGTGTTGATAGTCCTGATACAGTGACACAGCAGATTTCCAACATGGTGCGTGACAGTATCAAGCCGGATGTCACGATGTTCGTCCGCTATGACACAAAGGTTGTGGATAGGAAACAAATCGTCGCCGTTGAGATTCAGCGCGGCACAGAGCGGCCGTACTATCTGGCAAAAAAGGGACTGCGGCCGGAGGGTGTATATGTGCGGCAAGGGACTTCGTCTGTCCCCGCAACGACCACAGCAATCCGCAGGATGATAAAAGATACGGATGGTGACAGTTTTGAAGCCATGCGATCTCTGGAGCAGAATTTGACCTTTCAGGCAGCAGCAAAGGAGTTTGAAGCGCGGAATATTGCATTTGGGGTGCCCCAGATGCAAACGCTTGGACTTCTCAGCACAGATGGTATCTATACCAATTTAGGGTTGCTCTTATCAGAGCAATGTACCCATACCGTGAAAGCGGCTGTGTTTGAGGGAACCGACCAAAATATCTTCCGGGACCGGCAGGAGTTTACTGGCTCTCTCCTTCAGCAGATGAGCGAGGTCTACGAATATATCGACCGTCGAAATCAGGTGCGCTCCACCTTTGATAAGCTGCGGAGGATTGACACACGGGATTATCCAGAAGTTGCAATTCGTGAAGCTCTGCTCAATTCTCTGGTACACCGGGACTACTCTTTCAGTGCAAGTACACTTATCAGTGTGTATGATGATCGGATTGAGTTTACTTCGATTGGAGGTCTGCCTGCGGGCGTTTCGCTGAACGACATTATGATTGGGCTGTCCGTTTGCCGGAATCCTAAATTGGCAAATGTATTCTACCGTCTGGAATTGATTGAAGCGTATGGAACCGGCATGAAAAAAATCATGGGCGCCTATGAAAACAGCGATAAAAAGCCACTCATTGAAGCAACAGACAATGCGTTCAAAATCGTGTTGCCAAATTTGAATGAGGGTGCTGGTTCTTTTCCCCTGGTAAGTGCGGACAACGAAGCGGAACGGTTGGTGCTGGAGTTCATTAAGAAGAACGGTTCTATTACCCGCAAAGAAGCAGAGGCCACCGTGGATATGAATCAAACTGCCGCTGGTCGTCTGTTAAGCAAGATGATCCAAAAGAATCTGATTGTGCAGACAGGCCAAGGAAAAAACACCAAGTACAAATTGCCGTAATCAACGAGAAGGGCGCCGGATGAACCGGCGCCTTTTCTGTATGGAAGGAGGCTTGACTTGAAAGAATCCCCGATCCGAACCGAGCGCAAAACCATCCATCTGCCCCCGGACACCATTCAGGCGCTCAATAAGCTGGCGGCCAGAAATGGGACAGACTTCTCCAAAGAGGTGCGGCGGGCGATTGACGAATACCTGGATTTGGAAAGTACCGCTGAGAACATCGACATGATAAGCGGCGTGATCCGGCAGGAACTCAGAGGCCAGATCAAGGGGCTGGGAAACCGGCTGGCCGGACTGATCAACCGCCTGACGATCATATCCGCCGCAGGCTACTATGCCAATATCGCCATTATCGCAGACCTGATCGACCGGGACCGCTATTCCTCTTTTGAGAAGATCGAGGCGGCGGCCAGAAAAGAGGCGTTGGCGTTTGCAAACCAAAAGAACGCCGACGCTCTGCGTATTTTTCTGGATGACGAGGAAATGAAAAAAGCGATTCAGGCTGTTCAGGGGGGCCGCCGTGTCAATCCTGATCTATAAGCAGCGCCACCGGCACCCTAATCAGAAAAAGACGCCCAAGTGCAACTATGCCCACATCGGCTATATTGCCACCCGTCCCGGCGCGGTAAAGAATGAGGGGATGCGCCACGGCCTGTTCGGGAAACTGGAACCTGGCGAGGTGCGGGAGTTCTCCACCTGGCAGGAGGCGGCCCGTCTGGTGCGGGAGCTGTCCTACCGCCGTGTGAATATGTATCGGGGAATTATCTCCTTTTCCCCGGAAACAGCGGCCGAGCTGGGGCTGACCGATCATAAAGCCTGGGAGGACTACATGGAGCGTCATATTTTAACGCTGGCAAAGTATAATGGAATCCGGGTTCAGAACCTACAATGGGTGGCCGCCCACCACAATGAGCGGGGTCATCCGCACATCCATGTGGTGTTCTGGGATAAGAACCAGCGCACAATGGTTCCGTTTGTGCATCCCAGCATCCCGGATAAAATACGCAGGCAGTTGATCCGTGATACCTTCGCGGAGAAAATACAGGCGTATTGTGAAGCGAAGCAGCGGGCCAGAGAGCAGCTTACCGCAGCCGCCGTTGATCTGGTTGATGAGTTTGAGCAATATATGGAGCGGCTTCATCCCAGCGAGTACAAACGCCTGCGGGAAACCTTCGGCCATATCACGGATGATGAGCTGGGAGCCGCCTCACTGGACGGTGTTTTGAGTGCGGATGGGCTGGCCCGATTTATCCCCGGTCTGTTTGCCCTGAAAGAAAAGATGCCGAAAAAAGGCCGTCTGGCCTACAAGCTGCTGCCGGAGGAAGTAAAGGCCGAACTGGACGCTTTTATCCGCAGCTTGAAAACAGACTGTAAATACATTGGTGATCTGGTAAACGAGTATGCGGACGCCAAGTGCCAGCTTTCCATGCTCTATGACGCCGACCCTGCCCATGTGGAGGAACAGCGGCAGAAAGGAATCGCGGAGGCGGACAAGCTGATTGCCAACAAGGTATTGGAGGCCATACGCACCATGCTCCGCAAGGATCGGGAAACCGGCTCTTTTGAGTATGCGGAGGCCCGAAAAGCCTACTATACAGAGCGGTTGATCTGTGAAATCCTGATGGCGTTGGAACAGAACGCCGTCAACATGGGTATGGAGTACGACGATTGCCAGAAGGCTATGGGAGGTGATCTTTCCAGGGCCGCCAAAAAAGAATGGTATTTGCGGCACAAGGACAGGGGTATGGAGCCGTAGTACTTTTTTGAGGTAATCCGCAGTCAAATAAATTGTCGAAATGTTTTGCGGTTTATAATCGCAAAACTAATTGACCACAAACAGGTTTTGCGATATACTATTTACAATGGAGGTGGTCACGATGATTTACAGGCCGTTATATGTGGATAAGATCATGGCTTATGCCGATACCCCGTTTGTAAAGATACTCACAGGGGTACGCCGCTGCGGGAAATCCACAATATTGAAGATGATTATGGAACGGTTAAAGACCGAGCGGAATATTCCGGCTGAACGCATGATAAGCTGCCGTTATGATTCTATGGAATTTGAGGATATGACGGCAAAGCAGATGTACGCACAGTTGAAGGAGCGTCTTTGCCCGGACGGAAAGACCTACCTGTTTCTGGACGAGGTACAGGAGGTCAAGGGATGGGAAAAGGTTGTAAACTCCCTGGCGTCCGACTTTGATGTTGACCTGTATATCACAGGCTCCAACTCTCGGATGATGTCCTCGGAAATCTCCACCTACCTTACTGGCCGGTATGTGTCTTTCCGCATTTTTACGCTGTCCTTCAGCGAATATCTGATGTTTAGAAGCAAGTTCACGACTGTCGGTGAACCCAAAGCTGAGCTTGCCAATTATGTCCGTCTGGGCGGATTTCCGGCGACCCATTTACAGGCATTTTCTCAGGATGAGATCTACACGGTTGTCCGGGATATATATAATTCCACAATCTTTTCAGACATTGTAAAGCGAAATCAGGTCAGGAAAATCGACCAACTGGAGCGCGTTGTCAAATATACCTTTAATAATGTCGGCAACACCTTTTCGGCAAAGTCGATTGCAGATTATCTGAAAGCAGAGCGGCGCGCCCTTGATAACGAAACAGTTTACAGCTATTTGGAAAAGCTGGAAAAGGCATATTTGCTTCACCGCTGTTCCAGATATGATTTGCAGGGGAAGGAAATCCTGAAAACGCAGGAAAAGTTCTATCTGGCCGATACCGCCCTGCGGTACAGTGTTCTCGGTTATAACGCGGACAGCGTGGCTTCCAGCCTTGAAAACATTGTGTATCTGGAACTTTGCCGCCGGGGATATACCGTCAATGTGGGAAAGACCAGCGACGGAGAGATTGATTTTGTAGCGGTGCGGCAGAACGAGAAAATTTATGTTCAGGTCACACAGGAGATCAATTCGGAAAAGACAGAAAAGCGGGAATATGAGCGGCTGCTTGAAATACACGACAATTATCCCAAATATGTTCTCACAACAGACGAATTTGCCGGGGGGAATTACGAGGGGATCAAGACCATGCACATAGCCGATTTTCTGCTCAGTTCTGAATATTAAAGATACAGCTCAATGAAATGCTCGCCTGTTTATCAGGCGGGCATTTTCTTTTCAACCTCGATATTTTTTGAAAAGTTGATACTTGCCGATAAAAGTCGCTTGAAAAAGTTTATGGTTTGCAGAAAAAGTCCCTTGAAAAAGTTGACGACTCTCTCTGCTTTTACTCCCGCTTCTATGTCCGACAAATCAAACAACCGGCCGCCCGGTTCGAGAAAGGAGTTTGGATGAACACAGTAACAACGAGTTATAAGCACAATGGGGTGCCGGTGTCTATCCCCAGAGGGTCCTATGGCGTGACCCGCCTGACGGCCCGGCTGTATGAGTACCCCAAAGGGCATCCCTGCCGGGGGTGCCCTTTTACTTTACGGACTTCCGTTCCATCCTGTATGTTCCCCAGCCGAAAGGACGGAGGGTGCCTCTGGTACGATCTGAAGCGGAAGAAGCGCCCTCCCCTGCCGCACACCTATCCCCGGAATCAGGCGGCGGCGGAACGGATTTTTGATTTCATTGAAGTTCTCAAAAAGGTGATGAAACAAAAAGGTTACTCGTAAGGAAGGAGGATTGCCGGTTGCGGAGCAAAACAGATTTTTACCGTCTGTTCTTTGAACAGCTCGCCCGAAAGGGCTTTGATGTAAAGCGGTCCCAATCTTCGGATTATATTGCGGACATCTACTATAAAAATCAGCTTGTGGCCTACTTCTCCAAGGCGGATACGGTGATCCAGAACCCGTTTGTCACTGTGAAGGATAAGGTCATGCGGCTTATCAACGATACCGCCCAGAACACAGCGGTCAAGGTGGGCATCTGTCGTGACTGCCCCTACACGGACGCCAACGAAAAGCTGCCCAACGGTTCCTACAAGCTGGCGGAATACAACGGCGTGACTTTGGCCTGCAAGGAACATCACCTGTTCGGCTATGTGTTCTCCACCTACCGCACAGCCCCGGATTCCGGGGAAATACTGGCGCGTCAGGTCTTTTACAACAAAGAGTTTGCCGGTCAGGATTTTGCCAAGCGCAGCGGCCTGGTGGACGAAAAGGCCCTGTTCAGCGAGGAAGAGCTGCGGGTCCTTCACGCCGGACTGGTCAAAATGAGCATACTCGATCAGGATGTTTCCAATGACGCCCGTGAATCTGTGGAGCGGATTCTTGACAAAATCGAGGAAATCATGCCGGAGCTGCGGGAGGCCGACATGGACTTTGATTTTGATATGGAATTTGGGCTGAATGATGAAATGGAGATGGGAGGATAGCCTATGATGAACAGCAAGCGGAATCAGACCATCGCTATCGCCCGGTTTCTCATGTATAAGCACAGCCTGAACCAGCAGCTTGACGGCATGACAGACGAGGAATATCTGGCCGACCCTATCGGGCTGGATGTGGGCAGCTATGTAAAGGATTTGATGTGGTACTGCCCGGAAAATGTGGTGGATCAGGTCATGGAGCATCAGGACGCGCTTTTGAGGCGGCTGGGGACGGACTATCTCTCTGTGATTGCGTTTATGCCCTATGAGGAAGATGGAGGTGTGAGGTATGCGTGACGGGCGCCCCAATCCCGATATATGGGGGAACATCATCACCTGCGGCGAGATCGCCGTGGGTATCTATGAAATTGTCGGAAGCAAAAAGCGGGGGCTTGAGATACCCAAGGCCGTTGCGGAGGAAATCCTGCCGGAGTCCGTCATGGAGCAAGCCACGCAGGACGGCGAGGCCCTGTGCTTTACCGACCCGGTTTCCAATGCCATTGTTGCCGACGCCCTGCTGGAGCAGGAGCTTGTGACCGACCCGAAGGCCGCAGCACGATTGGAGGCCATCCGGCAGCTTGATGATGTGTCCTATGACACCGGCTTTGAGCCGCCCATCAGCGATGTAGAGCTGGATGGGCTGGACCTGGAAAGGTAGGAGGATTCCATGAAAATCCTGGATTTTGATTTGGAGGGCAACCACTTCATCATTGAAGCGGATGTATCGCCACACCAAAAGGCGGATGATGAGATGGAGTGCCAGTGGCTCCAGTATGACTTTGAGAACGCGCAGGTTTATAAAGAAACAGACGGCATTGTTTCTCCGTTCCAAATTACAGCCGTCGCCTGGGCGGGTTATCAAGTGACTGCCGATCACGCGCTAAACGATGTGATCGGCAGGATTTCCCGCAACGAGACGGGCACGCTGACCGTACACTATGTCTGCCCGGAACTCCAAGCGTTTTTTGACGAACTCAAAAAATATCCGGCAATCAATGGGGAACGGACGGTTCCATATTTCATTTTTCACAGTGGTGATATGGCAAGACTGGCGTATGCAACCAATGAGTTTCTGTATTACGAGGACAGTAACGGTATGCCGCTGATGTTCCGCACGGATGACGGCACACTTGTTTCTGATAATGAATTTGCCGATATGGGCCTTTATGAATCCGAGGAAAATGTTGAGAACGGCACAGAACAGATTTTGCCGTTCACAGATTACTGCTCCGATGAGGAAAGCGCCTGTGATCTGGAGGACGAGGAGGATATGGAACTTTGATTGGACTGAATTGGGAAAGGCAGGTGATAAATTGCGGCTGGTTTATATCTCATCCCCCCTGCGCGGGGATGTGGAGCGGAATATCCAAAGAGCAAGGGACTACTGCGCGTATGCGGCATCCTGCGGGGTGATCCCTCTGGCGCCCCACACGATCTTCACGCAATATCTGGATGATGAACAACCGGAGCAGCGGGAACAGGGGTTGGCAATGGGCCGCGACCTTATGTGGCGCTGCGATGACCTCTGGGTAGTGGGCAACACCATTTCTTCCGGGATGCGGGAAGAAATTGAACTTGCAAAGAAGCTCTATATGCCCATTTTCTATGTGCCGGAAGAACAGGTGCAGGAAAAGGTCAAAATCCGTCAGCAGGACCGACTCCTGGGAGTGGATGACTGCATAGCGGGCAGCGACCAGAGCAGCTATGAGGGGCAGATTCTTGTCCTAAAACCGGAGGCTTACGGGAACAGCATGGATTTGACCGCAGACGATTCCCTGTGGTATGCCCGTGACGGGTTTGGCTGCACTTATGGGGCCAGAGGGCAGGCAGTCTATGCGGAAAACCTGCTGGATAGGCGGTACATTCACTGGGAGCGAAAGGACTTCTACGGAATTGTAAAGCCGGAAAGTCTGGCAGCATGGATCGCGGACAAGCCGATCCGCAGTGAGGCGGCGGAAGCTGTGCTGGAGGCCGCCGTACAGAGCCTTGCCCTTGAGTTGGAGGATGGGGAGGGATTGGAGCCATGAGGACCAAAGGAAAGCTGCTAATCTGCGGGCTGATTTTTGTGTCCGGCGCGGTCTTGAATCTCTTTTTCTCCACCGCTGTTCATGGGCTGCTGACAAGGAAGATCACCCGGCTGTCCCTCCTTCCCATCGGGGACTGCCTTGCCAGCCTGTTCTCCAACCGTCAGCACATGACGCTGTACCTCTGCCTGCAAGGGTTTGTGTGCGTGCTGGCCGTGATGTTCTTTCTCACCAATATGCGGCCCTATGAATCCGACCTGAACACCATCACGCCGGAGATCAAGACCCCCAAGGCGGTGGGCCAGTATCAGCACGGCTCGGCCCGCTGGATGAGCGACGCGGAAAAGGAAAAAGCCTTTGACAGCTTTATCCTGGACCCGAATGACTCGGCCATGCGGGAACTGTTGAAAACCGGCTATGATGGGCTGGATTTTATGAAAAAGTGAGGTGTTTGTTTGAAATTGAATCTGTATCCCAAGGTGATTCCCAAGGATACACCGCCTCCCCCGCTGACGAAAGGCGGCGTGGTGGTGGGCATGAAAAAGGAGGGCGGCAAAGAAAAAATCTATTTTGTGGGGGATGACTGTCACCTGCTCTGCGTGGGCGCCACCCGTTCCGGCAAGTCCCGCTGCCTGGTGCTGGAGAGCATCTGCCTTCTGGGGCTTGCCGGGGAGTCCATCTTCTGTTCGGACCCAAAGGCCGAGCTATTCCACTACACCTCTGAATTTCTAAAAAAACTGGGATATGAGGTGCTGGTGCTGGACTTCAAGAACCCGGCCAAGAGTATGCGTTACAATCTGCTTCAGCCGGTTATCGACGCCATCAACGAGGGCGACACAGACCGGGCGGAAATGCTGGCCTGGGATCTGACCAACAATCTGGTGGGCAAGCCGGAGGGCGAGAAAATCTGGACCAACGGCGAGTGTTCCATCATCGCCGCCGCCATCCTCTGCGTGGTGTGCGATAACCAGAAGCGGCCGGAGTTTCAGAATATGACGAATGTGTATTGGTTCATTTCCGAGATGTGCCGCACCATTGGGAACAAAATGCCCCTGCTGGAGTATCTGAAAAAGCAATCGCCAACGCACCCGGCGCGGGCGCTGCTCTCCATCTCCGATGTGGCTCCGTCCCGCACCAGAGGCAGCTTTTACACCTCCGCCCTCACCACCCTGCGGCTGTTTACCTCGAAATCCATTTATTCGATTACCCATGCCAGTGATTTTACCCTTACGGATTTGGGGCGCAAAAAGCAGGCGCTCTTTGTGATCCTGCCGGATGAGAAAACCACCTTTTACCCGATTGCCTCTCTCATTGTGTCCCAGCAATATGAGCTTTTGGCGGAGGCGGCGGACAAGCGGGGCGGGCGGCTGGAACGGCGGGTGAATTTCCTGCTGGATGAGTTCGGGAATTTCACCCCCATCAGCGATATGACGAACAAGCTCACCGTTGCGGCCGGACGCGGGATGCGCTATGCCCTCTATGTGCAGGGGTTCGACCAGCTCAAGGAAAAGTACAGCGACAATATCGCCAACACCATCAAGGGTAACTGCCAAATCTGGGCCTACCTGCAAAGCGACGACCCGGAAACCCTGCGGGAAATGTCGGACAAGCTGGGCAGCTACACCACATCCAGCTACCAGCTCTCGGCCAGCAACGGGCGGTTCACAACGCCGTCCAGCTCCCAGAGCGTCAGCCTGACGGAGCGCAAGCTGCTCAATACGGATGAGGTCCGGCGCGTTAAGCGGCCCTATCAGATCATCACCAGCCGGGACCATCCGGCCATGATGTACGCCCCAGACCTTTCCAAATGGCTATTCAATCAAATGCTGGGCATGGGCGACATGGAGCATAACCGGAAGCTGCGGGAGGAGCGGGAAAACAAACGGCCCATTATCACCGATACAAAACAGGAGATCGCATTGTGGAATATCTGGGTCTACTATCAAAAGGACATCATGCGCCGCCTCGCCCAGCAGAAAAACTCAGGGGGCGGCGCTTCTGATGATGATTAAATTTCAGGAGGTTTCGATGAAAGAAAAAGTGAAACAGACGATGGGCAGGCTGCGTAAGTCTGTCCGGGCGGCAGGTGTCGGTCTTTCCACACTTGCCGCCTCTTTTTTCATGTCCGCACCGGCTTATGCGGCCGGTGTGGAGGACAGCCAGATCGTGACGGGCACCGAGCAGTTGATTGGCGACCTGACCACCTGGCTCATGGTCCTGGCCCCGGTAGTGTCCGGCCTGCTTATCATCTACTTCTGCATCCGGCGCGGCATGGCCGACGAAATGGATCAAAAGAAGTGGAACAACCGCATTGTGGTGGCGGTGGTGTCCTGCATCGGCGCCGTTCTGGGTTCCGCCACTCTGAACCTGATCCTCGGCTACTATCAGTAAGCCGGGGCTTTTTTCGTAGTACAGGCGATTCCCACGCCTTACTAAATAAATCACTTCATCAATAGGAGGAAAAAATTATGGCTAACTTTATCCGCAACACTCAGGTTAAGGCTATGACTTCCATCTGGGCGGCCAAGCAGAAGGCCCGTGAACTGACTGACCGCACGAAGGAGGCACTGGTAAACCGTGAGGGGCAGGGCACCCTTGATGTGGCGATCACGGTGCTGATCTCCATTGTCCTGGGCGCCCTGATCCTGGCGGGCCTCTACCTCATTGTGGACAGCACCGTGCTGCCGACCATTACCCAGCGCATCAAGGATATGTTCGATTACGCGGGCTGATGTTTGGCGGAACCGGCGGGGCGTTATGCCCCGCCGCACTTTTTATCAAGGAGGTTTTCTATGGAGTTCAGAGCGGAGATCAAACGGACGCTGACCGGCCCAGACAAGCTGCGGGCGGTGTGCAGCGTCATCCTGGACGATTGCTTTCTGGTGAAGAATGTCCGGGTGGTGGAGGGTGAAAAAGGGATGTTCGTGTCCCTGCCCAGCCGTAGGAATGTAAGAGGCGAATGGACGGAACAGTGCTTCCCCATGACGAAGGAGCTGCGGGAGAAGCTGTCCGCCGTGGTGCTGGCTGAATATGAGCGGACGCTGGCGGAGGACGGCGGCGGGACGCCTGCCGCCTGATCCGCCCCGTTTTCCATTCATACGACAAGGGGGCGGCCCCGGCCGCCCCCGGAAAGGAGGTGGCCGCTGGTTGGAATATATTCTGGTTCTGCTGATCGTCGCCCTGCTTAACGGAGCCATCGCCTACATTGACGGGCTGATGGAGGGCATTGTGCCGCTGACCCTGTACGCGGAGCAGTATATGTCCACATTGGCCGGTGTTGATCTGTTTGAAGCCCTGTTTGATATTGTGTTTGGCTTTGGCGTGTCGCTTATCATTCTGAAATTTCTCAAAAAGGGCTTTGAAACCTATGTGCTGTGGTCCGATGGCGACGCGGATGAAGAACCGATTGCCCTGCTGACGAACTTTTTCAAGGCGATGGCCGTGGCGGTCTGTTTTCCCACCATGTACGGCTGGCTTGCGGGAATTGTGGAGGAAATGAGCGACAAGATGCTGGAGGCTATCGGCCTTGCCACCGCTTACGATTGGGCGGGCTGGGTGTCTGGTATCTCCACGCTCGGCCTCGTGACCGCCATCTTTGGGCTGGTGTTCGTCATCGTGTACTTTATCCTCTACTTCCAGTTCCTTATGCGGGGACTGGAGATTTTGATTTTGCGGGTGGGGATGCCCCTGGCCTGTGTGGGCCTGATCGACAACGACAAGGGCGTATTCAAGCCCTACATGAGCAAGTTCTTTCAATCGGCCCTCTCGGTGATTATCCAGATCGCCCTCGCCAAGCTGGGCGTAGGGCTGATGATGAATATGCACATCTTCTGGGGCGTGGCCTGCATGATTCTGGCCGTGCGGACACCGAAGTTCCTTCAGGAGTTCATCGTTACGACTGGCGGCGGCGGTGGCGGGGCCATCGTCAACAACGCATACCATTCCGTGCGTCTGGTGCAGATGGTCAAGGGCATGGGAAAGTGAGGTGACGGCGGATGGTAACAATGGACGATCTTTCAAAGGCCATCATCCTGCTGGTGCGCGTGGGTGCCGTGGCAAGGTTTATCTACTGCATGGTGTGGCTGGCGGCCGCCGAGGAACAGGCGGCGCAGTACAAAAAACGCGCCCGCAACACCGTGATTTTCTATGTGATCGCGGAATCCATCTGGCAGATCAAAGACCTGATTTTATATTACTACTCGTAGGAGGTGCGAATGGACGAGGATTTGAAGCTGTATATCCCTCTGGGCGTGAAGCCGGAGGCGGAGCTGTTCACAGGCTTTGGGAAAAAGCAGCTCTTTCAGGCGTTGATTGGTTCCCTGGTGATGGGCGGTGTGGCCGCCCTGGTCTGGCTATTCACCGCCAATGTGACTACCACCGTAGTCCTGGCGCTGGCCGGTATCTTTGGCTCGGTGATGATGACCACCAAGGACCAGAGCAATTTGTCCGTGGTGGACCAGGTGCAGAATTTGGCCCGGTTCCTGCGCGGACAGAAAATCTACCCGTACCGCTACGGGGACGAATGGGGGCTTGAATAATGTACGCAACCATTCCCGTTTACTATCCGTCGCTGGAAGAAGCCAGCCGCAGGAATGAGGCGGCTCTTTGGTGCGACAGCTACAATATCAACATGGACTGCCGGAATTTCATTCAGGATAAGGCCATGACCGCCATGAACAGCCGGGAATTGGATTCCTTCATTGGAGAGCTGGTGCGCTTTTACGGTGTGGAGCGGGCAATCTATGTCCTCTCCCGCACCATCCAGTTTTCCGATTGGGATTCCCGTTTCGATCAGACGGTGCTTGACCGGGCCGGACAGACCGATTTCCCAGACGCCCGGACGCCGAGGGATGAAAACCATGTTGACCCAACCACCCGGTATGTCACGGAGATTGATCCGTGTGCTGTAAACGCCATCTTTATGAAGCTGATGGAATTGGAGGAAGAACAGGAAGCGACCACTCAAATGGAGAACGACGGACAGAAAGATCTTGATGAGGATATGGCGTTGGAACTGTGAGGCTACCGATGGCGCAGATGACATTCCTTGACTTCTTTTCCGGCATCGGCGGTTTCCGCAAGGGCTTTGAGCTGTAAGGGATGCGCTGTGTGGGGCATTGTGAGATCGACAAGTATGCCGACCGCGATTACTGAATCATTTGTAATGCGCAGGAGGCATTGGAACAGGGGGAATCAAAATGATGTTTCAAAAGGGATGGAACCCGTGGCCCCTGATAATCGGGATGGCGGTTGGACTGACCTGCATCCTTCTTTATTTCGGGCTGTATGCCTGACCGCAGGAGGTGGTTTAACTGGAACAAGCAAAACTGAAAGAGAAACTGGACGAAGAAATCCGTCGGGCGGCCAGACCACTGGAGGAACTGGCGCCCAACGATCCCTATTTTACGCGGATTCAGGGGATGCTTGCCATGAAAAGAGAATTGGAGAACATTCCCCTGAGTGATACGCAGCGGGATATGCTTCTGACGATGGAGAATGTGCTGGAACAGGCGTGGGTTTTCCGAAATACGCCCGTCCCGGACCGCTGTATGAACCCGGAGAACATCAGCGAGGTGGTCTATTACTTTCTTCAGGACAAGGGCGCCGAGTATCGGGCTGGTCTACTCTACGACCGGGCCAAGGCGGAATTTGACGCCCGCATGGAGGAAATCGCCGCTCTGCCGCCGAAAGAAATATTGGATCACGCTTATGAAAAGGTCATCAAGGAAGAATTTCTCGGAGAGTTGGAGCAAGGGCTGGATGAATGGGAAACCGACACCCTGCTGACCTATCCTCAGCCTCTTGCGGCCCTATATACGGAATGGATGGACAATGATTTTTCTTTTTGGGACAGCATCCGGGGAACGGTGGAGAAAACAGTGGAGAAACAGGCGGCGGATCTCCGCCGCTGCGCGTTCCATGTCAATGGGGAGCCGCCTGTGGAAATGAAGGACTTTTACGATCTTCATGGGGACGAACTAAACGACACTGGACTGGAGCCTGCCGGGGAGGTTGAGCGGTGACGCCGCTCATGGTCAGGGGGACGCTGTTCGGCCTTCTGCTCCTGTCCGCCGCCGTGTGGGATATGCGAACCCGGGAGATTCCAACCCTGATCCCGGCCCTGCTCCTTCTGTGCGGGCTGATCGGGTTCCGCCCCGCCGCTTCTGCGGCGGGGCTGCTTCTGGTCGGCGGCCCCTTCCTGCTGGCGGCGGGCCTGGTAAAACGGGGCGGGGTTGCCATCGGCGGCGGTGATGTGAAGCTGATGGGGGCCTGCGGATTTGTCCTGGGCGTGTGGCCGGGGCTGATACAGACAGTCCTTTCCCTCTCGCTGGCGGTGCTGACTGGGCTGGTGGAATGTCGTTTACAAAAACAACCGCTGTCTGCGGTGCGCCTGCCCTTGGCCCCCTTTTTCTGCTTCGGAGGCGTGTCCGCCTACTGGCTGACTGCTTTTGCACTTCAAATCTGAACAAGTGGAGGTATCAAATTGAACAAGAACATTTTTCGGAGCCGGACGGTCATCGGCGCGGTGTGCATCCTGCTGGCGGTTCTGGTCTGCTTTGGGATCACACCGCTTTTCAACGAGGGCCTAAAAGCCCAGACGGAGGCGGTCCGGGTAAAGGCCGAGGTGATCCCACGGGGGACATACATCACGGCAGACATGGTGGAGGTCTACACCAGAGGGGCCTCCGGCATGGAGGACAGCGTTGCCACCTCTCTGGATGAGGTGGTGGGGAGATACACCGATGTGGAACTGCGGAAAAATACAGATGTGAACACGGCGTGGCTGTCCTCGGAGCCACTGACGCAGTATGAGTATCTGACCCAACTGAACGGTTCCAAGGTAGCGATCTCCGTCACCATCCCCACCTTTGCCAAGGGCGGTTCCGGCAAGGTGGAGGCGGGCGATATTATCATGCTCTTTGCCACCGACAAGGACACCGGCGAAACCACCCAGCCCCCGGAGCTGAAATATGTGGAAGTCCTGGCCGCCACCCAGAGTTCCGGCGCGGACAAGGAATATCAGGCGCCGGTGGAAAATGAGGAAGAAGAAAACCCGGAGGAAACCCTGCCCGCCACCATCACCCTGCTGGTAAACAGCGAACAGGCCCAGCTTTTAGCTCATCTGGAGGAATCCAACAGTCTCCACCTGGCCTTTGTCTACCGGGGCGCCCGCGCCAATGCCGAAAAGTTCCTGGCGGCGCAGGACGCCTTCTTTGCCGAACCGGAGGTGGAGGCCGGTGGGGAGAGCAGTCAGCCGGAAGCCCCTGTTGACGCTGCTGACGGCGGGCAGTCCACAGAGGGCACGGAGGAACAGGAGGTGGAATCAGCGGATGGCGAATAAGCAGAAACAGATGCTTGCTGTATGGGGCAGCCCCGGCGCTGGAAAGACGGTCACGGCGGTCAAACTGGCGGCGGAGCTTGCCAAGCGGAAGAAAAATGTGGTGTTGGTGTTTACCGACCTTACCGCGCCCCCGCTTCCCGCTGTGGCGGCAGAGGGGAAGCTGCCGGAGGTGTCCGTGGGCGAACTGCTGTCCGCTCCCGGCATGACGCAGGAACAGGTGTTGAAAACCTGCGTCCCCTGTGAAAAACATCCCTATATCAGCTTTCTGGGCTACAAGGCTGGGGAAAATGTGTTTACCTACGCAGAGTACAGCAAGGAAAAGGCGGTGGATATGCTGGTTCTCCTGCGGCATATCGCAGACTATGTGATCGTGGACTGCACCAGCGTCCTGACCGGGAATGTGCTGGCGACGGCGGCGCTGGAGGTGGCGGACGATGTGCTGCGGGTATGCGGATGCGACCTGAAAGCGATTTCCTACTTTGCGTCTTATCTTCCGCTGATTGAGGACCGGAAATTCAAGCCGGAGCAGCACATCCGGGTGCTGTCCAATACCCGGCCCTATCAGGGCGGAATGGAATACGAAAACTCATTTGGCGGGGTGAAGTACCGGCTGCCCTATCTTCCCATCGTGGAGGAACAGGCGGCCACGCTGAAGCTGCTGGAACCGCTTGCCGGAAAAGAGGCAAAGAGCTATGAGCCGGTCATCGCTGCCATCGCCGCGGAGGTGTTCGGGGATGGCAAATAACATCGGCCTTTTTTTCAACACCAGCAAAAACACGCGCTCATTCGCGGAGGTGCTGGCACAGGTGCAGGAGTATCTTGCCAGCAAGTATTCTACCCTGATAACCGACAACCCGGAGGAACAGCGCCAGCAGATCACCGCCTACATCGCCAAGTATCTCAATGATTACAGCCTGGGTGTGGAAGGCATGGATCACGAGGCCCTGATTGACAAGCTCTATACGGAAATGGCCGAGTTCTCCTTCCTGACGCCTTACCTGTTTGCCTGCGATGTGGAGGAAATCAACATCAACTCCTGGAAGGACACCAAGATCACCTATGCGGATGGGCGTGTGGTCCCCTCCAAGGAGCGCTTCCAAAGCCCCCAGCACGCCGTGGATGTGGTCCGCAGGCTGCTTCATAAATCCGGGATGATCCTGGACAACAGCCAGCCGGGAGTGGTGGGCCATCTCTCCAATAAAATCCGTATTACGGTTCTGGGCAATCCGCTGACCGACAAGGACAAGGGCGTGGCGGCCTCCATCCGAATCGTAAACCCCAAAAAGCTGGGGCGGGATGATTTTGTCCGCTATGGAACGGCTACCGCCGAAATGCTGGATTTTCTGGCGGCGGTGCTGCGGTTCGGCCTGTCTATTTGCGTCACCGGCTCCACCGGCAGCGGCAAGACCACGCTGATGAGTTGGATTCTCTCCACCATTCCCAATGAAAAGAGAATTTTTACTATTGAAAATGGATGCCGGGAGTTTGATCTGGTGAAGGAGGACGCCGAAGGGAATGTCCTCAACAATGTAGTCCACACCGTCACCCGCTTTTCCGATGACCCCAAGCAGAACTACGATCAGGAGCGGCTTTTGGAGTTTGCCCTGACCTGTGACCCGGATGTGGTGTGCGTGGGCGAGATGAAGTCGGCGGAAGCGTTTGCGGCGCAGGAGGCGGCCCGCACCGGCCACGCGGTTATTACCACTACCCACGCCAATAGCTGCAAGGCCACCTACTACCGCATGGTGACGCTGTGTACTCAGAAATACGACATGGGCGACAAGACTTTGTATAACCTGGTGACGGAGGCGTTTCCCATTGTCCTCTTTGTGAAGAAGCTGGAGGACAACAGCCGCAGGGTGATGGAAATTACTGAATGTGAGATTTTGGAGGACGGTACACGGCAGCTTCACACCCTCTACCGCTACCATGTATCGGAAACCGCTGTCGAGGATGGCAAGGTCAAGGTGCATGGCGAGTTTCAAAAGGTGTCCCCGATCTCGGCAAGCCTGCAAAAGCGGCTGCTGGAGAATGGGATGCCGCCCCGCCTGCTGGAACAGATCGCCGGTGGGCGGATGAATATAGACGATGGGAAGGAGGAAACTGCTTGATTGTACTGATTCTGCTGGCCTTTGCCGGTATGCTGGCTGGTATTTTCCTGCTGCTGAATATGACGCCCTTTGAGTTTGCAGAGGACCTGACGAAATCCTTTGCCAGCCGGGAGGCGCCGATCTCCAAGAAGATCGGGCAGCTCAACCACCCCAGAGAGGCCAAGGGCATCAAAAAGACGGTGCGGGAGGCCAAGGAAATGATGCTCCTGACCGGCAGGGGCGGCAAGTTTGCCGCCCTCTGCGCCCTCTCCCTGTTCCTGGCGGCTATGGGAGCGGTGATCTGCATTGTGATTCAAAACTATCTCATGCTTCCGGTGCTGGCGGCTGGCATGGGGCTGATCCCGTTCTGGTATGTCCTGTTCACCTCCCACAGCTACAAAAAGCTGATGAACAATGAGATTGAAACCGGGCTGTCCATCATCACCAGCTCCTATCTGCGCAGCGAGAGTATCATCACCGCCGTAGAGGAAAACATCCACTACCTGAACCCGCCCGTGGCCGATGTGTTCCGGGGCTTTTTGGCCGAAACCGGCATGATAAGCGCCGATGTGAAGCAGGCCCTCTCCAACATGAAACCCAAGCTGGACAACTACATTTTTCGGGAATGGGTGGACGCCGCTATCGCCTGTCAGGATGATAAGAGCCTGAAAAGCACGCTTACCCCCATTATCGGCAAGCTGTCCGATATGCGGATCGTGGCGGCGGAACTGGACTACCTGATGTATGAGCCGTTCAAGGAGTTCATCACAATGGCCTTCCTGCTGGTGGGCAACATCCCTTTGCTCTACTTCCTGAACAAAGACTGGTACGATGTGCTGGTGAACACCGGCTTCGGCAAGGGCATCCTGGCGGTCTGCCTGCTGGTGCTGCTCATTTCCTTCGCGGCGGTTATCCGGCTGACAAAGCCGGTGGAGTACAAAAGGTAAATGGAACTATCTACTCTAAAATCAGGTGAGATATTTCCACTATTTTGAGTTTGTGGAAATGAAGGAGCCTGATATTTCCAATTCAAAGCAGATGAAACCATTTTGCGCACCTTCCCGGTGGGCGTTTTTCGTTGGAGGTGAGAATCGCGGAGATCATTCCAATCAGCTTGCGGGAGGCAAACCGCTTTATTGAAAAGCACCACCGCCACAGCGGGCGGGCGCAGGGTTGTAAATTCTGCGTGGCGCTCTCCGATGGGCAGGGGGTGATTCATGGCGTTGCTGTCGTGGGGCGGCCGATCTCCCGGTATCTGGACGATGGACGGACCGCCGAGGTGACACGGCTCTGCACGGACGGCACTTTCAATGGGTGCAGCTTCCTCTATGGCTGCTGCGCCCGAATCGCCAGAGAGATGGGATTTCGGAAGATCATCACCTACACGCTGGCGGAGGAAGGTGGGGCCAGCCTACGGGCCTCCGGTTGGTCATGTGCGCCGGGATTCCGGGGCGGCGGGAGCTGGAATGTTCCGGGCCGTCCCCGGACAGAGAGCCGGAATACCGGCCCAAAACGAATGTATTACAAGGAATTGAGGTGAAACAGGTTGTATTTGATCTTACTATGCTTCGGAACGCTCTTTGGCCTGGGAGCGTTCTTTTTACTGGCCGGACTTCTCCGGCTGCCCACTTCCGCCAGCACAAAGGCCGTACTAACCGTCACGAACCGGGGAAAGGCGAAAAAGAACAGCATGAACGCTATCCTGTTCGACATGGCGGCAAAGGCGGCGCCTCTGGTTCGGCTGGACGCCTATAAACGGCGCAAGCTGGAAGCCCAGCTTAAATCCGCCGAAATTCAAATGTCCCCGGAAACCTATGTGGCGGCGGCCTGGGTCAAGGGCGGGCTGATCGGGCTGCTGGTGATCCCTACCCTGCTGATTTTTCCTATCCTGGCGCCGGTGATCCTTTTTCTGGCGGTGGCTGTTTTTTTCAAAGAACAGAAACGGGCGGATGAGATTGTCCAGCAGCGGCGGGAAGAAATTGAAACGGAACTGCCCCGTTTTGTCAATACCGTGGAGCAGGAGCTTCGTTCCTCCCGTGATGTGCTGAATATCCTGAAAGCCTATCAGCACAACGCCGGTCACGCCATGAAGCGGGAGCTGGAGATCACGATTGCGGATATGGCCTCCGGCAACGAGGAAAACGCCCTGACACGCTGGGAGAGCCGGATTGGAAGCACCATGCTCTCCGATGTGGTGCGCGGGCTGATCTCCGTCAAGCGAGGCGATAACGGCATTATGTACTTTCAAATGCTCTCCATGACCTTCAAACAGCTTGAACTCCAAAAGCTGAAACTGGAGGCCATGAAGCAGCCGGGGAAAATGAGGAAGTATTCCTTCATGCTTCTGGGCTGTTTCCTGCTGATGTATCTGGGTGTTCTGGGCTATGTGGTCTTGGAAGCCTTTGGAGATTTGTTCTGATGAAGGGAGGTGGCTGTTTGAGGCGGCTGCTGAAAGAAAAACGCGGGGAAGGCTTTGTGGATGTATGCGTCCTTGTCCTGTCCGTTGCTCTCGTTCTGGCGCTGGTGGTCCGCATCGCCCCGGTGTTTGTGGCGAAACAAAACCTGGATGTGTTTGCGGATGAGCTGGTGCGGACAGCGGAGATCAATGGGTGGGTCGGTTCCGTCACCAGCTCAAAAGCGGCGGCTCTCCGGGAGGAAACCGGACTTGACCCGGATATTTCATGGAGCGACACCGGGAAAATCCAACTCGGTAACGAGGTGACGGTGACGCTCACCACCACCGTCAATCTCGGCCTGTTCGGAGAATTTGCGTCCTTTCCTGTCACACTCACCGCAAGGGCCACAGGAGTCTCGGAGGTGTACTGGAAATGAACAGGCTGAAAACAGTTTTGAAAGACAGGTCCGGGCAGGGCACGCCCATGATTCTGGCGGTGGTGGTCTGCTGCATGATCTTAGCCTGCGTGGTGTTTGAATATATGCGGCTGATGATCGTGGCGCAGGGCGTCCGGGATTCCGTTCAATCCGCTATCGTAGCGGTGGCAACGGAGAATTGGGATGAAGCCTACCCCGGCCTGCGGGAAGGGTATTCGGGCGGCTACCAGCTTTCCGGTTCGTCCTGGACGCAGAATGTGACCACCGGGAATGTATATGACCGGCTGCAACAGGTGTTGGGCCTGGTGTACGAGGATGGGCGGTATCTGAAATACGCGGGGCCGGATTTGGAATACCGCTTTTATGATCTGCACATGGAACTGGAAAATGCCCCGCTTGCCCCCTCCGCGCCGGAGGGGATTACGCAGCTCAATGTGACGGGAACGGTCACGGTGGAGGTGCCCCTTTCCTTTGGGTTCGGCCATCTGCCGCCCATGCAGATCACCATGAAGCTGAACGCCAAATATGTTCCCCGGTTTTAGATTTTGTCTATTTCTGCCTGACGGTTTTCCATAGCGCAAAAAAATGTTTGTGTGTTCTTCCACCTGGACGCCATTGTTGTGCAAATGGTATAATGAGGGTGGAGGAACACATTGATCTTTTGATATAATTTCACCTTAAAAGGAGGATTCCAGATGAACGCAAAAAATAAAAAGCTGCTTGCTATCGTCGGTGTGGCGGCGGTGCTGCTGATCGTGATCGGTGTTTCTGTGTCCATGCTCGGCAAAAGCAGTCAGCCGTCCGGGACGGACCCGGCCGCTGCCCCCACGGATGTTACAACGGAGGATGTGAGCCAGCCCCCGGAGGAAGAAACTACGACGCCCACAGTGGAGGTCCCCGATGTTTCCGCACCGGAAAACACCCCCACGCAGGAACAGGCTGATCCCGTCCTGGATGTAGAGCAGGAGGATCAGGTGGATGTTGATTTGACCGACAGTGAGAAAAAGCCGGAAAGCACTCCGCCGCCTGCCCCGTCCCCGGAGGAACAGCAGGCGGCCAGCGAGAACAATGAGCCGATTGTTTCCGATCCCGCCGCCAATCAGCCCCAAAACGGCGATACGCAGAACGGCTCCATCTACATTGAGGGCTTTGGCTGGATTCCCGATGAAGGAGGTGGAACCATTCAGGAGGAAATTCATTCAGATGGAGATATAAATAAACAAGTCGGCATCATGGGATGACCTTTGGCACAGGAGTACGGCATTTCTGCCGTACTCTTTTTATGCTCTTTTTCAAAAATCAGCAGACTGGAGGTGCGCTTTTGAAACGGATTTTTGCCTTCTTTTTAAGCCTTTTGCTTATCCTGGGCATTTGCCCTATGAGCGCCCTGGCCGATACCGGAGGCAGCGGGAATGTGGACGGCGGTGGCGGCAGTATGGGACAGGGGACCTCGCAGAACTCATGGAATCCGGGCATGGATGGTGTCAGGATTACCGTTGTGGACGCAGAATCCGGCCAGCCGGTTTCTACTCCCTTTGACCTGACGAACAAAAATCCTACAATTAAAATCCATTTTGGAAAGGTCAGTAAAATACAATACACCAACGGTTCAGGCATTTCTCCAAATACTACCCCTTATACCTGTAAAAAGCCAGATGTAGCTATGCCCCGCATTATCAGCACCGGAAGTACCAAGGCGAGTATTGAGGCCATCAAGAAATATTTTTGTTCTGAGTATGCGGTTGAACTGGTGGCGCAGCAGACCGGCATCAACTATGATGAACTGATTGGCGGCGAGTACAAGTTGCTTTTGGAACCAATCGCCTACTTCAAGCACAACGGGATCATGTACGCCATGACCGCCCATGAAGCGGCCCTCTACGACAACCAGACGGGCGGCGCCCTGCGCAGGACCATGACGAGCCTGACCCATAAAAATCTCCCGTTGGCGATGTATCTTGAATATTCGGATTTGGGCTTTGCGGCCTATTCCGGCCCCACGAACAAGACCTGTTCCAATGATACCATCATCGCCTACCTGGGCATAGGCATTGTCCGGTTTGAGGAACAGCCCCCGGAGCAGCCGGAACCCACCGATTACGACTACGAATACCGGGTAGACACCGATGTGATAACGCCGGTGACGCTCTATGCCGGTTCTGAGATCAACCCGGATGGCCCCGCCACTGTGACCTTTACCATCAAGGGCAGCACCTACCGCATGAGCAATATCGTCATCCCGGAGGGGGACAGTCAGCTTGCGTGGGTGAAGTGGCATACCCCGTCCGAACCGCAGGATATTACTATTACGGTACGCACAAACCGGGGGACTCTGAGCCAGACTACCATCAAGGCAAAAGTGGTTGATCTTTCCGGCAACGACCCGCCGGACCCGAAGGCCACCGACACCGCAGGAAGCTGGCGGCCCAGCAGCGTCCCCAGCCGGGAGGAAAAGTCCTACGCCGCATGGAGCGTGTGGTGGGCACAGTGGCACCCGTATTGGGTGTGGCACAGCACCGGCGATGATGATGGATATTGGGTGGATGAGGGCTGGTATGATTTCTTCCGGGACAACTATTCCGCCTCCATGACCGCCACCGCGAGGATTGAACCGGATGAGAAGGTGCCCACGGCGGCCGGGAACACCATGAAATCCGGCTACGGTGTGAGCAACACCGTCACCGCCACGGTCAGCACATCGGCGCCCATGTCCCACTACACCTACGGCCAGACGGCGGTTTCCTATTTTCCCGAATTTCACTATACGACCTACTGGCGCCTGCTGGACCGGCTCTCCAGCGGAAAAACAGCCCGGTTCCAGTTTGCCGAAAATATTTACAGCACCTACAAGCAGCGGGTCCATTTTTCGCCGGTGTGGTTCCCCGATGGGAGCTATACGGTCAATACCCATGTGATGGATATTTGGACCCCGGCAGGGATGCTCTGCGCCAATCTCACCGATTCCGTGACGATTAGCGGTTCCCTTTACGATGACTGGCATATCGCGCCGGGGAACCCATGATGAGAAAGGAAAATACAATGAACAGCAATAGAGAAATCAGGGTAATGATATTTGAGCCGGGAAAGGAACCCTATACCGCTGTGCTGGAGGATTCCCTGGAACACCGGCAGGCCCTTGTCGGCGGCGAGATCGAATGTATCTCCCTGCCCCATGAAACCGTCCTGTGCTGTAACGCCGCTGGCAAATGGATGGGCCTGCCCGCCAACCGCCAGTTCGGGAATGACACGATCCACGGGACATTCTTTCTCTATGGCGACACCCCGGAGGGGGACGGCGTATCGCTGACCGAGAACCAGATCGCCTATTTCCGGCATTACTTTACGGGGCCGCAGCCCTCCGCCGTGACCTTTGAGGTACAATCAGCGAAAGATATGGAGGAATTTCTGCGGCTGATGTTCGGGGATCGGAAAGGTGGTGGTTCAAAATGAGCAAGATGTTTTCTGTTGTGACCCTGGCCTCGGACTCCGGCCTGCTGGAAGAATACTACGCTCCCGGAAGCCCGGACTGTGCGGAGGATCTTTTGGAGGACGAAATCATCCGGGATGATTTGAGGAGCCTGCCGAAAAGCGACCGGGTTTATGCGGAGGTTGGCACCTACCTCTACGGGGAGGGTGAAACAGAACGGGCCAGCGAAGAAGAACTGGCCTATTTCAGCAAGAACTTTGAAGAACTGTATGCCTCTGTGCAAGTGGACTGGATCGGCGGACACAGCTTTGGATTTTCGGTTGAGGATGTGTTGCCAGACTATACCGATGAGCTGGAACCAGAACTGGAGGACGAGGATGATTTGGAACTATAAGCTGCGGCAAAGAAAGCGAGGTTGATAGGTTGCTGCTGCCGATCATTATGATTTTGGTATGCGTACTGCTGGGAGGCGGTACGCTTCTTTTTTTGAAATTTTCAGAAAGGCGCAAGAAAACCAAGAGCAGGGATAAGGAAGAACTGGCACAGATGACCGCCAATGAGTTTGTCAATGTCAAGGACATTCGCGGGAGCTTCCTCTACACCCGTGACGGCATGGCGCTGGCGTATCTGAAAATATTTCCCATCAGCACGGAGCTGTTCAGCAAGAATGAAAAACGCCTGATCGCCAAGCAGCTCACGGCCAGCCTGTCCAGCGGCCAATATCCGTTTCAGCTTTTGGCTGTTTCCCGCCCGGTGGATATTTCTCCCCTGATGGCGGAGTTGTCCTCCACCCTCACAGCTTCCTCCAATATCAAGCAAAAGGAGCTGCTAAAACATGAGATCGTGGAGATGGGCGGTTTTGCCCTCTCCGGCGAGGTGGTGGAACGGCAGTTTTACATCAAAATCTGGGACAGGGCGGTTGACGGAGTGGAGCGTGATCTGCTCCAAAAACTGAAATATCTGTCGGGCTACTTTGCCGACTGCGGCATCCAAACTGAGATTTTGGAGCAGCAGGACATTGTACGGCTGTGCAATCTGGTGAATAACCCGGCCTATGTGCATTTGGAGGACGCTGGGTTTGAAGCGGCGATCCCGATTTTAGAAAGTGTAGGTGTTGTGTAAGAATGAAGCACACCCGGCAGGATTTGAACATCATGCAGGGTTGGAGCCTCGAAAAAAAGATCAAAGTATCGCAGATGAAAATATTGGAATGGTACAAGGAATACAACGGGCAGGTCTTTACCAGCTTTTCGGGCGGTAAGGATTCCACGGTACTCCTTGATTTGGCACGGCAGGTCTGCCCGGATATTCCCGCCGTGTATGTTGACACAGGGTTGGAATACCCTGAACTGCGCGATTTTGTAAAAACGAAAGACAATGTGGTTTGGCTTCGCCCACGCTATCCGTTTACGCAGATCATTGAGAAATACGGCTATCCGGTCA
This sequence comes from Neobittarella massiliensis (ex Bilen et al. 2018), assembly GCF_900289145.1. Lineage (GTDB taxonomy): Bacteria > Bacillota > Clostridia > Oscillospirales > Ruminococcaceae > Neobittarella > Neobittarella massiliensis. The sequence goes on from NZ_OKQO01000009.1 coordinate 153,996, forward strand.
TTTCCAAGGAAGTGTCCGATGCCATCAGCGGCGCACGGAAGGGCCAGTCTTACCGTCTGGCCCGCCTAAACGGTGAATTGCTGGATAAGAACGGAAAGAAGTCGATTTACAACTGTGAGAAGTACAGGTATCTTCTGGACGCCCCCTTTGCGGTTTCAGCCCGGTGCTGTTACCACATGAAAAAGGCCCCGCTGAACAAGTTTGAACGGCAGTCCGGGCGGCATCCCATTACGGGAGTGTTGGCCTGTGAGAGCAAGCTGCGGGATCAGTCTTACCTCAAATTTGGTTGCAACGGCTATGAGCGCAGGCGCCCCCTCAGCCAGCCCCTTGCGTTCTGGCGGGAGGAAGATATTTTGCGCTATCTGAAAATGACCGGCATCCCCTATGCCCCCATCTATGGGGATATTGTGGAGGTCAAAAAGAGGAACGGCACCCTGACTCTGAAAACCACCGGCGTTTCCAGATCAGGGTGTATGTATTGTATGTACGGCGTTCATCTGGAGCATGAGCCGAACCGTTTTCAGCTCATGGAGAAAACCCATCCCCAGCAGTACCACTACTGCATCCATGAGCTGGGGCTGGGCGCCGTGCTGGATTATATCGGTGTGCCGTATTCGTGTCACTGATTTGGAGGTGTATCATTGTTAAGAACCAAGAAAAAGGAAGAAACGCTCCCCGTCAATGAAGCGTTGTTGAATGTCATTACCCCGATGGGACTGGAAATCAAGCGGAACAGCCTTGTGATCGGTGAGAATATGGGAAAGGTCTACGGTGCAGTCCGTTATCCGCAAAAGGTGGAGATGGGCTGGCTCTCCAAAATCACGAACATCCCCAGCACCATTGTGTCAGTGGGTATCACCCCGATTGATAACAGCACCCTGATCTCCGCCCTCTCCAAGAGCATTGTCCAGCAGCGGGGCGCCGCCGACAGCGCCAAAGACCCGCTGACCCGTCAGCGGGCGGAAAAAGCCGCCGAAGACGGGGAGCATATCATGCAGAAAATCGACCAGGAGGGCGAAACCGTCGCCATGATGTCGCTCACGGTGATGCCGGTGGCGCAGGACGAGGCGGCCTTCTCCAAAATCTGCCGCCGTGTGGAGAGTGCGTTCAGCGTTCAGAAATGCAAGGTCCGCACCCTTGCCAATCTGCAAAAGGAGGGGTTTCAGAGCATTTCGCCCACTTATCCCGCCAACGGGACGGTGGACAGCATTGTTTCCCGCATCATCCCCATGAGTACCTTTGTGGGCGGATTCCCCTTTGCAAGCTCCGGTTACAGCGACGGCCGGGGCTATTATTTTGCCAAGGACAGCAGCGGCGGGCTGGTGATCCTGGACCCCTGGACACGCGGGAACGACCGCACCAACAGCAGCTTCGTTGTCATGGGCGTGGCCGGTATCGGCAAAAGCACCGTGGTCAAGCACATCATGCTCTCGGAGTACATGAAGGGAACCAAAATCCTGTGTATCGACCCGGAATCCGAGTACAAGGATATGTGCCGGAACCTGGGCGGGAACTGGCTGAACGCTGGCGGTGGGCGCAACGGCCGCTCCAACCTTTTGCAGATCAGACCGGCGCCCCGTGACGATGAGGACGAAACCGACAAGCTCTATACGGATGAAGGAAATGGAATGTCCGATATGGCGCTCCATATCAAAACGCTGGAGATTATCTTCTCCCTATATCTGCCGAGCCTGACCGATATGCAGAAAGCCGTCCTGAAGCAGACGGTCATTGAGCTTTATCATCAGTTCGGCATCTTCTGGGACACAGACATTCGCCAGCTCAAAGCAGCGGATTTCCCCATCATGGAAGATCTGCACGGCCTGATTGAAAAGAAAGCCGAGGCCAACCCGGACAATCCGGTGTTCCGTGACCTCGCCATGCTGCTGTATGACGCCGCCAAGGGCAGCGACAGCTTCCTTTGGAACGGGCACAGCACGCTGGAGGCCGACTCCCATTTTGTCTGCCTGGATACCCACAGCCTGCAAAACGCAGCAGATAACATCAAGCGGACGCAGTATTTCAATCTGCTGACCTGGTGCTGGGAGCAGATGAGCAACAATCGCGGGGAGCGTGTGCTTCTGGTATGCGACGAGGCGTATCTGATGATCGACCCGCAGGTGCCGCAATCCCTGGCCTTCCTGCGGAATGTGGAGAAGCGGTCCAGAAAATATGAGTCCGCCCTGGCGATTATCTCCCATTCGGTGGTGGACTTCCTGGCGCCGGAGATCAAGATGTACGGGCAGGCCCTTTTGGATATTCCCTGCTACAAAATCCTGATGGGCTGCGACGGCAAAAACCTTCAGGAAACCACAGACCTCTACAACCTGACGGACGCCGAGCAGGAATTGTTGGAGAGCAAGCGACGGGGACACGCCCTGTTCCTGGTCGGCTCCAAGCGGCTTCATGTCAATTTTGAAATTCCGGCCTACAAGTTTGCCTACATGGGCAAGGCGGGCGGCCGGTAGCACACCACGGCGGCCGGGATGTTCCCCGGCCGCCTTACTTATTCATGAACAGGAGGCGTTTTCTGATGAACCATGCGGAACGGTATGAATCTTTGATAACCAAGCTGTCCTCGATGCGCTGGCGGGGCGGAGAGCTGGACTGCTCTTATCAGGCAGCACTCTATCTGATGTCCTCCCACCCGGTTCTTGCCGAAAAGGTAGAGCGGTATTTTTCCCCGGACGGGATTGACTTTGGCGCCCTGATGAAGAAAGAAGAATTTGACTATGACTGGATGAAACTGACGGCGGACGCAGCCTACAACCTCTTTTCCTGGAACAGCAAGTGCGCCGCCACGCCCTTTGAGATTTCCCGGATGCCCGTTCCGGCCATCCAAGCCCTTTATACTTCCTTCTTTATTGCAAACGGGGATTACGCGGTTTCCGTGCGTGAGAATGAGGATGGGAAAAAGGTGTTTGTGATGGATGACAGCGCCGGGCGGGAACGGGAAAAAATCCGCCAGCAGTTTGACCGGATGCTGGCGGACATAGGCGCGGAAATGGGCTGATTGGAGGTGTTGTTTTGGCGATTGATCCGTTGACGGCAAAGCTGCTGGCACAAGTGGCGGCGCGGGCGGCGACTGATGAGGAAAGCCGTAGAAGGACGCTCATTCTCATTCTGGCCCCCATTCTGGGCCTGCTGCTCTTGATTGCCTTTATCCTGTATCTGATTACCAGCCCTTTCTCCATGCTGTCTCAATGGCTGGTGGGCGATGAGGTGAGTGTGGTGGAGAATTTTCAGAAAGAGTATGGCTACAACCAGCAGCTCGGTATTTATGAAAAGGACTATATCGAGGGCAGCGGCCAGAGCTACGAGGGCGTGGTCTTTACTGATGGGGGCCGGGAGGTCATCTATTACAACCAACTGGATGAGCGGTGGGCAGATACCATGTACGGCACATCCGGCACGATTGGCGAGGCCGGGTGCGGCCCCACGGCGATGGCGATTGTCACATCGACCCTGACCGGGACGCCCCATAACCCAGTAGAACTCAGCGAATGGTCCGTAGCGAATGGACACCGCTGCGAAGGGAACGGCTCTTACCACAGCCTGATCCCGGCAGCAGCCGAAGCCTACGGCCTGTCCTGGGAGAGCGTTCCCCCGGATGACCCGCAGGCGATGATAGACGCGCTGGCGGATGGGAAGCTGGTTGTGGCGATCATGGCAAAAGGGCACTTTACCAACTCCGGGCATTTCATTGTCCTGCGCGGTGTAACTGCGGAGGGGAAAATCCTGGTGGCCGACCCTGCCAGCCGCAAGCGGAGCGAGCAGGAATGGGACCTCTCCATTATTCTGGATGAAGCCAGAAAAGGTGCCGCTGCTGGCGGCCCTTTCTGGGCGATCTACTAAAGGAGCATGGTATGAACAACCGAAATAAACTGATTGAATTATTGATCTACATCGCCATTGTAGTGGTTGGCGTTGTCCTTCTGCTGACAGGAGAGCCGGAAAGGGCGGTAGAAAACATGGATATGGGAGGTACATCGTATGCTGCTGTACTTGACAAGTAACCAGAAAAGCGGGCTGATCGACGGCGCGGCCCGTGAAATGCTCCTGCCGTCCAAAAAGCTGGTTGGGAAGTTCAGCCTGAAAAGTTTCGTCACCAAGGATATGCGAAACTATGCCACGGCCAAGTTCTTCCTGATTGACGCGGCCTGTATTGAGGAAAGCGGCGAGGACTTCACCCTGGCTTTGAGGTCCTTCCAGATGATGTTTTCTGCCCGTATCATCGTGATTCTGTCCGGCTGTGAGGATATGAGTGGTTGTATCCAGCAGCTTTTATCCATTGGAGTGGTGAATCTGATTACAGCGGAAACGCTGGAGGAAGCCGCCGACGAGCTGAAAGAGGCCCTTTCCGATGAAGGGATGCAGCGGTATGTGACGCCTATGCCTGTGTCAAGCCAGCCAGAATCCCAACGGGAACCGGCTCCTGAACCGGAGGCCGAGATCATCCCCTACCGTTGGAACGCTAAAAATATCCGTATTGCCGTTGCAGGGACGCAGCGCAGAAGCGGCGTAACGGTGACGGCGTTCAATCTGGCGGCGTGGTTGACTGCCAGAGGTGCGGAGGTCGCCTACATTGAGGTCAACACCAACCGGCACCTTCAGCTCCTGCTCAATGTCTATGAGGCGGCCCCTACTGGCGAACATTACACGATTGATGGGATCGACTGCTACCTGACCAATGAGCCGGACCGGGAGTATCAGTTTATCATCTACGACTGCGGTGTGATGCAGGCGCCCACCTCTGTGTTCCGGGAGGCGGATCACCGGCTGTTGTGCGGGAGCGTCCTGCCCTATGAGATTCCGGCCTTTCACAAGGCGCTGGAGATCTGCGGCGGGCTGGAAGTACGCCCGGTGGCCATCAGTGTGCCGGGAGAGTTCCGGGAATACTGCCGGGAGCTGTTTGGCGGTGAGATGGAAATGGCGGAGGCATCCCATAACCTATTTGCAGAACGGACCAACGGGAGGTTGTATAAGCGCCTGGTGGAGCCGTATATCATGGGAGAACGGCGGCTGTAACAAAGAGAGGATCAGAATGGGAGGATCACAGAATGGCAAAGTTTGAATACATGGAGAGGGCGTTTTCCTCTGAATTGCGGCCGAGAGCGCGGCTGGTGCTTCAAGTCCTTGTTCTGCATTGCAACAAGGAGGGTGAGTGTTTTCCGTCCATCAAGACCATAGCCGCCAAGTGCGGCTATGGTATCTCTACGGTCAAGCGGGCGCTAGACGAGCTGGTGGAAGCTGGCTACATCATCAAGCAGGCACGGTTTGACGAGCGCAAAAACGGCGGCCAGACCAGCAACCTCTATACCCTTTGTTCCGAGGCACCGCAGCCGTCCACGCCGGAGCAGCCCACCGAATCGGAACCGCCTATGCCGGACGAAGAAGTAGAGAAAGCCGTCCATTCTTCAGCGCCTGACTCCACGCCTGGGGAGCAGTCCGCCCTCTTTCTGTTCCCAGCCTATTCTTTTTCACATGGACTTGATAAAATAAAGACCGGGCGGCAAAAATGCCGCCCGGATGCTGCGTGGACTGGGGGGCAGTCCATTTTTGTACCCCCTTGAACCGTACAGGTGAACAGATACTTACCGGATGAAAAGAAAAGTAATAGGCGCCGTTCAAACAAGCAAAATAAAAGCAGGGGCCTCAGCCCCCGCCTTGTCAGGATTGCAGCCGGTTGATAAAGCCGATCAGCATGATTAGGTCCTCGTCCTTCAGCGTTCTCATGCCGTCCAATGCCTTTTTCATAAGCTGCGGGTTGATTTCCTCGGAATCGAAGAATTGGAGCGGCGTGATCTCGAAATATTCGCAGATATTGAGAAACTGCTTCATGGATGGGAGCGCCCGGCCGGAAGAAATCGCCTGGATGTAGCTGCGGTTTTGCCCTAAATCCAAGCTCATTTGGTATTCTGACACGCCCTTTTTCAGCCGCAGTTCTGTGATCCGGCTGCGGATAAATGCCTCATCCATACTCTCACCTCACTACCCATTAGCATAGCAGAAAGGTTTTCTGGATAAGGAACATTGATTGTGTTATAATTCTCCATATACCGCTACTTACAACGCATTATTTACGTTATTTTAGCTTTGTATGCGTGTAAAAGGAGAAAATGTATGGACAAGAGGGTGATTTTATGAGGCAAGCTGCCTGTGCGGTAACAGGCCACCGGCCGAACCGGTTCAAGTTCAAATACAGCGAGGACTATTCGCTGTGCAAAAAAATAAAGCGGGCCATGTTGGAGCAGTTCAAGAGGCTGTACGATGAACATGGAGTACGCCGGTATTATGTGGGCGGCGCCCTGGGTGTGGATATGTGGGCTGGTGAATTGATTCTGCGGCTAAAAGAACAGCCGGGATATGGAGATATAGAACTGGTGGTGGTGCTGCCCTTTGAGGGGCACGATTCAAAATGGGATGAGCGGAGCAAGCGCCGGATGGACTTCCTCCTGCGGATGTGTTCCGACTGTGTAGTGATAGGAAAAGAGGACTGCCGGGAGAACTATATTAAGCGGAACTGCTACATGGTGGATCACGCGGATTATCTGGTAGCGGTCTACGATAATGAGCGGAATTTGCGGTCTGGGACTATGCAGACGGTGAGATATGCCCAAAATAAAGGAATCACAATATCTTTTGTTAATCCTGATACTGCTACAGTTACAACTAATTAAATTTACTCAAACTAACTCAAGATGTGGAATAACTATATAGAGATAAAAGTAAAAGCGGTTCATGAAGCAACCGCCTCACTTTTAATTCCTATTGAAATTAGGATACACTTGCGTTATCATTTTCTTTAGTCAATCACGATTTCCAGGAAGGGCGAATAAGTATGGCTGATGTTGTTGATATTCCGGAATTCAGAGCATTCTATTATACAGATGATACGCCCCGCCAGTTTTATACCCTCCGGCGATACGAGGATGAGAGTGGTGCTGGAGAGATGCACTGCTATAATATTGCGCCAGGCATTCAACTGTCCTTTAATGAATTAAACCTAAGTTCTTGCTTTCAACCACTGAATGTCCAAAAGGACTTTTTGGAAATAAATTATTGCCTTGAGGGTGGACACGAAGTAGAAATGGTCGGAGGTGGAATCACCTTTTTGGGTGAAAAGGATTTAAGTATATCTGGCCTATACCATGATAGACAGATTATTGTCAATTCAAGAATCCCTTTCAATAAGTATAAGGGTATAACCATTCTCTTGGAGTTAGAAACAGCGCAGACGACCCTCAACGATGAATTCTCTAGGTGGCGTATAGACTTGCAAAAAATCCGCACAACCCTATGCCCGGAAGGTCGTGTTCTTTTAATAAAATCCAAACAAAAAATTGACCATATTTTTACAGAGATATTGAGCGTTGAGAACCAGATAAGATTGCCATATTACTGGCTGAAAATCCTGGAAATCTTACTTTTATTAAGCAAACTGGATAACAGTTATGTGGAGCCGCCTCAACAGTTTACGGAGAAAGTATCCCGGCGGACTCAACAGGTCTATCAGTATATTATTGAAAATCCTTTTACACAAAAAAACATTTCTGAGATAGCAGAGATTTATGGGGTTTCGGAATCAAGCATGAAACGCTGCTTTAAGTCAATTTCCGGTGCTTCTCTAGGCACGTTTATGAAAAGGAAACGAATGGAGGCTGCTGCGGAATTACTTAGATCTGAGCCAGCATTGAGTGTGGGCGAAATTGCTAGTCTTGCAGGGTATGAAAATCAAGGGAAGTTTTCTGGGGCATTCAAATCAGTATATGAAATGACTCCAATCGCATATCGCATGAAATATTCGTGACCTAAATGGATTAAGGCTTGACCTAAACGGTTATAGACGAACATGCAATCTTGTGCTACCATAATTGATATGAATTAGAGATTGACGAGAAGAACCGCATTCAGCGGTTCTTTTTAGGGGCATAAGTTAGCGGAGCCTAACCGTGGGCGAATGGAGGCAAATTAGTTGTACAGTATGGGGATCTGCGCACGCATTGCAAAACGCATTATAACCTTGCTAATTGTGATTTTAGGAGTCGTTACTCTCAGTTTTTGTTTGCAGATATTTACCGGTACAGATCCGGCAGAAATGCTTGTAAGAAAGACTACATTGTTCGCAACAGAAGATCAAATCCAAGCAATGAGAGTTGAACTTGGCCTGGATGGTACACTCTCTGAGCAATATGCAGATTATATAAAAGGACTACTTACCGGGGACTTGGGTATTTCAATTACCAATCGAAAACCTGTCATTGATAATATTAGAGATGCACTTCCTGTTACATGTATGTTAGTGATTATGTCTATGCTCTGGGTTGCTATTTTAACTGTTTTATTATCGGCGTTTTCTGTCATATGGAAAGACAAAGTATTTGACCACGCAACAAGAGTTATCTGCATAATTGGGATATGTGTTCCGAGTTTTTGGCTGGCACTCATTTTGTTGATTGCTTTTGCAGTTGAGATTCCGATATTTAGTGTAATTTCAGACGGGAGTATTAAATCCCTTATATTGCCATCTGTTTCCATTGCCATTCCAATTGCTTGTATTTCAATCAGGGTTTTGCGAGCTGCTGTAATAAACGAATTAAAAAGTGACTATGTTACTTACTCTAAAGCGAGGGGGTTTTCCACATCTAAAATTATATACGGCGAGGTCCTGAGGAACGCATTTCCAGCGGCCATAACACTTTTCGCACAATATTGCGCATCAGTTTTTGGAACCTCTGCACTGATAGAAACTGTCTTTTCCATTCGGGGTCTTGGATACTATTTAACTGAAGCATGCGAAAGTATGGATGTATATGGAATATCGGGTGTGGTACTTATTTGCGCAATCTCATTTGTCCTTTTTAATACTGTAGCGGACATCTTCTCGGGTATCATTTGCCCTGCGTATAGGAGGAAACGTGTATGAGGAAACATCCACAAATTGTCATTGGTGTTTTACTTATTGCGTTATTTGTTTGTATTGCAATAACTGCCCCTCTCCTTGCCCCAAATGATCCAAATGCAACAAACCTTGCACTAAAAAATGCCCCGCCATCATCCGAGTATCCTCTTGGATGCGATCAGATGGGGCGCTGTGAGCTTTCGCGCTTAATTTATGGAGCGCGATATTCACTTAGCCTTACTGTGCCTGTGCTAATAGTACTAGCAGCGATTGCATTGTTTATTGGATGCTACTCTTCTTATAAAGGCGGCCTAATAGATGAGGTCATCCGCTTGTTGTGCGATATATTTATGGCATTTCCGCTTTTAGTAATAGCAATGTCATTAGTGTCAGTTATTAACAATTCTGTTGCGAGCATTATCACTGCAATTGGTATTTCTATGTCTGCGTGGTTCTTACGCATGGCGCGTTCTTATGCAAAGGTCGAGTGTGGAAAGGGGTATGTAGAATCTGCAAGAGTATCTGGTGCATCTGCAATGCGGATCGTACTTCACCACATTATCCCGAATGTGTTGCCACAGTTTGTTGTCTATTTTACCACGGGAATAGCATCAGCAATTTTATCGGTATCAAGTTTTGCGTTTTTGGGTGTGGGCCTCATTGCTGGTACTCCGGAGTGGGGAGCCATGCTTAATGACGCTCGAAACAGCATTTATACAAATCCCGCCCTAATTGTTTATCCCGGCATATGCCTCATTATCTGTTGTGCGGGCTTCAATTTATTAGGTGAAGGTATTCGGGATTTTATTGGCAAGGAGGACCAGATCAGTGTTTCTTGACGTCAGAGATCTCACTATTACTCTCAAAACGGGTGAAGAAATTGCAGAGGACATTTCTTTTTCAATAGATGGAGGAGAAATGTTGTCCATTGTGGGCAGCTCTGGGGCAGGAAAAACGACGGTATGCAAGGCCGTTATGGGCTTACTTAGTTCTAATTATTCCATTTCAGGCGAGGTGCTTTATAAGGGGGAAAACTTGCTGCGCGCTTCAAAGAAACGATTGCAGGCAATCTACGGTAAAGAAATATGCTATATTATGCAAAACCCCATGACAGCATTTAATCCATCGCTGCGTATTGGAAGGCAATTAGAAAAAACATGTTACTTACATAACCCCCAAATATCACGGCAGGAATTACATCTATTAGTGAGCAACACACTACAACAGTTGGGCCTTGATGATTTGAAACGGATACTAAAGAGTTATCCTGATGCCCTTTCGGGTGGGATGTTGCAGCGGATTATGATTGCAGCAGCACTAATCAATCAGCCTACTATATTGGTTGCTGATGAAGCGACTACAGCAATAGATGCCTGTAACCGAATTGAATTGATGCAATTACTTAGGCAGTTATGCAGTGGCGGCATGGCGATCTTATTTGTTACACATGATTTAAGAGCGGCGTCAATGGCAGATCGAATTTTAATAATGAATAATGGCCAGTTGGTCGAGGCAGGGACAACGGAGCAGATATTCAATGAACCTAAAGAAGAATATACAAAATATCTGCTTAGTGCTTGTACGTTGGAAAGACGGTGATTACCTATGATTGAAGCGAAAGATGTAAGTTGCACTTTTGCCCGCAATCCGTTTTCCAAAGAGGGATTCGTGGCGGTTTCCCCGGTTTCCATCCAATTTATTGATGGTGAACGGTATGCCATCGTTGGTGAGTCGGGGTCAGGTAAGACAACACTCGCCAGAATGATTGCGGGCCTCCAGCGTCCTACGGCGGGGAATATCTATGCCAATGGGATACCTGTTTACGGTAAACACAAGGTTCGTACAAATTACTTCAGGGAAGTACAAATTATTCAACAGGATTCTTCATCTGCATTAGACCCTAAAATGTCCATTGGCAAATCAATCGAAGAACCTCTTTTGTGTTTTTTTCATTTAGACAAAGAAGAACGTAAAAAAAGGTGCCATGATCTGATGAATTTATGTAATTTGCCTGTTGAATACTACTCGCGCCTTCCCGCCGAATTATCTGGTGGTGAGCAAAAACGTGTCGCTATTGCAAGGGCATTGGCGGCAGAACCAAAGTGCCTAATTTTTGATGAGGCAACAAATGGATTTGACCTTCCTTTGCGCAAGAAGATCATCGAAGAAATTGTTGACTTGCAGAGGAAACTCGCATTTACCCTTGTATTTATTACGCATGATATGGAGTTAGCCGTCGTTATTGCTGACGTAATTTTGGTTATGAAAAATTCCGCCTTGATTGAACAGGTTGAATTTTCTGGAGATATATCAGTATTTTCAAGCGAATACAGCAAGACGCTTTTATATGCGAGTGGAATTACTGATATATAATCATTGTGGGAATTGATCATAGCAGAAATAAAATGAAAGGATAGTTTGCGATGAAATTCAAAAGACTTGCAACGATGCTTATGGCTGCGGCCATGATGGTTTCGTTAGTTGCCTGTGCAGGCGACAATGGCGAAAACTCAGAAACGCCTGTTTCTTCGGGCAATGATGTTGTGGAGGAAACGGAAGCCAACCACATCACTTTGGCCGAAAGTTGGGGGTTTGAAAATTTCTATACAATTATGACGCCTGATGTATCGGCAAGCAACTTCGGTATCACATATTATCTTAGCAATTTCTACGATGTACTTGTAGAGTATCAAGATGGAGAATACGTTGGTGGTCTGGCCGAGGATTGGAAAATTAGCGAAGATGGAACAGTCTACACGTTCAATCTACGGCATGATGTGAAATTTTCTGATGGTAGTGATCTGACTGCTGAAGATGTTGCCAAATCGCTTTTGGCCGTTCCCATCAATTTGGGGCAATACAATGGAACCTATGGCCGCCTGTCTACAATTATTGAAGATGCAGTGGTCGTTGATGACTATACTGTTGAAATGCATCTGACGCAACCTTATTATAATGCGCTACGGGAGCTGTGTTTGGCGAATCCATTCGGAATTGTATCAAGTGAACAACTTAATGATGATTTAACGAAAAAGGATACTTTTGAAACTGCAACCTATGGCACAGGTCCCTACATGTATGTTGGAGATAATGACGGGCAGACTTGGAATTTCGAGAGCAATCCCTACTATTGGGGCGAAAAACCTGATGTTGAGAGTTTTTCTATCGAGAGCATTCCTGACAATGATGCTAAAATCCTCGCATTGAAAAACGGAGAGATTGATTTTGTCGCAGGAATCACGAACGTCTCCAATGAAAGTTTTGTGGAAATGCAAAACACTGAGGGATTTGGTGCCAAGGTTGATGACAAATCTTTCCGCACCGGATATATTGGTTATAATTTAAGTAGTTCCATGTTTGGTGATGAAGTTGTTCGCCAAGCCATTACATTGGCCTTAGATAAAGATGCAATTTCTGAGAGCATTTATGGCGGCCTGTATGAAAAAGCAGATACTTTCTTCCCGAAGACCCTACCCTATTGTGATGTAGAGCAGACCGTATACTCTTATGATATAGACAGGGCAAACCAATTGCTTGATGAAGCAGGATACATTGATACAGATGGCGATGGCATCCGTGAAAAGGACGGCGAGAAACTATCCTCTCCGTTTCAGTACCAAGCAGGCTCCGCTTCTGATGATAACTTGGTTGTTTATATCTGCGACCAGTTAGGGAAAATCGGAATCGAACTTATACCGCAGTCTGCACAAATGATGGACTGGTATGCAATGATTACAACCGGAGAGTACGGCCTTACCTTATTTAAAACGCAGGGCGGTTTTTATGATCCGGGCAATACAATCGGTAATATCGATCCCAGTATGGCCATGGACCCAATTATCTCCCAGGTCGCTGCATACTTGCCGGGCGGTGCCGAACTGATTACAGAATTGGAATCTACTACTGACGAGGAGCGAATCCAGGAGATTTATGGCATTATTTTGACTACGATGGCGGATCAGTGCCTGACTACGCCTTTGGTGTATCCTCACCAACTTGCAGTGTATAGTGATAAGATTGCAAACTACGATTTTCCGCCTGATGCAAACTTTACTGCTGTACAAAATATCACATTAAAGTGAGTATTTCCTTATTCCGCAAACGGCGTGCTATGTTTTGCATAGCACGCCGTTTGCAGAAAGAGAAATAACATATTCCAAATAGATTACAGAGAAGTTATGTTAAACCATATATTTGCTCTGCCGGTTGAAAGGAGTCCAGATATTGGTGGGCAGTCAATCAAAAGGGATTAAGCGGATTCTCAGTTTTGCCGGTAGATACAGGGGCCTCTTGACTTTTGCACGTTGCCTTTCCGGCATCAGTGCGTTGTTTATCATTGGCCCTTTTATCTGTGTATATTTTGCGGCAAGAGAACTTATCGCTGTATTTTTAGGCGATCAATTGAATGGCCAAGCATTATTGAATTGGGGCCTTTTTGCATTAGGATTAGAACTCGTGGGAGTAGCACTCTACTTTTTGGCTTTGCTATCTTCTCATATCGTTGCGTTCCATATTCAAAAAAACCTGCAGATGGCAGCATTAAAGCACCTTGCTCATATGCCAATTGGTTATTTTAATGCCCATCCAAGCGGAAAATTGCGTAAAATAATTGATGAAAACAGTTTTCAAACGGAGACTTTTATTGCACATCAGTTGCCAGATTTAACAGGTGCCCAAGTAACCCTGATTGCTGGTATTTGCTTTATGATCATTTTTGACTGGCGTATTGGGGTTCCACTTATTATCTTATATGGAATGGCCTTTTATCTGCAAAGTTCTCTCATGGGAAAGAATAGTGCTGAGTTTATGAGAATTTATCAAGACGCTCAAGAAACAATGAACCATGAGGCTGTTGAATATATTAGAGGAATCGCCGTTGTCAAGGTGTTCGGACAAACTGTAAAGTCGTTCGCCAAATTTCATAGTGCGATAGAGACCTATAAAAAGTACGCACTTGCTTATACTATGTCTTGCAAGAAAGGCATGGTTGCATTTAATGCTATCGTAAACTCATCCTTTTTAGTGCTGGTTCCGATTGGCTTTCTAGTTGGATTTACGACCCCGACACTCAGAGATTTTATTCAAAGTTTTCTGTTTTACGTGATTTTCTCTCCGGCATGCGCAGTGATGCTTAATAAAATTATGTATATGACTAGTTATAAAATGCAGGCAGAGGAGTCTATGCGTAGAATCGATATGATTTTAACTTCTGAACAGCAACCAGAACCAGCGATCCCCCAATATCCTGATACATATGAGGTCGCTTTTGAAGATGTGACATTTGCATATGATAATACCGATCACCCCGCAGTTTCACATCTCACTTTTATGGCAAAAGCAGGAGCAATAACCGCCCTTGTGGGACACTCCGGGTCAGGTAAAAGCACAGCGGCCAGTCTGATTCCTCGGTTCTATGACGTGCAGGATGGCGCAGTAAAAATTGGCGGCGTTGACATCAGGGAAATCCCACAGGGCGATTTAATGAAAATGGTGGCGTTTGTGTTCCAGGACCCCAAGTTGTTTAAGGATAGCCTATTAGAAAACATAAGAGCCGGAAGACCATTGGCAACCCGTGAGGAAGTTCTAAAGGCAGCTCATCTGGCGCAGTGCGATGACATACTGAAAAAACTTCCAAACGGAATAGACACAATTATTGGAAGTCAAGGTGTATACCTGTCCGGGGGCGAAACACAGCGCATTTCCATTGCCCGTGCTATTTTAAAAGATGCTCCTATTGTAGTTTTAGATGAGGCGACAGCATATGCTGATCCCGAAAATGAGCATCAAATCCAGAAAGCCTTTGATGGACTTATAAAGAATAAGACGGTTATTATGATCGCACATCGGCTTTCGACTGTCCAGGATGCAGACCAAATATTGGTGATGAAAAACGGTGCAATAGTGGAAAGCGGAACACATTCAGATTTGATAAAGTTGCAAGGAGAGTATGCTAAAATGTGGGACAATTATAACAAGACGGTACAGTGGCATATAGAAAGTTGAGGTGCTGTCTATGCTAAAATGTGCGTTTGCATTAAGCGATCAAGGCGCAAAAGATTTAGCAAAAGGGATTATAGCAACTGCCTGCGCCAATTTGATACAGATCATTCCAGCAAGTTTGTTGTTGATGGTAGTAATGATGCTTTTAGAAAAAGCGGCAGGGACTCATGTTAATGTAGGTCGGAATATTCCGGTCTTTGTTGGAATTACCCTGGTGCTTTTTGGTATGATCGCGATTACCCAATTAGTACAATACAATTTGACATACACTGCCGCATATAAGGAAAGTGCAAATCGAAGAATTGTGCTGGCTGAAAAACTCAGAAAACTTCCACTGTCGTTCTTTGAAAAGAAAAATTTAGCAGATCTGACAACTACTATTATGGGGGATTGTACGGCACTAGAACGGACATTTTCTAATGCGATTCCACAGTTGTTAGGTACGATTCTTATGTTTGTTATTACATCCGTGGGGCTGGCAGTTTTAGAGTGGAGGCTGGCTCTTTGTATTATTGTCCCGGTACCAGTTGCCTCAATTGTTGTTGTTCTTGCTCGTAAGGCACAGAGTAAGGCGGAACTTGAAAACCTGGAGGCAAAAAGGTGCGCCTACGACGCAGTACAAGAATATGTTGATACTATAAAAGAATTAAAAGCATACTCAAAGACAAATGTATACTTGGATGAACTTGATAAAAAGTTGGAGAATGTTATTCGTTGTTCCTTCCGAAATGAGTTAGCCCCCGGAGCATCCACAACAGCAGCTCAGTTTATCTTGCGTTTTGGCTTAGTTGCTGTTTTGCTTATAGGGGGAAAATTGGTGATTGAAGGTACGCTTTCTATTCCTATGCTCATACTGTTCCTTCTTTTCGCTGGCCGAATCTATGATCCATTCACCAACTGTTTCATGCTATTAGCGGAGGTTTTTGCCGCACTTGTAAGCATTGGTCGGATGAAACAGATAGACAATACACAGGAACAAACCGGCTCAGACTGCTACAATAACATTGGCTACGATATTGAGTTTAAGGATGTTCACTTTTCTTATAACGAGGAGCCAGTTCTGGCAGGAGTATCTTTTGTAGCAAAGCAAGGCGAAATAACTGCTTTAGTCGGGCCATCTGGCAGTGGAAAATCCACTGTTTCAAAATTAGCGGCACGTTTTTGGGATGCAGATTCCGGACTCATAACACTTGGAGGCATAGACGTCAAAACCGTTGAACCGGAAGTATTGCTAAAAAACTATGCAATCGTATTCCAGAATGTCACCCTTTTTGACGAATCGGTAATGGAAAATATACGACTTGGCCGTAGCGGAGCATCTGACGAAGATGTCAGAGCCGCAGCAAAGGCCGCCCAATGTGATGAGTTTATTGATCGTTTACCGCAAGGCTATGACACGAATATCGGGGAAAATGGAAGTAAATTATCCGGTGGCGAGCGCCAGCGCATTTCTATTGCTCGTGCCTTATTAAAAAATGCTCCTGTTATTCTTCTCGATGAAGCAACTGCATCTATGGATGCAGAAAGCGAAACAATGGTACAAACTGCCTTGTCAGCGTTATTAAAAGGTAGGACAGTGATAGTTATTGCGCATCGCATGAGGACCATAGCGAATGCAGACAAGATAGTTGTTTTGGACAAAGGGAAAGTGACTGAAATGGGGACTCCCAGCGAGTTGGCTAAAAAAGGCGGGCTGTATGAGCATTTGGTTGCTCTTCAGCAGAAACAACAAATGTCTTCTTTACCGACATGAAAGTCCTAAGAGGAAAATATGAAAAGAAAACAGCAAGCCACCGCATCCGGTGAGGATTATTTAGAGGCCATCTTAGTAATCCAAATGCATAAAGGAGCAGTACGCTCCGTGGATATAGCCCGGCACATGGAAGTATCAAAACCAAGCGTGTGCCATGCAGTCAATACTCTAAAAAACGGTGGATTTCTCATAATGGATGATGACCACTTTCTCCATCTAACAGATGTGGGCCGGGAGGTAGCAGAACAGACCTATGAGAAGCACTGTTTCTTCACTCGCCTGCTGGTAAGTGCTGGTGTTGATCCAAAGGAAGCGGAATGCGACGCCTGCCGGATGGAGCACGCAATCAGCGAGAGCAGTTTCCAGCAACTTAAAGCTGTATCCGCAGCGTTTGAAGAATCTAAAGAACAGACAAAAATGCCTTGAAAAGATGAGGTGATGACAACACGGAGGAGATCATCATTATACGGGCAATCGACCCGGATGAAACCGTTTTTAAGACTATCATGGATGCTTTGCGGGATAAGTCTGTTCAAGTTGTTGAAGCCACATCCTCCATGCTGTCTTTTGGAGATGTTGAAATCTACCCGGCTTCTCGGCGAGTACTGAAGGCCGGAAGGGAAATTCGCCTAAATCACAGCGAATACTCCATTCTTTACTGCATGGCGAAATCCCCTGGTAGGATTTACACAAGGGAGCAACTTTATGCGGCAGTCTGGGGTGAGGAATATCAGTACGGTATGACTACCGTAGATAATACGATCTGGCGTCTGCGGAAGAAGTTGGAGTCTGATCCCAGGCATCCTATTTTTATCAAAACTGTTTTTCGGTT
Organism: Neobittarella massiliensis (ex Bilen et al. 2018); assembly: GCF_900289145.1. Taxonomy (GTDB): domain Bacteria; phylum Bacillota; class Clostridia; order Oscillospirales; family Ruminococcaceae; genus Neobittarella; species Neobittarella massiliensis. The sequence continues at coordinate 171,483 of NZ_OKQO01000009.1, forward strand.
TGGCTACAAACTTGATGCCTAATAAGAGAGGGTTGCCCATCGCAAAAGAGCAACCCTCTCTTTGTTTACCTGTTAGTCAGAAAAATTATCTCAAACAACAGAAAACTTCGCACATAACTGGTGAAATTTGTCATGTAAACTCTTAGTGTGGCAGTTTATCCCCCAATCCCTTTGAACACGCAAAGCGAGGTGAGGCGCATGGACAGAGCAGAAAAGGAAATCAGGAAAAGCGGTCTTTATCCCATGGGCGGATAAGGGCCGCTTTTCTTTTACCCATCGACATAATCCGGGGAATATCTCCATGATTTCTCCCGGTTCGACCTTACAACAACATATATCAGCAAGGGCGGCAGCTTTGAGCTGCCACGCTTAAAAGAAAGGGGATGACGCCAGCCGCCTGTGTGCCGTCCGCATAAGCGGGCAAGGAGTAGCGTGCTATGGATGAGAAAATCCACAGCATTGAGAAACTGCTTTTTGTCCTTCTCAAACGACACACGGCTTTTAATGGACAATTTTCAATCGGCGTTCACCGGCGCTTTTGCGGGAGAGAGTTTGCCCCATCCGGGGACAAGCCTCCGCCTGCGGATGCTCCATACGCCATTGGGCTTCTCAATGCGCTTATCCTTCGAGCGGCTGATTTTGTACCAGATTACAAAGTCAGCCGCTTATTTTATAGGCAACCTGGTTATAAGAGCAGGGCGCCGCCACCTCCGGTCTGTTTTCGCAAAAAACAGATCGGAGGTACAAAAATTGCGGGATTATCGCAAAAGCGATTATGCGATAAACAAATACAGCCCCAATATTGTTTATCGCTTCCATGATGAAATTATTGAGGTTGCTCTGGAGGATTACCTGAAGGAGAACCCGGATAAAACAGAACAGGACTTTGCGGAGCTGAAAGCCCTGTCCGATGAGATTTACTATGAGCAGGATCGGGCTGAAAGCACACAGACCCGCAAGGATGTGTCCATCCACGGTTTAGAGGAAATGGACTGCTGCTCTACCCGGCCATTGGAAGAAGAATTGGAGGAACTGGCGGCAGAAGTACAAAACCGCCGCTATGCCCGGATTGCACTGGAGCGACTGTTTGCTGCGGGCGTACTTACAGAAGTCCAGAAACGGCGTTTTCGACTCCATGTGTTCCGTGGTCTGTCCACCCGGCAGATCGGCAGGTTGGAAGGGACAAGCCATCAGGCTGTTGCCAAATCCCTGAACCTTGCCATCGAAAAATTGAAAAAATTTTTTGCGGAGCAGGGTTGACACCCCCACGGTTTCAGGACGATGGGTGAAAGGAGTTCTTTCTGACCCCCCTTTCGCCTGTACCTTGACAACCGCATACTCATTCATCGGTAACTTCCCCTTTGCCAGTGCGATGAGCAAAAGCCGATTCAGAAGCCGCGCCATGAGGTACGGCACGGATGAGCAGATCCCACCTACTTTCTTTCATTGGTCTTGCTGTCATCCTGCCTGTATGAGCGAGAAACGGCGGTCTGTAAAAACCGGGCAGCTCCCGGCGCGGCCATGACCGGCAAAGGGTACAATGGTACTCCTGTCCAGCCACAGCCCTGCCTGACCGCAGGATCACGCAATGGGGGCAGCTCGGAGAGATCCTCGGAGGGGTGAGATTCCCGTGGGCCGGTTCGCTGCTGGCCGCTGATGACTTCCCATGTGCGGGGTGTCGAGGACAAATAGCACAATGAAAGAAAACAGATTGGAAAAAATTCGCCGGACGCAGGGCGGGCCTTTCGGGGCTTGCCCTGTTTCCGGCTTACTTATATTCAGGAGGTCATTCTTATGCGGCGAAAGGCGATCCGGCGCGGCGCTTTGTTCTATGCCGACCTAGACCCGGTGGTTGGCTCGGAACAGGGCGGAACGCGCCCTATCCTCATTCTCCAAAATGATGTGGGAAACTATTTCAGCCCTACCGTGGTAGCGGCGGCCATCACCAGCCGAAGGGATAAGACCCACCTTCCTACCCATGTTTTGTTGGAGGATGTGCCGGGCCTTGCCCCTACCTCCCTGCTGCTGTTGGAGCAGATACGGACGGTTGACCGTAGGCGGCTGCGAGGCTATATCGGGCAGATCAACAAGAAAAAGATGAAGGAGATCGACACAGCCCTGGCAATCAGCGTGGGCCTGCGTTCTCTGGCATAGGACAGGCGCCCTTCTGAATAGATTGGTAGAGGCAGAAAGGAGGAACCTGTTTGAAATCACTCACGCTTGCAGAGCTTGATACGCTCTCCGCCGTTGATATTAAGACGGTCGATCCAGAACAGCTTGTCGATATTCGGGATATATCCATCCACACAGAACTTCCAAGAGAGGAACGGATACTGGACTTCATCCGTCAGATCCGCAACCCCTACTGCTTCCGCCACGGAAAGATCGTCGTGAAAATTGGCTTTTCCGAGGCGGCCAAGGAAACCACAATGGAGGAACAATTTGAAAGCTATCTCCGTACCCTGTAAATCCCTGACACGAATGGAACCGAAAAAAATACCTGGACACTGACTGTGCCCTGCTGTATAATAGAAATCGGACAAAACTCGCACTCCAATCGTTGTTGGGACTGACGAACAAAACGATTGGAGGCATTGTTATGAAAAATTTGACCGCGCAGGCTGTTTATAACGCCGACATCTATCTCCGGCTGTCTGATGATGATGGAGATAAGCCGGAAAGCAACAGCATCAAGAATCAGCGGGAATTTATCACGGAATTTTTGAAATCAATGCCAGAAATCCGCATCCATGCCGAGAGGAAGGATGACGGGTTTAGTGGCGTTGATTTTTTTCGTCCTGGGATTCAGGAAGTCTTACAGGATGTGCGTTCCGGCGCAGTCAACTGCGTCGTGGTAAAAGACCTGTCCCGTTTGGGGCGCAACTATATTGAAACCGGAAAGGTCTTACAGGAGTTTGCAGACCACGGGATACGGTTCATCGCCATTAACGACGGCTATGATACCGCCAATTTACAGGGGCAGGCCAGCACCATCCTGCTGCCCATCAAAAACCTGATGAACGATTCTTACAGCCGGGATATTTCAGTGAAAATCCGCAGCCATTTGGAGGTTAAAAAAAGAAAGGGGCAGTTTGTGGGGGCGTTTGCCGCCTACGGCTATCTGAAATCACCGGACGACAAGAATCAGCTTGTTGTGGACGATTACGCCGCCGAGGTGGTGCGGGATATTTTCCGCTGGAAGCTGGAAGGAATGAGCCAGCAGGGGATCGCTGACCGGCTGAACGCCGATGGGGTCCTCTCTCCATCAGAATACAAGCGTTCCCTGGGGATGAAGTATATCTCCGGCTTCAAAAGCAATCCGCAGGCCAAGTGGTCGGCGGTAGCGGTTGGGCGCATCCTGAAGAATCCCCTCTATATCGGTGTGATGGTTCAGGGAAAGACCGGGCGACCAAACTATAAAATCAAGAAGCTGATGGAGAAGCCAGAGGACGAGTGGATCAGGGTTCCCGGCGCCCATGAGCCGATTATCAGCGAGGTGGATTTTCGGACAGTCAGCGGCCTGCTGTGCCGGGACACCAGAATCGCCGTACAGAAAAAGACGGTCTATCCCTTTTCGGGACTTTTGTTCTGCGCTGATTGCAAGCAGAACATGATCCGCAAGACCGTTCCGGCTGGCGGGAAAAAATATTTTTATTACTCCTGCTCCACCAATCGGGCGGACAAAACCGCCTGCACTACCCACAATATCAGCGAGGCGCTGCTGACAGACGCAGTTCGTGACTGTATCCACGCTCACATGGAAACGGTGCTGAACATTGAGAAAACCCTGCAATTCATCGCCGCTCTCCCCGCAGAGGACACAGAGGCCAGAAAGATTGACCGGCAGCTTGAAAAGCTGAAAGCCGATTATGAACAGGCCATGCGGTTCAAAATGTCCGCTTATGAGAAGTTCGTGGACCATCTGCTGAATGAAGATGAGTTCAAGCAGTATCAGCGGATTTACACGGAAAAGTGCGAGGCGATTGCGGCGGCCATCAGTAAGCGGCAGGAGGAATTGGACGCCATTGTGCGGGCGGGTTCCCCGCAGGGAGAATGGATCGCCCATTTCAAGTCCTTCCGCCATGTGGATGTGATGGAGCGCAAAATCCTGGTGAAGATCATCGACCGTATCTATGTCTATGAAGGGAACCGAATTGAGATCATTTTCAAGTACCAGAATGAGTACAGGGCGGCGGTAGCCTACATCGAACAGTATATGGATCGTCAGGCGGCGCAGGCAGCCCCCACGGTAAAGGAGGCGGTGTAAATGGCGCGTGTGAGCAGAAGAAAACAGATAGCGGCCGCACAGGGCGTTCCGGTTGATGTACTGCCCAAGGCCGCCGCTCTGCGGATTTTCCGCACAGCTCTTTATGTGCGCCTCTCCATCATGGACACCCGTGACCGCAAGGACAGCGAGAGCCTGCAAACGCAGATCGACTATCTGTGTGGGTATATCGCCAAGCACCCTGATTTGGAGCTGTACGACTGCTATCGTGACAACGGAGAAACCGGGACAAATTTTGAGCGCCCTGGATTCCAGCGGATGATGGAGGATGTGAAAGCAGGCCGGGTGGACTGCATCATCGTGAAAGACCTGTCCCGGTTTGGGCGCGACTTCCTGGAAACCGGAAACTTTCTGGAAAAGGTACTGCCCTTCATGGGAGTGCGGTTTATCTCCGTCAATGATAACTACGACAGTATCCGGGCGGACAGCGGAGAGGCCATGACCATCGCGCTGAAAAACCTGATGAACGACATTTACGCCAAGGACATTTCTCAAAAGGTGTATTCTGCGCTGGACACCAAGAAACGCAGCGGCGAGTTTATCGGCAATTTTGCCGCCTATGGCTATGTGAAATCCCCGGAGGATCGGCATAAGCTGGCCGTTGACCTAGACGCGGCGAAGGTGGTGCAGCGCATTTTTCGGATGAAAAAAGATGGAATGAGCAACGCTGCGATAGCAAGAACATTGACTGCCGAACAGATTCCCAATCCCAATTACCACCGCTATTTGCAGGGCGTTGTGTTTACCAAGAGGTTTTCTGAAAACAGCCCGTGGCAGACACAGACAGTGAAGCATATTTTGGAGAATCCGGTGTATCTGGGGCACATGGTTCAGGGCAAGAAAATCACAAAACTGCACGCTGGGCAGAAGCAAAAAATTATGCCCCCATCAGAATGGATCATTGTCCCCAACACTCATGAGGCGATCATTGAGCAGGAACTGTTTGATGCGGTTCAAGCCATTTTGAAAGTCAAACACGAGGAATACCACAGCCGTCTGGGGAAATACGCCCATTTTGACAGCGAAAACATTTTTGAGGGGCTTGTGGTATGCGCGTGCTGCCAGCACAATATGACACGCTATAAGAGTGTTTATAACAAAGGCAGGACGGTGGCGTACCACTTTATCTGCCCCCGCCACGCTATGCTTCTGGATGCCGGATGCCCCAATACGGGTGGCCTGCGAGAAAACGATTTGAAAGCGGCCGTTTATGAGGTCCTTCGATTGCAGATGGCGATGCTCACGGATGCGGAGGCAGTCATCCAAAGGGTCAGCCGGTCCTCGGCGGCCAGAAGCCGCAGGACGGCTCTTGACAATGAGATCATATCGGTGCAGGGACGCTTAAAGAAGCTGGACACACTCCGCCAGACGCTCTTTGAAAGCTATGTGGACGGTATTGTAACGCAGGCGGATTATCTATTCGGGAAAAGCCGGTATGAGGATGAAGCCCGCCAGCTTGAGGGACGCCTTCAGGATTTGCAGGTCGAAAAGGACGCCTTGCCGGAGGCAAGTCCCAAACAAAATAAGTGGTTTTCCGCTTTTGCCAAGTTCCGGGATGAAAAAGAGCTGACCCGTGAGATGCTGCTGGCGCTGGTGGAGAAGATCTATGTGAATGAGGACAAGCAGGTACATATCGTGTTGAACTATCAGGACGAGATGAAGAAGTTGTTTCAGGAGGAGGTGTAGCACGATGCCGGAGGTCTTACAGCAAATGTTGAACTATGTGATCGCCATTTACATCCGGCTTTCCGCCGAGGACGGCGATCTGTCCGATGAAAAAAGCGAAAGCAACAGCGTTGTCAATCAGCGGGCCTACATCCGCCGTTTCATTGAGCTGCGGCCTGAATTTGCCGGGGCGCAGATTCTCGAATTTTGTGATGACGGTTATTCTGGGACGAACATGGAGCGGCCAGCCGTCCGGCGGCTTTTGGAACAGGTGCGTCAAAGGAAAATCAACTGCATCATCGTCAAGGATATGTCCCGGTTTGGGCGCGACTATATCGTGGTTGGGGACTATCTGGAACAGATTTTCCCTTTCCTGGATGTGCGATTTATCGCCATCAATGATTCCTACGACAGCAAGGATCACAAGTACGGTTCTGCGGGCCTGATTGATGTGTCCTTCCGAAATGTGATCTACGACCTTTACAGCAAGGACTTGTCGGAAAAAGTGAGATCGACCAAAAAGCAGCTTGCCGAAAAAGGCTACTGTGTTGCCCCCTATGCGTTCTTTGGCTATCAGAAAGCGCCTGGGAATAAGCACACTCTTTTGGTGGACGAGGATGCCGCCGCCGTGGTCCGGCGTGTGTTTGACCTCTTTACCAGCGGCCTGTCTACTACGGACATAGCCAGAAAGTTCAATACAGAAGGAGTGCTGACCCCGCTGCAAAGGAAGCGGCTACAAGCGGTGAGCCGGAAGTGGAACTGCGTAGACCAGAATAAAAACTACTGGACTTCTTCTATGGTTCGCAAGATACTGGATGATGAGCGGTACACCGGCAAAGCGATCTATGGCAAGACTACCCGAAAAAAGGTGGGTTCCAGCCGGGTCAAGGCTGTTACAGAAAATCAATGGACTGTTGTGGATGGGGCGTTTCCGGCAATCATTACGCAGGAGGTTTTCGATACGGCCAAGAGTCTGAATCGGAGTTCCCATCCCGGTTCTGCCGGGGAAAGCACACGAGTTTTCTATCGGAAGATCCGGTGCGGACACTGTGGACTTGCGATGGAGCGGCTGCAATCTGCCCACCCCTGCTATGTGTGCCGAACCGACAGGTATAAACCGGATATTGGGTGCCCACAGGACAAGATAGGTGAAAAGGAACTGGAACAGGCGGTTTTAGCTTCTATCCGCACGATGGCCCAGCTTGTCCGAGGGGCGGTTCAGGCGAAGCAGCGCCAGTCTGCAAAAGATGCCCGGCACAACCAACGACTTGACCGGCAGATCAAAGCGCACCAGAACTCGATCCAGATGCGCCAGCAGGAAAAGATGGCGGCTTTTGAGGATATGGTGTCCGGCAAAGTCAGCTCAGAGGACTACCAGCATAAGCGAGGACGGTGTGAAAAACATATCCAGCGGCTTGAAATTAAAATCAAAGAGCTGGAGGACGCCAAACGGCAGGCAAAGGGAGAAGAACTCTCCGCTGGCAGCATACTCCCCTATACTAATGTCAGGACATTGACACGGGAACTGGTGGATTTACTGATTCAGAACATCTACATTTATAGTTCAACTTCCATTGAGATCGTTTGGAAATGCGGGGACGAATATCAACGGCTGCTTGCCGATACCACAAAAAAGGAGGCTGCGGAGCATGAACAGGGATAAAAAACGGTATTGGCTCTATGGGCGTGTTGCTTCACCTGATAAATGGGCTTTGGAGAACCAAATGATTTATCTTCGCAGCTTTGCAGAAAAGTATCAGCTCAATGTTGTGGGAGAATCCCAGGACGAGGCCAGCGGCCTGACCTTTGACCGGCCTGGGCTGAATGATTTTCTGGAAGCTGTCCGGCAAGGACAGGCCGACGCTCTTTTGACAAAAGATTTGACACGCCTGGGGCGAGATGTCATGCAGACTGCCTCATGGATCGCAGACTTGAATACTTCGGGTGTAGGCGTGTTTTCCGTCACAGACTTGACTCTCCGAGGGCTTTAATTACTGAATCAGCGTAAAATCCGGCAAAAAATCTCATAAATTCTTTGGTTTTCTCTTGACATTAGGAGATGTCGACTTCTCGGGCGGCAACGCCGACGGCCAGACCATCTGCGAAATAAACTTTACCACCCAGGAGGCCCACGAGCCCAACGCCTACATGGCCCTCAACGCCGACCGCGACAAATTTGCCAAAATGCTCTTAGAGATCCTGGCCATCAAATAGCCGCTCTGTCCGCCCCGTGATCTTAAAAAGGCAGCTGACGCACCGCCGTCAGCTGCCTTTTTTGTGCCCCATCGGCGCTCTCCGCATCCTACACGCCCCGCCCAACGCCCAATTTATGCCGCCAACCGCCAAACTGCGCCCCGCCGGCGCCGAATGCCCCACCGGCGCTGCCACCCAGGCATTTTGTCCCCAAAAGGCCCCGTAATTACCCGGCAGCTCTCTACCGGCAGTATCGCCGCCCAGCTTTTGGCCCAGCCGGGTAGCAGCCCTCTGCCATCCGTGGCACCCCAACGCATCGCACCACCACTCTACCACTGCACCACTGCTCTGCCGCCACTGCTTTTAAGCCGCAGTGCCCCGCCGGCGCTGCCGTCCAGGCATTTTGCCCCAAAAGGCTCCGTAATTACCCGGCAGCTCCCTACCGGCAGTACCGCCGCCCAGCTTTTGGCACAGCCGGGTAGCAGCCCTCTGCCATCCGTGGCACCTCAACGCATCGCACCACCACTCCACTGCGCCACTGCTCTGCCGCCACTCCTTTTTAGCCGCAGTGCCCCGCCGGCGCTGCCGTCCAGGCATTTTGCCCCCAAAAGGCCCCGTAATTACCCGGCAGCTCCCTACCGACAGTATCGCCGCCCAGCTTTTAGCACAGCCGGGTAGCAGCCCTCTGCCATCCGTGGCACCCCAACGCATCGCACCACCACTCTACCACTCCACCACTCCACTGCGCCACTGCTCTGCCGCCACTCCTTTTAAGCCGCAGTGCCCCACCGGCACTGCCGCCCAAGCATTTTGTCCCCAAAAGGCCCCGTAATTACCCGGCAGCTCTCTACCGGCAGTATCGCCGCCCAGCTTTTGGCCCAGCCAGGTAGCAGCCCTCTGCCATCCGTGGCACCCCAACGCATCGCACCACCACTCTACCACTCCACTGCGCCACTGCTCTGCCGCCACTCCTTTTAAGCCGCAGTGCCCCACCGGCGCTGCCGTCCACAGCCTTTTTTAAAAAAAGATCCGCTTTCGCACCACACCAGCGCCACCGGTCGCTCTCGCGCCTGCCCTAAAAATATCTGTTTCCCATCTCCCGCTCGGGACCGCCGGCCGGCCGCGGCCGGCCCCCCAAGCACCCACCGGCATCTCACTTAAAAGATCTGGCGTTCCCCCGTCTCCCCACGCCAAATAACACCGCCCCCAGCGCCTGTTGCCCGCTCTGTAAAAACGCGCCCCTGCTGCTCTGCTGTTCTGCTCCCCTACGGTTCTGCTCCTCCACCCCAGTCACACGCCTGTTATGTCTGTGCAAACAAGCCGTTTTACCGCCTAGCTGCCATGTTTCCGCCCCTCAACTCGCAGCGATACCCCCACATCCCCTCCCAACACCCCCCAACACCTCCCCAACACTTCACCAGTATCTCATCGGCGTCACCGCGCATTTTCTCTCACGGCAAAAAAAGCCGTCCCTAATATTGCACCCAGAATATGCGCTGCCACCCCGTTTTTCCCCGCCAAAAGATATCTGCTTTTATTTCCCCGCCAATATGGTCCGGCACCTCTCTGCCTGCGCTTACGCGCCGGGCGGGGCAGGTCCTCCGCACCGGGCGGGACAGGCATCGTTATCGTGTAGCTTTTGTCCTCTCTCCGCGCGTCTTTATCATCTGGGAGGCCGGGCGCAAAGCTGCTCTCTGGCCGGTGGCCCGGCAGCGCATTTTTTAGCGGCAACATCGCGTGCGCCGGGCGGGCCCGTTCTAAAGTGTTCCTTGGCAGATATACGGTCGGCGGGCGCCGGCGCTTTTTGCTCCAACAGCCGCCTTTTCGGTCGATCTTGTCCCCGATCGCCCCAAAAAGGCCCGTTTTTACAATTTGGTAACAATTTAAAACACGTCAAAAATGTATAGCTTTTCTCTGCGACTTCACCGCCGTACAAGCAAAAAATCAGCCTGTGACCGCCCCCGCTCTGCGTTTAAGTGCACAAATATCATCTTGTATAAGCAGATAGCTGATGTTAAAATCAGTAATAATTTTGAGAGCCCAAGACAGCCCAAGATAGCCCAAAGAACCCACCCCCCGCTATATCCGGCGCCTTTTTGCGCTGATCCGCGGCAGGTGCACACCGCCCCAGAACCACTTCGTGTGCTTTTCCGTTCAAAATGGAGATGCAGTTTTCTACTGCTTTTTTAGTTTTTAAGACGAGCCTGCTCAATGTGGGCTTGTCTTTTTCTGTTTTAAAAAATACTTTTTGGTGTGAACGAAAAGGTACAGAAATCCGCGCCCAACGGCTCTCAAACCTCTTTTTACACGTCCTAAACAGCCAAAACCAACGCGCAAACAGGCCCTGTTTGCACCTTTTGAGAGGAGGATACTTATGAGAGCAGCCAAGCGGATCGGCGCTGCTTTTGTCGTTATGGCCCTGCTTTTGCACACCGGCTCTGCCTTAGCGCTGGATGCAGATACCAGTGTTTGCTGTCCCCATCACCCCACCCACACCGAGAGCTGCGGCTACCGATCAGAATACCCCGACCAGCCCTGCACCTTTGTTTGCCCCACCTGCCAGCCGCTGCCAGCCGGTGAAGACGAGCCTGCGCCCCCAGCCGGCGAAAGCGTGCCGCCCGAGACCGGTGCGGGCGCGGCGGCACCGCTGCC
>NZ_OKQO01000013.1 GCF_900289145.1 Neobittarella massiliensis (ex Bilen et al. 2018)
GGGCCGTCTTCTTCTGCAGTTTCCACACGCCGGAGAGACTGTCGGTGAGGGTGAGGTCGGTGCTGGCGGCGGCAAGACCGGGGGCGGTCTTATCGATCTTGATCTCGTCTTCTTTTTTTACCGATACAGCGTTTTCTTTGGAGCTCTCGGCCTGCAGGTACACCGGCTTGCCGGAGAGCTCGTCGGTGTACTGCTGGACCTTGTTCATCTCATCCAGCAGCACCTTGTCGCCGGCATTTTGCCTGTCGGTGATGCCGAACCGGTCGAAGTCGCCGGGGCAGAACTCGATCTTCACGTCCCCGTTGTTCCAGCCGTTTTCGTTGGCTGGGGTGCGGATGTAGTGGTAGTCTTTGCCCGGCTCCAGCTGTTCCTCTTCCGGGGCGGCAGGGTCGTAGGGAATGAGCGGCTGCTCGGGTACCAGTTCGGTGCCAGAGTACTGGCGGGAACCGAAGAAGTCGTCGCTCATGACCTGACCGACGGTGACAGCTTTATTTTGGGGGTTGTTGATCTTTACCCTATAGGTGATGGTATTGCCGGCGGCGGTACAGCCGAACGGTATACCGTCGGCAGCTACATCGATATCTTCGGTGAGGGGCTTGCCGTCTACCACGATCTGCTGGCCCTCGGCCGCGGTGAGGATATCCAGCCCGGCGGTGGGGTATTTTTTGTATTTGTCGTCGCTCTGGGGGACGATGGTGAGATGGTCGTACACTACTTCCTGCCCGGCATCGGGGTGGGTGTTTTTGACGATGGCCTGCACGGTGACTATATCGCCGTCTTTCAGCTGCTTTTTCTGCTCGTCGCTCATTTCGCTGCCGTCGGTGCCAAGCAGCTTGGTACTGACGAATTGCGGCGCATAGTGGGTGTAGCGGGCAGATTTAAAGGCCAGGTCTACTGTTGAATCGGTGGGCAGAGTGCTCGTTTTATTCCAGATAATTGAACCGCTTATGCTCAACCACGCCTTATCCGTATTGGCGATACTGGCCTTCCGCTCAACAGTAATATGGCGGTTATCCAACCCCCAGGTGAGCTTTTTCGTATCATGATCATAAGCCAGCATTATATTTTGTTTCGCTTGCATCTCGGATGCGGTGAGGCCATCGTCGTTTGTATAGCTATCAAATTTGTTTACCCCGTTAACACTGTGAAAATTCCATGAGGATACTGTTTTTTGGTCGCGGTTGCCATCAAGCCCTACCACAAAATACTGGTTAATTTGTTGGTCAGTAGCTGTGACCGGTGGTTTTTCCGGTGTCAAATTCATCGTCGTTATTAAGTAGGTAAGGCTGGGGTGCAGTTTCATCTCGGTCTCGGCCACGATCTCCCAGCTGGCGTTCATAGAGAGGAGGTTTTTACTCGACACGCCTGAACCGGTATAATATCTTGTCTCGGGCTTTTGTGGGTGATCCCAATAAGACTTTACATCAGCCGCGTGCCAGCTGTTGCCGTCAGATAAAAGACCCAGCACACCTGCTGTGTCCTCTTCTGGGTGGCTGTAGTCAAATATCTCTTGCAGGTCAAAGCTTCCCACGAATTCGCTGCTGGAATCGTCTTCGGCTGCGGCCGCTGAAACGGCTGGCAGCCCCGGCGGCAGGCTGCCCACACACAGGGCCACCGCCAGCAGGCCGGCCAGCAGTCGGCCCTTGTTTAATTTTATCGACATGATCGTTCCCTCCTGTTTTTCCACACACAGATATGACACGCTATATTTCTATAATGTCGGGGCGCGGGGAAAAGGGACAACTTTTTTGTAAAATATGGGATACCAGTGTTTTTTGTCGAATCTGCAGGCCGGCAATGTTATAATAGCAGCATATCTGCCATCGGTATGCCGTTTGTGCCGGCGATATATTTCGTTAAGACAGTGGGGGAAGATCGTATGCAATTGACCCATCAGCAATTGGGCGAGCTGCTGGTGCGCGCCAGACGGGGCGACCGGGCCGCCTTTGACGCGCTGTATGCCGCCACCGCCCCCATGCAGGCCGGACAGATACGGCGCTATTTGGGCGACGACAAGGCCACCGATGATATTTTGCAGGGCGTGTACCTGGTGTTATGGCAAAATATTGGGCGGCTGTCGCAGCCGCGGGGGCTGGTGGCCTACCTAAACCGCATCACCTATAACCTGTGCATGAACTACCGCCGCCGACAGGCACGGGAGACCGAGCGCGTGCAGGGGGCAGGAGAGCTGGAGGACATTGCCGACCGCCGCGACCCGGTGGCCGCCTATGACGACCGCGAGGCGGTGCGCACCGCTTTGGGCTGGCTGAGCGAAAACGAGCTGGAGGCGGTGACCCTGCGCTACTTTGAGCAGCTGAAGATCGCCCAGGTGGCAGACAGGATGCACCTTTCGGAGCGGACGGTAAAACGGCTGTTGCGCGCGGCGCTGGACAAGATGCGGCAGGGGCTGCACTTTGTATTCCTCCCCCTCCCTCTGCCCCTGTTGCATTGGGGCGCGGCGCGCCCGGCCGGAGATAAGGGGCGGGCCGCGCGCCGGCTGCTGCCGGCGGGGATAGCGGCGATACTCTGCTGCTTTGGGGCGGCGGCCACGCTGCGGCCGATCGACATACAGGCCACCGTGCAGGACAGCCAGCCGGCGCGGCAGAAAACCGTACAAATACAGCTGCGCGGGCTGACCGGCAACAACCGGGTACAGATGTACGGGCCAAGTGGGAAAGCCGTGGCTTTGACCGAGCGGCGCCGCGGTGCAGTATACACCGCCACCGTGACCGAGGAGGGTGAATACACGGTGCGGGCCCGGTCGCCGGGTGGCACCCAGAGCCAAACGGCGGTGTATGTGCAGGGGGTGGACCGCCGGGGGCCACAGCTGCTGCACTTTATGCAAGACGGCAGCACGCTGACTTTACAGCTGGCGGATGACAGCGACCTGCAGGCGGTGACCTGTGTGGGCAGCGACGGCGGTATATACCCGGGCAAACTGGACCGGGCGGCCAAGAGGGCTGTGTTTTCTATACCGCCGGGCGACTACACGGTGCAGGCGACCGACGTTTTGGGCAACGGATCGACCGGCACGGTGCACATGGACCTGGCCTAAATAAAAAAGAGGGCTGCCCCGCTCTGGCCGGGCGGCCCTCTTTTTATCTGCTGCTGGGTTATGCAGCGGTCATCGATCCTCTTGTTCTGGCGGCGGGGGCGCGACTTTGATGAGCACCTTGAGGATGCGCTGGTCGTCTACCTGGGTGACCTCGACCTCCAGATTCTCGAAGGTGAAGCGCTCGCCTTTTTGGGGGATGTGCTCGAACTCCTCCAGCACCCAACCGCTGACGCTGGTGGCGTCGAAATCGTAGCCGTCGGTGTCAAAGCCCAGCTTCTCGAGCATGTCGTAGACATTTAAGTCGCCGCTGACCTCGTACAGGTCCTCTCCCACCGGGATGATGGAGTAGGTGATCTCCTCGTGTTCGTCCCAGATATCGCCCACCAGCTCTTCGAGCAGGTCTTCGAGGGTGACGATGCCCAGGGTGCCGCCGTACTGGTCGGTGACCACGGCCATGTGCAACTTCTCGCGCTGCAGCTCGCGCAGCAGCTGCGAGATATTTTTGGTGGGGGGCACATACAGCGCCTTTTGCAGGATATCGGCCACCTTAAAATTCTGGCCTTTACACAGGCGCATGACGAACTCCTGCTGGTTGAGGATGCCGATGATGTTGTCTATGTTTTTTTCGTACACCGGGATGCGGGAGTACCGCTCGGCAAAAAACAGGTCGCGTATCTCGTCGATATCGTCGCCCACCTCGACCCCAACCACGTCGACGCGGGGGGTGAGCACCTCGTTGACGGTGATCTCGTCGAACTCCAGCGCGGAGCGCACCAGCTCGCTCTCCTGGCTCTCGAGCACGCCTTCCTGGCCGATCTCCTCGACGATGACTTTGAGCTCGTCTTCGGTGACCGAGGGCTGGGCGGTGACTTCGCCCATTGAGCCCTGCAGCTTTTTAGAGACCACATTTTTGAGCTTGCTGAACATCCACACAAAGGGGGCAAACACCTTCATGAGCACCCGCAGCGTGCCGGCAGAGAACATGGCAAAGCTCTCGGAGTACTCGTTGGCTACCGACTTGGGCAGCACCTCGCCGAAAATGAGCACCACGATGGTCATGACCAGGGTGGACACACCCGCGCCGCTGGCGCCCAGCAGGGCGGTGAACAGCACGGTGCCGATAGAGGCGGAGGCGATGTTGACGATGTTGTTGCCGATGAGGATGGTGGAGATCGCCTTGTCGAACTGCTCGGCCACGTCGAGCGCGCGCGACGCCTTTTTTGAGCCGCCTTTAGCCAGCTTTTTGAGCCGGATGCGGTTGACGGTGGACAGCGCGGTCTCGGACGCCGAGAAAAATGCCGACAGTGCAACTAAAACGACGATGAGCATGATAAACAGGCCTATACTGCCATCTTCCAATGTAGGTAACACTCCTTTTTTATGATGACGGTTGGTGGCGGGCGTGCAAATAGCCCTTACTTGAGATTTGTTCGTATCATTTCTACTATAGCAAAAACCCGCTTATGCTGCAAGAGAAACTACAGGATAGACCGCGTCCAAAAAATATTGGAAAACGGTCGGGCGGCCGGGCGGCGAGAAACGGCCGGGCAGGTTGTGTTTGGCGGCGTTTCATCGTATACTGGGACTGTATGTTTTTTACATCTGCAAAGAGAGGTCTCTATCTATGAACAGAAAAAGAGTCTCGCACATCTTTTACCGGGCGCTGCCGGGCGTGGTGGTGGTGTGCACCGGTGTTTTGCTGTTTGTGCTGTGCATCAACTTTAAGGGCATCGCCCAGTCGATACAGCAGTTCAGCGGTATTTTGACGCCATTTTTTGCCGCCTTTGCCATCGCCTACGTGCTGAGCACCCCGCTCAATTACCTGGAGCGCAAATGGCTCAAGGGCATACGCAGCCCCCGGCTGCGGCGGCTGGTGGCGGCGCTGCTGGTGTACACGATGGCCCTGCTGATCGTGGCCGCATTTATTGCGGTGGTGCTGCCCCAGGTGGTGCTGAGCGTGCGCACGCTGCTGGAGTACATACCCGGCTGGTACAAACAGCTGGAGTCGCTGGTGCGCACCACGCTGGCCGAGCACTCGTTTGACCCGGCCAAGGTCACCGACCTGTTCGCCTCGTGGGAGGTGTACCTGGTACAGGCGCTGGATATCGCCAAGCAGACGCTGCCCAAGCTGCTGGACTTTTCGCTCTCGATCGGGTCGTTCGTGCTCAACATTTTGGTGGCGCTGGTGGCCAGCATCTACCTGCTGTTTAATAAGGAGCGCTTTTGCTCGCAGGCCAAGCGGCTGCTGTACGCCACGGTGCGCCGCAGTACTGCCGACAAGACCATATCGGTGGTGGACCTGAGCCACCGCACCTTTGGCGGCTTTTTATCGGGCAAGCTGATCGACTCGCTGATCATCGGCATCATCTGTTTTGTGGGCTGCAGCCTGATGAAGATGCCGTTTGCCCTGCTGGTGAGCGTGGTCATTGGGGTGACCAACATCATCCCCTTTTTTGGGCCGATCATCGGCGCGGTACCGGCGGCGTTCATCATCCTCATCGCCGAGCCCATCAAGGCACTGTGGTTCGTGCTGTTCGTCATCGCGCTGCAGCAGTTCGACGGCAACTTTTTGGGGCCCAAGATCCTGGGGCAATCCACCGGTCTCTCGGCTTTTTGGGTGATGTTCTCCATCCTTATCGCCGGGCACTTTTTGGGGGTGCTGGGCATGGTCGTGGGGGTGCCCATGTTCTCGGTCATCTATGTGCTCACCAAATCGCTGGTGGAGGAGCGGCTTAAAAAGCGCGGCATGCCCACCGACGCCGAGACCTACAAAGCGGCAGGGCCGGTGGCCCCGGTAGAGGAGGACGTACCCGTCAGGCCGCCGGTGGCCGAGACGTTTGAGCGCTGAGCGGTCGCGGATCGAGACCGGGATGTGGAATTATGTACCGGCCCTGCCGCTTGCCGGTACGCCGGGGCTTTGTTTGGGGCCTTGATCGAGGCTTTTACAAAAAAGAGCACGGCGAAACGCCGTGCTCTTTTTTGCTCTCTATTGCCGCGGGTAGGGCGGCGATGGGCGGCACCTGTTCACTGCCTTGTGAGCAGTACCGCCAGCGTTGGGCTGCTCTGCCGATACGGGGCGCCGGATACGTCGCCGTAGCAGGCACACACCGCAAACCCGGCGGCCTGCACTTCGGCGGCGAGACTCTCGCGGGTAAAGTAGGTATCCCACAGGTAAAAGCGGCGGATCTCGGTTTCGGTGATGACGGCCGTTTGGCGCAGGGTGAGATCGTCGGCAAAGTAGCCGGCACTGTTTACTTCCAGGTGTGCAGCGGGGCTCCAAAATCCACCGGCGGGGTGGTCTTCCCAGCTGCGGCCGCAGGTAAAGTCGCTGTACTGCCGCATGGAGAATACATCCAGCAGCAGTTTTCCACCGGGTCTTAGTGCGCGGTGAATCTTTTGCAGTACGGTTTTTCTATCCTCGCCCGACAGAGCACCGTAGTCGCAGTAGATGAGTGTAGCCAGATCAAAAGCGGCACGGGACGACAGCTGGAGGTAGTTTTGACAGACATAGCGAATATCCAGCCGCTGTTTTTGGGCCGCAGCAGTCGCATAGTTTATGGAGCGGGATGAAAAATCGACACCTGTGACCCGGTATCCCGCCCGGCAGAACCGCTCGGCGTACAGGCCGGGGCCGCAGCCGACATCCAACAGCGACCGGTACTCCTGTGGGGGCAATATTTCTTTGATCCACGCCACCGAGCGGTCGATAAACCGATGGGGACGGCTGGCGCCATCAAATGCAGGGTCGAGATGGGCGGCCAGCATCTGGCTGGATATGTGCGCGTCGGTCCAGATGCTGACATCGCTGGGGGCGTAGGCGGTGGCCGGGGGCTGCAGGCAGGCGGCTAGTTGATGATACATCGCAGTTTTTCCTCTCTAGATAAAAAGGGGTATGAAGATCGTTTTTTGACAATGTGTACCGTTTCGCTCTTTTAAAAAGCGGCCATATTTTACAGGCATGCAGAAGTGTTTTTGCAGTGTGACTTGAAGGGACGAGCATATGCCAGACCTGATGAAAAACAAATACTATCATGTTGATGCGCTCCACGAATTGGCTCTGCGCATAAAGGCCGTATATCCCACATTCGAAGCGGCTGCTTTTATTGCCGACATCATAGATGACACTTGGGACGCACGAAAGCTAAAAGAGCGCATGCGGCGTGTCACCATTTACCTGGGCAGGTATCTACCGGCAGATTATGGCCGGGCGCTCGCTATTATAGATCAGGTCATCGTGCGTTATCCCATCGGGTTTCACCAAAATGCCTGTGCATGTTTTCCTGATTATGTTGAGGTATATGGGCAGGATGTGTGTAACTGGGACCTGTCGATGGCGGCTTTAGAGCGGTATACCCCTTACGCTACTGCCGAATTTGCTGTAAGGCCGTTTATCATACATCACGAAGAACGCATGATGCGGCAGATGTCCATCTGGGCCAGTCATGAAGATGCATTTGTGCGGCGGCTGGCCAGCGAGGGCTGCCGCCCACAACTGCCCTGGGGCCAGGCGCTGCCCAGCTTTAAAAAAGATCCGTCGCCAGTGCTCGGCATCCTGGAACAGCTGAAGACCGATCCATCGGTCCATGTCCGCAAAAGCGTGGCCAACAATCTCAATGATATATCTAAAACACATCCCGACCTGGTCGTAACGATCGCCAGAGAGTGGTACGGAAAGCACCCATATACCGATTGGATCGTAAAACGCGGGTGCCGATCTCTCCTTAAAAAAGGTGATCGGGGCGCGCTGGATATCTTTGGCCTTTCTGCTGTCGACTGTGTAGACATTATCGACTTTTCACTGGGGGCATCGGCCGTCTCGATCGGAGAGAGCCTGCCTTTTTCCGTTTGTATAGAGGCCAAAAGAACAGCTCGGTTACGGCTGGAATACAGCATCGATTATGTAAAGTCGGGCGGCAAAAAGAGCCGCAAAATATTTTTTATATCCGAGATATCCCTAAAGGCGGGACAGAGAAAGCGCTACGACAAAACGCATTCTTTCGCCGATCTAAGCACGAGAAACCACTATCCAGGAACGCATTCTATTGCGCTCATCATCGGCGGCACCCAGCAGGATGTACTGCATTTTGAGGTATTGGCAGCAAAATAGCCTGATCGGCAGGCAGATACGATGTACCGCCGATATTCGGGCCCGCTTTTACCCGATAAAAAGAAAACAGCCACAGATACCTCTCTGCAGCTGCTCGAGACGATGGACAAAATGATAGCAGCAGTAGATCAAGAGGTAAGGCACAAAAACAGAACTGCCAACGCAGTCTGTTTTACCTGTGCTACTGATCTTTGCCGCTCTTTTCCGGCCGGCACCGCTGATCGCTCGGTGCCGGGCACGCCGGATACACATCACCTGTTTCTCCCGTATTTTATAGGGTCTAATCGAAACATTTTGGGAAGGCCACCGGTAAAGATCGGGGGCACGGTGCGGACCCTGTACCGCACCGGTGCTCCCCGACAGCGCTGCGGACCCGGCCGCTCGAGGAACGGTGCCGCCCGAAAGCTCTACACGTCCATGAGGTTGAGGCCGATAGATGCGTCGTGGCGGCGGCCGATCGTCCCGTCCAGACGGCGGAGAAATATCTCGGCGGTGGCACTGATGGTGGCCTCGTTCAGGTGGCCGCCAAATACGCGGCCGGTGTCGTCGGCAAAGGTGGCGTGGATGTGCAGGTAGACCTTGCCATTCATCTGCGAGATATTGCCGATGAGCGAGGTGATCTCCATATCCCGGTCCAGTTCGGTGGGGAAATACTTCTTCTCCCCCACCCGGTAAAGCCCGACCACCGCGTGGTCAGCGGCACCCAGGCCGCTGATGGTACCGGCGGTGATATGCTCTTTTTCGCAGACCGCGGTGATAGAAGTGATGATCTCCTCGCCGATCTGCAGCCGCAGAGCGATGGTATCGCCCAGCACTTGATAAGTCATTTGATCTCCCCCTTATTTTACTTTTAGTAATATTTTTTTGAATTACGCCTTATTGTATCTTGTCTTTTATATCTCGAACCGCAGGACCGTGCCCACGCCGATATGCTGGCTGTGGGGGCAGTGATCGGCAAAGGCGGCCAGACCCAACTCACCGGTACAGTGGCAGACCCCCACAGTCTCGATACCGGAGCGGTTAAAGTACTCGATGGTCTTGGCAGCTCGCTCCTCGTCGGCGGCAATGAGATGGGTGCCGCCCACAAAGGCCTTGACCGGCTTGCCAAAACGGCGGGCAGCAGTTTGACAGATGTTGACCGGCCCGCTGTGACTGCACCCGCTGAGCACCACCAGGCCATCTGCCCCCTCGATGACCAGAGCCATCTCTTCGCGGAAGTCGTCGAGGCAGTACTCGCCGCCGCGGGATTGCAGCTGGCAGCTGTCCAGCGGCTCGAAGGGACAGGTGCGGTCGAAGGCGGATATGAGGTAGGTGTGCCCCTCCTCCCACACCGGGTGTGTCTGGTGGGAGATCATGGCGCAGGCAATGTGGTGGCGGGTGATATACTCCTGTCCGAATGCATTGCCCACATACAGGTAGCTGTGCTCCTGATCCCAGTATTTGGGGGTAAAAAAGTAGCGGTGCACCAGCAGTTTATAATCGTAGCCCATGCCGGCAAAGGCCAAAAAACCACGGGTGTGGTCGTAGTGGGCGTGGGAGAGCGCCACGTACTCGACCGCCGAGAGGTCGAGCCCCAGCTGCGCCGCATTTTGCAAAAAGCGGCCGCTGTCACCGGTATCGAACAGCAGCTTATGCTGCCGGCCATTCTCGGTCACGGTGACCAGGCAGCTAAAGCCGTTTTCGCAGACCAGGCCTTCCTCTTCCCGGCCGGGGGCGGGCTGGTTATCCATGAGGATATGCAGGGTGACTTGGATAGACATGGGAGCTCCTCTCTTTACCGGGCCAGCCGGCGGGCGACGACGATATCGCGGCGGATGGCCTGCGAGACCGGGTGTTCAAAGCTGTCGTACAGCTGGCCGGTGCAGGGTTCGAAACCGCTCTCGGCAAACAGCTGCCGCATCTGGTCGCGGCCGAGCAAAAAGCTGTTCCAGGACAGGGCGATGGCCCCGCCGGGCCTGAGCAGCTGGCGCCAGCCGGGCAGGCAGGTCCTGAGCAGTTGGGTGGGATTGCGGGTCTTGCCGCCGTTCTGCGGGCCGGACACGTTGCCGTGGGCCACGCCGTAGGGCAGATCGCCCACGATGAGGTGGAACTGGCCCTTTTTGTAAATCTGCGGGGCAACGGTGCTGTCGCCGGCGGCAAATATGCACTGCCGGCCGCCCTGTTTTTGCTGCTGCTTATCAGCGGCATAGGTAAACTGGTGCAGCGTGGCGGTAAAGCTGGCGCCTTTGGCGTCTTTTCCACCGCGGCGCTCTTTTTTATAGGTGTGTTTAAAGCGCTCGGTCTGCAGGTATTTTTTTAAGTAGGCCACCGACTCCTGCACCGATTTCGAGGTGATCTCGATGCCGCAGCAGTCCATGCCCTGACGCATCCCCTCGAACAGCGTGGTCCCTTTACCGGCAATAGGATCGAGCAGCCAGAGGTCGGGGGCGTCGGCGTAATCGCTGGAGAGGCGGGCCACATTTATGAGCATACGGGTAAAGAGTTCGTTTGTCTTGCCGGTGTATTTTAAGATGGTGCTGATCCCCTCGTCGAACACCGGCTGCCAGCTGGGCTGTATGGGGCGCAGCAAGCCGTCCGGCGCCCCTGAAAACAGGGCGTAAATATCGGATAGCCGCCACAGTGCATCCAGCGCCGGTGGGGGCAGCGGCTCATCGGCTATAAAGCTGTCGCACACGCCGCCGGCCAGCTGGATGCGCGCAAAGTCGCGGCAAGGCACCGCAAAACGGCTGCAGAGCAGCTGGAGTTCGGCCAGGGCCATCTGCTGGGAATTTTTGAGGTAGACCCGGTTGTGACCGGGGTTGACCAGAATATAGTAGGTGACGGGCGGCACGGCTCGCTCCCCCTCTTTTACACAGATTTGGCGCGCCGCACAGCGCGCGGCGTCCACCGCCATTATAACACATTCGGCCCCGGGCGCACAGGGGCTGCTGCACAATGACCCGCTGTTTATACGGGTGACGACCACGGCGCACATATTTTAGCAGAGGATAAGCCATCTCTGCGTTGCGCTGCGGCGACTAAGCGCTACCGTAAAGGTGCAGGTGCATGGAGGTGATCTTTATGGGTATATCGGTAGCCGCACACGCCAGCTGCGGCCGCAGCAGAGCCTGATCCCGGCAGCGCTGGGGGGCTTGTTGCACATTGCCCGACAGACCGTCTTCAGCTGGCAGCGCGGCAACGGCCGACCGGACCTGAAGGTGATCGGCCGTATCACCACTGCACTGCAAGTCGGCGCCGGCGACCCGTTGGCCTAAGCGGAGCGCGATACCTCTGCGCCAAGGCGGCCGCGGCGCATAAAGAGCGCAGCCATGCCGGGTACCGCGGTGGCACTGGGGCACTGGGGCACTGCGGTGCTTTTTGGCAGGGCGGCCCGGTGACGGCACTTTTCCGGCAGCACCGGCCGCTGTTGGGCCGGATATACGGCTCGGCACCGCCGGTGGCGATATACACTGCCGGCTGCAGCCGGGACAGGTGTGCCCAGGGCTGTGGGTACCGGGCACCGCTTACGGCTATCTGCTGCCGCGGCCGCTATGTTACACGGTACTGGGGGCACCGCTTACTTGGGCGTTTTTTTGCCCAGGACGCAGCAGGGCCCGGCACGGGATACGTGCCGGGCCTTGCTCTATGGTGGCCGCAGCGGCGGCTACCTATATGCAGTTAGATGCTGAGATCGGGAACGGTGGGGTCTACTGTGTTATACACCTCAACGAGTTTGTTCCAGGTGTTGCGGCCGACGATGCCGTCAGCCGGCAGGCCGAAGGCCTCTTGGAACAGCTGCACCGAGTACTTGGTGGAGTTGCCGAAGGTGCCGTCGACCGACTCTCTCTGCACGATGGGATAGCGGGTGGCGACGACGCTGAGGTAGTGCTGGATATCGCGTACCGGGTTGCCGGTGCTGCCGAGGGAGTAGCTGCGGCCGGGGTAGGGTTTGGCCACCGGCTTTACGGGGTTGACGCAGAGCTCCTGACAGAAGGCCTTCCAGGTGGCCCAGCCGACTTTGCCGTCTACGCCCAGGCCCTTGATCTGCTGGAAGATACGCACCGAGTTTTGAGTGGCCGAGCCGTACTGGCCGTCGACGGTTACCGCCGGGATCTGTGCATAGCGGGTCTTGATGGCATTGAGATAGTACTGTACATCGGCCACGTTAGAACCGGAGGAGCCGACGGTGAGTACGTACCCGGGATAGGATTTGCATACGCAACTAGACATGATTGTTCACCTCATAAAAAATTGTGACGAAGATAGGATATGTCTTGTGTACAGGGCCGGCAGCACAGGCGTACCGCGCTACCGGCGGGTTGGCGGCGCTTTTTATTCTCTTTACACCGCTGGTCGCGGGAACCGGCCCCTCGTTTTGCACCGGCACTCAGGGACTTTTACTCGGGGCAGACCATTCTGCTCACCCGCGTTTTGGTGAGGTCCGCGCCACCGCCAAGGCGGTGCGAAGGGCTGTGCCCTGAGAGTGGTCCTCACGCTTTTTGCGCCGCTTTTGGGTGGGATGGATTTTCAGTCCCGATGATGCTCTTAGCTGGCTTTGCGCAAAAAGTTAGATGGTATTATACACCCGGCACATACTGTTCCAAGTTGCCTGGCCGACGATACCGTCGACGGTGAGGCCGAAGTTCTGCTGGAACAGCCGCACCGACTGGGTGGTGGCGGGGCCAAAGATGCCGTCGACGGTGACCCGCGGGATCTGTGGGTAGCCCAGCGAGATGATGTTGAGCATCGACTGGATGTTGCGCACCGCATTTCCGGTAGAGCCCTGGCGATAGGTCCCGCCCGGGTAGGCCGGGCAGGGAGGTTTCACCGGCAGGCCGCAGAACTGCTCACAGATAGAGGCCCAGGTAGCCGGGCCGACGATACCGTCTTGGGTGAGCCCGAACAGCCGCTGGAATACCATGACCGCCTCTTGGGTGCCGGTGCCGAAGATGCCGTCGACCGTGAGCCGCGGGATGAGGATATTGACGGTGCCGATGGCGTTGAGGTAGAACTGCACGTCGCTGACGTTGGTGCCGCGGCTGCCCAGCCGCAGCGGGGTGCCGGGGTAAGTCTTACAGGGACAGTTGACGTCGGGCACCTCGGGCGATACTTCTTTGTAGACCTGGATGAGCTTGTTCCAGGTCTCCTGGCCGACGATACCGTCGGTAGGCAGGCCGAAGTACTGCTGGAAGGCCTTGACGCTGGTGGTGGTGCCGGGGCCAAAAATGCCGTCGACGGCCAGGTCGGGGATCTCGTCGTAGAACTGAGCTACCGACTTGAGCACGTACTGGACCACCTTGACCCCGTCGCCGGTATCCCCCTCCCGCAGGACGGAGGACGGCGGGCTGTCGGGCACGTCGATATCTTCGCCTTCACTGCCCAGCTCGGCCAGCTTTTTGACCGCCACATAGATGTAGGAGATCTTGTACCAGGTGCCTTTGCCGACGATGCCGTCCTGCGTCATGTTGAACGCCTTTTGGAAAGCGCGGACGGCGGCCTCGGTGCCCGAACCGAACTGCCCATCGACCGGGTTGATGACCGGGATAGAGGGGTAGTTGCGGCGGATGCGGTTGAGCTGGTTTTGAATGACGGTGACATCGTAGCCGGAACTGCCCAGCCGCAGCGGCGTGCCGGGGTAGGACTGCTGGATATCCTGGATGCGGTCGCTCTCGTAGAGATAGACCTCGTTTCCGTAGTAGCGGCGCAGGATCTGCAGCGGCGTGAGGCCCTGGTTGGCCAGCGTGACCGTGCCCCACTGTTTGAGACCGGGACAGTTGGTCACCTGGCGGCCGTCACAGTACTCGGCATAAAACGGCTCCTCGCGGCCGGTCTTGCGGATAAAGACGTTGAAGATCTCGTCCACGAT
Source organism: Neobittarella massiliensis (ex Bilen et al. 2018) (assembly GCF_900289145.1). Classification (GTDB taxonomy): domain Bacteria; phylum Bacillota; class Clostridia; order Oscillospirales; family Ruminococcaceae; genus Neobittarella; species Neobittarella massiliensis. The sequence goes on from NZ_OKQO01000013.1 coordinate 14,008, forward strand.
GCGGCTGATGTTCTCGAAGATGTTGCGGTTTTTGACGAAGTACTGGTCGTACTGGGTGGAGTTGGTGATCTGGAAATTGTAGCCGCGGCTGGGGTACCACTCGGTATACACCCGGTTGAGGGCCAGCGAGATCTGGCAGTAGATGTTGGCCCGCAAGGCATTTTCGGGCCAGGTGGGATAGATCTCGCTGGAGGCCACATTTTTGATATAGTCGCGGAAGCTGACAGTCACGTTTTCAGCTGAGGCGTTAGTGGGACGGCCCAGGTGGACGGTGATGTTGGTGGGGATGATGGGCTGCACCAGGATACGGCTCTCCGGCGGGGCCGTAGAGTAGCAGGGACAGGGCAGCGCCTGTTGGTTGGGTGGGATATTATAATACTGGGCGGGCGCCGCGTGGCTGCCCGTGTCGTCGGGGATCATCTGCACTTCCTGTAGGGCGGTGCGCTGATCGAATATCTGTAGGTTTTTGATGGTGAAAGGCAGGTACCTGTCGGCCTCGATCACCACGTCGTAGGTCTCGTACGCTGCGCCCCGATAGCTCTCGTCGAGAGAGAGGGCCATATCCGGCGCAGTGAGCGATATGGGTTGGGTGTTGCCGTCGGCATCGGTCACCAGCTCCCGGTCAAAGACGATCTCGCCGTTTTCCTCACGGGTAACGGTGACCCGTACACTCTGTACCGGCAGGGCGTTCTGTGCTGTCTTGATGCTAAAAATCAGTTGTCCTGTGCCCAAAACAATTCCTCCTGTTCGGTTTGCATTTCGCCACAGCGGCTGCCCGCCTGCCGCCAGGGTCATCACATTCTATGCCCGCCGGGCAGAGAGGGTTCACCGTTTTGACAAGGGCCATAGGCACATGGTATGATAGCTGCGATGTGGCCGCCCCCAAGGTGCGGCCCGCTTTGCCCACAAAGGAGGGACCGACTATGCTGCGGGTAGACAAGACAGCAGTGATGAATATGGAAAATGCCCTGCGGGGCGCGCGCAATCCGCTCAACAGCTGGGCGCGGTCGGACAGCGCTTACGGCGACGACGGCCAATACCTACTGGGGGAAAATGACCTGTCGCTGGCTATGCGGCTGGCCCGGGCCGGCTCGGATCACCGCAAATTTATGCGGCAGATCTTCGTGTCGGTAGACATTACCGCCCCGCTGTACTGGTGGAAAGAATTTGATACCTACAAGGTAGGCACGGTGGCCAACTCCACCTCTACCATGCACAAGATACACGCTAAGCCCTTTTCGGCCGACGATTTTAGCTGCGACCGGATGAATGACGCCGCCCGCGCCTGTTTAGACGGGGTGATCGCCTGCCTGGAGCAGCTGCGCCAGCAGTACTTGCAGACCAAGGATAAAGAGATCTGGTACTCGATGATCCAGCTGCTGCCCACCAGCTATGAGCAGATGCGCACCGTGACCATGAATTACGAAAATCTGGTGAGCATGTACTACGCGCGCAAGGACCACAAGCTGGCCGAGTGGCATGTGTTTTGCGACTGGATCGGCTCCCTGCCCTACGCCAGAGAGCTGATCACCGATATCCGCAATGAAAAATAGAGAACTCATCCATCACGTATCACGTACAAAGAGAACTGCCGGCTTCTTTGCCGGCAGTTCTCTTTGTATTTTTTGATGGACGATCAGGTGCGGCGGGCGCGAGCAAACGCCCGCCCGATAAGCCTGGTGAGCTCGGCCAGCAGCAGCACCGAGCCCGCCAGCGCTACAATTTTTACCCACATGTACAGCGGCAGCGGGACTGTGCCGAAAAAGGAGCCGCCAAACTGGGTGATGATCACCTGCAGCAAAAAGGTGCCGGCAAACGCCCCCAGCATGAGCCGGTTGGCGCCCAGGTTTTTAAAGATGCTGTCGCTGCCCAGCTCGCGGCTGTTAAAGGCGTTGAGCAGCTGAAAGACCACGAAAAGAGTAAACAGTATCGTTGGCTGTTGGCGCGGCGTGCCGCCCAAAAAGCCTGTCCAGTGCTGGGCCATGAACACCGCCGAGATGAAGATGCCGTTTACCGCGATACGCGCCAGCATGCCGCCGGAGACGATACTGGCGCTGCGGCTGGTGGGCCGACGACGCATCAGATCGCCGCGCATCGGCTCGAGCCCCAGTGTCAGGGCCGGCGGGCCGTCCATGATGATATTGATCCACAGCAGTTGCAGGGCAGTAAACGGGGCGGCGAACCCCGACAGGATGGAGCAGAGCACCACGATGACCGAGGAGAGGTTGACGGTGAGCTGAAACTGAATGAAGCGCTGAAAATTTTCGTAGATGCCGCGGCCCCACTGCACCGCCTTGACGATGGTGGAAAAGCTGTCGTCGAGCAGCACGATGTCGCTGGCCTCTTTTGAGACCTCGGTGCCGGAGATGCCCATAGCTACCCCCACGTCGGCATTTTTGATAGCCGGCGCGTCGTTGATACCGTCGCCGGTGACAGCCACCACATCGCCCTGCGCCTTGAGGGCGTCGACCACCCGCATTTTGACCACCGGCGTGCTGCGGGCGATGACCCGGATGCGGGGCAGCTCTCGGGCAAGCTGCGCATCGGTCATGTTTTCGATCTGACGGGCCTCGACGGCGACGTGATCACCGTCTAAAAGGCCCAGCTCGTCGGCGATGGCCCGGGCGGTGACGATGTTGTCGCCGGTGAGCATCTTCAGCTCGATGCCGGCGCTGCGGCAGCGCTCCACCGCCGCATACACATCCCGCCGCAGCGGGTCGGTGATGGCGACGAAGCCGTCAAATATCATCCCCTGCTCGATCTCGCCGCGCTCGGCGTCAAAGTCGGGACGGCTCTGCAGCTCCTTATGGGCAAAGCCCAGCACGCGGCAGGCCTTTGCCTGAAAACGGGCTATCTGGGCCTGCGCCTCCTGCCGCTCGCTGTCGTCTATGGCGCACATCGAGAGGATCTTCTCTGGGCTTCCCTTACTGTAGGCCAGGTACCTCTCCGCCGCCGCCAGCACGGTGGTCATGTTTTTGCGCTCGGAGGTAAAGGGGTAGACATGTACCGGGCTGCCGCTGTTGCGCAGGTCACAGTAGCGGCAGCCGGCTTTTTGTGCCGCCACCAGCAGCGCACATTCGGTGGGGTTGCCGATAAACTGGGCGCGGCCGTCCTCGACACGGATATCGGCGGTGGAATTGACACAGAAGTTTTCCAGCAGGTATGTATCGTGCAGGTCCTGGGGCCTTACCAGCCGGCGGTGCGCGTACACGTCGGTGACGGTCATACGGTTTTCGGTGAGGGTACCGGTCTTATCTGAGCAGATGACACTTATGCAGCCCACCGTCTCACAGGCGATCATTTTTTTGACCAGCGCGTTTTGCCGGGACATTTTGATGACGTTGATGGCCAGCGACACCGCCACGATGGTGGGCAGGCCCTCGGGGACCGCGGCGACGATGAGCACGATGCTGGTGATAAATGCCTCGGACACGGTATCCAGCGTGGCGGTGCCCTGAGAGAGAAAGATGAGCAGCTGGATGATGAACACCACCGCCGCTGCCACCGAACCCATGACGGTGATGCGCTTACCCAGCGCCGCCATCTTCTCCTGCAGCGGGGTGCTGCTCTTGTCGACCGACGCCAGCTGCCGGGCGATCTGGCCGAATTCAGTGGCATCCCCCACCCCGGTGACCACCAGTTTGCCGCTGCCGCCGGTGATAAAACAGCCGGAATAGAGCATGTTGCCGCGCTCGGCGACCGGGGTGTTTTCGTCAGTGATAACAGTCTGGGCGCTCTTTTTGACCGGGGCGCTCTCGCCGGTGAGCGGCGACTCGTCGGCCATGAGAGCGACACTCTCGAGCAGGCGGCCGTCGGCGGGCAGCTTGTCCCCGGTCTCGACCAGCAGGATATCGCCCACCACGATGTCTTTTTGCGGGCAGAGCAGCACCTCGCCGCCGCGCAGCACCCGCACCCGGGTATCTGCCCCGATGCGGCCCAGCGCCTCGAACGCCTTGGCGCTGCGCCCCTCCATCACCACGGTGATGACGGTGGACAGAGAGATGGCGGCAAAAATGCCGATACACTCTAAAAAGTCGGCCTGGCCGCCGGTAAAATACCGCACCAGATTGACCCCCAGCGTGATACAGGCGGCTAAGATGAGCATGACGATCATCGGCTCGGTGGCGGCGGCGAAGATGCGGCGAGCCAGCGTGGGCGGTTTTTCGCGGGTAAAGCTGTTGGCGCCGTGACGGCGGCGGTTCTCCTCCACCGCGGCGGAAGTGAGACCGGTAGATGGATCGACCTGCAAGCGGGCCAGCAGATCGGCAGTAGTGGCGGTATGAGCGGTCATAAAAGTTTCCTCCCATAAAACTTTTACAATAGAAAAGACCCAGGTACAGCCGCAGTGACTGTACCTGGGTCTTGACGCTAAACTAAAAAAGACGCATGTACTACCGGTAACGGCCATACATGAGTCTCGTACATTAAGGCAAGCCAGACCGGACAGACCGGTCAGTATGTTGACTTGCCACGCAAATCGCGCCTACTACTCCCCCATGGGTGTTTTCTGTTTTCAATTGTTTTGTCATCATACCAGTATTTCTCAGCTGTGTCAACACCAAACTTTCAGTTTTACCGGTTTTTGGGACGGTCTAGATCGCTTGCAGGCCACTAAATTCGCGCAGGGTGGCCTCCAGCGCCTGCTGCCACAGGCTGTCGTCGAAAATGAGGTCTTGCCGGCCGGCGATGAGCTGGGCAAAGTGGCGGGCCAGACCGGGATTTTTGACCAGCAGTGGGCCCAGCTGCCAGGTGGCCAGCAGATTATTGCAGATGGCCCCCTCGGTGCGAAAGCCGGCGGCAGAGTCTGCCTGCGGGTCGCAGTCGAGCGGGCGGCTGGTGTAGAGCAGCTGGCAAAAACGGCGGTCAGCACTGGCGGCAGACCACTGCTGTGCGGCGGTGCGGTTTACAAAGCCGTAGGTGCGCAGATCGAGGCCGGTAAAGCGCTCGATAGCGGTGACATCGCTGACGAATACCTCGCCGCTGTCAGCGGTAGTGTAGGCAAACAGGCCCAGCCCCTCCTCGGGCGGGCGGCCGGCGGCAAACTGCGCGCTTTGGCCCAGCGCCATGACGGCGCCCCCGCAAAACAGCATGGGCACCCCGCGCTGCACCGCCTGCATGAACTGCGGCCGGTACTGCCGCAGGTGCTGTGTAGCCGCCTGCAGATTGCGGGCTTTGCCCGGACCCATGTACACGAAGTCGCAGCTGTCAAAGTCGAGCGCGTCGCCCAGGCTCTGGCAGCGCAGTACGCAGTTTATCTGGTTTTGTGCAAAGATATACTGCAGAGCCATCATGTTGCCGCGGTCGCCGTACAGATCGAGCAGGTCGTCGTACAGCCAGAGCAGGGTGACTTCTCTTTTATCGCTCACGGGCAGATCACCTCCAGTATCGAGTGGGCATCGTAAATCTCGGTGAGGATAAACAGGTCGCCGGTGGTATCGGCCACCACCGGGGCCAGCTGGCGCACCTCGGGCTGGATGCGCACCTGATCGGGACGAAGGCCGGCCACCTGCAGCCGCACGGCCAGATCGAGAGCTCGCGGCCCGGTGCAGACCACCTGCTCCACCTGGCCCACCAGCCGCTCAAAGCTGATATCGTACAGCCAGGTCGTGTCTTTATGGCCGGTGTGGTTGATGTTGTTGACCAGAATAATGGCCGTTTTGCCGCCGGGACAGTCGCGCTCGAGCAGGTAGGAGATAGACTGGTCGAACGAGACGGGGTTTTGGTTTTTTGACAGGATCATAGTGGCCTGCCGGTCGCCTACGGCAAAGGTCTCCAGTCGCTCTTTGCTCACCGTAAAGGTGGAGGCGGCAGCGACGGCGCGATCGAGCGGCAGCCCGACACTGCAGCACAGGGCAATCGCCCCGGTGATATTGAGCACGTGAAACAAACTGGGGTAGCTGGTGTGTACCCGCTGGCCACCTACCGCAAAGTCGCCGGTGGCGGGGTCAAAGTCTGTGGCCAGATACTGGGGCTTGGGGCTCTGGTAACCGCAGCTGGGGCACCGGTACTGGCCGATGTGGTTATAGTGGTAGTAGCTGTACTGCATGCGGCCCAGACAGCGGGGACAGACCCGGGCGTCGTGGGTGAGGTTGGGGCTCTCATCGGTCGACAGGGGGGTCTTGGCCAGCCCGTAGTACACGCGGCTGTTGTGGGGGGCCAGATCGCCGCTGATGGGATCGCAGCTGTTGAGCACCAGCTGCACATCGGGGCCGATGGCCTGATGCAGTTTATCTACGATCACATCGACATTGCCGTTGCGGGTGAGCTGGTCGCGAAACAGGTTGGTGACCAGCGGGTAGTCGGGGGAAAACCAACGAAAGATCAGCCGGGAGTAGCGCTCGTCCACCTCGAGCACGATAAAATCTTGTCGGGCGCGGCCGTGCAGATCGCTGGCGCACAGCAGCGTGGTGGCGACGCCGCCGGTGAGGTTGGAGCCCTTGGCGTTGCCGGCCACCGAGTAGCCATTTTGGGTGAGGATATGAGCCACCAGATTGGCGGTGGTGGTCTTGCCGTTAGAGCCGGTGACGGCCAGCACCTTGCCGTTAAACCGGATGCGGGCCATCAGGTCGGGGCAGATCTTCAGGGCGACCTGCCCGGGCAGGTTGGTGGCTTTGCCCAGCAGCCCGCCCAGTTTGGCCAGCAGTTTGCCCACCAGTAGAGCCAGTGTAAATCTCATGTGTTTAGATCCCTCTTTTTTTGCCGGGCACGCGGCCCGGCCACACTTCCTTGCGTTTACCGTACCGTATATTTTTACAGCCCAATGTGATGGGTGTTTGACGGCGAGTCATCTTTGGTAACTGCACTATTTTTTTGCAGTATACCAGCTGCCGCGTGTAAAAACATGCACAAAATGGGGAGGGTAATCGCTTTAGGCGGGGCGGCGATCAAAAAAGCCGGGCCCGCGACAGCTGTCGCGGGCCCGGCAGGGCACAGTGTGGACGGATATGACACGGGTGGGGGTATTTTTAACTCGAGGGAGGGGCGGCGGGGAACAGAAAGACATTTTGGCGTTTTAGCGGGCGGGCATCACAAAGCCAGCCAGAGCGGTGTTGAGAAAATCGTGAAAGGGTCGCATTTTTAAATAGATCTCGACAGCATCGTCGAGAAACGACCCGCTCTGCAGCTGGCTGTCGGTGAGCTGGCACTCGATATACCAGCTCTTATTTTTGAGGTATGCGGCCTGAGGATGGCCGGGGTCGTAGCCGCGGGGCACGTTTTTGAGAGCGGTGCCGCCGACGGTAAAGTGCCGCCGAAAATCGGGGTCGGCAATGATCTGCTGCCAGTCGTCGCCGTGGGCGGCGATGTGGTCGCGCACCATAGAAGTGGCGCCTTTTAGCATGTCGGCAAACAGGCCGCCGCCGAGAAAAGAGCGGCCGCCCGGGCGGAGGTAGAGAAAGTACCCCACCGGGATGGGCTGTTTGCCGGACGGGCCGATATGGGCGCGAAAGGCGGGATTATAGGGGGATTTATCGCGGCTAAAACGGGTGTCGCGCATGAGCTTAAAGGTGAGCGCTTTGGCCGGCATAAGGGGGATCGCGCTGTCGGCGCGATGCAGGCGGCACACCAGCTTTGCCACCAGCTGCTCGAAACACTGCTTGGCCTGCATGTACTGCGGGCGGTGCTGCAAAAACCAGTCGCGGCAGTTATTTTGTTCGAGTTGGGCGAGAAAGTCGAGCATCTGCTGCATGTTCACGCATCTCCCCCCTGCCCGTTTACAGCGGTGCGAAAGCTCTTGCTGCGCACCAGCTGGTGCACCCAGTCAGACACCTGCTGCGGCGAGCGGTAATGGGGCAGGTCGGCAAAGACCTGGGAGAGAGCGTCGAGCTCTTCCATGGCGCCGGTGTGGACGGTTGCTTGTGGGCTGGCCGGATGCAGGGCACAAAAACCCGGGTCCTGCGGGTCGATGCGGTGGCTGGCGACAGCGTAATCGACCCGGTCGGCACAGCGGCAGGGCCCGCCGCCCAGGCCGCAGTAGGCGCCCAGAAAGGCGGCCATTTTTTTGCGGGTGCGGGAGAGATTTTGCCGGTAGGCCTGGGGGGTGGTGCCGAGTATTTGGGCGGCGGTGCGGCTGTCGAGGCCGAACATGGTGCCCAGTATGTACACCGCGCGGCTGGGTGCATCGAGACACTGCAGCATGACGCAGGTACAGGAGAGCTTGAGCTCGCGCGCCAGCAGCGCCCGGTCGACGCCGCCGCTGAGGTCGGGCAGGCCGTGCGCGCGGTCGGACAGGATATCGGCGCCGTACTCCTCAAAGCTCAGGGGATGGTCTTTAAACATGCCTTTTTGGCAGCTTGTCAGGTGGTTGACGGCGATGCGGTACACCCAGGTGGACAGCGCGCTGTCGCCGCGGAAAGAGGACAGGTGGGTCATGACCTTGATGAGGATCTCCTGCGCGGCATCCTCGGCGTCGGGGATGGTGCCCAGCATGCGCAGCGAGAGGTTAAAGACCATATCCTGTACGCTGTGCAGCACCTGTTCCAGCGCCTGTTCGTCGCCGGCGACGGCGGCGGCGAGCAGCTGTTTTTCGTGTGTTGTAGACATCATTATTTATACACCTCCTTTTTATTAGACTGGGCGGCAGCACATTTGTGACAGAATAGAAATTGTTAATTTTTTGTAAATACGGCCACTTTTTTCGCTATTTACAGCAAAAAGCCGCAGCGCGCAGAACACTGCGCGCTGCGGCGGCAGCCGGGCTATGATCTGGAGCCGACGGCTGGTAAGTTTTTACTGGCAGAGGGGAGCCGGCTGGTCGGGGTACTCGGCCCGCAGCTTTTTGGCCAGGGCGGTCATCTCGTCGCGCAGCTCATGGGACATATCGAACACCGGGCCGTACTGGCGCACGTTGTAGTGGGCGGTGATGTTGGCCATGATGCCGGCCATGATGGGGTCTTCCCCCTCACACAGGGCCACCAGCGCGGTGGCGGTGGAGGAATTGCCGCAGCCGGTGGGGTCGACGATGTCGCCGTCCCAGCGCAGGCAGGGCACGAACCAGTGCTGATCGCCGGCGATGCTGTAGAGCCCCTTCTCGCCTACCCGGAACAGGGTGAACTCCACATCCAGCTCTTTTAATTTGGCCAGGCACTCCTCCTCGGTCTCGACGCCGAAAAGGCTTTTGGTCTCGGGGAGGTTGATGGAGAAGTAGTCGACATACTGCAGCGTGTCGAGGATGCGCTCCAGATTTTCGGGCACGCAGCAGCTGGTGCCGATCTCCCACATGACTTTAAAGCAGTGGCTGTTTTTGAGCTTGCCGATCTCGGACCAGAAGAAGTGGTCGAGACCGCGGCAGATGTTGAGGCCTACGATGCCGCCGCACACCCGCTCTACATCGGCGGCGGTGGGGGTGAGATAGCCGAAGTTGTTCCAGCCGTACACCTTGGTGCCGACAATGCTGTTTTCGTAATAGGTGCCGTCGGGCCGGTACTGGACGTAGTTGTAGGTGGTGTGGTCGGTGAGCAGGCGGATCCCCTCACGGGAGAGATGGTTCTTTTCAAACCAGGCGCCGTAGTGTTTGTCCATATCGGTGCCGGCGCCGCAGATGATAGAGCTGTCGTCGTGCCACAGGCGCAGGCCCTCGATGCCGTAGGCGGTGCCGCCCATCACGTCGTTTACCACCCGGCCGTCGACGAATTGCAGGCGGTTGGTGATGAAGTTGCCCACTGCTGCGTATTTCATGGTCATTCCTCCTTATCGGTTTGGCCTTACAGGCCGTAGCGCTCTCTGTACTGCTGGTAGGTCTTTTGGGCCAGCTGCTCGGCCTCCCTGCGCACGGCGGCCAGGTCTTTGCAGGGGCCGTACTGCATGACGTTGTAGCCGGCCGAGATGTTGGCCATGATACCGGCCATGACCGGGTCTTTGGTCTTGTGGTAGGCGTACATGGCCGCCCCGGTGGAGCAGTTGCCGCAGCCGGTGGCGTCGACTTGATCCATGAGAATGGAGTCGATGAGCCAGTGGTTTTGGCCCTCGATGGTGTACATGCCCCGCTTGCCGATGCGCATGATGCTAAAGGGGACCCCCAGGCTCTTCATACCGCGCAGCACCTCCTCCTCGGTGTCGACACCGAAGAGGACCTTGGCCTCGGGGTAGTTGATGGAGAACATCTCGATCTGCGAGCAGATCTGGCGGATGCGCTCCAGATTTTCGGGCACGGCGGAGGTGGCGCCGATCTCCCACATGAAGGTAAACTTCTTTTTGCGCTTGACCTCTAAAAGCTGATCCCAGAAGGTGTGATTTTCCAGGGAAATGGGGAAATACAGCACCGAATCCTGGTCGCAGGCGGCCTCGAACTGGTAGGGGTGCATCTCTAAAAAGCCCATGTTGATGGCGCCTTTATGCGCGCCGTGGACATACTCCCAGTCGTAGGTGCCGTCGTCGTGGTAGGTGAGGTAGTGGTGGGTGCAAAAGTCGCTCATGACGGTGATGCCCTGATAGGTGGCGCTGTTTTGCCGCATCCACTGACCGTAGTATTCATCGTAGTCGCTGCCCACGTTGGTGAGCATTTGACAGTCGTCATCCCACAGCTTGATGCCGGCGTAGGCAAAGATGGCCGGGCCGCCGATATGGGTGCCGCTGGTGGTGCCGTCGGGGTATTTGACGGTATCGAGCATAATGTTGCCAGAACAGATATATTTCATGATACTTCTCTCTTTACAGTGGTCGCCCCGACGGGGCCTACAGATCTTGTTTATTGAGGCCGTGCTGCTGCAGATAGTCAGCGTACATCTGCTGGGCGGTCTCCTCGGCGCGGGTGCGCATCTCGGGGGTGAACTGCTGGGTGAGACCGAACTGGCAGATGTTATAGCCGGAGGAGATATTGGCCATGATGCCGGCCATGACCGGGTCGCGGGTGACGTAATAGGCGTACATGGCCGCGCCGGTGGAACAGTTGCCGCAGCCGGTCTGGTCGATGAATTTGCCCATATCTACGCTGGGGATGAGATAGTGCTTGTCGCCCTTGATGGTGTACATGCCGTTTTTGCCGTCGCGCATGATGATAAACGGCACCCCCAGCGTTTTGAGGGCCGCCAGCGCGTCTTCGCGGGTGTCGACGCCAAAGAGGGACTTGGTCTCGGGGTAGTTGATGGAAAACTGCTCTACTTTGCAGTCGCTGATGATCTTTTTGATGCGGTCGAGGTACTCGGGGGTGCTGGTGACACCGGAGGCCTCCCACATGAACTCGAAACCGTTTTTCTCTTTGATGCGGGCAAACTCCTCCCAGAAGACGGGGTTGTAGGCGTCAAAAAAGAAGTAGACCGCCTTGGCGCCTTTGGTAAACTGCTCAATCTGCTCGGGTTTTACTTCCATGTAGCCCATCTCGGTGGCGTAGTCGTGTGGGGCCAGATTGGAGGCGCCGTAGGTGCCGTCCTCATTATAGGTGAGGATATTGTTGTGGGTGGTCTCGTGCACCACGGTGATGCCGTCGGTGCAGACCTGGTTTTTGCGGATCCAATCGCCGTAGAGGGCATTGTAGTCCTCGCCCACATTGGTGATCATTGAGCAGCTGTCGTTCCAGATGCGGATGCCGGCATAGGCAAACGGGGACGGGCCGCCCATGTGGTACTCGGTGCAGCTGCCGTCCTGGTTCATGATGCTGTCGGTCATGGTGTTGCCAATTGCGATAAAGTCCATTTCATCACCTCAATAGTCGTTTTGCCGGATACCGGCACAGCGTGATCGATGTTTGCTGGGAGCCGCGGTACGGCGGGGCGCCGACCGCATGAAAACCCTGTGCAGGGGCGGCCTGCACAGGGATGAGGGCTATTTTTCAGCTGGACAGAGCGCCTGCCGCCCGCCAGTTGTTTTGCGTAATTTTACTTTACTAGAAATGCATTTTAAAGTCAATAAGCATAAAAGGCATTTTAAATTGCTGTTCATTTTTAGCACTATGTATAGTATTTGCATTCATTTTTTAGAGTTCACGCCAAAACAAATTTAACGGGTCCGCTAGAAATGTGGGCCGAGACCAAAAAGTTTGCACAAAAAAAGGGCAGCTGTTTTGACAGCTGCCCGACCGGGGCAAAAATTGGGCGCAACAGCGGCTGCTGGGCAGCCCATATACAGGGGCAAAGCGGCGGCCGCGCACCGCGGCATCACTCATCACTGCATCGACACGCCCCCACCCCCCCACCCCCCCACGACCGCCGCAGCGCGCCCCAGGCCGGGGCAAAGACCACGCCAATTCCGGCAGCAAAACAGAAAAGAGCCGGGGCGCCGCTGCGGGCGCCCCGGCTCTGGCATGAACACTGGCCGTGCAGAGGCCGCTCAGCTGACGCTGGCGCGGCGGGTGGCCAGGTAGGAAAAAACGGAAAACACGGCGCTGATGGCCAGGAAGAAGAGCACCGGCAGGCCCATTTGCAGGCCGCCCTCTGCAAAGCCCAAGGCCTGCGACAGCACCTTTAGCAACCACCGGGTCGCGGTGCCGCCCAACAGCTGAAAGTCGAGTACCGGAAACAGCACCAGCACCGCCAGCGGCAGGATGAGCATAAACAGCAGCCGCTGCAGGCGGCCCAGGCGCTGGTACAGCGCGGCCATGAAGTAGGTGATGGTGGCGATGGCAAAGTAGAGACTACAGCCCCACAGGAGCTGCCAGATAAGGCCGGGCAGCTGGCTTTGGCCGTAGAGCTGGGTAAAGGTGCTGCGGTAGCCCCAAAGCGGCAACAGCAGGCGGCTGTTGAGCACATCTATCGCCGCCGCCAGCAGCGACACCACCGCGAACTGGCAGAGAAAGCTGCGCAGCATCGATTTGCGGGAGTAGCCGTTTTGGATGAGAAAACGAAAGTCTTCGGAGAAGGTAAAGACCCCCAAAAAGCCCATAAAGACAGCGGTGCTGGTCTCGAGCCCCGCTACGCCGAGCTGCCCGTCGGTGGAGACGGCGACGATGGCGGCCACGGCGATGATCGCGTAGATGACCCCGTAAAAAATGGCCAGCGCCTTGCCGCTGGAGCGCAGCTGGTAGCCGATAGATGCTTTTAGGTTCACTGTTCCCCCTCCTTTTTGGTGAGCTCGACAAAGAGCTTTTGCAGGTTGAGTTTAGAGAGCTCGAGACCGCTGTCGCAGAGCGCCTGCCGGTCGCAGCTGCCCAGAATATAGGCTGTTTTGAGCCCGCCGAGCACATCTTCGCCGATGACCTTTTTGCCGGCGGCATAGGCGTCGACATCGCCGGCCTTACCGGATACACAGTAGCCGCTATCGAGCAGCGACTGCACCGACTGGCTCATGAGCAGACGGCCCTCGTCGATGATGGCGATCTCCTCGATGAGGTTGGCCACCTCCTCGATAAGGTGGGTGGCGATGATGATGGTGCGGGGCTCGTCGGCGTAGTTTTTGAGCAGGAGGTGATAAAACATCTCGCGGTGATTGGCGTCGAGGCCCAGCACCGGCTCGTCTAAAAACAGGTAGGGCACATCCAGACACAGCGCCACGATGAGCTTGAAGATGGAGGTGTAGCCGGTGGACAGCTCTTTGACCCGCTTTTTGATGTTGAGGCCGAACTGCTGGGCCAACACCTGCGCCTGTTGGCGGTCAAAGCTGCCGTAGAACCGCTCGCTCCAGCGAAAGACATCGCGCACCCGCATGTCTTTGGGGTAGAGGTTTTTTTCGCTCATCATGTAGAGCTTTTTTTGGGCGCGGTCGTTTTCACAGGCGGGCTCGCCGTCGATGAGCACCTGACCGCTGTCGGCAAACAGCCGGTTGGCGGCGATGCCCAGCAGGGTGGATTTGCCCGCCCCGTTACGCCCCAGCAGGCCGTAGATCTTGCCCGGCTGGAAGGTGAGCGAGACGTTTTGCAGCGCCACGTTGTCGCCAAATCGCTTAGTCAGCTCCTGTATCTGTATCCCGGTCATCGGTATAACCCCTTTCTATCAGTGCCACGACCTGCTCGCGAGTCAGGTCGAGTTTTTTGGCCTCGGCCACCAAGCTGGCCACGTAGCGGTCGAAAAAACTCTGTTGCCGCTTGGCCCGTATACGCGCGCAGGCGCCTTCTTTTACAAACATGCCCAGACCCCTCTTTTTAAATAAGATCTCCTGCTCGACGAGCAGGTTCATCCCCTTGAGCACGGTGTGGGGGTTTATCTGCCACTGGGCCGATATTTCGGTCGTGGATGGCACCTGCTGCCCCTCGGGGAACACACCGGTGAACACGGCGTCTTCTATTTGATCGGCTATCTGCAAAAAGATGGGCCGGTCACCGCTGGTATCGATCTGCAATCCGCACGCCGCCTTTCTGGTTTGATGGTTTGTTACTCATGTAACTAACTGACTAAACTATACCACGGCCGGGAACTGCTGTCAAGGAAAATATTTTAGACCCAAAACTGCGCCCGGTGACACTTATTATATAGGGGAGCTCTTTTAGGGGGCCTGGGGGGCGGCAGTGCCCCTGCGGCCGGGCGGGGATAAGAGCGCCGTGCTCCCCCCGCTCTTATCCCCGCCCCCCACCTGTAGACGGCAAAAAGAGGAGGATCTCTATGCGACCCATCAACGACTGCGACCTGCCCCCCACCGGCGACCAGACCCTGCACCTTTTGGAGGACTTGGCGGCGGCGGTAAAGCTGCCCTACCTGTCGGATCTGCGGGCCCTGACTGTCTACCCGCTTTTGCTGTGTGCGCTGGACGGGATCTTACCGGCGCAGTACGCGCCGGCCGACTGGCGCGACGCCCTGCACTACTTTGCCGGCAAGCAGGCGCCCCTGTCCGCTACGGCGGCGCAGATAAAAGAGCTGCTGGTGGGCTACCTCTCGCGCGAGCTGGACCGGGCGGCACAGCCGCCGGCGAGCCGGCATTGACCGACCTGTATGATGACTGGCCTCTGCGCGGGCGGCGGGTGCTGTCCGCGCTGTTTTGGGCTCGCCCGGCCACACCCCCACACACAGTGGCCAGACGGGCTATATGCTCCTTCTGCTGTGGTCGGCACAGCAAAAAAAGACACCCCCAGGGGTGTCTTTTTTTATAGCCGTAGACATGCTGTGCATGTATTTGACGCGCCCGGCGGGCACAGAGGAAGCGAATGGTCAGAGGGGGCTGAGACAGCCGGCCGGACATGTGTCAGGGCCGGCCCTGCTGCATGGCATTGGCCAGCTGCCGCAGGGCCGCGACATCGCGCAGGGTATAGCTGTGACCCTGCTTTTCGAGATAGCCGCGGCAAACGAAGTCGCTGAGCGTCTGCTGCAGGTGGCGGTAAGAGACCCCCAGGTACTCCGCCGCGTCGACGTTGCGCTCGCGGTACTGGTCGCCGCAGGCGGCGGTGAGCAAAAACTCGGCCAGCCGGTTGGCCAGCGGATAGCCGTGGGTGCGCACGATGGTGCGCTCCATGCGCCGGCTCTTTTCGCCCAGGTAGGTGCCGAGAAAGCGGAGGAACTTGACATCGTTTAACAGCGCGTGACGGCAGGTATCGAAGGGCAGCACCAGCAGCCAGCAGTTGGTCAGGGCGCGAATACCCAGCGTCTCGCCCGGGACGCCGAGCAGCTCCAGCTCGCCGAAAAAGCAGGTGGCCTGCGGAAAGTCCAGCAGCACCGATTTGCCGTTGGGCAGGCTCTCGGACAGGCGGGCGCGGCCGGAGACCAGATAGATCAGCCGGTCGACCGGGTTTCCCTCACGCAGGATGTGCGCTCCCCGCGCGGCGCGATACAGCCGCACCACCTCCGCCACCGGGAAGGAGAAATAGTCGCCAAAGCCGGAGCGATCGATAAATCGCTGCCGCAGCGGCTCATCAAATACCTCTTTCAAATAAATCGGCCCCCTTTTTGCCAAAACTCGGAGATTTCTCCTATCTGCAGCATACGGCAAAACGTACAATAAAGTCAATGGAAGAGCGCGGTGTTCACGCCGCATGACAAAAAGGAGATCACTATGGAAAAACGCAAGATCATTTTGGACTGTGACCCGGGCCACGACGACGCGATCGCCATTTTGTTGGCAGCCAGCCACCCGGCCATCGACCTGATGGCCATCACTGTGGTGGCGGGCAACCAGACTTTGGACAAGACGCTGCCCAACGCGCTGCACGTGTGCCAGTACCTGGATATCGATGTGCCGGTGTACGGGGGCATGCCGCTGCCGCTGGTGCGAAAACAGGTGGTGGCCGATATGATCCACGGCGAGAGCGGCCTGGACGGCCCCGTGTTTGAGCCGCTGCAGCGCCAGGCGGAGGAGGAGAACGCCGTCAACTACATCATCCGCACGCTGATGGCCTCGGACGGAGACATTACGCTGGTGCCGGTGGGGCCGCTGACCAACATTGCCGTGGCCATGCGTATGGAGCCGCGCATCATCCCCAAGATCCGGGAGATCGTGCTGATGGGCGGCGCCTACGGGCTAGGCAACATCACCCCGGCGGCCGAGTTCAACCTGTATGCCGACCCGGAGGCGGCCGACGTGGTATTTCGCTCGGGCGCGCCCATTGTGATGATGGGGCTGGACCTGACCAACCAGACGGTGTGCACCCCCGACATCATCGAGCGCATGGAGCGGCTGGACAACCGGGCCGCCCACCTGTTCGGCGACATTATGCGCTTTACACTCAAGACCGCCCACGAGTGCTTTGGCCTGGATGCCGGCCCGATGCACGATGTGACCTGTGTGGCCTACCTGATCGCACCGGAGCTGTTTACCATGCGGGACATGTACACCGAGATAGACCTGGAACACGGCCCCAGCTACGGGCGCACCGTGTGCGACTGGTCGGGCTATATGGGCAAGACGCCCAACAGCAAGGTGGGCATCACGCTGGACCTGGACAAATTTTGGGACATGGTGGAGGGGGCCATCTCGAAATTTGCCTGATAGCTGCGCCGCTATGAGCGCACATCAGCTGCTGTCATTTTTTTAAAAAGGAACCGCCGGGCAATGCTCGGCGGCTCCTTTTTGTACGGGCGGCGGTGGGGCGGTGACTCACCGGCCTTAAAGGGCCAGGTGGACCCCCAGCTGGTATGCGGGCGCGGCAGCAGTGGGGCGGGACCCGACAGCCGGTAAAGCGTGCATTTGTGTACTATGGGCAATGCAGCCGCTTTTTTTGCACCACTTTGCGGATAGAATGACCGACAGCGGTGTGTTATGATGTGCATAACCTGTAAGACAGTGGCCTGCCGCGCGTGCCTGACCGGCGGCCACGGCGGCGCGGCACGCGCCACGACCATAAGGAGCGCACAGCTATGAACAGTGTTTTAGACAGCATCTTTACCCATCAAAAGCCCATTATCGGCATGATCCATCTGCGGCCGCTGCCCGGTTCGCCGCTGTATGACCCGGCCAGCATGGGCATGGACCAGATCATCGCCACGGCGGTGGAGGAGGCCAAGATCTTGCAGAGCGCCGGGGTGGACGGCCTGCAGGTGGAGAACATCTGGGACTACCCCTACCTGAAAGACCAGCAGATCGGCCACGAGACCTCTACCGCGCTGGCGGTGGCGGCGCGCAAAGTCATTGAGGCGGTGGACATTCCGGTGGGGCTCAACTGCCATTTAAACGGCGGCGCATCGTCGCTGGCGGCGGCGGTGGCCTGCGGCGCCAAGTGGATACGGGTGTTTGAGTTCGTAAACGCCTATGTGTCGCACGCCGGCATCACCGAGGGGATCGGCGCCCGGCTGGCCCGCATGCGGGTGCAGCTGCAGGCCAAAGAGGTAAAATTTTTCTGCGACGTAAACGTAAAGCACGGCAGCCACTACATGATACACGACCGCACGGTGATGGACCAGGCCAAAGACAACGAGGACGAAGGGGCGGAGGTGCTCATCGTCACCGGGTTCGAGACCGGCAAAGCCCCCACCGCAGACAAGGTGCGGGCCTGTAAGGGGCACGTGCATCTGCCGGTGCTGCTGGGCAGCGGCACCACCACCCAGAATGCCCGTGAGCTGCTTTCGGTAGCCGATGGGGCCATTGTGGGCAGTTGGTTCAAGACCGACAACAACTGGAAAAACCCGGTGGAGTACCAGCGCACCCGTGCCTTTATGGAGCAGGTGGAACTTTTGAGAGAGGAGCTGTAGGCTTTGGCGGCAAAACAGGGCATTTTGGAGATGGGCAGCATCGTGATGGACCACACCATGTATGTGGACCGGCTGCCCACCGTGGGCCAGTCGCTGATGACCGACAACTTCCACCGCTTTCCCGGCGGTAAGGGCAGCAATCAGGCCATTACCGCCGCCCGATTTGGCGGACAGGTGCGCTTTATCGGCCGCATCGGCACCGACGCCACCAGCCGCGAGATGGACGGTTATCTGCGCCGGGAGCAGGTGGATATGGCGGGGATGATCGTGGACCCGGACACTACGGTGGGCATGGCCATCGTGCTGGTGGATAAGCAGGGCAACAACTACGTGGTGTTTGACCCGGCGGCCACGCTGCGGCTGACGCCCCAGGACATTGAAAACAGCCGACAGCTGTTCGTGCCCGGCGACCTGCTGGCCCTGACTATGGAATTTGAGCGGGAGACGGTGTATGCGGCGATCCGCATGGCGCACCGGCAGGGGATGCGGGTAATGCTGGACCCGCTGGCCATCCCACTGTCGGAGTTTCCAGCCGACATACCGCCCATGGTGGAATTTGTTAAGCCCAACGAGACCGAGGCCAGCGCCCTGACCGGTATAGAAGTCTGCGACCCGGATACGGCGCGCCGGGCCGGCGAGGTGCTGCGGCAAGCTGGCTTTGCCCGGCCCATCGTGTCGTTGGGCGCACAGGGCATACTGGCCTGGGTGGATGGGCAGCCGGTGCATTTGCCGGCCCCGGCGGTATCAGCTATCGACAGCACCGGCGCCGGCGATGTGTTTATCGGCGCCTTCTGCGGCGAGCTCACCCAGCACGGCGACCTGCTGCAGGCGCTGCGAATGGCGGTGGCGGCCGCGGCACTGAGCACCACCAAAATGGGGGCACAGACCTCGATACCCCGGCGGGAGGATGTGCTGAGAGCGCTGCAGGAGCAATAAAAAGAGGCACTTTGTGCCTCTTTTTATTGCTCCTGGGGGATGCTGAAAGCGGATGGCCTCCGGCGCTGGGCACGACGGGCGAAACGTAACCGCCGTTTTTGTGCTTGCAAGGGGCGTGGCAGCAGATCGGCAGGTGGCAGCGAGCCGTATGCCGACTGGCCGCGGCGAGCGGTATCGGCGGCCACCAGTACCCATCTAAGATAACTGATACAGGGCAGCAGAACGAGGAGTTAAAGCCAGGTGGCGCGGTGGCGCCTGCTCCTGCCGTTTTGTCTATCGGGGCATTTGGCAAGGCGGGTGCAATGCAGGGCAGATATTTGCTGCCTGTATCAGGACAAAAAATAAAGCAAGCAGAAACAAAATGTTCCTGCTTGCTTTGGTGCGCCAGAAGGGACTCGAACCCCTGACCTTCTGATTCGTAGTCAGACACTCTATCCAGCTGAGCTACTGGCGCAACTACGGTGCCTATCTATAATACATCGCAGCCCGGGGTTTGTCAAGTAAAATCCCCACTTTTTTTGGTGCGGCTGGGCGGTACACATTTATGGTGCCCGGAGACCGGTATCGGCGTACGCTTTCAGGTAGCGCTATCGGCTCTTGACCATCTCCAGTGCCTTTTGGAAGGTGTTCTTATCATTTTGATAGGTGAGCCGTTTCATGACCTGACCGGGAGTAAAAAAAGAGGCTTCGATGATCTCTTCCTCCTGGATGCGCACCGGGTCGTCGCCGTCGATCTCGCAGAGGAAATACACCACGTCTTTTTTCACGTCGCGCCCTATTTTATAAGAGACCATCTCGCGAAAGCCCTCCAGCATGTGCACGTGTACGCCGGTCTCCTCCCAGATCTCGCGCTTGGCGGTCTGCTCCTCGGTCTCCCCCGCCTCTACATGGCCTTTGGGAAACGCCCAATGCCCGCCTTTGCGGTGCTTTATCAGCAAAAATTGCAGGTTGCGGGGCTCGCGCTTGAAAACGACGCCCCCGCAGGATTTTTCTTTTCTCATCCGCTATCCCTCCGTACTGTAGTGCCCGGGCCGCTGGCTGCCGCAGGGTGGGCGGCGGCCCGGCACCTCTTTAAACGCTCTCAGTAGAGTTATTATACCACAGCGCCGCCCTTAAAACCAGACGGCCGACCCGGCGGCTGCTAAAAAGGCCGACAGCAACCGCGTGCTGTCGGCCTTTTATGTCGTTGCTCGCCGTGCGGGCGGGCTCTAGCTCTTTTTGTGCTGGGTCTTGGCGCGCAGGGAGTTAGAGAGGATCTTTTTGCGCAGGCGGATGGATTTGGGGGTGACCTCCACCAGCTCGTCGTCGCCGATAAACTCCAGCGCCTCTTCCAGACTCATGATGTTGGGCGGGGTAAGGCGCAGCGCGTCGTCGCTGCCGGAGGCGCGGGTGTTGGTCATCTGCTTTTTCTTGCAGACGTTGACCACGATGTCCTCGTCTTTGGGGGTGCTGCCCACGATCATCCCCTCATATACCTCGGTCTGGGCGGGGATGAACAGGGTGCCGCGCTCCTGGGCGTTATACAGGCCGTAGGTCACCGCCGTACCGGCCTCGTAGGCCACCAGACTGCCCGTCTGGCGGATGGGGATATCGCCTTTATACTCCTCGTAGCCCTCGAAGATGGTGTTGAGGATGCCTTCACCTTTGGTATCGGTCAAGAACTCGCTGCGGTAGCCGAACAGACCGCGGGAGGGGATGAGGAACTCCAGCTTCATGCGGCTGCCGGCGGGGCTCATCTCGAGAAGCTGGCCCTTGCGGTAGCCCAGCTTCTCCATCACGCTGCCCACGCATTCCTCCGGCACGTCGATGGACACCCGCTCCACGGGCTCCATGCGCTTGCCGTTCTCCTCGTGGTACAGCACGCGGGGCGGGCTGACTTGCAGCTCGTAACCCTCGCGGCGCATGGTCTCGATGAGGATGGACAGGTGCATCTCGCCGCGGCCGGCCACGTTGAAGCTCTCGGTGGTGTCGGTGTCGGATACCCGCAGCGACACGTCTTTGAGCAGCTCCTTGTACAGCCGGGACCTGATCTGGCGAGAGGTGACGAACTTGCCCTCACGGCCGGCAAAGGGGCCGTTGTTGACCGAGAAGGTCATCTCGACGGTGGGCTCGGAGATCTTGACGAACGGCAGCGCCTCGACGGCGTCGGGCTGGCAGATGGTGTCGCCGATCGAGATGTCCTCGATGCCGGAGAAACAGACGATATCGCCCACCTGGGCCTCATCCACCGCCTCGCGCTGGAGGCCCGAGATCTGGTACAGATTGACGATGCGGCCCTTTTTGGGCTCTTTGTCGCCGTGGTAGTTGCAGACCATCACGTCTTGGCCCTGGCGCAGCGTGCCGCGCTTTACCCGGCCGATGGCGATACGGCCCACATACTCGTTGTAGTCGATGGTGGAGACCAGCGCCTGGGTGGGGGCCTCGGGGTCGCCCTCGGGGGCGGGGACGTCTTTCAGGATCTGCTCGAACAGCGGGGTGAGGTCGGTGCCGGCCTGGCTGTAATCCAGCGAGGCGGTGCCGTCGCGGCCAGAGCAGTAGACAAAAGTGCTGTCGAGCTGCTCCTCGTTGGCGTCGAGCTCCAGCAGCAGTTCTAAGACCTCGTCCTCTATCTCGGATGGGCGGGCGTCGGGGCGGTCGATCTTGTTGACCACCACGATGACCTTATGGCCCAGCGCCAGCGCCTTTTCCAGCACGAAACGGGTCTGGGGCATGGGGCCCTCGAAGGCGTCGACCAGCAGCAGCACACCGTCGACCATCTGCAGCACCCGCTCGACCTCGCCGCCAAAATCGGCATGGCCCGGGGTGTCGATGATGTTGATCTTGACGCCGTTATACACCACTGAGGTGTTTTTAGACAGTATGGTGATGCCGCGCTCGCGCTCGAGGTCGCCGGAATCCATGACGCGGTCCTGCACGACTTGGCCCTCGCGGAATATACCGCCCTGTTTGAGCATCTCGTCTACCAGAGTGGTCTTGCCGTGGTCGACGTGGGCGATGATCGCTATATTTCGTAAGTCTTCTCTAATCAAGCTGGTACTCCTCCTAGCTGTGATGAAACGTCCGCTGCTTTAACTTTGTTATTATACTACATCCGCGCCGATAAAGCAAAATTTTTTACAAAACACAGTGCAGTTTTTTAGACAATATAGCTGTATCTAACGGCGCGGGCAGCGGCTCTGCCGCCCCGCGGGAGGACACCTATGTACCGGCCTGTCAGAAGTCGCGGATCAGCCGCACCACTTTGCCCAAAATGGCCACCGTCTCGGGGTAGATGGGGGACATGCTGTCGTTTTCGGGCTGCAGCCGCACCCGGCCGTCGCGCTCTACATAAAAGGTCTTGACCGTCGCCTCGTCTTCGATAAGGGCCACCACGATCTCGCCGTTTTCGGCGGCGGGGGTCTGGCGCACCAAGATGATGTCGCCGTCGAGGATGCCGGCGTTGATCATGCTCTCGCCCTTGACGCGCAGGGCAAACACCCCTTCGGTGGTGTGCAGGTCGTCGGTGACGATATAGCCCTCGACATTCTGCTGGGCCAGTATGGGGGTACCGGCGGCCACCGTGCCCACCAGCGGCACCTGGCTGGTGCCAAAATCGCGCAGGCGAATGCCGCGGTTGGAGCCGCGCAGGATCTCCACCTGGCCCTCGGTCTCGAGCATCTTGAGGTATTTGTGGGCGGTGCAGGTGGATTTAAAGCCCATCTCGGTGCAGATCTCGCGCACCGAAGGCGGGATGCCCTGACCGATGCGCTGGCGCAAAAAGGCCAGCAGCCGCTGTTTGTTCTGCTCTACTTTTTCCATCTTGCAGTCCTCTCTGTATCTGTTTCTGCCCGCTTTTTAAAGTTCAAAAAATCAGGCAGGTTTCTTCACTTTTTATTTACACATCATTCACAACCCTAAAAATAACACTGCTATAATATAGGCAAGCCTAAAGACAATGCCGCAAATGTTTTTAGGGCTGCACTATCCTCCTCAAAAGCACCCCTCAGGCTTTTGATGCCGCCAACAGCAGCTGCTGTTGGCGGTATTTTTTTAACGGAGCGCCCGAGGGTGGGGTGGTGGTCAGTCGTCGTGCTGATGCACGCCGTTTTTTAGCCGCACGGTACGGCGGCGGGCGCGGCGCCGCAGCTGCCAAAAGAAAAACAGTACTGCCAGCGCGCCCAGACCCAACAGCCCAAATAGGGCCGGTGACTGCAGCCGGGTGAACCAGTTGCTGCCGGCGGCGGGATAGGTGGGCTGCAGCTGCGGGGTACCGGGCACCTGCGGATCTAAAAAGCCCTGCGCGGGGCTGTATACCTGATAGCGCTGGCCGCGGTATTCTAGAAAGGCGCCGCCGTCTTGCAGTGTAAAATCGCACAGCGCCCCGCGGGAGTTGGCAAACACGGTGAGGCAGGCGCTCTGGGCGCTGGCCGCGCCGTCTGGCTCGGTGATCTGCAGCGGCAGCTCGGTGCTGCTGGCGCGGTAGGCGCCCATGTCCACCTGATAACTGCCGCCCTTTTTTTGCAGAGACAGCAGCACCCGGTCACCCGCTGCAAATGCGGACAGCCCCTTTACGGTAATGGTGGCTGCCACCTGCTCGGAGTGCAACGGCGATGCGCCGCGCTGGGACTTGCTGCTGCGCAGCAGCTCCCGCACCTGCACGGTGGCGGTGTCGCCGCTCATTTTGTCGATCTGCCCCAGCACCACCACGTCTTGCCCGTTGTGGGTAAAGGCGTACAGTGCATCATCAGCAGCCGCGGCTGCGAGCAGGCACAGCACCGCCAGGATACAGGCTGTGGCCAGTGCCGACCACCATTTTTGTGCCGTTTTGCTGTGCATGGACGTCTCCCCCATCGAAATGGCCGCTGCAAAGATCGCCGCCAGCCGTGTATGACATATTTAAAAGTAATCTCAGTATACCAAAAACTCGTACCAGGTGCAAACTATCGTTTGCTTTTGCTCGGCTGCCTTTACAAGTATTTGCATATCTGGTGGTAAACATCTGTTTTTCCACAACATATTCCACAGCTGTGGAATACTTGCCAATGGTATAACCACTTTGCGGACCGGTCCCTGTAAAAATTTTGCCCCACTCGGCGTAAAGTTTACTTTTTTTCACACGTTTTACACAGAAATCGTTTATAATAGTAGATACTGCGCAGACGTATCTGCCCATTCTATGTTGTAACAGCATATAAAAATAGGAGTGTTTTATGGCCAAGCATACTTTCACACGCAAACTGGCGGCAATCGCCCTGACGGGGGCGCTGTCCCTGACGCTGCTGAGCGGCTGTGTCAAAAATTCGTACCTGGTAGTCGGTAAGCAGACGGTGAACATGCCGGTCGTCATGAAGGTGGGCAGCCACAACGTGTCGATGGAGGAATACCGCTACTTTTACCTGAACACCAAATACCAGCTGGACGGCGGCGACGACTCGGTGTGGGAACAGGAAGGCGCCGACGACAAGAAAGAGCTGCTGCGGACCCATGTGGAGGATACCATCAAATCCAACTATGCGCTGATGGACCTGGCCAAGGAAAAAGGGGTGAGCCTGACCGCTGACGAGCGCAAATCGATCAGCGACAATCTGGCCTCGATCAAGGAGAACTACGAGAGCGAGGAGGCCTTTGAAGAGGCGCTGGCACAGAATTACCTGACCGAAGAGGTATACCTCTCGATGGGCGAGATGTCTACGCTGCAGCAAAAGCTGACCGAGAAGCTGACCGGCGACGGTGGCGAGATACCGATGGGCGACGATGTGGTGACCCAGTATGTCAAAGACAATTACGTGCGCGCCAAGCATGTGCTGATCACCTCTGCTACCGAGAATGCTGAGCAGGTGGCAAACGAGGTGGCCCAGAAAGCAGCTGCCGGCGAGGATTTTGACAGTCTCATCAGCACCTACGGCGAGGACCCGGGCATGACCCAGAGCCCGGATGGCTACTACTTCACCAAAAATGAGATGGTCGCCGAGTTTGAAGAGGCCGCCTTTGCCCTGCCGGAAAACAGCGTCAGCGGCGTGGTGGAGTCGAGTTTTGGCTACCACATCATTCAGCGTCTGCCGCTGGACGACGCCTACATTCAGGAAAACTTGAGCACCTACACCAGCACCTATAAAACCGCCAAGGTATACGAGCAGATCGAAAAGGTGATGGATGGGTATAAAGTGACCTACGATAAAAACTACGATCTGATTGATGTAGACACCGTGAAATAGGTCGTACGGAATACCAGCAATAAAAAGAACCGCCTGGGCGGTTCTTTTTTCGTTCACGATGAAGAAGTCAGCAGAAAGGTATGGCAGCAACGAAGCTATGCGCTGCTTGCCCTGTAAAGCGGGCAGCCAGCGGTTGCTCCGAAGAAGACCGCCAGATGTGCAGCGCCATAACAGGAACGGGTATCCCACCGACATACTGCCCCACTGTTCTACACACCTACCGACATGCGGCGGTTCTCAAGACTGCGGCAGCAGGTCCGGCATTCGGCAAGAGCAGTGTTGCAGTGACTGGACTGCTGCGCTGTACGCCGTTATTTTGGTACCGCCCATACAATTTTGTGTGGATACGATAACTGGGGACTTTCTATTGATTTATATTCAGGCCGCTGGTATTTTGCATGTGGTGTACAGACAGCGGCAAAGAGGAGCGGCTGTTAGCCGCAGGGCCGTTGGTTCGAGCCCAACAGGGGGAGCCAAAACATTCTCTTGCCCAAATGGGGGAGAATTTTTTATTAAAAAGCAGATTTTATAAAAGAGTGCCGGGGTAGTTTACAGGTAGTCGACCCCGGCGCTCTTTTTATGTGATAGAAGTATATAGCATGTTATACCCCCACTACGGTAGACATCTTAAGCCATAAGCGTTTGATCAGGCATACAGTCCATTTTATCGCACAGCAAAGAAATGTAGGAGGCAGCAGCTATGAAACACCTGATCGGTTTTGCCGCGGAAATACCTGCTGATAAAAGAGAGGAGATGTCTGCGCCTGTACAGCCACGCCAATGCGCGCTGGTCAAGTCTGTAGTAAGTGTATTCTCCAACAAATAAGTGGCCAAACAGTATGGACCGATCCCCCCAGACCCTGTGTGTGCGTATCACTCGTTATGCCATCTATATCGAGGGGGGAGCGGCGGCTATTGCCAGTCGAGCGGAACACAAGTTTTTTTAAGCATTTGCCGGTCCGGCTCCATGATCGACAAATTCGGCCCGGCCTAATTGTAGGGGGGACACATGATCGCCATGATGGGTCCGGGCAGATAACACCACTGGGTAAAAATATAAATCGCTTTTACACCGCTCTATTTTAAGTGGTAGCGGCTATTTATACTACGACACTGCTTGTTTTACTGGCCAAATTTTACCGACCGCTGTGGCAGCCATAAGCGCGCTATCTGTGGTTATCAACCCTTTTTACGATATGATGTTGCCGGTGGGACCGATATCTGTGTTTTCACTTTTGTATCTTCTGAAATTCCACCAGATAGCCGTTGGGATCGGTAATAAAAAAGGAGTAGACGGGAAAGACTGCATGCATGGCCGGCGGGTTTTGCACGATAGCGGCATTACCGGCCATCAGACGGCGATATTCGGCGTCGACAGCGGCGTTGTCAGCACAGTTGAGCGAGAGCACCACCCCGGTGGCCATGGGCCGGTCATCGCCGTATGCGCAAAAGCCCCAATAGCCCCGGCCGGTATCAAAGATCACACAGCCCGGCATCTGCTCTGCTACCTCAAGGCCCACTGTCTGGGTGTAAAAGCTGGTGGTCTGGGTCAGGTCGCGGCAGGGCAAAAAACAAATGCTGGACTGATACATGTCGTTCCTCCTAACAGTTGTGGGTGGGTCGTATTTTGCGCAGGTAAAATACAGTAAGGCGATGACTGGTCAGGTAAGCTGTAGAGTGGTAAATCTCTCTGCACGCCGTACAGTGTTCTACTGCACCTCTCTTTTTTACAAATATACCGGCAGCCGAAGCAAACAGCTGGTGAGGGACTACGCGGTGTATCGGGGAGCAGACGGCCTATAACAGCGCTCCCCTGTAGTGGCCTTTAAAGGTGCTGTTGAGGACAGTATAGCGCATCGTGCAGCACAGAGCAAGCGGGCCGCAGGCTCGGCGGCTGCTTTCCTATCGAACGGCGGCACATGAGGGATAGATAGGGGCAGGAGCACCGCTGCTGCGCTAAGGCGGCCATCTCGCCCTGTGTATTTCAAATCATCTATCCCCAGAGGGTTGGTTTTTGCACTGTATACAGCCTGGACCCCACTCCACCACTATAGTCCACTCACTTTTTCTTATTGCCACTTTTCGCCCCATTTGCGGTCTCTCCCATCACCGAGTGGTCTTTCCGACTCCCTGCGTCCATCTGCCTGGCGGCTGTCCACGCCCGGTCTAAACCGTCATGCTGCCGCTCTCTCTGCTGTCGACCGCCAAGGTGTAAAAGGGTCCTTTTTCAATTGCGGCAAAGTAGTGGGCCGCATTGTACTGGTCTACATAATACTTCTCGATGAACACCAACGCATTGCGCAGCTGCAGCATGGCCGCCAGCTCGTGCTTACAGGTATAGCTGCAAAAACAGTCGCACAACAGATCACTGATCTCCCGGCCATGGCAGGTAAACTCCACCTCATACATCGTGCTGCCCTGCACCAGTGCACGGCCATATGGCCCGTCTAGGCAGATATACTTGACCCGGTCTTCCAAATAATACGTGTAACCGCGGTCGGCGATCGCGCTGCTCACCTGCAGGTCATCCAGGTGGTCCAGGTCGCAAATTGTCTCGCTATCGTGCCCAGTTACATAGGTCTCTTCCTGTTCAAGCGCTTTAAACCAACTGCGCACCTTGCTGTAGGGCAGTGTCTCGCGCGCAAAGGTGACCAGGTGCGAACCCGCCAAGTAAATGGTGCCGTGTACCTCCGTATCTGCTACGGCGACTACGCGCCGGTAATCTGACAGCTTTATTTTAAAGTGATAGCTGACCTGTACAACGCGGCCGTACAGTCCTTCCAGCTTGCCATCTACATATACCAGATCACCGCAGTACAGGTCAAAGGAGTCGTTGTAATAGCCCAGTGTCCTGTTTTTTGTTGGAAAATACACCTGTACCACAGACTTGACCGGTGGTACGCGTTGGCTTAGCTGTACAGACGCAACAGACGCAGACACCACCGCTCTTTTATCAGCAGATATTTCTGCGGTAAAACTGACCGGTTGTTTCATAATAACGGACTGTATGCCTGATCAAAAATTTATGGCTCAAAATATATACCGTGGTGGGGGCATAACGCGCCATATACTTCTATTGCAAAAAAGAGCGCCGGGGGTCGACTACGTGTACATCTACCCCGGCGCTCTTATAAAAATTGCTTTTTGTCACGTAAAAAATTCTCCCACCCATTTGGGCAAGAGAATTTTTGGCTCCCCCTGTTGGGCTCGAACCAACGACCCTGCGGTTAACAGCCGCATGCTCTACCGACTGAGCTAAGGAGGAATATATAAAAGTTTGCACGGAACAGAAAAAAGAACACGTACAAACTACTGGACAGCTTGCAAGTATTCTTTCTAAAAAAAGAGTTTCTATGCAAACTCCCTTAAATTTCATGTAAGTCGGCGTCTACCTATTTTTCCAGGCAGCTTCCCGCCAAGTATCTTCGGCACAACATAGCTTAACTTCTGTGTTCGGGATGGGAACAGGTGGATCCTATGCGTCATCAACACCGACTCTATATATGA
>NZ_OKQO01000008.1 GCF_900289145.1 Neobittarella massiliensis (ex Bilen et al. 2018)
CGGGGAGATGGAACCTAATGTGGCAGGTGAGCAGTTACGTATACACAGATGGGTGTGGATAGGAGACAGGCGCTGGACGGTGCTGCGGGAGCACTGCATGGTGTGGGCGACCTGATCGAGCTTTTGGCGCTGGTAGTAGCGCAGCTGTACCGCCTGGCGCTGGCGGGGCGACAGCTCGGCGAGAGCCGCCTGCAGGCGGTGGCGGCGGTCGGCGGTGAGGACCTGCTCTTCGGGGCCGTTTTCGGGGGCATCGGGCAGCGCGAATAGGTCGGTATCCTCTTCGGGGGGGCGCTTTTCGCGGCGCAACAGGGCCAGGCTGGCGTAGTGGGTGGTCTTGTTGAGATAGGCCACCACCGCCTGGCTGGACTGGATACGGCCCATGGAGCGGTAAAAGGAGAGATAGCTGTCCTGCACCGCCTCGCGGGCCAGCTCGGGGTCTTTTAAAACGGCCAGGGCCTGGCTGTACTGGGCGGGCGCGGTGGCGTCGTAGAGCGCGCGAAAGGCCCGCTCGTCGCCCCGGCGGGCCTGCTCCAGCCACTGGGCCAGCTGCTGGTGTGATACCTTTTTCATGTGTGTTGCCCCCTGCTTTCGACAGCTTTACTTTTCTGCCTATTATAGCAAAAATAAATTTATTTTCAATTTGACCACTTTTCGACCTCCTGTGCATCTCAACTAATGGAGTTTGTCAAAATCCGCACCGCAGTGCCCCGTGTGGGAGGGCAGACCAATTTGCGTGTGGCGGAAAATGACTGCCCTGGAAAAGTTTACATACAGAGGAGGAACGCGTTTTGAAACATGAAAAATTGCGTGCAAGACTGGGGGCATGGGGGCTGGCAGTCTCTCTGCTTATTGGGACATTATCGGGCAGCGGACAGGAGATCCTGCCGGAGCAGGAGGTAGAGGCGCCGGTCCAGACGACAGACCTCAACCAGATCTTTACTGAGCAGCAGGACCCCGCGCGCAACTGGGGAAACCCGCTGCACATCGAGGGAAACTATATGCGGCTGGCCGATGGCGGGCACCAGCAGAAGGTCGGCAACGACCATATCTCTGCCAGCGCGGTCATAAGCAAGCAGCCCATATCGACCAGCTCAGATTGGGAGATACTGGCGGATTTTACAGTGGATGACTTCGGTTTCAACTGCTGCAATTACGGCGGCTATTCCATCACCAATGGGCGCACGAATGTGTACTACAACTTTACGACGGGGTATAACGGGAGAACGCTCGGCCTTATGGTGCGCACGGGCTTTACTGAGGACCCGGTGATCGCCATGGGAGATAAAAAATACGGTTACGGCCAGAAGCGGTTATACCTGCACTACCGCGCCCAAAACAGGATGTTTTATTTTTCTATTTCTGATCTGCGCGATGTAGACGAAAACGGCTACCCCGACGCGCAAAAGACACCGGATAGGGGAGGCAGCTATTTTGAACTCTCGTTTGCCAACCCCATACCCAGCGGCGATGATCTCTATTTGGGCATTGCTGCCGGGGTGGATAGCGGACAGCAGGATGTGCGCCTTGATGCAAATAAAAAAGTTGAGGCGACTTTTATAAAGGCGTCTTATCTGGACTACCGCCCCCATTTTATCGAGACCAAACTGCTGGATGAAAAGGGGGACCCGTTCCCCGCCGATGCCGAAATAAAAGAGGGGGACATCGTCACCGTTCAGGCGCGGGTCAAAAATAACCAGCAGGACGGCGGCGCAGTGCTGAGCCATCTGATGATCTCGGACGACAGCGAGACATACCCCACCTCGGGCCTGGACTTTGACCCCGATAATTGGGACGGCACCCGGCAGGAGGTGACCGTTGACGGCCGGGTGGTAGACGCTGTCAATATCACCGATGGGGGCATCCCCTTTAGCTGCTCACCCACCGAGACGGTGATCACCTACCGGGCGATGGTGAAAAACCCCAGCGGCGGAGCAGTGACCGTAGGGCAGATGATGGTGGACGACTTGTTTCAGTCTAAGCGGCATTCCGGCGCCGAGCTGATACCGCCGGTAGAGCTGGTAGCCGCCGACCCCCAAAAGCCGCTGGAGGAGCAGGGCAACGCGGGGACAGACTACCACTTTACCCGCACCCCCGCCAACGAAAACGGCTGGAACCGGGAGCCGGTACAGGTGACCTTTTACCCGGGGGATTTTGACCGCTTCAACGTGCAGGAGGACGGAGCCCCGGCCGACACGCTGAAAGCAGACAAGCCCCAGCGGGTATACCCCGACGAGACGGTGGGACTGGCCGCCGCCTACCAGGCGCAAAACAGCGAGACGAAGAAGGTGTCGAACAAGGTGGCGGACACGGTGAAGATAGACCGCACCCCGCCGACGCTGGCGACGGCGGAGGATGGCGCACTGACTTTGCACGACGGGCTTTCGGGGGTGTGGAAACTGGAGCGGTCTGACCCGGACAGCGGTACGTGGGGCGCGGTACAGACCTATGACCTGAACGACGGAAACGGCGCTGCCAGCCAGGCGGCAACGACAGACCAAAACGGCAAGTACCACACCGTAGACGCGGCGGGCAATGTGTCGACACCGCTGGCAGTTACAGTAAACAGTGCCCCGGACGTGGCGCCCACCGACCCAGCCGACACGCTGCCCCCACCGGAGCAGCAGATCGACCAGAACGCGCTGGCCCACGCAGTGGTGTACGACAGCATGCAGGAGCACCTGGATGCGGCCGACCCGCTGTACGGCGGTCGCTTTACTGCCGAGGATGCACAAAAGCTGTTTGAGGAGCGCTACGGATTTACTTCTAATGTGGGCCGGGACGACAAGCTGACCTATGCGTATACCATCAGCCGGGACGGCGTGGATGTGACCGCCCAGGGGGTAGACAGCACCAAAGCCGGCAGCTTTACGGTGACCTGTGTGGCCACCGATGCCGACGGCAACACCACCACAGTGGTGCTGACCGACACGCTAATCGACCGCGACCAGCCGCCGACGGTGGCGTGGGGCGAGGACCCCGAGCCGCCGGTGGGGCCCCCGTTTGACCCGTTGGCACCGGCGCCGCGCCCCACTGTAAAAGACGACCCCGAGACCGGGAGAAAACACGCCTACGTGTACGACGCGATCACCGAGCCGGTAAAAGACCCGGCAGTTTACGGCGGCCGGCTCACGGCAGAAACGGCTGCGCAGATACTGGCCGGGCGCTACCAGATACACACCGCCCAGGGCGACGACGTGCTGGTGTGCGGGCCGGTACAGGTGACGGTAGACGGAAAAGAGGTGGGGGCCGGGGGCTTTGATACCACCAGGCCCGGCAGCTGCCTGATCGCCCAGACGGTGACCGACAGCCGGGGCAACAAGACCACCATCTACCTGACCTATACCCTGATAAGTAGCGGCGGTGCGCCGGCGGTGGGCTACGACCCCGGCAGCGACACGGTACAGCCCGACGACAAGCTGGCCGACCCAGAGGTGATCACCGACTGGCAGAGCGGGAACCAATACGCCACGGTGCGAGACCGGCTGGTGCAGCCGGTGAGCGACCCGCCGCTGTACGGCGGCAGCCTGGACCTGGCCGGCGTGCGGGCGCTGATCGGCGGCCGGTACCGCTTTACCTCGGCCCAGGCGGATGGGGAGCTGCGCGAGGTGCGGCTGACGATAGAGAGCGGCGGCGAGCCGGTGACGGCCATCGACACCACCCGCGCGGGGCAGTACCTCATCACCTATACGGTAGAGGACAGCGCCGGAAACCGCACCACCCTGTTTTTGCAGTATATTTTGACCCCGGGCGGTGCGGGCGGGCTGTACCCCGAGGAGGAAACCGGACAGCCGCCTGCCGGTGAGAGCCCGTACACCGGCGCCGACGGCGCCGGTATCGACGGCAGCTGCCGGATACATTGGCTGGCGCTGCTGGGCGCGCTGATGACGGCACTTTACTGCCTGTGGGCGAGAGCGCGCCGCGCTGCCGGGTCCCGTCCCGGCTGGGGCGGGGCGTTGGTGCTGAGCCTGTTGGGGGCGGCGGCGGTATCGCTGTGGTATACGCGCTGCTGTGGTGCTGGGCGGCGTTGCTCGCCGCCGGTCTGGGGCAGTTTATGGCCCCGGGCAAAGAGGAGCAGACGGACTGACGGGTGCGGTTATACTGCCCGGTAGGAGAAACACGAAAAAAGAGAGAGGCTATCTGGCCTCTCTCTTTTTTAGGTGGGACATATGCGTTTAGGGCAGCGGAAGCAGGTGGTCCGGGAGGTGTGTGCGCGGTACGGTGTACAGTATGCAGTGTACTGTGTACTGTACACTATGTACTGGCTACTGAGGGTAGTGCTCTGTGCACAGGGCGGAAAAACAGGGCTTGCGCGGGTGGGAGACCGGCGGCGGAGACAGAGGGGGCGGCGAGAATGGTGGCGGTGCACCGCCGGTGATACCAGTTGTGCGTGCGTACTATTGGGCAGCGGGGGCAGGTGGCCCGGGGAATATGTGCGCGGTACGGTGTACAGTATGCAGTGTACTGTGTACTGTACACTATGTACTGGTTACTGAGGGTAGTGTTCTGCGCACAGGGCGGGAAAACAGGGCTTGTGCGGGTGGGAGACCGGCGGCGGAGACGGAAGGGACGGCGAGAATGGTGGCGTGCACCGCCGGGCAGCTGACCCGGAAAAGTGAGCGGTGGGCCGGGTAGGGCGGCGTGGGCAAAAAAACACCGCGCCGAGCGGGTGCTCGACGCGGTGAGATAGTCAGGCAGGGGTACAGATCATTTTTTGTCGGGGACCAGCTCGATGGGGGACTGGGTCTTAAACTTGTTGACCGCCACGGTGGCTTTGTTAATGGGCTGCAGGGTGCCGGCGCCGGCGACGCAGCCGCCCACGCAGGCCATGCCCTCCAGCAGGTAGCCCTCGCGCTTGCCGGCCTTGGCCAGCGCCAACATCTTTTTGCAGTTTTGTAGCCCCTCAGCTTTATCCATCTTTACATCGACATGGGGATAGAGCTTGTGCACCGCGCTGGCGATGGCCTGAGCCACGCCGCCGGACACGCCGTAGCCGCGGCCCTCCTCGGCGGCGTCGCACATGGGCAGGCCCTCGATCTGGCCAAAGTCGGTGCCTTTGGCCACGAAGATGCCCATCAGTTCCTCGAAGGTGATGACGTAGTCGACGTCGCTGCGGATAGAGCGGCGCATGGCCTCGAGCTTTTTGGCCGAGCAGGGGCCGATGAAACAGACCTTGGCCTTCTCGTCTTTTTTCTTGATCTCGCGGGCGGTGGCCACCATGGGGGTGAGCGCCTGCGACATGTACTCGCCGATCTCGGGGAAAGTGTTTTTGGCCATGACCGACCAGGCCGGGCAGCAGGAAGTGGCCAGGAAGCGGGCCTCGCCGGTAGAGACCTCTTTGGCGTAGTGGTGCGCCTCTTCGAGGGTGCCGATATCGGCGCCGACAGCCACCTCGACCACGTCGGCAAAGCCGACCTCTTTCAGGGCCGCCTTGACCTTTTCGGGGGTGGCGGCGGGGCCGAACTGGCCGACAAAGGCGGGGGCCACCTCGGCGATGATGTTCTCGCCATTTTTGAGGGCGCAGGCCAGCTGGAACAGCTGCGACTTGTCGGAGATGGCGCCGAAGGGACAGCTGACGATGCACTGGCCGCAGGCCACGCATTTTTCGGGGTCGATCTTGGCGCGGCCCAGGTGGTCGCTGCCGATGGCGTTTACGCCGCAGGCGGCGGCGCAGGGGCGCTCGTACTTGACGATGGCGCTGTAGGGGCAGGCGTCGCGGCAGCGGCCGCACTTGAGACACTTTTCTTTGTCGATGACGGTGCGGTCGCTCTGGAAGCTGATGGCCCCCACCGGGCAGACCGACACGCAGGGGTGAGCCAGGCAGTGGCGGCAGTTGTCGGTGACCATGAAACTGGTCTCGTCGCAGGCGTTGCAGGCGAAAGGAATGACATTGACCAGCGGCATCTCGTAGGTCTGGTTGATGAGCATGTCGTCGTCGAGCCCCTTGGATACGGGGGCGTTCTCGTTGACGTCGCGCAGCGGCAGGCCCATGGCCAGACGGATGCGCTCGCCGACGATGGCGCGCTCTTTAAAGATGCTGTCGCGGTACTGGGGCACCTCGCCAGTGATGATCTTGTAGGGCAGCTCCTCTACCTTGTCGTGGTCCCAGCCCTCGAAAGCGAGGCGGGCGATCTCGGAGAAGACCTGACGGCGGATTTTGGTGACGGGCGTATAGATACCTCTCACAGATGGCTCACTTCCTTATAATTGACAGAATTTTGGACATGACTTGCTCGTTGGTGGCTCTCTCGATGACCTCGCCGTCGATCTTGACCACGGGACAGGAGGCGGTGTGATCGTGCTCGGTGTGCAGCACCTCGGTGTCGACGCCGATCTTGGCGTTGTGGCGGATCTCGTACTTGAGTTTCTTCAGGCTCTCGACGCTCTCGATGATATCCATGGCGCCGTTCATGATGCAGTGGGTGCAGACACATACCGTTACTTTGATGGACTTCAAAGCGATCACTCCTGTTTACGCAGATTTTTTTCGCCCCCGGTGGCCGCGCGCCAAAAAATGGCGGTGGGTAGCGGCCGTGCTGAAATTGGGTGCTCTGGTTGTGAGAAGGGCGGTCTTGTCAATTCGTTAACAATCCTATTTATTATACTATGTGCTACAGCCAGAAATCAATAGTATTCTTCGACAGTTTAGGAGAAAATTTTTAGGTGCCGGCAGTGGGCGGTTGGGGGTGTTTTGCGGCGGGCAAATGCATTATAATATAGTGGGACCGGTATGGGGAGCACCCGCCGGACCCGACGCCAGGACAGCTGCGACCCAGGCGGCCGGTCCAGTTTGGCGGCCGACAGCACCCGAGTGAGCGCCGGATGGGCGCGCTGCGGCAGTGAGAGAATGCGCTGCATATTTGCAGATAAAGGAGACGATTCCATGGTAGAAGTGACGGTATGTGTGGGCAGCAGTTGCCACATGAAGGGTTCGTACCAGGTGATACAGACCTTTCAGCAGATCATCAAGGAGCGGGGGCTGGAAAACAAGGTGGCACTGAAGGCCTCGTTTTGCATGGGGCGCTGCCTGACCGGCATCTCGATGGCGGTGGACGGCGAGCCCATCGAACACGTGGGCTTTGCCAACGCCGCCGATGTTTTTTACGAGCACGTACTGCCCAAGATAGAGGAGGACTAGCCCCATGAGCAGCATCATCAAGTTAAATGAAGAGGGATGCCAGAACTGTTATAAGTGCATCCGCCACTGCCCCATCAAGGCCATCAGCTTTCAAAACGGCCGGGTGCAGATCATAGAGGACCAATGCGTTTTGTGCGGCACCTGTGTGGAGGTGTGCCCGCAAAACGCCCGCTTTACCAAAGACCACCGCCCCAAGGTGCTGGAACTGCTCGCCGGCAGCGAGCCGGTATATGCGACCATCGCCCCGTCGTACAAGGGATTTTTTGAGGACATGACCTTTGAGCAGATCTCGGCCGCCCTGAAAGCGGTGGGCTTTGCCGGGGTAGAGGAGACGGCGGTGGGGGCCTACGAGACCTCCCGCAGCTATGAGCAGCACCTGCTGGAGGGCAAGATGGAGAACATCATCACCACCGCCTGCCCCTCGGTGGTGATGATGATCGAGCGGCACTACCCGGCGCTCACCTCGCAGCTGGCGCCCAGCTACTCGCCCATGATGGCCCACGCCAAGATGATGAAACAAAAATACGGCCAGAACATCCACGTGGTGTTCATCGGCCCCTGCCTGGCTAAAAAGGCCGAGGCGCAGGACCCTCTGGCCGGCGGAGACGTGGATTACGCGTTGAGCTTTCAGGCGCTGCGGGCGCTCATCGAGAACGTGCCCCACGACGTGATCGACGAGCAGGCGCTGGGCACCCTACATACCGAGAGCCGGCTGTACCCCAAGCCCAGCGGCATTTTAAAGACCATCGAACCGGCGAGTTACGGCAGATACAAAAAGGTGTGCGTGGACGGGATCGAAAACTGCATGGAGCTGTTTGACTGGATGGAGAAAGAGCGGCCCACCGGCCTGTTCGTCGAGGCCAACATGTGCGCCGGCGCCTGCATGGGCGGGCCGGTGATGCGGTCGGAGAAAAAGTCGAGCTTTAAGGGGCGGATGTTCATCGACGACGCCCGCAAGCCCCGCGACGAGCGGCCGGCGCCCAGCGCCAGCTGTCAGGTCCTGCACGACCGGGTGTACCGCTCGGCCCCCAAGGCGCTGCCGCTGCCCACCGAGGAGCAGATCCGGGCGATCTTGTCGCAGATCGGCAAAAACGACCCCAGCCAGGAGCTCAACTGCGGCGGCTGCGGGTACGACACCTGCCGGCAGAAGGCCATCGCCGTATTTCAGGGCAAAGCCGATGTGAACATGTGCCTGCCGTTTTTGCGCGAGAAGGCGGAGAACACCTCGGCGGCGGTGCTGCAGCACTCGCCCAACGGGACCATCGCCCTGAGCGCGGACATGGAGATACTGGACATCAACCCGGCGGCGGAAGCGATGCTGGGCATGGAGCGCAGCCAGGCGGTGGGCGAAGTGATGCCCGAGTTTTACGGCGACGACACCTTTGACACGGCCCGGGAGAGCGGCAAGCCGGCCATGAAGCGCGGCGTGCAGTTTGCCGGCGACCTGACGGTGGAGGAGACGGTGGTACACATCCCCGAGAGCCAGATGTACGTGGTGTTCTTAAAGGATATGACCGAGGATTACAAGAACAAAGAGCGGCTGGAAGAGATGCGCATGCAGACGGTGGACACCGCCCAGAAGGTCATCGACAAGCAGATGCGGGTGGCCCAGGAGATCGCCAGTTTGCTGGGCGAGACCACCGCCGAGACCAAGGTGGCGCTGACCAGCCTGAAAAAGTCGATGGAGCGGGAGGACTTGTAATGAGCATTTTTGCAGACGCCGCTTACGAGAGCATCAACCACTACGGCGAGGAGCTCTGCGGCGACACGGTGGAAATGACCCGCGACGACAAGGGCTTTTACCTGGTGCTGGCCGACGGGCTGGGCAGCGGGGTGAAGGCCAACATCCTCTCGACGCTGACGGCCAAGATCATTGTGACCATGATGTCGGAGGGGGCGAGTTTGACCGAGTCGGTGGAGACCATCGCCTCGACGCTGCCCAAGTGCTCGGAGCGGGGGCTGGCCTACTCCACCTTTACCATCGTGCGGGTGGAAAACGACGGCGGCATCACCACCGCCGAATTCGATAACCCCATGCTCATCTACTTCCGCGACGGCAAGCGCATGGACATACCCCGCGGCGAGGTGGAGGTAGACGGCAAGAAGATCTACGTCTCGAAGTTTCGCGCCCAGGTAGACGATATGCTCATCACCTTTTCTGACGGGGTGGTGCACGCCGGGGTGGGTTCGCTTTTGGACCTGGGGTGGCAGTACGACAACATCGTCAAATTTATCGAGGAGGCCATGGAAAAGGACATCTCCCCCCGGGTGATGGCCAAAAAAGTGGTGTCGACGGTAAACACGCTGTACATGAACAAGCCCGGCGACGACTCCACCGTGTGCGCGCTGCGGCTGCGGGAGAGCAAGGTGGCCACGGTGATGGTGGGCCCGCCGGTAAACCCCGATTTAGACCAGACGGTGGTCAACAAGCTGATGTACGCCAAGGGCCTGAAGGTGGTGTGCGGCGGCACCACCAGCCAGATCGTGAGCCGGGTGACCGGGCGTGAGGTGAAGGTGCTTTTGGACTATGAGAACCCGGCCCTGCCCCCCACGGCCCAGATACCGGGGGTGGATCTGGTGACCGAGGGTGTGCTGACGCTGCGCAAGGCGCTGGAGAATATCCGCCAGATGAACGAAGTGGACGGCGGCAACGAGGTGGTCAACTACCGCAAAAAAGACGGCGCCACCCGCATCACCCGCCTGCTTTTGGAGGACTGCACCGAGGTGCATTTTCTGGTGGGGCAGGCGCTCAACGAGGCGCACCAGAACCCGGGCATGCCGGTGAGTTTGGGGCTGAAGCTCAACTTGATCAAAGAGCTGGCTGCCGAGCTGCAAAAGACCGGCAAGCGGGTGACGGTGGAGTATTTTTAGTGACTGTAGCAGTGTACGAAGAGACACGGTACTAAAAAATAGAGCAGTGAGATGCCCGGCGGGTCGTTTGGCCTGCCGGGCATTGTTGACGGCTACTTTTCAGGGCGATGATGGTGAGATATTACTGGAAATGAGACGATACGATATATAGGATCATGTGATTTTGGGGATATTTGTGATTTATCTCAAAAAAGTGATCAATGAATACTATTATAAATATTCACATAGAATTACTTTACAAATTGTAAAAAATATAGTAAAATATATACAATACAAGGAAAAGTGTAAGTCCAATGAATATTGTAAGAAGCTTGCACAATGAGAGGACTGAATAGCAGCTGTGTAAGCTGATCGAGCGCACGCAGAGAAACCTGGATGTTTAGAACTTTTCTAAAAAGAGAAAAGGAGGACATTATAAACGGTTTTTGGCTCTGCTCTGTGCAGTGGGTATGTTGCTGGTGGCCGTAGTGCCGGCGGCAGCGGAGTCGTATTCGGCATCGGTAAATGGGACTTCGGCTTATACTCGTTTGACAGATGGCAGTTATGGTGCAGCAACGGTGTCGGGCAGTAACTCTCCACAGTCCGGTAAAATGAGATATTATGGTTATAGTACAAACAATGGGTATACAGATCCAGGAACTGCCTGGGCTGGTGAAAACTTCTCCAGATACTATCAGGGTAGTGGACAATGGCGCGCCCATGCGGAGCGCAATGCCAACTACCCGGTATATGGAATAGTAACAATTACAGCGTGATAAAACGGTATAGACCTTAGAGTGGGTAAAGGCGGGCGGGAGCTCGCCTTT
The DNA here is from genome assembly GCF_900289145.1 of Neobittarella massiliensis (ex Bilen et al. 2018). Taxonomy (GTDB): domain Bacteria; phylum Bacillota; class Clostridia; order Oscillospirales; family Ruminococcaceae; genus Neobittarella; species Neobittarella massiliensis. The sequence continues at coordinate 10,813 of NZ_OKQO01000008.1, forward strand.
ACCTGTAATAGGAGACTGGGAGAACATGGGGGTGCGGGGTATGCGGCTGCTGAAGAAAAACATACAGATATTTTGTGGCAGTGCGGTGACGGTACTGGAGCTGGGAACGGTGCTGGTGCTTTTTACTTTAAACAACGCCCAGATCATGACCCGCTATGTGGACACCATCCGCTGTGTGACCAAGATGCTGGCCCCCCAGGTGGCGGTGTTCGTTGCCTTTTTGTTTATGAGCTACGAGTTCTTTTTTAAGGTAAACGATACGGGGGCGGGAGAATTTTTACAGAGCCTGCCCGGCGGCCGCGCCAGGCAGCTGCTGAGCGGCCTGGCGGTGATGGCGCTGGCGGTGGGGCTGGTGTTTTTAGACTTTTTGGGCTTTGGCCTGGCGGCGATGGGCCGGGAGGGTATTTTGCACAGCGGCGTGATGGCCCGGCATGTTGCGGCGGTGTTTTTTCTGGACATCTTTTTGGTGGGCTTTTTTGCCTGCGTGCTGGGGTGTTTGGTGGCCCAGTTTCAGCGGCGCATTACCGGGTACAGCCTGCTGTTTGGCTGCTGTATGCTGTTTACGCCGTTTTTGCAGCAGATACTCTCCTCCCTCTCTAACGAAAAGCTGCCGATCATCAATTTGGGAGATCTGTTTGAGCTGAAATACCCCCTGACCCTGGAGATGTTTGAGCCGGTATACGGCTTTGCCAACGAGCCGGAGCGGTGGGGGCGGATGGTGTTTTGGCTGTTGCTGGCGCTGGCGGCGCTGCTGGTGTACATGCTGTGGCGGCACCTGCTGCGGCTGCGCTGGCTGCCAGCGGCAGCGGTGTGCGCGGTGCTGGCGGGGTGGGGCCTTTTGACCTATGCCCAGGGCGGCTGCGTGATGTATATGGGCGAAAACAACCTGCGCGGGAGAGACGAGGACACGACCTTTTCGGGGTCTTCTTACTACGAGTATAACAAGGGCTTTATAAAAGACGAGCCGGAAAGTTTTGCGGTGACCGACTACCAGATGCGGCTGCGGCTGGATAACCAGCTGGAGGCGGAGGTGACCATGGCGCTGGCGGGCACCGAGGGCCGCAGCGAAGAGTGCTACCGCTTTACGTTGTACCGGGGCTTTACGGTGACAGAAGTGCGCGACGAGACGGGGCGGGCGCTGCCGTTTAACCGGGAGAGCGACTATTTGGATATAGAGACCGAGCAGCCGCTGTCGGCGGTGACCATCTGCTACCGAGGGTACAGCGGCAAGTTTTACAGCAACCGCCAGGCAGTGAAGCTGCCGGCGTTCTTCCCGTACTACCCCATGGCGGGGTACCGGCCGCTGGTGCTGCGGGAGAGCGGGATGGAATATATCAATACCTGCCCGGAGGGAGAGCGCTTTTTTGACATTACCATACAGGGCGGGCCGGAGGCGCTGTACTGCAACCTGCCGGGTGAGGACGGCCATTTTTACGGCGTGGCGGAGGGCCCCTCGCTGCTGGGGGGGCTGGTGGAAAAAAAAGAGATCGACGGTATTCAGGTGGTCTACCCCATTTCGCAGCGGTTTTTGTACACGATGACATACGGGTACGAGAACACGCGGGTGGACGCGCAGCTGCCCATGGGCCAGGTACGGGCGCAGTATGACCGGCTGTGCGAGCAGGTGGGACAACCCCCACAGAGGCTGGCGGAAAAGACGGTGTTTTACTGGTATAGCAGCAGTAGTATGACGGTGGGAAATGAGACGGTAGCCATCTTTGCCGACCATGTGTTGCTGGAGATATGGTCGCTCTCTCCGGAAAAGATGGCGGCGTATCTGTTGGCCGGCGAGCTGCAGGACAAGACGACGGATGATTATCCGCTTTTGCGCAGTACCTTTACGGTATCGTATTTGTCGGATAAGAGTATTTTTAACAGGAGCGCCCGCAGCGCACTGAAGGACATACGGCAAAACCCCGACACGATCAGCGGCAGGGAGGAGACGGTGTACCTTTACCAGGCAGCTGAGAGGTGGGGAGACCAGGCGGTGAGCCGGGCGGTGTACGAATTTTTGCGCGACCGCAGCGACCAGCGGCCAGCGGCGGAGTTTTTAAAACAGCTCGTAGAGGAGGGACCGGCATGATCGAGGTAAAGGGGCTGAAAAAGCGCTTTGGGATAAAGACGGCGCTGGACGCGGTGGAGGTGACCTTTGACAGCGGGATCTACGGCTTGCTGGGACCCAACGGCGCGGGCAAGACCACCCTGCTGCGCACGCTGCTGGGGCTGTACCCCATTCAGTCGGGCGATGTTTTTTACGATGGAAAGAGCCTGCGCAAGAGCAATGATCTGGCGCAGAATGCCGGATACCTGCCCCAGCGCTTCGGCATGTTTTACGAGCTGACGGTGCAGGGAGTGATGGCGTATATCGGCACCATGAAAAAAATGCCAATGGCACAGGTGCGGCAGGAGACGGAGCGCTGCCTGGCGCGGACCAACCTGAGCGAGCTGAAAGACCGCAAGGTGGGCGCTCTCTCCGGCGGAATGCTGCGGCGGCTGGGCATCGCGCAGACGCTGCTGGGGGACCCGGATGTGCTGATCTTCGACGAGCCCACGGCGGGGCTGGACCCGGAGGAGCGGATGCGCTTTAAAAATATCGTGGCGGATATCCGCCGGGACCACACGGTGATCATCTCGACGCATATCGTGGACGATGTGGATGCGCTGTGCGACCAGGTGGTGGTGATGATGGCCGGCAAGGTGGCGTTTACGGGCACCCGCCAGCAGCTGAAAGCGGTGGCGGAGAAAAAGGTCTACGAGATACCGGTGGAAAAGCAGGCGCTTTTGAGCCCGGGAGCTTTTCTGGGCAACCGCTTTGAGCGGGAAGGCACCGACTATATACGCATACTGAGCACTGTGCCCCAGCCGGCAGGCGTTTTGGTGCCGCCCAACATCGAAGACGGGTACCTGTGCATAACGAAGGGGATGTGAGCGATGGCGGCGAGAGCGCAGTTGCTGCTGCGGCAGTTTCGCAACATGGGCTGGAAGTACTTTGTGCCCTGGGTGCTGCTATTTGGCCTGATACCGCTGCTCACCTGGCGGTATATACAATCTTCCGGTCTTACGCCGGACGTATATGATTATATGCGGCCGGGCGTGTACAACGATTTTGAGCGGTATATTCCCATGGCGCTGGTGTGGTATTTGGTGCTGCTCTTTTACGAGTTTGTGGACAACCCCGCCTGCGAACTGCTGTACGCCTATGACGGGGTAAAAAAGACGAGGCTGATCGATCTGCTGGCGGTACATCTGCACATCGTCTTGATGGCGGCGCTGCTGCTTTTTGGCTACCAGTTTATTTTGCCGGGGCTGTGGCAGGAGTTTGGCCGGCTGTGTATCATTTTGCTGGTGTACAGCTGTACCATGTACGGGCTGATGTATTTGGCAAAATCTACCCTGTTTGCGGCGATGGCAGTGGTGATCTACCATTTGCTGGGGGCTTTTATGTGGTCTGATGGGGCACTGTTCGACCTGTTTTCGGAGATGCGTATTGACGGTACCCAGCCGCCCCCGACCAATTACACGCCTTTTTTGCTGTGGGCGGCCATATTGTTGGGGCTGGGCGTATTTTTGAACCGGCGCTATGTGAAGTGAGGTGAGCGGACGTGGAGATGCTGCGGGAGTTTTGGTATGGGAAATACCGCAAGTGGCTGCTGCTGTTGCTGGTGATCTTCGCGGTGGCGGTGGGGGCGGTGCTCACGGTGTATATGGGGGACAAAAAGACCACGTACAAGCTCTCGGAGGGCAAGACGCTGGCGCAGGAGCAGATGCGGGAGCTGGGCTTTTCGTTTGCGGAGGACAGCGAGGAGTATTACTACTACGCTGAGCGGGGTGCGGCAGGTCTATATGCACGGGAAGAGTATTTAATGGCGGAGGATCTGTCGGTGCTTCACCGGGAAGACGCGAAGAGCACCTATTTACGGACGTGGTACTGGACCCACAGCTATATGCTGTTTAAAGAGCCGGAGATGAAAGATTGGGATATGCAGCCGTACTGGGACCAGTCCTACCATACTTTATCGTCTGCCTGTTACGAGCAGCAGCCCATCAAGTGGTATACGGCGAAGAGCGACCACACCTATTTTCGCCAGGAGCTGTGCCAGGAGGCGGCGAGGCTTGGATATGAGGGGCAGCGGCAGTTTTACCGGGAACAGGTGCTGAACCTGCCCTTTGAGACGCTGGAAAACCGGGCGCTGGAGGCGCTGAAAGAGGCCCAGATCGAGCTGCCGGATGATGGGCAGGGAATGTGGGAGCAGTATACGCTGGACAGGGCCCAGGTATATGTGCTGGCAGACCTGACGGTGGCGCAGCGACTGGAGATACTGGAGTGGGCGCGGGTGTGCTACACGGTGCTGCGGGCGCAGCAGCTGGGGATAGACTGCCCGGACATGGAGCAGCTGCGGGGGCTGGCCTGCGAGCAGGTGGAGGAGCAGCTGGCGCCAGCCATTGAGCAGATAAACGCCACAGAGAGCCAGAAACAGATCAACGCGGGCTATGAAAATGCCTATGCCCATTTGGGGATATGGCCGGCGGAGCTGATGAACAAATAGGCGGATACCGGTGCGGCCTGATGGGGCGGCGCCGGTATTTTTTTACAGGGGGCAGGTGGGGAGCGGCACTAGGCAGGAGCGGGGGCGGGGTGGTATAGTAGAGGTGACTGTTTTTAGGAGGTGTGCGCGGTGGAGCGGATACTGGTGATCGAGGACGACCGGACCATTAAAGAGGAGCTGTGTGCGCTGCTGACTGCCAGCGGCTACCTGCCGGTGGAGGAGGAGCCCTGCGACTTGGCGCTGCTGGACGTGAGCTTGCCGGGGGAGAGCGGGCTCACGATCTGCCGGCGGCTGCGCCAGCACTCGGACGTGCCGGTGATCTTTTTGACGGCGCGGGTGTCGCCGGAGGACGAGCTGCTGGGCTTTGGTGTGGGGGCGGACGACTATATCCGCAAGCCGTACAACTCGTCGGTGCTGCTGGCGCGCATTGCTCGGCTGCTGCACCGGCGCCCGGGCACGGTGTTGACGGTGCGGCAGCTGACGCTGGACCTGGCCAGCATGACGGTATATTTTGGCGGCGCCAGCCGGGAGCTGACCAAAAACGAGACCCGCATTTTGGCCTGTCTGATGCAAAAAGAGCTGTGCACCCGGCAGGAGATCATCGAGGACCTGTGGCAAAACAGCCTGTATATCGACGAGAGCACCCTGTATGTGAACATCGCCCGGCTGCGGGACAAGCTGCGCCAGCTGGGGGCGGGCGACTACATCCGCACGGTGCGGGGCGTGGGGTACCGGCTATGAGCTTTGGGGAGTACGTGCGCTCGCAGGGGGTGACGCTGTGCTTTTTGGGCATCGGCGGGCTGCTGCTGGCGGTATTTTTGCTGTTTGGCGGGGCGGAGATCGCGCTGCTGGCGGCGGCTGAGGGCTGCTTTTTGCTGGTGGTGCTGTGCTGGCTGGCGGGCAGCTTTTGCGCGGCATGCCGCCAGCTGCGGCAGTTACAGCAGCTAAAACAGGGGCTGGAGGACGCCTATTTACTGGGGGAGCTGCTGCCGCCGCCGACCGGGGCGGTGCAGCGGCAGTACTACCGGGTGATGCGCGCCGTGTCGCGGTCGGCCATCGACCGGGTACAGGCGGCCCAGAGAGAAAAAGAGGACTACTGCCAGTATGTGGAGAGCTGGGTGCACGAGATGAAGACCCCGCTGACGGCCTGCTCGCTGATCTTGGCCAACGGCGGTGACCGGGACAAGCTGCGGCGGGAACTGCGGCGGGCGGACAACCTGACCGAGAGCATTCTGTATTACGCCCGGCTGCGCAGCGCCGACCGGGACCGGGTGGTGCGCCCCTTTTCGGTGGCGGCGGTGATGGGGGAGGCGGTGAAGAGCCAGATGGAGCTGCTGATCGCCGCCGGCATCAGCGTGACGGTGCAGGGCGATTTTACCGCCCACGGCGACGACAAACAGCTGACTTTTGTGCTGGGGCAGCTGCTCGTCAACTGCGCCAAGTACTGCCCGGGGGGAAAGGTGGCGCTGACGGCGGCAGCGGGCACCGTTACGGTGCGCGATAACGGGCCGGGCATTGCCGACTACGAGCTGCGGCGGGTGACCGAGCGCGGCTTTACCGGCCGCGCCGGACGGGCGCTGGGCGGCAGCACCGGCATGGGGCTGTACATCGCCGACCAGCTGTGCCGGCAATCGGATATGCAGCTGACGGTATCCTCCCGCCTGGGGGAAGGAACGTCGGTGCGCATCACCTACAGCAACCTGACAAAACTGTAAGGGAAGGCGCCGACTGGCGTTAGAACAGGTCTCTTCGTCTCGTGGTATAGTGGTCAGCGAGATGGGGGGCCTTTTTTAGGGCGGCCGTTTAGAGCGCACGGCGCCGGCAGCGCCGCCGTGGCCCCGAAGATACCTACAGAGGAGCTGACTTTTATGGATCGACAACTGTTAGAGGTGCGGCAGGTCACCAAGTATTTTGGCAGCGGCAGCGTGGTCACCAAAGCGCTGGACGGTATTTCGCTCTCGGTGCAGCGGGGGGACTTCACCGCCATTATGGGGGCCTCGGGTTCGGGCAAGAGCACGCTGCTGAATGTGATCGCCACCATCGAGCAGCCCAGTTCGGGCGATATTTGGGTGGCGGGGCAGAACATCGCCGAGATGCGCGAGCGGCAGCTGGCCGACTTTCGCCGCGACCAGCTGGGCTTTGTGTTTCAGGAGTATAACCTGCTGGACACCCTGAAGGTGGGGGAGAACATCACCTTGCCGCTGGAGCTGCGCCGGACCGGCCGCGCCGAGATGCGCCGGGAACTGCGGCGGGTGGCCCAGACGCTGGGCATACAGGACCAGCTGGACAAGTACCCGCGGGAGCTTTCGGGCGGGCAGCGGCAGCGGGTGGCCTGCGCCAGAGCACTGATCGCCGGGCCGGCGCTGATCTTGGCTGACGAGCCCACCGGGGCGCTGGACTCGGCCAACTCACGGGGGCTGATGCAGACCTTTGTGCAGATGAACGAGCAGCTGGACTCGACCATTTTGATGGTGACCCACGACGCGGTAGTGGGCTCGTACGCGCGGCGAGTGCTGTTTTTAAAAGACGGCCGCATATGGAGCGAGGTGGACCGGGGCAGCCGCGACCGGCGGGATATGTACCGGGAGATCTTGGCGGTGATGGCGGCGCTGGGGGGTGAGCGGGATGTATGGTAAGCTGGCACTGCGCAACGTGCGGCGGCAGGTGGGGAGCTACCTGATCTACTTTATCACCGTATCGCTGACGGTGGCCATGATGTTTGGCCTGCACAACGTGCTGTACAGCCCGCAGCTGCAGGAATTTGCCCGCACGGTGGACTCGATGCGCACCGGGCTGCTGGTGCTGTCGATCTGCATAGCGCTGGTGGTGGCCTTTGTGCTGGGGTACGCCACCTCGTTTATGCTGCGGCTGCGCAAGCGGGAGTTTGGCACCTACCTGACTTTGGGCATGACCCGGGGCAGCATCCTGCGCATTTTTGTGACCGAGACCATGCTGCTGGGCGCGGCGGCGCTGGCGGTGGGGCTGCTGTTGGGCCTGTTTTTATACCAGGGAATGATGATGGTGCTCTCGGCTTTGATGGAGCTGCCGTTTGCTCTGGCCAGCTACTCGGCCAGAGGGCTGTGGCTGACGGTGGGGCTGGTGGGCGGCATTTTTGCGCTGTCGGCCCTGACCTCGGCGCTGTACCTGAAGCGGGTGCGCATCGGCGCGCTCATCCACGGCGACCAGGCGGTGGCCAAAGAGGTGCGGCACCCGTTTTTATGGCTGGTGGTGGCGCTGGCGGCACTGGGGACCATGGGGTATGCCTGCGTGGCGTTTACCCGGCAGGTGCAGTACGAGTTGACCGCCAGCGGCGAGCCGGCCGGCAGCATGGTGGTGAGTTTGGCGCTGCTGGCGGCGGGGATGGCACTCTTTCACATTGCGGCGGCCCGCAGTCTGACCCAGCTCATTTTGCGGCGGGGCCAGCGCCGGGGCGGCCGCGGCACCAGCACCTTTTTGCTGCGGCAGCTGGCGGCCAAGCTGGGCAGCAGCGCCGTGATGGCCGGGGCGCTGGCCTTTTTGATGACCTTTGCGGTGATCGGGGCCAACAGCTCGTTTATGCAGAAGGTGGCCGAACAGCTGTCGCTGCAGCAGCAGTACCCCTTCGATATCGCCGCCAGCCTGGACGCCGGCGAGCAGGTGCCCTACGACCTGGAGGCGGCGCTGGAGATCATTGGCCGGTACGCAGAGGTGCGGCAGGTGCTGCCCTACCAGCTGTACGACAGCGGCGGCCGGGCGCTGCAAAAGAGCGATTACCTGGAGCGAAACGACGGCGTGATGCCGCTGAGCCAGTTTAACGCGCTGCTGGCCGAGCTGGGGGAGCCGCCGCTGACACTGACAGAAGACGCGTTTTATGTGTGCCTGGGCGCGGAGGTCTACCAGAAAGGCGAGCGGGAGCTACAGCCGGTGGAGCTGGTATTGGGGGGAAAGACCTACCGCTTTGCCGGGGCCACCGACCGGCTGCCCATGCTGCAGGACATCTTTTCGTTTGCGGTGGTGCCCGACGCGGCGGTGACCGGGCTGCCGGTGCTGGCCGACTGCGCGGCCATACAGCTAAAACAGGAGAAGTACGACGCCCGGGGCCTGCACCAGGCGCTGACCTATACCAGCCGCAGCGGCATCTACGAATTTGAGCGCTGCGACTACCGCATTCGGGAGTACAGCCGCATGGAGCGCGGCAGCACCACGGCGATCTTGGTGGAGGGGGCGCTTTACATGGCGGTGGTGTTCGTGTGCCTGGGGCTGGCGATGCTGGCACTAAAGGTACTGGCCGAGCTGGATCAGGACCGGCAGCGGTATGCGGTCCTCTTTCGCCTGGGGGCCAGCCGGCGGCAGCAGCAAAAGACGCTGTTTGGACAGATATTTTCCTTTTTCATCTTTCCCTTTTTGCTGCCGGTGGGCATGAGCGTGCCGGTGGCGGCTATCTGCGGCAAGATCATGAGTCTGGGCGGCTATCCCGCGCAGCGGGGGATCGTCTACCGCACCGCCGGGGCGGTGGCGCTGGTGCTGACGGCCATCTATATCCTGTACTTTTCCGCCACCTACCTCATCGCCAAAAAGAATATTCTGCCGCCCAGACAGTGAGCGGCCAAGGGACCTCGCCGGAGAGGTCCCTTTTTTGATGGGGGAGCCGGGGGGAGTATAGGAGCGTACGGTGGGGCGGTGGCGGCGTGGGCCCGTCAGCGTTTGGAGAGGCGGCGGTACTGGGGCGCCGGGTGCTGGATGTTGGATACCGGGGGGCGAGCGGCCGGGCGGGCTGGGGCTGTGTGCTGGAGCGCAGCGGGGACGGAGCGCGGCGGGGCGCCGGGAGCGCGAGCGGTAGAAAAGCGGCGCGGCGTGCGCAGATGTTCGGTGTTTCGACGGGTTTTTTGCTTTTTCTGGCTTAAGCGATTGACTTTTTGGCCCCGCTGCTGCTACAGTCTTTATTATAGAGAAGAGACAGGAGGTCGTGACGCGATGGAAGAGATGTACGGCGAGGGGAGCCGCTTTGACGAGCAGAATATCGTGCTGGTAGACGCCCAGAACATCGTGCGGGCGGCGCGGGAAGTAAAGCAGTCGAAAGAGGCCTTTGCGGCGCTTTTGGAGCAGGCCGAGCTGGGGGATACGGCGGTCCAGTACGATCTGGGGCGGCGCTATGCCGGCGGCGACGGCGTAGAGACCGATTACGAGCGCGCCTTTTACTGGTTTTCGCGGGCGGCCGAGGACGGCGACCTGCGGGCCATAGAGGCGCTGGGGCGCTGCTACCAGGAGGGCCACGGCGTGGAGCGAGACGAGCAGCGGGCGCTGGACCTGTTTCGGCAGGCGGCCGACCAGGACAGCTGCTCGGCCCAGTGCGAGGTGGGCCTGTGCTACGAGTACGGCAAGGGGTGCGACCGCGACCTGGGCGCGGCGGTAGAGTGGTACCGCACCGCCGCCCAGCAGGACTATGCCCCGGCCCAGTGTAACCTGGGCTACTGCTATCTGTGCGGCATCGGCTGCCCGGAAGACGCCCAGCAGGCCGTGTACTGGTTTAGGGCCGCAGCCGAACAGGACTACCCGCGGGCGCTGGACCTGCTGGGGAGCTGTTACCTGCGCGGCAGCGGCGCCGAGCGCGACCCCCAGCAGGCGGTGGCGCTTTTTGCGCGGGCGGCGGAGCAGGGATACCTGCCGGCCATCTGCGACCTGGGGCTGTGCTGCGAAAACGGCGACGGGGTGGAAAAAGACCCCGTGAGAGCGGTGCACTACTATCGGCAGGCGGCGGAGCGGGGCTTTGTATCGGCCCAGTGCAACCTGGGCTTTTGCTATATGGAGGGCATCGGCTGTGCGGTAGACGGCGAGCAGGCGGTGTACTGGCTGGAGCTGGCCGCCGACCAGAACTACCCGCGGGCACTGTCGCTGCTGGCCTGTTGCTACCGGGACGGGACCGGCGTAGAGGTGGACTTGAAAAGGACGATCGCCCTGCTGGAGCAGGCGGCAGAGCAGGACTACGCGCCGGCGCTCTGCGACCTGGGGCTCTGCTATGAGGTGGGCAACGGGGTGGAGCAGGACCGGGAACAGGCGGTGCGCTACTACCTGCGCTCGGCCGAGCTGGGCAACAGTACCGCCCAGTGTAACCTGGGGTGCTGCTACCTGCGGGGCATTGGCTGCCAGCGGGACCCCAAACAGGCGCTGCCCTGGCTGAAAAAGGCCATAGAGCAGGGGCATCCGCGGGCCATGGGCCTTTTGGGCGACTGCTATTTTTACGGCGACGGGGTAGAGAGAGACCGGGAGCGGGGGGCCGATTACTACCGGCAGGCCGCCGAGCTGGGCTACGCCCCGGCCATCTGCGACCTGGGGCTGTGCTATGAAAACGGCACCGGGGTAGAGATGGACAAGGCCAGAGCGGTGGAGCTGTACGCCCGCGCCGCCGAGCGGGGCAGCTTAGACGCCCGGTGCAATTTGGGCTACTGCTACTTAAAGGGCATCGGCTGTGCGGTGGACTACCCGCGGGCGCTGCCGGAACTGGAGCAGGCCGCCGAGCAGGGGCACCCGCGGGCGCTGGACCTGCTGGGGGACTGCTACCTGCACGGTGAAGGGGTGGAGAAAGACGAGCGCCGGGCGGCCGACTATTACCGGCGGGCGGCCGACCTGGACTACGCGGTGGCCATCTGCGACCTGGGGCTGTGCTACGAGTACGGCACCGGGGTGGAACCCGACAAGGATAAGGCGCTGCAGCTGTACCGGCGGGCAGCCGAGATGGGCAACGTGCTGGCCCAGTGCAACCTGGCCTACTGCTACCTGAGCGGTATCGGCTGCCAGGAGCAGCCGCAGGAGGCGGTGGTGTGGCTGGAGCGGGCGGCCGAGCAGGGGCACCCGCGGGCGCTGTACCTGTTGGGGGATTGCTACCTGTACGGCACCGGCGTGGAGCGCGACGAGGTGCGGGGGGCCGACTACTACCGGCAGGCCGCCGACCTGGGCTACGCGGCGGCGGTGTGTGACCTGGGGCTGTGCTACGAAAACGGCACCGGGGTAGAGATGGACAAAGAGAAGGCGGTGGAGCTGTATGCCCGCGCCGGCGAGATGGGCAACGCCGGGGCCCAGTGTAACCTGGCCTTTTGCTACTTAAACGGTATCGGCTGCCAAAAGGAGCCGCAGCGGGCGATCCCATGGCTGGAGCGGGCGGTAGAGCGGGGCCACCCCCGGGCCATGGACCTGCTGGGGGACTGCTACCTGTACGGCGAAGGGGTGGCGGTAGACCAGCAGCGGGGGGTCGACTACTACCGGCAGGCCGCCGACCTGGACTACGCGGTGGCGGTGTGCGATCTGGGGTTGTGCTATGAAAACGGCACCGGGGTAGAGATGGACAAGCGGCGGGCGGTGGAGCTGTACGCCCGAGCCAGCGAGCTCGGCAACCTGGATGCACTGTGCAACCTGGGCTACTGCTATTTGAGGGGGATCGGTTGCAAGCCGGCACCCGAAAAAGCGGTGACCTATTTGGAGCGGGCGGCCGAGAGGAACCACCCGCGGGCGCTGGACCTGCTGGGGCTGTGCTGTGAAAACGGCGACGGCGTAGAGGAGGACGCGGCCCGGGCGGTGGCATACTACACCCGCGCTGCCGAGCTGGGTCGTGCGGCGGCCCAGTGCAATTTGGGCTACTGCTACCTGGTGGGTATTGGCTGTGAGCGGTCGCCCGAGCGCGCGGTGCCTTGGCTGGAGCGGTCGGCCGCCCAGGGCTATCCCCGGGCCATGGACCTGCTGGGCGACTGCTACCGCAAGGGCTGGGGCGTGGAAACCGACGGCGCGCGGGCGGTGGACTATTACCAGCAGGCGGCCCAGCAGGGCTACCTGACGGCTATGGTGGACCTGGCCCAGTGCTATGAGCGGGGCATCGGCGTGGCGGCGGATATGGGCCGCGCCGCCCAGCTGTGTACCGAGGCGGCCCAGCGCGGCAGCGCCAGCGCCATGCTGTGGCTGGGCCGGTGGCACCGGGATCACAAGCCGGAGCGCGACAGCCGCAAAAAAGCCCGCTACTGGCTACAGCAGGCGGCCGATCAGGGCAGCAAACAGGCTCAAAAGGAGCTAAAGGAGCTGGGCGGATCGGCCCTGCAAAAGTTGGCCGACCTGTTTCGGCGCTCATAGGACTGTCGGCGCGCACAGGCAGTGCCGCGGCAGTAGGACAGAGATAGAAAGAAGAGACCGCGGCGGCGGTCTCTTCTTTTGCATTTATGTGTACGGGGGGGATAGCGCCGGGCGGGGGCGGCGCCAAGGCGGTCGGGGCGGTGGCGCTGGGGATGCGGGGGTGGCCCCACACTGGCCGGGGCGCTACAGCCGGTCGCTGCGGCGCTTGTGGTGAAAGGCGAAGATGGCGGCAGCCAGCACCGCCACCGCCCAGCAGAGCACCACCGCCAGGTGGGGCCAGATGGCGGCGTAATCGCCCCGCAGCGCGGCGCGGCCCATGTCGACGGCGTGGGCGAACGGCAGCAGATAGGCCGCGCTCTTAAACCAGCCGCCCACCAGGTCCAGATCGAACCAGGTGCCGCTGAGCCAAGCCGAGAGGTTGGTGAGCAGCGCGCCGCACACCCCGCCCACCTGTTTGTCGGTCAGCAAGCTGCCGCACAGCAGGCCGATGCCGATGAACAGCAGGCAGCAGGGCAGCATGAGCAGCAGCAATATGAGCAGCCGCGGGCTGAGAGACAGCCCCAGCGGCACCGACGCCGCCAGGCAGACGGCACACTGTACCAGGGCCATGGGCACCAGCGGCAGCGTGTAGCCGCCGATAAAAGAGGAAGCCGAAAGCGGCGAGGCCAGCAGCCGCACCAGGAAGGAACTGCTGCGGTCTTTGGCGATGAGCGTGCCGGAAAACAGAGCCACGAACGACAGGCCAAACACCGCGATGCCCGGCGCCAGCTGCTCGATGGCAAACAGCTCTACCGGCACGTTGGCCTGAATGGCCGAGAGCAAAAACAGCACCACTAGCGGAAAGCCCAGGCCAAAGGCCAGATTTAGCGGATCGCGGAGCATCTCTTTGGTGTTGCGCGCGGCAAAGGCGTTCAAATCGCCACCTCCTCAGGTGCGGCCAGGGCCACAAAGGCGTCCTCAAAGCGGGTGGTACCGGTCTGGGCCATCAGCTGGTCGGGGGTGCCCACCGCCGTGAGACGGCCGCCGGCCATGATGCCGATGCGGTCGGAGAGAGTTTGCGCCTCCTCCATGTAGTGGGTGGTGAGCACCACCGTGACGCTGCCCTTGAGCGACTGGATGAGCGCCCACAGCCGGCGGCGGGCCAGCACGTCGAGGCCCAGGGTGGGCTCGTCTAAAAAGAGGATCTGCGGGCCGGAGATGAGCGCCATACCGATGCTCAGCCGCCGCTGCATGCCGCCCGAGAGCGTTTTGGCGCGGCTTTTTTGCACCGGCTGCAGCGACAGGCGGCAGAGGATGTCGCCGGTGCGCGCGGCGGCCTGCGCGCTGTCGGCGCCGTAGATACGGGCCATCATCTGCAGGTTCTCGGCCACCGTCAGGTTGGGGGCCACAGCGGTCTCCTGCGGGGAGAGGCCCAGCTTTTGTTTGGCGCGCTGAGGGTGCTCGACGATGCTGTCGCCCAGCAGCCAGGCATTGCCGCCGGTGGGTGCGGTGAGCCCGCAGAGCATTTTGATGGTGGTGGTCTTGCCGGCGCCGTTGACCCCCAGCAGCGAGAACAGCTCGCCGGGAAAAACGGTGAGCGACAGCCGGTCTACGGCCAGCGCCTGCCGGTAGCGCTTGGTGAGCGCGGCGGTCTTTATAGCCTCCATATCACGCCTCCTCGGGTGGGGACTGCTGGGCCTCGAAGATGGCGCCGGCAAAATTGAGATAGTCCTCGTTGCGGACGATGGCGATGCCCTGCTCTACGTCGGCCAGCAGGAGCAGCGTGTCGCCGGGCTTTATGTCAAACAGCTCGCGGGCGCCTTTGGGGATGACGATCTGCCCCTTTTCGCCCACCTTGACGGTGGAGATGAATTTGCCTTTGGGGACCTGGATACCCATGTAGATACCTCCTCTGCACAATAAAATAGGTCATACAAAGTAAGAAAAGTATAACTTGTATAACTAATTATACGACAGTGGCGGCGGATGTCAAGCGGTGGGGGCAGGTTTGTGACCGGGCGCCGCCGATGGGAGAGTAAAGACGGCACCGGCGGGGAAACGTGTTACCGGGGCCATAATGTGCCGCACTGTGCGGTCAGGTGGTGGTATACTGCCGGTACCGGGTCAGTCTGGGGCCAGCATGGAGAGCCGGGCTGGGGCTTGATCTGGGGTGGGTGTGGGGCCGGAACTGGACTCCGTTTGGACTGGATCTGGTCGAGTTGGAGCCGGGTGTGGGCCAGGTTTGGGCCAGGTTTAGGCTGGGCTTGGGCAGGGTTTGGGCCGGTGCTGCGGGCCGAAAATGGCGGGGGCGGGGGTGGTACTGGCCGACCTTGGTACACGCAAAAAAATTTTGCCGGCGGGCGTGACCTTTGTGGGGGGCCAGCCGTCTAAATAGACAGGGCCGGCCGGTGACAGCCGCCGCCCGACCGCACACAGAAAATAAAACCGAGTAAACAGCACAGGAAAAAGAGGACGGCGATATGGCCTTTAGCGATCTTGCATTTTTATTTCTATTTTTGCCGGTGGTGCTGGCGGGCATCTACCTGCTGCCCAGACGGTACCAGGACGGGCTGCTGCTGGCAGCCAGCTTGATATTTTACGCGCTGGGGGTGCGGCAGCGGCCCTGGGCCATAGCACTGTTTTTGGGGCTGTGTTGGCTGTGCTGGTTTGGCGGCCGCCTGTTGGGGGCCGCCACCCGCTACCGCCGCCAGCTGTTGTGGATGGCCGTGGCGGTGCCGGTGGGCTGCCTGCTGGGCTTTAAATACGCCGGTATCTTTACCGGCACGGCGGTGTGGTTGCCGCTGGGCATGAGCTTTTACACCTTCTCGATGGTGGGGTATCTGTTCGACGTGTACCGGGGCAAGGTGGATGCCGAGCGCTCGCTGGGCCGCTTTTTTACCGCTCAGTGCATGTTTCCCAAGCTGATATCCGGCCCGCTGACGCCGTACGGGCAGATCGCCCCCCAGCTGGGGCGGCGGCGCCTGGACCTGCGTCAGCTGGACACCGGGCTGCGCACCTTTATTTTGGGACTGGGCATGAAGGTGCTGCTGGCCGACCGCATCGGCGGGCTGTGGCGTCAGTTGGGGGCCATTGGGTACCAGAGCATATCCGGCCCGCTGGCCTGGATGGGGCTGGTGGCCTTTTCGCTGCAGCTGTATTTTGACTTCCACGGCTACTCGACCATGGCGGTGGGGCTGGGGCAGATGCTGGGCCTGTCGCTGCCCCAAAACTTTGCGCACCCCTACGCGGCCAAGTCGATGACCGATTTTTGGCGGCGCTGGCACATCACCCTGAGCAGCTGGTTTCGCGACTACGTGTACATCCCGCTGGGGGGCAGCCGCCGGGGGCGGCCGCGGCAGATATGCAACCTGCTGGCGGTGTGGGTGCTCACCGGCATGTGGCACGGCTCGACGGTGAACTTTTTGCTGTGGGGACTGTTTTTGTTTTTGCTGCTGGCGGCCGAAAAGCTCTGGCTCTACGAGCGGCTGCAGCACAGCCGGGTGTGGGGCCACCTGTATATGGCGCTGTGTATCCCGCTGAGCTGGATGCTGTTTGCCATTCCTGATCTGGGCCAGCTGGGGGTATACGCGCAGCGGCTGTGGGGCGGTTTTTCGGCGGCGGCGCTGGCCGGCGGCGACTTTGTGCGCTACGGCGGCCAGTACGGCCTGCTGCTGGTGCTCGGGCTCATCCTGTGTATGCCGGGCCCGGCCCGGCTGTGGCGGCGGGTGCGGCACACGCCGCTGGCCACCGGCTTTTTGCTGGTGGTGTTTTGGGCCTGCTGTTACTGCCTGTCGGCGGGGCTCAACGACCCGTTTATGTATTTTAGCTTTTAGAAAAGAGGTCTATCGATGAGGCGATCATCCCCCCGAGCACTGCTGTGCTACCTGCTCATCTCGGCGGTGGCGGTGAACCTGGCCGGGCTGGTGCTGCAGAGGACCGTCTGCCGCGCCACCGGCCAGCTGCAGGATAAATTGCCGGTGGCGGTGCCGTTTTTGCTGCTGCAAGACCCCACCTTGTTGCAGGTGGGAAAGGCAGGCGAAAACGGCGGCCCCAAGGCCCCACCGCCGGGCGGCGCCGACAGCCAGGGCCCGGCCCAGCAGGAGGGCGGCACCGGCAGCGACAGCACCCAGCTGCAGCCGGCACCCAGCCCGTTTCACCAGGTGGAGCCCAGCTATTTTGACGACGCGCTGTTTATCGGCGACTCGCGCACCGAGGGGCTTTGGGAGTACGGGCGGCTGGGGGCGGCCGACTACTTTTGCGGCTCGGGCATGACGGTGTTCAATGTGTTTGAGCAGCAGAGCTACGTGGACAGCGCCGGCGGCCGCACCGACCTGTTGAGCCTGCTGGCGGCGCGGACATACGGCAAGGTGTACCTGATGCTGGGCATCAACGAGCTGGGGTACGACTTTGACCGGCTGATGGAGCGCTATCAGGCGCTGCTGGGCGAGGTGCGGCGGCTGCAGCCGTCGGCCAAGGTGTTTTTGTGCGGCAACTTACATGTGAGCCGCGAAAAGGTGCAGCGGGTGCAGTGGCTGCACCCGGGCAACATCGAGAACCTGAACGTCCATATCGCCGCGCTGGCCGACGGGCAGCAGGTGTTTTATTTAGACGTAAACCCCGAGTTTTGCGACGGTGAGGGCTATTTGCGGCCCGAGCTGACCGGCGACGGCACCCACCCATTTGCCGCCATCTACCAGGTGTGGGCCCAGTGGCTGTGTAAAAACGGCGTGTAGCGCTGTGACTGACGGCACCGAAATAACGACATCAAAAGAGGCGCTGGCCCCGACGGGTCAGGCGCCTTTTTTGGCGCCTGTGCGCTGACAAAATTTACAGAATGCCCGAAATTTGGCGACAAACGGCACTGTACAAACTGCCCGCCGGTGGAGTATACTAAATAGACATAAGGGCCGCTGCCGAGCGGCGGACCACACGCGGCAAAATACAGAAAAAAGCGCGCGAGAAATGAGGGATAAGCATGAGTTTGCAGGATACACCCCGGGCCAACCGGCTGCACATCGGCATTTTTGGCCGCCGCAACGCCGGCAAGTCCTCACTGCTCAACGCCATAACCGGGCAGCAGCACGCTATCGTCTCGGAGGTGGCGGGCACCACCGCCGACGCGGTGTACAAATCGATGGAGATACACGGGCTGGGGCCCTGCGTGCTCATCGATACCGCCGGTTTCGACGATGAGGGAGAGCTGGGCCAGCTGCGGGTACAGGAGACCGAGAAGGCCGCCTTAAAGACCGACGTGGCGCTGCTGGTATTTGCCCCCGGGCAGGACCTGGCGCTGGAAAAGGCGTGGCTGGAAAAGCTGCTGGGGCACGGCATCCCGGTGATCCCGGTGCTCAACAAGGCCGATATCGCCATGGGCGGCCCCGCCCAAGAGGCGGCCCGGGCCAAAAAAGAGCTGGGCCTGTCGCCGGTGCTGGTGAGCGCCGGCACCGGGGCGGGCATCTCGCAGCTGCGCCAGCAGATCATTCGCGTGCTGCCCGAGGACTACGAGCAGCCCAGCATCACCGGTGAGCTGGTGGAGCCCGGCGACCGGGTACTGCTGGTGATGCCCCAGGATATCCAGGCACCCAAGGGGCGGCTGATACTGCCCCAGGTACAGGTGACCCGCGACCTGCTGGACCGGGGCTGCGTGATCGTGAGCGCCACCGCAGACCTGTTGGATGCGGCGCTGGCGGCGATGGCCGCCCCGCCGGACCTGATCATCACCGACTCGCAGGTGTTTCCGCTGGTGTACCAGAAAAAGCCGCCCGAGAGCCGGCTGACCTCGTTCTCGGTGCTGATGGCCGGCTACAAAGGGGATATAAACACCTTTGTTGAGGGGGCGGCCGCCATTGAGGCGCTGACGGAGAAGAGCCGGGTACTCATTGCCGAGGCCTGCGCCCACGCCCCGCTGGCCGAGGATATCGGCCGCGAAAAGCTGCCCCGCATGTTGCGGCAAAAGGCGGGCCAGGGGCTGGCGGTAGACTTTGTGCGCGGGGGCGACTTCCCCGAAGACCTGACCGGCTACGATCTGGTGCTGCACTGCGGCGCCTGTATGTTCAATCGGCGGCTGGTGCTGGAGCGCATCCGCCAGGCGAGAGAGCAAAAAGTGCCCATCACCAATTACGGGGTGGCGCTGGCGGCGCTGGCCGGTATTTTGGATAAGATCTGCTACTGACCGGCGCGCGGCCCACCGGCTGCACGGCGCCGACGAAAAAGAGAGAGGACCGTTGCCCGCCGGGGCCGGTCCTCTCTCTTTTTTATGGTGGTGCGGGCGGCGCTGCCGGTCCTGTGGGGGGCAGAGCACCGCTTAGGTGCGCCGGATGCCGCCGCCTTTCGCGGTAAAAAATACCGTGTTGGGGGAAAGCCCCCCTCCCGACCGGGTAGCGGTGGCCGCCGCCGGGGAGATGCGCCCGGCGGCGCTAGCCCAGCTCGCCGGCGCGAAACAGCTCGATGAGCCGGTTGCCGATAGAGATGTCGGAGGTGCTGGGGGGAATATCGGCGCGGGCAAACCAGCGGGCGTCGGTGAGCTCCTCCTCCTGCAGGGTGATCACATCAGGCCCGTCGAGGTGGGCGACGAAACCGACCATCTCGGTCTCGGAGAAGGGCCAGGGCTGGCTGCCGATATAGCGGATGTCTTTGACGGAGAGGCCCACCTCTTCTCTGGCCTCGCGGGCGACGGTCTGTTCGAATGTCTCGCCGAACTCGACAAATCCGGCCACCAGCGCCCAGTTTGGATAGCTGCTGCGGTCGTTTTTGACCATCAGCAGACGGTCGCCGTCGGTGATGGCGGTGATGACGGCGGGGGAGATCTTGGGGTACTCTACCTGGTGGCAGTTGGGGCACACCATACAGCGCTCCCAATCGCCGCCGCGCATGGGGCTGCCACAGCTGCCGCAAAAGCGGTGGCTGTGCTTCCACCGGTACAGCTGGCCGGCGGTGATGCCGGCAAAGGCCAGGTGCCCCGGCTGCAGGGTGCGAAACTGCAGGGTGGAGCAGGCGCTCAGCGAACCGCTGTACACACCGGGCTTGGCGAGGAGGTAGACGCCCTGATCGTCGATATCGAACAGATGGTCGGCCCCCTGCGCGGCGACGGGGGAAAAGTCGGCGAAGGTGGGCAGGGTGAGCCCGTTTTCGCCGGACTTGAGCAGCACCTGGTCGGGGGCGGGGAAAAACAGCGCAATGTCGCCGGGGACGGGGTCGCGGCGCACAAAGTCGTTGCAGAAGACGTGGGGGTAGATATCCTGGAGCATGAAGAAGGCCTCTTTTCCTGTAACAGTTTTAAAAAGCCCGCGCGGGGCCGGTACGGTATCGGCGGCAAAGAGAATACCGCTGCCTGCAGGCAGGGCTCGGGCCTGAGCGCGCGGCGGGGCGCGGACAGACGGCTTACAGCGGCGGCTGGGCCATGGCCAGCGTGTCGCCGGTGGGGCGGGCGGTGAGCTCGACCCAGGCGGGGCCAAAACCGGCCCGCAGCGCATTTTTTACCGAGGGGATGTTGGACCAGGCGGCGCAGTAAAAAGGTACCTTGCCGCGGGACAGGATCTCCTGCGACAGCAGGTGGGTCAGCGCGGCGGCGACACCTCTTCGCCGGTAGCCGGGCTGCACGTCGATGCCGATCTGCCACATCGTGTCGCAGTCGGCCGAGCAGCCGGCAAGACCGATGAGATGGGGGCCGTCATAGGCGCCGACGGCCAGCACGTCGAGCTCCCGCCTGGCGTCGCACAGCGCGTTGGGCCAGCGGCCGCCGTGCAGCGGCGCCAACTGCGCGGCTGTCAGCAGCCGCACCGGGTAGGGGCACCCGGCCGGGGCTGAGGCCGAGAGCTGCGGCAAAAAGTATGCGGCCATAAAACAGGGCAGCTGGCCGCGGGGCGCCAGCAATTGGGTGAGCCGGTGCAGCTGCGGCGTCTCGAAGCAGTGCTCGGGCGGGCAGCTGTTTATGTACTGGCGCACCGGCTGCTCTACCGCCGGGTCGACCGAGGCGACGATGCCGCCGCCGTAAGAGACCAGCTGGCAGTAAAAGGGCAGCTGCAGGTAGCGCCGCGCCCGGGGATGGGGCCGGGAGCGCACCACCGTGTTTTGCCCGCTGACAAGGTCCTCCGGGCGGCAGCCCAGTTCAGTGGCCGACTGGCACAAAGCCGTGTTGAGCAGCTCCTGTTGGGTCACAGAAATACCTCCCCTAAAAGCTGGTGGGCGGGCGTATACACCTATTGTAGCACGAAACCGGTGGGGAATAAAGTGGCGCCGACGGGCACTTGTAAGGCGGCGGGTTTTGCAGTAAACTGAAGGGGTTATAAATGATAAGACGAGGGAGGTGGCGCGAATTGAAGATCATCGACGCGCACATGCACGACTATCAAAACAGCCCCTATTTTGACCAGATCGCCCGCGACGCGGGACACGAGAACTCGGAAGAACACCTGTGGCAGGTATACCGGCAGCTGGGCATTGTCGGCGGGGTGGTGATGGGCAACGGCGGGCTGTCGCTGCAGGAGCACTGCTACCCCGACTTTTTGCACTACTGCATCGGCCTGGACAGCAGCTGCTTTGCCGACGGCCGCCTGCCCGACTGCGCCGACCTGGTAGAGGCGCATCTGCAGCGCCAAAACTGTGTAGGCATCAAGTTGTACCCGGGCTACAGCTACTACTATGTGTTCGACAAGGTGTACGACCCGTTTTACAGGTTGGCCCAGAAGTACCAAAAGCCGGTGGCCATCCACACCGGCGACACCTCGATGGAGACGGCTATTTTAAAGTACGCCCACCCGTTGACTTTAGACGAGGCGGCGGTGCGCTGGCCCAAGGTGCAGTTTGTGATGTGCCACTTTGGCAACCCCTGGCTGACCGACGCGGCCGAGGTGGTGGCCAAAAACCCCAACGTGGCGGCCGATCTCTCGGGCTGGGCGGTGGGGCGCTTTTCGCTGGGCGATTTTGCCGACCAGTACAGCGGCTACCTGCAGCAGCTGCGCACCTGGACGGGGTATGTGGGCGACTACAGCCAGCTGATGTTCGGCACCGACTGGCCGCTGGTGAACCTGTCGGATTACATCGATCTCATCCGCTACCTCATTCCCGAGCGGGCGCAGGAACAGGTGTTTTTTGAAAATGCCAACCGCATCTGGGCACTGGGGCTGTAGAGCGGCGGCACAGGACCCGGGCGGGCGAAAAAAGTGGGCGGCGCGATAGAGAGCGCCGCCCACTTTTTTGCCGTTGGCCGTCAGGTGATCTTAAACCGTTTCCAGCGGCCGGAACGGTAGCGCCACACCACGAACAGGCAGGCGATGACCCAGGCCGGCGGCATGCTGACGTAATAGCAGCGAAAACCCACGGCGGTGCCGGCCAGCGCAAAGGAGAGCGCCAGCCGGATGCCCAGGCTGATAAATCCCGATGCGGCGGGGACCTTTACGTCGCCGGCGCCCTGCAAAAAGCCGCAGGTGATGGTGGAGATGGTACTGACCCAGATAAAGAGCATGAGCAAATCGAGGTGTTCTTTGCCCCGCAGCAGAGCCTGGCCGCTGATGCCGAACATGCAGAGCAGTCT
Source organism: Neobittarella massiliensis (ex Bilen et al. 2018) (assembly GCF_900289145.1). GTDB lineage: Bacteria > Bacillota > Clostridia > Oscillospirales > Ruminococcaceae > Neobittarella > Neobittarella massiliensis. The sequence goes on from NZ_OKQO01000008.1 coordinate 32,965, forward strand.
GCGGTCGAGCAGGATGATGAGCACCGCCAGTACCGCACTGATGCAAACGCCCATCTGCACGGTGACGCGATAGCCCTTTTTGGCCCGATCGACCTGACCGGCACCGATATTTTGCCCCACAAAGCTGGCCATGGCGGCACTAAAGCTCTCGGAGGGAATATGGGCCAGCTGTTCGATGCGCTGCAGGGCCGAGAAGCCCTCGATGCTGGCGGTACCGAAGGAGTTGACCAGCCGCTGCAACACGATAAAGCCCATCGAGCTGACCATGCCCTGAAACATGATGGGCACGCTCAGGCGGGTGAGCTGCCACGACCGCCGCCGCCAGCTGCGCAAAAAAAGCCGGCCGGGCAGCAGGTCGGGGAACAGGCGGCGCAGGTAGAGGATGCTGGCGACAGCCGAACCGGCCTGCGAGATGACGGTGGCCGCTGCCGCCCCCACCACCCCCCAGTGCAGAGCGATGACGAACAGGCAGTCGAGCGCGACGTTGAGCACGGCCGAGATGAGCAAAAACAGCAGCGCCCCTTTGGAGTTGCCATAGGCCCGCAGCGCCCCGTAGGTGACGTTATACAGCAGCTGAAAGATGAGCCCGCCGCAGTAGACCAGGTAGTAACCCAAGCTGTTTTGCCGCATGGCCGCCGGCGTTTTCATAAAGCCCCAGATGAGCGGCTTGGCGGTGAGCGCACAGAGCAGCGTAACGGCGATACCGGCGGCTGCGGCCAGCAGATAGGCGGCGGTGATGACTTCGCGCATCTCGCGCTGGCGGCGGGCGCCAAAATACTGGGAGATAGCAATACAGGTGCCCGAGCCCAGACCGGTGCCCACCGCGCCCAACAGCCAGGCCATAGGGGCGGTGAGCCCCACTGCCCCCAGCGCTGACGAGCTGACGAAGTTGCCCACGATGATGCTGTCGACCAGATTGTAGAGCACCTGCAGCAAGCTGGCCCCCATAATGGGCAGCGAGAACAGCAGGATGGTCCTGCGCGCGGGGCCGGTGGTCATATCGCTGTGCATACGCGTCTCCCCTTTTTTACGAGAGATCTCCCGTTTCTATAGGTGTTTCTGTACACATTGTACGCGGTTACGGCGGAGTTGTCAATTGCTAACTGCATGCGGGAGCGGCGTGCAGCCGACGAAGGAGGAGCTGCGCGGCTGGGGGCGAGGTGAAGCTCTCTGTTGGTGCCTGGTGGGGGCTGTCGGGCCGGTGAAACGGGTGTAACGAGCCTGGGGCGGGACAGCGAGTATGGCCCGGCACCGGCAGATGCCCGGCGACAGCAAGCTGACAGTCGCCGACGATGCGCGATAGGTCGGCCTGCTGGCGGCCGCGCGCTGATGTGTGGCTGGTGTGCGGCCGGGTCTTGAGCGCAGCTGCACGGTAGGAGCAGCGGTGGCCGGGCCTTTTTGTAAGAGGAACGCCGGTGTACCCACTGTAGACGAAAAGGCGGGTCCTGTGATAAAATAGAGCAAAAGGTGTAGATTTATAGGATAAAGGAGGGGTCGTGGTGAACAAGATACAGGTCTATCACAGCTCCGACACCAACATTTTGGTGTGGGATATGCTGGTGAGCGTGCTGGTGCTCACCTTGGCGCTGTCGTAGTTCACTGCGCTGCACACCGCTTTTTGCCTGCTCATCGCCATCGGTATCACGGTGGTCATCGTGGCCGTGTGGCACACGCGGGTGGGGTTTTGGCTGGTGTCGGCGGTGTTCAGCGCCTTTTGGGGCGGCTTGGCTTACGGCATCACCGCCCTGTTTACCGAGGACGCGATCTGGCAGTGGATGGTGTTTGGACTGGCGGTGCTGGTGGCGCTGGGCAGCCACCTGTTGGCCCGGCGTTACACCCAGAATATCGAGGAGGTATAGCGGGCCCCGGGCGCCAGACCTCACCGGCCCGGTGCCGGCAGAGAGAAAAACAGAGGACTACACAGCCGATCGGCTGCGCGGTCCTCTGTTTGATTTTGCCTGTTGTGCCCCGAGCAGCGCTTGGCACCGGCACCGCCGGAGCCGTTTGCGGGTCATTTGGGTCCCAGAACGCCGCACCGATCACTGGAAAGCTGCCGCCAGTAATCAGAGTTTGGCGGCGATACCGGCGGACGGCTGTCGGGGCAAAAGCCCTGCCGGCAGTGTACAGGCGCTGCCCAAAACAGCGTTAGACCGGCCGTCTTATTGGTGCAGGCGGGTAAAGATACCAGCTGCCGAAAACGCACCTCACCGATGGATAGCGAGGACCGGCGCGCCGTCGCGATACCGGCCGCCCATCATCGCACCGCCACGGCAGCGGCAGCACGTGGCACAGCGGCAATGAGCGCGGCAGCGGCCAAGCTGACGGAGGTCTGGCCGCTGCCGTTTACACCATACAGCAGATATGCTGCTGTAAACGGGGGCGAAAACAGCGGCGGCTCCCGCCAGACAGGTCCGGGTGATACCGCCGGGCCGGTGGCGCACAAACGCATCTCCTGGGCGGCAGCGGGGCAGATCGGTGCTGCCGGGCTACTGTTCGGGCGGGCTCTCGGGGGTGCTACCGGGGGCGGAGGCCGCCCCATGCTCGGCCCGCGTGGCAGCCGGCTGGTGGGCGCTGTGCCACTGGGCGATCTGCTCCATGCGCTGTGCTACCTTTTTTTCGCTGCCCTGGTCGGTGGGGCGGTAGTACTGCCGCCCCTGCAGGTCGTCGGGCAGGCACTGCATGTCGGTGAGCTTGTCGGCGCTGTCGTGGGCGTACTGGTAGCCGGCGCCGTAGCCCAGGTCTTTCATTAGGCCGGTGGGGGCGTTGCGTATCTGCAGCGGTACCGGCTGCGCCAGCCGCTGCAGCGCGTCTTTTTTGGCCGACTCGTAGGCCGTATACAGGGCGTTTGACTTGGGTGCCAGCGACAGATAGGTCACCGCATGGGTCAGGTGGACGCTGCACTCGGGCATGCCGATAAAGTGGCAGGCCTGGTAGGCGGCCACCGTGACTTCCAGCGCGCGGCTGTCGGCCATACCCACATCCTCGCTGGCAAAGCGCACCAGCCGCCGGGCCACGTACAGCGGGTCCTCGCCGGCCTCCAGCATGCGGGCCAGCCAGTACACCGCGGCCTGTACGTCGCTGTTGCGCATCGACTTGTGCAGGGCCGAGATGAGGTTGTAGTGCTCCTCGCCGTTTTTGTCGTACAGCAGCGACTTTTTGCCGATACATTGGCCCAGGCTCTGCGGGGTGACGACCGTTTTATCCTGGGTGCGCTGGCCGTTGAGCACCGCCATCTCCAATGTGTTGAGGGCCACCCGCGCATCGCCGTTTGCAAACTGGGCGATGGCGGAGATGCAGTCGTCGCCGATCTCGATCTTCTGGCGGCCAAAGCCCCGCTCGTCGGCCAGCGCCCGGTGCAGCAGGCCGGATAGATCTTCGGCAGTCAGCGGCTCGAGCACGAACACTTTGCACCGCGACAGCAGCGCGGCGTTTATCTCGAACGACGGGTTTTCGGTGGTGGCGCCGATGAGGATGATGCTCCCCTTTTCTACAAATGGCAAAAAAGCGTCTTGCTGGGCCTTGTTGAAGCGGTGTATCTCGTCGACGAAGAGGATGGTCTTTTCGCCCATGCGGCGGCTCTGCTCGGCGCTCTGCATGACGGTGCGGATCTCTTTGATGCCGCTGGTCACGGCGCTGAAGTCGACGAACTCGGCCTGGGTGCGGGCGGCGATGATGCGCGCCAGCGTGGTCTTGCCCACCCCCGGCGGGCCCCAGAAGATCATGGAGCACACCTGGTCGCGCTCGATGAGCTGCCGCAGCACCTTGCCCGGCCCCAGCAGCTGCCTTTGGCCCAGGTACTCGTCGAGGTCGCGCGGGCGCAGCTTGCTGGCCAGCGGGTCGTGCAGCTGGCGGTCGTCAAACAGAGACTGCTGAGACATGAAATTCACCCCTTAAAAAATAAACATCTGTTTTTATTGTAGGGCTGTCGGCGCCGCCCGTCAAGCAGCTGCGCTCAAATAAAAAGGCGCCCGGCCCAGCAGGGTCGGGCGCCGGTAGCGCGCCTTTGGGTATTAGACCACGGCGATCTCGTCCTGCCCGGTGACCGGCAGGCCCTGCGCCTTTTGTAGACAGGCCTGGTATTGGCCCATGGGCATGGGGCGGGCGCAGTAGTAGCCCTGGATGTAGTCGGCCTGCATGGTGTGCAGCAGGTCGTACTGGTCTTTTTGCTCGACCCCCTCTACAACGACTGCCAGCCCCAGCGAGCGAAACAGGGCCAAGCTGTTTTTGAGGATGAGCCGGGTCTTTTCGTCGTCGACCAGGTGGTCGACCATGCTCTTATCGATCTTCACCGCGTCGATGGGCATGGTACAGACCGACCCCACCGACGAGAAGCCGGAGCCGAAGTCGTCCATGAGGATCTGCACCCCGTGGCGGCGAAAGCGGCCCAGGCTCTGGGCCAGAATGTCGCGGTTTTCAAAGAGGGCCGTCTCGGTCAGCTCGATCTGGATCAGGTCGTGGGGGAGGTGATAGCGGTCGATCACCGCCAGATAGCGGTCGACAAAGTCGAGCCGGTACAGGTGCAGCTGCGAGGCGTTGACCGAGATGGGGCCGGGCTGCAGCCCGGCGTCGAGCCAGCGGCGCATCTGCCGGCACACCGCGGCGAACACTCGGCGGTCGAGGTCGATGATGCCGCCGTTTTGCTCTAAAACGGGGATGAACGCGCCGGGCGAGATCCACCCATTTTGCGACGAGTGCCAGCGCACCAGCGCCTCGGCCCCGTGAAAACTGCCGGCCTGCAGGTCGTATTTGGGCTGAAAGTACAGCTGCAGCTGGCCGCTCTCCAGCGCCCCGTCAAAGTGGTTGGCGAGCTCCTGCTGCCGCACCAGCTGCCGGCGCAGTGCGCCGTCGTACAGGCCGCAGGGCTGGCTGGCGTTTTGGCGGCTGTGGTCCATGGCCAGCTTGGCCCGGTCGATCATCCCCTCGAGGGTGAGCGTACGGTCCTGCACGGGGTACACGCCCGCCCGCAGCCGCACCTGGTAGATGAGATCGCCGTCGCGCTTGTCGGCCCGGGCCTGCACCTTGTGCAGCAGCTCGGTCACCCGGTTTTGCAGCAGCTGTACATCGCGGCAGTGCAGCAGCAAAACAAATAGGTCGGCCTGCATGCGGGCGGCATACTCGCCCCCGGCAATGTTTTCGCCGATGCACTCGGCCACGGTGCGCAGCACGGCGTTGCCCTCGTCGTAGCCGTAGAGGTCGTTTATATACTGGAACTTTTTCACGTTGAGGCACACCAGCGCATAGGGGGTGCGGTCTTTGCCGCCAAACAGCGCCGCGGCGTCGAGACGAAACTTGGCAAACGAGCCCTGACCGGTGACCTCGTCGACCATCACCAGCTGTTCCACCCGGTCGCGGTAACCGCGGTACATGGCGACGATGCGCCAGATGAGGTAGCAAAACAGCAGCACGCTGCCCAAAAGCAGCAGGTAAGTGGGCACCAGTGTGCCGTTTATCGACTTGTCGATCACCTCGGAGGGGACCACGCTGAGCAGATACCAGTCGCCCACCTCCAGCGGCTGGTAGTACAGGTAGCGCTGGGTGCCGTCCTCCCGGTCAAACAGCATCACCCCCTGCTCGCCGTTTTGCACCGCCTCCTGCAGCCGCTGTACCTTCTCCTCGTTTTGCCGGGAATAGGCGGCGGTGGCGCTGTAAAAGTTGCTGAACTGCTGGCTGAGAAGGTTGGTAGAGCCGCTGATGCAGTCGCCGTTTTGACGGATGATGTAGGAGTAGCCGGCCCCCTTAAAAGAGGAGACCGACAGCAGATTTTTATAGTACTGAGTAGAGTAGGTGCCAAACAGCACGCAGCGACTGCCGTCGGCAAAGGTGAGCGGTGTGCTGTACACGGTGACGCTCTCGCCGTCGACCAGGTCGCGCACGGTGTTGGTGACCGAGGTCTGCCCCTCCATGGCGCTGGCAAAGCGGGCGTAGCCCTCGTCGTCGAGCACCACATCTTTATGGTCGGTCGAATAGGAGGTGTGGTCGGGCAGCACGATGCCCATGCGCTTAAAGTTGTTCTCTTTATCCACCGGGATGAGTTTTTGCAAAAGTGTGGGCGGGTCGAGCGTCTCCTCCTGCCCCAGCAGCACGGCCAGATTTATCAGCAGCGTCTTGTTGCGGGAGATCTCTTTTTGCATCACTTCCACGCTCTGGCTGGAGATCTCGGACAGCGTGGTGAGCACCCGCTCGCGGGAGTCTTTTTGCACCTGAAACGAAAAAAAGGCAGCAAAAAGAACGACGATCAGCACCGTGAGACCGACGTCGAAGTATATTTTTTTAACGCTTTTCGTGCGGGGCTGCATAGAGGCACCGTCCTGTACGGCCAGCGGCACTGTTTGGGCAGTGAGTGCTTTTGTGCACACCAGCATATAGTCTGTTTAAAAACAGTATAGCATCAGTGCCGCCAAAAGTCGACTGTTTTTGTGCGGTGTACAGCGCCCCGGCACTGCGACCAGTCGCAGTGCCGCCCGCGGCGTTTGCAGCAGCACACGGCGGCTCGCCCCGCGGCCCCTGTATGCCGGTTGCGAGCAGAGACCGAGCGCCGGCTCGGCCGCCCGGCACACACAAAAAGCCCCCACCGTGCGGTAGGGGCTTTTTGCATAAAAACAGAAAATAGGAAAATAGAATACCCACAGTGTAAAATGAACAGTATAAAACACTGTGCGCAGGTCTTTTAGCAACTCCAGTATAGTACAGCCGGCAGCCTGTTGTAAATATCCAAACGACACGTATTTTCTGTAAAATTTTTAGGTATATCGCTGGTTATAAATCGTCGGCGTCCTGGACCGGGCGCTCGTTGGGGTCGGCGGGAACGCCGGTGTACGAGCCCTGGGGATCGGTGACGATGTGGTCGTCAAAGTTGGCGATCGTATCCGGGCCCAACTGGCCGGCCCGCGGCGACTTTTTGCTGCGGCGGCTCTGGCCGCCCTGACGGTGACAGTTTTGCATGGTGTGCCTCCTCGCTGTGTGCGGCCGGGACAGGAGCCCGGCCTGTGGATATAAAAATTACCGGTGTTTTTAGTGTGCCCGCCGGCGCGAAAATATTGTGACCGCACCGGATTTTTGCCGGTGACAAATTGCCGCCGGCGCTGGATTTATGGGCGCAGATACGCTATACTGGGGACGTTAGACAAATTGTGCGCACCTGCGACGATTTTTTGAGGAGGGGACCCGGTCATGGACATACAGAAGATGGATCTTGCCGGCAGCTTTGCCGACGCCGCCCAGCGCATCCAGGGGCAGCTGGCGGCGCTGCCCAGCGCGGCACTCGACGACTTTGACCCCCAGGAGACGGTTTTGGCGGTCATCGATATGAACAACGGCTTTGCCAAAGGCGGCGCGCTGTACAGCCCCTACGTAGAGGCCATCATCCCCGCGGTGCGGGCGCTCACCACCCGCTGCCGGGAGAAGAATATCCTCTCGGTGCTGTACACCGACTGCCACGGCCCCCAGTCGCCGGAGTTTGCCAGCTTTCCGCCCCACTGTGTGCGGGGCAGCGGTGAGGAGCAGATCATCGACGAGCTGCGCGATATCGAGGGCGTGCAGATCGTGGAGAAAGCCAGCACCAACGGCTTTTACAACTGGTACATCAAAGAGCTGCTGGACACCTACGAGATCAAAAAGCTCATCGTCTGCGGCTGTGTCACCGATATCTGCGTGTACCAGTTCTGTCAGGCGGTAAAGACCTACTGCACCCAAAACGACCGGGAGCTTGCCGTGGTGGTGCCGCTGGACTGCGTCGACACCTACGACATCCCCGGCGTACACGGGCGCGACTTTGCCAACGCGGCCGCCTGCGCCTCGCTGCTGGCCGGTGGCATCACGCTGGTGCGGCACATCGGCTGATCGGCTGCGCGACCCCGAGGAGGATAGAGAAGAGATGGAAAAAAAGATCGCCCCGGCCCCCAAGCGGCGGGGCCCGTTTTACGGCTGGGTGGTGGTGGGCGCCGCCTTTGTGCTGATGGCGGCGGCCATGGGCATCACTTATAACTGCAACAGCGTGTTTATCAAGCCCATCTGTGCGGACATGGGCTACACCCGTCCCCAGGCGGCCATGATCCAGACTATCATGTCGGTGGGCATGGTGGCGGTGTCGCTGTTTGCCGGCAAGCTGTTCGAAAAGTTTTCGCTGCTGGCGCTCATGCGCATAAGCAGCGTGGTGGTGGGCGCGGCCTACTTCTGCTACGCCTTTGCCCAAAACCTGGCGCTGTATTACGCGCTGGCGGTGGTGGTGGCGGTGAGCTCCACGCTGCTGACGATACTGCCGCTGTCGATCATCATCAACAACTGGTTTTACGAGCGCAAAGGGCTGGCTATCGGGCTGGCCTTTATGGGCAGCGGCGTGGGCGGCATGCTGTTCAACTCGCTGGCCGGGCTGTGGATCGAGCAGCTGGGCTGGCGCGCCGCCTACCAGATACTGGGCGTCATCATGCTGGTGCTGCTGGTGCCCTGCACCTTTTTTGTTATCAAGGTGCACCCGCGCGATATGGGGCTTTCCCCGCTGGGCGCCGAGACCGAGGCCGGTCAGCCGGCGCGGCCCGAGCAGCCGGCCCTGGGCGCCCCCTTTAAGCGCCCGGCCTTTTGGGGGGTGTGCATCGCCGCCTGTGTAATGGCGGTGGGCGGCAATACGATGGTGCAGATCGTGGCGCCCCACTACTCCGACGCGGGCTACTCGGCCACCTTTGCCGCCAATCTGTCGGCGGCGGCGCTGGGGGCGCTGGCAGTGGGCAAGCTCATCGTGGGGCAGATGTTTGACCGTCTGGGCCCCAAAAAGACCACCATCATCTGCAGTGTCGCCACCGTTATCGGCCTGGGGTCGCTGTTTTTGCCGCGGTTCGCCCCGGCCATCGGCGGGCTGATGCTGGGGGTGGGGCTGGGCAGCGCTTTTGGCTCGGTGGGCATCCCCATCCTCACCCATTTTGCCTTTGGCCAGCGTCGCTACCAGGCGTCGTATGCCATCGTCAACGCCTTCAACTCGGTGGGTGGGGTCATCGCCCCCATCCTCACCAACGCCATTTTCGACGTCAGCGGCGGGTATGACCTGTCGTTTTGGGTGTGTATCATCTTTGCGGTGTTCTCGGGCGCGGTGTATACCCGTGTGCTGAGCGGCCGCGCGCAAGAGAGCTAATTTCTTATTTCGTTTATCGCCGGCGGTACCGCTTGTGTGCCGCCGGCTATTTTTTTGTAAAATGCTGTAATGAAACCATCTATTTTTGCACCAACAGGTATAGGAGGTGAAGAGGTGCCGGATTTTTTAGAGCTGTACACCCGGTATTACCGGCAGGTATATGCCTGGTGCATGGCGCTGTGCCGCGACCCGCATCAGGCACAGGACCTGACCCAGGAGGCCTTTTGTCGGGCGATGCAGGCCATGGGCAGTTTTCGCGGCGACTGTACGGTGGCGACCTGGCTGCGGGGTATCGCCAAAAACTGCTACCGGGAACAGCAGCGGCGGCAGGAGAGCACCGCCGCCCAACTGCCGGAGATGGCCGACCCCGGTCGGGGGCCGGAACAGTCGCTGTGCGACGGCGACGGTGCAGTGGCGGTGTACCGCATCCTGCACCGGCTGTCCCAGCCCTATCAGGAGGTGTTTTATCTGCGCGTTTGCGGTGAGCTGTCCTTTGCGGACATCGGCCGCATATTCGAAATGAGCCCCAACTGGGCCCGGGTCACCTTTTACCGGGCTCGCCAAAAGATAGCGGAGAGGATGAGTAGAGATGGATCAAATGAGCTGTGAAGTGGTGGCCGATTTGCTGCCGCTGTACGCCGACGGCGCCTGCAGCGGCGGCAGTCGAGCGCTGGTAGAGAGCCATTTGGCCGGCTGCGCACAATGCGCCCGCAAGCTGGCCGAGATGGGGGATGATCGGGCCGAGCAGCTGGTGGAGGCGGATGCCCAAAGACAGCTGAAAGAGCTGGCGAGGAGACATACCCGGCGGCGGGTATCGGTGCTGGCGGCGCTGGTGGTGTTGGTGGGGCTTTTGTGCACCATGTGGGTATTTTACCGCCGTGCCGAAGCCGAGGCGGCCAGCTTTAGCTGCCAGATATCGCGCAGCAGCACCTATGACCAGACTATGGACGGACTGCTGGAGGGGATGCATCCCCGATTGCCCAAAAAGGGGCGTTACCGGCTGCGCATCAGGGCCGGTGCCAGCAGCGGGGCAATACGGGTGGCGCTGACCTCCGGTACCGGGTACAAGACCTACTATACCGTTTCCGGCAGCCAACTGGAGGAGGAACAGACACTGCAACTGGATAAGGGAAGCTATGTGCTGGCGGTTTATCTAAACGGAGATACCGCCGGTTCTGTGGTGGATTATGCGGTGACGCTGGAGGCCGTAGGAAAAAAATGACCCCGCAGCCGGGGAAAAAGGCCGGTGATACAGCAAAAAAGGCAGGCGGCGAAAAGACCGTCTGCCTTTTTGGGTGCATGCTTGTATATGTCACGGATAGGGAAAAGGCGCGTTAGATGCGCCACTCCTGGCTGTCGTTGGGGCTCTGGATGTGCAGCTGGGGCGGCTGGATGCGCACCTTGGCGTCACTGGGGATCGAGCGGGTGATAAAGGCGTTGCCGCCGATCACCGCATTTTGGCCAATGACCGTGTCGCCGCCCAATATCGTGCAGCCGCAGTAGATAGTCACCCCGTCCTGCACGGTGGGGTGGCGCTTTTTGCTCCGCAGGCTCTGCCCGCCGCGGGTCGAGAGCGCCCCCAGCGTCACCCCCTGATACAGTTTTACCCCGGTGCCGATCTGGCAGGTCTCGCCGATGACGATGCCGGTGCCGTGATCGATGCAGAAGTAGGGTCCGATCTGCGCCCCGGCATGGATGTCGATGCCGGTCTTCTGGTGGGCGTACTCGGTCATGATGCGGGGGATCAGCGGCACCTGCAGCGCGTAAAGCTGGTGGGCCAATCGGTAGATGGAGATGGCGAATATCCCGGGGTAGCACAAGAGGATCTGGGCCTGGCTCTCGGCGGCGGGGTCGCCGTCAAAGGTGGCCTGCACATCGGTGAGGATGGTGTCGCGGATCTGCGGCAGCTGGGCCAAAAAGGCGGCGGTGCGCTCGTCGGCCTGCGGCTGTAGCTGAGCGGCCGGGCGGCCGTCCTGTTGCGCCAGCGCCAGTGCGATCTGGGCCGATAGCTTTTCGGCCAGATCGGCCAGCGTGTTCTCGGGCCGGTCCGACACCGCCGACAGCCGGGGGTACAGGCAGGGGAACAGCAGATGGCGCAGCCCGGTGACGATCTGGACCACCGCCGCCTTTTGCGGCAGGGCAGACATGGCGTCACAGAGCACGCCCTGACCGCCGGCCCCCAGCCGGCAGCCGGTATCCAGCGCGCCGGCGGCCTGCAGTGCGGCTTCTCTCAGGTCAGTCATCCTGGTCCACCCCCTCTATATCAAACAGCGGGGTCGAGAGGTAGCGCTCGCCGGTATCCGGCAGCAGCGCCACGATGGTCTTGCCGGCGTTCTGCGGCTCGGCAGCCAGCTCTAGCGCCGCATACAGCGCCGCCCCGCTCGAGATACCGGCCAGTATCCCTTCGCTGCGGGCCAAGTCACGGGCGGCCTGCATGGCGCTGTCGCCGGATACCTGCACCACCCGGTCCACCGCGCTGCGGTCGTAGTTGCCGGGGATAAAGCCGGCGCCGATGCCCTGGATCTTGTGGGGGCCGGGCTTACCGCCCGAGAGCACCGGCGAGTCGCTGGGTTCAACGGCCACCACCTGCACGCCGGGCTTTTTGGCCTTCAGCGCGCGGCCAACGCCGCTGACGGTGCCGCCGGTACCCACTCCGGCCACAAAAATGTCCACTTCGCCGTCGGTGTCGCGCCAGATCTCCTCGCCGGTGGTCTGCAGGTGGGCGGCGGGGTTGGCCGGATTTTCAAACTGCTGGGGGATGATCGACCCCGGTATCTGCCGCTGCAGCTCCTTTGCTTTGGCGATCGCGCCGTTCATACCTTGCGCGCCGGGGGTCAGCACCAGCTCGGCGCCGTAAAAGGCGATGAGCTTGCGCCGCTCGATGCTCATGGTGTCGGGCATGACGATGATGAGCCGCAGCCCCAGCGCGGCGCTGGCCATAGCCAGGCCGATACCGGTGTTGCCGCTGGTGGGCTCGATGAGCGTGGTGCCCGCCGGCAGCCGTCCCTCTTTTTGAAAGGTGCGGATCATGTTCAGCGCCACCCGGTCCTTGACCGAGCCGCCGGGGTTGCGGCTCTCTACCTTTACCAGCACGCGGGCACCGGCGCCTTTGACGGCGGCCAAGCGGTCCACCGCCACCAGCGGGGTGTTGCCTATGGTCTCGAGAATGTTTTGAGAGATATTTTTCACAGTTGGTTCCTGCCTTTCTGCATGTCGGGGCACAAAAATAGCCCCGGCTGATCGTTTTCTGCTTACAGTGTGTGCCCCTATAGGGGGCAGGTATGCGCACAAAAAACAGCCGCGGCGGCAAAAAGACGAGAAATAGACACCCGATGCGGTGCTAGCGGGGGGCCGCCCCGGCTGCCGCACAAATGCCGTGACCCGTCGGGCCGATCGCGCGGTGGTGCGCGGTCAGCATACATCGCCAGGCCCAGTTGTAACGCCCGTGGTAAGGGGCATGTTGTCTATACAGCATAGCCGTCACTTCTCCTACTAGTTTTGTATGAGTATGCTGGATGTGCGTCCAAATGTCAACCGACTTGGTGGATATTCGTGGGTTTGCCCAAAGTCGGGGCGGCGCGGGGCAAAAAACAGCAGCAGTTGTACCAGCCCGGCAGTACGCCGCTCCACCGGACCACCAGTTCCCGGCGGGGCGACCGGCAGCTTGCCGGCGGGTACCGCACCGGGGAGGATGGGGCCGCTGCCGACGGGCTCGGCCTTTAAACTGTGCGCCAGCTGCACACAGAAGGCGCCGGACATCCCCGGCGGCCAGATGGGGTGACAGCCGCCGGCCTTCTGTGCTACACTGGTAAAAATACGGATAGGGGGGAATGCGCTATGAACGGCATCTTTGCCCAGGAAAAGACCTTTACCGGCCTGCACTGCAGCGGCGACACCTTTGCCGACTGCGAGTGGACCGACTGCACCTTTGTGCGCTGTACCTTTGAAAACTGTCAGCTGCAAAACTGCCAGCTGACCGACTGTACCTTTACCGGCTGCCGGGTGCGCGAGCTCACGGCCCGCTACAGCCAGCTGCGTGAGGCCGTCTTTGATAACTGCGACCTGCTGGGGGTAAACTGGGGGGACCTGGTGCCCAGCGGCCGCTTTGCCGCCCCCATCGCCGCGCTGCGGGGCTGCCGGCTCAAGTACAATACCTTTACGGCTATGGAGCTCGATCGCTTTTGCTTTGATGAGTCGGCTATCACCGGATCGCTGTTTGCCGAGTGCCGCCTGGCCGGCAGCGATCTGAGCGGCTGTCAGCTGGATGAGACCGAGTTTTTCAAATGCGATCTGCGCCGGGCCGACCTGCGCCGGGCTGTGGGTTACCGGGTCGATATCATGAGCTGCCAGCTCAAAGGGGCCCGCTTCACCCACCCGCAGGTGCTCTCCCTGCTGGAGGCACTGGAGATCGAGGTGGAGTGACCGCCTCGCCGCCCGCCCGGCAGGATCGGGATACACGATAAAAAAGAGCGCCGGCCCTGGTGTGGGGCCGGCGCTCGATCTATTTGCCGGGTGGCCTCTAGCAGTCGATGACTTTTACGTCGTACGAGCGGTGGCGAGGGCCGTCGAACTCGGCGAAAAAGATGCCCTGCGAGTGGCTGAGCACCATCTCACCGCCGGAGATGGGCACCGTTACGCTCACGCCCACGATGGCCGATTTCACGTGGCCGGAGGCGTCGGACGGGGAGTCCTGATGCAGCATGTTCACCCGGGTGGGCACCAGCCGATCGAGCTCCTGCATGATCTCGATGTGGCCCTTCACGTCCCAGTGTGAGGTGCACAGCAGCGCGGCGGTGGTGTGCGAGATGTGCACCACTACAATGCCTTCCTGCACGCCGCTCTCGGCCACGATGGCCTTGATCTCGGGGGTGATATTGACGATATCGTCTTTTTTGGTCTGTAGATTGCGTACTACCATGGGTCTGCCCATTTTCTGTTCCTCCTTGTTTGCAGCGGGGTCTGTACCGGCACGGCCTCCCGCCCAAAGACCCGGTGGCCGATGCCGGTTATCTGCCACCAAATATGGTACACGATTCGCCGTTGCCGCACAACCGGTTTGGCCTGCTGCCCGCCAAAATCCAGAGATGCGCACAATTCGCCGCTGTAAAAAATGGCGAAACTGCTGCTATAAAAGTAGCGCTGCCGCTAAATATTTGACGGCGCAGCGGCAGTGCTGCGCTGCGGGCATACCGTGTGCCGCCGGTTCATACAGTTTTTAGAAGGGCCGCCGCCACTGCTCACCGGGTGCAGTAGTGGCAGCTCGATGGGAAAAGACAGAACCGCCGTCAGTTTTTAGGCGGTCTGCGCGGAAAAAGGAGTAAGGCCGGGCCGTATTGGCCGGCAGGCGGCCAAAGTGGCAGAACGGTGGCGCGGCAGTCGGGCGGATACGCGGCGGCCGGCGTCTGTTTTTAAACAGGGGAGGAGATACAGGGGTGACAGAGTGGCTGCGTGCGGCGGGAAAAGCCGTAGACGGATTTGTGTGGGGGCCGGCCATGCTGGTGGCCATGATCGGTATCGGGCTGTATTTTACCTTGGGCACCCGGGGGCTGCAGCTGCGCCGCTTTGGCTACATGCTGCGCCACACGGTGGGCAGTTTGTTCGGCGGCGCCAAAAAGGGGCGCGACCGCAGGCAGGTGAGCCCCTTTGGCGCCATGACCACCGCGCTGGCCGGCACGATGGGGGTGGGCAACATCGCCGGGGTGGCCACCGCCATGACCCTGGGGGGCCCCGGCGCCATTTTTTGGATGTGGGTATCTGCCCTGGGGGGCATGATGACCAAATACGCCGAGGTGCTGCTGGCCGTGCACTACCGCGAAAAAACGCCGGACGGCTACCGCGGCGGCCCCATGTACTACATGAAAAAGGGGCTGCACAGCCGCCTGCTGCCGGTACTGTTTTGCCTGCTGTGTGCCTGCGCCTCGTTTGGCATCGGCAACATGACCCAGTCCAACACCATCGCTCAGTCGCTGCAGCAGTGCTTTGGCCTGCACCCGGCCATCACCGGGGTGGCGGTGATGGCCGTGGTGGCCATGGTGGTGCTGGGCGGCATCTCGCGCATCGCCGCCTTTACCGAAAAACTGGTGCCGCTGATGAGCCTGTTTTATATGGGGGCGGCCATCTGGGTGTTGGCCGTCTGCTGGCGGCAGCTGCCGGCGGCGCTGGGCAGCATTTTTAAAGACGCCTTTTCGTCCGCTGCGCTGGGCGGTGGCGCGGCCGGCTTTTTCACCAGCCGGGCGGTGCGCTTTGGCATCGCCCGCGGCGTGTTCACCAACGAGGCCGGCCTGGGCTCGGCCCCCATCGCCCACGCCAGCGCCGATACCGCCAGCCCGGTACAGCAGGGCCTGTGGGGCATGTTCGAGGTGTTTGCCGACACTTTTGTCAGCTGCACGCTCACCGCGCTGGTGATCCTGTGCACCGGCGCTTTAGATACTGGGCTCGACGGCGCCGCCCTGACTACCGCCGCCTTTGGCCGGGTGCTGGGCAGCTGGGCGCCGCCGTTCATCGCCATCTCCATCCTGTTTTTTGCCGTATCCTCCATGTTGGGCTGGTGCTTTTACGGCGAGAGCGCTCTGCGCTACCTGAGCGGCGGCCGCAGCTGGGCGGTGTGGAGCTACCGGATCTTGTTTTTGGTGCTGGTGATGGTGGGGGCCACGGTGCAGCTGCAGCGGGTGTGGCAGCTGGCCGACACGCTCAACGGGCTCATGGCAGTACCCAACCTCATCGCGCTGGCCGCGCTCTCGGGCACTGTGTTTCGATTGACAAAAGACTTCTTTCGGCGATAGAATGAATCTAGACGAGACGACTGCCGGTCGGGCCCTGCCTGTTGTGGCGCCGCCGGCCAGACCAGATAGAGGAGGTCAATCATGAACGAAGTGCTGCAAAACATGCTCACCCGGCGCAGTGTGCGGGCCTTTGCCGATACCCCGGTCGAGAGCGAAAAGCTAAAGACCATCCTGCAGGCGGCCACCTATGCCCCCAGCGGAATGGGCAAACAGAGCTGGCAATTCACAGTGGTACAGAAAAAAGAGCAGATCCAGAAGCTGGCTGCCGTCATGGCCGAGGCACTGCAAAAGCCGGAGTACGATCTGTACCGGCCGGCCTGCATGATCCTGGTCTCGGGCGAAAAAGAAAACGGCAATCACCTGGCCGATACCGGCTGCGCTATGGAAAACATCATGCTCATGGCCCATGCGCTGGGTCTGGGCAGCTGCTGGGTCAACCAGCTCAAAGAGCTCTCTGACGTGCCGGCGGTACGGGCGGTGCTCGACGGCTTTGGAGTGCCCCAAGATCACGGGGTGTACGCGATCGCGGTGCTGGGTTACCCGGCCGGCGACCTGCCCCAGCCCAAGCCCAGAAGAGAAGGCGTCGTCCACTACGCCTGACGCCGGCGCGCAGACAGAAATTAAAAAGGGGAGCACCGGCGCAAACAGCCGGTGCTCTTTTTTCTTCTGCCTGCCGGTCGCCGATGCTTTTGGCCGAGCGTGTGTACCGGCCTGCCACATTTTTTGCATGGGTGATCGGTGTGTTCTCGCCTGCTTTTTACCCCCGCTCGCCAGCTGTCGCCGGCAGCTTACGGTTTTGTCATATTGGTCACATCTTGTTGACAAACGCGGGGGCATACACTACACTAAAGTAACAGAGATGTACGGTGCGGTGCCAATCAGTGGTGCCGCACTTTGTCAGGAGGTCACACCCCATGCAGAACACACAGTATACCGGCGAGCGCTGCGCCCACTGCGGGGCAGCTGTCGCTCCGGGGCAAAACTTCTGCCCCGCCTGTGGGTCCTTTCTAAAAGGCACCCAGATCCAGCAGAAGAAAAAGTCCACCAAAACGGTGGTCATCGCGCTGGCCGCCGCCTGGGGCGTGGTGCTGCTGCTCATCATTGGCGTGTGGGCGGCGGCAGCGCCCAGCTTGGCCTCACACGTGCAAGACTTTTTCCGCTCCCGGGCCGACCGCTACCGCTACAACCACGGCAGCCAGTCACAGCAGATAGAGCCCGGCGACGCCGGCGACTGGTTCGACAACGAGCAGCCGCCCGATGAGACAGTCTACCAAAAAGACGAGACCGCCTTTTTCGGCGACTTCGCCTTTACCCTTAAAGACGTAAGGCCCGGCAGCGACTACGGCATCAAGGACGATGCCGACGAGCAGACGGTGGTGGTGCTCTTAGAGGTAGAGAACACCGGCGACGAGAACGTCTATATCGAGGGCTCACGCCTGATGGCCTATAGCGGCGGCGATTTTGCCACCTACGAGGACAGCGATATCAGCAGCTCGATCTATGCCCGGTCTGAGGCGGTGCCGCTGGACGAAGACGAGCGCTTAAAGCTCACCCCCGGCCAGACGCAGGTGGTGCTGCTGCAGTACCAGTTCGATCTCGACGAGGGCGACCCCGCCCAGCGCGAGCTCCACTACTGGGACCCCACCTATGCCCAAAACCCGCGGGTGATCTTCTCGCTGGCCCAGTAATATATCAATAAAAGAGCCCGGCCACCGGCGTCTAACGCTGGGCCGCCCGGCTCTTTTTTGCTGCTTTATCTCCGGGACAGCCACCCACCCGCGTCCCAAACGCTGCCGGGCCCCACCGCCATCTGGCCGGTACCCGGCGGCAGTCGCCCGCCGCTTTCCGGGCGCCAGAGAGCCGGCCACCCCGCCGTCGGCCGGCCCGGTACTGGCTTCGGCGCCCGCTATTTACCGCCGTTCACAAATTTCTCATGAAAAGAGCCGGCGGATGCGCTATACTTATCTATATATAGAACTGTGTGCTGCCCACCGGCCCTATCGCGGCCACCGGCGCCCGCACAGGCAGGAGGAATCGATCGCATTGAACAGCTTTGTGCAATTTCGGGACGTGATGAAACGCTATAAGATGGGTGAGGTGACCATCGCCGCCGCCAACGGTATCACCTTCGAGATAGAAAAAGGGGAATTTTGTGTCATCGTGGGACCCTCCGGGGCAGGTAAGACCACTGTGCTCAATATGCTGGGGGGGATGGACACCTGTGACGGCGGCGAGATCATCGTCGACGGCAAAGTAGTCAGCGCCTTTAACCGCCGCCAGATGATCGACTACCGCCGGTACGATATCGGCTTTGTATTTCAGTTTTATAACTTGGTGCAAAACCTCACCGCCACCGAGAACGTAGAGCTGGCCGCACAGATCTGCCGCGACCCGCAAGACGCCGCCGAGGTGCTGCGCCAGGTGGGGCTGGGCGAGCGGCTCTCGAACTTTCCCGCCCAGCTCTCGGGCGGCGAGCAGCAGCGGGTAGCCATCGCTCGGGCTCTGGCCAAGCGGCCCAAACTGCTGCTCTGCGACGAGCCCACCGGCGCCCTGGATTATCAGACCGGTAAAGAGGTGCTGGCCCTGCTGCAAAACACCTGCCGCGAGACCGGTACCACGGTGGTGGTCATCACCCACAACACCGCGCTCACCCCCATGGCCGACCGGGTCATCAAGATCAAAAACAGCCAGGTGCGCTCGATGGTTGAAAATCCGTCCCCCACCCCGGTCGAGGAAATCGAGTGGTGAGCGGGCAGCAGGGGCCCCAGGCCAAAAAGCGCCGGCGCTCGCTTTTTGGTCCGCTGGCCAAAGATACTCTGCGGGAGATCAAAAAGACCCGCAGCCGTTTTTTGTCCATCTTTCTTATCGTGGCGCTGGGGGCCGGCTTTTTTGCCGGTATCAAGGCCACCGGGCCGGATATGAAGCTCACCGGCGACACCTATTTCGACGATCAGGATCTCATGGATGCCAAGGCGCTCTCCACCTACGGCATCAACGGCGACGACCTGGCTGCCCTGCGCGCGGCCGAAGGGGTCAAAACGGTGCAGCCGGGCTACTCGCTGGATGTCATCGTGAAAATGGGCGGCAAAGACACCGTCGTCAAGGCCCTCTCTTACGACCCCGGCGATACCCTCAACCGGCCGCTCGTCGTCGAGGGGCGGCTGCCCCAAAACAGCGGCGAATGCGCCATCAACGCCACCGAGATGTTCGGCGACGGCTACCAGATCGGCGACAAGCTGGTGCTGCAGTCCGACTCGGGCAACACCCAGGTGGAGGATAACCTGCGCACCGCCGAATACACCATCGTCGGCCGGGTGCAGAGCCCGCTGTATGTCACCTACGACCTGGGCTCCTCCTCCATCGGCAGCGGCAAGGTGTCCGACTATCTCTATATCCCCGCCGACGATTTCACCACCGAGGTGTACACCGAGGCCTACATCACCTTTACCGGTGCCAAGGCGCTCGACTGCTTTTCCGATGCGTACAAGACCCTGCGCGACGACGGGGTAAAAACGCTGGAGGCGGTGGGCGAGGAGCGGGCGCAGATCCGCTACGACGAGGTGTTCGGCGAGGCTGAGAAACAGCTCGACGACGCCCAGAAAGAACTCGACGACGGCCGGGTAGCCGGCGAGGCCGAGCTGGGGGCCGCCAGGCAAAAGCTCGACGACGCCTATGCCCAGCTGGAGTCGGGCCGCCAGCAGCTGGCCGAGAACCGCCAGCTCTACGAGTCCGGGATCACCCAGGGTCAGGCGCAGATCGACGAGGTCAAAAAGACCCGTGACGACCTGCAAGTAAAATACGACCAGCTGGCCGCCGCCGTGGCCCAGATGGGCCCCAAAGTAGAGGGGCTCAAGGCGCAGATCGACGCCATGGGCGACCCGGCGGCACTGCCGGCCGAGCAGCAGGCGCTCTACGCCCAGCTGACGGCCCAGTACGACCAGCTGCAGCCCCAGTATGCGCAGCTGCAGCAAAACGCCGCCCAGGTAAAGGGCTATCTCGACCAGGCGGCCTCCGGCTACGCCCAGGCAAAAGCCCAGTTTGACCAGCAAAAGGCAGAAGGCGAGGCGCAGCTGCAGCAGGCCGCCCAGCAGATCGACCAGGGCCAAGCCGAGTACGATCAGGGCATGGCCGACTATCAGGTGGCGCTGGCGGACTTTGAACAGCAGATGCGCGACGGCCAGCAGAAGATCGACGACGGCCGTGCCGAGCTGCAGAAGATCAAGGTGCCGGTGTGGTACATCAACTCCCGCCAGCAAAACACCGGCTATGCCGGTTTCGAGCAGGACGCCGACCGCATCAACAACATCTCGCTGGTGTTCCCGGTGTTCTTCATCCTGGTGGCGGCGCTGGTGTGCATCACCACCATGACCCGCATGGTAGAGGAGCAGCGCACCCAGGCCGGCACCATCAAGGCGCTGGGTTACGGCTCCTGGGCCACCGCCGCCAAGTACCTGGTGTACGCAGTGTCGGCGGCGGTGCTGGGCGCAGTGGTGGGGCTGCTCATCGGCTTTAAGCTGTTCCCCGGCATCATCTTCGGCGCCTACGGCATCATGTACCGCATGATCGACGTCGTCGCCCCGTTCCGCTGGAACTACGCTCTGTGGATCACGCTGGGGGCGGCGGCCTGTGCGGGGCTGTCGGTCATCTCGGTCTGCCTGGGCGAGCTGCGCGAACAGCCCAGTCAGCTGATGCGCCCCAAGGCGCCCAAAGCCGGCAAGCGGGTGCTGCTCGAGCGGGTGAACTTCATCTGGCGGCGCCTCAGCTTTACCGGCAAAGTGACCGCCCGCAACCTGTTTCGCTATAAAAAGCGCATCTTCATGACGGTGCTGGGCATCGCCGGCTGTACCGCGCTCATGCTCACCGGCTTTGGGGTAAAAGATTCCATCTCCGGCATCGTCAAAAATCAGTTCGGCACGCTCACCCGGCAGGACACCACCATCGTCTTCGACGAGGATCAGGTCAAAGGCGACCGGGCCCGCTTTGCCGATATGCTGCAGGGCCGCGACGAGCTGCAAAAAAGCCTGCTGGTGCGGCAGAAAAACAGCACCGTGGGCCACGGCAGCCGCGAGTACGACGCCTACCTCTTCGTGCCTGAAAAGGTCGAGCAGCTCTCTGATTACGTGCTGCTGCGCCACCGCAGCGACAAAAAACCCTATGCGCTGGGCGACGACGGCGCCGTCATCGACGAGAAGCTGGCTCAGCTGCTGCACGTCTCAGCCGGCGACGAGATCTACCTGGTAGGCGACGAGAACGTGCGCTACACCTTAAAGATCGCCGACATCACCGAAAACTACGCCGGCCACTACCTGTACATGAGCCCCAGTTACTACATGAAGGTGTTCGGTGCCGCCCCGGCCTACAACGCGGCGCTGGGTATTTTGCAGCAAAACGGCGGCCAGCAGGCCGAAGAGAGCCTGTCGGCATACCTGCTGGCGCAGGACGGCGTGCTCACCGTCAGCTACACCTCCGGCATCGAGGACAATTTCGACGACACCATCGGCTCGCTCAACTACGTGGTCATCGTGCTCATCGTCTGTGCCGGGCTGCTGGCCTTTGTGGTGCTCTACAACCTCACCAACATCAATGTGGGCGAGCGCATCCGCGAGATCGCCACCATCAAGGTGCTGGGCTTTACCGACCGCGAGGTCTCGGCCTATATTTACCGGGAAAATATCTTCCTCACCGTATTTGGAGTGGCCGCCGGGCTGCTGGTGGGCATCGCTCTGCACCGGTTCGTCATCACCACCGCCGAGATCGATTCCATCATGTTCGGCCGCGATATCAGCGCCCTGAGCTACCTGCTGGCTGCGCTGCTGACGGTGGTATTTTCGCTGCTGGTAAATTTCGCCATGCACTATAAGCTCAAAAAAGTGGATATGGTAGAGTCGCTCAAGTCGGTGGAGTAAACCCCCGCTGTACTGTCTCTATCGGTCCTCAAAAAGCAGGGCCCGCACCGTGCTCGGTGCGGGCCCTGCTCTTATTTTACCGGGACGGCCGGCGGCGATGGGGCCGCTGCGCTCACCGGCCCAGCAGCGCCTGCAGGTCCTGCTGGGGGGTGGTGATGGGGGCGATGTGGTAGTGCTTTACCAGGTACTGCAAAATACCGGGGGAGAGGAAAGCCGGCAGCGTGGGCCCCAGGCGGATGTTTTGCACCCCCAGGTGCAAAAGCGTCAGCAGTATGCAGACCGCCTTTTGCTCATACCAGGAGAGCACCATCGACAGCGGCAGGTCGTTGACGCCGCAGCCCAGCGCCTCGGCCAGCGCCAGCGCCACCTGGATGGCGCTGTAGGCATCGTTACACTGGCCCATATCCATGATCCGGGGCAGCCCCGCCACCTGTCCCAGGTCCAGGTCGTTAAAGCGAAACTTGCCGCAGGCCAGCGTGAGTACCAGCGTGTCCGGCGGGGTCTGCTGTACAAATTCGGTGTAGTAGCTGCGGCCGGGCCGGGCGCCGTCGCAGCCGCCCACCAAAAAGATGTGGCGGATATCCCCGCGGGAGATGGCCGCCAGCACCTCGTCGGCGTGGGCCAGCACTGCGTCGCGGCCAAAGCCGGTGGTCAGCTTGCTGCCGCCGTTCATGCCGGTAAAGGTGTGGGGCTGCGCATAGCCGCCCAGCTGCTTGGCCTGTGCGATGAGCGGCGTAAAGTCGCGCTCGGGGCCAATGTGCGCTGCCCCGGCAAACGACACCACGCCGGTGGTGAACACCCGGTCGGCATAGCTCGGCTTAGGCGGCATGATGCAGTTGGTGGTGAACAGGATGGGCGCCGGCAGATCGGCGAACTCCCGCTGCTGGTTCTGCCAGGCGGTGCCCAGGTGCCCCTTCAGCTGGGGGTAGGCATGCAGAGCCGGGTAGGCGTGGGCCGGCAGCATCTCGCCGTGGGTGTAGACCGATACCCCGGTCCCCACCGTCTGCTCCAGCAGCAGTTTCAGGTCGTGCAGGTCGTGGCCCGATATCACGATAAACGGCCCCGGCTGCACCGTCATGGTCACCTCGGTGGGAACCGGTGCACCGTAGGCGCCGGTATTGGCCCCGTCTAAAAGCCCCATGCAGCGCAGGTTCACCTCTCCCAGCTGCAGCGCCAAGGGCAGCAGCTGGGGCACCGTCAGGTCCTCGCCCAGCGCGTACAGCGCCCGGTAAAAAAAGGTATTTACCTGCTCGTCGCTGTGTCCCAGCGCCAGCGCATGGTGGGCGTAGGCGGCCATGCCCCGCAGCCCGAATAAAATAAGCGATTTCAGCGAGCGCACATCTTCATCCGGCTCGCCCCACAGCGCGGCCAGATCATAATTTTCCACCTTGCCGCAAGGGGCGGCGCAGCCGGCACAGCCGGGCTGCAGCCGCTCTTTTTCGCGCTCTGCCCGCGCGAGCAGCTGCTCTAGCGCCCGGTCGTCAAAAGAGACGTTGGTCAAAGTGGCAAACAGCCCCTCGATGATCAGGCGGTCGGTATCGCTGTCGGCGCCGCCATCCATGGCCGCCCGCGCCAGCCCGCACAGCGCCCCGGTCAGCGCGTCCTGCAGCTGGGCGGTGGCAGCGGTCTTACCGCACACCCCGGCGCTGCCGGTGCAGCCGGCACAGCCGGCGGTCTGCTCACACTGAAAACAAAACATCTTGGTATCCATCTCGCGTTCCTCCTTACGGCGCGGCGCGCACGCCGCGTCTGGCGCCGGCCGGCTCATGTGACCGCCCGATGCATTGACTTGGTGTTTTTAGGGTACTATAATAAAACAAACAAGTATGTTGTTTATCCAACAAAAGGAGCGCTTATGCAGCCAGATATCACCCCTTATTTTCCCATCGTCCAAAAGTCGGTGCTGTTTTCCGGTGTACAGGCCGACGAGGTCGCCGCCATGCTCGGCTGTCTGGGGGCCCGTGCCGCCGCCTTCGCCAAAGGTGATTTCATCCTGCGGCCGGGCGAGCGGGCCACCGCGCTGGGCCTGCTGCTGGGCGGCACCGCCCACATCGCCCAGGAGGATTTTTGGGGCAACCGCAACATTCTCTCCCGGGTACAGCCCGGCCAGCTGTTTGCCGAGTCTTTTGCCTGCACCCCCGGCGCGGTGCTGGATATCGGGGTGGTTGCCGACAGCCCCGCCACGGTGTTGTTTTTAGAGGTGGGGCGGGTGCTCACCACCTGCAGCGCCGCCTGCGGCTTTCACAGCCGGGTGGTGCGCAATCTGCTGGCCGATATGGCCGGCAAAAATCTGCGCTTTCACGAAAAGCTCACCCACATGGCCCAGCGCACCACCCGCCAAAAGCTGCTCTCTTATCTCTCGGCCGAGTCGGGGCGTCAGGGCAGCGCCCAGTTCGATATCCCCTTCGACCGGCAGCAGCTGGCCGATTACCTGTCGGTCGACCGCAGTGCCATGTCTGCCGAGTTGAGCCGCCTGCGCCGCGAAGGTGTGCTCGATTACTGCCGCAACCACTTCACCCTGCTGCAACCGCCCCCGGCCTGATCTTCTCCCGGCCGCCAAGCTCCCGCCCCGCAAAAAGAGAGGTCCTCTGCGCGCAGAAGACCTCTCTTTTTTAGTTTAGCCCGTTTGGTTTTAACGTCTAACGGCTCTCGAGCGGCTGGCCCGCTTTTTGCCGGGCCTTGTCGCGGTACATCTGCCGGTCGGCGATCTCCAGCAGCTGGTCGATGGTCAGCTGGGGAAAGGTGCGGCTGCTGGCGCTGCCCATAGCGATCGTAAAGGCCGGTTGGGGCAGCTGGCGGTTGTGGTCGGCCACCGCTTTTTGCAGCAGCCGGGCATAGTGGCTGCGGGGGTGGCGGGCGTCCTGCAAAATGGCCACGAACTCGTCGCCGCCGATGCGGTACAGCGTGCCCAGGCCCCCCAGCACCGCGCGGATGATGTCGGCCGCGTCGCGAATGACCTGATCTCCGGCCTGGTGCCCCTGCTCGTCGTTGACCGATTTCAGGCCGTTGATGTCAAACATGTACACCTCCAGCGGCGGCTGGTCCGGCCCGCCGGCCCGCCGCTCCTCCAAAAAGGTCTCGAAGGCGATGCGGTTTTGGGTGTGGGTCATCACGTCGGTATAGGCCAGCTTGCGGTACAGCACCATCTCGGTGTGGCTGCCCTGCAGGGTAAACAGCCACCGCACCGAACTGTAGCACAGTATGAGGATGAACACCATCAGCCCCAGGCAGAATACGGTGCTCTTGTCCAGCGACAGATCGATATAAAACATGGCCAGGCTCACCAGTGCCGACGTGCCAAGAAAGCCCAGCGCCAGCAGCATATCCCGCGCATAGGGGGAGCGCTGCCGCCGCACCTGCCGCACCAGCAGCCAGGTCATATACCCGGCGCTGAAAAGCAGCAGCAGGTGGGTGACGGGCAGCAGCACCGGGTAGTCCACTACATTGAACAGGTACAGCGCCGTCTGCACCAGTATGTTGCCCAGTATCAGGTCCTGCAGCAGATGGGTATAGCGTTTGGCGCTGGGGCAGGTGGTGCCCACCATGCCCAAAAGCGGCGCCGGCAGCAGCATAAAGCTGAAAAACGAGACCAGGCACACCCCTACGCTGTTTGAAAAGGCGAGCTGCCCCAGCGAACTGTCGCTCCACACCCATACCGCCGCCAGCAGCACAAAACAGCCCAGGTACAGCAGGTTCTTGTAGCTCGACACCGCCTTTTTACACAGCTGCAGCACATAGCCCGCGCACAGCGCGACGCCCACCAGCAAAAAGATAGAGATACACAGGATCTTGGGCAGTTCCTTTTGCAGCAGGTAGCTGTACAGCGTGCCCTGCTGGTCGAGGTACATCTCCGCAAGCCCCGCCCGGTTGGGGTACCGGCCGTCCAGCTCTAGCCGCAGCGTCAGCGTGCGCCCGCTGTGCCCCGGCGCCAGCGGCACCTGGCACAGCACGTCTCCCAGCAGAGCGCCCAGCGGCGCTGGTTGGCTGTAGCCGTAGTCCAGCAGCACCTGCCCCTCTACCGATACCTGTACCTTCTGAAAGCGGCTGGAGAACAAGAGCATGTCCCCGGCCTTTAGCTGCGGCAGCTCGATCTTGAGGAGCACCTCGTCGCCGTCCACTTCCAGCGGCAGCGCCGCCGGCCAGCTGTCGCCGTCGCGCACCAGCCGCCAGCCGCTGCTTAGCGTGTGCGGCGCCGGCGCCGACAGCTTCATCCCCGGCAGCTGTGAGCGCGCTCCCACATATGCCAGCAGCCCCGCCAGGGCCACCGCCACCGCCGCGTAGAGGACCGGCAGCAGGCGGCTGGTCAGGGTGCGCGGTCTCTCTTTTTCCATCCCTGCTCTCCTCTCTGCTCCCGGTGTCGTCCGGCGTCGTCTACAGCTTTTGGCCGCCGCTGGCGATCACCTGCTGGTACCAGTAATAGCTGTCTTTTTTTATGCGGTCCAGCGTGCGCAGGTCCTCTTCGCCCCGGTCTACATACACAAAGCCATAGCGCTTCTGGTAGCCGTTTTCGGTGCTGAGCAGGTCCATGAACGACCAGGGGTTGTACGAGAGCACCTCCACCCCGTAGTGCATGGCCCGCTGTACCGCCCGGATGTGGCTGCGCAGATAGTCTATGCGGTAGTCGTCGTGAACAGTCCCGTCGTCCTCCAGCTTGTCAAAAAAGCCCAGGCCGTTCTCGGTGATCATCAGCGGCTTGCCGTAGCGGGTGTAGATGTCGCGCAGCAGGTACTCCAGCCCGGTGGGGTCAATGGCCCAGTCCCAGTCGGTGGTGTCGCAGTTGGGGTTGCGCACGATCTGGAAAAAGTCGGGCATCGTCTCGTACGAGTCGATCTCGCCCTTTTTGCCGGTGTAGTTGACCCCGCTCTCGGTGCGCTGGGCGTCCGGCGGGGGGAACTTGGCGCAGTCGCTGGAGTAGTAGTTGAGGGCCAAAAAGTCCGAGTATCCCTCCCGAAACAGCTCCAGGTCGCCCGGCTCTATCTTGGGGGCCACTCCCATCTCCTCCAGGTAGATGAAGGCGGCTTTGTTGTACTGGCCCTTAAAGTACACGTCCAGGTAAAACAGGTTGCGCACGTCCAGCGCGTTCTGGGCGGCCATCACGTCGCAGGGGGTGCTGGTCAGCGGGTAGATGGGGGCGGTGTTGATGGCCGCCCCCACCATGCCGCCCGGCACCAGCTGGTGCACCAGCTTGCAGGCGGTGGCGTGGGCCAGGTTCATGTGGTGGTTGATCTGGTAGCGCACCTGCGGGTCATCCAGGTATTTCTCGGGGATCAGGTTCTTCTTGGTCCAGTACTGCACGATGATCGACTGCTCGTTGATGGTCAGCCAGTACTTTACCTTGCCGCCGTACTCCCGCAGCACAAATTCGGTGTAGTAGGCAAAGTCGGCCACGCTCTGCCGGTCTATCCAGCCGTCGTATTTCTCCACCAGCGCCAGCGGCATGTCGTAGTGGTACAGCGTCACGATGGGGGTGATGCCGGCCTTTTGCAGCTCGTCGAGCAGGTGGTGGTAAAACTGCACTCCCTGCGGGTTGGGGTCGCCCACCCCGTCGGGGAAGATGCGCGCCCAGGCCAAAGAAAAGCGGTACGAGCGCAGCCCCAGCTCTTTCATCAGGGCCACATCCTCTTTATAGCGGTGGTAGTGGTCGCTGGCCACCTCGGCGTCGGCCACGCCGGGGCGGCGGTTGATCACATCCTGCTGCGAGAGCTTTTTGCCCTCCAGCTGGGCAGCCCCCTCCACCTGATAGGCGCTGGTGGCGGCCCCCCACAAAAAGTCTTTCGGAAATGGTCTCAGCGTTTTCATTCAGCAGTCCTCCAACTCGTCTATCTGCGCGGCGATACGCGCAAAATCCAGTTTATCCAGGTCGGTGGCGTCCACCACCAGCCGGCGCCCCACGCAAAATTCCCGCGAGCCCCAGCTCTCTACCATGTCAAAAAACTGGTCTCGCTGCATCAGCGGCGCGTCGGGCTTTTTCTTCTGTCCGCCGGGGGCGGGGTAGCAGTCGGGTATCGCGTGGGCCGGGTGCCGGTCGGGGCTCAGGTCCCGCCGGCACACCCGCTCAAATACCGCGTCCAGGTCGCCGTCAAACAGCACCGTCACCGGGCGGTAGCCGTACCGGT
Source organism: Neobittarella massiliensis (ex Bilen et al. 2018) (assembly GCF_900289145.1). Classification (GTDB taxonomy): domain Bacteria; phylum Bacillota; class Clostridia; order Oscillospirales; family Ruminococcaceae; genus Neobittarella; species Neobittarella massiliensis. Next base: position 60,890 of record NZ_OKQO01000008.1, read on the forward strand.
CGCACAGCGCCTGCACGTCCGGCACGTCGGCCCGGGTAAAATTGCTCTCGATCATCACGTCGCCGCCGGTCTGCATCTGGGCGGCAGCGGCGTAGTAGAGCAGCTGGGTGCTGGCCACGTCCAGCTTTTGTTTGGCCGCCGGTGAGGCAAAGCCCACCGTGTCGAACAAGAGCTCCTTCATGGCGTCTTTGCAAAATAGCGGCATGTGCCGCTGCCGGGCAAAATGGGTAGAAAAAGTGGTCTTTCCAGTGCCGGGCATACCGGCGATAAGGTAGATGGTGTGCATAGCAGGCCTCCTGTGCCGGGCGCGCATTTTAGCGGGCCCGATAAAACCGACATATATACTTCATTTTAACACAGTTGCCGCCCGGCCACAATGCGTATCTGCCGCCGCCGGCCAAAAAAGGGCCGTCCCACGGCTGTGGGGCGGCCCTTTTTTAGCTAGGTCTTTTTTACAAATTTGTGCTGGCACTTGGGGCAGGTGATCTCTATCTTGCCGCGCCCCCTGGGCAGCCGCAGCTTTTGGCGGCACTTAGGGCAGGTAAAGTAGCGGTAATTGGCCCGGTCGGCCGCCTTTTTCTGCGCCTGCTGCTGCTTGCGCTGCCACCAGCTGCCCGCGCTCTGCACGGTGCCCTGCGCCCGATCTTTAAAGCCGGGGAACCACGACAAAAACCAGTCGTTCTCCCGCTTGCGGGCGTCGATATTGCGCGACAGAAAGCGCAGCAATATGATCAGCGGAAAGATCAGGATGAGCAGCGCGTACACCGCCGAGTGCCAAAACGCCCCGATCATCGAGAGCACCATATAGAGCACCAGCAGGGCTATACCCAGCGGGTCTACGCCGTAGCGCCCGTACATAAATCTCTGCAGCCAGTTCACGGTATCGTTGCCTCCTTTATGGGGTCGTCGCCACCGGCAGCCAGCCGGCGCTGTATCTGGTCGTATTGGTGGTAGTAGCCGCCCAGCACACCGCGGTAGCCGGGCTTCCAGGGTTTGTTTTTGCCAAAGTAGTGGATGATGACCCCGTGCCGGCGCACCCAGTCGGCGTCAAAGCGGCGCCGGCGGTTTTGCGGGTTTAAGTTGTAAAGGCGCAGGTAGCGATCGCTCACGTTGTATGCCCGGCCGTCCAGCTCTTTGATCTCGCCGCCGTAAAGCACCGCCAGCAGGTCCTGGTCGGGCAGCCACAGCCGCCACCGGCCCAGTCGGGCCATGGCCGCGTACACCTGCGGCGGCGTCTTTTCGGCCCCGGTGCGCAGCGCGTCCAGGTCCATGAGCAGCACGCCCGAGTTCAGGTACGGCACATCGCGCCCCAGGCCCAGCCGCAGCTGATTTATGCGGGTAAAAAAGCGGTGCAGGTGCCCGGCCGCCGCCAGCGGGCAGCCGCCCATATCCATGCGATAAAGCGGGCCCAGCGGGCCGATCACCACCGTGTCGGGGTCCAGGTACAGCACCCGGTGCACCGCCGGCGGCAGGTACTGGGCGGCAAACAGCCGGTAGTACATCTCCTTGGGGTAGCGCTTTTGGGTGGGTGCCCCGGCAAACAGCGCCGGGTCCAGGCAAACGGACAGCAGCTGCAGCCGCTGCCGGTCAAAACCGCGGGCGATCGCGGCAAAGTCGCTGTCGGTCAGCCCGGTGTGGGCAATGTGCACCGCCAGCTCGCCCGGCTCGTTTTGCAGCGCCGAGCACAGCATCACCCGCAGCTGGGGAATGTAGCCGCGGTCCAGGCAGCACAGCAGGTGGATGGCAGACATAGCGGGCACCTCACTTTTTTAAAGTCGGGTCACCTGGCCGGCTGCGGCCCGGTCTTGGGGCTGTGCAGGCTGGGGTCGTTGCGGGCCAGTATCTTTTTAAACTGCACCGAAAAGGTGATGACGGTGGTCAAAGTGGCGATGATGTCGGCCACCGGCTCGGCAAAGAACACCGCAAACACCTTGTCAGACAGCAGCGCCGGCATGATGTAGATGAGCGGGATGAGCAAAAAGATCTTGCGCAGCAGCGCCAAAAACAGCGAGATCTTGGCCTGCCCCACGGCGATAAAGGTCTGCTGGCAGGCGATCTGCGCCCCCAGGATGAACCCTGCCCCCAGGTATACCCGCAGGGCCGACACAGTGGCCGCCGCCAGCGCCTTATCGCTGGTAAAGATGGCGATGAACGGCTTGGGCGCCAGCATCATCAGCCCCCAAAACAGCACCGCGTACCCCATCGAGCTGATGAGCAGCAGCTTAAAGGCCTTTTTCACCCGGTCGTTTTGCTGGGCGCCGTAGTTAAAGCCGATGATGGGCTGGGCCCCCTGCGTCAGGCCGGTCAGCGGCAGCATCAGCACCTGCATCAGGCTCGAGAGGATGGCCATCGAGCCCACGGCGATGTCGCCGCCGTAGCGCTGCAGCGACGAGTTGAGCGATACCGATACCATGCTCTCGGTGGCCTGCATGATAAACGGTGAGCAGCCCAGCGCCAGCACCGGCAGCAAGATCTTGGCCCTGGGTTTTAAGCTGTGCGGGCGGATGCGCAGCTTCGAGCGCCTGCTCGACAAGAACCACACCACCCATACAGCCGATACTGCCTGCGAGATGATGGTGGCCAGCGCCGCCCCCTGCACGCCCATGTCCAGCCCAAAAATAAGGATGGGGTCGAGCACGATGTTGGTCACCGCACCGATGACCACCGTCAGCATGCCGGTGGTGGCAAAGCCCTGGGTGGTGATAAAGGGGTTGAGCCCCAGCGCCAGCTGCACGAACACGGTGCCGCAGATGTAGATGTCCATGTACCCCAGCGCATAGGGCAGCGTCACGCTGCTGGCGCCAAAGAGCAGCAGCAGTTTTTCTTTAAAGAAGAAGAAAAATACCGTCAGCACCACCGAGATGAACAGCAGCCCGGTCACGCAGTTGCCCAGAATGTTCTCGGCCTCGTCGTCGCGCTTTTGACCCATCTTGATCGAGGCCCGCGGCGCGCCGCCCATACCGATGAGCGACGAAAAGGCCGAGATGATCATAATGATGGGGAAGGTGACCCCCACCCCGGTCAGGGCGGTGGCCCCCACTCCGGCCATGTGGCCGATGTAGATGCGGTCGACGATGTTATAGAGCATGTTCACCAGCTGGGCGGTGATGGCGGGCACGGCCAGCTTAAAAAGCAGCCGGCCCACACTGTCGCGGCCCAGATCATTTTGCGTTTTTGCCATAAAGTCTATTCCTCCTGCTCTCCTGTTTTCCTCTTTTGGGGTGCTCCCCCCGCACGGGGGCGGCGCGCCGTCAACTGCGGCGCAAAATATCCATGAACTCCTCGCCGGTAATGGTCTCCCGCTCCAGCAGGTAGTGGGCCAGCTGGTGCAGCTTGTCGCTGTTTTGCTTGAGGATGTCGATGGCTTTCTGGTGCGCGCTGCGAATGATCGCCAGCACCTCGGCGTCGATCTCGGCGGCCGTCTGGGCCGAGCACAATAAGCTGCCGTCGCCCCCCAGGTACTGGCTGCCGCCGGTCTCCAGGGCCATCATGTCAAACCGCTCGCTCATGCCCAGCCGGGTCACCATGGCCCGGGCCAGCTTGGTGGCCTGCTCAATGTCGTTGGATGCACCGGAGGTGGGGCTGCCGAATATCAGCTCCTCAGCGGCCCGCCCGCCGGTAAAGGTGGCGATCTTGTTAAAGGCCTCCTCCTTGGTGGTCAAAAAAGTCTCCTCCTGGGCCACCTGCATGGTGTAGCCCAGCGCGCCAGAGGTGCGGGGCACGATGGTGATCTTGTGCACCGGGGCCGACTCGGTCTGCATGGCCGCCACCAGCGCATGGCCGATCTCGTGGTAGGCCACGATCTCCTTTTCGCGCGGCGAGATAACGGCGCCTTTGCGCTGGTAGCCGGCGATCACCACCTCCACCGCCTCTTCCAGGTCCGACTGCGACACCGCCCGGCGGCCCAGGCGCACCGCCCGCAGCGCGGCCTCGTTTACGATGTTGGCCAGCTCCGCGCCCGAGGCGCCCGAGGTCGCCCGGGCAACAGCGGCAAAGTCTATGTCCGGCCCACAGCTCACGTTTTTGGCGTGCACCTGCAAAATAGCTATGCGCCCCTGCAGGTCGGGCAGCTCCACCGGTATGCGCCGGTCAAAGCGCCCGGGCCGCAGCAGCGCCGGGTCCAGCGTCTCCGGCCGGTTGGTGGCCGCCAGGATCACCACCCCTTTTTGCCCGTCAAAACCGTCCATCTCGGTCAACAGCTGGTTGAGGGTCTGCTCCCGCTCGTCGTTGCCGCCGATGCCGGCGCCGTCCCGCCGCTTGCCGATGGTGTCTATCTCGTCGATGAACACGATGCAGGGGGCCTTCTCCTGGGCCTGCTTAAACAGGTCGCGCACCTTGGCCGCACCGGCGCCCACAAACATCTCCACGAACTCCGAGCCCGAGATCGAGAAAAACGGCACGCTGGCCTCACCGGCCACCGCCTTGGCCAGCAGCGTCTTGCCGGTCCCCGGCGGCCCCACCAGCAGCGCGCCTTTGGGCAGGTTGGCGCCGATCTGGGCGTATTTCTGCGGGTCGTGCAAAAAGTCCACGATCTCGCTCAGCGCCTCCTTGGCCTCCTCCTGCCCGGCCACATCGGCAAAGGTCTTGCCAGTCTGCGACTGCACGTACACCTTGGCGTTAGATTTGCCAAAGCTCATGGCGCCCGGCCCGCCGCCGGCCCGCTTGCTCATGGCGCGAAACAGCAAAATGCCCGGCAGCACCAGCAGCAGCGTGGGCAGCACCCAGGTCAGCAAAAAGTTTACCAGGGGCGAGTTCTCCTTGGGCACCACCCGGTCAAAGGTGATGTCTTTCTGGCTGTGCAGCCGCTCGGTCAGCTGGGGGTCGTCCATGCGGCCGGTCACGTACACCAGCTTTTCGCCGTCCTGTTTTCTCAAAAAGGCGATCTGGTCGTCATCCACCTCCACCCGGCTGATCTCGCCGCTTTCCACCATATCTAAAAAGGTGCCGTAATCCACCTCCTTGGTGCGGCTCTGGCGCAACGCCGGCACCACCAGCGCATTGAATAAAAGCAGCATCAGCAAAGCCAGCACAGCGTAATAGATCAGCGGCTTTTTGGGCGTCTTTTTCACTTCAGTCACGGCGCAGCCTCCTCTAAAGACGGGATGCGCAGCGCATCCAGGTCATCGGGCATGGGCAGTGCCCGTATCTCGTCCAGCAGCGCGTCCAGCGCCCGCAGCCCGTCCACGATGGTCTGCAGCGTGCCGGGATCTACCCGGTATAAGAGCGGGCCGTACACCCCCTGCAGCAGCGACTCGATGGCGTCTATGGTGTCGCGTCCCTTCTGCGACAGGTCGATCTGCACCACCCGCTCGTCCTCCCGGCTGCGCCGCCGCTCCAGCAGCCCCAGCCCGGCGATCTTTTTGGCCAGGGCCGAGCCGTTGGCGCCGGCCATGCCCATGCGCTCACTCAGCTGTCCCACGCTCAGCGGCCCGGTCTGGCGCAGGGTCATCAGCAAAAACACCTGCATGGCCGTCAACCCGTAGTGGCTGTACAGCGGCTGTAGCGCCCGGTCCATGCTGTCGCGCATGCTGCGGTCCAGGTCCCACACGATCTGCTTAAACTGGGTAAATTCCATGGCGGCACCTCCAATTACCTATACTACATATATATTATTCAGGATAGATAAATGCGTCAAGAGCCAATTTGTAAACAATTCTAAAAAACTGTATCTGTTTTTGGGCCAATTCACAAAGTCATCCACCTTCCCGTATAGCGGCGCGTCTCATCGACCAGATCATGCGCCTCAAAAAAAGAGGTGCCGGGCCCCACACGTCCCGCACCTCTTTTAAAAAACGGGTCCCGCCGGGTCCCCCTCGCTGCGCCGCCACCGCCCGCGCCCTGCATCCGTTGCAGCACCACCAGCCCTCTTTTTTGTCGGTCGCCTGTCCCGATGTGTCCTCCGCCGTCTCGCCCCACCTGCATGCGCCCGCCTCCCGGGTCCTATGGGGCAGCCCGCTTCACCGCTATCGGGCTGGCTAAAAAACAGTGGCCCCGCCAACAGGCAGGGCCACTATATGGTCAGACTGATCCCAAGCAGGGGCGGGGAGACCGGGTCATCAGGTCACCGGGTCACAGGCAGCTCTCTAAAAAGGCGCGCACGTCCGCATATACCTCCTGCCGGTTTATCTCGTTGAGCATCTCGTGGCGGCCGCCGGGGTACAGTTTCAGTTCTACCCGCCGCAGGCCGGCTCTCTGCAGCCGGTCATATACCGCCTTCACCCCCTGCCCGTAATCGCCTACCGGGTCCTCTTCGCCGGCAAACAGCAGCACCGGCAGCTCCTTGGGCACACAGCCGGCCCATTCCGGCTGCGACACCCGCCGCAGCACGGTAAACAGGTCTAAATATCCCCGTGCGGTAAACATAAAGTTGCAGTACGCATCGGCTATATAGGCGTCCACCACCGCCTCATCGCGGCTCAGCCAGTCGTAGCGGGTGCGCTTTTCAAAGCGCTTGTTGTAGCTGCCAAAAGCCATAGCCGTCAGCAGTCGGCTGGGTCTTTTGCCGCCGGTCAAAAAGATCAGCGCCTTGGCCACCGCAATGCCCAGCCCGGCCAGCGAGTTGCCGCCGCTGGTGCCGCTGATCAGCGCCCCCTGCAGCTTGTAGCCGTACTTGGCCAAAAAGTCGCGGGCCACGAACGAGCCCATGCTGTGCCCCAGCAAAAAGTAGGGCAGGTCGGCAAAGCGGCTGCGCATCAGGTCACACAGCAGGTTCAGGTTCTCGGTCAAAAACAGGTGGCCGCTCTTTTCACCCAACAGCCCCAGCGCGCTCTTATCCGGTGCGGTCTGGCCGTGGCCCAGATGGTCGGCCCCGCACACCACAAAGCCCGCCTGGGCCAAAAATTGGCAGAACGGCTCGTAGCGGAGGATGTACTCGCACATACCGTGGCTGATCTGCACCACCCCGCGGTAGGGGCGCTGCGGCGGCAGATACACATAGGCTGCCACCGGCTGGTGGTCCTGATAGGAGGGAAAGCTAAACTGTTCGCGGGTCACTTCCATAAGCGCGCTCCTTCGCACATTTTTTCACATACCGTCTGCCCCGCACACCGGCGGGGCAGTTTCACCTCTATCTTACCAGATTTCCGAGAAACTGCAAGCCGTATGCGCCCTACAGCGCCAAAAGCACAAAAAAGTCAACTCGGTCCCGCTCAGTCCAGCCCAGCCCAGCCCAACTCAGCCGCTGTCGCGTCCCTATAACATCAGTAGGAGATGTGCTCTGCCATCTCGCACACCAGCCCATCCGGCGCGGCCCCAACCCCGTCCAGCTTCGCAGGGCCTATATGCTATATGCGGCTGCCGTGTGCTCTCGTTCCCGCGCGCCACCGGTGCCGCCGATCGTGCTGGCTCCTGCTGGAGTGATGCGATCAGCCCTACCGCCCCAATAGGCCCACCACCCAGCGACTTGGCGGCCGAGAACATATCCTCTAAATAGGCCAACTGATAAAGGGCTCCGACATAGATGAGATCGAGATTACCAGCAGCCGCCAGCGCCGCTCCCGGAAAAATAGCACCGTGGTCCCAGCGGCAGAAGATAGCGGGATGTCGGCTATTGACGAGATCGGGCTGGCCCCGCCCCAGCAGTCCTATTTAAATATAGGCGGCCAGTCAAACAGCGCCTGTATCTCCGTAAATAGCGTCACAGCAATCCCCCGCACAGACGCCGCTGTCTGCTGCCTTTAGCCGGTCAGCCCGCATAACAAATGGTAGTGATCGATCATAAAAAAGCTTTTCCCAAAAAACAGGCCGTCATAGGGTTGTCTGTCATCCCACCGGCAATAAAGACGGATAGAGAGGTCCTTATAAAAAACCAGAGCCGCCCTTACGGCGGCTCTGGTAAGCATAACTCAGTAGTCTTTATAAACGATGTTCATATCCACACGCCCACTATCTACTTTATAGGGGGCGCCGGCGGGAGTTCCCTCGCTGCTGTACTGCCACATATCGGCGCCGGATACACCGGGAGCCAATACATCGTAGTGGGCGATCCACTTGTCGTGAGCACCGACCGTCCCCGCGTCGATAAAGGAATTATAGAAGGAGGAGGAAGCATAGATCATCGGCTTATACCCGGCAGCGCGGATCTTAGCCAGATATCTGCGGGCAAACTCGGTCATAGTCTCTTTAAATTTGGCGTTGCCCATGGCAGAGGGGTGCAGCCCGTTGTTCGTCCAGTAGGAGTTATACTCCAGATCGTAGGCCACCGGCAGTGTGATCTTGTCCTTGTATTTGTCAAGGATACGGATCAAAAAGTCGGCTTCTTTTTCGGCTTCCTCCGCATTTAGCGCATAGCTGAAGTGGTAAACACCCACTTTCAGGCCAGCGGCAGTAGCCTCGTTTATATATTTGTCAAAGTTAGAGTCGATGTATTTGCTGTCACTTTCGGTAGAGCCGGGGTAACTATAGCAGGCACGCAACATCACATAGTCTACACCGCTTGCCTTGAGCTGAGCAAAATTGATGTTTGAGTTGGCGTAAGACAGGTCTACCATCCGGTGCTTGCCGGCACTGACGACATCGATGCGACAGGTGGCGGCGTTGCCGTATTTGTCCACCGCCGTAATGTTGGCTGTGCCAACAGCCTTAGCGGTGACCATACCGCCCGAGACTGAGGCAACCGCATTGTTGCTGCTCGACCAAGACACAGCCTCGCTCCAAATGCTGCTCGTTGTCTTGACCACTGTGTAGAGCTGCCTTGTCTCGGATTGAGCCAGTGTAAAATAGGTACCCTGTAAGTAGGGGCTGTAACTGCCGGTTACTTGAAAATCTATCCATTTGTCAATGGTCTTACCGTCCTTGGTAGCTGTGATTCTAAATGAATATTTGCCCTGCGCTAGATACTGCGGTACGGTCCAACTGACATTATGGCTGCCGGCGGCATAGTTCTGATTATGTACTGCATAGCCTAAAAATTTACTGCTGCTCCACATTTCCACGGAACAATTTGCCGCCTGGCTGATCTTAAAAGAAAGCGAAATTTTGTTTCCCGCAGTAGAGGCATTTACAGAAGATACACTCGTAGAAGTATTACTGATGGACAGAGTGCTGGACTTGACGGTGAAGTCGACCCATCTATCGACCTCTTTTCCGTTTTGCAGCGACACGATGCGGAAAGAGTACTTGCCGTCAGCCAGGTTTTGCGGGACGCTCCAGGTCACGGAATTGCTGCCCGCAGAAAAGGGCTGGTTGTTGGCGACATAGCCGACAAAACTGGTGGTGCTCCACACCTGTACAGAACAGGTGGCGGCTTTCGACAGTGTAAAGGTGCAGCTGAGTTTGCTGTCTTTAGCAGGGTCGATAGTGGATGCGCTAGCCGAACCTGCAGAGATAGAAAACGGCATGTTTTTCACAGTGAAGTCGACCCATCTATCGACCTCTTTTCCGTTTTGCAGCGACACGATGCGGAAAGAGTACTTACCGTCAGCCAGGTTTTGCGGGACGCTCCAGGTCACGGAATTGCTGCCCGCAGAAAAGGACTGGTTGTTGGCGATATAGCCGACAAAACTGGTGGTGCTCCACACCTGTACAGAACAGGAGGCGGCTCTCGACAGTGTAAAGGTGCAGCTGAGTTTGCTGTCTTTAGCAGGGTCGATAGTGGATGCGCTAGCCGAACCTGCAGAGATAGANACATAGCCGACAAAACTGGTGGTGCTCCACACCTGTACAGAACAGGAGGCGGCTCTCGACAGTGTAAAGGTGCAGCTGAGTTTGCTGTCTTTAGCAGGGTCGATAGTGGATGCGCTAGCCGAACCTGCAGAGATAGAAAACGGCATGTTTTTCACAGTGAAGTCGACCCATCTATCGACCTCTTTTCCGTTTTGCAGCGACACGATGCGGAAAGAGTACTTGCCGTCAGCCAGGTTTTGCGGGACGCTCCAGGTCACGGAATTGCTGCCCGCAGAAAAGGATTGGTTGTTGGCGGCATAGCCGACAAAACTGGTGGTGCTCCACACCTGTACAGAACAGGTGGTTGCACTCGTCAAGGTGAAGTTACAGATCAGTTTGACACCAGCAGAAGGGTCCACCTCTACCTGATTGACCGAAGCATCGGTGATCTGCTCAGTAGTATTGGCATATACCTCCGGCTCAGATACCTGTTTGGTAGCAAACGGTTCCTCCGAAGATTCCTCTGCCCAAACTATACTGCCAGGCATACAACTGCCGGCTAAAATAGCAATAGACAGTAAAAAAGATACTATTTTTTTCATAACACGCTCCTCACATTTTAAGTAGATAGATTATACAAATGTAGGCCTATCAGTGAACACTACACAGTGTACAAATATGGTGTTGCAGATCCTCTGAAATTCCTGTCACTGGAAGTGGCAATAAATTTTCTGACATCTGTTTTTCAAATTGTTGATATATAGAAACTTCGCCCAACAGAGGGCTCATCTTATAAGCGGCGAGTAGATGTTCCAGCTCCTCTTGACAATCGTATTTATAAAGTAGCGACAAATCCTCTATCGTATCTGACAGAGAAGTGGACTCCTTTTTGTCATCAGCACCATACTCGGGATACTCGGGGATCGCCTCCTGAAAGACAGATATATCGCTTATGTACAGTATCTGATATCCCTCTCTTAACAATCTGATCGACAGATCAGCAGTGTAGCGATATGACGGAAAATGTTGGTCATCAAAACCACCTACCGCATGGAAGACATCCCGCCTAAAAACAGTACAGTTATCAGTAAAGAAGATAGCCTTACGACTCGAACTATCAAAATGAGAGCTATTGTCCCATGGGATCGTGCGTACTTCTACACATGCAGTCTGCTTATCTGTGAACCACCCGGGCAAAGAGAGTAAAAATGCGGGAGGGAAAACAGTTACGGTACTGCACAGTACAAGATAGGTAAACGGTGAGTTTTGTGCAGCAAGGTTGTATAGCCGAGCCTTGGTAGAAGTACTCGAAAATTTGTACTGGATATCCAGTGACCGATATTTTTTTCTGAGTGCGTCGATCTCAGATACCGATAATACCTGCGCTTTAGAGCAGTCACTCATGTAGATACCAACATGTTGAAATACATCTCGCGACAACATGACTGCCTGTTCCAACGAAGCCAGCATACGCTCCACTTGCCTTACATTCCCATCTTTTAAAATGATCTGTATCTGTACAGATGGACCATCCATCGCTACTCACCTCCTATCTGTGCGAGCTCTAAAAAACGTACGCAGTCCTTTTTTTTGACCTTTTTTCTGGTGCGTGCTCTCAACAGGCTCTTCTTTGATCGGTTCAGAATACTCAGAGGGCAGGATAGCAGATAGGTCTTTTTCCTGTTGGGCGATCTCTTCCTTTTTTTGCATTTCGCTCTTAGCCCATTGCCGATGATCTTCGTCTAAAGAGAAAACATGACCGGTAAATTCCACTTCAGCAGGGATGCCCAAATCATCTATATCAGATAGAAAGAATTGCGGATCAGGCTGAAGAAAAATAAAAGATTCTTTCTCACAGCAAAACAGTCCGTTGCTTTCAAGATCTGCCGCCGCATAAATCTTTTCCCGTTCGTCCCTATACCGCAAAATAATATGTGGAGAACGTACGCCGATATCGCCTGTCTCTCCGGGATCAATGCGAAGGGATACAAGGTCCACCACAAGGTCTTCTAGGGAAAATGCAAAACGTAAAAAAGTACCGCACATGTTACAATAGCTTTCAAACGAATACTTCTCTGAAAGTCCCATCCCCGCATCAATGTATAAACGCGCAGAATACCGTTTATATGGTGGATCGGTCAATAATTGCTCGGGTCGGGTGACCAGAACACGCTCAGACTCGAGCTGCCCTATCACAGCCTGTCTGTTCTTTTCCCACTCCTGAGGAGAATGGGCCGCCCTGGAACTGTCTATATTCCAAAGCCGATATATCGATGTCCGCCGGTCACAATCAGATACGCCACAGAGAAACGCCGCCCGCATCAAAAGCTCCCAATCCTCATTGGTGGTGAGGTCTTCATTAAATCGAAAGCCGCACTGGTAAAACAAGTAAGAGGGGAGAGCATAGACGGTGGTAGGAGAGTGATTTACTCGCAGGTGATCAACCATGTGGAAAGGAATACAGTAACCACTGTTAACCGGCCCACAGGAAACCAGCCCCACAGTGCCGTTTTCTAACGCCACCTCTCTCCACGGCTGCGCATAGCCGTAACAGTGCAGGATGGCCCCTGGGTTTTGATTGGCCAGATCATAAAAAGTCTCTACCCAATCAGAGGTGACCAGGTCATCGTCGTCGAGCGTACAGATATAAGCGCCGCCTGCCGCAGTATAGCCCACATTGAGCGGGGTGGTGCGGTTCCCATACGATACCTCGATCAGACGAATACGCGACTGCAGCCAACCCGGCTGCCGTTCGATCAGCGCCTGTGTATGCTGCCTGCCCGTCTCGTCCATCTTGTGCCCGATGAGCAGCACCTCAAAATCCGTACAGGTCTGGGCGCTCAAGCACAAAAGCACCTCCGCCAGCTTGGCCGGGCGTGTCCCCTGGGTGCGCATGACGATCGACAAAAACGGCGAAACGACAGCCTTATCTTTTAGTGCGCACGGCGCAGCGGGGCGACACATCCAGCAAAACTGCTCAGTATACAGCTCCTGGTCGCTCACCGCTTTTAGCTTTTCTATAAATGAGAAAGCATCGCTGCCCGGCGATAGAAAAATGCTGTCGGATGCAGTGAGACGCGCCCGCTCACTCTCGCGGTCAAAGGTCAGCCCGCTTTTTTCTTCACAGGTGAACCCGCAGGCAGCTAAAAGATCCAGCAGCGCTTTTTCTGAAAACCCTCTTAAGCAGTAGCGGTCTTCTTCACTGAGCCGACCGTCAAGTAGGCGGGCAGCGGTGAACAGATTACCGGCATTGGGGGTGCCGATCAGCAGCACGGTATCGCGGCAGAGGACATGTTCAGAAAATATTTTTAGCAGGGGACTTATCCAGTCGTCCTCCGCCAGCAGGGGTTCTACATAGATCACCGCTATCGGCTTACCGCCGGTAGCTTCGTCCAATAGATCAGCATCTTCAAAAAATTGGGCGCAGTCAATACACCCCTTATTGCCGCCGGGGGCTACAGCTAAATAGTGCAGGCCAAAAGATGCCGCCAACTCTGCCTGCGACGTGCTCTCCTGGGTGTAAAGCTGCATAAAAAAATCGCCTTTCTCAAGAGGTACATTCTCTAAAAAAGACTCAAATATCGCTTGTCCACCACCGGTCAATGCCGCCATTTGCTATCCTCCGTGCCGCAAACAGAAGGTATTTCTGCACAACATTCTTACATGTACAGTATATAGAAGTAGGTACACAAAGTCAATTTGTGACAAATAATTTGTACCTCTTAAATAGGAAGTAATAACTGGAAACAGTCATAACGAAAAAGAGCATAGAGGCGTACTTTGCCGCTCTTTTGGTACGGGCGCTGTCAAGAGCTGCTGGCAGTGTCTGTTAAGATCTCCCAAAACTGTACCCCAGCAAGCCGCGTTGAATGGCCCCTCTAAGAAGTCGCAACAGCAAAAGCATACCCGGCCTTTGACCAAAACATGTCGTATGCCTGCAGACACATATATTCTAAGCCGCACCGACCAAACGCCCCGCCCCAAACACAGGCACAAAATATAGCGCGACCTGGCGCACCGAAACCCTCAACAGTGCTTGTGTCTATAAAAACAAATATCCGTTTGGCGCTGGCAAAAAGAAAACGCACCCCACAAAGTGAGATGCGCATCTTGCATGCAGGCTCAGCCTGCTGGTGCCGGTGGCCGGACTCGAACCGGCACGGTATCACTACCGGTGGATTTTGAGTCCACTACGTCTGCCAATTCCATCACACCGGCGTCTGGTGCATTGATAGTATACACAATCCACAGCCAAAATGCAAGCCTCTGCCGCCGCCTTTTTTCTCGCCGCAATACCCGCACCCGCCGCCGTCCCCACTACCCGCCGAACACCCGCCAGATACCGCCCTTCACCACAAGTCACAGTATAAGGTAAAGCGATAAAAAGCAGAGAAAAATAAAACCTGTCACCACAAAAAGTACAATATATCTTGTTTTATACACCTAAAAATTATATAGTAGATACAAAACAGTCTGTACCGCTCCTACTCGCACCGCATGGCCGGCAACGGCTCTGCCTCTTCGCCGCCGCATCCGCGGCGCAGCCAGTATCAGCCCATAATGGCCGGCAGCACGGCTCTCCATGCCGCCGGCCCGTACAGCGCCAACACCAGAGAGCACAGAGGGGTCTCCCATGAAAAAGCAGTGGATAAAACGCCTGACCGCGCTCGCACTGTGCGCAGCGATGCTGCTCGCCGGCAGCGCCACCACCTGGGCCGAAAGCGCCGGCGATCTACCCGCCGCGGCCGAAGAGACCGAGATGTTCTCGGTCTCCGCCTACGGCGACGGGGTCCGTATCGACAGCTTCAGCAGCGCCTATATCCAGTCGCTCACCGCTGCCGAGCGGCAGCATATCGCGGTGGTCATCCCGGCCACCTACCGCGGCCGGCCGGTGCGGGCCATCGGGCGCCAGGCGTTCTCCACCTTCAGCTCTCCCTTCGCCTTTTACGAAGATGTCAACTTCACCTCGCTGGATATGTCCGCCGCCACCGAGCTGCGCCACATCGAAGACTATGCCTTCTACTCCTCCAAAGGCGCCGCCGGCTTTCAGGGGCCGCTGGTCCTGCCGGCCGGCCTGGAATCTACCGGCTCGTTTTGCTTTGCCTTCTGTTCTGGCTTCACCGGCGACCTGCTGCTGCCCAACAGCCTCACCGACATGGGCGGCTCCACCTTTTACGGCTGCAGCGGCCTAAACGGGGCGCTGCGCCTGCCGCAAGACCCGTCCTTCACCACCGTGGCCGACCAGCTGTTCGACGGCTGTGCCTTTACCGGGCCACTGGTCATCCCCAGCACCGTCACCAGTATAAAAAAGCACGCCTTTTTGGGCAACCACTTCAGCGGTGCCCTGCAGCTGCCCGCCGGTCTCACCGAGATCGGCGCCGCCGCCTTTTCCGGCTGTAGTTACCTGACCGGCGCGCTGGTGCTGCCAGAAAGTCTCACCGCCGTGGGCGACCAGGCTTTTCAGGATTGCAGCGGTCTTGGCGGTGTGCTGCACCTGCCCGATGCACTGGTGCAGATCGGCAGTCAGGCCTTTTACGGCACCGGCGTGCAAACGGTGTATCTGCCCAATAGCGCCGCCACCCAGCTCACAAACGGCGGCTCGGCCTTCAACTCCTGCAGCGCGCTCACCGCCATCGTCTCACCGCCCGACCTCTACACCGCCTACCGCGAAAAGATCACCGCCTCGGCGCCCGGCAAGCTGCTGTCCTACCCGCTGCAGGTGCAGTTCGATACCGGCGTCGCCCCGGTCTCCTGCCTGTTCGGCCGCCCCCTCAATTACCGCCTCGACCCCGCCACCGGCATGTGGGGCCCCGACAGCAGCTATACGCTGCCCTCGGCCGGCGCCGATCCGGCCCCCGGCTACAAAATGGGCTGGTGCTTCGAGCAGAGCAGTGTGCCCGACCGCGACGCCGTCACCCCCAACACGCTGGTCACCGGCGCCACCCTGTACGCCCAGCAGCTTTACAGCTGGCCGTCCATCACCCAGCAGCAGGCCGATATCGACCAGGTCTACGATGGCCAGCCGGTCAAAATGACGATGCAGGCCAGCGGCAGCGCCCCCAGCCCCTACCGGGTGCTCTACTGCTGGTACCGCTTGCAGAGCGACTACACCCTCAAAAACATCAAAAACAGCACCGCCACCAGCTACCCGCTGCAAGAGCCCGGCGACAGCGGCACCTATGTGGTGTACCCCCGCGCCTACGACACCAGCACCGGCAAGATCGGCAAAGTGCTGGGCGAGTTCGAGTTCCGGGTGCAGATCCGCAAGCGCCCCGCCGACCTGCACCCCAGCTGCAGCGCCCGCGGCCAGCTGGAAGACGGCCTGCCCGCCCTGTCTCTGGCCGAGTCGGATACCGCCGGCACCATCAGCTGGGACCCGGGCCAGACCCCCGCGCTGGGCAAAAACAGCTACCGCTGGACCTTTACGCCCAGCGACCCGCAGCACGACGAAGGTGCTGCCGGCCAGCTGGAAGTCGAGCTGGTGCAGACCCGCACCATCACCGCCACCGCCGGCGACCACGGCAGCATCAGCCCCGCCGGCCCCAGCGAGGTGGACCTGGGGCAGAGCGGCAGCTACACCTTTTGGCCCGACCCGGGTTACCGGGTAGACAAACTGCTGGTAGACGGCGCGGCGGTGCCGGCGGCAAACATCTACACCTTTACCGATGTGCAGGCCCACCACACTATCGCCGTGTTTTTCGCCCCGCTGCAAAAACAAGAGGTACAGCAGATGATCGAGGAGCTGCCCCAGCTGCCGCCCGACGCCACGCCCCAGCAGCAGGCCCAGGCCACAAAACAGGTGCTGGAGGCCAAAGTCGCCTATGAAGGGATCTCTGACGGGGGAGGGGAGCTGTCCGACGAGCACACCCAAAAACTCTGCCAGGCGCTGGCCGCGCTGCCCCAGGTGGAGGTGGTGCTCGAGCAGAGCGAGACCGTGCTCTCGTCCCCCAACGCCTCGCTGCTGCTGCGCGCCATGACCGCACAGGAGGCCCGCGCACTGCAGAGCGGCGAGATCACCCACTACCAGGTGGCGCTGGTGGTGGGCCAGCCGTCGGTCGACAGCGCCCAGCAGCAGGCCATCACCCAGGCGCTGGGCAGCTACCGTGAGGGCAGCCGCTACGGCGTCACCGTGCACAAGCGGATGTATAAAAACGACCTGCTGCAGACCGAGCAGATCTCGTCCCTGCCGGCCCCCATACAGCTGGTGCTGGCAGTGCCCGAGCAGCTGCAGGCGCCCCAACAGGTGGGGCGGCAGTTCGCCGTGCTGCGGGTGCACCAGCTGCCCGGCGGCAGCTATACCGCTCAGCTTTTGCCGGCACACGCCGTCGACGGGCAGCAGATCGCCGTGTATACCGACCGCTTCTCCACCTACAGCCTGGTCTACCGCGACGACCCGCAGCTCTGTCAGGTCACCTTCGTCACCGGCGGCAGCCACATCCCCGGGCAAACGGTGGCCTACGGCGCCAACATCCCCCGCCCGCAGTCCCCGGTGCGCAGCGGCTGGCAGTTTACCGGCTGGTACGCCGATCAGGCCGGCACCCGCCGGTGGGATTTTGATGCCGACACCGTCAGCGGCGACACGGTGCTCTACGCCGGCTGGACCCAGCAGGCCGCCTCGGCCCAAGATGGCCCTGCACCGGCCGAGCCCGGCAGCCGTCCCGCCGCCACCGGCGACTGCTGCGCCCACCCCATTCTGCCGCTGCTACTGGCGGCACTCGCCGTCCCGCTGATCGCCGTCTGTCGCCGCCGCTCTGTCCGGTAGCGGCGCCAAAGCGGCAGCCCTGAGTTCCTCCAAAATGCAGGCAGCCCTCTCTTTGCAGAGGGCTGCCTTTTTGTCCCATTATTCCGCCGCCCCACTGCCGCCGCCCGGCCGTCTGTCGGCAGGCCCGTCGATCTGCTCTCTGCCGACCGCCAAATGTGCAAGATATGTCGCAAAACGCACAAATATCGCTTTACACCTGCCCGCCCGGTGTGCTATACTAAAAAGGTCTGAAAAGAGACTTTTGTTATAAGGTGTTGCCCTGGCGGGGCTGAGGGCCGCCGGTAGCACTTTCTATTTTTTTGCCTGCCGCCTTTCGGGCCGGCAGCGCGCGCACCACAAAAGAGGAGGAATGTGACCGTGCTCAAATTAAAAGACAAGATCATCACCGACCGCGGCTTTTACAAGGCGCTCATGGCCGTGGCCATCCCCATCGCGCTGCAAAACCTCATCGGCTTTGGCGTCAACATGATGGATACCATCATGCTCGGTCAGCTGGGCCAGGTGCAGCTGTCGGCGTCGTCGCTGGCCAACCAGCCGTTTTTCGTGTTCAGCATGTTCTCTTTCGGCTTTGCCGCCGGCGGCTCGGTAATGATCAGCCAGTACTGGGGCAAAGGCGATACCGACGCCATCAGCAAGATCATGGCCATCGGGCTCAAGTTCGTGGCGGTGCTGTCGCTGGTGGTCACCGCGCTGGTGGCCCTTTTTCCCAGCCAGATCATGGGCCTTTTCACCGCCGATAAACAGGTCATCGCCGAAGGGGGGCGCTATTTAAAGATCATCGCCTACTCCTACTTTTTCTACGGGGTCTCCAACTGCTACATCACCTCACTGCGCGGGGTAGAGCAGGGCAAGATCTCGGTGGCCATCTACGGCACCTCGTTTTTTGTCAATGTCATCATCAACTATATCTTCATCTTCGGCAAGTTCGGCGCCCCGGCCATGGGGGTGGCCGGCGCCGCCATCGGTACGCTGGCCGCCCGCGTGTCCGAGCTGGCCATGAGCGTAGTGTACATGGAGTTCTTCGAAAAGCGCACCGGCTTTCGCTTTAAGCACCTCTTTGCCCCCATGGATAAGGCCCTGTTGGGCGACTACGTCAAGACCAGCCTGCCGGTGGCCTTTAACGAGATCGCCTGGGGCTTTTCCACCTCGGTGCACGCGGCCATCCTGGGCCGTATGGGCGCCGCAGTGGTGGCGGCCAACAGCATCGTCAACGTGGTCACCCAGCTGGCGTTCGTGTTCCTGTTCGGTATCGCCAACGCCACCGCCGTACAGATCGGCAAAGCTGTCAGCTCCAAGAGCGAGCACTATGTGCGCCGTATGGCCCACACCATGCAGCTCACCTCGGTGGGCATCGGCGTCCTGGGGGCGGCCATCGTGCTGCTCATCAAAAATCCGGTCATCGGGCTGTATAACATCCCCGCCGCCACCGCCAAAATGACCGGGCAGATGATGAGCGCCGCCGCAGTCATGGTGTTCCTCATCTCGCTGGAGGTCATCTCCACCATGGGCGTGCTGCGCGGCGGCGGCGACACCAAGTTCGTCTTTTTTATCGACGTGTTCTTTATCTGGGTGGTCGCCACCCCGCTGGGGGCCTATTTTGGCCTGGTGGCCAAGGTGGCCGCCCCCATCATCTACCTGCTGCTGCGGGTCGATTCGCCCATCAAGGGCATCATTGCCTTTTTCCGCATACGCAGCGGCGCCTGGATGAACAACGTCACCCGCGACCGCAGCGAGGTGCTGGAGCAGTAGTGCCCGGCCCCGGAGCCACCCGCCCTGCCGATATCTAAAAAAGAGGAGCAGTCCCACCAGTTGGGACTGCTCCTCTTTTGCCGCGTTTAAGCAGCGGCTCACCCAGCCGCCCGGCGTTCAGCTCAGCACCGAAAGCGCCCGTCGCCCGATACGGACGCAGCCGCCTTAGCCGCTCGCCCCAGGCGGCAGATGTCCGCCCGGCCCTGCCGGCCACCGCCAAAGGTGTACCACCGGCGCCCCAAACAGCCCGCGCGTCAAGGCCGCTATAGTCGGTGGCCTGCATACGCCCGCAGCGTGGCTGCCGCTGGCAAGCAGCCCTCATCGGCGACCTGGGCTCCTTTCCGCCATCGCCGGGAAAGAGCCCTCACCGGCCGCCCCCACTGCTGCCGGCCACTTTTTTCAAGGCGTACACGTCTCTCAAAACAGCAGGGCCCGCCGGCGCAAATGCGCGGCGGGCCCTGCTATCATTATTTTGCGGCATGCGATCATTTAGTCACGCAGTCAGCGCCCTTTTTTGCCGTCCGGCGCGGCGTGACCGGCCAGTGGGCAGCTGCCGCAGCTGCACCCCCGGCACCCCTGTGTACGCCGTTTTATCTTGCGGTAGATCACCAGACAGGCATACCCCAGCAGCAAGGCGAGGATCAGCAGTTCCATCTCTCTTACCTCCCCATCACCAGCGCCGCCACCTGGTACACCACAAAGGTCACCGCCCAGGCGGTGCCCAGCTGAAAGGCAGCTACCTGCCACATGCGCTTAAAGCTGCCCATCTCTTTTTTTACCGTGGCCAGCGTGGCCGCGCAGGGGATGTACAGCAGGCAAAACAGCATCATGCAAAAGGCGTTGAGCGGCCCAAAGCCGATCTGCCCCAGCGCCGCCGTAAGCGCCGCGCTCTCGGCCGCCGTGGCCGTGCCCTGAATGCCAAAGAGGACGATAAAGCTCGACACCACCACCTCTTTGGCTGAGATCCCGGCGATGAGCGCCACCACCACCTGCCAAAAGCCCAACCCCACCGGGGCCAGCACCGGCACCAGCAGCCGCCCCAAATAGGCGGCAAAACTGACGGTGGTGTCGGCAGTGTAGCCGCCGGGGCCAAAGTTACACAAAAACCACAGCGCGATCGAGGCCACAAAAATGGTGGTCCCCGCTTTGGTCAGGTAGTCTTTCACCTTTTCCCACACGTATATGCGCACCGTGCGGGCGCTGGGCAGCTTGTATTCCGGCAGCTCGATGAGCAGCATGTCAGACTTGGGGGCGCGGTCCCACTTGCTCAGTACAAAAGCCACCAAAATAGCCACCAAAATACCGATGAGGTACATCGAGTAGGCCACCAGCATGGCGCAGTCGGGAAAAAACAGACCCGAAAACAGGATGTAGATGGGCAGCCGCGCCGAGCACGACATAAACGGCGTGATGAGCATGGTGCGGTAGCGGTCCTTCTGGCTCTCCAGCACCCGCGAAGCCATCAGCGCCGGTACCGTGCAGCCAAACCCCAAGATCATGGGGATAAAAGCCCGCCCCGAAAGGCCCAGCTTGCCCATCAGGCCGTTCATCACGTAGGTCACCCGCGACATGTAGCCGCTGTCCTCCAAAAAGGCCAGCGCCAAAAACAATATGAAGATGTTGGGCAAAAACGACAGGATACCGCCCACCCCGGCGATCACCCCATCCACCACCAGCGAGATGACCGTCGGGCTCACCCGCAGCGCGCCCAGACCGGCCGCCGCCCCGTCCGACAGCCATCCCACCGCCATCTCAAAGTAGCCCTTCATCCAGTCGCCGATGGTAAAAGTCAAAAAGAACACCAGCGCCATAATGCCCAAAAAGGCCGGTATGGCCCAGATGTTGTGCAGCAGCACCCGGTCTATCTTGTCGGTCAGGGCAGCCTGCTTTTGCTTGCCCATCAGCACCTCGGCGATGATCTCCTCAATAAAGTCGTATTTCTGGTTGATGATGTCGCTCTCATAGCTGCGGTCCAGCACCTGCGGCATATCCAGCGGGTAGCTCTCGGTGATCTCCCGGTCCCGCTCCAGCAGTTTGATGGCGTGCCAGCGGTAGTTTTCTATCTGGGGGTAGCGCGCTTTGAGCGCGTCGCTCACCGCGGCGATCTTCTCCTCCAGCTCGTCGCTGTACACCATCGCGTACTGCTCGTGCAGGTGCGAAAATCTGCCGGCGCGGTGGTGGTGCTGCAGCGGCTCCCGCGGCCCGCCGTCCCGGTGATGGGCGATGGTATGGATGAGGATATCCAGCCCGGTGCGCTTCTGGGCCGATACCGGTATCACCGGTACCCCCAGCATCTCCGGCAGCCGGTGCAGGTCTATCTCCATGCCCCGCTTCTGCACGATGTCCATCATGTTGAGCGCCACCACCACCGGCTTGCCCAGTTCCAGCAGCTGCAGAGTCAAATACAGGTTGCGCTCCAGCGAAGAGGCGTCCACCACGTCTACCACCACGTCCACGTCGTCGCTGAGTATGTACCGCCGCGCCACCTGCTCCTCCATGGTATAAGAGGTCAGACTGTAGGTGCCCGGCAGGTCCACCAGCTGGTAGGTGTGGTCGTGGTAGCGCATGGCGCCCTCCACCTTTTCCACCGTTACCCCCGGCCAGTTGGCCACCTTTAAATGCGCGCCGGTAAAGGCGTTAAACAGGGTGGTCTTGCCGCAGTTGGGGTTGCCGATAAACCCCACTTTCATCTCCTGTTCCATTTTAGCGGGCCTCCTTTACCGTGATCTTGGTGGTGATGTCGCGCCCCACGGCAAAGCGGGTGCCGCGCAGCTCCATCACCGCAGTGCCGCTGCGCTTTTTGCGCAGCAGCGTCACCAGCGTGCCCCGGGTCATGCCCAGCGCCTCCATGCGCTTGTCTATCCCCGTGGGCAGGTCCGCGCGCTCCACCGTGTAAGGCCTCCCTATGATCCCCTCATCCAGCGTCATATACAAAACTCCTTTTTACACCTGTCCCGCTGTCAAATAGCCCCGCCGGTGCCTCTGGCCCCGCCGAGACAAAATGTTAACGACAGCTAACTGTTTTGATTATAGCAGCATTTCAAAAAAAAATAAACTCTAAACAGACAAAATTTTGCGCCCCCATAACTGCACCGCCCGCCACACCACTCTCTGCCACGCCCCTATATAAAGAAAGATCCCCCCGCGCCCCGCCCAAATAGGGGAGACCCCCCTGAAAAAGATACATCTGTATTCCCCTCCGACCCATCCAAGTCCCCAACCCATCCAAGTCCCCAACCCATCCAAGTCCCCAACCCATCCAAGTCCCCGACCCACCCAAGTCCCCAACCCACCCAAGTTCCCAGCCCATCCAAGCCCCCAACCCACCCAAGTTCCCAGCCCATCCAAGTCCCCAATCTATCCAAGTCCCCGACCCATCCAAGTCCCCAATCCATCTAAGTCCCCAATCCATCCAAGTCCCCGGTCCACCCAAGCCCCCGATCCACTCAAGTCCCCGACCCACCCAAGCCCCCGATCCACCCAAGTCCCTGACCCACCCAAGTCCCTGACCCACCCAAGTCCCCAACCCATCCAAGTCCCCGACCCATCCAAGTCCCCGATCCACCCAAGTCCCCGACCAGTCCATACCTCCAACGCATCCAATTTCCAATACGCAACCCCATCTGGCAGTACCTGTCAGCATCCGGCATTGCTTGTGCACTTTGTCTCCAAAGTCCGCCCGTACCGTCCGCAATTGCCCATTTTGGGCCTGAATTTACAATTTCGTAACATTTTCAGATCCGCTCAAACAGCGCGGTCCGGCCCATTTTGCTGCCGCTTTTACCGCCGCCGCACAAATTTTTTGCACGGCCGGTGATGATCGCCATACACCGCCCGCCGCACCACTGCGCAGAGGCGACAAATATCCGTGATTTTCAGCAAAAGATACAATTTTTAAAATCAAAAAACGCTCTTGACAGAACAGGTTTTATAATGTACGATGATATCGTCGACAGCAGATGCGGAGAATCAGTCTATGGCACCAGTGCAAAAAGCGTTTACCACCCAGCAGGAGGCATCGCTTTTCTATGCCGCCCGGCAGGGCAGCAGCAAGGCGATGGATCAGCTCATCAGCAGCTATATGCCGCTGGCGGTCTTTCTGGCCAGCCGCATCTCCGGGGTAGAGCGCGACGATCTGGTACAAGAAGGTCTGGTCGCCCTGCTGTCTGCTGTGCGCGGTTTCGACGAGGGGCGGGGCATCCGCTTTGCCACCTACGCCGGCCACTGCATCGAAAATGCCATGATCACCGCGCAGCGCCGCCAACTGGCCAAAAAGCGGGATGGCGACGGCCATCTGTCTTTTGACGATGCCGAGGCCAGTCAGGCCGCGCTCGCCCAGCCCGATGCGGGCGACCCGCAGCAGATCGTAGACCAAAAAGAGCACATCCGCCTGCTCATGCAGCAGGTAGATACCCAGTTATCACCGCTGGAAAAACAGGTGGTCCTACTTCGCCTGGATGGGTACAGTTATAAAGCTATTTCCGACATGTTGGAAAAACCGGAAAAGTCTATCGATAACGCCCTGACCCGAGTGCGGAAAAAATTGAGATATGCCCAGTAGCTCAGGGTGAGCGTTTAGACATCTAAAAAGATCGGTTCAATTCCGGTACGGGGCCAAACAATTCATTTTTTTATTTTCCAAAGTGAGGTACCAACATGTTCGAAGACAAGACCTTAGTGTGCAAAGAGTGTGGCAACGAGTTCGTGTTCACCGCCGGTGAGCAGGAGTTCTACGCAGAGAAAGGCTTCGAGAACGAGCCCCAGCGCTGCAAAGATTGCCGCGACGCCAGAAAGAAAAACCTGAGAGGCCCCAGAGAGATGTTCGACGCCGTTTGCGCTTCCTGCGGTGCAGAGTGCAAAGTTCCTTTCCAGCCCCGCGAGGACCGTCCTGTCTACTGCAGCGATTGCTTCGCCCGCATGAGAGGCGAGCAGTAAGCTCTATCTGAGACGACCAAAAGACCTGCCCACCGGGCAGGTCTTTTTTTGATCTGGTAGAGTTTTATATATGAGCGTTTCTCCTGTTTCACTTATACCTCAAAGCGGTGCTTTGACAAAAGCTCGGCTTTCTGGTATAGTAGAGAGACCATACAGTTCTAGAGCGTGTGACTTTTGCTGAAAAGCGGCCCAATGGCCGTACAGGATAAGACAGTTTGGCGGGAACGGCGTGTACGTTCCCGCCTTTTTATGCCCATTGCCGGGCAGGCTAAAAACAGGAGCGGGCCCTAAGTGCCCGCAGTCTGTGCCGGCGCGGTTGGGGGCACCTTGCTGTCTTTTGCGCGCTGTAGCACACAAAAGACAGTGAAACGAGGTTTTTATGAACGAAATTTTATTTGCCGACCTGGGCCTTTCGCCCGAAGTACTGCGCGCCGTCGAGGAGATGGGCTTTACCGCCGCCACCGACATTCAGGCCCAGTCCATACCGCTGCTGCTGGCCGGCCGCGACGTGATCGGCCGCTCCCAGACCGGCACCGGTAAAACGGCCGCCTTCGCCATCCCCGCCATCGAGCAGATCGAGACAACCGGCGAGCTGGCCACCGCCGTACAGGTGCTCATTTTATGTCCCACCCGCGAGCTGGCCATGCAGGCCTGCCAAGAGGTGGAGAAGCTGGCTGTACACAAGCCGGGCGTGCGCCCGGTAGCGGTGTACGGCGGCGCTCCCATCGAGCGGCAGATCGTAAAGCTCAAGCGGGCCAACATGGTCATCGGCACCCCCGGCCGGGTGATGGACCACATCCGCCGCCGCACCCTGAAGCTCCAAAACATCCGCACCGTAGTGCTCGACGAGGCCGACGAGATGCTCAATATGGGCTTTCGCGAAGACATCGAGGAGATCCTGCAGTACGTGCCCGAGCAGCGGCAGACGGTGCTGTTTTCCGCCACTATGCCCCCGCCCATCCTCGAGCTGACCGGCCGCTTTCAAAACGACCCGCAGATGGTGCAGATCAACAAAAAGCAGGTCACGCTCGACAGCATCAAGCAGCTGTTTTTCGAGGTGCCCATGGGCCGCAAGCAGGATGCGCTCAATCTGGTGCTGCGCTACTACGCGCCCCGCAGCACCATCGTGTTTTGCAACACCAAGCGCATGGTCGACGAGCTGGTAGAGTACTTAAACGACCACGGCTTTAAGGCGGTGGGCCTGCACGGCGACATGAAGCAGTCCCAGCGCACCCAGGTGATGGAGCAGTTCAAAAAGGGCCGCAGCACGCTGCTCATCGCCACCGATGTGGCCGCCCGCGGCATCGATGTCGACGACCTCGACGCGGTGGTCAACTACGACCTGCCCCAGCAGAGCGAGTATTATGTGCACCGCATCGGCCGCACCGGCCGTGCCGGCAAAAGCGGTAAGGCCTTCTCCATCGTCAGCGGCCGGCGCCAGGTGTTCGCCCTAAAAGATATCGCCCGCGCCACCCGCTCGCAGATCGAGCAGCGCCCGGTGCCCACCCCCGAAGAGATCGGTGAGGCCCGCCGAGAAAAGCAGCTCAAAAAGATCGAAAAGCGGCTGGCCGCCCCCGAGGAGCGCACCATGCTGCCGGTAGTCGAGCAGCTCGTCGAGCACGGCTACGAGCTGAGCGACATCGCCGCCGTGGCGCTCGAGATGCTCTTTAGCAAAGATAAGCGGGTGCTGCCCCAGGTGGTGCGCAGCGGTATGCCCGGCCCCGGCCGCGACATTAAGGGCGGCGACCGCCGCCCAGTGGGCCGCATCGCCATCGATATCGGCCGCGACGCCCATATCGCCCCCAACTTTTTGGTGGGTGCCATCGCCGAGCGCACCGGCCTCATCGGCAAAGAGATCGGCAAGATCGAGATATTCGATTCCCGCTCGGTAGTCGAGGTGCCGCTGGCCCGGCTCGACGAAGTAGTCGAGCAGATGCAGGGCTGTAAGATCGCCGGCCGCGCCACCCACACCCGGGTGTACACCGACCGCCCCCGCAAAGACCGCCCCCGTTTCGACGACCGGCGCAGCCCCCGCCCCCGCAGCCGCGGCAGCCGGCAGGGTTTTGTCCCCAAAAAGAAATAGCGGCCTCTCAAAACTAAAAAAAGAGCACCTGCCCGCCGCACGGCGAGCAGGTGCTCTTATATTTCTCTATACCGGTTTTCTCTGCCTATTTCTAAAAAGCAGTGGGGGAGACCACCCCGGCAGATACTGCTGTGCATACCGGTACGGCGCCGCATAGTCCGGCGGTTGGTCCGGCAGCGGCGCTGCGGCCTTACAGCGAGGCGCGGTAGATGGCCAAAATGTCCTCGTAGCGCAGCGGCACAAAGGTCCCTGTAGCCAGCAGCGGCGCTGCCTTGTGGGCCATCTCTTCCAATTTGCTCCCGTCGATGCCCACCTCGCCCAGCGTGCCGGGCAGACCCAGGTCCTCTTTAAAAAAG
Source organism: Neobittarella massiliensis (ex Bilen et al. 2018) (assembly GCF_900289145.1). Classification (GTDB taxonomy): domain Bacteria; phylum Bacillota; class Clostridia; order Oscillospirales; family Ruminococcaceae; genus Neobittarella; species Neobittarella massiliensis. The sequence continues at coordinate 87,378 of NZ_OKQO01000008.1, forward strand.
CGGCGGGTGTTGTCGATCGCCATCCGGGCAATGTCCGCCTGGGGCAGATCGCGGTCGATGCCCCACACCTCGGTGCCGTAGACGGCCAGCGCGTCGGCCCGGCCGCTGCGCAGCACGTGCTCCATCCAGGTCGGGGTCAGGATGGCCAGCCCCGCTCCGTGGGTGATATCGTAAAAGGCGCTCAGCTCGTGCTCCATAGCATGTACCGACCAGGCCACCTCGGCCCCGTACGAGAGCAGATTGTTGATGGCCAGGCTCGAGGTCCACATCAAATTGGCGCGGGCCTCGTAGTCGTCCGGCTGGGCCAGCGCTATCGGCCCGTAGTGGATGCAGCTGCGCAGCAGTCCCTCACAAAAACGCGCCTGTACAAACGCGCCCTGCACACCGGTAAAGTAGCTCTCTAAAATGTGGCTCATAATGTCGGCAGTGCCGCAGGCGGTCTGCCACTTCGATACGGTGTAGGTGTAGGTGGGGTCGAGCACCGAGAACTTGGGCCGCATATCCGGGTGGTGGGTGCCCAGTTTTTCGTGGGTTTGCAGGTTGGTGATCACCGCACCGCAGTCCATCTCCGACCCGGTAGCCGCCAGCGTCAGCACCGAGGCCACCGGCAGCACATGCACGATCTTTGCCGCGTCCAGCACGATATCCCAAGTGTCGCCGGGGTAACTCACACCGGCGGCCACCACCTTGGCGCAGTCGATCACGCTGCCGCCGCCCACTGCCAGCACCGCCTGAATGTCGCCGGCGCGGCACAGCTCCACGCCCCGCTTCACCGACTCGATGCGGGGGTTCGGCTCAATGCCCGCAAGTTCGGTCACAGAGATACCGGCCTGCTGCAGCTGCTCGAGCACCTGCTGGTACAGGCCGCTCTTTTTAATGCTGCCGCCGCCGTAGCACAGCAGTACCCGGCTGCCCAGCGCGCGCATCTGCGCCCCCAGGTTCTGTATCTGCCCCCGCCCAAACAAAATGGTCGTGGGGATAGAGTAGGTAAAGTTTTGCACAATAAGTCCCTCCTTCGATCGGGTCCAAATGATCTGTCCACTGCCAGTATAGCAGAATCGTGGCCGCCGTAAAAGGTACCTGGGCCACCATCTGTTTGCGCGCAGTTGCCCACTTGGGGAAAAGTTAAATTTTACACAGCTTTTACCTGTTTTTGATAGCGGCCATACCAGCCGCTTTTATCCGCTTGCTATACTGTAGGTGCAGACGAGACGGCACACCGCCGGCTCGTGCCACCAGAGGAGGAAAGACCTATGCGCCCCAAAACGAGGATCCGCTACACCACCCGCGGCGACATCGTGCGGGTGGATCAGATCGATGGCCGGCACTATCCGGTGCTGGCGTTCTGCACTGCCGACGGCCGGCAGATCACCAGTCGGGTGCGCACCTCACTGCCGCTCGAGCAGGTGCTCAATCCGCAGTTGACCCAGCGCTTTCTGCAGCGCCCGCTGCCTATTTGTAACGTGCTGGTGCGCTACTGCCCCGGCGACCCCTGGGACTTCTACGCCGCCTATCTGTAAGGCGGGCGCCCAGTGGCAGTCCTTCTAAAAAACAGGCCAAACATAAAACGAGACGGCAGTGCCGTCTATTCCCATAAACCACAGGCGGGCAGGCCCGGCAGATCGATCTGCCGGGCCTGCCCGCTTTATACCGTTTGGTATGTAGGGCCGCGCTGCCGCACAGGCCCGTTACAAGCTGTCAATGTACTGCTGCACCCAGTCGATGTACCTGGCCACATGGTACCCGGCCATCAGCGCGTGACTCACCTGGACCGAAAAGGGCAGCAGCGTGCGCCCGTTCTGCACAAAATATTTGCCCCACGATACCTGCGGTACGCAGCTCTCGGGGTCCAGCGAGATGGTATGCCCCAGATCGGTAAACGAGATCCAGGGCAGGCAGGTGATGAATATCATGTCGTCCGGCTCCGGTTCCCGGGGCAGCATCTGCTGTTGGCTGGCCGAGGCCTCTTTGGCCCGGCGGCAAAACTGCTCCATGCTCAGGCCGTGATGGCCCACCGAGCGGACCATCTTAAAAAGCCCGCCCTCGCCGGCAACATCGGTAAAGCCGGGATGCAGGTAGTCGTGGACGATGACCCGGTCCGGACCCCGGGTGCGGTAGCGAAACTCCTCGATCTCGTCGGTGCCCCGCATGGCCGCGTAGATCATAGCGGGGTAGAAGGGGAGGCCCCGCTCTTTGGTGTACCGCAAAAAGTGGGTCACATCGATGTTGACGCAGATGTGAAACATCTGAAAGTCCATCTGCCGAAAAAAGCGGTAGTGTTCCTGAAAGGGCCAGCTCGCCAAGTCCAATTCACGCATAACATGTCCTGCCTTTCCTGTTTTTCTGTGAGGTCTGCCGCCTCATCGCGGCAAAGAGCCGCGGCCGGGTATTCTGCCCGCTGCCGCGGCTCTCTCTTGTCTTTGTGGTCTGTCGCCGATCGGCGTCTTTCCGGCGGTGCCCATGCGGCGCCGGCGTCGATATAGACGATTAAACGCCCTGCCTGTACCGCGCTCTTTTGGGCCTGCACACGCCGGCAGCCGAGCTGTTAGCCCAGCTTTTTCAGGGCGTCGGTGAGCAGGTCCACATAGGCCTGTCGGTCCACTTTGGTGACTACGTAGCAGTTTTTCACAAACTCTTTGTGTTGGGTCTGATAGTAGCGGGAGATCGAGCCCTCGTTGGTGCGCATATCGGCCACCGTCTGCCCGCGGGTAAACTGCCCCACCAGATCCACCTCCACATAGGTGTGGAAAGTCTCGTAGATAGAGGGATCGATCAAGTAGGCCACCGCATGGGCGTCACAGATATTGTAGCTGCTAAAGCCCCGATCTTTCGAGCTCAGCTTGTAAAAATCCATCAGTTCACCGGCAAAGTTGCCGGCATTGGTGCCCAGCTCGCGCCATACCTGAATGTCGTCATCACTCACCCGGGCCGAACCGGTCGAGCCGATGGAGTGCATGATCACCGGTATCCCGCTGGAAAACACCACCTGGGCGCTCTCGGGGTCTACAAAGATGTTGTATTCGGCGCTGGGGGTCACGTTGCCCGAAAATACCGACCCGCCCATGATGGAGATGCGCTCGATCTTCTGGATCAGCTCGGGGTAGCACAAAATAAAGGCGGCGATGTTACACAGCGGGCCCAGCGGCGCCAGCGTCACTTTCTCTTCGCTCTCCCGCACGATCTTGGCCATCAGATCCACTGCGTGCATCTCTACCGGCTGGCAGGCCGGCGGGCCAAACACCGGGCCGTCAAGACCCGATTCGCCGTGTACCTTGATGCCGCCGCTGCGGTCCAGCGGCTGCAGCATGGGCTTGCCGATACCTTTGGCCACCGGTATGTCGGTGCGGCCCAGCAGGGTTAGAATGTTCAGGGCATTTTGGGTGGTGTTTTCCACCGTGGAGTTGCCGCACACGGTGGTGATGGCCTTTACGTCCAGCTTGTCGCTCGAGAGCGCCAACATAATGGCAAAGGCGTCGTCATGGCCGGGGTCGGTATCGATAATGAGCGGTATCTTGCGCATAAAACTTTACTCCTTTCAGTGCCCGCAGTGGGGCCGGACGGGCCTAGCCGCAGTAGTGGGTAAACATCTCTCTGAACATCTCGAAGAACAGCACCCGGTCGGAGGTGATGGCCACCTTTACCTTGGGCCGCTCGTCGCCGTCGCCAAAATAGCGGTAGGAGCCGTTTTTGTCGCAGATGGTAGCACCCCAGGTCAGCGGGGAGCGGGTCTCGATCTCCACGCCGTACTCGGCCCACTCGGCAAAGCGGTCATCCATAATGGCCGCCACCGTCACCGCGTCGCAGAAGGGGTACCCGCCGCGAAATTCCACCAGATCAGTGCACACCGCGCGCACGTCGCTGTCCAGACACTCGGGCATCAGCTTGAGCATATCCTCTTTGGTCATGGCGCAGGGGGCCAGCGCATTGAGACCCACCATCACGATGGGGATGCCGGTGTCAAATACGATCTTGGCCGCGTGGGGGTCGTGATAGATGTTGGCCTCGCCAAATGGGGACATGTTGCCCTCTTCGGTGGTGCCGCCCATCACCGTGATCTGTTTGATCATCCCCTTTAAGTCGGGGTATTTAAAAAAGGCGATGCCCAAATTGGTGAGCGGGCCCACCGCAATGAGCTCCAGCTCACCGCCGGCCTTAACTGCCTCCTGGTAGATCACGTCCCAGGCGCGGTACTCGTCGAGCTCTACGCCGGTGGTGTCCAGGGTGATGTTGCCAAGTCCGGTGGGGCCGTGGCCGCTGTGGATATCCAGCGCCTTGATCATGTGCCGGGGCGAGCCCTGGGCCAGCCGCACCCCGTGCATGTTAAACAACTTGTAGATGCCTTTGGCGTTGCGGGTCACTGCCTCCAGCGTCTGGTTGCCGGGCACGGTGGTCACCGCCTTGATGTCAAACTGGTCGCTCGCGTTTAAGAGCATCCAGGCAAAGAAATCGTCTACGCCGGGGTCGGTGTCAAAGATCACGGGTCGCTTGTTCATTAACTGCACCTCCAAATGTACACAGAAAAAGCGGCTGGCCGCCCCGGCTCTCTCTGCGGGGAGGCGGCTGTTCGCTCTGCCAATATACCCCTATCATATCACAGTTTTTTTGGGACTTCATTATATAAAAGACAGAAAAAAGCAGCAAACGCCTGTGTAAAACGCATAGACACTGGCGGGCAGGCAGCAGGTGGGCAGTCTGCCGACACGCTGGCGGATCACTGGACCGGCGCCAAATGCGGACGAGCAGGCATAACCGGCGGTGGCCTTTTCATAAGATGGGGTATGGACACGCTGTGGGCGCAGCCCTACAGTGCAGAAATTAGGGAAGCCCGGTAGGCCGGGTATAAAATGGAGGGACAGTCATGATCGCATCGAGGAGCTACCTGAACCGGGGCCTCACGCCTCAGCAGGTGTCTGCGTCCCGGCAGAAATACGGCGGGAACACCTTGACCGAGATGAGCCGCAAAGGCTTTTTCGGCCAATTTATCCAGAGCTTCGGCGACCCCATCATCAAGGTGTTACTGGCGGCGCTGTGCATCAACGTGGTGTTTTTGTTCCGAGATTTCGACTGGTACGAGACCGTGGGTATCGCTATCGCCATCTTTTTAGCCACCTTCGTCTCCACCTTGTCCGAGTACGGCAGCGAGTCGGCGTTCGTCAAGCTGCAGCAAGATGCCGCCAAGATCAGCTGCCGGGTGCGCCGGGCGGGTATGGTCGTCGAGGTGCCCATTGGCGAAGTGGTGGTGGGCGACATCGTGTTGCTGCAGGCCGGTGAGCGGCTGCCGGCCGACGGGGTGCTGATCACCGGCAAGCTGCAGGTCGATCAGTCGGCCCTAAACGGCGAGAGCAAAGAGGCCGAGAAGCTGCCCGTCACCGGCGGCTACACCTGGTCGCAGCAGGTCGATTTTTTAGATAAGGGGCGGCTGTTTCGCGGCAGCATCGTCACCTCTGGCGAGGGCTGTATGGAGGTCCGCGCCGTGGGCGACAGCACCTTCTATGGCAACATGGCCCGCGAGGTGCAGGAGGAGACTCGCGAGAGCCCGCTGCGGCTGCGGCTGGGCAAGCTGGCCGGTATCCTCTCCCGGCTGGGCTACTGTGCGGCGGCGCTGGTGGCCACCGCCGATCTGTTCAACGCCTTTGTGCTCGACAATAACTTCTACTGGCCCGAGATCTTGCAGACGCTGCAGTCTCCCCATCTGGTGGTGGCCCACCTGCTGCACGCGATCACGCTGGCCATCACCGTGGTGGTGGTGGCGGTGCCCGAGGGGCTGCCCATGATGATCACCGTCGTGCTCTCCTCCAATATGCGGCGCATGCTGGGTGACCACGTGCTGGTGCGCAAACTGGTGGGTATCGAGACCTCCGGCAGTCTCAACATCCTCTTCACCGACAAGACCGGCACTCTCACCAAGGGCCAGCTGGAGGTGGTGCACTTTTTGGCCGGCGACGGCGAGGAGTACACCAGCGCCGCTGCCCTGCAGGGCCAGACCGGCCTGTGGGAGCTGGTGCGGCTGTGCGCCGGCTACAACACCGGCAGTCAGCTCTCGGGCGGCCGGGCGCTGGGGGGCAACGCCACCGATCGGGCGCTGCTGGATTTTATCGCTGCCCAGGGCCCGCAAAAGGGGTATACCCGCAGCGCGGTCGTGCCGTTCGACAGCGCCCGCAAATACGCCGCCTGTAGGGTCAGCGGCCCTAAAAACCTGTATCTCGTCAAAGGTGCGCCCGAAAAATTGCTGGCAAACTGCACCCGCTACTACGATGCCGCCGGTACCGCCCAGCCGCTGCGCCGCGAGAGCACGCTGCGTCTGCGCATCGGCGAGATGACCAGGCGGGCGGTGCGGGTGCTGGCTCTGGCCACCTCCGACGCCCCGGTGGACGAGAGCGGCGTGCCGTCTGGACTCACGCTCATCGGCCTGGTGGGTATCCGCGATGAGGTGCGCCCCGAGGCCAAAACGGCGGTGCGCCAAATACAGCGGGCCGGGGTGCAGGTAGTCATGATCACCGGCGACAACCGCGACACCGCTGCCGCCATCGCCGCCGAGGCCGGTCTGCTGGGCAAAAGCGAGGCCGACACCGCCGTGATCGACAGCGCCCAGCTGGCGGCCATGAGCGACAGCGAGGTCAAGCGCCGGCTGCCGGGGCTGCGGGTGGTGGCCCGGGCCCTGCCCACCGACAAGAGCCGGCTGGTACAGCTGGCCCAGTCCTGCGGGCTGGTGGCCGGTATGACCGGCGACGGCATCAACGACGCCCCAGCCCTCAAGCGGGCCGATGTGGGCTTTGCCATGGGCAGCGGCACCGAGGTGGCCAAAGAGGCGGGGGACATCGTCATCCTCAACGACAACATCGCCTCTATCGGCCGGGCCATCCTCTACGGGCGCACCATTTTCGAGAGCATCCGCAAGTTCATCGTCTTTCAGCTGACCATGAACCTGTGTGCGGTGGGGGTGTCTATCATCGGGCCGTTCATCGGTATCGACACCCCGGTAACGGTGATGCAGATGCTGTGGATCAATATCATTATGGATACGCTGGCCGGTCTGGCCTTTGCCGGCGAGCCGCCGCTGGATGAGTATATGGAGCAGCCGCCCAAGCGCCGCGACGAGCCCATCCTGAACCGCGCTATGGCCGGGCAGATCCTGTGGATGGGGCTCTATACCGTCGGCCTGTGCGTGGCCTTTTTAAAGGTGGAGCGGGTGCGGCCGCTGTTTCGCTTCGCCACCGACCCCATCTACTTCCTCACCGCCTTTTTTGCCCTGTTCATCTTCTCGGGCATTGCCAACTCCTTTAATGCCCGCACCCACCGCCTCAACCTCACCGCCCATCTGGGCAAGAACCCGGCTTTTATCACCATCATGGCCGCGGTGTGCGCCATACAGATGCTGCTCATCTACTTCGGCGGCAGCATGTTTCGGGTGGCCGGCCTGCAGTTTAAAGAGCTGGTGAGCATTTTGCTGCTGGCCCTGACGGTGGTGCCGGTAGACATGCTGCGCAAGCTGCTGGTCCGCGCCGCCCGCCGCCGGTCTGCCCGCAACTGATCTTTCCTGCGGGCCTCTATCTTCCCTGCAAAGAGCAGAAGAGACGGCACAAATTGCCGTCTCTTCTGCTCTTTGTGGCGGATACCTCTGTAAAGGATACAGAGCCCACCTCTTTTATATTGCCAAACGCCCCCGACTCCTGTAGGATAGAAAAGAGCAAACGAGGGGAGCTTTTTATCATGCACACCATGCACACCGCATTTATCATCAACCCCGTCGCGGGCCGGCAAAATGCCCCCGAGCACACCCGGCAGATGACCGCCAGCGGGGGGCTGGCCCCGGCTGCCGTCAAGCTGTACACCCCCCGCCGATCCGGCGACGCGCAGGAGATCACCGCCCGTCTGGGCCAGCGGGGAGAGCCCTGCCTGGTGTTTGCCTGCGGCGGTGACGGCACGCTCAACGAAGTGGTGAACGGCGCTTTTGGCTACCCGTGTCTCACGGGGGGGGGGCTGCCTTTTGGTACCGGCAACGACTTTATCGCCGCCTTTACCAGTCTGGACGCCGCCCGCGATCTGGGCCGCCAGCTGGCCGGTGAGGACCGTCTGGTCGACCTCATCCAGGTAAATGGCCGGGTGGCCTGCAACCTGTGTTCCTGCGGGTTCGATGCCGATGTGGCCTATCAGGTGGGGGCGTTCAAACGCCTGCCCTTCGTCGGGGGCGCTATGGCCTACATCCTGTCGGTACTGTGGCGCCTGCTGCGCAAAATGCCTATGCAGGTCCAGTGCGCCGTCGACGGCCGGCAGGTGTTCTCCGGCAGCTGTACACTGGCGGCCATCGCCAATGGCCGCAGTTACGGCGGCGGTTTTTTGGCCGCGCCCCACGCCGATCTTGCCGACGGCCAGCTGGAGCTGGTGCTGGTAAAAAAGGTGGGACGGCTCAAATTTTTGCAGCTGGTGGGCAGCTACCGCAAAGGGCTGCACATCCAAAACGGGCAGGTGGGAAAAGAATACGCCCAGCTGGTCGAGGCCCACAGCGCCCGCAGCTGCACCATCACCGCCAGCACGCAAATGCCGTTCGTGCTCAATATCGACGGCGAATGCGCCCCGGTGACCGAGGCCACTTTTCAGGTGCTGCCGGGGGCGCTGCGGGTGCGGGTGCCGGTCCGCTAGAATAGGCGTGCACACCGGGTTATGTAAAGGGCCGCGCGCACGGCCCCTTTTTGTGTGTTCCCGCTCTCTACACAAATTTGGGCGGTTTGCCGGCCACCTGGCTCAGGTCGCTCTGGGGAGATGGCTCCGACATGCTAAAATACATCTTCGCCGCCTTGGTGTTGTCAAAATCCCGGTTGGAGCCGGTACCCTGCACCTTGTTGAAGGCCTCTCTGAACATGGCGTTGTGGGCCTTTTCGCGGTCAGGTAGAAAATCGATGGTCTCGCGCACCTTTTTGTCCTCGATCTGGCGGTACAGGTACTCGTATACCACCTTGTCCCGCTGTTCCGAAGCGATATTCGAGAGCAGATCGGCGCACAGATCGCCGGTCACCGTCACGTAGTCGCCGGTCCAGGAGTAGCCCGAGGCGTTGATAGGGTCCGGGTTGAGCCCCAATATCACGTGCGACTGGATCTCGCCGGCGCCCACCGCGGCATAGTCTACATCGTGGCCGCCGAGCACGCTGATCGTCGTCACCACCATCTCCATGTGGCCCAGCTCCTCGGCTGCGATGTCCAAAAATAGGTCTTTGATCTCGGAGTTCTTGATGCGAAAGCTCTGGGACATGTACTGCATGGCCGTTTTCAGTTCACCGCTATCGCCGCCCCGCTGTTCCTGCAGCAGAACTGCGTGCTGGGGATCGAGTTTTCCCACCTGTGCCGGGAGAAAGTGCAGCTTTTCGTGTCCGAACGATGTGGACGCTTTCATTTATATTTGGATATGTCTCGATTGTGCCCACGGTCCCCAAAATCTATATGTCGGGCGGCGAATTTGCCCACCAGCCACCTTTCTAAACGCCGCTATGCGGGTATTTTTGTATAAATTGTTAATTTTTTTGACTTTCTCTGATTTTTACTTGATTTTTTCTGAAAACTGTATAAAATGATTATTAGCACTCGGGGTTACAGAGTGCTAAAACACAAAGGAGGAATTATCCATGACAATCAAACCCTTAGCAGATCGTGTTCTGATTAAAATGACCGAGCCCGAAGAGACCACTTCTAACGGCATCATCCTGCCGGGCGCAGCAAAAGAAAAACCCCAGGTAGCCGAGGTGCTGGCCGTGGGTCCCGGCGGCGTGGTCGATGGTAACGAAGTCGAGATGATCCTCAAGGTGGGCGACAAAGTCATCGCCAGCAAATATGCCGGTACCGAGGTCAAGGTAGACGGCGAGGAATGTGTACTGGTCCGTCAGTCTGACGTGCTGGCCGTCGTCGAGTAACAGCCATCTCTCCGGGGCGCCGCCCCGCTTTCACCATACATCTTAACGATTCGGGCCGGCCCTACTGCGCCGGGCCCAACAGCCGCATAACAGGAGGTTTTACACATGGCAAAAGAGATCAAATTCGCTGAGGAGGCCAGACAGGCCCTGCAGTCGGGTATCGATCAGCTGGCCGATACCGTCAAAGTCACTTTGGGCCCCAAGGGCCGCAACGTCGTGCTCGACAAAAAGTACGGTGCCCCGCTGATCACCAACGACGGCGTCACCATCGCCAAGGAGATCGAGCTGGAAGACCCGTTTGAGAACATGGGCGCCCAGCTGGTCAAAGAGGTCGCCACCAAGACCAACGACGCTGCCGGTGACGGCACCACCACCGCTACCGTACTGGCTCAGGCGCTGGTGCGTGAGGGAATGAAAAACGTGGCTGCCGGCGCCAATCCCATGGGCGTGCGCCGCGGTATCCAAAAAGCGGTCGACGCAGCAGTCGACTACATCGTCGAGAACGCCCGCCAGGTAGACGGCTCGGCCGATATCGCCCGTGTCGCCTCCATCTCTGCCGGCGACGACTTCGTGGGTCAGCTGATCGCCGACACCATGGAGAAGGTATCCTCCGACGGCGTTATCACCATCGAGGAGTCCAAGACCGCCGACACCTATTCCGAGGTCGTCGAGGGCATGCAGTTCGACCGCGGCTACATCTCCCCCTACATGGTCACCGACACCGACAAGATGGAGGCCGTGCTGGACGACCCCTACATCCTCATCACCGACAAAAAGATCTCCAACATCCAGGATGTACTGCCGCTGCTGGAGCAGATCGTACAGTCGGGCAAAAAGCTGCTGATCATCGCCGAGGACATCGAGGGCGAGGCGCTGACCACCCTGCTGGTCAACAAACTGCGCGGCACCTTCAACTGCGTGGGCGTCAAAGCTCCCGGTTTCGGCGACCGCCGCAAAGAGATGCTGCGCGATATCGCCATCCTCACCGGCGGCGAGGTCATCAGCGACGAGCTGGGTCTCGACTTAAAAGAGACCACCATCGACCAGCTGGGCACTGCCAAGCAGGTCAAGGTGATGAAAGAGAACACCATCATCGTCGACGGTGCCGGCGACAGCCAGGCCATCAAAGACCGGGTCGCCCAGATCAGAAACGAGATCGCCAATTCCACCTCCGACTTCGATCGCGAGCGGCTGGAGGAGCGGCTGGGCAAGCTGGCCGGCGGCGTAGCGGTCATCAAAGTGGGCGCTGCCACCGAGATCGAGATGAAAGAGAAGAAGCTGCGCATCGAAGACGCCCTGTCTGCCGCTAAGGCCGCTGTGGCCGAAGGCATCGTGGCCGGCGGCGGCACCGCTTTCTTAAACGCCACCAACGCCGTCACCAAACTGGTGAGCGCCACCTCCGGCGACGAGAAGACCGGCGTCAACATCGTGCTCAAAGCGCTGGAGGAGCCCATCCGCCAGATCGCTGCCAACGCCGGCTTAGAGGGCTCGGTCATCATCGATAAGATCCGCCGCTCCAGAAAAGTAGGCTACGGCTTCGACGCCTACAACGAGCAGTACCTGGATATGATCGAGGGCGGCATCGTCGACCCGACCATCGTCAGCCGCAGCGCGCTGCAGAACGCCGCTTCGGTCGCCGCTATGGTACTGACCACCGAGAGCCTGGTCGCCGACAAAAAAGACGAAAACGAGCCTGCCATGCCCATGAACCCCGGTATGGGCGGCATGATGTAACCCCGAAAAAATAAGAGCCGTGATCGAGTCGCGGCCCCCCGCACCGGATCGGTGCCGTACCGCGTGGAGCAGATATGCCCCACGCGGTATATTTTTGTCCCAAAGTACGGTCCTCAGCTGGCGCCGCCGCTACATTTTTGCCAATTGCGCACTGCCTGCGCTATAAGCTATAATAAAAGTAGAAGTCGGACCGCGGTGTGGTAACCTTGTCCGGCAGTCCGGCTCCGGTCTAAACGCCGGCGATCGACAGATATGGATAGGGGAGATAGCCGTGTTTCACGCCCGCGCGTATAAGATCGGTTTTGACTGTGGGGGTCTGCTCCTGTTCGCGGCAGTCATGGCGCCCAACTTTATCTGGTTTGTCGTCCCGGCCCTCCGCGATATCCTGCGCCACACATCGGCCACACCGGCGGTGGACACTGCTGCCGCCGTCTTTCAGGTCATCATGGTGGCGGCTCTCTGTGGGATCAAAAATATTGAGGGGTCAAAGTTGATTCGTCGGGCGCTGTTGGTCGGCATCGCCGCACTGGTGGCGCTCTACTATGGCGGGTGGTCGCTCTACTACACAGGCACTACCGGCACAGCGGTCATTTTGGACCTGTGTATCGCCCCCTGCCTGGCGTTTTTGCTCTATGCAGCCGCGCGGAAAAATGCCCCTGCGCTCGTAGCTGCCGGTCTCTTTACCGCCAGCCACCTTCTATCCAGTGCCGTCAACTTTATCTTTTAAAGGCGACAATTGCCGTCGTGCCGCCTGCCGATGTTTTTCGGTGAACATGCGTGTCAGCGATCACCGGCGGTCGATTTATCCGGTAGGACCTGTGTTTTAAAAATACAATAAAAAATAGCCGCTCTGCGGCTTGCCGCGGCTGGCGCCGCCCTCCCTGTATGGAGCCAAGCCCCCATACAGGATATTTTTTAAAAACGCCGGCAGCTGGCTGCCGCCAGCTGTGCTGCCGCACCCAAGATCTGGCGATTTAGGACCGACTATTATAAAAAATAGCCGCTCTGCGGCTTACCGCGGCTGGCGCCGCTCTCCCTGTATGGAGCCAAGTCCCCATACAGGATATTTTTTGAAAACGCCGGCAGCTGGCTGTCGCCAGCTGTGCTGACGCACCCAAGATCTGGCGATTTTGGACCGGCTATTATAAAAAATAGCCGCTCTGCGGCTTGCCGCGGCTGGCGCCGCTCTCCCTGTGTGGAGCCAAGCCCCCATACAGGATATTTTTTGAAAACGCCGGTAGCTGGCTGTCGTCAGCTGTGCTGACGCACCCAAGATTTGGCGATTTAGGACCGGCTATTATAAAAAATAGCCGCTCTGCCGCCCATCTGCTGTAATTGCGGCAGGTAGATGTACAGCAGCCGGCGGCGCCAAGGCACTTTGAAATAGAATATAAAAACAACAGAGGTGACAGGTGTGGAAGACAAGCTCTTTTGGGCGGCGATCGCGCTATTGGCGTTGGCCATTTTGTGGGCGGCGTGGCGGTACTGGCGCTTTTATCAGCGCGAGCACTTTGTCTGCCCGCAGTGCGGCCACCGCTGGAAACCGCCGCTGGGGCAGATGGTATTTTCGGTCAATGCAGTCGAGGGCAAAGTACTGCGCTGCCCCCACTGCGGTGAAAAGGTGTACGTAGAACCGGTAAAAGACAGGTAGGTGCCGCAGTCTGTCGATCTTATACCCAGTACAGCTCATAGCTGCCGGCTGTGCACCCCGTCGGCCAACCGCCGCAGCGCATCCGGGTCTACCAGCAAAAAGCGCCCCCGCCCCGCCCGCTGCAGCAGTCCGCGCTCTACCATCTGGCTCAGGCAGCGCAGCAGGTGCCGGTAGCTGACGCCCATGATCAGCGCCAGCCGCGACAGGTTCTGGCAGTATATCCCGTCTTTTTGCCCGGCCAGCAGCTTGCCCGCCAGCCGCTGCGGCAGGGGCAACAGCAAGTTCTGGGTGCTGCTCTGGGCGGTGGCTGCCAACTTGTGGGCCAGATTCTGGCAGATCAGCCGCAGCATCGCCGGGTCCTGCCGCACCGTATCGCGGTAAACACCCAGATCGATGCGCAGACAGCGGGTGCGGCAGGTCGCCTGCATCTGGGCCATGCAGCACCCCCCGCCAATGAGCTCCAGTTCGCCGGCCATATCGCCCGGCCCGCACGAGAGGTACGATACCGCCCCGCCGCTCGGCGCTGCGATACTGCCCATCAGCTGGCCCAAAGTTACAATATATAGGTAGGGCAGGGGCTGCTGCTGGCCGCACACCACCTCTCCTCTATAAAAGGTACAGAGTACCGGCTGGTAGCTGTCGATATGCGGCAGCTGGGCGCGCAGTCCAATACGCGCGATCTGGGCCTGTATCTCTTTTTGATCTCGGGTGCACTGCACAGCGATCCCCCATCTCCATCTGGCCGCTCTCGCGGCATATTTTTGTAAGATCACGACACATGTCATTATAGCGCACCGTGCCCCGGCGGTACAATAGGGGCGTAGAATAGCGGCGGTACCGCGTACAGGGAGGTATAGATCCAATGACAGAAAATACAGCGGGCAGCATCTTATCCATCGGCAACATCAGCGTCGACGTCATCATCCCCTACGGCCGCGCCAAACAGGCCTTGGCCGCTGTCGAGCGGGGCGAGAGCACCGGTCAGGCCGACAGTCTCTATGCCACCATGCAGCCGGGCGGCACGGCCTCCAACTCAGCGGCCACCATGGCCCAGCTGGGCTGCCCGGTGGTGCTGGGGGGTACCATCGGCGGCGATATGTACGGCGATTTTCTCATTCGCGCCATGCAGCAGCGGGGGGTAGACTGCCGCCACGTGGGCCGGCAGGGGGGCACCTTTCTCTGCCTCACCGTGCTCGACGAGGAAGGTGAGCGGGTGATGTTACCGCTGCAGGTGCCGGGGCAGCAGTCCGGCTGGGATCTGCCGGTCGATATTCCCCCCACCGGCTGGTCCTGGGTATTTGTAAACGGCGTGGGCAGCGAGGACCGGGGCTTTGCCCAAAAGGTGGGGCCGTTCGTGCGCGCCTGCCGGCAGGCTGGGGCCAAGGTGGCGCTCGATCTCAACTTGCGGGCCGAGCTGTTTGGCTATAGCGCCCAGCGGAGGGCCATCTTCGAGGAGCTGATACAGCTCAGCGATGTGGTGTTTGGTTCCGGCAGCGATGAGGTGTGCACCGTCACCGGTCAAAAAACGCTGGCTGCCGCCGCGCTGGCACTGGCCCAAAACGGCGGCGCCGCAGTGGTGCGCGACGGCACCGGTCCGGTGCTGCTGGCCCAAAACGACACGCTGGAGCAGTTTGCCGTGCAGCCGGTGCAGCAGGTGCGCAACAAAGTGGGGGCCGGCGACTGTTTCGACGGCGCCTTTTTGGCGGCGCTGTACCACGGCCGTACTCTAAAGCAGGCCGTGGCTTGGGGCAACGCCTGCGCTGCCGACGCCATCAGCCGCCCGGGCTACCTGAATATACGCCGGCCGGAGTAGACAGTAACAGCACCGCCGAGAGAAAAGATAGGCCGGTACACGGCGCTCATTGCCCGTGTACCGGCCTATCTCTTTTTTTATCGCACTCTCTGTACCCCCTACAGCGGCGCCGCCCGCTCCAGAATGCGCTGCAGGGGGCGGTACAGCACCAGACACAGCACCGCGTTGCCCGCACAGTGGGCGATATCGTAGGGGATGCCGGAAACAAAATAGCCAAAGGCGGCCCCCGGCCCGCCGGCTACCAGATAGGGCAGAGCACAAAGCGCCCCAAAACACAGGCCAAACGCCCCGTTGATCAGCGCCCAAAACACCGGTGACCGGGTCCTCAGCAGCAGTGCCAAAAAAGCGGGGATAGCCCAAATATACAGGTAGCTCACCCACCAGATACCAAACCCGAAAAACAGCCCCTCCAACAGCACGAACAGATAGATGGGAAAAAACGCTTTCTTGCCCCACACCTGTACGTACAGCACTACCAGCAGCGTCACCAGCTCAATGTTGGGCAAAAAAGATAGCCCCACCTGTGCGGCAAACAAAATAGCCGCGCCAAATGCCAGCGTACACAGCGCCTTGATCTGTATGTTCGGCCGCCCCTGCCGCGGCCGCTGGGGGCCGGTCAATACCCCTCGGTCAGGGTCAGCTCAAAGGTGTCGCCGTCGGCAATGGGCGTCTGGTCGGCCGAGGTGTTCACCTGCTCCCCGCCTTTGGTCAGACACCACCACTGCTGGCGGCTCTGGTCGGCCGCCACCCCGTCCACAGTGGTGATAAACAGGCCGTAGGCGCCTTCTTCTCCCGCCACCAGGTGATTGGCGGTCAAAACAGCGCCCAAATAGGCCTCATCGGTGCGGTAGGTGTGGCTGTCCCGGTCGCCGTCCAGCTGTATCACCTGCACCGTTATCTGTTTGTCGCCGGTCTGGCCCTGGGGGGCGTATCGCCGGTACAGCAGCCAGCCGCCCACACAGGCGGCCAACAAAATAAAGGCGCTCACGGCCAGTATCAGCTTTTGTCTGCGCGTATGTTTCAAAGTGTCCTCCCTTTAATATCGAAAACAGGTTAATCGGCTTTATCGGCAGTGCACCCGGGTCATGGCATATTTCCGCTGTTCGGGGATGGCCCGCCGAATCTGTCATAAAAAGCACCGCAGCAGGCAGCCAAAAAGGCAAAAACTGCGGTAAAAGGTATTTGGCAGCCGCCGCAAAGGGGTCCTACTGCCCGGGTCCTCGCCCGAAAATCCCATCTGCCGCCGCACAGCGCCTACAGTCGGCCAGCAGCCGTGTTTTATAGTAGCACAGCGCTCGATTTGGTGTCAACACAGCGGCTCTGTCGGGCACTGTCAGATCAGCCTCCCACAGCGGCAGTTGACAAAATAAGGCAGACCGTATATACTATAAAGGTACAATATTAGACTAAAAGAAAGAGGGAGATACCCGCCGACAGGAGCACTGCGCTCCGTGTGCTGGGCGGGGCACAGAGGTATATGCAAAATAATAATAGGTCTATAAACAGCTGCGCATCAGCTGCCCACAAAAAAGGCAGTAGCGCCCCGGCGCCGGCAGATGTGCGCCGCAGCCACACTGCGGGCGGCGACTTGCAGGCAGCGCCGTCCCGCGATACCAGGCGGCTGTTTTTTCAAAATGTGTTACCGGCCATGTTGGCGTTTGCCTTTTCCGGGGTGTACGCGATCGTGGACGGGCTTTTTATCGGCCAAAATGTGGGGGATATCGGTCTGGCGGCCATCAATGTGGCCTACCCCATCACCGCTTTTATCCAGGCGGTGGGCACCGGTGTGGGCATGGGTGGGGCCATCTGGGTCTCTACCGCCATGGGCCAAAAAGATACCGCTGCCCAGCGCCGATACCTGGGCGGCGCGCTGCAGCTGCTGCTGGTGTGCTGTGCGGCGGTGACAGCGCTCACCAGCCTGTTGGCAGTGCCGCTGCTGCAGATGTTCGGCGCCAGCGGGTCTATGCTCGCGCTGGCCCAGCAGTATATCCGGGTCATCGCTCTGGGGGCCAGTTTCCAACTGCTGGCCACCGGCATGGTGCCGCTCTGCCGCTGCTTTAACGGTGCCGGGGTGGCCATGGGCGCCATGATCGCCGGCTTTCTCACCAACACCGTGCTCGACTGGCTGTTCGTCTCGGTGTATAGCTGGGGCATGACCGGCGCCGCTGTGGCCACCGTTCTCGGTCAGGGGGTCACGGTGCTGCCCTGCCTGTGGCACCTGGCCCGCAAAAAGGCCCTAAAGGCGCTGGCAGTGCGCCCCCAGCCCGGGGCGGTGTGGCTGCGGCTGGGGCACGTGGGGCTCTCGCCGTTTGGGCTCACCATGTCGCCCAATATCGTCATCATCATGAACCGCGCGGCCCTGCATTATGGCGGCAGCGAGGCAGTGGCCTGTTACGCCGTGGTCAGCTATGTGGCCTGCGTGGTGCAGCTGCTCCTGCAGGGGATAGGCGACGGCTGCCAGCCGCTCATCAGCCGCAGCAGCGGCGCCGGCGATCACCATTCGGTGGTGTCTTTAAGAGGCATGGCCTACTGCTTTTCCTGCCTGGTGGCGGTGTTGGGGGCGCTGGCGGTATTTTTGCTGCGCCGCCAGCTGCCGGCCCTGTTCGGGGTGTCGGGCGGTCTGGCGCCCCAGGTGGCGTCGGTGCTGTCGGTGTTCTGCCTGGGCTTTTTGCCCATGGCCCTGTTGCGGGTCAGCACCTCCTACTTTTATGCCGTGCAGCAAAATCGCAGCGCCTACCTGCTCATCTACAGCGAGCCAGTCCTGCTGGCATTGCTGGCCGGCCTGCTGCTGCCCGGGCTGTTGGGTCTGGGTCTCACCGGCGTCTGGTGGTCCATCCCCGCCGAGCAGCTGCTATTGGCAGCGCTGGGCCTGTGGCTGGTATATCGCCGGCAGATCACACCGTCGTGACAAGTATAATAAAAAATAGCCGCTCTGCGGCTTACCGCCATTAGCACCGCTTCCTGTATGGGGCCAAGTCCCCATACAGGATATTTTTTGAATACGCCGGTAACTGGCTGCTGCCAGCTGTGCTGACGCACCCAAAACCTGGCGGTTTTGGACCGGCTATTATAAAAAAGAGCTACATCTACGAGGTAGCTCTTTTTTTTGTCGCGATCACGTGACTACGTCGATATTTGTGACCATGTATTCGCGTTCTCTCCAAAAAACAAAGTACAGTGGATAAAGTTTTCTTGACGTTGCACAAGGTGAACAGTATACTCATAGTAGATAACTGTAGTTTAGTTTGGCCGGTGGCGGCACTGTATAAACTGGCGGCCAGCTGCAATGTGTAAAGAGGGGATAGTATATGAAAAAACGCTTGGCGGCAGTCGCGTTGCTGATCGGCATTCTCTGTATGGCTTTCGGTGACCTTACGGCAGTGGCCCAGACCACCGGCGGCAGTACAAAAGCGGTGGCCAACGTAGTGCTGCTGGCTAAATTTGCCGGTGATACTGATACGCTGTTTGATCAGCCTAAGACCAGAGAAGACCTCTATGACCTCTATAACGGCTCTCGACCGCGCTCTTTTGCCAGCTATCTGCGCACAGTATCTTATGGTCAGCTCGAGGTCAAAACGGTATTCCCGCAAGATAACGGCGACAAATTTATCCCCTACACACTGCATGTCACTAGAGAACAGGCACAGGCGGCGGATATCGATGTAGATATTTTACAGGATATCCTGCAAAATGTACCGATCGACAGCAGCCTGCTCGTCGATGGCGACGGCGACGGTGTCGTCGATAATCTCACCGTGCTCATGCAGGGGGCCGGCGGTGATCGGGGGGAAGGCATCACCACCACTGTGTCGCACAAGGCCAATTACCCGGGTGTGCTCACCGTGGCCGGCGGCAAGCAGGTCTCCGCCTACAACATGGTCATGAGCGATCAGGTATACGACGGCGCCATGACGTCCAGCACCGGCACCATCATCCACGAGTTTTTGCATACGATGGGGTATCCCGACCTGTACGCCAGCGACGGTACGGCCTACGTCGGCCAGTGGGATATCATGGCCTCCACTTCTACTTTCGTCCAGTGGCCGCTGGCGTATCTGCGGCAGGCGATCAGCGGCTGGATCGATGTAGAGACGCTCACCACTACACAGGAGATAACGCTCGACGAGCAATCTGACGCGGGCGGTACGCAGGCCTATATCCTGCGGGCCCCGCTGAGCGCCACCGAATTCTTTGTGGTCGAGTACCGGCGTCAGGGCGATGACATCGCCAGCTCGCTGGATTATAAGATCGGCGGTTCAGGTATCATCGTCTACCGCGTCAATACGTCGGTCGAGGGCCTCAGCAATTTCCATGGTGCAAACGGGGTATATGTGTTCAGGGCGCAGAGCGGTTACGACACAGAGGCTTTGGCGCTGTACCGCGGGGCTCATCTGTCGGCCGAGAGCGGGCGCACCTCTATCGGTACCAGCGATATGGGTAAAAGCCTGGCCGATGGGGCGCTGACCTTTAGCGACGGCACCAATTCAGGGATCGTCATCTCCGAGGTGGGCAGCGCCGGCGGCAGCAGTATCACTGCTACCGTAACTTTTCCCGAGATCGATCAGAAAGATATATGGACACCGGTATTTAGCGGGTCAGAGCCCGCTGACCGCACCTCTGTCATCGCCGCTGACGGCGCACTCTACGCCGCTTCCTGCCAATACGGCGGCAGTATCGCAGTGCAGCGGTTCGACGGCACCAGCTGGAGCTCTCTCGGCACCCCGGGTAAAGGTGATGCCCCGCAGTGTGCAGTTTATGGCGGCCAGCTATACATTGCTTTTCGCGACCAATCCAGCGGCACAGTCAAGGTAAAGCGCTATACCGGTACAAGTTTTACAGAGGTCGGCTTTGGCGTCGGCGGCGTCAATTCGTTTGACCTGTACGGGGATGCCGATGGCCTGTATCTGGCCTACGATGTCGATTCACAGAGCATGCATCTGGCGGTGTACGACCCGGGTCTGCAGTCTTTTAAAAGTGATGGCAGTCCGGTGTTTACCGGCCTGTGCGGGCAGCCCCAGGTACAGAGCATAAACGGTACCGTCTACGTACAGCTGCGGTCGGCAGCCGGCGCCAGCCAGCTGGCAACTTTCTCTCGGCAGGCAGATGGCAGTTACTGCGAGGCAGGCGACCGCCAGGCCGGTGACATGATGGCCAGCTGTGCGGGTGACGGCTCTCTCTACCGGGCCTTTCGCGATCAGAGCGCCGTGTATGTACAGCACTTTGACGGCACCGTTTGGCAGACTGTGGGCGCTCCGATCCGCGCGCAAAATGTAATGGATATCGGTATCACCTGCCATGCCGGACAACCCTATGTGGCATTCAGTGATGCAGGCGCCGACAAGACCCTGGTCTATACCGCAAACAGCCAAAACGACTGGTACCAGTTTGGACTGCCTGTCGATGCCGCCAGCGGTGAGATAGACCTGGCCGTACTGGGCAATACGGTCTATGCCGGCTATTCCCTCAGCGCCAAGCAGCAGTTTCAGATAAAGGAAAAAAGCGCTGCCGTCCAGGCTTCTGGCATTACAGTCGTCCCACCGGCAAAACTGGAATACAAGGTGGGGGAGGCTGCTGATTACACCGGCATGAAGGTGTCGCTGCAGCGCATTGGCGCCGGCGATGTAGAAGTGCCGCTGGGCAGCTGTACCATAACCGGCTTCGATACCTCGGCGGCGGGGCAAAAAACGGTCACGGTAACGTATCTCGGCTACCAGTCCACCTTTGCGATCACCGTACATGCACGCACCGCAGTTTCTCTGCAGGTGAGCAGTGCCGAACCGATCGTGTTATACCAGGGGCAAACAGCTGATATCTCCCGGCTCAAGGTAGCTGTTATGTACGGCGACGGCAGCAGCGAAGAGCTGCCGATCGCCAGCTGTCAGGTGTCCGGGTACGACAGTATAACGGTGGGTCCGCGTCAGGGCACAGTCGCTTATCAGGGCGTCACGGGGCAATTTTCCTATTTGGTCAAAGCCAATTTGCTCGAGCGCATCGAGGCCAGCCCCACTTCCGGTGCATTACATTTTGCCTATGGCGCCAAGTTCGATGATACCCGCATCCGTGTGATCGGCCATTACAGTAATGGCAGCACACAAGTTATCGCCGCCGGCCGCTATACCATCAGCGGCTTTTCCTCCAAGATAGCAGGCGATCATACGCTCACGATCTCCTGTGGTGGTAAAACGACGACCTTATCTTATCGAATAGACCAACCTCCGGCTTTTCAGATCACCTCTGGCTCGGCGAGTTCTTCTACCGTTGATCCGGCTAATGGCGGCAGCCTCACCTGCAAGTTCACCATCAACAGAGCGGCCACCTGTGCAGTGCAGGTGTGGAGCACGACGGGTTTTGTCGGCTATGCATCGGGCAACAGATCGTTCCCGGCTGGCAGCAGCACGGTCAGCTGGGCGGTACCGCGGGACTTAAAAGACGGCAAGTACTCATTCCGTGTCGTATCGGTTCAAAATGGACGCGAAGTGGACCGCTGGATCGATTTCACCGCTAAGAGCACACCGTTTTCCATCACAGGGGGCAGCACAAGTACCTCCACGGTAGATCCCAGTCAGGGCGGCAGCCTCACCTGTAAGTTCACCATCAACAGAGCGGCCACCTGTGCAGTGCAGGTGTGGAGCACGACGGGTTTTGTCGGCTATGCATCGGGCAACAGATCGTTCCCGGCCGGCAGCAGCACGGTCAGCTGGACAGTACCGCGGGACTTAAAAGACGGCAAGTATTCATTCCGTGTCGTATCGGTTCAAGATGGACGCGAAGTGGACCGCTGGATCGATTTCACCGCTAAGCGATAGATGGTGAGCTCACCTATACATTCATGACCTGCATCTAATATCAACTTTGATATAGATAGCAATAAATCGGAGCCGTGCTATACTACGGCTCCGATTTTATATGGAATTTGTTTGATGGCCGTTTTATGCACCCTGACGTGAACTGCCCATCGTTCGTTGTAAAAAGCGCCAAAGGCCTATCCCGGCAGGCAAAGTTGTGCAATCCTGACAAAGTTGCCCCCTACGGCAGGCGCCCCGCCACCCCCAGAACACCGCCGCAGACAAAAGACATACGGATTTTGTGCGGGGGGTACAGAGAATTTTGGGCAATAATGACAAGCCTCATTTAACGAAGTCGATAAAAATGCCTTGTTCCACCTGCAGTCGACCCACACAAAACCACCCCCTAAAACCGTCTAAAACCGCATAGATATGCGGCTGTGCCGGCTTGCTCGGCCCATTGGCTGGGGCGCCGCTGTTGTGCAATACGCCAAAAATAGGGGTCCATAAAAAACATGATTTGTCAAATACAACTGTGCTCTCCTTGACAGAAACGGTGGTCCATTGTACAATTGTTAATGGGAATACGCACCCAAAGTGTACATTGTGCACAAATGCAGTGTGAAAATTTTGTTAGGAGGCAAATTATGAACAAGAAGGACTTTGACAATGCTCTTCGGCAGGAAGTCTATGACTTGCTGGACATGGCAGCAGCACTGGCGGAGCAAGACGACGGGGACCTGCGCATGGCCCTGTCCACCCCTGAGCTGTTCGCGTCCAGAAAGGCGATTTTGACCGGATGCGGCGACTCCTACTGTGCTGCTTTGGCGGCCAGACCCGTGTTCGAGAAACTGGGCCACATCGGCACCTCGGCGCTGCCGGCCATCGAGGCCGCCCGCCACTTAGACAGCGGCGTGCTGGGCGGCGAGCCCCACAACCCGCTGCTCTACTGCATCTCGGTATCCGGCACCGTATCGCGGATGATCGAGATCGCCAAGCGCGGCAACGAGACCGGGGTGGGCGCCCACACGGTAGCCGTCACCGGCAATCCCGACTCGCCCCTGGCGCAGGAGTGCCAGACTACCATGGCTGTTCCCATGCCTCCGTACACCAACAATTTCGACGAGCACTCGCCGGGCCTGCGCAGCTACTACGCCTCTATCTACGCGCTGATGACCTCGGCCATCCGCATGGGCGAAGTCAAGATGCACTACCCCATGAGTCAGGCCGGCCAGTACCGCAAAGATATCGTCGATTACATCGAGTCTTATAAAGACTGCATCGACGCCATGGACGAGCAGATGTTCGCTCTGGCCGAGGAGTGGAAAGATATCGACAGCTTCGAGTTCGTGGCCGCCGGCGACGACATGGTCACCGCCTGGTTCGATTCGGCCAAGATCTACGAGGCGACCGGCGACGTGTGCACCTACGAGAACGTAGAGGACTGGTGCCACATCAACTTCTTCGCCCGCGACTACAAAGGCATCGCCACCGTGCTTATCGCCGAGAAAAACAACCCCGCCATGCCCCGCATCATCGAGGCGGCAGGCGTCATGGCCCGCATCGGTCGCCCCTGCATCGTCTTCACCGACGCCGACGAGAGCCTGTTCCCCGCCGGCATGAAAGTATGCAAGCTGCCCAGCGCAGCCCACAGCTGGATCACTCCCGCCGGCAACTACATCCCCTTCGCACTGTTTGCCGGCTACCTGGCCAAGTTTAAAAACGTAGGCATGTTCCGCCAAGGTATGGAGGCTTTCGCCGTACAGGACGGCAACAAGATCAAGACCAGCAAGATCGAAATCGTTTGATGTGCGAAAGGAGCGCTTGCAATGAAGTTTTATGAGACCAAGATAGACTGCCAGAAAAACGGCGTCCACCAGATCACCGACTGGGTGCGCCAATGCATCGCCGACAGCGGTGTAAAGAGCGGTATCGCCGTGATCTCCGCCCCCCACACCACCTCCGGCATCTCGCTGACGCCCTACATGCTCCACGACTACGACCTGCAGGACGTGCAGATCCAGCTGGACGTGATCGTCCCCCAGAGAGTCGACTACACCCACCAGTTCGACACCCCCGCCGACGCTGCCGGCCACACCAAATCGGCCATGATGGGCACCAACACCACCCTCATCGTGGAAGACGGCAAGCCGGTGCTGGGCCACAGCCAAGGCATCTTCTTCTACGAGTTCGACGGCCCGAGACTGCAAAAGTGCTACCTCTCGGTGTACAGCGACTAACTCACAACCCGTGATTTTTGTATTGAAATGGAGGATTTCCTTATGAATCAGGCAGTGGACAATGCTGTGATCCGGCAGTCTCTCAGCTTAGTAGACCTGGCCAGGCCCCTTATCGGCGACCTGCAGAAAAAAATAGATGCGCTCTTCACCAAAGAGGAGATCTGCGCGTTCGACAAACTCATCCTCACCGGCTGCGGCGACTCGTACATAGCCGGTGTGGCCGCCAAGCCCGCCTTCCAAAAGCTCGCTGGCCTGGCTGTCGACGCGCTGCCCGCCCCCGAAGTGGCGTACAATTACAACAACAGCAAATTTAACTACGGCAAAACGCTGTGCATCGGCATCTCTATCTCCGGTAAAGTCGCCGCCACCGCCGCCGCCATGGAGGCCGTGCACCCCTACGGCGCCTTTACCCTGGGCATCACCGAGAATCTCGAGGCCCCGCTGGCCCAGCACGTAGACCGCGTGCTCAAACACGACAGCCCCGAGGCCGAGCTGGCCCCCGGCACCGCCACCTATTTCACCAGCGTCATGACCCTTCTGCTGCTGGCCATCAAGATGGGCGAAGTCAAGGGCCGCATCTGCGCCGAGCAGGCAGAAGCTTACCGTGAGGGCCTGGCCGCCTACTGCGAGGCTTTCCGCCCCCACATCGACGAGATCATCGCCAAGGCCGAGAGCCTGGGCAAAAAGCTGGCCCCCTGCACCCATTACGACTGTGTGGGTTCCGGCCTCGACTACGCCTCGGCCTGGTTTGCCAGAGCCAAACTGTACGAGGCGATCGGCAAAGTCACCGCCGTCGAGAATACCGAGGACTGGTGCCACGTCAACTACTTTGCCAGAAATCCGCAGAACATCGGCACCATCGTCTACGTCACCGCCTCCAGCCCGGCCAAGTACCGCTGCATCGAGGCCATGCAGAACATGGCGCGCCTGGGCCGCCCCACCGTCGCCATCACCGACGTGTGCCAAAGCGAGATCCCCGCAGGTATCGAGGTCGTCTCTATCCCCACCGCCGCCGAGAGCTGGATGGCCCCGCTGATGCAGTTCATGCCCCTCACGCTGCTGTGCGGCTACCTGCAAAACGAGCTGGGCGAGACCCCGCTGCGCGGCATCACCGAGTCGCCCTGGGGCGACGGCGACCGCAACTGCATCTACGCCGACCAGAGCCACCAGATCGAGATCGTGATGGACAGAGAGA
Source organism: Neobittarella massiliensis (ex Bilen et al. 2018) (assembly GCF_900289145.1). Classification (GTDB taxonomy): domain Bacteria; phylum Bacillota; class Clostridia; order Oscillospirales; family Ruminococcaceae; genus Neobittarella; species Neobittarella massiliensis. The sequence goes on from NZ_OKQO01000008.1 coordinate 112,698, forward strand.
AGGAGGGCAAATAATATGTTTGAAGTCATCAAGCTGCAAACTCAGCACAACAGAGCCATCGATGTCACCCCTAAGATCAAAGAGATCATCGCCGGCGCCGGCGTCACCGACGGCATCCTCACCGTGTCCATCCCCCACACCGATGCGGGCCTGGTCATCCACTCTTTCTGGGACCCCAAGGGCTGGGACGACTCGATGGAGGAGATCCGCCGCGCTTTCCCCTCTAAGGTAGACTACGAGCAGCGTACCAACAATGCGCACGAGGCTGCCGCGCACTCCAAAGCCGCTTTTGTGGGCAATGTAATGTCGCTCATCATCAAAGATGGCGAGCTGCTGTTCGGCAATTCGCAGGGCATCCTGTTCTGCGAGTTCAACGGTCCCAAAAACGACCGTGAAGTACACGTCAACATCATGTAGGGAAGAGGAGGGAAAGCGCTATGTATGAAGTGATCAAGCTGAAAACCGACTATATGACCGTCACCGACGTGACCGATAAAGTCAAAGCTATCGTGAAAAAAAGCGGCGTGAAAGACGGCATCTGTGTCATCTTTAACGCCCATACCACCGCCGCTGTGGGCATCGCCACCAAAGAGGAGGCCGCCCAGAGAGACTTCCAAGCCGACCTGGACCGCATCTTCCCGCTGCGCGCCAACTACAACCACGTCGAGACCCCGTTTGACGCTGCCGGCCACGTAAAATGCGTAGTGGTGGGCGTGGATGTCACCCCCATCATCAAAGACGGCGAGCTGGACCTGGGCGACGATCAGGCCATCCTGTTCTACGAGTTCGACGGCCCCCGCCCCCGCGAGCTGCACGTAAAGTGCTACGGCAAATAAAAAGCGGCCGGCATAGCCGTCACCGCATATCCACATAGGCAAAGCGCGGCAGATCCGCCCCACAAAAGGGCAGGTCTGCCGCGCTTTTTGCTCTGTCGCGCAGCTCGGGGCGGCGCGGTACATGCTCAGTTCCACAACAGCCCCACCAGCGGGGCGTTTATGCGGTGGAGCAGAGAACCCTCTCCAGCCCCCCGCACCGAACACATCGGAAGTATCGAAAATAGGGGAGCGGACACCTGCCGCCATCTACCTTCTCAGCGAGCTGCCTTTAGGACCGATAGGATCCACTGAAAGAAGAACTCGTTGTCGGCGCCGTAGGCAAAGCGGCAGTTTTTCTCCTGGGGCGCATCATATTTATAGTTGCGGTCGATCACCGTCTCGCCATAGCAGTAGCCGCGCCCCAGGTCTACATGGCAGCTGACCTGCCTTACATCCGTCAGCACCTCGGGGTGCAGGGCGGCACATATCGCCAGCGCGTCGTGTATGGGCTCTCCTGTCGAGAGTCCATGTACCGCTTCAAAATCGACGCTCGCATCCAGTCGCTGGTCGATAAGGTCGGCGATCAGCTGCGCCGGGGACGTCCCCACCTGGCGAATTTCGGCGGCCTGCTCGCGGGTGAGCGCCGCGAATACCGTGGCGTCAAAAGGCACCATCGTGACCGGCGCCCCGCTTTGCAAAACGATCTCCAGCGCCTCCGGGTCACACCACACGTTGAATTCGGCGGCCTGGGTGGGGTCGATGACCCGGTCGGAACCGCCCATCATCACGATCTCGCGGATCTTGGGGATGATCCGCGGATCGGCCTTTAGGGCGATGGCGATGTTGGTGATGGGCCCGACCGGCACCAGCGTAATGCTGTGGTCCTCGGCCGCCAGCAGCGTCTCGATCAGCCATACGGTGGCACATTGTGGCCTGGCGGTAATGCGCGGTGCCGGCAGCGGCAGGTGCTCGGGGTGAAAATCCAGCGTCAGCTCGCGGACCCCTTCCTTGCGGCACAACAGCTCAGCCTGCAGCCCCCACGGCACCAGGGTCGAGGCCAGCGGCGAGGCGCTGCCCACATATACCCCCACATCTTCCCGCCCGCAGCACTGTACCACCCGCAGTGTGTTGTCCGTTACATTTGCCAGCGGCAGGTTTCCCCCTACCGTGCAGATCCCCAGCACATCACACGCACTGCTCAACAGTGCACAGGTGATTGCCACTGCATCGTCACTGCCGGTATCCACATCTAAAATAATCTTTTTGCGCTCGTCCATCACAAGTAGGCCCCTTTCAAAAACAGCCGGTATCTCTACCGGACCATACGGCAAAGCAGTGCGCTCATCAGTTTATCAGCGTATCACAGCGGCTGCCGCCGGGCAAAAAATAACAGGTGTAAAGTGATCGATACCCAAATTTTACGCTCTAATGTAAAACTCTGTCAAGCGCTGTAACTGCCCTGCCGACGGTGTCCTCGGCAGCGCCATCCCGCCGGCACGGCTGTTCTGGCTGTGCCCGTGCTCACGCCGGCCAGATGCTCCCTCCAGCATCGAAGAACCCAATACCTTGATCCGCCCGCAGGTCTTTGTCCCTTTACCGCTCTGCCCCTTGTCGTCGGCTGACGCTGAGCGTACAATGGGTACAGCAGAGATAAAAACACAGCCCGGTCGGTAGTCCGGGCGCGGCCCAGTGCCGTCAGTAACCTGCCTCCTTGGTTGTCCGTTCTCTGCGGGACCATTTTTAAGGAGGAGTCTGCTATGGACCGTATCGAATGTACCTTCACCGTGTTTTTTGAGGACCCATTTTGGGTCGGCGTCTACCAGCGCCAGTACCGGGGCCGGTATCAGGTGTGCAAAGTCACCTTTGGCGCCCAGCCCAAAGACTATCAGGTGTACGACTACCTGCTCAAAAACTGGCACCGTCTGGCCTTTAGCGCGCCCAGCGCGCAGCAGGGTCCGGACGAGCGCCGGCAAAACCCCAAGCGGGTGCAGCGGGCCATCGCCCGCCAGCTCGAGCAGACCGGGGTAGGTACCAAGGCACAGCAGGCGCTGCAGGCCCAGTACCAGCAGCAAAAGAGACAGCGCGAAAAACAGCAGCGCTGCCGGCGCCAATGTGCACAGCAGCGGCAGTTTGCGCTGCGGCAGCAAAAGCGCCGCGAAAAGCACCGGGGGCACTAGCGCCATACTCCGCCCCCAAAAAAGGGAGGGGACCGGCATCTGTCCGGTCCTCTCCCTTTTTATAGCGCTATAGCGCGCGCATCCAGGCGCCGGCCGCCGGCAGGTCAGCCGCGCTGCCGGTCAGTTTGCCGTCTCTGCCAGCTTTTGCAGCTTATCCGCCGTCAGCCGGTAGGTCGACCACTCGTCCATCGACACTGCGCCCATCCCCCGATAAAAGGCGATAGAGGGCTGGTTCCAGTCGAGGCACACCCACTCCATGCGGCCGCAGCCCTCGTCCACCGCGATCTTGGCCAAGGTGGCAAAAATCGCTTTGCCCAGCCCTTTACCCCGGTACGGGGGGTACACGAACAGGTCCTCCAAATAGAGACCCGAGCGCCCCAAAAAGGTCGAGTAGTTGTAAAAATACAGCGCAAAGGCCACCGGCTGGCCCTCCAGCTCACCAATGAGCACCTTGGCGCGCCCCTGCTCGAACACCGAGCGGCGCACCGAGTCCACGGTGGCCACCACCTCGTCCGACATCTTTTCGTATGCAGCCAGCGCCTTAATAAACTGCAGCACCAGCGGCACGTCATCCTCGGTGGCGGCGCGCAGTGAAAAGCCGGGAACGGTCGTCGTGTAGATCATGGCAGGTCCTCCTGTAACAGTTGGGTATCGGTCTGTGGCCCCTGGGGGCCAACATCTGCCATTTTACCACAACTGCCCGCCCGCGAAAACCCCCGTTTCTCCCTGCGCCGCTGCGTCAGCCCGGTATCCCGCTAACCGCAGATAGCGGCCACCAGTTCATCGCTGATCTTCTGCACCGCCTCAAAGTCGATGGCTGGGCGGTACAGCGCCTCGGCCGCATCGTGGTGGGCAGCCGCCTCTTTTTCCACCTTTACTGCCTCGGCCAGCAGCTCCTTGGCCGCCTTTTTGTTGAACGAGAGCCGGTTGCGGTAGGCGTACAGGCCATCCAGGTCCAAAAAGCGGCGGCTGTAGATGTGGCGGTACGGCCGTGGCAGTTCCCGCGACAGCGTGTTTTGCCGCTCCTGGCTCACAAAGGCCAGCCCCAGCTCGGGCACCAGCAGGTGCTCCAGCTTGTCATACGGCGATAGCGGCCAGTAGCAGCAGGTCACATCGTATCCGGCGGCCAGAGCGCTCTCGGCCAGGATCTTCAAAAAGGCGGGTGCCACCGCGCGGTTGGCGTCCTCGATCAGGTAGATGTCGGGGCACAGTGCCCGCACCGTGTCGGTAAAGGTACGCGGTCCCTTTTGCCCAATGGTCGAGAGCATGCGGCAGCTGCGCACCCCGGCCCGGCCGCCGGGCTTTTCGGCAAAGTGCCGCCGGGCCACCGACTGGGCGTACCGCTGCAATTTGGGCCAGTCGGTGTAGCGCGATACGATGGCCCGGTCGTCGGCCAGCAGTGAGGCGGCCGCCGAGAGGAACTTGCAGGTGCGCGCGTGGCAGGCGGTAGCGGCGTCCAGGTGGGCGACGATGTCATCGCGCACCGGCTGCAGCGCCCGGGCGTCTATACAGCCGTATAAGCTGATCACCTGTTCGTGGGCCCCGGGGTATTTGGGGTCCTGCAGGTGCGGGGCGGTGGCGTCCATCACCGCCACCCCTTTTTCCCGGCACACCACCGCGTCCAGCGAGTCCGGGTCGCTGGAACAGTGGATGAACTCCACGGTATGCCCCGCGTCGACGAGCGCGTCGCCCACCGCCTGCAGCATGGTGGATTTGCCGCCTCCCGGCGCCCCTTTGATGAGGTAGGGCCGGTAGCCCGAACCGGTGGCGGTGAGGTGGCCAAAATAACTGGCAAAGCCGGTGGGGCTGCTGGCCGACATAAAGTAGCAGAGCCTTTTCGCTGTTGACATACAAGTTCCCCCTGTCTTTTTTCGCTGTGTTACACCAATGTATTCGGCAGCGGGTCTTTTTGTCACCCCCGCCGGGCAAAAGCGGCCTGTTTGCCGCCAAAAGCAGCGCCGTCTCGTCCGGCGGACAAAATAGCCCCAGCCCCTGCCCGGTACGGCGGCTTCACCGCTTCACCAGTGCTCCGGCGCGCCCGCCGGCGTTTGCCCCCTTGAAAACGCGGGCAAATGTTGGTACAATGAAAACGGCCCGGGAGGGCCGGCTCGTCCGGCGCTGCCGGCAGCCAGTCACACAGTGTTTGGAGGCGTTTTATTGGCCGGTAAAAATATGCGTGTGCGCCGCTACAAGAGCGGCAAAAACTATTTTTGGCGGCGGGTGCTGGTGGCCGTGTTGGCGCTGGTCCTGCTGGCCGCGCTCATCGTCGGCGCAGTGGCGCTCATCCGCCACTTTTCCAGCGGCGGCGACCGGGGCGGCGCCTCCAGCACCAACACCAGCACCAGCACACCGCCCTCCTCAAGTGCGGCTGCGGCGGGCGGCTCTGCCGCCGGCAGTTCTTCCCAGACCGCCAGCGCCCCCACCATCGACAAGAGCGATTGGCGCCTGCTTTTGGTCGGCCCAAACGACCCGCTGCCCAGCGGCTACGTGCCCCAGGTGGTCGATACCGACTACGAGGGCTATCAGTTCGACAGCCGGGCCGTCGACGCCTTTAACCAGATGATGGCCGATGCCGCCGCCAGCGGCAATCGTTTCTGGGTGGTCTCCAGCTACCGCACCGTGGCCCGCTCCAAAGAGCTCTATGAGGGCAAGGTGCAGGAGTATGTCGACCAGGGCTACAGCCAGCAGGAGGCCGAAGAAGAGGCCGCCCAGTGGATCGCTCCGCCGGGCACCAGCGAGCACAATGCCGGCCTCTCGGCCGACCTGGTGCCGGCGGCCTACTTCGACGGTGTCGGCCTGGAGCAGGTGCTGGAAGATGAGCCGGAATACCAGTGGCTGTGGAGCCACTGCGCCGACTACGGCTTTATCCTGCGTTTCCCCAAGGGGAAAGAAGATGTCACCGGCATCCACTACGAGCCGTGGCACTTTCGATATGTGGGCGTAGAACACGCCAGAGAGATCACCCGCCGGGGCATCACCCTGGAGGAGTATCTGGCCCAGGCGTGATCGATGGAAGTACCGGGCCTGTGCCCGGTCCAGCCGCGCGGCCGGTAGCCGCGCGAATGCAGAGTATGGAGGATATTTAAAATGGCAAAATTTTTAGTTGAGACTTCTGCCCGCCACGTACACCTGTCCCCGGCGGACCTCGAGACCCTGTTCGGCAAAGGCGCCGAGCTGACGGTAAAAAAAGAGCTCTCGCAGCCCGGTCAGTACGCCTGTGAGGAGCGGGTCGACGTGGTGGGCCCCAAAGGCACGCTGCCCCGGGTCTCCATCCTGGGCCCCACCCGCCCCTCCACCCAGATCGAGGTAGCCGCTACCGAGGCCCGCAAACTGGGCGTGGCCGCGCCGGTGCGCGAGTCGGGCGATATCGCCGGCAGCGCCGGCTGCAAGCTGGTCGGCCCCTGCGGCGAGGTAGAGCTCTCTGAGGGCGTCATCATCGCCAAGCGCCACGTACATATGACCCCCGAAGACGCCGCCAAATTCGGTGTGGCCGACAAAGAGATCGTCGGCGTCAAGGTCGAGACCGCCGACCGCTCGCTCATCTTCGGCGACGTGGTCATCCGCGTCAGCGACAAATTTGCCACCGCCATGCACATCGATACCGACGAGTCAAACGCCGCCGGCGGCCCCACCGAGGGCGAGTTCGTCAAGTTCTAAAAACACATACTATCTATAAGCGTGCGCAGCAGTGGGCGGTGACCTGCCGCTGTGCATTTTTCTGCCCCGCCCCAACCGTGGGCGCAGAACTTAGGCAGAACTAAAAGGGAGAGGAGCGCACAGCACATGGCCAGATTTGTTACGGAGATCGCCACCGGCAACCCCGATGACATGATCCGCTTTATCGCCGAAGACTTTTTTGCCAAAGAGGGCTTTGTCCTCACCAGCGACGGCGGCCAGATGGTCTGGAAAAAGGGAAGCGGTTTCTTCACCGCCCCCCAGTATATCCAGATGTACTTTCAAAACGGGGTGGTCCACCTGGAGGCCTGGCTAAAATTCGCCATCCTGCCCGGTGTGTACGCCGGTGAGATGGGCCTCACCGGCTTCTGGGGCTTTGCCGTCAAACAGCAGCTCAAGGGCCGGGTCGATATGCTGCTCTACCTGCTGCAGCAGCCTAACCCCGCCGTGGCTGCCACTGCCGCCGCCAGCTCGCCGGGCTGGGGCCAGCAGGCGCCGGGGGCAGCACCCGCCGTGCCAGCCGACCGACCGGCGGCCCCGCAGCCAATTCCCGTGCGGGTACACGACCCTGTAGACAAAGCCAAGCTGGCCCTGGTCACCGGCATCTTCTCGCTCGCCGCCGCCTGGTTCATACCGCTGGCGGGCGTCGTGCTGGGGGTGGTGGCCATACCCGCCGGCAATGTGGGCCGCAAGTCCAGCGCTAAAAATATCGGTCTGGCCGGCTTTATCTGCGGTATCGCCGGCACGGCGCTGTCGCTCATCATCTGGCTCGCACGCCTGATCAGCATGTTCAGTTACCTGTGATCAGCGCCGTTTGCCGCCCGTGAGCACCTTGTTCCCCAAAGGGCCATTGCCATCTGGCAAGCGGCCCTTTTCTCTGCCGCCGGATATGCGCCGGTAAAAGTTGCCGCCCCGGCACCGCCGACGAATAGACGGTGTCAAGGTACCTGATGCCTATGGACCGCTGTCTGCCAGTCCATAGCAGCGGCATAGGTCCCGCCTTTACACAACTCATATCCCCGGCAAAAACCCGCCTCTGGGGCTTGTGTTTTGGGGACAGATATGCTAAACTATCACTGTTATGTAAGGCAGGGCAAACGCGCACCTCGATATGCGAGCATGCGGGTCCTGTGCGACAGGGCACCGTGAACCATGTCAGGCGGGGAACCGAGCAGCATTAAGCGGAATTCTCTGTGTGCCGCAGATCAACCTGTATGCCCGCATATCCAGCTGCGCGTGGCCCTGTCTTTTTTGTACCCATTTGTCAAAAAACATCGCCCCCGCCGGGGCGCCGAGAGAGGGGAGAACACGCCCGTGTACCTGGCACTCTACCGCAAATATCGCCCCCGCACCTTCGACGACGTGGTGGGCCAAGAGCACATCGTCACCACACTCAAACACCAGGTGCAGACCGGCAAGCTCTCCCACGCCTACCTGTTTACCGGCTCCCGTGGCACCGGCAAGACCACCTGCTCCAAAATACTGGCCAAGGCCATCAACTGCCCCCACGTGCACGACGGCCAGCCCTGCGGCGTGTGCGATATCTGCACCGGTATCGACGGCGACTCCATCACCGACGTGGTCGAGCTCGATGCCGCCAGCAACAACGGCGTCGACAACATCCGCACCCTGCGCGAAGAGGCCTACTTTGTACCCACCCAGTGCAAAAAGCGGGTGTACATCATCGACGAGGTGCACATGCTGTCCATCTCCGCCTTCAACGCCCTGCTCAAGATCATGGAGGAGCCGCCGGAGCACGTGGTGTTCATCCTCGCCACCACCGAGATCCACAAGCTGCCGGTCACCATCCTCTCCCGCTGCCAGCGGTTCGACTTTAATCGCATCACCGCCCAGCAGATCGCCGACCGCCTGCAGTATATCTCCCAAAAAGAAGGGGTCGCACTGCCGTCCGATGCCGCTATGCTGCTGGGCCGCCTGGCCGACGGCGGCATGCGCGACGGCGTCTCGCTGCTGGATAAATGCATCTCCACCGGCGAAGAGATCACCCTGCAGCTGGTCAAAGACCTCTGCGGCGTGGCCGACAAGAGCCACGTGTTCGATCTGTACGACTGTGTGCTCGCCGGCGACGTGTCCGGCGCCATCCATCTGCTCGACGATCTGGCCGCCCACTCGGCCGATATGGGTCGCCTGGCGCAGGAGATGCTCTCTCACAGCCGCGACCTGATGCTCTGCAAGGTGATGGCCGATTTCGATACCGTCACCGCCTGCGCCCCCGACGAGCGCGACCGCTATCTGCAGCAGGCAGCCGGTATCGCCCCCGAGCAGATGCTCAGCTTAGTACAGGCGGTGGCCGGTGGCTGCGAGCAGGTCGGCCGCGCGCAGGACCCGCGCATTGCCCTGGAAATGCTGCTCATCTCTCTGTGTACGGCAGGGGGGCAGTTCGGCGGCCAACAGTCGGTCCCCGCCGTTTCGTCGCGCCCGGTCACTGCCGCGCAAAATACCGCCCCCGCCGCCAGCCCGGCCCCTGCTGCTCCCGCGCAAAAATCGGTGTCATCGGCTCCGGCATCTACAGCGACTGCTCCGGCACCCACCGCACAGGCCGCCCCGTCGCCCGAGCCGGACGACTGGCAGGGCCTCATGAGCGCCGCCCCGCCCCCGTCCGAGGAGGAGATGGCTGCCCCGCCGGTTGCCGCCGCGCCCCCGGCCCGCCCGTCACCGGATGTAGAGGCCCCCACCCCTCCGGCTGCTGTCCCCGACAGTACGGCGGATGGGGCGCTCACCGCTTTCGAGCCCTGGTCCCAGGTGCTCGCTGCTCTGGGCGGCTGCAACAAGCTGGCCTACACGGCGCTGCAGGGCTCTCAGGCCTATCTGTCCGGCGATGCGCTGCTGCTCATCGACTCGAAAAACGAGCTGTTTTTAACACTGATGCGCTCCAGCACCCAGACCAAAAAAGATATCCGCCAGGCATTGGTCCAGGTGACCGGCCAAAACTACCGCCTGGGCCCCTACCGCAGCGAGTCCCGGCAGCAGCCCACGGGCAATCCCCAATTAGAAAAGTTTATCGAGCACACCCGCGCACAGGGAATACCAGTAGAGATCAAGGAGTAAAGAGATTATGAAAGCCAGACTGCCTAAGGGCTACGGCCCCCAGAACATGAATCAGATGATGAAACAGGCTCAAAAGGTGCAGGAGGAGATGTCCCGTATCCAGCAGGAAGTCGAGGAGACCGAGTTTGAGGTCGCCACCGGCGGCGGCATGATCAGCCTGTCGATCAACGGCAAAAAAGAGATCACTAAACTCGAGATAGACCCTGAAGTGGTGGACCCCGACGACATCGAGATGCTGCAGGACCTGCTCATCGCCGCCTTTAACGAAGGGGTGCGCCGGGTCGAGGACGAGACCAATACCCGGGTGCAGGCAGTCACCGGCGGCATGAATTTGCCCGGCTTTAATCTGTAAGCCCCCATGTCCTACCACATCACCGCCCTGGACGAGCTGGTAGAGCAGTTTGAAAAGCTGCCCGGCATCGGCCACAAAACTGCCCAGCGGCTGGCCTTTTACGTGCTGGGCATGGACCTGACCGACGCCCAGCTCTTTGCCGATACGATGGTACGGGCCAAAAAGACCATCAAGCGCTGCCAGGTCTGCCAAAATCTCAGCGACAGCGATACCTGCGCCATCTGTGCCGACACGACCCGCGACAAATCCACCATCTGCGTGGTGGAGGACCCGCGCGATGTGTTTGCCTTCGAGCGCACCAAAGAGTATTTTGGTTCCTACCACATCCTGGGGGGGCTGCTCTCGCCTATGGATGGCATCGGCCCCGAGCAGCTGTTTATCAAACAGCTGCTGGCCCGCCTGTCCAGCGGCCAAGTAAAAGAGGTCATTATGGCCACCCCGCCCACCGTGGAGGGGGAGGCAACCGCCATGTACATCTCGCGGCTGATCAAACCGCTGGGGGTCAAGGTGACCCGGCTGGCATACGGCATCCCCGTCGGGGGCACACTGGAATATGCCGACGAGGTCACGCTGTACCGGGCCCTGGAGGGCCGCAACGAGCTGTAAAGTTGCTTCAAAAGCGCAAAAAAGGGGCGTTTTTACAGTTTGTTCACAATTTAAACAACGCGAAAAGAGGTGACAGCGGTGGAGCAGAAAAAACAGCTGCGGACCATAGCACAGAACAAAAAAGCCCGGCACGACTACTTCGTCATCGAGAGTATCGAGGCCGGTATATCACTGGCCGGGACCGAGGTGAAGAGCCTGCGGGCCGGCAACGTGAACCTGAAAGACAGTTGGTGCGATATCTACAAAGGCGAGGTCTTTTTGCGCGGCATGCACATAAGCCCCTACGAAAAGGGAAATATCTTTAACCGCGACCCGGTGCGCGAGCGCAAGCTGCTGCTGCACAAGCGCGAGATCTACCACCTTTTGGGCCAGATCAAACAGGAGGGCCTCACCCTCATCCCGCTGTCGCTCTACTTTAAGGGCCAGCACGTCAAGGTGCAGTTGGGGCTCTGTAAAGGCAAAAAACTCTACGACAAGCGGGCCGATATGGCAAATAAGGCCGCCAAACGCGATATCCAGCGCGCTTTAAAAGAGCGCAGCCGGTAGCGGAAAAATTGTATAGTGGCATTTTATCAGCCGCTGTGGTATACTAATAAGTAAGTGGGCAGCTGGTGCCAAAAGCTGCCGCTGTACCGTCTTTACGGGGGCGTATTTGGCGTTCGACGGGGACTGTGCAGTACGGGAAGCGAGTAGCGGCGCGGGACCGCTTCAACAATCCGCACCTTAAATTTAAACGCAGATTCTAACGATTACTGCTTAGCGGCTTAAGCCGCTCATCCTCTGTCGGGGGACCACGACTGGCTGTAGGGTGTCACTTTAGTGGTGCACATGTATACGCGAGGGCTTCGTAGCGTATCAGGTATACGAAGATACTGGTTTTTTGAGCTTGGCCATCAGCGCCTGAAACCGGGAATGTAAATGACGGCCTGCACTCGGAGATGCCCGTATGAATCGGTTTTCGGACAGGGGTTCGACCCCCCTCGCCTCCACCAAAAACACCGCATAGATAAGCCATCTATGCGGTGCTTTTTTATGTGCCCACAACTTTTGTCGGCACAACCCTTCATTTTGCCCGTGTACATGGCCAAACACCTCTCGGTGCGGATACTTATAGAAAGGATCAAACAGGCTTTTGACGGTCAAAAGCCGCATGCTAAGAGGAGGAGCTAAAATGTACGGGTACACAGAGGACAAGCAGGACAAAAAGGAACAGCAGATACAGGATTTTATTTACGAACACAATTTATCTTCCCTGAGCGAAAAAGATGCCGCTACTGCGCAGGAGATCATCAAAAACCTATCGGGTATCGGCACCTTAGGTCACTTGAACTCTCTTTTGTCGGGAAAATTTGAAGATGTGGCTAAAATCGCTTACCTACGGGCTATATCAGAACAAAACTGGATCATCATCAATCAACTGAATCGCCTTAACAAAAAACTACTGAAAGCCTTTGACCTGGAAGAGGAGGAGACCCCCGTTTTTGTAAAGCCGGTCACGGTCATAGCCAAAGGTGGGGACTTTACCGATACAACGCTCCTCATCGGCAAAAATCTAGAGCCGGGCAACTATACCAGCACTGGCAGCGGCCAAGTCACTTTATATGGTGTAGCCGGTACGGCGCTCTCCAAATCCAATTTATCTGCTGCTCCGGTGAGCATGGCGCTGCGCGCCGAGCAAAAGATTGAGTGTATCGGGCACATGACTCTTCAAAAATAGCGCGCCCAGAAGTACACGAGTCTCCCCTTAGATCGTTTAGTTGGAGCAGATCAAATAGCTGATGATCTGTACAGATATGGTTGTTCCCACAAAGCTGCGGGAAAGCTCTTTTACATAGAATACATCGAAGGATAAAGGAACTATTATACAGTTTTCGACAGACTGTGACAATCGCCAACAGAAATTGTAAAATATTGGTAATAATGAGGGTAGTCACAGGCATCTGTCTGCTGTAAAATAAAGATGCGTTTTATGAGTGTATCGTCACCTGATATAGAAAGTTCAAAAAATACAGCTTTATACATGTACAGCACCCAACTATTAAAAACAACAGACAACAGCACTCAAACGGCAATCTATGTATACCAAGGAGGACACCGTGCGAGGAATCGAACTGAAAGACTATAAGCACCGGCCGGCAGAGGACCTGGTGAGCGCTATGGAGCGCGCGCTGGGCCAGCCTTTAGATGATAAAATGCAGCAGGTCTTTTTAAACTGCGCCCAGGCGCTGCTCGGCGCATACCATCAGGGCGTGCGCGACGGCCAAGAGCAGAGCCGTACCCAAAATTGTTGATCGACGGCGTCATCGTGGCCGGGGTAGGTACTGCTTGCCCCGGCCACACTTTATGTCACGACGGCAAAACGGCACTTTTCCCTTACAACCCGGCAATCGGGCAAAAATGCCCCGTATTTACACTTTAGTAACAACTTTGTTGACACGCCTATGCCCCTTATTTTATCATAAATAGAGTGTGTTGGCCGGCGCTCGGGCCATGACCGCACCCAAAAATGTTGTGCATACATGCTGATAATTGCTTACTGGAAGGGGAGATGTGCCATGTCGAGTACCGTAGTGGGCCGCTTTGCCCCCACCCCCAGCGGCAGGCTCCACCTGGGCAACCTGTTTTGCTCACTGCTGGCGTGGCTCTCGGCCAAAAGTCAAAATGGGCGGGTGTTGCTGCGCATAGAGGATCTCGATACCCAGCGCACCAGCGAGCACTACACCCGTCAGCTGCAGCGCGATCTGCATTTCTTGGGGCTCGACTGGGATGAGGGCGGCGACTTGGGTGGCCCCAATGGCCCCTACTGGCAGTCACAGCGCAGCAGTTACTACCGGCAGTGTCTCGATACATTGTCATCTATGGAGCTTACCTATCCCTGCTTTTGCAGCCGCGCCCAGCTGCATGCCGCGCAGGCCCCCCACCTGGACGATGGGCAGGTACTATACCCCGGCACCTGCCGGGACCTTACGCCTCAGCAGATCGCGCAGCGTACGCAGCAGCGTCTACCGGCAGTGCGGCTGCAGGTGCCAGATTGCACGATCTCATTTACCGATGGCCATTACGGAAAGGTCCATCAGCACCTACCCACCCAGTGCGGCGACTTTATCCTGCGCCGGTCTGACGGGGTATTCGCCTATCAGCTGGCAGTGGCTGCCGACGATGGCGCCATGGGGGTGACCGAGGTGGTGCGGGGGCGAGACCTGCTCTCGTCCACACCGCGCCAGCTGTGGCTGCTAAAACTGCTGGGCTTTCCCGCGCCCCGTTACGCCCACACGCCGCTACTGCTGGCCCCGGATGGGCGGCGGCTGTCAAAACGCGACGGCGACGTGAGCTTGTCCGCCCTGCAAAAAAAGGGCTATACGGCAGCTGATATCATAGGCCGGCTGGCTTGGCTGGCCGGGCTACAACCAAGGCCTCAGCCGGTTCTGCCCGCGCAGCTGGCAAAAGATTTCAGCTGGGACAAGGTGCCGCACGAAGACATCCTGCTGCCGCCCGACCTATTTTAGCGCCGACGCCACAGCTGCCAAAATACAGCTAAAATAGTCGGTAGCCGATTATCCATCCGGACAGTATGTACCAGCACATGCCCTATAGGATCGGTAGTGCCTTTTAACCGCATCATATCTAGGAGTCAGAGCCAAAAGGGGAGAAATATGAGCATGACCTGCCCAACAGAGCTATATGATAAATTGTCCGCCGGCGCATATGACCGGCAGTTGGCCGCACTGTACGGCCCGCAAAAGAGCAGCGCGGCACACAAACGAAGTCGTGCCCGTGCCCGGCAGGTGGTAAATGGATTTTTACGGCTGTGGCCCCAGTTGGCTGGTGTTCCTGCTGCTCTTTTTAGCTCGCCTGGCCGCACCGAGCTGGGCGGCAATCACACCGACCACCAGGGTGGGCGGGTACTGTGCGCCAGCGTCGATATGGATATGCTGGCCTGTGCGGCCCCCAACGGCACGAATACAGTAGAGCTGTACGCCGAGGGGTACGGTCTTTTTTCGGTCGACCTGTCTGATCTGTCTCCACGCCGGGAAGAGCTGGGTACGCCCGCTGCTCTGGTGCGTGGAATGGCAGCCGGATTTGTCCAGGGTGGCCACCCCGTACAGGGGTATTGTGCCTACGTTACCTCCAACGTCCCAGCGGGTTCAGGTCTCTCTTCCTCGGCGGCTTTAGAGGTCCTGCTGGGCGTGATACAAAACCACTTGTTCTGCAATGATATTTTGTCTAATACCCGTTTGGCGGTGCTGGGCCAGGCGGCAGAAAATCGCTATTTTGGCAAGCCCTGCGGGTTGATGGACCAGATGGGCTGTGCGGTGGGCGGTACCATAGCTATCGATCTTGGTGACCCAGAGCTGCCGCGCATCCGGCAGATAGATTTTGATTACACAGCCAGCGGCTACCAGCTGTATATCATCGATACCGACTCGGATCACCGCGACCTGACCGATGCCTACGCCGCCATCCCCGCAGAGATGGGGCAGGTGGCAGCCTTTTTTGGCCAGCAGGTATTGAGCCGGGTGGAGAGAGATGTATTCTGGCAGTCTATCCCCATTCTGCGGGCAAAAGTGGGCGACCGGGCGGTGCTGCGGGCCATACACTTTTTTGAGGAGAACGCCCGCGTGTGCCAACAGACGGCGGCACTGTCCGCTGGTGACTTTGAGGTGTTTTTAAAGCTGTGCCGGCAGTCCGGTCGCTCCTCGGCTATGTATTTGCAAAACAGTACCGTCCCGGTCGCCCCGCGGCATCAGGCAGTGATGCTGGCGCAGGCAGTGGTGCAAACGCTGCTCGGTGATCGAGGCGCCGTGCGGGTACATGGCGGCGGGTTTGCCGGCACGGTGCAGGCCTTTGTACCTATTGATATAGAAGATACTTTCACCCGCACCGTTCAGTCGGTATTCGGCTCGCACAGCTGCCGTCTGCTGCATATCCGCTCGCAGGGCGGTTGTGTGGTGGTATGATCGGTTGATGAGAATGTGGCCCTAAATGAGTGGCTGTATTGCCGCCCGCCCGCTGTAGTGTCGATAAGATGGGGATACAAAAAGATGTGTAGAAGGAGGACTGCAAGCATGAACAAGGTAAAGATCACTGTACTCAAAACCACATTAGATGGTGAATTGGCCGCCCAGTACGGGGTACCGGGGCTCTCGGCTTGTCCCATGCTAAAAGCTGGCCAGGTGTTTTACGCCGACTACGCCAAACCAGACGGCCTGTGCGACGAGGCGTGGAAGGCGATCTATCAGTACGTTTTTGCTCTGGCTCACGGTGCTGGAGAAACGCTGTTTTATTACGGCGACTGGATCAAAGAGCCCGGGGTGGCCATCTGCAGCTGCAACGATGGGCTGCGCCCGGTCATCTTCAAACTGGAAGCCACCGCTCTGCCGGCGCAGATGACCTACCAGCCGGTGCGGTAATTATATTTTGGGAAAGCTGGCAAAACAGTGCGGCAAATGCCGCCGGTGCGCCGGAGCTGCCAAAATAAAAAGCCGGGCCTGTCTGTTATGCAGACAGGCCCGGCTATGATCTTCATCATTCACTGGTGTGGTCGAGCCCCATGTTGAGGATCTGACACACGTGGTCGTCGTCCAGCGAGTAGAAGATGTTTTTTCCCTCCCGCCGGCTGCGCACCAATTTGGCGCTCTTGAGGATCTTTAGCTGGTGCGACACCGCCGATTTGGTCATGTTCAGCAGCACCGCCAAGTCGCACACGCACATCTCGCTGATCTCCAGCGCCCACAGCAGGCGTATGCGGGTGCCGTCGCCCATCACCTTAAAAAAGTCCGACAGACCGGTCAGCTTTTCCGCAGCGGGCATGTGCGGTGCCACGCGCTGTATCGTATCGGGGAAGATGGCCACACAGTCGGTCTCTCGTGCTTTCATGGGGGCAGCTCCTTTTTTGTCGCGGGCCGCAGGTACGGTCCCGGCCCAAGTCGTGTATCCTATATTGTAGTAGCAGCGGGCGGCAGTTGTCAAGTGCCCGGGGCAACTGAACCGTGCGTGCGGCCCGCAGTGTGGCGCATATCGGCACGCATGCGCTGCCTTGATGTCACGGCAGGGGAGAGACTTTCTCGGCGAGTAGCTATTGTCGGCAGCTTTTGGTGCGCTCTGGCCAAATATTTACAGTGCAACCCCCTGATCCGTTGCCTTTTTGCTCATTTACCAGTATAATCATAAATAGGTAAAACGTACAGAATACGCGCTGCACATCGCGCCAGTAAGGGCTGTTATGCGGCAATTTGCGCCCAGCTACAGCGCCCGGTCACAGCGGTGACGGCACTGCGGCCAACAGAGTCGGGATAAAGGAGACAGTGCGATGAGCGGCCAACAGTATAAAACGCCGGATGGGCGGGGCCAAAAGGTATATTTCAGCGAGCGGTTAAGCAGCGCACTGCACCAGCAGGCCAGGCAGGAATGTATGGCCTTTTTAACCGAAAACCTGCCCGGTGGGATGATGGGCGGCTACATAGAGCCGGGCTTTCCGCTGTATTTTATCAATCAGCCCATGCTCGATTATCTGGGTTATAGTGACGCCGACGAATTTGCCGAAGATATCGGCGGTCTGGTGCTCGGCTGTATGCACCCCGACGACCGCCAGCGGGTCGACCGCGAGGTAGACAGCGCTATGGCCGCCGGCAGCAGCTACGAAGTGGCCTACCGCATGCGCAAAAAAGACGGCTCCTATATGTGGGTGTACGACCGGGGCATGCGCACCCAGTCGCCCGACGGGCAGGCGGTCATTGTCAGTGTGTGTCTGGATATCACGGGCCAAATCGAGGCCGAGCAGGAGCTGCAGGCTATTGCCCAGGGAGATCTGGGCGGTGTGTTCAGCGCCCAGCTGGACGCGGGCTTTACCGTCCAGTACGCCAACGACCACTACTTTGCCATCCACGGCTATACCCGCCAGCAGATGCACGACGAGCTGGGCGATCGGGCGGCGCAGCTGGTCTGCCCTGAAGACATGCCGCGCCTGAGCCGGCAGATCGAAGAGGTCATCGCCGGCGGCGGCGGCCGGGTCAGCAGCGAGTACCGGGTGCGTTGCCGCGACGGCAGTGTGCGCTGGCTGCACGTCAGCGCCGCTGTCAGCCACGACCCTACTGCCAGCAAGATCAGCGGTCTCGTCATCGACATCACCACCGAAAAAGAGGTCCAGCAGCAGCTGGTCTACAGTGAGCAGCGCTACCGCATCGCCCTGAAACAGACCGGCATCAACGTGTGGGAGTACGATATTGCCCGCCGCGAGCTGATACTGGATAAGGAGTACGCCGACCGAAATGGGCTGGACACGGTCATTCCCGACATCCCCCAACGGCTGCTGGATATCGGCTATATCCCCGCCACCAGCGCCGACGCGCTGTGTGAGCTGTACCGCAGCATCCATCGGGGTGATCCCACTGCCCACTGCACGCTGGAGGTCCGTGCCGCCGACGGCAGCTACCAGTGGGAAAAGGTCCACTACACCACCCTGTTTGACGACCGGGGCCAGCCGGTGCGGGCCGTGGCGGTATCTGAAAATGTCACCGCCCAAAAAGAGGCCGAGTACCGGGTGATGCAGGAGGAACAGCTGCGGCAGATGCTCTCGGTCGACACTTTGGCTGTGGGCCAGGTGGATCTGACGGCCGGCATCATCAGTCAGCTGTGGCTCAAGGGCCGCCCCGGCAGCTGGGAAGGGGCTGGATACGAGAATTTTCTTGACCAGCTCGTCGCCATGATGTCTGGCCGCACCTATCAAAAGCAGTGCCGCGAGCAGATGGACCGCAAAAATCTGCTGGCGCTGTACCGCCGCGGCCAGCGGCAGATGACGTTTGAGTACCGGGGCCAAAACGGCGAGGGGCAGATCCACTGGATCGCCGCCACGCTCACTTTATCGCCCGACCCCGCCACCGGTCACGTGCACATGACCGGTTATATCCGCGATATCGACGAGCGCAAAAAGACCGAGCTGGCCCTCAAAGAGCGGGTAGAGCGCGATGTGATCACCGGTATCTACAACAAGCAGACCGCGCGCCTGATGATCGAGGAGACGCTGAAAAACAGCACGCCCCGCTCGCTGTGTGCGCTGCTGATGATCGATCTGGACAACTTTAAACAGGTAAACGACACCTATGGCCACCTGTATGGCGACTACGTGCTGGGCGAGGTGGGCAAGCTGCTGCAGTCGACCTTTGCCGCCGGCAGCATCGTCGGGCGCTTTGGCGGCGACGAGTTCATAGTGCTGCTCACCGGCGTCACCGACCGCCAGCGGGTGGTCGATCAGGTGCAGGACTTTTGCCAGCAGGTGGCGGGCTTTTATCTGGCCGGCAACCGCCGGCTGCAGGTCTCCTGCTCGGTGGGGGTGGCCTTTGCGCTGCAGATGGGCAGCGACTTCGAGCGCCTTTACGACCAGGCGGATATCGCCCTCTACCGGGCCAAGGCGCAGGGCAAAAACCGCTGTGCCGTGTACAGCTCCCAAATGCAGGCCCAAAAGCGCTCTCTGCAAGAGATCGCCGGCGAATGTGTGGCCAAAGAACAGCTGCACCAGAGCTGCCTGATGGATGTGATAGACGACCCCATGTACGTCATCGATACTCAGAACTACGAGCTCCTGTACATGAACCCGGCGGCCAGGCGGGCTTTTTGTGCGCCAGAGGAGGGCTTTGCCGGAAAGAAGTGTTACCAGCTAATCCAAGGCTTTTCGCGCCCCTGCATCTTCTGTAAAAACCACATCCCCACCGCCGAATATTTCCAGCTGTGGAAAAATCAAAACGCCAAAAATGGCCGCCGCTATCTGCTGCGCGACAAGTTGGTGGTGTGGGGCGGCCGACCTGCCCGCATGGAGATCGCCACCGATCTGACCGGCAGCGAGGACACGCTTTCAGGCGAAAATGGTGCCGATCAGGTGCTGCTGCACTGCGTGAGCGCGCTGCTGGCCGCCAAAGACGATACAGAGGCGCTGGCTGCCGTCACCGGTGCAGTGCGCCGCTTTTACGGCGCTGACCGCGCCTACGTCACCACCATAGATAAAGACGGCGGCTGGACCGTGTCCCATCAAGACCACCGCGAAGGCGCCGAGCCGGTGTCCCCAAAAGGTATGGCAGACATAAGCAGCAACTACACCGACTGGGTGCAGCGCTCTTTTACCGGGCGGGAGGTCATCGCCGTCAAAGGCGTACAGGCCCTGGCTGAACGCGTGCCCGAGGCTAAAAATATGCTGCTGCGCGGGGTGCAGACGGTATACTGTGCAGCTATGGTACAGCACGAGCAGATCACCGGCCACCTGGTGGTCGAAAATCCGCGCCAACACCTGGGCGACAGTGACCTGCTGGGCTCACTGTCCTACTTTTTGACGGGGGAACTGGTCCGCCGCCACCTTTTGGAGAAGCAGCGCTATCTGGCCGTACACGACGAGCTGACCGGCCTGCGCAACCGCACCAGCTTTATCAAGTACCTGCGCGGCTTTAAGCCCGATGCTGTCTCCTCGCTGGGGGTGCTCACCGCCGATATCGACGGGCTGTCGCTGCTCAACCAGAAGTTGGGCTACGACCGCGGCGATCAGGCCGTACAGGAGGTGGGCGACCTGCTGTGCACAGTGTTCAGCGCCGACCGCGCCTACCGCCTTGCGGGCGACGAATTTTTAGTGCTGTGTCAAGATGTCACCTACCAGCACTTTATGGAGATGACCTACGAGACGCAGTACCGCGCCGCCGGTCTCAAAGACTGCCCGGTGTACATGGGCTTTAGCTGGGCCGATGCCGATATCGATATCGCCCGCATGATACGCCATGCCGACGAGATGCTGGCGGTGCAAAAAGAGCAGGGCAAACGCGATGGAAATTCGCTCGATCAAAAGCGCCGCTTTCGCGCCCAGGTGCGCCGCGACGTGGAAAACGGCCTGCAGCAGGGGCGGTTCACCGTCTACCTGCAGCCCAAGGCCTGTTTGCGCACCGGGGCTATTGCCGGGGCCGAGGCGCTGGTGCGCTGCTTTGACGACCGGCAAAAGCTCATAGCGCCCGCCCAATTTATCCCTCATCTGGAGCGCGAGAACCTGGTGGCCCTGATCGACTTTTTTGTGCTCGAACAGGTGTGCCGCATACTGCGCGACTGGGAGCGGGCGGGCTACCGGCTGTTCCCCATATCGCTCAACTTTTCCCGCTCGACTGTACTGGAGCAAGAGCTGGTAGAACACATCGACCGGGTGTGCGACACCTATGGCGTTGCCCACCACCTCATCGAGATCGAGATCACCGAGAGCATGGGCGAGCTGGAGCGCCGCACGCTCACCGATATCGGCGAGCGCATCCGCGCCGGTGGGTACCGGCTGTCACTCGACGACTTCGGCGCCCAGTACAGCAACATCTACCTGCTCTCCAGCCTGCCGCTCGATGCCCTCAAGCTCGACAAGAGCGTCATAAGCGACCTCTACGCCAGCCAGAGCGCGCAGGCCATCGTGCAAAACCTGGTCGACCTGTGCAAAAAATTGGGGGTACAGAGCGTGGCGGAAGGTGTGGAAACGGTACAACAGCAGCAGATATTGGCGGCCATGGGCTGTGACTTTGTGCAGGGGTACTATTACAATAAGCCCATCCCAGTACCTGATTTCGTCGCCAAATACATGCAGGGCCCCGCCCCGCTGCCGGCACAGCAGTGACCGCGGGCAGACCGCAAAATCGTTGTTGAGAAGCGCTGCCGGATCATCCCGGCGGCGCTTTCTTTATAAAATACCCACCTGGCCGGCACCTGTGCCCGGCCCCGGCCTTCATTTATTTGGTTACCCCGCCGCCCAGCCGCCCATACTCTAAACAAGAGGCGCTGGTGCGCAGACGGTGAGGAGGCGGTAAAGTGGATCGTGGAGCGGTGGTGCTCTGGTGGGCGCTGGCAGCAGCGGCGCTGACCGGTACATTGCTGGTGCTGTGGATATCGCGGCAGCGCGCCCGGCGGCAGGCGGAGGCACTGGCCTTCGAAGACCCGGTCACCGGCGGCGACAGCGCGGCCAAATTTGCCCTGTTGTGCCGGCACTTGGTGTTTCGTGCGCCGCCGGGCAGCTACGTGCTGATCTCACTGCACATCGATGATTTTGACTTGATCGACGAGTTCCTGGGCAGCTTGCAGGGCGACAGAGTGCTGCGCCAGCTATACGACTGTCTGCACGCACAGCTCGAGCCGGGCGAGCTGTGCGCCCGGGCGGCGGGGGAGCACTTTCAGCTGTTGCTGCACTGGCGGGGGATGGGGGCGCTGCACGCTCGCCTGGCGCGCGCTGCTATACGGCTCGGCAGCGGCACCCCCAGCTGGCACCCCCCCTGGCCGCTGTCGCTCAGCGCCGGCGCCTATCCGCTGGGCGATCTGCGCTGCGGGGTGGTCACCGCGCAGGACCGTGCCGCTGCTGCCTGCCGCGCCGCAGCCAAACTGCCCCGTACGGCAGATAGCTGCCGCTGTGCGCTGTATGCGCCACAGGATCTGGCGCAGGCGCTGGCGCGCAAGCAAAAACTCGACCGGGCTGCTGCAGCTCTGGCAGCGGGGGAGTTTCGGGTGTATCTGCAACCCAAAGCCGACCTGCAGACCGGAAAGATCTGTGGGGCCGAGGCACTGGTGCGCTGGCAGTTGGGAGAAAAGCTGCTGCCGCCGAGCGACTTTATCGAGCTGTTTGAGCGCAGCGGTTTTATTGCCCAACTGGACCGCTGGGTGTTTTGCCGGGTCTGCGCGCTGCTGTGCAGCTGGCGACAAAACGGATGGCCGCTCTTGCCGATATCGGTCAATCTCTCGCGGCGCCAGCTGACCGAACCCGATTTTTTGCAGCCCTACCTGCAGATGCTGCAGCGCAGCGGGCTGCAGCCGAGCTGTACACAGATCGAGCTTACCGAGACTGCCGCCCAGGATATGGACGCGCTGTGTCGCGCCGCCGCCGCGATCCGGCAGGCCGGTCTGGGTCTGGCTATCGACGACTTTGGCGCCGGCTACTCCTCGCTGGCATCGCTGCGCCGGTTGCCGGCAGACACACTCAAGCTCGACCGGGCCTTTTTTGTGGGCGGCGACCATCGGCGGGGCGAGCAGGTGGCCCACTGGGCCGTACAACTGGCGGCCCAACTGGGCATGTCCACCGTGGCCGAAGGGGTAGACACGGCCGCACAGGCCCGCAAACTGCGCGGTTGGGGCTGTACCGAGCTGCAGAGCTACCTGCTCTCGCCGCCGGTACCGCCGCCGGTCTTTGAGCAGATGGCCTTTACCGCCCCTAGGAAGCTGGTGCTGTGAGCAAAAGAGATATCGCCCGTCCCGCGCTAGCGGGACGGGCTTTTTTGTGTGGCCGCTTTCATACCGCCGCCGATACTGGTATAATCGGTATGGGCGCCGTACAGCGGGGCAAAACGTCGGGGACATTTTGCCCCGCCGGCGCATAGGATAGCAGGTACGGCCGCGGTATGGTTCTGGCCGCACCGGCAGCCCAGCCGCTGTCAGCTGCAAAAATGGGGGCTTATCCCTTACTACTTTCTGGGCCGTCGTACCGGCCCCGGCGCGCAGCAGTGCCCGGTTGCGCCCACCCGAGATTTGGGCATGGGGAGGAATTCGTCCTTGATCATTCAAATTCTCTTGTTTTCGGTCTCTATCTGTACCGATGCTTTTGTGGCCAGTCTGGCCTATGGTGCGGGCGGTATCCGCATCCCGCTGCGTTCGGCGGCGGTCATAGGCGGGGTGGGCAGCTGCGTGCTGGGGGTGGCGGTGGCTGGCTCCGGGCTCATCGCCCGCATTTTGCCGCCGGGCGTTCCGGCGGCGCTGGGGGCGATTTTGCTGCTGCTCATCGGTGCGGTCACCCTGTGCGAGAGCACCGTAAAGCGCTATCTCGAAAAGCGGCAGCAAAAAAAACGGCTGCAATTTAAGCTGGCCGGCATCCAGTTCATGTTGGAAGTCTACCTCGACGAGACGCGGGCTGACCGCGATCAGTCCAAGGCGCTCAGCGCCAAAGAGGCGCTGTATCTGGCGGCGGCTCTGTCGGTCGATTCGCTGGGGGCCGGGTTGGGGCTGGGACTTTTATCGGTGCCGCTGCTGCCGCTGATGGGCGCCGCCTTTTTACTGGGCTGCGCCGCCGTACTGGGCGGCCACTGGCTGGGCGGCCGGGTGCAGAAGATCAGTGGGCGCGACCTGTCGTGGCTCAGCGGCGCTATCCTCATCCTGCTGGGGGCGCTGCGCCTGCTGGCCTGGGCTTAGAGCCTGCCTGCGGTAACACAAAACATGTGCGCCGAAAAAACAGCGGTAGACCGGTGCTTTTTTAGGGCATTGTGCCAGCTGGCCGGGTCTCATATTGTACATATTGCGAAAGTTCATAAAATTGTAAACTTTTATTGCTGTCCTTTTTAGGGGATATTTGCTATAGTAGAATAGCCGTATGGGGGACCTGTACCAGGTCCCCGTCGGTATTTTCACCCGCCCCGCGCCGGGGCAACTGATCAAAATAAAAAGGAAACGGTGCGCATATTGAAACGAGTCAGGAAGTATCTGCGGCGCTTTCAAAACGCCCGAAAACAAAATACCACCCGGCACCGGCGGGCAGGCATGGTCTTGCTGGCCTTGTTCCCGCTGTTTGCAGTGCTGATAACCGAGTGCAATCAGGCCCAACACCTGGGCGATTTTATCGACTTTGTGGTGCAGCGGCCCGGCATTTTGGCGTTCGATGTGCTGCTGGTATCGCTCTTTTTCTGGGGCTTTACCCTGCTGGTGCGCCGCGGCTGGATATCGGTATTTCTCACCGCCGGTACGCTGTATGCCTTCTCCTGCGTAGAGTTTTTTAAGTGCTCCACCAGCGGCACCCATTTTTTGCTCTCCGACCTGGTGATGACCGCCAACGCCTCCGACATCGCCAAGTTCGCCTATATCAAGATCACCTGGCCGCTGGCGCTGTGCCTGTTGGCAGTGCTGCTCTATTTCGGGGCCGTATTTTGGCTCAATCCCAAGATCGGCGGTCGCTGGTACGTGAGCGCGGGGGTCGGGGCGGTCATGTTGGGTCTGTTCGTGGGTTTCTTTTTCATGTCGGGGGTCAATACCGCCATCCTGCGCACCTTCGGGGTGGATGTCGAGACCTCCTATAACACCTTTAAGACCAACGAGAAATTTGCCCACAACCAGATGATCGCCAATGTGGTCGAGAATGCCGTCTCTAAAGCGCCGGGCAAAAAAGAGCGCGCCGGCGACTACGAGACCTACGACGTACAGCCGCAGGACGTCTCCTCCTACAAACAGAGCGCGGGGGACTTCGTCCGCCCCAACGTCATTATGATCATGAACGAGTCGTTTGCCGATTTCCGCATCTTTGAGCAGCTGGGCATCTCTGATGAGGTGTACCAGAATTTCGACCGTATCGGCAGCGAGGGATATAAAGGCACGACTGTGGTGCCCACCTTTGGCGGCTTTACCGTCAAGACCGAGTTCGAGCTCAATTTTGGCCTGCCCATGCGCGGCCTCAAAGACGAGCCCACCCCGCAAAAACTGCTCAAGGACCGCGAGCAGGATACCTTTGCCTATTTTTATAAAGATCTGGGGTACGAGACCAGCTATATCCACCCCTTCAGCGCCACTTTTTACGGCCGTAACCAGACCTATTCCCGCTTCGGCTACGACAACCTGGTGTTCGAGGGCGACTTTACCGTCCCCACCTACGACTATAACGCCTACATAGACGACGACGTGGTGTACACCCAGATCGAGCGCATGCTGCGCGAGCAGGATAAGCCCGCCTATATCTACACCACCACCATGCAAAACCACCAGCCCTACAAGTTCCCCGAGACCGGCATGACCGAGCTGGAGTACTACCTGAGTGAAGTGCAGCACTCCGACCAGGCGCTGGGCCGCTTTATCGAGAGTATCAAAAAACTCGATGAACCCACCATCGTCTTTTTTGTGGGCGACCACTTCCCATTTTTCTCGGCCGAAGACGATCTGTATGAGTCGCTGGGTATCAGCAGCGAAAACTGCGCTAAACTCTATCAGCAGAGCTATTTGGTATGGGCCAACTACGATGCCGACCTGAACGTCATCCCCCAAAAGCCCATTTCGGCTTTTTACATCCCCTATGTGCTGGCCGACGTGATACACGCCCCGCTAGACCCGGTGCGCAGCGCGGTGTTGGGCCTGATGCAGACCACGCCGGTATACTCGTATAACGCCAGCCAGCCGGTCCCCGAGAACCAGTACCTGAATATGCTCACCTACGATATCGTCGAGGGCGACCAGCGGCTCACCGCCACGCCCCGCCACCGGGAGACCGAGCAAAAAGAAAAGACCCAGCAAGAAACCGATGACGACGACAGCTAGGGAATATCACCTGTACCGAAAAAGAGCGCCCATAGGGGCGCTCTTTTTAATGCGCGATGTTGGGGACCCGCCGCAAACACCCGGCGGTCCGGTCTTTTGGTACCGGCAGGGCTCCGCTTTATCTGCCCCTGCCAAATACTGCAAAACAGCACACGGCACAGGTTAGAAGTCTTGCTGGCGCAGTGCTCTATACAGTGCTCTGGCGGCGGGGCTCAGCGATCGGCGCGGGTCGGTCAGCAGCCACACCTGGCGCCGGGGCAGCGGTTGGGCCAGCGGTATGCGGACCACCTGCCCGCTCTGCAGTGCCGGCCGGGCGATCGGCAGCGGCACAAAGCCGATCCCCAGGTCATGGGCGATGGCCGGCAGCACCAGGTCCGAGGTGGACAGCTGCACGTCAGGGGCAAAGTCCAGGGCGCTCTCGGCGTAGATATCTCGGTAAAAGGCATAGGTGACAGTGTCGCTAGACAGGCCCACCAGCGGGTACTGGGTCAGTTGGGACAGCGTGTGGCTACCGCTGGCCAGTGCCGCAAAGCGGGGACCGCCCACCATGACCTCTTCAAAATCGCCCAGCGCCGTGCGGCGCAGCCCGGCCGGCAGCTGGGCGGGAGTGGTAATGGTGGCCATGTCTACGCTGCCCGCCTGCAACGCCCGTATGGCCTGCGGGGTCGAGTAGTCAGATATGCGCAGCCGTATGCCCGGAAAGGCGGTGCAAAAGGCCCGCAGCCGGTGCAGCAGCAGGCAGTGCAGGGCCATGCCGGTGGTGCCCAGATAGGCAGCCCCCTGCGACAAACTCAGTGCCCCGGCGATCTCCTCCTCGGCCCGCACGATGCTCTCGTAAGCGGGGGCGATACGGCTGTAGAGCAGCTGGCCCTCAGCTGTCAGCTGTACCCCGCGCCCCGAGCGCACAAACAGCCGGCAGCCCAGCTCGCTCTCTAGGCTCTGCATGGCCCGGGTCACCGATGGCTGGCTCGAGAGCAGCACCTCGGCCGCCCGGGTAAAATTTTGGTACTTGGCCACGTGATAAAAGATGCGGTACAGGTCGAGATCTGCAGCCACGGCGATAACCTCTCCTTTTTTTGCCATGCGATTTTAACATGACAGGCATATCAACAAATCATTTTCCAAATCTCTCGTCTCCTAGTATACTGATATTGCCGAGAAGATACAAGAGCCCTGAAAATGGGTGTTTGCCAAAAGGCAGGGGAGGGAAGACAGATGGAGAACAGGCGACAGATGGCCCAGTCACTGCGCACCGGTGTGCTGCTGGCCGCAGTGGGCGGATTTTTAGAGTCCTACACCTATCTGGCCCGGGGCGGCGTGTTCGCCAACTGCCAGACCGGCAATCTGGTGCTGCTGGTACTGTCGCTGGCCCAGGGCGATATGGCCGCCGTGTGGAAGTATCTGGTGCCGGTAGCCGCCTTTTTTGTGGGCAGCTTGCTGGCACTGGAACTGCGCCGCCGGGGCGACAGCTTGTTTTTACACTGGCGGCAGGGCCTGCTCTGTGCCGAGGCAGTCTGTTTGGCGGGGGTGGCTCTGTTGCCCCAGGGCAGCGGCGACATGGCCGCCACTACACTGGTCTCTTTTGTGTGCGCACTGCAGGCCAGCGGCTTTCGCGTCCTGCACGGCAAGACCTATGCCAGCACGATGTGTACCGGCAATCTCCGCTCGCTCGCCGACTGCACGCACCGCCTTTTACACGGCGGCAGCAGCGAGGATCGCCGCAGTGCGCTCCGGTACGCAGCCATCGTGCTCTGCTTTATGGGTGGCGCCGTGTTGGGGGCGGCGCTCAGCTGGTGGCTGGGGCGGCTGGCAGTGCTGTTTAGCTGTGTTTTGCTGGCGCTGGCCTTTGTGGCGATGGCTGCCGGCACGGTCAGCCGGCCGCCAGCTGCTGCCCGGCCCGAGTGATCGCGGCTGATCTGTGTAAAAAGCTCTCCTTTCAGGGCGCTGGCGGCAGCAGTTTAAAGCGTGCCGATCAGGGGACCCTTTATTTATAGATGGCGCACTGCGCACGCCTATCTGCGAGCGGGCGTGCCGGGTAAGTCGCCAGCTGCGGCCCAGTAGAGACTGCACGCTGGGCACCGTCAAAAGAGAGCGGACCGATCAAGATCGGTCCGCTCTCTTTTGACAGTTTCACCGGTGTATGCTGCCACTCGTCCGCAAATTTTTAGACTGGGCAAAAGTTTAGTTGACACACAGCTGTCTGGTATAGGCTGCTATACTGGACCCACACCCAATAAAAACAGATAAAGGAGCACAAGTATGCAACAGAAATTTTGCCAGAGCTGCGGTATGCCCATGACCGACGATCTGTACGGGACTGAATGCGACGGCAGCAAGAGCACCGACTACTGCCACTACTGCTACCAAAACGGCACTTTTGCCCAAGACTGCACTATGGAGGAGATGATCGAGGCCTGTATCCAGCCCATGGTAAAAGCCGACAGCCACATCACCCCGCAGCAGGCCCGTACGGCAATGACTCAGTTTTTCCCCACGCTCCGGCGCTGGCACAAGTAGCCCCACAATATTTGCCGGCACAAAAAAGCAGTTCTCCGCTATCTGCGACCGGCGGGGAACTGCTTTTATCTTGTAGAAAAAAGAAATGGGGAGACGCAAAAACAACGAAAGCCGCGATATGTAAGTAGTGGTCAGTGGATAAGCAGTGGCAAGTTACGACCTGGCCGGCTCCCCGATATCCACCAGCGAGCACACTGCGTGTTGCAGCTTGGTGTCAGAGGAGGCAGGCACTTTTTGGTAGAACTCCTTCTGGATGCGGGCGGCGATGTGGCCGGCATCCTCGCTGCTGGCGCCGATGGCCATAATGAGGAACTGGCAGCTGCTGTAGCGGGTGAACACGTCTCCTGCCCGCAGCGACAGCGATACGGTCTCCTGCAACAGGTCCATCTCCCGCTGGCGGCGGGGCAGCGGCGCCAGATCGCCCTGCCCGTTGGTCAGGGTGATGAGCAGTATACAGCAGTGGCGGTGTGTCCGCTGCAGGCCCCGCTCCACAAAGCGGTATATGCTCTGAAAGGTCTGGTAGTCCTGGCAGTACGCACCCGGCAGGCGCTTTTGTTCCCGCAGGTCCTGCCGTACCTTGTGGATATCGGCGTCCAGCCCCTGTACCGGGACTAAGGGCCCGCTGGGGGGCGACCGCCTCCGCTTGCGGCGCAGCAGCTGCTGGTCGGCGCGGTCAAACAAAGTGAGGTAGTCATCACCCGGCTGGGCTGCACTGCCCGCCACCGATACCGACAGGTAAATCCCGCTGTCAGGCTGTATCGGCACGGCCGCCAACCGGTCACGCACCCGGCGCACCGCGGATGACACAAAATCAGGGCCCTTTTTACCCGGGAAATACAACACAAATTCGTCGCCGCCAACGCGCCCCACCACCGGCTCCTCCACCAAAAACAGCAGCCCCAGTACCTGGCCGATCTGCTGTAGCAGCCGGTCGCCGGCCAGGTGGCCGTACTGGTCGTTCACCTGCTTAAAGCCGTCGACATCCAGTACCAAAAGGGCCCCATCGCCGGTCTGGCGCAACAGCTGTTCCACCTTTTCCTGGGTGGCGCCCCGGTTGTACAGCCCGGTCAGGTAGTCGTGCTGGGCGAGCTGCAACAGCCGGGCATTCTCTCTCTCAAGTGATCTGACGCGGTCCAATGGTATCCCCCTCTTCGCTCGTAACACTGCCGCCCGGGCCGGCGTCCGGCAAAACAGCTGTGCGCTCTATTCGTACTTTTATTATAGAGGAAACAGTCTCCGCTGCCTAGTATAAGAATGGTCAAAATTTCCACCTCTCTTTTTGTACAGGCGTCAGGTACCGGCCGCCAATAGACCGGCTGCCGCCAGAAAAAGCAAGTCCCCGGCACTGGTAACCTCCAGTGCCGGGGACTCATGGCGAGCGTATCGATATTTTATACGGTGCGCGTGCGGCGGCCAAACAGGTGGGTCAGCTGCCGGCCCAGTCGGCCGGCGGGACGTTTGGGTGCTGGTCCCTGGCGGCGAAACTGCCGTCCACAGCGGCCGGTGCGCCGGGCACTGCGCACGCTCAAAGGGGCATGTCTGCTTTCCATACGGGCACTCCTTTTACATAGTGGTCAAAATTACAGGGCCTCATTCGCTGCGCAGCGCCTCCACGGGATCTTTCTTGGCCGCCAGCCGGGCGGGGATCATGCCCCCCAGCATGGTCAGCGCTACGCTTATGACCACCAGCAAGATCGCGTGCACCGGGTTGAGCTGTGCCACGTTCGAAAGGTCGGTCAGATTCTTGAGGATGTGGTTGACCGGGAAGGTGAGCAGGTAGGCGATGCCAATACCCATCAGCCCCGAGCAGGCGCCGATGATAAAGGTCTCGGCGTTAAACACCCGGGTGATATCCTTCTTGCGGGCGCCCAGCGCGCGCAATACGCCGATCTCGCGGGTGCGCTCCAGCACAGATATGTAGGTGATGATACCGATCATGATCAGCGACACCACCAGCGACACCGCCGCAAAGGCCACCAGTACCAGTGTTATGGCGTCCATGATACCGCCTGAGAGCGAGGTGAAGGTGGCGGCCATATCGGTGTAGATGACCTGGTCGGCACTGTCGCGGCCCTGGTTGTAATCGGCCAGATAGGTGGTCACCTTTTCCTTGGCAGCAAAATCTACCGGGTACAGGGCGATCATATATGGGGTGCTGTCACCGCCCAGGGCAGCGAGTATCTGCTCTTTGGTGGCGGCATTCTGGCTGCCACCGTGATTGCCGGCTGCGGCCGCATCGTCAAAGCGCTGGCCGGTGAGCACGTTGTAATCTGCTTCCTGCTGGGCCTTTACGATGGCCGAGTCTTGGGCGCTATCGATAAAGCGCTGGGTCAACTTATCCGAGTAGGCTACCCCCGCCGAGAGCACCTGCAGCTTGGTATCCTGATCGGCGCGCAGGATACCGGCGATCTTCACCGTGATGCAGTCCTCGCTGTCATAAATCTGGCGCAGGTGCTCGGCGCTGCTATCCACCGTGAACCAGCTACCTATCTGGGTGTAGTACAGGTCGTTGGGGGCGATCTTAAAGGTCTTGCCCACAATGTCGTCAAAATCTACCGGCCCGCTGCTGTCTATCCCCAGCTGGGTCAAAATATTCTGGTCGATCTGGTTGTAGCTGTCGACGATGAGCACTAGGTCGGTATCCTCCTGGGGATAGCTGCCGGCCAGCAGGTCATAGCTCGACTGCAGGTAGTCCTCGCCGCCTTCCTTGAGAGAGGTGGGGTAGGCGGCAAAATTCAGGTTAGAGGTGCTGGCCGCCGTCACGTCGCCGCTGTCGGCCTGATGCAGCAGGTTCATGTTCACCGTGCGGGTGTACGAGATGCCCGACAGCAGCGACCCGTCGATGTGCTCCACGTAATCCAGGTACTCCTGGGTAAAGGTGTTCTGGTGGACCATACTGTTTTGCGCCGGGTCATAGGGCAGAACCTGTTTTTTATCCGGGTACTCGTCCGGCCGTTTTTGACTACCCATCATCTGGCTGTGCTGCTCGATCATGGTGTCCATGTCCATCTCCACCGCCTGCTGGGTGATCATCACCGGAAAGCCCGACAGCGTATCCGACTCGAATAAGCTGATCTGCTTGTCAAACCCGTTAGACAGCGACAGCACCAGCGCGATGCCGATGATACCGATGCTGGAGGCAAAGGCGGTCAGGGCCGTGCGCCCCTTTTTGGTAGAGATGTTTTTGCCCGACAGCTTGAGCGCGGTCAAAAAGTTCATACTGGTCTTTTTCAGCGTGTAGCCGCGCTCGCTCTCGCCGGTGTGCACCACCGGGTCAGAGTCGGCGATCACCTGTCCGTCGCGAAACTGCACGATGCGGTCGGCGTAATCTTCGGCCAGCTGCGGGTTGTGGGTGACCATGATGACCAGCTTGTCTTTGGCGATCTCGCGGATGAGCTCCATGATCTGTACGCTGGTGTGAGTGTCCAGCGCACCGGTGGGCTCGTCGGCCAAAATGATGTCCGGGTCACCCGCCAAAGCTCGGGCGATGGCCACCCGCTGCATCTGTCCGCCCGAGAGCTGCCCCGGCCGCTTGTGCAGGTGATCGGCCAGGCCTACCCGCTTTAGCGCCTCGGTGGCTTTCTGGTGTTTTTCAGCCCGCGACACACCGCTCAGCGTAAGGCCCATCTCCACGTTGTCCACAATGCTCAAATGGCCGATGAGATTGTAGCTCTGAAAGATAAAGCCCACGCTGTTGTTGCGGTAGGCGTCCCAGTCGCGGTCTTTAAAATCTTTGGTGGAGCGGCCGTTGATGACCAGGTCGCCGCTGTCGTACTGGTCCAGCCCGCCGATGATGTTTAAAAAGGTGGTCTTGCCCGAGCCGCTGGGCCCCAGCACCGCCACGAATTCCGACGGGCGAAACTCCAGGTCGATACCGTCCAGCGCGGTCTGGGTAAAGGTGCCGGTGGTGTAGCGTTTGGTAATTTTTTTCAGCTGTAACATAAAGTCTCCTCTGTGGTGGCTTTTAGGCGTTTTTCACACCAGGGCAAAACCCCGGCGCACCAGTTCCAGCCGGTGCAGGTACTGGCGGCGGATCTCTTCGCAGCGGTCGATATCGCGGAAGATATGGGTCATGGCGTCTTTGGTGAGCAGCGCCATGATCTCGATCATCTCGTAAATGTCGTCACGGGTGCGCACCCGCAAGGTCTGCCAGTTCACACCGTCGGCCAGCGCCTCCAAGATCTCCTGGGGCAGGTGTTCTTCCGGTGGGGCCAGCACAAAGCCGCATCCCAACTTGGCGTCGGCGAACAGGTTCTTGCAAAATCCGTAGGTCTTGGGGTCGGTGCCGAACTGGATGCAGAAGTCCAACATGCCGGCAAACAGCACGAACAGATCGCCGTCCCCGTCCTGCAGGCTGCACAGCACGTGGCGGGTCATCTGTTGCCGGTAGTCGTCCAGCACGTACAAAAGCATATCCCGCTTATCGCTGAAGTACTGGTAAAAGCTCCCCCGCGAGATACCGGCGTTCTGCACGATCTGGTTGATCGAGACCTGCTCGAACGGCACGCGGGCAAATTCGTCGACGATGGCGGCGGTCAGCCGGGCCCGCTTGGGGGCGGGCAGATTGTAAAAAGTAGTAGTGGGCATAGCGCTCCTCGCACAGCAGTCAAGTGACAGTATGTCATGTATGGGTGAAAACGCTTTTTATCATACCGGTGCACCCCCCGCCATACAAGGTCCAAAAGCTGAATAAACCGTGAACAAATTGCGAATACCGGCAAAAGTACAGAAGATTTGGGTACCGGCTGCTGCCGCTTTCACCGGTATGGTCTGCGCCGCCGCAAAGGTGCCCACTGGTTTCTTGCCCCGTGTCACGGTCCCGCCTTGCCGGCCACCGGCAAAAATATCATTTACCGTGGGGGCGGCACCCCTTTACAAAATAAAAAAGGCGCTGCACACATCGGTGTGTACAGCGCCTTTTTAAACGGCGATCGGCCGCACGGCTACAGCTGCTCGAGCAACTGCCGGTAATCGGTAATGGCGATGTCGGCGGTCCGCTCAATGGCCGGCCAGTCCAATTTCGAGGTGTCGTCGTAAATGCCGCAGACGGTAAACCCGGCGGCTTTCGCGGTTTTTACAGCGTAATAGGCGTCCTCAAACACGGTGCAGTCAGCCGGGTCCAGACCCAGTTTTTCACAGCACTGAAAGTAGATATCCGGCTCGTGCTTGCTTTTACCTGCCTCGGGCACGGTGATGATAAATTCAAACAGGTCCCACAGCCCCAATCGTCTCAGTACCGTCTCGGCCTGAGGGCGGTCGGTCATGGTGGCGATGCACATCTTTATCCCCCGCGCCTTTAAGGCGTGCAGGTACTCGGGCACCAGCGGTTTAGGGGCGATCACCGTGCGGTACGCCTGCCAAACCATCTCCTCCCAGTTCTCCATGATCTTTTCCGGCTCCAGGTGGGGCAGGTAATTGCTCGAGAGATATTCGGCGGCCTGCTGTGAGTTCATGGTCACGATCTTTTGGCCCAGATCCTCGGGTACGGGCACACCGTTATCGATTAGTATCTGCTCGTCGAGCCCCCGCCACATCCACATCGAGTCCAGCAGTGTGCCGTCCATATCAAAGATCGCGCCCCGCATCACAGCACCTCCGCAATAGCCGCCGCCGTAGAAGAGAGGTCCGCCGGCATAGCCTGAGCTAAAAAGCCCACGCCATTGATGCCGCAGCCATGCAGGGCGGCAATGTCTTTCGGCTCATAGGCCACCACCGGAATACCCACCGCCGCACAGATGGCCTTTAACGTCTCTAAGCCGGTGCGCTGCACCGGTACGCCCAGATAGTCGGCCCCCGCTTTTTGCGCCTCTTTGGCCTCGCCGGCACCAAACACAGTGCAGCCCACGATCGCCTTGGCCCCCAGCTTTTGCCGCATGTCGGCGACCATGTCTACAGTGGGCAGGTACGCCCCGTCGCCGTCGCCAAACTGGGTGATGCAGGGGAGACCGTGCTCGATCGCCACCTGCTGTACAGCGGCGATACGGTCTTGGTCACTGCCCAAAATATCCAAACAGGTGACACCTTGCTCTACGGCTTGCCGGCAGCGCTGCGCAAGCTCACCGGTAGTCCAGCTCTCGTCGATGACCAGATAAAAGGCCAGGTGTTTTTTGATCTCGCTCATAGTCGTTGCTCCCCTCTATCGCGCGCCGCCGTTTTAGCAGATATTTCGGCAGCGAATATCACACATATATTAAATGTACAGGCCCCAGCGCCATAAGTCAAGAGATGCGCCCCACCAGCAGCGCTTTTGACAAAGAGATCTCTATAGTGGCGCTCAATAATTAAGTTTAACTCACATAAATAAGCAAATACTTATATTTTTACAGCCGAGACAAATCTACCGGAGGATTAAAAATCGATTGAAGCAGATTGACAAATTTTCGCTATTTTGCCGTGTTTTTAAAAAATATTTTATGAAAAATGCTGGTTTTTCTCGAGATTCTTTGGCACCTATTGGCCGGCAAACCGCTCTGTTTTTGGTTGCGGGGGGCCAAAGATAGATGGTATAATTAAACAAAGCGTGGCCCGTCTGCGGTGTAGGCGCCATGTGAAGCCTGCGCGCCCGCAGCGGTCGGGTATGCTCTTTTGAGGAGTAAAACACCTGCAAAAGTATCGCTGTACCCATTAAAATAAGTCGGGCGTCCGCCCGACACCATCCATGGCGCCGGAGGCGTCATGTAGGAAGATTTCAAAGAGAGGGATAGCAGAGCAAGGCAAATAGGTTTTGCCTGTTTGTCCGCCGCGATTGCCATCCCTCTTTTGAGGAATAAAACACCTGCAAAAGTATCGCTGTACCCATTAAAATATGTCGGGCGTCCGCCCGACACCACCCATGGTGCCAAAGGCGCCATGCAGAGAGATTTCAAAGAGAGAGTACCCAGAGCAAGGCAAGCAGGCGAAGCCTGCGCGCCCGCAGCGATTGGGTATGCTCTTTTGAGGAATAAAACACATGTGTAAGTATCGCTGTACCCATTAAAATAAGTCGGGCGTCCGCCCGACACCATCCATGGCGCCGGAGGCGTCATGTAGGAAGATTTCAAAGAGAGGGATAGCAGAGCAAGGCAAATAGGCTTTGCCTGTTTGTCCGCCGCGATTGCCATCCCTCTTTTGAGGAATAAAACACCTGTTTTACACAATAAGGAGGACATCATCATGATCGTTCAGCTGTATTCCATCAAATCCCCCGAAGAGGCCCTAAAAGTCATCGAGCTGGGCTGCGACTATCTGGGGGTCTCCCCGGTGTCGGGCGCCAACCTGCCCAACGAGCTCAGCTACGACGAGATCAAAGAGATCTTTGCCACCATCAAGGGCAAAGGTAACGGCGTGCTCATCTCTATCGACGACCCCGAGGACCTGGTGGTCGAGCGGGTGCGTGAGCTCAAACCCGATGTGATCCACATGTGCGGCGGCGAGGTGTTCTCCACCCCTGAGCTGGCTAAGCGCATCAAAGAAGCCAACCCCACCACCCGCCTGGAGCAGGCTGTCGGCGTGTCTGGCCCCGAGTCCATCGAAGAGGCCAAAATGTACGCCGAGTGGTGCGATATCCTCATCCTCGACTCGGTCACCGAAAACATCCCCGGTGTGGGCGCCGCCGGTGTCCCCCACGACTGGAATATCGACGCCGAGATCGTCAAAGCCGTCGCCGGCAAAGCCGATGTCATCCTGGCCGGTGGTCTCACCCCCGAGAACGTGGCCGAGGCGGTGCGCATCGTCAAACCCTGGGGCGTCGACTCGCTGACCCACACCAACAAGTTCCTGCCCGATGGCACCCGCATCAAAGATCTCGAGAAAGTCGAAAAATTCTGCCGTGAAGCCAGGAGTGTAAAGTTCTAATGAAAAGTTTAAAGACCGATAAGGCCATCTTGTGCCTGGGCGATATCAACCCCGACATCATCATCCCCTACGGCGAATCCCGCCAGATCATGGACGCGATCGCCCGCGGCGAAGAGGTGGACAACACCTATCGCCCCGACCCCACCATCCAGTCCGGCGGTGCCACCGCCAACACCGCGTCTGGTCTGGCGCGCTTGGGCATGCCCGTCTACTTTGCCGGCAAAGCGGGCAAAGATTACTACAGCGACTTTTTAAAAGAAGATTTTCACAAAGACGGCGTCATGACCGACTATATGGCCTGTGACCCGGCCATCTCCACCGTGGCGGTATTTGCCGTGGTGTCGGAGGATAAAAACCGCATCCTGTACGCTTTCCCGCCGGTACATCCCAGCCACCTGCAGCTGGTGCCTGAAGACCTGCCCGACGAGCTGATGGACAAGATCGGCTGGGTGCAGACCACCGGCTTTATGCTGCGCGAGAACCCCGCCGCCGACACAGTCATCGGCTTTTTAGAGAAGTGTAAGGCCCACGGCGGCATCACCATCTCCTTTGACCTCAACCTGCGCATCGAAGTCTCTCCCTTTACCGACGAGTTCAAGGCCCGCGTAAACCGCTGCGTAGAGCTGGCCGACGTGCTGCTGGGCTCGGGCAAAGAGGAGTATGTGCCGCTCAGCGGTAAGGCCACCCCCGAGGAGGCCTGCAAGTACTATGCCGATCAGGGCAAAGTCGTCATCTGCCGCGCCGGTGCTGCCGGGGTAGATTACTATCAGGGCAATGAGCACGGCTTCCTGCCCACCTTCGATGTGGAGGTGGTCGACACCGTGGGCGCCGGCGACGCCTTCAACGCCGGTTTTATCGCCTCGGTGGCCCGCGGCCTCGACTTGCACGACGCCGTCATGCACGGCAACGCCGCCGCCTGCTACGCCATCGGCAAAGTGGGCGCCCGCACCGTCCCGTCCTGGGATGTGGTGGAGGAGTTCATCGAGAAGACCCCGCTCATCGGGCAAAAATAAATACATACAGTAAAAGGGGCCCGAGGCCCGGCTCAGTACCGCCCAGACGGTCAGCCGGTGCCTCTGGCCCCTTTTGGCACCTGTAACTGCGCAGCGCCCTCAAACGGGCGGCGGTGCGGTCCCGTGTGCCGTCAAAGCGAGAGGAGAGATCTGTTTGCTCATCAAAAATTGCCTGCTGGAAAATGCCGTCACCCCCACCGATATCCGGGTGCAAAACGGCTTGTTTGCCGAGATCGCCCCCGACCTGCAGTCCACCCCCGGCGAAGAGGTGCTCGACTGTACCGGCAAATTGGTGCTTCCCCCCTTTATCGAGAGCCACGTCCACCTCGACACCTGTCTCACTGCCGGCGACCCGGTATGGAACATGTCGGGCACCCTGTTTGAGGGCATCGCCTGTTGGGGTAAGCGCAAAGAGAAACTGTCCCCCCAA
Organism: Neobittarella massiliensis (ex Bilen et al. 2018); assembly: GCF_900289145.1. Taxonomy (GTDB): domain Bacteria; phylum Bacillota; class Clostridia; order Oscillospirales; family Ruminococcaceae; genus Neobittarella; species Neobittarella massiliensis. The sequence continues at coordinate 150,458 of NZ_OKQO01000008.1, forward strand.
GATGTAAAGGACCGGGCCCGCCGGGCCTGTAAGATGTACGCAGCCAACGGTGTACAGCATATCCGCACCCACGTAGACGTCACCGAGCCCACTCTGGCGGGTATGAAAGGCATGCTGGAACTCAAGGAGGAGCTGCGCGACCTGATCGATATCCAGATCGTGGCTTTCCCCCAGGACGGCATCCTCAGCGTGCCCCACGGCAAAGAACTGGTGGAGGAGGCGGTGAAGATGGGCGCCGACTGCGTGGGCGCGATCCCCCACTTCGAGTTCACCCGCGAGTACGCCGTAGAGAGCGTCAATTTCTGTATGCAGCTGGCCGAGAAATACGATAAACTGGTAGATGTGCACTGCGACGAGATCGACGACGAGCAGTCCCGTGGGCTGGAGGTGCTGGCCTGCCGGGCGCTGGAGAGCGGTCTCTCCGACCGGGTCACCGCCAGCCACACCACCGCCATGCACAGCTACAACAACGCCTACTGCGGCAAACTGTTTCGCCTGCTCTCTATGAGCGGCATCAACTTTATCTGCAATCCGCTGGTCAACACCCATTTGCAGGGCCGGTTCGACACCTACCCCAAGCGCCGGGGCGTGACCAGAGTAAAAGAGCTGTTGGCCAACGGCTGCAACGTGTCTATGGGCCACGACGACATCTTCGATCCCTGGTATCCGCTGGGAAACGGCAACATGCGCACGGTGGTGCACATGGGCCTGCACGTCTGCCAGATGATGGGCTATCAGGAGATCATGGACAGCTACCGGCTCATCACCCACAACGCTGCCCGCACCCTGCACCTGGGCAAAGATTACGGCATCGAACCCGGCCGACCGGCCAGCTTTATCGTGCTGGACGCCGCCAACTTCTACGACGCCCTCAACCGGCAGAGCGCCGTACTCTACAGCTATAACCGGGGCCGCCTGCTGGCAGCCACCCAGCCGGCTAAGACCGAAGTGCTGCTTTGACCGCAGTCAAAAAAGGGGAGGGGCGCCACATGCGCGCGGCCAAACTGCTGGCGGTGGCAGTGGCGCTGACCGCCCTGCTTGGCGGGTGCAGCCACGCCAGTGAAGGTACAAAAAAACCGACAGCACCCTCAAAAAAACCGGCCCCGCCCAGCTACGGCAGCCAGCTGTCCTATCAGGACAACAAGTATCAAAACAGCCGGGTGCGCCGGGGCGCCGATAACACCTATGTCTGCAGCTGCCACGAGATCTATCAGATAGATGCGCAGGGGGCTGTTAAAGTGCTGGTCTCCATGCCCGATACACAGCTGTATGGCCTGCGTCTGTACCGGGAAGATCTGCTTTTATTTACCAGCCGCGACATGACGCCGCGCGGTGATGTGCTGTTTGCCCTGGGCTTTTGGAGCTGCGACCTGCACACTGGCGCCTTGCAACAACAGCCGTTTTTTCCGCAGTATTACGAGATCATCGGCGATGTGCTCTACACCGCAGAGGGGGGGCAAGACATGCTGCGGGCAAACGGTGCCGATACCTACAGTCTCCCCGATCTAAAGCCGCTGAAAAACGGTGTCGTATGCCCGCTGTCGGCTGTGTACACCGGGTTGGGGGCGCTAGATCTCGACAGCGGCATTTATGCCGCTGCCGAAAACCACGAGATATTGGGCTATGAGCCCCAGGTGACGGTGCGGCAGGATATCGTGCTGTCACAGCTCGGCGGCGGTGAGAGCCAGCACATCTGCACCTACACCGGCACCATGTACGACGGATGGCTGGCCACCCATCGCGGCGTCTATTACCAGCAGGCCGATGCGCTGTGGGTGGCGGATTACCAGAGTAAAGATCCGGTGCAGCTGTGTGCCAAACTGCCCGAAGGCATGCGCCTTTTCACCTACGACGAAAACTGGCTGTACCTGATAGACAGCGACAGCTATCAGACGATGACGCGGGTACACAGCCGGACCGGCCGGATAGAGACCCTGCCTTTCACTGTAAAAGACGATCCCTTCGCCAGTCCTCTGGACACCTGCGGCGGTTATCTGTATTTTACCGGCCCCGACGATCTGCTGTACCGCTGCCCGCAGAGCGACCCCTCGGCCATACAGGTCGAGCCGTTTGACGGGTAGAGCGCAGAACGGTAAAACGGCCCCCTCAGCTTTAGCTGAGGGGGCCGTTTTGGCGCCATCACGGGTACATGATATCCGAGATGATCTTCATGATCTTATCGTGGCAGCCACCGCAGCCGGTAGAGCAGTGGGTGATCTTCTGCACACCTTCAAACTGCTGTTCTACAGCGGTCATGGTGGGCAGCTGATGCAGCGCGTTCTCAATGTCGGCGTAGGTCACCTTTTTGCAGTTGCATACCAGCACGTTTTCCATAGATTCCATGGTGGGCATCCCCTTTCTAAACGAGTATGTGGGCAGTTCCTGTCCCCATTATAAAGTCTGTTTTATCAGAATGCAAGTGCAGCCGGGCGGCTGTACGGCATCTCCGGCAGCAGCCATAAAAGCCGCCGCTATCGCCTCTCCAGCCTTCCGGCCAACAGCAGCATCATGGGGCGGCGCAGCTCATCTTGCATACCGGGCAGGTCCATCATCGATGGGTCGGGCCGCGGCTCAACAAAGTCGGTCAGCACAAAACCGTTTTGCAACAGCCCCTGTACAAAGCTGGTGGCGGTGTGGTGGTATTTCTGTACCGGCTGGCCCAAAAATATCGCCTGGCGCTCCCCCTCGATATAGTAGCCGTCCACCGGCCAGTGCAAAATGTTCCCCTGCTCGTCGCGGTACCAGTCCTGGCTGCCGTAGGCGGTAAATACCGGGTGCTCCACCGACAGGATAAACTGCCCGCCCACCGTCAAGCAGCCGGCCACCCGGCGGCAGATATCCTGAAAATCGGGCAGATAGTGCAGCGCCAGCGAGCTCAGTACCACGTCAAAGCTGTCGGCGGCAAAATCGATCTCGTCTATCGACTGACAGCGGTACTCCACCTGGTCAAATCGGTTTTTCTCCCGTGCCACCTGCAGCATCTTCTCCGAAATATCCAGGCCCAGCACGTAGCTGGCGCCGCCCTGGGCGGCATACTGGCAGTGCCAGCCGTACCCACAGCCCAGGTCCAGCACGCGCTTACCGGCAAGATCGGGAAGCAGCTCTCTGAGCGCATACCACTCGCCGGCCCCGGCCAGCCCTTGGGTCGAACGCCCCATCTGGCTGTAGGCCTCAAAAAATTGGGGGTCGTCATAGGGGTTGTTCTTGCACATGTTTTACACTCCTTTTTATGTTCGGCACATACCGCCCGCAGCGGGTCCCGTCGGTCTCATCTGTTTTTTGCGCTGTCGGCGGCAGGGGTCGGTGCGCTGTTTTGCCGTCGGCCGCGCCACCACTCGCCGCCAAAGGCGGCGCCCAATATCAGCGCCGCCCCCGCCAGCTGCCACAGCCCGGGCTGCTCGCCCAAAAACAGCGCCGAAAAAAAGATGGCCGATACCGGGTCGATATAGCAAAAGGTGGCGGCAGTCTGCCAGCTTAGGGCCGGCAGCGCCGAGAAGTACAGCCAGTAGCCAACGCCGGTGTGCACCACTGCCACCAGCAGCGCCAAAAGCAGGCTGCCGGTCCCTGCAGACGCGATGTCCAACCCATCGGTAGCCAGCACATAGGGAAACAGCACCACCGCCGCCACCGCCAGCTGTATCAGCGTGCTCTCCAGCCCGGTCAGCCCGTGCACAAAACGTCCCAGCAGCATCACACAGGCATACAGCGCCGCCGCGCCCAATCCAAAACCCAGGCCCAGTGCAGCGCGGGGCTGCCCGGCGACCGATGGCCCGGCCCCCGCCACCAAAGCCATACCGGCAACGGCGGCCAATGTGCACGCCACCGCCGACAGCCGCAACCGCTCTCTCAGCACCGCCGGGGCCAGCAGCATCACCAGCACCGGGGCGCAGTAGTAGCTCAGGGTGGCCGCCGCTATGGTGGTGTAGCGATAGCTCTCGAACAGCAGGATCCAGTTAAAGCCGATAGCCGCCCCCGAGCAGAGCAGCACCTTCCAGTTTCGGCGCACCGCCGACATCCGGGGCCGCCGCCCGCTCAGAAAGCTCACGGCCAGCAGCACCGCGCTGCCCACCACCGCCCGCACCAGCGCCAGCTGGCCCGAGGTCAGGCTGATGTGCCGCACAAACACGCCCAGGCTGCCAAAAAGCAGCATGGCCGCGATCATCTGGACCTTGGCCCGCATCGCTCTTCCCCCCTATTCACACACTGTTTTATCACCATAGCGCAGCGCGCGCAAAATGTCAATGTGCCACCGCCGTGCAGGCTGTGCGCTGCACACACAGGCCTTTTGCGCAACAGATGTAGCCCAGCCCAACAAAAAAAGAGCCCGCCCCGTATATCCTGCCCGGGGCGGGCTCTCGGCCCGTTATCTGTGGTGTGCGCTAGGGGCGGCGCTCATTTTTTTTGCCCCCTAAAAAGGCGGCGCCGCCCAGGGCCGCGGCGGCTGTAAACATAACGGCCAGCCGTATGCCGTGGTCGCCGGTGTAGGCGATAGTCCCGGTCAGCTCGCCGTCCTCTGGCCGGCTGGGGTTTTGGTGTCCGTCGTCAGAGTCGCTGTCCACGCCTAGCTGCGGTGCTTTCAGCGTGTAGTCCAGCAAGATGGTCGTGGTGTTGCCCAAACTGTCGGTGGCGGTGATCGACAGCAGGTAGCTCCCGGGCTGTGTCAGGTCCACGCGCTCTAGCAGTGCGCCGCCTTTAAATATGGTGGCGGCCGAGTAGGTCAGCAGCCCGTCGGGCAAGACCGAGCTGATCTGGTAGCGCTCTCGGAGCAGCTGCGCCACCTCGATTCGCGACAGGCTGCCGCTGGGCTGTACGTTTACCGTTACCGCGTCGGTGATCGTGGCGTGCACGGTGCCGTCCGGCTCGGTGCTGACGGCATCGGGGACCAGGTATTCGGGCTGGGTGCCGCCGGGGTCGCTTCCGCCACCGGTATCTTGCTCCTCGCCGGGGCGCACCTGCGGCGCTTGCCGCTGGCGAATAACGATCTGGATAGGGGAGTAGGTGATCGCGTAGTTCTGTCTGGCCAGTGCAGTGCTGTCGGGAAAATCCACCGCCAGCACATAGGTCCCGGCCGCCGGGTTGCCCCGGTCCAGTTCTATATCTCCTGCCCGGCAGCTGTACACCGGGGCACCCAGTGTATCTTCTATGCGGTCGCCGCCCGCCAACATGCTCCCCCAGCTGCCGTCGGGGTCGTAGCCGGTGACGCTGTGCCCGTATGTATCTGCCAGCGGCACACCGGCCCAGCTGTCCGTCACGGCAAAGGTGGGGCAGACCGCCAGCGGCCGCGGGGTGATGGTCCCCGGTACCGTCACCTTTCCATCTGTCAGGCCGGTCAGCACATAGTCGCCGGAATCTTCGCCGGTCAGTGCCACCTCGGTAAGGGTTATGGTATCGGCCTCGGCCACATTTTTGCTGTTGTAGGTGGCGGTGCAGCTCAGGCCGACCTTGGCCCCCTCGGGCAGCCCGCTCAGCACAAAACCACCGCTGTAGTCTGTGTCGCCGTCATAGATCTTGGTATAGGCCTGTCCATCTGTATCGGCGGGGGCCACGCTCAGCTCTATCGGCAGCACCGAAAACGTGTCGCTGTCGCCGTTATACCCCTCCTTGACAGACTCTACCCGGTACTCTCCCACGTGGGTCGGCAGCCCTTCAACAGGCGCCCAGGTGCCATCGGGGTCCCGCTCATAGTAGACATGGGTCACCGCGTCTACCTGGCTGCCGTTGGCCTTGCTGCTCACCTCGGGCTGCTGCCCCACAAAAATGTCTTTGGCGCTGGTAGACAGGCTCTTTCCGGTGGGGTCGAGGTTGACGTCGACGACCGAAAACCCGCTGCCGCCGCCATCGGTGACCGGCTTGTCGCCTGGCATGCCGCCGTACTCGATGATATAGCCGGCCTTTACTGCCGGGGTCCCGTCATTCCAGGTGCCGATCAGGTCCGAAGTGCCCCACATGTGCAGGCAGTACTCGGTCCCTTTTTTCTGCCCGTTGTTGGGCTCTCCGCCGTTCCAGTTGCTGTAGATCACTGTACTGCTGGGGTTATTGGCCTGCGACTGGCTAAAAGCGCCCTGCCAAAACAGGGAGGGGGCGAAGTTCCCCGCGCTGTCCAGGCTCTCGGGCCCGGTCACCCAGTAGTACTTTCCGTACAATATCGTGTAGCCGGCGGCGTCACCGGTATAGTCGGGGTGGCAGGTGCCGCCCATCCAGGTGTTTTGCTTCACCAGCGAGGTGATGATGTCGTTTTCATGCTTGCTGGTCACCGTCACCAAGTAGCCCTGCATGCCCATATAGGTGGCGTCGGCCGCCTCGGTGAGCGCCTGCGCCCACACGATCTCGTCCTTTACCGCCTGGTAGTAGTGCCCGCTTTCAGCGTCGTAGTCGTAGATGTCGGTGCTCTCTTCGTAGCTGGCTACCAGCCGCAGCTTTTTCATATCGTCGCCGGCCAGCTTCACCTTCAGGTTTTCGCGCAGATACCGGCTCCAGTCGTCGCAGCTCTTGCCGCTGGCATTGATCGATACGTTCACCTCTTTGCTGCCGCTCAACCTGGTAAAATCCCCCAAAGTGGGCAGCGTTATCGCGTCGGCAGCCTCTACGACGCTGGTAAACTGCACCGTCACGCTCTTGACTTCCTGCCCGGCAGGTGCGTGCACCTGCAAGTCGGGAAAGGTAAAGCTGCCGTCGCCGCCTCTGACCGCGGCGCCGGTATCGATATACAGTGCCGTCTCTTCGGCAGCCGCTACCTGTCTTGGCGGCAGCAGCACCGCCGACAGAGTCATAGCCGCCGCCAGCAGCAGCGCCGAGTACCTGCTGCCGGCTCTCCTCTTGTGTCCCATATAGTCCAGCCCTCCCAATCGTGGTGTAAATGCCTTCGCTCCAGGTGCCAGATACTGCGCATCTAGGCGATGGGCTACTTAATAATTGGCATCTTTTGCAGAAATGGGTCACATTTTGCCGAAAAAATTTTTCCACTTGTCGCCATTTATACGGTCGTGCTATAGTGGCTAGAGATATGGCGACAAAAATATCGCAAAAAGGGGCGATACTATGCCGTATACCCACCGCCAGCTGGGCCAGCTCGCCCAGCGCGCTGCCGCCGGAGACCGCACCGCCTTTGATGCGCTGTATGCCGCCACTGCCCGGTTTCAGTACTACCGCATCCTGCACCTGGTGGCCAGCCCCCAGGTGGCGGAGGACCTGCTGCAGCAGACATACCTGCACCTCTGGCAAAAAATAGATACCGTCGATCCCCCCGAGCTGGTGGCAGCGTATCTCAGCGGGATCAGCCGCAACCTGTGCCTGCAGTATCTGCGCCGCCAGCGGCAAACGCCGGCTGACCTGTCGCTGGATGACAGCGCCGCCGGCGATCTGGCCGATACCGCGCCCACGCCCCAGCAGATGATCGATCGAAAGAGTGACCGCGAGCGCCTGCGCACCGCTCTGGCCGCGCTGCCGCCCGACGAGCGTGAGACGGTGCTGCTGCGCTACGGCCAGCGGCTCAAAATACGTGATATCGCCGCCGTCATGGCCCGGTCCGAGAGCACGGTCAAGCGCCTGCTAAAGCGGGCCCTCGGCAAGCTGCGGAGCCAGATGGGCCTTGGCGGCCTGCTGGTGTGGCCGCTGGGGCCGCGCATCGCGCAAACAGCCGAGCAGAGCTGGCGGCAGCGGCTGGCGGCAGATAGCGGCTCCAGCCGCTCCCACCGCCGCCGGCCCCTGCGCCTGCTCACCGCCGTATCGGCAATCTGCGCGCTGCTGCTGTTGGGGGCGGCCACCGCCGCCCCGGTCGCGATCGTCGACGCGCGGTGGCCGCAGACGGCGCCCCAGGCCCAGCCGGTCACCCTACAGGCGCAGGTCGTCTGCCCGGCAGGCGTGCGGGAGGTCTATCTGCAGGGGGAGGAGGACCGCTGGCCGCTGGAATACAGGGGTGGCGCCTACGCAGTCAGCGTGCCCCACAGCGGTGCGTACACGCTCGTTGCGCGGGGCAAAAACGGCAGTGTCGCCCGGCGCCGGCTGGTGGTGAGCTGCATCGACGATCAGCCCCCTTCGCTGCAGCACAGTACCGTAGAGGGGGGCTGTACGGTGTTCACCTTTACCGACCCCAGCGGCGTGGCCGAGATGTACTGCGTCGACGCCGCCGGCACGCGCATCGACCCGCTGCTAAAAGATCTCGCCGCCGGCCGCTTTATTTTTGCCCTGCCTCCCGGCAGCTACACCACCTGTGTGCGCGATGCGCTGGGCAACACCGGATCGGGCTGTACGCAGGTCTACGAAAAATAGCATCTCTTGCCGGTATCCCGGCGGCCGCGGGTGTTCGCTGTCGACCCCCGCCGGCCGCCTTTTTTGCCGCTCCCGGTCTTTTTCTTTTGCCGTTCAAGGTGTATAATGGCGGGGAGAGGTAAACTACCGATGAGGAGGAGCGACCATGAGATCCTTTGTATTTGACAGCCACACCCATTCCCAGTATTCGCCCGACGCCGATACCGACCTGCGCGAGATGTGCGAGTATGCCATCGCCCACGGTATCGACGGCTTTTGCGTCACCGACCACTGCGACTGCAACCACGACCGGCCGGAGCAGGAGGCCCGTATGGCTGCTTGCCGGCAGGAGGTAAAGCAGCTGCGGGAGGAGTACAGAGGCCGCCTGCTGCTCTGTTACGGCATGGAGCTGGCCCAGCAGAATTTCGACCCGGCCATCGTGGCGCGCATCTACGGCTCGTTCGAGGGCGATTTCATGATCGGCTCGATGCACAGAGCCGACAACCAGCCCGATTTCAGCGTCATCGACTTCTCCACCATCGAGTTCGAGCCGCTGCTGGAAAAGTACTACCACGAGCTGCTCGAGACCGCCCAGATCAATAAGCTCGATATCCTGGCCCACATCACCTACCCCCTGCGCTACGCCGGGGCCGAGCGGCTCGCCGGGATGGACCTGCACAAATACGACGACATCACCGACGAGATCTTCAGGACCCTCATCCAAAACGGTAAAGGGATAGAGATAAACGTCTCCGGCCTGCGCCAGCCCTACGGCAAGCCGTTTCCCACCGGCGAGTACCTAAAGCGCTTTCACGATCTGGGCGGCGAGATCGTCACCATCGGCTCCGACGCCCATTTCCCCCAGCACGTGGGCGCCAACTTCGCCGACGGGGTGGCCATCTTAAAGGCGGCGGGCTTTGACCACTACTGCTACTTTGTCGAGCGCAAGCCCCGCTATGTAGATATCTGATGGCTGCCCTGTTTGACAGCCATACCCACTCGGTCTACTCCCACGACTGCAACACGCCGCTGCAGGAAAATCTGGCGGCCGCCGCCAAACAGGGGCTTTTGGGCCTCTGCACCACCGACCACTGCGAGGTCAACTGTTTCGACGCAGTCTGGCTCCAGCGGCTGCAGAGCGGTCGGCAGCAGCTGGCGGCGCTGCGGCCGCAGTGGGCGGGGCAGCTGGTGCTCACGCAGGGCATCGAACTCGCCTATCCCCAGGCCGATCCGGTGCTGGCCCGGCAGATCATCGCCGCCGCCCCGTACGATTTTGTGCTGGGCTCTATGCACGGCTCGCCGGCGAAAAAGGGGATGTTCGACCCCGCTACCGGCCCCCGCCGCTTTGCCCAGATCCTGCGCACCTATTTCGGCGAGCTGCTGCAGGTGGTGCAGCTAGACTGCTTCGACGTGTTGGCCCACCTCACCTATCCGCTGCGCTACGCCTCACCGCAAACGGCCGCTGCACTCGACCTGTCGGCTTTTGACCGTCAGATCGATGAAATATTTGCGGTGCTCATAAAAAACGGGCGCGGGCTGGAGCTCAATGTCTCCGGGCTGTATCAGTCCTACGGCAAGCCGTTTCCCACCGTCGGCTATCTCAGGCGCTTTTACCAGCTGGGCGGCCGCATCGTCACGCTGGGCTCCGACGCGCATCACAGTGCCGATATCGGCCGTCAGCTGGCGGCCGGGGCACAGCTGTTGCGGCAGGCCGGCTTTACTGCCTACTGCTATTTTCGCGGCCGCCGGCCGGTATTTTTAGACCTGTAACAGAGCTCATATCTGCGAGGAACATCTATGCGACAAGTTACCCTTTATACGCAGCACGACTGGGTCGACCCCGCTGCGGTCACCGGCCAGTGGGCGGTAGTCATCGACACCTTTCGCGCCACCACCACCATCACCGCCGCCCTGCAAAACGGCTGTCTCAAGGTGCTGCCGGTCATGCACACACCCGACGGGCTGGCCCTCAAACAACAGTTGCTCACCAAAGATCCCGGCACCCCGGTGCTGCTGGGCGGTGAGCGCCACACCCAGATCATCCCCGGCTACGACTGCGGCAACTCCCCGCTGGAGTACACGCCGGCGGTAGTGGGCGGCAAGGTGCTGGTGCTCTCCACCACCAACGGCACCAAGGCCGCCCTCAAAGCCGTCCGTGCCGGTCGGGTGTTTTTGGCCTGCCTCAATAACTGCACGGCAGTGGCGCAAAAATTGCTGGGCGGCAGCGCCGATATCTCCTTTATCTGCGCCGGCACCCGGGGCAAGTTCTCGCTGGAAGACGTGATCACCGCCGGCGGTGTGCTGCACGCGCTCTCCCGTATGGGCGGGCGCTTTCACCCCGACGATGCCGCGTATATGGCGCAAAAGATGTTCGCGGCCTACAGCGCCGATATCGATGCGCTGCTCTGCCAAACCGCCCACTATAATACGATGCGCAGCCACGGTCTCACCGGCGATCTGGCCTACTGCCAGCAGATCGACAGCACCGCGGCTGTGCCGGTGTACAGCCGCGGCGCCATCCGGCTGGCTGCCGATACATAATCGCCCCGTCCCAAACACCTATCCTGTAAATAAAAAGACAGAGCCCGCCACTCGGCAGGCTCTGTCTTTTTATCAAGAGAGAGAAAAAACATATTTGACCGGGCAGGCGGCGCCCCATTTGGCAGTCGGTGCCAAAGTGCCGGCTGCTACCAGCAGGTGAGGTCCAGCAGTGCTGTGGGCAGCGGGTACAGCAGCGCCCAAAATACCCGCAGCACCTCCCAAATGATCTGGCGGCAGGCACGCAGCGCGTCTGGTGTTCCCGGCGCGCCGCAGGTCATCTGGCGGCGGCAGTCGGTGGCGGCGCGCTCATTCGGCGGGTGTTTTGCCACCGTCACCGCTCTCATAGCCGGGGTGGGGGCCCGGTGCGCAGTGGCCGGTACCGGGACAGGCGCGGCCTGCTGCCAACACAACAGCAGCACCACACATATCGCCCACACCCATTTTCTGCCCACCGTAGACGCGCCTCCTCCTGCATTTCGACAGTTTTTGCGAACAGGTACAGTGTAACACGATAGCAATTATTTTGCAATTAAAATAGATTGCAAAATAATTCTATATTAAAATAAATTGTTCGTGCATACTAAGACCAGGAGGTGTGCCGCGATGTTAAAGATACAAAAGGGTTATGACTCCGAGAGCAAGACCTTCCGCCTGCCCACCGATATGGTCAGCAGGCTCAGCGATCTGGCGGCCAAAAACAAGCTGTCGCTCAATCAGCTGGTCATCCAGTGCCTGCAGTACGCACTGGACAATCTAGAAGAAGACGAAAAGGCGTGATACACCGCCCATTTTATAAAAAAGGGGAGGGGCGCGGTCCGGCATGGCCGGTCGCGTCCCTCCCTGTTTTTGTCGGCGCGCTAGCAGCCGGCGCCATAATCGGTCTGGTAACCGCGGTCCACTGTGATCACACAGTACAGGTGCGGGTCGGTCTTTTGCACCTGCTCCTCGATCTGGTGGCACAGCTCGGTATTTTGTAGCGGGCAGTCGATGGGCACCGCCACGTCAAAGATCAGGTTCGAATGGCTCTCGCCCAGCACCGCGCGAAAGTCGTGTACGCTGCAGGCGGCATACACCTGGCGGGCGCTCTCTAATACCAGCTGGCGCAGCGCGTTGATGCGCGCGTCGTTGACCACCAGAGGGTCGAGATGCGCTACGAGGAAGATCCCTTTTTTCTGCGCAAAGTCGCGCTCAATGTTGTCGATGCGGTCGTGGCTGACCAGTATGTCCACCGAAGACGATACCTCCACATGTACCGAGGCAAAAATGCGCCCCGGCCCGTAGTTGTGCACCACCAGGTCGTGTAGCCCCAGCACCCCCTCATAGCCCAGTATCGTGCGGGAGATATCGTTTACCAGCGCCGTGTCCGGGGCCTGCCCCAGCAGCGGGTCCAGGGTGTCTTTCACCACCCCAATGCCCGAGTACAGGATAAAAGCGGCCACCAAAAGGCCCATCCAGCCGTCCAGCTCCAGCGGCGTCAGGGCCGATACCACCGTGGCCACCAGCACCGCCGCCGTGGCAACTACATCGTTTAGGCTGTCCTGCGCCGTGGCCAAGATCGCCGGCGACTGGATGCGCCGCCCCACCTGGCGGTTGAAGCGAAACAGCCACAGCTTCATCAGGATAGAGAAAAACAAAATGCCCACCGCCAGCCAACCGGCATTTACCGGCTCGGGGTGCAGCACCTTCTGCAAGCTGCTCATCCCCAGCTGCACACCCAACAGCATGATCAAAAACGCCACGATCAGCCCGGCCACGTACTCGGTGCGGCCGTGGCCGAACGGGTGGTCCTTGTCGGCGGGTTTTTCGGCCAGCTTAAAGCCCAGCAGCGAGATGACCGAGCTCCCCGCATCCGACAGGTTGTTGATGGCGTCGGCCATGATGGCCACACTGCCCGAGAGCAGGCCGGCCAGCAGCTTGCCGGCAAACAGCAGCACATTCACGCCAATGCCCACCCCGCCCGAGAGCGCTCCATAGCGGGTGCGCACCCGGTGGTCCTGGGTATCTTCGCTCTGGGGCACAAAGTGCTGGATCAAAAAATCAGTCAAGTCCCATACACCTCTTTTTGTATGCGGGCGGTACCGCCTGTGCGGCGCGCTCGGGTAGATAACGCCTATTATAGCAGCCTTTGCCGTCTTTTTCCAGTGCCGTCGCCCCCGGTGCGTAGACGGCCGTCCCGCTGCGCGGTATACTATTTAAGAATAGCGGTCCGCCCGGGCCGATATAACTAGAGTATCCGCCGCTCTGCCGGCTGGTTTTCAGCGGGCGGTAACGGGCGGGCGATAGGGGAGGGGCACAACCATGAGTACAGAAAAAGAGCGCGGCGGTACCGCCGCGGGCGCACCGCAGTGTTTTTGGTGCCGCTACGGCGCGCTGGCTGCCGCTGTCGCACTCTACCTGCTCTCTGCTGTCTCGCTCTACGTGCTGCAGGTGTACGGCTTTGGCGGCGGGCTCAAAACAGGCTTTGGCCTGGCCGCACTGCTGCCGCCGCTGTACGGCTGCTGTTGGCTGCTGGCCGACCACCGCCAGTCCCCGGCCAAGCCCCGCCGCAAAACAGATTTTTTAAATGGGTTGCTGCTGGCAGCCCTCACGGTGCTCGTCGCGGTGTTTTTGCTGCAAGATCGCTATCTGCTGCGCTGTTGGCAGTATTTTGGGGTGCTTTTGGGGCTGGGTGGCCTTATGCTGTACCGGCGCCGCCATCCGGTCAGCAAGCTGTCGGCAGTGGCTGTCGCCTTCTTTTTGGGGCTGCTGTTCAGTACCGGCCTCTACTTTGCCGTGCTGCGGCCCACCACCCTGCCCGGCGCCCGGGCCCTGCTGGCCGCGCAGGGCTACCGCAACTTGCAATTTGGCACCCACTGTATGGCCGCGCTGGCCGACCAGGTCGACTATACCGGCGGGCAACAGACCACAGGAAAACAAGACGAGGCACTGGGCCTGTACCTGTTCACCGCCCGCCGCGGCAGTCAGCAGTACGGTGTGTTTGTCAGCGTGGCCCACGGCCGGCCGGTCGGCAGTTATCTGCGAAAAAACAACCAGGCGATGGATTATTTCGAGCGCCAAGGCGTGCGCTGGCGCTAATGGAAAGGAGGAGACAGACATGCCCCACCCCAAAAAGAAGAGGCGCCGCCGTTGGCTCGCAGCGGCAGCACTGCTGGTGTTGGCTGTGGCGGTGTGGTACGGCGGCACCTTTTGGCTAAAGACCACCGAGGTACAGCTGTACAGCGGCAAGATAGCCGACCCGGTGCGCATCGTGCAGCTGACCGACTTGCACGGCTCCCGCTTTGGCGCCGATAACGACCGCCTGGTCCAAAAGGTGCGCCGGGCCGAGCCCGACCTGGTGGTCTGTACCGGCGACATGTACACCAGCGGCGACGAGCAGGGCCGCCAGGTGGCGCTGGATCTGCTCACCCGCCTGGCCCAGAGCTGGCCGGTGTACTTTGTCAACGGCGAGCACGATGACGACGGCGGTTTTGCCGTGGAACTGCAGGAGAGCGGCGTGCAGGTGATGGATTACGAGCAGCGCATCGTCACTGTGGGCAGTACCCGCCTGTGCCTGTACGGTATCAACAATCAGTACTACTCCGCCACCTTCGATCTGCACAATGCCTTCACGCTGGATACCGGCTGCTATACCATCCTGCTGGCCCACAGCCAAAATCTGGCCGCTTTTGCCGAGTTCGGCGTCGACCTGGCCCTGTGCGGCGACTCCCACGGCGGACAGGTGCGGCTGCCCGGCGTCGGCGCCCTGCAAAATCAGGGCATCTGGTTCGCCGAGATCGCCGGCCCCGACTCGGTGCGCTACACCAAGGGCCTGTACCGGCAGGGCAATACAGATCTGTTTATCTCCAGTGGTCTGGGCAACTACCCAGTCCCCATACGCTTTCTAAATCGGCCCGAAATAGCGGTGATCGAGCTGCTGCCCCCGGCATGATCGCCCGCCCAAAAGCGTATTTAAATGGTGCCTATGTACTGTATAAAAAGTACGAAGGTGCTGCTGTTTTCGTGAACAGCAGCACCTTCGCGCGGCAAAACACCTGTTTGGCCGCTTTTACACGTTACAATAAAGAGCCCAGCTCAGCCCAGCCCAGGCCGGATTTGTCCACTGCCAGGTCCGGTTTGGTCGCCCACGAGTAGCCCCTCGGCCGAGTGGTTCTGGGCGCCTTGACTTATTTCGCCGTACGCGCGCTGAAGTGCATCCTCTTTATCAAGGCGGATTTCACAGAACACAGAACACAGCACGCAACATGCAGCACAGAGCATATTCAAAACCGGTCCCGGCCGTTTTGCCCGGGCCGATCGGTACCTTTATACCGCAGATATCCATTCTACTGTGGATGTCAGCGCTGTCTGGCGGTGTGCTCTTTTTGGACAGTTTTTCGGCCTTAAAAGCGCGGTGATGGGTCGAAAAAACTTCTAGCCGCTCCTGATCGGTGGTGCCTATACGAAAAGACATGACAGATCGCGGGTGCCCTGCCATTCGTTTTGCCCCTATCGAATTAAATAGCCTGCAGTGCCAGACCATACTTTCAGCCCGGCTGGCCCGACACATCGCAGCAAAATATCCCCCAGGCGCAGTCCCGCCATAGACGTCGCTGTTGTGGTCCAAGCCTAAACGCCGTCACTCTTTTCTAAAAGCGGTACAGGGCGGCAAGCAGTGCGAGCCGCTCCGCCACACTGCTGGGCGCGCTGTATCGACGGCCCGATATGCCCATTTGCTAGATCTGCTCTGGATCAAACGGGGGGTGGCCGGCCGCGACGAGCTCCCGGTCAAAATCGGCCCGCGCGCGTTTCATGGCGTCTTCCATGTTGCCCTGTACTACCGTAAACGGCACGCCAAAGTACAGGTTCAGCGGCAGCCCGCGGTCCTCGATCACATAGCAGTTTTCATCTACCCAACGCCCCTCGGCACTGCGGTGCTTAGCGGCCGAAAAGCGCTCGACCAGGGGCCGGATATCCGTCAAAAAGGCGTAGCAGCGCAGGCCCAGCGCCCAGGCTGCCCCACACTCAAAAGCAGTGCCCGAGTCCGGCTCCTGCCCGCGCCGAAAGTCGTTCAGGTTGGCAATGATCATGTCCGAGCGGTAGATCTGGTTCATGTCGTGGGTAAAGATCTTTTTTTCCAGCTCCTCTTGCGAGTTGTCTTGCGGCGTGTACTCGCGGTACTGGTCCTCGCGGGCCGGGTCGGGCGGAAAAATGCCGTCGATGCCGTAGCGGTGGCTCATCTCAACATACCCGGCGCCGATCTCCATACCGTCCGGCCAAAACATATCCGGCCCCGCCAAATAGGCTACCGGCCGGCGCACGATCCCGTTTTTGTCAATAAACATCTACCGCACCCCCTCTAGGTCCTGTTTGGCCCGCCGCAGTGCATCGGCAAATCCGCCCTGCACCATAATGCCGTGGGCCGACATCATCAGGTTCAGCGGCCCGTTTTCCAAAACGATACCGTCCCGGTCGCGCCACCCTTTCGAAACAGTGCCTTTTTTCTGGTTCTGGGGGTCGGTTATGTCCATCTGCTCCCGGTCCTGGTCGGGGTATTTCTCCTCGGTGAATTTCTCCACGCAGCTGCGCAGATCGTCCAGGTAGAGGTAGATCTTTTTGCCCCACACATACCCGGCGCCCAGCGCAAAACAGGCGCCCGAATCGGGCTCCCAGCCCCTGAAGTTGTTCATATCGGCGATCAGCAGATCGCAGCCGCGCACGGCGTCCATCAGGGCGGTAAAATCCGCACTGTTGTCAGTGCCGCCCAGCGGTGCCTCCAACAGCAAAAAACCCTGTTCGCGGCAAGCGTCCCGGCAGGCGGCGAGCTGCGCCTCCCAGTTCGGTGCATACCGCTGTGGGGTACACAGGCAGACCTTTGGTGTCGACATATCCCTGCTCCTCTCTGTGTCAAACGTTTCTGTCCCGCGCCGCCCCCAAGGCTCTCTGTCGGCGGCGCCTGGTTTCAGTATAGACGATTGCCCTCAAGGCGTAAAGGCGCAAAACAGCCAAAGGCATACCGGCGCCTTTGGCAGCTGACACAAGAATGTCCCCACTGCCTTGACGCCCCCTATCTTCTCCGATATAGTGGGCTGGAAACACTTTTTACCGGTATCTTTTATCAGGCCTTTTGCCCCGTCCCAACAGCCATAGAAAAAAGCAGGACAGTCTTAAACTGTCCTGCTTTTTTCTTATTTGTCCTGCTCCGGCTCCTAGCGTTCTCCTCTCACCGCAAGAACAGCGCCGCCGCGCATGCGGCGCGAGGAGCAGCGCTCCGAGAGCGGTTCTTGCTCTTTTTGCGCTACCTATTGGGGACCAGAGATAGACCATTTTTCACCAAGCCCCACTGACCATTTGCGCATGAGCTCTACAAAAATCTTTCTCTCACCGCAAGAACAGCGCCGCCGCGCATGCAGCGCGAGGAGCTGCGCTCCGAGAGTGGTTCTTGCCCTTTTTGCGCTATCTAGTGGGGACCAGAGATAGACCATTTTTCACCAAGCCCCACTGACCATTTGCGCATGGGCTCTACAAAAGTCTCTCTCTCACCACAAGAACAGCGCCGCCGCGTATGCGGCGCGAGGAGCTGTGCTCCGAGAGTAGTTCTTGCCCTTTTTGCGCTACCTAGTGGGGACCAGAGATAACCCATTTTTCACCAAGCTCCACTGACCTTTTGCGCATGGGCTCTACAAAAGTCTCTCTCTCGCCGCAAGAACAGCGCCGCCGCGTATGCGGCGCGAGGAGCTGCGCTTCGAGAGTGATTCTTGCCCTTTTTGCGCTACCTAGTGGGGACCAGAGATAACCCATTTTTCACCAAGCCCAACTGACCTTTTGCGCAAAAAGCTATGCTCTTTCCGACCTGGCCATCGCCGCCTTGATGATGCCCACAAATTTTTCCCGATCGGCGTTCAGCGCCACCGCGGCGTTGCGCACCGCTTTTTTGTCGCGGAAGTTCACGTCGCAAACGGTCATGCCGTCAGCAGACCCACCCGAAAAATCTACGTCCACATGCAGCTGGCGCACGTCTTTGAGCACGGTGGGATCGATGATGGCGGCCACCGCCAGCGCATCGTGGATGGGGCCCCAATCGTCCTGCTCCATGGGCTGGAACACCCGGTAGCCCTTGATGCGATAGCGGGCAAATTCCGAGGTGGCCAGCGCCGCCTTGGTGCCCATGGCGTCCAGCTCGTCACACTCCGCCAGCGAGATGCAGGCCCGGTGGGTGGCGTCCAGCGGGATGAGCGTGATCTTGGCCCCACAGTCCATCACGATCTTGGCCGCCTCCGGATCGATCCAGATATTAAATTCCGAGGTGGCGGTGATGTTGCCGTACTCGTACGCGCCGCCCATGATCACGATCTCCTTGATCTTGTCGGCGATGGCCGGCTCAATGCGCAGCGCCACGGCCAAGTTGGTCAGCGGGCCCACCGGCACCAGCGTAATGTCGCCGTCCGAGGCCATCAGTGTGTCGATCAGCCAGGTAATAGCATTTTGCTTCTGCGGTTTGATGGTGGCCGGCGGCAGGTAGTCCAGATAGTCGCTGTGCACGTTCTCCTCCGGGTCCTCCTGGCCGATAAACGGCATATGGGGGCGGCGGCCCGGCTGCAGACTGCTCACCAGCGGCATGGCACAGCCCTTAAACACCGGCACGTCGCAGCCAAGGTATTCCACCACCCGCAGCGTGTTCTCGGTGGTCATCTCAATGCAGCGGTTTCCGTTTACCGTGCAGATGCCCAGCACCTCCAGCTCGGGCGAGAGCAGAGCGGTCATAATGGCTACAGCGTCATCCGACCCGGTGTCCACGTCTAAAATGATCTTGGTCTTCTCCATAACAGCAAGTCCTTTCTCATCACAGGTGTACAGTTTTTTACCGTCATACATATCCAAATCTATTGTACCTGCTGCAAAGCACCGGGTAAAGAGGCGCTCGCTTTTTCTGCGGCCTGTACAATCCGAGCGGGCAAACATTGGGCAGTTTACCGGCGGCTCGGGCGGTATCAGAGCGTTAGGTACCCCCGGTTTCCAGCCCACGGCTCTGGGGCGTTCAGATCACCTGGCAAACCGCCGCCAACTGCTTTAAAGCTGCCCGCCGGTGCAAAACGCGTCGAAAATTAAGGGTTTCTTCATGGCATTTTGTCATCGCCACCGCTATACTATGTTATAGGGGGGACAACCTCCCGGCCTTAAACCGGCCCTGGAGCAGCTGCCAAACCAGCTGTCAAACCATAAAAAGTGAGGGATCTACCTTTGACGATACTCTTTACTCTGCCCAAGCCCCGCCGCCGCTCTCCCACTGCAAAGCCCCGGCCGCGCACCCGGCCCCGCAGCGCTGCTGGCCGCCGCCCACCGCGCCCGGGCAAAAACTTTTTTCACACGCCGGCCGGTCGCCGCACACTGCTGGCGCTCATATTGGTAGTGCTGGTGGCGGCCATGGCCGGGGTCAGCTGGTGGCGCTATAACGGCAAAAATAAAGAGCCCAGTCAACCCGACGAGGTATTGGGCGTCCCGGTACATACCGATTACCTGCCCGAGGGGATCGAGGGCCGCCCGGGCATCCAGCGTCAGGTCAAGTGGGTGGTCATCCACGAGACCGGCAACCCCGCCGCCGGCTCCAACGCCGCCGCCCACAACACCTACATACACAAAAAGGCCCAGACCGACAGTCTCTCCTGGCACTACACCGTCGACGAGAGCGAGATCTACCACCATCTGCCCGATAACGAGGTTGCCTGGCATGCCGGCGATAAGCTCACCAAAAACGGCGGTAACCTGAACGGTATCGGCATCGAGATCTGCATCAACGAAGATGGCAATTACGATCAGGCGGTCGACAATGCCGCCAAGCTCACCGCCTACCTGCTGCACTACTATAAATTGGGGACCGACCATATCAAGCAGCACGGCGACTTTATCAGCAAAAACTGCCCCGAGATCATGCGCAATGCGGGGGCGTTCCCCGCTTTTGTGCAAAAGGTGCAGGGGTATCTCGATCAAATGTAGCCCACTGGGCGGCCCCGATCAGGGCCGCTCTTTTCTTTTGTATAAAAAAGTGGTATACTTTTTGTATACAATAGCAAACGGACAAACCGCTGCCGGGGTCGCCTGGTAGGGCAGCAGTGGTGCGCCGTGCGCGTTAAAAATGTGGCCCGCCCGCCGCAGTCGGCGCGGCAGCGGCCCCGTAGGCCCGGCCGGGGCAGCTTTGCCGCCGGGCCATTAGCAGGGAGTTTTCTTTATGGAAGTTATCAGAGATCAGCACCGCAACCTGAGCATGCTCACCGACTTTTACGAGCTGACCATGTCCAACGGCTTTTTAGAGAACCACATGCAGAACAAAGTCGGCGTGTTCGATATGTTCTTTCGCAAGATACCCGACGGCGGCGGTTTCGCCATCTTTGCCGGCCTGCAGCAGCTGGTAGACTATCTCAGCGAGCTCAAGTTCACCCAGCAGGATATCGACTACCTGCGCACCAAGGGCCTGTTCTGCGAGGAGTTCTTGCAGTATCTGCTTGATTTTGATTTTGCCTGTGACGTGTGGGCCGCCAAAGAGGGGACCCCCATCTTCCCCGGCGAGCCGGTGGTCATCGTGCGCGGCCCCATCATCCAGGCTCAGCTGGTCGAGACGATGGTGCTGCTCACCATCAACCACCAGTCGCTCTTGGCCACCAAGGCCAACCGGGTGGTGCGCGCCGCCGACGGCCGCAGCGTTATGGAGTTCGGCTCCCGCCGCGCCCAGAGCTACGACGGCGCCATCCTGGGGGCCCGGGCGGCCTACATCGGCGGCTGCGACGCCACCGCCTGCGCGATCGCCGACCGCGACTACCAGATACCGGCGGTGGGCACGATGGCCCACAGCTGGGTGCAGATGTTCGACTCCGAGTACGAGGCCTTTAAAAAGTACGCCGAGATCTACCCCGACAGCTGCACGCTGCTGGTAGACACTTACAACGTGCTAAAATCCGGTATCCCCAACGCCATCAAGGTATTTAACGAAGTCATCGTCCCCCAGGGCCATCGCCCCAAAGGCATCCGCATCGACTCGGGCGATATCGCCTACCTCTCTAAAAAGGCGCGCAAAATGCTCGACGCCGCCGGCTTTGCCGACGTAGGCATCGTGGCCTCCAACTCGCTGGACGAGTACATCATCCGCGACCTGCTCACACAGGGTGCCAAGATCAACTCCTTCGGCGTGGGCGAAAACCTCATCACCAGCAAGTCCGATCCGGTGTTCGGCGGGGTGTACAAGCTGGTGGCGCTGCAAGAAGGGGATACCTACATCCCCAAGATCAAGATCAGCGAAACGGTAGAGAAGATCACCAACCCCGGCTTTAAGATGGTCTACCGCCTGTACGACTGCGACACCCACCAGCCCATCGCCGACTATGTCACCTGCCACGACGAGCAGATCGATGTGCGCGACGGCATCACCATCTTCGACCCCAACGCCACCTGGAAGAAAAAGCACCTCACCGGCGTGTACGCCGAGCCCATCCTGCACCAGGTGTTCAGGGGCGGCAAGTCGCTGCACCAGCCGCTGCCCCTAAAAGAGATACAGGCCTACTGTCTCCAGCAGGTCGACAATTTGTGGGATGAGGTCAAGCGGTTCGAGTACCCCCACCGCTATTATGTAGACCTCTCGCCCAAACTGTGGCAGATCAAGCACGATCTGCTCGAGGAAGTGTCCAAGTTCTAGCTCGCCGCGCAAATGTCCGGCCCGCGTGCCGGCGGCAAAACATACCCGGCAGCGCCCGCTCTCTGGCGGGCGCTGCCTTTGCCTTGCATCTTGCCGGTATTTTTGCTAAAATCATATTTATACATGCCATCTGCTGTGCCGGGTGGCGCTTTACCGCCTTTTATACAGTGACCCGCGCGCAGGCGGCGCGCACAGTGATTTGCCGACAATACTTTCACTTTGCGAAAAAGCAGACCGCTTTTTGATTGTGCTGGTAAATTGGGACGGATGTAGGATCCACTCTATTTACGGGACGGGGGAGAGCCCCTCTTCTGTACATGATCAAAAAAGTGAGGGAACGTTTTGTCTACAAAATTAGCGAGTAACAAAAAACTCTTCAATGCCATCATCTACCTGGCCTCTTTCGTGTCCGGCAGCTGTCTGGCCGCCCATCAGGCCATGGTGGGTAAGATCTGCGCCGACTTTGGCGCCTCCAGCACGGTCATGGGCACCGTCATCGGCGCGCTGTACACCGGCAGCTTTCTCATGGTGGTCATTTTCGGCGAGCTCAGCGAAAAGATCGGCAAAAAGCGGGTGGTGCTCATCACCGGCCTGGCGGTCTCTACCGGTGCGCTCACGGTGGCGCTGGCCCCCTCGGTGACGGTGGTCACAGTGGGCTACTTCCTATATGGCTGCGGGGTAGGTGCTTTCGAGAGCACCATCTACGCCGCCTTTACCGATGCCAACCCCGAAAATTCAAACCGCTACATGTGTATCGCCCAGGCCATCTACTCGCTGGGCGCGGTGGTCAGCCCCATCCTGGTGGGCCAGTTCTTCCTGGGCCAGCCTTTCGCCTGGAAAAACGCCTACATCGTCATCGTGGCGGCGTTCGTCTGCTCCACTACGCTGGTGTTCACCCGCAAAAATATCACCAACCAGGTCAGCCCGGCCGCCAAGGGCGAAAAGCTGGTCTTTTTAAAGCTGCTGCGCTCGCCCACGCTGGTGGTATACATGCTGGTGATGCTGTGCTACCTGGGCTTCGAGAGCGGCATCACCTACTGGGCCGTCAACTACTTCGACGAACTGGGCGCCTCCGAGCTGGGCACCTATGCCATCTCGGCCTACTGGCTGGTCAGCATTGCCGGCCGGGTGGTCGGCAGCTTTATTAAACGCGAGCGCGAGGCGCTGTGTCTCTCGCTGGGCATCGCGGCGGTGGGTATGGGCCTCACCGCATTGGCCCCCTCACCGGTGATCAAGCTGGTGGGCATCGGCATCGTCGGTCTCGGTTTTGCCCCGGCTTACCCCACGCTGCTGGGAGCCGGTGTGCGGCAGTTCCCGCAGTTTTCGGGGGCTACCTTCTCGGTGATGACCTTCTCCGGCGCTCTGGGCGGGTCGCTGTTCCAGCCGCTGTTCGGCTCACTGGTGGCGGCCACCTCCACCCAATTCGTGTACACAGCTATCTTTGTGGGCATCATCGTCATGGCGGTGGCGCTCACCATCAATGTAAAGTGCGAGGACCGGCTGCTGGCCCGGCGGGCAGCGGAATGCGCACTGGAAAAATAACCCCCATACGGGGCGGAGAGTGACATATGGAACTGGAAAACAGGTTTGCAGTGCTCATCGACGCGGACAACGTGTCGGGCAAGTACATCAAGTACATTTTAGACGAGATATCCACCGACGGGGTGGCCACCTACAAGCGCATCTACGGCGACTGGACCAGCCCCAGCCTGGGCAACTGGAAAACGGTACTGCTGGATAACTCCATCGTCCCCATCCAGCAGTACAGCTACACCACCGGCAAAAACGCCACCGACTCGGCCATGATCATCGACGCCATGGATATCCTCTACTCCGGCAATGTCGACGGTTTCTGCATCGTCTCGTCCGACAGCGACTTCACCCGGCTGGCCACCCGCCTGCGCGAGTCGGGCATGATGGTGGTGGGCATGGGCGAAAAGAAAACGCCGCAGCCCTTTATCTCGGCCTGCAATAAGTTTCGCTATCTCGAGATCCTGGCCAAATCCGACGCCGCCACCGATACCGTCGCCGCCAAGACCGGCGGCAAGACCCATGCGGCTACCGTGGCCAAAGAGATGACCAAGCTCACCACCATCAAAAAGGCCATCCGCCTCATCATCGAAGAGATCTCCGACGAGGACGGCTGGGCCTCTGCCGGCGATATCGGCAACCTGCTCAGCAAGCGCTACCCCGATTTCGACGTGCGCAACTTCGGTCACAAAAAACTCACCCCGTTTTTAAAATCGCTCAACATCCTCGAGCTCAACCCCATCCGCAATTCCGACGGCTCCAGCCGCGTGGTGTATGTGCGGGTGAAGTGAGATACATTTGTTGGTCGCGTTCAAAAGGGGGGTGTCAGCCGCGGCGGACTCGCTGCGTTCGCCTTGCTCTGGCACCCCCCTCTTTGCGATTCTCCCGCATGGAGGCAACAACGCGCCCGAGCCGCATTGTTACCTCCATGATAGGAGCCGGGCATGCGCCCGGCGGGATTTTAACGGGTCCAGTGGCACATGGGTAGTTGTTTACCGTGTTCAAAACGGGCGGCCAGCCGCGGCGGACTCACTGCGTTCGCCTTGCTCTAGCACCCCCCTCTTCGCGATCCCCCCGCATGGAGGTAACAACGCTCCCGAGCCGCATTGTTACCTCCATGACAGGAGCCGGGCGTGCGCCCGGCGGGATTTTAACGGGTCCAGTGGCACGTGGGTAGTTGTTTACCGTGTTCAAAAGAGGGCAGCCAGCCGCGGCGGACTCACTGCGTTCGCCTTGCTCTAGCACCCCCCTCTTCGCGATCCCCCCGCATGGAGGTAACAACGCTCCCGAGCCGCATTGTTACCTCCATGATAGGAGCCGGGCGTGCGCCCGGCACGATCTCAATGACCCTAGAAACACGCGATCAGTTGTCGGCCGTGTTCAAAAGAGAGCGGCCAGCCGCGGCAAAGCAGCGCCCCCGATAGCGGCGGTCTCCTGCGCAAAATGTGGCAGCTGCCGGCCTGTATAGAGGGCCATCTTTGTGCAACATAGCCTTTGCCGGCCGCGGCAAAAAAAGGTATACTCAATATACAGCGTGTGGCCTAACGGCATAAGTCCAGTTGGGGCCGCACGCTGTTTTTTTGCGCTCAGTCGGCTCCATCCGTACCGGCTTGCGCCCGCCAGTCTCCGCACATCCCTAAAAAAGGGGAGAGGTCCCGCCCCGCCTGTTTACCGGCCGGGGCGCCTTTTGCCGGCGGCTGGCGGCGACAATTAAAGAGCTCCGGCCTGAAAAATTTCCCCGGGCCGGGCAGGTAAAATAGTGTGTAGCCAGGAAGCGGCGTAAATCCAGCTCCCGGCCGCGCGCTGTTTTTTTGTGACAGAGGAGGTCACCCGCATATATGCAAGAGAGATCCAATACCTTTTTAGAGACCGAGAAGATCAGCCGCCTCATGTGCCGGTACGCCGTGCCGTGCATCATCTCGCTGCTGGTGGCGGCACTCTACAACATCGTCGACCAGATCTTCATCGCCAACGCCAGTTATCTGGGCTCATACGGCAACGCTGCCAATACGGTGGTGTTTCCCCTCACTGTGGTGGCGCTGGCACTGGCAGTCATGATCGGCGACGGCTGCTGTGCCTTTGTCAGCATCAGTCTCGGCGCCGGGCAAAAAGAGCGCGCCCACCGCAGCATCGGCAGCGCCGTGGTGCTCTGTGTGCTCTGTAGCCTGGCGCTCACCGCCGTCTACTTCGCCTTTTCCCGCCAGCTACTCACCGCCTTTGGCGGCCAGGTCAACCGCCAGACCTATAGCTGTGCCAAAGAGTACTTCACCTACATCACCGCCGGCCTGCCGTTTTACATGTTCGGTCAAGCTATGAACCCCATCATCCGCTCCGACGGCAGCCCCAAATTCGCCATGGTCTCTACACTGGCTGGGGCGGCGGTCAACATCGTGCTCGATCCGCTGTTCATCTTCGGCTTTCGCCTGGGCATGATGGGCGCCGCCGTGGCCACCGTGCTGGGGCAAATGCTCACCGCCGGTCTGGCGGTGTGGTACCTGTGCCACATGCGCACAGTCAAGCTGCAGCGGCAGAGCTTTGCACTGCGCCCCAAGTTGATGGCGGGGTATCTGCCGCTGGGCGTCTGCAGCTTTCTATCGCAGATATCGCTGGTGGCGGCCATGGCCGCCATCAACAACATGATGACCAGGTACGGCGCGCGCGACCCGGTGTTCAGCCAGGCCCCCTACGCCCAGATCCCCATGGCCGTGGTGGGCATCGTCATGAAGTTTTTCCAGATCGTCATCTCGGCGGCGGTGGGCATGGCCGCCGGCTGTATCCCCATCGTCGGCTACAACATCGGCGCCGGCCGGCGCGACCGGGCCCGCGCGCTCTTTGGCCGCCTGCTGGCCGCCGAGGCCATTCTGGGCGCGCTGGCCACCCTGGTCGTGGAGCTCTTTCCCAGGCAGCTCATCGCCGCATTCGGCGCCGCCGGCGAGAGCAGCTACTACACCGCCTTTGCCGTCAAGTCCTTTCGCATCTACCTGTGTATGATGGTGCTGGCCTGTGTCAATAAGGCCACCTTCATCTATCTGCAATCACTGGGCAAGGCGCTGCTCTCCACACTGCTGTCCATGGTGCGCGAGGTGGTGTTCGGCGTCGGCTTTGCGGTGCTGCTGCCGGTCTGGTGGGGCCTCGACGGCGTGCTCTGGTCCATGCCGGTATCCGATCTGCTCACCTTTGTGATCTCGGCGGCAGTCATCGCCTATACCCTGAAAATGCTCACTCGAAAGGAGCGCCCATAATGGATAAACACATCCTCACCGTCAGCCGCGAATTCGGCAGCGGCGGCCGCAGTATCGGCCGCGCCGTGGCCGAGCAGCTGCACATCCCCTACTACGACAAAGAGGTCATCCGGCAGGTGGCCCAAAAAACCGGGTTCGACGAGCAGTTCGTGGCCGAAAACGGCGAATACGCCCCCGGCAAGACCACGCTCTCCTACATCTTCAAGGCTCTTGGCCGGCCCGAGGCACTGGGCCGCGCCGACGCGATGGATGGCCTCAGCACCACCGATTTTCTCTGGGTCATCCAGCATCAGGTCATTGCCGATCTGGCCGATCACGGCCCCTGTGTCATCGTCGGCCGCTGCAGCGACTTTATCTTAAAAGACCGGGACGACTGCCTGCACACCTTCATCCACGCCAGCCAGCAGTACCGCGCCCAGCGCATACTGCGCCTGTATGGGGAGGGGGAGAAGTCCCCTCAGCAGCGCCTGGCCGATAAAGACGGCCGCCGCCGGGCCAACTACAAGTACTTTACCGGGCGCGACTGGGGCCGCTGCCAAAACTACCACCTGTCGCTCGACAGCGGCACACTGGGCGAGGCGCGCTGCGCCGAGCTGCTCGCCTCGCTGCTCACCGCCCCCGGGCGGTAGAACAGCTGTTAAAAAATGCTCCCGCCGGGCCACCGGTGCCGCTATCTGCCCCTGATGTGCAAAAAAGGGACCGGCAGTTTTCTGCCGGTCCTTTTTTTCGCCGCTACAGCCGCTCAAACGCCACCAACCCACACAGGTAGGGGTGGTCCAGATACACCGCGTCGGCCGTCTGCGGTCGGTAGCGCCACAGCTCCAGCAAAATACACAGGTCTCCGCCCCCGGCCAGGATCATCAGTGCCCCCATCAAAAACAGCGGCAGCCACCCGGTCACCACCGCCATCGCCGCCGGCAGCACGCCCAAAAGCAGGGTGGGCATCAGCGCCCCCACCGCGTACGGCATCCGCCCCAACGGCTGTTTGCAGCAGCAATACGGGGTCAGGTACTGCACCATCAGCCCAAATTCTATGGCCCTAAACCGGTCCGGGGCCACCAGGCCCCAAAACAGGCCGTGGATCAGCTCATGTACCACCACCAGCACCAAAAAAAGCGCCAAAAATACCAACAGACCCTGCGGGGCAAAGTGGCCCGGCCACGGCCCCCGCACCAAAAAGGCCAGCCCCAGCACCAGTACCACCGGCAGACCCAACACCAGCGCCATCATGTTGGCGTAGCCCACCGATATCGTCAGGTCGGTCTCGCGGTATCCGGCCTGCAGCAGCGCCTGCCGCTGCTGTAAAAACTGCTGGTAGCGGCGCTGCTCGGCGCCGGTCAGCCGCCGGTCCCGCTCGCTGTCGGGCACCCGCTTACCCATGGGATACGCTCCCCGGGCCCTGCTCGATCGCCTGCAGCGCGGCGGCGATATCTCTTCTGATCAGCGGCTGCATGCTGTCGGCGTATTGGCGCCAGTCGGCCGCCCGCAGCGCCGCACAAATGCGGCCGGCCAGGTGGGGCTTGGCCGCCGCCACGGTCGGCAGCGCCTGAATGCACTGCCGCGCAGCGGTGGGCTTGTCGTCGGTTATGTGCAGAAGATAGCGCTCCAGCACCGCGTCCAGCTTTCCCGCCCGGTCCCAGCGGGCGTTGTCGGCCAGCAGCAGTAGCCCCCGCACCCGCACATACGCGCTGCGGTCTGCCAGCATCTCGACAAAGTCCCCGTAAAAACCATACACCTCGTCGCCCGCGGCGCTCAGCTGCCGCAGCTGCTTTAAGCAGCTGTAGGCGTAAACGGCGTCTTTGTCCCGCAACCCGGTTACCAGTGTCTCGGTCGCCCCCATATCTTTGCCACCTCTCTGTATTTCAAATGGTCTCGTCGTCCGCTCTAATCATACTGCATCGCCGCCGCGCCGTAAAGGCACCGGCGGCACATCTCTCATTTTGCGGCACATAAGGTGTGGCCCACATGCTGCCGGTGTGGTACACTGGTCCTGTAAAGGGGGCCCCCGCTCGGGGCGCGCGCCCTAAAAAGGAGGTGTGTTCATGGCCAAGTGGGACCCCTGGCGCGGCTGTCACCGCCACAGCGCCGGCGGCAAGTACTGCTATATCCACAAAGGCGATGCCCGCCGCGGGGTAGACACCGGCGATATCCGCCGCAGCGAGAGCGGCTTTGATGCCCCCCTGAAAAAGACAAGCACCGGCGCCTACAAGATGCGCGGCGGGCAGACGGTATACCTCTGTTTCTCCTCCGACTTTTTGCTGCCCGAGGCCGACGGCTGGCGCCCGGCCTGTTGGCAGATGATGCGCCGGCGCCCCGACCTGCACTTTCTGTTTTTGACCAAGCGCATCGAGCGGCTGCCCCACTGTCTGCCGCCCGACTGGGGCAGCGGCTACCCCAACGTGACGGTGGGCTGCACGGTCGAGGACCAGTCCGCCGCCGATTTGCGGCTGCCCATCTTTTCCGCGCTGCCCATCTGCCATAAAAACATCATCTGTCAGCCGCTGCTGGGCCCGGTAGATATCTCCGCCCACCTCGCCGGCGTCGAGCTGGTGGTAGTCGGCGGCGAGTCCGATCCCCGCGCCCGCCCCCTCTACTACGACTGGGTGCTGGCGCTGCGCGATCAGTGCGCCGCCGCCAAGACCCATTTTTCCTTCCGTCAGTGCGGCACCCATTTTGTAAAAGACGGCCGGGCCTACACGTTGGCTACCCGCGACCTCGGGCGGCAGGCCCGCTGCGCCGGCATCGACTTTTAGCACCCACCTTCTACACAGCTTTTGTAAAACGACAAAAAGGCAGTGCCCGGTATTCACCTTTGGCACTGCCTTTTCATTAGATTATCTCGCCGTCTGCTGTCGGGTCTCCAGTGCCCGGTTTATGCGGTCGGTCACCTCGCTGGCCATCTCAGGGGTAAAGCGGTCGCCGGTAGCTCCGTCCAGGTGTTGGGCCATGCCCCAAAAGATCACCTTAAAGTGCTCGGTCAGCTCCGCAGATATCTGCTCCCGCTGCAAAAGTCCCTTCTCCACCAGGTAGTCATAAAACACCTGGGTGGCCACCGGGTCGTCAAACAGGTCTACATAGTGGGTGTCGGTGGTCATCACAAAAGGTGCCGGGCGGTCGCTTATCACCGGCAGGTCTATGCGCAGCCGAATGTCCGCCGAGGAGGCGCCGATGAGCAGCTCAAATACCCCGCTGTCCGCCACCCAGCCGCAGGCCGGGTCGTAGTAGCAAAAGTCGCGGGTCTCCAAAGTCAGCTGCACCTCACGGCTCTCGCCGGGCTGCAGATACACCCGGGTAAAGGCCTTCAGCTCCTTTTCGGGGCGGGCCAGCTTGGCGTGGCGGTCGGCCACATACAGCTGCACCACCTCGGCGGCGGGCATCTGGCCGTCGTTTTGCACCGTGCAGTACACCGTCACCTGTCCCGGCAACACCAGCTGTGGCACCGATACCCGCGGTGCCGAGTAGGTAAAGCGGCTGTAGCTCAGTCCGTGTCCAAAGGGGTACAGCGGCTCGATCTTCTTTTTCTCGTAATAGCGGTAACCGGCGTAGATGCCCTCACAGTAGTAGTGGTAGTCGCCCTCCCCGGGGAAGTTCAGATATGCCGGGGTGTCCTCTATGCGCATCGGCATGGTCACCGGCAGCTTGCCGCTGGGGCTTATCTCCCCCCACAGCAGCTGCGCTGCCGCATGGCCCGAGCCCTCGCCCGAAAACCACAGATCCAGTATCCCCGCCGCCCGGTCGGCCCACGGCATCGCCACCGATTCGGCGTTGTACACCACCACCACCGTGTTTGGCTGTACGGCCAGCACCTCCTCTATAAGCTCCGCAGTGGCCGGCTCCAGGTCCAGGGTCCGGCGGTTAAAGTCGTCGTCCTCCGGCGGCAAAAAGGCGCCGGCAAACACCACCGCTGCCTGCGCGTCCCGGGCCGCAGCTACCGCCTCAGCCAGCAGTGCGTCGTCGTGCCGGTAGTCGCGGGTATAGCCGGGGGCGTAGGTCACCGCACAGCCCTCGGGGGCCAGCGCCTTTATCTCCTGCAGCGGGATATCTGAACACTGGGGGTTCATGGCCGCACAGCCGGTGCCGTTAAACTGCGGGTACTGGGCCAGCGCCCCCAGCACTGCCAGCGAGCGGGTGTCTTTCGCCAGCGGCAGCACACCGGTATTTTTTAGCAGCACGGCGCATTCGGCGGCGGCTCTGCGGGCCAGCTGGTGGTGGGCGGCAAAGTCTACCGGCTGGTGCTCTTTGCCCTCCTGACTGTAAGTCAGCGCCAGTTCGATCAGGTGCCGGCAGCAGTCGTCTACCCGGCTCTCGGGTATACTGCCATCCTGCACCCCGGCCACAATGGCCCGCACACAGCTGGCGCTGGGGGGCATCTGCAGGTCCAGTCCGGCCCGGCAGGCCTCGGCCGGGTTTTTTACCGCCACCCAGTCGCTCATGGTCACACCGTCAAAACCCCACTCATCCCGCAGCACATCGGTCAGCAGATAGGGGTTCTGGCAGCTCTGCACCCCGTTTACCTTGTTGTAGGCGCCCATCACCGCCCGCGGCAGGCCCTTTTTAATGGCCCGCTCAAATCCGGCCAAATAGATCTCGTGCAGCGCCCGCGGGTCCACGATCGAGTCTATCCAGGTGCGCTTGTAGTCGGCGTTGTTGCAGGCAAAATGTTTTACGCAGGCCGCCACTCCTTGGCTCTGGATGCCCCGCACCATACCTGCGGCCATCTCGCCCGATAGTACCGGGTCCTCGGCGTAGTACTCAAAGCCGCGCCCGGCCAGCGGGTGCCGGCGCAGGTTCAGCCCCGGCCCCAGCAAAAGCCCTACGTCATGGGCCTTGCACTCCTTGGCAATAGCCGACCCCACCTCCTCGATAAGCGCCGTGTCCCACGAGCAGGCAATGGCCGACCCGGCGGGGAAACAGGTGCTGGGCAGCGTGCGGGCGATCGCCTCCGGGCTGTCAAACGAAAAAAACATCACGTTTTCATACAGGTCGTTTTCCTCTTTGTCCTGGCTGCCGGCCTGCAGCCGCAGTCCGCTGGTACCGTCGGCCACGATCAGGCTGGGTATCCCCAGTTCGGGAAAGGCGGCGGTGCGCCAATGGGTGGCGCCGGTGCACAGGGTGGCCTTTTGCTCCAGCGTCATCCGCTCAATGATCGCCTCGATCTCTTTTTTCAAAGTGTATTCCTCCTCACTTCAGTCGGCGGCCGGTCGGCCGCCGCTGCCCACAGCGTTTTTTTCAGCATACAGCCGCCGGCCCCCGGCTGTCATTACTGTACTTGCGCAAAAGTTTGCAATTTTTGATATTTTCCTTGCGCTGTCGGGCAAAGTCTGGTATATCTAAAAACAGAATACCATACTAGAGAGGGGGGAGAGCATGCAGCCGGTCTTCGAGCAGGTGCGCCCCACCCAGCAGCTCATCGCCAATCTGTACCGCCACCGGCAAGAAGGGGTGCACCCGGTACCCATACATTGGCACCCCGATCTCGAGCTGTTCTGGTACCGCTCCACCCCGGTGCGCTTTTTTTGCGGCGGCCGCACTGTGCTGCTGCCCGCCGGTACCCCGGTGCTGCTCTTCGGCGGCGAGATACACGGGCTCGAACCGGTCGAGCAGGCCGCCCCCAGCGGTCTGTCGGTGCTGTGGCCTCACAGCTTTCTGTCCCAGGCAGTGCCCGGGTACGCCCGGCTGGGCGGCCCCAGCGGCCCGGTACAGAGCGAGCGGCTCACCGCCCTGCTGCAACAGCTGCTCGAAGTCTGCGACGGGGAGCAGACGCCCCTCACGCCGCTCTTGCAAAATGCCCACCTGTACGGTCTGCTTCACTACCTGCTGTCCACATACGCCGCACCGCAGGCAGCTATGCCCCCATCCAAGTCACTGCAGCACTGCCGCTCTGCCCTCAGCTACATGCAGCAGCACTTTCGCAGCCCCATCACTCTCGAGAGCACCGCCCGCCACGTGGGCGTCTCGGCCGAGCACCTCTCGCGGCTGCTGCGCCGGTGTCTGGGTCTGGGTTTTCGCCAACAGCTGCGCGATCTGCGCCTCGACTGGGCCACCAGTCAAATGGCCGGCTGGCAGCAGGGCCTGCTCCAGATCTGTCTGGCCGCCGGCTTTCCCGACTACCGCGCCTTTTGCGCCGCCTTTAAAGAGCGCTATGGCCTCACCCCCCGCCAGTACCAGAGTCGGCTGTAAGCGAAAGAGCCGCCGCCCCTCTCACCATGCCGCACCGCCTGTCCGGGTGCGCGCTCCCGTACGGGCAAAAGCGTAGAGAAGAGCGCATATCCGTATCGGGCAGCCGGTCAATACCTTCGGAGGTAGAGAAGATGCTCAAAAAAATATACGGTCTTATCGGCGTGCTCATGGGGTGCTTTACCGGCGCATTCATCGGCGGGGCGGCTTTTAGGTTTGCAGACTACAAAAAGCATCCCGGCCTATATGCCATGCAGTCCGCACCGTGGTATACAGGCATTCAAATAACGGGTATTGCCCTCGTGGTATTGCTGCTCCTCTGTGTGGCGGTGCGGGCCCTTATCCGCAACAAGTTAAAGCGGCAGTCGCGCGTATAAAAACAGCCGCTAAAAAAGAGAGGTCCCCGCCTGATCAGGCGAGGACCTCTCTTTTTGCCGGTAAAAGCTGTGTAGTCACCGGGTCAGGTGTCGGCCAGCAACCGGTCGCCCCAGCGCGATCGCCTGTAGATGATCACGCCCACGCAGTTGGCCACCATCCAGCCGATGGGCACCGCCCAGTAGATGCCGGTAAACGACATGGCCGTGGCCGCCAGCAGGTACGAGAGCAGCGTGCGCGTCCCCAGCGAAGCCACCGACAGAACCACCGTGGTGCGCTGCATCGAGAGCCCCCGGTAAAAGCCATAAAACAGGCACTGCACGCACATAAAAAAGTAAAAGTAAGCCTCCACGTGCAGGTAGTCGGCGCCGATCGAGATGGCCTGTACATCGCCGGCGTCGATAAAGATGCCGATCATCTGCCGCGAGAACAGCAAAATCACCGCCGCCACCACCAGCGAAAAGCCCAGCAGGATAAAAAGACAGGTGCGCAGCCCCTGCTTGATGCGCTGGGGCTTTTTGGCGCCGCTGTTTTGTGCCACGAACGTCGAGAAAGCATTGCCAAAATCGGTCGCCGGCAGCGAGGCGAAGGAGTGGATCTTGCTGGCGGCGGCAAACGAGGCCATCACCGTCACCCCGTAAGAGTTCACCAGCCCCTGCACCAGCACCATGCCAAAATTGAGCACCGACTGCTGCAGCGCCGTCAGCAAGCTGTTCGAGAGCACGGTACCGCCCACCGGCGCGCCGCTGTCATACACCTCGCCTTTGGGTATCACCTGCTGCCGGTAGCAGTACAGGCAGCACCCCACCGCCGAGCAGAACTGGGCGATCACAGTGGCCCAGGCAGCCCCGGCGGCGCCCATGCCAAAATGGGCTACGAACAGCAGGTCCAGCAGCACGTTGATGGCCCCGGCCGCCGCCAAAAAGTACAGCGGCGCCCGCGAGTTGCCCACCGAGCGCAGCAGGCAGGCGCAATAGTTGTATAAAAAAGTGAACAGCAGCCCGCCAAAGGTGATCTGCAAATAGCTCTGGGCAATAGGCCGGGTGTCCTGCGGCATCTGAAACAGGTGCAAGATCTGCGGGCAAAACACCACCGCCAGCACCGACAGCCCCACCGTCACCCCCAGGATCAGAAAAAACGAGAACTTGGCCGAGCGGGCCAGCCGCCCCGGGTCGCGGGCGCCAAAGCACTGGCCAAACACCACTCCCGCACCCATGCACATCCCGGTCACCACCGATATGGCAAAAGCCATGATGCTAAAAGACGACCCCACTGCCGCCAGCGCGGTCTTGCCCACAAAGCGGCCCACAATGGCGGTGTCAGCCACGTTGTAAAGCTGCTGCAAAATGTCGCCCAAAATCATCGGCAGGGCAAAAAATATCAGCTTTTTGGCCATTGGCCCCTCGGTCATATCGTAGCGCAAAGCGCTCCCCTCTTTTCTACTTCGTCGTATTTTGTCCGCCGGCGTCGGGCGCTCCTTCAAAGACCTGCCCCAGCGCCGGCCTGCTTTAAAAGCAGGCACAGTTAGCAGTATACAACGATTTTGGCGCCAGGTAAACGGCAAATTTGCCGATACCTGCCCGGCAGCTGTCATGCGGTTTTGTGCGTACCGCCATCCGCCGGCCTGGCAGAGCAGGGGAGGGGCGCTGTCCGTCCGCTTTGTCCCACCGCCCGCGCAGCGACGGCCGCGGCCGCCGGCCCCGGGTC
>NZ_OKQO01000010.1 GCF_900289145.1 Neobittarella massiliensis (ex Bilen et al. 2018)
CCCGCTGCCCCGGCGGCGGGGTCTGCCGCGGCGGGCGGTACCGGCGCGGGCTGCGGCTGGTCGGCCGGGGTGCCGCAGAACATGCAGAAGTTCCCGCTTAACTCTTTGCCGCAGTTCCGGCAGCGGCGGGGCGCCGCGGCGCTCTTGTCCGCAGCAGTCTGTACCGGCTCGTCGGCCGGGGCCGGCGCGCCGCATTCCGTACAAAAATTGCCCTCAAATTCATTGCCACATTGGCTGCATTTTTTCATGAGCTGTTCCTCCTCTTGCGCAGGGCTTACCAAACACCTCTGCTGCAGGGCCGCGAAACTGCGGCGCATTCTGCGCACCGCCAAAAAGCGGGTCCACACAGCGCGCACCCTGTATCTTTAAACAGTATACCATATCGACACACCGGGCCAAATATACCCCCCTAAATTTCTCTCATTTTGCCGATTTCGCGTCTCGTTCTCTGTGCAATACTGTCACTGCCGCGCACCGGGGCCGCCGATTTTATAAATTCCGCCGCGCGCCGTACGCCGCTCGGCCGATCGCCGTTTTTCCGGGCGCGACCGCGCCGGCCCGCACGCGTGGCCGGCGTTTACAGCGGGCGGTATTTCTGGTATACTGCCACTGCGGGAGGTCGGTGCGCTCATCGCTCATTGCTCATTGCTCGTAGCTCGTAGCTCGGCACTCGGTACAGCCCGCCAGAGCGGCACAGCCCATAGGCGGCTGCTCTCTTGCAGTAGTTATAAAAAAGGGAGGTCTTACCGTGCTGCTGGTCTTAGAGGTGGGCAACGCCACCACCACGCTGGGCGCCTTTCGCGGCGACGAGCTGGTATTCACCGCCCGCACCGCCACCCGCCACACGCCGCTGCCCGATGAGCACGCGCTCATGCTGGGCCAGCTGCTGGCGCTGTACGGCTGCGCGCCAAACAGCTTTGACGGCGCGGCCATCTCCTCGGTGGTGCCGGGCCTGTACCCGGCGCTCACGGCGGCTGTAAAACAGCTCTGCGGCTGCGCGGCCGTCTGTGTGGGGCCGGGGGTAAAGACCGGGCTGGACATCCGGCTCGACGCCCCCGCCGCTCTGGGCAGCGACCGGGTGTGCGGGGCGGTGGCCGCTGCCAGCGCCTACCCGCTGCCGGCGCTGGTCTGCAATTTCGGCACCGCCACCACCATCTGCTGTATCGGCGATGGCGGCCAGTACCTGGGGGGCTGTATAGCGCCGGGGGTCGAGGTGGGCGCGCAGGCGCTCGCCGACCGCGCCGCTCAGCTGCCGCAGGTGGCGCTAAAGGCGCCGGCCAGCGTTCTGGGCAAAAACACTGCCGAGGCCATGCAGGCCGGCATCGTCTACGGCGCCGCCAGCATGGTCGACGGTATGGTCGCCCGCTACACGCAGCTGTTGGGGCAGGCGCCCACGGTCGTCGCCACCGGCGAGTTCGCGCCGCTGATCGCCCCCTGCTGCCGCACCCCGCTGGTGCAAGACGCCCATCTGCTCCTGCGCGGGCTGCGGCAGATCTACTGCAAAAACCGCCGCTAAAAGCCCCGGGCGCCGGCGGCAAAATGCACGTTATCGCGGTGGGGCCGGCCGGCAGCACTTTTGCGCCGGACCGGTACCAGCCGCCGCTGTGCGCGCCCCGCAGGCGCCAACGAGCGCACCGAGATACCCGCTAATAATGCGCTGCATCCCCACTGCTGGGGAGCGGCAGCAGGAGGTATCGCTATGAAATCATCCGCCATCCACCAAAGGGGCACTGTCCGCACGGTCCAGCTGGCTCTGCTCTCGGCCATCATCTTTGTGCTGGCCCTCACTCCGCTGGGCTTTATCCCGCTGGGGCCCATCAACGCCACCACCATCCACATCCCCGTCATTTTGGGGGCCATCTGGCTGGGGCCGGCCGCCGGCGGCTTTTTGGGCGGGGTGTTCGGTCTGTCCAGCCTGCTCATCAACACGGTGCGCCCCGGCCCCTCCTCGTTCGTGTTCTCCCCGTTTTACGCCGCCTCCATCGGCATGGGCGGCGCCAAAAACGCGCTGTACAGCCTGCTCATCTGCTTTTTGCCCCGCATTCTCATCGGGGTGGCCGCCGGCTGGCTGTACCGGGGCCTCTCGTCCCTGTGCCAAAAAAGCCGCGCCCGGCAGACCTTTGCCAGCGGTCTGTGCGGTGTGGTGGGCTCGTTTGTGAACACGCTGCTGGTGATGGGGGGCATTTGGCTGCTGTTTGGCCCGGTGTACGCCCAGCAGGTCAAAAATGTCCCCTACAGCGCCCTGGGCGGGATCATTATGGGGGTCATCGGCCTCAACGGCACGCTGGAGGCACTGGTCGCCGGCGTCATCACCGCCCTGATCAGCGCCCCGGTGGCCGCCGTGCTCTCCCGGCAGCGGCGGTGACCGGCCCGCGGCCCGGGAAACATTTTCCAGTATGCGGCGACCCTGTTTAGCTGTAAAATATACGTGTACCAAAGCGGCACATTCGTGCCGCTTTTTCTGTAGTGGAAACGGCCTGTTTTTTGGCAGGGCCGCCACCTGCCTGCCCGCGCGGGCGCCGCCAGCTCGATCCGCGCCCTGTACAGAATACAGGGTAAAGAGTAAAGCCGCTGTTTTTATACACCTCGATACACAAAACAAATTTTATTACGGAGGGATAAAAAATGGACAGCACCACCGACCGCACTACCGATAGCACTACTGTCAGCAGAGTGTTTGGCTACATTCGCGTCTCCAGCAGAGACCAGAATGAGGAGCGCCAGCACATCGCCATGGACCAGTTTGGCGTGCCGCACAAAAACCGGTACCTGGATAAGCTCAGCGGCAAAGACTTCTGCCGCCCCGCCTACCAGCGCCTGGTGCGGCGCCTGCGCCCCGGCGATGTGCTGGTGGTCAAATCCATCGACCGGCTGGGCCGCAACTACGACGAGATCCTCGAGCAGTGGCGCCACATCACCAAAGAAAAGCAGGCGGCCATCGTGGTGCTCGACATGCCTCTGCTCGACACCCGCCAGGGGCGCGACCTCACCGGTACCCTGATCGCCGATATCGTGCTGCAGCTGCTCTCTTATGTGGCCCAGACCGAGCGCGAGAACATTCGCCAGCGGCAGGCGGAAGGCATTGCCGCCGCCAAGGCCCGGGGGGTCCGCTTCGGGCATCCCCCCATCCCCATGCCGCCCCAGTTTGAGGAGCTGCGCCGCCGCTGGCAGCGGGGCGAGATCTCCTCCCGCCAGGCGGGCAAGCTGCTGGGCGTCAGCTACCAGACCTTTTTGCGCCGCTGCCGCCAGGCGCAGCAGGAACGGCCCGCCGCCGAAAAACCGGCGCGGTGAGCGCCCCTTTTGCCCCCCAAAATTATTTGCGCCAGAGGGTAGACTTAGAGTAACAGCCGCCAAACCGGTGAAAAACCGCTTAAAATGTGTAAAAAACACAAAAATTCGCCAGTAAAACCATTATACGATGATGGTCACAAAATGTCTAATTACCGTCACAATTTTTAGTAATTTATGACAAAAATGGTTTTTTATACCAGTTTCTATTCCGTTTAAAAAGGGGGGGCAAGTCATGGCAGAGCAGCTATCGCTTTTAGAGCAGTTGGCCCAGGCGACCCACTGCACCTACCTCTCAGACCTGCACCGGCCCGGGCTGCGCGCCGCGGTGTTAAAGGCGGCCCAAACGCTCTCTCAGGGCGATTTCTCGCCCCGCGAGTGGAGCGACGCGGTCTCTTACATCACCGGCAACGAGCAGCAGTTTTTAAGCGCGCAAGCCGCGATCGACTATTTGAATAAAGAGAGCCGGTAGCGCTGCTCTCCCGCCGCCCACCTGTCCGTGGGCTTTTTTCATGCCCAAAATATGCTCAAAACATGTCCAAGACATGCCCCAATACGCCCAAAAAGGCGCCGGCCGTGCAAACTGCACACGGCCGGCGCCTCTCGTCTGTTGGCGGCACTTCTTTTTTAAGATATCTACAGGGGCAGATCTCGGCGGCAAAAGATCGCGCCGCCGGCCAAAAAGAGCAGGGTCCCCAGCGCATAGAGCACCAAAAAGCCGGCGACAGCACCGCTCTCACCGGCGATCAGGCCACCGGCGTCAAACAGAGTCAGCGGGGTCAGGTACTTGAGCCAATCCATCTTGTCCCCCACCTGCGACAGCATCTGCAGCAGGATAAAGGCGATGCACGAGCCGGCGCCCAGGCCGCAGCTCAGCTTGGTCTGGTCAAAGCAGCACACCGATAAAAAGCACAGGCCGGCCATGAACAAAAGCAGGCCGTAGAGCCCCGCGTTCAGCAGCAAAAACCGCCCTACATCCAGCTGCTCGTCAAACATCGCCCCGCCGCAAAACAGCACCAGCACCGTCACGTACACCACCAGAAGCAGCGTGCCCAGCGCCATAAATACCCCCTGCGTGGCTATAATGCTGCGCCGCTTGTGCGGGGTGGCCAGCAGGTAGGCCATCGATCCCCGGTCGATATAGCGCGCCACCAGGCGGCTGGCCATCAGCACGATGAACAGAAGCGGTATCACGATGAGGATGAAGCCGTACAGGTAGTTGCCCACGAACTCCAGCAGCGTGTTGCCGGGGCTCTGCATCTGAAAAGCCGAAAACAGCTCCGGCATGCTCTCGGCCATCATCTGCAGGCTCTTACCCAGCTCCGGGTCGTACATGGCCACGATCAGCGCGCCGTACACCGTCAGTATCCCCATAAATAAAAGCACCAGCTTGTAGTTGGCGCGGGCCTCTCTTTTAAACAGCGGGCCGGTCATTTCGATCCCCTCCCATAGTAGTGCATAAACAGTTCCTCCAGCGATTGGGTGCGGGTGGCCAGCTCTGTCACGGTGTACCCGGCCAGCTCTTTGATCAGCGCGTCGGCTCGCCCGCTGGTGCGCAGCACCACCCGGCAGCCGTCCAGCTGGCGGCCGGCGCCGCCGGCACAGAACCGCTCGGCCTCGGCGGCGGTGGCAAAGTCGATCAAAAACACCTTGGTGCGGCTCTGGCGCAGGTGCTGCATCTCCTCGGCGGCGATCACGCGGCCCTCTTTGATGATCACCACCCGGTCGCAGGTCTGCTCCACCTCCTCAAACATGTGGGAGGACATCAGCACCGTTTTGCCCGCCTTCTTGGCCCGGCTGATCAGCTGCACGAATTTGCCCTGCATCAGCGGGTCCAGGCCGCTGGTGGGCTCATCCAGCACCAGAACATCCGGGTCCTGCATAAAGGCGATCACCAGCCCGATCTTCTGCTTCATCCCTTTAGACATGCGCCGGATGCGGCCCCGGCCGTCCAGCTCTAAAAATTCCATCAGCTGCCGGGCCCGCGTCAAGTCGCCCATGCCTTTCATCTGGGCGATAAAGCGGATAAACGCCGTGCCGGTCATGTCCTCCATAAAGGCGATCTCGCCCGGCAGGTAGCCCAGCCGGGCCTGCACCTGGTCGCGCTGGGCAAAGCAGTCCATCCCCAGCACCTCGGCGCGCCCCCGGTCGGGGCGAATAAAGCCCATCAGCTGGCGGATAGCCGTTGTTTTACCGGCTCCGTTGGGGCCCAAAAAGCCCACCACTTCGCCCCGCTCCACGGCAAACGACACATCGAACACCCCGCGTCCCTTCCCGTAGTCCTTGGTGATATTTTGTATCTCTATCACGCTCACTGATACTCCTCCTTATAAGTCAGGCGGCGAAGATCGCGCAGCCAGCAGTGCCACTCGGCCATCATCTCGTCCACATCCGGCGCGAGCCCCAGGCGCTGCATCTCGGCCACATAGCCCTGCACCATAAACAGCAGCATGCGGTGCAGCCGCACCGGGTCCACGTCGTCGCGAAAGCGGTCCAGCCGCACCCCGGCAAAATACTGGCCGTAATTCTGGCGCATGGCTTTTTGCAGCTGACTGGTGATCTGCTCGGCGTGCTGCTGCCCCTGCTCGGCCCACACCCGCATCATAAAGTCCATAATGGCCGGGTGCCGGCGGATCAGGTCCGCCTTGGCGTCTGCCCCGCGGTCCATCAGCTCAAAAAAGTCGTCGCAGCCCTGCTGCAGGTCGGCCGCCACCGTCTGCTGCACCTGCTTATCGCAGTAGTGGTACACATACTCGTACAGCGCCTGCTTGCTCTTAAAATAGTAAAACAGCAGCCCCTTCGAGATGCCCGCCCGGTAGGCGATCTCCTCGGTCGAGGCGTGCTTATAGCTGTTTTTGCCAAACACCTCCATGGCGGCGTTGACGATCTGCAGCTGCCGTTTTGGCGGCAGCTCATCAAAGGTCTGGCGCATTGCGGGCGCCTCCTCTCTCGGATGTGTGACCAAACCGGTCAATCTCCATTCTACGGCATTGACTGGTTTTTACAAGGCCCCCCAAAGATTTTTTAGGGGATCGGCGGCCGCTAAAAACTTTTGGGTGTGGCCGGTTTGCATGCGCCCGGCAAAAGTAGTACACTGTTTTTTAAAAAGGGAGGTGTTTTGGTGGACGGTAAACTGCGCAACATGACCTCGGTCTACATCCTCGACGGCGACCGCATCCTGCTGCTCTACCGCGTTGGCTCACGGGTGGTGTCGCCCAGCTGGTGCGGGATCGGCGGCCATTTTATGCCGGAGGAGCTGGGTGACGCCCGCGCCTGCGCGCTGCGGGAGCTCGAGGAGGAGAGCGGCCTCGGCGAAGGCGATCTCCTCGATCTGCGGCTGCGCTACATCACCCTGCGCCAAAAAAACGGCGAGACCCGGCAGAACTACTTTTTCTTTGCCCGCCTGCGGCCCGGCAGCACCGTGCCCGCCACCAGCAGCGAGGGGCAGCTGCGCTGGTTTTCGCTCGGCGAGATCGCCGCGCTGCCCATGCCGCTGACTGCCGGGCAGATGCTCGCCCACTACCTGCACACCGGCCGGCACACCCGGCTGCTCTACGGCGGCATCACCACCCCCGAGCAGCTGGCGGTCACCCCGCTGGAAGATTTTTAAGGCGCACCGGCCGGCGCTCTGGGGCCGGCGCGGCGCCCACAACAGAAAGGGGCCCTCGATTTGTCACTCTATACCATCTGTTTCAGCCCTACCGGCGGCACGCAAAAGGTGGTGGATATTCTCGCTGCCGACTGGGGCGAGCCGGCCACCGCGGTAGACCTGTCGGCACCCCAAGGCGGGTGCGCCGGTCTCTCTCTGCAGAGCGGCGACATCTGCCTGGTGGCGGTGCCCAGCTTTGGCGGGCGGGTGCCCGCCGTCGCCGCAGAGCGGCTGGCGGCCATCCGCGGCGGCGGAGCTATGGCTGTGGCGATCGCCGTCTACGGCAACCGCCATTACGACGACACGCTGCGCGAGCTGCAAGACGTGCTGGAGGCGGGCGGTTTTACCTGTATCGCCGGCATCGCCGCCGTGGCCGAGCACTCGATCATGCGCCAGTTCGCCACCGGCCGCCCCGACGCCGAAGACGCCCGGCAGCTGCGCGCCTTTGGGCAGGAGATCAGGCGGGCCATCGCCCAAAAGGCGCTGGCGCCCGGCCTGCAGCTGCCGGGAAACGTGCCCTACCGCGACTACGGCGGCGTTCCCTTTGTGCCCAAAGCCGGCAAGAGCTGCACCCGCTGCGGCCGCTGTGCCGCCGGCTGCCCGGTGGCGGCCATCCCCGCCGGCGACCCCGCCAGCACCGACAAAGCGCTGTGTATCTCCTGCATGCGCTGTATCGCGGTGTGCCCGGCGGGGGCGCGCAAAGTAAACCGCGCGGCGCTGCTGGCGGCCGGTCAAAAACTCAAAAAAGCCTGCCAGGAGCCCAAATCCAACGCGCTCTTTCTCGGCTAAAATTGTAAACAAACTGAAAACAGCGCTGTCTTTTTGGCTGAGACAGCGCTGTTTTTTCTGTTTTGCACCCGTTTGCGACCGGCGCCTGCCGGGCGCTGCTCACCGCCCCACGCATGCTGAACGCCT
This sequence comes from Neobittarella massiliensis (ex Bilen et al. 2018), assembly GCF_900289145.1. Taxonomy (GTDB): domain Bacteria; phylum Bacillota; class Clostridia; order Oscillospirales; family Ruminococcaceae; genus Neobittarella; species Neobittarella massiliensis. The sequence continues at coordinate 7,853 of NZ_OKQO01000010.1, forward strand.
GTGTACTGTGTTCTGTATACTGTATACTCTCTATACTGGGCAGTGCGCGCTGCCGGGCCGGCACTCTATTGGCGCTCAGTACCCGGCCTCGTGCAGCATGCGGCTCAGAGTGTGCAGCCGCTCGCTCAAAAACTCGTCCTCCTCCGACAGCGCCTGGCCAAACAGCTTGATATCCTCGTCGATCATGGGGTTGTCCCGGCACACGGCCACCGTCATGGCGTCGCCCTGCAGGCCGATGCGGTCGATCTGCGGCTGCTGCGGGTCGTACAGCTTGGGGTAGCGGTAGCTCTCGGCCATGTACTGCTTGGCGCGGCAGATGAGGATGGCCAGGTCGAGCACCCGGTGCAGGGGCAGCTCCTCAGACTGGCGCGACCACTTTTCACCGGTGTAGCGCCACACCTTGGCCGACACCTCTACCCTGCCCCGGTCGTTCCACTGGGCCAGCCCCAGCGACAGGCCCTTGGCGTCGGACTGGTAGGCCTTGTGGCCGTCGACCTGCTCGTAATTCTCGACGGTGATGACCGGTTTGTGTTTTAGGGTGGTGGGGATCTTCATCGCGTTTCCTCCTCTGTGGTAAAACTTCGTTTTTATGTTTACTGTTTTACTAAATTACTAATTTAGTAAAATCAATATACCACACCGACCGCGCCTTGTCAACTGAAAAAGCGCCGTGTTATAATCTATAATCAGTTGCCGCCCACCGGCCGGAGCGCACACTGCGCCGGTGGGCGGCGGCAGAAAGGGGCCTATCTCATGCAGCTGTCTGTACTTGCCGAAAACACCGCCCGGCCCGGCTTTGAGGCCGAGCACGGGCTGAGCCTGTACCTGCGGGTCGGGCGGCGCCGGCTGCTGGTGGATGCCGGCGGCAGCGCGCTGTTTGCGCGCAACGCGCAAAAGCTGGGGATCGACCTGGCCGCCGTCGACACCGCCGTCCTCACCCACGGCCACCGCGACCACGGCGGCGGGCTGCCGACCTTTTTGGCGCTAAACCAAAGCGCCCCCATCTACCTGCGCCCCGGGGCTCTGGACCCCCACTTTTCGCGGCGGCTGCACGGCCTGGGCGATATCTCGGTGCCGCCGCTAACAGCTGGCGACCGGCTCGTCTACACCGGCAGCACCCACTCGCTGGGCGATGGGCTGCTGCTGTTTGCCGGGGTGCCGCGCGACGCGCTGCTTCCCACCTACAACCGGCTGCTGCTGAACGGGCGGCGGCAGCCCGACGCGTTTGCCCACGAGCAGCACCTGCTCATAGAGCGGGGCGGGCGGCGGGTGCTGGTGTGCGGCTGCGGGCACACGGGCATTGCCGCCATCCTGCGCCGGTGCCGCCTGCTGTGCGGCCACTACCCGCAGGTGGTGGTGGGCGGCCTGCACCTGAGCGACCCCCACACCCACACCAGCGAGGAGCCCGGCCGCATCGCCGCCGTGGCCCACGCCGTCAAACAGGCCGGCTGTACCCTGTACACCGGCCACTGTACCGGGCCGGTGGCGCTGGCCCAGCTGCAGCACCTGCTGCCGGGGCGGGTGTTCCCCATCACTGCCGGGCAGCACATCGACCTGTGACCGGGGCCTGCCGCCCCCAGGGCCGCCCGGGCCGCACCGCCGCAAGCAATAAAGAGCGGGCACAGATGCATAGAACATCTGTGCCCGCTCTCTTTTTTATGCGGTCTGCCCCAAACTGGCGGGGCGCTACTTCTGGCAGCAGGCGGTGAACATTTTAAACACGCCGAGCATCTTCTCGTCCTGTGCGGCCATCATTTCCGGGTGCCACTGGATGCCCAGCACCAGGCTTCCCTCGGCCCGCTGTATGGCCTCTATGTTGCCGTCGGCGTCGACCGCGGCGGCAAAAAAGCCCGGCGCGATCTGGTCCACCGTCTGATGGTGCAGCGAGTTTACCCGGTACCGCTCGCCCAGCAGCGGGTACAGCACCGACTGGCTGTCGATAAACACCTCGTGGCTGGGGCGGCAGGGGTCGCCCAGCTGCCGGTGCTGGATGTCGCTGCCGCTGATCTCGCCCAGGTCCTGGTACAGCGTGCCGCCCAGCGCGCAGTTGAGCAGCTGGTGCCCCCGGCAGATGCCCAACACCGGCTTGCCCGCCGCCAGCGCCGCTCGCAGCAAAAGCAGCTCGCAGGTGTCGCGCGGGGCGCACACCTCGGCCAGCGCCTGGCGCGGCTGCTGCCCGTAGATGGCCGGGTCGATATCGTGCCCGCCCGAGAGCAGCAGCCCGTCGACGCGGTCGATCATGGCGGACGCCAGCTCCTCGCTCTCTACGGTGGGCAGCAGCACCGGTATACTGCCGCCCGCCGCCACCGACGCGGCATAATTCCCGTTGATACCGTCGCTCACCCGCCCAAAAAACATGGGATCGGTGTGCACGATCGGCCCGGTGCTGATCCCTATAACTGGTCGCTCCATCAAAAAACACTACCTCTCTTATTTTTGCCGCCCCAAACAGGCGCCCGCGCCAAAGCGGCGGCTATTTAAAGATCTTTTTGGCGATATCCGCCGACATCTTGGCGTCTTTGGCGTAGTAGTCGGCCCCGATCTGCAGGGCGTAGTCCTCGGTGAGCACGGCGCCGCCCACCATGATCCGGCAGCCGGGTTTGGCCGCTCTGAGCTGGCGGATGGTCTCCTCCATGCTGCAGAGCGTGGTCGTCATCAGCGCGCTCAGGCCCACCAGCTGCACGTCCTGCTCCACCGCGGTGCGCACCACCTCTTCCGGCGGCACGTCGCGGCCCAGATCCAGCACGGTAAAACCGTAGTTTTCCAAAATCACCTTGACGATATTTTTGCCGATATCGTGGATGTCCCCCTTGACGGTGGCCAGAATGATCTTGTCGCCGCCGGCCTGCTCGCCGCCGCTGGCGGCGATGTGGGCCTTTACCCGGTCAAAAGCCGCCCCCGCCGCGTTGGCCGACTGCATCAGCTGCGGCAAAAAGATGGTCCCTTTTTCAAAGTCGGCGCCCACCTGGTCGAGGGCCGGGATGAGCACCTGCTGCACCACCTGCAGCGGGTCTTTTTTAGCCAGCAGCGCCTCGGTCATCTCTGCCGCCCGGTCGGCCAGGCCCCGGTGGATGGCGGCCGGTATCTCTTTTTGCGGGTCAGCCGCCGCGCCGGTGGGCGCCGCCGGGCCGGCAGCCGGGCCCGCCGCCGGCTGGCTGCCGTAGGTCTGCACGTAATAAGCGGCGTTTTTATCGATGTTAAAGAGCACGCGAAAGCTGTCTACCGTCTGCCGCATGGCCTCCAGGTTGGGGTTTAAGATGGGCAGGTCCAGCCCGGCGGCCAGCGCCAGCGTCAAAAAGCTACGGTTGATCTGCTCTCTGGCCGGCAGCCCAAACGAGATGTTCGACACGCCCAGCACGGTCTTTAGCCCCAGCTGCTCTTTGACCATGCGCACCGCCTTGAGCGTCTCGACCACCTCGGCCTGCTGCACCGAGGCAGTGAGCACCAGACAGTCGATGTACACGTCTTCCCGGGGGATGCCCGCCGCCAGCGCCGCCGCCAATATCTTTTCGGCCACCGCCAGCCGGTCCTCGGCCCGGTTTGGGATGCCGTTTTCGTCCAGCGTGAGGCCCACCACCGCCGCCCCGTACTTTTTGGCCAGCGGCAGCACGGTATGAAGGCTCTTCTCCTCGCCGTTTACCGAGTTGATGAGCGGCTTGCCGCTGTACACCCGCAGCGCCGCTTCCAGGGCGGCCGGGTCGGTGGTGTCGATCTGCAGCGGCGCATCCACCACCGCCTGCAGCCGCCGCACCACCCTGCTCATCATCTGGCGTTCGTCGATCTGGGGCAGGCCCACGTTCACGTCTAAGATGTCGGCCCCCGCCTCGACCTGCGACAGCCCCTGCGCCAGCACATAGTCGATATCGCCGTTTATCAGCGCCTGCTTAAACAGCTTTTTGCCGGTGGGGTTGATGCGCTCGCCGATGATCTTGGGGCCGTCGATCTCGACTACCCTCGAGGGGGAGCACAAGGCGCTGCGCCGCTGCCGGGGCCGCGGCGACGGCGCCCGTCCCGCCAGCATCTCGCCGATCTTCTGGATATAGGCCGGCGAGGTGCCGCAGCAGCCGCCAAACACGGTGATGCCCAGTTCGATATAGCCGCGCAGGTGGCCGGCGTAGGCGTCGGGGTCGATATCGTAGCTGCCGGTCTGCAGGTTGGGCAGGCCGGCGTTGGCTTTGATAAAGATCGGGCGGTCGCAGCAGGCGGCCAGCTCTTTGGCCAGCGGGTAGATATCGTCGGGCCCCAGCGAGCAGTTGATGCCGATGGCCTCGGCCCCCAGCCCCGACAGAGTCAGGGCCATGGCCGGTATGCTGGTGCCGGTAAAGGTGCGGCCGGTCTTTTCAAAGCTCATCGAGCACCACACCGGCAGGTCGCAGTTCTCCTTCACGGCCAGCACCGCCGCCTTTACCTCGGCTAAATCGGTCATGGTCTCGCACACCACCAGGTCGGCGCCGCTGGCGGCCCCCTGCCGCACCTGCCGGGCAAACAGCTCTATGGCCTCCTCCATCTGCAGGCTGCCGCCCGGCTCCAGCAGCTCGCCGATAGGCCCCAGGTCCAGCGCCACCTTACAGCCGGTACCGGCCGCCGCCCGGCGGGCGATGCGCACCGCCGCGTCCACCACCTGCTCGACGGTGTAGCCGCTGCCGGCCAGCTTGTGGGCGTTGGCGCCAAAGGTGTTGGTGTAGATCACCTGGCTGCCGGCGCCGATGTAGGCGCGGTGGATGTCCTCGATGATCTGGGGGTGGGTGATGTTATAGCTCTCGGGGCGGCCGCCGGCGGGCAGGCCGGCCGCCTGCAGCATGGTGCCCATAGCCCCGTCGAGCAGGGTAAAGGTATGCGTAAAATCAAAAGTCGCCACAGCGCTTTCCTCCCCGTCTGAATGTGCAGTTTTCGCGCAGGCTGCAGTGGGCGCAGCCGCTCTTTTTATCCTGTGTGGCGCGCTCTCCCACGCCGATGATCGCCGTCACCGATTTAGACGGGGTCAGCAGGCAGCTGGAGGACACCGCCAGCCCGATCTGTCGCCCGGTATCCAGCAGCCGCGCCACCTGGGGCTGGCAGGTGATGGGCATATCGCCGTACCCCGGCGAAAAGCGCCAGGTACAGCGCTGCCCCCGCTGGCCGCAGGCGCCTTTTATCAGCGCGTTCACACGGTCGCAGACCGCCTCGATGGCGGTGACGGCGGCGCTGTCGCAGACCACGGCGGCGGCCATGTCGGCCACCTGCTGGCGGCGCAGCAGCGCGTCGACGCCCGCCCCCAGCGTGGCGGCCATCAAAACGCAGCTGTCGCAGCCCGCCAGCAGCTGCAAAATGTCTTCCCCCGGCAGGTAAAAGTCGGTATCCAGCAGGGGGATGCCCTGCGGCTGGGGGGCGCCCAGCAAAAATTCGCGGCACACATAGCGGGGCGTCGCCGCCGCCCGCACCGCCTGCACCGACCGGTCTATCAGCGCGTCTATCTCGGGCGGGATAGCGCTGCCGCGATGGCCCAGGTAGCGCAGTATCTCCGCCCGGTCCAGCACCAGGTCGGCCGGGTCCACCGCCCCCTGCGCGCGGTACAGCGCCACCGCGCTAGGCCTCCGTGCAGTTCAGGTCGCAGAGCAGCTTCTGCACGCTGCCCACCACTTTTTTGGCCACGTAGGGGCTGTTCATGGTGTACAGGTGGATGCCCTGTACGCCGCTGGCCATCAGGTCTACGATCTGGTCGACGGCGTAGGCGATGCCCGCATCCCGCAGCGCCGCCTTGTTGTGGCCCCATTTATCGATGATGCCGGCCAGCTTGTCGGGCAGGCTGGCCCCGCAGAGCGACACCATGCGCTCGATCTGGCTCTTGTTGGTCACCGGCATGATGCCGGCGGCGATGGGCACGGTGATGCCCATGGCCCGGGCCTTTTTTTCAAAGCTGTAAAAGGCGGCGTTGTCAAAAAACAGCTGGCTGGCCAGGTGGCTCACCCCGGCGTCTACCTTGCGGCGCAGGTGGACGATGTCCTCCTCCAAGCTGGGCGCCTCGGTGTGCCCCTCGGGGTAGCAGGCGCCGGCCACCGAAAAGCCGCCGCGGCTCTTAATCAGCTCTACCAGCTCGCTGGCGTAGTGAAAGGCGCCGGGCAGCGCCCCCTCTACCCTGTCTCCCCGCAGCGCCAGCACGTTGTCGATGCCCAGCGCGGCCAGCTCGTCGAGCAGCGCCAGCACCGTCTCTCTGGTGGAGTTGATGCAGGTGAGGTGGGGCAGCGGCTCGATGCCGTACTCGCGCTTGATGGTATCGGCCAGGTGCACCGTCTGCTGGCGCTGCTCGCCGCTGCCGCCGGCGCCGTAGGTGACGCTGATATAGTCGGGCGCCAGATCGTGCAGCCCCTCCAGCGTGCGGTACAGCCCCCGCACATCGTCGGTCTTTTTGGGCGGGAACACCTCAAAAGACAGCACACATTTTTTCTGCTCATACAGGGTCGATAAGTTCATGTCAGTCCACTCCAAAGCTACCGCTGCGGCCCCGCTGACAGCCGCCGCTCTGCGGTATTTTTTCTAATTCTTACAGGCTATCATTATAACATTTCACCAGGCGATTGAAAAGCGCCCGCCAAAGAAAAAGGGGCCGTCCGCCGCCGGTCGCGCGCGCCGAGCCGCCGTGGTGTAAATCTGCCAAAATACGGCCTGCAATTTCTATATAAACTGGGACACCTGTCCTATCCTCCGCCCGCCGGCGGGGCGTATGATATAGGATAGTAGAAAATGGATATGCCCGATCACTTTTGCCGTAAAAGGAGGTAAGACCGTGCCCAACATCATCCCCCAGGAAGAGATCCTCAACCTGGCCGTCGTCAACTTTCGCGCTGTGTGGGGCCAAAAGCAGCGCAATCTGGCCCGCATCATCAGCTATATCCGCGCCGCCGCCCGCCGCGGGGCCGACATCGTCTGTTTTCCCGAGCTGGCCCTCACCGGCTATGAAAACCAGACCGGCGTCCCCAAGGAGGAGAAGATGCAGGTGCAGCTGGCCGAGCCGGTGAGCGGCCCCGCGGTGGCGGCGGTGGCCAAGGTGTGCCGCCAGATGGAGATATACGCCGTTTTTGGCATGCCCGAGCGCGATGAGGACCGCCCCGACACCATCTACAACACGGCGGTGGCCTGCGGGCCCCAGGGGTATATCGGCCGCTACCGCAAGATCCACCCGGCCATGGCCGAGAGCTGCTGGTGCGACCGCGGCAGCGACCCCTTCTCGTTTGAGACCCCGTGGGGCAAGATCGCCGTGGGCATCTGCTACGACACCTACTCATTTCACGAGATCCTGCGCTACCACGCCGCCACCGGGGCCAAGGTGTACTTAAACCCCACCGCTATGGCCGAGGCCCCCCACTTCGACTGGAAGACCTGCTACTACGAGGGGCTGCGCCAGGCGGTCATCGCCAACGACTTTTTCGTGGCCAGCTCAAACCTGGTGGGCTATGATATCGTGGACGAGGATTTTTGCAACCAGACCGACGCGCTGCTGGAGCCCGATTCCCCCGGACGGCAGTTTTGCCGTCCCTTTTGCCCGCGGCCGGACCCGGCCTACTTTACCGGCGCCAGCATGGTGTTGGGGCCGGGGATCGGGCCTGATAAGGTACACGTGTACTGCGGCGATATCGACCTGTGCGAGCCCGAGCTGCTCATCGCCACCGTGGACCTGTCGGTCGGCTCCCGCATGATCTTTAACCGCAACCCCTTCAGCGGCAGGCCCGACTACCGGCCCGACATCTACAAAAAGCTAAACGAGCTGCTGCTGGAAGACCCGTATTGGGGGGAACAGTAGGTATTTCTCTCAGAGAAAGGCGGCCGCACGGGCTGCTTTTGCCGCCGCCCCTAAAGAAAAAGCTTCCCCGCCGGGGAAAAGCGGCGCCCAAAACTCCGTTTTTCACCCGGCAAAAGGCTTTGCCGCCGCCCGGCAGAAAAAGCTGTTTTAAAAACGCCGAAACGTGCCGGCAGGCGCTGCCGCCGCATGTTCACGCCGTTACATATCCACATGTTGTGAGGAAGGTGATCTTACTGATGTCTCGCTTAAAAAAAGAGGATTACAACAATTCCATGCGGCTGGAGAGCTATGATCTGGCTACGTTTGCCGGTCAGCTGTACCAGCTCAACCACCAGAAGATACTCGACGCCGTCACCACCCCGGAGTACCTGCTGGCCAAAAAGGTGCTGGCCTGCGGCTGCGGCGACTCGTTCTGCGCCGCCGCCTGTGCCAAACAGGCCTTTTTACAGCTGGCCCGGGTGCCCATGGAAGGCATGCCCGCCATCGAGCTGTCGCGCCACTACAGCGGCCAGGACCTGGACGACACGCTGCTCTTCTCCATCTCCAGCCGGGGCAAGACCTCCCGCGTCGTCGAGGCCACCCAGCGGGTGAAAAAGCTGGGCAAAAATACCACCGCGGTGGCCATCGTCAACTTTCCCGAGTCGCCGCTGGTCGACGCCGCCGACGAGCTGCTGCTCATCCAGATGCCCAAGTTCGAGTGCGGCCCCTATACCGAGCACGCGCCTTGCCAGCGCTCGTACTTCAGCACCATGTTCACCATGATGCTGCTGGCCGTGCGCATGGGCGAGGTGCGGGGCCACTACTGTGCCCGGCAGGCCGAGGCCTACCGGCAGGGGATGATCGACTACGCCGCCTCGTTCACCCGCGAGCTGGTCGACCAAAACGACGACCGCATGTGGCAGCTGGCCCAGACCTGGGTAAACTTTCACCACTACGAGGTGGTGGCCTGTGGGCCGGAGTACCCCAACGCCTGGTTCGGCGCCGCCAAATTCGTCGAGGCCTACGGCGATCTGGCCACCTACGAAAACACCGAGAACTGGCCCGCCACCGGCCCCTATGCCAAAGACCCCCAGAGCATCGGCACGGTGGTGATCTTAGACCGCGAAAACGAGGCCTTTGACCTGAGCGTGGAGGTGATCGGGCAGATGGTGGCGCTGGGGCGGCCCACCATCGTCATCACCGACGCCGACGCCGGCACCTTCCCCGCCGGGGCCGAGGTGTTTGAGATACCCTCTACCCCCTACCGCTGGGCCAAACCGCTGATGCAGTACTCGCCCCTGGGCAACCTGCTGGGCTACATCAGCAAAATGCGCGGCAGCAGCTTTTACCGCTACGGCGACCACGAGCCGTTCGTGCGCGAGACGATGGCCCGCATGGGCGGCGACCCCATCTCGAACGAGCCGCTGCTCATCGTCCCCTGACGGGGGCGGATGCGCCACACGCCGCTTTGCCGGCCCGTTTTTCCAGTTAAAAAGGAGGTCTTTATGAACGCTCAAGATATCACTTCGGCTTCAGCTGCGGCTCTGCCCCCGCTGATCCGGCACTACAGCACGGTCACCGCCGCGCTGCTGCCGGCCCTGTGCCGCCAGATAGAAAACCTGTTCCCCGGCGACTGTCTCAAGAACACCGGCCGCATACTGCTGGTGGGCAGCGGTGAAAACTACGCGGCCGCGCTGGCCGGGCGGTCGGTGTTCTCGTCGCTGTCTTCCTACCCCGCCGAGTGGGTAGAGGCGCTCACCCCCACCGCGCTGCGCCACTTTATCGAGCGCGAAAAGCTGCAGCTGGGCAGCGCTTTCGTCATCGCCATCGACTGTGCCGGCGACGACGGCCAGCTGCCCCACGCCGTGCGCGAGGCGCAGAGTACCGGCGCCAAGGTGCTGCTGCTGACCGCCCGGGCCGACTGCCCCGCCGCCGCGCTGTGCGACTGGCTGCTATCGCTGCCGGCGGCCGGCGCGCCGCTGCTGCCCGAGACCGAGCACTTTTTTGTGAGCTACCTGGCGCTTTTGCTGTTGGGGCGCGCCATGGGTCTTGCCAGCGGCAAGCTGTGCGACAAAAAGGCCGGCGAGCTGCTCGACGAGATCGCCGATCACATCGACACGGTCAGCCAGCAGGCCGAGGACCTGTGCGCCCGGGCCCGGCAGGTGGCCGAGAGCTGCGCCGACGCCGCCGACATCGACATCATCGCCAGCGGCCGCGACTACCCGGCCGGCTACCTGGCGCGCATGCTGTGCTACCGCCGGCTGGGCCAAGTGGTGACGCTGGAGGAGAGCGAGGACTGGCTGCACGTCAACATGCTGGCGCTGGACCCGCACCGCTTTCTCACGCTGTTTTTCGTGTCGGGCGCCAACTCGTCGATGGACCGCACCCTGCGGACCATCGCCTTTGCCAAAGAGCTGGGCCGCCAGGTGGTGACCGTCACCGACATGGACGACCACGACCCGCTGGCGCTGGCGCTGCCCGCCTCGCGCTACAGCTGGGTCACCCCGCTGTCGCAGCTCATCCCCGCCGCGCTGCTGGTAGAGATGCTCCGCCTGTCGCGCCCGTTTTGAGCGCCGGCGGCAAAAGGAGATGACAGCCATGCGCTACCTGGCCACCGGCCTCAATATGCTCGACCAGATCATCACCCCCGCAGGGCAGACGCTGCCCCCCAAATTGGGCGGGGTGCCGCTGTACGGCTACTGCGGCATGCGGGTGTTCACCGACGACGTCCTCTACCTGGCGCGGGTCGGCAACGACTTTTTTGATATCTACGACCCCTGGTTCTCGCAAAACGGCGTCCCCCGGCAGGGGCTGCGGTTCGTCTCGGACAAGACGCCGTACTGCGCTATCCAGTACCGGGCCGACGAGACGGTGCAGGATACCTGGTTTTTTACCCGCGACTGGGCCGATTCCGACTTTTGGCGACCCCAGCCCGAGGACTACCGCCGGCACATCGGCCCCGACACCCGGGGCGTGTGTCTCTGTGGGCCACCGCAACCCTCCCCCAGCTGGGCGGAGCTCTTCTCTCTGCGGGAAAAATACCACTTTCAGATCATGTGGGAGCCCAACGGCTCGCACACCTTCGCCACCGACCGGGCCGCCACGGTAGAGCTCTGCCAAAAGGTGGACATGGCCTCGTTCAACCTGGTGGAGGGGTGCCGGATCTTTGGGCTGGCCGGCGAGGCCGAGCTGCTGGACTTTTTAAAGCGGCTGGGCCCCGAGCTGGTGCTGCTGCGGGTGGGCAGCCGCGGCATGTACACCATCGCCGGCGGCAGGGCCTATCTGCTGCCGTCGGCGCCGCTGCCGCCGGGGACAGCGGTGGTGGATACCACCGGCTGCGGCAACGCCTCCACCGCCGCCTGCTGTTATGCCTGGTGCGAGAAAAACGACCCGGTGATGACCGGGATCATGGGCAACGTGGCCTCTAGCTACAACCTGCGCCAGTACGGCCCCTGGCCGCAGTTTGGCCCCGCGCTCACCGCCGAGGCGACAGATATGGCGGACCAGTTATACCAAAAATACCGCTGCCTGCTGTAGTTTCTTGTATTTTCTGCCTATTTGTCCTATACTAAAAGGTACAGATAGACTGCGCACGGTGCCGCCCTGAGCGGCGGCGGACCAACACACCTTAAAGGGGGATACATCATGAAACGCATCGGCATGCTCACATCCGGCGGCGACTGTCAGGGCCTCAATGCGGCGCTGCGGGGCGTGGCCAAGACCCTGTACCAGCACTACGGCAGCGACGTGCAGATATTCGGCATCCGCGACGGCTATCGCGGCCTTATCGAGGGGGACTATCACCCTATGGCTCCGGCCGATTTCTCCGGCATTTTGGTGCAGGGGGGCACCATCCTCGGCACCTCCCGGCAGCCCTTTAAAAAAATGCAGGTGGAGGAAAACGGCGTCGACAAAGTGGCCCGGATGAAAGAGACCTATAACAAGATGAAGCTCGACTGTCTGGTGATCCTGGGCGGCAACGGCACCCACAAGACCGCCAACCTGCTGTCGCAGGAGGGGCTGCACGTGGTGACTTTGCCCAAGACCATCGACAACGACCTGTGGGGCACCGATATGACCTTTGGCTTTCAGAGCGCTGTCGATATCGCCACCAACGTGCTCGACTGCATCCACACCACCGCCACCAGCCACGGCCGGGTGTTCATCGTCGAGGTGATGGGCCACAAGGTGGGCTGGCTCACGCTGCACGCGGGCATCGCCGGCGGCGCCGACGTGATCTTGCTGCCGGAGATCCCCTACGATGTGGACAAGATCGCCAAGGTGCTCAGCCGCCGCAACGAGATGGGCAAACGCTTCTCCATCCTGGCGGTGGCGGAAGGGGCGCTCTCGAAAGAGGAGGCCAAGCTCTCGAAAAAAGAGTTTAAGGCGGCCCGGGCCAAGATGACCGAGCCCTCTATCTCGTACCGGCTGGCCGGTGAGCTGGCCAGCCGCACCGGGCAGGAGATCCGGGTGACCATCCCCGGCCACTTCCAGCGCGGCGGCAGCCCCTGTGCCTTTGACAAGATGCTCTCGACCCGCTTTGGCGCCGCAGCCGGCAAGCTCATCATCAAAGAGCAGTACGGCTACATGGTGGGCCTGCGGGATAACAAGGTGGTGCCGGTGCCCCTGTGTGAAGTGGCCGGCAAGCTCAAAACGGTCCCCGTCGACTGCCAGGAGGTCAAGACGGCCCGCCTGCTGGGGATCAGCTTGGGGGATTGACAGCGTATTTCGAACACAGATAGCAAAGAGCCGGGCGCTTAAAAGCGCCCGGCTCTTTATTGTGTTAGCTGCATCCGCACAAAGCCATTTTCGGTATATAAACAGGGTTTATAATGGAAATAGCTTACCGGTCCGGTACAGCCCACATTCCCCCAAATAACCAAAAATGCACCTCTACCGAGATCGTCAGTACATGCCAAATGCCTCATTTGCTCCCAAACATATTTCAGATGCGCTTTATCCCCACAATTTTCTCTCTGCTCTCGCGGCAGGTAGCCGATCACTGCGCGCAGCGAGCAGCAGATATGCGCCAGCTTTACCGCCTCATCCATTCGGGCACTGCTCTCATTTGCGTGCTTTGCCGCTATCTCTAAGTCCCACAAAAACAGCTTAAAATTGGGTGGTGCTTCTAAACTAAATTTGCATACGAAGCAACTTCTTTTCGCCGGTACTCTCTTGCTGAGATCCTTTTCGTTTTTTGCATCAGCTGCGACGGTTTTGCGGATCGTGATCTTCTCTCATCTATCCCCGCTGTCATTGATAAAACCGCTTTTTTCATACGGGCGACTATTTTCTATCTCGGCAAAGGCCCGCAGCGCTCGGGCGGCCACCACGTCGCCCAGGCCCGGCTCCTCGCTGTTGAGGCTCTGCTTGGCGCAGTGCAGCAAATGGTCGGTCAGCTGGCCCCAGCTCATCACAAAGCGGCCCTGCAGCTGCTCCTTTTTGGACGCCACCCGTTCGGGGCAGAGCGTTACGCTGGGCCACACGAAGCGGCAAACCGGCGAGCCATCCCGCTCCATGAGGGCCGGTATCTCTAAGGTGACGGCCGGGTTATACCCCCGCATCATCGCCTTATCGCAGTACAGGCAGTAGCGCTTGCCGTATTCGAGCAGACCGTACTGCCGCCACACGTCGATCCAGCAGCACCGGCGCACCTCGGTCGTCAGGTCTGGGCCGTAGCTGAGCACCTCTTCCACAAACTCGTCGTCGGTGGTGCGCAGCGACTTGTAGGCCTTATAGTTGTGTATGTCCAGGCTGTCGCCCATTTTCAGCGTGTTCTCTCTGGCAATGCGGCCCCGGTCGAGGCCGTAGTCGGTCACCACCCGCTCGGTCAGCCGGCTGCAGTCGGCCGGGCAGACCCGCTCGATCTCGCGGTAGAGCAGGGCGGCCAGCAGCGCGTGGTGGCGCTGGCAGCTAAAGGTACACATGTCGCCCTCCTTTTTAAAGGTCGTTGTCGGCTACCTTTACTTTACCACCCGCCGCCCCAAACATCTACTGACAGAGCTACAAAAGTAGCCGGTATTCTTTGCACATTGTGCCGGGCGGCAGCGGCCGCAAAAAGGTGGGCCTGCACCCCTCTTTATAAAAAAGCGCCCGGCTCACAAGAGCCGGGCGGCTGTATAATTTTTTCTATACGGCGCCGCTGTTGCCGGCGCTCCAGTTTTGGGCGGCGGCCAGCAGCGCGGCGCGCCGGTTGGGCAGGCGGTCAGCCATCACCTCGCCCAGCAGCCAGTCAAGGCAGGCCCCCAGCCGGCGGCCGGGCGCAAGGCCCACCTGCTGCAGATCGCGGCCGCTGACGGCCAGCTGAGACAGCGCGGTGCAGTCTCCCTGCGCCTGTATATCGGCCGCCACCGCCAGCGCCCGGGCCGCTACCGGGCTGCCCATCTGCACTTTTAGGCGGCACAGCAGCTGTAGGCGGTCGCTGCCCCAGCGGTGGGTCAGCACCCGCAGCTGCCACCGGTCGGCGGTGGCGGGCCAGGACCGGGTCTGCACCAAAAATCGCACCGTGCGGCACAGCGCGCCCGGCTGCCGCAGCAGCACCAGCGTTTGGGCGGCCCGGGCCGGGTGCCGGCAGCTGCCAAACAGCAGTGCCAGCCGCACTGGGAGATGGCTGTCGGTACAGGAAAAATCGCCGTAGGGCGGCATAAACTGGGCAAAGACAGCCGGGTACCCCTGCAGGGCCTGCCGGGCGTAGCGGCCGGCAATGCACCGCACGAACTCGGCCCCTATGCGCTCGGCCGAAATGCGCCCCAGGCCCGGGGCCTGCGCGGCCATCGCGGCGGCGGTGGCCGGCTCGACGGCAAAGCCCAGCACCCCCACAAAGCGCACCGCCCGCAAGATGCGCAGCGCGTCCTCCTTAAAGCGGACAGCCGGATCGCCCACACAGCGCAGCTGTTTGGCGGCCAAGTCGGCCCGGCCGCCAAACGGGTCGAGGATACGCCCGTCAGCCCCGCAGGCCATCGCGTTGACGGTAAAGTCGCGCCGGGCAAGATCGGTCTTGATGGTGCCGCCAAAAGCCACCCGGTCGGGATGGCGGCCGTCGCTGTACGCCGCCTCGCGGCGAAAAGTGGTGATCTCCAGCGCACGGCCGCGCCACAGCACCGTTACCGTGCCGTGGGCGATACCGGTATCGGCGGTGCGGCAGCCGGCAAACACCGTTTTTACCTGCTGGGGCAGCGCGGTGGTGGCGATGTCGTAATCGGCTGTTTGGCGGCCGAGCAGGCCGTCACGCACGCAGCCGCCCACGCAGTAGGCGGCGTAGCCGGCGCATTCCAGCCGCCGCAGCGCCGCTATGATATCTGCCGGCAGTTGCAGCTGCACCGCCGCTCACCTCCCACTCAAAGCCGGGCGCTGTGGCTACAGCTCCAGCAGTACCGGGCAGTGGTCGCTGCCCAGCACGTCGCTAAAAATGGTGCAGCCCTGCACCTGCTCAAACAGTCGCTGCGATACCAAAAAGTAGTCGATCCGCCACCCGGCGTTGTTTTTGCGGGCATTAAAGCGGTAGCTCCACCAGGTATAGGCGCCGGTCAGATCGGGGTTCAGGGCGCGAAACACGTCGGTAAAGCCGCTCGCCAGCGTCTTGCCAAAGCTCTGCCGCTCCTCGTCAGAAAAACCGGCGTTTTTGCGGTTGGTCTTGGGGTTCTTCAGGTCGATCTCGCAGTGGGCCACGTTCATATCGCCGCACACCACCACCGGTTTTTGCGCATCCAGCTCCAGCAGATAGGCGCGAAAGGCGTCCTCCCACTCCAGCCGGTAATCGAGACGGGCCAGCTTGTCCTGCGAGTTGGGGCTGTAGACGTTGACCAGGTAAAAATCCGGGTATTCCAAGGTGAGCACCCGCCCCTCGTGGCTGTGCTGCTCAACGCCAAAATCTCGCCGCACCGACAGCGGCTGCTGTTTTGAAAACACCGCCGTGCCGGAATAGCCCTTTTTCTCGGCGCTGTGCCAGTACTGGTGGTAGCCCGGCGTCTCTATCTGCGCCTGGTCGGGCTGCATCTTGGTCTCTTGGACACAGAAGATATCTGCCCCCACCTGCGCAAAAAAATCCATAAACCCCTTATTTAAACAGGCGCGCAGCCCGTTCACGTTCCAGGTGACGATCTTCATCCAATCCCTCCTGCTATCTCGATGTACGGCGTCTCTCGGCGCCGCCCAGCGGTATCTTTTCATCATGCCCTGCTGCGGCCCCTACCGGCTGGCGCCGCAGCCGCAAAATGGGCCGGGCCGCCGGCACGCTATTTTCTACTATTTTAGTCTATTTTAGGGGTGCTGTCAATCCGCCGCCGCACGCGCAAAAGCGCCGCCTCCCCCGGGGGGAGCGCGGCGCCGCTCAAAACAGGCTACTGGCCCATCTCTTTTTTGTACTCGATAAACTCGTCGAAGGTGCTCATGCGGTCGATGGTGCCGACCTCGCGCAGCTCGATGATGCGGTTGGCGATGTTCTGCACGAACTCGTGGTCGTGCGAGGTAAACAGCACGTTGGAGCCAAAGTCGCACAGCCCGTTTTGCACCGCGGTGATCGACTCCAGATCCAGGTGGCTGGTGGGCTGGTCGAGCACCAGCACATTTGAGCCGTACATCATCATCCGCGACAGCATACAGCGCACCTTTTCGCCGCCCGACAGCACCTTTACCTGCTTGTACACGTCTTCGCCGCTAAACAGCATGCGGCCCAAAAAGCCCCGCAGATAGGTCTCGGTGTTCTCGTCCTGGGCATACTGACCCAGCCACTCTAAGATGCTCATCTCCCCCGCCGTGCCGCTGAAAAAGGCGGTGTTGTCCTGGGGAAAATAGCTCTGGCTGGTGCTCACGCCCCACTTGAAGCTGCCGCTGTCCGGCTCGATCTCCTCGGTCAAGATGCGAAACAGGGTGGTCACCGCCAGATCGTTTTCGCTCAAAAAGGCGATCTTGTCGCCGCGGTTGACGGTAAAGCTGACGTCGTTTAGCACCTGCACGCCGTCGATGGTCTTGGACAGGCCGCTGACCTGTAAGATCTCTTTGCCCGGCTCGCGGTTCATGGTAAAGCCCACATAGGGGTATTTGCGCGAGCTGGCCGGCAGCTCCTCCACCGTGAGCTTGTCCAGCAGCTTTTTGCGGCTGGTGGCCTGCTTGGCCTTTGACTTGTTGGCCGAAAAGCGCGAGATAAAGCTCTGCAGCTCGCGGATCTTGTCCTCGCGCTTTTTCTTCTGGTCGCCCAGCACCCGCTGCATCAGCAGGCTGGACTGATACCAGAAGTCGTAGTTGCCCACATACATGCGGATCTTGGTGAAGTCGATATCCACGATATGGGTGCAGACCATGTTGAGAAAGTGCCGGTCGTGCGAGACCACGATGACCGTGCCGGGGAAGTTTACCAAAAACTCCTCCAGCCACTCGATGGCGGCGATATCCAGGCCGTTGGTGGGCTCGTCGAGCAAAATGATATCGGGCTGGCCAAACAGGGCCTGCGCCAGCAGCACCTTTACCTTTAGCTTTTCGGGCAGGCCGGCCATCTCAGCGTACAGCAGGTCTACCCCCACGCCCAGGCCCTCCAGCAGGCGGCCGGCCTCGGTGTCGATCTCCCAGCCGCCCAGCTCGGCGAACTCGGCCTCCAGCTCCGAGGCCAGAATGCCGTCCTCCTCTGAAAAGTCCTCTTTGGCGTACAGCGCCTCTTTTTGGCCGATGATCTCGTACAGGCGGGGGTTGCCCTGCACGATGGTATCCAGCACGTTAAAGTCATCATAGGCAAAGTGGTCCTGCCCCAACACCGACATGCGGGTCTTTTCGGGGATGATGACCTCGCCGGTGCTGGGCTCGAGTTCGCCCGAGAGTATTTTTAAAAAGGTGGATTTGCCCGCCCCGTTGGCACCGATGATGCCGTAGCAGTTTTCGGGGGTAAATTTTAAATTGACCCCTTTAAACAAGTTCTGGCCGTTGAAGGCCAGGCTCAGTTCCTGTACTGTGATCATAGTTCCTCCTGTATGTTACAGCGGGCAGGCCCGCATATCTACCCTGCAGCTGCCCGCTAAGGCGGGCAGACCTTTCCTATTTTACCATACCCGGCCGACAAAACCTAGTAAAAATGCCAATTTTCTGTCGAGTATTTGCGCTGTCAACTTGTATCCTGCCCGCTGGTACTCTATAATGGTCGTAGAGAACTGCCAGGTGGGCGGCGGGCTCTATCCGCCGCCCCGGAAAGGACCTGTTATGCAAAACAAACGCTGCACCCGCTGCGGTGCTTCTATCGATCTGGCGGCCGGTTACTGCCCCCACTGCGGGGCCCAGCAGCCGATCAGCTATACGCAGGGCGGCTATGCCCCACCTTATCAGCCCGCCGGTCCCCGCTGCCAACAGCAAAATAACACCGCCACGCTGGTGCTGGGTATCGTGGGCATCATCTGCGCCTTTTTTGTGCCCATCGTGGGCTGTGTGTGCGCCGTTATCGGGCTGGTCATGAGTATTCAAAACAGCAAAAACGGCCAGTCCGACACCACCGGCAAGCTGCTCAGCGGCGCGGCGCTGGTGATCCTGGTGGGGCGGGTAGTGCTGAGCATCCTGTTTTCCCTGCTGGGGTTTGGGCTGTTTTTGGGTTTTGCCTCGCTGTGGTGAGCGCCCATGAGCGCATGTGGGCATATTTTATCTGCGCACATCAAAATAAAAGGCAGCGGCTCTAAAATGAGCTGCTGCCTTTTTTGTGGCCGCCGGGCCCCAGTAACCAGTGGGCGGCGGTCGGGCAATTGTGAACAAATTGTAAAAACGGCTGTTTTTTCTACTATTTGCGCCCCGTTGCCGCGGCTACAGACGCTGCCGCCAAAAAAGGCCCTGCGGGCCGCCGGCAAATGAGCGGCAGCCGGGCCTTGTTAGAGAAAATGCGGACCTTGCGGCGCGGGCGCTCAGTCGCGGATATCGGGATCGGGCAGGGGCATCACGTCGAAATCCAGTGCGATGCCCGGCACCCGGCACAGCTCGCCGAACTGCTCGACCATGCGCCGCATAGCCTGGGCGCCGTGGCGGTGCAGCTGTACCGTGAGCAGCACCAAAAACTGGCAGTCGCTGTAGCGGCAGAACACGTCGCCCCGCCGCAGCCCCAGCTGCAGCACCGTGAGCAGGTCGGTCATGGCGGCGCGGCAGTGGTGCTCGGCCAGCGCGCCGCCGTCGGCCCGCTCTACGGTGAACACGCCCAGGCAGCAGTGCAGCTGATGGCGCTGCAAAATGCGCTGCAGCACCTGGCTTATTTGGCAAAAAGAGGCGTACTCACACTGGTAGGCCCCTTCGTGGCCGCGGGGCTCGGCCATCATGTTGGCCAGCATATGTACCCGCTTTTCTACCCGTTTGGGCCAGCTGAGCACCTGCCGCTGCATTTTTTGCAGCTCCTCGGGCACCGGCAGGCCCCGGGACTTGATCTTGGCGATGGTGCGCTCGCTCACCGCCCGGGCCTGCTTCCAATCACCTACCTGCAGCAGCGACCAGATATGCAGGCGCTGGAAGGTGGTGCTGTTGGGGTCGATCTCGAGCACCCGGCTGCAGAGCGTGGGGATCTCCTGGTAGTAGCTCCACCGGATCAGGTAGTCGACGATCTGGCGGCAGGCGCGCAGGTACATGTCGTGCAGCTTTTGCTGGTAGTTGCGTATCCACTCTACCGGCGAGAGCTCCTGCAAAAAGCGGCCCCGGTACAGGCCGATGAGCTCGGAAAACAGGGCATAGCCCTCTTCGACATACACCTCCTGGCGCTCTAAATGGTGGCACAGCTCGGTGAAACGGCGGATATCGCTGCTGAAGTCGACCTCCCGCTCTACAAAGCAGTAGCCGCCTTTTTGGCTGGCCAGCGCATCGGCCAGCCCGTCGGCCCCGCTGCGGCGCAGCATGGCTCGGGCGCGGTACATGAGGTTTTTCAGGGCATGCTCGGTCTTGGCATCGGGCTCGCGCTCGGGCCACAGCACCTCTACCAGCTCTTTGTTGGGCAGCTCGCGCCCCGGATTGACAAGCAGGTAGACCAGCAGGCTGGTCAGTTGTCGCGAGCGCGCCAGCTCCTCTACGTATTCGCCGTCTACACATAAGCTGCACATGCCCAGCGTGCGCAGTGAAACAACGGTCATGGGTCATCTCCTCCCTCGTGGCGGCAGTCGTTGCCCGCAAAAAAAGAGCGCGCTCTCGCCGGAACGGGCGCGCTCTTTTTTGCTCTTTACTTTTTGGTGGTACAGATAGCGCCGCCTCTGCCGGGGGCAGACGGTCCCCGGCAGAGGCGGCCGTTTTTACTTTTGATGTGCGCCAAAACTGCCGGGCCGGCCATGCAGGGCCAGCCGGGGGCAGGTGGCATTTTGCGCCGTGATCGGCGGGCTTTACGCCAGCCAGTTTTGCAGCACGGTGGCGGCGATGGCCGCCCCCACCGGCAGCGAGTCGAGCTCGATATACTCGCCGCGGGTGTGGGCGCCGCCGCCCAGGCACACGCCAAAGCAGCAGGCGGGCACGCCCAGCGACAGGGGGATATTGCAGTCGGTAGAGCCGGGCATGCGCATGGGCTGTTTGCCGGCGTGCTGCTCGATGGCGTCGGCGCACAGGTCGGCCAGCACTTTTTGCGCCACCGGGTCGACATCGCCCATGCAGGGGCGCTCGCCCAGAAGCTCGACTTCTACCTCGAGATCCATATTGCGGTAGCTCTCGACCACGCTGGTGAAAAAGCGCTTCATGAAAGAGAGCCCCTCACGGGAATCGCTGCGGAACTCGTAGAGCATGCTGGCGGACTGGGCGATCGTATTCACCGAAGTGCCGCCGCTGATCTCGCCCACATTGTAGGTGGTCTTGCCGGCCTGGGGCACCCGCACCGTGTACAGCGTCTGGATCATGCTGGAGAGCTTTTCGATGGCGTTGCGGTTGCCGAAATCGCCGTAGGAGTGACCCCCCTCGGTGCGCAGGGTGACCCGGTAGCGCATAGAGCCCACCGGCATATCGCACAGGCCCAGGTAGTAGCCGTCCAGCGAGATGAGCTCGTGCACCCGGCCGGCGTAGTCGGCCATGATCTGGCGGCTGCCCTTTAGGTTGCCCAGCCCCTCCTCGCAGGAGTTGCAGACGAACAGCAGCCCGTTTTTCACCGGGCAATCGTTTTGGATGACGTATTTGGCCAGCAGCATGAGCACGGCCAGGTTGGCGGTGTCGTCGCCCACGCCGGGGCAGTAGAGCCTGCCGTCTTTTTGCTGGGGGACAAAGGGCTCGGTGTCGGGAAATACGGTGTCGGTGTGGGCCATGAACACGGTGACCGGCTCTTCTTCGCGGCAGCGGTGGGGGTACACCACGTTGAGGGCCTCGTCGATATAGACGCCTTTGGCGCCCTGACGCTCGAGCCACTGCTTACAAAAGGCGGCGCGCTGCTCCTCGTGGTGAGAAGGGGCGGGTATTTGGCAGAGGGCCAGCAGCAGTTCGGTGAGCTGCTGCTGGCTGTTTTGCAGGTACTGTTTGAGTTCGTCGCGCAGGGGTAGGGCCATGATCAAAACACTCCTTTAAGCGGGCGCACCGCAGCTGCGCCACCAGGCAGGATCGTGCCGGTAAGGCGTGCAGCGGCGCGTCTTTCAATATATGCAGACAGGTTATGTACACAATCAGTATAACACATATTGCGCCGTCGGAAAATGTATTTTATCAAAACCGGCGCGCTGCCGATCTGCGGGGCGGGCCCGTGCGCAGGCCTGTTTATTTGTGGCGCTTTTCGGTGATCACCCGCAGGATGGGGGGCATTTGCGAGAGATCGCCCCCGGCCATTTGGTAGCCGGCCATAAAGGCCTCGCGCACCATGCAGAAAAGCATGCCCTCGAATTGGTCGTATTGGTTGCTCTCTAAAAATTGCGAGAATGCAGTCTCGAAGTCCATTTGAACGTCCTCCTTATAACGTGTAAGAGTGGATAGGCAGTTGGTTTATCGTTATTTATGGCGAGACGGGACCGTAGCGCACCCGCGCATTGTGGCACCGGTTGGCACATTGTCCCTTGTGTTGACTTGATTATAGCTTGTACACGCTGTGGAGTTTGTCGATTTAGGGATGGATTTGGTGGGAAATCAGAAAACGGCGGAGTTTGTGCGATACCACAGAATAATCTGCCAGTAATTGGATAAGTTGTATCTACCTCGCCAAAAATAGGACATTTGAGCGACTGGGCAGGGCAGAACAGGTCTTCGATCACTCCTGGTCTTTTCACCTTACAAAGTTTGAGTCGCCGCAGCCTGTAAAGTAAAATAGCTTTTCAGAAATAAATAGGTCCCTTTTACCCTAACAGAGACCCCAAACATATGGTATGGTGTATGGGAGATAAAAGAGAGGAGTGAGCAGATGCAGGATATATTACAGGCGCTATATTACGGCAACCTCTGCCCGGCCGACCAAATTGGGCCACTGGGCAGCGACTATCGCGCCGCCAACCGGGAATCCGAGAGACAGGACCGGTGGTGCCGAGAAAACCTGCCGCCAGAAGCATATCGACGGGTGCAGCTGTTGCAGAGCGCGGCCACCGAGTGCAACCAAATAGAGCTGTACCACACCTTTTGTCGCGGATTTTCGCTTGGTGCACAGCTGTTGCTGGCAGCGCTAGAGGAGCCAAGAACGAAGAGATAAGCTCGTTGGCGGCGCCAATCAGTAAAGGTGTTTCCCTTTACTGTAATGCTGAAATCAAAAAAGAGCGAGGCCACTTTGGCTCCGCTCTCTTTTGTCTATAACATTATACTCAGCGCTGTTTGGCGGGGCGACCGAGTCCTGTCGGCGGCCGGGCTCGTCGTCCGGCGCATATCTGGCCGCCAGCAGCTCGAGGGCGGCCCGCTTTTGGCCGACATCTTGCAGCACCCGGGCCCGGCCAAACACCACCACGCTGCGAAAACAGGTGGTGTACTGCTGCGGCATCACCTGGTCTTTATCCACCGCGCAAAACGACACCTGACTGTGGCGGGCGATGATATCGAGCTTGTGGCCGGTGCGGGCGCAGTGAAAGTACAGTTTTTGGGCGCTCTTATCGTAGGCGCAGCTCGGCGGCACGGCATAGGGGTAGCCGCCGTCGCCCAGCACCGCCAGCACACCGGCCGTACCGCGCTTTAACACCGCGGCGCACGCCGTCGCCGACAGAGCCTGTTTTTTGCGGCGCATCTCTCAAAACATCTCTGCTCTTTCCCCTCTCTTATGCGGTATACGGGGGCAGGCGGGCGGCGGCGTTAAAACTCGGCTACCACCCGGCAGGGCAGCCCGGTCATGCCGGTGTAGTTGACCGGGTAGGTGTGGGCGGTAAAGCTGGGACCGGCCGCCGCCACCGG
This sequence comes from Neobittarella massiliensis (ex Bilen et al. 2018), assembly GCF_900289145.1. Taxonomy (GTDB): domain Bacteria; phylum Bacillota; class Clostridia; order Oscillospirales; family Ruminococcaceae; genus Neobittarella; species Neobittarella massiliensis. The sequence goes on from NZ_OKQO01000010.1 coordinate 30,873, forward strand.
GCCCAGGTGACACAGGTTCTCGATGATGAACACGCCGCGGTCGGCGCAGTACTGGTCTTTGGGGGTGTGCTCGCGGCCGCGGCGCACACCGGCGAAGTCGACGCCGATGAGCGAGACGCCCCGGTCGAGCAGCGCGTCGATAAGCGCGTGGGACAGCTGTGGATGCTGTGAAAAATAGGTCTTGCTACCGTAGCCCTCCCGCTCGATAAAGCCGGTATAAAAAGCCACGAACATCTCATTTTGCACCTGTTCCAGATCGATATCGCCGCAGTCGATATCGCGGCCGGCCACCTGGCGCACATCGAATACCACCGCCCGGCGGCGGGTGTATGCGAGCGGGAACTGCTTGTCCATCACGTCGAAGTGGGTGCCCAGGTGGCCCACCAGCGCTTTTTCCTCGTTCCCCCGGGCGTTTTGTACCATCTCCGGGGTGACCTGTACGGTCAGATCCTGTAACATCTATCTTCCTCCCAACTGCTGTATCTGCTCTTGTAAATACGCGTTATAGTCCCGCATAAAGCGGGTCACGGCCTGCAGCTGCCGCTGGTCGCAGCGCCGCAAAAAGGCCTGATCGCGCTGCTGCCACTGCCGGTGGCGCGCGTCGTGTTCGGCACAGAGCGCCGCCCCTTTTTCGGTGAGGTGGTAGTACACCTCTTTTTTGTTGCCCGGCTCGGTGTAGGGGGTGATGCAGCCGCTGTGCCGCAGGCGCTTGGCGATCTTGCTCACGGCGCCGCGGGTCATGTGCAGGTGGGCGGCGATCTTGGTGACGTTGGCGTGATCGATGGCGGCGATGGCGGCGATAGCATGTACATCTGAATAGCCATAGCCGTGCAGGCGCTCGCTCTCGGTGAGTTTAGAGAGCAGGTCTTGCCGCTCTAAAAACTGGGCCAACAGCTGTAACAGTTCCACACTACCCGCTCCTTTTTGTTTCTATGGATACAGTATAGGGGCGGATCGTCTCTCTGTCAACGATTTTTAGAGGTGGTGGTCCGCGGTGGCCCCCCTACCCGCCGGGCGATAAAAAAGAGGTGCCGCGGGCGGCACCTCTTTTGTTGCGTTTTGCGCGGGAGCGCTGGCAGCTTAGGCCTTATAGACCTTGCCGCCTTTCATGACGAAGTTGCAGCGCTGCATAGACGAGATATCGGCGAAGGGATCGCCGTCAAAGGCGGCGATATCGGCCAGCTTGCCCGGCTCTACGCTGCCGACTTTATCCTGCCAGCCCAGCAGCTGGGCGTTGGTGGCGGTGGCCGCCTGCAGCACCTGGGCCACAGTAAAGCCGAAATCTACCATGAGACTAAACTCGTAGGCCTGTTTGCCGTGGTAGTTAAAGGAGGTGCCGGCATCGGTGCCAAAGCAGATCTTTACCCCCGCCTGGCGGCACTTGCGCAGGTTTTCGCGGTGGCCCTGCAGGCAGCGGACCGATTTTTCGACCACCTCGGCCGGCAGGCCGGCAGCCACGCCGTTTTCGTTGATGCGCTGGCCGGCGATGATGGTGGGCACCAGGTAGGTGCCGTGCCGTGCCATCAGCTCTACACATTCATCGTCCATGAGCATGCCGTGCTCGATGGAGGTGATGCCGGCACGGATGGCATTTTTGATGCCCTGCGCGCCGTGGGCGTGGGCCGAGGAGATGCGGCCGCGGCTGTTGGCCACGTCTAAAATGGCTTTCATCTCCTCAAAGGTGAGCTCGATGGCGCCGGGCTCGCCGGGGTTGCCCACCCCGCCGGTGGCCATGATCTTGATCTGGTCGGCGCCGTATTTGAGGTTGTAGCGGGCGGCGCGGCGGCCGGCATCCGGCCCGTCGATAATGACCCCCGACTGGCATTTACCGGTGATCTGCGGCGCCAGCCAGCCGTCGGAATGGCCGCCGGTGGAGGAGATGGCCTCGCCGCTGACGAACATGCGCGGGCCGTCTATCTCGCCCCGGTCGATGGCGTTTCGCACGGCGATATCGGCAAAGCCGTAAGAGCCCTCGTCGCGGATGGTGGTGAAGCCGGCCATCAGGTCTTTTTTCGCCAGCAGCATGGAGCGGATGGTGAGGTCGCCGATGGTGCCCTTGTTGATGCAGTCCATAAACTCCACCTCACCGTCCCAAATGGTGTGGACGTGGGCGTCGATGAGGCCGGGGGTGACGAACTTGTCGCCCAGGTCGTAAACGGTGCAGCCGGCGGTATCGGCCTGCTCGACCGGGCAGACGGCGGTGATCTTTTCACCCTCAACGGTGACGGCCACCTTTTCTTTGACGGTACCGGTCGTGCTGCAAAACAGCTTGCCGCACAAAAGCACGATCTTATCCATAAGCGCTTCTCCTTCTCTACTTTATAAAGTATCGGCTCGTTTGCCCAGCCGGCAGTCCGTCGCCGCTGGGGAGAGCTCTAACCAAATATCTCTTCGAACAGAGCGTCCTGTTCGGGCAGGTGCACCGCATAGCTCACCGCCACTTTGCCGCCGGTGGCGGCGATGACGGCGCGGGCCCCCGCCTCCTCAAAGGCGCCGCACAGCTCGATGCAGCGCACCCCGTCGGCGGCCAGCTGCTGCGCTGTTTGGCAGGCGTCTTCGATACTGGATACGCCGACGACCTGCACATCGCCGCCGTGCATGTCGGCGCGGTCGCGGCGGCTGTCGAAGTGGCCCATGAGCATATAGGCGAGTTTCATATTTTAGACCTCTTTCTATCGGCGGAGCGCCGGTCACCTTTTCGACAAGCGGCGCCCGCACGCTTTTTTTAGCGGTGGGCCCCAAGGGGCATACAGCCAAAAAAGTGGCCGCTTGCAGGCGGCCACTCTGGCGGTTTAAAGCTGGGGTTTAGCCCTTATACACGACGCCGTCTTTCATGACGAAGGTGCAGTTTTCCATGGTGTGGATATCGTCGAAGGGGCTGACGTCGAAGGCGGTGATATCGGCCAGTTTGCCGGCCTCGATGGAGCCGACCCTGTCGTTCATGCGCATGAGCTCAGAGGCGACTTTGGTGGCCGACAGCAGGCTCTCGGCCACGCCGAAGTTGCCGTATTTCTGCATGAGGGCAAACTCGCAGGTCTGGGTGCCGTGGTAGTTATAGTAGGTGCCGGCGTCGGTACCGAAGGCGATCTTTACGCCTTTGGCGCGGCATTTTTCCAGGTTCTTGCCGTGGTTGACCAGGCAGCGGGTGGCCTTCTCGACTGCCTCGGCGGGCAGGGAGTCGCCGTTCTCGACGATCTTGTAGGCCGCTACGATGGTGGGGACCAGGTAGGTGCCGTGCTCGGCCATCATGTCGATGCACTCGTCGTCCATCATCATGCCGTGCTCGATGGAGGTGATACCGGCCCTGATGGCGTTTTTGATGCCCACTGCGCCGTGTGCATGAGCCGAGGAGATGTGGCCGCGGCTGTTGGCCACATCCAGCGCCGCCTTCATCTCTTCGAAGGTGAAGTCGGGGGCGCCGGGCTCGTCGCCGATGGACATGACGCCGCCGGTGGCCATGAGTTTGATCTGGTCGGCGCCGTATTTCAGGGTGTAGCGGGCGGCATGACGGGCGCCGTCGGGGCCGTCGGAGATGAGGCCCATGGTGGTCTCGCCGTGGATGTCGGGGTTATAGTGGGAGTCGGAGTGGCCGCCGGTGGTGCCCAAGGGGCGGCCGGAGACCATCATGCGGGGGCCCACCACGTCGCCGCGGTTGATGGCATTTCTCAGCGCCACGTCGACAAAGCCGTAAGAACCCTCGTCGCGCACGGTGGTAAAGCCGGCCATCAGGTCTTTCTCGGCGTTTTTCATGCTGGCGAAGGCAAAGTCGCCGGCGGTCCAGGTGATCTGGGTCTCCATGCAGCCGGGGCGGCCGTCGAAAGCGGTGTGCAGATGGGTGTCGATCAGGCCGGGCATAACGAATTTATCCGACAGGTCGATGACCTCACAGCCGGCGCAGTCCACTGCCGCCGCGGGGGCGACTTCCACGATCTTGTTGTCCTCGATGACAACAGCCATGTTCTCCTGTACGCGCTCGTCGGTGGCGGTAAAGAGCTTGCCGCATTTGATTACTTTTTTCATCTCAAACACTCCTTTACAGTTTTACAGTACTGTGTGTATGGCAGGGCCGCGGCTGCGGCCCGATACAGCGATCCTTGATCCTTTAAAGGGCTAAAACGAAGTTGTGCCGCCAGCGGCAGAGCGCGGGCGGCACGACTTATATGCTTTTCAAACTGCGCACTGTCGGGCAATATGCGCGCTGCGCGCATTGCTCAGGCAGTTTTTATTTGAAGATCATGGGGGCGATGATGCCGGCGAACACGACCGAGGCGATGGTGACGGTGGTGAAACCGCCGACCAGCATTTTGGGCAGCAGGATCTCGGAGACAGCTGCTTTCTCCTCGTCGGAGGCGTCGAGGCCGTTGGTGACCTCGTTGGTGATGACCTGGGTGCCGGGGTAACCGATCAGGGCGGTGAGGCCGATGGTGATGGACATGGCCGGGGAGTAGCCCAGCAGTTTGCCGGCGATGACCGCGAATACGGCGATGCCGATGGAGCCCAGAATCAGGGTGCCGATGAGGGGATAGATCATGCCCAGGAACGCCTTAAACGAGATGGAGGCGAAGCTGCCGGGGACGATGCTCATCAGGGCGATACCCACAAAGCCGTAGGCGTTGGCCTTGTTCAGGGCGTTCTTCTCGAGGAAGCCGAACTCGCAGAACAGGATGCCGAACAGCAGATAGGCGATGTTGGGGTTTAAGATGTAGTTGGTGGGGTTGGAGCCGGGGATGGCGGTGAAGTTGGCCAGGATGGCGGCGATAGCGGCCACGATGGCCACGCGGCCGATGATCCAGCTGGAGGTGCTCAGGCTCTTGGGCATGGGGGGGATGAAGCGCAGATTGATCTTCTTTTTCTTGTCTGCGCTGTCGCCGCTCAGGTCCAGCGTGCCGGATTTGACCAGCTTGTTGGCCTCTTTTTTCAGCAGGAAAGAGGCGATGGGCATACCGATGAACATCTGGAAGGCCACCACCAGCATGGCGAAACCGCCCAGCTCGGGTTTGCCGGCAGCGACTGCCGACTCGTTGGTGATGACACCGGCGATAACGCCGCCGGCAATGGGCGAAGCAGCGCTCAGGGCGTACTCACGGCCGAAGAGCATGGTCGAAAGCGTAAAGCTGATGGCCGCCAAGCCGACCAGACCGATCAGGGCGATCAGGACGGTCTTCCACTCTTTTAACAGGTCCTCCAGGTTGATGATGGTGCCTACGTGTACCAGCAAAATAGCGATACCAAAGGCGCTCATCATAGCCGGCAGGGTGGTGTCGGTCAGGGAAGAAGCGGGGATGATCTTGGTCCAGAAGCCAACCAGATACACGGCAGCGCCGATGATGATGGATGAGACCAGACCTTTTGTTTTCTCTGCTACCAGGTCGCCGAACGCGAAAACGATCACGAATACGGCAAACGAGAATAGCGGCGTCCATAAGCTTTGCATAAGGATCCTCCTACTCTTTTTGAGAATGACCGGCTTTGCCCGTCATTTTTCCATAGTATAGCACGCGCATTTTTCGTTGTCACCACTTTTAGTCCGATTTCGTCACATGTGTCAATTCATCACTTTCAACCAGTAAAATCGGCGGTAAAAATCACGTATTTTCAAAGTTTATTCATAAATTGATAACGGTTTGACAATGTAATGTATTTTATACGCGCACACATTTGCCTTATACCGCACTTTTGTATTTGTTTAGAAAACACTTTCGTCCGTGACAGGACTACCGGCAGATCTTCCAGCGGAGATAGACCTAGTTCGTCAATGTGCACAGACCACATGGTGGAAAACCGCTGTTTTAGCAATTTTTGTTGTTTTTTGGTAAAAAAAGTTGCCACATCGCTTTGTCACTGCAAAGTGCTGGAAGAACTGGGGCCAACTCTCAGTTTTGGGTGGGCATCGAGCGGGTTGGGGGCGGGGGACCTGACCGGGCGGTGGCGAGCAGCGGACGGGTTGGTACGGGACTTGACCGGGTGGCGGTAAGCGGGCGGGTTGGGTGTGAGGTTTAACCGGACGGCAGTGAGCGGGCAGGTTGGGTGCGGGAGACCTGCCGGGTGGCGGCGGGCAGTGGACGGGTTGGTACGGGACGTGCCCGGGCTGCGGTGAGCGGGCGGGTTGAGTGTGGGAGATCGGGCAGGTGGCGGGCAACGGGCGGGTTGGGTGTGGGGTTTAACCGGACGGCAGTGAGCGAGCGGGTTTAGTGCGGGGGATCGGACGGGCATGTTGGGAGTGGAGGATCGGGCGGGCGGCGAGCAGTGGGTATGTTGGAGACGGGGGATCGGCCGGGTGGCGAGTGGGCAGCGACTGGAAAACTGTTCGGCAGCGACGGTGGCGGGCCGGTGGGGATCGGGTATATGGAGAAAAACGGCGGCAGAGCGGTACTGGGCATGTTGGCGGGGGCACAAGCCGGCCCGGGCGCTCATGCGCGCTTTGGCAGCCCGTGCCGGTAAACAAAGGCGGCGGTACGATAAAAAAGAGCGCCCTGACGAGCGCTCTTTTTATTTTGCTGATCTATATCACCGGCGCTCGCCGGCGCTGTTTTTCTTGGAAAATATAATGAGGCAGCTGACCAGGTAGTTGAGGATGGCCGAGGTGGCGCTGGCGATGATCTTGGTCAGGTTTTTGTTGCCGTGCAGCAGGGTGACGAACACAAAGAGCATGACATTTTCGAGCAGGCAGGTGGCCAGACGGCTGCCTGCAAAGCGGCCCAGGTCGGCTGCGACCTGTTTGCCGGTCTGCCCGCGGGTGCCAAAGACGTACAGCTTGTTGGTAAAGAAGGCCGCGACCACGTACAGGACCCAGGCGACGGTATTGCTGACGAGGTAGTGCAGCCCCAAGGCGTTGGTCAGCAGCAGGTACACGCCCAAATTGAAAAAGGCGGTGATGGCCCCCCAGAACACGTAGCGCACAAAGCGGGGCAGGTCGTTTTTAATGTCGCCAAATACTTTGGCAGCCAGCTTTTTCACCAGCAGCCCCCCTGTCAGCGCCCGGCTGGTGGGCCGGGTTTGAGATGTCGAATACTGTCGCGTTGACTGGCATTGTACCACCGCCGGCAGCGGTTGTCAAATCGCAGCCGCTACCGGCGGCGTGCCGGTAGCGCGGCTCCCCTGCCCTGCTGCAGGACAGCCGGCGGCCTGGGCGGCAGGTGGCGGCAGCTGCTGCGCCGACCTGTCGGCGGCTACCGGGCGCTGCCGACGGCCAGCGCCCGCTGCATGATCTGCTGCACCACCGCGGTCTTGGCGTCGGCGTAGTGCTGCACGTGGCGCCACACCCGGGCGGCCAGCCGGCGCTTTGCAGCGGCGTACAGGTCGCGGTCTTCGGGGTGGGCGCGCAGCCAGTCGCGAAACAGCAGCATGCGCTGCGCCTCCTCTGACCCGACGGTGAACACGTGGATGTTGCTGTCGGTCCCGGGGCCTTTAAACATGCGGTGCTGATACCAGTCCGGCTCGCGGATGCGCAGTGTGTAGCCGGCTTTTTGCATAGTGGGCAGATAGGCGGACTCGTCGGCCGAGTCGGCCACCAGCAACAGCATATCGATGATGGGCTTGGCGCACAGGCCCGGCACCGAGGTGGAGCCCACGTGCTCGATCTGCCGGGCGCCGGCGCCCAGCGCGGCCTGTATGCGCTGCCGCTCGACGGCGTACAGCCGGGGCCACTGGGTGTCGTATTCCTGCAAAAAGATGGTGCTGTTGTGGGGGACCCGCTCCCCCACGGTGACCTGGGCCAGCTCGGCGTCGCTGCGCTCTATCTTTGGTGATGGCATATCGTATGACCTCCTATTGCGGGCTGCACCGCCGGGGCGGTACAGCAGAAAGAGAGGACCGGTATACCGGTCCTCTCTGTGCGCGATCTCGCTATTTTCGTGGCGGCGGACTACTTGCAGTCGCAGCCCTCTTCGTGGCAGTCGCAGCCGCCCTCGGGCTCGTCCTCATCGTAGACGAAATCCATATCGAACTCCAGCTCCTCGCCGCAGTTGGGACAGGGGATGCTGCCCAGGTCCAGCATGTCCTCGTCCACGCAGACCACTTCGCCGCAGCTGGGGCAGGTCACTTCGTACAGCTCGCCCTCATCGAAGTCTTCACAGCCGCAGTCACAGCCGTCCTCGTCTTCGCCGTAGAGGTCGTCCTCCACATCGGACAGGTCCTCGTCGATCTCCTCGACCAGATCCATCACTTCGTCCAGATCTTCCTCGATGTCGTCGACAGTCAGCGCCAAATCTTCAATGATGTCCACCATTGCCGAAATCACTTTGACTTCTTTTTTGCCTTTGTCCAGTTCCAGGCCCTCCATCAGGCCTTTCAGGTAGGACACTTTTTCGTTTATTGTCACTGCAATCTCTCCTGTCCTTATAAATTTGGATGCGCTTACTCCCCAGTATCCAGTAACCAGTATAGAGTATGGGGCTTATGCGCGCTCCATATACTCGCCAGTGCGGGTATCGATGCGGATCTTGTCGCCCTCGTCGAGGAACAGGGGCACGCGGATCTCGGCACCGGTCTCCAGAATGGCGGGTTTGGTGGTGTTGGTGGCCGTGTTGCCCTTAAAGCCCGGATCGGTCTTGGTGATCTCGAGATCGACGAAGAACGGGGGCTCTACGCCAAACACGTTGCCTTTGTAGGAGAGCACCTTCACGTCGGTGTTCTCTTTGACGAACTTGAAGTTGTCGCTGAGCACCGACTTGTTGATCGGCAGCTGCTCGTAGTTCTCGTTGTCCATAAAGTAGTACAGATCGCCGTCGCTGTACAAATACTGCATGTCGCGGCGCTCGATGTAGGCGGTGGGGTATTTCTCGGTGGGGTTAAAGGTCTTCTCGACCACGCCACCGGTGATGACGTTTTTGACTTTGGTGCGCACGAACGCGGCGCCTTTGCCCGGCTTTACGTGCTGGAACTCGATGACCTGCATCACGTTGCCGTCCATCTCGAATGTCACGCCGTTTCTAAAATCTCCCGCAGATATCATTGTTGACCTCCATACTCATAGTTCTATCTAATTCTATCCTATCTCGGTCGCTTTTTCAACCCCGAGTTTGTGGATAAGCGCATAAACAGGCCACTTTTCGGGGTCCGGGCGGCCGATGTGTCCGCAGTGGACGGACAGGCAGCACCGCTATAGCGCCAGCAGCTCTTTGGGGGAGCGGGTGATGTCGGTGCAGCCGTCCCGGGTGATGACGACCATGTCCTCGATGCGGACCCCAAACCTGCCCGGCAGGTAGATGCCCGGCTCGACGGTGATGACCATGCCCGGCCGGGTGAGCGTGCCGCAGGAGGGGGAAAAAGCCGGTTCCTCGTGGATATCCAGCCCCACCCCGTGGCCCAGACCGTGGCCGAAGCATTCGCCGTAGCCGGCGTCGGCGATGAGCGCGCGCACCTGGGCGTCCACCCAGTCGCAGGCGACGCCCGGGCCGGCCAGCTGTACCCCCAGGCGGTTGGCCTGCAACACGATATCGTAGACCTGCCGCTGCTCGTCGGTCACCTGCCCCACCGCCACGGTGCGGGTCATGTCGGAGCAGTAGCCGCCGACGGTGCAGCCGAAATCCATGGTGATGAAGTCGCCCGGCTGCACCAGCCGCTCGCCGGGCACCCCGTGGGGCTTGGAGGAATTTTCGCCCGACACCACGATGAAGTCGAAGCTGACCCCTTGGGCCCCCTGACGGCGGATGTAGAACTCCATATCCAGGGCGATGTCGCGCTCGCTGCGGCCGGCGGCGATGCGCTGGGTGATATAGGAAAAGCAGTCGTCGGTGAGCTGTTGGGCCTGGCGGATAAAGCCCAGCTCCACCTCTGACTTGCACATGCGCAGCTGCTGCAGCAGGCCGTCTACCCCGCTGTCTTCTAAAAAGGCGCCGGGCAGCTGTTTTTGGTAGCGCCGCAGCTGGGCCAGATCGGTGAGGCTGTCGCACAGGCCCCAGGTCTTGACCCCGTGGGCTGCAAACAGCTCGCCGATCTGCTGGTACAGCCGGCCCTGCAGGAGCACCTGGCAGTCGACAGCTGTTTGGCGGGCCATCTCGATATAGCGGAAGTCGATGATGAGATAGGTCTCGTCGCGGGTGACGACCACCGTGCCCGCCGAGGAGCGCACCCCGGTGAGGTACTGGCGGTTCTTCTCGTCGCTGATGATGGCGGCGTCTACGCCTTGCGGCAGTTTATCACAGATGCGCATATCTCTATTCCCCCTCTTTCAGGCGCTGGGCCAGCGCCTCGATGGCCAGCAGATAGCCCATAGAGCCCAGGCCCACGATCTGGCCGACACACACCGCCGCCGTCACCGACTGGTGGCGAAACTCCTCGCGCCGGTGCACGTTGGAGATGTGCACCTCGACAGCCGGCAGCGAGACCGCGGCCAGCGCGTCGCGGATGGCATAGCTGTAGTGGGTGTAGGCGCCGGGGTTGATGACGATGGCGTCGAATTCGCCGGGGGCGCCGTCGGGGCCGACGCCCCGGTGGATAAAGTCGATGAGGTCCCCCTCGCTGTTTGACTGAAAGGTGATACAGTCAAATCCCAGCTGGCGGCATTTTTCGATACAGGCCTCCTCGATGGACTGCAGCGTTTGCCGGCCGTAGTGGGCCGGTTCCCGCACGCCCAACAGGTCGAGGTTGGGCCCGTTGACGATGGCGATGGTCCCGCGCATAAAAAGTCCCCCTTTTTTTTTACAATAGAGTGGGTAGTCGTCTACCGGCACAGCCCCCGCGCCAGCAGCCGGTCGTGCAGCTTTGCCAGGTGTTTTTCGTCGGCACAGCGGTAGCTGGGGTGGTACACGCTGAGCACCGTATAGGGCCGCAGCGCGTCGGCTCCCACATACTGCTCGAGCAAATTCTGGACGCCGCCCCCACAGCAGACGATGACCTGCGGGCCGATCAGCTCGATCTCGCGGCAGATGTAACCGGCGTATTTTTGGGTGTAGCAGCGCAGCGTGTGCCAGCAGCACCGGCTGGCCCCGCCCCGCTTGTTGAGGTTCATGAAAGCGATCTCGGGGAGGAGGCTGCCGCTCTTGTCGGGGCGCGCGAAGTCACCGCTGACGGCGGCGCTGTAGAGCATGCCCAGCCGCCGGGAGAAGTTTGTCTGTGGACAGCTGCCGGCGGCCACCTCGCGCAGCCAAAAGCCTTTTCCGCACCAGCTCTCCTCGCCATCCATCGAGATATTTGCCTCTTTAGAAATAAAGAGATACCGCTTGGCCGGTGCCTGCAGCGCCCAGTAACGGCGGGGTGAGAGGATGCCGTCCTTTACAAAAGAGCAGCTGTTTACCTGCACGTTTGCATACAGGCGGTAGTGCTGCGGCTGCTCCGCTCGGTGCTCCCGGCGCCAGCAGTCCATGAGCGCTCCCAGCGAGGTGACGGCCCCCAGCTCTCTGTCTGTGCGCTTGACACGGCCAATATCTGCCCCTGCGGCACGCATGCCGGTCCCCCCTACTCTTTTGCCAGCTGCTGGTGATAGTAGGTCTTCATGGCCAAGGCGTCTTCGGCCTGGGTGCCGGCCGACTCGCAGATGATGGTGGGGCAGCTGCCGTATTCGGCCAGCAGCTCCATCAGCGGGTGAAAGTCGGGGCCGAACAGGCCGTCGGCAAAGGTGAGGTGGCGCTTTTCGCCGCCGTTTTCGGTGTACTCGATCATCGAGTAGTGGGCGTGAAAGTCGCGCAGCTTCTCCTCCCCCAATACGCTGCCGATGGCATCTAAAATGCGGCGGAAGTCGTCTTTGCCGGCTATGCCGCCCAGCGTGCGGGCGTACAGGTGGCCGAAGTCGATACAGGGGATGAGACGGCTGTCGAGCCGGCAGAGCGCCAGCACCTCCTCCAGCGTGCCCAGCTGGTTTAATTTACCCATGGTCTCGGGGCAGATGTGGATGTGGCCCAGCCCGGCGGCGTCGAGGGCATCCAGCGCAGTCTGTATGGTGCCTTTGGCCAGCTCCAGCGCCTCGGCCCGGGATATTTTGGCGCAGGAGCCGGTGTGCACCACAATGCGGCTGGCGCCCAGCATATCGGCGGCGCGGGCGCTCTGCAGGATGTAGTCGACCGACTTCTGCCGCTTTTCCTCCTCAACCGAGGACAGTGAGATGTAGTACGGCGCGTGCAGCGACACGGCGACGCGGTGCTCTGCCGCTTTGCGGCGAAACTTCTCGGCCGTGTCGGGGTTTACCCGCACGCCGCGGCCGCACTGGTACTCGTAGCAGTCGAGGCCCATCTTCTCTACATAGCCCGGGGCCTGCAGGGTGGTCTTGTAGCCCTGCTCTTTAAAGCTGTTGGAATTGCCGGCCGGGCCGAATCTGGCGGTATCTGGCATGGTATAATAGCTCTCCTTCCCGGTGGGGTTGGGCGGTGCGGCGATCAGTCGTCCACCCGCTTGACGATCAGGTCCTCCAGCTTGCGCTTAAAGCGTATCTGGCGCAGCTCAGAGGAGTCGATGGGGTTTACCAGGATGGTCTTGACCCCGGCCAGGTTGCCGCCCAGCGTGTCGGTAAACAGCTGGTCGCCGACCATAGCCACCTGACTTTTGGGCAGCCCCATTTTGGCCACCGCCTTTTTGTAGCTGCCGGGCAGCGGCTTTTTGGCGTCGCAGATGTAATCTACCCCAAAGATCTCGGCAAAGGGGCGCACCCGGTCGTAGCCGTTGTTGGAGATGATGACCGTTTGTATGCCGTTTTGGTGCAGCTTGTCCATCCACGCCTCCACCCCTTCGGCGGGGACCGGGTGGTCGTGCTTGGCCAGCGTGTTATCGATATCGATGATCAGGCCGCGGATGTTATTTTGTTTTAAAAAATTTATGGTCACGTCGGCGACGCTCCTGAACATATAACCGGGTCTCAGCATGGTGTTCTCCTGTTAAAAGCTTTGATGTGGTGGCCGGCGGCAGCGCGCCGGCGGCTTCTTCCATAGTATAGCAATTTTGCGCCTTTATTTCTACAGGTAAACGGCCCGTGACACAAATTATCTGCCACCCGAGCGGACAGTGCTGCCCGGTGGTGGGACCGGTGTGGGGGTACGGCCGCCGCCACAGCAAAAAAGGGCCCCGATAGATCGGGGGCCCTTTTTATGAAAAGAGGAAGATGCAGTTTATTTCATGTGGCGGAATTTGCTCTGTTTGCCCCGCAGGGTGAGCACTGCGCCGGCGGATACGGCCAGAGCCGCGCCCAGTACCGCGATGGGCAGCACGTCGCCGGTATTGGCGCTGTCACTGCCTTTACCGCTATCGGTGGTGCTGTCGCCGCCGGGCGTGGTGGTCTCGCCGCCGTTGTTGCCATTTCCGCCGCTGGCCCCATCAAGATAGACCAGCGCATAGGTGGAGAAGCGGTCGGTGGAGAAGGTGAGCGTGCCGTCTTCATTTTGGACGGTCTCGAGCAGGTCGACTTTGCCGTCGTGCAGGCGGGCGATATGGAAAATGCGCCCGTCGGCTTTCAGCTCTTCGGGGACGGCGATGGTGAAGCTGGCCGCGGAGTTGAGCTTATTGAGGGTGCCGAGCTCGACGCCGTCGGCGGTGAGCAGCACCTTTAAGTCGAGGTACTGGGCCACGACCGCTCCGCCGGCCACTTTACCGGCACTCTCTTTGATGAGCGCTTTATCGGCCTCGGCCACCTGGCTCTCGTCCATCAGCTCGACCGAGACGGCCGCCGTGATGGCTTTGCCGCTCTCGGCGGCCTGTTTGACCGCCTCTTTGGTGGCCTCGTCTACCGCGTCTACTGCTTTGCCGGCCAGGATCTCGGTGACTAGCTGGTTGGCGGAGCTGGAGATGACGACATGGGTATTGGAGGTGGAACCGACCTCGACTTTGCCGACCGGTTTGGAGGGGTCGATGGTGGGGATCTGGGGCTCCTCTACCTCGTAAACGGTAACTTCACACTGGGCCGATACGTCACCGGCGGTGGCGGTGATGATAGCCGTGCCGGCAGAACGCGGGTCTACCCGGCCATCCAGCACCTCGGCGACTTCGGGGGCGGAGGTGGTCCAGACGATGCTGTCGGTGTTGTACTCGGGCAGTACGCTGGCGTTGAGCTGTACGGCTCGGCCGCCGGCGTTCAGCAGCAGCTCGTTCTGGTCCAGGGTGATACCGGTGGCTTTCCAGTTGGTGGTCACGTAGCTGGCGTCGCTGCCGATGACCGAGAAGGTGTCCAGCTTTTCGGCGCTGGGACGAGCAGACAGGTTGAGCACGATGGGGGCAGTGGTGTCGATCTCTTTGATACACCAGCTGGCATCGGCGTATTTGTTTTTAAAGATCTCTACGTCTTCGCGGTACTGGAAGCCGGAGATGATGTCGTTATATTTGGCGTCGGCCCCGACATTGATCTCGGTGCTGCCCACAAAGCCGTAATCGACGCCGCCAAAGCCCCAGCCGTCCCAGTTGTTAGAACCGGCAGCGGTCTCCTCGGCGGGGTAGTAAGAACCGGCGTAGATGTCGCCGATCTGGCCGCCGAGGATGTTGTAGGTCATTTTGCCGAGGATACAGCAGCGCAGGATGGACTGGCCGATATCGGTGCTGCCGCTGTACATGGTGAAGGTGGCGTTGCCGATGATGCCGTTGGTGCCCCACATAAAGCCCTTGAGCTGTGCGGCCGCATCTCTGCCCACCACGACATCGACATTTTCGGCGTAGGCGTAAGAGGTGACGCCGCGGAAATCGTTGACGGTGGCCCCGTCGATGGTGACGTTCAGGTCGCCGATGGCATAGTTTTTATAGGACTTGCCGTTTTGCTCTTTGCGCACGTCGGCGCCAAAGGCAGTGTGCTGGTTGTCGATACCGTGCAGGCCCCGGGTGATGGTGCCGCCGTTGATATCCAGCGTGACGGTGTCGATCAGGCTGTAATCGCAGCCGCTCTTTTCGTTTTTGGTCTTGTTGCCGCCGACCAGATCTTTTACCTGGCCGCCGTTCATGGTGATGGAGGTGCTGCGCAGGTGGATGTTCGAGGACACGGTATCGCTGCCGCCGTATACAGCTGCATCGGCAGCGATGAGCTGCTGGCCACCATCCCACTTGATGAGGGCCGCTTTGCCGGCCTCATCGGTATCTTCGATGGTGATGGGCGTGCCACCTGCAAAAAACTCGTTGGTCGACTCGTTATAGGTAGGCGCTTGGGCGGCGTCGATGTCGTTTTGGGCGGCCAGTGCCGCCAGCGGCAGACATCCCACGACCAGCATAAGTGCCAGTACCGAGGATATGATCTTTTTCTTCATCGATGTGTGCTCCTTCTTCTTTACACATTCTGGTGCGCCCACCCGTAGGCGAGCACTCCCCCACTTTTTCACTGCCGGTGCAAAACTTATATGCATCCTCCTCTCTGCAGGTGCCGGGTTCAGCGCGGCGGTGCCGGCAGGCGGTGCTCTGCACACAGAGCGAGCGCGCCGCCGCCGACCGGCTCTCGCGGCCCAGCTATGTTTTGCACTGGAAATTATGGTTTTTCGTTCTTTTGCAAAATTGGATATACCTGGTATTTATGGCCGGTCTGCACGCTGCAGACCGGCCTTTTTGCGCGTCTGTAGCTAGGAGCGGCCGGCGAACGAAAAACCATACTTTGCTGAAAAGGCAGCGCGCCGCCACGGGGACCTGCCACCGACGGGCAGACCGGTCAAACGCCGCTATCATGCCGTTTTTTGCCCGTCTGCCCCTGGGTGGAAATGGATATCCCTGGCAGATGTTGCAAAATTTTCCCAGCTTTTGCCTCCTATTATAAGAGGAAACGCCAGAAATGTCAAACAAATCGGTGGCAAAAGCATTTTGTTGTCGAAAATATGACTGCACGATACATAATGAGGGCAGTGTGGGGAGACAGTGGTATTTTGGCAGACAAAAAAAGCGGACAACCTAAGTTGTCCGCTTTTTGCACATTTGTCACACACCGGCAAAGCGCAAATTATCTCTTTTTAAATTTGCGTTTACGCGCTGCTTCAGACTTTTTCTTGCGCTTGACAGAAGGTTTCTCGTAGTGCTCCCTCTTACGGACCTCTTGGAGGACGCCCGCTCTGGCGCACTGTCTTTTAAATCTTCTCAAGGCGCTGTCCAAAGACTCGTTGTCTTTGATACGAACTTCTGACACTTACTTCCCCTCCCTCCGCCATGGGGCAGGAGTTTATAATCATTGCCAAGGCAAAAACTATAACCAAACCATATTAGTAGAACAGAGATTATTATACATCTTTTGCCTATACGGTGTCAAGAGAAAATCTATCTGCTCTCTGGTAAATCTGCGCAGAGCAGCTGCCCGCTCAGGTCTACTTGATAACGATATTGACCAGACGGCCCGGCACATACACCTCTTTGATGGGCATTTTGCCGGTGAGCTCGGCGGCGATGGCCGCGTGGTCTTTGGCCAGCCGGATAGCCGTTTCTTTGTCGCAGTTGGCCGGCACCACGATGCGGGCCTTTACCTTGCCGTTTACCTGCACGGCCAGCTCGACGGTGGCGTCGACGCATTTGCTCTCGTCGTACTGCACCCATTTCTGGTGGGAGAGCATCCCTTGGCCCAGGCTGTATTTCTCGAACATCTCCTCGGTGATGTGGGGGGCAAACGGGTTGAGCATGATGAGGAAATCGCGCAGCTCGTCGCGGGTGACCGCTTTCTGGGCGTAGATCTCGTTGATGAGGGCCATCATGGCAGCGATCGCGGTGTTGAATTTGAGGTTCTCGATATCCTCGGTCACCTTTTTGATGGTCTTGTGGAAGCTGGTCTCCAGCGCGGCGGAGTAGCCCTCGCCGGGTACCAGCAGCTTGCCCAGGCCCCAGGTGCGCTCTAAAAAGCGGCAGCAGCCCTTGATGGAGTCGGCGCTCCAGGGGGCGGCTTTCTCGAAGTCGCCGATGAACATCTCGTAAAGGCGCAGCGTGTCGGCGCCGTACTGTTCGACGATATCGTCGGGGTTGACCACGTTGCCGCGGGACTTGGACATCTTCTCGCCGTTCTCGCCCAGGATCATGCCGTGGCTGGTGCGCTTGTTATAGGGCTCTTTGGTGGGCACCACGCCGATATCGTAGAGGAACTTGTGCCAGAAACGGGAGTACAGCAGGTGCAGGGTGGTGTGCTCCATGCCGCCGTTGTACCAGTCGACCGGCATCCAGTACTCCAGCGCCTCTTTGCTGGCCAGCTCCTTGTCGTTGTGGGGGTCGCAGTAGCGCAGGAAATACCAGGACGAGCCGGCCCACTGGGGCATAGTGTCGGTCTCGCGCTTGGCGGGGCCGCCGCAGTGGGGGCAGGTGGTATTGACCCAGCTGTCGAGCTTGGCCAGCGGGGACTGGCCGTCCTCGGTCTGCTCGAAGTCCTCGATCTCGGGCAGCTTAAGCGGCAGCTGATCCTCGGGGATGGGCACGAAACCGCACTTGTCGCAGTGCACGATGGGGATGGGCTCGCCCCAGTAGCGCTGGCGGGAGAACACCCAGTCGCGCAGCTTGAAATTGACTTTGGGGTGACCTTTTTTCTCTTTATCCAGCCACTCGACGATAGCCTTTTTGGCCTCGTCGACCGTTAGGCCGTCTAAAAAGCCGGAGTTGACCATGGTGCCGGTACCGCAGTCGGTATAGGCCTCTTTTTCCACGTTGCCGCCGGCCACGACCTCGATGATGGGCAGCGAGAATGTCTTGGCGAACTCCCAGTCGCGGGTATCGTGGCCGGGCACCGCCATGATGGCCCCGGTGCCGTAGCTCATGAGCACGTAGTCGGACACGAAGATGGGGATCTCTTTGCCGTTGACCGGGTTGACGGCGCGCACGCCGTCGATGCACACGCCGGTCTTTTCTTTGACCAGCTCGGTGCGCTCGAAGTCGCTCTTGCGGGCGGCCTGCTCGCGGTAGGAGAGCAGCGCATCCAGATTGTGTACCTTGCCCGCCTGCCCCCACTGGTCTATGTAGGGGTGCTCGGGCGAGAGCACCATGTAGGTGACGCCGAACAGCGTGTCGGGGCGGGTGGTGTAGACGGTGAGCTTGTCCCCCTCGGTGGTGGAGAAATCCACCTCGGCGCCGGTGGAGCGGCCGATCCAGTTGATCTGCGAGGTCTTGACCCGGTCGATAAAGTTGACCTCGTCGAGGTCGTCGATGAGGCGCTGGGCGTACTCGGTGATCCCAAGCATCCACTGGCTCTTGACTTTGCGCACCACTTCGCCGCCGCAGCGCTCGCACACGCCGCCGACGACTTCCTCGTTGGCCAGCACCACCTTGCAGGAGGTGCAGAAGTTGACGGCCATCTCTTTTTTATAGGCCAGCCCCTTTTTGAACAGCTGCAAGAAGATCCACTGGGTCCACTTGTAATAGGATGGGTCGGTGGTATTTATTTCCCGGTCCCAGTCAAACGACAGACCCAGCGACCTCAGCTGGCTCTTAAAGCGGGCCACGTTCTGCCTGGTGACGATCTCGGGGTGGATGTGGTTTTTGATGGCGTAGTTCTCGGTGGGCAGGCCAAAGGCGTCCCATCCCATGGGGTAGAGCACGTTGTACCCCTCGAGGCGGCGCTTTCTGGCCACGATGTCGAGGGCGGTATAGGAGCGGGGGTGCCCCACATGCAGGCCCTGACCCGAGGGGTAGGGAAACTCTACCAGCGGGTAGAACTTGGGTTTTGAGTAGTCGGTGGTAGCGGCAAAGGTCTTGTCCTCCTCCCACCGGTCCTGCCATTTTTTTTCGATCTGCTTAAAGTCGTAGTTCATGCTTCACTCTCCCAATCTACCAGCTCACCGTCGGCCCACAGCCGCTCCAGGTCGTAAAACTCCCGGGTCTCGTGCAAAAACACGTGCACCATCACGTCGCCGTAATCCAGCAAGATCCAGTTTGCCGACTGGTACCCCTCGACCCGCAGCGGCTCGGCTCCCTGCTGCTTGAGGAGAAACTCCACGTTGTCGGCCAGCGCCTTGACCTGGGTGGTGCTGCCGCCCTCACAGAGGACGAAGTAGTCGCCCAGAGTGGAGATCTTGGCGATCTTGAGCACTTTGATATCGGTGGCTTTTTTATCGTCTAAGGCTTTGGCTGCCAAGAGATATTTTTGTTTTGCGTCCATGCGTTCACTCCTCTGTGTGGCTCTACTCCTCGCCGGTATCGGAGCCGGTGCCGGAGCTGTCTTCTCCGCTGCCGTCACCGGTGCCGCTGGTGGTGTCCTCTTTGTTGCTGAGGCTGTCTTTGCCGGGGGTGTGGCCGTCCAGCAGATCTTGGATAGAGTTGCCGTTTTGGTCGTAATAGTCGTACTCGTGGCTGACCTCTATGACATTTAGATTCTCGGCCAGCACGTCGTCGGTGTGGGGCCTGAATTTCTGGTTGAGCAGGTCGGCCAGCTCGTCTTTGTGGATGCCGTAGATAGAGAGCCCGTCGTCGGAATAGGTGGGCTCGCCGGGGACCATATACATCTCGACCTTGGCCAGGTCGAGCTTAGAGGCCTCCTGGGCGTAAGCCAGGATATCGGCCATGGTGAGGTCGGTCTCGACCTTGTCGTAGCAGAGCTTGACTAACTTGATCATCTGGCTGCTGTTGAGGGTGGTGAGCTCCTCCATGGCCGCCGAAACAAACAGCCGCTGGGCCTTGACGCGGCCGATATCTCCCTCGGCATAGCCGTCGCGCCAGCGCACGAACCACTCTGCCTGTTGGCCGGTGAGCTTCTGCTGGCCGGCGGGGATAACGAATCCCTCGCCCGGGGAGTAGTCGATCTGGTAGGGGACGTTCATATCGATGCCGCCGATGGCGTCGATGGCCTCGCGGAAGGTCTCCATGGTGATGGTAACGTAGTGGTCGATGGGCAGGGCAAACTGGTCGTTGAGCAGGCCCACCAGATTTTTGATCTTCTCATTCTGGTTGTCGCCGTGGGCGTAGACGGCGTTCACCTTGCCGGAGGGGTAGTCGCTGCCGATATAGGTGTCGCGGGGGACCTGCAGAATGGTGGCCTCGCTCTTCTCGAAATTGAAGTTGACGATCATGATGACGTCGGTGAGCTCGTTTTCGGTGTGCTCGGCCGCCGGGTCGGAATCGTTATCGATGCCGCAGACCAGGATGTTCACCGACTTGTCCTGGATCTTTTTGGGGCTGGAGTACTCGGTGATGTCGGCGCCGCCAAACAGGTTGGTGTGCAGCAGCGCATAGCCCACCCCGCACAGCAGGATGACCACCGCCAGCACGCTGGACAGGATGATGGTGAGCCGCTTTTTCTTGTTGACCGGTTTTTTTACGCGCAGGCGCTTACTGTTACCAGCCGGGCCGCGGCCGCGCTGATCGCCGCCACCGTTGCTATTGTTGTTAGGTCTATTTGCCAAAATCAATCATCTCCCAGAAGTTGGTAGTAGTTATAGGCCGAGACCGTGTCCTCGTAAATGGGCTTTTGCTCTTTGGCCAGGTAGAGGATATTGTTTCTTAAAGCGGCGGCCATGCCGCGGTTTAAACTGGCAAAGCACAGTTTTCGCAGCTTGTCCACCCCGTGAAAATCGCGGTCCAGCCCCACCATGTCTGCTAAAAATACCACCTTTTCGGCCCCGGTCATGGCCGGGCGGCCGGTGGTATGGTAGTACACAGCGTCTAGTATCTCCCGATCGGCAATGCCCAATTCCTTTTGGGCGTAAGCGCTGGCGGCCGGGCCGTGTAAGAGAGCCCGGGTACAGACGACTTTTTGCTGATACGGCAGGCGAATATGCTCTATTATAGCAAAACCCCGGCACCAATGCAATAATTCGGGCAGCGGGGACTCTTTCATCAGGTCGTGCAGCAGCGCCGCCGCCTGACAGCGCCAGATATCTGCCCCGTGGGTGCGCGCCAGGTCCACCGCCATTTTTTCTACCGCCAGCACGTGGCGAAAGCGCTTTTTCGAGAGCCGCTCTTTGGCCAGCTGGCGCAGGGCGGCGAGATCGATATCGGTACCAGTCAAACAGATGCCCCCTGTCTGTAGAGATGATGGGTATTTATGTAGCTTGCCACCGCCGGGTCGAGATAGGCGCCGACGGCGGTCCCGGCGGCCAGGCTCTGCCGCAGCGCGCTGGAGGAGATCTCCACCGGCGGAAAGTCAAACAGCAGGATCTCTCCCCCCGCCTGTGCGGTCAGCCCGTCGGCAAAGGCCTGCAGGCCCGCCCGGTCCGTGGCGTTGCGGGCGGCGGCGCAAAAAGTGGCCAGCCCCAGCAGCTCCTGCCAGCGGTGCCACTTTTTAAAGTAGTAGAGCATGTCGCTGCCCAGCAGAAAGTAGAGCTTTTCGCCGGGGTAGAGCGCGCGCAGCTGCACCAGCGTGTCGTAGGTGTAGCTCTTGCCGGTGCGGGCGAGCTCTATATCCGACACCTGGGCCGGCACGCCCCAGTCGCACAGGGCGGCCATGGCCAGCCGGTCGGCGGCGCTGGCCCCGCCGGTAGCCTGCTGCTTGTGCGGCGGGATGTTGGTGGGGATGATGAGACACCGCCCGAGCCCCAGCTGACTGCACACCGCCGACACCAGTTTGGTGTGGCCTTTGTGGGGCGGGTCGAAAGTGCCGCCGAACACCGCCATAGACATTGCCGTCACCTGCCTTTTTAGAGCTTTTTTTGCACCGGCGGCGCTTCACCGCCGGTGTGCCGGAAGCAGCTACTTGAGCAGCTCCTGGTACTTGCTGTCTTTTTTCTTGCCGCGGAAGAGCACAAAGCGGGTGCCGATGACCTGCACCACCTCGGCGCCGGTGTACTCGGCCAGCTCGGCGGCCGCCTCCTTGGCGGTGTAGAGGCTGTTTTCCAGTACCCGCATCTTGATGAGCTCGCGGGCGGCCAAAGCGTCTTTTACCTGGGTGACTACTGCGTCGTCCAGCCCGCCTTTGCCCACCTGCAGGATGGTGTCGAGGGAATTGGCAGCGGCCCGCAGACGGGCCCTCTGTTTGCTGCTGAGCATAATTATCTCTCCTTTAGATATTGCTGTAATAGGGGTGCAAAGTCGGCCAGCGCCTTACCCCGGTGGCTGATAGCATCCTTTTCATCCGGCCCGATGCTGGCGAAGGTCTTGTCCTCCCCCACGTAAAACAGCGGGTCGTAGCCAAAGCCGCTGTCGCCTTTGGGCGCCAGACCGATGACCCCCGGACACTCGCCGCGGGTGTGAAAGCTGCGGCCGTCGGGGAACACGCAGGTGATGACGCTGACAAATTTGGCCCCGCGCTCTTCAGCCGGTACGCCCTCCAGCGCCGCCAGCAGCTTTTGGTTGTTCTTCTCGTCGGTGGCCCCCTCGCCGCTGTAGCGGGCCGAGTACACCCCCGGCGCCCCGCCCAGCGCATCCACCGCCAGACCGGAGTCGTCGGCAATGGCCGGCTGGCCGCTCAGGTCGCAGATGGCTTTGGCCTTGATGAAAGAATTTTCTTCAAAAGTGGTGCCGGTCTCCTCGATCTCGGTCTCGATACCGGCCTCTTTTAAAGAGACCGCCTCGATGCCGTAGCTGTCGAGAATGCGGCGGAACTCCTTGAGCTTTTTTTGATTGTTGGTGGCGATGATAAAGCGCATGATCGCTCTCCTTTGTGCAGGCAGACGGGGCCTTGACAGGCCTTGGGGAAATGTTAATAAATTATAAATTCGGACTTGAAACAGGAAATCAGGCGGCAAATAGCGCCCCTTTGGGCTGACCTGCCTTACGACGACATTGTAAAGCGACGACCCGGTGCGAGCCGGCAACGCCGGGAGCCATAAAACAATATATCAGCGGCCCAACCGATGAACCGGCGTGAGGTGAGCTCCGGCCGCCCCACAGAACCACAGCAGAGCAACACGGTGCGAGCCGGCGAAGCCGGGAGCCACAAAGCAATATATCGGCGGCCCGACCGATGGACCGGCGTGAGATGCGCCCCGGCCGCCCCACAGAACCACAGCGGTGCGACACGGTGCGAGCCGGCAACGCCGGGAGCCACAAAACAATATATCGGCGGCCCGACCGATGAACCGGCGTGAGATGCGCCCCGGTCGCCCCACAGAACCACAGCGGTGCAACACGGTGCGAACCGGCAACGCCGGGAGCCACAAAACAATATATCGGCGGCCTGACCGGTGGACCGGCATGAGATAAGCCCCGGCTGCCCCGCAGAACCACAGCGGTGCGACACGGTGCGAGCCGGCAACGCCGGGAGCCACAAAACAATATATCGGCGGCCCGACCGGTGAACCGGCGTGAGATGCGCCCCGGCCGCCCCACAGAACCACAGCGGTGCGATACGGTGCGAACCGGCGGAGCCGGGAGCCATAAAACAATATATCGGCGGCTAGGCAGTAGCGTGGTAGGAAATGAAAGCTAACTTCTTAACAGAACCGCAGCAGGTCAACCTGGTGCGAACCGGCAACGCCGGGAGCCACAAAGCCACATATCGGCGGCTAGGCAGTAGCGTGGTAGGAAATGAAAGCTAACTTCTTAACAGAACCGCAGCAGGTCAACCTGGTGCGAGCCGGCGAAGCCGGGAGCCATAAAACAATATATCGGCGATTGGCCCCGGCACCTCCCGTTTGGCACGACCGGCGTTTTGATAAGACCATTTAGATTTCATCGGCCGGACGGCCGATACCTTCCACCGCCCCAAAATTGCGGCCCGGCCGTGATTTTGGGGCGGTGCCGGAGGATTGCAAAGAGGAGGATGACAGAGCAAGGCGAGCGCAGCGAGTCCGCAGCGATTGGCATCCTCCTTTTGAACGCAGTCACTACCGTTTTCCACTCTAACCGCAGTCGCTACTGTTCTTCGCTAAACAGCGCCTCGATAAACTCTCTGGCGTCAAACGGCTGCAGGTCGTCGACCTGCTCGCCCACGCCGATGTAGCGCACCGGCAGGCCCAGCTGATCTTTGATGGCCACCACCACCCCGCCTTTGGCGGTGCCGTCGAGCTTGGTGAGCACGATGCCGGTGAGGTCGGTGACTTCCATAAACTGTTTGGCCTGGTTGACGCCGTTTTGGCCGGTGGTGGCGTCGAGCACCAAAAAGGTCTCTTTTTTGCAGCCGGCCGCCTCGCGGTCGATGACCCGGCCGATCTTCTCGAGCTCGGCCATGAGGTTTTTCTTGTTGTGCAGCCGGCCGGCAGTGTCGCAGATGAGCACATCGGCGCCGCGGGCCTTGGCCGCCTGCACCGCGTCGAACACCACCGCCGCCGGGTCGGAGCCCTCCTGGTGGGCGATGACGTCGCACCCGGCGCGTTGGCCCCACACCTGCAGCTGATCGATGGCCGCGGCGCGGAACGTATCGGCTGCCGCCAGCAGCACCTTGTTTCCCTTACCGCGCAGGTCGGCGGCTATTTTGCCGATGGTGGTGGTTTTGCCCACCCCGTTTACCCCGATGACGAGCAGGATGGTGGGCTTGGTGGGCAGCTGCAGGGCGGTGTCGCCGGCCAGTATCTCGTACAGTGCGTCTTTCAGGTAGCTCTTGACCTGGGCCGGGTCGGTGACCCGGTCGCGCTTGATGGCCGCGCGCAGGTTCTCGACCACCTTGAGGGCGGTATCGACCCCCACGTCGGCCATGATGAGGGTCTCCTCGATCTCCTCGAACAGCTCCTCGTCGATCTTGGTAAAGCTGGCGGCGATGCCGCTGATGGCCCCGGCAAAAGAATCGCGGGTCTTTTTAAGTCCCTGCTTGAGTTTTTCAAAAAAGCCCAACTTGCTGCCTCCTCTTTCTGATCCGTGTAGTCGGTGTGCTGCCGGCCGCGGCCGGCGGGGCCTTACGGCCCATCTCTATTTGTATTCGGAGCCGATCTCGCTGACATCCAGCTTGAGCAGCTTAGAAACCCCTTTTTCCTGCATGGTGACGCCGTAGAGCACGTCGGATTCCTCCATGGTGCCGCGGCGGTGGGTGATGAGGATGAACTGGGTGCGGTCGTTCATGGTGCGCAGGTAGCTGGCGTATTTGGCGACGTTGACGTCGTCTAGAGCGGCCTCGATCTCGTCGAGGATGCAAAACGGCGACGGGTGTACGGTGAGGATGGCAAAGTAGATGGCGATGGCCACAAAGGCCTGCTCGCCGCCGGAGAGCGCCTGCAGGCTCTTGACCAGCTTGCCCGGGGGCGAGACCTGGATCTCGATGCCCGACTCCAGCACGTTGTCCGGCTCGGTGAGCACCAGACCGGCGCTGCCGCCGCCGAACAGGTCGACAAAGATGCGGGAGAAGTTGTCGCCTATTTTTTTGAAGTTGTCCGAGAAGATGGCGATCATCTCTTTGGTGAGCGAGCCGATCATCTGGCGCAGTTTCTCTTTGCTCTCCTGCACGTCGGTCATCTGGCCGGTCATAAAGTCGTAGCGCTCTTTTTCGGCCCGGTACTCCTCGATGGCCTCCACGTTGACCGCGCCCAGCGCGCGCATCTTGGCCTTTAGGCTGGCCAGCTGGCGGTTTTGCTCCCGCTCGTCGGTGACCGGGCGGGCCTCCTCTTCGGCCTGGGAGCGACTGAGCTCGTACTGGTCGTACAAGTCGGCGATGATCTGGTCGTACTGCTGCTGCATGGTGCGGCCCCGCTCTTCCAGGCGGGCCAGCTCCCGCGCCAGCTCCTCTTTTTGGGTCTGCAGCTGGCGCTGGTGCTGGCGGTCGGCGGTCTCTTTTTGCTCCAGCGCCTGCCGTGCCTCTACCTGGGCCTGTATATCCAGCCTGCACTGCTCCACCGAGGCCTGCAGGCCATCATTCTGCCCGGCCAGGGCCTGCGCCTGCTCCTCCAGCTCGCCCAGCTGCGCCTCGGCGCTCTCTATCTGCTGCTGCAGCTGCTCTTTTTGGCGGCCGCCGGCCAGTTTCTGCTCGCTTAAAGCCACCATCTCCTGGCCGGCCACCAGAATGTCTTTTTGCAGGCCGGAGATCTGTACTTTCAGCTCGGTGATCTCGTCGATGATCTGCTGGCGGCGGTCGGTATAGGCCTTGGCCTCTCCCGACAGACTAGCCAGCTTTTCGTCGAGCTCGTCGTGCAGCTGTCTGGTCTCGTGCTGCTGGGCGCCGAGCTCGCTGATCTCGCTCTCGAGCTGCTGCCGGTAGGCGGCGGCGCGGTCACCGTCGTCCTTTATGGCCGCCAGCTGGCGGTCGGCCGTCTGCAGGTACTGCTCGATCTTGGCCAGTTCTCCCTCACAGCGGATCTTGTCCTGGGTGAAGGTGATCTTTTCGCTGCCGGCGCCGTCGACGATGGCGGTGAGCTTGGCCACCTCTTCGCCCAGCGCTTTCTCCTCGGCGGCTTTTTGGCGGTAGCTCTCGGCCGTCTGCTGCAGCCTTTGGCTGAGCTTGTCCAGCTCGCTCTGGCGGGAAAACACCCCGGCGGACTTAGACAGGTGGCCGCCGGTAAAGCTGCCGCCGGCGTTGACCACCTGGCCGTCGAGGGTGACGACGCGAAAGCGGTAGCCAAAGCGCTTGGCCATCGCCGCCGCGGCATCCAGATCCTCGGCCACCACCGTTTTGCCCAGAATATTCTGGGCGATGGGGGCGATATCTGCCTCGCAGCGCACCAGCGCGCTGGCTATGCCCACAAAGCCGTCTGCCTCCTCGACGCCCCGCTCGTTTAAGCTGCGGGGGCGGATGGTGGTCTGGGGCAAAAAGGTGGCCCGGCCGCCCCGGGTCTCTTTTAAAAAGCGGATACCGGCCTTGGCGGCGGCCTCGTCGGTGCAGACGATGTGCTGGGCGGCGCCGCCCAGCGCCACCTCGATGGCGGTGGCGTACTGGCTGTCGACCGAGAGCAGCTGCGCCACCGGGCCCAAAATGCCCCGCAGCTTGCCCTCTTTGGCGGCCATGCTCACCTTTTTTACGCTGTAGGCAAAGCCCTCCATATTGTCTTTTAAGTCGCGCAGCACTTTGATCTTGTTTTGCATATCGGTGCCGGCGGCGCGCAGCTCGGCCAGCTCCTGCACCAGCTTTTGGTGCTTATCGCTGCGGCTGCGCAGCTTCATGGCGTAACCCTCGCCGGCATTTTGAGCCGACTGCAGCGCCTCTTCGGTCTCGGCCAGCTGGCGGCGCACCTGCTCGAGCTCCTCGACGGCCTGCTGGCGGTCTTTTTGCAGCTGCTCGCGGTTTTTTTGCAGCTGCTCGAGCTGGCTGGCGCTGCGGGTGCGGTTGTCCTCGGCCGCGTGCAGTTTCACCCTGTACTCCCCCAGCTGCAGCGCGTACTGGGAGAGCTGGTCGGCCATCTGCTGGATCTCGGACTGCACGGTGGCGTTGTCGCTCATGAGCGCCTGCAGCGCCTGCTCCTTTTTTGCCGCCTGCTGCTCGCGCTCGGCGGCCATCTGCCGGCTCTTCTCGATGAGCGCCTGCTGGTCGGCGATCTGGCGGTCTTTCTGGGCGCTCTGCACGCCGATATCCCCCATCTGCGCCCGGTAGCGCTCGATGCTCTCGGACACGTGCTTTTTCTCATTTTGCAATACCAGCGCGCTGGCCTCGTTTTGACTCATCTGCTCGCGAATGGCGGCGATCTGCCCGTTGATATCGTCGATCCGGCGGCTGATGGCCCCCTTTTGCATAAAGGCATCCTCGGCGGCCCGGTCGATCTGCGCGATCTCGCCGTCGAGCCGCTGCAGGTCGTTTTGACAGATGAGCAGCTTGTCCTCCTGCTGTCGCAGCAGCTGGCGGGATTTGTTCAGAGTGTGCACCCACAGCGATATCTCGATCTGGCGGCGGCGGGCGGCCAGATCCAGGTACTCGCTGGCCTTTTCGCTCTGGCGGTGCAGCGGCTCTAAGCGCGACTCGATCTCGTCGACGATATCCTGCAACCGGGTGAGGTTCTCCTCGGCCCGGGCCAGTTTGCGCTCGGCCTCGGTCTTTTTGTAGCGGTATTTGGCGATGCCGGCGGCCTCCTCGAAGATCTCGCGGCGCTCGTCGCTCTTGGCGGCCACGATCTCGGCGATGCGGCCCTGGCCGATAATGGAGTAGCCGTCTTTGCCCAGGCCGGTGTCCATAAACATCTCATGGATGTCTTTTAGGCGAACCATGGCGCCGTTTATGCGGTACTCGCTCTCGCCGGAGCGGTACAGCTTGCGGGTGACGGTGACCTCTGGCGCCTGGATGCCGGCCAGCTCGCCCTCCTGGTTGTCGATGACCAGCGACACCTGGGCAAAGCCCATAGCTCCCCGCTGCTGGGTGCCGCCGAAGATGACGTCCTGCATCTTGCTGCTGCGCAGGCTTTTGGTGGACTGCTCGCCCAGCACCCAGCGCATGGCGTCGGAGATGTTTGATTTGCCCGAGCCGTTGGGGCCCACTACCGCCGTAAGACCCCGCTCAAAGGTGAGCCGGGTCTTGTCGGGAAACGATTTAAAGCCGTATATCTCCAGTGCTTTTAAAAACAAGCTGTCACGTCCTTACGAGTTTGAGGGTAAAGGGGGGCACGCCGGGGTCGGGCACCGGGCGCAGCTGCCAGCCCTGTGCGGCAAAAAAGGCGCGGTTTTGCCCCCCGTGGCCGCACAGCCTGGATATCTGCGACGGGTGCACCGCCACCGCCACCCGGCCCGGCGGCACGTCTTTTAGGGCGCGCCCCAGCGCACGGGCGTAGATGCGGCTCTCGCAGAGCTCGCGAAAGGCCGGGTGCCAGGGGCCGGCGACCATGCCGCTGAGCAGCCCTTCGTCCCGGTGCAGGCCCACGCGGATGACCGGTATGTGCCGGGCGTAAAACAGCTGTAGCAGCTGCGACACCTGCTCCACCGCCTGCTCGAGACTGGGGGGCAGGTAGTCACCGCGGCGGTACAGGTCGCACAGGGCGGTGCCCGCCATGACGATGGTGGGGTAAACGCGCACCGTATCTGGCTCTATTTTACAAAAACTCTGTGCGGTTTGCAAATCCTTTTGCGCGCTGCTGCCGTAAAGGCCGGTCATCATCTGCAGCCCCAGCTGCAGGCCCGCCTTTTTGATGGCGGCGCTGGCCTTTTTTACCTGGGCGGCGGTGTGGCCGCGGCGGTTTTTTGCCAGCACCTCGTCGTCCATACACTGGGCCCCCAGCTCGATGGCGGTGACTCCCCGCTCTTTGAGGTGGCGGCAGAGGGACTCGTCGAGACAGTCGGGCCGGGTGGAGATGCGGATGCCGGTAAAGGCGCCGCTCTGCAAAAAGGGCTGGGCGGCGTCTAGCAGCTGCTCGCGGTAGCGCGGGTCGATGGCGGTGAAGCTGCCGCCGAAAAAGGCGATCTCACAGCTGCGGTCGGGCCTACCAGCCTGCCCGGCGGCGGCCTGCAGCAGCGCGCCCACCTGTGCGGGGGACGGGGCGCTCTGGTGGCCGGAGATGGACCGCTGGTTGCAAAAGGAGCACTGCTGCGGGCAGCCCAGGTGGGGGATGAACACGGCGACGTTGCCGTGTTTCACACCTCGTACCCCATAAGGCGCAGCGCCTCTTTGGCGGCGTTTTGCTCGGCCACCTTTTTGCTGCGGCCGGTGGCGGTGGAGAACACGTTGGAATTGAGGTGCACCTGTACGGTGAATACCTTGGCGTGGTCGGGGCCCTCCTCGCCGGCCAGCACGTACTGCAGCTGCTCCTCGGGGTTTTGCTGCACGATCTCCTGCAGCTGGGTCTTGTAGTCGACAAATGGTTTGTACTGCCGGTTGTTGATGAGGCTGCCCATATTGCGCAGGATAAAGGCGGAGGCCGCCTCCATGCCGCCGTCGAGATAGATGGCGGCGATGACCGCCTCGAAGGCGTCGGCCAGAATAGAGGGGCGGTCGCGGCCGCCGGACAGGTCCTCGCCCCGGCCCAGGTAGAGGAAATTGCCCAGGTGGATGGCCCGGGCCAGATCGCACAGCGACTTCTCGCACACCAGAGTGGCGCGGATGCGGGTGAGCTCCCCCTCGGGCAGGTCCTGCAGGTTTTTGAAGATGTAGTCGGACACCACGATCGAAAGCACCGCGTCGCCCAAAAATTCCAGCCGCTCGTTGTAGGGCACCTTGCCGCCCCGCTCGTTGGCAAACGACGAGTGGGTCAGGGCGGTGTGCAGCAGGTCGCGGTCTTTAAAGCTGTAGTGCAGGCTCTTTTCTAAACTCTCCATGTCTTTTTATTCACTTCTCCCCGTGCTACTGTTCTTGGGCGCCGGCGCGCTGTTTTAATTGGCTGTTGAGCTGCGTCATAGCCTGTTCGGTGGTCTCGACCACCCGGTTTTCTACCATGGATACCGCCTGGCGGATGGCGTTTTGGAAGGCCTCGGCGTCGGAGCTGCCGTGGGCCTTGATGACCGGTCTCGTGAGGCCCAGCAGCGGTGCACCGCCGGACTTTTTGTAGTCGAGCTTTTGCTTAAAGCTCTTTAGGCTGCCCGACAGGGTGAGCGCCCCCATCTTGGTGAGCAGGTTTTTAAACAGCACCTGCTTGAGCTCGCCGACGAACATCTTAGCCAGCCCCTCGGTGAGCTTGAGCATGACGTTGCCGGTAAAGCCGTCGCAGACCACCACGTCGGCACAGCCCAGCGGCACATCGCGCACCTCGGCGTTGCCGATAAAGTGTATGGGCGCGTCTTTGAGCAGTGCCAGCGCCTGGCGCTGCAGGTCGGTGCCTTTGTGCTCCTCGGTGCCGATGTTGGCAATGCCCACCCGGGGCTCTTTGACCCCCACGATCTTCTCCATATAGGCGCTGCCCATCACCGCGAACTGGGCCAGCATCTCGGGCCGGCAGTCGGCGTTGGCGCCCACATCCAAAAGCAGGTAGTTGCCGGTGGCGCTGGGGATGAGGGCGGTCAGCGCCGCCCGCTTGACCCCCTTGATGCGCTTGACGATCATGGTGGCGCCCACCACCAGCGCGCCGGTGTTGCCGCCGGAGACGAAGGCGTCGCCTTCCCCCTGATGTAAAAGGCGCAGCCCCTCGGCCATAGAGCAGTCGCTCAGGCGCTTGAGCACGTCGGTGGGCTCGTCTTCCATGGTGATGGCGGTGGGGGCGTGGTGCAGGTCGATGCCGTCTAAGGATACGCCCAGCTGGCCGGCCCGGTGGGCGATGGCCGCGCTGTCGCCCACCAGCGTGAGCTCGATGGGGTACTGATCTTTGGCCAGTCTGGCGGCCTTGATGGCCTCGTCGGGGGTGTTGTCGCCGCCGTAGGCGTCAAAGAGTATGCGCATAGGTCAAAACCCTCTCTTTCTAAACGAAAAGCAGTGGCCGGCCGGTAGGCCCGGGCTCACCACCCATTTTGGTACAGATAGCGGTGCAGGCTGTCAAGCGCCTTTTGGGCCAGCGCCAGGTAGCGCTCCTTTTTGCCCTTTATGCGCTCTGCCAGCGGCGGCAGCACGCCCATATTGCTGCCCATGGGCTGAAAGTCGCTGGTGTAGGGGTCGCTGATATAGCCCACCAGCGCCCCCAGCATGGTGTCGCGGGGCAGGGTGAGGAGCGGCTGCCCTGCGGCCAGCCGGGCGGCGTTTTGCCCGGCTAAAATGCCGCCGGCAGCGCTCTCGATATAGCCCTCGGTGCCGGTGATCTGACCGGCAAAAAACACCTTGGGATACGCGCGCAGGTTTAGGGTGGGCCCGAGCAGCTTGGGGGCGTTTAAAAAGGTGTTGCGGTGCATGACCCCATAGCGCATAAAGCGGGCGCTCTGCAGGCCGGGGATCAGCGAGAACACCCGCTTTTGCTCGCCGAACTTTAAGTTGGTCTGAAAGCCCACCAGGTTGTAGAGGGTGCCGGCGCGGTTTTCTTTGCGCAGCTGCACCACCGCCCAGGGGCGGTGGCCGGTGGCCGGGTCGCGCAGGCCCACCGGTTTTAGGGGGCCAAAGCGCAGCGTGTCGGGGCCGCGGGCGGCCATCACCTCTACCGGCATACAGCCCTCGTATACCTGGCGGCCGTCAAAGTCGTGCTGGGGGGCGCGCTCGGCGGTGAGCAGCGCCTGCACAAAGGCCTCGTACTCGGGCTTATTCATGGGGCAGTTCAGGTAGTCGGCGTCGCCCCGGCCATAGCGGGCGGCGGCAAACACCCGGCTGTAGTCTAAGCTGTCGGCGGCCACGATGGGAGCCGCGGCGTCGAAAAAGCTGAGGTACTCCTCCCCCAGCAGCGCCCCGATAGCCGCCGACAGCCGGTCGCTGGTCAGCGGGCCGGTGGCCACCACCGTGATCTCGTCGGGGTCGATGGAGGTGACCTCCTCTTCTCGCACGGTGATGTATGGGTGTGCGCGCACCCGGCGGGTGATGTAGTCGGAAAACTGCTCTCTGTCCACCGCCAGCGCGCCGCCGGCGGGCACCTGGGTGGCCCGGGCGGCCTGACAGACCACCGAGCCGAACTGGCGCATCTCCTCTTTGAGCAGGCCGGCGGCGCTCTCCAGCCGGTCGGCCTTGAGCGAGTTGGAGCAGACCAGCTCGGCAAAGCCGGGGTAGTGGTGGGCGGGGCTATACTGGGCCGGTTTTTGCTCGTACAGCGCGACGGGGATGCCGCGGCCGGCGATCTGCAGCGCCGCCTCGCACCCGGCCAGCCCGGCGCCGATGACTTTTACAGTAGATTTTGGTGACATGGTCCTCCTGCCGATACTCGGGTCGCTTCAGTGGAGATCGGGTGCGCGGCAGTGCGCGCCCCTGTCTATTTTACGTAGCCACAGCCCTCTTTGAGGCAGTGGATCATGGCATCTTTGCCGGTCTTTTTAAACAGCGTGCTGCCGCACTGGGGGCAGATCTCGGCCAGCGGCTCGTCCCAGGTCATGAACGAACAGGTGGGGTTTTTTTCACAGCCGAAAAATTTGCGGCCCCGTTTTGACTTTTTCTCGAGCATCTTGCCGCCGCAGACCGGGCACTTGCCGGGGGTCTCGACGGTGATGGCCTTGGTGTTTTTGCACTCGGGAAAGCCCGGGCAGGCCAAGAATTTGCCGTAGCGGCCGGTCTTGATGACCATCTTGCGGCCGCACAGCTCGCAGACGATGTCGGTCTCCTCGTCGGGGATCTTGATCCGGGTGCCCTCCATCGCCTTTTCGGCGTTTTGCAGCGTGCGGTCGAACTGGTCGTAGAAGTGGTGCAGGGTGGCCACCCAATCGGCTTTTCCCTCCTCGATCTTGTCCAGGTCGTCCTCCAGCCCGGCGGTAAAGCCCACATCCACGATGCTGTCGAAGTGCTCTTTGAGCAGCTCGGTGGTGATCTCGCCCAGCTGGGTGGGGGCCAGCGCCTTGGCCTGGCGCTCCACGTAGCCGCGGCTCAAGATCGTGGTGATGGTGGGGGCGTAGGTGCTGGGGCGGCCGATGCCGTTTTCCTCCATGGCCTTGATGAGGGTGGCCTCGGTGTAGCGCGGCGGCGGCTCGGTAAAGTGCTGGGCACCCTGCACCTTGTCGGTGAGGATCGCCGAGTCCTCCTTGATGGGCGGCAGCGACTTCTCGTCCTCCTCCTGGGTGTCTTTGCCCTCGATATACACCTTGGTAAAGCCGTCGAACTTGACGGTAAAGCCGGTGGCCCTGAAGTCGTAGCCGGCGGCCTTCAGGTTGACGGTTACGGTATCCAGCAGCGAGGAGGCCATCTGGCTGGCGATAAAGCGCTTCCAGATGAGGTTATAGAGCTTAAACTGGTCGGCCGTCAGCGAGTCTTTGATCTGCATGGGGGTAAGCGACGGCATGGTGGGGCGGATGGCCTCGTGGGCGTCCTGGGTGTTGGCGCTCTTTTTCTGGGCGTAGTGGCGGGGCTTTTCGGGCAGGTAGCTGTCGCCGTAGTGGTCTTTGATGTAGGCGGTGGCCTCGT
This sequence comes from Neobittarella massiliensis (ex Bilen et al. 2018), assembly GCF_900289145.1. Classification (GTDB taxonomy): domain Bacteria; phylum Bacillota; class Clostridia; order Oscillospirales; family Ruminococcaceae; genus Neobittarella; species Neobittarella massiliensis. The sequence continues at coordinate 64,318 of NZ_OKQO01000010.1, forward strand.
CCTGTGCGTCCTGCGAGATGCGCAGCGAGTCGGTACGCATGTAGGTGATAAGGCCCACAGCGCCCAGATCTTCTACATCCACACCTTCGTACAGCTGCTGGGCGGCCTGCATGGTGCGCCGCGACTGGAAGCCCAGCTTGCGCGAGGCCTCCTGCTGGAGGGTGGAGGTGGTAAAGGGCGGCGCCGGGTTGCGCTTGCGGCTGCCGCGCTTGATGGAGTCGATGAGAAACTGCTGGCCCTTGAGATCGGCCAGCACCGCGTCGGCCTGCTGCTTGTCGGTGATCTCGAGTTTTTTGCCGTCTTTGCCCACCAGTTTGGAGACGAACCTGCCCTGACTGCCCTGGATGCGGTGGTGGGCCTCGATGCTCCAGTACTCCTTGGGGACAAAGGCGCGTATCTCCAGCTCGCGGTCGACGATGAGCCGCACCGCCACCGACTGCACGCGCCCGGCCGACAGCCCTTTGCGCACCTTGCGCCACAAAAACGGGCTGAGCTTGTAGCCGACGATACGGTCGAGGATGCGGCGGGTCTGCTGGGCATTAAAGAGGTCGATATCGATGGTGCGGGGGTGTTTCATGCCGTTTTGGATGCCGGATTTGGTGATCTCGTTGAAAGAGACCCGGTTGGGCGCCGACACGTCCAGCCCCAAAATGTGGGCCAGATGCCAGGAAATGGCCTCCCCCTCTCTGTCCGGGTCGGCGGCCAGATAGACGGTATCGCACTTTTTGGCGGCGGCCTTGAGCTCTTTGATGAGCCCGCCTTTGCCCTTGATGTTGATGTACTGGGGCTCGAAATCGTGCTCGATATCCACCCCCATCTTGGTTTTCGGCAGGTCCCGCACGTGGCCCATGGAGGCGATCACCTCGTAGCCGCGGCCCAGGTATTTTTTGATGGTCTTGGCCTTGGCGGGGGACTCCACTATCACCAGTTTTGACATAGGTATGATCGCGCCTTTCTATCTGCGCCCACCGGGGCGCAAGATGCTGGCAGGGCAGACCTGCCGCGTATGGATAAAAGGGGCCGGGCCCCTTATTTTTTCGTTTTGGCGTAGCGCCCGTCGCTGCGGCGCAAAAGCAGGCCCTCGAGCTCTAACCGCGAGAGCGCCTGCATGGCCGCGCCGGGGGGCATACCGCCGGCGGCCAGTACCTCTTCGGGCAGCAGCGCCCGACCGCCGGCAAACAGCGGCCACAGCGGCGAGTCGGGCTCTGATCCGGGCGGTGGCGGCGCCGCGGATGGCACGGCCGGCGCCAGGCCCATATCCGCCGGACTGGCGGTGGCTCTAGCGCCTTTTTGCAGCAGAGCGGTGAGGCCCTGGGCGTGCTCGGAAAAGATGTCGCCGGCGGCGGCATATACCGGCCGGCCCAGCTTTAGCGCGTAGTCGGCGGTCATCTGGGCGCCACCGGCTGCACCGCACTGGGGGATAAACAGCTGCCGGCCGAGAGCGGCCAGCAGCCGGTTGCGCTGGTAGTAACCGGCTTTTTGTACCGGGCAGTCGGGCCGGTACTCAGACAAAATAAGGCCGCCAGCAGCAGTGATATCCCGCAACAGGGCCGCCGATCGTACCGGCGCCGGGTGAAAAAAGCCGCCCGGCAGCACCGCCACTGTTTTGCCGCCCGCCGCCAGCGCGGCCCGGTGGGCACAGCTGTCGGCGCCCAGGGCGGTGCCGCTGAGCACGACCCGGCCCGCCTGGGCCAGAGCTGCCGCATAATGTCCGCACACCTGCCGACCGTAGCCGTCGATGCGGCGGCTGCCCACCACCGCGGTGACCGGGCGCTGCAGCAGCGACAGATCGCCCTGGAAGTAGAGCAGGGCCGGCGGGTTTGCCAGATCATCCAGCGCCGCGGGGTAACCGGGCGTGCCGAATGCTACCATACCACAGTTTTTTGGCAAATCTGTGAACGGGACAAAATTTTGCCGCAGGTTTGCCAGCCGGCGGCGCTCCTCACCGGTCAAAAAGTCGCTGTCTGCCCCCTGCCGCCACACATTCTGTGGGCTGCCAAAGTGGCGCAGTACCGGCCGCAGCCGGTGGCTGCCCGGCCCCAGCAGCGCCTGCAGCTGCTGCCAAGCGGCCATATCGGCGCTGTTCACCGCATCATCTCCCAGCTGAAGATGGCTGCCGCCGCCGCCGCGTTGAGCGACTCGGCCGCCGGGGTGATGGGGATGTGCACCAGCTGGTCGCAGGCGGCAGCGGTCGGCTCGGTTATGCCGCGGCCCTCGTTGCCGATGACCACGGCGCAGGGGGCGCGCAGGTCTACCTGGCCGATATCTACGCTGCGGCAGGAAAGAGTAGAACCGTATACCGGCAGGCCCTGCCGCTTGAGCCAGGCGACGGTGTCGGGCGCGCTGTCTACCCGGTAGACCGGCAGCTTAAAAATGCTGCCCATGCTGGCACGCACCGCCTTATCTCCCAGGCAGTCGGCACAGCCGCTGTCGAGCAAAATGCCCCCCAGCCCCAGCGCCGCCGCCGTGCGCAGGATGGTGCCCACGTTGCCCGGGTCGGACACCTGCTCCAGCAGCAGATAGCTCCTGTTTACATCGAGCTGGTCGAGCGGGGCGAGCACGCTCTGCTCGGCTACGCCGCACAGCACCCCCTGGGGCGCCTTTTGACCGCTGAGTTTTAAAAACACCTCGTCGGTGGCGGTGTAGCTGCGCGCCGCCGCCGACAGCACCAGCCGGCAGGCCTCGGGGTAGCGCTGCTGTGCCTGATCCGAGCACACCGCCCAGAGGATTTGGGCCCCGGCATCGGCCGCGTCGGCGCAAAGCTTGTGGCCCTCGGCCAAAAACACCCCCTGCTGCCGCCGGTAAGCCGGCTTGGCGCGGAGCTTCTGCACCTCTTTGACCAGAGGATTTTGGCGGCTGGCGATGTGGACGATCTCGGGCAAAGGTGACGCCTCCTAACAGAGTGTGGCCGCCAGAGGCAGCACCGTATACACAATACATAAAGAACGGTCAAAATGGGTCGCCGGGGGTGGGGCGGCCGGTCACATAAAGACGCGTGGGCCGGTTTTGGCTGGAATGGACCTCGTTACCGCTCTCGCCGTAACAGTTCGCGCCAAAGCCCTCCCCGGACTATCAGCGAGCCCTGCGGACGCCGAAACACACCGAGGACGGAAAGAATACCGTTGCCGCTCCGCGGCGGGAGGGCCGGTGGCCCGAGAGGTATTCTTTCATCGCTTATCGCGTCTCTTACCCAGGCGCCGGCACCCGCCGGCTTGATACCATATAAATGGGTAACGGTGCGATAAGCTCGGCGGGAGAGCCGGTGGCCCGAGAGGTATTCTTTCATCGCTTATCGCACTGCTGCCCCAGGTGCTGATACCCCCCGGCTTGATACCATATAAATGGGTAACGGTGCGATAAGCTCGGCGGGAGGGCCGGTGGCCCGAGAGGTATTCTTTCATCGCTTATCGCACTGCTGCCCTAGGTACTGATACCCGCCGGCTTGATACCATATAAATGGGTAACGGTGCGATAAGCTCGGCGGGAGGGCCGGTGGCCCGAGAAGTATTCTTTCATCGCTTATCGCACTGCTGCCCCAGGTGCTGATACCCCCGGTTTGATACCATATAAATGGGAAACGGTGCGATAAGCTCGGCGGGAGAGCCGGTAGCCCGAGAGGTATTCTTTCATCGCTTATCGCACTGCTGCCCTAGGTGCTGATACCCCCCGGCTTGATACCATATAAATGGGTAACGGTGCGATAAGCTCGGCGGGAGGGCCGGTGGCCCGAACAGAGGTTCTTTCATCGCCTATCGCGCCACTCCCCCAGGCACCGGCACCCATCCATTTATAGGAGATCAGCGGGTCACCGCTAGGCCATCAGATGATACCCAGCAGAAAGAATCGCGTTATCGCCCCTAGGGCGATAGGAGGGCCGGTGGCCCGAGAGGTATTCTTTCATCGCCTATCGCGCCTTTTACCCAGGCGCCGGCACCCATCCATTTATAGGAGATCAGCGGGTCACCGTCAGGCGATCAGATACCCAGCAGAAAGAATCGCGTTATCGCCCCTAGGGCGATAGGAGGGCCGGTGGCCCGAACAGAGGTTCTTTCATCGCTTATCGCGCCTCTTACCCAGGCGCCGGCACCCATCCATTTATAGGAGATCAGCGGGTCACCGCTAGGCCATCAGATGATACCCAGCAGAAAAATCGCGTTATCGCCTTTAGGGCGATAGGAGGGCCTATGGCCCGAACAGAGATTCTTTCATCGCTTATCGCGCCACTTCCCCAGGCACCGGCACCCACCCATTTATAAACAAATCAGCGGGTCACCGTCAGGCCATCAGATATCCAGCAGAAAGAATCGCGTTATCGCCCTTAGGGCGATAGGAGGACCTATGGCCCGAACAGAGATTCTTTCATCGCTTATCGCGCCACTTCCTCAGGCGCCCATACCCACCTATTTATCTTGAAAGCAGTGGGTTACTGCGCGATAAGCTAAACGCCCAGTCCAAAGACCGGGCGTAAAAGTAGCTTTTTTAGATAGCGGCCTTGGCCTTCTCGCACAGCGAGGTGAAAGCGGCGGGGTCGTGGATGGCCAGCTCCGACAGCATTTTGCGGTTGAGGGAGATACCGGCCTTTTTGAGACCATTTACGAAGGTGGAGTAGTTCATGCCGTTTGCCTTGCAGCCGGCCGAGATGCGGGTGATCCACAGTCTTCTGAAATCGCGCTTTTTCTGCTTGCGGCCGATGTAGGCGTACTGGCCGGACTTCATGACTGCCTGCTTGGCAGTTTTAAACAGCTTGCTCTTGCCGCCAAAGTAACCCTTGGCCAGTTTCAGCACCTTTTTGCGTCTTTTATGTGTCATCGTCGCTCTCTTGATACGAGCCATATTGAAAACCTCCTGCGTTATGTCTGTAGATGGCCGGCAGTGCCGACGCGCAAAAACCCCAGCCCAGGCAGCACCGTGCCTGCAGCCGTGGCGATCCCTTTTTCTAAGCGCCGGCGCTTAGCTGTAGGGCAGTAATTTTTTGATGATCTTGGCGTTGGTCTCGTCGGCGTAGGCCGCTTTGCGCAGACCGCGTTTTCTTTTGGTATCTTTTTTGGTGAGGATGTGGGATCTGAAAGCGTGACCGCGTTTCACCTTACCGTTTTTGGTGAGTTTAAAGCGCTTTTTGGCACCGGTATGAGTTTTTAACTTAGGCATGATACGTCCTCCTAAAAATTTTACTTTGCTGCTTTGGCGGAAAAGAATGCCACCAGACTGCGGCCTTCCATTTTGGGCGGTTTGTCGATGGTGCCCACCTCTTCACACAGGGTGGTGAAGCGCTCCATCAGCTCGAAACCCAGGTTTTTGTGGGCCAGCTCGCGGCCGCGAAAGCGGATGGATACCTTGACTTTATTGCCCGCCGACAAAAACTTGGTCGCCTGGCCGACTTTGGTCTCGAGATCGTGGGTGTCGATATTCAGGCCCATGCGGACTTCTTTGTTCTCGATGACTTTCTGCTTTTTCTTGGCCTCTTTGTCCCGCTTGGACTGCTCGAAGCGATACTTGCCGTAGTCCATGATCTTGCAGACCGGGGGCTGGGCGCCCGGCGAGATCATCACCAGGTCCATGTCCTTGTCGTAGGCCATGGACAGCGCCTGCCTGGTGGGCAAAACGCCCAGCTGGCTGCCGTCGGAATCGATGGTCCTGACTTCTTTTTCACGAATACTCCCGTTGATGAGCAGTTCTTTTTTAGCTATGCTCATACACCTCCAAAGCACAAAATTACAAAAGCGCGACAACACCGTGTTGCCGCGCCAAATCGCAAAGATACACCCGCTGTGGGGCTTTCTCGACTATTGACCACATGACCCGTTAGCCATGGGTGAGAACGGCAGATGTTGTTCTACTTTGTTTTCCAAACTAGTGTAACAGACTATCAGCGGCCTGTCAAGTGCTTTTTTCGCTTTGGACGCGCGGGCGGGCCCCCGCCGGGCACCGCCGGATGGGCGGCTCAAAAAAGCGGGTACCGGTCGAGGATACCGCACCGGGCGAAAAATGTCAATCCCTGTATTTAAAGACAGCCGCCTTTTTCCTCCTCGGGCGGCAGCTTTTGGTACAGCGCCAGCACGAACTCGATGGGGGTATCCAGCTGCTGCCGCCCCAGCAGCTCCTCTGCCTTTTGGGGCGGCGTGCGATAGCAATACGGGGTCATGGCGAACAGGTCGGCGATCTGCTGGGGGTCAGAAAGCTGCAGCTGAGCGGTCACCGCCGTCTGCCGGCACAGCGAAAAGCCGGCGGGCCGGTAGGCAAAAGGTGGGTTTTGGTAGGGGGTTTCGTAGAGGGCCTGTTTGAGACCCCACAGGTGCCGGGGGCCGGGGGCGGCCACCAGCAGATGGCCCCCCGGCTGCAGCACCCGCCAAAACTCGCGCTCGTCGTGGGGGGCAAACAGGTTGGTCACCGCCGCCAGGCTCCCATCTGCCACCGGCAACGCGTGCACCCCCGCCACCGCGAAGCGGCAGCCCTTGTGGCGGCGGGCGGCGCGGGCCACCGCGCTTTTAGAGATATCGACGCCCCCCACCCAGCCGGCCCCCGGCAACCCGGTGCGCACGGCGGCGGTAAAGTAACCCTCGCCGCAGCCGGCGTCGAGCACCGCACCGCCGGCGGGCACCAGGTCGGCCAGCTGTTTTACCACCGCATCAGCCAGCACGTCGTAGCTGCCGCCGGCCAAAAAACGGGCCCTCGCCGCCACCATCTGCCGGTTGTCGCCGGGATCTTTGGAGTGGCGGCGGGTGGCCGGCAGCAGGTTTAAGTAGCCGCTGCCGGCAAAGTCGAAGCTGTGGCCGGCCGCACAGCGGGCGCTGCCGCCGGCTGTGGTGAGCGCCCCGCCACAGTGGGGGCAGCAAAATACAGTCATGATACAGTCCTTTCAAAACACAGCCGGCAACGCCTCACACGTCGACGCTCTGCCCCAGGTAAAAAGAGTAGAGCACCCGCCGCGTGACCGGCTTGCCCAGCAGTTCGCCGATGCCGCGGGGGTACACCTCCAGCTGGGTGCGGTAGCGCTCGGCCAGCTGGTCGGCGGCCTTTACCCGGTCGGTCTTATAGTCGATGATCCACAGCCCGTCGCCGCGGTCGAGCACACAGTCGGCCACGCCCTGAATGAGCACCTGCGCCCCCAGCCCGGCGCTGGCCGGGTCGATCTCGCCGCTGTCTACGGCGGTGAAAAAGTCGAGCTCGCGGTACAGCGTTTGGCAGGCCAGTATCTCGGCGCCGATGTCGCTGGCAAAAAAGGCGGCCACGCTGGCGGGCTCTATGCTGTCGGCCTCCTGCGGGTGCAGGTAGGCCTCGGCCCTGAGCCTGGCGATCTCGGCGGCGGGGTCGGCGGCGGCGCGGTGGTAGCTGCAGTACTGCATGAACTTGTGCAGCGCGTTTCCCCGCTGTACCGGCGTGAGCCCGCCCTGATAGGTAAATACCGGACGGGTGTTGAGGCGGGTGCTGCGCCCCTTGGCCAGCTGCGATACCGACACCTTGGCCGGCACCTGCCCCAGCGCCGCCAGCGGGTAGCGGTAGGCCAGCTGCTGTTTGAGCTGCGCGACCAGCGCCGCATCGGGCGCGGCCGGCTGCGCCTGATGCGGCGCCGATGCCGGCTGCGGCGGCTGGGGGGCGCGGCAGCTGTTTGCCACCAGCCCAAAACCGCACCGCTTTTGCCACTGGGACACCACCCCCAGCCCGGCAAACAGGCTGTCGGCACCGCTGCAGTCGGCCAGCGCCGAGAGCACGCAGTCGCCAAAGCAGCGGCTCTCGGACACCGCGTAGGGCGAGGTGCCGGCCCGGTGGCGCCGCAGCAGCCAGTTTTGGGGGTCGGTGCTGTGCATGGTGAGGATAAGCTTTTGCTTGGCCCTGGTCATGGCCACGTATAAAATGCGCATCTCCTCGCTGATGGTGGATGCCTTTTGCTGCAGGCGGGCCGCCTCGTGGCACAGAGTGCTGTGCTGTAAAAAGTGCTCGCGCCGCCGGTACAGCGAAAAGCCCAGCGCCGGCGACAGCAGCCACCGCCCCTGGATATCGCTCAAATTGTAGAGGTGCCCCAGGTCACAGACGAAGCACACCGGGAACTCCAGCCCTTTGGAGCGGTGGATGCTCAGCACCGACACCGCGTCTTCCCCGCCGGGGCCCTGTGCGCCTTTGAGGTCGCCTTTTTGCTCTTCGATACGCTCGAGATAGGCGAGAAAATCGCGCGCCGAGCCCGACTGGCCAAACTGCTGGGCGTAGGTGAGCAGCAGCTTTAAGTTCTCCTGCCGCACCCGGCCCTGGGACAGCTGCCCCACGATGGCCGGCAGGTCGGTGGCGTCGTAGATTCGCTCGATGAGCTCGCGGGCCGAGAGCAGATCGCTCAGGCGGCGGAAATGCTCGGTGAGCGAGAGAAAATCATCCACCTTTTTTTGGCCCCGGCAGCAAAGCACCATGCTGTAAAAGCTCTGGCGGGCGCCCTCAGGCGCCGGGGGCGCACCGGCGCGGATGGCCGCCAGCTCGCCGGGGGTAAAACCGAAAATGGGGCTGAGCATACAGCCAGTGAGAGCCAGATCGTTTTTGGGGTTTTTGAGCACCCCCAGCAGGTTTTTGACCATCACCACCTCTTTTTGAGTCAAAAACCCCTGTGATCCCTCCCCCGCCGCCGGCACTCCGGCCAGCTTCATGCGGCGGATATAGGTGCCCGCCTTGCCCTTGACCGAGCGCAGCAGCACCGCAAAGTCGCCGTAGCGGGCCGGGCGCACCTCGTCGCCGTCGCGCACCAAAAAGCCGTCCTGTACCATCTGGGCGATCCTGGCGGCCACCCAGTCGGCCTCCTGCTCATCGGGGGTGCGGGTCTCCTCGCAGGGGGGCGGGTCCTCTTTTGGGGGCGCACCGAACAGCGACTGCTGGGCCTGGCCGGCCACCGGCTTTGGGGCGGCGGGGTCGGAGCAGTCGATCAGCGCCACCTCGGTGGCGGTATCCAGGTCGAATTTGTCGTAGCCGCCGGCACACACCAGTGCCTCGCCGTCGCGGTAGTCCACCTCTCCCACCTGAAGGCTCATCAGGCGCGAGAAAAAGAAGTTGACCGTCTCGGTCACGTCGCGGCTGCTGCGAAAGTTGCGGTCGAGATTGATGAGCGCCGGGTAGTGGACGCCGTCGTAGGGCGAGAAGGCCCGTTTTTTCTGCATGAAGATCTCGGGTCGGGCCTGGCGAAAGCGGTAGATCGACTGCTTTACATCCCCCACCATAAACAGGTTGCCGCCGTTTTTTGAGAGGGCCAAAAACAGCGCGTCCTGGGCGTCGTTGGTGTCCTGGTACTCGTCGACCATGATGAAGTCGATGTCGGCGGCCAGCTTTTCTCCCCAGTCGCTCTGGCGGATGGTGTCGCCGTCGCGCACCGTGCACAGCCGCAGGGCCATCTGCTCCAGGTCGGAAAATTCCAGCAGGTTCTGGGCGCGCTTTTCAGCGGTGAGCTGGGCGTCGAACTCCAGCACCAGATCGTACATCTGGCGCAGCACCGGCAGCTGGGCCTCTACATCCTGGGCGTGCTGCTCAAGCGAGCGGGGCAGCCGCTTTTGCAAAAAGTCTTTGAGCGCCTTTTTGAGCTTGTCCCGGTCTTGCTGCAGCTGTTTTTTGAGCGGGTCGTCGGCGTAGCCCTTGGGGGCGGCAAAGCGGGCAAAACCCAGCTGCAGCAGGCTCTGGCGCAGCGCCTCTACGTCGCCGGAGCGGGCCGCCTGACACACGGTGCGCACCTGGGCGGCATCCTGCGAAAACAGGTCGTCGAGCGCGGCGTAGAGCACCCCGTCCTCGGCGCTCTGCCGGCGCATGCGGTCGACGGTCTGCAAGAGGTCCTCGCACAGCGCCGCCGCGCTCTGGCAAAGCTGTATGCCCCAGGGGCTGGCAGAGAAGTCCTCCCCGCTGGCGGCAAAGGCGGCGAGCATCTGGCGGCACCAGTGTTCGGGGTAGGGGTGGGAGACGAAAAAGTCGTGCAGGCCGAGCACCACCTCGCCCAGCTTGTGGTCGCTGCGCTGGGCGTCGATCTGCTCGCTCAGCGCCAAAAAGCCGGGTTCGGCGCGCTCGTACTTCTCGTCGAGCAGCCGGGCCACCGTCTCTTTTTTGAGCAATCTGGCCTGGGCGTCGTCGCAGAGGGAAAAATCGCGCCGCAGGCCCAGAGAAGAAAACTGCTCGCGGATGAGCCGCAGGCAAAAGGCGTGGATGGTGCAGATATCCGCCCGCCCCACCAGCGCCTGCTGCCGCCGCAAAAAGGCGTTTTGCGGGTCTTTGGCGATCTTGTCGGCCAGGCCCTGATAGATGCGCTGTTTCATCTCGGCGGCGGCGGCGTGGGTAAAGGTGACGATGAGCATGCTCTGCGGGTCGCGGGGGCACTGCTCGTCGCAGAGCAGCGCCACCACCCGCGCGGTGAGCACCGAGGTCTTGCCCGAGCCGGCGGCCGCCGAGATGAGCAGCGTGCCGCCCCGGTCGTCGACAGCCGCCTGCTGGGCGGGGGTAAATCTGCGCTTAGCGGCCATCGGTCTCCTCCTCTCGCAGGCGCTCGAAAAACAGTTTATCGGTCTTTATTTTGGGGCAGCTGCGCGCCGGGTCGTCATCCTCGCGCATGCACACGCGGCGGTAGTCGCAGTAGTCGCAGAGCAAAAACTGGCCGTGGCGCAGCGGCAGCGCGGCGATATCGCCCCGGTGCAGCGTGTCGGCCAGCTGGCGCAGTGTGTGCTCGATATGGCCGCGGATGAGCGAGAACTCCTCGGCGCTGGCGGTGCGGGAGTACTGGCTGAAGCTGCCGTCTTTTTTGGCGGTGACCGGGATATAGCGGCCGGCCACCTCCCGCTCCATAGCGGTGATGACCGCCGGGTCAGAGAGCACCAGCCCTTTTTGCTGCAGCGTGCTCCCAAAGAGCTGGTCGTCTTTTGGCGACGGCTCGCGCTCCAGGCTGGTGTAGTCGACCGAGGCGGGCATGTACAGCACACCGGCCGGCTGCTGCCCACTGTGCTCGCACAGGGCGAACAGGTAGATGAGCATCTGCATGTTGAGACCGCTGTACACATCCTCCAGCGCAAAGGCTTTGCCGCCGGACTTGTAGTCGATGACCCGCAGGTACTCCCGGTCGTCCAGCTGGCAGCTGTCGACCCGGTCCACGGTGCCCGACACCTCCACCACGGTGCCGTCACCGGCACTCACCCGCAGCGGCGGTATGTCGCTGCCGGCGCCGATGGGCACCTCGAACCCCTGGGGAAAAAACAGCGACTGGGCCAGCTCTTTTTGCAGGTGCCCCAACAGCAGCAGCGTGTTCTTTTGTATCTTCTGCAGCAGATACTGCTGCCGGGCCGTCAGGTTTTCGCGCCCCAGGCTCTGGGCCACGTACTCGTCGGCCACCTGCCTCGCGCAGGCGGCGATCTCGTCGGTGCCGGCGGCGGGGAAGCCGCGGCCAAAGCGCGAGAGCACCTGCTCGAGCAGGTAGTGGATAAAGCTGCCGGTCTCCAGCGGCGAGATCTCCCCTTTGGGCGGGGGGGCGATGTGCAGGCCCCGCCGCAAAAAAAAGGAAAAGCGGCAGTTTTCAAACTGCTCCAGCCCGGTGGGCGACAGGCCCAGCCGGCTGCCGAACAGCAGCCGGCTCTCGGCGGGGTCCAGGTGAAACGAGAACTGCTGCGGCGCGCCCAGCACCCGGTCGATGCGGCCGGTATAGCCGGGCCCCAGCGCCTGCTGCAGCGCCGCCTGCACCGCCGGCTGGTCCGTGCTCTGGCACAGGGCCATAAAGGCGGTATGGGGGCTGTGAGGGGCCTCCTGCAGCACCTGGCGGGCGGTGGCGGCACCGGCGCCGGGGATGCGCCGGGCAGTCTCGACGAGCTCGCTGGGGCGGCTCTCCTCCCCGGCCAGACTGCCGGTGTAATAGCTGATGTACAGCACCTCTGCAGGGGCGGTGGCCGCACTGTAACAGTGGCCCAGCTCGATGCTGATATCCTGCTCGGTATCGGGTAGAAAATCGACCCCGGCGGCCACCAGCGCGTTTTTCTCTTTTTGGCTGAGCAGGCCGGTATCTTTTTCCTGCAGCGGAAAAGAGCCGAACACCGCCCCCACCACAAAACACACCCTGATGCCGGCCGGGCGGGTCTTGTCGGCGCTGCCCACCAACACCTCGTCCAGGCTGCGGGGCAGCGTGCCAAAATCACATTTTTGCAGCGACAGCCGCAGCACCTCTAAAAAGCGCTCGACGCTCATGGGGGTGCGGCGCAGCGTGAGGTACAGCTCGTCGAGCACCCCCATCACCGCATCCCACTGGGCCACAAAGTCGTCGGCCAGCTGGGTCTCGCCCAGCTCCTCGAGCTGCTCGATCTTCTGCTGGCCCAGCTCGCCGGTGCCCAGCGCCCCAAAGGCGGCAAACAGCGCCTTGACGATGTCGCCGCCGGTGGCCCGGCGGCAGGCGCCGGCAAAGGTCTGCACCGCCCCTACCACCTGTGCCCGCAGCGCCTCGATGCGGGCCAGCTGCTGCTTTTCGGCCGCGGTCATCTGCCCGCCAAAGCCGCCGGGGCTGCGGGTAAAGGGCTCTTTGAGGGCGCTGCCGCGCAGGTCCCAGGTGTAGAGGTAATCCTCGAAGTCGCAGATCGTCTCCTCGGTGGCGCCCAGCACCCCTTCGCGGGCGATCGCACAGATGTCTTCGGGCGTGAGTCCGCGCACCGCACAGCTGAGCAGATGCAGGCACAGCGTGACCGTGGGCTTGGCATACACCTGCTGGTTCTCATCTAAAAAGTAGGGGATGTCGCGGGCGGCGAAGGCCTGGCGGATGGGGACGGCATAGTCCTGCGCACTGCGGGCCATCACCGCGATGTCGCGGTAGCGGTAGCCCTGGCGCACCAGCTGGGCGATCTTGGCGGCCACCGCCTCGCACTCCTCAAACACGGTGGCGGCAGACATCACCGTGAGCGTGCCGTCGCGCACCGCCGCCGGGCGGTGGCCGGCCAGCGCCCGCTCCATCTGCCGCGGGCCGTCGCCTACAAAGCCGTCGGCGCGCATCACCTTGGGCTTTTCGGCCGGCACGCCCCACTTTCTGGCCACAGCCAGCAGCCGCCGCCCGGTCTGCACCGCCGGCCAAAAGGGGGACAAGGCGTCTTTGCCGGCGGCGCGGCGGGGGTACAGCTCATCGCAGGTTAGGGCTACCGTCAGGCTGTCGCAATCGCGCAAAATTGCGGTGAGCAGGTCGGTCTGGGGCTTAGTAAAACCGGTAAACTCCTCCACAAACACCGCTTTGCCGGCAAAGAAGTCGCCGCGGCGCTCGACGGCGCGATACAGCTTTTCGGTCTCGTCGGCGTAGGCGCTGTCGATAAGGCTGTCGAAAGCAGTGTATACCGCCGCCAGATCGCCGAGCTTTTGCTGCAGAGCCGGGGCGGACACCAGCTGAGCGGTTTCCTCCATCAGCTTGGGGGTGAGGCCCAGATTATAGAGCTCCTGCCGGGCGGAGAGCAGCGCCGAGAGGAACCCCTCCCCCATCGACTGGCTGTCGTAGTAGTGCAGCTGGTCTTTTACCTCGTCAAAACTCACGCTCATCAGCGCCGCACCGCCCACATCGGTCAGGTCCGGCAGGGCCAAACCGCCGTTTTTGGCAAAGATCTGGGCGCACAGGCGGGTGAATGAACAGACCGATACCCGCGAAAACTCGGCGCGGGTGAGAGAGGAAAACAGTGCGCTCTCGGTCTGGTACGAGGCCTGCTCCGGCACCAGATAGATCACCTGGCGCCCGGCGGCTACCTGCTGTTTTACCCGCGCTAACAGCTCGGCGCTCTTGCCCGATCTGGCCCGGCCCAGCAGCAGTTTCAGCACGGTCATCCCTCCCCTTTTCGTCCTGTGCCGCCGCCCGGCGGCGGCAGCGGCAATGCGGCTCTGCGGCCAGTCGGCGCACCCGTGTCGCGCCGGCGGCAGAGCCGGTGATCTATCTACAGTAGCATACCACGAGCGCCGCTGTCTGCGCAACCGGCAGCTATGGCCCCAGCGCTTAAAGATCGCGGCAGTCAGGGCCCTACTCGACCGAGAGGTGCCGTAAAAAATGGCAGCAGCTCCGATAGAGCTACTGCCATATACCGCATCTGTACAATACGTCAATTCGCCGATTTTATCTTTTCTCTCAAACCCCACTCACAGGACCCCGGCAGATGGCTCTTCCAGATCGTTTTGGAACGGCACTTCGCCCACCGCTTTGCCGATGAAGTCAATTTCATGCCTGATCCCCTTATGTGCGTCGGTCCATGTGCCCTTTAAAAGGCGAATGCGCAGCAGGCATGTGTTGGGGTCACTGTCGTTATTGGCATCGGCATACCACGCAGCAAATATCGTGTGCAGTTTGGCCAACATCTCGGCATTCTCGCTTTCACCCACCCAACCCAGGTTTTGAGCGATCCCGTCGGCTGTAAAGTTCTCGACGATGGCACATATCGCAACCTCAGGGTTTTGCGCGATCTGACGCATCTTATCTGAGCGGCCAGATGTGACAACATAAAATGCGCCGTCTTCATAATACGCATCTACGATACGGGCAGCGGGGCGGCTTTTTCCACTGGCCGACGGGGCCAGCGCAATAGTGGATAGCGAGATCAGCTGATCTCTGTTACCCAACTGTTCATCCAGTAGCTTCATGGCCTGATCGTACGCACACATTTTTATCTCCTTATACCAATGTCATCTTCTTTCAATAAAGTTCTTTTTCCACATGATCTGGGGCGTACGCATCTTACAGCGGGCCGCGCCACCGCCACTTCTCATGTTTTGTACTCACAGCGCCACCCCGTGGTCGCGGATAAAGGCGAGCACCTCTTCTTCGGGGGCGATACCGCCGCCACCGCCCAGGATGGTGCACAGACGGGCGGCGGCGCCGTTGGCGAAGGTAGCCGCATAGCGCAGGTCTTTGCCCTGCAGCAGGCAGTGCAAAAACGAGGCGGCAAAGGTGTCGCCGGCGCCGGTGGTGTCGATGGCCTTGACCGGGATGCCCGGGGCCGCAAAGTGCTCCTCGCGGGTAAACACCTCGCAGCCGTCGGGGCCCTTGGTCATCACCACCACCTGGGCGGCGTCGGCCAGCAGCGAGGCGGCCGGATCGGCGCCGATGCAGGCCTTTAACCGCCCGTAAGAGGTGTCGTTGATGAGCACGATATCGGCCATATGCAAGAGCTCCAGGTTGCTCTGGTCCTCGTAGTGGCCCTCGCCGTCGATGACCAGCTTGCAGCCGGCGGCGCGGGCTCTTTTGATGCAGTCGGTAGAGCGCAGCACGTCGCCGATATAGCGGTTCATGGTGTAAAAATAGGTGGCGTTTTCGATGCGCTCCAGCATCTGGCCCGACGGCTCGATAGGGTCGCAGTAGCTCTGCTCCAAAAAGATGGCCCGGTCTCCCTCCCTCTTCGAGACGAACAGGATCCCCTCGCTGTTTTTGCAGTTCTCCTGCCGCACCACACAGCTGGTATCCACCCCGCGCTCGGCCAGCGACTGCATCACGAATTCACCGTCGGCATTGCGGGGGATAGCGTCCATAAAGTACACCTTATCGCCGTACCCCGCCAGCACCGAGGACATATTGAGCTGTGGCCCGCCCAAAATGCGCTCTACGAACTGGCAGCTGATCTTGTCCCCCAGCTGGATCCAGTTATCTACCATATAGTAATTGTCGATGGTGGTGCCGCCCATGGCGAACACATATTTCTGCCGCTCCATCCCCAGTATCCTCCTCACAAAAAGTCATACAAACTGAACAGTTTCAGCATAACACGCATACAGTTTTTGTCAATCATCCCCACTGCGATTTTTACAGATTTGTGATTTTAACCCAAAAGCAGTATAATACTTGCAGCATTTTACCCTGCCGGCCGGGCGCCGGCGGGATGGGAGGAGTGGCGCTGCATGATGGAAAAAGTGGTGGGGGTGCTGGCCCATGTCGACGCGGGCAAGACCACCCTGTGTGAGGGGCTGCTCTACGCCGCCGGGGCGCTGCGCCGGCGCGGTCGGGTGGACCACCAAAACGCCTTTTTAGACTGCGATGAGCAGGAGCGCCGGCGCGGTATCACCATATTTTCCGGCCAGGCCCAGTTTTCGTGGCAGGGCCAGCACTTCACGCTGGTCGACACCCCCGGCCACACCGACTTCGCCGCCGAGACCGAGCGGGCGCTGGCGGTGCTCGACTGCGCGGTGGTGCTCGTCGACTGCACCGCCGGCATTCAGGGGCACACCCGCACGCTGTGCCGGCTGCTGCAAAAATACCGGCTGCCCACCTTTTACTTTTTAAACAAGTGCGACCGGCCGGGGGCCGACCCCCAGGCGGTGCGGGCGGCGCTGCAGCAGGCCTTTGGCGGGGCGGTGGTCGACTGCACCAGCCTGGCCGCCGACGGCGCGCTGAGCGAGACTGCCCGCGAGGAGCTGGCGGCGCTGGATGAACAGCTGATGGAGCGCTACTTTGACGGCACCGCCACCGGCGACGACTTTTTGCGCGCCGCCCGGCAGCTGGCAGAGAGCCGGGCGCTGCGACCCTGCTTTTGCGGCAGCGCGCTGCAGGGCACGGGTATCGAGCCGCTGCTGCACGGGCTGGCGCTGCTGTTTACCACCAGCTACAACGAGAGCGCCCCGCTGGGCGGCCGGGTGCAAAAGGTGCGCTGCGACCCCACCCGCGGCCAGCTGACCTTCATCAAGCTCTTGAGCGGCACGCTGCGGCCCCGGCAGCCCCTGTACCTGCACACCGCCCACGGCGAGTTCGAGGAAAAATGCGGAGAGCTGCGGCTATTCAGCGGCGAAAAGTCGCACAGTGTACCGCAGGCCACCGCCGGGCAGCTGGTGGCGGTGACCGGCCTGCACCGGGCCGGGCCGGGCGACGGTGTCGGCTGGGCGGCCGACACGTTGGCCCCCACCGTGACCCCGGCGCTGCAGGTAGCGGTGCTGCCGCAAGACGGGCTGCCGCTGGTAAGAGCCGCCGAGCTGTGCCGCCTGCTGGAACGGGAGGACCCGCTGCTGGGGGTGCAGTACAGCCCCCAGCTGGAACAGCTGCAGCTGCAGATCATGGGCCCCATCCAGCTGGAGGTGCTGGCCGGGCAGCTCAGCACGCGCTTTGGCGCCCGGGTGGCGTTTGGCCCCTGCCGGGTACTGTACCGCGAGACCATAAAAAACACGGTGGTCGGCTACGGCCACTTTGAGCCGCTGCGCCACTACGCCGAGGTACACCTGCGCCTGGCCCCCGGGGCGCCGGGCAGCGGGATCACCTTCGAGAGCGCCTGCCCGCTGGATCTGCTGGACAAAAACTACCAGAACCTGGTGCGCACCCACGTTTTTGAGCGCACCCACAAAGGCGTGCTCACCGGCTCGCCGCTGTGCGACGTGCATATCACCTTGCTGCGGGGGCGGGCCCACCTCAAGCACACCGAGGGGGGCGATTTTCGCGAGGCCACCTACCGGGCTATCCGCCAGGGGCTGGAGCAGGCCGAGAGCGTTCTGCTGGAGCCGGTATACCGCTTTACCGCCCAGCTGCCGGCCGCACACCTGGGCCGCCTGCTGGCCGACGTGCAAAAGGTGGGAGGCAGCTTTTTGCCGCCCGAGACCGCCGGCGGCGACGCGCAGGTACAGGGGCTGTGCCCGGTGGCCGGGTTTATGGATTACCCGCCGCAGCTGGCGGCCTACACCAGCGGCCAGGGCAGCATGAGCTTACAGGTAGACAGTTACCGCCCCGTACCCGATCCCGGCCCCATCATCGACGCCATCGGCTACGACAAGGTGCGCGATACCGAGAACACCTCCGACTCGATCTTCTGTGCCAAAGGCGCCGGCTATGCTGTAAAGTGGGACCAGGTGCCGGCCATGATACACATAAAAGATTGACCGCCGCCAGTACCCGAGAGAGAGCGAGAAAAAAGAGAGCCGCGGCATGGGCCGCAGCTCTCTTTTTACGATCGGGCGCCGGGGGTGACCGCTCACTGTCCGGTGCGGGCCAGCAGCGGCCGCAGCCGGCAGACGAGCAGGGTGGCCACGGCGATCTTCAGCGCGTCGCCGGCCAAAAACGGGATGACGCAGACTGTCAGTGCGTACCACAGCCCGGCGCCGGTGACCGCCAAGAACCAGGCGGTGCCCAGCGTATAGCAGGCGGCGAGCCCAGCCGCCATAGCGAGCACCACCACCGGCACCCGCAGCTTGCCATTTTCTCTCACGGCCAGGTGGCCGACGAGCAGCCCGGTGAGCCAGGCGGCGGCGATATAGCCCACGATGTAGCCGCCGGTGGGGCCCACCACCACGCCCGGCCCGCCCGAAAAGCCCGAGAATACCGGCACCCCCAGCAGGCCCACCAGCAGGTACACCGTTTGGCTCACGGCGCCGGCGCCGGCCCCCAACAGGCCGCCGGCCACGAACACCGGCAGCATGGCCAGATTGATGGGCACCGGCCCGATGGGGATAGCCACCTGGGCGCACACGGCGGTAATGGCGGCCATCATGGCGCAGAGCACCAGTTTTTGTACAGAACCTCTTCTCGCAGAAGTCATTTCTCTCGCTCCTGTCAACCTAAATTTTATAACTGGTAAACAAGGCTAGTATAGCTGTTGCCGCCGGTATTGTCAACTATATTTTAAACAAAGGTTTACAATGCTGTGCGCCGGGGATCAGCGCTCCTCCTGGCCGGTGAGCTTTTGCCACCACTCGGCCAGTTTGAATTTTACCTGGATGGTGCCGCCGGGGGCCACCTCTTTGGCGCCGTCCTCGCCGTATACGGTCAGGGTGGTCTGCTCGCTGGCGGTGGGCACGCACAGCGGCGGGAACATCACGCACCACCAGTTGTGGCCCTCCCCGTCCCCAATGATCACCCGCAGCGCGTCGTAGGTGCCGGCGGGCAGTGTGGCGGTGTCCTCGTACTCCTTGGCGGCAAAATCCATCTCTACGATCTTGGCCTGCACCGGCAGGTCACAGCCGTTTTGCCGCAGCACCTCGCCGGCGATCTGCTCGATCTGGGGCAGCTTTTGCCGCAGCGCCTGCAGGGCCTGCTCTTTGCTGGCGGCACCGGCAAACCACTCGTCCGAGCGGGCCAGCAGCTCGTCGCGCACCGCCAGCTTCAGGGCCTGGTCGCGCTCGCTGTCGGAGTTTGCCAAGATGTGCAGCCGCACCGTGTTCTGGCGGATGTTCTGCTCGGCGCCCGACTGGGCGTACACCGCGCTGTACAGGCAACACAGTACCAGCGTCAGGGCCAGCACCCACTCTATTTTACCCGGTCTTCTTTTCATGGGAAATCGCTCCTTTTTTGATCTCGTCGTACCACGAGTATGGGCGGCCATTCCCCGGCGTATGCAGTTTATGTGTGGAAAAATATGGCATGTGGCGCGGCCCCTCTACCCCCTTGGCAGCGCCGCCGGATCACCGTATAATAGAAGTGGTAGACAGGCGGCCCGGTGCCGCCCCATCAGCGGCCGCCCGGCGGCCCCGCCAAAAGGAGACGACTCATGCGGCCAGAGGACAACAAAAAGCGCGACAACAGCAGCTACCTCCACACGGGGACAGCGCCGGGCGGCGTCTGTGTGGAGTAACTGCCGCCCGGCGTCGGCCCCTGCCAGATCCGATATCCACGCAAGAGGCAGGGAGCGCGCAAAATATGAGAGCTTATCAAAACGCCAAAGATGTGCTGCCGCCGCCGCTGTTGGCGGCGCTGCAGCAGTATATACAGGGCGGGTACCTGTACGTGCCCGCCACCGGCCGCCGCCCCTGGGGCAGCGGGACCAACACCCGGGCGCTGCTGGCGGCACGGGACCGGCAGCTGGCGGCGCTGTACCGGCAAGGCACTTCGGTGCGGGCATTGGCGGCGCAGTACGCGCTGTCGGTGCGGGCGGTATCCCGGGCGCTGGAGCGCGCCGGTCAGCCCCGCGGCGGGCGCTGAGCGGCATTCTTTCAGATCGCATCAAAAGAGCAGGCGGGGGCAGGGCGGCCCCGCCCGCTCTTTTGTGCACCAAATACCGCCGCGGCAAACGGGGCAGCCCGCAGGGCCGCCGGCAGTGCTATACTGGTCTCAGCACATGACAGGAGGGACTTATGATGACTGCCCACACCCCTACCGGCGCCGTGCAGGTGGGTTATGCCGCCGCCGATATCACCCCCACTATGCCGGTACAGCTCATCGGCTTTACCCGGGAGGACGATACTTCCCGCGGCGTGTTGGAACCCCTGGTCGCCCAGGTGCTGCTGTTTGACCAGGACGGCGACCGCTGCTGCCTGGTAACGCTGGACCTGCTGGGGCTCACCCAGCAGCTGGGCGACCGCCTGCGCGACGAGCTGGCCCAGCTGCTGTGCTGCGCGCGCAGCCAGGTGATGCTCTGCTGCAGCCACACCCATTCCGGCCCCGACTGTGCCGCCGCGCCCGCCTACTACCGCTTTTTGTGCCGTCAGGTATCCGGCGCCGCCCGGGCGGCGCTGCAAGACTTGGCCCCCGCCGCCGGCGCCTGGGCGGTGGTGCGG